>NZ_JAATOM010000098.1 GCF_019207085.1 Variovorax sp. dw_308 | reverse complement strand
CGGCCATTATGAGAAGGCCCCAGTTATGAGAAGTTCTGGAGTGGGGAGCGCGCGGATCACGACGTAGTTGGGCTCTCCGACACGCTCGGCCCCTTCTCATAATCACAGCGTCTTCAGGAACTCCAGCAGCGAGTCGGTGGCGCTGAAGCGTCTTGCTGCCGTGTCGGGGTCCTGCAGCTTGGCCAGTGCCTTCTCCTTCATCGCGAGGTCGGCTTCCACGTACTGGTGGGTGGTGGCTGGGCACTCATGGCCGAGCCACAGGGCGATGCCCTCGATGGACTCGCCAGACTGAAGCAGGTGCATCGCTGTCGTGTGGCGAACCGTGTGTGGGGAGATGCGATGTCCCCGAAGACTCGGCATCCCTGGCGATGCCGCTGCCACCGCCAAGGCCAGCCGCTGCGTGACGTTGGTACGCGTCATCGGATGGCCATCCCGGTTGGGCAGTAGCGCCGACGTTGACATCAACGCAGGGTTCAGCCGCAACCACGCCCGCACTGCCTTGACCGTAGATCGCCACAGCGGCATCGTCCGCTGCTTGCGGCCCTTGCCGTGCAAGTGGACGCAGGCCGCGCCGTCGAGCAAGACATCGGCCAAGCGAACGCCGATGATCTCCGACACCCGCGCGCCGGTGTTGTAGAGCATGTGCAGT
>NZ_JAATOM010000097.1 GCF_019207085.1 Variovorax sp. dw_308 | reverse complement strand
AACAACCGCGAGAAGCCGCCCGTGCGCCCCAGCGGCGACCCGGCCGAGCGCGCCGACCTGTCGCTCGACACGCTGGTGCCCGACAACCCGAACAAGCCCTACGACATGAAGGAGCTGATCGTGAAGGTGGTCGACGACGGCGACTTCTTCGAGCTGCAGCCTGATTACGCCAAGAACATCGTGATCGGCTTCGCCCGCATGGAAGGCCAGAGCATCGGCATCGTGGCCAACCAGCCGCTGGTGCTGGCCGGCTGCCTGGACATCAAGTCCTCGATCAAGGCGGCGCGCTTCGTGCGCTTCTGCGATGCCTTCAACATCCCGGTCATCACCTTCGTCGACGTGCCCGGCTTCATGCCCGGCACCAGCCAGGAGTACGGCGGCATCATCAAGCACGGCGCCAAGCTGCTGTACGCGTACGCCGAATGCACGGTGCCCAAGATCACCGTCATCACCCGCAAGGCCTACGGCGGTGCTTACGACGTGATGGCTTCCAAGCACCTGCGCGGCGACGTGAACCTCGCCTGGCCACGTGCCGAGATCGCGGTGATGGGCGCGAAGGGCGCGGTGGAGATCATCTTCCGCGAGGACAAGAACGACCCGGAAAAGCTGGCTGCCCGCGAGGCCGAATACAAGGCCCGCTTCGCCAACCCGTACGTGGCTTCCACGCGCGGCTACATCGACGACGTGATCCTGCCGAGCGA
>NZ_JAATOM010000096.1 GCF_019207085.1 Variovorax sp. dw_308 | reverse complement strand
GTAGAGTCCCGCCAGGTCGTTGAGGCTGGTAGCGGTCGTTGGATGCTCCGCGCCGAACGCGCCCTCACGGATCGCGAGAGCGCGCGTGTAAAGAGGTAACGCTTCATCGTAAAGCCCCAATAGCGCGTACACCCGCGCCGTGTTGCTTAGGGCGGTAGCTGTAGTTAGATCTTTCGATCCATTGATCGTCTCCACTTCCTGCAAGGCCGCCTGCGCTAATTGAAGTGCCTGTGCATATTGGCCTTCATCGATGAGGTGAACGATCTGCTCATTTAGTTGGTTTACATCAGGCACCGCGGCCAACGGAATCACTGCCACCATGGTTGCCAGCAATAGTCTGGCAGGCCAACTTCGCGGACTCATCGCCTGAATTCCCAATAGTCCCCCTGGCTGCCTTGAACTCTGCGCAGGCGAGGCCGCTTGCTGGGAGCCGCGTTGTGATGGATAAGCACGAACAGGTCGTTCATCACGGTGCTGTTATCTCCAAAGTAACTGTGCGACAAGCCGAACCATTCTTTAGTGATGCCGCTCGCATCGACCGAATCCATTGGTGGCATCACGCTGATGTCCTTGCCGCCGGCGCCTAGCCTGCGTTCTCCATGCAGCCAAGATGAAAGTGCGACCGGCAAGTCTTGCCGGGAGGCGTACAGCGTGTAGCGCGGCGCCGTAGTGCTCTTAAGCTCATAAATCCAGCGTTGTCGAAACTCCTCCTCCCCCACATCGGGTGAAGC
>NZ_JAATOM010000095.1 GCF_019207085.1 Variovorax sp. dw_308 | reverse complement strand
ATCTCCCGCCACCGCGCCCAGTTCCACCTGATCCGTCGATGGAAGAACAGATTCCGAAGCAAATCCACACGAGCGTGGGCAAGAAAAAACCAAGAGGCAACACACCATGAAAGAAATTCTCGAACTCCTCGAACAACGACGCGCGCAGGCCCGCCTGGGCGGCGGCCAGAAGCGCATCGATGCGCAGCATGCCAAGGGCAAGCTCACCGCGCGCGAGCGCATCGAGCTGCTGCTGGACGACAACACCTTCGAAGAATGGGACATGTTCGTCGAGCACCGCTCCAGCGACTTCGGCATGGCCGAGCAGAAGATCCCCGGTGACGGCGTGGTCACCGGTTACGGCATGATCAACGGCCGCCTGGTCTTCGTCTTCAGCCAGGACTTCACCGTCTTCGGCGGGGCGCTCAGCGAGGCGCATGCCGAGAAGATCTGCAAGGTGATGGACCAGGCCATGAAGGTCGGCGCGCCGGTGATCGGCCTCAACGATTCCGGCGGCGCGCGCATCCAGGAAGGCGTGGCATCGCTCGGCGGCTATGCCGAGGTGTTCCAGCGCAACGTGATGGCCTCCGGCGTGGTGCCGCAGATCAGCATGATCATGGGCCCGTGCGCGGGCGGCGCCGTGTACTCCCCGGCCATGACCGACTTCATCTTCATGGTGAAGGACTCCAGCTACATGTTCGTCACCGGCCCCGAAGTGGTGAAGACCGTGACGCACGAGGACGTGACCGCCGAAGAGCTGGGTGGTGCCTCCACCCACACCTCCAAGAGCGGCGTGGCCGACATGGCCTTCGAGAACGACGTCGAGGCGCTGATGATGCTGCGCCGGCTCTACAACTACCTGCCGCTG
>NZ_JAATOM010000094.1 GCF_019207085.1 Variovorax sp. dw_308 | reverse complement strand
AAGCCTGCACACCAACGCGCTGGACGAAGCGATCGCGCTGCCCACCGAGTTCAGCTCGCGCATCGCACGCAACACGCAGCTCATCATCCAGGAAGAGACCCACATCACCAGCGTGATCGACCCCTGGGCCGGCAGCTACATGATGGAGAAGCTGACGCAGGACATGGCGGACAAGGCCTGGGAGATCATCGAGGAGGTCGAGGCCATGGGCGGCATGACCAAGGCCGTGGACAGCGGCTGGGCCAAGCTCAAGATCGAGGCTGCCGCGGCCGACAAGCAGGCGCGCATCGACTCGGGCAAGGACGTGATCGTGGGCGTGAACAAGTACAAGCTCAAGACGGAGGATGCGATCGACAGCCTGTCGATCGACAACGTCAAGGTGCGCGACGGGCAGATTGCCAAGCTCCATGCGATCCGCGAGAAGCGCGATACCGCGAAGACGCAGGCGGCGCTCGACGCCTTGACCGCTGCGGCCGAGAGCGGTGAGGGCAACTTGCTCGCGCTGAGCATCGACGCCGTGCGCCTGCGGGCGACGGTGGGTGAAATCAGCGATGCGCTGGAGAAGGTCTACGGCCGCCATCGTGCCGACACGCAGAAGGTCACCGGCGTGTATGCCGCGGCCTATGACTCGGCCGAGGGCTGGGAAGCACTGCAGCACGAGATCGCAGCATTTGCCGAAGAGCAAGGCCGCCGTCCGCGCGTGATGATTTCCAAGCTCGGCCAGGACGGGCATGACCGTGGTGCCAAAGTTGTCGCCACCGCCTTCGCGGATCTCGGCTTCGACGTCGACATGGGTCCGCTGTTCCAGACCCCGGAAGAGTGCGCCCGACAGGCCATCGAGAACGACGTGCATGCGGTGGGCGTCTCCACGCTCGCA
>NZ_JAATOM010000093.1 GCF_019207085.1 Variovorax sp. dw_308 | reverse complement strand
GAGCCTGCACACCAATGCGCTGGACGAAGCGATCGCCCTGCCCACCGAGTTCAGCTCGCGCATCGCGCGCAACACGCAGCTCATCATCCAGGAAGAGACCCACATCACCAGCGTGATCGACCCCTGGGCCGGCAGCTACATGATGGAGAAGCTGACGCAGGACATGGCCGATGCCGCGTGGAAGATCATCGAGGAGGTCGAGGCGATGGGCGGCATGACCAAGGCCGTGGACAGCGGCTGGGCCAAGCTCAAGATCGAGGCGGCTGCCGCCGACAAGCAGGCGCGCATCGACTCGGGCAAGGACGTGATCGTGGGCGTCAACAAGTACAAGCTCAAGACGGAAGACGCGATCGACAGCCTCTCGATCGACAATGTCAAGGTGCGCGACGGGCAGATTGCCAAGCTGCATGCGATCCGCGAGAAGCGCGATACCGCGAAGACGCAAGCCGCGCTCGACGCATTGACGGCGGCGGCCGAGAGCGGCGAGGGCAACTTGCTGGCACTGAGCATCGACGCCGTGCGCCTGCGCGCGACGGTGGGTGAAATCAGCGATGCACTGGAAAAGGTCTACGGCCGCCATCGTGCCGACACGCAGAAGGTCACCGGAGTGTATGCCGCGGCCTATGACTCGGCCGAGGGCTGGGAAGCACTGCAGCACGAGATCGCAGCATTTGCCGAAGAGCAAGGCCGCCGTCCGCGCGTGATGATTTCCAAGCTCGGCCAGGACGGCCATGACCGCGGCGCGAAGGTTGTCGCCACGGCATTTGCCGACCTCGGCTTTGACGTGGACATGGGCCCGCTGTTCCAGACGCCCGAAGAGTGCGCACGCCAGGCGATCGAGAACGACGTGCATGCCGTGGGCGTCTCCACGCTCGCG
>NZ_JAATOM010000092.1 GCF_019207085.1 Variovorax sp. dw_308 | reverse complement strand
GGTACATCCAGATGTCCTTGATGGGGATGATCTGGTGATGCACGGTGCTCTTCTTGCCGCGCCCGACGGTCTGCCCGATGAGGAGCCAGTTGGCGGCCTTGTAGCAGGTGCCGCGATGGCGCGGCGTTTCCACGAAGGTCTCCAGCAGCACCGGCTGGTAGCCGTAGCGCTGTTGCCAGTCGCGAGGCAGTTGCCTGGCGGCCAGGGCCAGGATCTTGGAGGCCAGTCCCTTCGATTGAATCCACGGCAGGATGAGGAAGCGGGCGTTGTTGACCACCAGTTGCAGGTTCTTCTGGCGCTGAGTCTCGGACCAGCCGATGAAGCGCTCGCGATCACCGAGCTTCCAGGCGCTGGCCCCGAAGCTGAGCAGCGCCACCAGTTGCTCGCCCGCGTAGACGCAGTAGCGCAGCTGGCTGCCAGACATCGGCGTGTAGCCCAGGTAGTGGTAGCGCGCCATGTACTCGTTCCACAGCAGCGACTGTGCATGGCGCGCGCCGATGGCGCACAGCCTGAGCGGCGCCATCTCGTGCACCGGCACCGACAGGACTGCCTGCGCGTCGGTGGCCGGCGTGGGCTTGAACTCGGCGCGGCGGCGCCCTCGGGGCATCTGTGACGCCGGCAGCGTGATCAGGCCGTCGGCCTGCATGCGCAGCATCGCCACCCGGCACGTCATGTCTTTGAGGCTTCCGTCCTGTCGCACCCAGTTCAACTGCTGGCACACCAGCCGCGACAGCGGCGCACGCTTGAGCTGCGGTGCCTGCTCGATCATCCGGGCAATGGTGCGCAGTTCCTCGTCTGTGAACTCGCGCCCGCAATAGCGCTTCATGAGGAGTCGATCCCCTGCGTTGGCGCCAGTGCGTCGGGGGCCTGGCGCATCATGGCCAGGCGCGGCGTATCC
>NZ_JAATOM010000091.1 GCF_019207085.1 Variovorax sp. dw_308 | reverse complement strand
CCGACCTTGCCCTCACGCTCGACGAACACCTCCCAGCGCGTCTCGTCGGCATGCCAGTGCGATTGCGCGCGCAGTTGTGTCGACCAGGCCTGGCCCAGTGGCTCGAACAGTCGCGCCAGTTGCCGCAGGCCGTCCGTGACCGTGCCCTGCGAGATGCGCAGGCCCTGATCGGACCACTCGTGCAGCAGGCGGTGCGTGGGCTGCCCGTAGGAGAACTTGGACAGCAGCACGTTCACCCACACCGACACGCCCAGCTTGCCGCGCTCAATCAGCCGCGGCGCCTGCGCCGCGGTGACGATGCCGGCAGGCGCGCGCATTGGCACGTGGGCCGATAGCGACGGCGCCGGATCACGCGCCGGTAGGCCTTGACCTCCAGCTCCACGACCTCGCTGTCCTCGGTACCGGGAAACTCCTTGAGGCCTTGCCCGCACTGCGGACAGACCGCGGCGTCCAGAGCGATCGTCTCGCAGCGCGCAGGCAGCTCATGCGCTTGCCTGCGCCCGTGGCCCGGGCGTCCGCGTTGCTGGCCTCTGGGACGGCGCGAACCTGCTTGCGCATGCCCTGGAGGCGCCACGAATCTGGACTGCTCCGTGCGCGCGCCAAACACGCGTTGGCGCAGATCGCGGATCTGCGCCTGGGCCAGTGCCAATTCCTCACGCAGGCCCGCCTCTCGAAGTCGGGCCTTCTCGATCTCGTGGCGGTGGCGTCGCTCGGTCCAGCGCGCACGCGCCGTCGCACGCTGATGCAGCGACTTGTATTGCCGGGCCGTCATCACCAACTCGATGTGCGCCTGCTTGCTCAGCGTCACCGTCTGCCGGGCGAACGGGGTTGAGCCAGCCCCAGCCACAGTCCCGGCCGGCGATGTCTCATCGCCCACATCGGTTTGCATCGGCAGCACCGTCGCACTCATGGGGG
>NZ_JAATOM010000090.1 GCF_019207085.1 Variovorax sp. dw_308 | reverse complement strand
GTGCGACCGACGCCCACCCACGCACTGACTGAGGCCGAGCGCGCGCAGGTCCTGAGCGTGGCCAACGAGCCGCGATTTGCCGACATGCCGCCCGCGCGCATCGTGCCCACGCTGGCCGACGAGGGCGTGTACATTGCCAGCGAGTCCACCTTCCAGCGCGTGCTGCGCGCGCAGGGGCTGAACGCTCATCGCGGGCGCGCCAAGGCGCCGCGCAAGAGCCGTCCGCCGACCACGCACGTCGCCACCGCGCCGCGCCAGTTGTGGTGCTGGGACATGACGTTCCTGCCAACGGAGGTCGCTGGCCGCTGGTACTTCCTGTATCTGATCCTGGACGTCTACAGCCGCAAGGTCGTAGGCTTCGAGGTGCACGAGGACGATGACTCCGACCACGCTGCGCGACTCGTGCAGCGCACCGCGTTGGCCGAGGGAATACACGCCGTGCCGCGCGACGAGCGTCCCGTGCTGCATGGAGACAACGGCGCCACGCTGAAGGCCACCACCGTGCTGGCGATGCTTTGGTGGTTGGGCGTGAAGCCGTCGTACTCGCGCCCGCGCGTGAGCGACGACAACGCCTTCGTTGAGAGTCTGTTCCGCACGGCGAAGTACCGGCCGGAGTTCCCGGCTTCGGGCTTCGCGGATCTGCGGGCGGCTCGCGAATGGGCGCGTGAGTTCGTGCATTGGTACAACCACGACCATCGCCACAGCGGCATCCGCTACGTCAGCCCCGCGCAGCGCCACGCCGGCGAGGATGTCGCGATCCTCACGGCCCGGCACGAGGTCTACCTCCAGGCTCGCGAGCGCAACCCGGCGCGTTGGTCAGGCAACACGCGCGACTGGTCGCACATCGCGACCGTCTCGCTCAACCCGGAACGCGACTCCATCGTCGCTGCGGCCTCGCGCCGCGAAAATATTCAGCC
>NZ_JAATOM010000089.1 GCF_019207085.1 Variovorax sp. dw_308 | reverse complement strand
AAGCTCAGCTTCGGCCCCGAGTACCTGATCCCCAAGCCCTTCGATCCGCGGCTCATGATGAAGATCGCCCCTGCCGTGGCCAAGGCTGCCGCCGACAGCGGCGTGGCGTCGCGCCCGATCCAGGACATGGACGCCTACCGCGACAAGCTGCAGAGCTTCGTCTATGCCTCGGGCACCGCGATGAAGCCGATCTTCGACGTGGCCCGTCGCGCCACCCGCAATCGCGTGGCCTTTGCCGAGGGCGAGGAAGAGCGCGTGCTGCGCGCCGTGCAGATCGTGGTCGACGAAGGCCTGGCGCGCCCGACGCTGATCGGCCGTCCGACCATCATCGCGCAACGCATCGAGAAGTTCGGCCTGCGCCTCAAGGAGGAACTCGACTACGACATCGTCAACGTCGAGCAGGACCACCGCTACCGCGACTTCTGGCAGACCTATCACCGCATGACCGAGCGCATGGGCCAGACGGTCCAGACCGCCAAGATCGAGATGCGCCGCCGCCTCACGCTCATCGGTTCCATGCTGCTGCACAAGGGCGAGGTGGACGGCCTGATCTGCGGCACCTGGGGCACGACGCAAACGCACCTGCACTACATCGACCAGGTCATCGGCAAGCGCGCCGGCGGCTGCGAGAGCACCCCGCAGGACGTGCCCGTCTACGCGTGCATGAACGGCCTGCTGCTGCCCGACCGCCAGGTCTTCCTGGTCGACACGCACGTCAACTACGACCCGACGCCGGAGGAGCTGGCCGAGATCACCACCATGGCCGCCGAGGAAATGATGCGCTTCGGCCTGAAGCCCAAGGCGGCGCTGCTGTCGCACTCCAACTTCGGCACCAGCAACCAGCCGACCGCGATCAAGATGCGCAAGACGCTGGCCTTGCTGCGCGAGCAGGCGCCCTGGCTCGAAGTCGACGGAGAAATGCACGGCGACGTCGCTCTGGACGGGAAACAACGC
>NZ_JAATOM010000009.1 GCF_019207085.1 Variovorax sp. dw_308 | reverse complement strand
CCTTGGCCGGAGGCATATCGGCATATCGCCAACATTCGCAACTTCGCCACCGAGCCTCATTGTTGGAAACCGCGCTCTGGCGCAAGTTCAGACGCTAGGCCAAGTGTTCCTGGGCAGTGCCCACGACGGCGCGCACGCCTTTACGGCCGGCCCCTTGGCACCCGGCCCCGGCAATTGATGAGCGAATGCGCACGGAATTTCGCCTCGTGCGGCACGAGCCGGAAGTGGCCGCCGGGGGTGGCGGGCATCACCCAGGAGGAATTTACCCATCTAGTCTGGCGTGAAGCTACATGTGTGGCATCCGGTGCGGGCGCGCGCAATCCGCGCTTCACGGTCCTCATGCGAATCTTGGAGGCCTTGGAATGGAGGCGGGCAGGTCTCTCGGCACTCTCCGCAACCGCCCAACCACGCAGGTAATGGCGAGACGCAGCGCGTACCACAAACGATAGCAAGCAGTTCCAGGTCTCGATGTGGCCCTGCACGCCTCGCCTCCCATCGTTGGGTCCTCCAATGGACTCTGCAAGATCGCAGTGGACAAGTTGCCCCGGGAAACCCCTACCAAGGTCGATACGCACTGGGCCGACGACGCAGCCGATCGACCTCTGATCCAAAGGCCAGAAGGCGCGCCACTATGACCATTGCAGGCCCCAAAAACGCGAAGTCAGGGGAGGGAAGCCTCCCTCCCCGCCTTAAAGGCGTGGACAACTCTTACGAGTTGCCCACACCACGGCTCCCCCTCCCTCTTCCTTAGATAAATTCACGATAGAGATCGGCGCCTAGGAGACGATCGGGGCCGATTAGACGCACCAACTGCCAACCGCCTTCTCCCTGCGACAGGGCGCTGGAATTGGTTGCACAAAAGCTTGGTTGAGATAAGAACTCACGGACGCTTTCACGTCGGCAGTTTTCAAGACTGCTGGTTTAAACCGCTCACCCAACTCTCCAATGAAGACATGCACCGCTCGCCCTGGGGCGGCAGGCAAGAGGCGGGAGGGATTCTAGACGGTGCTGCCTTCAGAGCGCTGCGCATGGCTGGCTTCGGGCTCTTGCGACGCCTTCCGCGGCGCCAGGCCGCCGAGCACCAGGTCCAGCACGCCCTGCGCCCATTCGCGGCGCTCCACCGGCCCGCCAAGCGGCCTGGAGATGAAGAAGCGAACTCCGCCGAAGGCCAGGTTCGAAAGCTGCACAGCGGTGAGTTCAGGATTGGGCACATGCAATTGGCCGTTGCGGTGCGCCTCTTCCAGGTAGGCGACGACCGGGCCGAGCACCCAGCTGTTCTCCGTATAGACGAGCTTTGCGAGTTCAGGGAAGCGCGTGGCCTCGGCAATCACCAGGCGCAGCAGCCCCAGCGTGCGCGGCTCGGTGGCCCCCAGGTACATGCCTTCGATCAACTCGAGCAGGCGCTCCTCGGTGTTGGTCTGTTCGCCCTTCAGCGCCGCATGCATGTCGGTACGCGCCTTCTCGACCGCCCGATGGATCACTTCGTGGAACAGCGCCTGCTTGTTTTCGAACTGGCGATAGATCGTGATCTTGGCAACGCCGGCGTCACGCGCAACAGCCTCGATGCTGGTGCCGGCATAGCCCTTTTCCAGAAACGATTGCGTCGCGGCATCCAGGAAGGCCTCCCGCAATTCGGCGGCCTGCACCACGCTGGGACGCCCGCGCGCGCGGCGCTTCGGTTCAACGGCTTCCGCGGAGGGCGAAAGTTCGGTCACGGGGTCGAGCAGTGTGATGGTCATGAATCTGGTAGGAACAATGTCTGGAGGTCGCTCAGGAAATCGAGTCCCCTTGCAGTAGGCCAAACGTGTCGAAGATCGCGAGAAAGTAACCCATTTTGCTCCGCTTGGGCCAGTCCGCGTTGAATTGCGGTGATCGAAAGGCCAGTCCGTTCGCCATATTGCGACAGAGTGAACCCTTCCTTCAGTCGCAAGACATTGAGCATGTATTCGAAGGGCAACTCGGCCAGCGCCACGTCATCGCTGTGTGATACCGCTACCCCGGCCAACGCCTGGTCCATGTATTTCTGGGGCTCCCGGAAACGCACCTGCCGCACGATCCGGTGCGCAAAACTCAGCTTGCTGTGCGCGCCGGCGCCAATGCCAAGGTAGTCGCCAAACTGCCAGTAGTTCAGGTTGTGGTGGCACTGATGGCCCTCGCGGGCAAACGCCGATATTTCATAGCGGGCCAGTCCGGCTGTCGCCGTGCGCTCGGTGATGCGGTCGAGCATGGCATAGGCGTCATCGTCTTCCGGCACCTTGGGCGGAAACTTGGCGAAGTAGGTGTTGGGTTCGATGGTGAGGTGGTAGATCGACAGATGCGGCGGGGCCAAGGCCAGCGCCTGCGCCAGGTCCGTCTCCAATTGCGCGGGCGATTGCCCTGGTAGCGCATACATCAGGTCGAGGTTGAAGGTGTCGAAGGCGCTCGCCGCCTCCTCCACCGCGGCAATGGCCTGCGCCCGATCGTGCACGCGTCCCAGCGCCTTCAGGTGCTCGTCGTTGAAGCTCTGCACCCCGACGGACAGGCGCGTCACGCCCGCGCTTCGAAAGGCCCGGAAGCGGTCGCGCTCGAAGGTGCCCGGGTTGGCCTCGAGCGTGATCTCGCAGTCGGGCGCCAGTTTGACGCGCGCACGCACGTCGCTGATCAGTCGGTCGATCGCCTCGGGCGAGAACAGGCTGGGCGTCCCGCCACCAATGAACACCGTGTGGATGGTGCGGCCCCAGATCAGGGGCAGCGCCGCATCGAGGTCGGCCACCAATGCATCGAGGTAGCGCTGCTCAGGCAATGCGCCTGCCTTTCCGTCGGACCATTCATGCGAGTTGAAGTCGCAGTACGGGCATTTGCGAAGGCACCAGGGCAGATGGACGTACAGCGAGAGCGGCGGCAGCGCGGACAGTTGCAAGGGCCCGGGCCGCATCATGTGCAGCACGTCGTTGGCGTTCGGCGCACCGGCCTGCACCGCGGGCGCGATGGGGACGATCGTGTTCATTGGATAACCTTCGCGCCGCGCGCTGCGGTGCGAGCACCTTCGGGCGGCCGGGCGGTGCTCATGGAAACCAACGCTCGCGCATCATCGCCAGCATCGCGCGCGCGGCCTGCCCCCGGTGACTGTTCGCGTTCTTCACCTCGGGCGGGAGTTGGGCGAAGGTTTTGCCGAACGCCGGCAGGAACATCACAGGATCGAAGCCGAAGCCGTTCTCGCCCACCGGCTCGCGCGTGATCCGCCCGGCCGCACGCCCGACCGCGATCAGCGGTTCCGGGTCTTCGGCACTGCGCAGCGCCACCAGCGTGCTGACCAGCGCAGCGCGGCGGTCCTCGATGCCGGCCATCTGTTCGAGGAGTGCACGCACGTTGCTCGCGTCGCCCTTTTCATAGCCGAACCGGGTCGCATAGTAGGCCGTGTCCACGCCGGGCAGGCCGCCGAAGGCCTCGACGCAAAGCCCCGCGTCATCGGCAATGGCCGGCAGGCCGGTGGCGGCGGCCGCATGCCGCGCCTTGGCCAGCGCGTTCTCCACGAAGGTGCGAAACGGCTCGTCGGC
This sequence comes from Variovorax sp. dw_308, assembly GCF_019207085.1. Classification (GTDB taxonomy): domain Bacteria; phylum Pseudomonadota; class Gammaproteobacteria; order Burkholderiales; family Burkholderiaceae_C; genus Variovorax. Next base: position 262,082 of record NZ_JAATOM010000009.1, on the reverse strand, counting down.
CTCGCCCACGCCCAGTTCCGACTGGCGCACGAGGGTCACATCCAGCGATGCGAGCAACAGTTGCAACTCGGCCAGCTTGCCGGCGTTGTTGGATGCGAGAACCAGTTTCATAAGCGATGCGCGCCCGCATGACGGGCACTGTCAGAAGTTACTTGGCGAGCGCCTGCTGTTGCAGCACGACCAGTTCCTGGATGCCCTTGTCGGCCAAGCCCAGCAACAGGTCCATCTCGGCGCGGGTGAAGGCAGCGCCCTCGGCCGTGCCTTGCACTTCGACGAAGTGGCCGGCACCGGTCATGACGACGTTCATGTCGGTATCGCAGGCAGAGTCCTCTGTGTACTCGAGGTCCAGCAACGGCGTGCCTCGGACGATGCCCACCGAGATCGCAGCCACCGGGCCGAGGATCGGCGATGCCGGGAGGGTCCCCGCGGCCAGCAGCTTGTTCACGGCATCCTGCGCCGCGACGAATGCGCCCGTGATGGCCGCCGTGCGCGTGCCGCCGTCAGCCTGCAGCACGTCGCAGTCGAGGTGGATGGTGCGCTCGCCCAAGGCCTTCAGATCGAACACGGCGCGCATGGAGCGGCCGATCAGCCGCTGGATCTCCTGCGTGCGCCCACTCTGCTTGCCACGTGCCGCCTCGCGGTCGCTGCGGGTGTGGGTGGCGCGCGGCAGCATGCCGTACTCGGCCGTGACCCAGCCCTCGCCGCTGCCGCGCTTGTGCGGCGGCACCTTCTCCTCCACCGAAGCCGTGCAGAGCACGCGCGTATCGCCGAACTCGATCAGCACCGAGCCCTCGGCATGAATGGTGAAACCGCGCGTGATGCGGACCGGTCGCAGTTGGTCAGCCGCGCGGCCGCCGCTTCGTGTGTATGTAGTCATGGGTTGAATTGGCAGTGATGAGAAAAGCGCGGACACCATAGCGCGCCCTGAGGGCAAGGAGATTTTCGCAGCGAAGGCGGCGAGGGACATCGCCGCCCCGAGATCGGCGACCGCAGTAGAAAGATCCCCGGCCTCAGCTCTTACGGGCTGCGGAGCGACGGATAGCTTCGTTGATTTCGGCAATCGACCGTTCGATCGCGTCTTCATCCAGATCGTCAGCCTCGCCATCCGACGGCATGCCGGCCTGGATCGTCGAGGCGAACACGCCTTCGCTGATCGCATCGGTCGACACGCCGCGCTCGTTGCCGGCCACGTCGGGCGTTTCCCATTCGAGCGCGATCAGCGTCACGTTGTCGCTGTGGGTGCCGCCGTTGCGGAGCGCCGCTTCAGCCAACTCCGGCGCAGCGTCAGACACAGGCCTGTTCGACAGCGTCCGCACGATTTGCTCGTCATCCAGCACACCCCAGACGCCATCCGAGCACAGCATGATGCGGTCGCCCTGCTGCAGGGTCAGCGGAGCCGAGACATCCAGCGTGGGCGTGGACGGCGAGCCGAGGCAGGTCAGCAGCAGGTTGCGATTGACGGGCTCGTTGCCCCCGTCGAGCCGCGGCCGCTCGGCATGCGAATGGTCGCGGGTACGCATCAGCAGTTGCCCGCCGCGCACCACGTACAGACGCGAATCGCCGCAGTGAACCCAAGTCGCCGTCGTGCCTTGCAGCACGGCCGCCACGAGCGTGGTGCGGGGCGTGTCGAGCATCGCCTTGTTGCCCGCATAGCGCATGATCTGCTGATGCGCCGACAACGCCGACGACGTGAGGAAGGCGCGTACGTCCTTCACCACCGGGCGGGCTTCGCGCTGATAGAGCGCGGCAATGGTCTGCAGCGCCATCTGCGCCGCGACCTCACCCTCCGGATGGCCGCCCATGCCGTCGGCCAGCACGAAGAGGCCGGACTCCCGCGTGTAGCAGTAGCCCATGCGGTCTTCGTTCTTGACGCGGCCGCCCTTGCGGCTGACTTGGAATACGGAAAATTTCATGAGTGCCCGCACGGCAGCACGAAGGCCGCACAAACCCATTCAGGGGGAAGCGAACACACGAGATATGGAGCGTGGAGATTCATGCCGGTCTGGTTGTGGGAGCGGCCGCCTTGGGCAACCCCTTCTTGTCGGGCGAGCGCATGTTGTCGATCGACAGGCGCACCTTCTCGCTGACGCTGAGCTTGGTATAGCGACGCTCGCCTTCGCGGCTCAATTCCTTCTGCAGCGCGAACACAGACTGCGGACGCGACAGCGGATCGAGCGACATGCACCACTCGACTACCTCGATCAGGTTGTCCGAATAGATGCCGCGCAGGCGCGACAGCGAGAGACTCAGCCGGTCCTTCTCGATGCGCTGCGGCGCGTCGTTGGGCGGATAGCCCTGCATGCAGGCATAGATGCAGGCGCCGATGGCATAGATGTCGGTCCAAGGCCCCATCGACGAATCGCGACGGTACATCTCGGGTGCCGCAAAGCCGGGCGTGTACATCGGCCGGATGAAGTTGCCCTCCTTGGACAGCACCTCGCGCGCCGCGCCGAAGTCGATCATCACGGCGCGGTCGTCGTCGGTCACGAAGATGTTGGCCGGCTTGATATCCAGGTGCAGCATCTTGTGCTGGTGCACGATGCGCAGGCCGCGCAGGATCTCGTCGAACAGGGAGCGGATGGTCGACTCCCTGAATACTTTCTGCTTCTTCAGGTCGCGCGCGGTGACGATGAAATCCTGGAGCGTGGCGCCTTCCAGATTGTTCATCACCATGTAGACGGTCTCGTTCTCGCGGAAGAAATTGAGCACGCTCACCACCGATGCGTGCGAGATCTGCGCCAGCGAACGCCCCTCTTCGAAGAAGCTCTTGAGGCCCAGCCGATACAGCGAAAGCTTCTCCGGCGCGACCTGCGGCGCCAGTTCGCCGACGCCGCGCGTGGCCAATGAAGACGGCAGGTATTCCTTGATGGCGACCTGCTGGCCGGAGGGGTCGACCGCCAGATAGACGACGCCGAATCCACCCGCGGAAATCCGGCGGATCACGCGGTATCCGCCGATCACCGTGTCGGGCAGCAGGGGCGAAGGTTTGACCTTTGACATAATCCGGGAGTTTCACCCGAAGGCGAGTGTGCGGCAAGCGAACGCACTGCCGATGCCTCGGTGCGAACAAACAAATTCACAGTGAGGCGCAATGCCAGTTTACAGCATGACCGGCTACGCGAGTGGCCAGAACACCCCCGGTGGAGGCCACGCTGACGCGGACTCGCGCCCTGCGGCCACGGGCCGTCTTGGCGTCGAAATTCGCTCGGTCAACAGCCGATTCCTCGACCTGACTTTCAAGTTGCCGGAAGAGCTTCGGCAGCACGAACCCGCCCTGCGCGAACTGCTCACCCGCAGCCTCAAGCGCGGCAAGGTCGAGTTGCGGGCCAACTTCGAGAACAGTGCCGCATCGGGCGTGGTGGAGCCTTCCACCAAGCTGCTGCAGCGGCTCAACGGCGTACAGGACAGCATCAAGGCGTGGCTCCCAAGCGCACGCGAACTGAGCGTGGCCGACGTGCTGCGGCTGGCCGGCGGCGACGGCAGCCAGCGCGGCGACTGGGGCCCGGACCTGCTGGATGTCAGCGGCAGGGCACTCGCCGCCATGATGGAAGCCCGCGCCCGCGAAGGCGCCCGCCTCGCCACCATGCTCAGCGAGCACCTCGGCGAGTTGCGCAAGCTGGCCACGCAGGCCGGCCCGCTGGTGCCTCAACTGGTCGAGCAGCAACGCAACCGCTTCCTGGAACGCTGGCAGGATGCTATGGGCCTGGTCGGCGGCACCCTGCCCGAAGCGGCGCAAGACCGCGCACTGACCGAAGCAACAGCCTTCGCCATCCGCATCGACGTGGCCGAGGAGCTCACCCGCCTCAGCTCCCACCTGGACGAAATCGAGCGACTGATCGCCAAGGGCGGCGAGATCGGCAAGCGCCTCGACTTCCTCATTCAGGAACTGCACCGCGAAGCCAACACGCTGGGCTCCAAGTCCGCCGCACTCGAACTCACGCGCATCGGCGTCGACATGAAGGTGCTGATCGAGCAGATGCGCGAGCAAGTGCAGAACATCGAATAAGAAGACCCTGCCCGATGGATTACCCCGGAAATATCTTTGTGGTGGCTGCGCCCAGCGGCGCCGGCAAGTCCAGCCTCGTGAAAGCGCTGATGGAGCTGGATTCGGCCGTGCAACCCTCGGTGTCGCACACCACCCGTCCCCCGCGCGGGCAGGAAAAGCATGGCCGCGAATACTTCTTCACCTCCGATGGCGAATTCGACGCGATGGTCGCCGGCGACGGGTTTATCGAATGGGCGCACGTGCACGGATGCCGCTATGGCACGTCGAAAAGGGCCATCGAGGAGCGCGTGGCGCAAGGCGCGGACGTGGTGCTCGAAATCGACTTCCAGGGCGCGATCCAGATCCGCAAGACCTTCGCCAACGCCGTGCTCATCTTCATCCTGCCGCCGAGCTGGGAAGAACTGCGCTCGCGGCTCGAGCGTCGCGGCGAAGACCGCGCCGACGTCATCGAACTGCGCCTCCGCAATGCGGCCACCGAGATGGCCCGGGCGGGGGAATTCGATTTCGTTATAATCAACGAGTTATTCGAGCGTGCGCTTTTCGACCTGAAAGCCATTGTTCACGCCCAGCGGCTGCGTTATTCCGCCCAGCGCCGCGCGCGGGCCGACACCTTCGCCGCTCTGAACATCCCCTGACACCGTCTACCGAAAGTTCATCATGGCCCGCATCACCGTCGAAGACTGCCTGCTTCAGATCCCGAACCGCTTCCAGCTCGTGCTGGCCGCAACGTACCGCGCCCGCATGCTGAGCCAGGGCCATGCGCCCAAGATCGAGAGCAAGAACAAGCCCGGCGTCACCGCGTTGCGCGAAATAGCCGAAGGCAAGATCGGCCTCGAAATGCTCAAGAAGGTGCCGGGCTGATCATTCGCCCCCGCTTTCCCATAGAGGCACCGCTTGCGGTGCCTTTTTTGTGGGCAATCACCTGCCCTCGAATGGCACGCTAAAGTCGGGGGCTATGAGCGCAGTCGCCAAACCCGAGCCCAACGCCCCGCGGGGTGCTGCTCGGCCCAGCCCTGCCGCCCTCAACGCCGCTGCGGCCAGCTTCGCGGCCCTGACCGCCCGGCTCGACTATCTCAGCGCCGAAGACACCGAACTGGTCCGCCGCGCCTACCGCTTTGCCGACGAGGCCCATCTCGGCCAACTGCGCAACAGCGGCGAGCCCTACATCACCCATCCGATCGCGGTCGCGGCCCAATGCGCCGAGTGGAAGCTGGATGCGCAAGCCCTCATGGCGGCGCTGCTGCATGACGCCATCGAGGACTGCGGCGTCACCAAGCCCGAACTGATCGAGCGCTTCGGTGCACCCGTCGCCGAACTGGTCGATGGCCTCACCAAGCTGGACAAACTGCAGTTCAACACCCGCGAGGAGAACCAGGCCGAGTCCTTCCGCAAGATGCTGCTGGCGATGGCGCGCGATGTGCGGGTGATCCTCGTCAAGCTGGCCGACCGCACCCACAACATGCGCACGCTCGACGATGCACCGCGCGAGAAGTGGCCGCGCATTGCGGGCGAGACGCTGGAGATCTATGCGCCTATCGCGCATCGACTGGGCCTGAACCAGACCTATCGCGAACTCCAGGAACTTTCCTTCAGGCACCTGAAGCCCTGGCGCTACGCCATCCTGTCGAAGGCCGTGACCAAGGCCCGCAGCCGCCGGCGCGATCTGATCCAGAAGGTCCAGCGCGAACTTGAAACCGCCTTCGCAGCCGCCGGTATCAGCGTGCGTATTGCGGGCCGCGAGAAAACGCTCTACTCGATCTACCGAAAGATGGACGAGAAGCACCTGAGCTTTGCGCAGGTCACCGACATCTACGGCTTCCGCCTGATCGTGCCGAACGTCATCGCCTGCTACACGGGGCTGGGCATCCTGCACCAGATGTACAAGCCCCTGCCGGGCAAGTTCAAGGACCACATCGCGATTGCCAAGCTCAACGGCTACCAGTCATTGCATACCACGCTGGTCGGTCCGTCGGGCGTCAACGTCGAGTTCCAGTTGCGCACGGAGGCCATGCATGTGGTCGCCGAATCCGGCGTGGCGGCGCATTGGCTCTACAAGGCGACCGACAACGCGTCGCCGTCGCGCGAGCGGCTCGGCGCGAAGTGGCTGCAGTCCTTGCTCGACATCCAGGACGAGACGCGCGATGCCGCGGAATTCTGGGACCACGTCAAGGTCGACCTGTTCCCCGATGCGGTGTACGTCTTCACGCCCAAGAGCCAGATCCTCGCCTTGCCGCGCGGCGCCACTGTCATCGACTTTGCCTATGCCATCCACAGCAACATCGGCGACCACACCTCGGCGGCGCGCATCAATGGCGACCAGGTGCCGCTGCGCACCGAGCTCAAGAACGGCGACGTGGTGGAAGTCATCACCGCGCCCGTCTCGACGCCCAATCCGGCCTGGCTGGGATTTGTTCGCACCGGCCGCGCACGATCGAAGATCCGCCACTACCTCAAGACCCTGGCCCATGCCGAGTCGGAAGGTCTCGGCGAGAAGCTGCTGGCCCAGGCGCTGCGCGCCGAGGGCCGCAACAAGGTGCCGCCGGAAGACGGCGAATACCAGGTCATCTGGGAAAAGCTGCTGCGCTTCACGGCCAACCGCTCGCGTTCCGAACTGATGACCGATATCGGCCTGGGCCGACGCATTGCGAGCATCGTGGCCAAGCGCCTCATGTTCCTGCTGTCCGAGCGCGGCGAGAAGCCCGATGCCCTGCTGCTCACGCGCGAGCGCTTCACTGCGCACGAGACCGTCTCGCAAGGCGGTGTCACGCTCGACGGCAGCGAAAACTCGTCGGTTCGCTTCGCGCTGTGTTGCCGGCCCATTCCAGGCGATCGCATCGTCGGCTACCTGGGCCACGGCGAAGGGCTCGTCGTTCATACCGACGAATGCGGCGTCGGCCAGCGCCTGCGGCACCGCGACAGCGAACGCTTCTTCGCAGTCGAGTGGGCCGAGGAACCGGTCCGCACCTTCGAGACCGGCGTGGTCGTGACGGTGCGCAACGACAAGGGCGTGCTGGCCCGCGTGGCAGCCACGCTGGCGGAGGCCGAGGCCGACATCACGCATGTCGAGATGGCCGATGAAACGCCGCAGGATTCGACCGACCTGCGCTTCGTGATCGCGGTGCGCGACCGCGCGCATCTCGACCTGGTGCTGCGCGCCGTGAAGCGGACGCCGTCGGTGCTGGTCGCGAACCGCGTGGTGCCCGCGCCCTATTCGGCCGACCCGAGCGCACCGGGCGCCGGGTAGCGCACCGACAGCACTTCGATCTCCTGCGCGCCACGCGGCGTGACGAGCTTCACCACATCGCCCTCGCGCGCCTTCAGCAGCGCCCGGGCAATCGGCGAAATCCAGCTCACCTGCGCTTGCTGGCTCTGGGCTTCATCGATGCCGAGGATGGTGACGCTGCGCTCCTCGCCCGCGGGATCGGCGTATTCCACTGTCGCTCCGAAGAAGACCTGGTCGCTGCCGTGATGCACGGACGGGTCCGTCACCTCGGCCACTTCGAGCCGCTTGGTCAGGAAGCGGATGCGGCGATCGATTTCACGCAGCCGCTTCTTGCCATAGAGGTAGTCGCCGTTCTCGGACCGATCGCCGTTCTTTGCCGCCCAATGCACCGCCTCGACCACCTTCGGCCGCTCCTCGTCCATGAGGCTGAGCAACTCGTCACGCAGCCGTGCATAGCCTTGCGGCGTGATGTAGTTCTTGCCGCCTGGCGGCAGCGGCGGCAACCCGCCGTCCGCGCCATCGTCGTCGTCGTCGGCGTCCGACTCTTTGGTGAATGCTTTGCTCATGGCGCCATGCTAAGTAAAAGCCTTGCCCCTTTGGCCATGGTGAACACCAGCCCCTGATCCAGCCATTGGGCGGCTCGGCAAGCCACTTGCGCCGGCGATGGGCCTCTCGGACCGCCTGCAGGCCTGGACCTTCGATGCGCCTTCGACGTAGCCAGCAATGGCTTCAGGGCCCACGTGGCGGGAGATCTGCTTGTCGCTGCCGAGGGTGATCACAAGCTCGCCCTCTTTCGTGAACAGCGAGCGCACGACGTCGAGCCTGGCCTCATCCCAGGCGATCCCCCAACGATAGAAAGCCTCCTGGACCAGCATCCTGTCCAGCACATTGGACGTCGTGTCAGCCTTCCCGTTGGGCTGCAGTTGAACCATTCCAACCTTGCTCGCCCAGTGTTGCGGAGGGAAGGGCTCCGCCTTCGCGGCCAATGCCACAACGGCGATGAGCAGGACCGCAAGCGGTCTCGGTGTCGTGTTTGAAAAGACCATGGAAATGCATCCGGTGGAAGTGGAAATCCCAGTGTTCCACCGGGACGCACCTCAAGGAATCACATATGCGATTTCGGTAGTGTCGGATGTCCGGCGCCGGTCTTCCGGGAAACGCACTCCGATCTCACACTCGCCGGCTACATACACCCCAAGCTTGCGCCGCATCAGCGCACCATAGGAGTCGGGGAACAGGCGCGAGATCCGGTGGATTGCGCGCGCCCCATTCTCCACTAGGAGGCGCCTGTCCCCGCGTGCAAGACCGCTCACGATGCCGCGCGCACTCCTTCGGGGACGTTAAGAGATGCCGACGCTTCGCAAGCTGCCATCCCCGCTCATGGAAGTGCGCATCGTCGACGACGACATGAACGAGATGCCGGTCGGCCAGCCCGGCGAATGCGTGGTGCGCGGCCCGAGCTTGTTGTCGGTCTACCTCGATGACGACACCGCCAATGCCGAGGTGGCCCGCGGCGGGTGGCTGCACACCGGCGACCTGCTGCGCGGCGAGGCGGACGGCAGGTAGTCGTCTCCGTCGCGCGTGGCGGTGGTGCGCATGGAGCCGAGGCGCGTCGGAGCCGGCGCCGGGTTCGGTGAGTTGCTCAAGCGCTGAGGCCGTACGCGGTCGCGGGAACGCCGTCGCTCCCCTTCCGCTTGTCTCGCTAAACCGTCGGCACGACCCCGGCGATCTCATCCCAGCGCCGATGCGCTTCCTCGCTCCACTGCTGCCGCAAGCCTTCAAGACGCGTGACCGCTTCCTTGCCGCCCCACCGAGGCGGCAAGAGGACCAGGGGAAGGCCGGGGTCGACAAAGGGGACACGTTGCCACTCGTTGACGAGTTGAACATGCGTGAACAGCATCGGATCCCCCGATCCTGGACGCAGCCTGCCGAATCGATTGAGCAACTGGTCATAGTGAACAGACACGGTGTCCAGATCCCAGGATTGGTCCACCACCTGCCGGTCGGTCATCCCCATCTGTGACGACGGCCCCACGAAAGCAAAGGTAGTTGCCGAGACCGCCAGCTGCTGCAGAACGCGCCTGGCCTCTTCCTCGCGGTCCGAATGGGGATTTACCCACAGGCCGGCGATCGGGTTGCCGAAGCCGATCCAGTGCAGCGCCCGCGACACCTTGAGCTTGAGCGCCCTATCGCCCTCCGGTGACGCCATCACGAGCACGAGCCAACGACCGTCCCAAGGTGTGTTGCGCTGGCCCATCGACAACACGCGTTGTGCACCTTCGTCGATGACGCGCCGCCCCCGCTCGGTCAGCGTCCAGCAGGTCTGGCGACCCACCGGATGCGCATCGATCCATCCCGTGGCAGAAGCCCTGGCGATCGCCTGCCGCGCAGACTTCTCGACGATACCGGCGCCGACCAGCACATGCACCAGGGTCGATGTCCAGACCGGCCGCCCGCGCGGCAGCACGAACTCGCCGAGCAAGGTCAGCAACAGCGATCGGGCGCTGCCCGGGTTGAGGCGATCCGAAGGCGCCGCCGCCGATGAGGCGTCGGATTGTCGAGGTGTTTTCTGTCTTGCTTTCCCTGCTGGCGGCATACCGTCCTTTGCGTCTGAACCTGTGGCGCAGCGGATTGTAGGAAGACCAGCCAATGTCTTCCGGACGCGCGCAACAATTGGCGCAGGCCGGCAAGATCTTTCAAGTCTTGGCTTCGACCGGGACGGGAAGCGTCACCAGTTCTCCGCTTCGGAGTTGCTCCCGCAGAACGTGCTTGCGGATCTTTCCGGACGCCGTGAGCGGGAAGGCTTCGACGAAATGCCAGACGACCGGTGTCTTGTAGGCGGCGAGCTTTCCGCGGCACCAGCCTCGCAACTCGTCTTCGGCCGGCGGCGACTGCGGCGACGCTGGCCGGATGATCGCCACCACCACTTCGCCCCATCTTTCGTCCGGCACACCGACCACGGTGGCATCCCCCACCGCCGGATGACCCACCAGCACATCCTCGATCTCGCGCGGATAGATGTTCTCGCCGCCGCGGATGATCATGTCCTTCAAGCGGCCGGTGACCCGCAGGTAGCCTTGCCCGTCCATCATGCCCATGTCGCCGGTGTGCAGCCATCCCTCGTCGCGCAGGGCAAGGGCCGTGGCCTCTGGCATGTCCCAGTAGCCGGTCATCGCCTGGTAGCCCCTCACGCAGATCTCGCCAGGGACCCCTGCAGGCAGGATCTCGCCGGACAGCGGATCGCCGATCTTCATCTCCAGGCAGGGCAAGGGCGTGCCGACCGTCTCGGCTTGCTGCACGGGGGAGTCCGTGAGTCGTGTCTGCGTGAAGACGCCGTTGCCTTCCGTCTGGCCGAACAGGATGGAGAACGCGCAGCCAAAGGCTTCCATCGTCCTGCGCACCAGCGCCGCGGGAACGACGGCGGCACCGGACAGCACCGTTTGCAGGCTCGACAGGTCCCTGCCCTTGCAATCCGGATGCTCGAGCATCGCAAGGATCATGGTGGGTACCAGCAACGCGATGTTGCCGCGCTCGCTCTCGAGGATCTCGAGCATCTCGCCGGCATCGAATGCGGGCAGGAGCACGAAGGTGCCGCGTTGCGCGAGGGCACCGATCTCGGTCACGGCGCAACCGCCGACATGGAACAGCGGCATGGCGTTGACCCAGACGCCGCCAACCGGAAACTCCGCCCGCAACGCCACGTACCGCGATGCGTTCACGATGCCGCGGTGGTGCAGGCAGGCACCCTTCGGAAAGCCGGTGGTGCCCGAGGTGTATTGGATCTGCACCGTGTCGCCAGGGCTGACACGCGGCAGCAGCACGTCGGGCCGGGCCTCCGCGAGAAAGCGATCCCACGACGAGAACGAGATGGCATGACGAAGCCCGGGGAGGCGCGGCCGCACCGCCTCGACGCCCGCCTTCATGTCGTTTTTCCTGTAGGTGTCGACGTGGAATATGCCGCTGGCGCCGGAGGTCCTGAGCACGTGCTCCAGTTCCTTGGACAGGAACGCCGGATTGACAGTCACCAGCACGATGCCGGCAAGGCTCGCACCATGCTGCAGGAAGATCCACTCGGCGCAGTTCGGCGCCCAGACTGCAACGCGCTCGCCCGGCGCGAAGCGACCGAGCAAGGCGCGCGCCGCACACTCGGCGCCCTCGAGCAGTTCGCGATAAGTCCAGCGCCGCCGCTCCGACGCCATGGTTCCGCCCTCAACCAGAGCGATGCGGTCGGGGACTTCCGAAGCAACTTGTCGCAACAAGTCGCCCAGTGTCACATCGAGCACGGCTTGGGAAGGGTCAGCAGGCCAATAGGAAGGGATGGATTCTCTGACGGCATTCATGCTGCAGCCTCCTTCAAGGCGCTGGCAAGGACCGCGAACCGCGGCGCCGGGCGCTGCCCCGCAGCGGTGCTGATGCTCGATCTCATCGTGGGTCTCCTCTTTCGGGTTTCGGGTTAATGCTACATACATCAAACTTGGTTTTCTCAATATGTAGTATGAACATCTTTTGGATTCGACGTCAATAGCCTAGTTTTCGAGTTGCCTTTCAGGCCAGCCTCTGCATGTTGACTTTCTCACCGCCTGATTTCATACTACGTTCAACTACTGTTTACGATATAGTGTGTAGTATAAATTTCACCACAGTACCTGCAACTGAAAGGCAACCGACATGACTGACCAGGCAACGCATGTTCACGATGGCTACGACATCTACGGAGCGGACTTCGCGAAGGATCCGCACACGGTATGGGAAGCGATGCGGCGTGGCGGCTGCCCGGTCGCGCACAGCCAGCTCGGCGGCGGGTCGTGGATGGTCACGAAGTACAACGACATCCGCGACATCACCCAGGACCCGGCGCACTATTCTTCGCGTGCCGTCGAGGTTGCCGGCCCCGTTCCCGCCATGGGGCGCGAACTGTTCATGCCCCCCCTCACGTCGAATCCGGAAGATCACAAGGCGCACCGCGACCTGCTGGCGCCCTACTTCACGCCCGACCGCGTCGCCCAACTTGAGCCCTTCGTTCACGAGGAAGCACAGCGGCTTGCACAGGCCATTGCCGAACGTGGCCACGGCGACGCAGTCTCGGACTTCGCGATGCCGCTTGCGCTGGCAGTGATCACCAAGATCCTGAAGGTGCCTGCCGACGCGCGCGACCGGTTCGTGGACTGGGTGGTTCGGCTGATCCGCCTCGGGCCGCTCGACCAGGCCGTGCGCAGTGCCGTCATCCAGGAAAAGTTGCAGTACCTCGAGCAGTTGCTGGAGGAACGTACGCGCAACCCGGGCGACGACATCATCAGCTACCTCGGACACGCCACGCTCGACGGCCAGCCGCTGTCCCGCAAGCACAAGCTGGGCAGTCTCTTCCTGCTGGTGCTGGCCGGCGCCGACACGACCTGGAGCGCAATAGGAGCGAGCCTGTGGCACCTCGCATCGCACCCCAAGGACCGCGCCACGCTGCTGGCCGATCCGGGCATCATGCGCACCACCGCCATCGAGGAACTGCTGCGGGCCTATGCACCGGTGTCGATCGCGCGCCTGGCGAGCGAGGAGGTCGAACTGCACGGACGCTGCATCGCCGCACAGGAGCGTGTGATCCTGCCATTGGCCGCAGCAAATCGCGACCCGGAAGTCTTCGAAGACCCGGACGTCGTCAAGCTCGATCGCAAGCGCAACAGGCACCTGACGTTCAGTTCCGGCCCGCATCGCTGCCTGGGCTCCAACGTGGCACGGCTGGAGCTTCGCATCGCGCTGGAGGAGTGGCTGCGCGTGATGCCGAATTTCCACCTGACCGATCCCGATGGCGTCGAATGGAGCACCGGGCAGACCCGCGGCCCCGAGCATGTTCACATCGGAGTGGACCAATGACCGCCACTGCCTTCGCAGCGCTGCCTGTCTCATCCAGGGTCGCTTTCATGCGGCAGCATCTGATCGACCCCGAGGTCTGCATCCGGTGCAACACCTGCGAGGAGAGTTGTCCGCACGGCGGCATCGTCCACAACGACGACAACTACGCCGTGCTTTTCGACGCCTGCACAGGCTGCGGCAAGTGCCTTGATCCTTGCCCGACGGGAGCCATCGCCAATTGGCGCGACGTCAGCTCGACGTACAGCGTCGACGAACAGTTCAGCTGGTCGCAGTTGCCTGCGCAGCAGGCCGGGATCGCGATCGACTTGAAGGATGCAGCGCACCTCGTCCCCCCGACGATCGAGCCGGCGGAAGAGCTTCCCGCGCTGGCCGAAAGCGAGTTGACGGATGCGTTTGCGGTCAAGCCCGCCGCGCCGTCCTCCGCCAGCCGGCCGGTGGTCAATGCGTTCAAGCGCAACCAGCCGGCCACGGCAACGATCGTGGCCAACGTCAGGCTGACCGCGCCCGAATCCGACACCGACGTCCGCCACATCGTGCTGCGGTTTGCCGATGGCATGTTCCCGGTGCTCGAAGGCCAGAGCCTCGGCATCGTCATGCCGGGAGCCGACAGCCAGGGCAAGCGCCATGCGGTGCGGCAGTACTCCATCGCGAGCCCTCGCAATGGCGAAGCAGGCGAGCCGAACACAGTGGCCCTGACGGTCAAGCGCGTACAAGGTGGCTTGTGCTCGAACCATTTGTGTGACCTGTCGGCAGGCGCCAGCGTCGACGTCACCGGCCCGTTTGGCGCCACCTTCCTGATGCCCAATGACCCGGCCGCCAACATCGTCATGGTGTGCACCGGCACCGGCGTCGCGCCCTTCCGCGGCTTCGTCGAACGGCGCCGCCAGTTGGCACCGGAGTCGTCAACAGGAAAGCTCGTGCTGTTCTACGGGGCGCAGACGCCGCAGTCGATGCCTTACGTCGACTACCTGGAGGAGCTGCCCGTCACCACCGTGCAACGCGATTTCAGTTACTCGCGTCTGGAAGATCGCCCGAAGATCCGTGTCCAGCAACGCATCCGCGCATCGGCGGCGCTGGTGTCGGCTCTATTGCGCGACGATCTGACGCATCTATACATCTGCGGTCTGAAGGGAATGGAGCAAGGCGTCGAGCAAGCCCTGGCCGAAGTCTGCGGCACCGCCGGCCTCGACTGGATTCGCGTACGCGACCGGATGCGCGCCGCGGGCCGCTACCACGTCGAGACCTATTGAGCTGCCATTCAACCGCGGCCATCACACGAATGCCCCACCATGAAACTGCACGTCTCCACCGAGCTCTGCCAAGGCCACAACAACTGCATCCGGATCGCGCCCCAACTGTTCCAACTCGATGCGTCCGGTTACGCCAGCGCACGGCTGGCGGCCATCCCGGTCGCACTTGAAAGCCTCGCGGAACTCGCAGCGGACAACTGTCCCGAATGCGCGATCGAGATCATTCGCGAGGAAGTGACCGAAGCGGGCAATCGCCAAGCTTGAGTTGCGTCGATCAAGCCACTTCCCGTATTGCAATGGAGACCTGAATGTCACTGCCCGCGCCAGTCGAACGCACGCCGCTGCACACGCGAAGGATCACTTTCCGGGGCTATCACCGGCATGATCGGCTGTGGGACATCGAGGCCGAACTGACGGATGCCAAGGGCTACCCCTTTACGTCGCCCGGCCTCGGCACTCTCCCCCCGGATACGCTCATCCACAACATGGCGATCCGCGCGACGCTGGACGAAACGCTGACCATTCGCGAAATTGCAGCCACGATGAATGGCAAGCCCCAAACGGAGTGCGCGCTGGCGACGCATCCGATGCAGCAACTCGTGGGCTGCACGATGGGGCCGGGCTGGCGCGCCACGCTTGAAAGGCACCTGGGCGGCATCAAGGGCTGCACGCACCTGCGCGAACTCATGTTCAACATGGCCACCGCCGCCTTCCAGACGATTCCCACCCACCACGAACTGCTGCTCAGGCAAGCCGGTGAACCGGTTGGGGATGATGGCCAGCCGCCTTACCACTTGGGCAAGTGCATGTCGTGGGACTTCAACGGGCCTCTCGTCCAGAAGCACTTTCCACAGTTCCAGGGGTGGCAGCCGCTCAACCGGATCAAGTAGTCATCGCTCGACGAGGGCCCGTCGCTATCGCGCGCCGCCGGAATGCGAAGACCCCGATGAAGCCGGTGCGGCCGCGCACGCCAGTTTGATGCCCTCGCATCGGCACAGGGCATCCAGAACCCAGGTATCAAGCGGCGCCGGCCCCGAACAGGCATGCGTCACTTCGCCCTTGACTCGCTCAGAGTTTGGGCGCAATATTCATTGGGTGACCCATTGACTACATGAAACTTCGCGCTTGCAGTGCCCACCCCGTGCTGCAGGTCAAACGTACTACGACTAATCGAAGGAGATTGCGGTGTCCATCCTGATGAGAACGATCCTCGTGGCGCTTGCGAGTGCTCTGGTGTCTGCGCAGGGCTATTGCCAGACCGAGACCTATCCGTCACGCAGTGTGCGCATGCTGGTGCCCTACAGCGCCGGCAGCGGCGTCGATCTGCTGGCGCGCAGCTTCGGTCATGGCATGGAAGGCAAGCTGAAGAATCCCGTGGTGGTGGAGAACCGGGAGGGAGCGACCGGCGTGATTGGCACCCAGGCGGCTGCGCGCGCACCCGCGGACGGCTACACGCTCATGGTCAATGCAAACCCGCCGTTCCTGGTCGCGCCTCTGAGCCAGAATCCGCCACCCTACGACGTGCTGAAGGCCTTTGCCCCGGTGGCGCGGGTGGGCAGCGTTCCGCTCGTCATGATCGTCGCAGCAGATTCGCCGGTAAAGGGCTTTGCGCAATTGCGCGAATATGCCAAGGCACATCCTGACAAGGCGACGTACGCGTCCACGGGGAACGGCTCTCCAGGGCAGTTGTTCATGGAAACGGTGAAGGCTGCGACCGGTCTACCGCTAAGGGAAGTGCCGTACAAGTCATCGACCCAGGCGCTCACGGACCTGATCGGCGGGCAGATCCTCACAAGCATCGTGTCGCTTCCTGCCGCCGATCAGCTGATTCAGAACGGGCGCCTGCGCGTCCTGGCGGTTGGGTCCAGGGAGCGACTGACTCGGTTCACCGACGCACCCACCTTGTCCGAAGCCTTGGGGTCACCCCTGGAAGCGAGCGTGTGGTACGGGTTCCTCGTGCCAGTCGGCGTCGTGCCCGAGAGGATTGCCGTTCTTTATTCCGCAGTGGCCAAGGTGTTCGACACGGACGAGGCCAGGAAAAGCATGCAGGTCCTGGGCATCATCCCCGAGCTTCAATCGCCGACGCAGTTCGCGGCCTCATTGCGCCAGGACGCCGATGCCGCCCGCAGGATGCTCTCCCTTGTGGAGCAGAGCAAGACCACGCCTTGATCCGCAGCAAGATTCCAGCATGGGCACACAATGATCCAAGCCTCCGATACCGAGTTCCACCCGCGCGACCCCGCGGACAGAATCTGGACCGAGACCACCTACCTCGCTTTCAACGTCCCCGAAGCGGCGCTGCACGGTACATGCTACGTGCTGGCGCGCCCCAATCTGGGCGTGGCGATGTCCTCGGTCGTTGTCGCGCGAGGAATGCGCCGCCGGCCGTATGAAGTGGATTTCTGCGATCCGCAGATCCACCTGCCCTGCCCGTCGTCCTACGCCAGCTTCACGCTGGAGAACGGATTGTCGGTCGATGCCGAGTCACTGACGGACTGGCGTTTCCGCTATGCGCACAAGCTCGGAATCTGCAGCTTCGACCTGCATCTGGAAGGGCTGCATCATCCATACGATCCCACCGACTCGCGCGAGAATCCGATGGTCGAACAGCTGGCCTCCCATCCCGCGGACTCGCGCATCGGCGATGCGTGGTCGCATGGACACTTCGATCTCAAGGGCCGGATTCGCGGCACGCTGAAGCTGCGCGGGCGTCAGTACCAGGTCGATTGCCATGAAGGGATGGACCGCAGTTGGGGTCCGCGCAACGAGACCCCGAACCGGGCCACTTCCTACATTTCGGTGAACTGCGGCGACGCCATGGCCATGTGGCTGACCATGACCCTCGACGTGGCCGCGTCCGGTCACGTGCGCTACGAACGGCTCAATTCCGGATACCTCGTCGAGCACGGCGTGGTGACGCCCATCGTGACGGCGCAAGTCGATGCCACGACGGTCGACATGCTCGCGATCAGCGACCGCATTGTTGTCACCGATACCAGGGGCCGCACGCATGAGTTCTTCGGTGCAGCGATCGGCACGCGGCCCATGGGATCACTGAACCCTTCGATCGCGGCATTCGTGTCGCTGATGCGCTATCACTACCTCAACCACGTTGGCCACGGCGGGCACGGCAAGCTTTTTGGCCTGTCATACCTTGCAGAACGGCTGGCCGGAGACGACGCATGATCACGTACGAATATGGCGCCGGGCGCGCCGCTGGCTTCGACAACCGGGACGCGCCTTCCGAAGCGTTCATTGCCGACCTGCGCAGTCGCTTCCCCACAGAGCCCGAGACCGACGCGTTGTTGACGCGCAAGATGCAGCGGCGCAGCGCGCCACCGTATCAGCAAGTCAGCCTGGAGCAGATGACGCGATGGCTTCACACCATGCTTTCGGCCCAGATTGCGGGCGAATTCACGGTGCGCGATCCAAGATGGCTGACAGGCGGCGCCTCGAAAGTGCAGGTTGCGTTCGTGCTGGATTGGGATGCCCCGGGACGAGGTCCATGCAGCGATCATCTCGTCATCCGGATGGATCCCTCCGAAGCTTCCAACACCACCAGTCGTGTGCGGGAAGCGGAACTGCTGGAGGCTTTTCAGACCCGGCTTCCCGTGCCGAGGGTCCTTTGGATCGATCGGGAGGCACGCTGGTTTCCGGAGCCAGCCATCATCTATACCTTCGTTCCCGGCGTGGCAAAACCCAGGAGCGGAAGCGCCGGCCAGGTCGTGGGCTTGGGTACCAACTTCGGCCGGCGCCTGCGCGAGTTGCTCGCGCCGCAGTTCCTGCGCGACCTGGCGATCATCCACACGGCTGATGTCGACAACATGCACTTCGAGAGCATGGAACAGCCCTCGGTCGGCACCCGGGAGGCCGCGCGCTGGCAGTTGAACCGCGCCCGGCGTGTCTGGGAAGAAGATCGAGGTGAGGACTACCCGCTGATGGACGTCGCGGCCAACTGGCTGGAGCGCAACCTGCCAGTGCTCGATCGCACAAGCATCGTGCATGGTGACTTTCGAAGCGGCAACTTCCTGTTCGACGAGGCCTCCGGCAACATCACGGCATGGCTGGACTGGGAGCGCGGCCATCTCGGAGACCGACACCGGGACCTTGCCTGGATGACCCAACGCGAGAAAGGGCACCTTGCCGAAGACGGCAAGACCTATCTGGTCTGCGGCCTGATCCCCCTGCAGGATTTCTACGAACTCTACGAAAGAGCGTCGGGCCTCACCGTAGATCCCGTCCGGCTGCGTTGGTACCGGGTGCTCAACTGCTTTCAGGTGATCACGACCACCATGGCCACCATGTATCGGGTCGCGAAGCTCGGCAAATCCCACCAGGACATCTTGCTGGCGCGCCTGAAGGCCATCGCCCCTATCGGCGCCCACGAGCTTTGCGAACTGCTTGAAGGAGACCTCTGATGGATCACACCCATGTCGGCTTGCGTGCCGCGGTACGGTCACTCACTGACGTCGTCGCACCCGCGGTAGACCCGCAGCACGCCCAGGCGCGCGACCAGCTACGGCTCACGGTCGAATATCTCGAGTTCGTGCTTCAACGCCTGGATCACTTTCATGAACGTGATCTGTTCGAATTGCGCCATCACATGGACTTGGCCAGGCAGGTGCTGGCGGTCGTCCCCGCGTCCGCCATGACCTGCTCCGCAGCACTCGGCTCGGCGCTGGAACAAGGCAAAAGCGCCCTGGCAGAAGTCAATGCGGCAGCGACGACGCTGCGCAACGCCACGGGCGCCCTGGCTGCGGCCGTGGCGCAAGCGGTGCGAGCAGCACCGCAAATGGATGCGTCGGCGCGCCGGAATATCGAAACGTGCGTTCTCCGCGCAAGCAAGACGCGCATCGCGTTCGAGCGCTCCTGGTATCTGCCGCTCGGTCTTGACGCGGATTCACACGAGGTCCTGCCGCTTTCCGAGGCTCTCCGCTTGCAGGTCGAAAGCACGGCGCACTCGTGGTGTCCTGCAGAACTCGACGATCCGGCATCAAGGTCAGTCCTGGATCCGAACGTGAAAGCGGAGCGGCAGATGGCGGTGAACGGAAGCGACTGAACTGAACCATGGCCGTCCAGATCGAACAAATCCCTTTTTCCGCGCACCTCGGCATGCAGTTGCAGTCCTCATGCGAGGGCCGCTCTAGCTGTACGGTCCCGCTGCGGCCAGAGCACCTGAATTCCAATGGTTTTGCGCACGGTGGCCTGACCTTCTCACTGTCGGACACGTGCATGGGCCAAGCCGTTGCCACGATGCTGGCGCACGGAGAACGTGCCGTCACAGTCGAGAGCAAGATGAACTACTTTCGGCCGGGCTCCGGCGAGTTGCTGCGCAGTGAAAGTGAAGTGGTGCATCGCGGCCGATCGCTGGCGAATGTCGAATGCCGAATCTGGGCAGGCGACCGGCTGGTCGCCACGGCCAACGGCACCTTTGCGATCCTGCGCGTTCCGGACAATCCGGCGGCGTGAAGTCGACAGCAGTGCCGATCCAATCCACCTGTCACAGGCACCAGGCCTAACCGTGCCAGGCAGGGCTTGGCGCCACTTCAGTCGCGCGTGCAAGCTCAGGCGTGCGTAACCATCGTTGAAGCCGTCACTACCGCGCGCGCTGTCTTTTGGGCCTTTCCATCGACAAGCCCATCCAACATGCCTGCAGCGATCCTTTCCGCCACCATGATCGTGGGTGCATTGGTGTTGGCGCCTGGAATCACCGGAAAGATGGATGCATCCACCACACGCAAGTTGTGAACGCCATGGACGCGCCCCGCGCTGTCCGTGACCGCGCCAGCGTCGTTCGCCGCACCCATGCGGCAGGTGCAGGACACGTGCCAGACGCCGGCGCTGGACTTGCGGATGTGACTGCGCAGGAGTGCAGGGTCCTGCAGCAGATCGGCCAACCGTGGCGCATCACGGATCACGTTCTCGAACAGGAACTTGCGCAGCGGCGCGGGGCCGTCGAGGCACGCGGCCAGGACATCGGTCAGCACCTTGTTGCGCTTGCTGAGCATGCCGATCTGGCGGACCTTCTCGCCATACGAAGCGAGGAACGGATGTTCGGTGATGGCGGACAGCGCACTCGATGCCTGCAGCGCGGCCATGCGCACGAACCCATCGGTCAGGCGTTCAATGTCCCTTTCGTCCGACAGCATGCCAAGTGACACGCTCGGAAACTGACGCCAGTCGGGCGAGTCCAGCGTGACTTCGCCCGACGCGGAGAACGGATTGTTGATGTAGGTCAGCAGCGTGCCGATGCGCTCACCCACGGCATGCCACGACGTCTTGGTCACGCCGAGCATGAGCATGTCACCCGACGGCGCGCCGACGACGCCGGAGGAATAGCGACAGCCGACGCGGATGTGATGGCGGGTCGGTCCGCTGATCCGATGCGCGCGCTTGATGTACGACGCCAGCGCGATGGAAGGATGCTCCATCAAGTTCTTTCCCACGCCCCGGAGCGACTTGACCACGGGCACGCCCATCCCGGCCAATTCATCGCCGGGGCCGATGCCGGAGCGCAACAGGATGGCAGGCGAATGAATGGCGCCGGCGGAAAGAATGACCTCCTTCGCGCGCACCGTCTCGAGTTGGCCTCGCGCCTGCAGTTCGACGCCGGTGCATCTCGTGCCATCGAAGGTCAACCGTGCTGCCGTGGTCTCGGTGGCAATCGTGAGGTTCTTGCGGCCGCGCACCTCCGCGTTGAGGTAGGCGGTCGCCACCGACACCCGCTTCTCGTCCTTGTTGGAGAGCGCGATCGGAAAGTAGCCGTCCGTGAATGCACCGTTCTGATCCTCGATGTACTTGAAGCCCTGGGATTCGAATGCCTTGCCGACCGCTTTCGCATGCCCGGGCCACACCTGGGGAAAGATGCGCCGGACCTGGATCGGCCCCGCCTTGCCATGCAGTTCGCCATCGAAGTCGAGGTCTGTCTCCGCCTTCCGGAACCAGGGCAGCACGGTGTCCCAACGCCAGCCTGCGGCGCCACGGCGTTCCCATTCGTCATAGTCCGCGGGCGCGCCGCGGTTGAAGAACTGGCCATTGATCGAGGAGCCTCCGCCGAGGATCCTCGCCTGGTCGTACTTGTCCGCGGGCCTGTCCGCAGTCGGACGTGCGCGGAGTCCGGCCCACATGAAGCTGGGGTTCAAGTAGGCCGTGCCGGGATAGCTGTCGAGAATAGAAGGCGGGATGTTGTCCAGCGGAAGGTCCTTCCCGGCCTCGCACAACAGCACGCGAATGCCGGGCGATTCAGAAAGCCTCGCTGCCAGGACGCAGCCGGCCGAGCCGCCGCCCACGATGATGTAGTCGTATTGGGAGTGCATGGCTGGCTCAGTCGATGTTGAGCCAGACGGCCTTGGTCTCGAGGAACTCCTCGATGTGCTCCACGCCGGACTCCCGTCCGTACCCGCTCATCTTGTAGCCGCCGAACGGAACGGCGGCGTCCATCGCCTGGTAGCAGTTGACCCAGACCGATCCGGCGCGCAGGCCCTGCGACATCTTGTGCGCCGTCTTCAGGCTTTTCGTCCAGACGCCGCTGCCCAGGCCGAGATCGGAGTCGTTGGCGCGCCGCAAGACTTCGTCGATGTCGTCGAATGGCAGTGCGGAGATCACCGGCCCGAAGATCTCTTCCCTGGCGATGCGCATCTCGTCGGTGACGTCGGCAAAGACCGTGGGCCGCACGAAGTAGCCTTCATCGAAAGGTTCCGTCGTGCAGCGCTCGCCGCCGCAGAGAGCGCGCGCTCCCTCGGCATGGCCGATGTCGAGGTAGCTGACCACCTTCGAGAGGTGCCGTTCCGAGACCAGAGGACCCAAGTCCGTCGCCGGATCGGCCGGGTCGCCCACCACCAGCTTGCTTCCGTAGGCGGCGACCCGATCGACAAATTCATCGTAGACCTGCCGTTGCACGAACAGCCGGGTGCCGGCGCTGCAAACCTGCCCCGAGTTAGAAAAGACCGCCATCGCGGCCGCCGGCACGGCCAGGTCGAGATCGGCGTCCGCGAAAACGATGTTCGGCGACTTGCCGCCCAGTTCCAGCGAGAGGCGCTTCACGTTGCCCGCGGACGCAGCGATGATGCGTTGACCCACGTCGGTCGATCCGGTGAAGGTGATCTTGTTCACGCCCCGATGGGCACTCAACGCGGCGCCCACGACACCCTGCCCCGTGATGACGTTGAGCACGCCCGGTGGCAGACCGGCCTCGGCGCAGATCTCAGCCAGCCGCAACGAGGACAAGGGCGTCTGCTCGGACGGCTTCAAGACCACCGTGCAACCGGCCGCCAGCGCCGGCGCGATCTTCCAGATGCCCAGCGTCAGCGGGCCGTTCCACGGCGTGATGGCGCCGACCACGCCCACCGGCTCTTTCACGGTATACGAGAGCACATTGCCGGGAACCGAGTTCGCAATGGTGGCCCCGTGCGGCATCGTGGCCAGGCCCGCATAGAAACGAAGCAGCGAAAGGGCACGGCCGCGCATCGCACGGGTGCGCGTCAGCGGCGCGCCCATGTTGAGCGTGTCGAGCGCAGCCAGCTCGTCGTAGTGCTTCTCGACGAGATCGGCGATCTTGAGCAGCAACTGCTGCCGCCCCTGCGGCTTGACCCGCGCCCATGCGCCCTCGAAAGCCGCCCGCGCCGCGCTGACCGCGCGATCGACATCCACCTCGTTGCCGTCGGCGATTTCCGCGAGCGGCTGGCCGGTGGTCGGGTTGGTGACCCAGTAGGTCTTGCCGGAGGCGGCGGGGCTGTATTCGCCATTGACGTAGAGCTGCTTCGGTCCGCCCTTGAGGAAGTCCGCACCAGACTCCAGCGCGCGATTGTGTTGCCAGATCGTCATTGGGTTTCGTCTCGTTGATTTTTCAGCCGGGCT
This sequence comes from Variovorax sp. dw_308, assembly GCF_019207085.1. Taxonomy (GTDB): domain Bacteria; phylum Pseudomonadota; class Gammaproteobacteria; order Burkholderiales; family Burkholderiaceae_C; genus Variovorax. The sequence continues at coordinate 238,882 of NZ_JAATOM010000009.1, read as the reverse complement.
GCACGGAAGGCTGTGGCTGGATTGACCTTGCTCGCTGCTCCACGCCGCGCAACAAGAAGGTCGCAATGGCGGAGACAAGCAGCAGCCCACCGAACAGCATCAACCCAGTGGACTGCGAGCCGGTCGCATCCTTGATCCACCCGACCACGAAGGTCGCGGCAAACCCGCCAAGATTGGCAATCGAATTGATCAGCGCGATACCTGCGGCGGCAGCGGTGCCCGAGAGAAACAGGCTGGGCAGGCACCAGAACACCGGGAACGATGCAAACGCGAACGCGTTGGCGACAGTGAGCAGCACCAGTGACAGCACAAGGCTGTGCGTGCTCTGCGCCGTCGCGATCAGCGCCATGCCGGTGACCACGAGGGTCAGGGTCAGGTGGCCCCACCGTTCCTTCCTGCGATCGGAGCTTGCGGAGACCACCAGCATCAGGACGATAGCCGCGACGCTCGGAATGGCGGTCAACCAACCGATCGTGAAGGCACTTCCTGCACCGGCCTCCTTCAGCATGGATGGCAACCAGAAGCTCACGATGTAGGTCGCAACGGCAATCGTCATGTCGATGAAGCCGAGCAGCAAGATCTTCGGGTCCCTGAACGCCTGCATGGCGTTGTGCTTCTGCTCGGGCTCTGCGTGCTTCTTCAGCTCCGCTTCAAGGTGATCCTTTTCGCTGTCGTCGAGCCAACGCGCAGAGCGAATGTTGTTGGGCAAGACCATGAAAAGCGCAATGCCGAGCACCACCGAGGGAACAGCCTCCAGCAGGAACAGCCATTGCCACCCAGCCCAGCCGTTCACACCGTGGAAGGCGGTCATGATCCAGCCCGACAGCGGCCCGCCCAGCACGCTGGCCAGCGGCAGGCCGACGAGGAACAGACCGAAGATGCGGCCCCTTCGCCTCGCCGGATACCACAGCGTGAGGTAGTAGAGGATGCCGGGCAGAAAGCCGGCCTCCGCCGCGCCCAACAGGAAGCGCACCAGATAGAACTGCGTCGGGGTCTGCACCAGCATGGTGGCCGCCGACAGCAGCCCCCACGTCACCATGATGCGACCCAGCCAGATCCTGGCGCCGACGCGGCTCAGGATCACGTTGCTCGGCACTTCCAGCAGGATGTAGCCGATGAAGAACAGACCCGCGCCCAGGCCGTAGACCGTGTCGCTGAACTTGAGCTGGTCGAGCATCTGCAGCTTGGCGATGCCCACGTTGATGCGGTCCAGGTAGGCCGCGAAGTAGCAAAGACAAAAGAACGGGATCAACCGCAAGCTGACCTTGCGATAGATCGCCTCCGAGGCTGCGGGATCGACCGGCAATGTCACATTTCTCGTCGCTGCTGGCTGCATGTGTGTCTCCAATCCTGGAATCCGTCACGTCGACGGAGGGGCTCCGTCTTATTGGGTCACCCATTATGGTGTTTGCGGATTCTCCAGTCTTTGTTCGATGCCGTCAAGGCGATGCGTGCACGTGGAAGCGTGCTGCGATTCAATCTTCCAGCGCGCGCTCCCGACTCTCCGGCAACGCAAGCATCGCCAGCGCCGTGATGACACTGGTGCCAGCGACATACCAGGCCGGTGCGGCCGGGTTGCCCGTCGCGTCGATCAGCCAGGTCACGACGAACTGGGTGGTGCCGCCGAACAGGGACACGCCCACCGCATAGGCGATGGAGAGACCCGTTGCACGAATGCCGCGCGGCAGCAACTCAGGAATCGCAACCAGTGACGCGCCACCGCTCAAAGCGGTCAGAGCCGCGAGCAACGTCGTCACGGACAGCAGCAACGGCACGCTCGGGAATGCGATCAACAGCATGAATGCCGGCAACGTGAGCACGGCAGTCGCAACGCGCGGCCACAGCATCACCGGCTTGCGGCCGTAGCGATCGCACAGCCAGCCGCCAAGCAATGCGAACACCAGCGTCGCGAGGCCCACCATCACCGTCGCGCCCATCGCGATCAACGGCGGGAACTTCAGCGTCGTGATGGCATAGGTCGTCATGTAGTTGCCCACGTAGTTCGACACCGTTCCGCCCAGAATCACCAGCACGGCCAGCACGATGATCCTGCGGTGGTGCCACAGGCCGCGCACGCCGACGCTCGTAGCGGGGGCGGGTTCGCCGTGCAGGGTCTCGGGCATCTCGCGTCGCAGGTAGAAGGCGATCGGCACCAGCAGCAGGCCGACCGCGAACGGCACGCGCCAGCCCCAGCTTTGCAGTTGCTCGGGCGTCAGCAAGGCGATCATCACGACACCGAACACGCCGGCGACGAGGGTTGCAATGCCCTGGCTTGCCGATTGCCAGCTCGCATACAGGCCGCGCTGGTGGGACGGCGCCGACTCGATCAGGAACGCGCTCGATGGCCCGACCTCGCCGCCGAGGGCCAGGCCCTGGACCAGGCGGCACAGGACGACGATGATGGGCGCGGCCATGCCGATGGCAGCATACGAAGGCGTCAGCGTCATGCCGAGCGTGCCAACCGTGATCAGCGCGATGGTCAGCAGCATGGCCGGCTTGCGCCCTGCCCTGTCTGCATATGCGCCGATCAGCACGCCGCCGAGCGGACGCGAGACAAAGCCGACACCGAACACGGCCACCGACAGCAGCAGGCTTCCGAGCGGCGTCGCGGCCGGGAAGAAGGTCCTGCCGATGTAGACCGCGAAGAAGGCGTAGGTGACAAAATCGTAGAACTCGAGCGCATTGCCGGCCACGGTGGCGGCGACGATTCGCTTGGGTATACCGTTCGCCGCAGCGGGCGCAACGGCGGATTCAGCGGGCGACCAAGTCGCGGATGCGGTCCGCGGGAGGGTGATCGGCATGGCAGTGGCGTTCATGATCTTGGGCTTTCGCGAAAGAAGGGATCGGAAGCTGGAAGCCGCGCTTACGCGCAGAGGAATCGCGCGACCAGCAGCGACCAGTACGCCGCGCCGACCGCGATGTTCTGGTCGTTGAAGTCGTAGCCGGGGTTGTGGACCATGCAGGCGCCCGCGCTGTCGCCGTCGCCATTGCCGATCAGGAGGTAGCTGCCCGGCACCCGCTCGAGCATGAAGGCGAAGTCTTCGCTGCCCGTCAACGCGGGGCCCTGCGGCGTGACGGCCGCCACTCCCACCAGTTCGACGCCAATGGCGCGCGCGAAGGCGGTCTCGGCCGGCGTATTCACCAGCACGCAATAGCCGGTGCGCCATGCGATGTCCGCGGTCAGGCCATAGCTCTCGGCCTGCGCCTGGACGATCGCCTTGATGCGGCGCTCCAGCATGCCGCGCACCTCGCGGTCCAGGGCACGCACACTCAGTTCCATCGTGGCACTGGCTGGAATGACGTTGTTGGCCTTGCCGGCGTTCAGTGCGCCCACGGTGACCACCGCCATCTGCAGCGGGTCGACATTGCGCGACACCACGGTCTGCAAGGCCATGACGATGCTGGAGGCCGCGACCACCGGGTCAATGGCCTTGTGCGGAATTGCGCCGTGACCGCCGACACCGTGCAAGGTGATCGTCGCGTAGTCACTCGACGCCGCGGCGGAGCCTTCGCGGAACACCAGGTGTCCTTGCGGGATGCCAGGCATGTTGTGCATCGCAAACACCGCGTCGCAGGGATAGCGGTCGAACAGGCCATCCTCGATCATGCGCAGGGCGCCGCCACCGCCCTCCTCCGCCGGCTGGAAGATCAGGTTCAGGGAGCCCTCGAATGTGTCGTTCTGCGCAAGGTCGCGCGCCGCAGCCAGCAGCATTGCGGTGTGGCCATCGTGACCACAGGCGTGCATCACGCCGGGACGCTGGCTGGTCCATTCGGTGCCGCTGGCTTCGTTGATCGGCAGTGCATCCATGTCCGCGCGCAGGCCGAGGCGTTTTGTTCCGTTGCCGCGTACCAGTTGCCCGACCACGCCCGTGCCACCGATGTTGCGTTCCACCCGATAGCCCCAGCCCTCCAGCTTGGCTGCCACCAGCGCGGCCGTGCGGTGTTCCTCGAATGCGAGTTCGGGTTGGCTGTGGATCTCGCGGCGCAAGCGGATGAATTCGCCAATCTGCATTTCCATCGCGCTGGCGAGATAGGCCCCTGCGGCTTGACTGTCGTACATGGTGCTTCCTTTGAGGTGTGGGTAGGGCCCGAAGCGATTCACCTCGGGAATGCCGCAACTCTAAAAATCCGGAAGCCTCCAGTCCAATGCATTGTTTCTAGGGATACGATGCCTTCACCGCATGCATCTACAAGGCGCGCTCATGACACTGGTCCAACTCCGGCATCTTCTCGCCTTGGCAGAAACTGGTTCATTCACTCGCGCGGCAGAAGCGGTGTTCCTGACGCAGCCCGCGTTCAGCCGCAGCATCCGCACGCTGGAGGACGAACTTGGCCAGCCCCTTTTCGACCGCGTCGGCAAGCGCAGCGAGGTGACCCCGTTCGGGCGCGAGATCGTGGCGCGCGCGAAATACCTTGTGTTCGATGCCGACGAGCTTGCCGCCAGCGGACGCAACATGAGCGAGGGTCGCACCGGTACCGTGCGCATCGGCATGGGGTCGGGACCGGGCGCCATCCTGATGACGCCGCTGTTGATGGAGATGACGACGCGCCATCCCACGATCCACATCGACGTTGCACGCGGCGACACGTCTTCACTCGTCCACGCATTGCGCGAACGCAAGCTCGATGCGCTGGTCGTCGACGTGCGCTCGCTGTCACCGGGACCGGACCTCCGGATCACGACCTTGGTCGAGATGCGCGGCGCGGTGATGTGCCGCGCAGGCCATCCGTTGACGCGCTGGAAAGGCGCGCTGCGGTTCGCCGTGCTGCGGCAGTATCCGATCGCCTCCACCCCCTTGAGCGATGAGGCCGCGCGTGCCATGGTCGAGCGCTACGGAAACGCCGCGCATCCGCAGGAGTGCGTCACCGTGCGTTGCGAGGAAATTCCCAGCCTGGTGGAAGTGGCGCGGCACAGTGACGCCCTGCTGCTGGCCATCCGCGCAGCCGCGCCCGACCTGGTCGAACTGCCGCTCAAGCCGCCGCTGTCAACGATGGCGCGTTTCGGCCTCGTGACCTTGTCGCGCCGCTCCGAAGCGCCCGCGCTGTCGATCGTCCGGGAGTTGATGGAAAAGCTGATGCACGACTGAGCTACTCGTGCGCGCGCTTCTCCGCGACCTGCCGAAGATAGATGGTCCGCAGGCGCAGCAGGTGGCTTCGCATCCGCTCGCCGGCAGCCTCCGAATCGCGCGCCCGAAGGTGGCCGAGCAACTGGCGGCGCAAGGGCATGACGGACCGATTCGATGTCGGACCGACCTCATCGACGAAGCGCTGGGTGATCGCAGTGACCGCCTCGGTCAGCGTGACCAGCAAGGGATTGCGCGTCATGCGTGCCAGCATGCGATGAAACTCGAGGTTGATCGCGGTGCGCCGCGAGAAATCGTTGTCGCGGGCTGCCTGTTCTGCGAGCTTGACGTTTTCCTCCAGCGCATCGATCTCTTCGACCGTGCAGCGCTTGCACGCGAGTTGCACCACTTCCACGCCGATCAGGATGCGTACTTCGGTGAGGTGTTCGGGCTGGATCGTGCCCAGCGAATACAGGTCGGAGATGCCTGCCATGACCGCATCGCCGCCGCCGTCACGGATGAAGGCACCCCCGGCGGACCCCTTCTTCATCTCCAGCAACCCGCTGTCCACAAGCGAGTGCAAGGCCTGCCGCACCGAGTTGCGGCTGACGCTAAACTGCTCTGCAAGTTCACGCTCGGAAGGCAGTCGATCACCGGCCTTCAACTGATGGGTCGCCAGCAAGTTGCGGATCTGGGCCTGGATTTCCTCGGCAGGACGCGTCCCCACCACCGGCGTGAACCGCATGGCCGACTTGACCGCGGCTGGTTGCTTCTCTTTCATCCCGACGTTCCTTGCCATAGCGCTGCGATCCATGATTTTCATATCGATGTTAACGACCGGACCATGCCACGCGTAAAGCAGGAGAACGCTTCGACGACGCCGGCACGTGTCAGCCCAGGCAGTGCGCGCTCGGTGCTGCTGACCCTTCTCGGCGAATTCGTTCATCCGACCCATGAGTCGACCTGGACCTCGACCCTGCTCTACGCGTTCCATGGCGTTGGCATCGCCGAAAAGTCGGCTAGGCAAGCCATTGCCCGAGCGTCCGCTGCGGGCTGGATCGAGAACGATCGCGAGGGCCGCCGCGCTTCGTGGCGCCTCACCGCCAGCGCCGATGCACTGATCGGCGAAGGGTCGCGGCGCGTGCGGGGCATCCGCAGCAGCATCGAATCCTGGCAGGGCGAATGGGTGGTGCTGCACATCTCGCTGCCGGAGTCGCGTCGCGCCGATCGCCTGCGCGTCTACCGGGCGCTCAGCTGGCTCGGCTTCGGCAACCCGACGCCGGGGCTCTGGATCTGCCCGCATGCGGATCGCGCAGAAGCAGCACGCAAGACGGTCGAGGAGATGGGACTCACGGAACACACCATCGCGCTGAACGCGCACTCGCTTGGCTTCGGCGTTTCCGAGCGCGACCTGGTCGCACAGGCATGGGACCTCCAATCGATCTCGTCGCACTACGACGCACTGGTCGAACGCTTCGCCGGCCTTCGTCCCCGCAGCGAAGAAGCGATCTTCTTCGCGCACATCGAACTGGTGAACGAACTGCAGCGGCTGCCGTCGATCGACCCCGGCCTGCCAGTGCCCTTGCTGCCCACCGGCTGGCAAGGCACGCGCGCCGCCACGCGCCTCAACGAGTTGCGCGCCAAGTGGCGAGACGCCGCTCATGCGCACTGGCGCACCGTCTCGCGCGAGCACGACGACTAGAAGGTCAGTCCCCGCCCCAGCGCTTCGGCAAGTCGCGCTTCAGGATCTTGCCCGTGGCATTGGTCGGCAAGGGTCCGTCATGCAGCCACCAGCGCGATGGCACTTCGAACTTGCCGAGGTTGGCAAGCGCATGTTCGCGCAGTTGCTCGACGGTGACCGGCATGTCGTCACGCAAGACCACCACGGCGCCAACCTCCTCGCCGAGGTCCGCGTGCGCCAACGGCACGACCGCCGCCTCCCGCACCGATGGATGGGCCAGCAAGGCATGTTCCACATGCGCGCAAGCAATGTTCTCCCCGCCACGGATGATGATGTCCTTCGACCGGCCGACGACGTAGAGGTGGTCGCCCTCGATGCGCCCGAGGTCGCCGGTCTTCACCCAACCCTCGGCATCGGCGATCGGCGTGGCATCACGCCAGTAGCCACTCGTCAAGGTCGGCGTGCGCGCAAGGATTTCGCCGATGCCGCCGGCATCCGGTGCGTCGATTCGAAGTTCCACCACGGGCAAGGCGCGGCCGACGCAGCCCGGGCGCCCTTTCACGTCGTCGGCTGAACCCGCTGCCAGGACGCCACCCGCCTCGGTCAGTCCATAGAGGCTGCCGACGCTCTTCTTCGTCGCCGGAAAGGCCCGCTGCACCTTCGCACGCAACTTCGCGGAGATGGCGGCGCCGCCCATCGGGATCGAGCGCAGGCTGGAGGTATCGAAAGCGTCGAAATCCTCGAAGTCGACGACGCGCGACACCATCGTCGGGATGCTGCCCCACACGCGCACCTTCTCGCGCTGGATCAGGCCCAGGACCTCGGCGGGATCGAAGCGTCCCTCCAGGAACACCAACGCGCCACCGGAGAGCAATGTCGAAAAGCTGATCTGGATGCCGGCGAGGTGGAACAGCGGCACCGATAGCAGGCTGACCGTGCCGGGCTTGTCGATCGGCAATTCGCTGGGCAGGCGCCCAGTCAGCACGAGGAGATTCTGGATGTTCGCCACCACGCCCCGGTGCGACATCATCACCCCCTTGGCAGCGCCGGTGGTGCCGGAGCTGAACATGATGATGGCGATGTCGTCTTCGCCGACCGGCGGCGTCGGGGGCTGTGCCACTTGCTCGCTCGAATCGACGATTGCCCGCAGCGCGCGCAGGTCGATCGGATGGAATCGCTCGTCGATCGCATGCGCGCCGCTGCGATCGGTCAGCACCGCGGCGGGTTCGATCAGCGCGAGCGCGGTGCGCGTTTCATCGTCGCCCCACCAGGCGTTCGCCAGGACCGCCACGCCTCCGAGCAATTGCACAGCCCAGAACGACGCCAGCCACTCCACGCTGTTGTAGCCGAGCAGCACCACGCGATCGCCTTGCCGGATGCCGCGCGCATGCAGGTGCCCGGCAACCCGATGCACGGCCGCCTCGAAGGCGGCGAAGCCGAGCCTTCGTTCTCCCTCGATCACGAAGGGGCGCGTACCCCAGCGTCGCGCGTCGTGCAGCAACTCGGACAACGAACGCGGACGTTGCGCGTACACGCGGCAGGGGTGGCCCGCAACCACGCCCGCCTCCACGCTGCGACCCCAGCGCTGTCGTGGCTGCAACGCGGGCTGCCGCGCATCGACGGCTTCTGCTTTAGGGGGCATCTCGAACGCGGTCATGCGGTGGCCTCGCGGGCGCCGGCAAGCGCTTCGATTTCCTGCTCTCCATATCCAAGTTCCGTCAGCACTGCCCGCGTGTGCTGGCCGGACTCGGGCGGCGGCGGCACCTCACCGCGGTTGACGCCATCGAAGCGAACGGGCGCATCGACCGACCGGACGTCGTCCACCGTCACCCACGCACCGATCGCATCGGCCTGTTTGTCGATCATTACTTCCGCAGGCGTCTGGATCGGCGCCCACCAGACATCGTGCACATCGAACTTCTCCACCCAGTACGCGAGCGGCTGCGCATTGAAGGCCTGGTCCAGGAGCGCAATCAATGCCTTGCTGTTCTGCGCGATGCCACGTGCGTCGCGAAAGCGTTCGTCTTCCACCAGGTCGGCCCGGTCGATGGCTCTCAGCACCGGACCGACATGCCGTTTCGCCTCGACGCCCACCAGGAAGAACCAGTGGTCGTCCGAGGTTCGGTAGGAGTTGTAGAGCGGCGTGCGGGTCTCGTCGCGCGGCTTGGGCGGACGCGGATTGCCACCGAGCGCCTGCTGCCCCAGTTCGCCGGCCAGCGCCCACATGCCGGTGCGCATCAGCGAAGCCTCCACGAAGCGGCCGCGGCCGGTTTGCTGCCGGTCCATCAGCGCCACCAGCACGCCCGATGCGGCCGTCATGGCGGTGAATGCATCGCCGATGCCCTGCAGCAATGCCGCGGGTGGCGTGCCTGCAGTCGTGATCTCGTGCGCGATGCCGGTACGTCCGTAGAAGGCCGCAATGTCGTAGCCCGGCCGGTCCTGGTCGGGACCGCCCCAGCCATAGGCGCTGAGTGCGCAATAGACCAGACGCGGATAACGCTCGCACACCTCCTTGTTGCCGAGCCCCAGGCGCTGGAGCGCGTCAGGCCGAAGGTTGGTCAGCAGCACATCGGCATTTTCCAGGAGCCGGTCCAGCGCGGCGCGGCCCCGCTCCGTCTTGACCTCCAGCTCGATCGAGCGCTTGCCGCGATTGGCCGCGATGAACGCACCGTTGGGCGTGCCCTTGCGCGCGCCCATCGAGGCAAAGATGGTGCGCATCGGCTCGCCGCCCGGCGGCTCCACCTTGATGACGTCGGCGCCCCAATCCGACAACAGACCGGCTGCCAGCGGACCGGCCATCCAGTGGGCAAGCTCGACCACGCGGATGCCGCGCAGGGGTTTGACAGCCGAGTGGTCGGCAATGGGTTCAGAGGTTGTGTTCATGGATTTAATGCTACAGACAATTGACGCAAATATCAATCTCTGTATCATGAAGGCAGCCACGCACCCGACCCCCTACCCGGAGCACCGAATGACTGACCCGTTGATCGTCGAAAAAGAAGGCCCCGTCGCGCGCCTCATCCTCAACCGGCCCGAGAAGCACAACGCTATGCGCTTCGCCGACCTCGACGTACTTGTCGAGGCGCTGCACGACGCGGAGGACGACGACGACATCAAGGTCATCGTCCTCAAGGGCAACGGCCCATCGTTCTGCGCGGGTCACGACTACAACGACGCGATCCGCTCGTACGGGCTGGAAGGCGACGGCAGCGGCACGAAGCCCCGGCGCCCCAGCCAACGCTCGCGCCTGATGCGCGACCGCAAGCTCGGGGCCAACTACATGGCGTTCCAGAATTCGTTGAAACCGGTCATCGCACAGGTCCATGGACATTGCACCGGCGCGGGCCTCTACCTCGTGGAACTGGTCGACCTCGCGATCGCCTCCGAGGACGCTTGTTTCAGCCACGCCGAGCAGCGCCTGGGCCTGGCCGGCAACACCTGGCACCTCAACAGCCAGATCCTGATGTACGGCGCCAAGAAGGCGCGCGAACTCCTGCTGCTGGGAGACACTTTCGACGGACAGGAAGCCGAACGGATGGGCCTCGTCAATCGCGCCGTGCCCCTGGCCGACCTGGAGTCCACCGTGGAGGCTTGGGCACAGAAGATCAGCAAGCATGCACGCGACGCGCTGGTCACGGGCAAGGCGATGCACCAGATGGCACTCGACAGCCTCGGCGCGAGCCAGCAGTTCTACCGCGGCTACGTGGGCCACACGCTTGGCACCAACCTGCGCTTCGAGAGCGACGAGTTCAACTTCCTGCGCGAGCGCCGCCAGGAGGGCACCACCTCCACCTTCAAGAACCGCGACAAGCGCTTTGCCGAATGACCCACGCAACAGATAGCGAGCACACCATGGAACTCCACGTCATCGAATCCGCGGTCGAGGACCACGTGGGCATTGTTCGATTGAATCGCCCCGAGCGCGGCAACTCCTGGACCACGCGCATGAACGCGGAGTACCGCTGGGTGATGCAGTCGATGGAAGACAACCCCGAGGTGCGCGTGATCCTGGTGACGGGCGCTGGCAGGCAGTTCTGCGTCGGCGCCGATTTCAAGGCACTCGACCACTACAAGGCCAGCGACAAGGACTATGTCGAGAGCAGCCGCAACGAGGAAATGGCAAGGCCCGGCCACGGCGTGCGGGAGGAGTTCGACCACGAACTGGTGTGGCACTGGGGCTTGTCCAAGCCCGTGATCGCCGCGGTCAATGGCGCGTGTGCAGGCATCGCTGTGGCGTTGACGGCGTTTTGCGACTTGCGCTACGCCGCAGCCGGGGCCAAGTTCACGACTTCGACACCCCGGCTTGGCCTGCCCGCGGAATACGGGCTCTCCTGGGTGCTGCCTCGCATCGTCGGCCTCACGCGCGCAGCCGAAGTGCTGCTGAGCGGTCGCGTGTTCCGTGCGGAAGAGATGCTGGCGATGGGCTTTCTGAACGGCGTGCTGCCAGCGGAAGACTTTGCGGCCTCGGCGATGCGAGTCGCGAAGGACATGGCCACCAGTGTGTCGCCCACGGCAGTCAAGGCCGCCAAGCGCCAGCTCTATGCCGAGCAGATGCACCTCGACCCGGGTCGTTCGGTCGAGGACTCGAAGGTGCTCACCGGCAAGCTCCTCAAGCAGCCCGACTTCAGGGAGGGCGTTGCCGCCGCGCAGGAAAAGAGGGCGCCGAAGTTCGGCGCCCTCGCTGCTTGACCAAAGCGTCCCTCAACGCTCCTTGAGGTTCCCGCTCGCCACCAGCTTTTTCGCGGTCTCGACGTCGCGAACGAGACCGGCGGCGAAGGCCTTCGAATCGAGCAGTTCGGGCACCATGCCCGAGCGACTCATGAAAGCGGCCATGCGCTGCGACATGGCCACTTTCGAGATCTCGCCCTGCAGTTTGTCGAGTCGATCCTTCGGCAAGCCGGCCGGTGCGAAGAAGCCATACCAGACGCCGGCCTGGAAGTCCTTCTGGCCGATGCTCTCGGCGAGCGTTGGCACCTCCGGCATTTCAGGCAGGCGCTCGCGAGAGCCCACTGCGAGCGCACGCAACGACCCCGCCTTGATCTGCTGCGAAGCCGCAGTCACCGACACCAGGCTGACCAGCACGTTGCCGGACATGACATCGGTCAACGCTTGCCCGGTGGCCTTGTAGCGCACCTCTTCGAGTTTCAGGCCGGTGGCCTGGTTCAGCAACTCACCATAGACCTCGCCCGGAGAGCCGACGCCCGCCGACGCGTAGTTGGCCTGCTCGGGATGCTTGCGCACGTAGTCCTTCATTTGCTGGAAGTTCGTGAAAGGCGACTTTCCCGAGGTGATCAGCACCAGGGGCACTGCTCCCACGCGAGCGATCGGCACGAAGCTCGTCAGCGCGTTGTAGGGTGGCTTGGGCATGGCCTGCGGCGACGTGACGAAAGGCGGGTTGGCAGTGAACAGCAACGAGTAGCCGTCGGCCGGCGCACGCGCCATGTAGGCCGTGCCGATCGCTCCCGCCGCGCCTTCGCGGTTCTCGACGAACACCGGCACGCCGAGCGGCTGCCCCAGTTGCTGGGCGAATTCACGCGCCAGCAGGTCGAGCCCATTGCCTGCCGAATACGGCACGACGATCGCGATCTTGTCGGAGGGATAGGCTTGGGCATGCACAACGCCGGTGGTGCCGGCCAGCGCGCATGCAACACCCAGCGCGGTGAGCATCTTCTTCATCTGGTGTCTCCTTTGGGATTTTCCGATTCAGGCGCGCACGCTCTCGCGCACCGGCTTGGCGAAGGGCTGCGGCGTGATGCCACCCTGCCGGATACTTTCGCGCAAGGCGAACTTCTGGATCTTTCCGGACGACGTCGTCGGGAACGCATCGACATAGAACCATTGCGCCGGCGTCTTGTAGGCCGCGAGTGACTTGCGGCAATGCGCGTGCAGTTCGACGGCATCCGGGGGCGGCAGGTGCGGGTTCAGCACGACGACAGCGGCGACGACCTCTCCCCACTTGGGGTCCGGCACGCCGACGACGCTGGCCTGCCGCACGGTCGGATGCGTGGCCAGCACGTCTTCGATCTCGCGCGGGTAGACGTTCTCGCCGCCACGGATGATGCAGTCCTTGAGCCGACCCGTGATGCGCAGGTAGCCGGCAGCGTCCATCGTGGCCTGGTCACCGGTCTTCAGCCAGCCGTCCGGCGTGATCGCCTGGTCAGAGGCCTGCGCAGCGTTGAAATAGCCGAGCATGGTCTGGTAGCCGCGTGCCCAGATCTCGCCCGGCTCGCCCAGCGGCAGCACGGCGCCCGTCTCGGGATCGGCGATCTTGACTTCCATTTGTGGCGCAGGTTGGCCGATCGTGGTCGCCTGCCGCTCGGCCTCGTCGTCGGGGCGGGTCTGGCAGATGACGCCATTGAGCTCCGTCTGGCCGAAGGTGATGGTGAAACGGCATCCGAAGGTGGCGCTGGCGCGCCGGACCAGGGAAGCCGGGACCGAGGAGCCGCCGCTCATCACGGTCTTCAGCGAAGTGAGGTCGCGGGCCGCGAGACTTGCATGCTCCAGCATGGCGAGCAGCATCGTAGGCACTGCATGCACGTGCTGCACCTGCTCGCTCTCGATGAGGTCGAGCATCACGCCCGCGTCGAAGCTGGGCAGCAGCACGAAGGTGCCCCGGCGCGAGAACGCGCCGATCTCGCTCCCCGCACATCCGCCCACGTGAAAGAGCGGCATCGCGCTCGCCCAAGGCGCACCGTCGGCCACGCCGGCGCGCTGCGCGGCGAAGCGCGCTGCGTTGATCACGCCGCGATGGTGCAGGCAGGCGCCCTTGGGCTTGCCGGTCGTGCCGGAGGTGAACTGGATCTGGATCATGTCGCCGGGCGCAACGAGCGGCAGTTCGACGGTGGGATTGCTGACCGCGACGAAGGCATCCCAAACGGTGAAGGAAATGACTTCGCGCAACTGCGGCAGTTCGGAGCGAATCGTGCGAATCACTTCCGCCATGTCGGTGTCGCGATAGCGGTCGGTGTGGAAGATCCCGGCGGCCTTGGCTGTTCCGAGCACATGCGCCAGTTCTGCCGCCAGGTAGGCCGGGTTGACCGTGACGAGCACCAGGCCGGCCAGCGCCGCACCATGCTGCAACAGCACCCATTCGGCGGAGTTGGCGGACCAGACTGCCACGCGCTCGCCTGGTTGGAACAGACGCAACAGGGAACGCGCAACGACCTCAGCCGACTGGAGTAGTTGCAGGTAGGTCCAGCGCCGACGCGCGCTTGCATCCGGCACGCCTTCGACGAGGGCGATGCGATCGGGCACTTCGGAGGCCAGTTCCCGTAGCAGATCGCCCAGCGTCGTGTCCAGTACGTCGGCAGAGGTGTCGGCACTCCAGTACGAGTCGGTGAGGCATACGTCGCGTGGCATCCGGAAGTCTCCTGTGCTTGAATCAATGGGTGACCCATTAATTGGACATCCGAACGGCCTCGGAGTCAAGCGATTCGATCGACTGCTCGCCCGGCTACCTGGCTGCCGCACCCACCATCGCCAGCAGGTCGCGCGCGCGCTTCTCCCCTTCCGCGATCTCGACGGCAAACTGCCGTGCGCCCGCGTTGGCAGCCTCTGCATCGGTCTGGGCAAATACGTTCTCGACCGTCGGAGACATCGTGGCAGTCTCGATCTCACGCTGCACGCGGTCCACGACATCCGGCGGCGTGCCCTTGGGCGCAAGGAAGCCGAACCACACATAGGCCTCGTAGCCGGGTTGCTCCAGGACCTGGGCAAATGTCGGAACGCCCGGCAGCTTCGCCACCGGCTTCGAGGAGCCGACCGCGAGCGCGCGCAGCTTGCCCTCTTGCAGCAAGGGCAACACCGCCGAAAGCGACGGCAGGTAGAGCTGGACCTGGCCACCGATCGTGTCTGTCGTGGCCGTGCCGGTGCTCTTGTAGGCCACGTGCGTGGCCGCAATGCCCAGGTCCTTGAAGAGCTTCTCTGCGTACAAGTGGCTGGGCGTGCCCACGCCGGAAGATGCGAAGTTCAACTGCCCGGGACTCGATTTCGCGAACCGCACCAGGTCGTCCACGGTCTTGATGCTGGAATTGCCAGCCACCACCAGCACATGCGGCGACCTGGCGACCTTGGCGACAGGCGTGAAGCCGTTGGTCGGATCGTAGGTCTGCCCCGCCTGCAGGTACGGCGTGGTCAGGAAGGGGTATTCGGCGGTAAAGAGCAGCGTGCGGCCGTTGGGTGCCGCGCGCGCGGCCGCCATGGTTCCGATCAGGCCGCCCGCCCCTTCCTTGTTGTCCACGATCACCGGCGCGTTCAACTGCTGGCCGAGCTGGGTCGCGTAGTTGCGCGCCATCACGTCCAGGCCGTTGCCGGTGCCGAAGGGCACGATGATCGTGACCGGGCCATCGGGCCATTTCTTCTGCGCCAGCGCGGGGGCCAGCATCGCAGCACCCATCACAAATCCGACGAGGGCCCGCTTGAAAAGTCTCATGTCTCCACCTCTTGTAAAGCTATGGCGAAAGGATCGCCGACGTGCAGAAAATCCCCCGGCCTCACGCCGGGCAGGACGCGTTGATGACCTTGAGTTGCGTGAAGTCCAGCAAGCCGTACAGGCCCAGTTCGACCCCAACGCCGGATTGCTTGGCGCCCGCCACGGGAACGTGCGGCGTGCGGTCGATGTGCTTGTTGATCCAGACCGTGCCGGTGTCCAGCCTCGATGCCACCGAATGGGCGAGATCCATGTCGGCCGACCAGACCGAAGCGGCGAGTCCATACGGGCCGCTGTTGGCTTGTCTCAACGCCTCATCGACGTCATCGAAAGGCATGACCGGCAGGATCGGACCGAACTGCTCCTCGACCACCAGCCGGCTTTGCGGCTCGCAGTCCTTCACGATGGTCGGGCGAAAGAAGTAGCCCGGGCGATCCACCGGGCCGCCGCCGGGCATCACCTCGCCATGCTGCCTCGCATCGTCGAGCAGGCCCTTGAGGCGCTCGAACTGCGCGGCGTTCTGCACCGGCCCGTAGTCGACGGCCTGCTCGGCACCATCCCCGACGACTGCGCGTTGCGCCAACGCGGCCAGCGCATCGCAGAACGCCTCGTACACCGACGCGTGAACGTAGACACGCTTGACCGCGCGGCACACCTGCCCGCAGGTGCCGAAGGCCGAAGCGAACACCAGCGTCGCCGTCTTCCGCACATCGACATCGCCCAGCACGATCGCCGGATCATTGCCGCCGAGTTCAAGCGTCACACGCTGCAAGCGGGCTGCACTCCCGGCCATGACCTTCTTGCCGGTTTCCGTCGAGCCAGTGAAGCTCACCTTGCGCACGTCCGGATGCGCCGTGAGCGCCGGCCCGATCTCGTCCGTTCCGGCGATGACGTTGACCACGCCGGCAGGCACCAGGCCGGCGGTCAGGCGCGCCACCGCCAAGGTGGTCAACGGCGTGGTGGGTGCGGGCTTCACCACGACCGTGTTGCCCGCGAGCAGCGCGGCCGGCAACTTGAAGGCCAGCAGCAGCAATGGAAAGTTCCATGGAACGATCGCCGCGATCACGCCGAGCGGAACGCGGTGGATCTCGACCCGGCGCATGTCGCTGTCTTCCAGCAGTTCCGGCGTCAGAGAGAGCGTGGTGAAGAAGCGGAAGTAGTCGACGGTGCCCTGCACCTCTACCAGCGCCTGCGCGCGCGGCTTGCCATGCTCGAGCGTGAGCACGTCGGCGAGTTCGTCCTTGTGCAATTCGATGGCGTCGGCGATGGCCGTCACCGCTGCGCGTCGCGCCTCGAAGGGCGTTCGACTCCATGCCGGAAAGGCACGCCGCGCCGCCGCGACGGCCTCGTCGACTTGCGCCAGCGAGGCCGCGGGCGAGTGCGCGAAAGGCACGCCTTTCGCCGGATTGATGACTGGCATGGTCGACGCGCCGGGCACGAGTTGCCCGTCGATCAACATCGAGAATTCCTGCATTCGATACCCCTTAATCTGGTCTGCTGGATCGGGCTTCAACGTGCGGTCAGGCCGCCATCGATCGGCAGTGCCGCCCCCGTGACGAAGGACGCGTCGTCCGATGCCAACCACAAGGCCGCATGCGCGACCTCCAGCGGCTGTCCCACGCGCCCCATCGGCACGGCGGACAGCACGCGCTGCTCGTTGTCTTCCTTGCTGAAGCGCGGATCGACCTTCATGAAATCGTTGTAGAGCATGGGCGTTGCCACCGGGCCCGGGCAGATCGTGTTGACGCGAATGCCTTCGGCGGCATAGCGCACCGCCAGCCCCTTGGTCAGGCCGATCACGCCGGCCTTCAATGCCGAGTAGAGCGGGCTCAGCGCAGAGCCCACCAGGCCCGACGTGGACGAGGTGAAGACGATCGAGCCGCTGCGCTGCTTGCGCATGGTCCGGATCACTTCGCCGGATACGAGCACGGCCGAGGTGAGGTTCAGTTCGGCGGACAGGCGGTAGCGCGCGAGGTCCAGGTCGTCGATGTCCGCCGGCGCGGGCATCCCGGCATGGTTCCAGAGGATGTCGACGCCTTCGAGCCATTGCTTGGCAGCGTCGATGACATCCACCGTCGCCTTCGAGTCGCTCAGGTCCGCCACGAAGCCGCGTGCATGCCCGCCGGAGGCCTCGATGGCCGCCACGACGCTGGCCAGCGCGGCTTCGTCGCGATCGATCGCCGCAATGCGCGCGCCGTGCTGTGCGAACAGTTCGCAGCCGGCCTTGCCCATGCCGGAGGCAGCGGCGGTGATGATGGTTCTCTTGCCTTCCAGGCGTCGAGGGTTGTGGCTCATGGGGTCTCTCAGAAAGTGGAAGTGACGGTGTCTCGGGGCGTGACTGGCGCGCGCTGACGGGCGCGCAGCTCTGCAAGGATCTCGTCGGTGTGCTCGCCCAGCAGCGGCGGCGGGCGCCGGATGTCCGGGCTGTGCGTGGAAAGCTTGATCGGGTTGCGCAGCAGCGGCAGGTCGCCCGCGGTGGGATGCCGAACCGTCTGCACGATGCCGTCGCGGACCACGGGGTCGCTGAACACTTCCTCGAAATCACGCACCGGTGCGAAGAGCACGCTGGCGTCGGTCAACACCTGCGTCCAGTGCGCGAGCGTGCTCTTCGCAAAGGCACTCGCGATCTCGGGTTCGAGCGCTGCGCGGTTTTCCAGGCGCGTCGCGTTCGTGAGAAAGCGCGGGTCCGCCAACAGGTCCACGCGGCCCAGTGAAGTCGCCAACGCGCGCCAGAACTTGTCGGTGTGCGCAACGATCATGATGTGGCGGCCATCGCTCGTGCCGTAGGTGTTCCACGGCGAGATCTGGTAGTGCGCGTTGCCCAGCCGTCCCGGCGTCTGGCCGGTCGAGAAATAGAAGCCCTCGCGCGGCACCATCGAGAAGACGGTCGCATCGAGCATGGAGACATCCACGCGCTGGCCCCTGCCGCTCGATGCGCGGGCGAAGAGCGCGCCCATGACGCCGATGGTGCCGAACAGCGGCGGCACGAAGTCGGAGATCAGGATGCCTGTCTTCAGCGGACCGCTGTCGGGCGTTCCGGTCAGTTGCATCACGCCCGACATGGCCTGGATCACCGGGTCCAGCGCGGGCCGGTCGCGGTACGGGCCGCTTTGGCCGAAGCCCGACATGCTGCAGAAGATGAGCCCTGGATTCAGTTCGGACAGCGTCTCGAAGCCGATGCCCAGCTTCTCCATGGTGCCAGGCCGGAAGTTCTCGACCACGATGTCCGAGGCCAGCGCGAGTGCCTTGAGCGTCTCGATGCCGGTCGCCGTCTTCAGGTCGAGCACAATGCTGCGCTTGTTGCGGTTCAGGCTCAGGAAGTAGTCGCTTTCCCCGCAGGCCCTGTTGACGCCGATCTGGCGGCTTGAGTCGCCATCCGGCGGTTCGACCTTGATCACTTCCGCGCCCAGGTCGCCCAGCAGCAGCGTGCACAGCGGCCCGGCCACCATCTGCGTCAGGTCCAGCACGCGGATTCCCTCGAGTACACCGCTCATGGCTTGTCCGGTCTTGTTGATGGGGTCGGTCATGGCAGTCAGGCCTCCGCAGGCCAGTTCTGGATGACTTCGCGCTTGACGACCTTGCCCGACGCGTTGGTCGGCAGCGGATCGCGAGTCAGCCACCAACGCGAGGGCACTTCGAAGCGCGCGAGCTGGGCGGTCGCATGGGCCCGCAACGCGTCCACCGTCGTCGCGGTGCCTTCGCGCAGCACCACCGCCGCGCACACTTCCTCGCCCAGGTCATGGTGCGGCAGCGGCACCACCGCCACCTCGAGCACGTCAGGATGAGTGCGCAGGCAGCGCTCGACATGCACGCTCGCCACGTTCTCTCCGCCGCGGATGATGTTGTCCTTCAGGCGGCCGACCACGTAGAGGAATCCTTCGTCGTCGATGCGGCCCAGGTCGCCTGAGCCGATCCAGCCATCGTCGTCGCAGATCGGGTGGGGGTCGCCCAGGTAGCCGCTCGTTGCCGTGGGCGTGCGTGCCGTGATCTCGCCTACGCCTTCCGCATTGGCATTGCGGATGCGCACTTCGACGGCAGGCAGCGGCTTGCCGACGCAACCCGGACGGCCTTCGAGGTCGCTGCCGGAGCCCGCGGCAATCACGCCACCGGCTTCGGTCAGCCCGTACATGCTGCCGACACGCTTGTCGGTCTTCGGGAAGGCCCGCTTCACCTCGGCCCGCAGTTCATGCGGAATGGCCGCGCCGCCCATCGGGATCGAGGACACGCTGCCGGTATCGAAACTGGCGAAGGACTCGTGGTGAATGACGCGCGACACCATCGTGGGCACGCTGCCCCAGGCGCGCACCTTCTCGCGCTCGATCAGTCCCAGCACCTCGAGCGCGTCGAACTTGCCCTTGGGAAACACCAGCTTGCCGCCCGACAGCAGCGTCATGAAACTGATCTGCACGCCGGCCAGGTGAAACAGCGGCATCGTCAGGAGGCTCACCGTTCCGGGATGCGTCGGCGGCAGTTCGCTCGGGAGACGGCCGGTCAGTGCCAACAGGCTATGGATGTTGGCGATCACCGAACGGTGCGACATCACCACGCCCTTGGCCTGGCCCGTGGTGCCGGAACTGAACAACACCATCGCGGCTGCGTCCTCATCGACCTCGTCGATGACGAGCGGCACGTCTTCGTCGCGTTCGACCAGGGCGCGCAGTTCAGAGAACTGGACGCGCGTGGGCGCCTCGGGCAACGGCCGATCCAGGGGCCTGTCGGTGAGCACCAGTGCCGGCTTCACCCACTCGATGGCGGCCGCAGCCTCCGCATCGCTCCACCAGGCGTTGCCCAGCACGGCCGTGACGCCGATGCACTGCAGGGCCCAGAAGGCAGCCAGCCACTCGATCTGGTTGTAGCCCAGCAGGACGACGCTGTCGCCCGTCCTGGCGCCGCGCTTGCGCAACAGATCCGCCACACGTGCGACCGCTCGTGCGTGCTGAGCACCGGTCAGGCGCCGATCGCCCTGGACCGCCAAGGGCCTGTCGGCCCAGCGTTGCGCATCCAGGAACAGCTCCGAAAGCGCGCGCGGCCGGACGGCATACACACGGCACGGATGGCCGTTCACCGATCCCTGCTCGATCCGGGTGCCCCAGCGCGGGGCGATTGCAGCGGCGCCATGCGATTCGCCCGCGACGAACCGGGTTGCCGTGTCCGACGGCGCGGCCAAGGTCTCCATCGCGCTCATGCCTGCCTCGCTTCCTGGACCGCTGCAAGACTGCGGCCAATGCCCTTGAAGCGGGGCGGACGGCGTTCCTGCAAGGCGGCGACACCTTCCTTGTAGTCATCGCCACGCATCAGCTCGCCAATGAGGCGCTTCGAATCCTCGACGCATTCCCCGACATCCGATTCCATCAGCTCGGCATAGAGCTGGCGCTTGGTCGTGAGCGCCGCTTGCGGCGAAACGGTGAGCGCAATGGAGCGTGCAATCGCCGCGATGCGTGCGTCGAATTCCTCGGGCTCGAACACATCGTTGAGCAGTCCCATCTGCTTGGCCTCCTCGGCAAGGAAGATGCGCCCGGTGATCAGCACGTCGGCCGCATGCGTCATGCCCATCAGGCGCGGCAGCAGCCAGGCCATGCCGTATTCGGCGGGCAGGCCAAGCCGGGCCGCCGCCGTCGTGAGCTTCGCGCCCGCCACCGCGTAGCGCAGGTCGCAGAAACCCACGATCGCGACCGCGATGCCCGCGCAAGCGCCGTTGATGGCGGCGATGACCGGCTTCTTCAGGCCCCAGTGCCAGACCAGTTCGTGGTCGTATTCCTTGCGCACGCCGTGGCCGGGCCTGGCGAAGCCCTCGCCCCTGACGCTGGCCACGTAGTCCTTCTCGCCTTCGGTGTAGTGGTCAAGCGCCTTGAAGTCGGCGCCGACGCAGAACTGCTTTCCGGCACCGGTGAGCACGATGACCTTGACTGCCGGATCGTCGTCGAGCGTGGCCATGATGTGCCGGTATTCGGCATTCATGCGGGAAGTCCAGGAGTTGCCGCGACCGGGCCGGTTGAAGCGAACGGTGGCCACGCCGTCCCGGTCGATGTTGTAGTCGGTGACTTTGAGTTCCATGGTGAGGTGTCCTTCGCACTCAGGCAAAAGTGGATGTCATTTCTCGGCGATGCCGAGCTTCTGGACCAATTGCCGGCTGCTGGTCACTTCGGCCCGGATCTGTGTGGCGAAATCCGCCGGCCCGACGAGCAAGGGCTCCGCGCCCATCTTGCTGACCAGCGCGACGATCTCCGGTGCTGTAGCCGCCTTGGCCACTTCCGACGCCAGCCGGTCGACGACCGCGCGTGGCGTGCCCTTGGGCGCCAGCAGCCCGTACCAGACGCGAATCTCCGGTCCGGGCTGCTTCAGCGCCTCGGCCAGCGTCGGGATGTCGGGCGCGCCCGCCGCACGCATGGGCGAACCGATGGCCAGTCCCTTGACCTTGCCGGCTTGCAGGTAGGCCTGCGCGGCTGGATAGGACGGCATGTAGAGCGGCACATGGCCGGCAATCGTGTCGGTCATCGCCTGCCCTGCGCTCTTGTAGTGGACAGGCTCGATGTTCAGGCCGAGCCGCTCTTTGATGACCTCGACACTGAGATGGCTCGGCGTACCGATGCCGGTGGTTGCGTAGTTGAGCTTGCCGGGGTTGGCCTTGCTGTAGCTCGCCAGTTCTGCGAGCGACTTGAACGGGGCATCGTTGTTGGCGATCAGCACCATCGACGTCGCAGCCACCTTGGAGACTGGCACGAAGTCGCTGTTGGGGTCGTAGGCCGAACTTCCCTGCACCGCCGGTCCCACCGCATAGGGCGGGCTGGCCGTGAAAAGCAGCGAGTAGCCGTCGGCAGTTGCCTTGGCCACGGCAACCGCGCCCAGGGTGCCGCCGGCGCCGTCGCGGTTCTCGACGATGAAGGCCGTCTTCGTCTGCTCACCGAGGCGCTGCGCAAGGCCGCGCGCCACGAGGTCGACGCCGCTGCCGGCCGCGAAGGGCACGACGAGGTGGACAGGTCGCGTCGGATAGTCGCCTTGGGCGGCGACCACACCCGCGAGCGCAAGCAGCGCGGCCGGGATGGAGAACCGGGCACAGGCCCGGACACATGACTTCATGACGCTTGTCTCCTGAACTCTTCAACTTCTTGCCAACAAGATTTGGTCCTACCATTTTTAATAACGCTATAGCCTTATTTATTGCGTCCAATGACATAATGGTAGGACCAATATTTCGATTCGTCAAGCCGCTACTTGAAGCGCTGCAGCCCAACCCGCCGGCGGGGCGTCCAACTGTCGACAGCTAAAGTCGCAAACGCATGCGGCAGTCATCAACGCGAGGTCAGAAATGAATGAACACAGCACCCTTTCAGCGTTCAAGCCGGTTCGTCGGCGAACGTTCGAGGACGTCACTTCGCAAATCCGCGAGCAGATCGCGAAGGGTGCGCTGCGCGAGGGCGATCGCTTGCCGGCCGAGCGCGTGCTGGCCGAGACCCTGGGAGTCAGTCGGAACACGGTGCGCGAAGCCCTGCGCTCGCTCGAGTACGCCGGGCTGCTGACACAGAAACCGGGCGCCTCAGGTGGCGCCTATATCGCCAGCGGCGGCGTCGAGGTCATCCGCTCGGCCTTCGATGACCTGATGAGCCTGGGCACCATCAGGGCCCCCGACCTCATCGAGGCCCGCATCGTGATCGGACGCGAAGTCGCGCGCCTCGCCTGCGAGCGCCACGACGCCGCCGACCTGGCCGCCCTGGTCGACAACGTGGACAAGACACACAAGGCAGCCGAGGCAGCCGACCTTCCGCTGCGCGTGCGCTACAGCCTGGAGTTCCACAAGCTCATGGCCCTGGCGGCCAAGAACCCGGTCCTGACGATCATGACCAACGTGCTGACGGACACCACGATGAAGTTCGTCAAGGCCATCGGCGAAATGCCCAACGACTTCGTGCTTGCGTCCCGGATACGGATGCTCGATCACCTGCGCAACCGCAACGCGGACATGGCGGCGGACGAGGCGGACGCCTATTTGCGGACTACCCTGCGCAGCTATTTGCGGGACGCGCAACTCCCTCCTGTTGGCAGATAGAGGGTGTCGACGCGACCCTAGGGCTTGACCGTCAGGGCGTCGTAGGACCGCTCGCAGGCGATGCCGACGACCAAGAGCCGGTCAGCGTATTCGCTGATTGCTCCCGCAGCGTCATCAGTCCGCACAAGCACGAGGGCGAGCAGATCGAGGGCGTCGGCACCAGGCTTGCCCTGCCCTCCGGTGGCAGGCTTGGGATCCTTGCCGGTTCGGACGGCGGCAGCAATGGCTGCGTGCAGTCGGTCAGCACCAGCGCGAGCAGCGCCAACATCGCTCTCCAGCGCTGCGATTCGATCGTGGGCATCCTTGGCCTCCTTGTCTATGGCGACCTGGCGCCGGGTTTCTTCGTTGCGCTGGGCGCCGTCGGCGAGGATCCGCTGCTCGGATTGCTGGGTCTTGTAGGCATCGAAGTCCGCCCGGACCGATGCTTTGCCGCCGCGGCAGGCGAACGCATGGGTGAATGCGAGGAATGCCGCCAGCGCAAGCGCAAGCCACGCGCGCGGATTGAGCAGGACGGCCATCACGCAACGCCAAGCGCGGCCTTCGCGGCCTTCCAGAACGCGAATCGCTCGGCATACCCGTTGCTGTCGCCGACGGCAGCGGTCTTCCGGCCCCGATTGATCAGATCGCAGACGCCATCGAAGTCGCCCGTGTCGGCCACCGCGCTCAGGTTGTGCGCCATCCAGAAGTAGCAGGCACTCCGGCACGCATCCACTGTGTTGCCAAAGCGCTCGGGGTCGGCCACATAGTCGACACCGAGCGGTTCCTTGAGGGCCGCGTAGCTGCAGCGACCCGTGGTCTGAATCAGGCCGCGACCGCGGTATCTGAAGCCGTCACCGGGCTGGGTGTTGCCGAGATCCTTGCGGCCTTCGTACCGGCGCTGTTGCTCGGTCGGGCCCCAGAGCTCGACTGTGTAGTGAAGGCCGCCGGACTCGTGTCCGATGTTCGCGAGGAACATGGTTTGCCGCGAAGGCTTGCCGATACCGAACTCGGCCATGGCAGCCGTCAGCGGTTCGGCGAAGCGCTGGGCGCGATCCAGGCGGGCGTTGGTGCAGCGCGCAAGAGTGGTTGCATCCATACGTCTACACCTTCGGTTCGTCGGTCGTGAGCGTGGCCTGCTTCACCGGCCGGCTGAGCACCACCAGGATCAGTCAGGCCAGGCGGATGCCAGACTTGTAGCCGCCGTCCAGCCAAGTGAGTGAGTCGGTGTTGTCCGCGATGAGTTGCAGAAGCTCGGGCAGCGCGATGCCGAGTGCTGCGAAGCGGATCGACCACGCGCGCCACAGCTTCTGCCAGCCTTCGATGAGTTCGATGTTCACGGCTTGATCCCTCCGGGGATGGTTGACTTCTTGACGGCCTCGGCCGCGCTCTTTGCGGTGTTGGCGGCGGTGGTCGCCGCCGAGGTCACAGCGGTGGTGGCGCTCTCAAGGCGCACGCCATAGGCCAGCTGTAGCCGTGCAATCTCGTCGAGCGAGTCTTGGCGCAGCCGCGGGACCTCGAAGTCGTTCAGGCGCGAGCTGTAGACGAAGCCCGTGCCGAAGCCGCCCAAGAAGATGCTGCCAATGACGAAGGCGTTTTCCGCCAGCCGGCGCCATGCGGGTGGCACGCGCAGGCGGGGCTGATGCTCGAGCGGGGCCGTGTCGGAATCAGTTTGACCACCGACGAGCGCGAGATCATCGCCGCCACCGATGCGCACCTCGGGGCCGCCTCGTGAAGCGCGGCCTGACCCAGCCGAGGCGATCGAGTACGTCGGCGTCAAGCGTCGCACCTTTGACGAGGACTGGCGGCCGCGCTTGGTGGCCATGCGGCAGGGCAGCTGCCTGATCGTCGACAAGCTCGACCTCGACCGACGGTTCGACGAGTTCAAGGCCGCAGCAGCAGCGCCAGCGGCCAACGCCGGCGCCGACCGGCCCCACAATGACCCTCGGAACGGGCGGCCCATTCAAGAAAGAGGAGAAAGCACATGGGCCAAAAGACACGGGGTATCTACCCCGAAGAGAACGGAACCTGGACGGTCGACAAGTAGTGGCGCGGATCTCGACTTCGACTCCGTGGCTGCAGCAGTTTTGAAGAGGCGGAACGCTGGCTGATCGCTCAGCTGGCGGCCAGGCACGAAGTCGTGGTGCACGGCGCGCGCCAGGTGCGGACATTCAAGGCGGCCGCGGCGCACTACGTGGCGATCAACCAGGACAAGACGTCAATCGAGACCGAGATCTACCTGCTCAAGAACCTCATGCCGCACATCGGAGCGCTCGAGCTGCACCAGGTGCACGACTCCACGCTGGCCCCGTACATCACGGACCGGCTGGCCAAGGGGCGATCGCACAAGACGATCAACCTTGCGCTGGGCGTTGCGCGCCAGATCCTGAATCTCGCGGCCACAAGCTGGCGGGATGAAGGCGGCCGCACTTGGCTGCAGCAGGCGCCGAAGATTACCCTTCTGCCGCTGGTCGGCCACCAGCGCGAGCCTCGCCCCATCACCTGGGGCGAACAGCGCGCGCTGCTGCCGAAGTTGCCTGACCACTTGGCGCGCATGGCGTTGTTCACGCTGAATACCGGCGTGCGCGACGACGTGGTCTGCAACCTACGGTGGGAGTGGGAGATCAAGGTGCCGGAGCTGGGCGTATCGGTGTTCGAGGTCCCGCGGCAGCACGTCAAGGGCAAGCGGCTGGCCAGGGTGGTGGTTTGCAACAGCGTGGCCCAGTCGGTGGTCGACGCTGTCCGTGGCCAGCACAAGGAGTTCGTATTCGTCTACCGCCGGGAGCGCGTCAAAAACGTCGACCAGGCGCCCACGATGGCCTACCGGCCGATCGAGACGATGAACAACACCGCTTGGGCAGCGCGCCCGCGGCGAGGCCGGGCCGGGCGACCTTCACGTGCACGACCTCCGCCATACCGTGGGCATGCGGCTGCGGGAGGCCGGAATCGTCGAGAGCGCGATTTCCGACCTGCTCTGGCACTCGACGGGCACGATGACGCGCCACTACACCGTGGCGCAGCTGGTCGAGCTCCATGGGGCGCTGGAGAAGATCAAGGCGGACAGCGGGCGCTGGAGCAAGAGCCTGGCGACGCTGCGGAGGGAGCAGGAAGAGGGGCGCCGGGCGGAGGTCACTCCCCAGAAGTCCCCCAAAAGAAAATGGCCTAGAAGGGGGAAACCTTCTAGGCCATTCGAGAGAGTGGTGCGGCTGGCAGGAATTGAACCCACGACCCCTTGGTTCGTAGCCAAGTACTCTATCCAACTGAGCTACAGCCGCACAGCTTGCGATTATAGCATGTACTTTTCATGACATTCCCAACAGGGCGAAATGATTTCGTAAATGCCTTCCTGCGCAGTCCCGCAAGACCGGACTGGTAGGCCGTGTTGGACTTGAACCAACGACCAAAGGATTATGAGTCCTCTGCTCTAACCAACTGAGCTAACGGCCCGCGCGGCCGGGATTCTAGTCGGCGCCCCGTGGCCTTCCGGATTACTTGCGTCCGCTTAACGCGTTGCTCACCAGTCGCGACGTGATGTCGACGATCTGGATCATGCGTTCATAGGGCATGCGCGTCGGCCCGATCACGCCGAGCGTGCCGACGACCTGCCCATCGACTTCATAGTTGGCGCTGACCACGGAGAGCTCCTCGACGGGCACGAGTTGGCTCTCGCCGCCGATGAAAATGCGCACGCCTTCGGCCCTGCTCGACGAATCCAGCAGCCGCATGAGTTGCGCCTTCTGCTCGAACAGGTCGAACGCGCGGCGCAACTGGCCCATGTCGCTGGAGAAGTCGCTGACCGACAGCAGGTTGCGCTCGCCCGACACCACGACTTCATCCTGCGCCTCGGTCAGCACCTCGCTGCTCACGACCACGGCTGCCTGCATCAGCGATGCGATCTCGCCGCGCAGCTTTTCCACTTCCGATTGAAGCCGATCGCGGACCTGCTCGATCGACAAGCCGGCAAAGTGGGTGTTGATGTAGTTGGACGCCTCGATCAGTTGCGATGGGGTGTAGTCCGTCTCCGG
The DNA here is from genome assembly GCF_019207085.1 of Variovorax sp. dw_308. Classification (GTDB taxonomy): domain Bacteria; phylum Pseudomonadota; class Gammaproteobacteria; order Burkholderiales; family Burkholderiaceae_C; genus Variovorax. The sequence goes on along the minus strand of NZ_JAATOM010000009.1, from coordinate 211,665 downwards.
AAAGATCACGCGGTTCTGCACGTCGCCATCGGGCGACACGATGATCACCAGCAGGCGACGGTCCGACAGCCGCATGAACTCCAGGTGCCGGAACACCGACGGCCGCCGTGGCGCCATCACGACGCCCACGAAATGCGAAAGGTTCGACAGCAGCTGCGCCGCATTGGCGATCACCTTCTGCGGCTGGTCCGGCGAAAGCGGCGGTGTCGTGAAAGGTTCACGCCGGCTGGTCAACATGGTGTCGACGAAGAGCCGATAGCCGCGTGCCGTGGGAATGCGTCCGGCGGATGTATGCGGACTGGCGATCAGGCCCAACTCTTCGAGGTCGGACATCACGTTGCGAATGGTCGCTGGCGAAAGCTCCAGCCCCGGCGTTCGCGACAAGGTGCGAGAGCCCACGGGTTGGCCGTCCGCGATATAGCGTTCAACCAGAGTCTTCAGCAGTAGCCTGGCGCGGTCGTCCAACATCTGGCAATTTTAATGTTGTAATTTGGTCATGACCCCTCGCTTCCGGCACGTCGCCCTTATTGGCAAATACCAGGCGTCCGGCGTCCGCGCGCAGGCCGATGCACCCGACAGCGTGACCTGCGAGATTGCCACCTTTCTGGAGAGCCAAGGCTGCGAAGTAGTGGTCGAGCAGTCGACCGACGAATCGGCCGGTTCTGGCCGCTATCGTGCCCTCACGCTGGACCAGATCGGCGAGCAATGCGACCTGGGCCTCGTGGTGGGCGGCGACGGCACCATGCTGGGCGTCGGACGCCAACTGGCCCGCCATGGCTTGCCGCTGATCGGCATCAACCGCGGCCGGCTCGGCTTCATCACCGACATTCCGCTCGACAACTACCAGGCCACGCTGATCCCGATGCTGGCCGGCGAATTCGAGGAAGACCATCGCAGCATGATGCATGCGCAGGTGTTCCGCGACGGGCAGGTCGTCTTCACCGCCTACGCGATGAACGACGTGGTGGTGAATCGCGGCGCGACCTCCGGCATGGTTGAACTGAGCGTGTCGGTGGGCCGGCACTTCGTGGCCAACCAGCGCGCGGACGGCCTGATCATCGCGACGGCCACCGGCTCGACGGCCTATGCGCTCTCCGCCGGCGGGCCGCTTCTCCATCCGGCGATACCGGGCTGGGTGCTCGTCCCGATCGCGCCCCACACCTTGTCGAACCGGCCCATCCTGCTGCCCGACGCGGACGAGGTCACCATCGAGCTCGTGGCCGGCCGCGACGCGAGCGCCAATTTCGACATGCAGTCGCTCGCCTCGCTGCAGCATGGCGACCGCATCGTGGTGCGCCGCTCCGACTACCGCGTGCGCTTCCTTCACCCCAAGGGCTGGAGCTACTTCGATACGCTGCGCAAGAAACTGCATTGGAACGAAGGCGGATCATGAGCCTCCTCGCTTCCCCGGGAGACCTGACTTGGCATTAAGACGCATCGCCCTGCGCGATTTCGTGATCGTGCGTGAACTCGAACTCGACCTGTCGAGCGGGTTCACGGTGTTGACCGGAGAAACCGGCGCAGGCAAATCCATCCTCATCGACGCATTGCAACTGGCGCTGGGCAACCGGGCCGATGCCGGGTCGGTGCGCGAGGGCGCGGAGCGGCTGGACGTGTCGGCGGAGTTCGATGCCGATGCTGCGCTGGCCGGCTGGCTCGACGAGGGCGGCTTCGAATCCGGCGATTCGCTGTTGCTGCGCCGCACCGTCGACCTCCAGGGCCGCAGCCGTGGCTGGATCAACGGCAGCCCCGCCACGGCGACTCAGTTGCGCGAGCTTGGCGACCACCTGCTCGATATCCACGGCCAGCATGCATGGCAGAGCCTGACGCGGCCCGACGCGGTGCGCGGCCTGCTCGATGCCTATGCCGGCGTGCGCACCGAGGCGCTGGATGCGGGCTGGCACGCATGGCGGCAGTCGCTGTTGGCGCTAGAAACGGCGCGGTCCGCACAGGATTCGCTGCAACGCGACCGCGAGCGGCTGCAATGGCAGATCGGCGAAGTCATGAAGCTCGCCCCCGGCGCGGACGAGTGGAACGAACTGTCGGCCAACCATGCGCGCGCGTCGAATGCGCAGACGCTCATCGAGGCGGCCGAAGGCGCACGCGAGGCGCTGGAAGGCGACGATGGCGGCGCACTCAGCGCCCTCACCCGCGCCGCGACGCTGCTGCAGGGCTGCGAGCACATCGAGCCCGAGTTCAAGGCGCTCGGCGAAGTGCTCGCATCGAGCGTGGCGCAGGCCGCCGACGCCGTGCACACGCTGCATGGCTATCTGCGGCACGCGGACACCGATCCGCAGACCCTGGCCGAACTCGACGAGCGCATGGGCCTCTGGATGTCGCTCGCGAGGCGCTACAAGCGCGGCCCGGCCGACCTGCCCGGTCTGCTCGCGGGCTGGCAGGATGAGCTCAAGGCCCTCGACGCGGCCAGCGACCTCGAAGCACTGGAGCGCGTGGAGCAAGCAGCACAGCAGGCCTTCATGAAGGAAGCCGGCGCGGTCGGCAAGGTGCGCAAGCAGGCGGCGCCCAAGCTCGCGAAGGCGGTCACGCTCGCCATGCAAGGCCTCGGCATGCAGGGCGGCAGCTTCGAGGTGAAGCTGCAGGCGCTGGCGCAACCCGGTCGTGCGGGCCTCGAAGACATCAGCTTCCTCGTCAGCGGCCATCCCGGCAGCACGCCACGGCCGATCGGCAAGGTCGCATCGGGCGGCGAGCTGTCCCGCATCGCGCTCGCGATCGCTGTGACCACGAGCGAACTCGGCGCCGCGCAGACCTTGATCTTCGACGAAGTGGACGCGGGTGTCGGCGGTGCGGTCGCTGAAACGGTGGGCCGCCTGATGAAGCAACTGGGCCGGGATCGCCAGGTGCTTGCAGTGACCCACCTGCCGCAGGTTGCCGCGTGCGCCGATCATCACCTGGTCGTGGCCAAGCGCCAGATCGCCGGTCGCACCGAAAGCGGCGTCACGCCACTCGAAGGCGCGGCGCGGGAGAAGGAAGTGGCCCGCATGCTGGGCGGCGAGAAACTGTCGCAGACCTCGCTCGCGCATGCGCGCGAGATGCTGGGCAAGACATCGGCGGAAGCGCGCACATGAGCCTCGAACTGGTGCTCATCACCGGCATGTCGGGCTCCGGCAAGTCGGTCGCGCTGCATGCGCTGGAAGACGCGGGCTACTACTGCGTCGACAACCTGCCGCCCGAACTGTTGATGCCCTTCATCGCGTTGCAGCACGAGCAGCAGAGCGAGCGGGTGGCAATCGCGATGGATGTGCGAAGCGGCGTCTCGCTGCCCTTGGTGCCGCAGCAGCTTGAAACGCTGCGCCGCGATGGGGTGTCACTGCGCTCGCTGTTCCTCGACTCCACCACCGACGCACTCGTGCGCCGCTACTCGGAGACGCGCCGGCGCCATCCACTCTCGCGCCAGGAAAGCCGCAATGACGTGCCGGAGACCCAGCGCGTGCTGATCCAGGCCATCGAACTCGAGCGAGAACTGCTGGCCGAGTTGCGAGACGGCGCCGATGTGATCGACACCAGCATCATCCGCCCCGCGCAACTGCAGAGCTACGTGAAGCTGCTGATCTCGGCGCCGCAAAGCGCGTTGACGCTGGTGTTCGAATCCTTCGCCTTCAAACGCGGCGTGCCGCTCGACGCCGACTACGTGTTCGACGTGCGCATGCTGCCGAACCCGCACTACGTCCCCGCGCTGCGGCCCTTGACCGGCCGGGACGAGCCGGTCATCGACTGGCTTCGCCAGCACGACGACGTGGCGCGCATGTATGACGACATCGAACAGTTCCTCAGCCGCTGGCTCGATGCGCTCGCGCGCGACCATCGCAGCTACGTGACGGTGGCGATCGGCTGCACCGGCGGACAGCATCGCTCGGTGTTCCTGGTGGAGCAACTGGCCCGCGGCTTTGGCGCGCGCTGGGCCGCGCTCAAGCGACATCGGGAGCTGGACGGGACTTGAGTCCCCGGACGCGGTTCCCGATCCGCGTTCAGTGCTCGCCCGAGCCCAGCAGTTTGCGTACCGGCGCAGGCAGGCCCAGGCCTTCCCAGTCGGGCGGAGCGAACCATTGCCCGCCGCCCGGCATCGCGGCCCTTGCGTCGCCTTCGACCCGCACGGGATGCAGGTGCAAGTCCTTGTGAGTCAGCACGTGCACGAACGAGGCGCCGTCGCGCGCAGTGGCCCGCAGGCCCACAGGCAACGCCTCCAGCAAAGCCGCATGGCTGTCGAAGACCGGCAGGCAGTACAGGCCCGCCCACACTCCCCGCGCCGGCCGTTTCTCGAGCCAGCTTCGTCCCGTTTCGTCGTTCGCCTGCAGCAGCCAGAGCGACTGCGAAGTGCGCTTGACTTTTCGCGTCTTGACCGGATAAGCCTCGGGTGTGCCTTGCCGGCGTGCGACGCATAGCTCGTTCACCGGACACAGGAGACAGTTGGGTTTGCGCGACAAGCAGACCGTCGCGCCCAGGTCCATCAGCCCTTGCGTGTAGCTCTCGATCGCTCCGCGCTCGCTTGCTGGCGGCAGGAGTTCGGTCGCCTCGTTCCACAACGCACGCTCACTGGCGCCCACGGAAAGATCGGCGTCGAAACCCAGCACCCGCGTCAGCACGCGCTTGACGTTTCCGTCCAGGATCGCAACGCGCTCGCCAAAGCAGAAAGCAGCGATGGCCGCCGCCGTCGAACGGCCGATGCCGGGCAGCGATTCCAGGTCCTCCGATTGCCGTGGGAACGTGCCGCCAAAGCGCGTCATGACCTCCTGTGCGCAGCGATGCATGTTGCGCGCGCGGCTGTAGTAGCCCAGGCCGCTCCAGAGCCCGAAGACCTCGTCTTCTCCCGCCGCGGCCAATTCGCCAACGGTCGGAAAGCGCGCAAGGAAGCGGTCGAAGTAGCCGAGCACCGTCGACACCTGCGTCTGCTGCAGCATCACCTCCGACAGCCACACACGGTATGGGTCGCGTGTGTTCTGCCAAGGCAGTTTGCTGCGCCCGTGGGCGCGCTGCCAGCGCACCACGCTGGCGGCAAACACGGGGGCGATCAGACTGGATTGCGACGCGGCCGCCGTGGCCGCGCCGGGCTCACGCGGCACGAAGCTCGTTGTTTTGCGCTGCGGAGGTGCTGGGTGGCTCGTTGCTGGTCAGCAGGGACGTCAACTCACGCAGCCGACGGTGCAATTCCACCAGCCCCGCCTCTTGCGCGCTCAACTCCACAAGGCGTTCTTCGAGATTCCCAGCGGCTTGCTGGATGCGGTCGACGGCCTCGATGCGCTTGCCGAAATTGCGACGGCGCTCCTTCAACTGGGCATCGAGCTGGGCCCCCGCGCCCTTGCTCCAGCGCTCGACTTCGCTCATGGCCGCTTCGTTCACCACGCGCAGCCGACTGGACAGCGCACGCACCAGCTTGTCGCAGAACTCGGGTTGCGCCAGCTTGAGGATGTTGCCGACGCCGAGGTACTGCGTGTGGCTCTGTTCGATCTGGCTCATCTGCTCCTCGAACTCCTTGAGGTTCGGCTCGGCAGGCGCCAGCAGCGTGAAGCCGTGCTCCGCATTGAGCTGGCGGAAGGTGGCATGCAGCATCTGCTGGATCTCGGCGCTGGTGGCCTGCACTTCCCGCAGGTTGTTGCGCAGCGCGTCGAAGGTTTCGGCGTAGATCTTGCGCACGTTGAACTTGATGCCGGGCTTCTTGAGCGCTGCGGCCAGCTTGCCCATGTCGGACTTGAGCGCCGTGCTGCCGAGCACCGCATACACCTCGCGCAGCAGCTTGCCCTGGACCGAGCGCAGCGCCAGGATGCGCGCGTTGCTGCCTTCGAATTCGCTTTGTTCCTGCTCGATGCGGGTGCGCATGTGCCGGATGACGGACACGTTCTTGCCGCGCAGTCCTTGCAACTCCAGCGCCTGTTCGGACAGGTCGCGCTGGCGCACGTTGAGGATGCGGGCGGCTTCGGTGCGCAGCGCGGCAATACCGTTGTCCACCGCACCGCGCAACATCATTTCGCGCTTGCCGAGAAGGCCCTCGCCCAGCACCGATTCGAGTGCCGGTAGCCGGCTGGCCTGGAGCAACGGTCCATCTCGGCGGATCTTGGCCTGCAAGCCCTTCTGCGCGGAAACCGGCAGCACCTGGCGCAACGGGACGCCCAGCAACTCGGCCGCGCCCTTGCGCTGGCGGTCGATCTGGGCATCGATCTGGGCCGGCGTGCTCAGGATGTCCCACATGGTGTCGATCTTGTTGAGCACGACGATGCGCGCCTCGCCCGGGTCGCCTTCGGTGATCAGGTGCTCGCGCCAGATCGAGAGGTCGGATCGCGTCACGCCGGTATCGGCGCCCAGGATGAAGACGACGGCATGCGCCTGCGGGATCAGGCTCACCGTCAATTCGGGCTCGGCGCCGATGGCGTTGAGGCCAGGCGTATCGAGGATGACCAGGCCCTGCTCCAGCAGCGGATGCGGCATGTTCAACACCGCATGCCGCCAGCGCGGGATTTCGACGCGGCCCTCTGCATCGGGTACCGGGTTGTCCTCGGTGTTGTCGTCGCTCCAGAAGCCCAGCGCGCGCGCTTCGTCAAGCGACACCCAGTTGACCTCGGCCACCTTGTGCATCGTTTCCGCGAGCTGATCGGCGTCGTTGACGTCGATGGGCAACTCTGTCCAGCGCGAGGTCTCGTCGCGCCAATGGGTCAGCGAATGCGGCTCCAGCCGCGTCTCGATGGGCAGCAGGCGCAAGCTCGGGGGCACGCCCGTGTCATAGCCGAGCTCGGTCGGGCACATGGTCGTACGGCCCGCGCTGGCCGGCATGATGCGGCGGCCGTAGCCCGCGAAGAAGATCGCGTTGATCAGCTCCGACTTGCCACGCGAGAACTCGGCCACGAAAGCCACCATGACCTTGCTGGTGCGCATCTGGGACTCCAGGTCGCGCAGGCGCTCGGCCACGGATTGGTCGAGCAGCTCGTTTTCATTGAGCCAACCGGACAACCACTTGAGCCGGTGCGCGAAATTGCGTCGCCAGGTTCCGTGCTGGTCGAATTGCTGATTGAAAGAGCGGCTCAAGATTAATATGTAAGTGTTGGTTTACAAATACTATCACCGGCATCCTGCCAGATCGGCGCGCGTTGCGCGCGTCCGTTGGGCATTTGCTAGCACTTTTGACAACTTGGACAGAAAAACGTCGAGCGTTGGCCTTGCTTGATCTGCCGAATCGTCGCCGAACAAACCCTGCACGGTTCGCCGGCCCGCCCATAAACCGTGGCCTCCAACTGGAAATAGCCGCTCTGTCCGTCCGTGTTGGTGAAGTCGCGCAGCGTGCTGCCTCCCCGCTCCACGGCACGCGCCAGCACGTCCCGCACCGCCGCATGCAGGCGCAGCGCACGCGGGCGACTGATGCGCGAGGCGGAGAGCGTCGGCCGGATGCCGGCCAGGAACAGGGCTTCGGATGCATAGATGTTGCCCACGCCCACCACGAGTTCGCCCGCCAGCAGCACCTGCTTGATCGGCGCCTGGCGCTTCTTCAGTCCTGCAAGAAATGCGCCGAAGTCGAAGCCGTCGCCCAACGGCTCCACGCCGAGTCTGCCCAGCAACTTGATCGCCAACGGCGCGGCCTCGTCGTGCGCGTAGACCACCGCACCGAAACGACGCGGATCATTGAGACGCAGCGAACCCTTGTCGGTGACCATGTCGAAATGGTCATGCGGGCCGGGCGGCGGCAACGGCGCATCACTGAACCGCAGGCTTCCCGACATGCCCAGGTGGAGCAGCAGCAATCCTTCGTCCAAGTCGATCAGGAGGTATTTGCCACGCCTGCGCACCGCCCGCACCCTGCGGCCCACCAGCGCCGACGGCTCGACAGCCAGCGACCAGCGCAGCGGCTTGCCCATGCGCACGGCTTCGATGCGAGCGCCCGCGATGCGATCGGCAAAGCCAAGGCGTGTGACTTCTACTTCAGGGAGTTCGGGCATGGTCGACAATTCACGTCAGATTCCGCTGGAACCTCAAGCCCCTTGCGGCGGTCACACAAAAGCCTTGGATTATTATGGTTGCAATGACCCCTCCGCCCCGCCGACTCCGCCTTGCGGCGGCCGCTTCCGCCGTCTTGCTCGCCCTTGCGGCGCACGCCCAGCAGACCGATTCCCCACCTGATTCGCCACGGAATCCTGCCGCGCCGATGAGCCCTGCGCCCATCGTCGAGCCGCCGGGCGCGCCCCCTGCGGCGATCCAACCTCCGCAGGATGAAGACGCGCCGGACGCACGGCCGTCAGCGCTTACCGGTGAACTGTTCTTCGACGTGCTCGTCGGCGAGTTGAGCGCCCGCACAGGCTCGCCGGCTGACGGATCGGCGCTCATGCTCGAAGCGGCGCGCCGCACACGCGATCCGAGGTTGTACCAACGCGCCGTCGAACTGGCCTTGCAAACACGCTCCGGCGACGCCGCTTTGGTAGCAGTCCGCGCCTGGAAACAGGCCCAGCCGGAATCGCGCGACGCGCGCCGACTCGAACTGCAGATACTCATCGCAATGAACCGACTGTCCGCCACGGTCGAGCCGCTGCGCGCCGAACTCGCCGCCACCCCGGAGGTCGAGCATCCTTTCCTGTTGACCTTGATCACGCGGACCTACGCGCGCGCCACCGACAAGAAGGTCGCGGCGCAGGTGGTGGAGAGCGCACTGGTCGACGAAGTCAAGAAGCCAACGACCGCCGGCCTGGCCTGGGCCACGATCGGCCGCATGCGCCTGCTGGCCGGGGACGCTCCCGGCGCGATGGACGCTGCGTTGAAAGGCCAGGCGGCCGATCCCAAATCCGATGGCCCGGCGATGCTGGCGCTCGATCTCATCGACCCCGGGCAGCCCCTGGCCGAGCCCATCGTCACGCGCTACCTCGCAACGCCGGATGCGCAGCCCGAGATCCGCATGGCCTATGCGCGCGTGCTGGTCGAGGGCCGCCGCTTCGACGAGGCGAGCGCGCAGCTCACCAAGCTGACGACCGAGCGCCCCGAACTCCCCGAGCCCTGGGTCCTGCTCGGCTCGCTGCAAGCCCAGGCCCGGCAAGACACCGCAGCGGAAGCGTCGCTCAAGCGCTACGTCGACCTCGCCAATGGCCAGGCCGACGCCGAGGACCGCAAGCGCGGCCTGACGCAGGCCTACCTGTTGCTGGCGCAATTGTCCGAGCGCCGCAAGAACTACGCAGCTGCCGAAAGCTGGCTCGCCAGGATCGACAGCAGCGAAGACTTGGTCGGCGCGCAGGCGCGCCGGGCGTCCTTGCTGGCACGCCAGGGCAAGATGCAACAGGCCCGCGAACTGGTGCGCTCGCTACCCGAGACCTCGCCCGACGACAAGAAGCAGAAGTTCCTGGCCGAGGTCCAACTATTGCGCGATGCCAAGCAATACCAGCAGGCCTACGACATGCTCGCCAAGGCCAGCGCAGCCGCGCCGGATGACGGCGACCTGATCTATGACCAGGCCATGCTCGCTGAAAAGCTGAATCGCATGGACGACATGGAACGGCTCCTGCGCCGCCTGATCGAACTCAAGCCCGACAACCAGAATGCCTACAACGCGCTCGGCTATTCCTTCGCCGATCGCAAGGTGCGCCTGCCGGAGGCCCGTGAGTTGATAAGGAAAGCTGTCCAACTGGCGCCGGACGACCCATTCATCGCCGACAGCCTCGGCTGGGTGGAATACCGGATGGGCAACATGGATGAAGCCTCGCGCATCCTCGAGGCCGCGTACAAGAAGCGCCCGGATGCCGAAATCGGCGCCCACCTGGGTGAAGTGCTGTGGGCCATCGGCAATCGCGATCGCGCCGTGGCGATCTGGCGGGAATCCTCCCTGGCCGATGCCGACAACGAGACCTTGCAGGAAACCCTCAAGCGCCTGCGCGTCAAGTTGTGAGACGCCGCGCGGTATTGCTGGCAGGCGCAGCGGCCGCGCTCTTGATGGCGGGGTGCACCACGCCGCAGGTCCGGAACGCCGGACCCAGCGGCGCCTGGAACGGCCGGCTGGCGCTGCGTGTCGAGGGGGACGAGAAGCAGAGTTTCTCGGCCTTGTTCGACCTGCGGGGTTCGCCGAGCGCCGGCGAACTCGCGTTGACCACGCCCATCGGCAACACCTTGGCGGTATTGCAGTGGTCGCCAGGCGAAGCCCTGCTGAAAAACGGCAACCAGACGCGGCGCTATGACTCCGTGGATGCCTTGATCGAAGCCGCCACCGGCGCGGCGATCCCGGTTGACGCGCTGTTCGGCTGGCTGGCCGGCCGGGACGAACCGGTTTCAGGCTGGAAGGCCGACCTGTCTCAATATGGCAATGGCCGCCTTCAGGCGATGCGCTTTTCACCACAGCCCGCCGCCGACCTGCGCATCGTGTTCGAGCGCCAATGAAGGCCCTGTACGACCTCCCGGCGCCGGCCAAGCTCAATCTTTTCCTGCACATCACCGGGCAGCGGGACGACGGCTACCACCTGCTGCAATCGGTCTTCATGCTGATCGACTGGTGCGACACGCTCCATATCGAGCGGCGCGACGATGGCCGACTGTCGCGCGAAGACCTCACGACGCCGCTGCCGGCGGACGACCTGGTCCTGCGCGCGGCCCGCGCGCTGCAGGCCTTTGCGACGCCAGGCCAGGGCGCGCACATCGCCATTGCCAAGCAGGTGCCGGCGCAGGCCGGAATGGGCGGAGGCTCCTCGGACGCAGCCACCTGCCTGCTGGCGTTGAATCGCCTGTGGGGGCTGAACCTGCCACTCGCCCGGCTCGAACAGATCGGTCTTGCACTGGGCGCGGATGTGCCCTTCTTCTTGCGCGGACGCAACGCCTGGGTCGAAGGCATCGGCGAGAAAATCACGCCGATCGAACTGGCGCCGGGGCGCTTCTGCGTGGTCAAGCCATCTGACGGAATCGATACGCGTCGTATTTTTACAGCGCCGGACCTTGAGCGCCAAACTCCGAGTGCTATAATCGCAGGCTTCTCTGCAAAGCATGGGTCAAATGAGATCGACAAGTTCGAATTTGGCCACAACGACTTGCAGCCGGTTGCCCAGAGGCTTTGCCCCGCGGTCACCCAGGCCATCGAATGGCTCGGGTCGCAGGGTTTGAAAGGCAGGATGACCGGCTCCGGGAGTGCCGTGTTCGCAGCGATGCCGCAGGAAGCGGATCTGGCAGTAGCCCCCGAGGGCTGGTCGGTACGACAATGCGGCAACATGGCTGTTCATCCCCTGGCCGGGTGGGCAACCAGCGACATTTCATAGGTAGGCGGCCCGTCTCCACAAGAGACGAGCCTTCGACCCGTGTAGGGGAGTCGCCAAGCTGGTTAAGGCACTGGATTTTGATTCCAGCATGCGAAGGTTCGAATCCTTCTTCCCCTGCCAAACAACAACTCCCTGCAGCCGGCGGGCTGCGGGGATTTCAAGACTACACGTAGCCCTCCCCGGAGGGCTTTTTTGCCGAATTGCCGGAACGTACTCATGCAGGCTCACCATCCTGATTTCATGGTTTTCACCGGCAACGCCAATCCTGGCCTTGCAGCAGAAATCGCCCACAACCTCGGCACGACGGTCGGCGCCGCCCGCGTCGGTCGCTTCTCCGATGGCGAGGTCACGGTAGAGATCAACCAGAACGTCCGGGCACGCGATGTGTTCGTGGTGCAGTCGACCTGCGCACCGACCAACGAGAACCTGATGGAATTGCTGATCATGGTCGACGCGCTCAAGCGCGCCTCGGCCGAGCGGATCAGCGCCGTCATCCCCTACTTCGGCTATGCCCGACAGGACCGCCGCCCGCGCTCGAGCCGGGTGCCGATCTCGGCCAAGGTGGTCGCCAACCTGCTGGAAACCGTTGGCGTGGCCCGCGTGTTGACCATGGACCTGCACGCAGACCAGATCCAGGGCTTCTTCGACATCCCGGTCGACAACATCTATGCGTCGCCGGTGCTGCTGGGCGACCTGCGGCTGAAGAACTACGAAGACCTGATCGTGGTGTCGCCCGACGTCGGCGGCGTGGTTCGCGCCCGCGCGCTGGCCAAGCAACTGAATTGCGACCTGGCCATCATCGACAAGCGCCGTCCGCGCGCCAACGTGAGCGAGGTCATGCACGTGATCGGCGAGATCGACGGCCGCAACTGCGTGATCATGGACGACATGATCGACACGGCCGGTACGCTGGTGAAGGCGGCCGAAGTGCTCAAGGAGCGCGGCGCCAAGAAGGTTTACGCGTATTGCACGCACCCGATTTTCTCGGGCCCCGCCATCGAGCGGATCACGCAGGGCACTGCGCTGGACGAAGTGGTCGTGACCAACACGATTCCCCTGTCCGACGGCGCATTGACCAGCGGAAAAATTCGCCAACTGTCCGTGGCACCGCTGATCGCCGAGACGATCCAGCGCATTGCCAAGGGCGAGTCGGTCATGAGTTTGTTCTCGGATCAGGACAACCTGTTCTGAGCAAAAGGCGGGCTCCCTTCGGGTGAGCCCATTCGAAACGGGGTCGCACTGGTCGCGGTGGACCCTTACAGGAGTTAGATATGAAATTCGTCGCTTTTGAGCGCGCCAAGCAGGGCACGGGTGCGAGCCGCCGTCTCCGCATCTCGGGCAAGACGCCCGGTATCGTCTACGGTGGTGGCACCGAGCCCCAGCTGATCGAGGTCGACCACAACGCACTGTGGCACGCCCTGAAGAAGGAAGCGTTCCACGCCTCGATCCTCGAGATGGAACTGGCCGGCAACGTCAGCAAGGTCCTGCTGCGCGACGTGCAATACCACCCGTTCCGCCAGCTGGTCCAGCACATCGACTTCCAGCGCGTCGATGCCAAGACCCGCATGACCATGAAGGTGCCGCTCCACTTCAAGGGTGAAGAAGAGTCCGACGCCGTCAAGCTCGAGCACAACCTGGTCAACCACGTGACGACCGAACTCGAAGTGAACTGCCTGCCCGCAGAACTGCCCGAATTCATCGAGGTCGACCTGTCCGGGCTGAAGAACAACGGCACGGTCACGCTGAAGGACATCAAGCTGCCGCGCGGCGTGAAGTGGGTCAGCCACGGCAAGGTGAACGCAGTGCTGGCTTCGGCCTCCGCTCCGGTCGCCGAGGAAGAAGAAGTCAAGGCCGAAGGCGCCGAGGCCGCTGCAGCCGCACCGGCTGGCAAGGGTGGCAAGCCCGCCGCCAAGACCCCGGCTGCGAAGACGCCGGCTGCCAAGACTGCCAAGAAGTAATTCACTTCCTGCTGTCTGCAGATCGACGGCCCGCCCAGTGCGGGCCGTTTCCGTTTTGGCGACCGGATAATCGAAATCATGATCAAGTTGTTCGTCGGCCTGGGCAATCCGGGCCCGGAATACGAGGCCACGCGGCACAACGCGGGCTTCTGGTGGGTGGATGCGCTGGCGCGGGACTGGAAGCTGTCGCTGGTCCCGGAGCGCAGCTACCACGGGCTGGTGGCTCGGGCCAACGTCAACGGACAGAGTGTCTGGCTGCTGGAGCCGCAGACCTTCATGAACCTGTCAGGCAAGTCCGTCGGTGCGCTGGCGCGTTTCTTCAAGATCCAGCCGGACGAGATCCTCGTGGTGCACGACGAGCTTGACGTGACACCCGGACAGGCCAAGCTCAAGTTCGGCGGCAGCCATGCGGGTCACAACGGACTGCGCGACATCCACGCGCAACTGGGCACGGGTGACTATTGGCGGCTGCGGCTGGGCATCGGGCATCCGGGCGTCAAGAGCGAGGTCATCCACTGGGTGCTGAAAAAGCCGCTGAAGGAGCAGCGCGAGGCGATAGAGGACGCCATCGCGCGCACGCTGCACGCGGTGCCCGCGCTCGTGGCGGGCGAGATGGAGAAGGCCACGATGCAGATCCACACCAGCAAGCCGCCTCGGCCCAAGCCGCCGCGGCGCGAGCCCGAAGAGGGTGGGGGAAACGCTGGCGGTGCATCGCCGGCCCCGGGTTAGCATCGGCCCCACAAGACAACGGACAGGGAGACACGACAAGATGGCACAGCCACTACTTCGATCCATCGCGATCGTTTCGCTCGCGCTCTGCACGCATCTCGCGGGCATCGCCGCCACGTCGCCGCACGGCGTCTGGCGTTGCGGCTCGACCTACACCGACCAGCCGTGCAAGGAAGGCAAGTCGTTGAATGTGGACGACAGCCGCAGCGAGGCCGACCGGCGCGCCGCCGACAACGCCACGCGCCGCAACCAGGTCGAAGCCGACCAGATGGAGCGCACCCGCCTTCGCCGCGACAAGGACGCGATCGACCGTGACCGCAAGGCGGCTGCGGAGGCCCGTCGATTTGCGTTGGCAGAACGGCGTGCCGCTTCGGCCGAACGCGTGCACCAGGCACGCATCCGCAAGCTCGAGCGCGAGCCGCGGAAATCGACGATGAAGTTCAAGGGGCCGGAGACCCGGACGCTGTAGCGGCCGCCTTCGCAGCGGCGAGTCGCTGGAACTTCTCGAACAAGGTCTCTCGCGTCTCGACATGCGCGGGATTCACCGGGATGCAGGCCACGGGGCAGACCTGCACGCATTGCGGCTCGTCGAAATGGCCCACGCATTCGGTGCACTTGTGCGGATTGATCTCGTAGATCTCGACGCCCATGTAGATGGCGTCGTTCGGGCACTCGGGTTCGCACACGTCGCAGTTGATGCATTCGTCGGTGATCATCAGGGCCATGTTGCGATTATCCGTCGCGGGTCAAAGCCCCTGGAACGATCATTGCATCCTCGGGTTATGCTGCGCCCCGCCCCATGAGCCTGTTTCTTTTCAAGCGCATCCTGACCCTGATCGCGACATTGATCGGGGCTTCGATCATCGTCTTCGGAGTTCTGGAAATCCTGCCGGGCAACGCCGCCCAGTTGCTCATGGGCGCCGACGCCGCCCCGGAAGCCGTGGCCGCGCTGGCGCACAAGCTGGGCATCGACCAACCCGCATGGCTGCGCTACTGGCACTGGATCGCCGGCATGCTGCGCGGCGACCTGGGCGACAGCTATGCCTACAGCACGCCGGTCGTCGAGCTGATCCTGGAGCGGCTCGCCCTCACCGTGCCGCTCGCGTTGATGGCGATGGCTTTCACCACCGTCCTGGCCCTGCTGGTGGGCGTGACGGCGGCCGCGCGGCACAACAAGCTGGGCGACGTGGGGCTCATGGGGCTCACTCAGGTGGGCATTGCCATTCCGAATTTCTGGTTCGCGATCCTGCTGATCCTGGTGTTCGCGAAGACGCTGCAATGGTTCTCGGCGGGTGGCTTCGACGGGTGGGATGACGGCATCCTGACCGGCCTCAAGGCGCTGCTCCTGCCCGCGCTCTCGCTGGGCGTGGTGCAGGCCGCGATCCTCGCGCGCATCACGCGCTCGGCCGTGCTCGAGGTGATGCGCGAGGACTTCGTGCGCACGGCGCGAGCCAAGGGCATCTCGCAGCGCGCTGTGCTGTGGCGGCACGTGCTGCGCAACGCGATGATTCCGGTCGTGACGGTGATGGGCCTCCAGTTCTCGGAGTTGCTCGCGGGCACCATCGTGATCGAGAGCGTGTTCTACCTGCCCGGCCTGGGTCGCCTGATATTCCAGGCCATCAGCAACCGCGACTTGATCGTGGTGCGCAACTGCGTGATGCTGCTCGCGGCCATGGTGGTGATCGTGAACTTCGTGGTCGACGTGTTGTATGCGGTGATCGACCCGCGCATCAAGGCTTCGGACATATGAGCGCGGTGCAGGGCCGCCCCACGCAAGTTCGCGCTCCCTCAGGGGGCAGCGAGGACACGACGTGCCGAGCGTGGGGGCTCCGATGAACACGGTCGTCGTACCGAGCGCGGCGGCACTCACCGTGCCGGGCTTCTGGCGCCGCGCATTCCACCATCGCAGCTTTGCCATCGGCGCGGTGCTGAGCCTGCTGCTGCTGCTCGCCGCGGGCATCTCGTTCGTGTGGACGCCGTGGTCACCCTACGAGATGGACATCGCGAGCAAGCTGCAGCCGCCCTCCGCTGCGCACTGGCTGGGCACCGATGCCTACGGGCGCGACGTGGCCTCGCTGCTGCTGGTGGGCGCGCGCGCGTCGATCCTGGTGGGCGTGATCGCGGTCGGCATCGGCCTGGTCGTCGGGACGGCGCTCGGCCTGCTCGCTGCGGCCCGGCGCGGCTGGCTGGAGGAAGCCATCATGCGGCTGACCGACTTCTCCCTGGCCTTCCCGGCGATCCTGTCGGCCATCATGCTGACCGCCGTGTTCGGCGCCGGCATCGTGAACGCGATCATCGCGATCGGGATCTACAACATCCCGACCTTCGCGCGCATCACGCGGGCCTCGGCCAATGCGATCTGGTCGCGCGAGTACGTCGCCGCGGCGCGCGCCTGCGGCAAGGGCACTTTCGCGATCACCATGCAGCACGTGCTGCCCAACATCTCGGCGGTGCTGATCGTGCAGATCACCATCCGCTTTGCCATCGCGATCCTGGCCGAAGCCGCCCTCTCCTACCTCGGCCTGGGCACGCAGCCGCCGCAACCTTCGTGGGGCCGCATGCTGACCGAGGCGCAGACGCTGATGTACCAGGCGCCCTTGCTCGCAGTCTGGCCCGGCATGGCGATCGTGCTGGCGGTGCTGGGCCTGAACCTGCTGGGCGACGGCCTGCGCGACCTGCTCGACCCGCGATTGGCGAGGGCACGCTGATGAATGCGGACTTGACCGTACGCGAAGGGCGCGAAGAAGCGCAAAGGACGCGAAAGATGCAAAAGGCGAACCTCATCCTTTCTGTCTTCCTTCTGCGACTTCTGCGAAACCTTTGCGACTTCTGCGTTCGGCCGTCCGCTCCCGTTTCCGCCCCCTGACATGCCCCTGCTAGAAGTCGACAACCTCCACATCGGCCTGCAGACACAGCGCGGCCCGGCCGAGGCCGTGCGCGGCATCGGCTTCACGCTGGAGCGCGGCGAGACGATGGGCATCGTGGGCGAGTCGGGTTGCGGCAAGTCGATCACGGTGCAGTCCTTGATGGGCCTGCTGCCGTCGAGCGCCAAGGTCACGGGCAGCATCCGCTTCGAAGGGCAGGAACTGGTGGGCCTGGGCGAGCGCGCGATGTGCGGCATCCGGGGCGACCGCATCGGCATGATCTTCCAGGAGCCGATGACGGCGCTGAACCCGGTGCACACGATCGTGCGCCAGGTCGGCGAACCGCTGCGCCTGCATCGCGGGCTGTCGGCCGCCGATGCGCGCAAGGAGGTGCTGGCGTTGCTGGACCGCGTGGGCATTCCCGATGCGGCGTCGCGGCTCGATGCCTATCCGCACCAGTTCTCGGGCGGGCAGCGGCAACGCATCGGCATCGCGATGGCGTTGGCCTGCGGGCCCGACCTGCTGATCGCCGACGAGCCGACCACTGCCCTGGACGTGACCATCCAGAAGCAGATCCTCGACCTCATCAAGGGCCTGGTGGCGGAACGCGGCATGGCCATGATCCTGATCTCGCACGACCTCGGCGTGATCGCGCAAAGCGTGTCGAAGGTGCTCGTCATGTACGGCGGCAGCATCGTCGAAAGCGGCCCGACCGCGACCGTGTTCGCCGAGCGCGCGCATCCTTACACGCAGGGCCTGTTCGCGGCGCGACCGGCGTTGGGTGCACCACGCGGCGCGCGGCTGGCGACCATCCAGGGCAGCGTGCCCGAACTGGTCGATCTGCCGGCCGGGTGCCCCTTCGCGGGACGTTGCAGCTTCACGGTGGAGGCCTGCCACACAACGCGGCCGCCGGCGATGCAGATGCGGCACGACCATGAAGTTCGTTGCATCCGACTCGACGAGGTCATCGCTGCCACGGCGGTGCAGGCATGACGAAGACGCCGCTGCTGGAGGTCTCCGACCTGGTGCGCCACTACGAACTGCCGCGCGAAAAGCTGTTCGGCCCATCGCCTGTTGTCAAGGCGCTCAACGGCGTGAGCTTCAGCGTGCAGCCGGGACGCAGCATGGGCATCGTCGGGGAATCGGGCTCGGGCAAGTCGACCATCGCGCGGCTGGTGATGGCGCTGGACCGGCCCACGTCCGGCAGCGTCCGGCTGGAAGGGCGCGACCTGCATGCGCTGCCGCGCCAGGAATTGCGCGCGGCGCGGCGCGATGTGCAGATGGTGTTCCAGGACCCGTATGGCTCGCTCGACCCGCGCCAGACCGTGGCGCGCATCGTGGCCGAACCGCTCGAAGCCCTGGCCGAGACCAGCCGCGCGGAACAACGTCAACGCGCCAGCGAGTCGCTCGCCGCCGTCGGACTGCGCAGCAGCGACCTCGACAAGTACCCGCACGAATTTTCCGGAGGCCAGCGCCAGCGCATCGCCATCGCCCGCGCGCTGATCACGCGCCCCAAGCTCATCGTGGCCGACGAGCCAGTGAGCGCGCTCGACGTGTCGGTGCAGGCCCAGGTGCTGAACCTCATGCAGGACCTGCAGCAGCAGTTCGGCATCAGCTACCTGCTCATCAGCCACGACCTCGCGGTGGTCAACCACCTGTGCGACGAGGTCTGCGTGCTGCACCGCGGCCTTGTGGTGGAGCGCGGCGCGCCGCAGCAACTGTTCGCCCATGCCCAGCACCCGTACACGCAGGCCCTGCTCGCCGCGGTGCCGCGGGCCGAGCCGCCGGTCGTGAGTTGATGTAACGTATTCTTTCCTGCAATCTTTCTTCTTCTCCTGGAGTCGTCGACCATGCTGAACCGCCGCACCGTTCTCACGTCCACCGCCATGGCCGCGCTGGCCACCACAGTGCCGCAGATTGCACTGGCGCAGGGGCGGAAGGACGCCATCGTGATCGGCATCACGCTGGAACCGCCGGGCCTGGACCCGACGGCGAACGCGGCGTCGGCCATTGCCGAGGTGGTGCTCTACAACGTCTTCGAGACCCTGACCAAGGTGAATGCCGACGGCAAGGTCACGCCGTTGCTGGCCGAGAGCTGGGAGGTTTCGCCCGACCTCAAGACCTACACCTTCAAGCTGCGCCGTGGCGTCAAGTTCCAGAACGGCGAGCCCTTCAACGCACAGGCCGTGAAGTTTTCCTTCGACCGCGCGGGCGGGGAGAAGAGCACCAACAAGGACAAGCGCACCTTCGCGGCCCTGAGCACGCAGGTGGTCGATGAAAACACCGTGGTGCTGATCAACAAGGAGATCGACCCGGACCTGCCCTTCCTGCTGGGCCAGGCGACGGCCGTCATCGTCGAGCCCAAGAGCGTCGACACCAACGCGACCAAGCCCGTGGGCACCGGTCCCTACAAGCTCGACAGCTGGGCCAAGGGTTCCTCGCTCGTGATGAGCAAGTGGGACGGCTATCGCAACCCCGGCGAGGCCAAGCTGAAGAAGGTCACCTTCCGCTTCATCTCCGACACCGCCGCGCAGGCCGCGGCGCTGCTGGCGGGCGACGTGGATGTGTTCAAGCCCATCGGCACCCGCGCCGTGGCGCAGTTCAAGAGCAACCCGCAGTTCCAGGTGATCCAGGGCGGCTCGCGCGCCAAGACCATTCTGGCCATCAACAGCAAGAAGAAGCCGCTCGACGACGTGCGCGTGCGTCGCGCCATCCTGGCCGCGATCGACCGCAAGGCGGTGGTCGAGGGCGCTGCCGACGGCTTCGGCACGCCGATCGGCAGCCACTACGTGCCCGGTGCGGAAGGGTATGTCGACACGACCGGCATCAACCCCTTCGACATCGAGAAGGCCAAGAAGCTGCTGGCCGAGGCCGGTGTCAAGACGCCGCTCGAACTCACGATGACGCTGCCGCCGCCGGCCTATGCGCGCCAGGGTGGCGAGGTGATCGCGGCCCAGCTGGCCAAGATCGGCATCAACGTGAAGATCCAGAACGTCGAATGGGCCCAGTGGCTCAGCAACACCTATGGCGGCCCGCACGACTACGACCTCACCATCGTGTCGCATGTGGAGCCCTTCGACCTCGGCAACTATGCCAAGCCCGACTACTACTGGGGCTACGACTCGAAGGCCTTCACCACGCTCTACGACAAGATCAAGCAGACCGGCAATGCCGCCGACCGCGCCAGGCTGCTCGGCGACGCGCAGAAGCTGCTGGCCACCGATGCGGCCAACGGCTTCCTGTACCAGCCGCTGTTCCCGAGCGTGGCCAAGAAGGGCGTGAAGGGCCTGTGGAAGGAAAGCCCGATCTTCGTCAACGATGTGGCGGCCATGAGCTGGTGAATCGGCTCGCGCTCCAGGCTCCACGCCCTTCGGCTACTCCCGCGCCCCCTCGTCCGGGGCAACTTCTGCGGACCGGCAAGGCCGGTCTCGCAGTGCTCCACCCCATTGCCTCGATCGCTGCTGAATGAACAACGCATTGCATTCCGCTTCGGCGGTTGAACTGTTGAGTGCCTACCGCGAGGGCAAGCTGTCGCCCGTCGAGGTGACGCAGGACGTGCTGGCACACGTCGCGCGGTGGGAGCACCGGCTGCAGGCCACGTACCTGCTGCGCCCCGAGGCTGCGCTTGAGCAGGCACGCGCCTCGGAGGCACGCTGGCGCAGCGGCGCGCCGCTCGGTCCGCTCGACGGCGTGCCGGTCACCATCAAGGAAAACATCGCGACGCGTGGCGACCCGCTGCCCGCAGGCACCGCCGCCGTGGACCTGAAGCCGGCCGCGCTCGATGCGCCTCCGGCCGCTCGCCTGCGGGAGACCGGCGCGGTGATCTTCAGCAAGACCACCATGCCCGACTACGGCATGTTGTCCTCGGGCTTGTCGAGCTTCCATACGCTGGCGCGCAATCCGTGGGACCTGAGCCGCACGCCGGGCGGCTCCAGCGCGGGCGCGGGCGCTGCGGCCGCCGCCGGCTACGGACCGCTGCACGTCGGCACCGACATCGGCGGATCGTTGCGGCTGCCGGCCGGCTGGTGCGGCATCTTCACGCTCAAGCCCAGCCTGGGTCGCATCCCGATCGACCCGCCCTACATGGGCCGGGCGGCCGGACCGATGACGCGCACCGTGTCCGACAGCGCGCTGATGATGCAGGTGCTGTCCCGGCCGGACGCGCGCGACAGCATGAACCTGCCGCCGAACGACATCGATTGGGCGAGCCACGAAGTCGGCGCAGATCACCTGAAGGGCCTGCGCATCGGCTTGCTGCTCGATGCGGGCTGCGGGCTACCGGTCGATCCCGAAATCCACGCGGCAGTGGAGCATGCTGCCCGGCTGTTCGAAGCGGCCGGCGCCATCGTCGAGCCGATGCAGCCCTTCATGACGCAGGCGATGCTCGACGGCATGGACCACCTGTGGCGCATGCGCTCGCACGTCGACATGCAGTCGGTGCGGCCGGACCAGCGCGCGAAGGTGCTGCCCTACATTCGCGCCTGGGCCGGGAGCGCCGACGGCTTCAGCGGAGAGCATGTGTTCCGCGCCTTCAGCCAGTTCCACGCGACGCGGGTGGCCGCGGTCGCGGCCTGTTCGAAGTTCGACTACGTGATCTCGCCCGTGGCGCCGAACATGCCTGCCCCGGCCGAAGACCCCTCGCCGACGAACGACCCGTTGCGTCCGCTGGAACATATCGGCTTCACCGTGCCCTTCAACATGTCGGAGCAGCCGGCTGCCTCGATCAACTGCGGCTACAGCGCGGCCGGTCTGCCGATCGGCCTGCAGATTGCCGGGCAGCGCTTCGACGACCTGGGCGTGCTGCGCGTCGCGCGCGCTTTCGAGCAGATTCGCGAAGCGCAGCGCCCCTGGCCGGAGCCGCCCGGTGCCTGAACACGGGTCCGGGCTGCGCATCGCGCAGGCCACGGAGGAAGAGGTCCGCTCGGGCTACGTCGGGCGCCAGTTGCGCGAGTTCAACTACGGCTTCGTCGGCGAGTACCCCGAGACGCAGCCGGTTCGACTGAACGCCAAGGACGCCGATGGCAAGGTGGTTGGTGGCGTGCGGGCCTACGTGTTCCTGTACTGGCTGCACATCGACGTGCTGTGGGTGGAAGAAAGTGCGCGTGGCCAGGGCCTGGGCTTGCAGCTGCTCTCGCAGGCGGAAGCGCGGGCGATCGAACTGGATGCGCGCAATGCCAAGCTGGAGACCTTCGAATGGCAGGCGCGCGGCTTCTACCTGAAGCACGGGTACGAGGAGTTCGCGCGCATCGACAGGTACGCGGGAGACTTCTACCTGGCCTTCATGAAGAAGAGCCTGGGTTGACTGTCCGCGGCAGGCGCCGCGCGTCTGCCGTGGCGCGAGCCCGCCGTTGTGCTCCTCGATCGACGGCATCGGCCATCTCTCGACTTGTGCGCGATTCCGCAAGGAGGCCTTGTCGCCCCCGGCACGCCGGCGGAAGATCCAGCGGCTAAGATTCGCCCTCCACCATGCCCGCAGCCCACTCCCGCCTCACGCGCCCGCCGCGCCACCTCGCGTGGTTGCTCTGGCTCGTGCTGTTGCTGCCGGTGGCGCAGGTGGCGGCAACCTCGCACCTGCTGTCGCACGCGGGCGAGGCACTCGCTGCGGCGGCGGATCAGAAGGCCGCGACCCACGTGTTGCAGTGCGACCTCTGCGCCACGGCGGGCGCCATTGCCGGCGGCGCTCTGGCAGCCAGCCCGCCCTCCCTTGCGCTGCCCCCGGCAGCGCCCGTCGAAACGCCGCGGCCGGCCTTCGACAACCTGCGCGAGAACCTCCTCGCCCTGGCCTACCAAGGCCGCGCTCCTCCCGACGCCTGACCGCTGACTGTTTCCAGTTGCGCCCGACCCGCCTGAACCGCGGCCGGGCGCGGTTCGACGTATTTGCCGGGAGCGTTTCCCTCATGCCCAAGTTCTTGCCGGCGAGCCTCGCGCTCGCCCTGTCCCTTCCGATCGGCGCGATGGCCGACACCACCTCCGATGTGCGCGCACTGCAAAAGGAAATGAAGGCGATGCGCGCCGACTACGAAGCCCGCCTGAAGGCGCTGGAGCAGCGCGTCAAGTCGGCCGAAGCCGCGGTGTCCGCGCCAGGCACGGCGACCGCGAAGACGCCTGCATCAGCCACGGCCGCAGCCGGGACCGCGGCTGTGGCGACGGCCCCCGCGGACACATGGTCACCGCCCACCACGGTGGCCCAACCCTCGCCCCAGGCCACCCCAGCCGCTGCTGCGGCCCCTGCCACGGTTGCCTCGGCGGGTGGTGGCGGCGGCGCCAACGCCTTCAACCCTGCACTCTCGCTGATCCTGTCCGGCGGCTACACCCACACGTCGCGCGACCCTGCGGACTACCGGATCACGGGCTTTCCTTTGCCGCCCGGCGCGGAGATCGGCCCCGGCACGCGCAACTTCAGCCTCGGCGAAACCGAGCTCGGCTTCTCCGCCAGCGTCGATCCGTGGTTCCGCGGCGCCGCGAACATCTCGGTCGCCGCCGACAACTCGGTGTCGATCGAGGAAGCCTTCGTCGAGACCACGGCATTGGGCAAGGGCTTCACGCTCAAGGGCGGCCGCTTCTTCTCGGGCGTGGGCTACCTGAACCCGCAGCATTCCCACACCTGGGACTTCGTCGACGCGCCGCTGGCCTACCAGGCCATGCTCGGCACGCAGTACGGCGACGACGGCGTGCAGTTGAAATGGCTCGCGCCCATCGACCAGTACCTGGAACTCGGGGCCGAACTGGGCCGCGGCCGCACCTTCCCGGGCAGCGACAAGGACGGCAACGGTGCCGGCATGTACGCGCTCTACGCCCACACCGGCGGCGATATCGGCGTGAGCAACTCATGGCGCGCCGGCATCTCGATGCTCAGCGCGAAGGCGAGCGACCAGACCTTGACGGGCGTCGACGCCGCCGGCTTGCCGTTTGCCAGCCAGTTCACCGGCAACTCGCGCGTGTGGGTGCTGGATGGCGTCTGGAAGTGGGCGCCAAACGGCAACGCGACGCGCACCAACTTCAAGCTGCAGGGCGAATACCTGCGCAGCCAACGCGACGGCAGCATGGTTCTGGCAGCCGACGGCTCCGCATTGCCGAGCCCCTACGGCGTGACGCAGTCCGGCTGGTACCTGCAAGGTGTCTACCAGTTCATGCCCGCCTGGCGCATCGGCCTGCGCACGGAACAGCTGGACCCGGGCACGCCATCGTTCGGCCTCGATACCGGGCTGGTGGGCACCGGCTACCGGGCGAAGAAGAACTCCATCATGCTGGACTACAACCCGAGCGAGTTCTCCCGCATCCGCCTGCAGTTCGCGCAGGACCGCGCGCGCGAGGGCAAGCCCGACAACCAGATCTCGCTGCAATACCAGATGAGCCTGGGCGCGCACGGCGCGCACAGCTACTGAGCACCCCATGAAACTCCTTCGACACTCCCGCCCCCCAAGGTCCCGCGAAGTGGCAACACCCCATCTGCTTGAGACCGACCACCGGAGAACCTCCATGAAATTGAATCGCTCGACCCTTCTGGCGACGCTGGCCGCGCCGCTGCTGCTGCTCGCGGCGCCCGCCGGTGCGGCCCTGCGCGTGTTTGCCTGCGAGCCCGAATGGGGCGCGCTGGCGCAGGAACTCGGCGGCAGCAACGTCGACGTGTCGGTGGCGACCAACGCGTTGCAGGACCCGCACCAGATCCAGGCCAAGCCCAGCCTGATCGCACGCGCACGCAGCGCCGACCTGGTCGTGTGCACCGGCGCGGAACTGGAGATCGGCTGGCTGCCGGTCCTGCTGCAACAGTCCGGCAACCCCAAGATCCAGGCGGGGCTGCCCGGCAACTTCGCCGCCGCCGATTTCGTGCGCAAGCTCGAAGTGCCGACCACGGTCGACCGCTCGCAAGGCGATGTACACGCAGCCGGCAACCCGCACATCCAGACCGACCCGCGCAACATCGCGGCCGTGGCGACGGCGCTGGGCGCGCGGCTGCAGCAGGTGGACCCGGCGCATGCCGCCGACTATGCCAAGGCGACCAGCGACTTCTCGCAGCGCTGGCAGAAGTCGATGGCGGGCTGGGCGGCGAAGGCCGCGCCGCTCAAGGGTGCGCCGGTGGTGTCGCAGCACAACGCCTTCGTCTACCTCTACGACTGGCTCGGCCTGAAGGAAATCGCGGTGCTGGAGCCGAAGCCGGGCGTGGAGCCGACCGCTTCGCACCTGCAGGAAGTGCAAGCCGCGATCAAGGGCCAGCCGGTGCGCATGGTGCTCTACGCTGCCTACCAGGATTCACGGCCTTCCGACTGGCTCAGCAAGAACGCGGGCATTCCGGCGGTGAAGCTGCCCTTCACCGTGGGCGGCACGGACGGCGCCAAGGACCTGTTCGGACTCTTCGATGACACGGTGGCGCGGCTCACCGGCGCCGGAGCAAAGCCTTGAACTGGAGCGCGCTCGACTGGGGCATCCTCGGGCCCGCGCTGGTCGCGGGGCTGCTGGTGCTGGCGACGCACGTACCGCTGGGCGTGCAGGTGCTGGACCGCGGCATCGTCTTCATCGACCTGGCCATTGCGCAGATCGCCGGGCTCGGCGTGATCGCGGCCGACGCACTGGGGCTGCCCGAAGGCGGCATGGCGGTGCAGGCCGCTGCCGTGGGCGCCGCCCTGCTCGGCGCCTGGCTGCTGACCTGGACAGAGCGGCGCGCGCCCAAGCAGCAGGAGGCCTTGATCGGTGTCATGTTCATCCTCGCGGCCTGCGCCGGCATCCTGATGCTGGCCAGCAATCCGCATGGCGGCGAGCATCTGAAGGACTTGCTCGTGGGCCAGATCTTGTGGGTCAACACCACGCAACTGATGTGGCTCGGCGGCGTGTCGGCGGTGCTGCTGGTAGCGCTGCGCATGGGTTGGGTCGCACGGCTCGGGCGCTTCGGCTTCTACGGCGTGTTCGCGCTGGCGGTGACGGCTTCGGTGCAACTGGTGGGGGTGTACCTCGTGTTCTCCAGCCTGATCATTCCGGCGCTGGGTACGCTGGCCTATTCGGGGGCGAAGCGCTTGAGGCTGGCCTATGGCATCGGCGCGGTGGGCTACGGCCTGGGCCTGGCGCTGTCGGCCCTGCTCGACCTGCCGTCGGGCGCGGTGATCGTCTGGACGCTGGCCGCTTGCGCGCTGGTCGGGTCGCTCGTGTTCCGGCCCGGCGACGCTCCCGTCCGCGCCTGAACCGCGGGCTTGCGGCCGGCCGGCCGCGAGGGCGGGCGCGGCGGCACAATGGCCCGATGCACACCGACAGCCTCGGCAATCCCCTCAGCGTGAGCGACGTCGCCAGCGTGCGCGCGGTCGACGATTTCGTCATGGGCTTCATCTCGTGCGAGGCGCGGGCGGTGAATGTGTTGTCGGTGGCGCGGGACACCAGCCCGATCGTGCAGGCGTATTGCGCCGCGCTGCACATGTTCGCGGAGTCGCGCGACGCCGTGGCCAATGCGCGGCCTTTCATCGCACGCGCGCAGTCCGGCGTCGGGCGGGCCACGCCGCGCGAGCGGCGCTTCATCGCGGCGGTGGCGGCGTGGGTGTCCGGCGACATCGCCCAGGCGATCCGGCTGCACGAGGAGCAGGCGCGCGAGTTTCCGCGCGACCTGGCCTCGCTCAAGCTGGGCCAGTACCACTGCTTCAACGTCGGCGACTGCCCGGGCATGCTGCGCATCGCGCTGGCCACACTGCAGGCATCGGCCGATGTGCCCTACGTGCATGGCATGGCGGCCTTCGGCTACGAGCAATGCCACCTCATGCGCGAGGCCGAATCCAGCGCGCGCCGCGCCATCGCCCTGTGCCGCAAGGAACCCTGGGCCCATCACGCGCTGGGCCATGTGATGCTGACCGAAGGCCGCCTTGCCGAAGGGCTCGGCTTCATGCGCGCAGTCAGCGATTGCTGGACCGGCCTGAACTCGTTCATGGTCACGCACAACTGGTGGCATGTCGCGCTCTTCCTCATCGACCTGGGCCGCGATGCCGAGGCGCTGGCCCTGTACGACGAACAGGTCTGGGGCGTGGTCAAGGCTTATTCGCAGGACCAGATCGGCGCCGCGTCCCTGCTGGCACGCTTCGAGCTGGCCGGCATCGACGTCGGCGATCGCTGGCAGGACCTGGCCGGGCACCTGGCGCAGCGCACCGGCGATCACGTCCTGCCCTTCCTCGACCTGCAATACCTCTACGGCCTGGCCCGGGCGGGAAGGCCCGAGGCCGACACCTTGCTGCACAACATCGAGGCCTACGCGCCGCGTGCGCCCCGCTCGACCCGCGCCGCCTGGGAGCGCGTCTGCGTGCCCGCCGCGTACGGGCTGCGCGCCCATGCGCGCGGCGACCACGCGGCCGCCATCGAAGGCCTGGCCCTCGCCCTGCCCCGGCTGATCGAGATCGGCGGCAGCCATGCCCAGCGCGACCTGTTCGAGCAGGTCTATCTCGATGCGCTGGTGCGCAGCGCCACCACGACCGCGCTCACCGGCGCCCAGGGGATGCTGCAACGGCAATTGAACGGGCAGCCGGAGTCGCTCCGCCTGCGCCGGCAGGCCGACGCGGTCTACCGGGACCTGGGCCTGCCCGGCGTCGGCGCAGGCTGACGGCGCATGAAGCGTTCCGCCGAGGCGCCACCCTCGGGAACGCACGCAGTCTGGCGGTCTACTACCAGGAGACTGCCATGAGCCCCAGCGAATCGTCACGCACCAAGCCCGGCGACAACGAAGAGCCGGAAATCACCCAGGAAGAATCGGTGCCCTCCGACGGCAAGGACGTGGAAGGCGAAGCGATGATCCGGCAGGTGCGCAACAAGAAGCTGGAGAAACCGGAAGAACCGGCCGCCGACGAGGCGGGCTGACTCCATCGGGGCAGCGCCCTGCCCGCCAAATTCGCGCCAGAAGGTGTGAAGATTTCGTAGCGAGGGCGCCGAGGCCGGCTCGCGGAGCGGAACCGGCGTCAAGTACGGTGACAACGAAGTTGCGGCAGAGGCTGACAACTGCGCGAAGCGCTTGTCATGCCGGAGCCAACACCGCAGACCCGAGATCGGTGGCCGCAGTAGAGAGCTTCACACCTTCTTCAGCTGAAGATCACCTGGCCGTCGGTGTATTCCTTCATGCCGTCTTCGGTGAACTCGGAGCCCACGCCCGACAGCTTGACGCCACCGAATGGCGCGTTGGGCTGGATGGCGCCGTGCTTGTTGATCCACACCGAGCCGGTTTCCATGCGCAGGGCGATGCGCTTGGCATGGTCGATGTCGCTCGACCACACCGAACCGCCCAGGCCGTTGTGACTGTCATTGGCGGCGCGGACGGCTTCGTTGACGTCGGAATAGCGGATGACGGGAAGCGCGGGGCCGAACTGTTCGGTGTCGACCAGGGAATCGCCGTTCTTGAGCCCGGCAATGATCGTCGCCGGGAAGAACAGCCCGTCGCCCGGCTCGCCGCCGATCAGCACCTCGCCCTTCTTCTTCGCATCGGCCACCAGGCGCGAGACGATGTCGAACTGCGGGCGGTTCTGCATCGGGCCCAGCATGCTCGTCTCGTCCATGCCGTCGCCCATCTTCACGTTGCGCGCGTAGGCCACCAAGTGCTCGCAGACATCGTCATGGATGCTGTCGTGCACATACAGGCGCTTCATCGCGGCGCAGGTCTGGCCGTTGTTGATGAAGCCGCCCCAGAACAGGCCTTCTGCAATGGCCTTGGGGTCGGCGTCGGGCAGCACGATGCCGGCATCGTTGCCACCCAGCTCCAGGGTGAGGCGCTTGAGCGTTTCCGCGGCGGACGCCATGACGCGCTTGCCGGTGCCGGTGGAGCCGGTGAAGACGATCTTGCGGATGACCGGGTGCGCCGACATCTGGGCGCCCAGGTTGGAGGTCTTGTCGTCGCAGCTGACGCTGTTGATCACGCCGGGCGGCAGCACCTCGTTGAGCAACTCGACCATGCGCAAGGTGGCCAGCGGCGTGAAGGGCGATGGCTTGATGACCACCGTGTTGCCGGTGCGCAGCGCGGGCAACACATGCCACACGGCGATCAGCACCGGATAGTTCCACGGCGTGATGGAACCGACCACGCCCAGGGGCTTGCGATGCAGTTCGATGCGGCCTTGCTCGTTGTCCTGCAGGACGCGCATCGGCAGCGACAGCCCCGCCGTGTAGCCGGACCACGCGCCGGCGCCGCCGACCTCGAAGCGCGAGCCCATGCCGTTCAGCGGCTTGCCTTGTTCCTGCGTGAGCAGCACGGCCAGTTCTTCGGCATGCGCGTTGATCTTGTTCGTGACCGCGACGCAGGCCTCGGCCAGCTCGGCGTCGGACTTCTGCGACCAGCTCTGGAAGGCGGCATGCGCGGCGGCGACGGCCGCGTCCAGGTCCGCGCTGGAGCCGTTGGGCGCGGTGCCGATCACTTGCCCGGTCGATGGATTGCGGACCTCGAAGGTGCCGGCGCCGGCGACGGCGCGGCCGCCGATGGTCATGGTGGCTTGATGCATTGTCTTGTCCCTACATTTAGGTTTTGTTGATGAAGTGCTCAGGTCGGGTGAACTGCTGTTCAACCCAGCAGCGGACTGCGCCGCGAGGTGTAGCCGCTCGCCTGGTCATAGGCATGCCCGACCTGCAGCACCGCGAGGTCCGCTTGCGCGCGTCCCATGACTTGCAGGCCCATGGGCAATCCGTTCGAACCGAAGCCGGCGGGTACGTTGAGGACCGGCAGGCCGGCGAGCGTGCCGCCCACCACCACTTCCATCCAGCGGTGGTAGGTGTCCATCGGCTTGCCGTTGATGCTCTTGGGCCAGTCGAGCTTGGCGTCGAAAGGGAACACCTGCGCCGACGGCAGCACCAGGTAGTCGTAGGTCTTGAACAGGTTGTTCAGCGCCTGATACCAGCTCGACCGATCGACCCCCGCCTTGAACACGTCCGCGCCAGAAAGCTTCAGGCCGTTCTCGACTTCCCAGATGGCCTCGGGCTTCATCATGGCGCGCAGCTTGGGGTCGGCATACAAGCCGCCGGCCACGCCCGCGATGACGAAGCCGCGCATCGAAAGCCAGGTGCTCCAGAGCTTCTCCATCGGGAAGTCGGGTTGCACCGCCTCGACCTTGCAGCCGATGGCCTCGAAGTTCTTGAGGGCCTGGATACAGGTGTCCATGACGCCCGGTTCCATCGGCAGGTAGCCGTTGAAGTCGCCGAGCCAGCCGACGCGCACGCCCTTGAAGTCCTTCTGCAACGGCTTGGCGAACATCGCCGGGTCCTGGTCGATGGACTGCGGCGTGCGCGCATCGTAGCCCGCCTGCACCGACAGCAGCATGGCCAGGTCGGCCACGTTGCGTCCCATCGGCCCTTCGTAGCCGAGTTGCTGCAGGAAGACCTCGCTGGTCGGGCCGAAAGGCACGCGGCCCAGGGAAGGCCGGAAGCCGTAGACGTTGTTCCATGCCGCGGGGTTGCGCAGCGAACCCATCATGTCGCTGCCGTCGGCCACGGGCAGCATGTTCAGGGCCAGCGAGACGGCCGCGCCGCCACTGCTGCCGCCCGCGCTCTTGCTGGTGTCGTAGGCGTTGAGCGTGGTGCCGAACACCGTGTTGTAGGTGTGCGAACCCAGGCCGAACTCCGGCGTGTTGGTCTTGCCGACCAGCACCGCGCCGGCCTTGCGGACCCGCTCGACGATGATCGAGTCGGTCTTGGGCACGTTGTTCTTCAGGATCGGCGAGCCTTGGGTCGTGACGATGCCGGCCGTGTTCGTCAGGTCCTTCGGCGCCTGCGGAAAGCCATGCATCCAGCCCACGCGCTGGCCCGCCTTGGTGGCGCTGGCCAGCTGCGCGTCACGCTCGGTGGCCTGCGCCAGCAAGCCGTCGCGCGCCTGCAGCGAGACGATTGCATTGACCTTCGGATTGAAGCGGTCGATCTGCGCGAGGTAGGCCGTCATGACCTCCACGCACGAGACGCTGCGCGACTGGATCGCCTGCGAGAGCTGGATCGCCGTCAAGCCGGTGATCTCGCCAGCGCCCTTGGCGGCGGCGTGCGCGGATTGCGCCATCACGCCCAGGGGCGCAGCCAGTGCTGCCGCACCCAGCTTGAGAAAGTCGCGGCGCTGGGTTCCACGTGATGAATCGCTGCCGCTCGTTGCTTGCGTTTGATCGTCTTGCATCCTGGGGTCCTGGTGGGTTTACTTGGCCTTGGCTGCAGGCGCGTTCAGCCCCAGCGTCGGCGTTTCGTCGAAGAAGTTCCACGGCTTGAGCAGCACGTTGACCCACTCCGTCGGCATGATCGGCCACTCCTCGGCACGCGCCACGTGGGTGGTGCCGGTGGTGAGCCACACCACGTCGTCGGCGTTCTCGATGGACTGGTCGTCGGCGACGAATTCGCCGAGACCGGTGTCCTTGTTGGAGCGGTTGGGGTACTTGCCCTCGGGGAACAGCTCGTCGGGGTTGTAGCGGGTGACCCAGAGCTGGCGGTCCATGAAGCTCAGGCGGTGGTTGATCCATTCGTCCTTGGCGAAGTTGGCGCCCTTGGCGATCGGATGCGTGCCGCCTGCATAGGGAATCAGCTGGTAGGACACGGGGTTGCCGACCTTGTTGCTGCGCGCCGGATTGCTCAGCAGCCGGATGGTGGCCGCGTCGAACTTCTGCGCGGCCTTCTGCTCGGTCGCCACGGTGCGCGTCACCGTTTCCATGGCGCTGGTGCGCGGTCCACCGCGGGTGTTCGGCACGACCACCGGGTCGACTTCGGTCAGCGAGTTCTTCTCGCCGTCGACGTCGAGGTCGAGCCGGAAGTTGTAGATGTGCTGGTGCGTGGTGCCGACGATGTTGTGGTCGAGCAAGGTGCCGTAGCGCGTGTCCTCGGCCGCCGTCGGGTCCTGCATGGTGCGCGACTTCACGCCCTTGACCGCCTCGATGCCGGTGGCGCCGGCATTGATGCCGATGGTGCCGTTCTCGGCAAAGACCCAGTCGAAGATGTAGTCGTAGTTGCCGACCGTGCTGATCCAGCGCACCACCAGTTCGCGCCGCTCGGTGCTGACGGTGTACTTGCCCATCTCGTTGTGCTTGAACTCGGGGCCGGCATAGCGCTCGAACACGGCCATCGCGTTCGGGATCTTGTAGGCCTTGCCGGTGAAGTCGGCCAGCGTGGCGTCGAGCAGCACGGCGTTCATCGGCGCATCCTTGCCGGCCACGATCGGCGAGGTCAGCGTGCCCATGCCGTACTCGCCCGAGTCGAGGTAGGCCTTGAAGTACCAGCCGACATCCGGGTCGCCGTAGGGCACGATCATGCCGCCGAGCGAGCCCTCGTACATGATCTTGCGCTTGGTGCCCTTGTCGTTGTAGGTGACGGTCGAGAGCATCATGCCCACGCGCGAGTCCAGCCGCATGTGGAAATCCCAGTTGCGCCAGTGCAGCGTGTTGCCGGTGATCGTGTAGTTCTTGCCCTCGGGCTCGGTGATCTCCAGCGGCTTGGGCGGGGCCGTCAACGCGCGGTCGCGGCCGTCATAGGGCGTGGCCTTCATCGGCACGGGGATGACGCCCGAGTCCTCGATCTTGATGATCTTCTTCTGCTCCAGGTCGACCACGGCCACCAGGTTCTCGATGGGGTGTGCCCAGGTGTTGCCGTCGCCGACGTCGGCATAGCTGACCACCTTCAAGAGCCGGTCTTCCTGCTTCAGGCCATCCTTGCCGTCGAAGTAACCCACCGTGAGCGGCGTGGCGTAGACCTTCTTCACGTCGTTGATGCCGCGCTTGGCCAGCGCCTGCGCGTATTCGGGGCTGGCCTCGATGACCTTCTGCACCGTCTCGAAGTCGTCCAGCAGCACCATGCCGTGCGCGCCTTCGATGGGCTTCCAGTTCGTCAGGCTGCGCGCGGCCAGGTCCACCGTGCCTTCGATGACCTTCTTGCCGTCCAGGATCACGAAGTTGGCCTGCCGCGGCGCCTGGACCGGCTGGCCGCCGAGGGCATAGGACCACACCTGGTCCTTGGGCGGCGTCTTCAGGCTGATCTCGGTGAAGCGGTAGCCCGGCTGGTACTTGCCCGAGGCCTTGAGCACGTCCACCGTGGCCGTGATCTCGGCCTCCGTCAGCGGGTTGAGCGGGCTGGCCTTGCGCTCGATGACGAAGGTCTTGTCCAGGTTCGACTGGAACACCTGGTTGATGAAATCGTGCGACACGTACGGCGCGCCCTTGCGCATCACCACCGGCACGTCGAGTTGCAGGGGCTGACCGTTGACCAGCGCCTCCCTGGAGCCGGGCTTGACGCGCACCAGCGTGCCGTTGCGGTTGATGGTGTAGACGTTGGAGAAGCGGTCGAAGCGCACGCTGGCGCCGAAGTCTTCCAGCGTCTTCGTCATCGGCACCATGTGGGCCGCGCCGCCGTGGGCCATCGCGGGCATCGACCCCATCGTGGCCGCGCCGATGGCGCAGGCGCCAAGGACCAGGGCGATGGCCCGGCCGATCGGCCGCAGCCGCGGGCCGGTGGTGCGCAGTGCGAGTGAAGTGGGTACGTCTTGCATGGTGGATTCCTGGTCGTCAGTCGGTCGGAGGTGACAGCGCGACGAAGGTTAGGGCCGCGGGGGGCCACGGCGTTATCCACTTTTGGCAAGGCCTCGGGGAGGGATAACCCGCACGCCCGGCCGCGGGCATGGGCTCTCGAGTCGATGTGGCTTTGCCATCTCGAGGTGATTCCCCGCGGGGGCGGGCGTGGCCCGGCCCTGGGGGCTCGATCGCCCCTTCTCAGTGCCGCCGCATCGGCTCCGGCGGCATGGACGCGAATCGCATGCGCGTGACCGAGGGAAGTTCGCCGAACAGCTCGCGGTATTCCGCCGCAAAGCGCGACGGGTGCCAGAAGCCCCAGCGCGCCGCCACGTCACCGACCGTGTCGCCGTGCCGCGCCTGGAGTTCGCTGCGCACGCGGTTGAGCCGCATGACGCGCAGGTAGGTCACCGGGCTCAGCTGAACCACGTTCTCGAACGCGTACTGCAATGCGCGGCGTGACGCGCCGGTGGCCACGCACAGGTCCGGCACCGAGATGGGCTCGTCCGCATGGCTGCGCATGTACTCCCGCGCGGTCGCCACGATCTGCCGGCGCGCGGCGGCGCCCGGAAGCAGGCCCGACTCGATGCAGTCCGGTGCGATGCTCTCGAGCACCGCATCGGTGAGCGATTCCGCCAGCCGGTTGCGCAGCGCCCCATCGGCAAGGGTCGCGGGCCGGTCACGCACCAGCGACATGGCGCTGTCGACCAGCAGGGCCAGCGCGTCCCGATGCATCGTCGGCCGGCTGATGAGCGACGGGCCGGGCAGGCTCAGCGGCAACTCCCGGCCGTGCAGGATGGCCGCGCGCTTGGCGAGCTCCGCCGTGTCGACGCAGACCCCGACCAGCGCCATGCCGGCGCCGGCGACGAGGTCGAACTCGCGATCCGAGCTGAGGGCAAATACGCGGCCCTCGCCAATCTCATGCCCGCAGTACCAGCCCGCCACTTGGGTGGCCAACGTCAGCGCCACGGAGATGGTGTTCGCGCGCGGACGCCCACCCTGCAGCACGGCCTGGTTGGATTGTTCGCGGAAGATCTGCACCGGTCCGATATGGAACTCTTCCAGGCAGCCCTCGTAGCGCCCAGCCGAGAGCTGTTCATAGTGCTGATCCCACGCGCTCAGGCTGGCGGCATGCTCCCCGGCGTCGCGCGTCAGGGTCCTGGCGTAGCGGATTGCGGCGGCCTTGGCCGGTGCATCGGGAGGCAATTGCTGCGCGGGCATTGTTCTGGAGGGCCTGTTCACACTGCTAACAGAGATCGCGGGTGAACAAGCCTTGTGGCCTGCTCACTGCATGGCGAATGCTAGGTCACCGAAAGTACTCACACAACCCGCTCTTGTGCATCACTTTCGCCGGCATGGCAATCAGTGCGGATGGAATCCGGATTGACCCTGAACTCCTGGCCTCGCGCGAATTTCCTTGACTGAAATCAAGATTCTTGAAGTTGGCGCCGCCGGGCAACTCAAACGAAAACATTCATCCTTAGGATCACGCCCGGTCACCGCAAATCTGGATGATCGTTCATTAAACCAATATCAAGGAGTACAAGAATGACTGTGATGTTCACCCGTATCGGCACCCCGCACGCTGGCCACCAGCAGGACGCAATGGTCTACGCCAAGAAGCGCTGCGAAGCCGTCAACCAGGTCTATGCCCTGCATGCCCAGGTCTACGCGCGCTTTGGCGGTCCTGCCGGCCAGGTGGTGATGCTGGAAACCTTCGAGAACATGGCTGCCCTGGAAAAGCTGAAAATGGCCACGATGGACCCCGCCAACAACGCCAAGATTCCCGTCGCTCCGGAAGGCGTGTTCCAGTCGGTGGAAGAGCACATCTGGATCAAGCTGTAATCCGGCTCGTTTTTCCGGGAAGAAGAACAAACCCTTCCTAAAGGGTGTTTCCAATCGGCAGTTCGATGATTCGACTGCCGATTATTTTTTGTCCGCCGCGTGCTGGCTCAACCTGTGCACATCCAGGATGGTCACGCTGTTGCCTTGCAGTTCGATCAGCCCCAGCTTGCAGAACTCCCGGAAGTAGCGCGACAGGGTTTCCGGCGTCAGGTTCAACTGTGCGGCCATCAGGTGCTTGTGCAGAGAGAGTTGAACGCGGCTCACGCCTGTGCCATTGGGCGGCACCAGCCGCAACAGGTAGCTGGCCAGCCTCGCACCCGGCGGGTGCATGAAGAACTCGTCGATATCGGAGGCCGCCTGATGCAGTCGACCTGCCAGGCTGCAAAGCAGGCGCAAGGTCAGCTGCGGGTCGGCGTGCAGCAACGCCAGCACGGTGGCCTTGGGCACATAGACCAGCGCGGAGTCCTCGAGCGCGATGGCCGTCGTGTTGTGCGCGAGGTCGCGCAGCAGCGTGGCGTCGCCAAAGCCGCCGCCGGCCTCGACCACCCGCAGCGGCTTTTCAACGCCCTGGCCGGTGAACAGCGACTGGCGGACACGGCCGTAGGCAATGATGTAGCTGCCGCAACAGGGGTCTCCCTTGCGGAAGATGACTTCTCGTTTCTGCACGCGCAGCACGCGCGCCTCATGGGCCAGCTTGGCGAGCACGTCTTCGTCCAGCCCCTGGAAGAAGGGCAAGTTCTGGATCAGGCGCGCGATTTGCGCAATCTGCATTTTGGGAATTGAAGTGGGGGCGTTTGCGAATCGCATCGGCATCGGACCGTCCGCCGCTGCCGCGTGCAACATGAATCGTTGCGGCCCTGGACGCCGAGTGGCAACGCGCGCATCAACGGGCGGGTCAGGCCGGGAATGCGGCGCGAACCTTCAAGCTGCGACGGGGAATGCGCGACTGCCGTTTCCCCGGCTTCAACCGACATGCGGACGGGTCCGCGGCAATGGTTACCCAGTTCATTCTTGTGCCTCCTTGTTTGTTCGCCGCCTCGAAGGCGGTCTCTTGCGACGCCGTGCCCTGGCCACCGGCCGCCTCGCGTCCACACAGCGACGAGAACGGGATGATCGGCCGCGCCATTCTCCAATCTTCGCACGCACGGTTCCTGCAACTTGCGCTGCGCCCGCAGGCCGCCGAGGCCGGACACGGGCGCGCGGGCGCCGTTGCAGCAATCAGGCGCGCGGACGGTTGTCGATCACGCGGCGCGCCTTGCCGGTCTGGGTGCGCTCGATCGAATCCGGCGCCTGCACCGTCACGCGGGTGCTGATGCCGACCATCGTCTTGATGCGCTGCTGCAGCCAGCGGGCGGTCTCGGCCACTTCGCCGGACGGCATGTCGGCCGCGCCCGGCTGCAGTTCCGCCAGCACCTCGACCTCGTCGAGCAGGCCCTGGCGCGTGACGATCATCTGGTAGAGCGACGACAGCTTGCCGTGCTTGAGCACCAGCTCCTCGATCTGCGTCGGGAACACGTTGACGCCGCGGATGATGAGCATGTCGTCCGAACGGCCGACGATCT
Source organism: Variovorax sp. dw_308 (assembly GCF_019207085.1). Classification (GTDB taxonomy): domain Bacteria; phylum Pseudomonadota; class Gammaproteobacteria; order Burkholderiales; family Burkholderiaceae_C; genus Variovorax. The sequence continues at coordinate 175,028 of NZ_JAATOM010000009.1, read as the reverse complement.
TGCCGATGCGCCGGAAGGCGCGCGACGTCGGCGGCATCAGCCGTGTGAGGTCGCGCGTGCGGTAGCGGATCACCGGGAAGGCCTCCTTGGTCAGCGAGGTGAAGACCAGTTCGCCCTCCTCGCCATCGGGCAGCACTTCGCCAGTCTCGGGATCGATCACCTCCGGGTAGAAATGGTCCTCCCAGATCACCGGCCCGTCCTTCGACTCGACGCACTCGCTGGCCACGCCCGGCCCCATGACTTCGGAGAGCCCGTAGATGTCCACCGCGTCGATGCCGGCCTGAACCTCGATGTCGCGGCGCATGCCTTCGGTCCATGGCTCGGCGCCGAAGATGCCGATCTTCAGGGAGCTCTCGCGCGGGTCGATGCCCTGGCGCGCGAACTCCTCCAGGATCACCTGCATGTACGACGGCGTGACCATGATGAGGCGCGGCTTGAAGTCCTGGATCAGTTGCACCTGCTTCTCGGTCTGTCCGCCGCTCATGGGGATCACCGTGCAGCCCAGTCGCTCGGCGCCGTAGTGCGCACCCAGCCCGCCCGTGAACAGGCCGTAGCCATAGGCGATGTGCATCGCGTCGCCGGCACGTCCGCCCGCGGCGCGAATGGATCGCGCCACCAGGTCGGCCCAATTGCTGATGTCATTCATCGTGTAGCCCACCACCGTCGGCTTGCCCGTGGTGCCCGACGACGCATGGATGCGCGAGACCTGGCTTTGCGGCACCGCGAACAACCCGAAGGGATAGTTGTCGCGCAGGTCCTTCTTGGTCGTGAAGGGAAACTTGCCCAGGTCTGCCAGCGTCTTCAGGTCGTCGGGGTGGACGCCCTTGGCATCGAAGGCCTGGCGGTAGTGCGGCACGTTGTCGTAGACGTTCTGCAGCGTGGCCTTGAGGCGCTTCAATTGCAGGGCGGCGATCTCGTCGCGGCTGGCGCGCTCGATCGGGTCGAGCAGATCGGTGGGAGTGGTGTGCACGGTCATGGTTCTTGTATCTCGTCGAATGGGTGGGGTCGCTTGTCTGGCGCGGATGCGTTGCCGGGCCCACGCGCGCACGCGGACGGGCCCCGGCAACAGGCTTCAGTTGTGGGCGTGTTCCTGGTCGAAGTCGATGACCAGCTTGTCGGTGACCGGATAGCTCTGGCAGCACAGGACGAAGCCGCGCGCCACCTCGTAGTCCTCGAGTGCGAAGTTGATGTCCATGTCGACTTCGCCCTGCACCACCTTCGCGCGGCAGGTGGAGCACACGCCGCCCTTGCACGAGTACGGCATCTCCAGCCCGGCCTTGATGCCGGCGTCGACCAGGTTGTCGGTGTTCTTGCGCATGAAGAAGCTGCGCCGCGTGCCGTCGACCACGACCTCCACTTCGCACTGGTCGCTGCCTTCGACCGGGGCACGCGTCATGCGCAGCTTGCCGTCCTTCGGGGCGCTGCCGAACAGCTCGACCTTGATGCGCGACTTGTCGACACCATGGTCCTGCAGGGCCTGCGAGGTGGCCAGCATCATGTCTTCCGGGCCGCATATGAAGGCAGCGTCGATGCCGGCCGGGTCGATCCAGTGCGTGAGCAGCTGGCTGCACTTCTCATGGTCGATGCGGCCGTTGAACAGCGGAATGTCCTGCGACTCGCGGCTCATGATCCAGACCAGGTTGAAACGGCCGAGGTAGCTGTCCTTCAGGTCCTCGAGTTCTTCCTTGAACATCACGCCGCTCGACGAGCGGTTGCCGTAGACGAGCGTCACGCTGGTCTCCGGTTCGGCCAGCAAGGTGGTCTTGATGATGGAGAGCACCGGCGTGATGCCGCTGCCGGATGCGAAGGCCACGACATGCCGCTGAGCATCGGGCTGCAGCGCCATGTGGAAGTGGCCCTGCGGCGGCATGACTTCAATGGCGCTGCCCGGCCGCAGGTTCTCCGCCGCCCAGTTGGAGAACGCACCGCCCGACACGCGCTTGATGGCCACCCGCAGGCGCCGGTCCTGCACGGCCGAGCAGATCGAATACGAGCGGCGCAGCTCTTCACCGTCGAGCCGCGTGCGCAGCGTGAGGTACTGGCCCTGCACGTACGAGAAAGTGTCGTCCAGGTGCTCCGGCACGGCGAAGGTCACGGCCACTGCGTCGCGGGTCGCCTGCTCGACGTGGCTGACCTGGAGGGAATGGAATTGAGGGGTCATCAGTGCGCCTTGAAATAGTCGAAGGGTTCCAGGCAGTCGTTGCACTGGTAGAGCGCCTTGCAGGCGGTCGAGCCGAATTGCGACAACAGGCGCGTCTTGCGCGAGTTGCATTGCGGGCACGGCACGACGACGCGCCGGGCCAGCAACGCGCTGATGTCGATGGCCTGCGTGCCATCGGCCGCAGCGGCGTGCGCCACCGGCGGCGCGATGCCATAGGCGTGCAGTGCGTCGCGGCCCTTGGCGCTCATCCAGTCCGTGGTCCATGCGGGTGCGAGCTGCGTACGCACCTGCACGCGCTCCACGCCGCGCGCCTGCACGGCATCGCGGATCGACTGGGCGATGACCTCGGTGGCCGGGCAGCCCGAGTAGGTCGGCGTCACGGTGACGACCAGCGAACCATCCTTCCATTCGACATCGCGTATCAGCCCAAGATCGACCACCGAGACCACAGGCACTTCCGGGTCCATCACCTCGCCGAGCCAGGCCAGCACCGAGTCGCGCGAGACCTGTTCCTGCGGCGCCGCCATCACGGCGCTCACCACTGGGCTCCCGGATAGGTGCGCTGCACGAACTGCAGATCGGTCAGCAGATGACCCAGATGCTCCGTGTGCACGCCACGCTTGCCGCCGCGCTGATGGCCGATGTAGCCGGGCATCGCAAGAGTCGCACGGCTCAGCACGGCCTCGACACTCGCGCGCCAAGGTGCGGCGAGCGAAGGCGCCGCCGGCGCCACGCCCGCTGCGGCGCAGGCCTCGTCCACCGCATCGGACTCGAACCATTCGTTGGCATACGGCCAGAGCAGTTCCACCGCCGCCTGCATGCGGGCATGGCTTTCCGGCGTGCCGCGACCCAGCGCGATCATCAAGCCGGCGCTGCGTTCGAAGTGATAGCGCACCTCCTTCACCGACTTCTGCGCGATCTCCGCGATGCGCGCGTCGCTCGACCCGGCCAGTCCGGCCAGCGCATGCATGTGCCAGGCATCGAACAGGAACTGCCGCGCCACCGTGTTGCCATAGTGGCCGTTGGGTTGCTCCACCAGCAGCAGGTTGCGGAATTCATTGCCGTCGCGGAAGTAGGCAAGCGCGTCCTCGTCGCGGCCCAGCCCCTCTTCCTCGCCCGCCAGCGTCAGCCACATGCGTGCCTGGCCCAGCAGGTCCAGCGCCACGTTGGTCAGCGCGAGGTCTTCCTCCAGCGCCGGCCCATGGCCGCACCAGGCCGCCAGTTGCTGCGACAGCACCAGGCAGTTGTCGCCCATGCGCAGCAGGTATTCGAGTTTGGTGTTCATGCGCCGGCCGTCAGATGTGTTCCACGCCGTCGGGCATGGGGAAGAAGGTCGGGTGGCGGTACACCTTGCTCTGCGCTGCATCGAACAGCGCTTCCTTGTCGCCGGGGCTGCTGGCCAGCACGTCGGCCGCACGCACGACCCAGATGCTCACGCCTTCATTGCGCCGCGTGTAGACGTCGCGGGCATGCTGGACGGCGCTGGCGCCATCCACTGCATGCAGGCTGCCCACATGCTTGTGCGCGAGACCGTGCTGGCTGCGAATGAAGATTTCCCACAGGGGCCATTCGCGTCGGGTTTTCTGTTCGGAGTTCATGTCATGCCGCCTTCAGTTCATCGGGTTGTTCCTGCTGGTCCGCATAGGCCTGCATGGCCTCCCGGAACCATGCGCCTTCGTTCCATGCCTTGTTGCGAGCGGCCAGGCGCTCTTGGTTGCACGGGCCCTTGCCGCGCACCACGTTGAAAAAGTCTTCCCAGTCGATCGGGCCGTAGTCGTAGTGACCGCGTTCCTCGTTCCACTTCAGGTCGGCGTCGGGAATGGTCAGGCCGAGGAACTCGGCCTGCGGCACGGTCTGGTCGATGAACTTCTGGCGCAGCGCGTCGTTGGTCTGCGACTTGATCTTCCAGGCCATCGACTGCGCGCTGTTCACGGACTGGTCGTCCGCCGGGCCGTGCATCGCGATGGAAGGCCACCACCAGCGGTTCAGCGCATCCTGTGCCATCGCCTTCTGCGCCGCCGTGCCGCGGCACAGCGTGTGCATGATCTCGAAGCCCTGGCGCTGGTGGAAGGACTCCTCCTTGCACACCCGCACCATCGCGCGGGCATACGGTCCGTAGGAGCAGCGGCAGATCGGCACCTGGTTGACGATGGCCGAGCCATCGACCAGCCAGCCAATGGCGCCGATGTCGGCCCAGGTCAGCGTGGGGTAGTTGAAGATGCTCGAGTACTTGGCCTTGCCCGACAGCAGGTCGAGGTAGGTCTGGTCGCGTGTCACGCCCAGCGTCTCGACCGCGCTGTAGAGGTAGAGGCCGTGACCAGCTTCGTCCTGCACCTTGGCCATGAGGATGGCCTTGCGCTGCAGCGTCGGGGCCCGCGAGATCCAGTTGGCCTCGGGCAGCATGCCGACGTATTCGGAATGCGCGTGCTGCGATATCTGGCGGATGAGCGTCTTGCGGTAGCCCTCGGGCATCCAGTCCTTGGGTTCGACCTTGATGCTGGCGTCGATCCGCTCCTGAAATGCGCGCTCCTGCGGCGACATTTCCTCCAGCGTCCTGACTGCCTGTGCACCCGTCTCGACGAGTTGTGCGTACATGCCTGTCTCCATTCATCGTGTCGTTGATATGCCCACCCCCGAATGCGCCTGCGGCGCCTCCCCCCTCAAGGGGGCGCACCCGGAGGCCCGGCAAAGCCGGTTCCGCGGGTGCCCACGAACGGGCTTCGCGGTGCTCGCCGGTTTCATGCGTCGCGGGTGCGCGCAGCGAAATGGCCAACTGAAATGAATGGTAGTGATACAAATGGACTCATACAATCGAAGGCTGTGTATCACTTCAGGAGCACGCCATGCCTCCCGCAAAGCTCGAAGCACAGATTTCCCCCCGCGTCGCGAAGCTGCGCCGAGGGCTGGTCATGCGCTCCAACTCCGTGTTGATCACCATCTACGGCGATGCGATCGCGCCCCGTCGGCAATCGGTCTGGCTGGGCAACCTGATCGCGCTGTCCGAGCCTTTCGGCATCTCGTCGCGGCTGGTGCGAACCAGTGCATTCCGGCTCACCGCGGACGACTGGTTCACCGCCACGCGCATCGGGCGCCGCAGCTACTACGGCCTGTCGGACATCGGCCTGCAGCGCGTGCGGCATGCCGATCGGCGCATCTACGAATTCAACCTGCCCACTTGGGACGGCCGCTGGACGCTGGTGCTGCTGGAAACTGGCATGCGCGCCAGCATGCGCCAGCACCTGAAGCGCGAACTGCTGTGGGAGAGCTTTGGCCAGCTCTCGCCCGGCATCTTTGCGCACCCGCATGTGGACCATCAATCACTGCAGGAAATACTGCGCGCCGCCAAGGCGGAAGACCGGGTCGCCGTACTCAGTGCGCAAAGCCTCGACGACTACGGCCGCAAGCCGCTGCAAGCCCTCATGCACGACACCTTCAAGCTTTCGAAGGTCGAGCAGGCATGGCAACAGTTCATTGCCCGTTTCGAGCCGGCCGTGGCGTTGCTGGACGCATTGACCCAGGCTGAAGCCTTCTTCCTGCGCACGCTGCTGATCCACGAATACCGCCGCGTGTTGCTGCGCGACCCCAACCTGCCGGCCGCCCTGCTACGGGCCGATTGGCCCGGCCTGCGCGCACGCGAACTGTGCGAGTTGCTCTACCGCGGGTTGCTGGCGGGCAGCGAGCAGTTCCTGTGCGCCCACCTGGAAACCACCGACGGCCCCCTCATCAAGACGCCGAAAGAAATCAGCCGGCGTCTGTCGCGGGCTTGACCGTGGGCGTGGGCGCGAGATGGCGCCGCTGGTCGTAGGTCGGCTGCGGCGGCAGGTCCTTCAGGTGCCCTGCATCGGCCCACTCGAGGATCTCGATGCGCGTCGGTTGCGAGGCATCGGCCAGCCGGATGCGGTTGACCCCGGCGTTTGGAATCTCGCTCTGCCGGGGACCGCTGAGGCTCATGCCCCTGGCGGTGCGCCACACCATGTCGAGCACGCCGCCATGCGTCACGACCAGCACGTTCTGACCGCCGTAGGTCGTCGCGATACGGCCCAGCGCCTCCATGATGCGCGCATGGAAGGCAAGCGCCGATTCACCCTCGGGCATCGAGTTCTCCTCGCGGAATTCGAGCCACTGCTCCCAGGCACGCGGATGCAGCGCGCGGATCTCGTCGGCGCGCAGCCCCTCGGCCACGCCGAAGTGCTGCTCGCGCAAGCCGACGGTGGTCACGATCGGCAGCTTGAGCTGCTGCGCCGCCGGCGTCGCCGTCTGCTGCGCGCGCATCAGGTCGCTGCTGATCACCTGCTGGATCGGCTCCCCGGCCAGCCGCAGCCCGAGCCGGCGGGCCTGCTCATGGCCCATGTCGTTGAGTGGCACATCGACGTGGCCCTGGAAGCGCAGCTCGCGGTTCCAGTCGGTCTCGCCGTGGCGGATCAGGATCAGGTTGGTAGAAATTTGCATAGTGCGTACTCGCATTGTCCCATTCGCACGCTTCAAACCTGTGTCGATGCCAGAATCGTTGGCAACCTCGCATTGCCATTCCTGCCAACCCCCTCGACATGCCTCAACTCGTCCTGCTTCCCGGCCTCGCCTGCGACGACCGCCTGTGGCAAGACCAGTGGCCCGCGCTCCCCAGCCACATGGCGCCGGCGGTGAGCGACGCCCACATGCGCTTCGCGACGATCGAGGAAATGGCGCGCGACGTACTGGAAGCGCACGAAGGCCCGCTGGTGCTTTGCGGCGCCTCGATGGGCGGCATGATCGCGATGGAAGCCGCGCGCCAGGCGCCAGAACGCATCCAGGGCTTGGCGCTCCTCGGCACCAATCCACGCCCTGAAACACCCGACATGCGCGCACTGCGCGAGGCCGCGATCGAGCTGTTCCAGCGCGGCGACGTGCGCAGCGTGATCGAGCCCAACGTGATGTTCGCGTTCCACCCCACGCAAGCCGCCGACAAGGCGATGGTGGCTCGCTACCTGCACATGATGCTGGACGCCGGCGCGCAGCAGTTGATCAACCAGAACCGCGCCCTGATGAAGCGCCCCGACGCGCGCGAGCAATTGCCCCGGCTGCGTTGCCCGGTGCTGGTGATGTGCGGCGACGCCGACCGCCTGACACCACCCGACTGCTCGCGCGAGATAGCGGCACTGGCGCCCGGTGCCGAGCTTGTGTGGTTGCCGGACTGCGGCCACATGCTGACCATGGAAAAGCCGGCGCTCGTCAACGCATCGCTGGGCGCCTGGCTGGACCGGCTCGTCGACTGATACGGCCCGCAATCAAACACATCACTGCGTCGGATCGGCCCGCCTGGCTACAGCACTGTCTGCGGCACTTAACTTGGCCAGACGCAAAAAAGGCTCCCAAGGGAGCCTTTTTTATTCAAAGCAGCGAGTGCTTAGTAGCCGCCGCGGCTGTTGCCGCCGCCGTAGCCACCACCGCCGCTGCCGCCACCACCGTAGCCGCCGCCACCACCGCTGCGGCCACCGCCGCCGCCGCCGTAACCGCCGCCGCCACCGCCGTAACCGCCGCCGCCGCCACCACTACGGCCGCCGCCGCCACCGAAACCACCCGAGGGGCGCGGTTCCATCGGGCGAGCTTCGTTCACCGTCAGGCTACGGCCTTCGAGTGCGTGGCCGTTCATGCCTTCGATGGCTGCGAGCGCTTCCGCATCGCTGCCCATCTCGACAAAGCCGAAACCCTTGGAGCGACCGGTGTCGCGTTCCATCATGACCTTGGCGCTGGCGACAGCACCGTACTGGCCGAAGGCCTGTTCCAGGTCGTTGTCACGGATCGAATAGGCAAGATTGCCCACGTACAGTTTTTTGCCCATTTTTTGGACTCCTCAAATAACAAGAAACAAAAGCGATGGAGTCCCAGAATCACAACAAACAAAACCCGCTGTGGCGCGAAACCAACCTATCACCGTTTGCCAACCCGCAGCAAGGTGCGGGAAAGCTGCGGCATTATGTGCCAAAGCGCGTCCTTGTGCGGGAAAAAGAAAAATAGTTCACATTGTTTCAACATGCGGCACGAATTGCGATGCCCTCTCCGGCCAGCTTTTCGCGGATGCTTCTTGCGAATTTCAGGGCGTGGGGCCCGTCGCCGTGCAGGCAGACGGTCTGGGCATTCACTGCCACCAGGCTGCCATCGATGGCCCGCACGCTGTGGTCTCGTACCAACGAAATGGCCTGGGCCATTGCCAGGGCATCGTCCTCGATCAGCGCGCCGGGCAGCTTCCGGCTGACCAGGCTGCCGTCGGCGTTGTAGCCGCGGTCGGCAAATACCTCTTCCACCGGCTGCAGGCCGGCCCGACGGGCCGCAGCGATCATTCCGCTGCCGGCGAGGCCGAAGAACCGCAGTGACGGATCGAAGCGCCTGACCGCCTCGCACAGCGCATCCGCCAATGCCGGATCCTTCGCCGCCTGGTTGTAGAGCGCGCCATGCGGCTTGACGTGCGCCAACGTGGCACCCTCCGCCCTCGCGATCGCCGCCAGCGCGCCGATCTGGTAAAGCGTGCCGGCGATGATGTCGTCGGCGGGCAGGTTCATCTCGCTGCGCCCGAAGTTCTCGCGATCCGGATAGCTCGGATGCGCGCCGATGGCCACGCCATTCTTCAGCGCCCAGCGCACGCATTGACGCATGGTCGTGGCGTCGCCCGCGTGCCAGCCGCAAGCGATGTTGGCCGAACTTACCAGCGCCATCAGCGCTTCGTCGTTGTCGCAGCCTTCGCCCAGGTCGGCATTCAGATCGATGGACATTTCGCTCACCCCGAGATTCGTTGCACATGCGTGCGCCGCAGAAGGATTCGCACCTTTTCAGTCTACGTCTGCAAGGGCCAATCGGCCGCCAGGAGGCCTTGCGCGACTTGCCGCAGATAGAGCTGCTGAGCGTCCCAGGCGGCCCGCGCGCCCGCGGCATCTGTCTCGACCAGCCGCAAGCGCGCATTGAGCGGCGCCTGCGCAAGCTTCCAGAGGTCGGCGCGGATGACCACGCCGATGCGTGGATAGCCGCCGGTGGTCTGCGCATCGCCCATGAGGATGATCGGCTGGCCGGCCGGCGGTACCTGGATCGTGCCAGGGATGACGGCCGATGAAAGCATGTCGGCCTGGCGCCGGCGCTTCAGCTCGGTGCCCGCCAGTCGACTGCCCATGCGGTTGCTCTGGGTCGTGATGCGCCACTCCCCGCTCCACAACGCCGCCCGCGCCGCCACCAGGAACTGCTCGTACTCCGGGCCCTGCATGACACGCAGGGTGATGGGTTCCGTGCCGCCCTCGCCGGCCGCCCACGCGGGCGGGCGCAGGCCGAACGGCCGACGGGTCCGCCGGGCATCATCCAGCGCGGAAGCGCCCACGGCGAGTTCGTCGTTCTTGCGCAACGCCCGCCCTTCGAAGCCGCCGAAGCCGGCCTTCAGGTCGGTGCTGCGCGATCCCAGCACCAAGGGCACGTCGATGCCACCCGCCACCGCCAGCCAGGTGCGCAGGCCAGCCTTGCCGCCCGACGCATTCGCGCCGCCCAGCCGGAGCGTCTGCCCGGCCTCGACCGGCACGCTCCAGCAGGGCCACAGCGGCCGGCCATCCAGGCGTGCGGAAAAATCGTCGCCGGCCAAGGCGATGCGCGTGGGGGATTCGAAGCGAAATTCGCAGTTGCCCAGGGTGATTTCAACGCCGGCCGCGCCGTCGGGGTTGCCGACCAGCCGATTCGCCAGGGTCAGCGCCAGCGTGTCCAGGGCGCCGCCCGGACAAATGCCGAGTTGGCGATGGCCGCGCCGCCCCAGGTCCTGCACCGATGCGAGGATGCCAGGGCGCAGGACGGTGATCACGTCCGCACGCTTTCCGCGACGAAGCGCACGCGGTCGCCGTGGCGCAGCAGCGTCGGCTCCTTGGCAGTCGGATCGAACAATTCCAGCGGAGTGCGTCCGATGAGGTTCCAGCCACCCGGCGAGGCCACCGGGTAGATGCCCGTCTGCTCGCCGCCGATGCCGACCGATCGAGCCGGCACCGAGGTACGCGGTTCGGCGCGGCGCGGCGTTGCGAGCTCGGGCGGCAAGCCGCCCATGAAGGCAAAGCCCGGGAGAAACCCGAGCAGGTAGACGACATACTCGCCGGCGCAATGGCGTCGCACCACTTCGTCGGGCGCGAGCCCGCAATGGGCTGCGACATCGCCCAGGTCCGGCCCCTCGTCACCGCCATAGGCGACCGGAACCTCCACTTCGCGCGAAGCGATGGCGCCGGCCTTGAGCTTGGGCCAAGTCGTCAGCACGCGCTCGCCCAGGGCCTCCGCATCGGCGAGCGCCGGGTCAAACATCAAGGTGAGGTTGTTCATGCCCGGCAGCACTTCGTCGACACCGGGCCACTGCGCCGCTTCCGCCGCCAGCGCCCAGATCCTCTGCTGCACCGCCAGCTGCGCAGGGGCCGGCAGTTCGCACAGCAAGGCGGCATCGCCGAGCGAGTGGAGCCGGGGCGGTGCGAGTTCGCTCATGCCAGGGGTGGCGGGCGCATCATTCGCGCCCCAGGGACCGGACCTTGGCCAACAGCTTCTTGCGCACGGCCGGCGACACGAACTTGTCGATCTCGCCGCCCAGCGTCGCGATCTCGCGCACGAAGGTGCTGGAGATGAACTGGTACTTGTCGCTGGGCGTCAGGAACACCGTTTCCACATTCGGCATGAGCGTGCGGTTCATTCCGGCCAGCTGGAACTCATAGTCGAAGTCGGTCACCGCGCGCAGGCCGCGCACCATGGCCTTGCCGTTGCGCGCGACCACGAAGTCGCGCAGCAGGCCCGAGAAGCTCTCGACCGTCACCAGTTCCTTGAAGGGCTCGACCACTTCGCGCACCATCGACATGCGCTCCTCCAGCGAGAACAGGGCCTTCTTGTGATGGCCCGCCGCCACCGCCACGATGACGTGCGAGAACAGTTGCGTGGCGCGACGCACCACGTCTTCGTGGCCGAGGGTCATGGGATCGAAAGTCCCGGGGTATACGGCAATCACACTGGACATTTTCTTTGTTCTCCTCCGCCGCCGGACTGTTCGATTTCTGGTCGGGCGGATTATGCCGCCGCAGGGGCCGATCGGCGCAGCAGATGCGCATGCACCGCACCGGCCTTCAGGTAGCGGAAGCCGACCAGGCCCAGCGGCGCGAGTTCGTCGTCGGTCCAGCGCCGTGGCGCCTCGAGGTACACCGCGCCGTCGACATGGACCGCCCGGGCCGCGGCACGCAACGCGGGCTCGTACAGCGCGGCCTGCTCGAAAGGCGGATCGAGGAACACCGCGTGCAGGCTCCCCGCCGGCGCGCGTTCGACCGCGGTCACGCCATTGCCGCGCTCGACGCGCAAGGCCGGGGCGTCGAGCTTGCCCTTGATGGCCTGCAGTTGCGCCACCAGGTCGGCGTCCTGCTCGCAGAGGATGACGCTGCCGGCGCCGCGCGATGCCGCTTCGAGCCCCAGGGCGCCGGTGCCCGCGAAGGCGTCGATGCAATGCCAGCCCGGCAAGTCGCCGCCGCCCGCGCCGGCCAGGCTGGCGAGCCAGTTGAACAGCGTCTCGCGCACGCGGTCGGGCGTGGGACGCAGGCCGGGCTTGTCCGCCACGGCGAGGCGCGTGCGCTTCCATTGGCCGCCGATGATGCGGATCTGGCGCGGCAGGGGCGCCTTGTGGCGCGGCGTCTTCGCTGCGGGCTTGGCAGGCTTGGCGGAGGGCTTGGCGCTGGCCTTGGGTGCGGTTTCTTTCCTCATCGGGCCGAGCTTAACCGCGGCCACGCGTGGCGACGTTTCGTCATTCCTTGGCGCCAAGAACGACCGTCACCATCCGGTCCGGGTGCAGCTTGCGCTGGAAGGCGGCCTTGACGTCGGCAGCGGTGATGGCATTCATGCGCGCCGTCCAGGTGTCGAGGTAGTCCAGCGGCAAGCCGTACCAGGCGATGTTGGCGACGTTGCCGAGCAGTTTGCGGTTGCTGTCCAGCAGCAGCGGAAAGCCGCCGATCAGGTTGTCCTTCGCGGCCTTGAGTTCGGCCTCGGTCGGGCCGTCGGCAACGAACCTGGCGAGCACTTCGCGCGACAGCTTCGTCGCCTCGGCGGCCTGGTCGGGCCGGGTCTGGAAGCCGATGCGGAACGCACCCGCATGCAGGCCCGGCGCAAAGCCGCTGTAGATGCTGTAGGCCAGGCCGCGCTTCTCGCGCACCTGCTCGGTAAGGCGCGACACGAAGCCGCCGCCGCCCAGGATGTAGTTGCCGAGGTTCAGTGCGAAGTGGTCCGGGTCGCTGCGTGGGTAGCCCGGCTCGCCGATGTAGACATGCGCCTGCGCGGCGTCGAAGGGAATGCGCTCCTCCTTCGCCGCCGTGAGCGGCATCACCTCCGGCACCGTCGGCAGCGCCGCGCATCCCGCTGGCTGCGCGGGCAGGCGCGACAGCAGCGTCATCGCGATGGATTCCGCCTGCGGCCGCGTGACCGCGCCAACGATGCTCAGCTTGGCGCGGCAAGGCACGATGAGTTCCGCGTAACGCGTGCGCATCGCCGCCGTGTCGATGCGCGCCAAGGTCTCCTCGGTCACCTCCGCGCCGAAAGGATGGCTGCCGTAGACCGCCTGCGAGAAGGCGCGCGAAGCGATCGTGTCGGGCTTGGTGTTGGCCTCCTTGATCGCCGCGCCGATGCGTTCGCGCTCACGCTTCCAGATGTCTTCCGGGAACGAGGGCTCGCCGATCTCGCGCGCGGCCAGGGCCACGGCCTTGTCGAGCAGTGGCGGATCGGACAGCGTGCGCAGGCTGAAGCTGGTGCGTTCGGAGCCAGCGCCCGCATCGAAGCTGGCGCCCAGGTCGGCCCAGGCCTCGCCGAGCGCGTTCTGGTCCATCGCCTGCGGATACGGGCCGGAGCCCGGCGCCGCGCGCACACCCTTCTCGATCATGCCGGCCGACACGCTCGCCAGCCCGGCCTGCGCCGCCGGGTCACGCCGGCTGCCGGCATCGAAGTCGAGCTGCAGGTCGACGATCGGGAGCGATTCGACGCTCGCGAGCCAGACCTGCGCGCCATTGGGCAAGGTCCAGTGCTCGATCGGCACCGCCGCCTGCGCGTGGGTTGCGATCAGTGCCGCAGCGCCGGCCAGCAAGGCGCCTGCGGTGAGTCTTTGAAAAGCGAACATGGTGCGTGGCTTCTTTCAGCGCAGCTCGCCCGCGGGCGCGGGACGCGGGCGGCGATTCTTGTCGAGGGGCAGCGGCCGCAGGATGGCCACCGTGAGCTGGTCGTCGCCGAAGTACTTGCCGGCGACCGCCTGCACCTGATCGGCCGTGACCGCCTGCAGCCTGGCAATCATCCTGCTGCTCGAATCCAGCGGCAGTCGCTGGACCCAGTTGCTGCCCAGTTCGCGCGCCTGCGCCATGACCGAGTCGAGCTTGTAGGTCTCGCTCGCCACCCACTGCGTCTTGACGCGCGCGAGCTCGGCCGCGCCGACGCCCTCCTTGGCAACGCGGGCCACTTCCGCGCGCAAGGCGGCCTCGACCTGCTCCGGCGTCTTGCCGGGTGCCGGCACGCCTTCGAGCCCGAACAGTTGCGGACCCCGGCCGATGAAGCCCGAATACGAACCGGCGGAATCGGCCACGCGGTTCGGCCCTTGCGTCAGCGCACGGTCCAGCCGGGCGCCCGCGTAGCCGTCGAGCAGGGCCGAGAGCACCACCAGCGCCCAGGCATCGCTCTCGCCATCGAGGCTTTCGAGCTTGGGCGTACGGAACGCCAGCGACACGTACGACTGCTCGGCCGGCGCCTTGAACTCGACGCGCCGGATGCCGCGCTGTTCCGGCTCGACGCGAGGCTTCCGCTCCGGCACCGCGCGGGCCGGGATGCTGCCGTAGTATTTCTCGGCCAACTTGCGCACCTGCTCCACGTCGACATCGCCGGCCACCACGAGGGCCGCATTGGCCGGCACGTACCAGCGCTGGTGGAAGTCGCGCACGTCCTGGGGCGTCATCGCATCCAGGTCGCTCATCCAGCCGACCACCGGCCGGTGATAGGGTGACGCGATGAACACGGCCGCGTTCTGCTGCTCGCCGAGCAAGGAACGCGGCTGGTCTTCGGTGCGCATGCGGCGCTCCTCCTTGACCACCTCGATCTCACGCTTGAACTCGTCGTCGGGCCACTGGTTATGGGCGAAGCGGTCGGACTCCAGCCTCATCACATCTTCCAGCTTGCCCATGGGAATCTGTTGGTAGTAGCCGGTGTAGTCGCGCGTGGTGAAGGCGTTCTCGCGACCACCCAGCGCGGCGACGCGGCGCGAGAACTCGCCAGGCTTCAGGTCCTTCGTCCCCTTGAACATCATGTGTTCCAGCGCGTGGGCCACGCCCGAGGTGCCGTCGACCTCGTCCATGGCGCCGACGCGCACCCACACCATCTGCACGGCGGTGGGCGCTCGGCGGTCGGGCTGGACGATCAGCGCCATGCCGTTGGCCAGCGTGAACTGCTGCGCCTGCGTGGACCGCGCGGCAGGTGTGGATGGGTTGGGAGGGGGTGGGTTTTGCGCAGCGGCGGGCGCGGACCAGAGCGCAACAAGCGCCGAGGCCAGCACCGCACCGAACGCAGCGCGGCGTGGCGAGGGGCGTTTCATAGAATGGGTCGATTGTAAAAACGCTGCGATGTTCAGTTTCTTCAAGAAAAAAAAATCCGAGGATGAGCCGCCCCCGGCATCCGAACCTTCTCCCCCCCCCGCGCCGATGATGGCGTCGGGCACGGCAGAGCAGGAGGTGCCGGCGTTCCTGCGCGACTTGCCCGCTCCGGCCGATGTGGCATTCGATGCCCTCCGAGGGAGAGGTCCCGGCGCCGGCGGCACAGTATCGACGCCCGCATCGAAACCGCTAGCCGATGCGGCCATTGCGCCGGCACCAGCGGCTCCCACGCCCGCCGCAGCACCGTTCCTGCCGCCGCGCTGGACCAAGCCGCCGCCGGCCGCACCGCTCGCGTTCAAGCCGCCACCGCCTGTGCCCCCATCGGCCGCGGTGCCACCGGCTGCAGCCACCGACGTCCCCGCGTTCCTGCGCGACCTGCCGCCCGCGCCGACGCCCTCCACACCACCTGCGGATCAACGCAAGCCCTCGCCCTACCGCGCCGCACCGCCGCCGGAGGCACCCGGCGAACCGGAGCGCGCAGGCTGGCTCGCCAAGCTCAAGACCGGCCTCAAGAAGACCGGCACCGGCATCCAGGCTGTGTTCGTCAACGCGCAGATCGACGAAGACCTCTACGAGGAACTGGAGACCGCGCTGTTGATGGCGGACGCCGGCGTGAAGGCGACCGAGCAGATGCTCGAGGAATTGCGCCGTCGCGTCAAAAGCACCATCGCCACCGATGCCGCGCAGGTACGCGTGCTGCTGGCCGACGTGCTGACCGACCTGCTCAAGCCGTTGGAAAAGCAACTCGTCATCGGCGAACACACGCCCACCGTGATCATGGTGGCCGGCGTCAATGGCGCCGGCAAGACCACGTCCATCGGCAAGCTCACCAAGCACCTCGCGGACGAGGGCTGCGCGGTGCTGCTGGCCGCTGCCGACACCTTCCGCGCCGCGGCACGCGAGCAGTTGCTGGTCTGGGCCGACCGCAACACGGTCGAGATCGTGAGCAACGAAGGCGGCGATCCGTCCTCGGTGAGCTTCGACGCGGTGAAGGCTGGCAAGGCACGCGGCAAGGACGTGGTGCTGGTCGACACGGCCGGGCGACTGCCCACGCAGATCCACCTGATGGACGAATTGAAGAAGATCAAGCGCGTGGTCACCAAGGCCGACGCATCGGCGCCGCACGAGGTGCTGCTGGTCATCGACGGCAACACCGGCCAGAACGCGGTCGCGCAGGTCAAGGCCTTCGACGACGCGCTCGGCCTCACGGGGCTGATCGTGACCAAGCTCGACGGCACCGCCAAGGGCGGTGTGCTCGCCGCGATCGCGCGCGAGCGGCCGATCCCTGTGTACTTCGTCGGTGTCGGGGAGAAGCTGGAGGACCTGGAGACCTTCAGCGCGCGCGAGTTTGCGCAGGCGCTGCTCGGCTGAGTTCCGCTGCGCGACGCAAGCGGCTCGGGTACCAGCCCGTGAACCAGGCCGCGCCCGCCAGCGCGCCGACGGTGATGGCAACGCCCACCGCCAGCGGCACCTGTGGCAGCAGCGCCATGATGAGGTCCGCGCCCGTCATCAGCGCAAAGGCCAGTCCCCATACCGCCGTGAGGATCTGGTTCACCGCGAGGAACTTCGGTGAATCGTGGAATTCCTTCGGCGCCTGCTCCCGCGCATACTGCAGCGTGAAGGGCTGGCGAATCAGCATCGTGAACAACACGATCAGCAGCAGTCCGCCGTCGACCGCCAGCCGGACCTCCGGAATGCTCCAGGCCCCGCCGTTCAGCAGCACATGGACGCCGAGCCCGCCGAACAACAGCACCGTGCCGATCTCCAGCAGCTTCATCGCACGATGGCGAACGAAGTGGTCGCGCAGCAGCAGCGCCAGGGCCAAGGCAGCGGCGGAGAACAGCGAAACGGTGAGGGGCGCCGAACGTGACATCAGCGCGTAGAGGACGAAGGGTGCAAAGCTCAGAAGAATGCCCATGACGGTCTCCGAAGAATCTAGCGATGCGCCTGGCGCACGAACTGGCCCGGCACCCAGCTGCCATGGAACCCTGACGGCACCCGGTGCGGAAGCTGCACCGTCGCGACCGGCCCGTCGCCGATCGCCAAAGCGTTGAAGACGGCCAGTTCGCTGCGGTTCTGCGCGGCCCGCCATGCGACTGCGAGCAGCCAGCCATCGCCTTGCGCCGCATCCGCCGCGCGCGGCACGAACACCGGTTCTGAGAATCGGTCGCCCGCGGACAGCCAATGGAGGTTGCGCTTGCCGTTCGCCAGGTCGAAGTGCACCAGGCCCTCGTAGCCGGCGCCGCGCACGGCCTCGCGCTGGCAGGCGGCCCAGCCATGACGGTATGGCAGGCCCGAAAAGCGCTCGTCGAAGCGCGGGAATTCGGTCGCCAGGTCGTCCATCGGCGTCTGCGTGAAGCGATTGCTGTCGCCGGCCAGGTCGAAGGTCCAGCGGCACATGCGCGCGACGCTGCGGGCCGGATCGGTCGGGCGGCCGTCCGGATGGGGGAACAGCGGTGGCTCGTCGTAGCGCATCACGTCCGCCACGATGCGCTCGCCCTCCTCCCCTTCTTCCCAGGCATTCATGACGTGGAAGACATAGCCACTGTCGCCCTCGAACCAGCGCATCTGCCCGACCGGGGCGCCGCGCTTCAACACACCGACGCGGGCGCCAAGTTCAGGCTCCCAGGCGTAGGGTGGCCGGCCTTGCTGCATGCGTGCCATGCTGCCCGTGAGGGGCAGGATCGGGAACAGCAGGTGATGCTCGGTGACGGCGAAGTCGTGGACCATGCTGGCATACGGGGCCTCGAAACGCTCGAAGCGGGTGACGCGGCCGGCCGCGTCGATGCTGCCGTGACTCATGCCGGTGGTGAGCGGGCCGGTGGCGTTGTAGCCGAAGAAGAGGAGTTCTCCGGTGGCCGGGTCGGTCTTGGGATGGGCGGTGAAAGGACCGGCCAGGCCACCGCCCAGGTTCGTCTGGCCGCGCGACATCAGCGTGGCGGGGTCGATTTCCACCGGCAGGTGCGCCTCTTCCAGTGCGAAGAGGCGCCCGGCGTACCAGATCACATGGGTGTTGGCAGCGCCTTCGTCGGCGATGGTTTCGTTGCGGCTGCCGTCGAGGTTGCGGCCATAGGCATCGAAGAGCCGTCGGCCGGCAGCGCGCTCGGCTTGCCAATGCGCGGTGCGTACCCAGCGGTTCCTGTAGCTTGCCCTGCCGCCGTCCAGCGTGAAGGCGTGCAGCATGCCGTCGCCACCGAACAGATGGGCATTGGCGTCGGGAAATTGCGGGTTCGGCCCGTTGCGGTAGAGCGTGCCATCCAGGCCCTTGGGCAGTTCTCCCTGGACGGGCAGGAACGCAGCATCGCACTCGATCGCGAGGGGGCTGCCGTAGAGAGAGGGCGCGGTGGTGGGAGGCGTGTTCATCGAGGCTCCTCGAAGTCAATGTTTACGCTGTAAATATCTGAATTGAATCAGGCGGCGCAGGCCTCGTCAAGTAAAATTTACATCGTCAACATCAACGAGGAATGCATGCCGCCTCGCGCCGCCGCCACGCCCTACCACCACGGAGACCTCCGCGCCGCCATGCTCGAGGCAGCGCAACGAATCCTCGAGAGCGAGGGCATCGAGGGCCTGACGCTGCGGGCCGCCGCACGCGCCGCCGGTGTGTCGCACGCCGCACCCAAGAACCACTTCGGCGACTTGAGTGGATTGCTCAGCGAATTGGCGGCCATTGGCTTCCGCCGGTTCACGAGCGAGTTGAAGGCCGCGATGGAAAAGATGCCCTCGGGCTCCGCGGAAGAGCGGCTGGATGCGATGGGCGCCGCCTATGTCGGCTTTGCCAAGGCGCATCCCGGCATGTTCGTATTGATGTTCCGCGGCGAGCGACTCGACCTCCAGCGCCCCGCCCTGCGCCAGGCCGTCGACGAGGCGCAGGCCGCGCTGGCATCGTCGATGGCGGCCCGACTCGGCATCGACGCTGCCGCAACGGGACATGGGTCCGTGACGCCCGAGCAAGGCGCCGCCATGGTGCGCGCCTGGTCGCTGGTGCACGGCTTCTCCATGTTGCTGATCGACGGGCGGCTGGACCGCGTGCTGGCGCAGATGCCGCCGGGGAGCGATTGGCGGACCCTGCTGGCGCGGACGTTTTCCGTGGGTTCCCATCCTCGCTGAAGCCGGGCTGCAATGGCATCATCGCCGCCGTACCGCACAGCGCGCCCATTGGAGACACGATGAACACAGCCCACGCGCCCTTGGCGGGCACCGAGCGCAAGCTCGACCGACTGCTCGCCCACTATGGCGAAAGCCATCGCAACCCCAGCAACGAGTTGATCCATTTCATTGCGATTCCGGCCATCCTGTTGAGCATCGTCGGGCTCTTGCATGCGCTGCACCCGTGGGTGGCTTATGCGTTCGTCGCAGCCAGCCTGGTCTACTACGCGATGCTGCGCTCGCCAGTGCTATGGGTCACGATGGCGGTGGCCACCGTGGCGGTGCTGGCGGCGGTGCGTGCGCTCGGGGAGCAGGTCGTGCCGGTCTGCGCGGCGGTGTTCGTAGTCGCCTGGATCTTCCAGTTCATCGGCCACAAGATCGAGGGCAGGAAGCCGTCGTTCTTCGAGGACATCCAGTACCTGTGGGTCGGACCGCTGTTCGTGGCGACGCGGCTCTACGCCAGTCTGGGGGTGCGCTGGTAGCGGACGGTGGCGGGCGCGCCGGGGCTCTTGGGCCGATGTGACTTTGCCGACTCGACTTGACCCCTCCGGGAGGCCAGTCGGCGGGGAAGCGGCCTTTGCGGCCGATGCCGCGGATCACTCGGCCAGGGTCAGTTCCTTGGGAAACGCGTAGCCGTTCTGGCGATTGAGGTAGCGCAGTTCAATGTCCCCGATGCGCATCACGTCGCCGTGACGCAGCGCGCGGTGCTGGACCTTGTGGCCGTTGACGAAAGTGCCGTTGCTGCTGGCGAGGTCAATCACCCAGGTGGTTCCGCCTTCGGTGCGCAGTTCGGCATGATGGCGGCTGACGCGCGGACGATCGATCTGGAGATCGTTGGCCGCGTCGCGGCCGATCAGGATGCGCTCATCGGTCAGTTCGATTTGTTTGGGCGAACTGGTTTTCGTCATCAACAGCAGGCGGGCCATGGCAGGGGTCTCGTGTAAATACCGGAGGCTTGGGGCAGACCGGGGAAATGTGCCCAAAGCGTTTAGTTAACTATAAGTAACATTTTAGCATTTAGTCCTTTTTGATACATCTACACAACACTACTGTGTGCTTATGTATTTCTGCAGGAAGTCTCGGTCTTCCAACAAACTATCGGATCGATAGCGATAAGGGGGAACCCTATGCTTAGCACTCCCTCTAACCGAGTGCTAATATGTCCCGAATGAAAGGAGCTTCCTCAATGACAGCACTGTCTGGAGTCTCTGCCAAGTCGCTCGCGGTCGCGAACCCGTGGTCCGTCGTTCCGCCGCTCGGCAACCTCGACGCCTATATCTCGGTCGCCAATCGGCTGCCGCTGCTCACGCTCGACGAAGAGCAGGGCTACGCTCGCAAGCTGCGCGACAACAATGATCTGGAGGCCGCGGGCGCGCTGGTGCTGTCGCACTTGCGCCTTGTCGTCTCCATCTCCCGTCAATACCTCGGCTACGGCCTGCCGCATGGCGACCTGATCCAGGAAGGCAACGTCGGCCTGATGAAGGCCGTGAAGCGTTTCGACCCCGACCAGGGCGTGCGCCTGGTGAGCTACGCCATGCACTGGATCAAGGCCGAGATCCATGAGTACATCCTGAAGAACTGGCGCATGGTCAAGGTCGCGACGACCAAGGCCCAGCGCAAGCTGTTCTTCAATCTGCGGTCGATGAAGCAAGGCTTCAAGGCCGACGCCGCCGCCATCGATGCCGATACGCACCGCGAGACGCTGAGCTTCGACGAGGTCGGACAGGTCGCGGCCAAGCTGAACGTCAAGCGCGAGGAAGTGCTCGAGATGGAAACCCGCCTGTCGGGCGGCGACATCCTGCTCGACCCGAGCCCGTCCGACGACGGCGACGACGCCTTCGGCCCGATCGCCTATCTGGCGGACGCCACGCAGGAGCCGACCGCGCAGCTCGAGATGCGCGCACGCGACCGCCTGTCGAGCGACGGCATCTCCACCGCGCTCGAAGCGCTGGACGACCGCAGCCGCCGCATCGTGGAAGAGCGCTGGCTCAAGGTCAACGACGACGGCTCGGGCGGCATGACGCTGCACGAACTGGCCGCCGACTATGGCGTGAGCGCCGAGCGCATCCGCCAGATCGAAGTGGCTGCGATGAAGAAGATGAAGAAATCGCTGGCGAGCTTTGCCTGAAGACAAACCGAGCCCGTGGGCGCCTGCGGCGCCCCATCTCGACGAGCCCGGCCAAGCGCCGGGCTTTTTCTTGCGCGGCCCACCCTGAGCCCGCCCTCGCTCAGGATTTCAGCAAGGCCTGGATGTCCGACACCATCGGCGCCACACCCGCGCCATAGCGCGCATACAGGCGCAGGCGCCCCTGGGTGTCGTAGATATAGCTGGCAGCCGAATGATCCATTGAATAGCTCGTCGGCGTCTTGCCTTCGACCTTCTTGTAGTAGACCTTGAAGTCCTTCGCGATGGCCGCGAGTTGCTCGGGTGTCGGGATCAGTGCGACGAAGCCGGGGTCGAAGGCGCCCATGTAGGCCTTCATCACGGCGGGCGTGTCGCGCGCCGGGTCGACCGTGACGAACACGACCTGCAGCTTGTCGCCGTCCTTGCCGAGTTCCTGCTTGACCTGCGCCATTTCGGTCATGGTCGTCGGGCACACGTCGGGGCACTGCGCATAGCCGAAAAACAGGACGACGACCTTGCCCTTGAAGTCGGCCAGTGTCCGCTCCTTGCCGTCGGCGTCCGTGAGCTTGAAGTCCCTGGCATAGTCGGCGCCCGTGAGGTCTACCGCATTGAAGTTGGGCTTGTTCTCGCTGCAGCCCGCGAGTCCGAGGCCCAGCGCGCCGGCGGCTGCCGTCCAGCCGGCGCCTGCGGCAATCCACTTGATGGCGTTTCTCTTGTTCATGTGATCGAACTCATTTCAGTTTTCATGGCGCCGCAACCGCGCCGACGTGCGCAAATCGAAGCCCAATCGAACCGGCTTTGCCGGGCCGTGGGGTACGCCCCGTGGGGAGCGCCACAGGCGCATTCGGGGCGGGTCATCCGATGTAATGGTCGACCAGCAGCGCCGCGAACAGCACGCTCAGGTGGATCAGCGAAAAACGGAAGGTCTTGCGCGCCAGCTGGTCCGAATAGTTGCGCCAGAGCGCGAACGCATAGCCGGTGAAGCCGATGCTCACGCCCACCGCCACGGCCAGGTATAACCAGCCGCTCATGCCGTAGATGAAGGGCATCAGGCAGGCGGCAAACAGGATGAAGGTATAGAGCAGGACCTGCAGCCGGGTGAACTCGTTGCCATGCGTGACCGGCAGCATCGGGAGTCCTGCCTTGCGATAGTCCTCGACGCGGTAGAGCGCCAGCGCCCAGAAATGCGGTGGCGTCCACAGGAAGATGATGAGGAACAGGATCAGCGCTTCCGGCCCGACGTCGCCGCGGATCGCGGCCCAGCCCAGCACCGGCGGCATCGCGCCGGAGGCGCCACCGATGACGATGTTCTGCGGCGTGAGCGGCTTCAGGATCACGGTGTAGATCACCGCATAGCCCACGAAGGTGGCAAAGGTGAGCCACATGGTCAGCGGGTTCACCGTGAACCACAGCAGCGCCGAACCCGCGGCGCACAGGAAGGCCGAAAAGATGAGCGCCTGCCGGTCGCTCAACTGCCCGCGTGCGGTCGGTCGCCACGCGGTGCGTTTCATCTTCGCGTCGATGCCCTTCTCGACGAGGCAGTTGAACGCCGCTGCGGCGCCGGCCACAAGCCAGATGCCCACACAGGCGAGCACGGCACGCTGCACCTCGACCCACCCTGGCACCCCCGGCACCGCCAGCACCATGCCGATGAAGGCGCAGAAGACGATGAGTTGCACCACGCGCGGCTTGGTCAGCGCGTAGAACTGGCGCAGCACGCTGGCGGTGCTGGTGGATCGTTGGACGGGTACGGGGGTGCTCATTCGATAACCTCAGCGCCGCGCGCTGCGGTGCGAGCGCCTTCGGGCGGCCGGGCGGCGCTCATTGGATAACCTTCGCGCTGCGCGCTGCGGTGCGAGCGCCTTCGGAGCGGCCGGGCGGCGCTCATTGGACAACCTCCGCGCCGCGCGCTGAGGTGCGAGCGACATCGGGCGGTCGGGCGCCATTCACAGGACCTCGCTGCTGCGCGCCGGGGTGGGAGCCTGCCTCAGGCGACCTGCTCCCGTATTGCGCGGGGTGCACCATGGCCGTGGCGCCCTGCGGCACGGCCACGGGAGCGCGTCGGCTTTCGCACAAGGACCAGACCAGTACCACGGCCAGCGCTGCCGCGCCGCCGGTGTGAAGCAGGGCCGCCAGCAGCGGCCAGCCGAGCAGGACGTTGCCGAGGCCGGTGGCGAGTTGAAGCAACGCCAGCCCGGCCAGCCAGTTCGACTGCGCGCGCAGCGTCGGCACGGCGCGCAGGCGCCACGCGAGCGCACCGATCGCGGTGAAGACGGCGTAGGCCATCAGCCGATGCACGTAGTGGATCGCGGTCAGCGCCGAAAAATCGACCGGGTTGCCCTCGGCAGTGAGGCCCAGCGAACGCCAGATCTCGAAGCCCTGTGCGAAGTTCATCGGCGGCCACCAACTGTCCTGGCACGTCGGGAACTGGGTGCAGGCAAGCACCGCATAGTTGGTGCTGACCCAGCCCCCCAGCGCGATCTGGAAACCAAGCAGCAAGCTGGTCGCGACCAGCAGGTTGCGCAAGGCGCCGGGCAAGGCGGTCGGCAATCGCTCGCTGGCGGCCTGCTGGTAGCGCACGGCCTGCATGCAGAGCAGCGAGAGCAGCACGATGGCGCCGAGCAGATGCAGTGTGACGATCGCGGGATAAAGCTTCATGGTCACGGTGAGCGCGCCAAAGGCGCCTTGCAGGCAGACCCACAGCAGCGTCACCAAGGGCCAGGCCGGCCGCAGCGCCGCATGCCGCGCGGCGCCAAGGGACGCGCGGCGTTGCTGGCGCCACGCAATGAACGTCGCCACGGCCAGCACCACGATCAGCACACCGACGCCGGTGGCCAGGTAGCGGTGCACCATCTCGATCCAGGCCTTGCCGTGCGTCACGGGGCCGGTCGGCTGGAGGGATTGCGCCATCGCGATTTCATGGCGTGCCCCCATCGGGCTGGCATTGCCGTAGCAGCCCGGCCAATCGGGGCAGCCGAGGCCGGAATCCGTCAGCCGCGTGAAAGCGCCGAACAGCGTGAGGTCAAAGGTGAGGAACAGCGCCAGGACCGTCAGCGCATGCAGGCGCCGCGCAATGCTGTGACCCGCGCTGCGCCGCCAGACCCACAGCAGCGGGCCGAGCGCGATGAGCACGCCCGCGCCCATGAGCCAGGCGATCGGCGAGAGGTCATAGGGCGCGACGACGGGGGTCATCGGCCGGGCTCGTCCCAGGATGCGGAGGCGCGCAACAGACGCTCCAGATCGCGCTTGGCGCGCGAAGCCCCGGCGGCATCCATGCGGGCCGGGAAACGCATCATCCAGTTGCCCATCGGGTCGACCACATACAGGTGTTCGTTCAAGGCGTGCCCCGAGGCGGGCGCCAGCCACTGCGACAACTGCGCAGCGGGCATCCGCAGCACCGTGGCGCCGCGCAGGCCGTTGTCCAGGCGCGCGGGCGGCGATCCGGCGTCGCTGATCATCCAGACGCGGTCCACGCGCTCCTTCTCGCGCCCAAGGCTCTCGCGCAACTGGCGTTGCAGGTAGAGCTGCTGCTCGCACAAGGCATCGCAGGCAGCATCGGCCACGGCCACGATCAGCCATTGGCCCTTGAGCGACGACAACGGCACCGACACGCCGTCGCGGTCGAGCGCCTTGATCGCCGGCAGCGTGCGTTGCGGCTCGACCAGTTCGCCGTAGACGCTGCGCCCCTCCGGCCGGACCACGTAGTAGGTGAAGTAGGACGCAATGACGGGCGCCGCGCACATCAGCATCACCGCGATCATCTTCCAGCGGCCCGAGACCGTGCGGCGGCCGGCCTCGGCGCCCAGCGCCTGCGGCGATGGCATCGAGTGCACGGTCAGCCCGAGCGGCTCGTCAGCCACGGCGGGCACGGCGGAACGGGGCAACAATTTGGAACCAGACATAGAGGATGGTGACGAGGGCTGCGAGGCCGAACCACTGGAATGCGTAGCCGTAATGCTTTTCGATGCCGAACGCCGGCGCCGGCCAGTCGCGATGCAATCCTTCGGAAGCGGCGCCGGTCTGCTGCAGTGACACATCGGTGCGCAGCGGCAGCCTGGATTCGGCCTTGAACACCTCGAGGTCGAGATTTTGCCGGATGGGCGATGCACCCGGCGATTCCACGGTCGCAGCAGCCGGCGCGGGCGTCTTGCCCAACTCCAGCAAGTGCGATGGCGGCGCTTCGATGCGGGCGTCGATCTCAACCAGGCCGGCGGGCGTCTGCACGGGTTGCAGCTTCGTGCGGTCCTCGAAATTGCGCTGGATCCAGCCGCGCTGGACCATCACGGTCTGCTGGCTGCCTTCGATGGCGAAGGGGGCGACAACGTAGAAGCCAGGCACGCCGCCCATCTGGCGGTTGTCGAGGTAGACCGTTTGCGGGGCCAGCCACAAGCCGCGCAGGTGCACCAGCCGATGCATGGCTTCGCCCGGTTGCCCCATGGCAAGGAAGTCCTGCTGGCCGAGCGGCGGCAGCGTCTTCTGCGACTCGATGGCGGCCTGGAGCGCCTCCTTTTGCGCCGCGCGCGAAAGCTGCCAGCGGCCCAGAGACAAGGTGGCCACAAGCATGAGCAACGCGGCGACCGTGACCAGCCAGAAGCGGCCGCGTCGCGCGGCAGGTGCGGCCTGCAGGGAGATGGTGTTCAAGGGACGGGGCGGCGTGGTCGGCCGATAATGAGAGTCATGAAATATGTCGTCGCCCTTGCCTTTGTCGGCATCCTGGCGAGTCTCGGATTTGCGCTCTACTACATGCTGAAGGACGGGCGCGACGGGCGCGCCAAGTCGGGTGGGATGGCGCGCGCTCTGACCGTTCGGATTGCCTTGTCGGTGATTTTGTTCCTGTGCATCCTGCTGGCCTGGAAACTGGGATACATCCAGCCAGGGGGCCTTCCGGTCAGCCGATAGGTCGGGGCGGGCCGCATCGCCGCCCAGCCATGAAAAAAGCGCCTCGCGGCGCTTCTTGAGGGTGCCGGCCAATGCCATCAAAGCCAGTACACCAGCGTGTAGAGGCCCAGCCAGACCACGTCCACGAAGTGCCAGTACCAGGCCGCGCCTTCGAAGCCGAAGTGCCGGTCGGGGGTGAAGTTGCCGTTCATGAGGCGAATGGTGATGAACAGCAGCATCAGCATGCCGATGAACACATGGAAGCCGTGAAAACCGGTGAGCATGAAGAAGGTCGAGCCATAGGCGCCCGAACTCAGCTTGAGGTTCAACTCGGTGTAGAGGTGATGGTACTCATAGCCCTGCACGCCCAGGAACAGCAGGCCCAGGATCACGGTCACGATCATGAAGCGGATGCATTGGGCGCGATGGTTGGCGCGCAGCGCGTGGTGGGCGATTGTCAACGTGACGCCCGAGCTCAACAGCAGCGCCGTGTTGATGGTCGGCAGCCAGAACGGGCCGACGGTCTGGAACGGCTCCACGATGCCGGCGGGCGAGCCCGTCACCCCTGCCGCGACACTCGGCCACACCGCCTTGAAGCCAGGCCAGAGCAACGCGTTGTCGAGGCTGCCGAGCGCCGGCAGCGAGTGCGTGCGCGTCCACCACAGCGCCGTGAAGAAGGCGCCGAAGAACATCACCTCCGAGAAGATGAACCAGCTCATGCTCCAGCGGAAGGAGAGGTCGACCTTGTGGCCGTACTGCCCGCCTTCGCTTTCGTGGATGGAGGTACGGAACCACACGAACAGCGTGCCGAGCCAGACCAGCATGCCTGCCAGCAGCGAATACATGCCCCATTCATGGCCGTTGATCCACTGGGCCGCGCCCAGGATCACGAAGAGCAGCCCCGTCGCGGCCATGACCGGATAGGCCGATGGGCCGGGCACGAAGTAGTAGGGCGTGGCGCCGTGGGTGGGTGAACTCATATCAGGTCCTGGCTTTCTTCTCTCGATTCAAATCTTTTGCGGGGATCAGGGCGCGACCACGAACTTGACCAGCACGATCAGGGCGCCGACGAACAAGGCAACCGCCCCGAAGCCGACCGCGATGATGTGCAGCGGCGTGAGGCGGGCGACGTCTTCCTGGTGCGCGCTGTTCTTGCGCACGCCGAAAAAGCCCCAGGCCACGGCCTTGATGGCCCGCAGCAGCGAGCCCTTGCGTTCCACGCCGGGGTTCATGACTTCGGCTCCACCTGCAACTGGGGTGCGGCCGCGGTCGGGGCAGGCGGTGTCTTGCCGCCCACCTCGAAGAAGGCGTATGACAAGGTGATGGTCTTGACGTCCTTCGACAGCTTCGGGTCGATGATGAACGCGACTGGCCATTCCTTCTTCTCACCCGGGTCCAGCGTGTATTGGTTGAAGCAGAAGCACTCGAGCTTGTTGAAGTACGGCGCGGCCTGCTGCGGCGCATAGCTCGGAATGGCCTGCGCCGCCATGCGGCGGTTCTGCACGTTCTGGAACTGGTACATCACGGTGTGCAACTCGCCCGGATGCACCTGGATCGAATTCTGCGCCGGCTTGAAGTCCCAGAGCGCGCCGTGCACGTTGGCGTCGAACTCGACCGTGATGGTGCGGCTCATGTCGACCTGCGTGTTCGCCGGCACCTTGACGTCCTTGCCGCCCGAGGCGCCGCCGGGCACCTCCAGTTCGGACAGCGCCAGGATGTTGATGCCGGTCACTTCGCAGATCTCGCGGTACAGCGGCACCAGCGCATAGCCGAACGCGAACATGCCGGCGGCCACGACGGCCAGCTTGGTGACCATCTGGAAGTTGGCGCGGCGAATGCGTTGGGCGATGCTCATGGAATGGGTGCGCGGGCCTTAGTGACCGACATAGACCATGCGGACAATGAATCCGACGAAGAACAGCACGGCGATGGAGGCCAGCGTCAGCCCCATGCGGCGGTTGCTCTTCTTTTGTTCCGGCGTCATCGCGTTTGCGGCGTTCAACCGATCACCTTGGTGGCGGTCGGGTCGAGGCGCGGAGGTGTTTCGAAGGTGTGGAACGGCGCCGGCGACGGCACTTCCCACTCCAGGCCTTCGGCGGCTTCCCACGGCTTCTGCGAAGCCTTTTCACCCTTGCCGAGCATGGTCGGCAGCGCGATGAAGAAGAAGAAATACACCTGCGCCAGTCCGAAGAACAGCGCGCCGATCGACGCCACCGCATTGAAGTCGGCGAACTGCATCGGGTAGTCGGCATAGCGACGCGGCATGCCGGCAAGGCCCAGGAAGTGCATCGGGAAGAAGGTGACGTTGAACGAGATCAGCGACCACCAGAAGTGGACCTTGCCGCGCGTCTCGTTGTACATCACGCCGGTCCACTTGGGCGACCAGTAGTAGAAGCCCGCGAACATCGCGTAGAGCGAGCCGGCCACCAGCACATAGTGGAAGTGGGCCACGACGTAATACGTGTCTTGCAGCTGCGTGTCGATCGGCGCCACGGCCAGGATCAGGCCGGTGAAGCCGCCCATCGTGAACACGAAGATGAAACCCACCGCGAACAGCATCGGCGTCTCGAAGGTCATCGAGCCCTGCCACATGGTGGCGATCCAGTTGAAGACCTTCACCGCCGTCGGCACCGCGATCAGCATGGTCGCGTACATGAAGAACAACTGGCCGGTGAGCGGCATGCCGGTCGTGAACATGTGGTGCGCCCACACGATGAAGGACAGGATGGCGATCGACGAGGTGGCGTACACCATCGAGGCGTAGCCGAAGAGCTTCTTGCGGGCGAAGGCCGGCACGATCTGGCTGATGATGCCGAAGGCCGGCAAGATCATGATGTAGACCTCGGGGTGGCCGAAGAACCAGAAGATGTGCTGGTACATCACCGGGTCGCCGCCGCCGGCGGGGTTGAAGAAGCTGGTGCCGAAGTGGCGATCGGTCAGCGTCATGGTGATGGCGCCGGCGAGCACCGGCATCACGGCGATCAGCAGGTAGGCGGTGATCAGCCAGGTCCAGCAGAACATCGGCATCTTCATCAGCGTCATGCCCGGGGCGCGCATGTTGAGGATGGTCACGATGATGTTGATCGAGCCCATGATGGACGAGGCGCCCATGATGTGCATCGCGAAGATGCCGGCGTCCATCGACGGACCCATTTGCAGCGTCAGCGGCGCGTAGAGCGTCCAGCCGGCCGCGGGTGCGCCGCCCGGCATGAAGAACGAGCTGACCAGCATGATGGCGGCCGGGATCAGCAGCCAGAAGCTGAAGTTGTTCATGCGCGCGAAGGCCATGTCGGACGCGCCCACCTGCAGCGGGATCATCCAGTTCGCGAAGCCCACGAAAGCCGGCATGATCGCGCCGAACACCATGATCAGGCCGTGCATGGTGGTGAACTGATTGAACAGCTCGGGGTTGACCAGCTGCAGGCCGGGCTGGAACAGCTCGGCGCGGATCATCAGGGCCAGCACGCCGCCCACCATGAGCATGGTGAACGAGAACAACAGGTACAGCGTGCCGATGTCCTTGTGGTTGGTCGCGAACACCCAGCGGCGCCAACCAGTGGGCGCGTGATGTTCGTGGCCATGGTCGTCATGACCGTGTGCGTGGCCGTGGGGGTCGAGGACTGCGCTCATGAATCTTCCTTGGAAATCGTGGGTCTCGGCGCGCTTACTTGGCGCGCTCGGCCTTCACCTGGGAAGGCTGGACCAATTGGCCCGTCTTGTTCGACCAGCTGTTCTTGGTGTACGACACCACCGCTGCAATGTCGGTGTCGCTCAATTGCTTCCAGGCGGGCATGGCCCCGTTGTTCTGACCATTCAGCACGACATGAAGTTGCACGGAGGCGTCTGCGTTGAGCACCTTTTCGCTGGCATCGAGGGGCTTGATCGGGCCGGCGCCCTTGCCATTGGCCTGGTGGCAGGCCGCGCAGTTGCCGGCATAGACCTTCTCGCCGCGCGCCATCAAGTCGGGCAGCACCCAGACCTTGTTCGGGTCGTCGAGCTTGGCCGCGGCTTCCTTCTTCTTGCCGTCGACCCAGGCGGTGTAGTCGGCGGCTGCCATCACCTTCACGTGGATCGGCATGTAGGCGTGCTCCTTGCCGCACAGTTCCTGGCATTGGCCGTAGTAGTCGCCGACCTTCTCGGCGCGGAACCAGGTGTCGCGCACGAAGCCGGGGATCGCGTCCTGCTTGAGGCCGAACTGCGGCACGGCGAAGGCATGGATCACGTCGTTGGCGGTGGTGATGATGCGGATCTTCTTGTCCACGGGAACGACCAGCGGGTAGTCGACCTTGAACAGGTAGTCCTTGGGCATTTCGCCGTGGGCGCCCGCATCGGACATGGCGCGCTGGCTGCTGTCGAGCGTGGAGATGAAGGCCAGGCCTTCGCCTTCGCCCTTGACGTAGTCGTAGCCCCACTTCCACTGGTAGCCGGTGACCTTGATGGTGAGGTCGGCGTTGGTGGTGTCCTTCTGCGCGACCAGGACCTTTGTGGCGGGCAGCGCCATGAGGATCACGATGACGAAGGGGACGATGGTCCAGATCACTTCGACGACCACCGACTCATGGAAGTTGGCCGCCTTGTGGCCGACCGACTTGCGGTGCTTCCAGATCGAATAGAACATGACCGAGAACACGGCAACGAAGATCACCGTGCACAGGACCATCATCGCGTTGTGCAGGAAGTGCTGTTCCTGCGCGATCTTGGTGACGCCAACGGGGAGATTCAACTGGCGTACCAAGGGGCCGCCCGGCAGGCTTTCGACTGCGTTCGCAGCACCACTGATCACCGCGCCGGCCGCCAGCAGCAGGGTTGCCGGCCAGGTCTTGTTGCGCCAATTGCTCTTCATCGTGTGTACTTCTTCAATTACCAGTTAACCCATTGGCCCGGTGCCCGCCTGCGCGCGCCACTCAGGCCGCGCGCAGTGCCATGCGAATCTCACGCGCCAGCGCGGCACGCAACTCGGGTCGCACATAGCGCCCCACCCTGACCGAACGACCCTGCCCCGAGACCTCGATCAGCGAACGGTCGCTGGCCTCGGGCTCGACCCGCACCTGGTGCGGCAAAAATTCCGTGCGCTCGTAGTGGCCGCCATTTTCCAGTTCAACCACCAGGCGACCTTCCTGCAGCGCGATCTTTTCGCCATCGGTCGCATGCCGCGCATACAGCACGAAGGCGACGCCGACGGCGGTGAGTTCCAGCCAGGCAAACGGCAACACGAGCCGCGCCCCATGCCACCAGAACACCGTGCCGATGCCCAGCGAGACGATGCACAGCGACGCGTAGAGCCAGCCCAGCTGGCTCGGCGTGACCGAGCAATTGCGCTTCAGGAACCAGTGGATGCTCTGGCCTGAGACAGTGGCAAAACGAAACACGGAATTCGACACGGGCGAGTTCGGCAAATCGGTGCGTCGACAGCCGCCAAACGGGTGTTTGACGAGCCGCGTTCGCGGGACCATACCCACGAGTTCACGCAACGGCGGATTGTAGCGGGTGGTTTCGGGCCAACTTCATGCGCCGGGGCGTCCTCGCTGCAGCATGGAGCGCATCTCGCGCAGCGAAACGGCGCTTTCTGGCGCGAGCGCGACACGTGGCGCCGGTTTGAACGCGTGGCCATAGATGATTTCGAAGCCCAGTGCAATGCGACCCTGGTCGGGGCCGCCGTTGCTGGCGGTGGCGGCGAGCGCGGCGCCGAGTTGCCCGCGCCACTTGCGGCCACGCAGCGCGCCGAAGCGAGCCGGATGCAGGTTTCGACCGAGGGTGCGCAACTCCGCCAGCGCCGCCTCGAGGGTAGCCCAGGTGAGGGTCACGCGTTCCATGTCCATCACCGGCTCCGCGAACCCGGCGTGCACCAGCATGTCGCCCCAATCGTGCATGTCGGTGAATTCATGACCGGCCGGCGGCCAGCCCAGGCGCGCGTAGAGGGCACGCAGTTCGCGCACCGTGTCGGGGCCGAGGCAGGAGAACATCAGGAAGCCGTCGGTCGCGACGGTGCGGTGCCAGCGCTTGATGAGCGCCTCCGGGTCGGCGGCCATGTGCAGCGCCATGTTGGCCCACAGCAGGTCGACACCGTCCTCTGGCGGGGCTTCGAAGCGCGGCTGCGCGCCTTGCCAGCGCCTGGCGCTCCACCAGGGTGCGCTGAGGAGCCCAGCGGTACGCGTGGCCAACGCGTCATCGGGCTCGATCACGTAGGGCGCGGCGGCGGCGTAGCGGCGCGCGACCAGCGCGTGCGCCTCCAGGCCGCCACGCAGCGGCGACCAGTCGGCCCAGGTCTTGGGCTTGGCGGTGATCCACTGGAGGCGATCTTCCATGCGGCGGCCGATTTCCTCGTGCAGCCAGGGGGAGCCTTGCGCGGGCGCGAGGCGGGACCAGCGGCTGGCCGCCGCGGCATCGATGGTGGGCGGGCGCTGGGCGGGGTCGGTAGCCATGGGCGGCCAGTATATTGAGGCATGCGCTTCCGCCCGGCCCTGCGCCCGTTCACCGCCCTGCTCGACGCCTTGCCAAGCCAATGCGCGGTGTGCCGTACCTGGCCGACCAGGCCGATCTGCGATGCCTGCGTGGCCCGGCTGGCGGCTCCTGTCGAACGCTGCCCCACTTGCGCGATACCGACGCCGCAGGGGATCACGCGTTGCGCCGAGTGCGTGGCAAATCCGCCACCGCTGGACGCCTGCATCGCGGCCTGCGCCTACGAATGGCCGTGGCCCGAATACATCGCGCAGTTCAAGTTCCACGGCGACGCGGGCTGGGCCGCGCCGCTGGCCACGCTGATGCGCAGTGCGCCCTGGGGCGAGCCGGCGCTGGAGGAATGCGATCTCGTGTTGCCGATGCCCCTGGCGCTGGAACGGCTGCGCGAGCGCGGCTTCAACCAGGCGCTGGAGTTGGCGCGTCGGCTCGCTCCGGGCAAGGTCGATGCCACGCTGCTGCTGCGCACGCGCGCGACCACGGCGCAGAGCGGGCTGCTGCGGGCCGAGCGATTGCGCAACCTGCAAGGCGCCTTCGCCATCGAGCCCTTGCGCGCGGACGAGGTGCGGGGGCAGCGCATCGTCCTGGTCGATGATGTGATGACCAGTGGTGCTTCGTTGTTCGCGGCGGCGCAGGTACTGCGCGCCGGCGGGGCGTCGCACGTGGGCGCCATCGTGCTCGCGCGCACCGGCGCTCCACAATAGCCGCCCTTCCTGTCATTCGCCGCGCAATGTTCCATATCGTCCTGGTCGAACCCGAGATCCCGCCCAACACCGGAAACGTCATCCGCCTTGCAGCCAATACCGGATGCACGCTGCACCTGGTCGAACCGCTGGGTTTCTCGATGGACGACAAGCTGTTGAAGCGCGCCGGGCTCGACTATCACGAGTACGCCGAGGTGCGGCGCCATGCGAACTGGCAGGCGCTGCTTGACGATATGCAGCCGCCGGCCGACCGCATGTTCGCGCTGACCACGCGCGGCACGCGCTTCGTGCACGAGACCGCGTTCAAGCCGGGCGACTGGCTGGTGTTCGGCGCGGAGACGCGCGGCCTCGCGCCTGAGTTGCGCGAGCGCTTTGCGCCGGCGCAGCGCCTGCGACTTCCGATGCGCGAAGGTCAGCGCAGCCTGAACCTGTCGAACGCCGTGGCGGTGACGGTGTTCGAGGCGTGGCGGCAGAACGCCTTCGCCTGAGGCAACTGCATGGCCTTCTGACGGCGATCCAAGGCCCGCGCTGTCGAATCGCGGGCGAGGGGGCTGAATGCGCTGTCGAGGAGCCTCACGGTCTCTCCGGCGGCGCGGATGGCATCAGCGGAAGCGGCGCACCACCGATTCGGCCACGCAGGCCGGCTTGCTTGCGCCTTCGAGCTCGATGGTGACTTCCCAGACCATCTGCACACTGCCCTTGTCGTCGATCGACTCGCTCGACAGCAGCTTCATGCGGCCACGCACGCGGCCACCGACCGGCACCGGCGACATGAAGCGGACGCGATTGAGGCCGTAGTTGACGCCCATGCGGGACTCGACCACGTCGACGCCCTCCGCGAAGATCTTGGGGATCAAAGCCAGCGTCAGGAAACCGTGCGCGATCGGTCCGCCGAAGGGGCCCGCCTTGGCGCGCTCGACATCGACGTGGATCCACTGGTGGTCGCCGGTGGCTTCGGCGAACTGGTTCACCTGCTCCTGGGTAATGGTGATCCAGTCGGTGGTTGCGACTTCCTGGCCGACGCACGCGGCCAGATCTTGAAGGGTCTGGAAAGTTTTCATGCCCCGGACTCTAGCCGTCGGCAGCGTGAATCGTCTGTAGCGGCGGCGACAAATTCCCCCGGGGAACTACTGATCCAGCCAATGCACGAGGGGCTGCCACTGTTCCAGGTCGCGCTGCACGCGGCCGGGTGCGATGTCGAACAGGGTGAGCCCGCGCGCGGCGAGCTGGACGTAATTCTGCGTGTCGCGCAGCTCGGTCACCATCGGCACGCCGAGCCGGGCCACGAACTCGCGCAGCCGGTCGCCCGACAGGGTATGGGCGCCCACGCGCATGCCGACCAGCCCGATGCGCGACTTGCCGGCCTTGCGCTGGCCCTCCAGCCGCAGCAGGAAATCGCGGGTGGCGTAGATGTCGAAGATGCTCGGCTGCAATGGCACCAGGATCTGGTCGGCCAGCGCCACCACCTCCTTGAAGCGCCAGCCGTGCAGGCCGGCCGGCGAGTCCAGCACCGCATGCGTGGTGCCGCGCGGCGGGCGGGCGACGGTGCCCTCGCCGGCCGCTTCCCAGGTGGCAATGGGCGCCGCCTTGGCCGGCCGCAGGTTGAGCCACAGGCCGGACGACTGCTGGCGATCGACGTCGCCCAGCATCACCGCATGGCCACGGCTGGCGAAATAGCCCGCGATGTTGGTCGCGAGCGTCGACTTGCCGACACCGCCCTTGGGGTTGGCTATCAGAACCACCGGCATGGAGTCTCCTCGGATACAGCGGAAGAAGTCCGCATCCTAGTGTGTCGTCCCGCGAATTGCTGCGCAAAGTGAAATTGAAGCATTTCAAGTGCGCCGCTTGCGGACGGCACATCGGCCTTGCGCCACGGCGTTCGACGATTGCGCTATGTTCGCGGCATGCCGGCCTCCACGACACCTCCAACCAGCCCACCCCGCGTCTACGTGATCGCGGCCCACCCGCAGTGGCGCGACTCGCGCGTGAACCGCCTGCTGATGCAGGCGGCGCGCAGCCTGCCGCACGTCGATGTGAACGATCTCTACGGCAGCTATCCGGACTACGACATCGACATCGAGGCGGAACAGGAGCGCCTGGCGCGCGCCGACCTGCTGGTGCTGCTCCACCCGATCCAGTGGTACTCGATGCCGCCACTGCAGAAGCTGTGGTTCGACGAGGTGCTGGGCTGGGGCTGGGCCTACGGGCCGGGGGGCTCGGCGCTGCGGGGCAAGGACTGCTGGCTGGTGGCGACCACGGGCGGCACGGAGTCGAGCTACCACCCGCAGGGCTACAACCGCTATTTCTTCGACGCCTTCCTGCCGCCCTATGAACAGACCGCGGCCTTGTGCGGCATGCGCTTCCTGCCGCCGCTGGTGTTCCACGGGGCACGCAGCGCGACGCAGGAGGAACTGGTGGCGCACGTCAACGTGTTCAAGGACCGGCTCGCGAGCTATCCGGACTGGCCGGAGATGGACGAGATCGACGCCTGCCCGACCTGCGTGGTGCCCGAGACCGACCGGCCGGCCGAGCAGGAAGACGCCGGCAAGCTGGGCGCCCAGGCCCTGAAGGACGCGCTGGCCCGCATCGCCCCCGCCCAGGCGGGAGCGGCCTGATGGAGCATCACGCACCGGCCTGGCTGGTCAACTCCCTCATCTACCTGGGCGCCGCGGTCATCGTGGTGCCGATTTCGAAATGGGCCGGCCTGGGCTCGATCATCGGCTACCTGGTGGCCGGCATCGCGATCGGGCCGACGGTGTTCGGGCTCGTCACGAATGTGCAGGACATCCTGCATTTCGCCGAATTCGGCGTGGTGCTGATGTTGTTCCTGGTCGGGCTGGAGCTGGAGCCCAAGCGGCTGTGGAACCTGCGGCAGCCGATCTTCGGCTGGGGCAGCGCGCAGGTGCTGTGCTGCGCGGCCGCCCTGTTCGCGCTGGGGTGGGCCGCGGGCGCCATGTGGCGCGTGGCGCTGGTGGGCGCGCTGGGGCTGGCCTTGTCATCGACCGCGATCGCGCTGCAGGTGTTCGGCGAGCGTAACCTGCTGAAGACATCGAGCGGCCAGGCCGGCTTCTCGATCCTGCTGTTCCAGGACGTGGCAGCCATTCCGATCCTGGCGCTGCTGCCCTTGCTGGCCGGCGATGCGGCGGGCGAAGCAGCGACCGGCACGGGGCGCCTGCTGCAGGGGCTCAAGATCATCGGCGTGATCGGCGGCATCGTGCTCGGTGGCCGGCTCGCGTTGCGGCCGGTGCTGCGGTGGATCGCGCGCAGCAACACGCCGGAGATCTTCACCGCCGCCTCGCTGCTGCTGGTGGTGGCGATCGCAGCGCTGATGCAGTTCATCGGCCTGTCGATGGCGCTGGGCGCCTTTCTCGCCGGCGTGCTGCTGGCGGAGAGCGAATACCGGCGCGAACTCGAGACCGACATCGAACCCTTCAAGGGCTTGCTGCTGGGCCTGTTCTTCATCGCCGTGGGCATGAGCATCGACTTCGGCGTGCTGATGCGGCAACCCGGCACGATGGCCCTGCTGGTGGTGGCCTTCATGGCGATCAAGCTGGCGGTGATCTACGCACTGGCCAAGGCGATGGACATTCCGTACCAGCAGCGACCGGTGTTCACGCTGCTGCTGGCGCAGGGCGGCGAATTCGCCTTCGTGGTGTTCCAGGCGGCCGGACCGAACGTGCTGCCGCCGGAGACCGCATCGCTGCTGATCGCGGCAGTGGCGCTGTCGATGCTGGTGTCGCCGCTGCTGCTGGTGGCCATCGACAAGCTGATCCTGCCGCGCTACGACCTGATGGGCGGCAAGGCGATGGAGGAGATCTCCGAGCAGCAGGAGGGCAAGGTGCTGATCTGCGGCTTCGGGCGCTACGGCCAGATCATCGGGCGCCTGATGCTGGCCAACGGCATGCCGCCGACGGTGCTGGACCATGACGCGGACACGGTGGAAGGGCTGCGCCAGTTCGGCTTCCGGGTGTTCTATGGGGATGCGACGCGGCTGGACCTGCTGCGCATCGCAGGCGGCGGGAGCGCCAAAGCGATCGTGGTGGCGGTGGATGACATGGAGCAGTCACTGGAGATCGTGGACCTGGTGCGCGAGCACTTTCCGCAGGCCGAGATCATTGCGCGCGCGCGCAACGTGGCGCACTACTACCATTTGCGCGACCGCAATGTCGCCCACATCGAGCGCGAGGTGTTCGAGTCCTCGCTGCGCAGCGGGCGCTCGGTGCTCGAAGCGCTGGGCTGGCCGGCGCACGAGGCGCGGCACGCGGCGATGCGCTTCCGGCAGCGCAACATCGGCATCACCGAAGCGGGCTACCCGCACTACAAGGACCGCGCCAAGCTCATCGCCGTCGCCAAGGAAGGGCGGCAGCAGTTCGAGGAGCAGATGGCGCGCGAGCGGGCGCAGCGGCGGGAGCGCTCGGGGGTGGGCTGGGAGCAAGAGTAGGCCCACCCCCGAATGCGCCTGCAAAAGGTTCGCGTGTAGATCAATTGCATGGTGGCTCTCAACTGCCCTGCCCCGTGGCAGCCGCCTGCTATCAACGACGCGCGAAGTACGCGCCGAAGTACGAATAGCCCGGCTGCACCGGCGCCCCGCCGAAGTCGCTGACGCCGCTCAGTTGCAGGCCACCGCCCTGCAACGGCGAGGCCAGCCGCATGCCGCCGATCA
This sequence comes from Variovorax sp. dw_308, assembly GCF_019207085.1. Classification (GTDB taxonomy): domain Bacteria; phylum Pseudomonadota; class Gammaproteobacteria; order Burkholderiales; family Burkholderiaceae_C; genus Variovorax. The sequence goes on along the minus strand of NZ_JAATOM010000009.1, from coordinate 137,263 downwards.
GCGGCGCGGCCAGGTTGTCGAACAGGGGTGTCTCGACCAGGTTGCCTACCGTGCGGGTCGCGGCATCGATGGTGGCGGGCGTGTTGACCCGGATGTCGTCGCCCCAGCGCATCACGGTGCCGCCTTCAGTGTTGACCAGCAGGTTCGGCCCGATGGTGTTGGGCTGGGTGAAGGTCTTTCCGTCGACGTAGACCGCCGGCACGCCCGCGCGCGTGGACATGGCGATGTTGTTGATCACCACGTTGCCGCGCGTGCGGCTGTTGCCCCTGGACGCACCAACGATGATTTCGGCCACCGCCCCGTGCGTGCCGTTCGGGTCGATCGAGTTGCCGCGCGTGGTGTTCCCGAAGATGCGGTTGTTCTGCGCCTCGTAGATGTTGATGCCGTGCCCGTCGTTGCTCAGCAGGATGTTGAAGGCCACGGTGTTGTCGTCGCACCAGCGGTCCACCTCGATGCCGTTGCCGTCATGCAGGCCGGTGTCGACGTTGTGATGGCTGATGTTGTAGACGATGTCGTTGTGGTCGCCGCTGTCCTCGGCCTCCGAACCGCTGAAGAGATGGATGCCGGAAGTGCCCGGCACCGCCAGCCCGCTCAGGCTCACGTCGTTGCGCTCGATGCGCCAGTACGAGCCGCGGATCTCCATGCCGTGGTGCCCGCTGCGGCGCACCGTGTTGTGACTGATGACGCTTTGCGCGCCGGCCGCGCCGTTGACTTCCACGCCGATGCCATGCGTCACGGCCTGGTCGACCACGTTGCTGACGATGTAGATGTTGGCGCCGGCGCCCTGCGACACGTTGATGCCCATGTGCCCGCCCATCACCACGTTGTTGCTGACGGTGATGTGGTGACTGGCCTGCCGGATCACGAATCCGCTGTACTGCGGTGGCTGGACGTAGAGGCCGCTGATGCGCAGGTGGCTGGCGTTCTGCACGTCCATGGTGGTCAGGATGACCGGCCGCTGGTTGCGGTCCGCCGCCACGATGCGAATGGGCGATTGCGCCGTTCCGTTGGCCGTGATGGCCAGCGGGCCGGCATAGGTGCCGGGCGCGATGCGCACCAGGCTGCCGGGCGGAAGCTGGCGCCAGGGCACATCCTGGAGCTGCGCGACCTGGAGTGCGCCGGCCGGGACGGCGATGCCCGACCCCACCACGACCAGCTGGCCGCTGGCCCAGGGCCAGGGATCTTCGTCGGGGGCCGGGGCAAAGCCGGGAATGAACTCGGGCGCCGGCAATGCATCCGCGGTGGTCGTGTCGCCGGCCTTGGAGAGGGCCATCGCTTCCGATGGCGACTTGCCCGCGCGCGGGGGGGTCTGCGCGGCTCTGTCGACATTCGCCGCCGCATCGACATTGCTGCTGGCAAGGCTTCCTGCAATCCCTGCGCTGCCGTCCCCGCTTCCACCACCCCCACAGGCCATGACGCATAGCGCGCCCGCGACCACCGCCGCGCTGGTGCGCGTCACTGTCTTCATGTTCATTCGACGTGTCCTCCCTTTTCAGCCCACGAGTATGGGCCGATGCGAACTATCGGATCAATTGGTCCGAATGTCCCACTCGACGATTTCAGGCTGCCCAGGGGCTCGGCATGCGTGCACCCCGGCCCCTGGAGGACAGCGAAAGGGAAGCCGCTTCACAGGGGACTGAAGAAATAGGCCCCGAAGTAGACGAGCGGGGGCTGCGCCGGGGCACCGCCGAAATCGGCCGCTCCGCTCAAGGAAGCGCCGGTGCCTGCCGGCGCTTGCGCCAAGCGAAGTCCGCCGGTCAGCGGATAGCTCGCATCGACGAACGCAGGTCGCTCGACCGCATTGCCGCTGGTCGACGTCGCGACATCGACGGCGGCGGAATTGTCGGCGCGGATATCGTCGCCCCAGCGCATCACCGTGCCACCCGCCGCGTTGAACAGCAGGTTGGGCCCGACCACGTTGTCGTGCAGGAAGGCGCGGCCGTCCACATAGATCGCCGCGCCGTCCGCGCGCGTTGCGACCGCGATGTTGTCCATCACCAGGTTCCCGCTGGTCCGGTTGTTTTCCGGCGTGGCGCCCACCATGATCTCGGCCAGCGCGCCATGGGTATGCATCGGGTCGAGCGCGTTGGCCAGGGCCGTGTTCGCATAGACGCGGTTGCCCTGCGACTCGTACACGTTGATGCCCGCGCCGTCATTGGCCCAGACGAGGTTGAACGCCACCGTGTTGTCGTCGCACCAGCGATCGGTCTGGATGCCGTTGCCGTCGTGCGCACCGGTGTCGGCGTTGGCATGGCTCGCGTTGTAGACGACGACGTTGTGGTCGCCGCGGTACTCTTCCGCTGTCTTGCTGAAGATGTGGATGCCGGAGGTCCCGGCGATCGCCAGCCCGCTGTAGCTGACGTCGTTGTGTTCGATGCGCCACCAGGAGCCGCGAATCTCCATGCCGTGGTGGCCGCTGCGGCGCACGGTGTTGCGGGTGATCAGGTTCGTCGCGTCGGCGGTGCCGTTGCCATCCACGCCGATACCGCTGAACACGGTGTCCTCGATGAGGTTGTTGCCGATGACGAGGTGGGTGCCCGGTTCCCCGGTCACGTTGATGCCGATCGGCGCGCGGCGGATGACGTTGTCGGTCACCGTGATGTGATGGCTGCCCTGGCGGATCACCACGCCGCCGTTGGCCTCGGTCCGTACATCGAAGCCGCTGATGCGCAGATGGCTGGCGCCACGCACGTCAAGGCTGGTGGTGACGACCGGCATCTGGGTGCGGCTGGCGGCCTGGATGCGGATGGGCGCTTCTGCCGTTCCGTTGGCGGTGATGGCGATCGTGCCGACATAGGTTCCGGGCGCGACGCGCACCACGCTGCCGGGTGGCAAGGTGTCCCAGCGCACGTCCTTGATCTGGGCGACCTGGGTGGCCCCGGCCGGCACCTCGATGCCCGAGCCCACGATCACGAGGACGCCCGCACCCGACGGCGTGGCATCCAGTTCGCCGATGGGCGGCACATAGCCGGGGGGCGCCTCGGAGGGTTTGGCGGCGTCGGGTCTCACTGGCGTGGCGCCCCCGCCTCCAGACGTGCCGATCACTTTGCCAAGTTCGGTCAATTCCACCGTGCCGAGGGCGGGCGCAGCGTCCAGCGCCTCCGAGCCTGCGGGCTTCGACACGCCGGTCGATGGCTCCCCGGGCGTCGTCGCCACGGTGCCCAGGCCGGCCATTCCGGCAGAACCGCCGCCTCCGCCTCCGCCGCAACCGACGAGAAACAGGGCGCCAGAAAGTATTGCTATGGCAAAACCGGACGCATTCTTGTAAACCTTAATACACATAAAACGATACTCCAATCTTGCATCAGTAGATGAAGTATCGCAATACGATCCCGAAATGTATCGGTCAGGCAACCAAAAGTGACTTTGTCCTACAAGATGCATGTCGGCCCCGAATGGCGCCGCAGAGGAGGGAGCGGATGCAGTTCGAAGTGCTTCCGGGGTGCAGCGTCGCGCCGCATGGACGCGCTGATGGTCTTGCCAACGCCGTTCGTCGCCATGGACAGGCTGTTGGTCTTCCTCCCTCTCCCTCCGGGAGAGGGCCGGGGTGAGGGCAGCCGCCTCCAAAAGGAGGCAAGGCTGCCGATCCACCCCGAGCCCGGTACGTACGGGCGCACCCAACCCAGGAAAAACGAACTCAGGAAGCCTTGTCCAACCCCAGCAACCTCACCGCATTCCCCTTCAGGATCGCCGGCATCACTTCCGGCTTGAAGCCCGCATCCTCGAAGTCCTTCAGCCACCGGTCCGGCGTGATCAGCGGATAGTCGCTCGCGAACAGCACGCGATCCTTCAGCAGCGTGTTGGCGTACTGGACGAGTTGCTTGGGAAAGTACTTCGGGCTCCAGCCGGACAGGTCGATCCACACGTTGGGCTTGTGCGTGGCCACGCTCAGCGCTTCGTCCTGCCATGGGAAGCTGGGGTGCGCCATGACGATCTGCATGTCGGGGAAGTCGATGGCCACGTCGTCGAGGTGCATCGGGTTGCTGTATTCGAGGCGCAGGCCGCCGCCGCAACGCATGCCCGAACCGATGCCGCTGTGGCCGGTGTGGAACACCGCCGGCAGGCCGTATTCGGCGACCACCTCGTAGATCGGCCAAGCCATCCTGTCGTAGGGATGGAAGCCCTGAACGGTCGGATGGAACTTGAAGCCCTTGACGCCGTATTCCTCGACCAGCCGGCGCGCCTCGCGAGCGCCCATCTTTCCCTTGTGCGGGTCGATGCTGGCGAAGGCGATCATCATGTCGCTGTTCTTCTGCGCGTGCTCGGCGATCTCCTCGTTGGGGATGCGGCGCCGGCCCATGTTCGACTCGGCGTCGACCATGAACATCACCAGGCCGATCTTGCGCTCGCGGTAGTAGTCGATGCTTTCCTGGATGGTCGGGCGGCGGCCGGCCTTGAAGTACTTGTCGGCGGCGCGGTCGTATTCCTCGCCGTAGTTGTCGAACGGGTTCCAGCAACTCACTTCGGCGTGGGTGTGGGTATCGATCGCGATCAGGTTCTGGTGGTCCACAGGCTTTGTCTCCAGGTTCGGGTAAGTACCGAGTTCAGCCGCCTCATGCGGCCTTGAATTGGTTATTAACCATAACCATAATCGAAGCCACACCGGAACGCAATCATGAACCACCCCGATCTTCACATCGAGCTTCGCGACACCATCGCCATCATCCGCCTGACCCGCGGCGCCAAGCGCAACGCGCTGTCGGACGGACTGATCCTCGCGTTGCGCGACGCCTTCGACAACCTGCCCGACACGGTGCGCGCCGCCGTGATCGACGGCGAGGGCCCGCACTTCTGCGCGGGGCTGGACCTGAGCGAACTGCAGGAACGCGACGCGGGCCAGGGCATGCGCCATTCACGCATGTGGCACGCGGCGCTGGAGCGGGTGCAGTACGGGCCGGTGCCGGTGATCGCGGCGCTGCACGGCGCGGTGGTCGGCGGCGGGCTGGAACTGGCGAGCGCATGTCACATCCGTGTGGCGGACAGCAGCACCTTCTACGCGCTGCCGGAAGGCTCGCGCGGCATCTTCGTGGGCGGCGGCGGCTCGGTGCGCATCCCCAAGCTGATCGGCGCGGCGCGCATGACCGACATGATGCTGACCGGCCGCGTCTACAACGCCGAGGACGGCGAGCGCGCCGGCTTCGCGCAGTACCTGGTGCCGGAGGGCACGGCCTTCGACAAGGCGCTGGAACTCGCGCAACGCGTGGCCCAGAACGCGCCGCTCACCAACTACGCGCTGATGCACGCGCTGCCGCGCATCGCCGAGCAATCGGCCGACCATGGCTTCTTCACCGAATCGCTGATCGCGGGCATTGCGCAGGCCTCCCCGGAAGCGAAGACGCGGCTGGCGGACTTCCTCGAAGGACGCGCCGCCAAAGTCAGCAAAGACTAGAAGGTGTGAATCTTTCTACTGCGGCCACCGATCTCGGGCCTGCGGTGCTCACCGCACGAGAGTGCGGTTCCGCTCCGCGAACCGGGCTCCCGGCTGGCGCCCTCGCTACGAAATCTTCACACCTTCTGACTCCCTCCAACTGGTAGCGCATGACAACCACAATGACCGAGACAAAACCCACTCCCGTCGTGCCGCGCTACCGCCCCCTGGCCTTTGGCATCACCCGCGGCGTGCTGACCGAAGGCGCGCCCGGCGTGCGCTACCTGAAGGCGGAGACGCCGCTCGCGCCCTACGTCGATCGCATGACGGATCGCCTCAAGCACTGGGCCACGGTGGCGCCGGACCGCACCTTCATCGCGCGCCGCGAACGCCTGCCCGACGGCAGCACCGGCGACTGGATTCGACTGAGCTATGCCGAGGCGCTGCACAAGGCGCGCAGCATCGCGCAGGCCGTGCTCGACCGTGGCCTGAGCGCCGAACGGCCCGTCGCGATCCTCAGCGAGAACAGCATCGAGCACGCGCTGATTGCGCTCGGCTGCCTGTACGCGGGCGTCCCCTACTGCCCGGTGTCGCCGCCCTACTCCATCGTCAGCCAGGACTTCGACAAGCTGCGCCATGTGCTGGACACGCTGACGCCCGGACTGGTGTTCGCCGCCGACGCGAAGCGCTTCGGCCGCGCCATCGATGCGGTCGTGCCGGCGGACGTGGAAGTCGTGCTGGCCGAAGGCACGCTGGACCGCCCCACCACTTCCTTCGACGAACTCGCCGCCACGCCCGCAACGTCCGCCGTCGATGCCGCGCTGGCGGCGACCGGCCCCGACACCATCACCAAATTCCTGTTCACCTCGGGCTCGACCAAGCTGCCCAAGGCCGTCATCAACACGCAACGCATGTGGTGCGCCAACCAGCAGCAGATGCGCCAGTCGATGCCGGTGCTGGGCGAGGAGCCGCCGGTGCTGGTCGACTGGCTGCCGTGGAACCACACCTTCGGCGGCAACCACAACGTCGGCATCGTGCTGGACAACGGCGGCACGCTCTACATCGACGACGGCAAGCCCACGCCGGGCGGGATGGCGGAGACGCTGCGCAACCTGCGCGAGATCGCTCCAACGGTGTACTTCAACGTGCCCACCGGATTCGAGGCGATTGCCAACGCGATGGAATCCGACCCGGTGCTGCGCAAGAACCTGCTGTCGCGCGTGAAGATGTTCTTCTATGCCGGCGCCGCCCTGTCGCAGCCGGTGTGGGACAGCCTGCACCGCTCGCAGGAGGCCGAAGTCGGCGAGCGCATCGTGATGGGCACGGGGCTGGGCATGACCGAGTCGGGCCCGTTCGCGCTCTACATCACCGGGCCGACAGTGCAATCGGGCGACCTCGGGCTGCCGGCGGCCGGCATCGAGATCAAGCTGGTCGACATCGACGGCAAGACCGAGGTGCGCTATCGGGGGCCGAACATCACGCCGGGCTACTGGCGCGCGCCGGAAGCGACGGCCGAGGCCTTCGATGAAGAGGGCTACTTCTCCACCGGCGACGCCGTCAAATGGATCGACGAAGCCGACATCCACAAGGGCCTGCGCTTCGACGGCCGCATCGCGGAAGACTTCAAGCTCGCCACCGGCACCTTCGTCAGCGTGGGGCCGATGCGCGCGAGGATCATCGCGGCCGGCACGCCGTACATCCAGGACGTGGTGCTGACCGGCATCAACCTGAAGGAAGTCGGCGCATTGATCTTTCCGACGCAGGCGGTGCGCAAGCTGGCCGGGCTGCCGCCGGATGCGCCGCTGCGCGAGGTGCTCGACAGCGCACCGCTGCGCGCGCGGATGCAGCAGGTGCTCGACGCGCTGGCCGCGGGCAGCACCGGCAGCGCCAACCGCATCGCACGCGCCTGGCTCGTCGACGAGCCGCCTTCCATCGACAAGGGCGAGGTCACCGACAAGGGATCGATCAACCAGCGTTCCGTGCTCAAGCACCGGGCCGCACTCGTCGATGCGCTGCATGCGGACACGCTGGCCTCCATCCTCAAACCCCGATAGACATTCCAAGGAGACAGACAGATGAAGATCGAAGGACAAGCCGCACTCGTCACGGGTGGCGCGTCGGGGCTCGGCGAGGCGACGGCGCGCGAGCTTGCGCGCCTGGGCGCCAGGGTGGCGGTGCTCGACCGCAATGCGGAGCTGGCCGAGAAGGTCGCGAAGGCCATCGACGAAGAATTCGGCGACGGTCGCGCCGTGGCCTGCGCCTGCGACATCACCGACACCGGGAGCGTGAGCGCAGCCATCGAACGCGCCGCCGCCGCGCACGGCCCGGCGCGCATCCTCATGAACGTCGCCGGCATCGGCAGCGCCAAGCGCATCGTCGGCAAGGACGGCAACCCCGCGCCGCTGGAAGACTTCGTGCGCGTGGTCAACGTCAACCTGATCGGCGGCTACAACATGGCGCGCCTGTTTGCCGCGGCCTGCGCGAAGCTGCCTGCGCTGGAGGGTGGCGAGAAAGGCGTGATGCTGTTCACCGCATCGGTCGCGGCCTTCGACGGGCAGGTCGGCCAGCAGGCCTACAGCGCCTCGAAGGGCGGCCTAGTCGGCATGACCTTGCCGATGGCACGCGACCTGGCGCAGCATGGCATCCGTGTCTGCACCATCGCGCCCGGCCTGTTCGCCACGCCGCTGCTCATGGAACTGCCGGAGCCGGTGCAGCAGTCGCTGGCCGCGTCGATCCCGTTCCCGCCACGACTGGGCAAGCCCTCCGAGTTCGCGGAGCTGGCCTGCCACGTCGTGACCAACGGCCACCTCAACGGCGAGGTGATCCGTCTCGATGGCGCGCTCCGCATGGCGCCGCGCTGACCTTTCCACAACCCCGGAGACATGACATGAGCACTCGTCGCACCATCCTCTCTGCTGCCGGCGCCGTCACCGCGCTCGCAGCCCTCCGCCCGTTGACCGCCCTCGCGCAGGCGCTGGACCAGGTCAAGATCTACTACGGCTTCCCTGCCGGGAGCGCGGGCGACAGCGTGGCGCGCCGCGTGGCCGAGAAGCTGGGCGGCACGCCCTACAGCAAGGGCGCGGGCTACGTCGAGAACAAGCCTGGTGCAGGCGGCCGCATCGCGGTCGAGTCGCTCAAGGCCTCGCCGCCGGACGGCTCCGTGCTGACGCTGGCGCCGGTGTCCGCGCTCTCGGTCTACCCCTACATCTATCCGAAGCTCAGCTACAAGCAGGACGATGTCGCGCCGGTGTCGATCGGCGCCATCATGTTCCACGGCCTGGCCATCGGACCCGCCGTGCCGGAAGACGTGAAGACGCTGAAGGACTTCCTGGCCTGGGCCAAGGCCAACCCCGCGCAGGCCAGCTACGGCTCGCCGGGCGCCGGCTCCATGCCGCACCTGCTGGGCGCCCTGCTCGGCCTGCGCTCCGGCGTGGAACTGAAGCACGTGCCCTACCGCGGCACCGTGCCCAGCATCACCGACCTGGTCGGGGGGCAGATCGCCGCCGCCATGAACCCGAGCGGCGACTACCTGCAATACATGAAGGCCGGCCGCGTGCGCGTGCTGGCCACCTCGGGCAAGAAGCGCTCGCCGTACCTGCCGGACGTGCCCACCTTCACCGAGCTCGGCTACCCGGATTGCACGGTGGAGGAATGGTTCGGCTTCTACGCACCGGCCAGGACGCCCGCGGCCACCATCGCCAGCGCCAGCGCCGCCATCAACACCGCCCTTGCCGACAAGTCGGTGATCGACGCGCTGGCATTGGTCGGGCTGGTGGCGCATGGCAGCACGCCGCAGGAAATGGCGGCCGACCAGAAGGCCGAATACGAGCGCTGGGGTCCGCTGGTCAAGCAGATCGGCTTTACTGCGGAATCATGAGGAAGCTCCCCCTTCGCGCACGGCGCCTTGCTGCGCCGCCCCGCTTGCAGAGGGCGGCCTGCTGGAGCAGGATGCACGGTGCCCCTGGCCTTGCATTGGCCGCGGCAACGCTGGTGGGCTGCGCGAGCATCGCACCCGGCACGCCGCCGCCGCAACTGCGCGCCGCGCGCCCCGGCGAACTCATGGCCTGCGGCGATCTGGCGAATCTCACCGGGCCCATCGGCACCGTCATCCTCCAGGCCACGGCCGTGGCGGCTGGACCGGTGCCGGTCGGCAACGGCAGCCAGCCCGCACCGGCGCACTGCCTGGTGCGCGGCAAGGTCAACGAACGGGTCAGTTCGGTCGACAACAACACCTACGCGATCGGCTTCGAACTGCGCATGCCGGTCGAATGGAACGGACGCTTCTTCTACCAGGCCAATGGCGGCCTCGACGGCGTCGTGGTGCCCGCGCTCGGCGGCATCGGCGGCGGCGCGCCGACCACCAGTGCGTTGCAGATGGGCTTTGCGGTGATCAGCTCGGATGCGGGGCATCCCGGATCGATGGGCCCGCGCTTCGGTGTCGACCCGCAAGCACGGCTCGACTACGGCTACAACGCGGTCGCGCAACTCACGCCCATGGCCAAGGGCCTGATCGCGCGCGCCTACGGCCGCGGTCCGGATCGCTCGTACTTCGGCGGTTGTTCCAATGGCGGCCGGCACGCGATGGTCGCGGCCGTGCGTTCCGCGGACCAGTACGACGGCATCCTCGTGGGCGACCCGGGTTTCAACCTGCCGAAGGCGGCCGTGGCCCAGCTCTACGGGGCGCAGCAATATGCCAAGGTGGCGAGCAGGAAGACCGAGGACGACGAGCCCGACCTGCAGAGCGCCTTCACGCCCGCCGAACTCAAGCTCGTGAGCGACAAGGTGCTCGCGCAATGCGACGCGCTCGACGGCCTGGCCGATGGCATCGTGTCCGATGTCAAGGCTTGCCAGGCGACGTTCAAGCTCGACACGGCAGTGCCGACATGCGCGGAAGGCGTGCGGGACGGCAGTTGCCTCAGCGTGCCGCAGAAGACGGCTCTGTCGAATGTCTTCGCAGGCGCACGCAACAGTGCCGGCAAGCCGATCTATGCCAGCTTTCCATTCGACAGCGGCATTGGCGGCAGCAACTGGCGCGAATGGAAGTTCGCCAGCCCGAGCACGCGCGACTCGGGCGCGGTGCAGTTCATCTTCGCGACCCCGCCGATGGTCGACCGTCCCGGCGGCATGGCCTTCACGCTGGGTTTCGACATGGACCGCGACCTGCCGCGCATCGAAGCCACCGACCCTGTCTACCGCACATCGTCCCTGGCCTTCATGACGCCGCCCGATGCAGCCAACCTGTCGGCGCTGCGCAACCGCGGCGGCAAGATGATGGTCTACCACGGCACCAGCGACCCGGTGTTCTCCTCGGACGACACGGCCGCCTGGTACGAGCGCGTGCAGGCCGCGAACGGCGGCGACGCGGCCAGCTTCGCGCGCTACTTCCCCGTGCCCGGAATGAACCACTGCGCAGGCGGCCCGTCCACCGACCAGTTCGAGATGCTGTCGGCGCTGGTGGCCTGGGTCGAGCAAGGCCAGGCGCCGGCCTCGGTCACGGCTGCCGCGCGTGGCCCCGGCGCCAGCGTGGTCAACGCCGAGGTGCCGGCCAATTGGTCCGCCAGGCGCACACGGCCGCTGTGCCCCTACCCCCAAGTCGCGCGCTACCAGGGCGGCGACGTTGAAAGTGCGGGCAGCTTCGCCTGCACTGCACCCTGAAGCTTTCACATGGACTATCAGCCTCGCCCCGAAGACCAGCGCTTCATCCTCGATGCCGTGCTCGGCGCTTCAAGCCGGCTCCGCGGCCTCGCGCCCTTTGCCGAGTTCGATGCATCGCTGCAGGCGCAATTGCTCGAGGAGGCCGGCCGCTTCATCGGCGAAGTGATCGCGCCGCTGAACCGTGTCGGCGACGAGGTCGGCTGCCGCTTCGCGCAAGGCCAGGTCACGACGCCGCCGGGCTTTCGCGAGGCCTATCGCGCGCTGTGGCAAGCCGGCTGGCCCGCGTTGTCCGCCGCGCCGGAAGACGGCGGGCAGGGCCTGCCCGCGCTGCTGTCGGCCATCGTGTCGGAATGGCTCAGCGCGTCGAACCAGGGCTTCAACATGGCGCCCGGCCTGCTGCACGGCGCCTACGAATGCCTCAAGCACCACGGCGACGAAGACCTGAAGCAGCGCTACCTCCCGAAGCTCGCCAGCGGCGCATGGCTCGCGACCATGTGCCTCACGGAAGCCCATGCCGGCAGCGACCTCGGCCAGGTGCGCACGCGCGCCACGCCCCAGCCCGATGGCACCTACCGCGTGAGCGGCAACAAGATCTTCATCTCCGGCGGCGAGCACGACCTGAGCGACAACATCGTGCACCTGGTGCTCTGCCGCCTGCCAGATGCGCCGGCAGGACCCAAGGGCCTGTCGCTGGTGCTCGCGCCCAAGCTGCTGCCGGACGGCGCGCGCAACGCGGTCCACTGCGAACGCATCGAGGAGAAGATGGGCCTGCACGGCAGCCCCACCTGCCAGATGCGTTTCGAGGACACCACGGGATGGCTCATCGGCGAGCCGAACCGCGGGCTGCAGGCCATGTTCGTGATGATGAATTCGGCGCGCCTGCTGGTCGCGCTGCAGGGCATCGGCCTGCTCGATGCGGCATGGCAGAAGGCCGATGCCTATGCGCGCGAACGACGCCAGATGCGCGCGCCACAAGTGCCGGCCAGCCGCGGTCCGAACGATGCGGCCGACCTGATCGTCGAGCATCCCGCCATGCGCCGCATTCTCGACACGCAGCGCGGCTGGATCGATGGCGCGCGCGTGCTGGCCTATCGCACCGCCCTGATGCTCGACGTGGCGAGGCACGATGCGGACAAGGTTTCGCGCGAGCGTGCGCAGCGCTGGTGTTCGCTCATCACGCCGGTGCTGAAGGCGGCCTGCACGCAGCAGGGCTTCCAGGGCGCGAGCGAATGCCTGCAGGTGTTCGGCGGCCACGGCTACGTGCGCGAATGGGGCATCGAGCAGATCGTGCGCGACGCGCGCGTGTCGATGATCTACGAGGGCACCAACGAGATCCAGGCCATCGACCTGCTGGTGCGCAAGGTGCTGCCCGATGGCGGTGCCGGCATGGGCAAGCTGCTCGTCGAACTGCGCGACGAACTGGAAGCTTCACGCGACACCGACGCGGACGCGCAGCGCCGACTGGCGCAGCTGCGCTACCTCACGACCACGGTGGCGATGGCCTCGCACGCCGACCCCGCGTTGCCGTATGAAGTCGCCGACGACTACCTGCGCGTGGTGATGCTCACGCTGATGGCATGGGCCTGGGCGCGCATCGACGTGGCCGCGTCGGGCGAGCCAGACGCTTCGCGCTGGTCGGCGCCGGCCGCGGCGTTCCGCCGCCACGCATTGCCGGAGTTCGACATGCGGCTCGGCATGGTCAAGCGGGCCTGCGAAGCGGTGACGATGCAGCCCGCGACGTGACGCTGCGACAGCGCCAGGGTCTCCTTAAGTTACGCTCGCGCCACCATGCCGACTGCCCGCACGCCCTCTTCTTCCTCCTCCGAATCCGCATCGCTCGACACGCGCGTCCTTGAATCGCTGGTGGGCTACAACACCCGCCGCGCGTGGAGCGTCATCAGTTCCGTGTTCGCCGAGCGCATGGCCGTGTACGGGCTCAAGCAGGTCGATTTCTCGGTGCTGTCATTGCTCGCGCACAACCCCGGCGCCACCTCGCGCCAGCTCTGCGCCACGCTCGACATCCTGCCGCCCAACCTGGTGAGCCTGGTGGCCGCGATGGACAGCCGCGGCCTCATCGAGCGCCGCCCCCATCCCACCGACGGCCGCGCCGTGGGCCTGCACCTGACCGCCGCCGGCAAGAAGCTGGTGCGCGAGGCCGAACAGACCGTGACGCAGCTGGAGCTGGATGCGAGCGCCAAGCTCACGGCGCGGGAGCGGGAGACGCTCATCAAACTGCTGCAGAAGGTTTACCTGTGATGCGCGATCAGGCGTCCCGCACATCAGCCACCGGCTTGCTCCCGAAGTCGGGCCGATCCAGGTAGCCCAGCACTTTCGCCGCAGCGACTTCGGGCGAATCCAGCAGGCCCTGCGCCTTCAGTTGCACGAAGCGCTCGCGGTCCGGGAACTCGTCGGCGCCGGTGCTGCGCAGCGTCACCTGCATGTCGGTGTCGATCACGCCCGGCGCCAGCGACACGATGCGCGCGCCGTTCGGCCGGGCCGCCTCCTCCAGCGCCACCGCGCGCGAGAAGTGGTCCATGCCTGCCTTGGCCGCGCAGTAAGGCGCCTGGCTGGCCATCGCATTGCGGCCCAGGCCCGAGGAGATGTTGAGCACTTCACGCCGGCCCGGCCAGTCGCGCGTCGCACTCAGGAAGGCGCTCGTCAGCATCACCGGCGCACCCAGGCCGACGCGCAATGCCTGCGCCAGTTCGGCAATCACGCTTTCGGCCAGCGGGCGTGGGTGACCGACGGTGCCGGCGTTGTTGATGAGCGTCGCGCGCTCGAAGCGCGACGGCTCGATGGCCTGCAGCCACGCGGCGAGCCGTTCCGCGGCGACGACCGAATTGCACAGGTCCTGCTGCCATTGCTCCAGCACGACGCCGGCGGCCTGCGCCGCTGCCGCGAGCGCGGCATCGGTGTGGCGCGAGATGCAGACCAGCGTCGCGCCCGGTTGCAGCAGTTGTTGCGCCATGGCACGGCCAAGGCCGCGCGACGCGCCGGTGAGGATGGTGAGGCGGCTGGAGGAAATAGTCATGTCGTGGCCCTGTCTGTTCGTGATTGTTCAGGCAATGAATCCGTCCCACACCAGCTTGAGCCCGGTCAACAACATGCCCAGGTACAGCATGCGATAGAACCAGGTCCCGCTGATGCGACGCGCGATGCGCACGCCTGCCCACACGCCAAAGGGCGCAAGCGGCAGAAGCACCAGCGAGGTCGCGAGATTGCGCCAGTCGAGCAGCCCGAGCCAGGCGTAGGGGACCCACTTGCTCAGGTTCACGACGAAGAAGAAATAGGCCATCGTCGCCGCGAACTCCACCGGCTTGAGCCGCAGCGGGATCACATACGCATTGACCGGCGGCCCGCCCGCATGCGCGATGAAACTGGTGAAGCCCGAGATCGTCGTCAACACGCTGCCAGCCAGGCGGGACGGTGGCGCCGAGTCGGCCGTGGGCGGGAACAACAGCCGCTGCGCCAGGAACAGCAACGTGAACAGCCCGACGATGCCCGCGACCGTGTGCGGCGTCAGCGTGCGAAACAGCATGGCGCCGATCACGGTGCCGACCAGCCCGAACGGGATCAGGAAGCCGAGCAGTTGCCGGTCGAAGTCGCGCCGAAACGCGGCGATGCCCAGCAGGTCCATCAGCAGCAGCACCGGCATCAGGATCGCAGCGGCTTCAGGGACCGTGACGGCCAGCGCCATCATCGGCACGGCCAGCGAGCCGAAGCCGGCGCCGAAGCCGCTCTTGCTGATGCCGAGCAACAACACGGCCGGCACGGCGGCGGCATAGAAATGGGGGTCGGAGATCGGAGCGAATTGCAAGCGGCGGATTTTCACACGCACGTTGCAGCCCCGCCTGACCGCGGCGCCTCTCTTGAGTCGACGTGGCTCCGCCAATCGAGCCCGGTCGCATCTTCACCCCTTCACGCACACCACCTGCTTGAGCGTGTAGACCACCTCCACCAGGTCCTTCTGGGCTTCCATCACCGCATCGATGTCCTTGTAGGCCATCGGAATCTCGTCGATCACGTCGGCGTCCTTGCGGCATTCGACGCCCTCGGTTGCGGCGATCTGGTCGGCGATGGTGAACATCTTCTTCGCCTTGGTGCGGCTCATGGCCCGGCCTGCGCCGTGGCTGCAGCTCATGAAGCTTTCCGGGTTGCCCTTGCCGCGCACGATGAAGCTCCTGGCGCCCATGCTGCCGGGGATGATCCCCAGCTCGCCCGCCTTCGCGCTCACCGCACCCTTGCGGGTCACGAGCACGTCTTCGCCGAAGTGCGTTTCGCGGCTCACGTAGTTATGGTGGCAATTCACCGCTTCCACATGTGCGTCGAAAGGCTTCGCGATGACCTTGCGGGCGGCGCCGATCACGCGCTCCATCATCACCTCGCGGTTGGCCCGCGCGAACTTCTGCGCCCAGCCGACGGCGCGCACGTAGTCGCCGAAGTACTGCGAGCCTTCCTCGAAGTACGACAGGTCCTGGTCGGGCAGGTTGCGCTGGTGCCGCTCTGCATCTTTCCTGGCCAGCTCGATGAAGTGCGTGCCGATGGCATTGCCCACGCCGCGCGAACCCGAGTGCAGCATGAACCACACGGCGCCAGCTTCGTCCAGGCAGACCTCGATGAAGTGATTGCCAGTGCCCAGCGTTCCCAGGTGCTTGTGGTTGTTGGTGTTCTTCAGGCGCGGGTAGCCCTCGCAGATCAGGTTGAACTCGGCGACGAGCGTGGCCCACGCCGCATCGGCTTCATCGGGTGGCGTTTCCCACGAGCCCCTGTCGCGGCCCATGCGCCTGGGGTTGGAGCCATGCGGCACGGCGCGCTCGATGGCCGAACGCAGCGGGCCCAGGTTGTCGGGCAGGTCTCGCGCATCGAGCGTGGTCTTGCACGCCATCATTCCGCAACCGATGTCCACGCCGACCGCGGCGGGGATGATGGCCTTGAAAGTCGGGATCACCGAACCGACGGTCGCGCCGATGCCGTAGTGCACGTCCGGCATGGCAGCGATGTGCCTGAAGACGATGGGCAGGCGAGCCGCGTTCTCGAGTTGCTTCTGCGCCTCGGCCTCCACGGGTACGCCGCGCGTCCACATCTTCACGGGGACGCCGTGCTCGACTTCATGCAGCTTGTAGTTCTTGATGATTTCCATCTTGTGACCTCCTCGGGTCTTCGACGAGAGCGCCGCCGCGTGCGCCCTCCCCCGACTCGCGCCACACGGCGCTTGCCTTTGTATCGCGGAGAGTGTGAGCTGCGCCCTGCCTACCTACCCGGCCCCGCTCACCTGCGCCACCATCCGGCTCAAGCGCTCCACGTCACGCAGCACCATGGCCTTGCCGTCTTTCTCGACCAGCCCATCGCGTGCGAGCCGGGCCAGTTCGCGCGTGACCTGCTCGCGCTGGGTGCTGATGCGGTTGGCCAGCGCCTCGTGCAGCGGAGCCGGGTCAAGCCTCGCGACGTTGTCGACGATGCCTTCCGTGCGCGCCATGCGCAGCAGCTCCGCATGCAGCCGGTTCTGCACGCCCAGCGTGCTGAGTTCGATGACGCGTTGCGACAGTTGCCGCACCAGCCCGGCCAGGTGGCGCATCTCGCGCTCGGCCACCAGGGGTTCTTCGCGCAGCAGCGCCATGAACGCCGCGCTGTCCAGGCTCGCGACGGTGCTGGGCTCGAGCGTGACGACGTCGGCCGAGCGCGGCCCGCCGTCGACGGCGGCCATGTCGCCGAACCAGTCGCCCTTGACCGAATCCCGAAAACTCACCTGGCGGCCGCCCGCAGAGTAGCTCGTCACGCGCAGCCGGCCGGAGAGCAGGAAGTAGACATCGCGCTGCGGGTCCGCGCGCAGCAGCAGGGGTTGGTGCGCCGCCAGCTGGTGCCACTGGCACTGCCGCGCCAGTTGTTCGAGCCGCGCGTCGGGCAAGCTCGCGAACAGGGGCAGCGAGCGCAAGGCCAGGCTGGAGCGAATCGGCGGATCCATGGGCGTCGGCGGGCCTGCCATTCTGCGCCGCGGGCCCCGAGCAGCGCAAACGTGTGCGCCAGCGCACATCGCCGTCGGGCAACCTGGACCGACACTGCCGCGTCGCGGATGCGATCCCCGCAGCCCGCGCGCCGCAGTTGAAGGAGCGCAACCCAATGAACGCCACGCAATTCGCACTCTCGGCCACGCTCGTCGCCGGCGGAACGGTGTCATCGGCCCAGACCGTGCCGGCAGAGCAATGGACGGGACCGGCAGTTTCGACCGTCGGCGGCGCGGTGGTCCGGGCCGAGGTCGTCGCCTTGCTCAACAGCTTCCTGGCGCAGCGGCAGGCCGCGCCGGAAGCCTGGGTCGGCGCCGCGGAATCGGCGACCGTCCACGTGGGCGATGCGCAGCGCGCGGAGGTCAAGGCGGACACCGCCATGGCGACGCGTGCCCGCCTCACCGGCTACATGACGCGCAATGAGTACAACCCCCAGAGCGCCGAGGCGCAACGCCGCAACGCGCGCTACATCCGGCTGCGCTTCGGCCCCGAATACACGGACGAGCTTTCACGGCTGCAGGGCCAAACACGCCCGGCCGCCGCGGCGTCAATGGCCAGCGAACCGGACGCGGGCGGCGAGTGAAGCCAGCCGCCGTACGGGCGGCCATGAGGTGGCATGGGCGGCATTGATGCATATCCAGCATGCGGCCATGCGCCGGATGCACATAAATTAGGCATTCAAACGACGCATTGTCGACCGAACGTTTCCTGAAGGCGCGTGAGTACTCGTCAATTGCGAGGGCGTGTGCTAACTTCCGCGCGGGCGCCACCGGGGGCCTCCGCGGCGCCTCATCTACAAAATCAGGGAGACAAGAATGGCAAACAGCCAGTACACGGCGCGCAAGAGCGTGGCCGACATCGTCGCGAGCGGGGAAGGCAGTCACACGCTGCCCAAATCGCTCGGCGCTTTCAGCATCACAGCCATCGGGGTCGGGGCCATCATCGGCGCCGGCATCTTCGTACTGACCGGCACCGCAGCCGCGCAATACGCAGGGCCCGGCATCATGATGTCCTTCATCCTGGCCGGGTTCGCCTGCGCCTTCGTGGGACTTTGCTACGCCGAACTGGCGGCGCTGATTCCGGTCAGCGGAAGTTCCTACACCTACACCTACGCCACCCTGGGCGAGCTGGCGGCCTGGATCATCGGCTGGGACCTCGTGCTCGAGTACGCCATGGGCGCGGCCACTGTCGCCGTGGGCTGGTCGGGTTATCTCGGCAGCCTGCTGGGGCAGTTCGGCATCCACCTGCCGCCGGCGCTCATGCATTCGCCGGGCGCCGTCACCCTGAAGGACGGCTCGACGATCACGGCGCTGTTCAACCTGCCGGCCGCGCTCATCATCATGGCGCTGACCTTCCTGCTCATCCGCGGCACCAAGGAATCGGCCAGCCTGAACAACGTGATGGTCGCGATCAAGCTGATCGTCGTGGTGGCCTTCATCGGCTTCGGTATCGGCTACGTCAACCAGGACAACTGGACGCCGTTCATTCCCGCGAACACGGGTGAGTTCGGCCACTTCGGCTGGAGCGGCGTGCTGCGCGGTTCCTCGGTGGTGTTCTTCGCTTTCATCGGCTTCGACGCCGTCTCGACCGCGGCGCAGGAAGCCAGGAACCCGCAACGCGACATGCCTATCGGCATCCTGGGTTCGCTGATCGTCTGCACCGCGCTGTACGTGGCCGTGGCCGCGGTGCTGACCGGCCTGGTTCCGTACGCGAAGCTCAACGTGCCGGACCCGATCGCGCTGGGCGTGGACGTCATCGGCAAGCCGTGGCTGTCGCTGCTCATCAAGTTCGGCGCCCTCGCCGGCCTGACCACCGTGATCCTGGTGCTGCTGTACGGCCAGAGCCGGATCTTCTACACGATCGCCAGCGACGGCCTGCTGCCCAGGTTCTTCTCCAACCTGCATCCCAAGTTCGGCACGCCGCACATGAGCCAGATCTTCATCGGCCTCATCTGCGCCATCGTGGCGGGCCTGGTGCCGATCCATATCCTGGGCGAAATGGTGAGCATCGGAACGCTGTTCGCATTCATCCTGGTGTGCGGCGCGGTGATCTACCTGCGCAAGAGCGAGCGGGACACCTTCCGTCCGTTCCGCGTTCCCGGCGTGCCGTTCATCCCCTTCCTCGGTATCGGCTTCTGCCTGATGCTGATGAGCGCGCTGCCCGGCGACACCTGGCTGCGGCTGGTGGTCTGGCTCGTCATCGGGCTGGCGATCTACTTCAGCTATGGCCGTCACCACTCGGTGCAACACCTGAAGCAACTGCGCAAGGCCGGCAAGCGCTGAGCGCGCCTTTGGCCCAGCCTGCACAAAGCGCCTTCGGGCGCTTTTTGCTTTTTGCCGCGGCGCTTCTGGCGCACCCATGCGGGCGCTTATAGTGGTCGCGGGAGGCCCACATCAGCAATGAGGATGACGATGCCATCGACAAGTCCGGACGCGACGTTCGCACCGATCGACAACGAATTGCCCCTGCGCTGGATGCGCCGGCTGGGCCTCGTTCCGCCCGACGGGCTGGGCACCATCCGTCGCGCCGTGTTCCTGGCAATGCTGTGCTGGCTGCCCATCGTCATCTGGGCGACCACCATGCGCCGCCTCGGCAACGTCGACCCCGGCGAATCGCTGCTGCAGCACTACGGCGTCCACGTACGCTGCCTGCTGGCGATTCCATTGCTGGTCATTGCCGAAGGTCCGTTGCAGACCATGATCCAGAAGCTGGTGCAGCAGTTCCACCTGAGCGGCATCGCATCCAGCGCGCCGGGCTCGCCCTTCGACCGCCTCATCGCAGAGATGCGCCGGGCGCGTGACGCATCGGTGCCGTGGATCCTCGTCCTCGGCTTCTCGATTGCATGGTCGGCCACGGTGCATCCCTCGTTCAGGGACGACGCGCTGAACTGGGCGATCGACGCCGATGGTTCACTCGGTTTCGGCGGCTGGTGGTTCGTGTGGGTGGCGCGGCCGATCTTCGTTGCACTCGTGACGGCGTGGGTGTGGCGAATCCTGCTGATCACCTGGTGTTTCTGGCGCATTGGCCGATTGGACCTGTCGCTGGTGCCCTCGCACCCCGACCGATGCGCCGGCATCGGCTTCGTGGCGAAGCTGCCGCGCGGCTTCGCCATCGTGACCTTCGTGCTCTCGGCCACGATGGCGTCGCACTGGGCGCATGAAATCGTCGTGCATGGCGCCAAGCTCGATACGTTCCAGATGCCCGCGCTGCTGTTCGTCGTGCTGTGGACGCTTTGCCTGCTGTTGCCGTTGATGGCCCTGGCGCCCGCCTTGCACACCGCGCGCTCGCACGCGTTGCCGGCCTATGCGGCGCTGGTGGGTGAGCAGGGCCGCCTGCTGTACCGGCGCTGGATCCTGCACGAGACGGTGGAAGACGCGCCCATCGTGGAGGCGCCCGGTATCGGCGTCGTGGCCGATGCAGCGGCGTTGTACGAGGCGGTCTCGAAGATGCGGATGGCCCCGATCACCCTCAAGTCTGTGTGGTACGTCCTCGCCCCGCTGGGGCTGCCCTTCGTCGTGGTGGCGAGCCTGCAGATTCCGCTGCTCGACTTGCTGCTCAAGCTGGCGAAGGCCCTGGGGTGATCCCCCCGGGCCGCCGGATCACACGCGTTCGAGGATGACCGCGATGCCTTGGCCGACACCGATGCACATGGTGCACAGCGCGTAGCGGCCGCCCTGCTTGTGGAGCTGGTTGACCGCGGTGGTCGCCAGGCGCGCGCCACTGGCGCCCAGCGGGTGGCCCAGGGCGATCGCGCCGCCGTTGATGTTGACGCGGGCATCGTCGTCCTTCAGGCCCAGCATGCGCAGCACCGCGAGGCCCTGCGCGGCGAAGGCTTCGTTGAGTTCGATGACGTCGATCTGGTCGAGCGTGAGGCCGGTCAGGGCCAGCACCTTCTGCGAAGCCGGTGCCGGGCCGATGCCCATGATGCGCGGCGCGACGCCGGCGGTGGCCATGCCGACCACGCGGGCGCGCGGCGTGAGGCCGTACTTGCCGGCGGTGGCTTCATCGGCCAGCAGGATCGCGCAGGCGCCGTCGTTCACGCCGCTGGCGTTGCCGGCGGTGACGGTGCCATCAGGCCGCACCACGCCCTTGAGCTTGGCCAGCGCTTCCATCGTGGTGTCGCGCGGATGCTCGTCCTTGCTGACGATGATCGGGTCGCCCTTTTTCTGCGGCACGCTCACCGGCGTGATCTCGGCATCGAAGAATCCGGACTTCTGCGAAGCCACGGCGCGTTGCTGCGATGCCAGCGCCATGCGGTCCTGCGCCTCGCGCTCGATCTTGTAGTCGGTGGCGACGTTCTCGGCCGTCTCGGGCATCGAGTCGACGCCGTAGGCTTCCTTCATCTTCTTGTTGACGAAGCGCCAGCCGATGGTCGTGTCGTACACCGCATTGGCGCGGCCAAAAGCCGACTCGGCCTTGGGCATGACGAAGGGCGCGCGGCTCATGCTCTCGACGCCGCCGGCGATCATCAGGCCCGCCTCGCCGGACTTGATGGCGCGGGCCGCGGTGCCAAGGGTGTCGAGGCTGGAGCCGCACAGGCGGTTGATGGTCGAGCCGCCCACCTCGAGCGGCAGGCCGGCGAGCAGCGCCGACATGCGTGCCACGTTGCGGTTGTCTTCGCCGGCCTGGTTGGCGCAGCCGTAGAGCACGTCGCTGACGGCTTGCCAGTCGACCTTCGGGTTGCGGGCGATCAAGGCCTTGAGCGGCACGGCGCCGAGGTCGTCGGCGCGCACGCTCGAGAGCGCGCCACCGTAGCGGCCGAAGGGGGTGCGGATGGCGTCGCAGATGAAGGCTTGGGTGGTCATATGTTGTCTCTTCAGAAGGTGAAATAAATACGGGTACCGGACGCAGAGGACGCGAAGATTTCGCGAAGGACGCGAAAGAACTCCATGAATTCTTTCTCGGTTTTCCTTTCGCGTCCTTCGCGAAACCTTTGCGTCCTTCGCGGCCGGATGTCCGTATTGGCTGTTCGGCTGCTTATTGTGCGATCGGCAAGCCCACGAGCTTTTCGAGTTCGGCGTGCTCCAGGCCGTCGACCTTGTCGACGAGCTTGAGGCCATCCGGCGTGCATTCGAGCGTCGCCAGGTCGGAATAGACGCGCTTGACGCAGCCGATACCGGTCAGCGGATAGGTGCATTGCTTGACCAGCTTGCTCGCGCCCTGCTTGGTCAGCAGGTCCATCATGACCCACGTTTGCTTCGCACCGATGGCCAGGTCCATCGCGCCGCCGACCGCGGGGATCGCGTCCTTCTCGCCGGTGTGCCAGTTGGCCAGGTCGCCCGTGGCCGACACCTGGAAGGCGCCGAGCACGCAGATGTCGAGGTGGCCGCCGCGCATCATCGCGAAGCTGTCGGCATGGTGGAAGAAGGAGCCGCCCGGCAGCAGCGTGACGGGTTGCTTGCCGGCGTTGATGAGGTCGTAGTCTTCCTCGCCGGCCTTGGGTGCGGGGCCCATGCCGAGGATGCCGTTCTCGCTTTGCAGGATGACCTCGCGGCCTTCCGGCAGGTGATTTGCGACGAGCGTGGGCTGGCCGATGCCGAGGTTGACGACGGCGCCGTCGAAGATGTCCTGGGCGACGCGGGCGGCGAGTTGGTCCTTGGTGCGACGGGTGTAAGTAGCGCTCATGGTCATGCTGCCTTCTTGAAACCGCCGGCTTGCGTGGCGATGCGTTCGATCTGTACGACCTGGTGGACGAAGATGCCCGGCGTCACGATGGTCTCGGGGTCGAGTGTTCCCAACTCGGCGATTTCGTGCACGGTGGCGATGGTCTTCTTCGCGGCCATGGCCATCACCGGGCCGAAATTGCGCGCGGCCTTGCGATAGACCAGGTTGCCCCAGCGATCGCCGCGTTCGGCCTTGATGAGCGCCACGTCGCCGTGGATCGGATACTCCAGCACGTAGTGGACGCCGCCGATGACACGCGTCTCGCGGTCGCCGGAGAGCTGCGTGCCGTAGCCGGTCGGGCAGAAGAAACCGCCGATGCCGGCGCCGGCCGCACGGATGCGTTCGGCCAGGTTGCCTTGCGGCACGAGTTCCAGCTCCAGCTTGCCGGCGCGATACAGGCCGTCGAACACCTGGCTGTCGGCCTGGCGCGGAAAGCTGCAGATGATCTTGCGCACCCGGCCGGCCTTGAGCAACGCGGCCAGGCCCACCTCGGCATTGCCGGCGTTGTTGTTGACGACGGTCAGGTCTTTTGCGCCCTGCTCGATGAGGCCATCGATCAGCTCGTTGGGGATGCCGGCTGTGCCGAAGCCGCCGATGAGGACGGTCGAGCCGTCCTTGATGTCGGCCATCGCGTCGGCAACCGAGCGCGCGATCTTGTTGATCATGTGAGCTTGTCTCCAGTTGGGGGATTCGGGGAAATCACTGAACGGATCGTTGCGAATGGTTGCTCGGCGGATTCTTGCAACTTGTTCGCATACCGAACATTTGTTCTTATAATGAATTCTAGGAGGATTGACCCATCATGGCAACCACCCCGATACAAAACCATACATCTGACGACTACGCACCACCCAGGCCGGGCGACACCTATGTGCAGTCCTTCGCGCGCGGGCTGGAAGTGATCCGGTCCTTCAGCGCCCGTGCGCCGCGGCAGACGCTCAGCGAGGTCGCGGCCGCGAGCGGCCTCACGCGCGCCGGCGCCCGGCGCATCCTGCTCACGCTGCAGACACTGGGCTATGTCGAGTCGGACGGCAAGCACTTCGCGCTGACGCCGCGCATCCTCGACCTCGGCTTCGCCTATCTCTCGTCGATGCCGATCTGGAACCGCGCCGAGCCGGTGATGGAGGCGCTGGTGCAGGAGGTGCAGGAGTCGTGCTCGGCGGCCGTGCTGGACGCGACGGACATCGTCTACGTGATGCGCGTGCCCACGCACAAGATCATGAGCATCAGCCTGGGCGTCGGCTCCCGGCTGCCGGCGTACTGCACGTCGATGGGCCGCCTCCTGCTGGCCGAGTTGAACGACGATGAGTTGCGCGCGCGGCTCGAGGCGTCGTCGCCGCAGCCGCTCACCAAGCACACGGTGACGGACATGGACGTCCTGCTGGCCAAGGTCGCGCAGGCGCGCCGCCAGCGCTGGTGCCTGGTGAACCAGGAACTGGAGGAAGGGCTGGTCTCGATTGCCGCGCCCATCGTCAACCGCGCGGGACGCGCCGTGGCCGCCCTCAACATCAGCGGGCAGGCCAACCGCACCAGCGCCAAGGTGATGCAGGAGACGATGCTGCCGCCGCTGCTGGAGGCGGCTCGGAAGATTTCACGGATGCTGTAGGGCCGCGGGCAAAGGCCGCTTGTCGCTGTCAGACAGAAGAGAGACGCTCGCGTGCCGGGGCGCTCGTCGTGGCGCCACGAATTGTTATTGCCCTGCGTCGCTCAAATACCGCTGGCCGACAAGTCTGGAGTCGCAGGCATTTCAATGGAACTCGATATAGCTGCAGGCAATCGCGTCTTCAACTCCGCGGCCCTCAATACCATTGAACGATCACCCGGTTGGATGCGTCGAGCGGGAATTCGTGAACCAGACCATTTCCTAACGCGGCCAAGCTGCCCAATACTGTTCGGATTCGTTCGCCGTCTCAATCATTTTTACCTGAATTCGGCCATTCTTGTCATGCTGTTTAGCCAAACCCAAGGATCGTGTTTCCCCGAGCAATTGGGTGACGAACCGATACTGACCTTGCTGGGGGGTCCCGAAGCATCGCCAGGTCTGCGCCGCACCTTGCGGTCCAATTCGATTGGCGGGGATGGTGCTGAGTGGATTCTTGGAGGCAATATCCTTGTCAGCAGCAAGCGCCGCCCCGCTGCCATCCAGTATTTGCCAGTAACCCATTCCAATGCGTCGGAAACGCCACGTCGGGCCTGTTGCATGGCCAACCACAAAATTCGTACTGGCCGGGTCCCGAATCAAGGCGGTGAGGCTGTAGCGTGCGGTGTACAGGTAGTAACTGGTATTCTCCTCTATTGCGCAAGCATCGTAAAAATAGTCTCCGGATACGAGATGGTCAAATTCTTGTTGTGCAATATCCTGATCGTGAATCGATCGCGCTGAGGATATGGTTCGGGCAAGCTGCGGCATTGCGGAGGCTATATCAGCCAGCACTTTTTCTGAATCAGGATCGGGCCGTTGCGGCAAGGTGCTGGATAAATGAGCAACATCCACAATGATCGCTCTCCAGCGCCCCCAGATCTCCTCGATCTGCCCGGCCGTTTGTACCGGATCGGGACTGACAGGCAGGACGGCCGATTCGGGAAAGCGGGCGGCCGAATAGGATCGCGCCGCATTTGTTGCGCTCAGGGCAAAGGTCTCCATCGCATTGCGGAACGAGCCCGAGGGCACATTTCCTTGCAAGTCCACCACCGTGGTTGCCAAATTGCGGCGGACCCCATCCATCTTCTGTGTCCATAGCGCGAAGTCGAGCGGTTTGCCGCCCATACCAGCATCGTCGAGTTGCTGACACAGATTGGCGAGGGAGAGGAGGTCGGCATCCAAAGCTACCAGCTTTGCGGCGAGTGCCCTGGACCGTGCCCTTGTATCTCGCCACGCAGCGCCGCTGGCGTGCAAATTGGCGAAGCTACCGAATGTCCGCAACCGCGACGCCAATTGCATGTTGCCTTGGACTGCGTCAGAGTCGTTGCCGACCATGAACGCAAACTTCGCGATATCCTGCCAGGAGGCGCGTGGAACAGGTGCCATCTTCGGCTCGGGCGGAACTGTGCAAACCCCGGCCACGGCTTGCCAGGCGGCCAGCATGCCGAAAAGCGCGCCAACAATGCGCCCTGTCTTCATAGAAAAGCTTGACCGATAAGCCGCACGCGCAGCCCCACGATTTTCGGAGGCGACAGTGGTTGCGAGATGCCGATGGTCCAGTCGGAGAACGGCGGAAGCAGGACGTGCTTCAATTCCCGGGAGAGTTCTACTTTATCGCCTCGGTACTCGAATGGAAATGGTTGAAACCAACCAAAAAATCTTGCGTTGCGCGTGCTGTCGATACGGTCCTGACAGCTCTCACCGCTATAGAGAATCAGGGCTACATGCCCGGTCAGGGCCGGGGTAGTTTCCAGCCGTGCCTGAACCGACGTCAATCGTACGTGCGACAGGGTTGCCAATAACGGATGATTTGGCGAGAGCGGGAAAGTCACGGTGCCGCGCTCCAGCCTGGCCATCAATTCCGGATCGTCGATGAATATTTCGCGGTCAAAATCAACTTGTTTTATTCCGATCAATCGTGTGGCATCCGCGTGGTCAGTTTCCATCGCCGCGCAACGGGCCTCCATCAGGGCGGGATCGGAGAGCACTTCGGGTACGACGAAGGTCGTGGGCGTGTACGTTTCAAAGAAAGTTGCGCGCTGGAAACCATAGCAGGCTTCAAAGAATTCGCGTGCCGCGGCTTGCTGGCGCAACGTTATCTCTGCCTTGATCGTTTCTGCCAGCACGGTGCGCTCGGTGAGCGTGGCCTGCAGTTTTTCGAGTTCCGCCTGCTTGCCGATCTGCGCCAGGCGCTGCAAGACAAGTGTGCCCTGCGCTCGATCCACGGCATCGCCCGCAGCTTGATATTCCGAGAGCACACGACCCTGAATACAGACCTTCTCCATCAGCGTCTTGTATTTGATCGCCGCCTGCTTCACTGCGTCGGAGAACTCGCCGTCAATGATGAGTTGCAGGCCGTTGACGACGTCAACCTCAATGGCATCCCATGCTGCCTTGGCTTCGATCGGGTGGGGCTTGCCGGCGATGGCGCGGATCGCCTCGCCGACCAGACTGCTCATTTCCGCGGCCAGATCAGGAGATGTGAGGTTGTTCAATATCGCTGTGCCGGCCTTCTGGATCGCGCTCGTGGCGTCCAACAACTTCTTGATGCTGTTGGCGTGGTCTGCGCCGTTCTCCCACGCGAAAGTCACTGGCAAGGCAAAGAGATTGATGACGGTCATCAGATGGTCAAGCCCGCCGCCGGCAAACATTCCACCGTACTTCGTGTTCTTGACCGCATCGATGAGGCCGGTGACGCCTTTGATATCGCCGTGGGACCCGCCACCCGGAAGGGGCGGAACCCCCATCGCGATCGCACCGAGACTGGTCGCCAGATTGATCAAGGCGCCGACGACTTCGAAGGATGCTTTGACAATCTTGTCGATTTTGTCGAGTTCCAGGGCCAGGCCAAGCCGGATGCTCTGTAAATTGGCCTCGAATTTCTGATCGGCGATGTCGCGAGCGACCCGTTCCATTGCTGCTGCAATGGTCTTGCGTCGCAAGGCCAGTTCTATCACCTGGCCTTCAATCAGTTTGGCTTCCTGGCGATCACGGCCGATACCTGCCGAGACAAACTGATGCGCGATGTCTCCAATGGTGCCCGTCAAATCGAGGAACTTGATATCCAGGCCGGTCGCCCTTGCCAGCTCCTTGCGTGACCAGGCCAGTTGTCTGTAGCTGTCGGCGGTCCTGGGTGGTATCGGATGCACGAGATCGTCGCCTTGGGCCACAGGCAGGAGCGCTCGTACCGCCTCGGAAATGCGGCCGATCGGCGCGAGGTCGGCATGCAGGCCAGCGAACCGCGCAACCCACCCAAGCATCGCTTGAACCATTGCCACGCGTTCGTTGGACGGGGCGCCGAGTGCTCCGGCGCACAGATCGAACGATGTCGCGAGGGAACGATACAACGGTCGTCCCAGCCGCAGCAATCCTGCCGGCACTTCAGACCGGGAAATGGCGGAGGCATCATCCCGCCAATGGAACACGGTGTAGCAGGGACGCTCGGAATTCTCCTTCAATCGCTCAAGATCGTAGGGTTCGTGTTTCTTGTTCCGAACGGACACGACACGGAAGTCCCCCACTACGCTGCCCGTCAGGATGCGCACCGCACCAATCGGTCCTGCGCCGTCGTGGGCGAGCAAGATATGGCCGGTACCCGAACCCTCCACGACGATGCGCCTGGCAATAATGGAGAGCCTTTGCGGCGTATTGCCTATTTGCACGCGCATGCCATCGGACACAACCAGCGTATCGGTATAGATGTCTACCGATCGCGCATTGCCTGATTCCGCAATCACTTGGGCGAGATTGACGACCAGGCTCTGATGGATTCGATCTGTTCCCAGGTCAGACCCGTCAAGCGGGGTTGGCGCGGGCAACAGGAGGCCTGCCGCATCGAGTTTATTTGCAAGCGCAACGATATCACTCGAATTCACGGGCGGCTCCTTGGTTTTCGCAATTCTTCATGCGGCCAATTTCTTCATTGCTTCATCGAGATCGTTGGCGGCTACTGGCATCGCTACCGTGCGCAGATGTTCAGCCTTGGTCGCCACGGATGCCCAGCTCTTTTGAGCGGTTTTCAAGGTCGTCACGAAGTTGAACCAATCCTCGTCATTGCTCTGACTGCGGCCGGGGCCACTCAGCAGGTCGACGATGAAGCGTATGTCTTTGGCGATTGCACGCCAGCCCAGCCCGAGTGTTTCGATTTTTGGCAGAATATTTTCGATGCCCTTCGACGTCTTGGTGACCATTGATTTGCCGTTGTTGTAATAAGTCATGAAGCGTTCGGCGCGCCCGAGCTCCGTCGAGATCAATCCCGCCTCATTCAGTTTTGCATCGATCTTGGCGCGTGTCACAGCCAGATCGACCCCAACGCCGATGTTTACGCCCAGCAGAATGAACGGCCCGAAAAATGGAATTATTAGATAAAGTGGAGAGGTTCCAAGCGCGATCACTTCATCGCGCTCCTTCTTGCGCAGACCACTGATCTCGATTTGGAGATTTTCCACGTCTATCTTGAATTTCACGACGCGTGGGCTTTCCTTGCCGAACTCGCTTTCAAAGACTTCCTTTTTCGAGTCGAAGCCCGTCTTGCTGGCTTGCAGTTTCATCTTCAAGCCCAGAGGGCCGAGAATATCTTCACGCAGCTTTTCCGCCCGTGTCGCGCGCTTCTCTGCTTCCAGGATCAAATCTTCCAGGGCCAGCTTGAATCGCTTCTGGATCTGATCTGAATTGCCAGAGACTTGGCCGCCCTTCCATAACTTGATCAGGGCGTTGAACTTTTCCTGGAGCGCTTCGGGCGTATCGCCGACACCCGGCATGTCGAAGCGTCCCACCAGATCAGCCAGACGGGTATAGACAACGTCCGCTTTGGCCTGGTAATGAACGATATCGTCAGCGAGATTCAGTACCTCATCGGCGATCCGGAAGGTGAAATCATTGCTGAGAGCAACCAGGTCTTTGTAAAGTGCGACGGTATCGGCGAATGCAGGTGCGAACGCGTCCCCTGGCAACATCTGCAGGCCGCTGCGCATTTTCGCTTCGCTGTCGGGTGAATTCGTGATGGAACTTTTGAAAAAGCACGACAACACCACCCAATCCGTTGTCGAGATCAGCGAAATTCCGTCGTCTATTTCCGATTTCGAAGAAAACTTTTCATCAATCTTGGACATTTTTTATTCCGGGTTTTGATTCGTGGAGCAGCTCGCCACGAAAATTGCAGAGAAAAGCCTTGCCCGAACGGGCCAGTAGACGCAATCGCCGTTTCCGACGTCGAAGGAACGTGGAACAGGAGGCCCCGCGAATCATCCAGTTTCGCGGACCTCGGAGAGCAGGACCCGTCGCTTCATCCAACAAGATGGTTGGTGCGCCGAGATCCGCAAATTCGTCGTGGAGCGATGAAGGTGCCCCGACCTTTTCGGAAAGTTACCGGGCTCGCAGTTTCCGCACTCGCCAATTCTTGACTTTGGTGGTGACCCGGCTTTTCACGGTGAACGTTCTGTCGGTCATGAAGGGCCCAGGAAGTTCTGGTTGGTCTGGCGGCGTGCAGTATCCGCTCGGACCCTGTGCGACAGCTACCCACAAACTAGGTAGTTTCCCGAAATCGAGGTCGACCCAACACCAGGCTGTCCGGTCGGACGGCTTGATCTCCGCTGTCGAGGTGAGCCGTTCCGGCAGCACGCTGTCACGACCGCGTGCCGCCCTCCGCCGGACGACATTGCGGCCGCTGTGGCTTTGCCAGGCCCCGCGATCAGGGCAGCAAGAAATCTACGACGCGCATTCGCGCAGCCGCATGCGAAGCCCCACGGGCGTCATGGTGAAGGCGAGCAGCTCGCGCGCCGGCTGGCCGTCGGGGGTGTCGATTGCGGCGATGTCGAAGCGGCTCAGCAAGACGGCCATGGCCATCTTGATCTCGAGCAGCGCCAGGTAGCGCCCGGGGCAGATGCGCGGTCCGGCGCCGAAGGGCATCGATGTGCGCCGGGCACTGCTGGCCATCGCGCCCGGGCCGCCATCGGCCATCCACCGCTGGGGCTCGAAAGCGGCTGCGCGCGGCACGTGACCCTCGCTCACGCCGTCGCGCCGCATGAGATTGACCACCACCGTGCCGGCCGGCACTTGGATGTCACCGACGATCACGTCCTTCTTCGCCTGCAAGCCCAGGATGGGCGCCACCGGGCGCAGGCGCATCGTCTCGTGCGCGCAGGCCTCGACGAAATCGAGCTGGGCCATCTGCTCGAAGGTCGGCTGCGCCGTATCGCCGACCACGCGGCGCACTTCCGCGGTGGCGCGCGCCAGCGCATCGGGATGGCGCCACAGCAGGTCGATCATCCAGGCGATGGTGTTGGCGGTGGTGTCCTCGCCCGCCAGCAGCATCGTCATGACGTTGCCCGAGACCTGGGCGTCGGTGATGCCGCTGTCGGGCTCATCGGCGGCGGCGATCATGGCTTCGAGCAGGTTGCGCGGATGGGTGCGCAATGCGGGGTCGGCTTGCATCCTCACACGCGCCTGCGCGACGAAGCCGTCGACGGCTTCGTTGACCGCCACCACCCCGCGCGCAAGCTGGCGGTCCGCCTGGGTCGGGAACCAGCGCCAGGTCGGCAGCGGCGACAACATGCGCTTGAGCAACGCGGGGAAGATCTTGTCGAGATGCTGCTGGATCACGTCGCCATCGGTTTCGAGCGTGTTCACCTCGGCGCCGAAGGCCAGCCCGGCGATGGTGTCGACGGTGTAGCGCATGAGGTCGGCCTGCAGGTCGATCGCGCTGCCGTCGCGCGCGGCTTTTTGCCAGCGCCGCGCCAGCCGATCGGCCACGCCTTGCAGCGACGGAAAGTAGCCCTTGACATGCGCCGGGTCGAAGCCCGCCATGACCATGCGGCGCTGCCGCCGCCAGTCGTCGTCGTTGGCACCGAAGACACCGGGCTTCAGGCCCATTTCCTGGCCGACCTTCTCCAGCCGCGTGGTGCGCTTGAAGCCATCCGGCCGGTCCCGCAGCATCGCCGCCACGGCCTGGTGGTCGCCGACGATCAGGAGATAACTGCGGCCGACCTTCAGCTTGAAGAACGGGCCGAACTCCTTGCACCACTGCTCCAGTTGCTGATGCATGCGCGGCGGGTCGAGTTGCAGCAGGTTGCCCAGCAGCGGGATGCCGCGCGGGCCCGGCAGGTCGGCGATCTGGCGAGGCGCGGGCTGGGGTGGGGTGATGGGCTTGTCGAGGGTGGGCGAATCCATGGTCATGGTGCTATTGGGCCATTTTTGGGTGGCGGTCGCGAGACATGGTTTCCCCTCCTCCTGACAATGGATCGCCGGGACGCAGCCCGGTCGCGCTAACCTCGCGCGCCTGCCCAACAAATCATCCAGGAAAAACATGACCTGCCGAGTCCCAAAGCTACTCTCGTCCATCGCAATGGCCTGCGGCCTCGCCATTGCCGGGACGGCTGTTCAGGCGGCCCCCGACGCCAAATTGCTCGCCGCTGCCGAGAAGGCGCAGCCCGCCGTGATCGAGAACCTCAAGGAAATGGTGCTCGTCGAATCGGGCAGCCTCAACGCGGAAGGCCTCATGAAGATGGCCGACATCACCGACGGCCGCCTCAAGGCACTTGGCTTCACGACGAAACGCGTCAAGACCACTATCGGAACGCCGGCCGAGATCGTCGTCGGCGCCCTGAAGGGCACCGGCAAGCGCAAGTTCATGCTGCAGGCCCACATGGACACGGTGTATCCCGCCGGCATCCTCACCACGCAGGGCTACCGCGTCGACGGCAACCGCATCTACGGCCCCGGCATCGCCGACGACAAGGGCGGCATCGCGGTGATTCTGGCCTCCCTCAAGATACTGGTTGATGCGGGCTGGAAGGACTTCGACACGCTTACCGTGCTGTTCAACACCGACGAGGAAGTCGGCTCCAACGCCTCCGGCGAACTGATCGCCACCACGGCCGAGTCGCAGGACTATGTGCTGTCGTTCGAACCCACCGCGGCCAAGTCGGTGGCCAAGGGCGAGGCGCTGCTGCTCGGCGCCGCCGGCATCGCGCAGGCCACGATGGACGTCAAGGGCCGCGCCGCACATGCCGGCGCCGCGCCGGAACTCGGCCGCAACGCGCTGTATGAACTCTCCTACCAGTTGCTGCAGACCAAGGACTTGGCCAAGGACATTCCCGGCATCACGCTGAACTGGACCGTGGCCCGCGCCACCGGCCCGAGCAACCAGATCACCGAGAAGGCGCAGGCCATCGGCGACATCCGCATCACGCAGCCCGGCGCCGAGAAGAAGCTCGACGCCGCGCTGCAGGCCAAGATCGCCGCCGGCAAGCTGATCCCGGACACCGAGACCACCGTCCAGGTCGTGACCACCCGACCGGCTTTCCTGGCCGGCGACAAGGGCCTGGCGGTGGCGAAGAAGGCGCAGGACATCTACAAGGAAATCGACCGCGAACTCGCGCTTGCGCCGATGACCGGCGGTGGCACCGATGCGGGCTTCGCAGGGCGTTCAGGCAAGCCGGCCGTGGTCGAGAGCTTCGGCCTGGCCGGCTTCGGCTACCACGCGAGGGACGAGTTCATCGAGGTGGATTCGATCGTTCCGCGCCTGTATCTCTCGACGCGGCTGTTGACCGAACTGGCGAAGTAAGGACTCCAGCGCGAGCGAGCCGAGCCGAGCCGCTCAGGCCGCGGCGCTCACCATCGGCTGCCCCGCCAGCGCAGCCTCCAGGTTCTCCTCCATCCGTCGAGCCATCGCCTCGCGCGTCTCGTTCGTGTTGCTCGCCAAATGCGGCAGCAGCACCACGTTGTCGAGTTCGAAGAAGGCCGGCGGCACGTTGGGCTCGTCCTCGAACACATCGAGCCCGGCGCCAGCAATGCGCCTGTGCTGCAGGGCCTCGATCAATGCCTTCTCGTCGACCACGCTGCCGCGCGAGATGTTGACGAGGTACCCATCGGGCCCGAGCGCGTCGAGGATCTCGCGCGAGACCAGGCCGCGCGTCTCCGGCCCGCCGGCGCTGGCGATCACGAGGAAGTCGGCCCATTCGGCCAGGCTCCTGAGCGTCGGCTCGTAGCCATGTTCGGTGTCCGTCAACGGCCGCCGGTTGTGGTACCTCACCTCCATGTCGAAGCCCGATGCGCGCCGCGCAATCACGCGTCCGATGCGCCCCATGCCGAGGATGCCGAGCTTCTTGCCCGACACCTTCGTCGCGAGCGGGAACGGTCCCTTCTGCCATTCGCCACGCCGCACGAAGCGGTCGGATGCGCTGATGCGCCGCGCCACGTCCATCACCAGCACGAAGGCGGTGTCGGCCACGCAATCGTTCAGCACGTCGGGCGTGTAGCCGACCGGGATGCCGCGCTCACGAGCCGCGTCGAGGTCGAGGGTCTCGAGGCCGACGCCGAAGCTGGAGATCACCTGGAGATTCGGCATGGAAGCGATCAGCGCAGCATCGGCGCCGAAACGGGCCGAGGTGACGAGCGCGGTGAACTCGCCGCCGTGCGCAGCGAGGAAGGCCTTGGCGTCGGCCTCCTGCCACAAGGGGTGGAGGTCATAGCGCTCGGCCAGCCGTTTCTCGAGCGCCGGCAGCAGCCGGCCGTGTTGCAGCACGCGGGTCTTGGGCATGGTTGGTTTCTCGTCTTCAGTTTTCATTCGGGCTGGATGCCGGCGTCCTTCGCGACCTTGGCCCACTTGACCATCTCGCTCGCGATGAAGGTGGCGAACTGCTGCGGCGTGCCGCTGCCAGGCTCGATGCCGTTGTCGATCAGCGTCTTGCGCACGTCCGGCAAGGTCAGGATGCGATCGACTTCGGCGTTGAGCTTGTCGACCGTGGCCTTCGGCGTGCCGGCAGGCGCGAGCAAGCCGCCCCAGGTGCTGGTCTCGTAGCCGGGTACGCCGGCCTCCTGCATCGTCGGCACGTCAGGCAGCACGCTGGAACGCTTGGCCGTGGTCACTGCCAGCGCGCGCAGGCGGCCTGCCTTGATCTGCACGTTGGCCGCGGCCACGGTGTCGAACATCAGCGAGGTGCGCCCGCTGATCAGGTCGGGGTGCGCCAGCGTGCTGCCCTTGTACGGGATGTGCGTGATGTCCAGGCCCGTCATGCTCTTGAACAGCTCGCCCGAGAAATGCGGCGCGCCGCCGGTGCCGCTCGACGCGAAGCTGAGCTTGCCGGGATTGGCCTTGCCGTAGGCGATGAGTTCCTTCACCGTCTTCACCGGCAGCGTCGGCGACACGATCAGCACCAGCGGCACCACGTGCGTGAGCGCGACCGGCTCGAAGCTCTTGAGGGTGTCGTAAGGCAGCTTCTTCACCATGCTTGGATTGATCGAGTGGCTGCTCGCCACCAGCGCCAGCGTGTGGCCGTCAGGCGGGCTCTTGGCGACGAATTCGGTGCCGATGATGCCGGTGGCGCCGGCGCGGTTGTCGATGACGACCGGCTGGCCCCAAGCTTCCGTGAGCTTCTGGCCGATGAGGCGCGCCGCAAGGTCGATGGCGCCGCCGGGCGATGCGGGCACGACGATGGTGATCGACTTGCCGGGATAGCTCTGGGCCATGGCGGGCATGGCGCCGGCAAGGGCGAGCGCCGCTGCGGCGGCGAAGGTCCTGCGTTGCATGAGCGTCTTCATGTGTTCAGATGCCCTTGGCCTTCCGCCACACCTCGAAGGCCGCCTTGGTGTCCGCGTTCGGCGGATAGGTGCCGGCCAGCTTCGCACCCCCCTCGATGCGTTCGAGCACGAAGGCTTCCATCTTTTCCTGTTCGGTCGCGTCGCGCGCCACTTCTTCGGCCAGGTGCTGCGGGATCACGACCACGCCCTCGTCGTCGCCGACGATCACATCGCCCGGATACACCGCCACGCCGCCGCAGCCGATCGGCACGTTGAGGTCGATCGCATGGTGGTGGATCAGGTTCAGCGGCGCGCTGCCGCCTGCGCAGTACACGGGAAAGTCCATCTGCGAGATCGGCCCGCTGTCGCGCACCGGGCCATCGGACACCAGCCCCGCCGCACCGCGCACCTTGAGCCGCGTCGTGAGGATCTGGCCGCCCGAAGCCACGCGCTTCTCGCCGCGACAGTCGATCACCAGCACGTGGCCCTCGGGCACGCTCTCGATGCCCTTGCGCTGCGGATGGTTCGGGTCATCGAAGGCGCTGATCTGGTCGAGGTCTTCGCGCGCCGGGATGTTGCGCATCGTGAAGGCCGGGCCGACCAGGTTGCCGCCGCTGGGCCGGGTCAGGCGGCCGACGCCTTGCAGATAGACATTGCGAAAGCCGCGCTTGAAGAGTTGCGTGCACAGCGTGGCGACGCTGACGTGGCGCAGTTGCTCGCGGGCCGTGACGGACAAGGGGGGCGAAGAGGTCATGGTGTCTCGATGTAGTTCAGGGATTGGGAAAGTGCTGCGCGCCACCGGGACGCACGAAACAACAGCTGCAAGCAAAGCGAAGCACGTTCGGGAGCGCCCGCGGAACCGGCTTTGCCGGGCCGCCGGGTGCGCCCCCTCGAGGGGGAGGCGCCGCAGGCGCGTTCGGGGGTGGGCTTCACTAATCGGCCCTGGCGCCGCTCTTGCGCACGAGCTCGCTCCAGCGCGGGATCTCCTTCTGCATCAGCGCGGCGAGTTGCGCCGGGGAGCCGGCCACCACCTCCATGCCGAGCTGGTTGCTGAGCTTGTCCTTTACCTCGGGCGTCAGCAGGATCTTGTTGATCTCGGCCGAGAGGCGTTGCGCGATGGGCGCGGGCAGCCCCTTCGGCGCATAGACGGCCTGCCACGAGGCCATCTCGAAGCCCTTCACGCCGGCCTCCTGCATGGTCGGCAACTCAGGCGCCAGCGCCATGCGTTTGGCGGAGGTCACGGCCAGCAGCTTGAGCTTGCCGCCCTGCACCAGCGGCAGCGCGGCCGTGATCTGGTCGAACATGAACGTGACCTGCCCCGAGGACACATCGAGCATCGCCGGTGGCGTGCCCTTGTAGGGGATGTGAGTGAGCTTCACGCCGATCATGTCGCCCAGCATCTCGCCGGCCAGGTGGGTCGACGTGCCCGCGCCGGACGATGCGAAGGTGCGCCTGGACGGGTCCTTCTTCAGCAGCGCGATGAGCTCGGCCACCGAGTTCACGCCGAGGTTCGGATCGACGATCAGCACGTTCGGCAGGAAGGCCACGAGCGAGATCGGATCGAAGTCCTTCACCGGGTCGTAGGGCAGGCTCTTGTAGAGGCTGGCGTTGATGGCGTGCGTGCTGATGGTGCCGCCGAACAGCGTGTAGCCGTCCGGCTTGGCCTTGGCCACGAAGGCCGCGCCGACCGCGCCCGCGGCGCCCGGCCTGTTGTCGACGATGACCGGCTGGCCCAGCGCCTCGCCGAGCTTCTGCGCGATGACGCGGCCGATCACGTCGGTCGAGCCGCCGGGCGTGAAGGGCACGACGTAGGTGATGGGGCGCGAGGGCCACTTGTCCGCGGTTTGCGCGACCGAGAGGAGGGGCACGGGCAGGAAGAGCGCCACGACGGCAGACAGCGCGGCGCGGCGAATGCCCGACGCACCGGTGAAGCGCCTTGGACGTGCCACCGGTGTAGCCGCCGACGAGAAAGCTGGCGCAGCAACGCCACGTGCGGAGAGCTTGAAGCAGCGCATGCTCATTCCACCTTGACGCCACGCGCCGTGATCACTTGCCCGTAGCGCGCCTTGTCGCTCTCGATGGTCTTCTGCAACTCGGCCGGCGTGGTGCCGCGCGGCGTGGCGCCCTGCGCGATCAATGCCTTGCGCATGTCCTCGGTGCCGATGATTTCCTTCACGTCGGCGGCGATCTTGTCGATCAGCGCCGGCGGCGTGCCGGCAGGCGCCAGCAGCGCGACCCAGGAGCCTGACTCGGCGTTCGGCACGCCCTGCTCCGCCAGCGTCGGCACGTCGGGCATGGCCGGCGAGCGTTGCGGGCTTGTCACGGCCAGCGCGCGCAGCTTGCCGGTCTTCACGTAGCCCGAGGTCTCGAGGATGGAGGCGAACAGCATGTCGACGTGCCCGGCCATCAGGTCGGCCATGGCCGGCCCGCCACCCTTGTAGGGCACGTGAACGAGCTTGACGCCCGCGGCCTGCTGGAAGATTTCTGCGGTGAGGTGAGGCGAGCCTCCGCTGCCGGAACTGGCAAATGTGTACTTGTCCGGCGTGGCCTTGGCGAGCGCGATGAACTCCTTCGGGGTTTTCGCCGGGATCGATGGATTGATGACCCACGCGAAGGGCAGGTCCGCGAACAGCGACACGGGCGCGAAGGCCTTGTCGGGGTCGTACCGCATCTTGTAGAGCGACGGGTTGATCGACTGCGTGCCCACGTTGCCGATCAGGAAGGTGTAGCCGTCCGGCGTTGCCTTGGCCACCATGTCCATGCCGACGATGCCGCCCGCGCCGGTGCGGTTGTCCACCACCACCGACTGGCCCCACTTCTTGCCGAGCCGCACGGCCAGCAAGCGCGCCGCGATGTCGGTGCCGCCGCCGGGTGCGAAGGGTACGACGAAGGTGACCGGCCGCGAGGGCCAGCCTTCGGGCACCTGCGCGCCGGCGGCGACGGGCGCGAAGGGCAATGCGGCGAGTGCGATCCGCGCGGCGAATCGACCGAGCGCCAGGCTGGGTCGAGGGCGCGCCTTGTGAGTTGTCTCCATGCTGTTCTTTTCCTTGTGGACGGTTGGGTTCAGTGGATTTCCGGATCGCGCGTGCCGGCGGCCTCTGCGTAGTCCGGCGCGAGGAAGTCGAAGTCGCAGCCGGTGTCGGCCTGCTGCACATGCTTGAGGAACATGACGCCATAGCCGCGGCCGAACTTGGGAACGGGCTTCTGCCATTCGGCGCGGCGCTTCGCGAGTTCTTCGTCGCTGACGTTCATGTCGATGCGGCGCGCGTCCACGTCCAGCGTGACCAGGTCGCCGTCACGCACCAGCGCCAGCGGCCCGCCGACGTGCGATTCGGGCGTGACGTGCAGCACGCAGGCGCCATAGCTGGTGCCGCTCATGCGCGCGTCGCTGATGCGGACCATGTCGCGCACCCCTGCCTTGAGCAGCTTCTGCGGGATCGGCAACTGGCCCCATTCGGGCATGCCGGGCGCGCCCTGCGGGCCGGCGCTCTGGAGCACGATCACGCTGTCCTTGGTGACATCGAGTTCGGGGGAGTCGATGCGCGCCGCCAGGTCGTCGTAGTTCCTGAACACGATCGCGGGGCCGGTGTGGCGGCGCAAGTGCTGTTCCATTGCGGCGGGCTTGATGACCGCGCCATCGGGCGCCAGGTTGCCGCGCAGCACGGCGAGGCCGCCGCTCTCCAGCAGCGCTTCCTGGCGCGGTCGGATCACGTCGGCGTTGTAGACCTCGGCGCCGGCGATGTTCTCGCCGAGCGTCTTGCCGGTGCAGGTCATCTGGCTGCCGTCGATGAGGCTGCCCATCTCCTTCAGGAAGGCGCGCAGACCGCCTGCGTAGTAGAAGTCCTCCATCAGGTACTTGCCGCCCGGCCGCAGGTTGGCGATGACGGGCGTGCCGCGCGCGAGTTCATCGAAGCGGGCCAGGTCGAGCGGCACGCTGGCACGCCGCGCCATCGCGATCAGGTGGACGATGGCATTGGTCGAGCCGCCCAGGCCCAGCACGGCGGTCACGGCGTTGTCGAAGGAGGCGGGCGTGAGGAAGTCCAGCGGCTTCAGGTCTTCCCACACCATCTCGACGATGCGCCTGCCGGTGTGCGTGGCCATCATTGCGTGGCGCGAATCCGCGGCGGGAATGGATGACGCACCGGGCAGCGTGAGGCCCAGCACCTCCGCCGCGCTGGTCATCGTGCTCGCAGTGCCCATGGTCATGCAGGTGCCGGGCGAGCGGGCGATGCCGTCTTCCACGTCCTGCCAGTCCTGCTCGCTGATGTTGCCCGCGCGCAGTTCGGCCCAGTACTTCCAGGTGTCGGAGCCGGAGCCGAGGAAGGTACCTTTGTAGTCGCCGCGCAGCATCGGGCCGGCGGGCACGAAGATGGTCGGCAGGTTCATCGCCAGCGCGCCCATCACGAGGCCCGGCGTGGTCTTGTCGCAGCCGCCCATGAGCACGCAGCCGTCTGCCGGGTAGGAGCGCAGCAGTTCCTCCGCCTCCATCGCGAGCATGTTGCGGTAGAGCATGGTGGTCGGTTTCTGGAAGGCTTCGCCCAGGCTCATCGCCGGGATCTCGACAGGGAAGCCGCCGGCCTGCCAGACGCCGCGCTTGACCTCCTCCACCCGCTGCTTGAAATGCGTGTGGCAGGAGTTCATGTCGCTCCAGGTGTTGAGGATCGCGATGACGGGCTTGCCGAGGTAGTCGTCGCGGCTCAAGCCCATCTGCGCCGTGCGCGAGCGATGGCCGAAGCTGCGCAGGTCTTTTACGCCATACCAGCGGTGCGAGCGGAGGTCTTCGGGCTTCTTGCGTGGGGTGGTCATGATCTTGTCTCGAATTTGCGTCTTGAATGTTAGCGCTGTCATTCGATCATAAGCAGGTCCGCTGGTCGGCGTCAATCGGAAAATCAAGGGAATCCGGAAGCGGGCACGACGGTCCCCGATGGCACCGCCCTCGGCCCGTCTCAGACCATGGGCAAGCGGCGCGATGCTTGTTCGTGGACACCCGCGGAACCGGCCTTGCCGCTCCGCTCGGTGCACTCCTTCCAGCGGCTCAGGGCCGCGGCGACGAGGCTGCACGGGCCCGCAAGAGCAGCTGCCTGTGTGGCGGCCGGCCGGGTGCCGCAGGCACATGCGTGGGCCGGGCCTGTTTCAGGCGCTCAGGCGCTCGATCAGGGAGAAGCCCAGGTCGACGACCATTTGCTCTACCTCGCGGCCTTCTGCCCGCTCGACGATGAAGCGCGCCGCCTGCCGGCCGATACCCGTGCCGTCGATGCGCACCGTCGTGATGGCCGGATGCGCATGCTGCGCGAAGCCCAGGTCGCCGAAGCCGATCACGCCCATGTCGCCCGGCACCCGCATGCCGCGCGCCTGCGCCTCGGTGATCACGCCGTGCGCCAGCACGTCGGAGCTGCAGGCCACGGCATCGATGTCCGCGCCAGCCACCAGCAACGCGGACAAGGCCTCGCGGCCACTGCCCAGCGTGGTCGGCGCCGGCACTTCGCGCACCGGCGCCGCATTGCCGCCCAGTATCCGCCACGCCTGCTCGAAGCCGTGGCGGCGCAGGGCCGCACGCTGGTCGTCGCCAGTGACGATCACCGGCTTGCGATAGCCCTTGCGATGCAGGTATTGCGCCATGGCCGCCCCGGCCTTCTCGTGCGAGAAGCCGACCAGCATGTCGATCGGCGTCGGCGTCAGGTCCCAGGTCTCCACCACCGGAATGCCCGAGGCCAGCAGCCGTCGCCGGCCGTCGACGGAGCGCATGATCCCGGTCAGCACGATGCCGTCCGGACGGCGCCCGACGATGGCGTCGATCAGCGCGTCCTCCCGCGCGTTGTTGTAGCCGGCCTGGCCGAGCATGAGCTGGTAGCCCTTGTCGGCCAGCGCCTCGGTCAGCGCCTGGATGGTCTCCAGGAACACCGGCCCGGCAATGGTCGGCACCAGCGCCGCCACGAGGCGGCTGCGATTCGACGCGAGGCCGCCCGCCAGCAGGTTCGGCACGTAGCCCGTGCGCTCGACCGCGAGGCGCACCTTCTCACGCGTCTCCGGCGACACCAGGCCCGGCGTGTTCAGCGCGCGCGACACGGTGATGGCCGACACGCCCGCCAGCTTGGACACGTCGCTCAGGGTGATGCCGCCGCTGCCGCGTCGCGAGGCTCGTCCGGACAGGTTCCGCTGGGTCAAGAAGGAGGCTCCGATGTTTGCGCTAACGTCCGCGCCGGACGCCGCTGCGGATTATGGATGAAAGCGGTCGCCCTGCGCCCCGGTGATACGCTGGGCGCATGTTCAATCCTTCCCCCGAAGACGTTCGCCGCTTCTTCTGCGGCGTTTACGCCAAGAGCCGCCAGGGCCTGCCGCTGGAGGCCCTCGAAACCATCGCCGCCGGCTGGATCGACCAGCATCCCGAGTACCACGCCGACCTGGCCGACGCAGACGCCGCCGTCGCGCGGGTCTACGACGGCAAGGACGGCCGCGAGAACCCGTTCCTGCACCTGTCGATGCACCTGTCGATCAGCGAGCAATGCTCCATCGACCAGCCGCGCGGCATCCGCCAGGCGGTCGAGTTGCTTGCCGCGCGGCGCGACTCATTGCTCGAGGCGCACCATGAAGCGATGGAATGCCTGGGCCGCATGATGTGGGAGGCCCAGCGCGCGGGCCGGCCGCCCGACGGCGAGGCCTACATCGCCTGCGTCCAGCGGCGCGCCACCAAGGACTGACGCGCCGGGCGTTTGCCTATGATGGTGCATGAACGACACCACAAGAACCACAACCAGAGACGCCGTGCAGTCACCGCACACCCCCTTGCCCGAGTACTACCGCGACGAGGCTGATCACCAGCGCTACCTGCGCCGCATCTTCGACGAGACGGCGAGCGACTACGACCGCATCGAGCGCGTGCTGGCGCTGGGCACCGGCGCCCGCTATCGCCGGATGGCGCTGCAGCGCGCGGGGCTGCGTGCAGGCGACAAGGTGATCGATGTCGGCATCGGAACCGGCCTGGTGGCGCGGGAGGCGCTCGGGTTGATCGGCTCCTCGGGCAGCCTCGTCGGCGTCGACCCGAGCCCGGGCATGCTGGGCCAGGTCAGCCTGCCCGGCGTGCAACTCAAGGTCGGGCGGGCCGAGCAACTGCCCTGCGCCGACAACGAGGCCGACTTCCTCAGCATGGGCTATGCGCTGCGCCACGTGTCCGACGTCGGCCAGACCTTTGCCGAATTCCACCGGGTGCTGCGCCCGGGCGGACGCCTCGTCATCCTGGAGATCAGCCGTCCGGAGAGCGCCCTCGGCAACACCCTGCTCAAGGCCTACATGCGCACGCTGGTGCCGGTGATTGCCCGCGTCGTCGCGCGCCAGCGTGGCACCTCCGAACTGTGGCGCTATTACTGGGACACGATCGAAGCCTGCATCGCGCCGGCCCAGGTCGTGGCAGCGTTGCAGGCG
Source organism: Variovorax sp. dw_308 (assembly GCF_019207085.1). GTDB lineage: Bacteria > Pseudomonadota > Gammaproteobacteria > Burkholderiales > Burkholderiaceae_C > Variovorax. The sequence goes on along the minus strand of NZ_JAATOM010000009.1, from coordinate 94,995 downwards.
GCCGGCTTCGAGACGGTGGCGCGGCACAAGGAAGTCGGGATCTTTTCCGAGTACACGGCGGTCAAGCCAGGTTGATCCAGGGCTGCTGAGGTCGCTGCTACGCCGGTCTGCGGAAGCCTTCATTTCACGTGCGGGGCGTGTGCCGAGGACACCGGGTATTCCCCTCCGCGAATGTCCCCCGCCGCCAGCCTTCGGCTGCCGGCTCCTCCTTTATTTCGCTGCGGGGAACACCCGATGCCCTCGGCACGGGATATGCCGCGTTGTGCCGGTCGGATCGACCGCCGGACGGCGGCGTGATCGCGGCACCGCCCTACTTCAGGATCGTCTCACCCCGCAATTGCCCCATGTCCCGGACATTGAACCGATGCCGCTTCCACCCCGCATAGGTGCGGCGCCAGTTCAGCAGCGAGACGAAGTAATACACCACCTTGAACATCCAAAGCGAGCGCCGGTAGTACCAGCCCTGGTGGATGTCGGCCGCCAGCAGCGACATCAGCCCCTGCTTCACGTTGAAGATGTTCTGCGGGTGCATGAACATGTCGCGGATCGTCGGGTTGGTCACGCGATAGATGAACCACGAATAGTCGCGCGGCCCCACGCGCAGGCGCGTCTCCATCTCCTGCCGCGCCGCCGGCAGTTCGGCTGGCCGGTCGAGTGCGGTCTGTACGAGCTTCGCGCCGTCGAAGGCGCTCTGCATCGCCAGGAACACGCCGGACGAGAACATCGGGTCGATGAAGGTGAAGGCATCGCCCAGCATGAGGTAGCGCTCGCCGGTGGCATGCGTGCTCGAATAGGCGAAGTTGCCGGTGGCATGGACCTTGTCGTCAACGAGCGTCGCGTCCTTCAGGCGGTCGTTGAGTTCGGGGCACATCGCGATGGTGTCGAAGAAGTAGTCCTTCAACGGCTTGTCGCGCGCCTTCAGGTAGTAGGCCCAGCACACCGCGCCGACGCTGGTCGTGCCGTCGGCCAGCGGAATGAACCAGAACCAGCCGTGCTCGAACCAGCAGATGCTGATGTTGCCCTCGCGCTTGCCCTCCAGCCGCCGGGCGTTGCGGAAGTGGCCGAACAGCGCGGTGCTGTTGTGCTTCGAATTCTTCTGCTTGCACTTGAACTTGTTGGCCAGGACCGTGTCGCGGCCGCTGGCATCGACGACGAAGCGGGCCCGCCAGGTGCGGCGCGCACCATCGTCGAGTTCCGCCTGCACGGTGGCGCCCGTGCTGTCGAAATCAATCTCGCGCACGCGCGCGCCTTCCATGGCCACCGCGCCCACTTTCGCGGCATTGCGAAACAGCAACTCGTCCAACTCGGACCGGCGCACCTGCCAGGCCGAGTCCTTCGACGGATCCCAGCCTTCGGAAAAATCGACATAGCTGCAGTAGTCGAGGTCCGGCGGCACGAACTCGATGCCGAACTTGGGCATGCCGATCTTCTCGACCTGCTCGCGCACGCCGAGCTTGTCGAACAATTCCACATTGCCGGGCAGCAGCGATTCACCGATGTGGAAGCGGGGGTGGTGTTCCTTCTCGAGCAGAACCACGCGGCGGCCTTCGCGCGCGAGAAGTGCGGCAATGGTCGATCCGGCCGGGCCTCCGCCGACGACGAGCACATCGCATTCCTGAACAGCATCCATAGCGGACTTCTCCTGGGATTGAGCAAATTATTTGTACTCATTGTGCCGTCGCAGGACTGGCGATTCCAGGCGGGTGCTTCCCTCGCAGGTCGCGATCCGCAAACCGAATCGCGCAAGAAAGCAAGTGCACAACGCACATGGCGCGTGGTGGCCGCAAGTTGTAAGCTGAAAAGTCGGGCCGTCCTCAGGAACACCCTGGTGAAGTCTGCCTGACACATCAACCTGGAGATACCGCCATGGTGGAGACAAGGAACGACGACACCGCGCCCCCGGCCGGCAATGCCAAGGTCGATGTCGACGTGGTGGTGGTGGGCGCCGGCTTCTCCGGCCTCTACATGCTGCACAAGTTGCGGCAACTGGGCTTCACCACCCGTGTGCTGGAGGCGGCCGGCGATGTGGGCGGCACCTGGTACTGGAACCGCTACCCCGGCGCACGCTGCGACATCCCGACCACCGACTACACCTTCGGCTTCGACCCCGAACTGGAAAAAGCCTGGACCTGGTCGGAGAAGTACGCCACCCAGCCGGAGATCCTGCGCTATGCCCAGTTCGTGGCCGAGCGCTACGACCTGCGGCGCGACATCGACTTCCACACCCGCGTGGTCGCGGCCCGCTGGGACGAGGCGGCCGGCCGCTGGCATCTGCGCACCGACACGGGCCAGGACATCAGCTGCCAGTTCTACGTGATGGCCAGTGGCTGCCTGTCGCTGCCGAAGACGCCCGACATCCCCGGCGCCGATCGCTTCAAGGGCGAGGTCTACTTCACCGGCCGCTGGCCGCACGAGGGCGTGGACTTCACCGGCAAGCGGGTCGCGGTGATCGGCACGGGCTCGTCCGGCATCCAGTCGATCCCGCACATCGCCCGCCAAGCCAGCCAGTTGACGGTGTTCCAGCGCACGCCCAACTTCTCGATTCCGGCCGGCAACGGCCCGGTGCGGCCCGAACGCCTCGCACCGCTGCAAGCCGACCGCGACGCCTATCGCCGCGAGGCGAAATGGTCGCGAGCCGGCGTGCCGAACGAGCGGACCCAGATCTACGGCCGCTACAGCCCGCCGGAGGTGCACCGCCAGCGCTTCGAGGCCGCCTGGCAATCGGGCGAGCTGATTCCGATCCTGAGCGTGTTCGCCGACCAGATCCTGTTTCGCGATGCCAATGCCATCGTGGCCGGCCTGGTGCACGAGAAGATCCGGGGCGTCGTGCAAGACCCCGAGATCGCCGACCTGCTCTGCCCCACGGACCATCCGTTCGGCACCAAGCGCCCCTGCCTGGACGCCGGCTACTACGCCACCTTCAACCTGCCCCATGTGCGGCTGGTCGACCTGCGAAGCCAGCCGATCCAGAGCATCACCGAAGCCGGCATCGACCTCGCCGACGAGACGATGGCCTTCGATGCGATCGTCTATGCCACGGGTTTCGACGCCATGACGGGCGCCATCGTCTCCGTCGACATCACCGGCCGCGACGGCGTCACGCTGAAGCGCAAGTGGGCGAACGGCCCGCGCACCTACCTCGGGCTGATGACCGCGGGCTTTCCCAACCTGTTCACCATCACCGGGCCGGGCAGCCCGTCGGTGCTGTCGAACATGATGGTCTCGATCGAGCAGCATGTGGACTGGATCGCCGACTGCCTGGCCCGCCTGCGCGCCGACGGCCTGGGCACCATCGAGCCGACCGAGGCCGCCGAGGCCGGCTGGGTGCAGCACGTCGACGATTGCGCCAACATCACGCTCTACCCGACCGCCGATTCCTGGTACATGGGCGCCAACGTGCCCGGCAAGCCGCGCGGCTTTCTGCCCTATGTCGGCGGGGTCGACGCCTACCGCGGCGCCTGCGACGAGGTGGTGGCGCGCGACTGGCTGGGCTTCCGGCGCACCGGCGCGCAAGTCACGCGCTGCACGGACGGCGTGGTCCGGCGCCTGCAGCCCGACGTGGGGATGGTGCTGCAGATGATGGCAACCCTGAACCTGCCCACCTTCGATTCGCTGCCCGTCGAGCAGGCGCGTGGATTGCTGGCGCAGTTGTCGGCGGCGCGTCCGCCCGGCCCGACGATCGGCGAAACCGTCGACGGCGCCTTGCCCGGGGCGGCCGGCCCGTTGGCGTACCGCCTGTACCGGCCGGAAAGCCCCGGCCCGCATCCCGTGGTCGTCTACTTCCATGGTGGCGGCTGGGTGCTGGGCAGCCACGATTCCGACGATCCACTGTGCCGCGACCTCTGCCAACGCTCCGACGCGCTGATCATGTCGGTGAACTACCGGCACGCACCGGAGGCGCGGTTCCCCGCCGCGGCCGACGACGGCCTCGCAGCCGTGCGCTGGGTTGCGGACCACGCAGCCGAGCTGGGCGGCATTCCGGGCGAACTGGCGGTGGCCGGCTGGAGCGCCGGCGCCAACGTCGCGGCGGTGACTTGCCAGCAGGTGCGCGACCACGGCGGGCCGGCGATCTCGGGCCAACTGCTGCTGACGCCGGTGACCGACTGCGACATGCGCACCCCGTCCTATGTCGAGAACGCCGAGGGTTACGTGCTGACCGCGCCGTTGATGAAGTGGTTCTGGGACCACTACGCCGACCCCGCCGATCGCACGCATCCCAAGGCGTCGCCGCTGCGCGCTGCCGACCTGTCGAACCTGCCGCCCGCGTTCGTGGTCACCTGCGAGTTCGATCCGCTGCGCGACGAAGGCATCGCCTACGCCAAGGCGCTGGCCGCCGCGGGAACGCCCGCACGCTGGATCACCGCACGCGGCCACACCCACACCTCACTGACGATGATCGACGTGGTGGTCTCGGGCGAGCGCGTGCGCAGCGAGATGGCCGAGGCGCTGCGCGGCTTCTTCAAGGTGGCGGAGCCGGCCTGACAAGACCGCGGCACGCGGGCCGGACGATCAGCCCGCGCGTCCCTCCATGTCGCCCTGCGTCGGCCGTGTAGGCGCGGTTCTACCGGGCGAAAGCACCCCGTCTGATCGCCTGCGGCACACGCGTTGGAATCATGTGGCATTTGCGAATGGAGAATTTGCAATGCCGACGCTCGACAAAACCCTCATCGACCTTGAGACCAGGTTCTGGCAGTCGATGGTCGACCAGGACACCGACGCCGCCCTCTCGCTGCTCGACAAACGCGCGCTCATGGTCAGTCCGCAAGGAACGCTCCAGTTCGACCACGCGGGCTATCGAAAGATGGCGGAGGAAGGCGCCATGGTGCTGACCTCCTTCGAACTCAGCGACGTCGATGTCTTCCTTCCGAACGATGCAACCGCCATCCTGACCTACCGAGTGAAGCAGGGCGTCTGCAAGCGCGGCAAGCCCGAAAGCAGCACCACGACGGACATGATCGACACATCGACCTGGGTGAAGACCGGCAACGGCTGGCGCTGCGTGGCGCACACGGAGATTCCCGCGGCAGCGAGGCAATGATCGTCGCAGGCCTCGGGCCCACCGGCCCGGTGATGCGGGGCATCAGCGCGCGGCTGTCTTGCGCGAAGCACCTCTCTTCGTCGTCGCACCCGCAGGCCGGCTCTTCGGCTGGCCCTGGCGCGCAGCCTCGCGCAACAGGCCCAGCATCGCGACACACGCCGCCGAACTCTGCGCATCGCTGCGCATCAGCAACCCGACCGGCTCCTCCGTGCCAGGCGTATCGATGCGAAGCCGGATCAGCGTGCCGGCCAGGAAATCGTCTCGCGCCGCGCCCAGCGGCGTGACCCACACGGCATCGGAGGCCGCCACCAGCGCGCGTGCCACCATCAGGTCGAGCGTCTGCAGTGCGTCGGGCGGCAAGGCCAGCCCGCGCGAGGAAAAGAAACTCTCCGTGTTGTGCCGCGGGATCGTGCCCTCCGCGTAGACCACCAACGGAAAGCCGAGCACCGCCTGCACCGAACTCCCGCGCCGTGCCAGCGGATGACCCTTGCGCACCGCGAACACCAGCGGCTCGGTGTAGAGCAGTTCGAAACTCAGGCCCGTCATCAGGCGCGGATCGCTGAGGCGGCCCACCACCAGGTCGAGTTCGCCCGCGCGCAGTTCATCAAGCAGCACCGCATTGGTCGCGCTCTTGACCCTCACCTGCAACGCCGGCCAATGCGCGCGCAGCCTGGCCAGCGCCTGCGGCAGCAGCGCGGGCGCGACGCTTGGCAAGGCGCCGATGCGCAGGCGCTCCAGCCGCACGCCCGCCGCCGGCGCGATGGCCTGTGCGCCGGCATCGACCGCCTCCAGCACGCGCAGCGCATGCCCCAGCAGTTGCTCGCCGGTGGGTGTCAGGCCTTGCACGCCGCGCCGCCCCGCACTGCTGCGCTCGACCAGGCGCGTGCCGACCAGCGCCTCGAGCTCCGTCAGGGTCTTGGAGATGGCAGGCTGGCTCACGGCCAGGCGTTCCGCCGCCCGCGCCAGGTGCCGCTCCTGCGCGATCGCGACAAAGCAGCGCAGGTGCCGCAACTGCACGTTGCGCGAAAAGGCAAGAGCCGGCGCGGCGCTCTTTTTCATAACCAATGCTTATTGAAAATCATCGATTGTTCAATTTACATCAACTAAGAGGCCTTCTAAAGTGCGGGCTCCCACAAGACATTTCCCTCAGGAGACACGACATGCTGGACCGCACCAAGACGCCCGCCGCGACCCTCGCGCCACGCGATTTCGAAAGCCATCCCTCCTACATCTACCCCGGCTACAAGTCGACCGTGAAGCGCGGCCCGACGCAGCCGCTGATCCCGCTCAAGGCCTCGATCGGCGAATTGCAGCAGCCGGTCTACGGCCACAGCAGCATCGGCGAATTCGACAACGACCTCACCCGCAACGCCCGCCGCAACGGCGAGCCGCTCGGCGAACGCATGATCCTCACGGGCCAGGTGATGGACGAGCGCAAGCGCCCGATCCGCAACACGCTGGTCGAGATCTGGCAGGCCAACGCCGCCGGCCGCTACGTGCACAAGGTCGACCAGCACGACGCACCGCTGGACCCCAACTTCCTCGGTGCCGGCCGCTGCATGACCGACGACGAAGGCCGCTACCGCTTCCTCTCGATCAAGCCCGGTGCCTACCCCTGGGGCAACCACCCGAACGCCTGGCGCCCACAGCACATCCACGTGTCGCTGTTCGGCGAGCACTTCGCCAGCCGCCTGGTCACGCAGATGTACTTCCCCGGCGACCCGCTGATGCAATACGACCCGATGGTCACCGGCACGCCGGCGAAGTACCGCAACCGCCTGGTAGCCGACTTCAGCCTCGACATCACCGAGCCCGACTACGCCCTCGGCTACGTCTTCGACATCGTGCTGCGCGGCGCCGACGAGACGCCGTTCGAAAACCGTTGATCAAAAGGAGACACGATTCATGATGAGCGCACTCGAAACCAACTTCGGCCAGACCCCTTCGCAGACGGTCGGCCCGTACTTCGCCTACGGCCTCACCGCCACCCAATACGGCTACGACTTCAATCAGCCCTTCGACGCCACCGTGGCGCTCGACAACGCCACCGGCGAACGCATCCGCCTCGAAGGCCGCGTGATCGACGGCGACGGCATCCCGATCTTCGACGCACTGGTCGAGATCAGCCAGCCCGATGGCGAAGGCCGCTATCCGCAGACCGTGGACGAAGCCAGCGAAATCGGCTTCCGCGCCTTCGGCCGCTGCGGCACCGGCACCGACGCACACAAGCGCTTCGTGTTCCACACCGTCAAGCCGGGCGCCGAGGCGCCGGGCGAAGCGCCTCACGTCAACGCCATCATCACGATGCGCGGCATGCTGCTGCACGCCTTCACGCGCATCTACTTCAGCGACGAGGCCGAAGCCAATGCGAAGGATGCCGTCCTGCAAAGCGTGCCCGCGCAGCGCCGCGAAACGCTCGTCGCGCAACGCCACGAGCAAGGCGGCGCGGTGGTGTATCGCTTCGACATCCACATGCAGGGCGCGAAGGAAACGGTGTTCTTCGACGTCTGACGAGAAGGTGTGGATCTTTCTACCGCGGCCACCGCTCTCGCTACGAAATCTCCACACCTTCTGACGCGGCGGCAATCCGCACAGCAAAAAGCCCGCAAACGCGGGCTTTTTGTTGGGTGAGGCAAAGGCCTCGTCGGCTTACTTCGCCTTGTGGATCATCGACTCCGGCACCGTCTTGAGTTCACCCGGCACCGCACTGATGTAGCTCGCCAGTTCCTTCAATTCGGCGTTCGTGAAGTTCTTCGCCTGGCCACCCATGATGGGGTTGGAGCGCCCGACCATGGGTTGATGCGCCTTGTACGATTTGAGCGCCACGAGCAGGTAGTCGGCATGCTGGCCGGCCAGCTTGGGCACGGTGCCGTCGTTGGGCGTGTTGAAGTTGGCGCCGTGGCACTTGGTGCAGTTGTTGTCCTTGTCGCGCGAGATCAGGGCCTGGACCGTGTCATTGGGCTGCGCGGCGGCCGGAGGAGCCGCATCGCCCTGCGCCATGCCGAGCGTCGAGTAGTACGCAGCCAGGTCGGCCATGTCCTGGTCAGTCAGCGTGTCCGCGATGGCGCGCATCGTCGGATGCTTGCGGTCGCCGGCCTTGTAGGCATTGAGCGCCGACACGATGTAGGTGGCGCTCTGCCCCGCGATCTTGGGCACCTTGTAGATCTCGGGGAAGCTGGCCTGGTAGCCGATGATGCCGTGGCAACCCACGCACATGGCTGTCTTCTTGCCGCCGTTTTCGGCATTGCCCGTCACCTTCTGGGCATTGGCCGAGACCGTCACGCAAGCGACAGCGAGGGCAAACATCGTGGTCAACAACTTGTTCATTTTGCGCGCACAATCTCGTGGAGAAATCAGATTTCAGATCAACATTTGATTATATGCAGGGCGCATTGCTGCCCCGGGCGCAAGGCAGTGAATGCAGCGCATCGCAGATCGAATGTGTTCCCTTTTCACCCACAGCTTCACCTGATCCAATGAAATTCAAGGGCTCTGACAACTACGTCGCCACGCAAGACCTGATGCTTGCGGTCAACGCCTCCATCACGCTCAAGCGCCCGTTGCTGGTCAAGGGCGAACCCGGCACCGGCAAGACCATGCTCGCCGAGGAAGTGGCCGCCGCGCTCGACCTGCCGCTCTTGCAATGGCACATCAAGTCGACCACCAAGGCCCAGCAAGGCCTCTACGAATACGACGCGGTGAGCCGCCTGCGCGACTCGCAGCTCGGCGACGAGCGCGTCAAGGACATCCACAACTACATCGTCAAGGGTGTGCTGTGGCAAGCCTTCACGGCCGATGCACCGGTCGCGCTGCTGATCGACGAGATCGACAAGGCCGACATCGAATTCCCCAACGACCTCTTGCGCGAACTCGACCGCATGGAGTTCTACTGCTACGAGACGCATGAACTCGTGCGCGCCAAGCACCGCCCGGTGGTGTTCATCACGTCCAACAACGAGAAGGAACTGCCCGACGCCTTCCTGCGCCGCTGCTTCTTCCACTACATCAAGTTCCCCGACGCGACGACGATGAAGCAGATCATCGACGTGCACTTCCCCAACCTGAAGCAGGAACTGCTGACGGCCGCGATGAAGACCTTCTACGACGTGCGCAACCTGCCCGGCCTGAAGAAGAAGCCCTCGACCTCCGAACTGCTCGACTGGCTCAAGCTGCTGGTGGCGGAGGACATCCCGGTCGAGGCACTGCAGAGCAAGGACGACAAGGTCGCGGTGCCGCCGCTGGTGGGCGCGCTTCTGAAGAACGAGCAGGACGTGACCTTGTTCGAGAAGCTCGTCTTCATGCAACGCAACAACCGCTGAACCGAGCGATGCCTTTCGTCGAACCCGTCACGCTGTCGTCGCGCGGTATCGCCCTGGTGCCGCTGGCACTGTCCCATGAAGAAGGCCTGAAGGCCGCGGCAGCTGACGGTGAGTTGTGGAAGCTGCGCATCACCTCCGTGCCCGAACCGCACGAAACGCGCGGCTACGTCGAGAGCGCGCTGCAAGGGCGCGAGGCCGGCAACCGCTTCGCCTTCGCCGTCACGGACGAAGCCACCGGCGCTGTGCTCGGCAGCACCAGCTACCACGACATCCTCCCTGCCGTGAAGCGGGTGGAAATAGGCTACACCTGGTACGCCAGGCGCTGCCAGCGCACGCACGTCAACACCACCTGCAAGCTGCTGATGATGTCGCATGCCTTCGATACCCTCGGCTGCAACGTGGTGGGCTGGCGCACCGACAATTTCAACCATGCATCGCAGGCCGCCATCGAACGGCTGGGCGCGCGCAAGGACGGCGTGATCCGCGGCCATGCGATGCGGCGCGATGGCACGATTCGCGATACCGTGATGTACAGCCTGCGCTCGGGCGAGTGGCCCGAAGTGAAGGCGCAATTGCTTTACCTGCTGGACAAGCCCCGTTCGGCAAAGGAGTGACGCAGCATGCTGATCGACTTCTTCTACACCCTGCGCTCGGCCAAGCTGCCGGTGTCCGTCAAGGAATACCTGATGCTGCTGGAGGCGCTGCAGGCCGACGTGGTCGGGCCCAACTCCGACGACGCCCACAGCCTGGATGACTTCTACTACCTCAGCCGCACCACGCTGGTGAAGGACGAGAAGCACTACGACAAGTTCGACCGCGCCTTCGCCGCCTACTTCAAGGGCGTCGAGATGCTGGCCGACTTCACCAAGGAAGTGCCGCTCGACTGGCTGCGCAAGACGCTGGAGCGCGAGTTCACGGCCGAGGAAAAAGCCAAGATCGAGAAGATGGGCTGGGACGAACTCATGGAGACGCTGAAGAAGCGCTTCGAGGAGCAGAAGGAGCGCCACGAGGGCGGCAACAAGTGGATCGGCACTGGAGGAACCTCGCCGTTCGGCCACGGTGGCTACAACCCGCAGGGCATCCGCATCGGCGGCGCCGGCAAGAACAAGAGCGCCGTGAAGGTCTGGGACCAGCGCGCCTACAAGGACTACGACGACTCGCAGGAACTCGGCACGCGCAACATCAAGATGGCGCTGCGCAAGCTGCGCAAGTTCGCGCGCGAGGGCCATGAAGACGAACTGGACCTCGACGAAACCATCAACAAGACAGCCGCCAACGCCGGCTACCTCGACATCAAGATGCGGCCGGAGCGCCACAACAACGTCAAGGTGCTGCTGCTGATGGACGTCGGCGGCACGATGGACGAGCACGTGCAGCGGGTCGAGGAGCTGTTCTCCGCCGTCAAGACCGAGTTCAAGCACCTGGAGTTCTATTACTTCCACAACTGCGTCTACGACTTCATGTGGAAGAACAACAAGCGTCGCTTCTCCGAGAAGTTCGCGACCTGGGACATCCTGCGCAAGTACAACAAGGACTACAAGCTCATCTTCGTCGGCGACGCAACCATGAGCCCCTACGAGATCCTGCAGCCCGGCGGCAGCGTGGAATACAACAACGAGGAAGCCGGCGCCGAGTGGATCCAGCGCCTCACGCACGCCTTCCCGAAATTCGCCTGGGTCAACCCGGAACCGCAAGGCGTCTGGCAATACCGGCAAAGCATTGCCGTGATGCAGCAACTTGTGTCGAATCGTATGTTCCCTCTTACGCTGAAAGGCTTGGAAGAGGCCATGCGCCTACTTTCAAAGTAGGCGTATTCCTACACATATCGATGTTTTTTTGTCAAGCGACATAGGCCATCTAAACGCTGGCACGCACGTACACTTCCCGTTACATTAATACTTTCTAGTTCACAATTTCTCAAGAATTGGAGACTGGAAGGGCCGCGCCTTCGGGCGTGTCTGCAAATCTTGACGGGGCTACCTGCCGTGTACATCTCATCGCTTGAATCTGCCGCCGTTGGTTTGGTCCCCCAGGCCCGCGCGAACGCATGGGTTCCCGACACGATCACCATCCGCGGTGTGCAGCTTGCCATTCCCGAACTGGTGGACCGCTCGTACTTCGAGCCGGCACGGATCGAGTCCTTGCGGGCACGCCTGCAGGCCGGCCAGCCGTTCCCTCACCTGGTCGTCGAAAACCTGTTCAACCCGCGACTGCTGGAACTGGTGACAGAGGAGTTCGACCAGAGCCAGTGGATCGACGTCAAGAGCAACTACGAATCCACGCGCCGCACGGCGCTTGGCGCGCACCTGGGGCCGGCGTCCCAGTTGTACTTCGACGTGGTCAATTCGGGCTGGTTCACCGAGTGGCTGTCGGCGGTGATCGACGTGCCCTACCTGCTGCCGGACCCCAAGCTGTTCGGCGGCGGCCTGCATGAAAGCAAGCCGGGCGCGACCTTCGCGGTGCACCGCGACTTCAACCTGCATCGCCACCTCGGCCTGAAGAACGAGATGGTGTTCATCACCTACCTCAACAAGGGCTGGCAACCTGAATGGGGCGCGTCGCTCGAACTGTGGAACGCCACCAAGGACAAGTGCGTGACCAAGGTGCTGCCGGAATTCGGCCACACCTTGCTGATGCCGCACGGCCCCGTGAGCTACCACGGCCATCCCGACCCGATGACCCCGCCGGACGGCCGCCCGCGCCGCTCGATCGCCGCGTACTACTACACGAGCCCCGACGCGGGCAAGACGCGCGAGGATCAGGTCTCGTCGATCTTCATCAAGATGGGACGGGTCGACAAGCTCAAGCGCGTGGCGCAGATGATCGCGCCGCCCCTGCTCTGGTCGGTCGCGCGCAAGTTCGTCAAGGGATAGTCCTCCCGCATGCCTCGGGGGTGCGAAGCATGCTGTCAGAATCGGGCGGATGCACAGGGTGGCACCCTTCAATACGCCGGCTTTCTGGCCGGCGTTGCTTTTTTTGATCACCCTCCTCCTGCAAGGGTGCAGCTTGCTGCCGAACCAAAAGCAGGACGAGCCGGCCTCGGTATCCAGCCCGGTCGCGGGGGCGGACAAGGACGATGCCGGCAAGTCGCAGAAGGAGCCGCACGATGCGTTCAGCATCGAGGTCGAGGCGCCCGACAAGGTGCGCGAGTATCTGGTCCGCCACCTCGAACTCCAGCGCTACCGCCAGATCGATGATCTCGGCGCCGCCGAGTTGTCGCGCCTGATGGTCGCGGCCGAGGCGAATGCCCGCGAATTGCTGGGCACGCTCGGCTATTTCACGCCCACGCTCACGCTGGAACTGCGCGAGACGCCCGACGCCCCCGCACCGCGCCAGGTGCATGTGACGGTGGTGCCCGGCGAGCCGACGCTGGTGGCACAGGTCGAGATCAATTTCAGCGGCGCGGTGGCCGAGGATGCGGCCGGCGAGGCGCAGCGCAATGCCGTGCGCGCCGGCTGGTCGCTGCGACCCAGCCTGCCCTTCAGCCAGGAGGCATGGGACAACGCAAAGTCCGGCGGCCTGCGCACGCTGACGGCCAAGCGCTATCCCACCGCCAGCGTGAAGAGCAGCCGGGCCGACGTCGACGCCGACACCGCCCGCGCCCAGTTGCATGTGGCCTACGAATCCGGGCCGGCCTATCGCTTCGGACCGATGCTGGTGCGCGGCAGCGACCGCTACAACCCCATCAATGCCCTGCGCATCGCGCGGCTGCCGCAGGGCCAGGACTACGACCAGCAGGTGCTGCTCGACGCCCAGCAGCGCCTGGCCAGCAGCGGCTACTACGACTCGGTGTTCCTGACGCTGGACACCGAAGGCAAGGATCCGCAGGCCGTGCCGGTGATCGCGCAGGTGCGCGACGCGCCGCTGCAGAAAGTGGTGCTCGGCGTGGGCTTCACCACCGACAACGGCGCCCGCGTGAGCATCGACCACACCAATAACCAGATGCCCGTGCTGGGCTGGCGCGCCGTGTCCAGGCTGCAGTTCGACCAGAACACGCAGTTCGTCAGCACGCAGTGGACCGACGTGCCCGGCGAAAGGGGCTGGCGCTGGTTTGGCGGCGGGCAGCTCAAGCGTGACACCTCGGGCGACTACGAGGTCGACAGTGCCCGCGTGCGCGGCGGCATGAGCACCAGCACCGACCACATCGACCGCAGCTATTTCCTGCAATACGACAACGCACAGAACAAAGGCGTTGGCGCGCCGCCGTCGGCCTCGGCGCTGACGCTCAACTGGGGCTGGACCGGCCGCTACTTCAACAATCCCGCGCAGCCGACCAGCGGCTACGGCGTGGCGGTCGAGCTGGGTGCCGGCTACACGCTGACCGGCGAGCGCCTGCCCTTCCTGCGCAGCTACGGGCGCTGGCTCGGCATCTTTCCGCTGGACTGGACTTCGGACAGCGCAGCCCGGCGCAGCCGAATCGCGCTGCGCGCCGAGGCCGGGGCCGTCACCGCGAGCGACCGGGCGCTGATCCCCACCACCCTCGAGTTCCTGACCGGTGGCGACAACACCGTGCGCGGCTACAGCTACCAGGAGATCGGCGTGCCCAACGCCTTGGGGCAGACCGTGCAGGGCCGCTACCTGGGCGTGGGCAGCGTCGAGTGGCAGCGCCCGTACATCCACAACGGGCAACTCACCGACTGGGAAAGCGTCGTCTTCGTCGATGCCGGCTCGGTGGCGGACCAGTTCCGGCAGTTGCGGGCCAAGTTCGGCGTGGGCGCTGGCGCACGCTGGAAGAGCCCGGTCGGGCCGGTGCAGATCGACCTGGCCTATGGCGTGGACATCCACAAGTTCCGGTTGCATCTGCGGCTGGGCTTCAACTTCTAGAAATGAGAACGGGCTTCAATATGTTCGCCGTAGCTGCAGGCGTCGCGGAACAACGGCGCAGCACCATGGAACGCTGAGATGGCGATGAAGCAGGAAGCCAACCCGGAAGCGGCGGCGCCAGTGGCGGAGGCTGCACCTCCTACTGCCCGGCCAGCGCGCTCGCGCACGCGGCGTGCGTTGCGCGGCCTCGCGTGGCTCGCGGGCGGCATGGTGGCGCTGCTGCTGGCGCTGGCATTCGGCGCCTGGTGGTGGATCGGCTCCGACCAGTCGCTCGCGTTCACGCTGTCGCGGGCCGCGCGCTACCTGCCGGCGGGGCAGACGCTGGAGTCGCGCGAGGTCAGCGGGTCGCTCCGCACGGGCGGGCACATCGGCTTCCTGCGCTGGCAGAGCGAGAAGCTGGCCGTCGAGGTGCACGAGGCGACGATCGGCTGGAGCCTGCAGCCCCTGTTGAGGCGCCAGGTGAAGCTCGGCGAGGTGCATGCGGAGCGCGTCAGCATCGAGCGCCTCGGCCCGCCGGACGACAAGCCCGTGGAGCCGCTCGAACAACTGGCGCTGCCGATCGAGATCGACCTGCCCTTTCGCGTCGACGCGCTGCACTGGGGCGGCCCGCCGCCGCTGGACATCGGACAGCTCGCCGGCCACTACCGCTACACCGCCGACCATCACGAACTGCAGGTCGACGGCATCGATATCGCGGATGGCCACTACAGCGGCAAGCTGCGGCTGCAGGGCCCGGCGCCGATGGCCATCGAGGCCGCACTGGAAGGCAAGGTCCGTGCGCCGCTGGACAAGGAACGCAGCATCGACGTGCTCGCGAGCGCGAGCGTGAATGGCACGCTGGCCGGACGCGATGCGCGCCTCGCGGTCGAGGCCCGGTTGAAGCCGGCGCAGGAAGATGCGGATACGCCGATGAATGCCCAGCTCACGGCCCATCTCGCGCCGTGGCAACCGCAGCCCGTGCTCGACGCGCGGGCCGAATTGGAGAACGTTGACCTGGCCCAGCTGTGGCCGCAGGCGCCCGCGACACTGCTCAGCGGCGAGGTGGCGGCCGGACCGGACAGCACCGCTGGCCCGAACGGCTGGCAAGGCAAGGTCGACCTCCGCAACGACCGGCCCGGTCCGTGGGACGAGGGCAAGCTGCCGGTGGAGCGGGTCGAGGCCAGCGCCAGCTTCGACGGCACGAACTGGGACGTGCCGCAGGCCACGATCCATGCCGGCGGCGGCCGCATCAGCGCGGAAGGCCGCTGGAGCCCGGCGCCTTCGCCCTGGACCGCCAAGGCCACGGTGGAGGACGTGCAGCCCGGCCTGCTGCACTCGCAGCTTGCCGGCGCGCCGGTGGACGGCCGCGCGAGCGTCGAGCAGCGGGGCCAGGCCTTGCTGTTCGACCTCGCCCTGGATGCCAAGGGCGGCGCCGGGGCAGCCGGTATCGAAGGCCTGCGCCTGGACCATGCCGACGCGCAAGGCCAATTGCAGGACCAGGTGCTCGACCTGCGCTCGCTGCACCTGGAGGCCGTGCGCGCCCGCCTGGACGGAAAGCTGCAGGTGCGCATCGCAGAGCAGGCCGCCAACGGCAATCTCAACCTGGTGATGCCGGGCGGCCGTGTGCAGGTCGAAGGGCGCGTGGCCCCGGCGCAGGGCGCGGCCGAACTCAAGGCCACCGTGGACGACGCGACCGCACTGCAGCGATGGATCGAGCAATTGCCCGGCCTGGCCCAGGCCTTCGCAGGCCACGTGCTGGTCGGCGGTGCGCAACTCGACGCGCGCTGGCAGGGCGGCTGGCAGGCCATCCAGCGGCGGCTGCAGGATGTGCGGCAGCCAGCGGCGCGCGGCGCGGAGCCTACGCTGCAGGCCACGCTCTCGGCCCCGCGGCTGGACATCAAGCTGCCGCCCACCGGCGCCACCGCCATTGCCACTGCCACCACCACCGCCGCCGCCGCCGCGCGGCAGGTACCGGCCGCGCAGTCCATCGAGGGCGCGCAGACGCTGCGCCTGCGCAACCTGCGCGCCGAGGTCGACGGCAGCATCGCGCAGGCGAAGCTGACGCTGAGCGGCGAGGGCGCCATCGGCACGCAGCAGGTCACGCTGTCCACGCAGGCCCGTGGCGGCCTGCAACGCGCCGACCAATGGCAGGCTGCGCTGGAGAACCTCAAGCTGCAAGTGCAGGACCGCACCCGGCCCGGCCCCTGGACGCTGGAACTCGCCCGTTCGGTCAATGCCACGCTGCGCACCGGCGCGGGCGGCAAGCTGGACGTGGAAGCCTCGGCCAGCGGTGTGACCGTGCGCGGCCCGGTGCCCGGCACGGTGCGGATCGACTGGGAGCCGGTGCGCTGGAGCCAGTTGGGCGCGCCGCCCAAGCGCGTCTACCGCCTCCAGTCGAAAGGCAGGCTGCAGGGCTTTCCGATGGCCTGGGCGCAGGCGCTCGGGCCCGGCACGCTGGCCGACATGGGCGTGAGCGGCAACCTGGTGTTCGACGGCGACTGGGACATCGACGCGGGCGACACGCTGCGCGCCCATGCCCGCCTCGCGCGGCAGAGCGGCGACATCCGCGTGCAGGCCGGCGAGGCCGCACTGGTGCGCCGCATCCGCAGCACCGGCACGGGCACGGCCGGCGAGATCACCACCGACGCGGCGTCCGCGGGCGCAGGCACACCAGCCGGCCTGCGCAAGGCAGAACTCAACCTCGACGCGCAAGGCGAAGCGGTCAAGGCCGACCTCGCCTGGGAAAGCGAGCGCGCCGGCCAGATCAGCGCCGAGGCGGCCACGCGCGTGCAGCAGCGCGATGGCGGCTGGCTCTGGGCCAACGATGCGCCGTTGGCGGGCAAGATCAAGGCACGCCTGCCCAACCTGGGCGTGTGGTCGATGCTGGCGCCGCCGGGCTGGCGCATCGCGGGCACGCTGGACGCCGATGCGACGCTGTCGGGCAACCGGGCCGCGCCGCGCTGGAACGGCACACTGGCCGCCGACCAACTCGCCCTGCGCGCGCAGGTCGAAGGCCTGGACCTGCGCGACGGCCAGTTGCGCGCCGTGCTGAACGGCGACCGGCTGGAACTGAGCGAGTTCACGCTGCGCGGCGGCGCGGCCAGCAGCACGCGCATCACCGGGCAGAGCGGCAATCTCAGCACCGCCAGGAGCGAGGCCGCGAAAAGCGGCGGCACGCTGTCGGTCAAGGGCACGGCCAGCTGGGGCAACGCCGGCACGACGGCCGGCAGCGGCATCCGCATGGACATGGAAGGCCAGTTGCGCGAGCTGCGCCTGCTCGTGCGCACCGACCGGCAGGTGACCTTGTCGGGCGACGTGCAGGCCCGGCTCGACGCGGGCCAGATCACCGTGCGCGGCGACCTCAAGACCGACCGCGCGGTGATCATCCTGCCCGACGAAACGGCACCCAGCCTCGGCAGCGACGTGTTCGTGCATTCGGCCGCGCGGGATCGGGAGACTGCCAAGGCCTCGGCTTCGGCCTCGGCCTCGGTCGGCACGCAGCCGCAATCCGCTGGCGACGACACGCTGCCCGCCGCAGCACAGACGAAGAAGCCGCCCGACATCGAGGTGGGTTTCGACCTGGGCAAGGACTTTGCCGTGCAGGGCCGTGGCATCACCACGCGCCTTGAAGGCAAGCTCGACATCAAGAGCGCCGGCGCGGGCACGCCGCCGCGCATCACCGGCGAGGTGCGCACGGTGCGCGGCCAGTACCGCGCCTACGGCCAGCAACTCGACGTGGAAAGCGGCATCGCGCGATTCAGCGGGCCTTTCGACAACCCGGGCCTCGACATCCTCGCCATCCGGCCGAACATCTCGCAGCGCGCGGGCGTCCAGATCACCGGCACCGCGCAGTCGCCGCGCGTGAAGCTCTATTCCGAGCCCGCGCTGACGGACGCCGAGACGCTGTCGTGGGTCATGCTGGGCCGTGCCTCCGCGTCGAACGGCGGCGAGGCCGTGGTGATGCAGCAAGCGGCACTGGCCCTGCTGGGCAAGCTGGGCGGCAACGCGGGCGGCGGCAACTTCGCCAGCCGCTTCGGCCTGGATGAGATCGGCTTCAAGGGGCCCAGCTCCGGCGGCGACCTGAACGAGTCGGCGATCACGGTGGGCAAGCGGCTGTCGAAGGACTTCTATGTGACCTACGAGCGCAGCCTGTCCGGCACGGTGGGGACGCTCTTCATCTTCTACGACCTGACGCAGCGGCTGACGCTCCGCGGGCAGGCCGGGGAGCACAACGGCGGCGATCTGATCTACACGATCAAGTTCAACTGAGGGAAGGCTGCGGAAAGCGGACTTGGCCGTACGCGAAGGACGCGAAGGTTCCGCGAAGGACGCGAAAGAAAACCGAAGAAGATCCGAAAGAAATCCGACGAATTTCTTTTGAATTTTTTGGCGTCGTTCGCGTACCTTCGCGCCGTTCGCGTCCGGTCAAACCCGATCGCGCATTGGCTCCGGCCGATGAAGCCAGGACATCCGCTCGCGCACGATCAACCCAACGTGCCGGCCACGCCTTCCACGAGGTAGTCCATCTTCTCCAGCACCGGGTCATAGAGACCGTAGCCCTTGTCGAGCACGACCTTGCCGGTGTTGCTCTTGACGGGGCCGGTGAAGATGGGCTTGCCGGCCTTGAGGTCGGCGATGGCTTGCGTTGCCGCATTGCGGGCCTTGTCGCTGGCGCCGGCGCCGAAGGGCGTGCTCAGCACCATGTCCTTGTCGTAGCCGCCGAAGAACTGGTTGGGCAGCTTCTTGCCCTCGGAGATGGCGACGGCGAAGGTCTTGTAGACCGTCTCCCACTTGTTCTCCGCGCCGGTGATGAAGCCCTTGGGCGCGAGCTGCGCCTGCGAGGCGTTGTGGCCCAGCGTCTTGACGCCGGCCTTCTCGGCCGTCTCGATGACGACCTTCGGGCTGTCCACGTGGCAGGCGATCACGTCGTTACCGGCGGAGATCAGCGCATTGCAGGCTTCGGCCTCGCGCACCGGCATCGACCAGTCGCCGGTGAAGACCAGTTGCACCACGGCGTTCGGGTTGACCTTGCGCACACCCATGGTGAAGGTGTTGATGTTGCGCAGCACGATGGCGATCGGCTTGGCGGCGATGAAGCCGATCTTGTTCGACTTGGTCGACAGGCCGGCCGCGATGCCGTTGATGTAGTGGGCCTGGTCGAGGTAGCAGAAGTAGCCGCCGAGGTTCATCGGGTGCTTGTCGGCGGACCACAGCGAGGTCGGATGGCGGAACTCGACCTTGGGGTACTTCTTTGCCATGTCGATCATGAAGGGATCGAAGTAGCCGAACGAGGTCGGGAAGATCAGCGAGGCGCCGTCGCTCTGGATCATGCCTTCCATGGTCTTTCGCACGGCCACGGTCTCGGGCACGTTCTCTTCCTCGACGACCTTCACGCCGGGCACCGACTTCAGGGCCTTGGCCGCCACGGCATGGGCCTGGTTCCAGCCGTAGTCGTCACGCGGGCCGACGTAGATGAGGCCGACCGTGACGTCGGTCCTGGCCTGTGCGGCCGATGCACCAAAGATGGCGGGCGCGATCGCCGTGCCGGCAAGCGTGCTGCCGACGGCGGAACTCAAGGTGGTGCCCAGGAAGCGGCGGCGGTTCCAGTTGGTGTTCGACATTTGCAGTTTCCTTAGGTGGTCGAGTTGGGAGAGCAGAGGGAAATCGTTTTTGAATGAGGGCAGCGCGATGCGTCAGGCCGACCTGGGGCGACGCGTTGTTGTTGTCGGGTGCACGCCAGCGCCTGTGATGTAGCGGCCGAGGATGCTGCCGAGGTCCTCGTCGACCGGCTTCTTCTCGGGCATCAGCGCGCGCTCCTGCACGCCGGTGAGATGCGACACCATCAGGCGCACGGCCGTCTTCTCGTCGCCGCGGCGGAAGGACTCGATGAGCGTGCGGTGTTCGTCGATGCCACATTGCGACGAATGCGGGTTGCCGTAGATGGCCAGGATCAGCGAGCAGCGCGAGACCAGCTCCGAGATATAGCGCTCGATCACGGGGTTGCCGCCGAGTTGCGCGAGCTTGATGTGGAACTCGCCGGCCAGGCGTGCGCAGACGGTCGGCGGCAGGTCGCGCGCGGCCTCTTCCTCGCTGCGTACATGGCCTTCCAGCACCGCGCCCATCGCCGGTGTCCAGTTCTTGATGACCAGGCGCACCACCTCGCGCTCGAGGCAGGCGCGCGCCTCGAACACGCTCTGCGCCTCGGCGCGCGAGGGCTGGGCCACGGTAGCGGTGCGCTTGCGGCCGGCCTCGACGAGGCCCTCGGCCGTGAGACGCGCAAGCGCTTCGCGGATCAGCGTGCGGCTCACGTTCAGGTGCGTGCCCAGCACGTCCTCCGGCAGCCTGGTGCCGGGCGTCAATGCCTGCTCGATGATGGCGTGCTTGATCGCGAGGTAGGCGGTTTCGGCCTTGCCGGTTTCGATGGTCATGGTGTACGGATCAGGTATTCCAGCGGATGGCAATCACGTATGCGAAAACCGGGCCAGCTTGAAACCGCCCCAAAGCGCCGCGGATGCACCGCATTGGCGCGCCGAGCGCCGGTGCCGGTCGTCGGACGCACCGATACAGGTAGGCCGGCATGCCGAACCGCTGGCCGAAATCTTGCATACCTGAATCCATCCACCAGGTACACCAGACAGGAGTTGAAATGACCTCGCAGTCGATCAAGCTGAGCTTGAACCAGCAGCAATCCGAACTCATCGCGCGTTGCATCTCGCTCGGTGACGCCGCGGACCTTCAGTCCCTGGCGCAGCGCGCGGTGCGTGAATGGAAAGACGGCGTTCCATCCGCCAGGCCGGCACCTCCAGCCAAGCCCGACGTCTCGACGCTCTCCACCCGGCGCACCTTGCTGAGCTCGCACATGATCCAGCCTGGCACCGGCAAGGCCTTCGAAGTGCTCAAGGGCCAGGTCATCCGCATCGAGCAGGTCGAGGGCGGCCAATGCGCCGACTTCAACTGCTTCAACCTGCATGACTACAAGGAGTTCATGCACGTCGGTCGCACGCGCACCGTGCATGGGCTCAACCCCGGCCCCGGCGACTACCTGTGGTCGGCGCCGCCGCGCGAGCGCGCGATGATGTACGTGCTCGCCGACACGGTGCGCGCCAACGACGTGATGTTCCCGCGTTGCAGCGCCAACCTCTACGAATCAGCGTACGGCTTCCACAAGCACACCAACTGCCACGACATCCAGTCGGAAGCGCAGCGCGAGTACGGCCTCACGCCGGATGACGTGCATGACTCCTTCAACCTGTTCATGGTCACCGAAATCGTCGGCGATCGCGGCCGCATCGAGCGCCAGACCTCCAGGGCCGGCGACTATGTCGAGTTCCTCGCGCTGATGGACGTGCTGGCCGTGCCCAACGTCTGCGGCGCGGACATCATGCGCACCAGCAACTTCTCGCTGAAGCCGCTGAAGATCGAGATCCACGATGCGTCCGAGGCCGACCTGGCCGTGGCGCCTGCCGTCGCCGAATACGAGACGCAGCGCACGCCGGCGCAGTTCAGGCAGCCGACCATCAAGGCGGATCGTCCGCTGCAGCGCGATGAAAGCTATGTGCCGCAGTTCACCAACACGCCGATCGTCGAGCGCGATGTCGAGGTGCAACTGAGCGATGCCGAAGCCGAGACGCTGGCCTCGTTCGGCCTGCACCAGTACTACGGCAGCAACCGGGGGGCGATGCTGCGCGACGTGGTGTTCAGCTGGTGGGAAAAACGGTACCTCGGCTGAAACGCGTGACACGCCAACCGGAAGGCTTTCGCCTTGCGCTGTACGAGGAATCGCAAGAGCCATACCATTCGAATCGCGCAGAAAATCCCGCGCATGGTGCATGGCCCAAGCTGGTAAAGTCCGCGCGCTTGTCTTCGTAGTTCAATGGATAGAACGGGGTCCTCCTAAGACTCAGATACAGGTTCGATTCCTGTCGAAGGCACCAGCCCGGCGTTGATTGCGCTCACGTTTCCAGATTGCCGCGGATCGACGCGGCGCGCTCGCGCCGGCCCTCATGCGCCGGGAACGCACACCATCGCGATGCTGATCCAGACGCCGAAGCTGAAATAGGGCGTCAGCCAGAGCGCATCGGCCTTCCATGCCGCCCAGCTGCCGCTCGGCACTCGACGGTGCCAGGCGTCGCGCGCGCCCTGGTCCAGGCGCATGTAGGGCAACCCGCGCGCGCGCCCGTGCCGGTAACGGCGCCAGTACATCGGCACATCCACGCCCAGGACGTAGGCAACGAAGGACATCGAACACAGGATCCCGAAGATCGCCAGGGAGTTGACCCAGCCGTTGCTGTCCAGGGCGACGACGCCAAGCAAGGCCGCCATCCAGGAAAAGCCGGCAGCCCAGAGCATGGACTCGACGGCCTGGGTGATGTGGTTCAGCGTGAGCACGCTGTGCCAGCAGAACCCCTGGGCCACCACCATGAACATCGGGACAGCCCACGCGGCCATTTGCACCCACGGAAGGCCGGCATGCACGCCCAACTGGTGGACCAGCAGCCCCAACTGCAGCGCGAAGCAGATTTCGGCGACCGTGGCTGCAGCACGGCCCAGGAAGATGCTGGACAGGCGCGTGTCCACCACCACCAACCGCTCCAGGTCCACTCGCGGAAGCACCGAACGGTAGGCGCATACCAGCACATAGACGCCGGACAACGCCAGTTGCAGACCCGCGTGGACACCGCTGAAAGGTCCTGAAGTCAGTACCGCCAGCCACAAGCAGACATTCAGCACGGCCAGCGCGCAAAGAGCCCGCCACCACGACAGCACCCGCCTGTCCGCCCCGGCGATGCCTATCGCAATATTGTGTCGAAGTGATGACATTCGGCGGCGAGCGTAACTGGGAGTCGATCGCAGAGGCAAGCCCTTTCACCGCACCTTGCGTGAGCCTTCAGCGAACCTCTGCCATCAAGGTGGATCGAGACTTCGCGGGTTTCCGGCGATCGCCTCAGCCCACGCCCGGCGCAGAATCCGGGTCGCCTGCATCACAGGCGCACACCCCCACCACCTTCAACGACTCCAGAAAACCATGACAGAACGCAAGGCAGCCATCGTCACGGGCTCCGCAACCGGCGTCGGCGCCGCAACGGCGCTCGCATTGGCGCGTCGAGGCTACGACGTGTTGATCAACTACTCCCGCAGCGAGCGCGAGGCCAGGGAATCCGAGGCTGCCTGCCGCGAGGCCGGGGCCGACACCTTGCTGGTGTGCGGAGACATCTCGGACGATGCCGCATGCCGCGCCATGGCGGACGCCGCGCTGGGGCGGTGGCAGCGCATCGACGCGCTGGTCAACAACGCGGGCATCACCTCCTTTGCCGGCTCGACCAACTGGGATGCGCTCGACGCGAAGACCTTCCAGCGCATCCTCGACGTGAACGTGATCGGCGCGTTCCAGATGGTTCGCGCCTGCGCGGCGCACCTGAAGAAGTCGCCCAACGGGTCGATCGTCAACGTGTCGTCGATCGCGGGAGCGCTCGGCATCGGTTCTTCGCTGGCCTACATCGCCTCGAAGGGCGCGGTCAATGCGATGACGCTGAACATGGCGCGCGCCCTGGCCCCGGAGATTCGCGTGAACGCGGTGTGCCCCGGCATGATCACGACGCGGTGGTTCGTCGACGGCATCGGCGCGGAGAACTTCCAGAAGCTGAAGGCGCAATACGAGCAGTCGACGCCGCTCGGGCGGGCCTGCACCGCGGAGGACGTGGCCGAGGCGGTGCTGTGGCTGACCGATGGCGCTCGCACGGTCACGGGCGAACTGGTGCTGCTGGATTCGGGGACGCACCTGGGCCGTCCTCCGACGGTGGTGCAGGCGACGAAGTAGTCGTCAACCCCATCTGGCGCGCGATGACCATCAGCATCACCTCGTCCGCGCCGCCGCCGATGGAGCCGAGCCGGTAGTCGCGATAAGCGCGCGAAACCGGGTTGTCCCACGTGTAGCCCATGCCGCCCTGGAACTGCATGCACCAGTCGGCGATCTCGCGCGAGAGGCGGCCGGCCTTGAGCTTGGCCATCGACGCCAGCTCGACCACGTCGCCGCCCTCCACGTAGGTCTGCGTGGCGACGTAGATCAGCGCGCGCAAGGCTTCGAGTTCGGTCTTGAGTTCGGCCAGCTTGTACTGGATGAACTGGTTGTCCAGCAGTGGCTTGCCGAAGGCATGGCGCTGGCGCAGGTAGTCGGCGGTCTCCTGGATCCAGGCCATCGCCGACAGGCGCCGTGCCGCGCCGTCGAGCCGCTCCTCCTGGAACTGCTTCATCTGGTAGATGAAACCCATGCCCTCCTCGCCGATGCGGTGCCGCACGGGCACGCGCACCTCGTCGAAGAAGACCTGCGCCGTGTCGGAACTCCACATGCCGAACTTGCGGATCTTCTGCACCGACACGCCGCGCGTGCGCTGGCCGTCCTGCATCAGCGGCACGATGATCAGCGACTTGTTCTTGTGCACCGGCCCGTCGGAGGTGTTGCACAGCAGGCAGATCCAGTCGGCCTGCATGCCGTTGGTGATCCACATCTTGGCGCCGCTGACGACGTAGTCGTCGCCGTCACGGCGCGCGCGGGTCTTGAGCGAGGCCACGTCGGAGCCCGCGCCCTGCTCCGACACGCCGATCGAGGCGACCATGTCGCCCGCGATGGCCGGCGCCAGGAACTCGCGCTTCAACTCATCGGAGCCGAAAGCCGCCAGCGCCGGCGTCGCCATGTTCGACTGCACGCCGATGCCCATGGCCACGCCCTGCGCGCGCGCATGGCCCATGGCCTCCGCGGCGGCGACCGCATAGGAAAAGTCGAGGCCCAGGCCGCCGTACGCTTCGGGCTTGGTGATGCCGAGAAAGCCCAGGTTGCCCATCTTCTTGAACAACTCATGGGCCGGGAAGATCTCGGCGGCCTCCCATTCGTCGACGAAGGGATCGATCTCGGCCGCGATGAAGCGGCGGATGCTGTCCATCATGTGGCGGTGTTCGGTGGTGTAGAGCATGGATGTGTCCTGAAAAGCGGGAAGGCGCGCTGTTCAAAAACGCGCGACGCCGAACTGGATGGGCCGCGTGCTGCGCTGTGCAGCCTCGCGTGCCGTGGCAAGCACGAAGGCCAGCACCGCGCGCGTGTCGCGCGGGTCGATCACGCCGTCGTCAAGCATGTGGCCGCTGGTGTAGAAGGCGCTGGCCTGGCGCTCGAAATTGCCGACGATCTCTTCCTTCTGGGCGGCAAGGCGCGCCTCGTCGAGCGGGCGGCCCTTGCGCTCGGCCTGCTGGCGCGCAACGATCTCCATCGTGGTGGCGGCCTGCTCGCCACCCATGACGGCGGTGCGTGCGTTGGGCCAGGAGAAGCAGAAGCTTGGATGGAATGCGCGCCCGCACATGCCGTAGTTGCCGGCGCCGAAAGAAGCCCCGCAATAGATCGTGACCTGCGGCACCTGCGAGTTGGCCAGGGCCTGGATCATCTTCGAGCCGTGCTTGATCATGCCGGCCTCTTCCGACGCGCGGCCGACGATGAAACCGGTGGTGTTCTGCAGGTAGACGATGGGCGTGCCCGACTGGTTGCAGAGCTGGATGAACTGCGCGGCCTTGGTGGCGCCGGCCGGGTCGATCGGCCCGTTGTTGCTGACGAAGCCCACGGGGTGGCCCTCGATGCGGGCCTGTCCGCAGACGGTGGCCGTGCCGTAGTCCGGCTTGAAATCCATCCAGCGGGAATCGTCGACGAGGCGTGCGATGACTTCGCGCATGTCCACCGGCTTGCGGTGCTCGAGCACCATGACGCCGGCCAGTTCCTCGGGGTCCAGGCGCGGCGGCGGCGCGCTTGCTGCGAGGGCGTCGTCCGCACACTGCCAGCCGAGGTTGTCCACGATGTCGCGCGCGATGTCGATGGCATGCGCATCGTCCTCGGCCACGTATTCGGCGAGGCCGCTGATGCTGGCGTGCATGTCGGTGCCGCCCAGCGCTTCGGCCGTGGCGATCTCGCCGGTGGCGGCCTTCAGCAACGGCGGACCGGCGAGGAAGGCCTTGGCCTGGCCGCGCACCATCACCACGTAGTCCGACAGGCCCGGCATGTAGGCGCCGCCCGCGGTCGACGAACCGTGCACCACGGTCACCACCGGCAGGCCCGCGGCCGACAGGCGCGCAAGGTTGTAGAACATGCCGCCGCCGCGGATGAACTTCTCGACGCGGTACTTGCGCAGGTTGGCCCCAGCCGACTCCACCAGGTGCACGAAGGGCAGCTTGTTGGCGAGCGCGATCTCCTGGCAACGCATGATCTTCTGGTTGCCGGACTCGGTCAGCGCGCCCGCGTCGATGCCCGAGTCGTTGACCACGACCATGCAGCGCACGCCGCTCACGAAGCCGATGCCGGCGAGCTGCGAGCCACCGGGCACGACGGCGGCCAGGTCGGGGTCGTCCATGGCATAGCCCGCGATGCTGGCGATCGGCAGGAAGGGCCGGCCGAAGTCGAGCAGGCGCGTCAGGCGCTCGCGTGGCAGCAAGGCGCCGCGCTTCGCGAAGCTCGCGGCGGCGCGCGCGGAAGCGTCGGCCGCGCGCTGCTCCAGCGCGCGCAGCTCGTCGATCAGCGCGAGCATGCCGGCGCGCTGCGCCTGGAAGGCCCCGGAGGCGGGTTGGATGCGGGATACGAAGGGCGTCATGGAAATGCTTCGGCGAAAGGGGTGCGAAGGGGCGGCTGGAAATGGCACAGCCCCGCATGGCGGGCTTGCGGGTGTGTCGGCCGGCGCGTCATAAGTCCAGCCGCTTCGCGATGAGGTCCTTCATCACCTCTTCCGCGCCGCCGCCGAGGCGACGAAGCAATGAACGCATGAGTTTGTCCCTTGATCTTGTGGTGTGTGAACCCATTCAAGGGCACGCGCCGCGACAGCGCAAACACTTGTCGTCTCTATGTGCACAATGTGCACAACATGGCTGTTCCGTCCGCGAAAACCCTCACCGTGCCGGGCGCCCAGAGCATCGACCGGGCGTCGGCGCTGCTGCGCTGGATCGCGCGCGAACATGTGTCCGGCATCGCGTTGCGCGATCTGGTCGCGCGCACCGGACTGGACCGCACGACGGCATGGCGCATCGTGTCCAGCCTCGTGAACCAGGGCCTGGTCGCGCGGGATGCGCGCAGCGGTCTCTACCACCTGGGCATCGAGGCGATGGCATGGGGCGCGGCCTGCATGGACCGTTCCCCGCTGGTGCAGGCCTGCCGCCCGGTGATGAAGTCGCTGGCGCGCCTGTCGGGAGACAACGTGTTCCTGGTGCTGCGCTCAGGCGACTACAGCCATTGCCTGCACCTGGAGGAAGGCGCCCACCCGGTGCGTTCCTTTGCGCTGAACGTGGGAGGCACCCGGCTGCTGGGCCTGGGCGTGGCCAGTATCGCGCTGCTGGCCAGGCTGCCTGAGGATGCGCTCGCACAGCACTACCAGCGCCACCGCGAGGAGTACCAGTCGCACGAACTCGGCCTGGCCAGGCTGCAGCGCTGGGCGGTGCAGACGCGGGCGCGAGGGCATTCGCAGATCGGCGCTGGCGGCGTCGCGGGCGTGGGCCTGCGGTTCCCCATGGGATCGTGCGGCGATGCCGCGATGAGCATCATCGCGCCGCGCACCCGCCTGTCACGGGCGCGCTCGGAGGAACTGGCACGGTCGATGAAGTCGGAGATCGCCGGCATGTTGCCGCAGCTCGCGCCCATGCGGGCGGGTTGAAGCGGTTCCGCCGCCCTCGGGCGCCCCTGCCACGTCGCTGCCACGTACTGTGCCAAGTACGCCCAGGCCATGCCGGGCTTGCCGCGACAGGGGACCGCGAGAGGTACCGCATTTCGCAGTTTTCTGCGAATGAAATAACACTTTTTTACCTTGATTCCTGCGCAGTTGACTGTCAGTCTAAACAGCTACATTACGCACCTCCATCCGATCCCGATGTCCGTTCCTGCGCGACGACATCCAGTGAATCACCCGGGAACAATGATCTGTTCGACCCCGCGCCGGGACATGCCCGAGACCGGCTCAACTCACGGCGCCCTCGTGCACCTTGTGATGCTGCTTGCATGCTTCCTGCTGCCCATCGCCACGGCCTGCGCACAGCAGCCCACGGGCCGGAACGTGCTTGTGATCTTCTCCAACGACAAGCAGCTCCCGGCCAACATCGAGGTCGAGCGCGGCCTGCGGGAAAGCTTCAGCGAACCGGTCGACCGCGATGTCGACTTCTTCACCGAATTCCTCGACGACCCCGCGTTTACCGGCGAAGCCTACGAACAGACCATCATCACCTACCTGCGCGACAAGTACGCCCTGCGCAAGCCCGAAGTCCTCGTCGCCGGAGGCCGGCCCGCGCTCGATTTCCTGCTGCGCCATCGCGCGCAGTTGTTCCCCGACGTCCCCGTGGTTCACCTCGCCGTCGCCAGGGATGCCATTGCAAAGGTGCAACCCCTGCCCGCCAACGTCGTCGGCGTACCGATCGACTACGACTTCGGCGGGACCATCCAGCAGGCGTTGCGCTGGCATCCCGGGACGCGGCGGCTGGTGGTGGTCACGGGCGCCAGCGCGAGCGACCGACGGCTTGCGGCCGAGACGCGCGCGATCATCGCCGGACTCGACCTGCACGTCCCCGTCGAATACCTCGCGGGCCTTCCCAGCGATGCCCTGGCGGAGCGGCTGCAGCATCTGGGCGGCGATGCCGTGGTGTTCACGCCCGGCTATTTCCAGGACGGAGCCGACCGCGTGTTCCGGCCCCGGGAATCCGCCGCGCTCATCGCCGAAGCATCCAACGCGCCGGTCTACGGCCCCTACAGCACCTTCATCGGCGCCGGTGTCGTGGGCGGGCAGATGCCGAGCTACCAGGAGATGGGGCGGCAAGCGGCGAAGGCCATCGACACCTTGCTGGACGGCGTGCTGCCCGCGGCGCTCGACCTGCCGGCCCGCGTGCCTTCGCACGTGCAGATCGACTGGCGGCAGGCGGTCAAGTGGGGCATCTCCGAGGACATGCTGCCGGCCGATGCCATCGTCCATTTCAGGGCGCCGACTTTCTGGGAACGGTACCGGAGCCAGGCGCTGTTCTTCTCTGGCGTGCTCGTATTGCAAAGCCTGCTGATCGCCGCACTGCTCGTCGAGTGGCGCCTGCGTCGTCGCACCGTGTCGGCGCTGGAGGAAAGCGAGCGGCGCATGAACCTGGCGGCGCGCGCTGCCCGGCTGTCGATGTGGGTGTGGGACGTGGGCCGCGACAAGATCTGGCCGCTCACCGAACTGCGCGAGTACGTCGGCTTGTCGAAGGCGCAGCCGGTCCGGTTCGATCGCGTTCTGGACACGGTGCATCCGGCCGACCGCGAAGTCGTCGACAGCGCCGTGCGCCGTGCCGTGGCACGGGACGAGGAAGTCGACGTCGAGTACCGCGTGCTGGAGCCCGACGGCAGCGTACGGTGGATGGCCGCGCGCGGCCGTGCCGAGGCCGGTTCCGATCACCGCATGACCGGGGTGGCGCTCGACGTCACCGTCCGCAAGGAAGCCGAGCTGCAGGCCGAGAAAGACCGCGCCGCGCTGACGCACATGACCCGCGTGTCGATGATGGGGCAGATGTCGGCCTCGATCGCGCATCAGCTCAACCAGCCGCTGGCCGCCATCCTCGGCAACGCGGAGGCCGCGCGCAAGATCCTGAGGCGCGACCAGCCCGACCTGGACGAGGTGCGCGAGATCTGCGAGGACATCATCAGCGAGGATCGGCGCGCCGCCGAGATCATCCGGCGCCTGGGCGCGCTCTTCAAGCACGGCGAGATGCACATCGCGCCGCTCAACCTGAACGAACTGGTGGCGGAGACGCTGGACCTGGTCCGGACCGAACTCGCGCGCCGCCACGTCGGCACCGCGACCGAACTCGCGCCGTGGCTGCCCTTGATCGAAGGCGGACGCGTGCAGCTTCAACAGGTTCTGCTGAACCTCATCCTCAACGCGGCCGACGCCATGAGCCAGGCCGCCCCGCCCCAGCGCAAGCTCAGCATCCGCACCGAATGCGACGACTCCGACGTGCGCGTCCATGTGATCGACCGCGGCACCGGCATCGACCCCCAGGACATCCGCCGCGTGTTCGACGCGTTCTGGAGCACCAAGGCCGGCGGCACCGGCATGGGCCTGGCGATCTGCAAGTCGATCATCACGGCGCACCGCGGCACGCTTGCCGCCAGCAACAACCCGGAAGGCGGCGCCACCTTCGTTGTCACATGGCCGTTGCGGCAGTCCATTTGAATGCATCCCATGGAAATCACCATGCCCGAACCGGAAACCGTGTTCCTCGTCGACGATGACCCGGCCGTCTGCAAGTCGCTCGCGCGCGTGCTGCGCGAGGAAGGCTGGCGCGTCGACAGCTTCGCGTCCGCCGAGGCCTTCCTCACGCGGCCCGACCCGCGCTCGCGCGGCTGCATCGTGCTGGACGTGACGATGCCCGGGCTCGACGGGCTCGAGTTGCAACGCCGGCTCGCGGAGACCGGCCACCCGCTGCCGATCGTCTTCCTCAGCGGGCATGGCGACATTCCCATGACCGTGCAGGCCATCAAGGCCGGCGCCGCCGACTTCCTGACCAAGCCGGTCAGCGCGCAAGCCCTGATCGACGCGGTGCGGATGGCGGTGGCGCAGGACGCGTCGACACGCCAGGCCAACGCCGACGCCGCGGCCTGCGAGGCCCGGCTGGCCACGCTGACCGCCCGCGAGCGCGAGGTGCTTGCCGCCGTCGTCAAGGGCCGGCTCAACAAGCAGATCGCCAGCGACCTGGGCATCGTCGAACAGACCGTCAAGTTCCACCGTGCGCGCATCATGGAACGCATGCAGACGCGCACCGTGGCGGAGCTGATGCACGTTGCTGCCAAGCTCGGGTGGTAGGCGCCAAGCCGAGCCGATGCACGTGGCTGCGAGGCTCGGCTGTCAGGCGCCAAACCGGCAGCGGAGAAGGTGTGAAGATTTCGTAGCGAGGGCGCCAAGGTCGGGTCGAGGACCGGAACCGTACACCCGTACGGTGAGGACCGCAGACCCGAGATTGGCGTCCGCAGTAGAAATATTCACACCTTCTCGGCGCGGCGCTCTCGGTAGAAGGTGGTGGTCTGGTTGGTCCACTTGCGAAAGGCCTTGCGGAAGTTCGACTCGTCCGAGAAGCCGGTGCGCTCCGCGATCTCGCCGACCGACAGTTGGGTGCGTTCCAGGAACTCGATGGCAAGGCGCTTGCGCACGCCGTCGACGATGCCCTGGTAGGTGGTGCCTGCGTCGGCCAGGCGGCGGTGCAGTGTCCGGCTCGACAGGTTCAGCCGATGGGCCATCTGTTCGGCCCGAGGCAGGCCGCCTGACGCGTTGAGGCAGATTTCCTTGATCGCCTGGACCAGCGGGTTCTCGACGCCATCTGCCGCCTCCAGCATGCGATGGCAAAAGGCCGAAGATACCTGCGCCGTGATGGGATTGGCATTGGGCAGCGGCAGCTCCAGCAGCCGGGCATCGAAGCGCCATTGCATCGCCGGCGCATCGAAGTTCACCGGGCAACGCAGGATGTCCTCGTAGTGCGGTGCGGCGGCGGGTGCCGGGTAGGGCAACTGCAGGCACAGCGCCTCGAAGGGACGTTCCAGGATGCGGCTGATCAGCACCTGCATCGAACTGAACCAGAACTCGGAGGCCATCGGCAACAGCGGCCCCAGTTCGGCGAAGCCGTGGCCCTCGAAAATGGCAACGTCGCCCTCGATCCGGAAGCTCTTCTCGATGACCGGGCCGGCCAGGCGAATATGCTTGATGCCGAAATCGATGGCCTCTGCGAAGGTCGCGCTGCTCAGGAGCGCATAGCCATAGACGCCGAAGTCGGACAGGCGCTGGCGCTGCCCCGCCCGCAAGCCCACCGCCGAGTCGTTCGAGAGTCGCCGCACATTGTCGAAGAGCGCGATCTTCTGGCGGTGCGAGATGCGGGCCTCGTGGTCGGAGATGGCCTGTGGGACGATGCCGGTCCCGGCGAAAAGCGTCACGGCGTCGACACCCTGCTCGGCCATGGCATCGACGAGGGCGCCAAGGCCCTGCATGCTGTGCAGCGGGCGGCCCGGGTCGCCGGCCTCGCGGATGGTGATCCGCCGCGAGGGAGCCTGAAAGGCAATGGAATTACGCACGTTCTGACAGATTGTGAATTCTTGGCGGATTTTCACCCGATTGTGGCGGAGTTGGACCTAGGCGCGACCCGAGTGCCGCCCTACATTCGCACCCGCGCCGGCACTCCGGCACTTATACCCGCCGGTAGACGCTTCTCCTTCGCACGCTGCGTCACGAATCCAGGCACCTGATCCACGAGAGAACTGAGACACAACCATGAGCATTGAAGAATTTGACTACGTCGTCGTTGGCGGCGGTTCCGGCGGTTGCGTCGTCGCTTCTCGATTGAGCGAGGACTCCAGCACCAGCGTGTGCATGCTGGAAGCTGGCGGACCGGACAAGAGCGTCTTCATCCATGCGCCGATCGGCGTGGTGGCGATGCTGCCCATTCCGTTCAACAACTATGCCTACAAGACCGTCCCGCAAAAGGGCCTGAACGGCCGCCAGGGCTACCAGCCGCGCGGCAAGACGCTCGGCGGGTCGAGCTCCATCAACGCGATGGTCTATGTGCGCGGCAACAAGTGGGACTATGACCACTGGGCCTCGCTCGGCAACCCCGGCTGGTCCTACGACGAGATCCTGCCGTACTTCAAGCGCGCCGAAAACAACGAGACCTTTCGCGACGACCCCTTCCACGGCACGGGCGGCCCGTTGAACGCAGCGGAAGTGCGCAACCCGAGCGCGTTGAACAGGGTCTTCCTCGAGGCCTGCGCGATGAAGGGCGTGCCCAATACGCGCGACTACAACGGCGCCGAACAGTTCGGCTCGTTCATGTTCCAGGTCACGCAGAAGAACGGCGAGCGCCACAGCGTGGCCAAGGGCTACATCACGCCCCACCTGTCGCGCTTCAACCTCTCGGTTCGCACCCATGCGCTGACCTCCCGCATCCTGTTCGAAGGCAAGCGTGCAGTCGGCGTTGCGTACACGGTCGATGGCGTCGAGAAGCAGGTGCGCGCACGCCGCGAGGTCATCCTCACCGCGGGTGCGTTCGGCTCGCCCCAATTGCTGATGCTGTCGGGCGTCGGTCCCGCCGCGGAACTGCAGAAGCTCGGCATCCCGGTCGTGCACGACCTGCCTGGCGTCGGCGAGAACCTGCAGGATCACATCGACCATGTGCAGAGCTATCGCACGAGCTCGAAGCACGAGACCTTCGGCGTCTCGGCACGCGGTGGTGCGCGCGTGGCGTCGGCCATGCCCGAATGGAAGAAGAGCCGCACCGGCCTTGTCACCTCCAACTTCGCGGAATCCGGCGCGTTCATTCGCTCGTCGCCAGACGTCAAGGTGCCGGACCTGCAGATGGTGTTCGTCATCGCGCTGGTCGATGATCACAGCCGCAAGCTGCATGTCGGACACGGGTACTCGTGCCACATCGAAGTGCTGCGTCCGTACAGCCGCGGCCACGTCAAGCTGGCCAGCCGCGACCCACGCGCCGCACCGCTCATCGACCCCAAGTTCCTGGACGACGAGCGCGACCTGAACCTGCTGGTCAAGGGCGTGCAGCTGCAGATGGACATCCTGGAAGCCAAGCCCTTCGACACGTACCGCGGCAAGATGCTCTACAAGGTCGACCGCAACGACACCCGGGCCATCGCAGAAGACATCCGCAATCGCGCCGATACGCAATACCACCCTGTGGGCACCTGCAAGATGGGTCCGGCCAGTGACCGCACGTCGGTGGTCGACGAGCAGTTGCGTGTGCATGGCCTGCTGAGCCTGCGCGTCGTCGATGCTTCCATCATGCCGACGGTCGTTGGCGGCAACACCAATGCGCCGACCGTGATGATTGCGGAGAAGGCGGTGGACATGATCCGCGGCGTCCAGGCGCAAGCGAGCGCCAGCGCCAGCATCGGGGCAAGCGCGGTCAAGCCCGCCGCCGTCGTCGCATAACGCCGCTTCGCGCATGCGCGCAAGCGCATCGAAAAAAGCCCCCGCTGCAGCCGCAGCGGGGGCTTTTTTCATGGCGCAGCCCGCGCATGGACGCCAGGGCCTGCACCAAAGACTAGTAGCCGCCGCCACTGCTTCAGACGAAAAATTGGCCATCTTGCAATCTATTGACGATGCGGTTCGTCGGCGGCAACCTACGCCCATCGATGCGCGTCGCGTCGGCCACCAGGACCATTGAATTGAACGATCTTTTGCAAGCGGAGCCCTTGAAGGAAAAGACCCACGCGCCGCCCGGCGAGAACATGGTGTGGATCCCCGGTGGGACCTTCCAGATGGGGTCGGACGACCACTATCCTGAAGAGGCGCCGGCGCATCGCGTCACTGTCGACGGCTTCTGGATCGACAGGTACACCGTCACCAACGCCGACTTCAAGCGCTTCGTCGATGCGACCGGCTACGTCACGCTGGCCGAGCGGCCGGCCAACGCGGCCGACTATCCAGGCGCCGATCCGGCCATGCTGGTGCCTTCGTCGGTGATGTTCCAGAAGGCCGCGCAGCGCGTGGACCTCGACAACCACCACAACTGGTGGACCTATGTGGCCGGTGCCAACTGGAAGCATCCGCGCGGACCGAAGAGCGGACTGCAGGGCCTGTGGAAGCACCCCGTCGTGCACGTCGCCTTCGAAGACGCACAGGCCTACGCGAAGTGGGCCGGCAAGGACTTGCCGACCGAGGCCGAATGGGAGTTCGCGGCACGCGGCGGCCTCGATGGGGCCGAGTATTCATGGGGCAACGAACTGACGCCCGGACGCCGCCACATGGCCAACACCTGGCAAGGTGAATTCCCGTGGCAGAACCTGCTCGAGGACGGCTACGAATGGACGGCGCCGGTGGGCTCGTTCCCGCCCAACGGCTATGGCCTGCACGAGATGACAGGCAACGTCTGGGAATGGACCACCGACTGGTACCAGGACCACGGCAAGATCGCGCACCCCTGCTGCACGCTCACCAACCCGCGTGGCGGCAACGCCGACGACAGCCACAACCCGCGCGCGGCGGCCGACCTGCGCATTCCGCGCAAGGTCATGAAGGGCGGCTCCTATCTCTGCGCGCCGAACTACTGCCGCCGCTATCGCCCCGCCGCCCGCATGCCGCAGGAAGTCGATACGTCGACCTGCCACCTGGGCATTCGCTGCGTCTCGCGCGCGGCAGGGCCGACGTAGTAGAGGACGCCATGGTCGACACGTCCGATCCCGCACCGCAAAGGATCCATCCGGTGGGCCTCACGCCCGAGGAAGCCTCCACCGAGCTGTCGTCGCGCCGCACCGGCATGTCGTTCCAGCGCACGCGCTTGAGCGCCGACCGCACGCTGATGTCGGTGATTCGCACCGCGCTGTCCCTGATCGGCTTCGGCTTCACGATCTTCCAGGTGTTCCAGAAGTTGCGCGATGCGGAGGTGCTCAAGAGCAGCCACGCGCCGCGCCTCTTCGGCGAGGCGCTGGTGTGGCTCGGCCTGGGGATGCTGGTGCTGGGCATCGTCTATCACGTCAACTTCATGCGCGGCCTGCGCAAGGAGCGCGCGCAGTTGCATGCGCTCGGGCTGGTGCATGCCGAGAGTCATTTCCCGGTCTCGATGACATTGATCATCGCGGTCCTGTTGCTGTTGCTGGGCATCCTGGCCATATGCAGCATGACCTTCGAGGCCGGCCCGTTTCACTGACAAAGGATTCGCGGATGGACCTGGAACACCTCGAGATCACGCTGCACACGTGGGCGCATTTCGTCTCGCTTGCCATCGAGACATGCGCGGTGTTCTTCATCGCCGCGGGTGCGCTCGGGGCGCTGCTCAAGATCTCGGGCATATGGATGGCGAGGAGCTCCCGCAACCTCGACTATCAGCGGCGTGCTGTGTGGCTGACCTTCGCACGGTGGCTGGTGGCCGGGCTCACGTTCCAGCTGGCAGCGGACATCGTCAATACCTCCTTCTCGCCGACCTGGGAAGAACTCGGACACCTGGGTGCGATTGCCGTGATACGGACCTTCCTCAACTATTTCCTGGGGCGCGAAGTGGAGGAGAAGGTCGAGTTGCAAGAAGACTCCCTGAAAGAAGGCGCCCACAAGCGTTCCGCTTGACACATCGGTAAACACCGAGACGTTGCTTCCTGACGCGAACAGGCACCTTTCGAGGTGCCGCAGGATGCTGCGCTCTGTTCATCGGAACCTTTTGCGGCTGCTGTATGACTTTGTCACTGAATAGTTTCTTGAGCTATGTCTTACGTGAGAAGTGGGCGTTAACCTGCGCGCCATAACACATTAATGAGGTGGGCCATGTCAATGACAACCAAGTCGAATATCGACCGCAATCGATCGGCCCATCCCTTGCTCGAAGTTCGTCGTAGACCCCGACGCTCGTTGTCTGCAGTGTCAGCCGGCATCGTTCTGATCTGCGCAAACTTGAACGGTTGCTCGATCACACCGACCACACTCGATGCCCAACAGAACAAGGACCGTTCCGCCGCGCTGGTCTCGCGCATGGCCGCGGACCAGGAACCGGTGACTGGACCGATCGACTTGTACGAAGCCATGGCACGCGCCATCAAGTACAACCTCGACTATCGAGTCGAGGTGATGGACCAGGCGCTTCGCACCAAGGACCTCGACCTCAAGCGCTTCGACATGCTGCCCAAGCTCGTGGTCAACCTTGACTACTCCGGCCGCAACAACGAATCGGGCGGCATCAGCCGGTCGATCACGACCGGGAGGATCAGCCTGGAGCCGTCGACATCGAGCGATCGCGACGTGTTCGCGACCGACGTCACGTTGAGCTGGGATGTGCTGGACTTCGGCCTCTCGTACGTGCGTGCGCAGCAGGCAGCCGATGAAGTGATGCTGTCCGAGGAGCGCAAGCGCAAGGTCATCAACCGCATCGTCGAAGACGTCCGCTCGGCCTATTGGCGCGCCGTCAGCGCCGAGCGCCTGCTCGGCAAGATCGACGAACTGGAGCGGGTGACGCAGGAGGCGCTTGCACAAGCCGAGCAACAACAGAGCAGCGGCCAGTCGGCACCGCTGGCGGCCTTGAGCTACCAGCGCGAGTTGCTCAGCATCCGCCGCGAAGCGCAGACGCTGGCTCGCGAACTCAGCGTGGCCAAGCAGCAGCTTGCCGCGTTGATGAACCTGCCGCCGGACACCCCGTACAAGGTGGTTCTTCCTTCGCGCTCGACCAAGTGGCAAGCGGTACGCATGGACAGCGCCGACATGCTGCGCATGGCCATCGAGAACCGGCCCGAGTTGCGCGAGGTCGCCTACCAGATGCGCAGCAACGACCGCGAAGGCACGGCCGCCATCCTTCGCGCCTTGCCGAGCCTGCGCTTGTTCATCGGTGCGGACTGGAGCGACAACAGCTACCTCTACAACAGCAGCTGGGCGGCCTCTGGCGCGCGCGCGAGCTGGAACCTGCTCAACGTGTTCCGACTGCCGGTCGACCGTGCCCGCGTGCAGGCGCAGACCGACGTACTGGACGAACGCGCGCAGGCCCTGACGATGGCCGTGGCCACGCAGTTGCAGGTGAGCCGGGCACGCTACGAGTTCCGCCTGCGCGAACTCGACACGGCGGGCCGCTACCTGCAGGTGCAGAACAGCATCGAGAAGCAGTTCGATGCCGGCTTCAAGGCCGAGAAGCTCAGCCGGCAGACCTTGATCCGCGAGCAGATGAACACTGTGGTGTCGGAGGTGCGGCTCGATGTGGCGCTGGCGGACATGCAGAACGCCTACGCCAACATCTATGCCTCCATCGGCGTCGACCCGATCGATGCCAGCATGAGCAGCAGCGATCCGGTGAGCGTGCTGACGGGGAAGCTACGCAACCTGTGGGCACAGCGCGATGACTCGCTCGCCAAGACGAGCGCGCAATGATGCTTGCCCGTTCAACGACGGCGACCTTCGCCGCGGCTGCGCTGCTTCCGTGCCTTGCCCTGGCCGCCACGCTTGTCGTTGCGCAGACGCAGGCGGGCGCAAGCGGCGCGGCATCCGACGGCAGCATCGCGCGCGGCGTCTTGCGCGCGGAGAAGGAAGCCGTCCTGTCCAGCACGGTGTCTGAACGCATCACCGCGATGCCGTATCGCGAAGGCGATCGGTTTCCGAAGGGCGCGGCGCTGGTGACTTTCGACTGCGGCCGATTTGCCGCGGACCTGCGCGCCGCCCGTGCGGGCGAGGCGGCCGAGGCGCGCAACGCGTCGGTGCAGGCCGAGCTGCTCGGCATGGGCGCGACGGGCAAGGCCGACGCCGACATCGCCGGACTCAAGCAGAAGGAGCGTGCCGCGCAGGCGCAGACGATCCAGGAGCGCATGACGGGCTGCAGGGTGATTGCGCCCTTTGCCGGGCGCGTGGTGGAAACGCTGGCGCGCACGCACGAGTCGCCGCCGGCGAACGAGAAGCTCATCCGCATCGTGAGCGACGGGCCGCTGGAGCTGCACATGGTAGTGCCGTCGAAGTGGCTGGGCTGGCTCAAGGTGGGCTCCAGCTTCGACTTCAAGGTCGACGAGACCGGCGACACGGTGAAGGTGGTGGTCGACCGTATCTCGGGCGCGGTCGACGCGGTGAGCCAGACCGTGAAGATCATCTGCAAGGTGCCTTCGGTGCCGGCCTCCGTGCTTCCGGGCATGAGCGGGCAGGCGCGGCTCGAAGCCGTCGCTGCCGTGAAGACACCGGCTACAGGGAGCGGCGGCACGAGTCGCTGAACATGTCATGAGCCAGAACGAGGAAGTCCAGGATTCTGTGGCGATCGAGGCTGGCAAGACAGTGGCCAAGCCGAGGCTGGTGGCACGGGAAGGCAAGCCGACAAGCACCGCCGGGCCACTGGGCGCCGCCAGCCCGGGGGCCGGACAGGCAGCGCCCGGCGCCGGGCTCCTGCACCTCATCACCATCGAAGGGAGCCTGCGGCAATGCAGGACGCGCCAGGCGCTGTGGACGCACCTGGCCAACGAACCCGTGGTGCTGCTGCCCTTTGGCCAGGCCCTCGTCTTCGAGCCGCGCCATCGCCTGGACCGCGGGAAGCAGGATGCCCTGCACAAGGACACGTCGGGCGGATGGCATGCGGTCGCGGTTTCGGCGCTGGCCGCGGTCAATCGGGATGCGCCGATGCTGCGCTGGTACGAGGACCTCGCCGGCAGGCTCTGGTCCGCCAGCGAGGACCGCGCGGCCATCGAGTGCTTCATCTTGCCCACGCACGCCGACCCGCAGGATCCGTGCACCGCCGAGGCCGCATTGCGGCACCTGATGTGGGTGCCCATCGCCGATGCCGGCATGCCGCCGTATGCGGGCTGGCTGCTGGCCCGCGACACCGAATGGGAAGACACGCACAGGAAGCTCGCCGCGCGCGTCGCGCAGGCCTACGCGCATGGCGCCAGCGCCATCGAAGGCCGCGCCAAGCCCTCGCGCGACTGGCCGCGGCGCTTGCGCCGGCTGGGCCTGGTGCTGGCGCTGATCGCTGCCGTGCTGGCCTTCGTGCCGGTGCCGCTGACGACGCTGGCGCCGGTCGAGGTCACGCCGAAGGACCCCTTCGTCGTGGCCGCGCCGGTCGCGGGCGTGGTCGAGCGCATCCTGGTCGAGCCCGGCGCGCAGGTGAAGACGGGCGACCCGCTGGTGCAGCTGGTCGACACCACGCTGCGCAGCGATTCGGAAGTGGCGCAGCAGAAGCTCGAGGTGGCGCGCGCCAAGATGCTGCGCCTGCAACAGGCATCGATGGACGACAACACCGCCAAGCGCGAACTCGCCATTGCGCAGTCCGAGGAAACCGTGGCCCGTGCCGAACGCGACTATGCGCAGGCCATGTTCGCCAAGGCCGTCATCAAGGCGCAGCAACCCGGCGTGGCGCTCTTCGGCGATCCGCGCGACTGGGTCGGGCGGCCGGTGGTGGTCGGCGAGGCCATCATGCGCGTGGCCGATCCGGCACAGGTCGAGTTCCAGCTCAAGGT
Source organism: Variovorax sp. dw_308 (assembly GCF_019207085.1). Taxonomy (GTDB): domain Bacteria; phylum Pseudomonadota; class Gammaproteobacteria; order Burkholderiales; family Burkholderiaceae_C; genus Variovorax. Next base: position 54,914 of record NZ_JAATOM010000009.1, on the reverse strand, counting down.
GCCGGTGGCCGATGCGGTCAACCTGCGCGAGGGCGCGCAGACGCGGGTGTTCCTCGATGCGTCGCCGCTGCATCCGCTCGATGCCACCATCGTGCGCGCCGCCTACAAGGCCGAGACCGATCCGGCCGGCGTCGCCAGCTATGTGGTCACGGCCCGCGCGGTCGATGCGTCCGGGCCCGTCGCGCGCCTCGGCCTGCGCGGCACGGCGCGCGTCTATGGCGAACGGGTCACGCTGTTCTTCTACCTGCTGCGCCGCCCGATCACCGCCGTGCGGCAATGGACGGGGATGTGAGCCATGGACGACACGCTGCGGCCCGACATGACCAAAGCCGCGAAGGCCCCGCCGCCGCCGGGCGAGCGCGTACTGCCGCCATTGCGCCCCGACCTCCGCCTGATCGAAGGCGAAGGTGACGGGCACCAGCCCTGGAAGATCCACGACCCGCTGGCGCAACGCTTCTTCGAGGTCGACCAGGACGCGGTCGACCTGCTCTCGTGCTGGAGCGGCGGCACTGTGGACGAATTGCGGGCGCGCGCCGCCACCCAGCTCGGCCGCGAATTCAGCGAGAAGAGCGTGATCACGCTGCTGGAGTTCCTGTACCGCAATGAACTGCTGCAAGCCGTGGCGCAAGTGACATGGTCGCGTGTCGAGCAGCAGCGCGCGAGGATGCGCGATCGGCCGATCTGGCAACGGTTGATCCACGGCTACCTGTTCATCAAGGTGCCGCTGGCGCGGCCCGACCGCTTCCTGCGCGCGACGCAGCATGCGGTCGGCTTCATCTTCCATCCGGCGTTCTGGTGGTTCCTCGGCGCAGCTGGGTTGCTGAGCCTCTACCTCGTCTCGCGCCAGTGGGAGGCGTTTCGCAGCACGCTGCCCGAGATGTTCACCGCCGCAGGCGTGGTCACCTTCGGCATCAGCCTGGGGCTCGTCAAGACGCTGCATGAGCTGGGCCACGGCTATGCGGCCGTGCGCATGGGCTCGCGCATCACGACCATGGGCGTGGCCTTCATCGTGATGATGCCGGTGCTCTACACCGACACCACCGATGCATGGCGGCTGCGCAGCCATCGCCAGCGCGTGCTCATCGACGCGGCCGGCATGGCGGTGGAGTTGATCGTCGCGGTGATCGCCACCTACGTCTGGGTGCTGGTACCCGACGGGCCGGCGCGCCATGCGGCCTTTGCACTGGCCACCACGGGCTGGGTGCTCAGCATCGCGGTCAACTGCAATCCGCTGATGCGCTTCGACGGCTACTACCTGTTCAGCGACCTCGTCAACGTGCCGAACCTGCAGGAGCGCTCGTTTGCCATGGGCAAGTGGTGGCTGCGCGAGCTGCTGTTCGGCTATGGCGACAAGGCGCCGCCGACGCCGAACGGCCACACGCGCGCCTTCTTCATCGGCTTCGCGTTCGCCGTGTGGATCTACCGCTTCTTCCTGTTTCTGGGCATCGCACTGCTGGTGTATCACTTCTTCTTCAAGATCCTGGGCATCGTGATGTTCGCGGTGGAGATGGGCTGGTTCATCGTGCTGCCGATCTGGCGGGAGGTTCGCGTGTGGCTCGTGCGCCGGCGCGAGAGCGGTGCGCGCGTGCGCGTCACGGCGTTCGTGGTGCTGGCGATGATCGCGGTGTTCGTGGTGCCGCTGCCGTACAAGGTGCGCGTCCCCGCCGTGCTCACCGCGGCGCAGCAGGTGCCCTCCTTCGCGCCGCAGCCCTCGCGCATCGACGAGATCCTGGTGCGGCCCGGCGACCACGTGAAGGCCGGGCAGGTCATGCTGCGCCTCTCCGCGCCGGAGCTGGACCAGAACCTTGCCACCGCGCGCGACCGCGCCCGCCTGCTGGACGAACGCATGGCCCGCCGCACCTCCGACATCAAGGACCGCGCGGAAAGCCTGGTGCTGGCACGCGAACTGCGCATGGAGCGCGACCGCATCGACGGGCTGCAACGCGAACGCGCCCGCCTCGTGGTGCAGGCACCCATCGACGGCGTGGTGATGGACGTCGCGCTGGAGCTGCACCCCGGCCGCTGGATCGATGCGCGCACGCAGCTCGTGCTGGTCGGCCGGCCGGAGGTGCTGGAAGCGCGCGGCTATGTCGACAGCGAAGACCTGGAGCGCATCGCCGAGGGCAACAGCGGCCGCTTCGTCGACGAGGAACGCATGATGCCGCCGCTGGATGCACAGGTGCGCCGCATCGGCGCCGCCGCGTCCGACACGCTGGACAACTGGGTGCTGGCCTCGGTGCACGGCGGCCCGGTGGCGGCGCGGCTCGAAGGCAAGAAGGCCAAGGCGGAACACGCCACTTTCGAAGTCACTGCCGCCGTCGCGCGGCCGGACAACGCAGCGCCGATGGAGATCCGCGGCGAACTTCAACTCAAGGGTGCGTACCAGAGCCTGGCAGTGCGCGTTTTCGAACGCGTGGCGCATGTGCTGGTACGCGAGGGCGCCGCCTGACAGCGCGCGAATGACCACGAGCCGCAAGGCAGCAGGGGAAGTCAGATGTTCAATCGCAACCCACAGCGTCGCCACGGCGAAGTCGACCTGATGACCGCGTCCATGGACATGCGCGGGGCGATGCACCTGCATGCCCTCGAAGCGCGCGTGCTGCTGGATGCGGCCGCCGCCGGCACCGCCGCCAAGGTGGTGGCCGACAACCCGGTGCATGCCGAGCAGGCCGCGCACGACGCGCAGGCTTCGGCGGCGGAACTGGCGCAGGCCCTGGCCCATGCGAATCCGCCTGCCGCGCCGCCGGCACCTGAGGCACAGCCCACGCCTGCGCCCGTGCCAGTCGCCAGCGCCGCTACCCCGGTCGCGACCGCCGCCCCTGCCACCGACCTGTACTTCGTCGACGCCGCGCTGCCCGATGTGCAGCAACTCGTGGCGGCACTGCCCGCCAATGCCGAGGTCCACTACATCGCGCCCGGTACCGACGGCATCAAGGACATCGCACAGGCCGTGCAGGGCCGCACCGGCATCGCCTCGATCCAGATCATCAGCCACGGCTCGGCCGGCGAGCTCGACCTGGGCACGGCGGTGCTCACCACGGCCAGCATGCAGGGCCAGTACCACGACGACCTGGTCGCCATCGGCCGCAGCCTGACGGCCAATGGCGACATCCTGCTCTACGGTTGCGACTTCGGCGCCGGCGCGGACGGCCTGCACGCGATGGAACTGCTCGGCAACATCAGCGGCGCCGACATTGCCGCGTCGGCCGACACGACCGGCGCCGCGGCCTTCGGTGGCAACTGGGTGCTGGAAGACCACACCGGCCCGATCGAGGCCCAGGCGGTTGCGGCACCCGATTGGGACCACGTGCTCGCACCGCCGGTGCAGACCGTTCCCTCCTTCCGCATCATCGGCACGGACACCGCATTGATCTTCAGTGACGCAAACGCCATCAGTGTCAGTGACGCCGACGGCGACCTGAGCAGCACCGAGCTCACCGTGACGCACGGGGCGCTCAACGTCGTGCCAACGGGCGGTGCCACGATCAGTGCCGGTGCCAGCGGAACGCAGACGCTGACCATCAGCGGCACGCAGGCGCAGATCAACGCCACGCTGGGCACCCTGACCTACCTGGCCGACACGGGCTACATCGGGCTCGACTCGCTCACCGTGACATCGCGCGACGCCAGCGCGGCCGCGAGCACGGACACCATCGGCATCGGCGTCGTCCCCGCGGTTCCCGCCCCGCCGCCCATCGTGCCGGTGCTCGCACCGTCCGCCGCGGCGCCCATCGTGCTCCTCGCGGTCAACACCATGGTCAACGGCTCCTTCGAGACCGGCAGTGGAACGGGCTGGACTGGCAATGCGGGGTTCGAGGTCGGCGCCGGCAGCATGTACAACCCAGGCGCCGGCGCCGCCGATGGCACGCTGGTGGTGGAGGTGGAAGGTGGTTTTACGGGCGTGCCATCGTATGTCGAGCAGAGCCTTGCAACAGTGGTCGGCCAGACCTACTACTACTCGATCCAGGCTTCCACGCGGACCCAGATCACGGTCGGAGACCGGGGCATCATGTCGATCAATGGCGCCGAGGTGCTGCGATTCACGACCGGTGCAGCGTGGACGACTTACACGGTCAAGTTCACCGCGACCAGCACGACGACGCTGGTGCGAATCACGTCGGACGGCTCGACGAGCCAGCCCGATTTCACCTACGGCGATTTCCGCGGGCCCGGCGACGGTGTCGGCCTGATCCTCGACGACGTCCACTTCCAGACCAGCGACTACGCGACGACCTACACCGAGAACGGCGCGGGCGTCGCCATCGCCAGCGCCGACGCCCAGGTGCTGGACAACGACAGCACATCGATCGCCTCGTTGCGCGCGATCGTCAGCAACGGCCAGGCGGGCGACGTGCTCGCTGTCTCCGGTGCATTGCCGGCGGGCATCACCGCCAGCTACAACGCGAGCACCTTCACGCTGACGCTGTCCGGCGCGGCGACGCTGAAGGACTACCAGACCGCCTTGCGCGCGATCCGCTACTCGTCGACCTCGGAGAACCCGAGCACGGTGGATCGCAGCATCAGCGTGATCGCCAATGACAGCACAAGCGACTCGACGCCTGCCATCTCGACGGTCAAGGTCATCGCGGTGAACGATGCGCCGGTCAACACGATTCCTGCGAGCTGGACCGGTCCCACCAACCGGGGCATCCCGCTCACGGGCCTGTCGGTGTCGGACCTCGATGCCGCCAGCGCCCCGATCTCCGTCAAGCTCACGGCCAGCAGCGGCACCCTTGCCGCCACATCCTCCGGCGTGGTCGGCGTGAGCGGCAGCGGCTCTGCCTCCGTCACGCTGACCGGCACGCTGGCGGACATCGACGCCTACCTCGCATCGGCGTCTGCGCCCGTCTTCACGGCGACGACCGGCTTCACGGGTGTCGTCAACGTCACGATGCTGACCAACGACAACGGCAACACCGGCACCGGCGGCGCGCTCACCGACACCGATACCGGCATCATCAATGTCACCGCCCGCGTCAACGAAGCCCCGATCAACGCCGTGCCCGGCGCGCAGACCGTGGCGGAGGACACTTCGCTCCCCTTCACCGGCGTGAACACGATCAGCGTCGGCGACGTGGACACCAATCTCGTCAGCACGCGGCTCAGCGTCGCCAACGGCACGCTGCTCGTGAGCCTTGCCGGCGGCGCCACCATCAGCGCCGGTGCCAACAACTCCGGCACGCTGACGCTGTCGGGCACGCAGGCGCAGATCAACACGGCGCTGGCCACGCTCAGCTACCTGGGCAACGCCAACTACAACGGCCCCGACACGCTGACGGTGCTGTCCACCGATGCCGGCACGCCGGCGCTCACCGACTCCGACACGGTCGCCATCAACGTCACGCCGGTGCCCGACGCGCCCGTGAACACGGTGCCCGGCGCGCAGACCGTGCCCGAAGACTCGCCACTGGCCTTCACCGGCGCCAGCCTCATCAGCGTGAACGACCCCGACGGCGACCTGGCCACGGTGCAGCTCAGCGTGGGCAACGGCCTGCTCAACCTGAACCTGGCCGGCGGCGCCACCATCGTCGCGGGCGCCAACGGCAGCGGCACGCTCACGTTGTCGGGTACGCAGGCGCAGATCAACGCCGCGCTGGCCTTGCTCACCTACCAGGGCAACTCGAACTTCAACGGCAACGACACCCTCACGGTGCGCTCCACCGACGGCACGTCGCTGACCGGCACGAGCACCGTGCCCATCACCGTCACGCCGGTGCCGGACGACGTGGCGGTCAGCGGCCTCGCAGACGGCACCGTGGCCGGCACCGACGCGCAGGTCCGCGAGAGCGCCCTGCCCGGCGGCAGCGACGCGGGCGGCGCCGGCCTGGGCGCCACCGGCACCTTCACGCTCGGCCCGCCGGCCAACCTCACGAGCCTGCGCATCAACGGCGGCGCGCCCCTCACCACGGCGCAACTGAGCGCCGCCACGCCCGGCGCGCCCATCACCATCGTCGGCGCCCACGGCACCTTGCAGATCACCGGCTACAGCGCGGCCGGCGTGGCGACGTACACCTACACGCTGACCAGCGCGGCCGACCACAGCGGCGGCACCGTGAACGACGGCTTCGTGCTGACCACCATCGATGCGGATGGCGACACGACCACGCCGGGCACGCTGGCCATCAACATCCTGGACGACACCCCCATCGCGCGCAACGACATCGATGTCGCGATCAACATCCCCGGCCAGCCGAGCAGCGTGGCGGGCGGCAATGTCTTCACCGGCGCACAGGACGCCACCGATCCCAACACCAACGACGGCGTCGCCGACACCGCGGGTGCGGACGGCCCCGCGACGCCGGTGGTGACCGGCGTCATCGCCGGCACCGGCACGCCGGTCGCGGGCAACCTCGGCACGACGCTCGCGGGCACCTACGGCAGCGTCACGCTCAACAGCAACGGCAGCTACACCTACAACCCCGACTTCGCCAACGCCACCGTGATCGCACTCACGCCGGGCCAGCAGGTCACCGACGTCTTCACCTACCAGATCAGGGACGGCGATGGCAGCCCCGCCACCGCCACGCTGAGCATCGACGTGGTGGGCGTGCCCTCCATCGTCGGTCTCAACGATGCGGGCAGCAGCGACGGCCAGGTGCTCGAATCGGGCCTGGCCGGTGGCAGCGCGCCGGGCGCGGGCCAGACGCTGGACGGCACCTTCCTGATCGTCGTGTCGCCCGGTTTCCCGCTGGTAACGCTGACGGTAGGCGGCACCACCTTCACTGCGGCGGAATTGCAAGGCTTCAGCACCGCAGCCCCATCGGCCGACATCGTCATGGCGCATGGCGTACTGCAACTCACCGGCTTCGACCCCGCCAGCGGTGTCGTCGACTACGTCTTCACATTGAACGTGAGGGCCGACCACACCGGCGGACAGGTCTTCGACAGCACCACCTTGTCCATGACCGACGCCAAGAGCAACAACACGGCGGGCTTCCCGAAGACGCTGGCCATCGAGATCATCGACGACGCGCCCTCGGCCCCCGGCGACAGCTACGCCAAGCCGATCGGCACGGTGGTGATGGGCTCCAACGGCACTTTTGTCTTCACGCCTGCGCCGGGCTATGCGGGCACGACGCCCGCCACCACCTTCACGGTAAGCGACGGGCATGGCGGCGAGACCTCGGGCAAGGTGTCGGTGGAGGTGGCCCCGCCGCCGCCGGTGACGGTGCCGGAGCCGGAGCCGCCGGCTCCGGAACCGCTCCCCGGGCCACTCGGCGAAGCGCCGGTGTACAGGGATTTCGTGTTCGTGTACGGGCCGACCGACACCGCCCCGGCGACCATGCGCGACGTGTCCTTCGTGCCGCTCGAAGGTGCGCAAGGCGCGGTGGTGGCGGCCGTCAACGGCATCGACTCGCTCGGGGGCACCGAGCTGGCGACTTCGCGCATGGTCACCGGCGATCCGTCGTTCTATCGCCCGCTCGCCTCGGTCATTCGCGACACCGCGCTGCGCGACCGCACCCGCTTCAGCCTCTGGAATCCGCAGCGCACCCGCTTTGGTGGCAACGAGTTGGCCGTGGCGACTTCGCTGCGGCTTTTCGGGACGCCGGGCAAGACGGACGTGATCCTGGAGATGAACACCGACGGGCACCAGATCCTGATCGGCGTGGACGACGCCTCCACCGGCAAGGCGCCCGTGCGCCGCGTGAGCGCGACGCTGGCGGACGGCCGGCCGCTGCCCGGCTGGATCCGCGTGGACCCGAGCGGGCTGATCCTGATCGATCCGCCCGCAGGCACCGAGCGCATCTCGCTGCGCATCACGGTGGAACGCCGCAATGGCGAGACGCATGTGCACAACGTGGACATCGACGCTGCCAACACCGTGATGCAGGAACGTCGCAGCAACCTCAAGCCGCGCGGGGAGCGCCGTGCCGATGCGGCCGGGCCCGTGTCGCCGGGCGACTTCGCGAGCCAGCTGTCGCAGGCGAGCAGCCGGCTTGTCGAAGTCGATGCCGAACTGCTGGACGCCCTCGGTTGACGTGGGTATGCCATCGTCCGATTGCAAAGGGACCGCGACCTGGCCGGGAAAGGCGCTGCGCAGCAGCGTGCCCGGTCGGCTGCGCCGCTTCACACTGGCTTCAGGACGCCTGCCGGCACTGGTGCAAGCGCCCGGATAAGCGCAATATCCACCTTGCCGACACGATTCGTTGACACGTGCAACAAGGCTTGGAGTTGAATGTTCAAACGCGATCAACCTCATCACCGCCACGTCGACTGGGCCCGGAGCGCGACCGACCTCTCGTTGCCCATGCATCTCCAGGCACTCGAGCCGCGCGTCCTGCTGGATGCCGCCGCCGCAGCCACCGCCGCGGCGCACGTGCCCGACCACCATGCCGACGGCGTGCAGGCCGCGCACGACGCGCAAGCCTCCACGGCGGAATTGGCACAGGCGCTGGAGCATGCGAACCCGCCCGCCGCACAGCCAGCGGCACCGCCCGCCGCGATGCCCGCGGCCGCTGCGCCGGCTGCACCGGCTGCCACGGCGCCCGCGGTCTACTTCGTCGAACACGACCTGCCCGACGTGGCGCAACTCGTGGCCGCCCTGCCCGCGAACGCCGAGGTGCACTACATCGAGCCCGGCACCGACGGCGTGAAGGACATCGCGCAGGCGCTGGCCGGGCGCACCGGCATCGGCGCCATCCACATCCTGGCGCACGGCTCGGCCGGCGAACTCGACCTGGGCACGGCGGTGCTCACCACGGCCAGCATGCAGGGCCAGTACCACGACGACCTCGTCACCATCGGCAACGCCCTCGCGGTCCACGGCGACATCCTGATCTACGGCTGCGACTTCAGCGCGGGCGACATCGGCCTGCAAGCCGCGAACACGCTGGCGAACATCACGCATGCCGACATCGCGGCGTCGACCAACGACACCGGCGCGGCCAGCCTCGGCGGCGACTGGGTGCTGGAGACGCACATCGGCGTCATCGACACCAAAGCCGTCGCGGCGCCCGACTGGAACCACGAACTGGCCGCCAACACGCCGACCATCATCCCGTGGACCAGCGACTCCACGCAGGACGGCAAGGGCGTCGGCACCATCACCCTCACGCCCACCGCGGGCGGCACGGCGCGCGTCATCAACATCGCAATGGATTCCTTCACCGGTCCGGGCGCTTCCAATGGCGGCGTGAGCTACGGCGTCAACTACGCGGCGTCGCCGGGAAGCGACAGCGTGGCGACGGGCGCCGTGAATGGCAACGGCGTCCAGAGCCTCGCCGTGAATGCGTCGTCCAACGGCACGAGCTACCCGGCGTCGATTTCGTTCACGAGCCCGACCGGCGGCGCTGTCACGCTGGTCGACCCGATCATTCTTTTGAATTTCGTCCTGACCGGCTACACGGTCACCTTCACTGGCGTGCCGGCGGCCAACATCACCATCCTGGACGACAACGTGGGGGCAGTGGTCAATGGCAGCACCGTCAGCTTCACGGCCGGCGCCGGGAACGGCGCCTCGATGGCTGCCATCCGCCTGACCGGCAACTACACGAACTCGATCCCCTTCACCACGTCGAACACCACGGTCAACGGCTCGGTCGGCATGAACCTGCTGGTCAACAACGTCGACGTGGCCCTGTCCTCGAACCAGGTGCCGGCGGCGCAGGCCGCGACGGAAGACGTGCCCAGGGTGTTTTCCACCGCCAACGGCAATGCGATCCAGGTGGTGGACATCGACGGCGACCTGGCGGGGCAGAACCCCATCACCACCATCACGCTCACGGGCACCAACGGCACCATGACCCTGTCGGGCATCGCGGGGTTGACCTTCTCCGTGGGCGACGGCACGAGCGACGGGGCGATGACTTTCTTCGGCACGCGCAGCGCCGTCAACGCCGCGCTGAACGGCATGTCCTTCACCGGCACGCAGGATTTCAGCGGCACGGGCACGGTGCAGATCGCCTCGGCCGTGGCGGGCGACGCCACCGGCACGCACACCAATTCCGTGACGCTGAACATCGCCGCTGCCAACGACGCGCCGGTGCTCGACCCCGCCGCCGCCGCGCCGGCGCTACCCGCGGTCAACGAGGACTCCGCGCTGCCGAGCGGCGCCGTGGGCCTGCTGGTGTCGGGCATCGTCGGCGCCAACGTGACCGACGTGGACGCGGGCGCCGTCAAGGGCATCGCCATCACCGGCGCCGACGCCACCAACGGCACCTGGTACTACTCGATCAACAGCGGTTCGACCTGGACGGCCATCGGCGCCGTCTCCAACGCGAGCGCGCTCCTGCTCAACACCACCAACACGCGCGTCTATTTCCGCCCGAACGCGGACTTCAACGGCACGGTGGACCCGGGCCTCACCTTCCGCGCCTGGGACACCACGAGCGGCACCAATGGCACGCTCGCGAGCACCGCGGTGAACGGCGGCACGACGGCGTTTTCCGCGGCGACCGACACGGTGTCGGCCTCGGTCACGGCGGTCAACGATGCGCCGGTCAACAACCTGCCCGCCGCGGCCTGGACCACCAACGAAGACGCCAACGTGCTGCTGCCCGGCCTGTCCGTGACCGACGTCGACGCGGCCGGCGGCACCATCACCGTCACGTTCAGCGTCACCTCGGGCACCCTCTTCTCTCCCGCGGGCGGCGGCGTCAACGTCACCGGCAACCTCACCAGCTCGGTCACCCTCTCCGGCACGCTGAGCAACATCAATTCGCTGCTGGCGGGCGGCACGCCGCTGGTCTTCACCCCGGTCAAGGACTTCAACGGCAGCGTCACCCTCACGATGCTGACCAACGACGGCGGCAACACCGGCACCGGCGGCGCGTTGACCGACTCCGACACGAAGACGATCACGGTCGTCGCGGTCAACGATGCGCCGGTGCTCGACCCGGCCGCGGCGGCGCCTGCATTGCCCTCGGTGCTCGAGGACGCGGCCGTCCCCACCGGTGGCGTCGGCCTGCTGGTCTCGGCCATCGCCGGCGCCAACGTCACCGACGTGGACAGCGGCGCCGTGAAGGGCATCGCCATCACCGCCGCAGATACCGCCAACGGCACCTGGTACTACTCGATCAACAACGGCTCCACGTGGCTGGTGATGCCCGCCGTGTCCGACGCCAATGCGCTGTTGCTGACCAACGCGGGCAGCTCGCGCGTGTTCTTCCGGCCGGGCCCGAACTTCAACGGCAGCGTCGACCCCGGCCTCACCTTCCGCGCATGGGACACGACCAGCGGCACGAACGGCGGCGTGGCCGACACGCGGACCAATGGCACCACCACCGCCTTCTCGCTCGCCACCGACACGGTGTCGGCCTCGGTCACGGCCGTGAACGATGCACCGGTGAACACGCTGCCCGCCACCTTCACCACGAATGAGGACACCCCCCTCACGCTGACCGGACTGTCGGTCGCCGATGTCGATTCAGCGGCGGGCGTCATCAGCGTGCAGTTCACCGTCGCGTCGGGGTCGCTGTCGGCCACTTCCGGGGCCGGCGTCACGGCCACCGCGTCAAACCGCGGCCTGACCCTGACGCTCAGCGGCACGCTCGCCGACATCAACGCCTACCTCGCCTCGGCCCTCGCCCCGGTATACACGCCCGACGCGAACATCAACGGCCCGGTGACACTGACCATGCTGACCAATGACGGCGGCAACACCGGCACCGGCGGCGCGCTCACCGACTCCGAGACGTCCACCATCACCATCGTGGCGGTGAACGACCCGCCCATCCTCTCGCTCGCCGGCGACGTCGTGGTCAATGGATCGTTCGAGAACGGGGGCCAGGCCTGGTCCACCAACAGCTCCCTGTTTGAAACCAACCCTGTCTCGTCCTACGGCGCGCCCGCGTCCGGCGCAGGCACCAAGGTGCTGGAAGTCGAAGGCGCCGCGATGTCGCCGCAGTCCACGCCGACCTGGGACCAGACCACGTTCAACACCGTCGGGGGCCAGACCTACCGGCTCTCCTTCATCGCGACCAAGCGTAACGGGAATACCGCCGACTTCGGCTTCGTGGCGGCCGAAGGCGTCACCTTGCTCAACTTCACCACCACATCGGCGTGGAACACCTACACCGTCACTTTCACCGCGACGGATGCCACGACGTTCATCCGCTTCACATCGATCGGCAGCTCCGGCGGCTCCTTTGTGCAGCCGGGCGATGGCGTGGGGCTGCTGCTCGACGACGTGCAGGTGCGTCCGGTGGACACCCCGTACCTCACCACCTACACCGAGAACGGCCCGGCCGTCGCGATCGCGCCGACGCCGGGCATCCTCGACGTGGACAACGCCAACATGGCGTCGGCCAAGGTCGTGATTGGCAACGGCGTGGCCGGCGACGTGTTGTCGGTAGTCGGCGCCTTGCCGGCCGGCATCACGGCGAGCTATGACGCGGCCAGCTTCACGCTGACGCTCAGCGGCAGCGCCACCAAGGCCAACTACAACACGGCGCTCAGCCAGGTCTTCTACCAATCGACTTCCGACGACCCGCCCGCCGCCGCGCGTTCCATCCTGGTGACGGTGAACGACGGCAGCGCGGACTCCAACACCGCGGTGACCAGCGTCGCCATCGTCCAGGTCAACGATGCGCCGGTGAACACCCTTCCGGCCGCCGGCTACTCAGGCGCCCAGAACCGCGGCATCGCGCTCACCGGCCTGTCGGTCGCCGACGTGGACGCCGAAAGCGGCACGATCAGCGTGCAGTTGAGCGTGTCGGGCGGCACCCTGGCAGCGGCGTCTGGCGCGGGCGTGACGGTGGCCAATTCGGGCACGGCCTCGCTGACCCTGAGCGGCACGCTGGCCAGCATCAACGCCTACCTCGCTTCGTCTGCGGCGCCGGTCTACAGCCCGGCCGCCAATGCGACGGGCGGCGTCACGCTGACGATGCTGACCAACGACGGCGGCAACACCGGCGGCGGGGCACTGACCGACACCGACACCACGACCATCACGGTGCTGCTCGACAGCGACGGTGACGGCGTGCCCGACGTGACCGACATCGACGACGACAACGACGGCATCCTGGACACCGTCGAGAACACCTTGCCGCCCTCGCTGGTCGACGGCTCGAACGAAGGCGCGGTCGGCGTTGCATGGACAGAGAGCACCAACACCGCCAGCCTCAACGGCAACATCACGGGCACCGGATGGACGCCGGTGGCCGGCACGCCGGACACCTGGAAGGGACCCTTCTCGCTCACCGGAACGGGCTTCTGGGCCGGCGCGATGAACGGCGTGCCGGGCGCAGCCGACGGGCAGGTCTTCATCGGTCTCTACGGCGGCTCTGCCGACGAGACGATGACCCGCACCATTCCCGTGTCCGCCGGCATCCAGGTCGGGGACAAGGTCCAGATCAACTACAACGAGATCTTCGGCGGCGTGGCCGGCCTGACACCGGTGGGCCAGAGCACCAACTTCATCTTCACCATCGACGGCGTCGCCTACCAGGGCGCTTCGATGACCTATACCGGCAACGTCCCCAAGACATGGACCGCGGACGTCATCACCTTCACCGCGACGACCAACTCGCCGAAGATCGTCGTCTCGATCAAGCCGACCGGTGAATACAACTACCTCGGCTTCGACAGCTTCGAGGTACGCAAGGTGGCAGCCATCACGGCCGCGCAGGACCCGGACGGCGACGGCCTGCCCAACAGCCTCGACCTCGACAGCGACAACGACGGCATCCCCGACAACATCGAGGCGCAGACCACCGCCGGCTACATCGCGCCGTCGGGCCAGGGCGCGGCCATGACCGACGTGGATCGCGACGGCCTGGACGACCGCTACGACGCCAACACCGCGAGCACGGACCCGACGCTCAGCAAGGGCCTCACCCCGGTCAACACCGACGCCGCCGCGCCGGTGCCCGACGCCATCCCCGACTACCTCGACCCCGACAGCGACAACGACGGCACGCCCGACATCGCCGAGCGCCGCGACGGCCTGCCGACCACGATCACCAGCACCACCGACACCGATCACGACGGCCTGCTCGACATCTTCGAGGGCGGCACGCCCAACAACGGCTACAAGGTGACCGGCGCCGTCTACAACGGCACCACCTTCACCCTGGCCGACACCGACGGCGACACCACGCCGACGGGCGCCGGCGCCGTGCCGCTCAGCGCCGACTTCGACTACCGCGACAACACCAACCGACCCTTCATCGACCTCAACTCGGTGGCCAGTGCGGCCGATACCGCGCGCAACAACACGGTCAACTATTCCGACGGCGCGCCCGCCGTGAAGATCGCCACCGCCGCAGCCGACGTCAACGACGCGGGCGAGAACGACCTGCTCACGATGCACATCCAGGTGGCGTCTGGAATCCTCGACGGCGCGGCCGAGATCCTGACCATCGGCGGCATCGACTTCCCGCTGAACGCCAACAGCACGCGCACGCTCACCGTGGGCGCGACCACCTTCTCGGCGGCCTACACGACCCCCGGCGGCTTCACCATCACCCGCAACGGCGGCGGCGCGATGCCGCAGGCCGACCTCGACACCCTGGTGCGGGGCATCGCCTACCGCGACACGCTGGGGCATGTCACCACCGGCAACCGCACGCTGATCTTCGACGTGGTCGACAGCACCGGCCTGGTGTCGCCAGCCGCGGTCGCGACCATCGCGGTCACGTCGAACAACACGGCGCCGGTGGCCGTGGACGACACCTTCAGCACCAACGAGGACACATCCCTCGCGCTGCCGCTGGTGGCCAACGACACCGATGCCAACAACGACCCGCTGAGTGTCTATTCGGTCAACGGCGTGACGCTCTCCGGCGGCGTGCAAGCCGTGATCGTGCCGCACGGCGTGGTGCTGGTGGCGGCGAACGGCACCCTCAGCTTCCAGCCCACGGCCGACTACAACGGTCCCGTCACCTTCGATTACGTGGTGCAGGACGGCTTCGGCGGGCAGGACACCGGCACCGTCAACATCACCGTGATCCCGGTGAACGATGCGCCGGTCAACCACGTGCCCGGCACGCAGACGGTGGACGAGGACACCTCGCTGGCCTTCACCGGCGCGCAGCTCATCAGCGTGAACGACGTGGACGGCAACCTGGCCACCACGCGGCTCACGGTGAACAGCGGCACGCTGACGGTGAGCCTGGCCGGCGGCGCGACGGTGAGCGCGGGCGCCAACGGCACGCAGGCGCTCACGCTGTCGGGCACGCAGGCGCAGATCAATGCCGCGCTGGCCACGCTTGGCTACCCGCGCCGACGAACTGCACGAGCGTGCCGGCACCACGCGGCAGCCAGCCAACGGCCGCCGCGCCGAGGCGGCGCACCCTGCCTATCCGGGCGACTTCTCGGCGCAACTCGCGCAGGCGAGCCGCCGCCCGGCGACGATGGATGTTGCGTTGCTGGAGGCGTTGACTTGAGCCGGTCCGAATCCCGGATGGGGGCGCGGGCCGAGGGCGGCGGGTATGCCCCTCCGCGAATGTCCCCCGGCCTTCGGCCTCCTCCTTTATTTCGCTGCGGGGGACACCCACCGCCCTCGGCCCAAGACAAGTCGCGTCGTGCTGGCCGATCGACCCCTGCGCGTCCGGGTCACGTTGGTGGTGTGCTCCCGCCCAGGCCCCCAGCCACGGTCGCAGCAGACACCGAAAGTTGCAAGCGTCGGGGCAGTTTCATCCTGGCGCGCCATGACGCTGCGACTCACCACCACGCATGACGACATGGCAAACGCAGTGCCGCAGGCGCATTTGGAGGGTGGGTATCACTCCAGGCCTGCGGCCAGCTCCGCGAGCGCCTCGCCAACAGGACGCTCCACCTTGAGCGCCAGCAGGTCATCCGCCCGCGTGCGCCCCAAGTTCACCGCCGCCACCGGCTTGCCGGCCGCAGCCGCGGCCTGCACGAAACGGAACCCCGAATAAACCATCAGCGATGAGCCTGCGACCAGCACCGCGTCGCATTCGGCGAGCGCGCTTCGGGCGTCCGCGACGCGCTGTGCCGGCACGCTCTCGCCGAAGAACACCACGTCGGGCTTGAGCACCCCGCCGCAGTGCTCGCACGCAGGCACGTCGAAGCTCGCGAAATCGCGGCCGTCGAGATCGGCATCGCCATCCGGCGCGATACGTGCCTCGAAGCCCGCCCATGCCCGATTGCGCCGCAGCAGGTCCGCCTGCAATGCCGCGCGCGGACTCCGGGTGTCGCAGGCCATGCAGCGCACGGCGTCGATGCGCCCGTGCAGGTCGATCGTGTTGCGGCTGCCCGAGGCGCTGTGCAGGCCGTCGACGTTCTGCGTGAGCAGCAGCCCGACGTGGCCCGCGCCTTCCATTCGCGCCAGCGCGAGGTGCGCCGCGCCGGGCCGGGCCCCCGCCATCACGGGAAACCCGATCATGCTGCGCGCCCAGTAGCGCCGCCGCGTCAATTCATCGCCCATGAAGGCCTGGTAGGTGACCGGTGCCGGCCGCTTCCAGTCGCCGTTGCCGTCGCGGTAGTCCGGAATGCCGGATTCGGTGCTGCAACCCGCGCCGGTGAGCACGAACAGGCGGGGGTGTCGAAGCACGAAATCGGCAAGCGCTGCGGCGGAATCCATGGGCTCGGAGGCTAAGGCAGAACCCATTTCCTTGTTCTTTGGCAGGGCGGGTCTCGCGGGAAGGATCGACACCGCGCATGAGAACTTTCTCACGCCCTCGCGGGAAACCGCTGCATTCCAGAGAACCAACCCGCACATATGTATTCATTGATTGTGTACACGATTGTTTACATTTCTTCCATTCATTTAACAACTTGCTCACGCCAATGTTTTCCCCGTGCCCGACGCCGACGAATAGAACGTCCCTCACCCTTTCCCTGATTGCAGCCGCGACCGCCCTGACTCTGACCGGTTGCGGCGGCGGTGGCGGTTCCCAGGGCTTTGCCTTCGCACCCACGCCGGTCCCCCAGGCGCCCGCACCCGTTGCACAAGCACCCATTACGCAAGCGCCCGCGCCTGTCGTGGAAGCGCCTGCGCCCGACGCCGGCGGCGCGCCTGCACCCGCTCCTGCACCCGCTCCTGCACCCGACACCGGCGGCAGCGCGCCCCCGCCCGCACCCGCACCCGCGCCTGGTCCGGCGCCGGGTCCGGCACCGGCACCAGCACCCGGCCCGGCGCCTGCTCCCGTGCCCAAGACCTGGAGAGACGCGGACTGCAGCCACCCGGGCACCGCCCTGCCCGCCTGCTCGACCAATTTCTCCGACCATGACGCGAAGGTCAGCGTCGTTGCCGACAACGGCGTCAACGTGCTCCAGCTCGAAACCGGCCACGCCCCCAACACCACGCCGAGCGCCAACAACCAGGCGGTGGGCAACAAGGCCGTCTTTGGCCTGACCTTCCTCGACAAGATGAAGCTGACCGACTTCCCCGGCATCAGCTTCAAGATGAAGCTGAACACCGATGACACGACGACTGCGGGCGACGCCTACGTCAACTACGCCATCAGCCGCGACTGCACGGGCGCCGGCTGGATGAACTTGGTGACGGTCTCGAAGGACATGGTCATCGACGGTCCGGATGACGATGGCTACTTCACTTACACCGCCAGGATCGACGAAGTGAAGTGGGCGAAGACCGGCACTGCCGCTTTCCCCAACGCGACCAATCCGTTGCTGAACGGTTCCAACGGCACCGGCGGCGTCCTGACGCTCAAGGCGTTCACCGACGCCTATCCGGATGCATGCATCTACAACTACCCGCACCTGCCGGCCGGCGTGACCCCGGCGGTGGTGATCAACCTGGGTCAATCCAACACCGACACGGACAAGAAGTCCTGGGTGAAGGAATTGAAGATCGGCGACGTCACGGTGTTCTGAAGGACATCGATCGGTTGATGCAAGAGGCGCCCCGTGTGGGCGCCTTTTTTTGCATCGATGTAGTCCCAGGCCCACAGCCCTCATGCGACTTTTTCCGGCACCGCTCGTCTGATGGGATGGCGAATATCCGCTATCCCTCCCGGGAAATCGTTACCCTCCTCCCGGCGCCCCTCGGCGTCGTTTCAACAGCGCCCTTCGGGGCGCTGCTTTTTTGGGGCACTCATAACGGTTGTCGATATCGCCGAGCGTTCCGCGACGCATGAAACTTGGACGGGGGCGCAGGGGCGCGGTCCGAAGGCGGCGGGGGACATTCGCGGAGTGGAGTACGCCGTCGGCGTGATCCCGCCCCGGCGCCCATGCGCAGGCTTGGACGGCCGACGAGAGCAGTCGCCTCAGGCCGCCGCCCGGGGCGAAGCAGGTGAATTCGCGGGTGGGTTGACTGTCTGTCTGCGCAGCACGTCGATATCGGTGTGCAAGCTTTCGGCCCAAGCGCGCCGGTCGCGACCCTGCGGATCCTGCGGCTCCCCGAAGCGCACGAAGGCGGTCAGCGGCGGCGCGCACAGCGTACGCCAGACCGAGTCGAGCAGGCTGTCGTCGCCGATATAACTGGGGGCGAAGCTGGTCTCGCCGGTGGATGTCTCCGCGAAGCGAAGCGCGGCGGGCAGCACCGGGGCGCCCGACGAGATGGCCGCCTGCAGCAGGTTGGCATGGAAGGGCAGCAATTCCCGCCCGTCGCCGGTCGTGCCTTCCGGAAAGACGGCGATCAGGTCGCCGCCGCGCATCGCGTCGGCCATGTGGTGCACCACGCGCAGCGCGTCGCGCGGGCGTTCGCGCTCGATGAAGAGCGTGCCCGCCTCGGCCGACATCATCCCCAGCATCGGCCAGTGCCGGATGTTCGACTTGGCCACGAAGCGCACATGCTGCGCCGCATGCACCGCCAGGATGTCGAGCCAGGACAGGTGGTTGATGACCACCAGCATCGGCCCATGGCCCGGCGGCGTCCCCTGCACCACCACCTGGATGCCGAACACGCCGAGCATGCCGCGCGCCCAGTCCTGCACGCACCTGGCGCGCTCATCGGGCGTGCGCCGCGCGAAGGTGAAGCGGATCGTGCACCAGCCCTTGAAGGCATAGGCGATGGCGTACAGCAGCTTCCAGCAGGCAATGACGGAGCGCATCGGCGGCCCGGCTTCAGGCCTGGTGGACGATGCGACCACCGACCAGCGTGGCACTCACGCGCCCAAGCATGGCGTAGCCGGCAAAGGGCGTGTGCTTGCCTTGGCTCCTGAGGCTGTCGGGCGTCACCTGCCATTCGTGGGCCGGGTCGAAGATGCACAGGTCGGCCACCGCGCGCACGGCAAGGCTGGCCGTGGCGCCCGTGCCGAGCATGCGCGCCGGCGACGAGGTGATGACCTCGATGGCCCGCTTCATCCCGGCGCCGCTCTGCTCGCCCCATTGGAGCGCAAGCGGCAGCAGCAGTTCGAGCCCGGTCGCGCCGGCCTCGGCTTCCGCAAAAGGCAGCGTCTTGGCATCGGTCTCGACCGGCGTGTGGTCGGACACCAGCGCGTCGATGGTGCCATCGGCCAGCGCCGCCGACAGCGCGTCGCGGTCACGCTGCTGGCGCAAGGGCGGGTTCAAGCGTGCGCGGCTGTCGAAGTAGCCGATGTCGCTGTCGATCAGGTGCAGCGAGTTGATGCTGACGTCGCATGTCAGCGGCAGGCCCTCGGCCTTGGCCGCGCGCACCAGCGCCACGCCGCCCGCGCTCGACAGGCGGCACAGGTGCACGCGCGCGCCGGTGCTGCGCATCAACTCGATGATGGTGAAGACCGCGATCGTCTCCGCTGCGACCGGCACGCCCGACAACCCGAGCCGCGTCGCCAGCGGACCGCTCGCCGCCACGCCCTTGCCCAAGTCGCGCTCCTGCGGACGCAGCCACAGCGTGTAGTCGAAGGTGCTCGCGTACTGCAACGCACGCTGCAGCACCAGGGTGCTGTTCAACGGCACGTCGGCTTGGCCGAAGCCGACGCAGCCGGCCTCGGTGAGTTCGTTCATCTCGGTCAGCACTTCGCCCGACAGGCCGCGCGTGATCGCGCCCAGCGGAAAGAGCCGCGCGCATTGCAGCTTCTGGGCGCGGTACTTCAGCATCTCGACCAGGCCCGACTCGTCGAGCACCGGATCGGTGTCGGGCGGGCACACCAGGCTGGTCACGCCGCCGGCGACGGCCGCGGCCATCTCGCTGGCGAGCATGCCTTCATGCTCGTAGCCCGGCTCGCGCAGGCGAGCAGCCAGGTCGACCAGGCCGGGCACGACGACCATGCCCTCGGCCTCGATGCGGGCCTCCGGCTTGAAGTCTTCGGGGATGTCCTTGATGGCGACGATCCGCCCGTCCGCGATGGCGACGTCGGCGATTTCGTCGAAGCCAGACGCCGGATCGAGCACGCGGGCGCTGGCAATGATGATGCTCATGGATTTTTACCTCGGGGCAACCAATTGACTAAGTAAGGCCTCAGGCTTCATTGCCGGCGACGATGCTCATCACGGCCATGCGGACCGCGATGCCGAAAGTGACCTGCGGCAGGATCACGCTCTGCTGCCCGTCGACCACGGCCGAGTCGATCTCCACGCCGCGGTTGATCGGCCCCGGGTGCATCACGATGCAATCGGGCTTGGCATGCTGCAGCTTCTCGGGCGTGAGGCCGTATGTCTTGAAGAACTCCTGCGACGAGGGCAGCAGCGCGCCGCTCATGCGCTCGTTCTGCAGGCGCAGCATGATGATCACGTCGCAGTCCTTGATGCCTTCCTCCAGCGTGTGGCAGACGCGGACGCCCATCGGCGCCATGTCCGCCGGCACGAGGGTCTTGGGGCCGACGACGCGCACTTCGGCGCAGCCCAGCGTGGTCAGCGCATGGATGTCGGAGCGCGCCACGCGCGAGTGCAGCACGTCGCCGACGATCGCCACCGTGAGGTTGCTGAAGTCCTTCTTGTAGTGCCGGATCGTGTACATGTCGAGCAGACCCTGCGTCGGGTGCGAATGCCGCCCGTCGCCGGCGTTGACCACGTGCACATGGGGCGCGACGTGTTGCGCGATCAGGTAGGGCGCGCCCGATTCGCTGTGCCGCACCACGAAGATGTCGGCCGCCATCGCGCTCAGGTTGGCGATGGTGTCGAGCAGCGACTCGCCCTTGGTCGCCGACGAGCGCGCGATGTCGAGGTTGATCACGTCCGCCGACAGCCGCTTGGCCGCGATCTCGAAGGTGGTGCGCGTGCGCGTCGAGTTCTCGAAGAACAGGTTGAACACGCTCTTGCCGCGCAGCAGCGGAACCTTCTTCACTTCGCGATCGCTCACGCTGGTGAAGTTGGCTGCCGTGTCGAGGATGTGCGTGATGATGTCCTTCGGCAGGCCTTCGATGGACAGCAGGTGCAGCAGCTCACCGTGCTTGTTGAGTTGCGGATTGCGCTTGTAGAGCATCAGCGGAGCCTCCTTGCCTTCATTTGTTTTCTTCGATCTTCAGGCTGAAGGCGCCGTCGGCGGCGCGCGCCAGCGCGAGCAGTTGCGTGTCCGGCAAGGTGAGATGCGTCGCCGCGAAATCCGCCGCCACCGGCAGCTGCCGCCCGCCGCGATCGACCAGTACCGCGAGCCGCACGCAGGCCGGCCGGCCGAAGTCGAACAGTTCGTTGAGCACCGCGCGGATCGTGCGCCCGGTGTAGAGCACGTCGTCGAGCATCAGCACGTCGGCGCCGTTCACGTCGAAGGGGAGGACCGTCTGCGCGCTCGCCGACAGCCCGCGCCGCGCGAAGTCGTCGCGGTGCATGGCCGATGAAATGATGCCGGGCACACCCGCCAGGCCCAGGTCTTTTTGCAGGCGCTCGACCAGCCACGCGCCGCCGGAAGTCACGCCGACCAGTTTGGTTTCGGCGCGCATCAGCGCTTTCACGCCGGCCAGCAGGTCGACGTAGAGCGCCTCTGCGTCAGGAATGGAACTCAAGGGAGGCTCCTCAGGAATTGTTCAAGGATGATGCAGGCCGATGCCGCATCGGCGTCTTTGGCGCCGGCGGCCAGCGCCTCGGTCGTGCTGTAGCGCTCGTCGACTTCATACACCGGCAGCTTGAAGCGGCCATGCAGCTGGCGTCCGAATTTCTGCGCCCTGGCAGTGTTCTCGTGCGGCGCGCCGTCGGGGTGGTACGGCACGCCGACCACCAGCGCGTCGGGTTGCCACTCGCGGATGCGCGCCTCGACCTGTGCAAAGCGCGCATCGCCCTCGGCCTTGATCGTGGCTTGCGGCGTGGCGGTCTTCAAGAGGCGATTGCCGCTGGCAACGCCGGTGCGCTTCAGGCCGAAGTCGAAGGCCAGGAAAGATTGGAAATGGGAAGGAACGGATTCGGCAGCCTTGCCAGGCACCGCCGGACCGCTCATCGAGGCACCCGCGGCGCAGCCATCATGCGTGCCCCGCATCGGGCGACAGTTTCCAGGCCTCGAGCCCCAGCAATGCCAGCGCCCGGTCGTAGCGCTGCGCCACCGGCGTGTCGAAGATCACGGCCGGGTCGGCCGCCACCGTCAGCCAGCTGTTCTCGGCCAGTTCCGACTCCAGTTGCCCGTGTTCCCAGGCCGAATAGCCCAGCGACACCAGCACCTTGCGCGGCCCCGACCCGGTGGCGATGGCTTCGAGCACGTCCTTCGACGTGGTCATCTCCAGCCCGCCGGGAATCGTCATGGTCGACGCATAGACCGACTCGTTGCTGTCCGGCGCATTGGCCGTCACTGGCTCATGCAGCACGAAGCCGCGCTCGGTCTGCACAGGGCCGCCCTGGAACACCGGGCCTTCGCCGAAGGCAGGATTGGACAGGTGCAGCTCCACCTTCTCGAACAGCACGCGCAGGTTGATGTCGCTCGGCTTGTTGATCATGAGGCCCAGCGCGCCGCGTTCGCTGTGCTCGCACAGGTACACCACGCTGCGGCTGAAGGTCTCGTCCTGCATGCCCGGCATGGCGATCAGGAAGTGATGCGTCAAGTTCATCGGGGCAGAATCAGAGGACATGCCTCCGATTTTACTGGCCGTTGACAAGACCTATCCCAAGGGTTTGATGTGGTTTCGGCGCGACCTGCGCGTGGACGACAACGCCGCGCTCTACCACGCGCTGAGAACCTGCCGGCAAGTGGTGTGTGCTTTCGTGTTCGACAAGCGCATCCTCGACGCCTTGCCGCGCGCGGACCGGCGCGTCGAATTCATCCGCGAATCGCTCGTGGAACTGGCGACCGAACTGCGCCAGCTCGGCGGCGGGCTGGTCGTGCGCCATGCGGTCGCCGAGGACGAGATCCCGGCCTTGGCCCGCGCGCTCGACGTGCAGGCCGTGTTCGCCAACCGCGACGACGAGCCGGCGGCCCTGGCACGCGATACCCATGTGTTCGGCGCCCTCGCCAATGCCGGCATCCTGTTCCAGACCTTCAAGGACCAGGTCATCTTCGAGCGCGACGAGGTGGTCACGAAGGCCGGTGCGCCCTACACCGTGTTCACGCCGTACAAGCGCGCGTGGCTGCAGAAGGTCGACGCGTTCTATCTCAAGCCCTACCCGTCGCGCGGTTATGCGGATGCGCTGGTGCCGCCACCCGAGGCCTTGCGCGCACCAGTGCCGACGCTGCGGGACATCGGCTTCGAGCCCACCAACCTCGGCCGGCTGGAAATCCCGACGGGCGCGCAAGGCGGCGCCGCGCTGTTCGACGATTTCTTCCAGCGCATCGACCGCTACCAGGTCGCGCGCGACTATCCCGCCGTGCGCGGCCCGAGCTACCTCGGCGTGCACCTGCGCTTCGGTACCGTCTCGATCCGCCAGATGGCCGGCGTCGCGCACCAGCTTTCGCTGCAGGGCGACAACGGCGCCGCGACATGGCTCAGCGAATTGATCTGGCGCGACTTCTATTTCCAGCTGTTGGCGCATCACCCGCGCGTGGCCCAGGGCAAGAGCTTTCGGCCCGAGTACGACAAGATCCAGTGGCACCACGGCAAGCATGCCGACGGCCTGTTCGACGCATGGTGCGAGGGCCGGACCGGCTATCCGCTGGTCGATGCCGCCATGCTGCAGATCAACCAGAGCGGCTACATGCACAACCGCCTGCGCATGGTGGTGGCCAGCTTCCTCTGCAAGGACCTGGGCCTCGACTGGCGCCGCGGCGAGGCCTACTTTGCCGAGCACCTGAACGACTTCGAACTCGCATCGAACAACGGCGGCTGGCAATGGGCCAGTTCCAGCGGCTGCGACGCGCAACCGTATTTCCGCATCTTCAACCCGGTCACGCAAAGCGAGCGCTTCGACCCGGAAGGCAAGTTCATCCGGCGCTACCTGCCGCAATTGGCGAAGCTGTCCAACGCGGCGATCCATGCGCCGTGGACGGCGTCGCCGGTCGAACTGGAAGCGGCAGGGATCACGCTCGGCGAGAACTACCCCAAGCCGGTCGTCGACCATGCCGAGGCGCGCGAGAGAACGCTGCAACGGTACGGCGTGGTCAGGTCGGTTGCCACGCGCAATTGATCGGTTGCTCTGCCCGTGTCGGCAAGCATGACGCCGTGAAGGGTTTGCCGGACAGTCGACAGTGCTGCGAGGACGGCTGGTGCACGGTAGCCGTGTGACGCGTCATCGAGTTCCCTTGCGCGAATCTTCGCTCCGCTTTCTTGAGGTAGCTGCCACCTTCCCCTTCGGGCAAGCGAACTGCCCTTGATCCCGATGGCCTCGGAGCATTTGATGCCGGAGGATTGCGTCCTCTGACCAGGCCGGCGTCCGTAAAAAAAGTGACTCCGTCCGGGCGCTTCTTCCAAACCAGTCCATGGAGGCATTGCGATGCGCACTCACATCACATTTGCAGTTACGGCCGCGATCGGAATTTTGGCGCTGACCTCGATGAGCGCGTCAGCTGTCGAATGCGCAAGAGGCGTCGTGCGAGAAGGTTGCGTTGGTCCCCACGGCGCGGCTGTCGTTGAAAAACCGGTCGCGGTGCGTGAGCCAGCCGTGGTCCATCCCTCTGCGGTTGCCCATCCCCCAGCCGTCGAATGTGCAAGAGGAGTGGTGCGCGAGGGTTGTGTTGGCCCGCATGGTGGTGCAGCAGTCATCCGCAGGTGATTTGCAACGTCTTGACCTTGAGATCAAACGGAGGTTCGACATCGTAGGCGTGGGCCCGCAGGAAGCATATGCTGCGCCTGCGGGGTTCCGCGTCGCGTTCGCTGAATCCTGCGGCCTATCAACCAAAAGGAACCGGAATGACACAGAAGAAACCCAACATCCTGATTCTCTGGGGTGACGATATCGGCATTTCGAACATCAGCCACAACAGCCGGGGCATGATGGGCTATCGGACGCCCAACATCGATCGCATTGCAGAGGAAGGGGTGACGTTCACCGACTACTACTCGCAGCAGAGTTGCACGGCCGGCCGCGCCTGTTTCATTTGCGGCCAGAACCCGATCCGCACCGGCCTGACCAAGGTCGGCATGCCGGGCGCCACCGTCGGTCTGCAGAAGGAAGATCCGACCATCGCCGAATTGCTGAAGCCGCTTGGCTATGCCACCGGCCAGTTCGGCAAGAACCACCTCGGCGACCGCGACGAGTACCTGCCGACGATGCACGGCTTCGACGAGTTCTTCGGCAATCTGTATCACCTGAACGCCGAGGAAGAACCCGAGCTTCCCGACTATCCGAAGGATCCCGAGTTCAAGAAGCAGTTCGGTCCACGCGGTGTGCTGCACTGCGTCGCCGACGGCAAGGGCGGGCAGACGATCAAGGACACCGGCCCGCTGACCAAGAAGCGCATGGAGACCATCGACGAGGAGATCACCGACGGCGCGATCGCCTGGATGGAAAAGCAGGCGAAGGCGGACCAGCCCTTCTTCCTCTGGTACAACTCGACGGCGATGCACTTCCGCACGCACGTCGCCGAGAAGAACCTGGGCAAGAGCGGACAGGACCCGTACAGCGATCGCATGGTCGTTCACGACGAGCAGATCGGCCAAGTCCTCGCCAAACTCGACGAACTGGGCATCGCCGACAACACCATCGTCATGTACTCCACCGACAACGGCCCGGAGAACGACACCTGGCCTGACGGCGCCACCACCCCGTTCCGTGGCCAGAAGGATTCCAACTGGGAGGGCGGCTGGCGGGTGCCGTGCTTCATGCGCTGGCCGGGCAAGATCAAGGCCGGCTCGGTGCTGAACGGCATCGTCTCGCACATCGACATGTTCCCGACCTTGCTCGCGGCGGCCGGCAATCCGGACGTGAAGCAGCAACTGCACGAGGGCTGCACGGTGGACGGCAAGAAATTCAACGTCCATCTCGACGGCTACAACCAGATCCCCTACCTGACGGGCGAGGCCAAGGAGAGCGCGAGAAACGCCATCGTGTACTTCAGCGACGATGGCGAAGTGATCGCGGTGCGGGTGGGCGACTACAAGTTCCACCTGGCCGTGCAACGCGCCAACACGATGCGACAGTGGGCCGAGCCGTTCGTCAAGCTTCGCCTGCCCTACATCATGAACCTGCGCCGAGATCCCTACGAGCGGGCCGAATTCAACTCGAACACCTACCTGGACTGGATGGTCGACCACGTGCCGCAGCTCTACCTGATGCAGGCGGTGATTGCAGGGCAGATCGAGGAATTCGCGAAGTTCCCGCCGCGCCAGAAGCCCGCCTCGTTCAACCTGGACGCGGTGTTGGCACAGGTGGCGGGGCACGGCCATTCCTGAGCTGCCCGAAGCACCGGGTGGGGATGCCGAACGGGTGGCGCGGGAAGTAAGCGCCTTCTATGAACGTCATCCCTACCCGCCTCCGGTCGATGACCTGGAGCCCTACCGGAAATCGTGGAACGACGAGAGGCGGCGCGCCGATGCGCACCTCTTCTGGCCGCGCGCGCCGTATCGGGACGATCGGACCATCCTGGTCGTCGGATGCGGCACCTCGCAGGCGGCCAGGCACGCGCTGCGCTGGCCTCGGGCGAAGGTCCTCGGGATCGATGTCAGTTCGACGAGCATCGAGAGCACCGAGCGCCTCAAGCGCAGGCACGGCCTGGGCAATCTCGAGCTGCTCCAGCTCCCGGTGGAACGCGCAGGCGAGCTTGGACGCAGCTTCGAGCACATCGTCTGCACGGGCGTGCTGCACCACCTGCCCGATCCCGACGCGGGCCTGAGGGCCTTGCACGGCGTGATGGCGCCGGACGGCGCCATGCACCTGATGGTCTACGCGCCCTATGGCCGTGCCGGGGTGTACCTGTTGCAGGACTACTGCCGCCGGCTCGGCATCGGCGCGACGCCGCAGGAGATCAAGGCGCTCGCGCAGAGCATGCAGGCCCTCCCGCCGGATCATCCATTGATGCCGGTGCTGCGCAATGCGCCGGACTTCGGCGACCCGGCCGCGCTGGCCGATGCGCTTCTCCATCCTTGCGACCGGGCCTATTCGGTCCCGCAGCTATTGCAATTCATCGAGGCTGGCGGTTTCCGCTTCGGGCGCTGGATCGAGCAGGCCGCCTACCTGCCGCAGTGCGGCGTGCTGGCGTCCGTCCCCCATCACCCCCTGCTCGCCCGACTCGCGGCGCCGGAGCAATTCGCCGCAGTGGAATTGTTCCGGGGATCGATGATTCGCCACAGCGCCGTGGTGTACCGCGACGATCGACCGCATCATGCGCCGATCGATTTCAAGGGCGATGAATGGCTCGACTACGTGCCGATCCGCGTGCCGGACACGATCATGGTGCAGGAGCGATTGCCGCCAGGCGCCGCAGCCGTGCTGATCAACCGGCATCACACCTACACCGACCTGTACCTGCCGATCAACTCGTATCAGAAAGAGCTGGTCGATTCCATCGACGGCAAGAAGTCCATCGGCGAGATGGTGTCTGGAAACTCACTTCGCAATGTCGCGCGTGTCCTGTTCGAGGGGCTCTGGTGGTACGACCAGGTGGTGTTCGACGGATCGCGCGCACGCAGTGGAAGAACAGCATGAACGGGACAGAGAAGGAGCCATGCCAGATACCTTTGGACTCGCAATCCCTTGCATTCAAGGTGTTTGCGGCTCTGCGGACCAGCGAACGAATCTCATAGGCTTCCAAGTTGTCTGGGGGCTTATCTCGGTCGGGGGCAGTTGCGGGCACTTGCCAGCGAGGGAGGTGCCTGGATTCCAACAACCAAGACCAAGGGCAAGGTCGAGCAATTCAGACTTTCCGCCAAACGGCGACATCAAAGTAGCGCCAAACCAGGCCCGAAGCCATCCACCGCTCGCCCAACGCCGCCTGCAGAGACGCAACGGAAGTTGGCATCACATACCGAGACTTCAAGTCGGCCAACAGCTGCCTTGATTTCGAGGGCCTCGTCTTTCTGGCCCACGGGTAGGTCGCTGAGCTGCCTTCAGGCTGCGTGCAAGCACCCGCATCCGGGCCACCCGCTGCGGCCCCGGACCGGCAGCAGGTCAGGCCGCAGCCGCCAGCACCCTGTCGTCGGTGAACGCCCGCACCAGGCGCAGCAGTTCCTCTTCCGAGTACGGCTTGCCCAGGTAGTGGTTCACGCCCAGTTGCTTGGCATGCTCGCGATGCTTCTCGGCGATGCGCGAGGTGATCATGATGATCGGCATGCCGGCCAGCGACTCGTCCGCGCGGATGTTGCGCGCCAGGTCGAAGCCGTCCATGCGCGGCATCTCGATGTCCGACAGCACCACCGCCGGACGCTCCTGCTGCAGCCGCTCCAGCGCCTGCAGGCCGTCCGCCGCCAGGGCCACGCGATAGCCTTCGCGCTGCAGCAGGCGTTGCGTCACGCGGCGCACGGTGATCGAGTCGTCGACCACCAGCACCAGCGGCACCTGCGGCGGGGCTTGCTGCGCCTCGACCGCCACCGGCACGTTGGCATGGCCGCCTGCGCCAGCCTTCGCCATCGACGGAATGCCGGTAGCCTGCAGCGCGCGGGCCTGGTCGCCGTGCACCGCGGCCAGCGCCACCGGGTTGTAGATCAGCGCCACCGCACCCGAGGCCAGCACCGAGATGCCGGCCATGCCGGGCAGCCGCGCCAGTTGCGGACCGAGGTTCTTCACCACCACTTCCTGGTTGCCCAGCACTTCGTCGACGTGCAGCGCCACGCGCTGTGCCGCGCTGCGCACCACCACGACCACGTTGTTCTTGGCCAGGCCGCGCTCGCTGCGCGCGCTTGCCTGCAGCAACGCGCCGCTCCAGAAGTACGGCACCTGCTCGCCGCCGAAACCGTACTGCTGGTTCAGGTACGCCGATTCGAGGTCTGCCGCACTGGCGCGCTGCACCAGTTCGACCAGGCCCGAGGGCACGCCGAAAGACACGTTGCCAGCGCGCAGCATCACCACGTGCGTCACCGCGGTCGTGAGCGGCAGCACCAGCTTGAAGGTGGTGCCCTGGCCGGGCGTCGATTGCGTCTCGATGCGCCCGCCGAGCGCGGCCACATGCGAGCGCACCACGTCCATGCCGATGCCACGACCAGCCAGTTCCGAGACCTGCGCCGCCGTCGAGAAGCCCGGCTGGAAGATGAACTCCGACACTTCCTGGTCGGACGGCTGATGGTCCCACGCGATCAGGCCGAGGGCGCGTGCCCGCTCGGCGATGCGCTGATGGTCGAGGCCGGCGCCATCGTCGCGGAAGCTCACCGACACGTCGTTGCCTTCGTGGTGCAGCTCGATGCCGATGAAGCCGCTGGCTTCCTTGCCGGCCCGCTCGCGCACCTCGGCGTCCTCGATGCCGTGCGCCACGCAGTTGCGCAGCAGATGCTCGAAGGCCGGCGTCATGCGGTCCAGCACGCCGCGGTCCATCTCGATGTTGCCGCCGGTGATGTCCAGCCGGACCTGCTTGCCGGTGTCTTTCGACGCCTGGCGCACCACGCGGTAGAGGCGTTCCGACAGGTCCTCGAACTGGACCATGCGGGTGCGCAGCAGGCCGCGTTGCAGTTCGCGCGTCTGGCGCGCCTGGGCGCTCAGGTCGTCTTCCGTCGCCTGCACCGTCTTCTGCAAGGTGCGCTGCACGGTGGCCACGTCGTTCACCGACTCGGCCATCATGCGCGTCAGTTCCTGCACGCGGGTGAAGCGGTCGAACTCCAGCGGGTCGAAGCCCTGCTGCGAATCCTTGGCCTGGGCCAGGCGCGATTGCATCTGGCTTTCTGCCTGCACCTCGATGTCGCGCAACTGCTGGCGCAGGCGGTCCAGGTTGCCGGTCAGGTCCGTCAGCGAACTGCGCAGCTGGCCGATCTCGACCTCCAGCCGCGAGCGCGTGATGATGACCTCGCCGGCCTGGGCCACCAGGCGGTCCAGCAACTGCGTGCGCACGCGCACGGCCTGGCTCGAAGCCTGGCGCGATACGGCCAGCGCGACCGGTGTCGGCAAGGCGGACCTGGCCGTGGAAGGGGACGGGGACAGCTGCGCAGCCTGCGACGGATCGGCCAGCGGCTCGTTGGCGGACTCGTCGGCTTCGGCGACCGCCGGCATGGCAGGCGCCGGCACTTCCTCCACCAATGCGCGGCGCGTGGCGGCGGCGGCTTCCGCCGCGCGGTTCGCGACCTGTGCCTGCGTGGCATCGTCGGCCGCGCGCAGGTCGTCGAAGGTGGCTTGCAGCACGTCGTGGCGAGCCAGCAGGCGACCGATGGCTTCGCGCGGCACGGATTCGTTGCCGAGCAGTTCGATCTCGGACTCCATGCGGTGCGCGCGCTCACCCAGGCGCATCGCGCCGGCAAGGCGCGCGCTGCCCTTGAGCGTGTGCAGCGTGCGCAGGATCGACGCACGCGGCGCCATCACCTCGGGCTGCTCATGCCAGGCGCGCAATGCCGTGCCGAGCTGCGGCAACAACTCGGCGGCCTCTTCCTCGAAGATCGGGAACAGGTCGGCATCGACCGCATCGACCAGGTCGATCGGGTCTTCGCTGTCGTCGTAGACGGCCGGCTCGACGACGGCGAAGGCGGGCATCGTGACGACGGTGCGGACTTCGGCGCTCGGGGCGGGAACGGCTGGTGCGGCAGCGACGGGCTCGGCGAGCGCTTGGGGCTCGGCAGGGCTGGCCTGGATTGCTTCGACAGGCTCGACTGCCAGGACTGGCTCGAACCGTTCGACTGCGTGGACCGGTTCGACTGCGTGGAGCGGTTCGACTGCCTGGGCCGGTTCGACTGCCTGGACTGCTTCTGCGGCGTCTGCCTCTGCGTCAGTTGCTTCTGACTGTGCCTCTGCTTCGACGGGCTGTGCTTCGACGCGCTCGGTTTCGACGCGTTCAGCTTCGACGGGTTCGAACGCCGGGATCGAGGCTTCGACGGATTCAGCCGCAGCGCGCTCCGCTTCGTCAGTTTCGATTTTGCCTTCGGCCGGTCCGGCTTCCAGGCCTTCCACCTCGACCGCTTCGGCCTCTGCGGGTTCGACGTCCGGACCCTCGCCCGTTTCGAGCGCTGGCTCGGCCATCTCTTCCTCGGCCCGCGCAACCACCGGCTCATCGGCCTCGACCGGCATCGGCGAAGCCGCGACCTCGCGCAATGCAGCCAGGGTCTCGGGCGCCGGCTCCTTCAGGAAGCCAGCGGCAAACTGATGCAGCAGCCGGCGCAGTTCTTCCGTCGCGGCAATGAGGACCGTGCCCTGCTGCGGCGTGCCGCCGCCCTGCAGGTGCAGGTGCTGCAACGCGGACTCCAGCAGGCGCGACATGCCCGACAGGCTCTGGAAGCCGACCGTGGCCGAGCTGCCCGCGAGCGAATGCGCCAGCGCGACGGCCGAATCGGGCATCGGCACTCCGGGCTCCAGCGCCCACTCGCTGACGTCGCTTGCCAGTTGGCGCGACCATTCGTCGGCCTCATTGAGGAAGACGTTGTAGAGGGCGATGCCGATGCGCAGCGGGCCGATCGCCTTGATCGGATCGTCCGCGCTGGGCGCGACCGGCGGCTCCACAGCTGCGGCGGTGGCCACGAGTTCCGGCTCGGAGGCCACGTCGACAGGCTCGTGCCCGGCGACGGCTTCGATCGGTGAGTCTGCGTCCGCTGTTGCGTCGACTTCGGCATCAAGGGCCGCGACAGAATCCATGGCGGCGTCAGCATGCACCGCTGCGTCAGCAACAACGGCTGCCTGAGCATCAACCACTGCGCCTGCGTCCGCCTGCGTTTCAGCGACGGCATCTGTGTCAAGGGTCGCCGCCGTCAATTCGTGCGGCCGCACTTCCGCACCGGCCGCTTCTTCCAGCGGCGCTGCCGCCTGCGGCAGCGGCTCGGCTTCTGCGGGTTCCTGTGGATCGAAGTCGACCTCCACCACGGGCGCGACGGCCGGCGCCGCGGGCGCCTCGTCCGTCGACGTGAGTTCCAGCGGGAAATCGATCATCGCCTCCACCGGCGCATCCACTGGCGCTTCCATCGACGCGTCAGACGGCATGTCGGCCAGCGGTTGCAGGTCCGTCGATTCGAAGGAAAAGTCCTGCGCCGATGGGGCCGCGGCTGCGAAGAAGTCGATGTCCTCGGCGCCCGCGATCGCCGCGGTGTCGGGCTTGACTGGCTGCGCCGGCTCATCGAGACCGGCGAGGTCGGTCGTGTCGAAGGAGCCGAGGAATTCGTCGTAGCTTTCCTTGCGCGCCGGCGTCTCGTCGACCGCGCCGCGCGAGTGCAGGCCGGACCAGTCGGTGGCCGCGTCGGCCAGAGGCGCGGACGTGGGCGGCGCGGACGGTGCAAAAAATGGCGGCACATCGGACCGCGACACCGGTACGTCGAAGGACGGCGTGTCGAAGTCGGTCGACGCAAAGTCCAGGTCCGGCAGCTCGGGCATCGGCGGCCGGGCGTAGGCGCTGTCGGGCAGTGGCACCGAGACGTGCACCGGCTCGGCCACGGGCGCCGGCGCTGGCGGCTCGTCGGCGATGCGGCGCGCGGCCACGGCCAGTTGATCGGCACTGGGCATCGGTGCCGGCGCCGGAATCTGCTGGCCGCTGCTCAGTGCTTCGGCCAGGGTGTGGAAGGGTTCGGCCTGCCAGGTGTGCGGCTCGCCCGATGCGATGGCCTCGACCCATTTGGCGAAGTCGCGCATCGCCGTGCCGGCGCCTTCCAGCAGGTCCGGCGTGGCCGGCCGCTGGTCGGCCAGCCAGGTGTTGAGCACCTGCTCGAAGGACCAGGCTGCGTTGCCGTACTCGGTCAGGCCGACCATGCGCGAACTGCCCTTGAGCGTGTGGAACGCGCGACGCAGCACGGTCAACTCGCCGATGTCCGCCGGGTCGCGCCCCAATGCCGCAATCGCCGCGAGGCCGTTGTGCAGCACTTCGCGCGCTTCGTCCAGGAAGATGCTCTGCAGGTCGTCTTCGTCCAGCTCGGTCACTTCGGTGTCCGGCAGCGCCTCGAGCGGTGCCGGGCCGGTGATCTTCGCGGTCCAGCTGTCGGTGGCGCGGCGGAACTCCTCGATCGGCGTGGCCGGCTTGTTCTTCGGCGTGGCCAGCGCGGCCAGGCGCGCGGCGATCTGCGCGTCGATTTCGTCGGCGCTCAGGAGGGATTCGGCACGCGGCGGTGTGACCGCGGCGGATGTCGGCGCGAGGGCCACCGGCGCGGCCACGGGTGCGGCCAACGGTGCGGCTACAGGCACGGCGACGGGAGCGACAGGTGCCGGCTCCGCCACCTCTTCGGCCTCCGCCGCCTGGCGGCCCATGAGCGGCTTGAGTTCGCCCGTCTTCTCGTCGAACACGAACAGCCGCTTGGCCAAGGTCGGCTGGTAGCCCAGCATGTCGATCAGGAAGCCGAGCGCGCCGAGGTTGTTGCCTAGCGAGTCGAAGGCCCCCGACTCATCGGCGGGCTCGCTGCCGGCCATCAGTTGCTCGACGTTGTCGCGCATGCGCTGCACGGTCTGCGCCGCCTGCTCCAGGCCCAGCACCGAGAACACGCCACGCATCTGCATCAGTTGCGTCGGCACCGTGCGCAGCAGCGTCTTCTCGGCCGGCCGGCGGAAGAACTGGTCGAGCGACTTTTCCAGCTCGCCAAGGTGGGCACGCAGTTCATCGACCACGGTGCCCATGGTCTGGCGATCGCTCACGCGGCGATACAGCTCTTCCATCCACGACTCGAGCGGCTCCGACTGGCCGCTCTCGCGTGCACGCTCGATGCGGCCGGCCAATTGCACGGTGCGCGCGGTGAGCTGCCGGTCATGCGGGTCGAGGTCTTCGAAAGCGGCCTCGAGGTACAGCACCGAGGTGGCGACTTCCATCGCCAGTTCGGTCTTCGGCGGCTTGCCGGACTTGATGGAAGACTCCACCGCGTTGGTCAGCGCCTGCGCCATCGGCAGGCTCGGCGGATGCAGCTTCTGCAGCGACTCGGCCAGCTGGGCGAAGGTGTCCGCCACCTGCCGCAGGCGCGTCACGTCGCCGCCGGACAAGGCCGACCACATCTCCTTGGCAGTCTCGATGCGCTTGCGCGCCTGCGCCAGCACGACCGGGTCGAAGCGGCCGAACTGCTCGGTGGCGTAGTCGACCGCACGCTCGCCGGCGATGCCCCATGCCGCACGCACGGCGCGCAGGATGCGGGCTTCATCGCGAATGCCCGGCACGGCCTGGGCGCAGAAGAACAACAGATCGTGCGCAAGCCGCTCCGACACCGTGTTGTCGCTGCGCGCCAGCGTGGCGTACTGCAGCAGCACGCGCGAGGCGGCGCGTTTCACATAGACGTCCGCCGGCACCAGCGCTAGGCCCAAGGCCTCGAAGAAGGCAGCCGCGATGGCCCAGAAGTCCGCCACGTGCGGCACACCCGCGCCGCGCGACAGGCCGACGCAGATTTCCTGCAGCCGGCGCGCGGCCTCGTCGTCGCCGCTCTTGACGACCTTGAGCACCTCGCGGTCGAGCCGCGAGCGCACCGCCGGGTCGTACACCAGCGCCGGCTTGTGGCTTTGCAGCGAGATGTTGGCCCAGTGCCAGGACGTGGTCCACAGGTCGGCCGGATGCACACGCTCGTTGCCGACCAGTTCCAGCACGTCGCGGTACTGCGGGAACAGCGCCACGGAAGACACCGTCTTGCCCGCGAGCATCGCGTTCAGGAAGTCGGCGACGGCAAAACCGGCGCGGTCCATCTTGAGGACGGCCGCCTCGTTGCAGCGCGAGGGCTCCTGCACGAAGCTCTGCACCGCGAATTCCATGGCGCCGAGCACCAGCGCCGGCGCGCGCTGGTCGACCATCTGCAGCGCGCCGACGGCCTGGTGCAACTGTTGCCGCGCGACGCGCAGCTGGCCGATGTCGGCATCGGGCGCGCCGTTGGACTCACGCAGGAATCGCTTCAGCGACTTGCTGGTGGCATCGACCGATTTCTGGATCTCTTCGAGCACCCAGGCCAACGGCCCCAGGTCTTCGGTGGCCGGCGCGATGCCGGCGACGGGGGCGGTGGCAGGAGTCGGCACAGTGGGGGCTCAGGCAGTGAATCAGACGATCTTGAAACGGGACACCGATTGGCGCAACTCTTCGGCCATGTGCGACAGCTCGCGCACCTGGGCGGCCGTGGTCCGCGTGCCTTCTCCGGTCTGTTCCGTCACCGCGAAGATGTGCTGGATGTTGGCAGCCACCACGTTGGCCGAATTGGCTTCGCGGGAGGCGGATTGCGAAATCTGCTCGATCAGCTCTGCGAGGCGGCGCGACACGCGGTCAATCTCGGACAGCGCAGTACCGGCGTTGTCGGACAGCTTCGCCCCTTCGACCACACCCTGCGTGGAGCGCTCCATGGCGCCGACGGCATCCTGCGTGTCGGTCTGAATCGCCTTCACCAGCGCCGAGATCTGGCGCGTGGCGTCTGCGGAACGTTCAGCGAGTCGCTGCACTTCTTCGGCCACCACCGAGAAGCCGCGGCCGGCTTCACCGGCAGACGCTGCCTGGATGGCTGCGTTCAGCGCCAGCACGTTGGTCTGTTCGGTAATGTCCGAGATCAGCTCGGTGATTTCGCCGATCTCCTGCGAGGATTCGCCCAGGCGCTTGATGCGCTTGGAGGTTTCCTGGATCTGGTCGCGGATCGAGTTCATGCCGCCGATGGCGTTCTGCACGGCCTGCAGGCCCGACGAAGCGGCTTCCAGCGACTGGCGCGCCACCGTGGCGGACTCCTGCGCCTGCGAGGACACGCCGTTGATGCGCTCGGCCATCGTCAGCACCGACTGGCCGGTGTCGCGGATCTCGCGCAGCTGTTCCGTCGATGCGGCCAGCAGTTCGGTCGAGGTGTTTTCCACCTGCGACGTGGTGCTCGCCACGCGCGATGCCGTGTTCTGCACGTTGCCCACCAGCAGGCGCAGTTCTTCCACCGTGTAGTTCACCGAGTCGGCGATGGCGCCGGTGATGTCTTCGGTCACCGTGGCTTCCTGCGTCAGGTCGCCTTCGGCCACTGTCTGCAGTTCGTTCATGAGGCGCAAGATGGCAGCCTGGTTGGCGGTGTTCACGCGGCTGGCTTCCTCGCGCTGCATGTCGGCGGCAAGGCGCTCCTGCTCGGCGATGGCGGCACGCTCGCGGCCTTCGCGAACCTGCACGAAACCGATGGCGCCGGCGAGTGCCAGTGCGGCGACCGACAGCACCAGCAGCATCAGGATGGTGCCGGCGCCGAGGCCGGTGCGGGCCGACAGCTTGTCCTGCAGTTCGCCGAGCAGGCCGCGCAGCGGCTCGCTGTCGGTCAGGATCGTGTTTTGCGCTTCGCGTGCGGTCACCAGGCCTTGCAGGTTGCCAAGGATGGAACCGGCCTGGGCGCGCGTCTGCTCGAAGGTCTTGAGGATCTGTTCGAGTTGCGCGCGGGTCTGTGCATCACGCGTCGTCGGCAGGCGCTGTTGCGAGTTGCCGTCGAGCAGGCCCTTGGTCACTTCCTGGAAAGTGTTCAGGTCCTTGCCCAGCAGGAACACGGCGTCGGGGCTCACGCCTTCAACCGTCAGGAATTCGTTGGCCGACTTGCCGATGCGCTGCGTCAGCATCACGAGCTGGCCTGCGGCCGAGATCTCGGGGATGGTGGCGTTCTGCTGCATCTTCAGCGAGGCCACGGTCTCGGCCATTTCAAGCAGGTCGGAGGACTGGCGGTTGATGCCGCGCAGCGCGGTGCCCACCTGGGTCAGGATCTTCTGCTGCGACAGCACCGCCTTGGCGCTGGCATCCGCACGCTGGACCAGCGGCGTGATCTTCGCGAACTCCTCGTCGTACTGGCTGCCCACGCGCTCCAGCTTGAGCGATTCGTCGCCGTTGGCCAGGCCCTGCACGCGACGCGACAAGTCGTCGGCGCTGTCCTTCACTTCGGCGAAGGCCGGCACGCTGCCCACCAGCGCCTGCGAGACCGACTTGGCCAGGCGTTGCGACTGCATCAGCGACTGGCCAGTGGCCGCCACCTGTTGCGCCAGGCGTTCGGCGCGAAGAATCGAGGAACCCGCAACCAGCAGCAGCAACAGCACCACGCCGGCCAGCGCGGCGGCCAGGATGCGCTGCTGGCGCGCCGAGTTGGAGCGCGGCGGCTCGCCCGTCGGGGCGGCGCTGGCTGCGGCGGCTGGGGCGACCAACATCGGCTCCACAGGCATCGACGGCTCCATCGAAGGCGCCACCAGGGGCTCCATCGTCGGCTCGATCGGCGCGGCGTCGCCAGTCACCGGCGCATCGTTGGCCGCAGGGACGGGCTCACCCGCGACATGCGTGGTCGGGGCCATGGCGTCGCGATGCACATGCACGGTTTTTTCGTCCATCGGCTCGACGATCTCGACATCGTCGGGCAGCGGGGCGCCGTCGGCGCGAACCGCCACGCTGTCGTCGTGGGTGGGTAGGAGTTTCTTGAACTTTTCGGCGATGGGGCTCACGGTCAGTCCTCTTTTGATTTCAATGTCCGGCCAGCCGTCAGGCAGCGCCGATGCTCAGGAATTCAGGTTGTTGCGAAAGGGCTTGCAGGTTGACTTCCTGCCACCTGGCGCCATCGGCGTCGATGTAGGCGTGTCCCATCCAGCCCGGCGCGTCGGCATCCGGGGCTGCGGCATCGGTGAAGGCTTCCACGCCGCGCAGGCCGATCAGGCGATCGATCTGCAACGCGCAATTGACTTCCAGCAGTTCGTTGAGCGCCACCAGCCGCGACTGCGCCCGGGTCGCTTCCGTCACCGCCGCGGCGCTGCGCTGGCCGGTGGCGAAGGTGGACAACTGCACCACGCCATAGAGCCCGCCGCGCAGGTTGGCCACGCCGAGGAACCACGGCTCGGTGTAGGGCACCGGCTGCGGTTGTGTCCACGGGAATATTTCGCCCGCATGCCCGAGCGGAAAGAGGTACCTGGCATCCCCCGCCTCGACGGCCAGCCACGAGGCCGACACACCGGTGCTGCGCGCCGCTTGCAGGCGACCCGCAAGGCGGGATTGAAATGCGCGCAGGGCGTCGCGATTGGCCATGGCTTCGCCTCAGGCGAGGGCGCTGATCTTGGACATCAACTCTGCCGCAACGACGGGCTTGACGATGTAGTCCTTCGCCCCCTGGCGCATGCCCCATACGCGGTCCGTTTCCTGGTTCTTGCTCGTGCACAGGATGATCGGCAGGTTCTCGTACTTCGGGTTGCGTGCGATGGCGCGCGTCAACTGGAAGCCGTTCTGGCCGGGCATCACCACGTCCATCAGGATCAGGTCGGGACGCTCTTCTTCGAGGCGGCGCATGGCGTCGTCGGCGTTCTCCGCCGTCTTCACGGCAAAGCCGTTCTTCTGCAACATGTCGGAGAGGAACATCAGTTCCGTCTTCGAGTCGTCAACCACGAGTACTTTGTGAATGGCCATCAGAGGGCTTCCGTTTGAACGAGGCCGAACTGCTGCACGGCTTGCAGCAGCTGGTCTTTGGTGAAAGGCTTGGTGAGGTAGTCCTGCGAGCCGACCATGCGACCGCGCGCCTTGTCGAACACGCCGTCCTTGGAGGACAGCATGACGACCGGCACGGAGGAGAACTGGGCGTTGCGCTTGATGATGGCGCAGGTCTGATATCCGTCGAGGCGAGGCATCAGGATGTCGCAGAAGATCAGGTGCGGCTTGTGGTCGTTGACCTTGGAGAGTGCATCGAATCCGTCTTCGGCCAACAGCACTTCGTGGCCACCCTGCTTGAGGAAGATCTCGGCGCTGCGCCGAATCGTGTTGCTGTCATCAATCACCAGCACTTTGTAACCGGATGCATGGGTGCTCATGGCGCACGCTCCTCATATAGAGACTTCGATCAATACCGCGCCGATACGTTCGGCGCTTCATGAAGCGCAGCCCTATGCCATGCTTCAGATTTCAACCATTTCAAAGTCTTCCTTGCGAGCGCCACACTCCGGGCAAGTCCAATTCATGGGGACCTCAGCCCAGGCTGTACCAGCCGCAATACCGTCCTCCGGCACCCCTGTCGCTTCGTCGTAGATCCACCCGCAAATCAGGCACATCCAGGTTTTCGTATTCATCGCAGCTTAAAGTCCCTGTTCATAGAATGCAACGATTGTATCTAGACGTTTCACAGTTCCCTGTGACAAGCGTCTCACTTATGCCACCATCGAGGTGACTCACCACGGCGCATGAAAACTTACCTATTACCTTCACGAGCCGCGAGTGATGCGGCCGATCTTACCGGGGCCTCCGACGACGAAAACCTGGCGTCGGAGGAGGACCTCAACCCGCCCTGCGTGCTGGTCTTCAATGCCAGCGATCCCAGTGGCGCCGGCGGCCTCGCCGGCGATGCGCTGGCGATGGCTTCGGTCGGTGCGCACATGCTCCCCGTGGTCACCGGCGCCTACGCACGCGACACCGCGGAAATCTTCGAGCACTTCCCTTTTGACGAAGAGGCCGTTGCCGAACAAGCCCGCGCCATTCTTGAGGACGTGGAGGTGCGACTGATCAAGGTCGGTTTCGTCGGCACCCCCGAGAACCTCAGCACGATTGCGGAAACTGCCAGCGACTATCCCGATCTGCCGCTGGTTGCCTACATGCCCAACCTTTCATGGTGGGAAGAAAACCAGATCGAGCCCTATCACGATGCCTTCCGCGACCTGCTGCTGCCGCAGACCACGGTGTTGGTCGGCAACCACAGCACGCTGTGGCGTTGGCTGCTCCCCGACTGGACCGGTGATCGCAGCCCCACGGCACGTGACATTGCCCGGGCTGCTGGCGAACACGGCGTGCCTTACACGCTCGTGACGGGCATCGTACTGCCCGACCAGTTTTTCGACAACGTATTGGCCTCGCCGCAAGCCGTCCTGGCCAACGAGAAATACGAAAGGCTCGAAGCCGTGTTCTCGGGCGCGGGCGATACCTTGTCGGCCGCGCTGGCCGCGCTGCTTGCGAGCGGCACCGACCTCACCGCCGCCACCGCCGAGGCGCTGAGCTACATGGACCGCTGCCTCGACGCCGGCTTCCGCCCCGGCATGGGCCACGTGCTGCCGGACCGGCTGTTCTGGGCGCAGACCGAGGAAGACGATGAGGAAGATGGCGACGCGGGTCCCGCAGATCCGATCGACTTCGCATTGCCGCCGCACGATACGCGGCACTGACACCCGCTCGCGCCGCAAGGGCGAGAATCCACGCCCATGACTGACCGCAACGACATACTTTTCGAGCGCGCCCGCGCCGTGATTCCTGGTGGCGTGAATTCACCCGTCCGAGCCTTCAAGGCCGTGGGCGGCACGCCCCGCTTCATCACCCGCGCGCAGGGCGCGTACTTCTGGGATGCGGACGGCAAGCGCTATATCGACTACATCGGCTCCTGGGGTCCGATGATCCTGGGGCATGGCCATCCGGCCGTGGTCGAGGCGGTGCAGAAGGCCGTGCTCGAAGGCTTCTCGTATGGGGCGCCCACCGAACGCGAGATCGAACTGGCCGAGGCCATCCTCGCGCTGGTGCCCTCGATGGAAATGGTGCGCCTCGTGAGTTCCGGCACAGAGGCTGCGATGAGCGCGCTGCGCCTGGCGCGGGGCGCCACCGGCCGCAAGTACATCATCAAGTTCGAAGGCTGCTATCACGGCCATGCCGATGCGCTGCTGGTCAAGGCCGGCTCCGGCCTCGCGACCTTCGGCAACCCGACCTCCGCGGGCGTGCCGCCAGAAGTCGTGCAACACACGCTGGTCCTCGAATACAACAACCTCGCGCAACTGGAAGAAGCCTTTGCGTTGCACGGCCACGAGTTGGCCTGCCTGATGATCGAGGCCATTGCGGGCAACATGAACTTTGTGCGCGCCACGCCCGAGTTCGCCAGGCGCTGCCGCGAGTTGTGCACGCAGCATGGCGCGCTGCTGGTGTTCGACGAGGTGATGACGGGCTTTCGCGTGGGCCTGCATGGCGCACAAGGCGTGCTCGGCATCGCGCCGGACCTCACGGTGCTCGGCAAGGTCATCGGCGGCGGCATGCCGCTCGCGGCCTTCGGCGGACCGCGCGCCATCATGGAGCAATTGGCCCCGCTCGGCCCGGTCTACCAGGCCGGCACGCTCTCCGGCAACCCGGTGGCCACGGCCTGCGGCCTCGCGACGCTCAAGGAAATCGCCAAGCCCGGCTTCTATGAAGCACTGGGCTTGAAGACGCGCTCATTGATCGACGGCCTGAAGTCCGCCGCCGCGGCCGAAGGCCTGCCCTTCAGCGCCGACAGCGAAGGCGGCATGTTCGGCTTCTTCCTGTTCGACCAACTGCCGCAGAACTACGCAACGGTGATGACCACCGACAACAAGAAGTTCAACACCCTGTTCCACGGCCTGCTGGACCGTGGCGTCTACATCGCGCCCGCGTTGTATGAGGCCGGCTTCGTGAGCGCCGCTCACAGCGACGAAGACATCGCCGCCACCATCGAGGCGGCACGCGAGACCTTCAAGGCGCTGTAAGCGCGCCCCTCACAGCAGAGGACGCACCGTCCGAGACTGGCGCAAAAACTTCGCCGAGCGGCGTAGCGAGCGGTTGCAGGGCAAGGCGAACGCAGCGCAGGGACCGGAACGTACTCAAGTACGTGAGGATGC
This sequence comes from Variovorax sp. dw_308, assembly GCF_019207085.1. Lineage (GTDB taxonomy): Bacteria > Pseudomonadota > Gammaproteobacteria > Burkholderiales > Burkholderiaceae_C > Variovorax. The sequence goes on along the minus strand of NZ_JAATOM010000009.1, from coordinate 13,277 downwards.
TCAACGCCGCCCTGCGACCGCGCAGTAGCCGAGCGGCGAAGTTTCAGTGCCTGAAGTGGCGAACGCCGCTCAGGACCATCACGACGCCACGCTCATCCGCAGCATCGATCACTTCCTGGTCGCGCATAGACCCACCTGGCTGAATCACAGCCGTCGCACCCGCATCGACAACGACATCGAGTCCATCGCGGAACGGAAAGAACGCATCGCTCGCCACCGCGGTGCCTGCCAGCGACAGCCCCGCATGCTCGGCCTTGATGCTGGCGATGCGCGCCGAGTCGAGCCGGCTCATCTGGCCCGCGCCGACACCCATCGTCATGCCGCCCGCACAGAAGACGATGGCGTTGCTCTTCACGTACTTGGCGACCTTCCAGGCGAACAGCAGGTCCTGCAACTGCTCGGCCGTCGGCTGCTTCTTGCTGACCACCTTGAGTTCGCTTTCCGCGAGCACGCGGTTGTCCGCCGTCTGCATCAAGAGACCCGAGCCGATGCGCTTCACATCCACCGCGTTGCGCCCGTTGTCCCAATCCGTCGCGCCGCCAGGCGGCAAGGCGATCTCGAGAATGCGCACGTTGAGCTTGGCCTTGGTGGCCTTGAACACTTCCAGCGCTTCCGGCGTGTAGCCCGGCGCCATCAGCACTTCGACGAACTGCTTGTTGATCTCCTGCGCGGCCGCGACATCCACCGTACGGTTGAAGGCAATGATGCCGCCGAAGGCCGAGGTCGGATCGGTCTTGAAGGCCTTCGAATAGGCCTCGAGCGAATTCGCGCCGATGGCCACGCCGCACGGGTTTGCGTGCTTGACGATCACGCAGGCCGGCACGTCGAAGCTCTTGACGCATTCCCAGGCCGCGTCGGCATCGGCGATGTTGTTGTAGCTGAGTTCCTTGCCCTGCAACTGCTTCGCGCTCACGAGCGAGCCTGGCGCCGGGTACAGGTCGCGATAGAACGCGGCTTGCTGGTGCGGGTTCTCCCCGTAGCGCAGGTCCTGCAGCTTGATGAAGCGGCCGTTGCTCTGCGCCGGGAACAGCGAGCGCCTCGGCGATGGCTGGCCCACGCTGGCGTCGAAGTCGATGCCCGAGAGGTAGTCGCTGATGGCGCCGTCGTAGTCGGCGATGCGATTGAACGCGGCCACCGACAACGTGAACTTCGTCTTGTCGCTGAGCTTGCCGTCGGCCTTCAGTTCGGCCAGCGCGCCCGGGTATTGCGAGGCGTCGGTGAGCACGCCGACGTCCTTCCAGTTCTTGGCCGCGCTGCGCACCATGGCCGGGCCGCCGATGTCGATGTTCTCGATGGCGTCCTCCAGCGTGCAGCCGGTCTTGGCTACCGTGGCTTCGAAAGGGTAGAGGTTCACCACCAGCAGGTCGATGGTGTCGATGCCGTGCTCCTGGATGGCGGCCACGTGCGCTGGCACATCGCGGCGCGCGAGCAGGCCACCATGGATCTTGGGATGCAGCGTCTTCACGCGGCCATCGAGCATTTCCGGAAAGCCGGTGTGGTCGGCCACCTCGGTCACCGGCAGGCCGGCATCGGCCAGCAATTTTGCGGTGCCACCGGTGGAGAGGAGTCGGATGCCGAGTGCGTCGAGCGCTTGCGCGAATTCGAGGATGCCGGTCTTGTCGGAAACGGAAAGCAGTGCGGTCAGTGCCATGAATCAGGTTTGGTTGTTATTTGAGGAGCTTGTGCTCGACAAGCTTTTTCCGCAGCGTGTTGCGGTTGAGACCCAGCCATTGCGCGGCGCGCGACTGGTTGCCTTCGGCGCGTGTCATCACCACGTCGAGCAGCGGTTTCTCCACCACCTGCACGATCATGTCGTACACGCCGTCAGGCTCGGTGCCGCGCAAATCGCGAAAGTAGGTCTCCAGACTGCTGCGCACGCAGTCTTCAATTTGTTTTTTGCTCATGTCGGGGTTCTCTTCTTCTCACTCATCCGGCGGCAGTGGCCGCCTCCTCGTCCGGGAGCAGATCTTCGTCCGCGCCCCGGGCTGGCATGCGGTCCGTGTGGACCGCAAGCGCATCAAAAAAGTCCGCGACCGCACGCAGTTGCAAGGCGCAGTCGTCGAGGGTGTTCATGTGGGCGCGGAAGGCTTCGCCCCCCGGCAGCGCGCGCACATACCAGCCGATGTGCTTGCGCGCGGTGCGCACACCGCTGAACTCGCCGTAGAGCGCGTAGTGCGCCTGCAGGTGGTCGAGCATCAGGCGCCGCACTTCCGCGACGAGCGGCGGCGCGAGTTCGCTGCCCGTGGCCAGGTAGTGCGCGATCTCGCGAAAGATCCATGGCCGTCCTTGCGCAGCGCGTCCGACCATCACCGCATCCGCGCCAGTGAGCGCCAACACATCGCGCGCCTTTTGCGGTGACGTGATGTCGCCGTTGGCCACCACCGGCACACGCACCGCGGCCTTGACCGCCGCGATGGTGTCGTACTCGGCGTCGCCCTTGTAGCCCTGCTCGCGCGTGCGTCCATGCACGGTGAGCATCTGCACGCCGGCCGCTTCGAAATCGCGCGCCAGCTTGACCGCGTTGCGATGGTCCGCACTCCAGCCGGTGCGCATCTTCAGGGTCACCGGCACGCCATGCGGCGCCGCCGCATCGACCACTGCCTGCACGATTTCCAGCGCCAGCGGCTCGTCGCGCATCAATGCGGAACCGGCCCACTTGTTGCAGACCTTCTTGGCCGGACATCCCATGTTGATGTCGATGACCTGCGCGCCGCGGTCGATGTTGTAGGCGGTGGCCTCCGCCATCATGGCCGCTTCGGTACCGGCAATCTGCACTGCGATCGGGCCGGGCTCGCCCTCATGGTTGGCGCGGCGCGAGGTCTTGAGCGTGTTCCACAACTCCTTGCGCGAGGTCACCATTTCGCTCACCGCGTAGCCCGCCCCCAGTTCGCGGCACAGCATGCGGAACGGCCGGTCGGTCACGCCGGCCATGGGCGCGACGAACAGGCGGTTTTCCAGCGCGATAGGGCCGATCTGCATGGTGGGAGGAGGAAGGGGAGCGAGCGGGGGCTGCTGAAAAATGAGGCACGATTGTACTGGCGCTCGATTTCAGAGACTGAAACAGAATGCGCCGTCATGGCTATCGTTCATTCGCTTGACATGCGCATCTCGCGTTTTCCCACACGCCGATATTGCGACACGTTCCTATACTCCTGCGCACATGCAAGCATGGTTCGACTCCCTCCTCGCGTTGCTGGCGCTTCCGCAGTACGGCCTGTCGTCGCTGTTTTTTGTTTCGTTCGTTTCGGCTACGTTGTTGCCGCTGGGCTCGGAGCCCGCGCTGTTCGGATTGCTCAGGCTCAGCCCCGACATGTTCTGGCCCGCGATCTTCGTGGCGACCGCAGGCAACACGCTGGGCGGCGCGGTCGACTGGTGGATGGGTTACGGCGCGCACGAGATTGCAGATAAGTACTCACACTCCAAGCATCACGTGCGCGTGCTGGGCTGGCTCGAAAGGCTGGGGCCCAAGGCCTGCCTGCTCGCCTGGTTGCCGCTTGTCGGCGACCCGCTCTGCGCCGTGGCCGGGTGGCTCAAGCTGCCGTTCTGGCCATGCGTCTTCTACATGGCCATCGGCAAGTTTGCGCGCTACCTGACGATGACGGTGGCCCTCTTGTATATCTGGCCGAGCTGAGTTCAGCTCAACTCAACAGTCCGTAAGGCCCGCCGCGCTCCAGCGCACGCTGGTACGCCGGGCGCGCGTGAATGCGTTCAAGGAACGCCATCAACTTCGGCCTCGATGCATCCAGCCCGCCGCGCGCTTTGGCGGCTTCAACGGGAAAGCTCATCTGGATGTCCGCACCGGTCAACGCATCGCCAGCAAACCATTCACTCTTGCCCAATTCGCCTTCCATGAAGTCGAGATGGGCTGCGATGTTCGGCATGACGAACCGGCTCTTCGCCTTGTCGGCAATGCCCTTCGCGATCGGCTTGGCGAAGAAGGGCATGTCGCTGCTCTCGATCCGATCGAAGACCAGCTTCATCAGCAGCGGAGACATGGCCGAGCCTTCGGCGAAGTGCAGCCAATAGCGGTAGCGCACTGCCTCCGGTGAACCTGCCACCGGCGCCAACCTGCCCTGGCCGAAGCGCTCGATGATCGTCTCGATGATCGCGCCCGATTCGGCCAGCACCAGGCCGTCGTCAGTGGTCACTACAGGCGACTTGCCCAGCGGATGCACCTTGCTCAGTTCGGGCGGCGCGAGCATCGTCTTCGCATCGCGCTGGTAGTGCACGATCTCGTACGGAAGGCCGAGTTCCTCGAGCAGCCAGAGGACGCGTTGCGAGCGCGAGTTGTTGAGGTGATGGACGGTGAGCATGGACGGGGGCCTGATGGGACGGCGCAGTCTATGTCAGCGTGTGCCGAAGCGCTCGCCGACGCGATGAACGGTGCACCGCTACCATCGATGCCACACGCGGCATTCCGGTCGCATCACCCTGCGCCCTCATGGATCGCCCGTCGACTCTCTACAACGCATCGGCCGATGCACTCACGCCCCGCGGCCGCCGCGCCCTCGCCGCAATCATGGTGGCCGTTCTGCTGGCCACGCTCGACACGGCCATCGCCAACACCGCCCTGCCCGCGATCGCGGCCGACTTGCTGGCCGCGCCGGCGGCCTCGGTCTGGGTCATCAACGCCTACCAGCTCGCGATGGTCGCGACCATCCTGCCGCTCGCGGCGCTGGGCGACATCGTGGGGCACCGGCGCATCTACATCGGCGGGCTCGCGATCTTCACGCTCGCCTCGCTGGCCTGCGCGCTCGCCACCACGCTGCCTGCACTCGCGGCCGCACGCGCGCTGCAGGGCCTCGGCGCCAGCGGAATCATGAGCGTGAATGCCGCACTGCTGCGCTTCATCTATCCGCCGCATCGGCTCGGCCGCGGCGTGGGCCTCAATGCGCTGGTGGTGGGCATCGGCTTCGCGGTCGGGCCGAGCGTGGCCTCGCTGGTGCTGAGCGTTGCGCCATGGCCGTGGCTGTTCGGCATCAACGTGCCGCTCGGCATTGCAGCGCTGGCGGTCGCCATGCCGTCTCTGCCGGCCTCGCCGCGCGGCACGCACGGCTTCGACAAGCTCGCGGCCGTCTACAACGTGGTGGCCTTCACGGCGCTGATCCTCGCATTGGGTTCGGCCGCGCAGCGCGAGCCGATGGGCTGGTGGCTGGGCGCGCTCGCGGTGGCATTGGTGTTCGGCATGCTGCTGGTGCGACGCGAGCATGGCCGGCCCTCGCCGATCCTGCCGGTCGATTTGTTCCGACGCCCAGCCTTCGCGCTGTCGTCGATCACCTCGGTCTGCACCTTTGCCGCGCAGGGGCTGGCTTTCGTCTCTCTACCGTTCTACTTCGAAGGCGTGCTGCATCGCAACCAGGTCGACACGGGTTTCCTGATGTCGCCGTGGTCGCTGGTGGTGGCCTTTGCCGCGCCGCTCGCGGGCCGGCTCGCCGACCACTATCCGCCGGGGATGCTGGGTGGCATCGGCCTCGCCGTGCTGAGCGCGGGCATGGTCTCGCTGGCGCTGCTGCCGGCCGACCCCAGCGTGCTCGACATCGCGATCCGCATGGCGATCTGCGGCGCGGGCTTCGGCTTCTTCCAGGCACCCAACCTGCGCGCCCTCATGTCGGCCGCACCGCCCGAGCGTGCCGGCGGTGCGAGCGGGACCATCGCCACTTCACGCTTGCTGGGCCAGGCCACGGGCGCCGCATTGACCGCGCTGTGCTTCAGCCTGGCCGGCGTGCACGGCGCAACGAATGCGCTGTGGCTGGGCGCGGCCTTCGCGGCGGTGGCGAGCGTGACCAGCGGCTTGCGGCTGGTCGTCGCCAAATAGAAGAAAGCGGCCCTGCGAACGAGGCCGCAATCGCATCAAGGGCTGAACAGGAAGTTCATCACGTCGCCATCCTTGACGACGTATTCCTTGCCTTCGCTGCGCATCTTGCCCGCGTCCTTCGCGCCCTGCTCGCCCTTGAAGGCGATGTAGTCGTCGAAGGCGATGGTCTGGGCGCGGATGTAGCCCTTCTCGAAATCGCCGTGGATCACGCCGGCGGCTTGCGGGCCGGTGTCGCCGATGTGGATGGTCCAGGCGCGCACTTCCTTCACGCCGGCGGTGAAGTAGGTCTGCAGGCCCAGCAGCTTGAACGCGGCGCGGATTAGGCGGTTGAGGCCCGGCTCGTCCTGGCCGATCTCGGCAAGGAACATCTTCTTGTCCTCGTCGTCCATGTCGGCGAGTTCGGCTTCGATCTTGGCGCAGATGGCGACGACGGGCGCGCCCTGCCTGGCGGCATATTCGCGCAGGCGGTCGAGGTAGGGGTTGTTATCGAAGCCGGTCTCCGACACGTTGCCTACGAACATCGCCGGCTTCGCCGTGATCAGCGTGAAGGACTTGACCAGCGGCATCTCTTCCTTCGAGAACTCGAGCGCGCGCACCGGGATGTTCTCGTTCAACGCCTTCTGGCAGCGCTCCAGCAGGCCGACTAGCTTCTGCGCGTCCTTGTCGCCCGAACGCGCCACCTTGGTGTGGCGGTGCAAGGCCTTCTCGACCGTCGAGAGGTCGGCCAGGCAGAGCTCGGTCTGGATCACTTCGATGTCGGAGATCGGGTCGACCTTGCCGGCCACGTGGATCACGTTGTCGTCGTCGAAGCAGCGCACCACGTTGACCGTGGCATCGGTCTCGCGGATGTGGGCGAGAAACTTGTTGCCCAGACCTTCGCCGGTGCTCGCACCCGCCACGAGGCCTGCGATGTCGACGAACTCGACGATGGCCGGCACGATGCGCTCGGGCTTGACGATCGCGCTGAGCTGCGCCAGGCGCGGGTCAGGCACTTCCACCACGCCGGTGTTCGGCTCGATGGTGCAGAAGGGATAGTTTTCCGCCGCGATGCCTGCCTTGGTCAATGCGTTGAAAAGGGTGGACTTGCCGACGTTCGGCAAGCCGACGATGCCGCACTGGAGACTCATGGCGGGGTTCTTTCAGGGAATCTGGGGAGCCGGCGATTTTAGCGGCCGGGGCATTGGGCACGTTACGGCTATTCGAAGCGGTAGTTGGCCGCGACAGGCTGGCCGACCTTCAGCATGTAATCGATGCCTTGCAGCACGATCGCGTTCATGCCGAAGGTGACCGCACCGTCGACGCGCGCATTCTGCCGGTAGGTGCGCAACATGTCGCCCACCTCGGGGCTGCTGATGGCGGTCTTGGGATCGATGTCGGGCATCGGGCAGCGCGGACAGGGCTTGACCGGCTGCAGCAGCGCCTCGCCCTCGCCCGTCGCGATGTGCATGGTCTCCAGGCGGTCCTCGTCCTGTGCCTCGACACCGGCCAGCACGATGTTGGGCCGGAACCGTTCCATGACGACTGCCTCGTGGCCCTCGGCGACCAGCTTCTCGTTGAGCTCCGCCAGCGACGCCTCGCTCGCCACCAGCAACGCAAAGCCATCGGCAAACTGGTTCTGGGCCTCGACACCATCGGTCCACTTCAGGCTGGAGATGCGCTTGTGCTCTGGGTCGAAGCGCACCAGGCGCAGCTTCTGCGGCTTTCCGGGCTCCGAGAGGAAATCGCTGAACCACTGGGCCGCGACGTCGCCCATGTCGTAGGCCGCCACCTCGTCGCTCCACACCCGCACGCGCATCGGCTGCTCGACCCGGTCGTAGGCGACGTGCAGCGCCAGCATGCCGGGGGCGCGCAGCACCATCTCGAACTGCTTGAGCTTGGGCTGGATCAGCGCCATCCGGGGCAGTTCCCGCTGCGAGACGAACTCGCCCCCGGCGTCGACCACCATCCAGGCGCGGTCGAACTCCAGGCCGGTTTCGGTCAGCAGCACTTCCGGCAGGTCCACCCCGGCACAAGACTTGACCGGGTAGACGAGAAGACGGGCGATGGTGGCCTGGAGATCGAAGGCGGCAGATGTCACGAATGGATCCTTGGGGAAGAAGCGGGATTCTCCCGCAGTCCACGCCGCCCAGCCCCAACTCCTACAATCCCGCGATGGCTCTTCCCCCCGAGGTTTGCATTCGCGGCGCCGGCATCGTCGGCCGCACACTGGCGCTTCTGCTCGCGCGCGAGCGCGTGCGCGTAGCCCTCGTCGCGCCGGCGACCCGCTCGAGCCAGGACGACGTGCGCGCCTATGCGCTCAATACCGCCTCGCGCACCATGCTCGAATCGCTGCGCGCCTGGCCCGACGATGCGCACGCTACCGCCGTGCGCGAGATGCAGGTGCATGGCGACGACGGCGGGCGCGTGCAGTTCGATGCGCAGCGCCAGAAGGTCGACGCGCTGGCCTGGATCGTCGATGTGCCCGCGCTGGAACGCCAGCTGGCCGATGCCGTGCGCTTCCAGCCCATGATCGACGTGCGTGAAACTCCGGTCCCGGCCGCACTGACCGTGGTCTGCGAAGGCAAGGGCAGCGCGACGCGCGAGGGCCTGGGTGTGCGCTATGAGGTCACCCGCTACCCGCAGCACGCCATTGCGGCCCGCCTCGAAGCCGAGCGCCCGCACGATGGCATGGCCCGCCAATGGTTCAACGACAAGGGCGAGGTGCTGGCCTTGCTGCCCCTCGGCGGCGCGGCCGGCCGGCAGGTGGCGCTGGTGTGGTCGGTCGACCAGTTCCGCGCGCCCGAACTGATGGCGCAGGACGCCGCCCAGTTCGCGGCGGCGTTGGGCCAGGCCACGCGCAACGCCCTCGGCGCCCTCACGCTCACCAGCGAACGCGCCGCCTGGCCGCTGCAGCGCGCCATGGCCGACCGCTGGACCGGCGCCTTCCCGGACGGCAAGTCCTGGGCCCTGGCCGGCGATGCCGCACACACCGTGCACCCGCTGGCCGGCCAGGGCCTGAACCTCGGCCTGGCCGACGCCGCCGCACTGGCCGGCGTCCTCAAAGACCGCGAATACTGGCGCAGCGTGGGGGACCCGCGCCTGCTGCGCCGCTACGAACGCGCCCGCCGTGCCGACGTGCTGGCGATGAGCCTCACCACCGACGGTCTCCAGCAACTTTTTTCGCAGACCGTGGATCCAATCCCCACGTTGCGCAACTGGGGCATGCGCGGCTTCAACCAGACCCAACTGCTCAAGAACTGGATCGCCCGGCAGGCCATGGGCCTTCGCTGATCCACCAACAAGTCCAACCATGATGAAGCTCGCTCGCAACCTCCTCGCTACCCTGGCCTTCGGCAGTGTTCTTGCCGTCACGCTGCAGGCACACGCCGGCGAAGCCGAGATCCGCAAGAACCTGGCCGCACGCATCCCGCAATTCGCCAAGATCGACGAGATCACCAAGTCGCCGATGCCGGGCCTCTTCGAAGTGCGCATCAACGGCTTCGAGATCTTCTACACCGACGCCGACGGCAACTACTTGCTGCAGGGCAACCTGATCGACGTGAAGGCGCGCCGCAACCTGACCGAGGAGCGCGTCGAGAAGCTCAGCGAAGTCGCCTTCGACAAGCTGCCCGTCAACGACGCCTTCAAGATCGTGCGCGGCAACGGCAAGCGCAAGCTGGCGGTGTTCGAGGACCCGAACTGCGGCTACTGCAAGCACTTCGAGCGCGACATGAAGAACGTCGACAACGTCACCGTCTACCTGTTCCTCTACCCGGTCCTGGGCCCGGATTCGACCGTCAAGTCGAAGAACATCTGGTGCAGCAAGGACAAGGCGAAGAGCTGGAACGACTGGATGTCCGGCGAGGTCAAGCCGCAGGACGCACCCGCCAACTGCGACACGGCGGCGCTTGAGCGCAACGTCGCCTTCGGCCGCAAGTACAACATCACGGGCACGCCCACGCTTATCTTTGCGGACGGCACGCGCGCACCGGGCGCCATTCCGGCAGCCCAGGTCGAGAAACAACTCGCCGCGGCCAATTGATGGCGCCGGCCGTTGCCACCCCGCGCCGCAAAGCGCCGGCGCTGCGCTACCGCGTCGAATGCGCCGACCGCCACGCGCACCTGTTCGCCATCACGCTCACCATCGACAGCCCGGCCGCGCTGCAGCGCGTGTCGCTGCCGGTGTGGATACCGGGCAGCTACCTGGTCCGCGAATTCGCCAAGAACCTGCAGAAGCTGAGCGCATCGCAAGGCCGCCGCGCGCTGGCCATTCAGCAGCTCGACAAGCACAGCTGGCAAGTCGACTGCGCCGCCGGCAAGACGCTCGTGCTGCGCTACGAGGTCTGTGCCTACGACCATTCGGTGCGCACCGCCTGGCTCGATGCCGACCGCGGCTTCTTCAATGGCACCAGCCTTTGCCTGCGTGTCGAGGGGCAGACCGAAAACCCGCACGGCATCGAGATCGTCGCGCCCGAACCCGTGCCCGGCGGCGCACAGTGGTCCTGCGCCACCGCCCTGCACGGCGTGGTGACCGACGCCCAGGGTTTCGGCCTGCATTGGGCCGCCAACTACGACGAACTGGCCGACTCGCCGGTCGAGATGGGCGCCTTCTGGAGCGCCGACTTCAGCGTCTGCGGCGTGCCGCATTGCTTCGTGGTCGCTGGCGCCACCGCATCCTTCGACGGCGACAAGCTGATCGCCGACACCCGCGCCATCTGCGAGACCGAGATGCGCTTCTGGCATGGCGACAAGGTCGGCAAGCGCGGCGGTCCGAGCGCGCCTTTCGACCGCTACGTGTTCATGCTGAACGCCGTCGACGACGGCTACGGCGGCCTCGAGCATCGCCATTCCACCGCGCTGATCTGCACCCGCCGCGACCTGCCGCAACTCGAAGCCCGCAAGCAGCCCGAGGGCTACACCACGCTGCTGGGCCTGATCAGCCACGAGTACTTCCACACGTGGAACGTGAAGCGCCTGCGACCCGCGGAATTCGCGCGCTACGACTACGGGCAAGAGAACCACACCGAACTGCTCTGGCTCTTCGAAGGCTTCACCAGCTACTACGACGACCTGCTGCTGCGCCGCGCGGAACGCATCGACAACGCGGGCTACCTGAGGCTCATCAACAAGACCATCAACGGCGTGCTGCAGTCTCCCGGGCGCTTGGTGCAGTCGGTGGCGCAGGCCAGCTTCGATGCCTGGATCAAGTACTACCGGCAAGACGAGCAGACGCCCAACAGCACCATCAGCTACTACACCAAGGGCTCGCTGGTCGCACTGTGCTTCGACCTCACGCTGCGCCGCGAAGGCAATGGCTCGCTCGACGATGTGATGCGGCTGTTGTGGAACGTGAGCGCGGGCGGCCCGATCACCGAGGCCGACTTCGCCAGCGCGTTGCTGGCCATCGGCGGCCGCACCTTCGACGAGGAGATGGCAGCCTGGGTGCATGGCACCGACGAGCTGCCCCTGTCGGAGTTGCTGCGCGCACACGGCGTGGCCGCGCTCGACGACCCGTCGCAGCGCGCGCAGGAACTGGGCCTGCGCGTCAGCGAGACGAACGGCAGCGTGCAAGTGAAGGTCGTGCTGCGCGGCGGCGCGGCCGAGCAGGCCGGCTTCGCAGCCAACGACGAATGGATCGGCATTGAAGTGCCCGCGAAAAAAGGCCACCCCGCGCAGGCCTGGCGCATCACCAAGCTGGACGACCTGGCGCTCTACCTCGGTCCGCAGAAGAAGATGACAGCGATCGTCGCGCGCGACCGGCGCATCTTGCGGCTGCCGCTCACGCTGCCCACCGGCCTGACGACCTGGCGCCTGTTCGCGCAAGAGCCCGCGCTGCTCTCGGCCTGGCTCGTGGACTGACCCGCTTCAGCCCGTGCGACCGGCCACGGCCAGCGCGAACACGAGCACGCCGAGGACGAGATTCAACGCGACCAGCATGCGGATCAAGTGAAGCCGCTTGGCCGCGGCAGGCCACTCCCTGACCGCGATTGCGCGCCGCAGCTTCGGATAGATGCCAAAGCGGATGTGGCCATACACGGCCATCATCACCAACCCGATTCCAAGCATCGCATGCACGTTCCAGCGCGCCGCGCCCATGCCGCCTGCGAACGTGATCATCACGAAGCCGCTCAGCAGCAACAGCACGATCGCCACGTTCACCCCCACGAAGAAACGCCCCAGCGCCGCGGCCAGCATCGGCAGGCGCAACGGCGGCTCCAGCACGGCCACCGCCGCGGGGCGTACGGCAAAGTGCATCACCGCCATTCCGCCCACCCAGAAGGCGGCCGAGGCCAAGTGAAGGAACAACAGCACGGCGGTTATCAAGCTCATCGGGGCACCTCTTGCAGAGCGTCGAGTGTGCACCGCGCGGGCTGCCCCGTCTCGCTATAGTCGTTCGATCCCGCTTTCCCCATTCCCTCCCATTCCTCCCCATCCCAACGGAGACCACCATGAGCTACGAGAACATCGAAGTGCGCACCGAGGCCGGCACGGTCGGCATTATCACGCTGAACCGTCCCAAGGCGCTCAACGCACTCAACGATGCATTGATGACCGAGTTGGGCAGCGCACTCAAGGCCTTCGATGCCGACGAAGCCATCGGCTGCATCATCGTCACCGGCAGCGAGCGTGCCTTTGCAGCGGGCGCCGACATCCGCGCCATGGCCAGCTACAGCTTCGCCGACGTCTACAAGGGCGACTTCATCACCCGCAACTGGGAAATCATCCGCTCGATCCGCAAGCCCGTGATCGCCGCGGTGGCCGGCTTTGCGCTCGGCGGCGGCTGCGAGCTGGCGATGATGTGCGACTTCATCATCGCGGCGGACAACGCGAAGTTCGGCCAGCCCGAGATCAAGATCGGCGTGATCCCCGGCGCTGGCGGCACGCAGCGCCTGCCGCGCGCGGTCGGCAAGAGCAAGGCGATGGACATGGCGCTCACCGCCCGCATGATGGACGCGGCCGAGGCCGAACGCGCCGGCCTGGTCAGCCGCGTGGTGCCCCTCGACAAGCTGGCCGACGAGGCGCTCGGCGCGGCGCTGGTCATTGCGGGCTTCTCGCGCATAGCGGTGATGGCGGCCAAGGAGTCGGTCAACCGCGCCTTCGAAAGTGGCCTCAGCGACGGCGTGATGTTCGAGCGCCGACTGTTCCATTCGCTGTTCGCGACCAACGACCAGAAGGAAGGCATGGACGCGTTCGTGAACAAGCGCGAGCCGACGTTCACGCACACCTGATTCGCACGGCCGGCGCGTAAGGGGTGCAGCGCCCCGGCAAACTGACCCGGGCTCGCTGCTGCGGGGACGGTGACTGGAGGTCGGGTCGCACAGTCCGACGGCGGCCCCGGTCTTATTGCCGGGGCAACGGAGCGGAGTCGGTGTTCGGCGCCTCCGGTTCGGCAGATTGGGCGGCTGGCGGCGCTACAGATTGAGCGGCCGGTGCGGCCGCTCGCGCGGGTTGCGCGGGTTGCGCGGACGGCGCGGTCGGTTGC
>NZ_JAATOM010000088.1 GCF_019207085.1 Variovorax sp. dw_308 | reverse complement strand
GCCCCTGGCGAAATCGTTCCTTCACCACAGTGGTTGCGCTGCGTATGCAAGAAGCACACGCGAAAGGTCTGCGGTCCCGCTGCGTTCGAGGACCTCATTCGCCAGGCCCGCACCTCGATCTCGACATGACGCTCGACGAACTGCAAACATCTGAAGGCTGGTGTCGTGCCACCGGCGAGAAAGCGTTTGACTCGCAAGTGCAAGCCTTCAGGCGCGCCACTCGCAGGCCCTCGGAGGATCCGTGGACACTGCTGTACTTGGCCTGCGGCCGGAAGATCCTGGAAGCAGCCGCACGCATCCTGGGCGGTCTCGACAAAGCGATCGACTGGTTTTGCCATGCGACGCTCGCGCCGTTTGGCAATGCCACGCCCCGAGCGCTGCTTTCGCTCGGTCGAACCGACCAGGCATTGGAGGCCCTGCAGGTCGTCCAGATCGGGAGCCAACGCGCCGCGCTGGAAAAATGCCCACGGCGCAGTGAAAGGCCCGTGCTCTTCCTGGATTTCGATGATGTGATCTGCGTGAACGCCGACAGCGTGTTCGACACGGTGCAACACATCTATCGCGAAGACGGTGATCTCCAGGCGGTTCTCGATCACCAAAGGTCGATGTGGACGAAGCTCTTCGACCCCCATGCCGTCGGCTATCTGCGTTCTGTGCAGGACGAGTTTCGGCCTCAAATCGTCCTGACCACCTCCTGGCGTCGTCTTTTCTCAGAGGATGCGCTGGCCAGCATCCTGTACCTTTGCGGCCTGGACTTTGTCATCGAGAACCTGCATCACGACGGCCAAACGAAATGGCGCCCAAGAGCGTCAACTCGCTGGCTTGAGATCCAGGATTGGCTTGGGGAGCACCCCGACTATCGCGACAACTTCGTGATCTTGGACGACACGCTCTCCGGCGCCACGCTGGTCGACGCACTTGACGTGCTTCCAACGGAGGAACTACGTGACCTGTACGACCCGTACCTCGTTCTGTGCAAGAAGGATAAGGGCCTCACGACGTTCGAATTTCACATGCTTCGCAATGCGTTCCTGAC
>NZ_JAATOM010000087.1 GCF_019207085.1 Variovorax sp. dw_308 | reverse complement strand
GGACGCTCTGCATAAACCGGTCGCCTTCGTGCTTATCTGAGCGTGCAGCGGCGGCGACGATATGACCATGAAGCAAGCGGATCTGGGATTGAGCCTGAGCACCAAGCGAACGCGCAAGCGCGAGTTCCTCGAGGAGATGAATCGCGTGGTGCCGTGGGCGCAACTGGTGGCGTTGGTGGCGCCGTTCGCACCCGAAGGCAAGAAGGGACGCCCGCCGTTTGCCGTGGAGACGATGCTGCGCCTTCATTTCATGCAGCAATGGTTTGGCCTGAGCGACCCGGCCATGGAAGAAGCGCTGCACGACGTGCCGCTGTACCGGGAGTTCGCTCACCTGGACAACTGGATGACGCGTCTGCCCGACGAGAGCACGATCCTGCGGTTTCGCCACCTGCTGGAAAAGCACAAGCTGGCCGAGCAGATCCTGGCGGTGATCAACGACATGCTCAGCGGCAAGGGGCTGATGCTGCGCGCGGGCACGGTGGTTGATGCCACGCTGATCGCCGCGCCCAGTTCGACCAAGAACGCAGGCGGCCAACGCGACCCCGAGATGCATCAGGCCAAGAAGGGCAACCAGTGGTACTTCGGCATGAAGGCGCACATTGGAGCGGATGCTGATTCAGGGCTGGTGCACACCATCCGGGGCACAGCGGCGAACGTGAACGACGTGGTCGAGGGCAACGCGCTGCTGCACGGCAATGAAACAGTGGCCTTCGGGGACGCTGGCTATCAGGGCGTTGACAAGCGTCCCGACGCCAACGTTGGCGTCACCTGGCGCGTGGCGATGCGCCCGGGCAAGCGCCGCGCGCTGGACAAGGGCAACGAGATTGATGCGCTGATCGACAAGACCGAGAAGCTCAAGGCCAGCGTCAGGGCCAAGGTGGAGCATCCATTCCGGGTCATCAAGCGCCAGTTTGGCTACCTCAAGGTGCGCTACAGGGGGCTGAAGAAGAACACGGCGCAATTGGTCACCTTGTTCGCTCTGTCCAACCTGTGGATGACGCGCGGCAAGCTGATGCAGGCAGCCCGGGGATGAGTGCGCCCGCCGAGCGACAAAGCGCCTGCGGCGGCGCAAAAAACGGGCGAATTCCGAGCCCGGATGCACGCGAAATCGGGCTTGGGACGGTTGCCATCTCGCATCGTGAGTTCGCGCGCTTCATAGAGCATCGCCGACGCCGTTGTTCAGACCATCCTTA
>NZ_JAATOM010000086.1 GCF_019207085.1 Variovorax sp. dw_308 | reverse complement strand
ACGGCCGTGGTGCCGGTGCAGACGGTGCGCGATGGCGTCGTCGAGATCAGCGTGATCGAAGGCAAGCTGGGCAAGGTCGATGTGCTGGTCGCCCCCGATGCGCCGATCAGCGAGGCGCGCGTGCGCGGCTTCCTGTCGGACCTGCAGCCCGGCCAGGCCGTCAATGCAAAAAGCTACGAGCGCGCGATGCTGCTGCTGTCCGACCAGCCCGGCACGCGCGTGGGCTCGGGCCTGCAGGAGGGCCTGACGCCCGGCACCAGCGACCTGACGGTGGAGGTCACGCCGGCGCGGCGCTGGGCCTTCCAGGCCGAGGCCGACAACAACGGCACGGAGGAATCGGGCCGCTACCGCGCTGGCGGCACGGTGCGCTGGCTCAGCCCCTTGGGCATCGGGGACAACCTCGATGCGCGCCTGCTGCTGTCCAACAGCAACGAGCTGCAGTTCGGCCGGCTCTCCTACGAGGCGCCGATCGGCACCAGCGGCTTGCGTGCGGGCATGGGCGTGGCGCGGGTGAACTACGAGCTCGGCGGGCAGTTCGAGCCGCTGGACGCGCACGGCGTGGCCGATGTGTACGACATCTCGCTGAACTATCCACTGATCCGCCAGCGCCAGCAGAACCTGTTCCTGCGCCTGTCGATGGACCGCAAGGACCTGACCGACGAGTACCGCGCGGTCGATGTCACCTCGCACAAGCGCGTCCAGGGCGTCGGGCTGGGCTGGACCTGGGAGCGGCGCGACGAGTTGTTCGGCGGCGGCTACACCGCCAGCTCGGGCAACTTCTACCGCGGCGACCTGACCCTGCTCGACCCGACCAGCTTCCTGAACGACAAGCTGGAGGCCGGGCACAACACCGAGGGCGACTTCACCAAGCTGACGGCGCAGATCTCGCGGCTGCAGGCGATCATCCCGCGGCATTCGTTCTACGTCTCCGTGGGCGGGCAGTGGGCCAGCAAGAACCTGGACTCCTCGGAGAAGCTGGCACTCGGCGGCGCGCGCGCGGTGCGGGCCTATCCCTCGGGCGAAGTGCTGGTCGACCAGGGCGTGATCGGCACGGTCGAATGGCGCTGGTCGTACAACGACGAGTTCACGCCCTTCCTGTTCTACGACGCGGCGCGCGGCAAGACCGTCAAGGGCCCGACCATCTTCGACGGCGCCAACTGGCACAGCCTGCGCGGCGGCGGCTTCGGCGTCACATGGTCGCGCCCCGGCAACTTCTCCATCAACGCCACCCTCGC
>NZ_JAATOM010000085.1 GCF_019207085.1 Variovorax sp. dw_308 | reverse complement strand
GCCTGGAACGGCAGGTAGTGCAGCGGCCCGTGCGGCACGATGATCAGCCGCACGCCCGGCGGCAGCCCGAGCGGGCCGAGCAGCGCGGCGCCCAGCTTCTCGGCATTGACGACGGTGGTGCGGCGCGCGCGCAGCACCTGGTTCCTAAAACCATCCACCAGTTCGTTCAGCTCGTCGCGCGTCTCGGCCACGCTGAAGGACTTGATCTCGGTAGAACTCACCACCCACACCTGCAGCCGGTCGGGCAGCGAGTGGAACTCGATCACCCGTTCATCGGGCTTGAGCGCGCGCTGCAGCGTGGGCAGGTCGGCGGTGGCGGTGGCCTCGTCGCTGACCCGGGCCCGGCCGCGCACGGCGTCGAGCAAGGCGCGCGAGCGGCTGCGCTCGCTCACCTCGAAGGCCGCGCGCGTATCGCCCACATCGGTGTAGATGCTCACGCCGCGCTCGAACACCTGCTGCAGGTCGGAGAACAGGCCCATCTTGAATTCCTCGCTGCGGAACTTGGAGCGCACGCCGTCCACGCTGGCCAGGGCCTTGCCCATCGCCACGGAGGCGGCCGCCTTGTCGCCGCGCGCCAGTTCGCTGCGGGCCACGCCGTCCCAGGCCCAGAGCTGGTAGTAGCCCGAGTCGGTGCCCACCGCACGGGTGGTGAGCTGGCGGTACAGCGCCACGGCTTCGTCGGGCTTCTTCTCGGCCAGCAGCAGGCGCGCGCGGGTGCGCTCGAGCTGGGCCGCGAGCTGGGGCTCGGCCGGCGGCGCGAGTTGGTCGAACAATTGCCGTGCACGCGCGGTGTCGCCCGATTCGATCAGCGCGTTGACCAGCGACGATTGCACCAGCGGCGCATAGCGCTCGGAGCTGTTGGCCAGCGCGGTCTCGTAGCTGGCCACGGCGCCGGCATAGTTGCCGCGGCGCGTCTGCACGTCGCCGATCACCTTGTTCGCCGGGCCGACGATGAGCTTGGGGTCCTTGGCCTCGTAGCGCAGCGCTTCGCGCGCGAATTCCTCGGCCTTGTCGAGCTGGCCGGAGTAGCTGTAGACGATGGCCAGGTCGCGGTTGGCCATGGCCTGAAGGTCGGGGTTGTTGGTGGCCTGCGCCACATGCAGCGCCTTGCTGGCCGCGCGCACGCTCTGGCGGAACTCGCCCTTGTCGGCCAGCGCCACCGCCTGGCTGCAGTACTGGTAGCCCGACAGCTTGATGTTGTCGTTGGCGTACAGCACCGCGCCGTCGTTGCTCAGCGC
>NZ_JAATOM010000084.1 GCF_019207085.1 Variovorax sp. dw_308 | reverse complement strand
TGCAATGCCCGGCAGCGTCTTCGCCAGCGGCGCGTTGCGGTCGTAGTCGGTCCTGAAGTCGACCAGCGCGTCGACCATCGAGCTCCACTTGCCGCGCGTGACGCCCAGCGAGAACAGGATCAGGAAGCTGTAGAGCCCGGTCTTCTCGACCACCAGGCCGCGTTCCCACAGGTACTTCGTGACGACTGCGGCGGGAATGCCCGTCTCGTCCAGCTTCGCGCCCTTGCCGAGGCCGGGCGTCAGCAGCGTGACCTTGATCGGATCGAGCATCACGTAGTCGTCGGCCAGCTTGCCAAAGCCGTGCCAGTCGGCCTTCGGGTCGAGCACCCAGTCGGCGGTCTTCAGCGGTTTGTCCAGGTCCAGTCTCTCGGGCTGCCAGACCTTGAACCACCAGCCCTCATCAGCGCCGAAGCCGGTGCCGATGGCGGCCATCGCCTGCCGGAAGTTCGTTGCCTCGTCGTGCGTTTCCTGCACGATCGCGCGGCCGCTGGGCCCGTCCATCATGGCCGAGCTGACGTCGAGCGACGCGATGATCCCGTAGTGCGGCGAGGTCGACCCGTGCATCATGAAGGCGTCGTTGAAACGCGTTGTGTCGATCTTGCGTTTCTCCGATTCCTGGATGTGGATCATCGAAGCCTGCGAGAAAGCCGCGAGCAGCTTGTGCGTGGAGTGCGTGGCGAACACCAGCGTGTGGTCCGCGCGCGGATGGCCGCGCGGCACACCCATGGCATGTCTGCCCTCATAGAACTCGTGGAACGCGGCATAGGCGTACCACGCTTCGTCGAAGTGCAGCGCGTCGACCTGATCGGCCACTTCCGCCTTGATCTTCTCGGCGTTGTAGCAAAGGCCGTCGTAGGTGGAGTTGGTGACCACGGCGATGCGCACGTTGCCCTTGGCGTTGCGCGCGATCGGGCTCGCCGCGACCTTCTGGCGGATGGCCTCGGGCGAGAACTGGTCCAGCCCGATCGGGCCGATGATCCCGTAGTCGTTGCGCGCGGGCGTGAAGTAGATCGGCGTGGCGCCGGTCATGATGAGCGAGTGCAGCAGCGACTTGTGGCAGTTGCGGTCAACGATCACCAGGTCGTCATGCCCGGCCATCGAATGCCACACGATCTTGTTGGCGGTCGAGGTGCCGTTGGTCACGAAGTAGGTGTGGTCCGCGCCGAAGACCTTCGCCGCATAGGCCTCGGCTTCCTTCACTGGCCCCGTGTGATCCAGCAGCGAGCCGAGTTCCGGCACCGAGATCGAAAGGTCGGAGCGCAGCGTGTTCTCACCGAAGAACGCATGCAGCGCGTAGCCCACCGGCGACTTCAGGAAGCCGACGCCGCCGGCATGCCCC
>NZ_JAATOM010000083.1 GCF_019207085.1 Variovorax sp. dw_308 | reverse complement strand
CGCAACGCCCGGCAGCGTCTTCGCCAGCGGCGCGTTGCGGTCGTAGTCGGTCTTGAAGTCGACCAGCGCGTCGACCATCGAGCTCCACTTGCCGCGCGTGACGCCCAGCGAGAACAGGATCAGGAAGCTGTAGAGCCCGGTCTTCTCGACCACCAGGCCGCGCTCCCACAGGTACTTCGTGACGACAGCGGCGGGAATGCCCGTCTCGTCCAGCTTCGCCCCCTTGCCGAGGCCGGGCGTGAGCAGCGTGACCTTGATCGGGTCGAGCATCACGTAGTCGTCGGCCAGCTTGCCGAAGCCGTGCCAGTCGGCCTTCGGGTCGAGCACCCAGTCGGCGGTCTTCAGCGGTTTGTCCAGGTCCAGTCTCTCGGGCTGCCAGACCTTGAACCACCAGCCTTCGTCAGCGCCGAAGCCGGTGCCGATGGCGGCCATCGCCTGCCGGAAGTTTGTTGCCTCGTCGTGCGTTTCCTGCACGATCGCGCGGCCGCTGGGGCCTTCCATCATGGCCGAGCTGACGTCGAGCGAGGCGATGATGCCGTAGTGCGGCGAGGTCGACCCGTGCATCATGAAGGCGTCGTTGAAACGCGTCGTGTCGATCTTGCGTTTCTCCGATTCCTGGATGTGGATCATCGAAGCCTGCGAGAACGCCGCGAGCAGCTTGTGCGTGGAGTGCGTGGCGAACACCAGCGTGTGGTCCGCGCGAGGATGGCCGCGCGGCACGCCCATGGCATGTCTGCCCTCATAGAACTCATGGAACGCGGCATAGGCGTACCACGCTTCGTCGAAGTGCAGCGCATCGACCTGGTCGGCCACCTCCGCCTTGATCTTCTCGGCGTTGTAGCAAAGGCCGTCGTAGGTGGAATTGGTGACCACGGCGATGCGCACGTTGCCCTTCGCGTTGCGCGCGATGGGGCTGGCCGCGACCTTCTGGCGGATGGCCTCGGGCGAGAACTGGTCCAGCCCGATCGGGCCGATGATGCCGTAGTCGTTGCGCGCGGGCGTGAAGTAGATCGGCGTGGCGCCGGTCATGATGAGCGAGTGCAGCAGCGACTTGTGGCAGTTGCGGTCGACGATCACCAGGTCGTCATGCCCGGCCATCGAGTGCCACACGATCTTGTTGGCGGTCGAGGTGCCGTTGGTCACGAAGTAGGTGTGGTCCGCGCCGAAGACCCGCGCCGCGTAAGCCTCCGCTTCCTTCACCGGCCCGGTGTGATCCAGCAGCGAGCCGAGTTCCGGCACCGAGATCGAAAGGTCGGAGCGCAGCGTGTTCTCACCGAAGAACGCATGCAGCGCATAGCCCACCGGCGACTTCAGGAAGCCGACGCCGCCGGCATGCCCG
>NZ_JAATOM010000082.1 GCF_019207085.1 Variovorax sp. dw_308 | reverse complement strand
TCTACAAGGGCTTCCTTGACAATGCAAACTGAATTTTTGGCTTCGCGCAAGTTGCGAGCGATGCTCCGCCTTGACGATCGTCGTTTGGGGAAGATCGCCACTGCGAAGTGGGCATGAAGTTGCAAGCTGCACCGATCGGCGGGGCTCGGCTACCGCTGTGATCTAAGAAGTCAAGGTGCGGACTGGCTGGTCTACAAACGGCCATCAATGCAGCGCGTGCCTGGCTGCGGACCCTGATGAAAGACACACGTGGGGGCCTCATTCGATAATCGAGGATGGCAAGCGCCACCTCCACCCCAATCTCAGGCACACCCCACGCAGGTCCAACCTTGCTTCATCACTGCAAGCCGTCAAGCGGCGGTGGAATCGGTTCAGTCAGTTCATGCAATCTCGTTTTGGACGGATTGAGTTGGCCGCCCGCAGTTCATGCTGGCATCGTGAATTGCTCTCCTCGAGACAGTACGGCCCAGGCCATGCGTGCATTCTTGGCCGCGATGGCCACGATCGCTCGCCAATAGCCGCGCCGCTCGGCCAGCGCCGCGGCCCATCGACTGACCACATCAGTTTTGTTCGCGGCCGAGTTGAGTACTGCTCGCGCACCCAAGACCAGCAGTGATCGGATGTACGGATCGCCGGCCTTTGTGATGTGGCCAAGTCGTGCTTTCCCGCCCGAGCTGTACTGGCCGGGGACCAGGCCGAGCCAAGCTGCAAATTGACGACCACACTTGAAGTCATGGCCGTTTCCGATCATCGCCAGCAGTGCGGTGGCGGTGGTCGGGCCAACGCCACTCAGGCGCATGAGCTGCTTGGCCCGGATGTCTTCGCGCGCCATCTGCGCGATGTGCCGGTCATAGAGCGCAATCCGCTCGTCCAGCCGCATCAATTCGCTGAGCAGATCACCGATGGCGGTATTGCTCCACCCCGGCAGATCCTCTAGACAGGTCATGGCCTGACGACGCACGGTCTCGGCCTTCAGCGGCAACACGACACCGAACTCACTGAGCAGGCCGCGGATCCGGTTGATGGTCGCTGTGCGCTGCTCGATGAATCCCTGGCGCACGCGATGCACGCTCAGTTGTGATTGCTGTTCAAGGCTCTTGATCGGCACGAATCTCATGTTAGGCCGCTGCACCGCTTCGCAGATCGCCGCTGCGTCGGCGGCGTCATTTTTGCCTCGCTTGCCAGACAGACGATACGGACTGACGAACTTTGCTGCCATGAGGCGCACCGTGTGACCGTGGGCCATGAACTGCCGCGCCCAGTGGTGCGCGCCGGAACACGCTTCCATGCCGATCACACAAGGCGGTAGCGAAACGATCAGTTCGAGTAGCTTGCTTCGCGCCACGTTCGGACGCACCAGTTCTGGCTTGCCAGCTTCATTCACTGCGTGAACGGCGAAAACGGTCTTGGCGAGATCGATGCCGACATACAAAATGGTCATGGACTTCCCCTTCCGAGTGAGTTGATGGAACTTCGCAATCCCATCGTGGCACTTTGTTGCCGGCAGTCGCAATACACAGCGGCCTATCGGGACGGGGAAGTCCCTTTCATTCGATAAG
>NZ_JAATOM010000081.1 GCF_019207085.1 Variovorax sp. dw_308 | reverse complement strand
GGGGCAGGTGTCACGGTCGAGCGCTCGCAATCTGGAGTTTGAAACCGATGTGGGAGTTCACTCGCAAGCGACCGATCACAACAGCAATCGGGATAGTTGTCGTCCTGGGGATCGTATCGCTCGCCTTGCTCTATTTCATCCCGACGCCGCCGTCGCGGGTGGTCATCGCGACCGCGTTCAAGGGTGCGAGCTTCGAATACTTCGGCCTGCGATACAAGGACATTTTCGCCCGCTCGAAGGTGCGGCTGGATTTGCGTGAGACCGAAGGGGCCGTAGAGAATCTGCGGCTCCTGCAAGATCCCAATGCCGGCGTTCAAATTGGCTTCGTCGCGGGCGGAGTGTCCGACGGCACACATTCGCCCGGCCTGTTGTCGATGGGCACCGTCGACTATCTGCCGATCTGGGTTTTCTACGTCGCGCCGGAGCCTATCGAAAGGTTGACGCAGTTGCAGGGCAAGCGAATCGCCGTGGGACCAGCGGGCAGCGGCACGCGAGTTCTGGCGGAGCGCATCCTTGGCAAGGCGGGCGTGACGTCCGAACGTGCGACGCTGGTCCCCCTGGCAGGGCGCGACGCGATGGACGCGCTGGTCAACGGAACGGTGGACATAGCATGGGTCCAGGGCGCCGCCGAGACTGCGGCAGTGCAGGGATTGCTACGCGACCCTCGTGTAAGGCTCATGAGCTTTCCAACGGCGGAGGCATATACCCGTCTATTCCCGAGTCTGGCTCGGCTCGTATTGCCGCAAGGAGTGATCGACATCGAAAGAAACATTCCGCCGACTGACATCCAGTTGGTGGCCACGACGGTCAGCGTGCTGGTGCGCAGCGATCTGAATCCAGCAATCGTCACTCTCTTGTTACAGGCGATGAGCGAGGTCCACGACGAACCCGGCCTCTTGCACGGGGCACGCGAATTTCCACGTTCTTTTGATTCGGACTATCCATTAGCCGGGAGTGCAGCCGACTTTTACAAGAACGGACCATCACTGATGCAGCGATACCTGCCCTTGTGGCTGATCGTGCATGCGGAGCGAGCCGTCGCGCTGCTCGTGGCGGGCGTTGCCCTCGGGCTTCCGTTGCTTCACTTCTTGCCGATGCTTTATAAGTGGAACGTTCGGCGGCGACTACTCTACTGGTACGAGCAACTCAAGCTGTTGGAGGCCGCCATCGACGCAGATCCGGGCGGTGCGCATATGGCTGAGAGGTTGCTGGAAATCGAGCGAATCGAGAGCACAGTCAGCCGCATCCGCATTCCCTTAGCCTTCACGGATCAGCTTTACGACTTGCGTGGCCATATCGAGATTGTTCGTCGCCGCTTCGCATCACGCCCGATCGCAACTGACCATCCGCCGTCAGTAGAAAAAGCACGAAGTGGCTTCTGAACCGGTCACTGCGCAGGGCAACGTGAAAAACCAGAGCCGTGAAAGCATCCGAGCATGACGCGCGATCGAAGCATCGTCGATGGCAGCAGGGGTCAAACGGATCGAGCTCCCGGGCGGTAGACCCAAGGCCCGGCGAATCGTCAGTCAGTTCATCGCTTCATTGCGGACGATCACCCGCATCATTGCGAACGCCCGGAACTGGCCG
>NZ_JAATOM010000080.1 GCF_019207085.1 Variovorax sp. dw_308 | reverse complement strand
TCGGTGGGCACGCGCGCGCAGGATGGCGCCCCGGACCCGGGCAACGCGAGGGTCGAGTTCTACGGGCAGGTGATGCTCGACGCGATCTACGACGCCAAGCGCATGAATCCCGACTGGGCCGCAACGCTGCGGCCATCGCAGATCCCGGTCACCTGCCCCGGCTCGCCCGGTTGCGGCAAGGATGGCTCCACCACCTTCAGCGTGCGGCAGTCCAGCCTCGGGTTCAAGTCGTTCATCCCGACCAGCCTCGGCGAGATCAAGACCGACATGAGCTTCGACCTGTTCGGCACCAACGGCGGCACGCAGATCCATTGGCTCAATGCGTGGGCCGAGTTGGGGATGTTCGGCGCCGGGCAGACCTACTCGAACTTCATGGACATCGACGTGTTCCCCAACACCATCGACTACTGGGGACCGAGCGGCATGGTCTTCGTGCGCAACCCGCAGCTGCGCTTCACGCCGTGGAACAAGGATGGCAATGCCTTCGCGATTTCGCTGGAGTCGCCGAACTCGGCGATCGACACCGGCAGGATCACGCGCGTGGACCCGGCGCTGGGCGCAAACATCACTGGCAGGACCCAGTTGCCGGACCTCGTTGCGTCCTACAAGCTGGAGCGCGACTGGGGCCACCTCAAGGCGGCCGGCATCGTGCGCCAGGTCGGCTACCAGAATCCGGCCTCGATCAACGGCGACCCGTCCGGCACGCGCACCGGCTACGGCCTGAACCTGAGCGGCGCGTTCAAGGTGTTCAGCAAGGACAAGTTGAGCTGGCAGGTCGTCTCGGGCAAGGGCATCGCCAGCTACATGAACGACGGTGGCGTGGACCTCGCGCCCAACCGCGCCTTGCAGGCCGAGACCGTCACCTCGCTGGGCTGGCTGGCCTACTACGGCCACAGCTGGAACGACAAGTGGACCAGTTCCATCGGCTACAGCGAGCACCGCCAGAACAACACCGACGGACAGCTTGTGAACGCATTCCACAAGGGCAGCTACGCGTCGGTGAACCTGCTGTATTCGCTGGCGCAGAACGTCACGATGGGCGGCGAGTTCATCTGGGGCCGCCTGGAAAACAAGCTGGGTCTCTCGCAGGACGACTATCGCTTCCAGTTCTCGACCAAGGTCGGTTTCTGAGCGCAACAACCGGAGCGGCTCCATGCAGTTCAAGTCGACTTTCCCGATCCTGATCGCGCATCGCGACATCGCGGCGCAGACCGTGGCGGGCGTGCGCCTGCGCCAGATCCAGCGCGAGCTGGAGCAATCCGGCTGGAAGACCATCCTCGTCGACAACGAGGCCGATGCCGGCATCATCGCCGGCGCGCACCGCGGGCTTGCCGCGATCGTGTTCCCTGTCGCAGCGGCGAAGGACGAGGCGACGGCGCAGCGACTCATCGACCTGATGAGTACGGTGCACCAGCGCGCACCCGGCCTGCCCATCGTCGCGCTGGGCGAGACCGCAACGCTCTCTGGCAGATCGCCCAAGGCGGTGCAGGGCCTGCGCAACCTGCACAGCATCATGTACCTCTACGAAGACACGGTGCCCTTCCTGGCGCGTCAGATCATGCGTGCGGCAGAGGACTACCTGGACCAGTTGCTGCCGCCATTCTTCAAGGCGTTGACACATCACGCGGAGCGCTCGGCCTACTCGTGGCACACGCC
>NZ_JAATOM010000079.1 GCF_019207085.1 Variovorax sp. dw_308 | reverse complement strand
GGGCCGAGGCTGTGTGAAAACACTTCGCCGTTTGCGTCGTAGAAAATAAAATCTCGCCACCCGTTTTGGCGAGGTGGCGCATGAAGCGATTCATTGAAGGCGCGGATAGAAGGCAGGTTACGCTGCTGCCCGAATGTCTCGACGACTTCGTCGGTGAAGACAACCCGGTACGCATCGTCGATGCCTTCGTCAACGAGCTTGATCTTGCAGCCTTGGGCTTTGAGGGCGTTGATCCTGCCATCACCGGGCGACCTTCGTATCACCCTTCGGTTCTGCTCAAGCTGTATATCTACGGTTATCTCAATCGCATTCAGTCGAGCCGGCGCCTCGAACGCGAGGCGCAACGTAATGTGGAACTCATGTGGTTGACGGGTCGCCTGACGCCCGACTTCAAGACGATCGCTGATTTCCGTCACGACAACGGCAAGGGCATCCGCAATGTGTGCCGCCGCTTCATCCAGTTGTGCCGACAGTTGAAGCTCTTCTCTCAGGCGGTAGTGGCGATCGACGGCAGCAAGTTCAAAGCCGTCAACAGCCGGGATCGCAATTTCTCTCCCGGCAAGATTGACGGGCGAAAGGAACAAATAGAGCAAAGCATCCAGCGCTACCTCGACGCACTGGAAACTGCTGATCGAACACAGCCTGCGGATCTCGAAGCCAAGACTGAACGACTGCAAGAGAAGATCGAGAGGCTGCGCGAGCAGATGCGCCAACTCGACGAAACGAAGGAACAGCTCAAAAGCGAACCAGGCCAGCAGTTCTCCCTCACCGATCCCGACGCGCGTTCGATGCTTCAGACAGGCAAGAGCACTGGCTTGGTCGGGTACAACGTGCAGACTGCCGTTGATGGCAAACACCATCTCATCGTTGCGCACGAGGTCACGAACATCGGCAACGACAGGGCGCAGCTGAGCAAGATGGCATTGGCCGCACGCGACGCGATGGGCAAGACCAAGCTGCAAGCCTTCGCAGACCGAGGCTACTTCAATGGACTTGAGATAAAGGCCTGCGAGGACGCAGGCATCACAGCCTTCGTTCCGAAGGCGATGACATCGAATGCGAAAGCCCACGGCCGGTTTGACAAGCGAGACTTCATTTACATCGCGAAAGATGACGAATACCAGTGTCCTGCCGGGCAACGAGCGATCTATCGATTCTCTAGATTTGAAGGCAATCTCAACTTGGATTTCTACTGGCCCAGTGCTTGCCCAAGCTGTTCTATGAAAGCTCAGTGCACAACCTCATCCTATAGGCGCATTCGCCGGTGGGAACATGAAGCTGTGATCGAGCGGATGCAGCATCGAATGGATCGCAAACCCAATGCGATGACATTGAGACGATCGACGATTGAACATGTCTTCGGGACACTCAAGCACTGGATGGGTTCCACGCACTTCCTGATGAAGACGATGGCTCACGTCGACACCGAAATGAGCCTTCACGTGCTGGCTTACAACTTCAAGCGGGTGATCAGCGTATTAGGTATCGCCAAAACGATGAAGGCGATGCAATTGGTGGGCCCCTGAGCCCTTCTTGACTCTCGGTTGCCCGCTCGACGACGCTCAAACGCCTTCAAACACGCCACTCTGGCGCATCGGCGCACTGGATAAACGGATGCGGCCAGCCAGCCACTGAAGCGGTCATCGATTTGTTGATGCGCGCGCGTTTTTACACAGCCTCGGCCCA
>NZ_JAATOM010000008.1 GCF_019207085.1 Variovorax sp. dw_308 | reverse complement strand
CCCTGAACAGAAGGAGGGGATTTCTAAACCGGACAGCCGCCCGTCCCCTTTCGCCGTCGTCCGGTCCGACACCTTCAAGGAGAAGGCTCTACTCCTCCTCCTGACAGCGGTTCTTTCAGGCGTATGTGTGCCGTGGGTGGTCAAGTCAATCGATGAAGCTCGCGAAAGCCGTGCCGCAGTGTCTCGAGCACAGGCAAAGCTCTTCGATGATATTTCTGAAACCATCCTTACCTATGAGACGCTGGTCCTAGATGTCTCTTGGTTCGGCACAAAGGAAGCAAAGAACGCCGAAATGCAGAGGAAGGCGTTCGAGCGATACAGCGAGAAAGTGGTTGAACTCGTTGCAAAGTGGCGCGCGCAGGCGAGCCGCGCGCAGACCCTAGCATCTAAATCAACGGCCGCGAAATTGGACAAGCTCCTTGAGCGTGTGTTTTTCAAACAGGACACACCTACCAACAAGCTCTGGACCTGTGATCGTGATTGCAACTGGCAAAAGCAGCATGAGGAGAACATTCGAATGCTGGGCGAGGCCAACCGAATTATTGAGGACCTAGCGCGGGATCTTGGCTTGGTCAAAAGTTGATCTCTACCGATTGTCATCGCCTCTCGTCGCTTCGATGGCCGGCCGCTTCGACAGGTTGCGGGACAACATTCGACGTACGTCTGTCGTTTGAACGGCGGTCCGGCAGATGTGCAGCGTATGCTGCCTTTGAGGGTTGCTTGACCAATTCACGCTGTGAGCCCGACTCCAGTCGTCCCAGCGCGAAGAAGACCTCGACATCAACGCCCGGTCAGAAGGTATTGCAGTCGTAGCTCGGCTGCATCCCTGCGGCCACCGTGCTATCGCAGAGTCGAACGACTGCTTTCTTCGCCACGCAACTGGAGGTCAGGGCCCAAAGCGGCCATCCGAGCCTACCTCTCAAACGTCAGCGTGAAAAAGGTCAGGCTATGAAGTCTTGCTCAGATTGGCGTTGCGAATCGTGTCAATCATAGACATCAGGCGAGCGGTGATGAAGGCTTGGTCCCCACGGCGCCAGCCTTTTCTGTTTACAGCCTATCCACGAGTTGAGGGTAGCGCGTCGTGAACGAATCGACGACGGTGCTCGCCGATTCGATGTAGTACTCGACCGCTTGCCTGGAAATCAGAAACTCTTCCTTGTGGGCAGCTTGATTGCGAAGCCGTCGAAGCATATCCAGTAGTTCGGCCTCTTCGGGAAGAATCACTTCTTGCTGCTTAAGACTCTTGATCACCTTAATGGCGTTGTTTACCCCTGAAATTGGTGGCATGTCCACTACATCTGAAAGTTGGGCAAGCACCTCTTCAACAACGAGCCAGCAGCCGAAGATCAGGCCACGAGCCGCGTGCACGTCCTTTGGCGCTCTGGCCCGCGCCTCCGTAGCAATGCTTCGGAGCTTCTTCTGACCTTGCTAAGTCGAACCGTTGGTGTTCTTGGAGCAACTGGTGAGGGTGGAGTATTCGGAACAACATGATCAGGTGCGAGTTCGTCGTCAACGGTCATAGCCTGTGGCGTCTCAACAATATCGGCCGTCGCTGTTGGAGATGACGCTGGTAATCGAATCTCTGCGGCTAGCTGCGCAAGCTCTTCAGCTTTGCGCTCGAACTCGAACTCCATCCCGAATCCCTTAGCTTTCGAGGCAGTTGAAAGCTTCTCGAGGAGCGTCAATATCTGCTCGTGGTATCGAATGGCGATAAACACGAAAACCAAGGGCCAAGCCAGGCCCTTCAGCAGGACAACGCCAGCTTTAAGCACTTCAACGCCAGCCGTAAGCTTGTCCATCCCGCTCTCCTCATTTGCCGGAGAGTGTATCCGTCCGTATCCCGGTGGAAAGGGTTCGACGGCGAGGACGTGGAGAGAAGATGAACGCAACGCTTTTCATGCTCACGGCCGTCGCGGTCGCCTTTTCGAAGGGCGACAAGGTTGCCCCAGTGGCCGGCAAGGTCCGGGATGTACTTCGTCGATTCTCGGATGTGGACGAAGACGATGAGAACATCGCGCCCCCATGTCGTAGAACTTTGCGCTCCCGGCGACCTACCGGCTCCGCGACTTGCTAGACCCTGGGCACCCTTGCCAAGGAGGTCAAGAACGCTCATTCGTCCTGCGTTCAATGGTCAGAGCGTTGAAACTAACCTTCGGGGGGCGCCCTCATTCGGTACAAAGAACCGGCCAACCGTTCTCTCCACGCCACTTCTGTTCGAGAAAAGTCCTCAGCATCTTGTTGCCGGCGCTTCCGGGAGCGTGCCTTTCGCAGGTGCGGAAATAGAACTTCCATTGGTATCGGCAGGCGTCCTCATACTGCGAAAGGCACAAGCACCCGGTACCTTTGTGTCCGTGAGTGT
This sequence comes from Variovorax sp. dw_308, assembly GCF_019207085.1. Lineage (GTDB taxonomy): Bacteria > Pseudomonadota > Gammaproteobacteria > Burkholderiales > Burkholderiaceae_C > Variovorax. Next base: position 268,273 of record NZ_JAATOM010000008.1, on the reverse strand, counting down.
GCTCACGCGCTCTGGCCTTTAGGTCGCCGTGCTCACCAAAGTACACGATGAACGTTCCTCCCTCAACGGACGGGGTGATGGCCGCCCCATTTTTGATGAGGTACTCCATGCTCGAGAGTCTTCGCGCTATTTGATAGTGCTTTCCCTCTTGCTGAGGGAGCGGGAGGCCGGCGAGCACTGACATCGGGGCGTTGGTCTCGATTGCGTACCATCCCGGAACCGCGGGAATCCCTTTCCAGCCGGTCGCGAAGGAAAACGCGAATGTCAGGTTTCGGCGGCCTCCGCCGTTCGCCGGCGAAGTTTGACTGGCTGCAACCAGTCTTGAGCACGCTTTCGAGCTTGGGCCTCTGGAACGATTGGCCATAGCCGGATACTCAGTCGGAACGCCCCGGCGTCCGCTGAAGCTGCATGCCTCACCGAGGCGCTGCTCAGGTCCGGGACACTCGTCGGGGGCCGCGTGGCCGGCGTGTCGATCGAGTCAACGTTCGCGGCCGTGCTTTCACACATCTTCAGGCTTGCGCCTCGTTTGCGCCAACGCCGCTGCCGGTGCGCTTGCGACGGCTCATCTAGAAAGCCGGCTTGGCGGACCGCCCCGGCGGCCCATGGTTTGGCGGTCGGCACGGGGTGGCGTTTTATCGGGAGCTTGCGCTTGCGATGCCCACGGGCATCGTGCCGCGCTGCTTCGACGCCCAATGGGATGCCGACACGGGCACTTGGCACTGTTGCTTGAAGATCTCACGGACTCGCACCTTGTTGCGACGCACTGGCCCGTGCCGCCCACCTTTGCGCAGCGCGAGACCATTGTCCAAACGCGGACTCGATTTCAAGCGGCGTGGTGGGACAACACGCGACTCGGCGTCACGGTCGGGTGCGGCACGACCTGCATCGAGATTCCGCAACTCGCGCAGGCTACTCGACGGCGCGTCGGGTTTGAAATGAGTGCTTCCAGCTCATTTTGGAGCAAGACGGAAGCGGTTCTAGAAAAGGTCCGCCAGCTAAATGTCGCCACGTAGTTGACCTCGGGGCGCAAAAATCAAACAGATTCTGCAATCGCTCCAACGGGTCTGGGCAACGGATCTCCCATGACGACCAAGGTAGAACCAGCGAAGTCCCTGAAAGTGGCTGGGAAGGTCGTGGCGCCGTAGGATCTGTCGCTGCGCCCAAAATGCGCAACGCTGGACACATCCGAGGCTTAGATTTGTCAATCGCGGTTACTGCGACGCGGCAACCGTCGGTTCACATCGATCGGCGTCAAGATAACGCATCGGAGTTATGTGTAGCCTAGATCAACTACGCCCGAAGCGATTCCTCGTTCTGGCCAGCGGCGATCGCGTCCTTCAGCCATTTTGGACGCGGCCCAAAGCCGCTCCACGTGTTACCAGCGCCATCTCGGTATGACGCTTTTGCGGCTCGCCGCTTCGGCGTCGCGATCCCACTCGGTTTCGAGGCGGCTACAGAACCGACTATGAACTCTTCTAAAGGACGACCTGCTTCCAAAGCTTGACGAAGCCAATTTGGACGCTTGCCCTTCCCCGACCAAGAGTTACCTCGTCCATCGCTGTACTTGGCTGAAGAAGCAAGGGCGACTGTCCGAGTCGCTTTCTCGCCGTCGCCAAAGAGATGATTGGGGGTCAGCCCATAGTGTGCTATCGCAACCTTGATTCGTTCAACGACACCGTGAATCTCCTGTTCGCGGATTCTGTCGGCCTGCTCTTGAAGGGCTTTGATCTTCAATTGCAGCTGCGCGTAACTTTGAGCCATCGGTCACTCCAAGAGTCGGGATGCTTGACTCTAGCAGCGGGAAAGAATGCCCGAGTCGCGCGCGAGGCGTTCACAAGGCATGGAGTGAGGCCCGCGGAGCAGGCCCCATCAAGTTTCTACGGGGAAGGAGAATCGTGTCAGCCCCCGCCGATCGACCATGTTACAGATCCAGCCGGCGGCGAAGTTCCGACAATTTTTATTTCGCTCCCGACAGACATTATTCCCATCGGTCACGGCCGGAACACCACAATCGCATCACTCCACCGTCACGCTCTTGGCCAGGTTGCGTGGCTTGTCCACGTCCGTGCCGCGCGCACACGCCGTGTGATACGCCAGCAACTGCAGCGGCACCACGTGCAGCAGCGGCGACAGCGCACCGTAGTGCTCCGGCATGCGAATGACGTGCACGCCATCGCTGCTTTCGATCCTGGTGTCGCCGTCGGCCAGCACGTACAGCACGCCGCCGCGCGCGCGGACTTCCTGCAGGTTGCTCTTGAGCTTCTCCAGGAGTGCATCGTTCGGCGCCACGGTCACGACCGGCATCTCGCTCGTGACCAGCGCCAGCGGTCCGTGCTTGAGTTCACCCGCGGCATACGCCTCGGCGTGGATGTACGTGACTTCCTTGAGCTTGAGCGCACCTTCGAGCGCGATCGGGTAGTGCAGCCCGCGGCCGAGGAACAGCGCGTTTTCCTTGCGCGCGAAGTCCTCCGACCAGCTGATGATCTGCGGCTCCAGCGCCAGCACCGATTGCAGCGCCACCGGCAGGTGTCGCATCTCCTGCAGGTACTTCGCCTCGTCCTCGTCCGTGAGCCGCCCCTTGGCTTGCGCGAGCGCGAGCGTCAGCAGGAACAGGCCCGCCAGCTGCGTCGTGAAGGCCTTCGTCGATGCCACGCCGATCTCGACGCCGGCGCGCGTGATGTAGGCCAGCTTGCATTCGCGCACCATCGCGCTGGTGGCCACGTTGCAGATGGTCAGCGTCTGTTCCATGCCCAGGCTGCGCGCATGCTTGAGCGCGGCCAGCGTGTCGGCGGTTTCGCCGGACTGCGTGATCGTGACGATCAGCGTCTTCGGGTCAGGCACCGAATCGCGATAACGGTATTCGCTGGCGATCTCGACCTGCGTCGGTATCCTGGCGATGCTCTCGAGCCAGTACTTGGCCGTGCAGCCGCTGTAATAGCTGGTGCCGCAGGCCAGGATCAGGACCTTGTCGATCTCCTTGAATACGCGGTGCGCACTGGCGCCGGTGCTGCCGTCATTCGTCACGCCGTCGAACAGTTCGGGTGCGATGCCCACCACGCCTTCGAGCGTGTCGGCGATGGCGCGCGGCTGCTCGAAGATTTCCTTCTGCATGTAGTGGCGATACGGACCGAGCTCGGCCGCGCCGCTGTGCGCCTGCACGGTGCGAACCTGGCGCATCACCGGCTTGTGCGCGCGATCGACGATCCAGTACTTGCCCGGCTGCAGGTCGATCACGTCGCCTTCGTCGAGGTAGACGATCTGGTCGGTCACGCCGGCCAGCGCCATCGCGTCGCTGGCCAGGAAGTTCTCGGTGCCGTCCTTGCCCACGCCGAGGATCAGCGGCGAGCCAGCGCGCGCGCCGATCACGCGATGCGGTTCGTCGCGGCAGATCACCGCGATCGCGTACGCGCCGTGCAATTGCAGCACCGCGGCCTTGACCGCCTCGAACAGGTCGCCGTCGTAGAGGCTGTCGATCAGGTGGGCGATGACCTCGGTGTCGGTCTGGCTGTGGAAGACGTAGCCCCTGGCCTGCAGCGCTGCACGCAGCGACTCGTGGTTCTCGATGATGCCGTTGTGGACCAGCGCGATGCGGGCCGGCCGGATGGTTTCCGCGCCCTCGCCTGTGCCGTGGCTGAAATGCGGGTGGGCGTTGTGCACGGCCGGCGCACCGTGCGTGGCCCAGCGCGTGTGGGCGATGCCGGTGAGGCCTTCGATCTTGTCTTCTGCGACCTGGGTCAGCAGGTCCGCGACGCGCGAGGTGGTGCGTGCGCGCGTCAGCCCGCCCGCGTGCACGGCCACGCCGCAGGAGTCATAGCCGCGGTATTCGAGCCGCTGAAGGCCCTGGACCAGGACCGGGACGATGTTGCGATGGGAAGCCGCGCCGACGATGCCGCACATAGGAAATTGCCTTGTTGAGATTGACCAGAGAGTGCGAATGGTAGGCGTCAGGACAAAAACTAAGCTTCCAATAATCACCATAAATTGACTATAAATTTCTTCCATAGTCATTTTTGAATGTTTATTCCCTTTTACTTTTCATTTCGGAATAAACATCCACATCGCTGCCGTTGCCGACCAAGAAAAAGCCCGCCGAAGCGGGGCCGAAGTCACAGGTGGCGATGGCTCTTCTCAAACTGGCCGTGCCATCCGACGCGATCCCCCGCGGAGCGGGGGCCGGGCGCGGCCCGTCAACGGGGTCGCTCAGTACTTGTAGCCAAAGCCCACGGTGAGCAGGGCATCGGTCGTCTTGCGGCCCACCGGCACCTTGGAGGCATGGCGCACGGTCACGCCGGTATTGAGCGTCCAGGCGCCGGAAATGGCGGTGGCCAGGCCGGCGTCGAAGGTGGTCAGCGTGCCGAGGTCGCCGCTGCCCGGGCGGAACTCCAGCCGTTGCCTGAACGACGTGGTCGAACTCAGCCGATGCGAGGATTGCTCGCCAAACAGGAGTTCAGCGCCGCTGGCCGAGGTGCCGTCCGTGTAGCGCAGGTTCGCCGCACCGACACGGCGTAGACGTCGAAGCTGGTGTCCGGCGTCTGGACGATGTGATAGCCAGCGCCCACGTCCGCGCCGATGCGTGAACGCAGCCCGGCCACCTTGTTGGTCTCGCCTTCTGCCGTGCCGAATGCGAACACGCGTTGCGTCAGGTTGTAGTCGTAGCGGCCACCCAGGCGCAGGCTGTCGGAATTGGCCGTCTTCACGCCGTTGTTCTTGCTGGTGCCGTAGTTTGCGATGCCCCACAGCGAGATCTTGTCCTGCGCTGTCGCCTTGACGCCGTCCGCCGCGCCAGAGAGTACGAAGGAAGATGCATTGCCCGACGCGGCTGCCCCGCCGATCGAGATGCCGCCATGCCATTGGTTGTCCAGCGGCGTGACGGGCGCCGCTGCAGGTGCCGGGGCCACCACTGGAGGCGGCGCCTTCACGGTTTGCGCGTGCGCGGTGGCGAGGACGCCCAGCGTTGCGACGAAGGCCGCAGACAGGCGGGTGATTTGTGACAGTCTGGAAGAAGTACGGTTCATGGGTCCCTGAAATCGAAGTCATGTGTTCTTGAAGCGCGTGGGGAGGTGCGGGAGGAATCAAGGTTTCATAGGCACGGAGGGGCTTGTATTCACTGGCCCGGAACGCCTCTTTGGACGACCGAGTTGACCCGCTTGCGCCGCCGCGACCCACGCAAATCGAACTTTCGGCGTACAGGCGCGCGAACCGTGAAATAAGTCAAATCCAGCGCGTGGCATTGGTCTCGTTCGACCTTTGCATTGCAACTCTGGGGCCGAAAGCGACTCGCGCCGAACCCGCGCTTGAGCGAACATTTCATTGCACATCGATTCATGAAATCCGATGTCATGGATCCCGATCGACGGAGTTTTCCTCCAGAATCGCGCCAACCATGGAATCAATCTCACTGGACACCACCGATCTGCGCCTGCTAGATGCCTTGCAGCGCGACGCATCGCGAACCAACCAGCAACTGGCCGCCGATCTCCATCTCTCGCCGCCCACCTGCCTGCGCCGCGTGCAACGCCTGCGCGGCGCCGGCCTCATCGAGCGCGAGATCGCCCTGCTCTCGCCCGACAAGCTCGCGCCCTTGCTCGGCCATGGCCTGCAGGCGGTGGTTGAGATTTCGCTGGACCGCCAGGGCAGCGAGGCGCTGGACGCCTTCGAGGCGCGCGTCGCGCCCGACGACGCGGTGCAGCAGTGCTACCGGGTGTCGCCCGGCCCCGACTTCGTGTTGATCGTCGCGACGCGCGACATGCCCGACTACCTGGCGCTCCAGCAACGGCTGTTCACGGCCGATGCGAACGTGCGCAACGTCAAGGCGTACTTCAGCCTGAAGCGGGCGAAGTTCGCACCGCTGGTGCCGATGGGCGCGCCCGCATAGGCGGCGGGCGCTTTCAGCCCTTGGGCTGCTTCACAGGCCGTTTCCAGTCCTCGAAGCTCACTTGCCTGCTGCGCCCGATGGTCAAGGCGCCCGGCGCGGTCGACTTGGTCACCGTCGAGCCGCCGCCCACCGTGCCGCCCGCGCCGATGGTCACCGGCGCCACCAGCACGCAGTTGCTGCCCACGTGCACGTCGTCGCCGATGATGGTGCGGTGCTTGTTGGCGCCGTCGTAGTTGGCGGTGATGCTGCCCGCCCCGTAGTTCACCCGCGCACCGACCGTGGCGTCGCCCAGGTAGGCCAGGTGATTGGCCTTGGCGCCCGCGTCGAGCGTCGAATTCTTGACCTCCACGAAATTGCCGATGTGCACCTCGGCGCCCAGGCGCGCGCCCGGACGCAGCCGCGCGAACGGACCGATGCGCGAGCCCTCGCCCACGGTCACGCCGGCCTTCTCGCCGTCGATGTGGGTGAACGGGTGGATGACCGCGCCGGTCTCGATGCGCGCGTTGGCGATCACACAGTTGGCGCCGATCGTCACACCGGCGCCCAATGACACCGCGCCTTCGAAGACGCAGTTGACATCGATCTCCACATCGGCCTCGCACACCAGCGAGCCGCGCACGTCGAAGCGTGCCGGGTCGGCCAGCCGCACGCCCTGCGCCATCAGTGCATCGGCCAGGCGGCGCTGCCATGCGCGCTCCAGGCCCGCAAGCTGGGCCGGGTCGTTGACGCCGGTGACCTGCAGGTGGTCGTCGGTGCGATGCGCCACCACCGGCACGCCGTCGAGCGTGGCCATGCGGACGATATCGGTCAGGTAGAACTCGCCCTGCGCATTGCGGTTGTCCAGCCGCGCCAGCCACGGCTTGAGCAGCCGCGCGGGCACCGCCATGACGCCGCTGTAGACCTCCTTGATGGCGCGCTGCGCCTCGGTCGCGTCCTTCTGCTCCACGATGGCCTGCACCGCATCGCCATCGCGCAGGATGCGACCGTAGCCGGTCGGATTCTCGAAGTCGATCGTCAGCAGCGCAAGCCGGCGGCCAGCACAGGCCGCGATCAACGCGCGCAAGGTGTCCTCTCGGATCAGCGGCACATCGCCTGACAGCACGACCACGATGCCGTCATCGGGCAGCAGCGGCGCTGCCTGCTGCACCGCATGGCCGGTGCCGAGCTGAGGCATCTGGCGCGCGAAGACCGGCGCGCAGGGCGCATCCGCCAGCGCGGCCTCGACTTCGTTGGCGCCATGCCCGGTCACCACCACCACGCAGCGCGCGTGCAGGCGCGCTGCGGTGTCCAGGACGTGCAGCGCCAGCGCGCGCCCTGCCAAACGATGCAACACTTTGGGCCAACTGCTCTTCATGCGCGTGCCCTTGCCGGCCGCCATGACGACGATGTCGACCGGCCCTTCATTGTTGTGGGAAAAATCTGTCATGCCTGCGTACTCGCTCGATCAATGCTGGAAGTTGGCGCGGATTATCGTCGCCGCCCTCGCATGCGCGCTGTTGTGCGCCTGCAGCTCGGTCAGGCTGGCCTACAACAACCTGCCGACCGTGACATGGTGGTGGCTCGATGGCTATGTCGACCTGGACGCCACCCAATCTCCGCGCGTGCGCGAGGCGCTGGCGCAATTGCTGGACTGGCACCGCCGCAACGAGTTGCCCAAGTTCGTCGCCCTGCTGCAAAGGGCGCAGGCGCTGGCCCCGGACACGCTCACGCCGGAGCAGGTGTGCGCCTTCAGCGACGAGATCCGCGACCGCCTGCTGGCCTTTGCGGTGCGTGCCGAGGCGCCGGGCGCGACGCTGGCGCTGAGCCTGGGCGATGACCAGCTTCAGCACCTGCAACGCAAGTACGCCAAGGTCAACGAGGCCTGGCGCAAGGACTGGCTCGCGCTCGATCCGGAGCAGCGCCAGGACAAGCGCTTTGACCAGATGCTCGACCGCTATGAAGATTTCTATGGGCCGCTCGACGCATCGCAGCGCGAGCTGCTGCGGCGGCTCGTCGCGGCGTCCGCCTTCAGCGCCGAGCGCATGGACGCCCAGCGGCGCCTGCGGCAACAGGAAGCGCTGGCCCTGCTGCGCGGACTCCGGGCCGCCCCGCCGTCATCGGCGGACACGCAGGCCGCGCTGAACGCCTACGTGCAAAGGATCGCCTATCCGCCGCCCGGCCCCTGGCGCGATTACCAGCAAGCCCTGTCGGTGGAGGGTTGCCGCAACCTCGCCGCCCTGCACAACGCCACCACCGCGTCCCAGCGCGAACGTGCGGCGCGGCGGCTGCGCGACTACGAGAACGACGTGCGTCAGCTGGCGGCGTCCTGATCGGCGTGCAGGTGCGAAAGGCGCGCGCCGAGCAGCGCGTATTGCGCCACGAAATTGGCCAGGCTGGTCGCCACGCCGAAGCCCAGCACCGACACCAGGTCGGAAATGCCGAACAGCCAGAAATACAGCACCTGCACAGCAATGATCACCGGCACGGTGTAGTGCTGCTTGGCCGTGAGCCCACGCGCGGCCAGCGTGCGGAAGGCGAAGCCCGAGGCATTGATGAGGATGGCCGAGAGAATCACCATCCACACGTAGGGCTCCAGGTTGTTGTACTTCGCCCCGAGCAACATGACCCACAGGTGCCCGCCATACACGGCGCTCAACAGCACCAGCGCCATCGCGCCCAAGTAGGCGGCGTGCACCCGCAGCACGATCCTGCCCAGCCGCGGCCCCGCGGGCGCACGCGCAAGCGCGGGAAAGAGCAACACGACGGTCACGCGATCCACCACCGTCAGCACGATCGCGAGCCGGCCGAACGCACCCACGTCGGCCAGCAAGTCGGTCGAGCCGAACAGCGAGGCGAGGAAAATCGTGGCCACGCCCTGGACCTGCAGGAAGATCCCGGCCGGCAACAGGGGCAGCACGATCTTCAGCGCCTGCCGGTCCACCTTCTTGCGATCGGCCGCATCGAGCCGCACATCGGGCACGCCCAGCTTGCGCAAGGCCATTCGGTACAACTGCACGGCCACCATGCCCGAGGCCGTCGTCGCGCCGAGGATGCCCGTGACCGACCAATCCGTGACCGGCAGCAGCAGCACGACGCCGATCAGCACGAGGCGGGTCGTCAGCGCGGCGGCGGCGATGCGGTTGGTGGCGGAGATATGCCCGAGCACCACCGCCACCGAGTTGGCATAGTGCTCGCGCAGCTGCAGCAGCACGATGGCGAAGTACAGCACCGTGCCGACCAGGTAGGCCGGCTCCAGCCAACCGCGGCCACTCGAGTTGACGTACCAGTAGGGCCCCACCACCAGCAGGCCCGCCGTCAGCATCACCCAGCGCCAGCTGAAGACCTGCTTGCAGACGCCCACGACCCATGAATGCTCGCCGGCACGCGTGCCGATGACCGGCAACACGCAATGCGCAAGGCCGAGATCGCTCACGCCCAGCATCAGGTTCGAGGCAGCGACGAGGAAGGTGTACTGGGCATATTGATCCTTGGGCAGGACATTGACGATGAGCAGCCCGGCAATGCCTGCGAAGACCACCCCGAGCATTTCGATACCGCCGACCGCCAACACCTGGCGCAAACGGGCTTTGAGATTCATGGACGACGGGAACGCTTTCAGATCAGTGGGGTCGGCCGCAAGGGCCTTTCGAAATAGTCGCCGAGCGCTTCGAGCGCCTTCGGCTCGAGGATGCGCAGCCAGCCATTGTCGAACTGGTGCAGGCCGAGGTGCTGAAGTCGCCGCAGGGTCTTGTTGGTGTGGACAAGGGACAGGCCGATCGCATCGGCAATGTGCTGCTGGTTGAAGGGAAACTCGACCCAGCCGTCGCGCTCGAGGCCGGCCCGCTGGGCGCGGCGATACAGATGCATGAGCAGCATCGCGATGCGCTCCGTGGCATTGCGCCGGCCCGCGGTCACGAGATTGTCGTCGACCATCTTTTCTTCGCGGGCGGCGAGCCAGGTGATGTCGTAGCCGAGCCGTGGCTGGCTGTTGAACAAGGGCCAAAGCTTATCGCGCGGAAACACGCACAGCGTGACCATCGTTGCCGCCTCCACGCCGTGCGTCTGGCCATCCGCGAACTCGTCCTGCACGCCGATGAAATCGCCGGGCAACAGGAAGCTGAGGATCTGCCGCCGGCCGTCGCTCAGCGTCTTGAAGCGGAATGCCCAGCCCGAGTACAGCGTGAAGAGCTGCGGGCTCGCGTGGAACTCCTCGACGATGGGACGACCCGCCTGCACCATGCGCTCGCCGTGGCGGAACGACTGAATCGCAAGGAGTTCCTCGGCCGACACCGGCGTGAATGCGGGACTGGCACGCAGCCCGCACGACTCGCACGGGTGGGCGCACTGCGGTGGGTAGACGGGGGCGGCGTAGTCCTCGAGTTTCACCGGCGCACTATAGGCCGCGAACCCGGGCTCGCGCGCGGCACTGTGTCTTTTCACATTTTCGGACCGTGCATTGCTCCCTAGACTCCCGGACCTCATGCCCCACGCGAATCCGGACCTTCACGAAATCCTCTATTGCAGCAACCTCGCCACGGGCCTGTCGCCCGCAGTGGTCGGCACCATCGTCGCGCATGCGCGCGTGCGCAATGCGCAACGCGGCGTCACGGGCTTGCTGGTGTTCGATGGTTATCGCTTCTGCCACCACTTCGAGGGGCCGCGCGACACCACCGTGCGGCTCATGGACCGCATCAGCGACGACCCGCGCCACACGGACGTGCGCGTGGTCTACGAAGGCCCACTCGAGCAGCGGCGCTATCCGCGCTTCGAGATGGGTCTGGCCGATGCGGATCTGAATTTCCCGGACCTGGAAGGGCTCGACGGCAACGAAGCACTCGCGCGCTTCCTGCAGTTGCGACCCGGCTACGACGTTTCCTGACCCCCGGGGCCGCGCCGCGCGGTGGCCGCAGTAGAAAGATTCACACCTTCTAGGCGACGTCCCAGGTGTAGGTCGCTCCGTAGCCGTCCCACGGCTCCATCACGAGGCGCTCACCGGCAGCGACGCGCAGCGACTCGCCGGGCGCCAGGACGATGTCCTCGCTGGCATGTGCGCGGTTGGCGTCGAGCGTGACCCAGACGCGGCCCTGGCGAATGCGCATGATGCTGTTCGATGAGGCCTTCAGGCTGATCGCCTGGCCGGGGTCGATCTGCCACGCACCGCGACGCGTCGCGGCCGGCACGGTGGCCGGGCGAGCGGGCAACGATACGGACGGGGACGAGGTGCAGACTGCGGTGGACATGGTGGACTCCTGGATGGTTGCCGGATTTCGCAAAATCGCGAATCCGGAATGAATGATCCGTCTTGCCCCGTTGGCAGTCCAATGAATACGAGATAGGCTACTGATTCCGTTTTCGCATCAATCACCGTGCAATATTCCCAGACCCACCTGCGCTCCCGGCCGATCTCGGCGGGTCATTTGCGCGCCTTCGAGGCGGTCGCCCGGCACCTCAACTTCCGCGCGGCGGCCGAGGAGATGGCGCTCACCCAATCGGCCGTCAGCCGGCAGATCCAGTCGCTCGAGGAGGAAGTCGGCGTCGGGCTGTTCCTGCGCCACACGCGCGCGGTCGAGCTCACCAGTGCCGGCGCGCAACTGTTGCTCGCCGTGCAGCAGTCGCTGCCGCGCATCGACGGTGCGGTGCGGCAGATCCGGCAGAGCGCGGGACGCAAGAGCGTGTCGCTCACCACCTTTGCCTCGTTCGCGTCGATGTGGCTGATCCCGCGGCTCGAAGCCTTCCAGCGCGACAACCCCGACATCGACATTCGCATCGACGCCAGCGACGTGGCCATGGACCTGGAGATGGCCGACGTCGACATCGCGTTGCGCTACGGCCCGGCCAGCCACATGCCGCCGGGCGCAGTGCGCCTGTTCGGCGAGACGCTCACGCCCGTGGCCAGCCCCTGGCTCATCAAGAGCAGCCCGCCCATCCGGAAGCCGGCCGACATCGTGAGCTTCACGCTCATCGAGGCCGGCGACGCGCACCGCTCGCACCTTGAATGGCTGACCTGGCGCCGCTGGTTCGAGACCGCGGGCCTCACGCGCGAGCAACCGCCACGCTGGCTCTACTTCAACTATGCCTACCAGATGGTGCAGGCGGCCTTGACCGGACAGGGCCTGGTGCTGGCGCGCAGTTCCCTCATCGCCGAGAGCCTGGCCAACGGCGACCTGGTGGAAGTGCTGCCGCAACACCGCATGGATTCACCGATGGCCTACTGGCTGCTGGTCGGCCCGCGCAGCGCGCAGCGCCCGGAGATCAAGGCCTTCCGCGACTGGCTGCAGGCGCAGGCCGCCGTCACGCGCGAGACCATCGGCGAGGTGCCGGACCCGGACACGGTCGACTTCATCGATTGAAGAGGCCCGTTGCGCGGAGAACTTGCTCAAGGCCTCCAGTGACCCTCCTCGGGCCGGGTTGTATCGCTGCGCCCGCAGCCAGACAATCAGCCCACAAATCAAGGAGGAGACATGACGATTTCGAACCCGCCGTCGGCACCCACGCGCCGCCATTGCCTCGCCCTCGCGGCAGGCGCCGCCGCCACGCTGGTGCTTCCCACGGCGCACGCCCAAGCCTACCCATCCAGGCCCATTCGCATCGTGGTGCCCTACCCGCCGGGCGGTGCGACCGACAACATCGCCCGCATCGTCGGGGACAAGCTCGGCGCCCGCCTCGGGCAACCCGCGATCATCGACAACAAGGGCGGCGCGGGCGGCATCGTCGGCACCGATGCCGTGGCCAAGGCGGCGCCTGACGGCCACACCCTGCTGGTGGCGCTCACCACGTCGATGCTGACCAACCAGTTCCTCTATGAAAACCTGCCCTACAACCCGCAACGCGACCTGGCGCTGATCTCGCAGATCGCGGTGGCGCCGGTGACGCTGGCGGTGCATCCCTCGGTGCCCGCGAGCACCATGCCGGAACTGCTGAAGTACATCGCGGCCAACAAGGGCAAGCTCTCCTACGGCTCCTGGGGCAATGGTTCCTATGCCCACATGGCGGGCGCGCACATGAGCCAGGCGACGGGCGCCGACATGGCCCATGCCGCCTACAAGGGCGAGGCCGCCATGATCCAGGACCTGATCGGCGGGCAGATCCAGATGGCCTTTGCCAGCGCGCTCAACTCCAAGCCGCATGCCGACGCGGGCAAGCTCAAGCTGATCGGCGTGACCGGCGCCAGGCGGATGGCGATCCTGCCCGACACGCCGACCATCCTGGAGCAAGGGCTGCAGGACGAGGTCTACCAGATCGTGGGCTTCATCGGCATGGCGGCGCCTGCGAAAACGCCGCGCGAGATCGTGCAGCGCCTGTCGAGCGAGGTCCAGTCCATGTTCGAAGCGCCCGACATCGTGCAGCGCGTGGCCAGCATGGGCTTTACCGTCTCCGCCGGCACGCCCGAGGCCTTTGCCGCGTCCTACAAGCGCGACATGCCGGTATGGGGGCGCATGGTCAAGGCTTCGGGGGCGAGGCTGGACTGACGCTCCAATGCGGACATCCAGATCCGGACTTCCGGACGCAGAGGACGCGAAGGTTCCGCATTCACCGACGGCGCGTCAGCCCACCGGCCAGACCACGCCGTTGTCGTTGAGGATGGCGTCCAGCGGGACGTCGTGCTCCTCGGGTTCGAAGTCGTCCAGGAAGCCTTGCGTGAAGCCGAGCCCCACGGTGAAGGGCTTCGGCTGCAGCGTCGCCAGCGTGCGGTCGTAGAAGCCGCCGCCGTAGCCGAGCCGGTAACCGCCCGCGCTGTAGCCGAGGCAGGGCACGAACAGCAGCGTGGGCACGATCAACATCGTGTCCTTGGGCTTGGGGATGTCGAAGGCATCGTGCTCCATCGGGCAGCCGGGATACCAGGAATGAAAGGTCAGCGTCTTGTGCTGCCGGTTCATCACCGGCAGGCCGATCTGCCGCGGTTGCGGCGCGCCTTGCAATTCGCCGTCTTCCTTCCAGCGGTGCAGCGCCGGAAGCGGGTCGAACTCGCCCTTGATCGGCCAGTAGGCGCCAATCACCGTGTCGGGCCGGCCGACCAGCCAGATGCGCATCACGCGCTGCAGCAGGTCGGCGCGCTCCTGCCGGTCGGGCAGCGCAAGACGTTGCTCGATCAGTGCATTTCGCAGCTGACGCTTGAGAAAACTGGCGGTGGCCGAGGTGTCGGCGCCGTTTGACTTGTCCATAATCCCCCGATGCAGTTCCGAAGCATTTTGGCACCCACGAGTACCTTCCTCTCCATTCTTGTTCTGGCTGCTTCGACCCTGTCGCCGCCAGCCCTCGCGCAAAGCAACCAGAACGACGACGTGCTGCTGCAGATGAAGCAGGCGTCCCAGCGGGGCGACAAGGCCCGGCTGTCCGCACTGCTGCCGCAGGCGCGCGGCCACATCCTCGAGCCCTGGGCTGCCTACTGGGAACTGAAGGCCCGCCTGCAGGAAGCCAGTCCGCAGGAAGTGCAGGACTTTTTAACGCGCTACGCCGGTACTTATCAGGAAGACCGGCTGCGCAACGACTGGCTGCTGCTGCTCGGCCAGCGCCGCGACTGGGACGCCTTCGCCACGATGCACGACGCCTACCGTATGCGCGACGACGGACAGGTGCGCTGCTATGCCGTGCTGGTCGACATGCTGCGCAGCGGCAATCCCACCGCCGCGCAGGCCGACGAGGTGCGGCGCACCTGGTTCGCGCAAAAAGAGAACGACGACGGCTGCCTGACCGCCGCGGACCGCCTGGTGTCGGCTCGCATGCTGTCGCCCAACGAAGCCTGGAAGAAGGCTCGGCTTGCCATCGAGGCCAACCGCCCGGGCGCCGCGCGCGGCGCCGTGCTCATCGCCTCGCCCGATGCCGTGCCGCAGTTCGACGAGATGAACGCCGGCGCGGCCAAATACCTCATCAAGAGCGGCCCGGTGGCGGGCAAGGCGCGCCGGGAGATCGTGGTGCTGGCGCTGATCCGCATCGCGGTGGCAGATCCCGACCAGGCCGCCGCGCTGCTGGACGACCGGTGGAGCACCCTGCTCTCGCCCGAGGAGCGCAACTGGCTCTGGGGCATCATCGGCAAGCAGGCCGCGAGCAAGCTCTCGCCGCAGGCGATGGGCTACTACGGCAACGTGACGAAGAACGGCGACCTCAACGACGACATGCTCGGCTGGAAGACCCGTGCCGCATTGCGCATGGGCAACTGGAAGGAAGTCCAGGCCGCCACCGCCGCCATGAGCCCGGAGGCGCAGCAGGACCCCACATGGACCTACTGGCGCGCCCGTTCGCTGCAGGCCATCGGCGGCGACGATCGCCGCGCCGAGGCCCGCCGCCTGTACGAGACCATCGCCGGCTCGCGCGGGTTCTACGAAATGCTGGCGCTGGAGGAGCTCGGACAGCGCACCAGCATGCCGACCCGGCCCGCACCACTCACCGTCGACGAAAAGCGCACTGCCGCTGGCAATCCGTCGCTGAATCGCGCGCTCTACGCCATCTCGATGGGCCTGCGCCCCGAGGGCACGCGCGAATGGAACTACGCCACCAACCTGCACGACAAGGGCGGCATGGACGACCGGGCGCTGCTGGCCGCGGCCGACCTCGCCTGCCAGCGCGAGCTCTGGGACCGCTGCATCAACACCAGCGAGCGCACCAAGGGCGTGATCGATGCCGAGCAGCGCTTTCCGATGCCCTTCCACGACACCGTGCTGCGCAAGAGCGCCGACATCGGGCTCGATCCGGCCTACGTCTACGGCCTGATCCGCCAGGAGAGCCGCTTCATCATGGATGCGCGCTCCGGCGTCGGCGCCTCGGGCCTGATGCAGGTGATGCCGGCCACGGCAAAGTGGACCGCCAGCAAGATCGGCCTGGCCGGCTTCACGCCGAACCAGATCAACGACCGCGAGACCAACATCGTCATCGGCACCAGCTACCTGAAGCTTGCGCTCGACGACTTCGACGGCTCGATGCCGCTGGCCGCGGCGGCCTACAACGCCGGCCCGGGACGTCCGCGCAGTTGGCGCAACGGGCCGGTGATGGAAGCGGCGATCTGGGCCGAGAACGTGCCCTTTGCCGAAACCCGCGACTACGTCAAGAAGGTGCTGGCCAACACCACCAACTATGCGGCCATCATCACGGGCAAGCCACAGTCGCTGAAGGCGCGGCTGGGCAGCATCGGGCCGCGCGATGCGGCGATAGCCGAACCCAACAAGGACCTCCCCTGACGAAGGTGTGAATATTTCTACTGCGGACGCCGATCTCGGGCCTGCGGTGTTGGCTCTGGCGTAGCAAGCGTTTCGCGCAGTTGCCAGCCTCTGCAGCAACTTCGTTGTCGCCGCACGAAAGTGCGGCTGCGCTGCGCGAGACGACCTCCGGCGGCGCCCTCGCTACGAAATCTTCACACCCTCTGAGCCTCTGCACAGGTAGTGTCGACGGGCGCCTGACACGCCCAGTTCCTACAGCCGACCGACTGCGCGCTGGCTAGAGTCGTGGGTCCATGGCCGCATCGCACTGGACCACCATCACCGACACCGTCGCGGCCGAGTTCTCGGACGTACCGGACCTCGCGCAACTCACGCGCATCGCCGTGCGGCTGCTGCTCGCCGCGCTGCTCGGCTTCGTGCTGGGCTTCGAGCGCGAGGAGAAGGGCAAGGCGGCGGGCGTGCGCACGCACATGCTGGTGGCGATCGGCTCGGCGCTGTTCGTGCTGGTTCCGCTCCAGACGGGCATGGAGCCTTCCGACATCAGCCGCGTGATCCAGGGGCTGGTGGCTGGCGTGGGCTTCCTCTGTGCGGGCACGATCCTCAAGCCGGGCAAGGACGAGCAGCAGGTGCAGGGCCTGACCACTGCCGCCGGGCTCTGGATGACGGCAGCCATCGGCATGGCCTGCGGTCTCGGCCGGGAGACGACCGCTGTGACGAGTGCGTTGCTGGCGCTGGCCGTGCTGGCGCTGGTGCCGCATGTCGTGAGCCTCATGGAGCGCGCGCGCGGCGTGCCCCGCGACAAGGATGGCGATCCGCACGACCACCCCCACGACATGCGCGGCCCCTGACGCAACGCGCATCAATCGAGCCGCATTTCGTCATCAACGCAGTCGCGACGAGACGCTAGCATCGCGGGCTCTCCTGCAAATCACCAAAGGTCCAAGCCATGCGCCAGCTGTACGTGGGCAACAAGAACTATTCGTCGTGGTCGATGCGGCCGTGGGTGCTGATGAAGCAGGCCGGCATCCCGTTCGACGAGGTGGCGGTGAAGTTCGACTCCTTCGGTGAGGACTCCGCCTTCAAGCGCACCATGCTCCCGCTCAACCCGAATGGCCTGGTGCCGGTGCTGGTCGACGACGGACTTGCCATCTGGGACACGCTGGCCATCGCCGAGTACCTGGCCGAGACCTGCCCCGAGGCCCAGCTCTGGCCGGCCGGCCGAAAGCAGCGCGCCCGCGCGCGCAGCATCTGCGCCGAGATGCATGCCGGCTTCGGCGCGCTGCGTTCGGCCTGCGTCATGAACATCGAGGCCAACATGGCGCAGCAAGGCGCCCTGATCTGGCGCGACAACGCCGGCGTGCGCGACAACGTGGCGCGCATCGTCTCGATGTGGAGCGAACTGCTGGCCGACCATGCGGCCAGCCATGCCGACGGCATGCTGTTCGGCCGCTTCAGCATCGCCGACGCGTACTACGCGCCGGTGGTGATGCGGCTGACGCGCTATGCCCTGCCGGTGCCGGCGGACATCGCGGCCTACCTGGAGCGCGTGGAGGCGTTGCCGGGCGTCAAGGCCTGGATCGACGCCGCGCTGGCCGAGCACGACTTCGTCGCGTTCGACGAGCCCTACCGCCTGAAACGCTGAGGCCGCGCGCCGACCGTCAGAACCTGTAGGTCACGGCCACGTACGGCACGATCGGGTTCAGCGTCAGCTTGGCCTGGCTCGTGGCCACGGGGAAGCCGGCGACGGTCGTGGTCGTGAGCTTGGCGGTGGTCTTCATCGGGATGTAGGAGACCGATGCCGACAGGCCCCAGTGCGGGTCGAACTGCCAGGCCACGCCCGCGTTGGCCACCGGTGCGAAAGTGCCGTCGAGCTTGGCCGTGGTCACCGTCGCGCCGGCCGGCGCGTGCAGCAGCTTGCCCATGGCGCCTTGGAGGCTGGGCGTGAGGTTCACGTTGGAGTACCAGACGTAGGTCGCGCCCAGGCCGACGTAAGGTCGGAACTTCGCCTCGCCATCGTTGAAGTAGTACTTGCCGAGGATCGTCGGGCTCCATTGGCGGGCTTCGCCGATCTGGCCGACCGATTCCAGGGTGCCGGTGCCGTAGAGCTTGAACTTGGGCGGCACGCCGAGCACGCCTTCGACGGCCCAGTGGCTGTCGAGGAAATACATCGCGTTCAGGCCCAGCGTGTCCGAATCGCTGACGCGCGCACCGGAGCCCGGCACGGCCATTTGTACCGGCGAGGTCAGGGTCAAGGGTTGGCTTGAATCCTGGGGCGACAGGTGCAGCCAGCCGGCGCCGACGACCCAGTCGCCGGCCTTTTGCGCCATGGCGCTGCCCGATGCGAGCCCGGCCAGGATGGCGAGCGCGCGCAATGCTTGTTTGTTCATGGGGATCCTCCTTTGGATTTCGATGTTGTCGTGAGCCCCAGGGCCGGGCGTTGCCCGGCTTCCTCCCCGAGGGAGATCAAGTCGAGATCGCAAAATGATTCGACCTGGGAGAGCCCAAAAAGTTGGCACCGTATTGGTGCCAGAACGAGCCAGATTGTCTCAAATTGCAAACAACCCACCCCTACACTCGGTCGGATGACATCTGGTATGCGGACCTATCTCGTGGGCGGTGCGCTGCGCGACCGGCTGCTCGGCCTGCCGGTCTCCGATCGCGACTGGCTGGTGGTCGGCGCCACGCCCGAGCAGATGGCGGCGCGCGGCTACCTGCCGGTGGGCCGCGACTTCCCCGTCTTCCTGCATCCGGTGACGCGCGAAGAGCACGCGCTGGCCCGCACCGAACGCAAGAGCGCGCCGGGCTACCGCGGCTTCACCATCCATGCCTCGCCCGAGGTCACCATCGAGGAAGATCTCGCGCGGCGCGACCTGACGATCAATGCGATCGCCCTGCCTGCCGAACTGGCCGATGCGCCCACCACAGACGCAAGCGCACTGGTCGACCCTTTCCACGGCCAGCGCGACCTGCGCGACAAGGTGCTGCGGCATGTCACCGACGCGTTCCGCGAAGACCCTGTACGCATCCTGCGCGTGGCGCGCTTTGCCGCACGCTTCCACGATTTCAGCGTCGCGCCCGAGACGATGGACCTGATGCGCGGCATGGTCGAGGCCGGCGAGGTCGACGCGCTGGTGCCGGAGCGCGTATGGCAGGAACTGGCACGCGGGCTGATGGAGGCGGTGCCGTCGCGGATGTTCAGCGTGTTGCAGGAATGCGGCGCGATGCAGAGGCTGCTGCCCGAAGTCGACACGCGCGCCGAGCGGCTTCGTCATGTCGACAGCGCGGCGCGGCTGCAGGCGCCGTTGCCGGTTCGCTTTGGCTGCCTCACATGGGGACTGCCGACGCCGTCGGTGCTCGGTGTCTGCGAGCGCCTGCGCGCACCGACCGATGAACGCGACCTGGCGCTGCTGTTCGCGCGCGAAGGTTCTGCCGTAGGGGCAAGCACGGCATTGGGCGCCACGGACATCGTCGTCCTTCTCGAACGCTGCGACGCCATTCGCAAGCCGGCGCGTCTTGCGCAACTCCTGCAGGCCTGCGAATGCTGCGAAGTCGGCGATGCGATCGCGGCCGGCCAGCGCCTGCGCGTGGCGCTGTCAGCGGCGCAGGCCGTCGCCACGGATGTCATTGCTCGCGAGGCGCAGATGGCCGGGGAGTCGGGCCCGAAGGTCGGTGCTGCGATCCGGCGTGCACGCATTGCGGCGGTGGGGCAGGCGCTCGACTGACCCGGACTCGCGCGCCGCTTGGCGCAGGCGGTGGGCCGTGCCACGCCGGGTTCGCACCGTGCCCTCGACGTGGCGCACCGCGCACGGCATTCAAGGGAGACGCGCATGAAGCTTGGGCCGCCGTCCGCCGCGGCGCAGTCCAGCAAATCCCGCGGCCGACTCCTGGGCCCTTTTCCGATCGCGGCTTTAACCGACGCGCGAAATCCCATCGCGCTGTTATCGTGCCCGGTTGATGACCGCTCCCCCCCAACTCACCCCTGACGCGGCCCTGTTCCTCGACTTCGACGGCACGCTGGTCGCGCTCGCCGAGACGCCCGAGGCGATCGAGGTGCCGCCCGAACTGGTTGCGCTGCTGGGCGACCTGCACAAGCTCTGCGGCGGCGCGCTGGCCGTGGTGTCGGGCCGGCAGATCGACGTGATCGACCGCTTCCTGGCACCGCTGCGCCTGCCGGCCGCGGGTGAGCACGGCGTGCAGCGCCGCGACGCGACCGGCCGCATGCAGGAGCACAAGCCGCCGGACCTGGATGCGGTGCTCGACGTGGCCAACAAGCTGGCCGGCGCGCATCCCGGCCTGCTGGTCGAGCGCAAGCATGCAGCCGTGGCGCTGCACTACCGCATGGCGCCCGATCTCGAAGCCGTCTGCCGCGACGCGATGTGGGCCATCATTGCCCATCAACCGCAACTGGAAATGCTGCACGGCAAGTTCGTTTTCGAGGTGAAGCTGGCCGGCATCAACAAGGGCGTGGCCATCAATGCCTTCTTGCAGGAGCCGCCCTTCGCCGGCCGCGTGCCGGTGTTCGCCGGCGACGACACCACCGACGAGAGCGGCTTCGCCGTGGTGCAGCCTCGCGGCGGCATTGCGATCAAGGTGGGCGGCGGGCCGAGCCTGGCGACCCACCGGCTCGAATCGACGCGCGCGGTGTTCGAGTGGTTGCTCCAGGCGCGCGACCTTCTCGCCGCAGCGCCGGGATCGCCCAGGGCCGCACCCGAAGCGGACGCATGAGCCGCCTCGTCGTCATCTCCAACCGGGTGGCCGACCCGCGCAAGCCCGCGGCCGGCGGGCTGGCCGTGGCGTTGGGCGAGTCGCTCCAGCAAAGCGGCGGACTCTGGTTCGGCTGGAGCGGCACGGTCGTCGAGGGCGGCCCTTCGGGCGAAGGCGACCTGCACCGCCAGCAAGCCGGCAAGGTCACGTTGGCCACCATCGACCTGAGCCGCGAGGACCACGACAGCTACTACCTCGGCTACAGCAACGACGTGCTGTGGCCGGTGTTCCACAACCGGCTCGACCTGGCGCATTTCGACGCCGGCTTCATCGGCGGCTACCGGCGCGTGAACCAGTTGTTCGCGCGCAAGCTGATGCCGCTGCTCAAGCCCGACGACATCCTCTGGATCCACGACTACCACCTCATTCCGCTGGCGGCCGAACTGCGCGCGATGGGTTGTCGCCAGCGCATCGGCTTCTTCCTGCACATTCCGCTGCCGCCGCAGATCATCATGGCGGCCATCCCGCAGCACGAGTGGCTGATGCGCTCGCTGTTCGCCTACGACCTGATCGGGCTGCAATCGCACCAGGACCAGGAGCACTTCGAACGCTATGTGCTGAACGAGGCGCACGGCGCCGCGCTGCCGGGCGATGTGTACCAGGGCTACGGGCAATCGGTGCGGTGCAGCGCCTTTCCGATCGGCATCGACGTGGACGAGTTCATGGAGCTCACGCATGCCAGGGACGCGCAGGAGATGTGCCAGACGATGCGGCGCGAGTACTCGCAGCGGCGCCTGATGATCGGCATCGACCGGCTCGACTATTCCAAGGGCATCCCGCACCGGGTGCGGGCGTTTCGCGAACTGCTGGCGCACTACCCCGAGAACCGGCGCAGCGCCACACTGATCCAGATCGCCTCGCCCACGCGCGAGAACGTCGATGCCTACGGCGACATCCGGCGCGAACTGGAATCCTTGTGCGGCGCCATCAACGGCGACTACGGCGAGCTCGACTGGATGCCGGTGCGCTACATCCACCGCATGGTGGCGCGCAAGCGTGTGCCGGGGCTGTGCCGCGCGGCGGCGGTGGGCCTGGTGACGCCGCTGCGCGACGGCATGAACCTGGTCGCCAAGGAATACGTGGCCGCGCAGGACCCGGCCGACCCGGGCGTGCTGGTGCTGTCGCGCTTCGCGGGTGCCGCCGAGCAGATGAAGGAAGCCCTGCTGGTCAACCCCTACGACATCCACGGGACGGCCGAGGTCATGCAGCAGGCGCTGCAAATGCCGCTGGAGGAACGGCGGCACCGGCACCAGAAGCTGCTGCAGCGCATCCGCGAATACGACGTGCACTGGTGGCGCAAGGCGTTCCTCACGGCATTGGCCGGGACCACGCAGGTCACGGATTGAGCGGGCTTCGGCCTTCCGGGTCGAGGTGCGGCGTCAGCACCTCAGCGAGCCATCCCATCAGCGCCTGCACACGCTTCGAGAGATTGCGCCGGTTCGGATAGACCAGCGACACCGGCATCGGCTCGGCGGTGAACCCCGGCATCACCTCCACGAGCAAGCCCGCGGCCAGGGCAGCCGCAGCGCCCAGGCGCGGCGCCTGGATCAGGCCCAGGCCGGCAAGGCATGCGGCCTGGTACGCATCGGTGTGATTGACGGTGACCACGCCCTGCATCTCCAGCAGGCGGTAGCGTTCGCCATCGTGGTACTCCCAGCCGGCCGCGGCGCCGCCGAGCGTGGGCGCCCAGCGCACGACCCGGTGGTGCGCGAGGTCTTCGAGCGTGTGCGGCGTGCCGAACTGCGCGATGTAGGCCGGGCTCGCGCAGTTGACCTGCACCAGCTGCCCGAGTCGCCGCGCAACGAGCCCCGAGTCCTGCAGGTGCCCGACGCGCAACACGCAGTCGAAGCCTTCGTGCACGACGTCGACACGGCGGTCGGTGGTACTCAGTTCGATTTCGAGCTGCGGGTGGGCCGCCAGGAATTCCGGCAGGCGCGGGATGACGATGGTGCGCGCCATGGCGGTCGGCAGGTCGACGCGTAGGCGGCCGCGCAGGCTGCTCGGCGCTTGCTGGAACAGCGTGCGCAGTTCCTCCGCATCGGCCAGCAGCGCCTTGGCGCGCTCGAGGAACTGCTCGCCGTCGGGCGTCATGCGAACACTGCGCGTGGTCCGGTGCAGCAGGCGGGTGCCGAGCTGCGCCTCCAGCTGCTGCACGCTGGCGGAAACGCGCGATTTCGGCAGCCCGAGCCGATCGGCGGCGCGCGTGAAACTGCCGAGTTCGGCGACTTGCACGAAGGTCTGCAACAGGGCGAGGTCCAATGGATTGTTCTTTTTGAGAGAACGATGAAGTCAGTTCAGACGAGTTTATCGCCTGATTGTTCCATCCTAAAGTTCACCCATCCCATCAACTTCCACAAGGACTCCGACATGACCACCCCGATCGCACTCATCACCGGCGCCAGCCGCGGCCTCGGCAAAAGCACCGCCCTCAACCTCGCGCAGCAGGGCAGCGACCTGATCCTCACCTACCGCAGCGGCGCCGCGGAAGCGCAGGAGGTCGTGCGGCAGGTCGAGGCGCTGGGCCGCCGCGCCGTGGCCCTGCAACTCGACGTGGCCGACAGCGCCGGCTTCGACGCTTTCGTCGTCGCGGTGAAGGGCGCGCTCGCCACGACCTGGCAGCGCGACCGCTTCGACCACCTCGTCAACAACGCCGGCACCGGCCTCGAAGCGAGCTTCGCGAACACCACGGAAGCGCAGTTCGACGAGATGATGAACATCCACCTCAAGGGGCCGTTCTTCCTCACCCAGAAGCTGCTGCCGCTGATCGCCGACGGCGGGCGCATCGTCAACGTGTCGAGCGGGCTTGCGCGCTTCAGCTTTCCGGGCAAAGCCGCGTATGCGTCGATGAAGGGCGGCATCGAGGTGCTGACGCGCTACCTGGCGAAGGAACTCGGCCCGCGACGCATCGCGGTCAACGTGGTGGCGCCCGGCGCCATCGAGACGGACTTCAGCGGCGGCGTGGTGCGCGACAACGCTCAGGTGAACGCCGTGGTCGCCGCCCAGACCGCGCTCGGCCGGGCCGGCCTGCCGGACGACATCGGCGGCGCGATCTCGATGCTTCTGCAGCCCGGCAACCGCTGGATCACCGGCCAGCGCATCGAGGCGTCGGGCGGCATGTTCCTCTGAGGTCGAGCCCACCCCCGAAAGCGCCTGCGGCGCGGCGCCCGCTCAATCCAGCAGCGCGAGCGCCGCGTAGTCGCCGACCTTGTCGCCCAGCCCCGCCGGCTCCAGCGTGACCCCTTCCGTCAATGACGGCAACTTGCCCTTGATTTCGGCCTGCAATCGCGGCAGCAGGAAGGCGCGGTTGTTCCAGAACACGCTGCCGCCGAGGCTGATGCGCTCCAGGTCGAGCGTGGCGACGAGGTTGTAAAGCATGCGGCCCATCACACGGCACAGTTCGTCGACGCGCGCCAGCGCCGCAGGATCGCCCGCGACCGCGGCGGGAAACAGTTGCTCCGCCGGCAGGCCGAAGCGGCGCGCGATGGCATTGCCGGCGACCAATCCCTCGACGTCGCCGACATTGCCACAGCCGCACAGGGCGTTGGTGTCGTCATCCACCACGAAACTGTGGCCTGAATGGCCGGCGTTGCCGTTCTTGCCGCGCAGCACGCGTCCGTCGACACAGATGCCGACGCCGATGCCCGTGCTCCATGTGACGTACGCGCAATGGTCGACGCCCTTGAGTGCGCCCCAGCGCCGTTCCGCCTCGAGCGCGCCGACCGCGTCGTTCTCCACGCGCACCACGTCGAAGCGTTGGCGCAGCGGCTGCTCGATGGGTGCCGTCATCCAGTTGTTGGGCAAGCCGCGCGCCGGGCCGGCCATGCCGCCGCAGATGTTGGGCGTGGCCAGTTCGAGGGCGCCAGCTCGAATGACGAACGGGCCGGCCGACGACACGCCGGCGCGCCTCACGGCCTCGGCGCCGATGCCCTGCTCCGCGCACACCTCGTCCACCATGCGCAGGATCTGGCGCGACACCGCGAGGTTGTCGCCGGTCTTGGCGGTGGGTTCACTGCGGCGGCCGAGCAGGGGCCGCGGGCTGCCGTCCAGCGATTCGCCGTCGGCGGCCAGGCTCACGGCAATCTTGGTGCCGCCGATGTCTACACAGGCTCTCATGGAATCCTTGTCCTTGTGGTCATATCCAGCGCGCGATCAGCGCGGCGATCAGGCTGAGCACCAGCGTGCTTCCGATGGGCAACTGCCAGTTTCGCCCCAAAGCCCTGAATTCGAAATCGCCGGGGAGGCGGCCGAACCCGTGTCGACGCAGCCACTCGGTCAGTCCGCTCATCAGCAGCAAGGCCAGCACGACGACGATGAGCCAGCGGATCATGCGATTCTTCCCGGCGGGCCCCTCATCCGTTCAGCAGCGCCAGCGCCGCGCGATGCAATGCGGGCGTGGCGGCGGCGATCACGCGGCCGTCGGACTCCAGGCCGAGGGGCTGGCCGCTCCAATCGGTGATGACGCCGCCCGCGGCCTCGATCAGGCCTGCGGGGCCGAGGTAGTCGTAGGGTTGCAGGCCGGCCTCGACCACGAGGTCGATGGTTCCGCCGGCCAGCTGCGCATAGCCGTAGCAATCGCCGCCGAAGCGCCGCATCGCACACTCGCGGCTGAGCCGGTCGAAGGCTTGCCAGTCAGCCGCGCCGAAGATGTCGGGCGAGGTGGTGACGATGCGCGCCTTGCCCACCTCGCTCACGGTGCTCGCTCCGACGTACTGTCCGTTGCGCGTCGCCCCCTCGCCGGCCTGGCCGATCCAGCGCTCGCCGAGCACCGGCATGTCGATCATGCCCAGCGTGATGCGCCCGCCTTCGAGCAGGCCGATCAGCGTGCCCCACAAGGGCGAGCCGGTGATGAAGCTGCGCGTGCCGTCGATGGGGTCGAGCACCCAGATGCATTCCGCATCGAGCCGCTCCAGCCCGTGCTCCTCGCCATAGATGCCATCGGCCGCGCGCAGCGTGCCGAGGATTTCGCGCATGGCGGTTTCGGCCGCCCGGTCGGCCAGCGTGACGGGGCTCTCGTCGGCTTTGGTGATGACATCGAGCGGGGTGCGAAACCAGCGCATCGACTCGGCCGCCGCCGCGTCGGCCAGCGCATGCGCGATCCGCAGGGATTCCTCGGGGGATCTGGAACTCATGACTTCTCGAATGCAGAACAGGCGTCGATTAGAACCGAGCCGCCCTGAAATGAAACCCACCCCCGAATGCGCCTGCGGCGCTCCCCCTCAAGGGGGCGCACCCAGCGGCCCGGCAAAGCCGGTTCCGCGGGTGCCCACGAACAGGCGGTGCTCACCCTCGTTTCATGCGGCGCGGGTCACGCGAAGGCGTGGTGGACAACTGATTTGACAGAGCCCGCGAGCCGCGCCTAGCATCCAGCGCACTCGCCCAGCGCCCGCCACGAGGCCCGCGGCACGGAGTCGGCATGAGACTGATGGTTCGCAACGGCCTGCGCCGCCTGTTGTTCGCGCTGGTACTGCTGGCGGGTATCGCAGGCGCTACGCCGCCACCGAAGGAAGACCAGATCATCCTGGCCCTCATCCAGCGCGTGGAAGCACGGACCGACCTGGTGTTCGTGCGCAACGGCAGCGACCACAACGCGGCCGAAGCGGCCACTCACCTGCGCAGCAAGTACAAGTACTTCAAGGTCGAGCTGATCGATGCGGAAGACTTCATCGAGCGCTGCGCCTCACGCTCCGAACTGACGCGCAAGGCCTACAAGGTCAGGACGGCGGATGGCACGGTGCGCGACGCGGGTGACTTCCTGCGGGAAGAGCTGCGCGCGTTGCGGGCGCATTAGGCAGGCCCGCGCTATCCATCGGGCACGGTTCGTCCGGACTATTTAACCACTTCATCCGCCAGCAGCAACATTGAACGAGGGATCCTGATTCCCGGCGCGTCGGCTGTTTTCAGGTTGATGACCATCTCAAATTTCGATGCTTGCTGGACCGGCAAGTCTCCCGGTTTCGCGCCCTTGAGGATCCGGTCCGTATAGTCGGCTGTCCTGCGTGCCACGTCGAGATAGTCCAGCCAGAAAGTCATCAGAAGTCCCGAGTCCGCCCAGGCCCGTCCTTGAGCGATGGCAGGCAGGCGATGCTTGGCCGCACGTCCACGATGCGGTCTCGATTCAAGTAAAAAAGTGGTGGCGTGTCGACGACAAGGGCTCCGATTTTCAAGCGTTCCATTTCATCAAACGCCGGGTCGACTTCCTCAGGGTCTTCCACTCGCAGTATTTGCAGTTCCGCACCGACAGAACTGATGGCTGCGTCAAGCATGGCCTTGTACTCACTGAAATTCCGGGAGAAAACTGACCGACGGGTTGTAAGGTAGCCGATGCGTGCGGGCCTACCCGCCGCCTCGGCAATGTATTGCACACGTTTTGCAAGCATCTCGGTGCCGCTGCTCGCATTGCCAGTGACGTTGCCTCCTTCCCTCAGTAGGTGCGGATCCGGGTTTCATGACCGCCGCTCGAGTTGACCGACTTTCAATAGAGTTGCCGCATACCTCTCGGTCCCTCCGCACCGACGGACGGCGGCACCGGGCCCAACCCGGTCTGTCGCCACCGACGACCGCACCGCTGCTATGCCGCGCGGTTGCTGTCCTTCGCGGCCCGCCTGGCGAGCGCACGCTGCGAGGCCCGATTCCGGTCACCCGGATGCCAGGGAGATCACAGCATCGTGAGCGTGCCCTCGATGGCGACGCGCGTGCCGGTCGTTGCTGATTTCGTGGGCACAACACTGGCGAATATGCCACCGTGCGGGCGCCTCCCTCTTGGCTGCGACCGCCGGCGCGGAAGTAGATCCTCCGCAAGGGCCTCAATGTGTCCGCGAAACGTCGACCGGCAGGCGATTTGGACGAATTCTTTTGCCACGATCCGGAGCGTCTGGTGCAATAGCTGCAACTCTCGAAGAAGAGTGGCCTGAGGTTGATGAAGCGCAGGAAAAAGTGCCCGCCGCGTTGAGATTGCCGCGCCGGCACCTTGTGCTCAACGAGGAGATGCTTGCGATGAAGAAGTCCTTGGTATCCCTGGCCGCGCTGGCTGCTGCCGGAGTCGCTTCGGCGCAGTCGTCCATGACCCTGTTCGGTGTGGTTGACACGGCCCTCACCTACATCCAGACGACGAGTTCGTTCGTTGGCGTTCCCGGTGCGCCGGGTCTCAACTTCATTGGCGCGCCCGACAGGCATCAGAGCCAGTGGGCCATGACCAACTCGGCACACTACGCGAGTCGCCTCGGTTTCCGTGGAACGGAAGACCTCGGTGGTGGCGTGGCTGTAGCCTTCTGGTTGGAAGCCGCTATCTCCAATGACGATGGCGCTGTCGGCCTTGCGGCCTTCGATCGTCGTTCGACAGTGAGCTTGCTGGGTGGCCTCGGTGAGGTCCGGCTCGGCCGCGACTACACGCCCACGTTCTGGAACGACTCCGTGTTCGATCCGCTCGGCACCAATGGCGTTGGCGCCAGCCAGGTCTACCTGATGAACAGCGGTCCCCGCACCGTCAGCTTCGGTGGCGTGAACCGCGGCCTGTTCGGCAACCCCAACTACGTTCGCGCGTCGAACAGCATCGGCTACTTCCTGCCGCCGAACCTCGGTGGCTTCTATGGCCAGGTGATGTACGCGTTCAGCGAGGCCATCAAGTACGACCCGGGCACCACGACCCCGGCAGTGGCGAACAACCAACGCACTGGCGGCTATGTCGGTGGCCGCTTCGGCTATGCCTACGGCCCGCTGGATGTTGCTGCCTCCTATGGCGAGAGCACCACCGGCGACAACTACTACCAGGGCATCACCACGAAGGTCACGATCGCCAACATGGGCGCCTCGTATGACTTCAGCGTCGTCAAGCTCTTCGGTGAAATCTCGCGCACCCAGAACAAGAACGACTACGTGATCCCGCCGCTCATCGGCACGGGCGACTTCAAGGGGGACGGCTACCTGCTCGGCGCCACCGTGCCGGTTGGAGTTGGCCTGATCCGCGTGGCCTACTCGCACGTCAAGCTGAACTACACGTCGCCGCCGACCGGTGTCGCTGCGATCGTGAGCGCGACTGCGCAGGACCCATCGGCTGGCAAGTTCGCCGTCGGCTATGTGTACAACCTGTCGCAGCGCACCGCACTGTATGCGACGGCTGCCTACGTCAAGGAAAAGAACGGCGCTGCGTTCATCATGCCCGTCAGCAACAGCTTTCCCCTCTTCACCAACAACTACTACACCACGGGTTCTGGCTACAAGGCCGATCACGTGATGGGCTACGACTTCGGTATCAGTCACGCTTTTTGATGGGCTCGGCGGCCGTACGCAATCGACGCTTGATCTGCGGCCTGCCGACCGGCTCGTTGATCAGTCGCTGAGCCTTGCTTAGTGACGGAAGTTGGCATCGAGGAACTCGATCAGATCGAAAGTCACCGCTGCCTTCTGCGTGAGATTGGTCCAGCCGGATCCGCCGCGCTTGATGCATGACTTGCGCATTTCGCCGATGAGCGCGGCCGTGTCGCTTTCGGCGAAAGTCTTGCCGTTGTACGAGGATCGTCCGTCCGGTTCCACCGCGACGCTGCAATTCACGAAGGTCTCCATGAAAGGATCCCGGATAACGCCCAGGACGCCAGGGTGGCCGTCGAAGCCGCTGGACGCACCCGGGTACACCTTGACGTCAATGTGTCCACCGGCGTTCGCGAACTCGCTCGCGAAATCCTTGCAGGGCTGAACCCCCGCGACGTCGTCCTTGTCCCCGATGGCGATGAACACCTTGGATGCGGGCTTGGGCGTCTTCGGATGGAAGATGCAACTCGCGCTGATCGCCATCGCCGCCACGAAACGTTCGCGCTCGTTCTGGACGAATGTCCGGTCAGCGACCAGGAGGGCGATCGTCCCGCCCCGGCCGGTGCCCATGACGGCCAACCGATCCACCGGATAACCAATGGAAACCAGGTACCGTCTCGCCGCAAGGGCGTCGCGCGCCTGCACAAGGGTGCTCAGACTTGCATTGTCTGCCTGGGTTCCGTCGATGTGGCGCGCACCATAGGTGTCGATCGCGAGCACGGCGTAGCCTGCCGAGTTCAGTGCCCTGGCGTACTGGCCCTCCCGGAAGTCGCTCCAGCCCGGCGCCGCATTTACGACGACCACGGCGCCCCGCGCCGCGGCGTCGGGCTTGTAGAGCATCGCATCGATGGAGAGATCGGTGGCATCCGCCTGCGGTGAATTGAACGTCACGCGCTTGCCTCCCTGTGGCTGTTCGTTCATGGGCACCGTCACGCCCGGCCGTGCGCCGATGGCTGCCGGTAGTTTTGGCTGACCATGCAGGCCGGTTGCCAGGATCGCCCCCAGCAGCGCGACGATGGCCGCTTTTTGCGTTGTCGTTTTACTTGTCATTTGTCTCCCTCCGGCAGGCCTGCCTCGCGCAGTCCGGCCACCAGTCTTTCGCGCTGGGACAGAAAGCCAGGATTGGTGGACGGGTAGGTCAGGACCACATAGGAGATGGTGCTGAGCGGCAGCATCTGGCGGTGTCTCGCCATGTTGGCCGCGGCCTCGGCGTTGCGACCGTGCAGGACATCGATCGCCGCCATCATCAGGTAAGGCTTTCCGTTGTTGGGGAACTCGGCGGTCCAGTTCCTGAGGATCTCGTAGGCTTCGTCGTCATGACCTTGCGAGAACGAAGCGTCGGCAAGGCTTTGAAGCAGCCATTGCTGCCGACGCATCTGGAACGGGCGCAGGTCCGTTACCCGGGCGAGATGGACCCTGGCATCCGCCAGTTGGCCCTGGTTGATGAGCGCGCTCGCCATGCGAACGTGTGCGTTCTGGTAGTCCGGCGTGATTTCAAGCGCCTTGCGCCAGACCCGCAGGGCGTCTTCCGGCCGCCGCCGGAGAAACAGGATGTCCCCCCAGGCCACGAGACTCTGCGGACTGTCCGGTGCCAGGTCCAGCGCCCGCCTGACGGCCTTTTCCGCGACATCGAGCTTTTCGCGGGGCGATGCGCTGCACAGGCAATAGAACTGCGCGAGATGCGCCAGGGCCAGGCCGGAAGATGCCTCCACCGAACCAGGGTCGGCGTTCACGGCAAACTCGAATTGACTGCGCGCGCGTTCCAGCTCTTCCGGCGTGTTCGCCCGATCCAGGTCGCGCGAGGCCAGGGCGAGCACGTCGACAGGATCCTTCTCATGGCCCGGGAGCCTGGCACGCACAGTCTCGATCTCGTGATAGCGTGCGTTGAGCGCGCGGACCACCGCACTTCCGTAGGCGGAGCGCATGGCTTCCTCCTCGCTCTTGAACTCGTCTTCATGCAGCCGGAAGACGGCGCCGGATGCGATCTCGGTCAGATAGGCGTCGACCTGGATGCTGTCGGCCTCGCGCCGGATGCGGCCGGCCAGCACGAATCGCACGCCTTGCTCTTGGCCGATGCGAACGAAGTCGGGGGCGGACGGGTCCTGGTGCATCGTCGCCGCACGCCCGATCACGCGCTGGCCGTCGCGCAGCAGGCGGGCGGCGACCGCGTCGGCCAGGTCGTCGCCCAGGGTGGAACTCGACTTCGTCCCCTGCTTGTCGACGAAGGCGAGCACGGCAGTCGCGCGCCTGGACATGATCTCCTGGTCGATGTTCACGGGCGATGCGACGGCCGGGGGCGGCTGCCTGGCGCCTTCGGATCGGAAGCCTTGCGCAACCAGCAAGGCTGCGCCGACGAGGCACGCGCCGAGCAGGCCCGACAACCCCACTCGCCATCGCTTCGAGGACGCGAGTCGGCCTGTCCAGCCGGCGAGGCTCCAGCGTCGGGCATCCTGCGTTGAAGCGGTCCCGCGTCCTTCGCCGTGCGCGTTGACCGGGACGTCCCGCAGACGGACCAGGCGGAACGCACGGACGGGCTTGGCGATGTTCTTCACCCGCTGCTGGCCGATGTCCTCGAAGGCAGCGCCGAGGTGATCCGCGCACGTATCGTGGATGGACTGGGACACGACCACGCCGCCCGGCTCCGCAATCGCTTGCAGGCGCGCGGCGATGTTCACGCCGTCGCCATAGACGGTACCGTCCGCCTTTTCGATGACATCGCCCAGGTGGATACCGATTCGAAAGCGCAAGCTGAGGCTCGTCGAATCGTGATGTGCCTGCGAGAGATGGTGTTGGATGGCTGCTGCCGCCCGTACCGCGCCAATGGCCGTTTCAAAGACCAGGAGCACGGAATCGCCAGCGGTGTCGACAACCCGCCCGTCGCTTGCCTCGGCCTCCGTGCGGAAAACCTGCCGCGCGATGTCCAAGGCGCTCAGCGTCGCGAGGTCGTCCACGGACATCCAGCGCGAGTAACTCGCCGCGTCCGCGGCCAAGATGGCCAGAAGTCGATGCCTGACGCCAGGGGACATCGCGACCTTTCGCTACGCAAGCTTCGGGATCGTTGCACTCAGGTGCACCGTTGGAGACGGCAGACGAGAGCTTGCCCGAAGATTATCTGCAGCAATCCGCCATGCGTCTCAATTTTGAGGTGGAATGGGTCCGCCTTCGGGCGGCCTATCCGACTGCTCGAGATTTCAGCAAGGTGGGGATTGCCGCCCGCTAACAGTACTGAGGCCATCGAGCTTAGGTAGAACGACGAGCGATCGCTCAAGCGATCCAACGGAGACCGATGGTGTCATGCGCGCGCATAGCGATTTTCATGTGGCGGTCAGGCTTTGTGCGACCTTGCCCCTGATTCCGTATCCCATAGCGGAGCTCATGAGTTGGCTTGCTTTAGTTGATTGGCGAGCCAGTCCTGCTCGAACTGCATCGGGCTGACGTAGGCCGCCAGCATCACAGCGTGTGCGAGCGATCACCTTGCGCGAACCCGACGGCGTCCCACGGCTCGCCGACGGAAAAGCCGATCACCTTGAACAACTCGCCCATCTCGTGCTCATGGATGAGCCGCGCCGCCAGCGTGCGTTGCGCCAGCGGGGCCAGTTCCATCTTCGATGCCAGGCCGCAGTTGATGAGGAAGCGCGCCTGGTTGCAGTAACCGAGCACATGCAAGCCGGCGTCCTGCCCCGCCAGCGCGATGCCGGTGAAGTTGACGTGGGCGGTGATGTCCTTGGCACCCAGGTCGACCAGCGGATCAGGGTCGGCCTGGTGCGACTTGTGGCACATCACCGTGCCCATGTGGCGCTGCGGGTGGTAGTACTCGGCCTCCGGGAAACCGTAGTCGAGGAAGAAGGCCGCGCCTTGCGTCAGGCGGTCGGCCAGCGTGGCGATGAAGGCCTCGGCCTGCGGGTGGATCTCTGTGAGGTAGTCCTGCGGGCCTGCGGGCTCGACTGGCGGACGCAGTTCGGTCGGGCGGTCTTCCCAGGCCCAGCCGTCGCCGTGCGCCACCACGCCGCGCTCGAACCACCGGCCCTTGACGCGCACCAGCAACTGCACGGGCATCGCATCGAGCACTTCGTTGCCGACGACGACGCCCTGCATCGCATCGGGCAAGGCGCTGAGCCATTCGACACGGTCGCCGAAGCGGTCGAGCCTCAGGCGCTGGCGCGCGCGCAGGCTGCCGGACAGGTCGACGATGCGGTAGCGCTTCACGCGCCGGCCCATCGCATCGAGGGCGTCGAGCAGCTGGGCCGCGAGCGCGCCGGAGCCGGCACCGAATTCCCACAGCGTGTCGGTGCCGGTCTTCTCCAGCGCCTCCGCCACCTGCACGGCCAGCGCCTGGCCGAACAGCGGGGTCATCTCCGGCGCCGTCACAAAGTCGCTGCCGGAGTCCGGCATCTGGCCGAACTTGCGGCTGTCGTTGGCGTAGTAGCCGAGGCCGGGCGCATAGAGGGCCAGCGCCATGAACCGGTCGAAGGGCAGCCAGCCGCCCGAGCGGGCGAGCGTGGCGTCGATAATCCGGGTCAGCGGATGGGCGCGTTCTGCGCCTGGCTCCAATTTCATGGATCGGGAATCTATCAGCATGGCAAAAACGGCTCCAGGCGTGCTCGTGACAGGCGGCGGACAGCGGCTGGGCGCCGCCGTCTGCACGGCTTTCGCGCATGCCGGCTGGCGCGTGTGGTGCCAGTACCGCGCCTCGCGCGAGGCTGCGGACGCGCTGTGCGCGCGGCTGCGCGACGAGGGCCACGCGGCCGAAGCGGTCGAGGCCGACATCACGAGCGAATCGGCACGCGAGGCGCTGGTCGCGCACGTCACGGCCCGCGCCCCGCTCCACTGCATCGTCAACAACGCATCCGCCTTCGACCCCGACACGGCGCTCGACTTCGACCCCGACGCGGCGATGAAGCAGCTGGGCGTGAACCTGATTGCCCCGCTCTCCTTCGCGCGGCTGCTGGCTCGCCAGCCCGCTGATGGCTCGGACCGCTGCGCCATCCACATCCTTGACCAGAAGGTGTTCAACCTGAACCCCGACTACTTCTCGTACACCGTGTCCAAACTCGCGCTCGAACGCGCCGTGGCTCTGCAGGCGCAGGCCCTCGCGCCCGCCGTGCGCGTGTGCGGCGTGGCGCCGGGTATCCTGTTCACGAGCGGGCCGCAGAACACCGCCAACTTCGAGAAGGCCGCGCGCGCCAACCTGCTGCGCCGCCCGATCGACCCCGCCGACGTCGCCAATACCTGCGTCTTCCTCGCCGCCACGCCCAGCGTGACCGGCACCACCCTCTGCGTCGACAACGGCCAGCACCTGGTGCCGACCGAGCGCGACATCATGTTCGTGGTCGACGACCTCCTGAAAGCCACCCCTTGACCTTTGCCGCCCTCGATCCCCTGCTGCTGTCGTGCCGTCGCGTGTTCCTGCGCGACTACGAGGTGTGGATCAACATCGGCGTGCACGACTTCGAGAAGAAGGCCGAGCAGCGCGTGATCATCAACGTCGACCTGTATGTACCGCTGGAACTTTCAACCCCCAAGGCGGACGAACTGGACGAAGTGGTCGACTACGACTTCATCCGCCGCACCATTGCCACGCGCGTGAGCAAAGGCCACGTGCAGCTGCAGGAGACGCTTTGCGACGACCTGCTCGCCGCCATGCTGGTCCATCCCAAGGTGCACGCCGCACGCGTGTCCACCGCCAAACCCGATGTGTACCCCGACTGCGATGCTGTCGGGGTCGAAGTATTCCGGAGCAAATGACATGAGCGCCATCTGGATCGACGAGGCCCCCCCGGCCGCCGCCTTCAGGATCGAACGAGAAACCCACAAGCTGGAGAAGCGCCTGTGCCGCCAGGTCGGCCAGGCCATCGTCGACTACAACATGATCGAGGAAGGCGACAAGGTCATGGTGTGCGTCTCGGGCGGCAAGGACAGCTACGCGATGCTCGACATCCTGCTGAAGCTGAAGGCCCGCGCGCCCATCCACTTCGACCTGGTCGCGGTCAACCTCGACCAGAAGCAGCCCGGCTTTCCCGAGGAGGTGCTGCCGAAGTACCTCAGCGAGCTCGGCGTGGCCTTCCACATCGAGAACCAGGACACCTACAGCATCGTCAAGCGCGTCATTCCCGAGGGAAAGACCACCTGCGGCCTGTGCAGCCGGCTGCGGCGCGGCATCCTGTACCGCGTGGCGGACGAGCTTGGCGCCACCAAGGTCGCGCTCGGCCATCACCGCGACGACATGCTGCAGACCTTCTTCCTCAACATGTTCTTCGCCGGCAAGCTCAAGAGCATGCCGCCCAAGCTGGTCAGCGATGACGGCAAGCACATCGTGATCCGGCCGCTGGCCTACGTGGCCGAGAAGGACCTGGTCCGCTGGGCGCAGCATCGCGAGTTCCCGATCATCCCGTGCACCCTGTGCGGCAGCCAGGAGAACCTGCAGCGCAAGCAGGTGGGCGAGATGCTGCGCGAATGGGACAGGAAGTACCCCGGCCGCGTGGAGAACATGTTCACCTCGCTGCAGAACGTGGTGCCTTCGCACCTGCTCGACGGAACGCTGCACGACTTCAAGGGTCTGAAAGCGACCGGCGTGGCCGACGAGGATGGCGACAGGGCCTTCGACCCGCCCGAACTTCCGTCCCCCGGCATCGGGGTCCTGCGAATGGCCTAGGAGTTCTCATGCGACGTGCGCTGGCGGCCCTCTTCCTGATTGCAAGCCTCAGCGGCTGCGCATCCACCTGGGTGGTCGACAGCAACGTCAAGAGCTTTTCCAAGCTGGACGCAGTGCCTGCCGGAACCGCCTACCGGTTCGAACGCCTGCCGTCGCAGCAGGCTGCCGAGCCGCAGCAAGAGCAACTGGAGAGCATGGCCGGCGCCGCGTTGGCCCGCGTCGGGTTGCAGCGCGACGACGTCCGGGCGGTCTACAGCGCGCAGATCACGGCGCGCGTGGCCGCGACGCTCTCTCCGTGGGCCGATCCATGGCTCTACCCACCGGGCTGGTGGCCAGGCTACGGATATGGCTACGGCTACGGCTACGGCCCTCGCTACGGACGCGGCTGGTACGGCGGCGGGTGGTACGGGTCTGCGTTCATCCCGCCTGCTGCCAACCCTTGGTACGAGCGTGAAGTGGGCCTCGTGCTGCGCGACCTGAAGTCCGGGCAGGTGGTCTACGAAACGAGGGCCCGGAACGACGGCCCCTACGCATCGAGCGGCGTCGTGCTCGCAGTCATGTTCGATGCGGCCCTGCAAGGCTTTCCGAATCCGCCGCCGGGCGAGCGAGTGGTCAATATTCCCCTCCAGCCCCGGCCCTGAACCAGAAAGTTCTAAGCTCGCCCCGATGGATGTGACCCGACTGATCGCCGTTCGCCACGGGGAAACCACCTGGAATGTCGACGCGCGGCTGCAGGGTCAGCTCGACATCCCCTTGAACGCCACCGGCGCCTGGCAGGCTGCGCGCCTTGGCGAGGCCCTGGCCAGCGAGCCGATTGCGGCGGTCTATGCCAGCGACCTGAGCCGCGCCTGGCAGACGGCGCAGGCGATTGCCGCGCCTCACGGGATCGACATCGTCAGCGATGCAGGGCTGCGGGAACGCGGCTTCGGTCATTTCGAGGGCAAGACCTTCGCCTGGATCGAGGCCGAGATGCCGGAGCAGGCTCGCCTCTGGCGCACCCGGGACACTGCCTTCGCGCCCGAGGGCGGCGAGTCGCTGGTCGTCTTCCGCGACCGTGTGGTCATGACCGCCACGGCCATTGCGGCGCGCCATCCGGGCGAGCTGATCGTGCTGGTGGCTCATGGCGGCGTCATGGACGTGCTCTACCGCGCCGCCACCCGCCAGGAGCTGCAGGCGCCGCGCACCTGGCAACTGGGCAACGCCGCCGTCAACCGCCTGCTCTGGACGCCGGAGGGCTTCACCCTCGTGGGTTGGAGCGACACCACCCATCTGACAGGTGATGCGCTGGACGAGAACGCCCCTTAAATCCGGAATTTGGCAGCTTCCCGTAACTTTTACGTGGGAGAGCGCCCCGTGTGCGAGGCTTTTCGTATTCAAACTACGTGACCGGGCGCAGAATCTTTTGAGTGTGAAGTTTTTCCGGTGTCAACCACTCAATCGAAACCGATTGCATATGGACTGACACAGATTGTGCAGCGCAATAGGCCGTTCGGTCAGCCCATTTGGTGAATGTGCCTTGGGCTGCAAGAGGGCAATATCGGGACCGGACACGGCATGAACTCTTTTGCATTACTTTCTACCTCCAGAAACATCATGTTTCCTCTCTTGCAGCAAGTGGCGGCGTGTTCACTGCTCCAATGTTAATCAACTGCTAACCGACTGACCCAGACTCCATGGCTACGCAACAGGAACCCGTGACCTCCGCGCAGATCGGTGGGTCGCTGCCCGGCCTGTTCCCGCCGGTCGCCGGATCCAGCGCCGCCCAAGCGGCCCCTTGCATCCTCCATCACAGCTTCGACGAGGCCTTCGGCGAGAGACTTCGCCGCGCCACCGCCGAGGCCGGCTGGCTGCCCGACACGCCGCACGTCGCGGCCTTGTCATTGCTGCGCCAACTGTGGCTTGACGCCGTGCCCACCGAACGGGCGGGCACTTGCCGCGAATGGATCGCCAGCGTGGATGCCGCGCGGCGCGAGGGCGGCATGGCTGACACCGCGATCGGCTGGATGGGCGCCACCCTCCCCGGCGCCGCCGCCGAGGGACAACTGCGCCTGGCCGGCGATCACCAGGCGCTGCACCTGGATGCGGCCGCGGGCCAGGCCGACCCGGCCACCGCCTCGCACCTGCTTGAAACACTGGCGACGACGCTGCGAGCGCTTCTGGCCGACCTGGATGCGCCGCTGGCCGAGGTGCCCGCCGTGACGCCGGCCGACAGCCAGCGCATGCTGAGCGAATGGAACCGCCCGGTTTCCGCCTACGATCCCGCGCTCACAGTGCACGGCCTGTTTGCGAAGCAGGTGGCCGCGGCGGCCGGGCGCACGGCGCTGATCGGCGCCGGCCAGTCGATGAGTTATGTCGAACTGAGCCAGCGCGCCGAACGCATCGCCCGCCGGTTGCAATCGCAAGGCGTGCGCGCGGGCGATGCCGTCGGCGTGCTGCTGGGACGCTCGCCCGACGCCATCGCCGCCTTGCTCGGCATCCTCCAGGCCGGCGCGGCCTACGTGCCGGTGCAACCTGATTTCCCGCACGAGCGACTCGGGTTCATGCTGGCCGACGCCGGCGTCAAGGTGCTGGTCAGCGAGCATGCACACGCCGCGGCCGTTCCTTCCGGGCTGGTCACGCTGTGGCTCGACCATGCACAAGCCGACGACGCGGCAACCCTCGCGCCGCTACAGGCCATCGACGTCGATGGCGATGCCCGCGCCTACGTCATGTACACCTCCGGCTCGACCGGCGTACCCAAGGGCATCGAGATCTGCCATCGCTCGATCCTGCGTCTGGTCGTCGACGCCGCCTATGTGGACCTGCGTGCCGACGAGCCGATGCTGCATGCGGCGCCGCTGGGATTCGACGCCTCCACCCTCGAGATCTGGGGCCCCTTGCTCAACGGCGGCTGCTGCGTCGTGCACGACGAGGACATGCCCACCGGCACCGGCCTCGCACGCACCATCGGCAGCCACGGCGTCAAGACCGCGTGGCTCACGGCCGCGCTGTTCAACGCCGTGATCGATGACAACCCCGCGCATCTTTCCGGCCTGCGCCAGCTTCTGGCCGGCGGCGAGGCGCTGTCGGTGGCCCATGTGCGCCGCGCGCTGGCTGCGCTGCCGGGCCTGACGCTGATCAACGGCTACGGTCCCACCGAGTGCACCACCTTCGCCGCGACGCATCGCATCCCGCATGACCTGCCGGCCGATGCGCGCTCGGTGCCGATCGGCAAACCGATCACCGACACCACGCTGCACGTCCTCTCGCCCACGCTCGGCCTGCTGCCAGCCGGCTTCGTCGGCGAACTCTGCATCGGCGGCCGCGGCCTCGCGCGCGGCTACCTGCAGCGCCCCGACCTGACGGCCGAACGCTTCGTGCCCGACCCCTTCGGCGCACCTGGCGACCGGCTCTACCGGACCGGCGACCAAGCCCGTTGGCTGGCCGACGGCACCATTGAATTCCTCGGCCGCGCCGACGGCCAGGTCAAGATTCGCGGCCATCGCATCGAGACCGGCGAGATCGAGACCGCCCTCAACACCCATCCCGGCGTGCGCGCCAGTGCGGTGGTGCCGCGGCCGGACGCCAGCGGCGAGACCCGGCTCGTGGCCTACCTGGTGGCCAGCGACGCGCCGGTGCCGTGGGACGAACTGCGCGCGCACATCGCGGCCCGCCTGCCCGAAGTCATGGTGCCGGCCGCACAGGTCTGGCTGGAGCGCCTGCCCGTCACGATCAACGGCAAGCTCGACCGCCGCGCCCTGCCGGAGCCGACCCGCGAACGCCCCGAACTTGCCCAGCCCTTCGAAGCGCCGCGCAGCGAGGCCGAACGCAAAGTCTGCGAGGCCTTCGCCAGTGCGCTGGGCCTGGACCGGATCGGCCGCCGCGACAACTTCTTCGACCTGGGCGGCAACTCGCTGCTGGTGCTGAAGGTGCTGGCGCAACTGCAACGCAACAGCAGCCGCACGCTGTCCGCCAACCTCTTCTTCACCGACCCGACGCCGCTGGCGATCGCCGCGGAACTGGAAGACACGCCGGTGGCCGCAGCACAAGCCGCTGCACCCGCAGCACGCAAGGATGCCGAGGAACCCATCGCCGTGATCGGCATGGCCTGCCGCGTCCCCGGCGCAGCCGACGTCGAGCAGTTCTGGACCAACCTCGTCGAGGGCCGCGAAAGCATCAGCTTCTTCGACGACGCCACGCTCGACGCCGGCGTCAGCGCCGCCCTCCGCGCCGACCCGTCCTATGTGCGGGCGCGCGGCGTGATCGACGGCATCGAGATGTTCGACGCCGCCTTCTTCGGCATCAACCCGAAGGAAGCCGAGTTGATGGATCCGCAGCAGCGCGTGTTCCTCGAACTGTGCTGGGAATGCCTCGAACGCGCAGGCCATGCGCCGGACCAATGCGTCGAACCGGTCGGCGTCTACGCGGGCATGTACAACGCGACCTACTTCCAGCGCCACGTCAGCACGCGGCCCGACCTGATCGAGGCGGTCGGCGAGTTCCAGGTGATGCTGGGCAACGAGAAGGACTACATCACCACGCGCGTGGCGAACAGGCTCAATCTCACCGGCCCGGCCGTCGCGATCCACACCGCCTGTTCGACCTCGCTGGTGGCGATTGCGCAAGCCTTCCATGCGCTGCGCAGCGGCCAATGCCACATGGCGCTGGCCGGAGGCGCATCCGTCACCTGCCCGCCGCGCAGCGGCTATCTCTACAACGAAGGCTCGATGCTGTCGCCCGACGGCCACACACGCAGCTTCAGCGCACAGGCCAGGGGCACGGTGTTCAGCGACGGCGCGGCGGTGGTGCTGCTCAAGCGCCTGTCCGACGCGATCGCCGATGGGGACACCATCCATGCAGTGCTGCGCGGCGCGGCCATCAACAACGACGGCGGCGCCAAGGCCAGCTTCACGGCGCCCAGCGTCAAGGGCCAGGCGGCGGTCGTATCGGCGGCGTTGGCCAACGCTGGCGTCGATGCCCGCAGCATCTCCTATGTGGAAGCGCACGGCACGGCCACGCCGATGGGCGACCCGGTCGAGGTCGAAGGCCTGCGCCAGGCTTACGCCCGCTACACCAGCGACCTCGGCTTCAGCGCCATCGGCTCCCTAAAAAGCAACGTCGGTCACATGGTCACGGCGGCAGGCGCCGGTGGCTTGATCAAGACCGTGCTGGCACTCGAGAACGAGACCCTCCCGGCCACGCTGCACTACGACGCGCCCAACCCAGCCATCGACTTCAGCGCCACGCCCTTCAAGGTCCAGCACGAACGCGCCGCCTGGCCGCGCTCGCAACAGCCGCGCCGCGCCGGCGTGAGCGCATTCGGCGTCGGTGGCACCAACGCGCATGTGATCGTCGAGGAAGCGCCGCTGCAGGCGCCTTCCGATGCATCGTCGCTGCCGCAGTTGCTGCAGGTCTCCGCCCGCACGCCCGCCGCGCTGGCCGCCGCGATCCAGCGCCTGGCCGACCACCTCGACGCGCACCCGGACGTGTCGCTGCCCGACGTTGCCCACACCCTGCGCGTCGGCCGCAAGGCATTCGCGCAACGCGCAGTCTTCGTCGCCAGCGACGTGGCGCAGGCCGTCGCCGCGCTGCGCAAGGCCGATTCGCCGATGCGCGCCAGCGCCACCGTCGCGGCATCGGCGCCGCAACCCGTTTTGATGTTCCCCGGCCAGGGCGCGCAGTACCCGCGCATGGGCCAGGGCCTCCATGAAGGCGACGCCGTGTTCCGCGCCGCCTTCGATGAATGCCTGCGCGCCTTCGACGGCGTGCTTGGTTTCGATATGCGCGAGCGCATGTTGTCAGCGGACTTGGCTGCGTTGTCACCGACGTCAGTGACCCAGCCAGCCATGTTCACGCTGGAATATGCACTTGCGCGCCAATTGCTGTCGCTCGGCCTGAAGCCGGCCGCGTTCATCGGCCACAGCGTCGGTGAGTTCGCCGCCGCGGTGCTTGCCGGCGTGATGTCGCTGGAGGACGCGGCCCGCCTGGTCGCGCGCCGCGGCGCGCTGATGCAGGCCCTGCCCGCCGGCGCGATGCTCAGCGTGCGCCTGCCAGCGGCCGACCTCGAAGCCCGCCTGCCGACCGCCATTTCGCTGGCCGCCGAGAACGGCCCGACTGCCTGCGTCGCCGCCGGCCCGTTCGAAGCCATCGAGACGCTGCGCGCCACGCTCGAAGCCGAAGGCGTCGCGGTGCGCCTGCTGCAGACCTCGCATGCCTTCCACTCGTCCATGATGGAGGCGGCCGTGGCGCCCTTCGAGGCGCTGGTGCGCGAGGTGCAACTCTCTGCCCCCACGCTGCCGATCTACTCGACGCTGACCGGCCACCTGCTGACCGACGCCGAAGCCACCGACCCGCGCTACTGGGCCCGCCACCTGCGCGAAGCGGTCCGCTTCTCCCCCGCCGTGCGCAGCGTGATGGCGGAGGTGCCGCACGCCGTCTTCATCGAGGTCGGCCCGCGCAACACCCTCGCCACGCTGGTCCGCCAGCATGCGACCAAGTCCTTCCCCGCGCCCGCCATCGCGCTGCTGGGCGACCAGCCTGCCGACGAATGCGCCGCATGGCGCCTCGGCGCCGGCCGGCTCTGGGCCACCGGCGTCGAGATCGATCTCCTGAAACTCGACGAACGGGCGCGCAAGCTGCGCCTGCGTCTTCCCACCTACCCCTTCGAGCACAAGCGCTTCTGGGTCGACATCGCAGCCACGGCCCCTGTCCCAGCCGCCGCGATCGCCCCTTCCGCACCCGCCCTTGCCGCCCCACTTTCACAGCCCCTCCCGGAGCCGACCATGACTGCCGTACTCCCACCCACCACCGCCGCCCCTGCGCGCCGCGCCGCCCTGACGGCACGCCTGCGCGAACTGTTCGAGGAAATTTCCGGCATCGAGATGGGCGACGCCGACGGCGGCGTGCCCTTCGTCGAAATGGGCCTGGATTCCCTCACGCTCACCCAGGCCGCCACCCAGGTCAAGAAGCACTTCAAGGTCAACCTGAGCTTCCGCCAGTTGATGGAAAGCTATCGCAGCTTCGACGCGCTCGGCGAATTCCTCGACGTGACACTGCCGCCGGATGCCACGCCCGCAGCGGCGCCTGCCATCGCAGCCCAGGCGACCGTCGCCGCGCCACAGCTCCTGCCGCAGGCCGCCATGCCAATGCAGGCGATGCCGGTGCAAGCGCTGGCGCTGCCGGCCG
Source organism: Variovorax sp. dw_308 (assembly GCF_019207085.1). Classification (GTDB taxonomy): domain Bacteria; phylum Pseudomonadota; class Gammaproteobacteria; order Burkholderiales; family Burkholderiaceae_C; genus Variovorax. Next base: position 225,384 of record NZ_JAATOM010000008.1, on the reverse strand, counting down.
CCGGCGGTACCTTGATGCAGCAGGTCATCGCCCAGCAGATGCAACTCATGCAGCAGCAATTGATGCTGCTCTCCGGCGCACCGCAGCAAGCGGCCGCCATGGTGGTCCCCACCGTTGCGGCGAGCGTGCCTGTCGCACCCGCAACGCCTGTCGCGGTGGCCGCCGCACCGGCCACCGCCGCAACCGACCCCGCCGACCCGTCCGAGCCCCAGGGCCCGATCAAGTACGACGTGAAGAAGGCCTTCGGCGCCATCGCCCGCATCCACACGCAGAGCAAGGACCCGACCGAGCGACAGCGCGCGCGGCTGGCCGCCTTCATGCGCCGCTACACCGACCGCACCGCCAAGAGCAAGGCCTTCACCCAGGACAACCGCTCGCACATGGCCGATCCGCGCGTGGTCAACGGTTTCCGCCCGACCACCAAGGAGATCACCTACCAGGTCGTGGTCGAGCGCTCCAAGGGCTCGCGCCTCTGGGACATCGACGGCAACGAATACGTCGACGTGCTGAACGGCTTCGGCATGAACATGTTCGGCTGGCAGCCCGAGTTCGTGCAGGAGGCGGTCCGCAAGCAGCTCGACGCCGGCTACGAGATCGGCCCGCAGCATCCGCTGGCCGCCGAGGTCACGCAACTGGTCTGCGAACTCACCGGCTTCGACCGCGCCGCCCTCTGCAACACCGGCTCCGAATCGGTGATGGCCGCCATCCGCATCGCCCGCACCGTCACCGGGCGCAGCACCATCGTGCTGTTCAGCGGCTCCTACCACGGCACCTTCGACGAAGTGCTTGTGCGCGCCGGCAAGAATGCCAAGGGCATGTCCGCCGCGCCCGGCGTGATGCAGGGCATGTTCGGCGACGTGCGCGTGCTCGACTACGGCACGCCCGAATCGCTCGAATTCATCCGTGCCAACGCCGACGACCTGGCCTGCGTGGTCTGCGAGGCGGTGCAGAGCCGCCGTCCCGACTTCCAGCCGCGCGAGTTCCTGCGCGAGGTGCGCGCCATCACCGAGAAATCGGAAACCTGCCTGATCTTCGACGAGGTCATCACCGGCTTCCGTTCGCATCTCGGCGGCGCGCAGGAGATCTTCGGCATCCGCGCCGACCTGGCCTGCTACGGCAAGGTGATCGGCGGCGGCTTCCCGGTCGGCGTGGTGGCCGGCAAGCGCGAGTTCATGGACGCGCTCGACGGCGGCGCCTGGCAATACGGCGACGCCTCGGTGCCGACCGTGGGCGTGACCTACTTCGCCGGCACCTTCGTGCGGCACCCGCTGGCACTGGCCGCCTGCAAGGCCTCGCTGCTGCACCTGAAGCAAGCCGGCAACGCATTGCAGACGCAACTCAACCTGCACACGGCCGCCATGGCCGACGAACTCACGGCCTTCTGCCGCGAGGTCGGCGCGCCGCTGGAGATCCGCTACTTTGCCTCGCTGTGGCGCGTGCACTGGCTGGAAGACCACCCGCTGCAGGACCTGCTGTTCGCGATGATGCGCAGCCGCGGCGTGCACATCCTCGACAACTTCCCCTGCTTCATGACGACCGCGCATTCGCAGCAGGACATCGCCACCATCAAGTCGGCCTTCAAGGAATCCATCGCGGAAATGCAGGAAGCTGAATTCCTGCCGCGCCGCGCCGCCGCCGTGCAGCGCTTCGACGCCGCCCATCCCCCCGTCCCGAACGCCCGGCTCGGCCGCGACAAGGACGGCCAACCCGCGTGGTTCATTCCTGACCCCTCCGCACAGGGCAAGTTCATCAAGATCCAACCATGATCGACGCAAGCAGCATGGCATTTGAAAACGACGACGCGGTTGCATTCGACCCTTTTGCGTCGGGCCAGATCGAGCAGATCGTTCCCAGCACCGAAGCCCAGCGCGAGGTCTGGCTGGGCGACCAGCTCAGCGCCGAAGCCTCGCTGGCCTACAACGAGTCCATGGTGTTCCGCCTGCGGGGCGCACTGCAGGTGCAGGCGCTGTCGCTGGCGCTGGATCAACTGGTCCAGCGGCACCAGTCGCTGCGCGCGACCTTCTCGGCCGACGGCACGCAACTCGTGATCGGCGAAGCCGCGCCGCTCGCGCTGGTGCAGCATGACCTGAGCTCCGGTGACGTGTCGTCGCGGCAACAAGCCCTGGCCGCCGCACATGCCGCGGCCATGCACCAGCCCTTTCCGCTGTCACAAGGTCCGTTGCTGCGTGCTGCGCTCTACAAGCTGGGCGCGGCCGAGCATGAACTCGTGATGACCGCACACCATGCAGTCTGCGATGGCTGGTCCTGGGGCGTCATTGCCGAGGAACTGCCACAGCTCTATGCCGAACAGACCGGCGAGGGCCCTGCCCTCGACCCTGCCACCGGCTACGCAGACTACGCGGCCTGGGAGGCGGTCGAGGCTGCCAGCCCGGCCATGCAAGGGCACGTGGACTACTGGCTCGGCCGTTTCGGCGGCGGCAACCTGCCCGTGCTGGAGTTGCCGCTCGATCGCCCGCGCCCGGCTGTGCGCACCTTCAAGTCACGCCGCGTCGACCACCTGCTGGATCCGGCCTTGCTCGGCGAACTGCGCCGCGTCGGCGCCAGCACGGGCGTCAGCCTGTTCGCCACGCTGTTCAGCGGCTTCGGCGCGCTGCTGCACCGCCTGACCGGGCAGGACGACCTGGTGGTCGGCATCGCCGCCGCCGGCCAGTTGGCCAGCGACATGCCCAAGCTGGTGGGCCACTGCGTCAACACGCTGCCGCTGCGCCTCGCGGTCGATCCGAAGATGCCTTTCGACGCGTTTGCACGCGCATCGTCGAGCGTGCTGATGGACGCCTTCGAGCACCAGACCCTGACCTACGGCTCGCTGCTGACCAAGCTGGCCGTGCGTCGCGACCCGAGCCGCCTGCCACTGGTGAGCGTGCTGTTCAATGTCGACGGCGATGCGACGCCGAGCGCCGGCTTCCCCGGCCTCGAAGTCGAGCAGCGCAGCATCCCGCGCGCCTTCGAGAACTTCGAGCTGTTCGTCAACCTGACGCCGGCCGCGGGCGGCATGCGCATCGAGGCGCAATACAACACCGACCTGTTCGACGAAGCCACCATCGTCCACTGGCTCTCCATCTACGAGACCCTGCTGCGTTCGCTCGCACAGGACCCGAAGCAGGCCCTGGCACAGATCAACCTGGTGTCGCCGGTCGAGGCACAGGCGCTGGCCGAGATGCAACCGGAGCCCACCGCGTTGCCCGTGCCTGCGCTGATGCACACCGGTTTCACCGCCATGGCGGCGCTGCAGCCGGAGCGCCGCGCGATCCGTCACGGCGCGCGCACCATGAGCTACCGCGAGCTGGACGAGCAATCCAACAAGCTCGCGCATGCCTTGCGTGCACGTGGCGTCGGCCATGGCCAGCTGGTCGGCCTGTGTATCGAGCGCGGCTTCGACATGTTGATCGGGCTCATCGGCATCCTGAAGGCCGGCGCGGCCTATGTCCCGCTCGACCCGACCTTCCCCAAGGCCCGGCTCGACTATTACGCCGAGGACGCCCGCCTGAGCCTGCTGCTCACCTCTGCCCTGCTGTCCGGCGCGCCGCGCAGCTGGTGCGTCGATGCGGCCCAGCGCGTGTTCGAGATCGACGCCGAGAGCGAATGGAAGTCCGGCAGCGCCGAGGCGCTGGCCCCAAGCGCACTCGACGCGCAGGAAGAAGACCCGGCCTATGTGATCTACACCTCCGGCTCGACCGGCAAGCCCAAGGGCGTCGTGGTGCCGCACCGCGCCGTGTCGAACCTGATCCAGAGCATGCAGCGCGCCCCCGGCATCGGCCCGCGCGACCGCCTGGCCGCCGTGACCACGCTCTCTTTCGACATTGCCGTGGCCGAGCTGATGCTGCCGCTCACCGCCGGCGCCGAGATCATCATGGTGCCGCGCGAAGTGTCGATGGACGGCAATCAATTGCGCGCGCTGCTCGAAACCGAGAAGGTTTCCGTGCTGCAGGCCACGCCCGGCATGTGGCGCCTGCTGCTCGATGCGCAATGGACCGGCGGCCCGCAGATCTGCGGCTGGATCGGCGGCGAGAGCGTGCCGGCCGACCTGGCCCTGGCGCTGCTCGACAACTGCGCCGAAGTCTGGAACGTGTACGGCCCGACGGAAACCACCGTCTGGTCGACCGTCTGGAAAATGGACCGCGACCAGATCAGGCAGAGCGGCGTGTCGATCGGCCAGCCCATCGACAACACCGGCATCTGGATCCTCGACAGTGCGCTGCAAGCCTGCCCGGTCGGCGTGCCCGGCGAGATCTGCATCAGCGGCACGGGCGTGACGCTGGGCTATTTCGATCGCCCCGAACTCACCGCAGAGAAGTTCGTCACCACGCTGATCGACGGGCAGGAGACGCTGATCTACCGCACCGGCGACAAGGGCCGCTGGCGCAACGACGGCCTGCTGGAACACATGGGCCGCTTCGACTTCCAGGTGAAGGTGCGTGGCTACCGCATCGAACTGGGCGAGATCGAATCGCGCGCCAACGAAGCCCCCGGCGTGGCGCGCAGCGTGGTCATCACCCGCGAGGACCGGCCCGGCGACGTGCGCCTGGTCGCCTACCTCGCACTGACGCCCGGCGCCACCTTCGACGCCGCCGCCTTCGACCGCCACCTGCGCGCCCACCTGCCGCAGTACATGCTGCCGCAGCACGTGGTCACGCTGGATGCATTGCCACAGTTGCCCAACGGCAAGATCGACCGCAAGTCGCTGCCCGCGCCGCAAGCCGCGGCAGTGGATTCTGCCGAGCGCGTGCTGCCGCGCAACCCGCGCGAGCAAACCGTGCTGCAAGCCATGGAGCAGGTGCTGAACCTGCCGGGCCTCGGCATTCGCGACGACTTCTTCGCCCTCGGCGGCCACTCGCTGCTGGCGGCGCGCCTCACCACCCAGCTCGGGCGGACGTTCGGCATCACCGTGCCGCTGCGCACCTTGTTCGAGGCGCCGACGACCGAGCAACTGGCCGTCGTCATCGCCGAGATGCTCGACGCCGGCGCGACCACCACGCAGATCCCGCACCAGCCCGGCCGCACCAGCGCGCCGCTCACGCCGATGCAGGAGCGCATCCGCTTCCTGGAAGAGTTGCACCCGGGCCGCTCGGTCTACAACGAGCCCTCGGCGCACCGCTTCACCGGGCCGCTCAACGCCGTCAAGTTCGCCGCCGCGCTGAAGGAGATCATCCGTCGCCAGCCCGCGATGCGCACCAGCATCGGCGTGGACCCTGCCACGCGTGAAGCGGTGCAACGCATCGAGCCATCCATCGCGTTCGACCTGCCGATCATCGACCTGCAATCGGTCCCGGCCGACCAGCGCGAAGCCGAACTCGGCGAGCGCATGCAGACCCTGGCCGACCAACCCATCGACATCCACCGCGCGCCGCTGTTCCATGCCGCGCTGTTCCGGATGGCGCCGGACGACCATGCCTTCGTGTTCGTGCCGCACCACCTGGTCTGGGACGGCTGGTCCTTCGACCTGCTGCAAAGCGAACTCGCCACCATCTACAGCGCTTTGGTGAAGGGCGAGCCGCACGGCCTGCCCGAGTTGTCGGTCGATGCCGGCGACTTCGCCGCCTGGTACAGCAACTGGCTGAAGCAACCGGAATTCGAGGAGCAACTGCGCTACTGGAAGGCCCGCTTCGCCAATGCGCCAACACCGAGCGCGCTGAAGACCGACATGCCGCGCAAGGCCGGCATGAGCGGCCAGGGTGGCACGCAGTGGATCAGCGTGGACAAGACGCTGGCCGACCGCTTGCGCCAGGTCGCGCTCGAACACGGCGTGACGCTGAACATGCTGACGCTCGCGCTCTACCTCGCGATGCTGGGCCGCGTGACCGAGGGCGACGCCGTCACCATCGCGATGCCGGTGCGCGGCCGCGAGCAGCCCGAACTGGAAAACGTGATGGGCTTCTTCAACAACGTGCTGCCGCTCGCCTTCGAGGTCAAGCAAGGCCAGCGCCTCGGCGACTTCCTGCAGTACGTCAAGCGCGAACTGCTGGGCGTCATGGGCCACCAGCAGGTGCCCTTCGAGCGCCTCGTGGCCGAGCCGGAATTCTCGGCCCGCGTCAAGGGCGGCGGACTCTACCAGTCCCTCTTCTCGTTCCAGGACACCCGCGAACGTCCGCGCGACCTGGGCGGCCTGCAGGACCGGCAGATGCACCTGCTGCAGCGCGGCGCCACCGACGACCTCGGTGTCTGGCTGATGGAAAAGGCGCAGGGCCTGGAAGGCGCCGTGGTCTACAACGCCGACATCTACCGCCGCGACACCGCCGCCGCCTTCCGCGACCGCTACATCGAGGTGTTGCGTGCGGCCGCCGCGCAGCCCGACGGCCAGCTCGACGACCTCACCGCGCCCGGTGATTCGACCGCCGCCGCGCACCTGCAACGGCTGGGCAAGGGCTCGGCGGAGGTCAAGCCCGCGGCCGCGCCGGCGCAGCCCGCGGCGTCTCCCGGCAACGTGCAACCACTGCTGCTGCCCGAGCAGGCGCAACTGGCGCAGCTCTGGGCCAGCACGCTGGGCATCGACGTGAACGACATCCGCAGCACCGACAACTTCTTCGACCTCGGCGGCGAGTCGATGCAGGCGATGCGCATCGTCCAGCAGGCCGAACAAGTACTCGGCTTCCGGGTCGAGCCGCGCCGCTACGTGTTCGAGAACCTCGGCCAACTCGCCACCGCCGAGCTGGGCACACCCCTCGACCCATCGGCTGCGCCATTTGGCACAGAACGCGCACCTGTGAAGCGCGGATTGCTCGGCCGCGTGCTCGGCTGGGGCCGCAAGAACTAGGATTGCGCATGTCCATCACGGCACTCCCCTCGGCACTGGCCTGCGCGCTCTGGCGCGTCGACCTCGATACCCCGCCCGCGCCCGACGCGCTGCGCGGCCTGTCGCAGGCCGAGGCTGACCGGGCACGCCGCTTCGTCTTCGCACGCGACCGCAGCCGCTACCAGGCGGCCCACGTCGCGCTGCGCCAGACGCTTGCCGGCCCGGCGCGCCGCCATGCGGCCCAGTTGCACTTCACCGCGGGCAGCTTCGGCAAGCCGAAGCTGGAGGCCGCGACGGGCGTGCACTTCAACCTGAGCCACAGCCAGGGCGTGGGCCTGATCGCGCTGAGCGAGCAGGCCGAGATCGGCGTCGACATCGAACTGGTGCGCCCCATGCCCGATGCGGATGAACTCGCCGCCAACTACTTCGACGAGGCCGAGCAGGCCGCGCTCGCGGCCATCGAGCCCGGGCCGGCGCATGACCTCGCCTTCTTCCGCTGCTGGACGCGCAAGGAAGCCTGCCTCAAGGCTGTCGGCGTGGGCCTCGGGCTCGACACGCGCTCGTTCCATGTCGGCATCCGGCCGGTGGCGATGCACGTGGCGATGCCGCTGGACGGCGGGCCGATGCACCTGGCGCTGGTGTCCACCGACGGCGGCGACGGCGCGGTGGCGGCGCTGGCCATGGTGCTGACCGTCAAGGCCGGCGCAACCGAGGAATGCGAGGCATGCGCATGACCCCGCTCATGTTCGGACCTTCATCACGCCAGTTGTTCGGGCTGTTCCACCCTGCCGAACGGGTCGGCGCAACGGCAGTGCTGATCTGCCCGCCCTTCGGCCAGGAAGCCATCCGCGCGCATCGGCTGGTGCGCGTGCTGGCGGATCGGTTGGCGCGCTCCGGCGTGTCGGTGCTGCGCTTCGATTACTACGGCAGCGGCGACTCGCCCGGCGACGAATCCGAGGCCGAGCTCGAAGGCTGGCGTCGCGATGTCTGCGTGGCCCACGAGGAACTGGTCCGCCTGACCGAGGCGCGCAACGTGGTCTGGCTCGGCGCCCGGCTCGGTGCGGCGGTGGCGATCATGGCTGCGCACAGCGGGCGCTGCGACCCTGCGCGATTGTTGCTATGGGACCCGATCGTCGACGGCAAGGACTACCTCTCGCAGTTGCGGGAGCGGCACGTCGACGCACTGGAGCGCTCCTTCGTCGTGCCCAAGGCCGAATGGCGCCGCCAGTTGGCCCAGCCGCCCGAGACCTTCACCGGCGAACTGCTCGGCTTCGAGATCTCGCCGGTGCTGCATGGGCAGCTGCGCGCGCTCGACGCCGCCTCGCTGCCGCTGACCGCGCTCTACCAGACAACCGCTCTCGCGAGCGAAGACGACGTCGCGACCCGCCATTGGGCCGAGGGCGAGCTGGCGCGGCACATGCCGTTGCGCCTGCTGCCCTTCAAGCATCCAATGGAATGGGTCTCCGATCCACATCCCCACAATGCCATGGTGCCAGCCGAAGCTGTGCAGCGCCTGCTGGCGGAAGTAGGTAAGTGACATGAAAGAAACACCGGTTCTTTTCGGCGGCGACAGTTCCCTCGTCGGCATCGTCACGACGCCGAGCGAGGAAGGACGCATGGCGCCCGTCGCTTGCCTCATGCTCAACATGGGTGCCACGCACCGCGTCGGCCCGCACCGCGCCAACGTCAAGCTGGCACGGCACATGTCGTCGGAGTACGGCATCAGCAGCATCCGCTTCGACCTGGCCGGCCTGGGCGACAGCGGCGCGCCGGCCAGCGCCAACCACTACATGACGCAGGTGGTGTTCGACATGCAGGCCGCGATGAACCTCATCGAGACCATGCTCGGCATCCGCCGCTTCATCGTGATCGGCCTGTGCTCCGGCTCGACCAACGGCATGGCCGCCGCGATGGTGGACCCGCGCATCGTCGGCATCCTGATGTTCGACAGCTACGCCTTCCCCAGCCGGCGTGCGCAACTGGAGCTGACCCTGCGCCGCGCCATGGCCGCGCCGACCAACCCGGCCGTGATCGCCAAGTCCATCCGCTGGCTGCATCGCAAGTTCTCGGCCAAGGCCGCGGCGGCGGCGGCGCCAGTGAACTTCATGCGGGCCGTGTCGCGCGAGGAAACGGAGACGACCTTCCACCGCTCGATGACCGAACTGGTGGGCCGTGGCGTCGCGCTGTTCTTCCTCTACACCGGGACGAAACACGTGCGCGACCGCGGCCGCGACCAGCTTGGCCGCTTCGCTTCGGAGCCGTACGCCCAGCACATCGACTACCAGTTCATCGCCGAGATCGACCACAGCATCACCACGCTGGCCTCGCAGCACACCTTCCAGGCGGTGGTGAGTGAATGGGTGCTGCGGGTGGTGGCCGGGCGGACGCCGGCGCAGCAGCATCGCGCAGCGGGAAGCAAGCCGGTGACGGTGAACGCGCCGCTGCAGGCGAGCGTGACGCCGCGCCTGCTGGGCCCGGTCGGGTCACATTAGCCCACCCCCGAAGCGCCTGCGGCGCTACCCCCTTCAAGAGGGCGCACCCAGCGGCCCGGCAAAGCCTGTTCCGCGGGTGCCCACGAACAGGCTTCGCTGTTGCTCGCCGCTGACCCCGGCTATTGGTGAGCCACCACGCCCACAGTGCGCTCCCCCGGCAAGCTCAACAAAGGCCCGGTGCCGCTGTACCGGTCCAGCGCCAGGTAGATCGCCGGCGTGATGTAGAGCGTGATCACCTGCGAGAAGATCAGCCCGCCCACCACGGCCACGCCCAGCGGTTGCCGCAACTCGGCGCCCGCGCCCAGGCCCAGTGCCAGCGGCAGCGCACCCATGAGCGCGGCCAGCGTCGTCATCAGGATCGGGCGGAAGCGCAACCGGCAGGCTTCGCGGATCGCGTCGACCGGCCGCATGCCTTCGGTGCGCTGCGCATCGAGCGCGAAGTCGATCAGCATGATCGCGTTCTTCTTGACGATGCCGATGAGCAGCAGGATGCCGATGGTCGCGATCAGCGTCAGGTCGAAGCCGAACAGCTTGAGCGACAGCAGCGCGCCGACCGCCGCCGAGGGCAGGCCCGCGAGGATGGTGAGCGGGTGGATGTAGCTCTCGTACAGCACGCCCAGCAGCACGTAGATCACCAGCACCGCCAGGATCAGCAGCACCGCCTGGCTGCCCTGCGAACTCTGGAACACCGCCGCATCGCCGCCGTAGCTGGTGATGATCGACTCGGGCATCTTGATGTCCTGCTTGAACTGGTCGATCTTGGCGGTCGCATTGCCCAGGGGCACGTCGGGCCCGAGGTTGAAGGATAGCGTGATCGCCTGCAACTGGCCTTGGTGGTTGACCGCCGTCGGGCCGATGGTGCGCCGCACGGTGGTGAACGCAGTCAGCGGGACGAGCTGGCCGGCCTTGTTGCGCACCGACAGCCGCGACATGTCCTGTTCGAACTGGCGGTCGTTGTCGGCCGCCGACAGGATCACCTGGTAGGTGTTGCTGGCGCCGTAGATGCTGCCGATCTGGCGATCGCCGTAGGCGTTGTAGAGGGCGGTGCGCAAGTCGCCGACCTGCACGCCGAGCACGCCGGCCTTGTCGCGGTCGATGTCGAGCGTGGCCTGCAGGCCACGGTTCTGCGAGTCGCTGGTGACGTCACGGAAGTCGGGGTCGGCGCGCATGCGCTCCATCATCTTGCCGGCCCATTCACCCATCGCGCCGGCGTTCACGCTCTGCAGCGTGTACTGGTAGCGGGCCTTGCTCTGGCGACCGCCCAGGCGCAGGTTCTGCACCGGCTGCATGTAGACGGCGATGCCCGGGATCTCGCGGAAGCGCTTGCGCAGCGATTCGAGCACCTGCGGCATCTTCATGCGCTCGCTGCGCGGCTTGAGCACGGCGAACAGGCGGCCCGCGTTCTGCGTGGCGGTCGGCCCGCCGGCGCCGACGAAGGAGGTCACGTAGGCCACGTTCGGATCGGCCTGCAGCGCGTCGGACACGCGCGCCTGCAAGGTCTTCATGGCGGTGAAGGAAATGTCCTCGGAGGCCTCGGTCGTGATCTGGATCTGGCCGATGTCTTCCTCCGGGAAGAAGCCCTTCGGAATGGTGACGAACAACCAGGCGGTGACGACGAAGGTCAGGCCAGCCAGGCCCAGCATGATCGGGCGGTGCTCCAGCGTCCAGTCGAGCGAGCGCATGTAGCCGCCGTGCGTGGACTGGTAGAGGCGCTCGAAGGCGCGGCCGATCGCGGTGCCGGGCTCGGGATGCACTTCCTCGTGGTCGAGCTCGCCGGGTTCGTGGTCGACCTGCTTCAACAGCCGGCTCGCCAGCATCGGCACCAGCGTCAGCGACACGATCGCCGACACCAGCACCGCCAGCGCCACCACCACCGCGAACTCGTGGAACAACAAGCCGATCACGCCCGGCATGAAGAAGATCGGGATGAATACCGCCACCAGCGAGATCGAGATCGAGACGATGGTGAAGCCCACCTCGCGCGCGCCGCGCAGCGCGGCGGCCATCGGCGGCATGCCCTTCTCGACGTAGCGCATGATGTTCTCGAGCACCACGATCGCGTCGTCCACCACCAGCCCCACGGCCAGCGTGATGCCGAGCAGCGACACGTTATCGAGGCTGTAGCCGAAGGCATAGAGCAGCGCCACCGCGCCGATCAGCGAGATCGGAATCGTGGCGGCCGGGATCAGCGTGGCCACCAGCCGGTGCAGGAACAGGAAGATCACCAGCACCACCAGCAGGATGGTGCCGATCAGCGTGAGCTGCACGTCGTGTACCGCCTCGCGGATCGAGAGGGAGCGGTCGTTGACCATGTCGATCTGCACCGACTGCGGCAGCTCGGCCTTGAAGCGCGGCAGCAGCGCACGAACCGCGTCGACCACCTGCACGGTGTTGGCATTGGGCTGGCGCTGCACGGCCAGCGTGATCGAGTCCTTGCCGTTGTAGCTGCTCGCCGTCTTCACCGACTCGAAGCTGTCCTCGATGGTCGCGACCTCGTCGAGCCGCACCGGCGCACCGTTGCGCTGGCCGACGATGACGCGGGCAAAGTCGGCGGCTTTCAGCATCTGCTCGTTGGCTTGGATGGTCAGCGTCTGGCGCGGGCCGTCGAGCACGCCCACCGGCGTGTTGGCATTCGCCAGGCGCACCGCGTTTGCCAGTTCGTCGAGCGTGATGTTGCGGGCGTTCAACAGGTTGGCGTCGGCCTTGATGCGCACCGCGAAGGCCTTGCGCCCGTACACCGCCACCTGCGCCACGCCGTCGATGGTCGAGAGCGTGGGCGAGATCAGGTTCTCGGCATAGTCGTTCAGCTCGGTCGGGTTCATCGAATCCGACTGCAGCGAGATGAACAGCACCGGCGCATCGGCCGGATTGACCTTGCGGTAGGACGGCATCTGCGTCAGTTCCGCCGGGAGCTGGCGCTGCGCCCGCAGCAGCGCAGCCTGCACGTCGACCGCGGCCGCGTCGATGTCGCGGGTGCTCACGAATTCCAGCGTCAGCGAGGTCACGCCCTGCGTGTTGGTCGAACTGATGGTCTGCAGGCCGGGGATGGTGGAGAACTGCTTCTCCAGCGGCAGCGCGACCGACGAGGCCATCGTGTCCGGGCTCGCGCCCGGCAGTTGCGCATTGACGTTGATGACCGGCGTGTTGTAGCTCGGCAGGGCCGCCACCGGAATGCTGAAGTAGGCAAAGATGCCGATCACCACCACCGCCGCGGACAGCAGCACCGTCATCGCGGGACGACGGATGCAAAGCTCCGAGACGTTCATGACTTCACCTGCCTGGGCAACGCGTCCGCTTGCCCCGGCGAAAGCGACGCGGGCGACACGGCCGACGAAGGCTCGCCCGGTGCCGTCCTGGGCGCGGCCGGCTTCTCGACCCGCACCTTTCCGCCCGGGCGCACGTTCTGCTTGCCCTCGATGACCACCTGCTCGCCCGGTTCGATCCCGGTCACCACCGCCTGCGTGCCGAAGGTGTACGGGGTCTTGACCTGGCGCCGCGTCGCCTTCTGGTCGGCGTCGACCACATAGACCGACACGCCGTCGCCCAGCATCATCAGCGCGGCGGCGGGCACCACGGTCGCGTCACGCAGCGTGCGCACGGTGACGCGCGTGGCCACGAACTGGCCGGGCCACAGCGCCTGGTCCTCGTTGCCGAACACCGCCTTGGCGCGCACCGTGCCGATCTGCGGGTCGACCGTGTTGTCGACGAAGTTCAGCACGCCCATCAGCGGCTTCTTGCGGCCGGCAACCACGGCCTCCACCGGCGTCTGCGTCCGCGCCGCGGCCAACAGGTCCTGCAACTGCCCTTCCGGCACCGGGAAGCTCACCGCGATCGGGTCGAGTTGGGTGATGGTGACCATCGGCACCGTGGGCTGCGCGAGGCTGCCCGGATAGATGGCGACCGCGCCGATGCGCCCGGCGATCGGTGCGCGCAAGGTCGCATAGCCCAGGGCCACCTGCGCCGATTGCACGGCGGCACGGTCCGCGGCAATGGCGGCCTTCTGGGCTTCCAGTTGCGAAAGGATCGTGTCGACCGCGCTCTTGGCGATGAAGCCTTGCCCCACCATTTCCTGGCCGCGCCGGTGCTGGCGCTCGTAGTCGGCCAGCGTGGCCTCGTCCTTCTGCTGCTGGGCACGGGCCTTGGCCAGGTTGGCCTGGTCGGGCCGGTCGTCGAGCGTGAACAGCAACTGCCCCGCCTTGACGAACTGCCCCTCCTTCACATGCACCTCGCGCACGGTGTTCGTGACTTGCGGACGCAGGTCGACGCTGTTGAGCGACACCACGCTGCCATTGACTTCCACCGTGACCGGCACGGTCTGCTTCAGCGCGGCGCTGAGCGTCACCAGCGCTGGCGCGGCGGCTTGCGCCCCATTGCCTTCGGCCTTGGCGGCGGCCTGCTGCCTGTGGCCCGTCCACCACCAGCCCCCGGCTGCGGCGACGGCCAACACGCCGGCAAGGGTGACAAAAATTTTTTTCTTCATGGAACGACTTGCACGGTACTGCCAGCATCGAGTAAAAAACGCCAGCTTGTTTACGAATAGTCACCATTGGACCAGTGGTCGAGGGGTGGAGTCCACAACCGGCAAAAAGATTGATCCAACGCCAGCGAAGGATCGCATTCCAGCCCTTGGGGAATTCCCTGAGGCCCCTCGGTAGAATCGCCGCTTCACAGCCTCTGGATATACCCCATGAATCGCTGCAAAAAATCCGCCACAACTCAAATCCTGCTAGCGCTTTCCCTTGGCTTGGCCAGTGCGGTCGGCCCTCTCGCCACCGACGCGCAAGCCCAGATCTCGCCCGAGGCCGTCATCGGCGGTCGCAACTTTCCGACCGGCACCCTGCGCGGCAAGCTGCTGATCCTCAATGCTCCCGAGGTCATGCTCGACGGCCAGCCCGACCGGCTCTCGCCCGGCGCCCGCATCCGCAGCCCGCAGAACATGCTGGTCATGGTGGGCGCCATCCAGGGGCAGAAGTTCCTTGTCAACTACACGCGCGACCCGGCCGGACTGGTGTCGCAAGTGTGGATCCTGACGCCAGAGGAAGCCTCCATCGAGCGGGAAACGGCCGAGCGGCCGTTCCTGAATTTCTGGCCCTTCGTAGCCGCCAGCCGGCCCCATGACGACGGCAAGACACCGTTCGACCAACTGCCGAAATACGGCGAATAGGGCCGCGAACAGGGCCCTGCGCCAGGAACCCTTGAACACAGGGGGCGCAAGGGTCTCGCATCGGCCGCAGAGCAGATGCCGGCGATCCGGGCGATGCTCCTTGTGGCTGCATCCCGCCCTCCACGAATTTCTTTTGCGTCCGTCGCGTGCGACAGTGCCCGCGATGGACATCGCTCCCAGGGGAAACAACATGTCCAAAAAAGTATTTATCAAGACCTTCGGCTGCCAGATGAACGAGTACGACTCGGACAAGATGGCCGACGTGCTGAACGCAGCCCAGGGCTACGAACCCACGCAGAACGTCGACGAGGCCGACCTGATCCTGTTCAACACCTGCTCGGTGCGCGAGAAGGCGCAGGAGAAGGTGTTCAGCGACCTCGGCCGCGTGAAGCACCTGAAGGCCAAGGGCGTGAAGATCGGCGTGGGCGGCTGCGTGGCCAGCCAGGAAGGCGAGGCGATCATCGCCCGCGCGCCCTACGTCGACATCGTGTTCGGCCCGCAGACCCTGCACCGCCTGCCCGAGATGCTGAACCAGCGCGAGTCGCAGGGCCGGCCGCAGGTGGACATCAGCTTCCCCGAGATCGAGAAGTTCGACCACCTGCCGCCAGCGCGCGTCGAGGGCGCGACGGCTTTCGTGTCGATCATGGAAGGCTGCTCCAAGTACTGCAGCTACTGCGTGGTGCCCTACACCCGCGGCGAGGAAGTCAATCGCCCGCTCGATGACGTGCTGGTCGAAGTCGCCGGCCTGGCCGACCAGGGCGTGCGCGAGATCACGCTGCTGGGCCAGAACGTGAATGCCTATCGCGGCAGGATGGGCGACACCTCGGAGATCGCCGACTTCGCGCTGCTGATCGAATACATCGCCGAGATCCCCGGCATCGAGCGCATCCGCTACACCACCAGCCATCCGAACGAGTTCACCCCGCGCCTGATCGAGGCCTATGCGAAGGTGCCGCAACTCGTCTCGCACCTGCACCTGCCCGTACAGCACGGCAGCGACCGCATCCTGATGGCGATGAAGCGCGGCTACACGGCGATGGAATACAAGAGCACGGTCCGCAAGCTGCGCGCCATCCGTCCGGAACTGGCCCTGAGCAGCGACTTCATCGTCGGCTTCCCCGGCGAGACCGACGAGGACTTCGCGAAGATGATGAAGCTCATCCACGACTGCGACTTCGACGCCAGCTTCAGCTTCATCTTCAGCCCCCGCCCCGGCACGCCGGCCGCGGCGCTGCATGACGACACGCCGCACGACGTGAAGCTCAAGCGCCTGCACGAACTGCAGGCCGTGATCGACCTGAACGTCAAGCGCTTTGGCAATGCACTGGTGGGGCAGACGAGGCGCGTGCTCGTCGAAGGCGCCTCGCGCAAGGACGCGACCGAACTCATGGGCCGCACCGAGTGCAACCGCGTCGTCAACTTCGCCGGCGATCCG
This sequence comes from Variovorax sp. dw_308, assembly GCF_019207085.1. GTDB lineage: Bacteria > Pseudomonadota > Gammaproteobacteria > Burkholderiales > Burkholderiaceae_C > Variovorax. Next base: position 209,542 of record NZ_JAATOM010000008.1, on the reverse strand, counting down.
CGCCTGGTCGGCCAGATGATCGACCTGCGCATCACGAAGTCACTGGCCTACACGCTGCGCGGCGAGGTGCCGATCCGCGAAAACGACATCACCGCGCCGGCCACCGCCCCCGCGGCGCTCGCCAGCTGATGCCCACATCCAAGTATTCGCGCGGCTCGTTCCAGCAGTTGCTGCTGTTCGCGTTCCTCGTCATCACCGCGCTGCTGGTGGGCGTGGCCCTGCGCTCGCTGTTCCAGTATGAAACCCTGATGACCGAGAGCCGCAACGCGGCGGCGCGCGCCTTGGCGCTGTCCGGCGGCGCGCAGTCGCTGGCCGAGCGCAGCGCGGCGATGGAGCGCGCGGGCCGGCAGTCGCTGGTGCTGAACGATGCGATGCTGCGCCGCCGCTTCAACGATGCGGTGCGCGACGCCACCGCCGTCGTCGGCAAGCTGGTGGACAACGGCCTGCCGCCGGAGTCGGTGGTCGGCTGGCGCGAGCAGCTCGGCGCGATCGAAGGGCTCATGGACGGCCCCGGCGACACCGCGCTGGCCCGCGAGAACAGCGTGGCCCTGCAGTTCCGCGAACTCGACGGGTTCAACACGGCCATCGCGCAGCAGGCGCAGAACCTGATCGAGACGCAGAACAATGCGCTGGCCGAACGCATCCAGAACGCCGGCGAACGGCTCATGCGCCAGGTGCTGGCGGCCAGCGCGCTGGCGGTCTCGCTGGCGCTGGCCTTTGGCGTGTGGCTGGCACGGCCCTTCAAGCGCATCGAGCGCGCCATCGTCGGGCTCGGGCAGAACCGCCTGGACGAGCCGATCAACATCCGTGGCCCGGTCGACGTGCGGCGCGTGTCGCAGCAGCTCGAATGGCTGCGCCTGCGCCTGACCGAACTGGATGCCGACAAGGCGCGCTTTTTGCGTCATGTGTCGCATGAACTCAAGACCCCACTCGCCGCGCTCCGCGAAGGCGTTTCGTTGCTGGAGGACGGCGTGACCGGCGCGCTCAACCCGGCCCAGCGCGAGGTCGCGCAGATCCTGCAGCAGAACACGCTGTCGCTGCAGGGCCAGATCGAGGCGCTATTGCGCTTCAATGCAGCAGCCTTCGAGGCGCGCGAACTACGCCGCGAGCGCACCGCGCTGCTGCCGCTGATCGAGGAACAGATCGACGCGCAACGCCTGCAATGGCAGGCCCAGGGCCTCAAGGTACGGGCCGAAGGCGAGCCCGTCACGGCCACGGTCGACCCGGTCAAGCTGGGCACGGCCATCGCCAACCTGCTATCGAACGCGATCCGCTTCTCTACGCGCGGCGGCACCATCACCATTGCCGTGTCGCATGAGCCCGGCGTGGCCCGCATCGACATCAGCGACGCCGGTCCCGGCATTGCACCGGCCGACCGCGACCGCGTCTTCGAACCCTTTTTCCGCGGCGAACGCCAGCCGGAGCATGCGGTCAAAGGCACAGGCATCGGCCTTTCGATCGTGCAGGAGTACATTGCTGCACATGGTGGCAATATCACGCTGCTGCCCGACGGCCCCGGCGCACGTTTTCGCATCGAGCTCCCCCGCGCCGCCTGAGCCGGATTTCCCAGTTTCCCTGTTCATGTTGTTCCACATCGTTCGCAGAACCTCGCGGGTGACCGCGATTGCTTTGCCGTTGCTCCTGGCCGGCTGCGCCTTGCCGTCGGTGATCAAGCCCGCGGTCCAGGCTCCGCCGCCGCCACCGCCGATGCCGCGCGTGACGCCGGTCGAAGTCGAGCCGACCGCGCCGGCGACGCGCCTGTTGCCGCCGTCCGCCGACAGCCCTTCGCCCAGCGCGACAGTTCTCGCCTACGCCGACCGGATCCGGCCCCTTGGCGGGAACGAACTGGGCAACGAGATCGCGCGCCTCGGCGATCCCGCCGATTCCCCGGTAGGACAGATGCAACTGGCGATCGCGCTGGCGCAGACACGCAACCCGCCCGACCTGGCGCGCGCGCTCAGCCTGATGCAGCGCGTGATCGGCAACCCAGCCGCCGAGGCACAGTCGCTGCAGCCGCTGGCCCGTGCGCTCGCACAGCGCTATGTGGAACAACGCCGCGTCGAGGAAGATCGCGACCGCCAGGCGCAGCAGGTGCGCGAAGCTCAGCGGCGCATCGACCAGTTGAACGACCGGATGGAAGCGCTGCGCGCCATCGAGCGAAGCTTCGGCCGCCCCAGCAACACCATCAGGGCCACGCCATGAACGCCGGTCGCACCGCAGTGCGAAGCACCACGAAAGTCCTCCCGTGACCGATACGACATCGCCCGGGGCGCGCCTGCTGGTGGTCGACGACGACCCCGACATGCTGCGGCTGCTCTCGATGCGGCTGAACTCGGCCGGTTACCAGGTCACGGCCGTGACCTCGGCCGAATCGGCGCTCACGCAACTGGAGATCGAACACCCGCAACTGGTGCTGAGCGACGTGCGGCTACCCGGCAAGGACGGCCTCGCGCTGTTCGACGAGATCCGAAAGCGCCATCCTTCCCTGCCGGTGATCCTGCTGACCGCGCACGGCACCATTCCCGATGCGGTCGAGGCCACCGCGCGCGGCGTCTTCACCTACCTGACCAAGCCCTACGAGGCGCGCGAGCTGCTCGAGAAGATCGGCCAGGCGCTGGCGCTCGGCGCCCCGGTCCACCTGCCCAGCAAGGGCAGCGACGAAAGCTGGCGCGCCGAGATCGTGAGCCGCAGCAACCGCATGGCCGAAGTGCTGGCCGAGGCCCGCATGATTGCCAAGTCGGACGCCAGCGTGCTGCTGCGCGGCGACAGCGGCGCCGGCAAGGAGTTGCTGGCCCGGGCCATCCACCGCGCCAGCGCGCGCGCCGAAAAGCCCTTCGTGGCCGTCAATTGCGGCGCCATCCCCGAGGCGCTGCTCGAGTCGGAACTGTTCGGCCACATGAAGGGCGCCTTCACCGACGCCGTGGCCAACCACAAGGGCCTGTTCCAGCAGGCCGACGGCGGCACGCTGCTGCTCGACGAGATCGGCGACATGCCGCCGGCCCTGCAGGTCAAGCTGCTGCGCGTGCTGCAGGAGCGCGCGGTGCGGCCGCTCGGCGGCAGCCAGTCGATCGCGGTCGACGTGCGCATCATCTCGGCCACCCATCGCGACCTCGACGCCGCGATGGAGGCCGGCCAGTTCCGCGAAGACCTCTATTACCGTCTCAACGTCGTGACACTCACGCTGCCGCCGCTCAGCGCGCGGCGCGAAGACATCCCGCTGCTCGCCAACCACTTCCTGAACCGACTGTCGGCGAAGTACGGCAAGCGGCTTTCGGGCTTCGCGCCCGAGGCGCTCAAGGCGCTGACGACTTCCGCGTGGCCCGGCAACGTGCGCCAGCTCTTCAACGTGGTGGAACAGGTGTGCGCGCTGTCGACCTCGCCGCTGATCCCGCTGTCGCTGGTGCAGCGGGCGCTGCGCGTGCCGACGGTCGAGGTGCAGACATACGCCGAAGCCAAGCAGCGCTTCGAGCGCGACTACCTGGTGGGCCTGTTGAAGCTGACCGACGGCAACGTGGCCGACGCGGCCCGCATGGCCGACCGCAACCGCACCGAGTTCTACCGGCTGCTGCAGAAGCACGAACTGACACCAGGCCTGTTCAAGTCCGACGCCGGCGGCGGCCCCGGCGAGCCTGTCGCCGAGGAGCGACGCAGCTAAGTCTTTGATTTCATTGAGTTATCAAAATTGAACGGCGGGGCTTGTCGCCGTGCGGCGACAAAAGCGGAGGTTTCCACCCCTCCCGGACCCGAAATCTCGGGTAAACCCCATGTAAAGCGACGCAAGTCGTTGATGCACAAGCTGAATTCCCTGCTGGCACAGGTATTGCCCCTGTACTGGCATGACAGCACATCTCAGCCCCACATTCGCACTGCGTTCGCAGCGCGACGGCCTCCGTCAAAAACGGGTTTCGCTCTCGCGTCCCCGTGGCGCGGCACATCCGCACGCGGCGCACGATGCGTCCAGCGGCGCGGCGCCTGATTGCGTCTTCAAGCGCTTTCCGGCAATCGGCGACACGCTTGGCTCTGCCAGGCAACACTGGTAGGCCGCCCCCATGAAGCCGAGCAACTATTCACAGCTGAGCACACTTCAGGCGCTGGTTGAAAGCGCCCCGGCGCGCAGCCCGTTGCGCGAAGAGCGTCATCCGAACTCCGTCACGGCCCCGCCGGTGAACCGCGGTTCCATGGCGCCGCGGCCGTGGCGCGGCTTCTGGAACAGCATCGGCACCGCCATGCTCGTGCGCCTGGGCGCCGGCGGCGCGCGCCGTTCGGCGCCTGTCGCGGCGCCGAAGAAAGAGGCGTGGGAACGCGCCGCACAACGACGCCGGCTCGCCTTCATGGCGCTGACCCTGTTCAGCACCGTGATCGCCGCCATGTTGTTTGCCAACATCCAGCCGGACTACGACAACGCCTGGCTCGAATACGGCCAGATCGGCCTCTATGCGCTGCTCTCCGGCTGGGTCGTCACCGGCTTCGTGACCGCGCTGATGGGTTTTTATGTTTCCGTGCGCGGAGACAAGCATGCGCTGTCGGTCAAGCAGGTGGCGGATCATCCGATGAACCCGGAAGCCCGCACCGCGATCATCATGCCGATCTGCAACGAAGACGTGGCCACGGTGTTCGCCGGCCTGCGCGCAACCTGCGAATCGGTCGCCTCCACCGGCAATGCCAGGCACTTCGACGTGTTCATCCTGTCGGACAGCTACGCCCCCGAGACCGCCGCCGCCGAGCGCGCCGCCTGGGAAGACCTGCGCGCCGCGCTGGCCACCAACCCGAGCCAGCCGCAGGTCGAGGTCTACTACCGCCTGCGCACCCGTCGCACGCACCGCAAGGCCGGCAACGTCGCCGACTTCTGCCGCCGCTGGGGCAAGGACTACCGCTACATGGTCGTGCTGGACGCCGACTCGGTGATGAGCGGCGACTGCCTGAGCTCGATGGTCAAGCTAATGGAAGCCAACCCGAGCGCCGGCATCATCCAGACCGCGACGCAGGCCATCGGCCACGTCACGCTGCACGCCCGGGCGCAGCAATTCGCATCGCGCGTCACGGGTCGCCTGTTCACGCTGGGCATGCAGTTCTGGCAACTCGGCGAGTCGCACTACTGGGGCCACAACGCGATCATCCGCGTCAAGCCCTTCATGGACCACTGCGCGCTGGCCCCGATCAAGGGCACCGGCGGCATGTCGGGCGGCATCATGTCGCACGACTTCGTCGAAGCCGCGTTGATGCGCCGCGCCGGTTATCACGTGTGGCTGGTGTCCGACCTGGTCGGCAGCTACGAACAGCAACCGCCGGATCTGCTGGCCGAGCTGACGCGTGACCGCCGCTGGTGCCAGGGCAACCTGCAGAACGCCCGCCTGATGGCCGAGCCCGGCATCCACCCGGTGCACCGCGCGATGTTCGTGACCGGCACTATGGCTTATGTCTCGGCCCCGCTGTGGCTCGCGTTCCTGACGCTGGGCACCGCGCTCTGGCTGAGCGGCACCAGCCTGCTGGGCCAATGGGACGTGCTTCCGGCGGAACTCGCCGGGCTGTGGGTCTGGACGCTGTGCCTGCTGTTCCTGCCCCGCATCCTCGGCATTGCCGCCGTGATGATGCGTGGCGAGCAGAACCAGTACGGCGGGCTGTGGGGCCTGGTCAAGAGCGCCGCGCTCGAGAGCGCGTTGGCCATCGTGCAGGCGCCGGTCCGCATGATTGCGCACTCGCTGTTCGTGGTGGTCGCCCTCACCGGCATCAAGCTCGACTGGAAGTCGCCTCCGCGTGAAGCCAATGCCGTGCCGTGGCGCGATGCGGCTTCGACGCTGGCGCCGATGAGCCTGGTCGTGCTGGCCCTGGCCCTGGGCATCGCGCTGATCGACCCGAGTGCGTTGATCTGGCTGATGCCGGTTGGCCTGCCGCTGCTGCTGGCGATTCCGCTGACCGTGCTGACGAGCCAGATCGGGCTGGGCACCAGCCTGCGCGAACGCGGCTACCTGCTGATTCCCGAAGAGTCCCGCTCGCCTGCGGTGCTGCGCCGGGCGTGGATGCACGCGGTGCGTCTGGCGCGTCCTGCGGCGCTGACTGCCTGAGACGGCTTCAAGTCATGAGCGCCCCACTTTGTTGGGGCGCTTTTTCTTGGGTTCTGGAGCGGGAGCACGCCGACGGCGTACCTTGCTCCGTTCACGCACCCGAACGCCCGGGCATCACCCTCCCACATTCAAAACCCGATCGCCATCCGCCCCACCGGCACCGTCTCCGGAATCCCGAACTTCAGCGCCGCGGAATCCACATCCTTCGGGCTCCTGTACGTTCCGAACATCCGGTCCCAAATCGACAGCAGCACGCCGAAGTTGCTGTTGTAGTGCGCCGGGTTGTCGCTGTGGTGGATCTCGTGCGTGCGCGGCGTGACCAGCAGCCAGTCGACCCAGCCCAGCTTCCAGCGTACGTTCATGTGCATCCAGGCATTGGTCAGCCCATAGAGGGCGAACAGGCCGCTGAACATCCACCACGGTGACACGTTGAGCAGGGGGCTCGCGAAGATGTAGGGCAGGTTGAAAAGCGCCTGCTGCAGGATCGAGCCCCTGCTTCCCGCCAGCCAGTACATGTGCTTGGGCGAATGGTGCCAGCGATGCACGTGCCACAGCACGCCAACGTGCACCAGACGGTGCATCCAGTAGGCGCCGAAATCCGCGACGAGCAGGTAGAGCACCAGACGCACCGCCAATGGCCAAGTTCCGATGGCTTCGGGCCAAGGCCCCTTGACGCTGATCCAAAGATTCAGGAAGAACGCCGCCTTGACCACCACGAAGGCATAGAAGGCCTGGGCCACCAGGTCGCGCCACAGCACCTTGCGCCACTCGATTTTCCGCGCGCCCCAGCGCCATTCGAGCAGCCCGAAGATCGACACCATCGACAGGAAGACGGTGCCCTTGAGAACGAGGGGGTAGCTGAGGAGAGTGGACACGGGTGTTCGATGGCGATTGGACGGGCTTCGGAGTGTCAGGCAGGCGCGCTGCACCGAAGGGCCGATGGCGCGCCTCCAGCGATTTGCCGCAGACGAACCGTGGAATGTGCCACGTCTCCCCAATCCGAGTGGCTGTGCCCTCCCCACCGGATGGAGGGCTCAGATCAGAAGGTCTGAAGATTTCGTAGCGAGGGCGCCAGCCGGGAGGCCGGCTCGCGGACCGGAACGCACGCTCGTGCGGTGAGGACCGCAGACGCAAGATCGGTGGCCGCAGCAGAAAGTTTCACACCTTCTAGAAGCGCGGCATTCCGCCGCCGCCCCCACCCATGCCCGGCATCCCCTTCATGCCGCCCATCCGCTTCATCATCTTCATGAGCCCGCCGCCCTTCATCTTCTTCATCATCCCCTGCATCTGCTCGAACTCGTTGAGCAGCCGGTTCACTTCCTGGACCTGCACGCCGGCGCCGGCCGCGATGCGGCGCTTGCGCGTGGCCTTGAGCAGCTCCGGCTTGCGCCGCTCCAGCGGCGTCATGCTGTTGATGATGCCTTCCTTGCGGCGGATGTCGCGCTCGGCACGCGTGAGGTCGGCCTCGGTCGCCTTGGCCGCCATCTGCGAGGGCAGCTTGTCCATGATGCTGGAGAGGCCGCCCATCTGCTTCATCTGCTGCAGTTGGCCGAGGAAATCGTCCAGGTCGAAGCCGCCGCCGCTCTTGACCTTGTTGGCAAGCTTCTGCGCCGCGGCGACGTCGACGCCCGCCGTGACCTGCTCCACCAGCGCCACGATGTCGCCCATGCCGAGGATGCGGCCGGCGTGGCGGTCGGCATCGAACACCTCGAGGCCATCGATCTTCTCGCTGGTGCCGGCGAACTTGATCGGCACGCCGGTGATCTGCCGCACCGACAGCGCCGCGCCGCCGCGCGAATCGCCATCGGTCTTGGTGAGGATGATGCCGGTCAGCGGCAACGCGTCCTTGAAGGCCTTGGCGGTGTTGACCGCATCCTGGCCCTGCATGGCGTCGACGACGAAGAGCGTCTCGACCGGGTTCAACGCCGCATGCAGCTGCTTGATCTCGGTCATCAGCACTTCGTCGATCGCCAGGCGGCCGGCCGTGTCGACCAGCAGCACGTCGAAGAAGTGGCGGCGCGCATGGTCGATGGCGGCGCGGGCGATGTCGAGCGGCTTCTGGTCGGCGGTGCTAGGGAACCATTCGGCGCCGGCCTGCTTCGTGACGGTCTTCAACTGCTCGATCGCGGCCGGGCGGTACACGTCGCCCGACACGGTCAGCACCTTCTTCTTGCGCTTCTCGATCAGGTGCTTGGCCAGCTTGGCCGTGGTCGTGGTCTTGCCGGCGCCCTGCAGGCCGGCCATGAGGATCACCGCCGGCGGTTGCGCCGCGAGGTTGATGTCCGACACGCCCTCGCCCATGGTCGCGGCCAGCTCGCGGTTGACGATGCCGACCAGCGCCTGGCCCGGCTTCAGCGAGCCCAGCACTTCCTGGCCGAGCGCCTTTTCCTTGACCCGCGCGACGAAATCGCGCACCACCGGCAGGGCCACGTCGGCCTCCAGCAGCGCCATGCGCACTTCGCGCAGCATGTCCTGTACGTTGGCCTCGGTGATGCGGGCCTGGCCGCTGACCTGCTTGACGAGGCGCGAGAACTTTTCGGAGAGAGCGTTGGCCATGAAGGGATGCCTTGTTGCCCGCTGCCGCGAGCCGATGGAAGACGAAAGAAACCCGGACAGTATGCGTGAGCCCGGTGGCTGCGGGGAATGCCGCGGAGCCGGTGGCGGCGGGCTGCCTGCCGACTGGCCGCGACGCCGGAAACGGGGCGACGCAGGAGGCTGGTGACAATCTCCAGCGCATTAAACTCGGCTGATGATTTTAGCGAGCCCCTCCCCGCTCGGCGTGGCACTGGGCATCGCCGCCGCGTCGGCCTATGGCGTGACCGCGGTCGCGGCCTCCCGCCTGAGCCGCTCGGCCACGCAATGGCTGCTGATCCTCGCGTGGGTGCTGCACGGTATCGCGCTGGTGCAGGGTCTCGTCGGCGCACAACCCCGGTTCGACTGGGCGCCCGCGCTCTCCGTGACGGCCTGGCTGGTGCTCACGGTCTACGGCATCGAAAGCCGCATGTACCCCCAACTCACCGTGCGCCGCGCGCTGGCTGTGCTGGCCGCCGCCACGGTGCTGGTGGCCACTTTCTTTCCCGGCAAGCCGCTCGATGTGTCCGCGTCGCCGTGGCTGCCCCTGCACCTGGCGCTGGGCATCGCGTCCTACGGGCTGTTCGGCGCGGCCGTGGTGCATGCGTGGCTCATCACCCGCGCAGAGAAACAGATCCGCCGCGCCAACGATCCGGAGGCCGGCGTGCCCCTGCTCACGCTGGAGCGGCTGACCTTCCGCTTCGTCACCGCCGGCTTCGCGCTGCTGACGGCCACGCTGCTGGCCGGCTTCTTTTTCAGCGAGACGCTCTATGGCCGCGCCTGGAAGTGGGACCACAAGACCGTGCTCTCGGTGCTGGCCTGGCTCTGCTTCGCGGTGCTGCTGGCCGGACGTGCGCGCGTCGGCTGGCGCGGGCGCACGGCGCGGCGCGTGCTCTATGCGGGTGCGGCGCTGCTGGTGCTGGCCTATGTGGGTTCGCGCTTCGTGCTCGAAGTCATGCTGGACCGCGTCGCATGAAATACCTGCTCGTGCTGTTCGTGGTGGCGGTGGCGATCTGGCTGTGGCGCCGCAATCGCCGTGAGGAAATGGAGGAGGCCGCACGGGCCGCGAAACCATCCGCGCCCCGGCGCGCGGGTGAGCCGCAAGAGATGGTGCGCTGCGCCCATTGCGGCCTGCACCTGCCGGCGAGCGACGCCATCGCCGGACCCGGCGGCGGCGTCTATTGCAGCATCGCGCACCGCCAAGCCGCGGCCGGATGAGTTCCCCGCTGCTTTGGTCGCGGGGGGAGCCCGGCAGCGAATGGGGCACCCTCGACAAGACACCGCAGGCCGACAGCCCGGCGCTGCAGCGCCTCTGGCGCGGCTTCATGACGGCGCGCAGCTTCGTGGCCGCCGTGCTGGTGATGCTGCAGGGCGTGAGCGTCGGCATCAGCCCGGCGATCCACCCGACCGCGCTGGTCATCTCGCTCCTCTACCTGGCGGCCGTGCTCGGCGCCATGCGCTATGTGCCCTTCCGACCGCCCATCCGCGGCTTCCGGGGCGCATGGCTGGCCTCGATCGGCATCGACCTGGCCACCTTCACCGTGCTGCAACTGGTGCAGTCGCCGGGCAGCATCAACTACACGCCGCTGTTCGCCTTGCCGGTGCTGATGGGCGCGGTACTGGGCACGGCTTCGGTCGGCCTCGGCACCACGGCGGCGGTGTCGCTGCTGCTGCTGGGCGACGCGGGCTGGCAATGGCTCGACCATTCGGGCGATCCGTCGACCCGCTTCCTGCAGGCCGCGCTCACCGGCACCGGCCTCTTCGTCGTGGCGCTGCTGGCGCACCAGCTTGCCCTGCGCCTGGCCCGCGAGGAGGCCCTGGCTCTGCGCAGCCGCAGCACCGCGCAGTTGCATGCGCAGGTGAACGACCTGGTCATCGAGACCCTGAGCGAAGGCGTGCTGGTGATCGACGCCGAGGGCCGCGTCCATTCGGCCAACCCGGCGGCCGACGCGATCCTCGGGCGCGGGCTGGCCGCGATGGCGCTGCCCTTCGAGCTCGATGCCCATCCGGCGTGGCATTCGCTGGCGGTGCTGGCCGACGAGACCTTCTCGCAGCGCCAGCCGCAGTCCCAGGAGATGCCGATCGCGCAGGCCGGCGGCGCGCCACGCGAGGTGCGCGTGCGCACCCGCCTGACGCCGGCCAACGACCGGCGCATCGACAGCCTCTGCGTCATGTTCCTGCAGGACCTGCGCGAACTGGAGGCGCGCATCCGCACCGAGAAGCTGGCCGCCATGGGCCGCATGTCGGCGGCGGTGGCGCACGAGATCCGCAATCCGCTGGCCGCCATCACCCAGGCCAGCGCGCTGCTCGGCGAGGACCTCGTCGACCCGTCGCACCGCCAGCTGACGGCGATGGTGCAGCAGAACGCGCAGCGCCTGGCGCGCATCGTCGACGACGTGCTCGACGTGTCGCGCGCCCGGCAGCAACGCTCGCTGCCGCTGGGCGACCTGGTCGCGCTGGACGCCACGGTGCGCACGCTGGCCGAGGAATGGGTGCGCCAGACCCGGCGCCAGGGCGTGCTGCTGGCGCTGGACGCCGGCGGGCGCGACGTGCGCTTCGAGGTCGAGCACCTGCGCCGCATCCTGGTCAACCTGCTCGACAACGCTGCGCGCTATGCGGGCGACCGCGACGGCTCCATCCAGGTGACGACCGCGACCGCGCAGCGCGGCCGCGCCACCCTGCAGGTGTGGAGCGACGGCATGCCGCTGGAGCCGGCGGTGCAGCGGCACCTGTTCGAGCCCTTCTTCTCGTCCGAAAGCCGCTCCAGCGGGCTGGGCCTGTTCATCTGCCGGGAGCTTTGCGAGCGGCACGGCGCCACCATCGGCTACGAGCGCCGGCCGCTTGCCGCGACCGGGCCCGAGGGCAACGAATTCTTCGTCGTCTTTGCCGCCGCGGAGACGCGGCTGACACAATAGCGGCGTGAGCACCCACCATCCCACCGCCGTCCTGCCGGCGCAGATCCTGGTCGTCGACGACGAGCCCGACCTGCGCACGCTCTACGAACTCACCCTGCTACGCGAGGGCTATCGCGTCGAAGCGGCGGGCAGCCTGTCGGAAGCGCGTGAGCATCTCGACGCCGGCCGCTTCGACGCCGTCATCACCGACATGCGGTTGCCCGACGGGCTCGGCATGGAGATCATCCAGCGCATCCAGAAGGACCAGCGCAGCGAGCGTTGCGTGGTGATGACCGCCTACGGCTCCGCCGAGAACGCGGTCGAGGCGCTCAAGGCCGGCGCCTTCGACTACCTCACCAAGCCGGTCGACCTCAAACAGTTCCGCGCGGTGGTGGCTTCGGCCGTGCAACGCCAACCGCAGGCGGCCGTGCCGGCGGCCAAGGCGGCCCACCCGGCTGCCGTTCCGTCCGTCGGCGAGGGCCGCGGACCGACCCCGTCCACGACGCTGGGCGACCGGGCGCTGGAACGCCTGGTCGGCGAGTCGGAGCCGATGCGGCTCATCAAGTCGCACATCGCCAAGGTCGCACGCGGCATGGCGCCGGTGCTGGTGCGCGGCGAGTCGGGCACCGGCAAGGAACTGGTCGCGCGCGCCGTGCATGCCTGCAGCCAGCGCAGCGACGGCCCTTTCGTCGCGGTGAATTGCGGCGCCATCCCCGAGAACCTGCTGGAAGCCGAATTCTTCGGCGCGCGCAAGGGCTCCTATACCGGCTCCGCGGCCGACCGCGACGGCTATTTCCAGGCGGCGCGCGGCGGCACGCTGTTCCTCGACGAGATCGGCGACCTGCCGCTGGCGATGCAGTCCAAGCTGCTGCGCGCGATCCAGGAGCGCAGCGTGCGACCGATCGGGTCCACGCAGGAAGACGCGGTCGACGTGCGCATCGTCAGCGCAACGCACAAGGACCTGCATGCCGAGGTGCAGGCCAGCCGTTTCCGGCAGGACCTGTTCTACCGGCTCAACGTGATCGAGATCTCGGTGCCGCCGCTGCGCGACCGACGCGACGACCTGCCGGCGCTGTGCAACGCGCTGCTGGCGCGCATCGCGCAGGACGGCGGCATGCCGGTGCCGCGCCTGACCTCCGACGTGATCGCGCGGCTCGCGGACCATCCGCTCGAAGGCAACGTCCGCGAACTCGAGAATCTTCTGCACCGCGCGGTCGCCCTCAATGACGGGGACGAACTGCACCTGGACTTCATGAGCAACAGCGCAGCGCCTTTCGAAGCGGCCGCCCTACCCTTGACAGCGGCCGAGGCGGTGACGCCAGCGCGCGAGCGCCCGACGGCGCGGCCGGCGATGCCTTCGGACCTGCAGTCCTACCTCGACCAGCACGAGCGCGAAGTGCTGGTCCGCGCCCTGCAGGAGAGCGGCTTCAACCGCACCGCCGCAGCCGCGCGGCTGGGCCTGAGCCTGCGCCAGATCCGCTACCGCATCGCCCGTCTCGGCATCAGCACGCCGCACGGCGACGACGGCGGCGTCGGAACGCTGGACGACGCCGGATGAATGGAAAGTCGGACGCCGGCCTCTGGCAGGCGGGCTGGTACCGATTCGCCCGGCGCCTGGAATCTCCCAATTTCGGCCCCCGCCCCGCCGACGCGCAAATCGACCTGATCGTGCTGCATTCGATCAGCCTGCCGCCGGGCGTCTACGGTGGCCATCAGGTGCAGGAGCTCTTCACCAACCGGCTCGACTGGGATGCCGACCCGTATTTCGACCGCATCCGCGGCCTGCAGGTCTCCAGTCACTTCTACGTGCGGCGCGACGGCGAGTTGTGGCAGTTCGTCAGCTGCGACGAGCGCGCATGGCATGCCGGCGCCTCCCGCTGGCGCGGCCGCGACAATTGCAACGACGACTCGATCGGCATCGAACTCGAGGGCCTGGAAGGCGAGCCCTTCGAGGACGCCCAGTACGAGACCCTGGCCAGCCTGTGCCCGGTGCTCGCGCAGCACTACCCGGTGGCCTTCATCGCGGGGCACGAGCACATCGCCCCCGGCCGCAAACAGGACCCGGGCAGCGGTTTCGACTGGCTCGCCCTGCAAGGCGCGTTGGCCTGGCCCCACACGATGTTCCCCGAAAGCACCGGCCTCCGCTGAATTTTCTCAATCGCGAAAGCCGTCGCGATGGGTCGCGCTCCAAGCCCCTGGCGCAGCGGAAATCAACGCCCGCGTGCAGCAACCATGCGGTCTGCGGGCCCAAATCGACCGGCAACCCGCATCATTACTGGATCGTGACAAAGTAGTGCAGCAACCACGGGCGCTCGCGCGCGGCATCCAGAAAAACCCGCGGGATGTGGCGTTTGAGATTCATGACAAACACTACATCTAGTGGCTTGTAGGCCCTATGGACACTAGATATAGTGTGCGCTCGGTCGGACATATTCCGTTACAAACAAACTTACATCCATGCTGCGGCACGCTCGGCTCGCAATGCCCCAAGCGCCGCTCTCCACAACAACAGTCGCAACCCGAGGATCCGAATGCAGACAGCACTGAACACCCCCGCCACGCCACGCCCCTCGTCCTCCACCCCCGCTGCCAGCAACCAGCCGCGCGACGTCGCCGGCACGCTGTCGGCGGATGCGCTCGCGCACTACCAGATCATCCGCCGCAACGGCGCAGTGGTCTCGTTCGAGCCCAACAAGATCGCCATCGCGCTGATGAAAGCCTTCCTGGCCGTGCACGGCACCCAGGGCGCGGCTTCCGCCAGCGTGCGCGAGACCGTCGAAGGACTGACCCAGGCCGTGGTGCGCGCGATGGTGCGTTCACGTCCGGGCGGCGGCACCTTCCACATCGAGGACGTGCAGGACCAGGTCGAGCTCGGCCTGATGCGCGGCGGCCACCATGAAATCGCACGTGCCTACGTGCTCTATCGCGAGCGCCGCACCCAGGAGCGCGCCAGCCAGAACGTGCAGGCCGCGCCGGCCGCCTTGCCCACCTTGCACGTGCTGGACCGCGGCGAACGTGTCGCGCTCGACATCGAGGAACTCAAGGGCCTGATCGAATCGGCCTGCGAGGGTTTGGGCGCCAGCATCACGGCCGCGCCGATCCAGGCCGAGACGATGCGCAACCTCTACGACGGCGTGCCGCTCGACGAGGTCTACAAGGCCTCGATCCTGGCCGCCCGCACGCTGATCGAGAAGGACCCCGACTACACCTTCGCCACCGCCCGCCTGCTGCTGCATACGATCTTCCGCGAGATCCTGGGCCGCGAAGTGGCGCCGGCCGAACGCGCCACCGCCTACGCCGACTACTTCCCGCACTTCATCAAGAAGGGCGTCGAGAACGAACTGCTCGATGAGAAGCTGCTGCAGTACGACCTGGTCAAGCTCGGCGGCGCACTCAAGGCCGAACGCGACCTGAAGTTCGACTACCTCGGCCTGCAGACGCTGTACGACCGCTACTTCCTGCACGTGCGCAAGGCGCGCATCGAACTGCCGCAAGCCTTCTTCATGCGCGTCGCCATGGGCCTGGCGCTCAACGAGATCGACCGCGAAGCCCGCGCCATCGAGTTCTATGAAGTGATGTCGTCCTTCGACTTCATGTCGAGCACGCCCACGCTGTTCAACAGCGGCACGCTGCGTTCGCAACTGTCGAGCTGCTACCTCACGACCGTGCCGGACGACCTCGACGGCATCTACGAATCGATCAAGGAGAACGCGCTGCTGTCGAAGTTCGCCGGCGGCCTCGGCAACGACTGGACCCGTGTTCGCGCGCTCGGCAGCCACATCAAGGGCACCAACGGCGAATCGCAAGGCGTCGTGCCTTTCCTCAAGGTCGTCAATGACACGGCCGTGGCGGTGAACCAGGGCGGCAAGCGCAAGGGCGCGGTCTGCACGTACCTCGAAACCTGGCACCTCGACATCGAGGAGTTCCTGGAACTGCGCAAGAACACCGGCGACGACCGCCGCCGCACGCACGACATGAACACGGCCAACTGGATCCCCGACCTGTTCATGCGCCGCGTGATGGAGAAGGGCAACTGGACGCTGTTCTCGCCCTCCAACGTGCCCGACCTGCACGACCTGTTCGGCGCCGATTTCGAGCGCGCCTACGTGGCCTATGAAGAGAAGGCCGCGCGCGGCGACATCAAGCCCTCGCGCACCGTGCCCGCCACCGACCTGTGGCGCAAGATGCTCACGATGCTGTTCGAGACGGGCCATCCCTGGATCACGTTCAAGGACGCCTGCAACGTGCGCTCGCCGCAGCAGCATGCCGGCGTCGTGCACTCGTCCAACCTCTGCACCGAGATCACGCTCAACACCAGCGACACCGAGACCGCCGTGTGCAACCTCGGCTCGGTCAACCTGCTGCAGCACTTGAAGGACGGCAAGGTCGACCAGGAAAAGCTCAAGCGCACCATCTCGACCGCGATGCGCATGCTCGACAACGTGATCGACATCAACTACTACGCCGTGAAGAAGGCGCGCGACTCCAACATGCGCCATCGCCCGGTGGGCCTGGGCCTGATGGGCTTCCAGGACGCGTTGTACGAACTGCGCATTCCCTATGCGTCGCAAGAGGCCGTGCAGTTCGCCGACGAATCGATGGAAGCGATCTGCTACCACGCCTACTGGGCCTCGACCAACCTGGCACGCGAACGCGGCAAGTACTCGAGCTACAAGGGCTCGCTGTGGGACAAGGGCATCCTTCCGATCGACACGCTCGACCTGCTCGAGAAGGCCCGCGGCGGCTACGTCGAAGTGGACCGATCGGCCACGCTCGACTGGGACGCACTGCGCCAGAAGATCAAGACCGACGGCATGCGCAATTCCAACTGCGTTGCCATCGCACCGACCGCGACGATCTCGAACATCATCGGCGTCGACGCCTCGATCGAACCCTGCTTCGGCAACCTGTCGGTCAAGTCGAACCTCTCCGGTGAATTCACCGTCATCAACCACTACCTGGTGCACGACCTCAAGCGCCTGGGCCTGTGGGACGACGTGATGGTGATGGACCTGAAGCACTTCGACGGATCGCTGCGTCCGATCGATCGTGTGCCGCAAGACATCAAGGCCCTGTACGCCACGGCCTTCGAGGTCGAGACCACGTGGCTCGTCGAAGCCGCATCGCGCCGCCAGAAGTGGATCGACCAGGCGCAGTCGCTCAACATCTACATGGCCGGCGCTTCGGGCAAGAAGCTCGACGACACCTACAAGCTTGCATGGCTGCGCGGCTTGAAGACCACGTACTACCTGCGCACGCAGAGCGCCACGCACGCCGAGAAATCGACCGTGCAATCGGGCCGCTTGAACGCGGTGTCATCGGGTGGCGATGCCACGCCGAAGATGAGCGCACTCGAAGCCGCTGCGCTCGCAGCGCAAGCGCAGATGAATGCGATGCCTGCGACCGACATCGCTTTCTGCGGTGTCGATGACCCGACATGCGAAGCGTGTCAGTAATCGTTGTGTGAATTGCGCGGCATCGGCTCACAAGAGTCGATGCTCGTGAGCAACATAAGAACAAGATAATTGGAGCGCGATGTGAACGAGCACTTTGCATATCACATCGTTGCTCACATAATTTGAGCACTGGATTTTTCTATGTTGACCTGGGACGAAGAAGTCAAGCCCTCCTCATCGAAGGACATGCAACACGGATTGCAGCACTCCACGAATCACGGCGCACCAACCGGCCGCTCGATGGAAGTCCCGACTCCGCAAATTCCCCAAGCCGCCGTCGCGTCGCGCATGCTCGATGACGGCGCCACCGTTCCCTCGCGCACGGCTGCAACTGTTGCCAGCACAACGCCCGCCGTGCCTGTTGCACGCCGCGTGAAGGCCGCCGACAAGCGCATCATCAACGGCCAGACCGACGTCAACCAGCTGGTCCCGTTCAAGTACAAGTGGGCCTGGGAAAAGTACCTCGCCACCTGCGCCAACCACTGGATGCCGCAAGAGGTGAACATGACGCGCGACATCGCGTTGTGGAAGGACCCGAACGGCCTCACCGAAGACGAGCGCCGCATCGTCAAGCGCAACCTCGGCTTCTTCGTGACCGCCGACTCGCTGGCCGCCAACAACATCGTGCTGGGCACCTACCGCCACATCACCGCACCCGAGTGCCGCCAGTTCCTGCTGCGCCAGGCCTTCGAGGAAGCGATCCACACGCACGCGTACCAATACATCGTCGAGTCGCTCGGCCTGGACGAAAGCGAGATCTTCAACGCATACAACGAAGTGCCGTCGATCCGCGAGAAGGACCAGTTCCTGATTCCGTTCATCGAGGCCATCAGCGATCCGCACTTCCACACCGGCACGCACGAGACCGATCAGACGCTGTTGAAGTCGCTCATCGTGTTCGCCTGCCTGATGGAAGGCCTGTTCTTCTACGTCGGCTTCACGCAGATCCTTGCGCTGGGCCGCCAGAACAAGATGACCGGCGCCGCCGAGCAGTACCAGTACATCCTGCGCGACGAGTCGATGCACTGCAACTTCGGCATCGACCTGATCAACCAATTGAAGCTCGAGAACCCCGGCCTCTGGACCGCAGAGTTCAAGGCCGAGATCAAGACCCTCTTCCTCAAGGCCGTCGAACTCGAATACCGCTACGCCGAAGACACCATGCCGCGCGGCGTGCTCGGCATGAACGCATCCATGTTCAAGGGCTACCTGCGCTACATCGCGAATCGTCGCGCACAGCAGATTGGCCTTGAGACACTCTTCCCGAACGAAGAGAATCCGTTCCCGTGGATGAGCGAAATGATCGACCTGAAGAAAGAGCGCAATTTCTTCGAAACCCGTGTGATCGAATACCAATCGGGTGGTGCCCTTTCCTGGGACTGAGACGTTTTCAGAACAACAATGCATTCAAGAATTGCCATCAGCGCACATCGCACCAGAGAGTGCGGCGACTGAAAAGGCGACGGTGTTCATGGTGCTGGAGCTTGATATCCAACGCCATGAATCGCTTCACGCTCACAAGCGGGCGTGGAGTGCTTCAAGAGGTTGATTTTTCAACTTGATCAAGGAGAAAGAAATGGCAACTGCAAAGAAAGCGCCGGCGAAGAAAGCCGCTGCAAAGAAGGCTCCGGCGAAGAAGGTCGCGGCAAAGAAGGCCCCGGCTGCGAAGAAGGCTCCGGCCAAGAAGGTCGCGGCGAAGAAGGCAGCTCCGGTGAAGAAGGCCGCTGCAAAGAAGGCGCCGGCCAAGAAGGTCGCGGCGAAGAAGGCAGCTCCGGCGAAGAAGGCCGCTGCCAAGAAGGCTGCGCCGGCCAAGAAGGCCGCTGCAAAGAAGGCGCCGGCGAAGAAGGCCGCTGCCAAGAAGGCCCCTGCAAAGAAGGCTGCGGCCAAGAAAGCCGCGAAGAAGCCTGCTGCCAAGCCTGCCGCCAAGAAGGCTGCGAAAGCACCCGCCAAGGCCGCCGTCGCCCCTGCCCCTGCGGCACAAACGACGCTGAACCCTCAAGCTGCATGGCCGTTCCCGACGGCCAGCAAGCCCTGAGTCATTCAGAGGCCCTGATCGGCGAAGCCCGGCACCGCAAGGTGTCGGGCTTTTTTATTATTTCGAGTTGCTCAAGCCCGGGCACCATCGGCCCGGTAGTGCCGGACCCGCCATGTTCCTCGAATGGAATGGCATGGCGCCGGTATCAGAGGCCGAGTGCTTTCCTGTCGACCGTGTAGTTCTGCGGGCCGCGCTGCGCAATCTTGAGCGCGCCGACCTGATTGCCCAGGGCCGCGCACTTCGCAAGCGGCCAGCCTTGCTCCAGGCCGAACAGCAGCGCGCCACGCCAGGCGTCGCCACAGCCCGTGGGATCGACCACGGCCGCTGGCGTGACCGCCGGCACATGCGACATGACACCGTCGATCCAGACCTCGCATCCCTCCGCGCCCAGTGTGACGACGAGACCTCGCACGCGCCGCGAAATGTCGGCGCTGCTCCATCCGGTGCGTTCGCTGAGCATCTTGCCTTCGTAGTCGTTCACCGTGACCCAGTCGGCCTGCTCGATGAAGTGCGACAGCTCGTCGCCGTTGAACATCGGCAAGCCCTGGCCCGGATCGAAGACGAAGGGAATGCTCGCGACCTTGAACTGCTCGGCATGCTGCAGCATGGCATCGCGGCCATCGGGCGAGATGATGCCGACCTTGAGGTCCGGACGTGCCGCGATGCGCGTGATGTGCGCCTGCTGCATGGCGCCCGGGTGGAAGGCCGTGATCTGGTTGTTGTCACGGTCGGTCATGATCATCGCCTGCGCCGTGTAGGCATCCGCCACCGTGCGGACGAACTCGGTGCCAACGCCCAGTTCGTCGAGACGTGCAACGTAGTCGGCGCCATCGCTGCCGACCGTCGCCATCGGCAGGGCCTTGCCGCCGAGCGCATTGAGCGCATACGCGATGTTGCCGGCGCAGCCGCCGAAATCGCGCCGCAAGCCGGGCACGAGAAAGGACACGTTCAGGATGTGCAACTGGTCAGGGAGGATCTGGTCGGCAAAGCGGCCCTCGAAATTCATGATCGTGTCGAACGCGAGGGAACCGCAAATCACTGATGCCATGTTGAGCCCTGAGGTGTTGAAAGGATTGGATGAAAGCGCGCGAAGCGCTCAAGGATAGAAGGCCACCACCCGGTAGCCGGCCACCGGCGACAGCGCGGCGGCGTCGGGTCCGCTGAGCGCGAGCGGCAACGATGCGACGCGTTCGGCCTTGGCCCCGAGCACCGCGGGCGCGCCGAAGTCGGCCGGCATCAGCACGCGCCGCACCACGGTGCGCTCCTGCGTGTCGAGCAAGGACAGCTCCACGGCCGGCATGGCCAGCGGCGTCGTCGCATTGCTGCGCAAGGTGAAGTCGAGGCGGTAGCCGTCGCCGGTCTTGTCGCGGGCGAATGATGCGCCGTCGATGGTGATCGCACTGATCTGCCGAAGCGCCGATATCTCGCAGCCCGTGAGCTTGCACAGCGCTTCCAGCACCGGCTGCAGGGAAGGCTCGCGTGCGACCAGCGCGTCGCGTTCGTGGTGCGCCCACTGCAGGCCGAGCAGCACGGCAAGAAGGATGAGCGCGACGATGATGAAGCGGCCGGACTTGCGCTCGCTTCGGACCGCAGCGGGCGCTTGTGCAAAGGGCGGCAAGGCTGCTGCAGGTTCGGCCGGCGCTTCGATGATGCTGGCCGAGGTGACCACGGGCGCGGGGAGCGGCGCTTCCTCCTCGGATGCTGCAGCGGCCGCGGCCCTGCGCGCGCGGGCATTTCGCACGGCTTCGATGCGCGCCTGGCGCAAGGCCTTTTGCAGTTGCGCGTTGCCGGATGGATCGACGAATGCCGAGAAATCGTCCAATGCCGCGATGGAACTGGTGAGCGAGTGCTGCGCCAGTGCAGGCACGGATTCGGTCGAGGGCGCGGCGCTCGCTGGCTCAGCCGTCGGCGGCTCGGTGAACGACGAAGGCCACGGGTCATCGGCGATCAAGTCCAGCGATGGCCAGTCCGGGTGCGGCGCGAATGTGGCGGCATCGGGGAAGGCTGGCTGCAACTGCAGATTTGACTCCGGCTGCGGCTCTGACTCTGGCTCGAGTCCTGGCTCCTGTTCCGGCCTTGACGCCGGTTCCGGTCCTGGCTCCCGCTCCGTCTCCGGTCCTGCTTCTGGCTCGGACTTCGGATTCGTTTCGCCTTCGTCTTCGCCTTGCGAATCCTTGCGCGTCAGCGCCATCCGCGCGAGCTGCGGCTCCGGCGCGTCGATCGGAAGGTCGATCTCGATCAGAGGCTCGTCATGCTCTTCAGCTGCCTCGGCAACCTTCGGCTCCACGGCTTCCCCGGCAGGCGCGGCCGGCATGCTGACCGCATCGGGCGCTTCGCGCAGTTCCAGGGTTGCATCGAACACCTGGCTGCAACGACCGCATCGAACCCATCCATCCGATATCCGAAGCTGGTCGCGAACCACCTTGAACGTGGTTTCACAGGAAGGGCAGCGGGTGACAAGGCTCATTGGGCGGGCATTGTAGGTGGCGCGCCCGCAGCCGAAGCGCCAGGGGCCGCGCCCCGTTCACGCGATGTCCAGCGCAGGCAACAGTGCGAGCGAACGCTCAGACCGTGGCGGTCATGAGAATCCAGCCGTCCTCGCTGTCGCTGACCTGCAGGCGCGCATACGGTGCATAGGCCTCTTTCAGCTCTTCGGCCTGCCGCTCGAGGATGCCGGCCAGCACCAGCGATCCACCGGGCGCGACATGGCCGCACAGCAGGGGCGCCAACAGCTTGAGCGGCGTCGCCAGGATGTTGGCCAGCACGGTCTGGTAGCGGCCTTCGGCTACGTCCGGAAGCCCCGCATTCAGTTGAACGGCGTTGGCCTCGGCATTGAGACGGGTCGATTCGACAGCGGCTTCGTCGATGTCGACTGCGTCGATGCGCGCCGCGCCATACTTTGCCGCGCCGATCGCCAGGATGCCGGAACCGCAGCCGTAGTCCAGCACGCGCTGCCCCGCGAGTCCATGCACCGCAATCCAGCGCAGGCACATGCGCGTGGTCGGATGCGTGCCCGTGCCGAAGGCCAGGCCCGGATCGAGCCGGATCACCTGCCTGGCCTGCGCGGGCGGTTCATGCCAGGTCGGCACGATCCAGAACTCGGGCGTGATCTCGACCGGCGCGAACTGCGATTGCGTCAGCCGCACCCAGTCCTGCTCCGGGACATCCATCACGCCGAGGATGGTGCAACCCTGGAAGAAGTCCTGCAACTCCAGTACCGTGGCAGCCTCGCGCGCGGCAGCCTCGTTAGGAAACAGCGCGATCACGCGCGAGCGCTGCCAGCCTTCCTTCGGCGGCGGCATGCCGGGTTCGCCGAACAGCGCCTGCTCCGAATCGGTCTGCGCATCCGCGTCTTCGACCGAAACGCTCAGTGCGTCCAACGCGTCCAGCGCGTCGCTGACGTTCTCTACGCCGTCCTCGGGAACCAGCAAGCGAAGTTCGAACACCGGCTGGGCCGCTCAGCGCTTGTGCGCCGCCAACCACTCTTCGAGATAGTGGATGTTGGTGCCGCCGGCCATGAACTTGGCGTCGACCATCAACTCGCGGTGCAGCGGGATGTTGGTCTGGATGCCCTCGACCACCGTCTCGTTCAGGGCGGTGCGCATGCGCGCCATGGCCTGCTCGCGGGTGTCGCCGTAGCAGATGATCTTGCCGATCATCGAGTCGTAGTTCGGCGGCACGAAGTAGTTGGTGTAGACATGCGAGTCGACGCGCACGCCGGGTCCGCCCGGTGGATGCCACATCGTGATGCGGCCCGGCGACGGCGTGAATTTCCACGCGTCCTCGGCATTGATGCGGCATTCGATCGCATGGCCGCGCATCTCGATCTGGCGCTGCGTGAAGGGAAGCTTTTCCCCGGCCGCCACCATGATCTGCGTCTTGACGATGTCGATGCCGGTGGTGAACTCGGTGACCGGATGCTCGACCTGCACCCGCGTGTTCATCTCGATGAAGTAGAACTCGCCGTCTTCGTAGAGGAACTCGAAGGTGCCAGCGCCGCGGTAGCCGATCTTCTTGCAGGCGGCCGCGCAACGCTCGCCGATCTTCTCGATCAGCTTGCGCGGAATGCCGGGCGCGGGCGACTCCTCGATCACCTTCTGATGGCGCCGCTGCATCGAGCAGTCGCGTTCGCCGAGGTACACCGCGTTCTTGAACTTGTCGGCCAGGACCTGGATCTCGATGTGGCGCGGGTTCTGGAGGAACTTCTCCATGTAGACGGCCGCGTTGTTGAACGCCGCGCCGGCTTCCGCCTTGGTCATCTGGATCGCGTTGACCAGGGCCGCTTCGGTGTGCACCACGCGCATGCCGCGCCCGCCGCCGCCGCCCGCGGCCTTGATGATGACGGGATAGCCGATCGCGCGCGCAATGCGCTTGTTGGTGGCGGCGTCGTCGGACAATTCGCCCTCGGAGCCTGGCACGCAAGGCACGCCGGCCTTGATCATGGCCTGCTTGGCCGACACCTTGTCGCCCATCGTGCGGATGTTATCGGGCGTCGGGCCGATGAACTGGAAGCCGCTTTGCTCGACGCGCTCGGCGAAGTTGGCGTTTTCGCTCAGGAAGCCGTAGCCGGGGTGGATCGCCTCGGCGTCGGTCACTTCCGCCGCCGAGATGATGGCCGGCATGTTGAGGTAGCTCTGGGACGACGGCGCCGGGCCGATGCAGACCGCTTCCTGGGCCAGCTTGACGTACTTGGCGTCGCGGTCGGCTTCCGAATAGACCATGACGGCCTTGATGCCCATCTCGCTGCAGGCGCGCTGAATTCTCAGGGCGATCTCCCCCCGATTCGCGACCAGAATCTTCTTAAACATCGGTCACTCGATGATGAACAGCGGTTGGCCGTACTCGACGGCCTGGCCGTTCTCGCCGAGGATCTGCGTGATCGTGCCGGACTTGTCGGCTTCGATCTCGTTGAGGATCTTCATGGCCTCGATGATGCAGATCGTGTCGCCCTCCTTCACCTGGCTGCCGACTTCGACAAAAGACGGGGCGCCGGGGCTTGAAGCGCGGTAGAAAGTGCCGACCATCGGCGACTTGACCGTGTGGCCAGCGGGCGCGGCCACCGCGGCGGGCGCGGGCGCCGAGGCTTCAGCAGCCTGTCCCGGCGCTGGCGCGGGCGCAGGCTGGGGTGCCGCGAGCGTCTGCACATACTGCATGGGCGCCGACGCGCCGGCCTTGACGATGCGCACCTTGCCTTCGGCTTCGGTGATCTCAAGTTCGGAAATATTGGATTCAGACACGAGGTCGATCAGTGTCTTTAGCTTACGAAGATCCATGGGCCTCCAAGCGCCAGCTTTTGCCGGTCATATGTATCAACTCGCCTGAAAATCGGCGATTGTTGGCGTTTTAGTGCCAAATGCCGCGTTATGGGCGGATTCTAGCCGTGAACGGACGCTCGTCGCCAGGCATCGAGGTCCGCGGGTTCGAGTTTGCCCATCTTACGTGCGGCCACGCCGCCTTCTGCGTTGACAACCATTGTGAACGGCAAGCCGCCACCCGTATTGCCAAGCTGGCGCAGCAACTCCGTACCTTCCATGCCGGCAAGGCCGATGGGAAAGGATACCGGCGTGCGCTCCAGGAACTTGCGTACCGCGCTCGGCTGATCGATGGCCAAACCGATCACTTGCCAGCCGTTGGCCGCCTGATCGCGAAAGAAACGATCAACCATCGGCAGTTCTTCAATGCAGGGCGGACACCATGTCGCCCAGAAATTGACCAGCAGCGGTTTGCCGCGCAGCGCCGCGAAGTCCACTTCGCCGCCTTCCGGACGCTCGAAACGCCGCGCCCAGAACGCCGCGTCCATCGGCTCATTCGCGTCGGACGTACCTGGGCGCCCTTTCCACCAGGCGCCGCCGGCGCCGGCCGCTGCGGCCAGCAACGCCACGCCACCGAAAAGCCAGCCACGCCGGCCCGGATCCGGACTGTCGTTCATTCCCTGCCTGCTCTTTCCAGTTCAATCACCCGTCGCAATGCGCTCAGATCGCCCCGCGGCGCGCGTCCCTGCGCGTCGGGCTTGAGCGCGCCGCGCAAATCGTCCAGGTCGTAGACAAGCAGGTGGACGCCGATTTCCTCACCGAGCGGGCGGCAGGGGGCGTGCACGCTCAACGCCTCGACCTGCTCGCCATGGAAGCCCGTGACCATGCGGGGTTCGTAGTCGACATGGTGGTCGATCAACGAAATCTCGGCCGACTTCGAGTCGTCGCAAAAAAGCTGGATGTAGATGTCGGACAAGCGGGTCGCCGTGCCGTGCCACACCGCACCGCCGACATGCGGCCTGAACGGCGCCATCCGCTCCATCCATTGAAGGGCCAGTTCACGCAACACGCGCAATTCGGCGGGCTGGGTGTCGGCGCAATAGAGCGCGAGGTAGTCGCGAACCTCGGTTTCGACCTCGTCGTTGTTGGGCAAGGCGGTGCGCTGGGGCAGCCCGAGATCGCGCAGCGCGCGACGCTTCGCCGGCCCGTACTCGAGCCCTTCCTCGACCACCAGGCGCGCGGCGGCAGCGGCGATTTCACGCTTGGACATATCCATGCCGGCATTCTGCCCGCAAGGCGGCTTGCACACAGGCGTCGCGGTCGGGCGCATCCCTAAAATCGACCGATGCATATTCATATTCTGGGCATCTGCGGCACGTTCATGGGCGGCGTCGCGGCGCTGGCGCGAGAGGCCGGCCACAAGGTCACGGGTTGCGATGCCGGCGTCTATCCGCCGATGAGCGACCAGTTGCGCGCACTTGGCATCGACTTGATCGAAGGCTTCGGCGCGGAGCAGCTGGCGCTCAAGCCCGATGTCTTCGTGGTTGGAAACGTGGTGTCGCGCGCACGGCTGGACGACGGCAGCGCCAAGTTCCCGCTCATGGAAGCGATCCTCGACGCCGGCCTGCGCTACACCAGCGGCCCGCAATGGCTGGCCGAAGAGGTGCTGCAGGGCCGGCACGTGCTGGCGGTGGCCGGCACGCACGGCAAGACAACGACAACATCGATGCTCGCCTGGGTTCTCGAAGCCACTGGCCGCGCGCCGGGCTTCCTCGTGGGTGGGGTCCCGTTGAATTTCGAGGTGTCGGCGCGGCTGGGCGCGGGCGGACCGGGCTCGGTCGGCGACCAGTCGCACGAGTTGGCGCGCATGGGGGCTCCGTTCGTCATAGAGGCCGACGAATACGACACCGCCTTCTTCGACAAGCGCAGCAAGTTCGTGCACTACCGGCCGCGGACCGCGGTGCTGAACAACCTCGAGTTCGACCACGCCGACATCTTCGATGACCTGGCCGCCATCGAACGGCAGTTTCACCATCTGCTGCGCACGGTGCCCGCCAGCGGCCGCGTGGTCGCCAACGCAACGGAAGACAGCCTGCGCCGCGTGCTGGCCCAGGGCTGCTGGAGCGAACTGGCGCGTTTTGGTGCAGGCGGCGAGTGGCAGGCGAGCGGATCTCACGATGCCTTCGACGTGCTGCGCCAGGGCGAGGTGGTCGGACGCGTGGAATGGGCGCTCTCGGGCCTGCACAACCAGATGAACGCGCTGGCCGCCATCGCGGCGGCGGACCATCTGGGCGTGCCGCCGGCGGAAGCAGCCGCCGCGCTCGCATCCTTCCGCAACGTGCGCCGGCGCATGGAATTACGTGGCACCGTGGAGCGCAATGGCGGCGCGATCTCGGTGTATGACGACTTCGCGCACCATCCAACAGCCATCCACACCACGCTCGACGGCCTGCGCCGCCAGCTCGATGCCCGCGGAAACCGGCCCGACCGCATCCTGGCCGTGTTCGAGCCACGCAGCAACACGATGAAGCTCGGCGCCATGGCCGCGCAATTGCCGTGGAGCCTGGAACAGGCCGACCTCGCGTTCTGCCACACGGCCGGACTCGGCTGGGATGCTGCCGCGGCGCTGTCGCCGATGGGCGCACGCGCGCAGGTGGCCGGCGAGATTGCGCCGCTGGTCGCGCAAGTGGTGTACGCAGCACGGCCGGGCGACCACATCGTCTGCATGAGCAACGGCGGCTTCGGCGGCATCCACGAAAAGCTCCTGTCGGCCCTGGACGGGGGGAGCTGAACGCCATGCGTGCGCAAGAATTGATCGAAGTGCTTCGGCTGCAGCGGCATCCGGAAGGTGGCTGGTATCGCGAAGTGTTCCGCTCGACGGGGCAGGTGGACCCGCAGCAAGGCCGGCCGCGGCGCGACGCGCTGACCAGCATCTATTTCCTGCTCGAAGCGGGGCAGCAGTCGCGGTGGCACCGGGTGCTGTCCGATGAGGTGTGGGTCCACCTCGAAGGCGTGCCGATCGCGCTCTGGACCTGCGACGCTGCCTTGCGCACCGCGCCTGCCCATGCGCGCCTTGGGCCGGTCGACGCGCATGGCACGCGGCCGCAGCAAATGGTGCCTGCCGGCCAGTGGCAGGCCGCGCGGCCGCTCGTCGCGCACAGCAGCGGCGACTACAGCCTGGCCGCCTGCATGGTTGCGCCGGGCTTCGACTTCGCGGACTTCTCGCTCATGGCGCCGGACGGCGACGAAGCCGCAGTCCTGCGCCATCATTGGCCGGAACTGGCCAGCCTGATCTGATGCACCCCGGAATGTGCCCAAGGCGCTGCGCCACAAGGGCCCTCAGCCGCGGCGCTGCTTGACCGCCTGGGACAGCGTTTCAAGCACTGCGGCTGAATCGTCCCAGCCGATGCACGCATCGGTGATGCTCTTGCCGTATTCGAGGCCGGCGATCTTGTCCTTGCCGGGCGTGAACTTCTGTGCGCCGGCAATCAGATGGCTCTCGATCATCACGCCGAACACGCGCTTGCTCCCCCCGCCGATCTGCGCTGCGATGTCTCGCGCCACGTCGATCTGCTTCTGGTGCTGCTTGGAGCTGTTGGCATGGCTGCAGTCCACCATCAACGTGGGCGGCAACTTGGCCGCTTCGAGGTCCTTGCAGGCTTCGGCCACGCTGGCCGCGTCATAGTTGGGCGCCTTGCCCCCGCGCAGGATGACGTGGCAATCCCGGTTGCCGTTGGTCTGGACGATCGCGACCTGGCCGTTCTTGTGCACCGAGAGGAAGTGGTGCCCGCGCGCCGCCGCCTGGATCGCGTCGGTGGCGATACGGATGTTGCCGTCCGTGCCGTTCTTGAAGCCGATTGGCGCCGACAGGCCCGAGGCCAGTTCGCGATGCACCTGGCTTTCGGTGGTGCGCGCGCCGATCGCCCCCCAAGAGATCAGGTCGCCGATGTACTGCGGCGAGATCACGTCGAGGAATTCGCTGCCGGCCGGCAGGCCGAGGCGGTTGATATCGATGAGCAACTGGCGCGCCATGCGCAGGCCTTCGTCGATGCGGTAGCTCTCGTCGAGGTACGGGTCGTTGATGAGGCCCTTCCAGCCGACCGTGGTCCGCGGTTTCTCGAAGTAGACGCGCATCACGATCTCCAGCGAATCGGCGTATTTCTCGCGCTCGACCTTGAGCCGGCGAGCGTAGTCGATTGCGGCCGCAGGGTCGTGGATGGAGCACGGGCCCATGACCACCAGCAGCCGGTCGTCCTTGCCCGCCATGATGTTGTGGATCGCGCGGCGCGTGCCGGTGATCAGCGTCTCGACCGGCGTCCCGCGGATCGGGAAGAAGCGGATCAGATGTTCGGGAGGGGGCAACACGTTGATGTCCTTGATGCGTTCGTCGTCGGTCTGGCTGGTCTTTTCGACGCTCGCATACCAGCTGTCGCCGGGCTGCTGGGTGTTGGGTGGGGTCATCGTGTTGCTCCAGGTTGGATTTCGAGAAGGCATAAAAAAACCGCCGGGGCGTGAGCGCCGGCGGTCTTTGGGGGGTGTGCGTCTGTGTTCTACGCGCTCGCCTCTAGGCCGCCGGACATCCGGAACCAAAAGTACGAAAAAAAGTAAGCTGCGCGCGAAGACATGGGTGGCGAATGTAGCACAAGAGTTGCTGGCGGGAAACCGCGGATCTGGCTCAGCCGGACCGCCGGGATCGCCTGCTCAGGCGGTGCCGCCGACGGTCAGGCCGTCGATGCGCAGCGTGGGCTGCCCCACCCCGACCGGCACGCTCTGCCCTTCCTTGCCGCAGGTACCCACGCCCGAATCGAGCGCCATGTCGTTGCCGATCATGGTCACGCGCGTGAGCGCATCGGGGCCGTTGCCGACGATGGTCGCGCCCTTCACCGGGTACTGGATCTTGCCGTTTTCAACCCAGTAGGCCTCGCTCGCGGAGAACACGAACTTGCCGCTGGTGATGTCGACCTGGCCACCGCCGAAGTTCGTGGCGTAGAGGCCCTTCTTGATGCTGGCCACGATTTCCTTCGGGTCCTTCTTGCCGCCGAGCATGTAGGTGTTGGTCATGCGCGGCATCGGTACGTGGGCATAGCTTTCGCGGCGGCCGTTGCCGGTGGGCTTGACCTTCATGAGGCGCGCGTTGAGCGAGTCCTGGATGTAACCTTTGAGGATGCCGTCCTCGATCAGGACGTTGCGCTGGCTGGCGTTGCCCTCGTCGTCCACGTTGAGCGAACCGCGGCGGTCGGCGATGGTGCCGTCGTCCAGCACAGTGACGCCCTTGGCCGCGACGCGCTGGCCGATGCGGCCCGAAAACGCGCTCGAACCCTTGCGGTTGAAGTCGCCTTCCAGGCCGTGGCCGATGGCTTCGTGCAACAGGATGCCTGGCCAGCCAGGGCCGAGGACCACGGTCATCTCGCCGGCGGGTGCGGGGCGCGATTCGAGATTCACGAGCGCGGCGCTGACCGCCTGCTCGACGTACTCGGCAATATGGGCTTCGTCGAAGTAAGCCAGGCCGAAGCGGCCGCCGCCACCGCCCGAACCCATTTCGCGGCGGCCGTTCTGCTCGGCGATGACGGTGACGGACAGTCGCACCAGCGGGCGCACGTCCGCGGCGAGCGTGCCATCGGCGCGGGCTACCAGCACCACGTCGTATTCGCTGGCGAGCCCGGCCATCACTTGCGACACGCGCGGGTCCCGCGCGCGGGCCAGCTTCTCGACCCGGCCGAGCAGTTCGACCTTGGCGGTGCTGTCCAGCGTGGAGATCGGGTCGATGCCGTTGTAGAGCGAGCGGCTGGAGGCGATCTTGCGCACCGGCGCCTTCACACGGGCCGAGCGGCCGGCGGAGGAGATCGAGCGGACCGTGCGCGCGGCGTCCAGCAGCGAGGCTTCGGAAATGTCGTCCGAATAGGCGAAGGCCGTCTTCTCGCCGCTGACCGCGCGCACGCCGACGCCCTGGTCGATGCTGAAGCTGCCGGTCTTCACGATGCCCTCTTCCAGGCTCCAGCCTTCGCTGCGCGTGTACTGGAAGTAGAGGTCGGCGTCGTCCACCTTGTGCGCGGTGATCTCGGCCAGCGCACGCGACAGGTGGGACTCGTCGAGTCCGAAAGGCGTGAGCAGGAGGCTTTGCGCCGTGGCGAGGCGCTCGATGGTGGGTTCGCGGGAGATCATCGGGGCATTATTGCTCGCGCCGATGATCGCTGTGTGCCGGGGGATTAGCGCACGGGGCAGCCGGATGCGGGCAGCCGAACGCAGAAGTCGCAAAGGTTTCGCAGAAGTCGCAAAAGGAATACCAAAATAATCTTGGATTGCCCTTCTGCGACTTCTGCGTACTTTTGTCTTTCTTCTGCGTTCGGCTGTCCGATTGCTTCAGCGCACCGTGTCGGCGATGGCCTGGAAGGCGCGCATATGCAAGCCGTGCAGCGGGCCGTTTGCCGCGCCGGGCGTGGAGCCGAGCCTGACGATCACCACTTCGGCCTTCGGGTTGACGTGGATGTACTGGCCGTAGATGCCCGAGGCCTCGAATGCGCCGTCGGCGTTGTGCAGGATCCACCACTGGTTGCGGTACGAGTAGCCGGGGCGCGCAGCCTGGTTGCCGGCCTTGAACTTCTCGCGGTCGCCACCGGCGCGGATCATGTCGACCGCCGCCTTGGAGACCAACTGCTGCCGGCTGAACACGCCGCCGACCTGCCCGTCGTTGCGCAGCATCTCGCCGAAGCGGGCCAGGTCGCGCGCGGTGGCGTTGAAGCCGGAGCCCATCGACTCGAAGCCGAGGCGGTCGATGTTGATGGAGGCGTCGTTCTCGGCCCCCATGCGGCTCCAGACGCGCTCGCTGAGGTTTTGCGAGAACGGCTTGCCCGTGACCCGGTTCACCAGCCAGCCGATGATCTCGGAGTGGACGGTCTTGTAGCTGAAGCCGGCGCCGTGCTCGCCCTCCTTCTTCAAGGTCTTCAGGAAGGTGATGGTGTCGCGCGGGCCGTTCCAGGTCGGCGGCGTCGGCACCAGGCCTGAGGACATCGCGTACTGGTTCACCTCGGAGGTCGGATCCGCATAGTCCTCGCGGAACTTGACGCCGGCCGTCATGTCGAGCGTCTGCTGGACGGTCGCGTCTTCCCACGCGGTGCCGGCGAGTTCGGGGATGTAGCTCGACACCTTCGCGTTCGGGTCGAGCTTGCCTTCGGCGATGAGTTGCGAGGCCAGCACGCCGGTGAGGGACTTGGTGACCGAGAACACCGCGTGCGGCGTGTTCGGCGTCATGCCGCTCCAGTAGCGCTCCAGCACCACGCGGCCCTTGTGCAGCACGACGATGGCGTCGGTGTAGCTGCGCTCGGCATAGGCATCGATGCCGACCTTCTGACCGCGATCGTCCGTGAAGGTGAAGCCCGACCAGTCGCGCTCGGCGCGCGGCAGTTCGGTGGCCGCGCCCGAGCCGCGCCAGACGTTGCGGCTGGGCACGAGTTCACGCATGTGCTGCAGGGCCCAGCGGACCTGCGGGAACTGGCCGGCGTTCTGGAAGCTGACCTGCTTGTCGGCCGGCGCTGGCGAGCCCTGCATCCAGCCGAGCTTGACGGGGTCGCTGTCGGTGGACGAGAGCGGCGCGGGAGGTGTCTGTGCCATGCTGAATGCGGTGGCCGCGGCCAGTGCAATGCCCGCGCTCGCGCGGGCGATGAGGAACGCCATGTCTTGTCTCCGTTGATTTTGGGGAATGCGCACCGATTGAAGCCGGTGCCGGGGCCCGAGGCTATCGCGCCGGGGACATTGCTACGACTGCATCAGCCGCCGCGCGCGCGAGATCGACATCAGGATGCCCAGCGCCAGTCCCAGCGTGACCATCGCCGTGCCGCCATAGCTGATGAAGGGCAAGGGCACGCCTACCACCGGCAGGATGCCGCTCACCATGCCCATGTTCACGAAGGCGTAGGTGAAGAAGATCATCGTGACTGAGCCGGCCAGCAGGCGCGAGAACAGCGTGGGCGCGTCCATCGCGATGGCCAGTCCGCGGAAGATCAGGAAGACGAAGGAGACGATCAGGAACGCGTTGCCGACCAGCCCGAATTCCTCGGAATAGGCCGCGAAGATGAAGTCGGTGGTGCGCTCGGGCACGAACTCAAGGTGCGTCTGCGTGCCCTGCATGAAGCCCTTGCCGCCGATGCCGCCCGAGCCGATGGCGATCATGCCCTGGATGATGTGGAAGCCCTTGCCGAGCGGGTCCTTGGTCGGATCGAGCAACGTGCAGATGCGCTGCTTCTGGTAGTCGTGCAGCACGCGCCAGTCGAAGCCGTCTGCGCACAGCGTCGATTCGTAGCCGACGATCAGCGCCACCGCGACGAGGCCGATCACCACCGGCGGCACGATCAGCTTCCACGACAGCCCCGCGAAGAAGATCACCGACATGCCCGCCGCCAGGACCAGCAGCGCGGTGCCGAGGTCGGGCTGCTTCATGATGAGGCCGACCGGCACCCCCAGCAGCACGGTGGCCACGATGAAGTCGAGCGGCCGCAACTGGCCTTCGCGGCGCTGGAACCACCAGGCCAGCATCAGCGGCATGGCGATCTTGAGGATTTCGCTGGGCTGGATGACCACGCCGACGTTGATCCAGCGCCTCGCGCCTTTCTTGGTGATGCCGAACACCGCCACCGCGATCAGCAGCGCGACGCCCACGGTGTAGAGCGGCACCGCGAACGCCATCAAGCGCTGCGGCGGTATCTGCGCCACCACGAACATGATGAACGCCGCCAGCAGCATGTTGCGGCCGTGGTCGATGAAGCGCGTTCCGTGGTCATAGCCGGACGAATACATCGTGACCAAGCCCGCGCAAACCAAGAGCAGCACGGCGAAGGCCAGGTAGCCATCGAAGCCCTGGAAGATGGGCGCGATGCGGCGCGCGAGGGAAGGTTGCTGGAAGACGGCCGACATGGGGCGCAATTATCGCCCCGCCCACCCGCGAATGACCGCGGGGAGGCAGCATGCGCCGCTTGGAAACGCCCGCTAAAGCTTGATTCCCGCGGCCTTGACCGTCGGGCCCAACACAGCCACCTGTTCTTTCACGAAGTCATTGAACATTGCGAGCGTCTCCGGCTTTGCCACGATGGCCAGTTCCGTCAACTTCTTCTGGATATCGGGCATCACCAGCACTTCATTGCATGCCGAGTTGATCCGGGCCACCACGTCGGCAGGCATCCTGGGCGGGCCGGACAGGCCGAAGAAGTTCTCGAGAACCAGCTTGGGCTGCTTCAACTCCACGATGGTGGGCACCTCAGGCATCAGCGGCGCGCGCTGAGCGCTTGTCACTGCCAGGGGAACAAGCTGCCCGCCCTTGAAGAAGGGGATGTACGAGGTGATGACATCGATGCCGATCGGGATGGTGTTGGCGATCAGGTCGGTGGTCATCGGCGCGCCGCCGCGATAGGGCACGTGCACCATGTTCAAGCCGGTCGTCTTCTTGAGCAATTCGCCGTGGATGTGCCCGATGGAGCCGGGGCCGCCGGAGCCGAAGTCCATGCGTCCCTGCTTCCTGGCGACGTCCTCGAACTCTGCATAGGTCTTGATGCCGGAGGGCTTGCTGGCCATGATGACGAGCGGCGCGGCGCCCAGGTAGGCCATGTGGGTGAAGTCACCCACCGGATCGTAGGGCTGCTTCTCCAGGGTGAACGGGCCGAGCGCGATGGGCGTCGTGTTGGAGAGCAGCAGCGTATAGCCATCCGGCGGCGCCGTGGCCACGAGCGTGCCGCCAATGGTGCCTCCCGCGCCGGGCTTGTTGTCGACGACGACCGGCTGCCCCAGCTTCTTGCCCAGTTGCTCCGCCATGAGGCGGGCCAGCACGTCGCTCGAGCCACCCGGAGGGAAAGTCACGACGATCCGGATGGGCCGGTCCGGCCATTGTGCGTAGGCGGGGAAAGTGGCTGCGGCAGCGCTGGCTGCGAGCCAATGCAGCGCGGTGCGCCGCGAGGGGTTGAAGCGGTTCATGGCGTCCTCTGGAAAGTGCTGACCGCAGTTAGCAGGAAACGCGCCTGCCGGGGCCGCCGTCACGGAAAGGCGAGCTGTACCACCGTCCGCCCCGGCTGGCTTTCCAGCGCCAGGTGCGCGCCGATGGCCTGCGCGCGCTGGCGCAGGGCGCGCGGCGGCTGGCTGGCGTCGAAGCCGCGGCCGTTGTCCACGGCGCGCAATCGCAGCACGCCCTCGTGCATCGCGGCCTCGATGCGCAGCACGCTGGCGCCGGCGTGCTGCAGCACGTTGGAGATGACCTCGAACAGCAGGAATTGCAGTTGCCGCATGGCAGGGGCGTCCAGGCGCGCCACGGGTTCGAGCTCATCCACCGCCCACTCCAGCCCCACGCTGGACGCGGCCAGCCGCGGCTCCAGCCGGTAGCGCAACGCGGCCAGCAGCGCGCCCACGTCGCCGGGCGGCATGTGGATCGCATCGATCGACAGCTTGAGCTGGTCCAGCGAATCGCGCAGCGTGCGCATCAGCTCCGATGGCCGGGCCTGGCCGGACTGGATCTGGTGGATGGCCGCGCTGATGTGCGAGCCGACGCCGTCGTGCATGTCGCGCAGGATGCGTTCGCGCTCGAGCGTGCGCGCCTGCTCGCGGCTGGCGGCGTCGAGCCGGGCGTAGGTCGAGGCCAGTTCGCGCTCCCGATCGGCCACGCGGGCGGCCAGGGTGCCGAGCAGGTTCCTGGCCTGGGTGCTGGCGGCCTGGAAGCGCTCGAGCACGATGGCCAGCAAGGCGATGCCGAAGAACACCGATGTGTAGCGCACCCAGGTGGTTTCACCGTAGCTGTCGCTCAGGCGGATCACGGCCCAGTCGCGCAGCGCCACCAGCACGGTCAGCACCGCGGCCGAGCCGACCAGCACGCGCCCGGTGTCGGGCCGGCGCGCCGTGGCCACGACAAAGACGCCGATGTAGCCGATCACACCGACCAGCTCCAGCGCCAGCCACGCGGTCAGCCAGCGCGGGTCGGCCCGGCTCAGCGAGATCCAGCAGCAGGCAATGGAGCCGAAGAACATGAGGGCCATGGACCACCCCATCCAGCGCATGCGGGGGTGCCGGTCCCAGCCCGCGACATGGTGGCAGAACAGCATCGCCGACGCGGCCCAGCCCGAATAGCAGGCGGTCATCAGCGTGCCCCAGCCCACCCAGCCGATCGGCGGCGTGGCGATGGCGGCATCGGCCACGCGCAAGGCCCAGCAGAATTCCGCCAGCGCGGCCCAGAAATAGACGGGTTCGCGTCGGCGCCCGCCGGTCACGCCGCTGTCGGACTGCGTGAGCCACAAGGCCAGCGCGATGGCGCCGACGACGACGCTGAAACCCACCAGCAGGACGGAGCCGGTGAAACGCCAGGCGTAGTCGACGCTGAAGGCCGCCAGCACATCGTCGGCCGGGCCGATCAGGACCGGGGACAAGCCGGCGCGGCGCCCGGAATCGGCCCGCAGGCGGACTTCGAGCAGGTTGGGGCCGGCGCGCAGCAGTTGCGCCGGGATCATCAGCGACCTCGGCGACTTCGCATAGTCCGCACCGTTGCCGTGCGACAGGTCGCCATGCACGCGCAGCAGTTCGCCATTGAGGCGCACTTCGAAGGTGCTGCCGATGCGTTGCAGGTACAGGGCCCAGGGGCCGTCGGGCCGCCCGGGCAGCGTGAAGGGCAGCGAGAAACTGGCCATGCCGGGCCGCGCATGTTGTTCGTGGTCCCAGTTGTAGGGCAGTTCCACCGGCGCCGTGGTGGCCTGGCCATCGACGGTGCTGCTGACGCTGCCCTGCCGCAATTCCAGGACGGCCGCTCCGGTGTGGGCAGACGCGAAGGCGCAGGCCCAGCACACCAGCAGCGCCATGGCCGCGGCGCGCCAGCCGCGCATCAGCGCGCGCCCGGGTGGTGCAGCAGGCCCAGGCGCATGGCCTCGAAGACCGCCTCGTTCTTGGAGTGCACCGCCAGCTTGCCGTAGAGGTGCTTGATGTGGGTTTGCACCGTGTGCACGCTGAGGCCTTGCAGGCGCGCGATCTCGGCGTACGAGAAGCCGCGGGCGATCAGCGTCAGCACCTCCTGCTCGCGGCGCGAGAGCAGCGCTCGCGCCGCGCCGTCCGGGCCTGGCGGGGGCGTGGTGGGCGCCGCATCGGGCTCGGCCCGGCCGCCCGACTGCAGCAGCCGGTATCGCGCCAGCACGCGCCGCGCGATCATCGGCGAGATCGGCGAGGCCCCGGCCTTCATCTCGAGGATGGTGAGGGCGATGTCCTCTGGCGCGGCGTCCTTGTGGATGTAACCAAGTGCTCCGGCCTCGATGCTCGCGAGCACGCTGTCCTCGTCGCCGAAGACCGAGATCACGAGGGGCTCGCACTGCGGATAGCGGGCCACGGCGGCCGAGATCACGTCGAGTCCGCTGCCATCGGGCAGGCCGAGGTCCACCAGCAGCACGTCCGGAGCCACCGCGTCGCCGTCGAGCCAGTCCAGCGCCTCGCGCACGGAGGCCGCGCCGCCAAGCCACTGCAGCCGCGGGCTGCGCCGCACGCTCGCCTCGAAGAACGCGCGGGCATGGTTGTCGTCCTCCACGACCAGGACGCCCCAGGGCGAGGGCGATGTCAAGGTCGTTTCTGTGGGGGACATGGGCCTGAGCATAAATCGAGTAACAGTTAATACACATTGTTGACTGCCGAATTCATGGGATGCATGGCGAGGCGGAGTGAGTCGACACTTGTTACAAACTAGCCGCACGGGCTCCTGCCGGGGTCCGCCCGCCCGCCCTACGATGACACCTCCCTCCAGAACAAAGCAGCGCGCAGTGACCGTGGCCCCTGCATAACCCGCTATAAATTTCATAGCATGCGACATCTTCCCGCGACCCATCTGCTATACCTGCACGGCTTCCGCTCGTCTCCGAACTCGACCAAGGCGCAAGTGATGGCGCGCCGCGTCGCGGCATCGCACCCGGAGGTTCACTGGTGGTGCCCGCAGTTGCCGCCCTCGCCGCGCGAGGCCATCGACATGGTCATGCGCGGCATCGCGTCCTGGCCGCGCGAGTCGATGGCGGTGGTGGGCTCGTCGCTGGGCGGCTTCTACGCCACCTACGTGGCTGGAATGACCCGCTGCCCCGCGGTGCTGTTGAACCCGGCGGTCGACCCGGCGCGCGACCTGGCGCACCACATCGGCACGCAGACCCAGTGGCATGACCCGGCGCAGCAGTTCCATTTCCGCCCGGAGTACATCGGCGAGCTGAAGGCGCTGGAAGTGGGGGCGCTGCCGCGGCCGGAGCGCTGCTTCGCGATCGTGGCCAAGGGTGACGAGGTGCTCGACTGGCGCGAGATGTCGGCGCGCTATGCCGGCAGCCGCATCAAGCTGCTGAACCAGGGCGACCACGCGCTGTCGGATTTCGAACGGGCGCACCTGGACGAGGTCATGGCGTTCCTGAACCTGTAGTTCGCCCCCGGACTCCTCGGGGTAATCCGCGCACAAGCCCTCGGTTTTCACGCCTCGGGCCCATGGGACAATCGTCACCATGTTTGTATTGTTTGAAGAAGCCGGCAAATACCTTGGCGGTCGCGTGCTGTCGGAGGCGGAAGCCTCGGCCCAGGTCGAGCTCGACACCGGCAAGCGCGTCAAGGTCAAGGCCGCCAACATCGTGCTGCGCTTCGAGAAGCCCGGCCCGGCCGAGTTGATCAGCGAGGCGCGTGCCCTGGCTGCAACCATGGACCTCGACCTCGCCTGGGAGTTCTCGCCCGAGGGAGAGTTCGGCTTCGCCGACCTGGCGGCCGACTATTTCCAGGACAAGCCCACGCTGGCGCAGCAGGCTGCCGCGCTGCTCGGCCTGTTCGATGCGCCGCATTACTTCCGCCGCGCCGGCAAGGGCCGCTTCAAGAAGGCGCCCGCGGAGATCGTGCAGCAGGCGCTCGCGGCCATCGAGAAGAAGAAGCAGGTGCAGGCGCAGATCGACGAATGGGCGAAGCAACTGGCCGAGGGCACATGCCCGGCACCGGTGCGCGACCAGCTCTACAAGATCCTGTTCAAGCCCGACAAGAACGCGCCCGAATACCGCGCCGTGGTCGATGCCTCGCGCGCCTCGCAGCGGCCGCCGCTGGAACTGCTGGAGCGCGCCGGGGCCATCGACTCGGCCTACCAGTTCCACTGGAAGCGCTTCCTGTTCGAGAACTTCCCCAAAGGCACCGCCTTCCCGGCCCTGCAGGCGCCAGCGATCACCGACGCACTGCCGCTGGCCGAGGGCGTGCAGGCCTTTTCCATCGACGATTCGCAGACCACGGAAATCGACGATGCGCTCTCCGTGCGGGGCCTGGGCAGCGGCACGGTCGTCGTCGGCATCCACATCGCCGCGCCGGGACTGGCGCTGGTGCCCGGCAGCGCGATCGACCAGGTGGCGCGCAACCGCATGTCCACGGTCTACATGCCGGGCTACAAGATCACGATGCTGCCGGACGACATCGTGAACGCGTACACGCTGCAGGAAGGGCGCGACTGCCCGGCCGTCTCGCTCTACGCGACCTTCGACGAGAGCTCGCTCGAACTCAAGGGCACCGAGACGAAGCTGGAACGCGTGCCCATCGTTGCCAACCTGCGCCATGACCAGCTCGACGCCTTCGTCAGCGAGGAATGGCTGACCGACGCCAGCGTGCCCGACGGCGACGCGCCGGCGGTGGCCACGCAATTGCGCGAACCGCTCGGCTTCCTGTTCCGCCTGGCGCGCAGCCTGAAGGCGCAGCGCGAAGTCGTGCGCGGCAAGCCGGAGAACTTCAACCGGCCCGATTACAACTTCCGGCTTGAGGGGAATGTCGGCGAGCCGAGCGGTGAAGAAAAGGTCAGCATCAGCACCCGCCGCCGTGGCGCGCCGCTGGACCTCATCGTGGCCGAGGCCATGATCCTGACCAACAGCACCTGGGGCAGCTGGCTCGGCGAGTTCGGCGTGCCGGGCCTCTACCGCAGCCAGGCCAGCCTGGCGCCGGGTGTGAAGGTCCGCATGGGCACCAGGCCGGCGCCTCATGCGGGCATCGGCGTGAAGAGCTATGCGTGGAGCACTTCCCCGCTGCGCCGCTACACCGACCTGGTCAACCAGTGGCAGATCATCGCGGCCGCGCGCCACGGCAAGACCGCCGCGCTGGCCGCGCCGTTCAAGCCCAAGGACGCCGACCTGTTCTCGATCCTCTCGGGCTTCGATGCGGCCTACAGCACCTACAACGCCTACCAGGCCGGCATGGAGCGCTTCTGGACGCTCAAGTACCTGCAGCAGAACGGCATCACCGAACTGGACGCGACCGTGATGAAGGACTTCCCGAACGGTGCGCTGGTGCGCGCCGACAACCTGCCGCTGGTGTTCCCGGTGGCCGGCCAGCAGGAGCGCGGGGCGCATCTGCGGGTGAAGCTCGGCGACATCGACGAGATCGCGCTCGACGTGCACGGCACCGTGCTGGCGCGGCTCGATGCGGCGCCCGACGCGGCAGCCATCGAGGATGACGGCGGCGACGAAGAGGAAGTCGCGGGCCCGATCGCCATCGCCGTGGATATGGCGGACAGCGAGGCCACGCCGGACAACGTGCCCGCATGAACCTGCGCGACTTCAGCGTCCTGCAGATCGCGCTGGGGATCTCGATCCTCGCCCACGGCGTGTTGCTGGCCGTGCGATTTGCCGATCCCGAGGCCTTCGACCGCGCGTTCAAGGAGACCGCGCTCGAGGTCATCCTGGTCAATGCGGCGACCAACGAGAAGCCCGACAAGGCGCAGGCCATCGCGCAACGCTCGCTGGCCGGCGGCGGCGACCTGGAGCGCGGCCGCGCCACCAGCCCGTTGCCGCCCTCGGCCTTCACCGCGGTGGGCGATGCGTCCGAGGATTCACAGCGCCAGGTCGAATCGATGCAGGCGCAGCAGCAACTGCTGCTCGCGCAGATCCGGCAGCAACTCGCCACCATGCCCCTGCCCGATCCGCGCAACTCGGGCGACCCGGCGCAAAGCAGCGACCGCGAGGAACAGCGCCGCCAGTTGCTCGAACTGCTCGCCGAGATCGAGAAGCGGGTGAACGAAGAGAACGCACGGCCCAAGAAGCGCTACATCAGCCCCGCCACGCGCGAGGCCGCCTACGCGATGTATGTGGATGCGCTGCGCCGGCGCATCGAGGCGCGCGGCACCGAGAACTTCCCCGAGGCCTCAGGCAAGAAGCTGTACGGCGCCCTGACCATGCTGGTCACGATCAACCACGACGGCAGCGTCATCGGCGCGGAGATCGTGGAGACTTCCGGCAACACGGTGCTCGACAAGCGCGCCCAGGCGATCGTGCGCAGCATCGGCAATTTCGGCAAGTTCACCGACGCGATGCGCAGGCAGACCGACCAGATCGTGCTGCCCTCCCGCTTCCGTTTCACCCGCGACGAGACGCTCGAGGCCCGGCCCTCCGCACCCTGACGGCACTCTGATCGCGACTTCGAGACAGACAACAAGGGAGAAGGCCATGGACCTGTATTGCGTGATGGGCAACCCGATCGAGCACAGCCGCTCGCCGTGGATTCACATGCGCTTCGCCGAACTCACCGGGCAGGCGCTGGACTATGGCCGGCGCCTGGTGCCGCTCGGTGGCTTTGCTACGGCGGTGGCCGCGTTGCGCGCCGATCCCGCGGGCACGGCGCGCGGTTGCAATGTCACGGTGCCGTTCAAGTTCGATGCGGCGGCGCTGGCGCAACACGTGACACAGCGCGCTACGTTGGCGCAGGCCGTGAACCTGCTGAGCTTTCGAGATGACGGCATCCATGGCGACAACACCGACGGCGCCGGCCTGGTCAACGACATCACGCGCAACACCGGCGTCGAACTGCAAGGCCGCGATGTGCTGCTGGTCGGCGCTGGCGGTGGTGCATCGGGCGTGCTCGGGCCCTTTCTCGAAGCGGGTGCGCGGCGCGTGGTGGTGGCCAATCGAACACTTGGCAAGGCAGTGACGCTGGTGCAGCGGCATGCGGCGCTCGCCTTGTCGCACCACGCCGAGATCGAAGCGCAGGAACTCGGCACCGTCAGCGGCGACTTCGACGTCGTGGTCAACGCCACGGCGTCGAGCCTGAGCGGCGGCGGCGTGCCCGTGGCCGCCAGCGTGCTGAAGCCCGGCGCGCTGGCGGTCGACATGATGTACGGGCCGGCTGCGCAAGGTTTCATGGACTGGGCGCGCGAGAACGGCGCGGTGCCGCGCGACGGCCTCGGCATGCTGGTCGAGCAGGCGGCGGAGGCCTTTGAAACCTGGCGCGGCGTGCGGCCGCCCTCCGCGCAGGTGCTGGCGGAACTGCGCGCGCTGGTCGCGGGCTGACGACGGGCGATGCGCGTCGTGTTCCGCTGGGTGCTGTGCCTGCTGGTGGCAGGACTGGCTCTCGAACTCTTCTTCGTCGTGCGCATCGCGGCGATGGCCGCGATCAATCCTGAATCGACGGCATTCCAACGCTCCGAGGCCTGGCAGATCGCAACGCATGGCCGTGCCAATGGCGGGCACGAGTGGCAGCAGGACTGGGTGCCCTACGCGCAGATCTCGGAGACGCTCAAGCGCGCCGTCATCGCCAGCGAGGATGGCGAGTTCATCTACCACCAGGGCGTGGAATGGGAGGCGATCGAGAAGGCCCGCCAGCGCAATGCCAAGGCCGAGGAGATCGCCGCCAGGCGGGCGGCGCAGGCGGCAGCCAGCGGCAAGCCGGCGCGCCCGCCGAGGCTGCGCGGCGGCTCCACCATCACGCAGCAACTCGCCAAGAACCTGCTGCTCTCGGGCGAGCGAACCCTGCTGCGCAAGGGCCAGGAACTGGTGCTGGCGACGCTGCTGGAACTGCTGCTGAGCAAGCAGCGCATCCTCGAGATCTACCTCAACAACGTCGAATGGGGCGAAGGCGTGTTCGGCGCAGAGGCCGCGTCGCGGCACTACTTCAACAAGCCGGCCTCGCGGCTGAATGCCAACGAGGCGGCACGGCTCGCGGTGATGCTGCCGAGCCCGAAGTTCTTCGAGCGCCGGCCGACCTCGGCCTACATCCTGGGGCGCAGCGCGACCATCGTCGCGCGCATGCCCTCGGCCGACCTCCCCTGACCGTCAGGCCAGCGCGGGCTCGCGCGCGCCGGGCGCGAAGCCTTCGCCGAGCGAGGCCTCCAGCGGGCGGGCTTTTTTCAAGGTAGTTCCATATTATGGAACTTATCGATAAAATCTAGAACTCAATGATGGATTGCGCCGGCAGCCTGTCAAGAGGAGAGGCCTCGAGGGGGCCCTAAGATCCGATGCACCCCGACGGAACCGAACGATGAGCACCCTTGCCAATGCCATGGACGTCCTGAAGCTGATCGCGCGGCTGCGCCGCGACATCACGGTGATGGACGTCGCCAACGAACTGAGCCTGCCGAAGAGCTCCGCCTCGCGCACGCTGAGCATGATGGCCACCTATGGCTTCCTCGAGCGCGACGCCCTGACGCGCGCCTACCGACCGGGCAGCGTGATCATGGAGGCGTCCTACCACTTCCGCGCCTCGCGCAACGTGGCCTCGCTGCTGGAGGAGGCATTGCTCGCACTGGTCGCGAAGACGGGATACACGGGCTACCTCAACGTCATGGACCAAGGCGATTCGGTGGTGATCCAGATGCGCACCTCCGCCGGTTCCGGCGTGCTGCAGATCTACACGCCGCCCGGTACGCGCGCACCGGCGTATGCGAGTTCGATCGGCCGCGCGATGCTGGCCCGGCTCACCGACGCCGAGGTGGTCGCGCTGATCGGCCCGCGCATGGAGGTGCGCCGCGGCAATGTGCCGCGCACGCGCAAGGACCTGCTGGAACGATTGGCGCAAGTCCGCGCAACGGGCTGGGCGCTGTCGCGCGGCGAGTACGTCGACAACGTGGCGGGCATCTCGTCGGCGGTCATCGATTCGGCACATGGGCAGCTCTACGGCATCGGCATCGCCTTGCCCGTGGCCGACCTGACCGATGCGCTGATTGCGCGCTTCGGCATCATCGTGCGCGACGCGGCAATGGGCGTGGGCAAGCAGGTCGGCGATCCCTACTGGCTGGCATTCGGCACGACGACTGCGCGAGCTTAGGGCCTGTTCAAACTGGCGAGCCGCCTTCACGAGAGCGACCCAATCCGATTCCGCTGCACCATCGTGCGACCCTCGACGCATGAAGCCAGTGCGAGCGCGTCGAAGCACGTTCGTGGGCACCCGCGAAACGGCTCCTGCCGGGCCGCTGCGTGCACCTCCTCGAGGGTCTGAGGGACGCGGCTCGGAGCCTGCCTGCGCAGGCTTGGACGGCCCCGCAAGAGCATTCATTTCAATCCGCCGTGTGCATCCGGCCAAAGCCGGATACATCAAGCCGCCTATTTGCGCAGGGGCCGGAAAGCGGCCCTCATCTCTTCTGCAAACAACTGCGGCTGTTCCCAGGCCGCGAAGTGCCCGCCTCGATCGACCTCCCTGAAGTAGTAGAGCGTCGGGTAGGCGCGCTCCGCCCACGACTTCGGTGCGCGATAGATCTCGCCCGGAAAGACCGTGATGGCGACCGGGACCGAAATCTCCGTCGTTCGCTGCGCGGCCGAGCTGAAGTTGTTGTTGTTGTTCTCCCAGTAGAACCTCGACGAGGAGCTGGCCGTATTGGTGAGCCAGTAGAGCGAGATGTCGTCGAGAATCCGGGCCCTCCCGAGCACGGCCTCGGCGTTTCCGGAGGGATAGGTCC
The DNA here is from genome assembly GCF_019207085.1 of Variovorax sp. dw_308. Lineage (GTDB taxonomy): Bacteria > Pseudomonadota > Gammaproteobacteria > Burkholderiales > Burkholderiaceae_C > Variovorax. The sequence continues at coordinate 165,624 of NZ_JAATOM010000008.1, read as the reverse complement.
ACTCGGTGATCTTCTCGTACATGAAGGCCGCGAGGCCTGCCGGTGAATCGTTCAGGCCGTACCCGACAGTCTGCGGCCGGGTGACCATCATGGCGCCATACGCGGCGTTGCGAGCGAAGAACCTGCTCAGCGTTTGATACGCCGTCCGTTCGGCGCCAGAGAGTCCCGCCGGTGGCTCGTCGCCGCCATGGATGCCCTTGACGAGCTCAGGCGGTACCGTGGCCGGCATGGTCAGATGAATGCCGAGCAGGCCTGGGGGCTTTTGCCGGGCCAGGGCGTCCGAAATCACGGAGCCATGATCGCCACCCTGGGATACGTATCGGTTGTAGTCAAGGCGATGCATCAGCACGTCCCAAGCCCGAGCCACGCGGTCGGGCCCCCAACCCAGGTCTTTGGGCCTGCTCGAAAAGCCATGCCCCGGAATGGCCGGAATCACGACGTCGAAGGCGTCTTCAGGTCGTCCTCCAAATGCGGTCGGATCGGTTAGAGGACCGATCGCGTCGATGAACTCGAGAGGAGACCCTGGCCATCCATGCGTCAGGATGAGCGGCATGGCATTCGGATGGCGTGACCGGACCTGGATGAACTGGACTTCCGCCCCGTCGATCGTCGTGACGAACTGGGGCAGCGCGTTGAGCCTCGTCTCCAGCTTGCGCCAGTCGTAGTCGGTCGCCCAGTGCCTCACCAGCTCTTGCAGCTTCGCCAGCTGGACGCCCTGGGATGCGTCGTCTACCGTCTCCTTGTCCGGCCAGCGCGTCGCTTGCAGTCGGGCTTTCAGATCTTTCAGGGCCTTGTCCGGGATATGAACCTTGAACGGGCGAATCGCCTCGGACGGGGACTCTGCCCGACTCTGCCTTCGATCGGCCGGCGGATCGGCGGCGTCGGCCTGGCCCGCGAACGCCAGGCCCGACGCAATCATGAGGCTGGCCGCGCAGATGGCGGACGCAAATCGAACTTTCGATGGGTGCTGTTGAACGTTTCTAGAGCTGTGCATGGGAACGATCTCCATTGATGAGTGAGCGGGTGAGTTGCGGCCATCAAGCCAGGAGAAAAAGGATCGATAGCCAGAGGCCCGTGACGTAGGTCAGCGTTGCGCCGATCGCCCGCAAGGCATTGAGACGCGACAACGACGTGATCAGGCCGACAGCAAGAAGGACACGCGCGGCCGTGGCAACCGCGATGAGGCCCAGCGTCAGGCCGCCAGGCTGGTGGGAGCCGAGGAACAGGAAGAGCACGGCAAGGAACGGGGCGTACTCGGCCGTGTTGCCGTGGGCCCGGATGAGGCGATTCAGCAGATGGTCAGGATCGGAAGCGGTGCCGGTGAGGACCTGGGTCCTGCCGCGCACAACCGTCACGGCGAGCCCGAGTCCAAAGAGCAGCAAGCCCAGGATCGCGACACTGGTTACAACGAGAGGGTGCATGTTCGACATGGTTGATTCCTGGCTGGAGAAGAAGGTGGTGGTCGCCGGACGGCTCGGTGGCCCGATGCGTCTGCGGACATGCCCATTGAACGGGGCGGATGTATCTCCGGCATGTCGTGCGCGGGCAGAGTTGAGTCGGCGTGTACCTGTTGCGCGGGCCGATACGTGGACATACGAACAGACGTGGCTGGCCGGGCAGGTCAGTGTTTCGACGTCACGGCCGAAGCGAATACGTAGCCCTCGCTGCGCACGGTCTTGATATAGCGCGGTTCGCGCGCGTCGTCCCCCAGGCGCTGCCGCAGCCGGCTGACCAGCAGGTCGATCGAACGCTCGAAGAGATCGGCATCACGCCCCTGCGTGAAGCCCAGCAGTTGGTCCCGCGTGAGCACCCGTTGCGGATGCTCGAGGAAGACTTGCAAGAGCCGGTATTCGGCACCGCTCAGGGCCACCAGCTTTCCGCCTTCGTCGCGAAGATGGCGGGCGATGGTGTCCATCTCCCATTCTCCGAAGGCGATCATCGGTGCCTCGCCGCTCGATCGCATGTTGGGCGGCAGCATGCGCGTGCGGCGAAGGATGGCACGAAGGCGTGCCAGGAGTTCGCGCGACGAACAGGGCTTGGACAGGTAGTCGTCCGCGCCCATCTCCAGCCCCAGGATCCGGTCGGCCTCTTCGTGCAGCGTCGTCAGCATCAGGATGGGTGTGGCCTTGAACTTGCCGTTCTGGAGATCGCGGCACAGGGTCATGCCGTTCTCGCCGGGCAGCAGCGGGTCCAGGATGATCAGATCGAATGGCCCCGCGCCATCCAGCGCATTTCGCATGTGGCGACCTGTGGGAACCGCCTCCACCCGCAAGCCGTTCCTCACCAGGTAGTCCTTGAGCAGCTCACGCGTGCTCCGGTCAGCGTCGACGATCAGGATGTTGTCGGCGGGCTTCTGCGCGGCCGGTGCAGATCGTCCTGCGCGCGTCGACCACTCGGACCGAAGCCTTGCGGGGCGATGATTCGATATCGGGCGTCTGGCGACGGTGATGAAGTCCGGCGGGCACTTCAGGGCCTGAACCGGCAATGATCCGAGGGCATCGAACATGTGCTTTTCCTTTTGCGTGTGAACGCTGCAATCAACAACAGGGCGCAACAGTTGCGCGTCTTGCCTATCGCTGTGCGACGGGTTGGCTCACTGTGGCTGCGCCCTTGGCGGCGTTGAAGTCAGGTGTTGTCTGTGCGCGTGTCAATCGCCACGCGAGCGATGCGGATGTGGCACCTTGGAGGCCGGTGCTGTCCCGGCACTGAGGACGGTCTCCGTGTCAGCAACGGTGACGTGCGACAGCCGTCACACTGCACGCTGCTTTCGTCACACGGACATGCGGATGGCCTGCTTCAATCCGGCACATGAAGCGCCGCATCCATCCCAAGCCAGACACCCGGGGCGCCGAAGGCCTGGCGGACGAGAACGCCAGCTTGAGGGAAGCCTTGCGTGCAGCCGAGCATGCCGCCGCGCTCCACCGTGGCATCGAAGAACGATTCGAGTTGGCAATCACCAGCACCGGCGACGGCATATTCGATTGGGACATGGTCACTGATCTGCTCTATCTCTCGCAAAGCGCCCAGTTGCTTCACGGCCTGCAAGCGGGCCCGTCCATTCGGCCGCGCAGCGACTGGCAGTCACTCTTCAAGGTTCATCCCGACGATGCGCTGACACCCGCAAAACTGGTGATCGACCAATTGGCAGATCGGCTATCGGTGTATGAACGCGAATGGCGGGTGCTGCACGACGATGGCGCCTACCACTGGCTGCGCATGCGCGGACGCACGGTGCGAGATCCGGCGGGCCGGCCGATCCGACTGGTCGGCTCGATCTGCGATATCGATCCGCAAAAGCGCGCAGAGACGGCGCTCCTCAAGGCGCAGCGACTGGAGGTCACCGGCACGATGGCGAGCGGCATTGCGCACGACTTCAACAACATCCTCGCGGCGATCCTCGGTTACGGAGAGATGGCGTTGCGTGACGCGGAAGCCGGCAGCCGGCTGCGTCATGGCATCGAGAGCATCCTGGTGGCGGGCGAACGCGGCCGGGCACTCGTCGACCGCATCCTGGTGTTCAGCCGCAGTGGCGTCGGCGAACGCGTGCCGGTTCATTTCGAGGGTGTGGTCCAGGAAGTGCTGGAGTTGCTTGCCGCGACGCTGCCCGCCGACATCCACATCGAGTCTTGCCTGAATGCAGGTTGCGCCGCGGTCATGGGAGATTCGACGCAACTTCACCAGGTGGTGATGAACCTGGGAACCAACGCCATCCATGCCATGGCGGAGGGAGGGACTCTGCGGATCGCCCTGGAGGTGGTTGACATCGCTGCACCGCGCATCACGACAACAGGCCGCCTGAACCCGGGCGAATACGTTGCGCTGCAGGTGACCGATTCGGGTTCGGGCATTGCCGCCGACAAATTTCACCGCATCTTCGATGCCTTCTTCACCACCCGGGATGACGGCGTTGGCACCGGGCTTGGCCTGGCCCTGGTGCACGGCGTCATCGCGGAGTTCGGTGGTTCGGTGCACGTGGAGAGCAAGATCGGCGCGGGCAGCACCTTCACGGTCTATCTGCCGCGCAGCGGCGACGCGGCGCCTGCGGCCGCCGTCGAGGCGCCCGCGTCGATCGTCGGGTGTCACGAGCAGATCCTGGTGGTCGATGATGAGCCGGCGCTGATGCGCTTGATGGTCGATTCACTGTCGGAACTGGGATACGTGCCCGTCGGCTTCTCTTCGAGCATCGAGGCGCTGGCAGCTTTTCGGGCGTATCCGCACCGCTTCGATGCCGTGATCACCGATGAACGCATGCCGGCGATGTCGGGTTCGATGCTCATCCGCGAACTGCGCAGCATCCGCCCGGCTGTCCCGATACTGCTGCTCAGTGGTTATCTTGGCGGCAACATCAGTCACGAGGCTGTCGCGGCGGGCGCCGACGAGTTGCGAAAAAAGCCGTTGTCGGTGCGCGACTTGGCGTCGGTCTTGGCGCGCCTCCTGGGTCCTCGACCGGAGGCGTCGCGCCGATAGGCGTTTTGCGGGGCCGATGCTACAGTCTTCGCACATGGGCCTCGCGCCCTCGTCGTACACAGGAGGGTCGATGCACCCCGACCAGTCGACGTCATTCGCACCCATTGCGACCACGCACGTCTTGATCGTTGACGACGATCCGTTGGTGCGGCAGATGATCGCGGAATACCTCTCCGAGTTCGAGATACGCACCACCGCGGTGCCAACGGGCCATGAGATGGCCCAGGTGCTTGCCCGTGACTCGGTTGACCTGCTGATCCTCGACCTTCGATTGCCCGGTGAAGACGGGTTGCAGATCGCCAGACAGCTGCGCGCGAATTCCAACCTGCCCATCATCATTCTGACGGGCCGAAAGGACGAAGCCGACCGGGTGATGAGCCTGGAACTCGGTGCAGACGACTACCTGACCAAGCCTTTTTCACCGCGAGAGCTGCTGGCGAGGATACGGGCGCTATTGCGGCGCTCGCGAATGCAGGAAACCACGGCCGGCGCGCTCGCGAAAATCCGCGCTTACCGATTTGCCGGGTGGGAACTCAACGTCCGCCTGCGCAAGTTGACCGGGCCGAACGACGAGCCCGTTTCGTTGTCGAACGGCGACTTCAACCTGCTCGTTGCTTTCCTGTCCGCGCCCCAGCGCGTGCTGGCGCGCGAGCAACTGCTCGACCTCACGCGCCTGCACAACGCCGAGGTCTTTGATCGCTCTGTCGACGTGCAAGTCGGCCGGCTGCGCAAGAAGATCGAAGTCGATGCCATGGAGCCGACCCTCATCCTCACCGAGCGCGGCGTCGGCTATGTGTTCAGCGCGGCCGTCGAGGTCGTGAACGGCTGAAGTTGGCGTATGGTCACGCCCCATGCCGCCATTCGCCAGGGCGGCATGAAACGCTTGGGCTCTATTTCGCCTGGAAGCCACCGTCGATGCTCAGCACGTGGCCAGTCACGAAGCTCGCTTCATCGGACAGGAGCCAGCAGATGCCGCGCGCTATTTCCTCGGGCTGGCCCATCCGCATCATCGGATGCAAGGCCTGGATGCTCGCTTCGTTGTATTTGCCGAGGGCGATCTGGCTGGCGATCAGATCCGTGCGGATGGCACCCGGCGCAACAGCATTGATGCGGATGTTCTGGGTTGCATAGTCCAGGGCACTCGACCGGGTCAGTCCTACCACCGCATGCTTCGTCGCCGCGTACGTCGACGCCCATGGAATTCCGTTCAAGCCCGCGATGGAGGCCAGGTTGACGATCGAGCCGCCGGACTGCCGCTGCATCTGCTGAATCTCGAACTTCATGCAGTGATACAGGCCCAGCACATTGGTCTCCAGCATCGCCCTGAAAGCCTGCGTATCGGAGTCGCCGATCATCGTGTTCTCGGTGGAAATGCCGGCGTTGTTCACCGCGAGGTCCAGGCGCCCGTGGTCCCTGACGATGCCGTCGATCATCCGGCGAACATCTGCTTCGTCGTCGACGCTGTTCTGGACGAAGCGCACGCTGCCGCTGGCTCCCGTCGCCGCCGCGAAGGCGCTGATCTCGGCCACCGCCTGCGCGCCGGCTTCCGCGCGCCGGCCGCCGATGATCACGTGGACCCCCTTGCCGACAAGCTGCCTGGCGGTTTCCTTGCCGATGCCCGTCGAACCACCGGTGATAAGGGCTACTGGTGTTGTCATGGTTGCTTCCTGAAGGATCGGTCAATGGGTGGCGGCTTCGACGATGAGCTTTGCGACGGCGTCCGGCTGCGAGGTCATGACGACATGCGACGCCCCCTTGACCACGACGGTCTTCAGCGACTTGGCGCGTTGCGCCATGAAAGCCTGCGCGGCGGCCGGAATGTTCTTGTCACGGTCGCCGTAGACGAAGTACGAGGGCACCGTCTTCCACGCAGGCGATGCGGCAGGCTCATTGAGTGCGGCTTCCGTGACCGGACGCTGCGCGGCGGCCATGAGCCGCGCAGCCGCCGCAGGTACGTCGGCTGCGAACTGATCGCGAAACTTGCCCTGCTCGATGTACAGGTCCTTGCCACCCTCTGTCAGCGTCACAGCGGGCGCGAGCGTCGGCCCGAGCGTGCTGCCCGGGAACCTGCCTGAAAGCTCGACTGCGGTTTCGCCTTCCTCCGGTGCAAAGGCGGCGACGAAGACCAGAGCCTTGACGTTGGGCTTGCCGAGCGCTGCCTGCGAGATCACCGAACCGCCATACGAGTGGCCGACCAGTACGACGGGACCTTGGGTCGAGTCGACGATGGCCGCGATAGTCGATGCATCGGACTTCACGCCGCGCAGCGGATTGGCCGCTGCGATGACGGGGTAATGCTGGGCCTGCAGCCTTCGTACGACACCATCCCAGCTCGACGATTCTGCGAATGCACCGTGCACCAGCACGATGGTGGGCCTGGCCGCTTGCGCGGGCTGAGCGGCCGCACCGAGAGGCAGCGTCGCGGCGAGCGCGATGAGGCCGAGGGCGGCCGTTGTGCGCACGAGGCGGGTGAGCGGAGTTGGCATGGATGGGTCCGGTAGTTGAAAGGGGCGGCGCTGTATGCGCCGGGTTCGAACGCCGGTTGTAGGGCGTTCCGCGGCAGAAGACGCGCATCGTGTACGGCGGCGTATACGGCGCGGCGGCACACACAGTAGGTTTCGCTCGGTCGGTGCCGGGGCAGGGATTCCGGAAGCAAACGCTGCGACTGATCGGCTTCAGAGCCACCGCAACGCGATGTCCGACACGGGCGCGAGCACATCTGCCGGAAGCCTTCCTCAAACTGCTTCCTGGTCGAATTGAGGCGGTGGCCGCCTTGCCGCACATCGACAGATGGAGAAGCGCAAGAGTCGTGTCCGCCGCTGTATCTGCCGTGGCTCAGGTACGTGGCGAAGCAAAAACCCACGAAGCAGGACACAAGGCGCACACATCGCGGGATGCCAATGGAGTCTCGCCACCGCATGGTGTCGATCCACTCAAACCATTGAAAGAATCCTAATGAACACCTCGAAGATCATCGTTGTCGCTGCCTTGTCGATGCTCGCCGCCACCAGCGTGCAATCTGAGACCTATCAGGGCGTGCACATCGCGTCCAGCAAGATCAGCCGGGCGGAAGTTGCGTCCCAAGCCGTCGTCGCCGCCCACAACTTGAATCCTTACAGCGAGGGCACAAGCGCAACCGCTGCACCGGCGTTGCTTGCATCGACGGACCGCAGCTTGGTGCGTCAGCAAGCCGTGCTCGCATCGCATTCGGCCGATCCGTTTGCGGAGGGTGGATCGTCGGGCGTCACCAAGGCAACGGCGCGCAGCACCGACCGTTCGGCGGTGCGCATCGGGGCCCGTGCCGCAGCGCTCGGCTTCTATCCCGGACAGTGACCGCCATGTCCTCGCTCTTCCATGCTTCGACCCGGCCAGGCGCCGCCGCCAGGCGCTGCCGATCGGGCGTGCCCGACCAGGTGACTTCACTGCGAGGCAGCGATGCGCAGTTCGTGGCGTTGCTCGATGCTTTCCGCGGGTCGGGCGGCTTGTACCGCGGCGAGCATCTGGCAGCGCTGCTGACTCAACGGCAGCAAGGCGACCACGCCAGTCTGGCGCGCCAGATCGTTGCCGGTGAGTTGCTGGCATTCCAATGGAGCGATACGTTCTGGATCCCAGCCTTTCAATTCTCCGGGTTCAAGATGCTTCCAGAGGCCGGAGCACTAGACGTCATCCTCGAGCTCGGCAGCGCGTTCCACGGCTGGGAAATGGCGCAATGGTTCGCCGCCCCCAATGCATGGCTGTGCGAACGGGCGCCGGTCGATCTGTTGGCCACCGATCTGCCCGCCGTTCGAGACGCTGCGCGGGCGGACCGATTCGTTGCCGTCGGTTGACGAGTCAGCATGATTTCATTCCGCTTGAAGGTCCATCGCACGGCGTTCGGCCTGGGGCTGGCCGCACTTGCAATGCTGGCGAGCAGCGGGCAGGCTGGGGCATCGGATGTTGTCGACATCGACGCAGACGCCCGCTTCGAATCGTCGGTGGCGAATGCCGGCATGACACACCCGCTGGATTTCAAGTACGGCGGCATCTACATGGCGTCCGAGCCCGACAGTTCAAAGGAGGTTGTGCTCTTTGTGCACGGTGCCAATGGTTCGCCCCGAGATCTTTCCGAAGTGGCTGAGAACCTGGATCCCGCGACTCAGCAGGCCTGGTTTGCGTACTATGCGTCCGGCAACTCTGTCGCCCAGAGCGGGACAGAACTGGCCGATGGCGTTCTGGCACTGCTGCAGCGGTATCGGGTTTCGCATATCAGCGTGTTTGCGCATAGCATGGGTGGCTTGGTGGCATGGCGCGCGGTCGCCGAGATGGAAAAGCGAATCATCGTCTCGCGCCTGGTCAGCGTGAACACGCCTTGGGACGGCAGCTCTGCGGCACGGCTTGGCATCTGGTTTTCCCGTTCCCCGCTTCCGATATGGACAGACCTGGCGCCTGGCAGCGAGGCGCTGATGGCGATCTGGCGCCAGGACATCGCAACCCCGTTCACCTTGGTCTACACGATCGAGCATGACGATCCCCGGTGCATCGGCGACGGAACCATCAGCCGCCGCAGCCAGACGAGTGCCGAGATGCAGCGCCGCGCCGCGTTCGTCGTGAAGGAAATTGGAACCCACACGTCGGTGCTTCACAGTGCAGCCGCCCTGCGCATGGGTCTTTTGCTTCGATAGGAACCCGATGAAACGCATCGCCAAATCCAGACCAGATCGTCGAAGCCACGAAGCCCTCCGGACGGAGAACGCGAGACTGGCAAACGCGTTGAACGCAGCCAAGGTCGAGCTCGTCGGGCTTCGCAGGAGCGAAGAGCGCCTTGCGCTTGCCATCGCCAGCTCGAGCGACGGTGTCTTCGATTGGGACATCTTCAAGGATCACGCGCTCCTCGACGAACGCGGACTCGCACTCCACGGCCTGCGACCCGACGCGAGTGTCAAGACGCGCAGCGATTGGCTTTCGGCGATCCAGTTTCATCCCGCTGACCAGCCAGGCCATTTCCAGGCGCTGGATGACTTTCTCGCGGGCCGTATTCCGGCTTTCGAGCGTGAGTGCCGCGTGCGCCACAACGATGGCAGCTATCACTGGATGAGGATGTGTGGAATTTGCGTTCGCGATCCGTCCGGGCGACCGGCTCGCTTTGTGGGGACCATGCGAGACATAGACATCTACAAGGCCCGACAAGCTGACCTGGTGGCTTCCGAGGAGCGTTTTGCGCTGGCCGTTGCGGGATCCAACGATGGCGTGTTCGACTGGGACATGGTCAGCGACGAGATGTTCCTCTCAGTTCGGGGGCAGAGTCTTTTCGGGCTGGATCCGGGACGGACCACCCGGCCGCGCGCAGACTGGTACAACATGTCGACGGTTCATCCGGATGACGCCGATCTCCGAAAACGGCACGCTGACGCGTACCTCTCGGGCGCTGCTGACATGCTCGACGTTGTATGGCGCATGCGGCATGCGGATGGCAGTTATCACTGGGTTCGTGTCCGCGGGGTTTGTATCGTTGACAGCGAGAAACGCCCGATACGCATGGCGGGATCGGTGACCGACATCGATTCCCAAAAGCGCGCCGAGGCCGCCCTGCTGCAGGCGCAGCGGCTCGAAGTCACTGGCACGATGGCAGGCGGCATCGCACATGACTTCAACAATATTCTTGCGGCAACCCTTGGCTACGGGGAAATGGCACTGCGCGATGCGCCACTGGGCAGCCGCTTGCGACACAGCATCGAAAGCATCCTGGTTGCGGGCGAGCGGGGGAGGGCGCTGGTCGAGCGCATCCTGGTGTTCAGCAGCGGCAGCGCGAGCGCGCCTCGGACACCAGTGAGTGTTGAGCGCATCGTCCAGGAAGCGCTGCAGTTGCTAAGGGCCACGCTTCCGGGGGAAATTCAAATCGAATCTCGCTTGAACGCCGGGCGCGCCGCCATTCTGGGAGACCCGACGCAGCTGCATCAACTGGTCATGAACCTCGGGACCAATGCCATCTACGCGATGGGCAAAGGTGGCACGTTGCAGGTTTCGCTGGAGGTGTTGGAAATCTCTGCGCCCCGCGTGCTGACCAGTGGGGTGTTGGAGCCTGGTGAATATGTCGCATTGGAGGTCGCCGACTCCGGGTGTGGCATAGCACCGGAGTCATTGCACCGGATCTTCGATGCGTTCTTCACGACCAAGGACCAAGGCGTCGGAACCGGGCTGGGCCTGGCCATGGTGAACAACGTGGTGGCCGAGCTTGGCGGGGCGATCGGGGTCAAGAGCGTGTTGGGCTCTGGCAGTGTCTTTTCTGTCTACGTGCCGCGCATCGGTGATGTCGCGCCTGATGTGGCTGTTGAAGCGCCGTTATCGAGCGTCGGCAGCCATGAGCAAGTTCTGGTCATCGATGATGAATCGGCGTTGGTCAGTCTGATGACCGTGTCGCTTTCTGAGTTGGGCTATGTGCCCGTCGGATTCACGTCGAGCCTTGATGCGTTGGCAGCGTTTCGTGCGCACCCGGATCGCTTTGATGTCGTTGTCACCGATGAGCGCATGCCTGAGATGCAGGGTTCCGCGTTGATTCGCGAGCTGCGGATCATCCGACCTTCTGTTCCGATCATTCTGCTCAGCGGCTACGTCGGCGGCATCATTGGGCAGGAAGCGATCGATGCAGGCGCCGATGAGCTGTTGAAGAAGCCGTTGTCGAAGCAGCACCTCGCAGCCGCGATAGCCCGCGTGCTTGTTGCGGCGAAACGGTGAGATAGCGCGAAATTCTGGACTCGCGCCAAGGGCACCGACGTTCGGGAAGCCGTCCCGATTCAAGCGGACGGCCGACCTGCTACTGCTGCCGAGGAGCACGATCGCCGGGCAGGTTCAGGCGCTCGAGACTTACCGGCCGAACCGGCATTTGAGCGCCAAGGTGCGCGTCTTCATCGACTGCCCCTAGAAGGCGATGGCCAGCGAGGATGCCAGCACGCCGGCCGAGACGAAGACGGGCAACCCGGGGACCTGTCGCTGCAAGGCGGCTTTGTGGGCTGCGGTGTAGCCCATGCAGTCGAGCACCAGTGCGGTGGCGCCTTGCTCGCTCAGCGACTGCGCCGCCGCCACGAGCGCATCGTCGGACGCATTGGGGGAAGCGGCCGCGGCGACGTGGCAGCCCGGCAATGCGTTCCACTTCTCCATCACCATGCCGATCTGGCTCGGCATGGGCGCGATGACGCCCAGGCGCCCCCTGCCCACGAGACTGGCCACCACCGCCGGCACCAGGGTGTCAGGCTCTATGAGCCAGGCGCGGTCGGCTCGCAGCGCCGGAAAGCGACCCGTGCAGAGAACGACGATGGCGTCGGCGCCATCCTGCTCCAGGTGGTCGATCGAATCCTGCAGGCCTGCCTCGACCGCGGCCGAATCCACCGTGATGGCATTTCCATCGGACAGGCGCGTGATCAATGGCGCGCTGCCTGGGCGCGAGGCGAATCGCTGTTCGATCTCGCCGCGCGACAGGCCATCGAGCACGCCTCGCTCGTCGACCTGAACATGCGCGGGCAATGCGCGCCTGATGGCCTGCGTCATGTCGGGGCGTGGCGACTGACCGATCGTGAGCAAGGCAAGCCGGAAGGTGGCCATTCATCAATAGTTCCATTTTACGGAACACATACCCGTTTAGTTGAACTCTTTATCCACTCGATCCGGATGCCGTGCCAGTCCTGATCCTGCGGCACCCGCGTCTTCGCGCCTTATCATCGCGGCCATGTTGGCAAAACTCGTGGGATGGATATTGCTTGGCGTGGTGCGCTTGCTCACCGGCTCGCAGGCACGTTGGTATGGCTGCCCGCCCAAGGCGGAACAGCGCATCTATTTCGCGAATCACCAGAGCCATGCCGACATCGTCATGATCTGGGCCGCGCTGCCCGAGGAATTGCGCGTGATCACCCGGCCGATCGCTGCGCGCGACTACTGGGCCAACACGCCGGTCAAGCGCTGGATCACGACCGAGGTGTTCCATGCGGTGTATGTGGATCGCGGCCAGGCGGCAGCACCGCCGCCCTCGCCTCCCCCGCCGGCTGAACGGGTCGAGCCATCGATGGAGCCCGTCCAGGCGATCCAGTTGCCGCTGGTGCCGTCCGAACCCGAACCCCAAGCCGAACCCGAGGCCGTGGCCGCGGCGCCCGCCGCCGTCCTGGACAGCAGCGACCCGCTGACGCCGCTCGTCGAAGCCCTCAAGAGCGGCGACTCGATCATCATCTTTCCGGAGGGCACGCGCGGCAACACCGGCGAGCCGCAGAAGTTCAAGTCCGGCCTCTATGCGCTGGCGAAGATGTTCCCCGACGTGGTGCTGGTGCCGGCGTGGATCGACAACATCCAGCGAGTCATGCCCAAGGGTGAAGTGGTGCCTGTGCCGATCCTCTGCTCCGTGACCTTCGGCGCGCCGATGCAGGTGCAGGAAGGCGAGCAACGCCGCCCGTTCCTGGAGCGCGCCCGTGCCGCCGTGCTCGCGCTGCGCGATGTTTGAGATCGTGTGAGCGCCCCCGCCATGCCCGCGCATTCACACCTTCCGAGTTGAAGAAGCCCCGTTCATGAATCAATCCTTGCGCAGCCTGACACCGGGCCAACAGGTCGGCGCCCTGTTCCTGATCGTCTTCGGCATCCTGACCATCGTGAGCATCGCCACGCTGATCATCGGCCTGCGGGAGCGCCGCAACCATGACCGCGGCGAAGCATGGCTGCAGGACTTCAACGACTTCCGCCGCCTGCTTCGCACCAGCTGGGGCATGGCGGTGATGTTCTGGACCGGCTGGGTGCTGGGGCCCGGCTTCGCGACCTTCCTGTTCGGCCTGCTCGCGTTCCTGGCGCTGCGCGAATTCATCACGCTGTCCCCGACGCGGCGCGGCGACCACCGCAGCCTGATCCTGGCCTTCTTCGTGGTGCTGCCGCTGCAGTTCATCCTGGTGGGCACGGCGCACTTCAACCTGTTCACCGTGTTCATCCCGGTCTACGTGTTCCTGGCCATTCCCACGGCGAGCGCGCTGGCCAACGACCCGAGCCATTTCCTCGAACGCAATGCCAAGCTGCAGTGGGGCATCATGGTCTGCGTCTACGGCATGAGCCACGTGCCGGCCTTGCTGCTGCTGTCGTTCCCGGGCTTCGAGGGCAAGAGCGCGTTCCTCGTCTTCTTCCTGGTGTTCGTGGTGCAGGCCTGCATGGTGGTGCAGCACCTGATCGCGCGGCATTTCGTCTACCCGCCGGCCGAAGGCAGCAGCCAGCTGCGGCGCTGGTTGACGCGCCCACCCTTCGCGCCCAACGTGAGCCGAAGCTTCAACTGGGCCAGCTGGAGCGCGGGCATGGCCATCGGCACCGTGGTGGGCGGCCTGATGTCCTTCATCACGCCCTTCAAGTACGGACAGGCCATGGCGATGTCGCTGATCGCCTGCGTGGCGGGCTCGATGGGCCACCTCGTGATGAAGGCACTGAAGCGCGATCGTGGCATACCGCATTGGGGCCAGAAGGGCGTGGGCGTGACCGGAGCCGCCGGCCTGCTCGACCGGGTGGATGCGTTGTGCTTTGCGGCGCCGATCTTCTTTCATTCGGTGCGCTGGTATTTCGGGCTTTGAACAGGTGGTCGCCGGGAATGCGGAATCGGACTTGACCGTACGCAGAGGACGCGAAGGTTCGCGAAGGACGCGAAGGAACTCCGAAAGAGATTCTTTTCTTCTTTCTTTTGATCGTCCTCGCCGACGCCCTTGCATGGGGCAGTTCGACTACATTCCTGTGTCAATGCCTTCCTCCCCTGCATGCCGCCGTCGACCCACCCAGGGGGCACCTTGCCCTTGCTCAGATGCGCATCCTCGGCATTGATCCCGGCCTGCAGACCACCGGCTTCGGCGTGGTCGACGCGGATGGCCATTCGCTGCGCTATGTGGCCAGCGGCACCATCAGCACCAAGCACATGGTCGGCGGCGAACTGGCATTGCGGCTGAAGGTGCTGTTCGATGGCATCGGCGAGATTGCCGAGCGCTACCAGCCGACGGCTGCGGCGGTCGAGATCGTGTTCGTCAACGTCAACCCCCAATCGACATTGATGCTGGGCCAGGCGCGCGGCGCCTGCCTGACGGCGCTGGTCGTCAACAAGCTCAGCGTGGCCGAGTACACCGCGCTGCAGATGAAGCAGGCCGTCGCCGGCCATGGCAATGCGGCCAAGGCGCAAGTGCAGGAGATGGTGAAGCGGCTGTTGAACCTGCCGGGCCTGCCGGGCGCCGATGCGGCCGATGCGCTGGGCATCGCGATCACGCATGCGCATGTCGGCAGGTCGATGGAGCGCTTGGGGGCGGCGGTGACGAAAGGCTCCGGGGGCGGGTATCGGCAGGGGCGTACGCGCTGAGTTCGGACTGCGCAGCAGCAATGGCCGCGGATGCGGGATCGGACTTGACCGTACGCAGAGGACGCGAAGGCTCCGCGAAGGACGCGAAAGATTCAATTCAAAGGATAAGGAAGGGATTCCTTTCTTGGGGTTCTTTTCGCGTCCTTCGCGGAACCTTCGCGTCCTTCGCGTACGGTCAAGCTCGCAATCAAGAAGAACCTTCGATCACCTGCAAGGATTGATCAGAACCCGCGCTCCGCAATCAGCACCGCAAAGAAGCCGAACGCCGCCAGCAGCGTCCACTTGAGCACGATCCAGCCGAAGCGCCGGTACCTGGCTTGGCCGGTGCCGGCATAGAAGGCGAATGACACGCCGGCCACCAGCAGCAACAGCAGGATGGCCCAGCGAAAGAGAAGCATTGGCTGCTGGCTTGCCGGGCTACCAGGCGCGCGCGACCTCGGCGAAACCGGCGGGCGCGCGCTTCTCGTCGTCGAAGGTGACGATTTCCCAGGCCTGGGGTTGCTCCATCAAGGCGCGCAGCAGCTTGTTGTTGAGTCCATGCCCGGAGCGGAAAGCGCTGTAGGCGGCCAGCAGCGGGCGGCCAACGACGTAGAGGTCGCCCATCGCATCGAGGATCTTGTGCTTGACGAACTCGTCGTCGTAGCGCAATCCGCCGGCATTGAGCACCTTGGTGTCATCCATGACGACGGCGTTGTCGAGCCCGCCGCCCAGCGCCAGCCCCTTGCTGCGCATGTACTCGACTTCCTTGGTGAACCCGAAGGTACGCGCCCGCGCGATGTCGCGGCTGTAGGAGCCGCTGCCCAGGTCGAACTCGAAACGCTGTCCGGTCGAACTCACCACGCGATGGTCGAAGTCGATCTCGAAGCTGAGCTTGTAGCCGTGGTACGGGTCGAGCCGCGCCCACTTGGCGTCATGGTCCTTGCCCTCGTGCACCTCGACCGGGCTGATCACCCGGATGAAGCGGCGCGGCGCGGCCTGCAACACGATGCCCGCGCTTTGGAGCAGGAACACGAAAGAAGAAGCCGAGCCGTCCAGGATCGGCACCTCGTCGGCCGTGATGTCGATGCGCAGGTTGTCGATGCCCAGCCCCGCGCAGGCCGACATCAGGTGCTCGATGGTCTGCACCTTGGCGCCACCTGAGGAAATGGTCGACGCCAGCCGTGTGTCGGTCACCGCCTCCGGCGTCATCGCGATGTCCACCGGCTCAGGCAAGTCCACGCGCCGGAAGACGATGCCGGTATCCACCGGCGCCGGGCGCAGCGTGAGTTCCACGCGTTGCCCGCTGTGAAGCCCCACGCCGACCGCGCGCGTGATGGCCTTGAGGGTTCGTTGTTGCAGCACGGCCGTGATTTTAGGAGCCGCAGCCCCCGAGCGCACCACCCGTCGGGCTATCGCCCCAATAGCCGACATGCGCCCTCCCGGTACAGCCGGATAGGAAAGCGAGCGAAGCGAGGCGCCCCGAGGTCATGTGCCACCCCGGCCCGACTGATGTGGCAGTGAGCGTAGCGAGCGCCCCAAGCTCGCGCCGAGCAGCGCAGCCGTACTCCTGTACGGCGAGCAGCGCAGGTGCGAGATTGGGGCGCGCAGTAGCTCAATGCCATATCAGTCAGCTTGGCGGCGGAGGAAGGCGGGGATCTCGATGTCTTCCATGCCACCCGACGACAGCGCATCCACCTTGGCGGTCGCCGCCGTGCGATTGGTGCGCCACACGCTCGGCACCGACATGTTGTCGTACTTCGTGTTGCCGTGGCCGCCATGCCCGACCGCGCCCGTGTTGAGGGTCGGCAAGCTGAAGCCGACGTTGTCGGTGCCGGTGCGGCGGATCACCTCGAGTTCCGGCTTGCGGCTCACCCCTTGGCGCGACAGGCCGGTGGCGACCACCGTCACGCGCATCTCGTCACCCAGGTTCTCATCGTAGGCAGCGCCGTAGATCACGTGCGCATCGGCAGAGGCGTAGGCACGGATGGTGTTCATCGCAAGCTTCGATTCGGCCAGCTTCAGCGAGCCCTTCGATGCCGTCACCAGCACCAGCACGCCCTTGGCGCCCGACAGGTCGATGCCTTCGAGCAGCGGGCAGGCCACGGCCTGTTCGGCGGCGATGCGGGCGCGGTCCGGGCCGCTGGCGGCGGCCGTGCCCATCATGGCCTTCCCGGGCTCGCCCATCACGGTGCGCACGTCTTCGAAGTCGACGTTCACGCCGCCGTACTCGTTGATGATCTCCGAGATGCCGCCGACCGCGTTCTTCAGCACGTCGTTGGCATGCGCGAATGCTTCGGCCTGCGTCACGTCGTCGCCCAGCACTTCCAGCAGCTTCTCGTTCAGGATCACGATCAGCGAATCGACGTTCGCTTCCAACTCCGCCAGGCCGCTGTCGGCATTGCTCATGCGCTTGCCGCCTTCCCAGTCGAAGGGCTTGGTGACCACGCCCACGGTCAGGATGCCCATCTCCTTTGCCACGCGCGCGATCACGGGCGCCGCGCCGGTGCCGGTGCCGCCGCCCATGCCGGCCGTGATGAACAGCATGTGCGCGCCGTCGATGGCCGCGCGGATCTCGTCGAGCGCCGCCTCGGCCGCGTCACGGCCCTTGTCCGGCTTGCCGCCCGCGCCAAGGCCGTTGTTGCCGAGCTGGATCAGCTTGGGCGCATTGCTGCGCGACAGCGCCTGCGCATCGGTATTCGCGCAGGCGAACTGCACACCCTGCACACCGCGCTCGATCATGTGCGCGACTGCATTGCCGCCGCCCCCACCCACGCCGATCACCTTGATTTGCGTGCCCTGGTTGAACTCTTCCATTTCGATCATTTCGATGGTCATTTCTGACTCCTTCATTTTTTGCAGTTGCCGTTATGTGATGAATGAATTTCTTTTGTCGTCTTGCGCAGTCACCGGTGTCGCTCTATGGCGGAGGGCCTGTGCGTCGCCATCGCTCGTTGAAATGGCGCGGCGGTCCCGCGCGGGCATGGGGAACATGGGGCCTGGCCGGGTTCAGTGTGCAGGTGCGCATGATCAGAAGTTCCCCACGATGAAGTCCTTGAAGCGGCCGAACGCGGTCTTGACCGACCCGTTCTTCTGCGCGACCTTGAAGCCGCGCATGCGTGCAAAGCGCGCTTCTTCCAGCAAGCCCATCACCGTCGCGGCACGGGGCTGCGCGACCATGTCGGACAGCGCGCTCGAATACTTCGGGATGCCGCGCCGCACCGGCTTGAGGAAGATGTCCTCGCCCAGTTCCACCATGCCGGGCATGACGGCGCTGCCGCCGGTCAGCACCACGCCTGACGACAGCACTTCCTCGAAGCCCGACTCGCGCACCACCTGCTGCACCAGCGAGAAGATCTCCTCGATGCGCGGCTCGATCACGCCGGCCAGTGCCTGCTTGCTCAGCATGCGCGGCCCACGGTCGCCGAGGCCCGGCACTTCGACCTGCGTGTCCGGGTCTGCCAACAGTTGCTTGGCATAGCCGTGCTCGACCTTGATGTCCTCGGCGTCCTTGGTCGGCGTGCGCAGGGCCATCGCGATGTCGCTCGTGATCAGGTCCCCGGCAATCGGGATCACGGCCGTGTGGCGGATCGCGCCGTTGGTGAAGATCGCCACGTCGGTGGTGCCAGCGCCGATGTCGACCAGGCACACGCCGAGTTCGCGCTCGTCCTCGCTCAGCACCGCCTGCGCCGAGGCCAGCGGGTTCAGCATCAGCTGGTCCACTTCCAGGCCGCAGCGGCGCACGCACTTGATGATGTTCTCGGCCGCGCTCTGGGCGCCGGTCACGATGTGCACCTTGGCTTCCAGGCGCATGCCGCTCATGCCGATCGGCTCCTTCACGTCCTGGCCGTCGATCACGAACTCCTGCGGCTCCACCAGCAGCAGCCGCTGGTCGCTGGAGATGTTGATGGCGCGGGCCGTCTCCACTACGCGGGCCACATCGGCGGGGGTGACTTCCTTGTCCTTCACCGCCACCATGCCGCTCGAATTGATGCCGCGGATGTGGCTGCCGGTGATGCCGGTGTAGACGCGGCCGATCTTGCAGTCGGCCATCAGCTCGGCCTCCTTGAGCGCCTGCTGGATGCTCTGCACGGTGGCGTCGATGTTCACCACCACGCCGCGCTTCAGGCCATTGCTCGGCGCCACGCCGAGGCCAGCCAGCTTCAGTTCGCCATTGGGCAGCACCTCGGCCACGACCACCATTACCTTGGCAGTTCCGATATCGAGTCCGACGACAAGGTCTTTGTATTCTTTGGGCATGAAAAGTCCTTGGGTTCTCTATTTCTTCTTGGGGTCGGGTTTCTTGGGATCGTTGACGACCGTGGTGACGCCGCGCATGCGCAGTGCGTAGGCATCGCGGTGCCGCAGGTCGGCAGCTTCAACGTACGACAGGTTGCGGCCGTATTGCTGGGCCACTGCCGTCACGGATTTCAGGAACACCTGCAGGCGCAACGCGACCTGGTCGGCCTGGCCGCGACCGAGTTCGATGATGGCGCCGGTGCTGAGCACCACCTTCCAGCTGCCGCGTCCGGACAGTTCCAGTTCGTCGATCTGCAATTCATAGGGCTGGAAGATCGGCACGAGCACGCGGTACATGCCGAGCACCTGGCCGGCCTGGTCGACCGGGCCGTCGAGCCGCGGCAGTTCGTCGTCGACCTCGGCCACGTTGGCTTCGAAGACTTCGCCGAAGTTGTTGACCAGCCTGGACGTGGATTCGTCGCCCCAATGCGCCACCGGCACCTGCTCGGTCAGCGTGGCGCGCAGGCGGTTCGGGAATTCGCGCCGCACCACGGCCTTGCGCACCCATGGCACCGACTCGAAGGCCGCGCGCGCCTTGGCCAGGTCGACGGTGAAGAAGTTGCCTGACAGTTGCGGCGCGACATTGGCCCGCAAGGTGATCTCGTTGTTGTGGGTCACCTGGCCGTCCACGCGGATCGCGGCCAACGGGAAGAACGGTTGCCGCAGCACCCACCAGGCCCCGGCGGCCAGCAGCACGAGCGCACACACCACGAACACCAGGTTCGCGGTGATGTTCATGAGCCTGACGTCGAAGGGGACGGCGATGCTGTCGGCCATGTCAGTTCCCCGCGCTCCGCGCCGTTGCGCCATCGCTGCCCGCCGAGGGAGCGTTGGCGTCGCGCCCGGCCGACGAATCCAGCGCGGCCGAGGCCAGCACGCGCAGGCACAGGTCCTCGTAGCTGGTGCCTGCCGCGCGCGCCGACATAGGCACCAGCGAGTGGCTGGTCATGCCGGGCGAGGTGTTCATCTCGAGCAGGAAGGGCTTGCGGTCGCTGGCGCGGATCATCAGGTCCGCGCGGCCCCATCCGCGGCAGCCGAGCGTGTGGTACGCGGCCAGCGTGATGTGCTGGATGGCGCGCTCTTCCGCTTCCGGCAGGCCGCTCGGGCAGTGGTACTTCACGTCGTCGGTGAAGTACTTGTTCTGGTAGTCGTAGGCGCCTTCGGGCGCGGCGATGCGCACCACCGGCAGGGCCACGGCCTGCAGCCCCTGGCCGAGCACGGCGCAGGTCACTTCCTCGCCCTCGATGAACTCCTCGCAGAGCACATCGGCGTCGTACTTCGCGGACAGCGCGACCGCGTCCTGCATCTCTGAATAGCCCTGCACCTTGGTCACGCCAATCGACGAGCCTTCTCGCGGCGGCTTGACGATGAGCGGCAGGCCCAGCACGTCCGGCACGGCGCGGATCTGCTCGCGGCTTTGCTGGTCGTGCGCGAGGCGCACGTACTTGGGCGTGGGCAAGCCATCGGCCTGCCACAGGCGCTTGGTCATGACCTTGTCCATGGCCAGGCTCGAAGCCAGCACGCCGGAGCCGGTATAGGGAATGCCGAGCAGTTCGAGCGCGCCTTGCACGGTGCCGTCCTCGCCGTGGCGGCCATGCAGCGCGACGAAGCAGCGTGCGAAGCCCTCGCGCCTCAGGTCGGCCAGGTCGCGCTGCGCCGGATCGAAGGCATGCGCATCGACGCCGCGCGAGCGCAGCGCCTCCAGCACGCCATTGCCCGACAGCAGCGAGATTTCCCGCTCGGCAGAACTGCCGCCGAACAGCACGGCCACCTTGCCCAGTGATTTCACATCGACGCTCACAATGCCCGCCCCTCGCGCGTGAAGCGCTCCGCTTTTTGCGACGCCGCGCCGCCGAGTTCCACGACCCGGGCCGGCACGGCGCCAATCGAACCTGCACCCATGCAGATCACCACATCGCCATCGCGCGCGTTGTCGAGAATGGCCTGCGGCATCGCGCCGATGTCATCCACGAAAACGGGCTCCACCTTGCCGGCCACGCGCAGTGCGCGCGCCAGCGAACGACCATCGGCGGCCACGATCGGCTGCTCGCCGGCCGCGTAGACCTCGCCGAGCAGCACCGCGTCAGCGGTACCGATGACCTTGACGAAATCCTCGAAGCAGTCGCGCGTGCGGGTGAAGCGATGCGGCTGGAAGGCCAGCACCAGCCGACGGCCCGGGAACGCGCCGCGCGCCGCGGCGATCGTGGCCGCCATCTCGACCGGGTGATGGCCGTAGTCGTCGATCAGCGTGAAGCCACCTTCAGCCTGCTTGCCCCGCACAGCGACTTCGCCGTAGCGCTGGAAGCGGCGGCCCACGCCGGTGAATTCGGCCAGCCCGCGCTGCACGGCTTCGTCGGGGACATTGAGCTCGACGCCCACCGCGATCACCGACAGCGCATTGAGCACGTTGTGCTCGCCGGGCAGGTTCAGCACGATGTCCAGATCGGGCAGGGTGACGCCGTTGCGGCGCTGCACCGTGAAGTGCATCTGCCCGCCCACCGCGCGCACGTTGATGGCACGCACCTGCGCGCCTTCGTTGAAGCCGTAGCTCGTGACCGGGCACGACACCTCCGGCACGATGTCGCGCACCGCCGGATCGTCGGTGCACAGGATCGCGACGCCGTAGAACGGCATGCGATGCAGGAAGTCGACGAAGGCCTTCTTCAGTTTGCCGAAGTCGTGGCCATAGGTCTCCATGTGGTCGGCGTCGATGTTCGTGACCACGGCCATGACGGGCAGCAGGTTCAGGAACGAGGCGTCCGACTCATCGGCTTCGACCACGATGTAGTCGCCGCTGCCCAGTTGTGCATTGGCGCCCGCGCTGTTGAGGCGGCCGCCGATGACAAAGGTCGGGTCCAGACCCGCGGCGGCGAGCACGCTGGCCACCAGGCTGGTGGTGGTCGTCTTGCCATGCGTGCCGGCGATGGCGATGCCCTGCTTGAGGCGCATCAGCTCGGCCAGCATCATGGCGCGCGGCACCACCGGGATCTTCCTGGCACGCGCCGCCACCACCTCCGGATTGCTGCCGCCCTGCACGGCCGTCGAGGTGACGACCGCATCGGCCCCCGCGATGTTGGCCGCGTCGTGGCCCACATGGGTGCGAATGCCGAGGCCCGCGAGCCGGCGCAGCGTGGCGCTGTCGGACAGGTCGGAGCCCGAGATCGTGTAGCCGAGGTTGAGCAGCACCTCGGCGATGCCGCTCATGCCGACGCCGCCGATGCCGACGAAGTGGATGTGGTGAATCGCATGCTTCATCTGGCGAGCTCCTCACACGCGCGGACGACTTCGTCGACCGCTTCTGTTTTCTTCATCGTGGCCGACTTGAGGGCCCGTGCGACCAGTTCGTCGCGTGATGTCTTCTGTAGCAAATCAGCCAACCATTCAGGCGTCAGTTCGGTCTGCTGCACCAGCCATCCGCCGCCCGCATCGACGAGGAAGCGGGCGTTGGTGGTCTGGTGGTCGTCGACCGCCGAGGGAAAAGGAACAAACAGCGTGGCAGCGCCCACGGCTGCGATTTCAGTGACGGTGCTGGCGCCGGCGCGCGCGACGATGAGGTCGGCTTCCGCATAGGCGCTCGCGGTGTCCTCGATGAAGGGCGTCAGCTTGCCTTCGACGCCGGCCGCCGCGTAGTTGGCGCGCAACTCGTCGATCTGCTTGCTGCCGGCCTGGTGGGTGACGACGGGACGCAGCGCGGGGGCGATCAAGGCGAGCGCCTTGGGCACCACCGCGTTGAGCGCCTTCGCGCCGAGGCTGCCGCCGACCACGAGCAAGCTGAGCGGCCCGCTGCGTCCGGCAAAGCGTTCTTGCGGGCCCGGTTGCGACAGGAATGCGGCGCGCAACGGATTGCCCACCCACTTCGCGTTCTTCAGCACATCGGGGAACGCGCTGAACACGCGGTCTGCCACGCTCGCGAGCACCTTGTTGGCCATGCCCGCGACCGAGTTCTGTTCATGCAACACCAGCGGCTTGCCGAGCAGCACACTCATCATGCCGCCGGGGAAGGTGATGTAGCCGCCAAGGCCGATGACCACGTCGGGCTTCACGCGGCGCACGACCGCGATGCTCTGCATGAACGCACGCAGCAGCTTGAGCGGCAGCATCACCAGCGTCATCGGCCCCTTGCCACGCACGCCGCCGAACTGCACCGGCTCGAAGGCGAATCCGCGCGGCGGCACCAGTTGCTGCTCCATGCTGCCGGGGGCGCCAAGCCAGTGCACGCGCCAGCCGCGGGTGCGCAGCTCCTCGGCCACGGCCAGGCCCGGGAAGATGTGCCCGCCCGTGCCGCCTGCCATGACCAGCGCTGTTTTCATACGCGCCCACCTCGCATGAGGACGCGGTTCTCGTAGTCGATGCGCAGCACCACCGCTAGCGCAATGAGGTTCAACAGGATGGCCGATCCGCCAAAGCTCATCAGCGGCAGCGTCAGCCCCTTGGTCGGCAATGCGCCCAGGTTCACGCCCATGTTGATGAAGGTCTGGAAGCCGATCCAGATACCGATGCCTTGCGCGACCAGCCCCGAGAACACGCGGTCCAGCGCGATGGCCTGGCGGCCGATGTGCATGATGCGGCGGGTGAGCCAGAAGAACAGCACGATGGCCAGCAGCACGCCGACCAGGCCGAACTCCTCGCCGATCACGGCCATCAGGAAGTCGGTGTGCGCCTCGGGCAGCCAGTGCAGCTTCTCGACGCTGCCGCCAAGGCCCACGCCGAACACCTCGCCGCGCCCGATGGCGATGAGCGAGTGCGACAGCTGGTAGCCCTTGCCGAGCGCGTTGTTCTCGCCGAACGGATCGAGGTACGCGAAGATGCGCTCGCGGCGCCACGGCGAAGAGGCCACGATCATGCCGAAGGCCACCACCACCAGCATGGCGATCACGAAGAACATGCGCGCATTCACGCCACCCAGGAACAGGATGCCCATCGCGATCACGGCGATCACCATGAAGGCGCCCATGTCCGGCTCGGCCAGCAGCAGCATGCCGACCACCACCACCGCCACGCCCATCGGCAGCACGGCGCGGAAGAAGCGCTCCTTGATCTCCATCTTGCGCACCATGTAGCTGGCCGCATAGAGCACCATCGCCAGCTTGGCGAGCTCGGAAGGCTGGAAGCTCATGAAGCCCAGTGGAATCCAGCGGCGCGCGCCATTGACGCTGCGGCCCACATGCGGAATCAACACGGCCACCAGCAGCAGCAGGGAGGCGATGAACAGCCAGGGCGCCGCGCGCTCCCACGTCTTCATCGGCACCTGGAAGGCCAGCAGCGCGGCCACGAAGGCGACGCCGAGGAACAACGCATGCCGCAGCACGAAGTAATACTGGCTGTAGTTCATGCGCGAGAAGCGCGGGTTGTCGCCCAGGGCGATGGAAGCCGAATAGACCATCACCAGCCCCCATATCAGCAGCGCCAGCGTGACCCACAGCAGGGCCTGGTCGAAGCCGAGCACGCGCATCGGCGTGGCCTTGGTCTGCGAGATGTCAGTGCCGCCGAGGCGCACCGGCAGGTGCATCGGCAACGCGTCGATGCCCGACTTGGCACGGCGGAACAAGCCGCTGAAGCGGCCGCCTTCGCGCGGGGTGTTCGGGGTGTTGGACACGGCCTGGTTCATTCGCCGTCTCCATCCGCAGGCGCATTCGCGAGTTCTTCCACGGCCTCGCAGAACACGGCCGCGCGGTGCGCGTAGTCCTTGAACATGTCGAAGCTGGCGCAGGCCGGCGACAGCAGCACGGCATCGCCGTGGTGGGCCCGCTTCGCGGCCGCGCGCACCGCTTCTTCCATCGACCCGGCATGCACCAGCGAGACGCCCGTGCCCGCCAGTGCCTCCTCGATGATGGGCGCGTCACGGCCAATGAGCACGACGGCGCGCGCGTATTGCCGCACGGGCGCGGCCAGCGGCGAGAAGTCCTGCCCCTTGCCCTCGCCGCCGAGGATGAGGACGATGCGCCGGTCGACGCCCAGCCCGATGAGCGCCGCCACGGTGGCGCCGACGTTGGTGCCCTTGCTGTCGTCGAAGTACTCGACCTCGTCGACGATGTGGACCGGTTCCACGCGATGCGGCTCGCCGCTGTATTCACGCAAGCCGTAGAGCATCGGGCCCAGCGGGCAGCCGGCGGCGCTTGCCAGTGCCAGCGCGGCCAGCGCATTGAGCGCGTTGTGCTGGCCGCGAATGCGCAAGGCGTTGGCCGGCAGCAGGCGCTGCACGAAGATCTCTTCTTCCTGCACGGCGCCGCGCTTGCGCTTCTGGGTCTCGTCAGCCTCCAACGCGCGCACCAGCCAGGCCATGCCGTTCACACGCTCGATGCCGAAGTCGCCCGGGCGCAGCGGCATGCCGGCGCCGAAGCTGATGTAGCTGCGATGTTGCGGGCGTTGCAGCTTCACGCGCACCGGCGCGGGCAGCATGCGCATGACGGCATCGTCGTCGCGGTTCAGGACCAGCAGGCCCTTGCTGCCGAAGATGCGTGCCTTGGCCGCGCCATAGGCGGCCATGTCGCCGTGCCAGTCGAGGTGGTCCTGCGTCAGGTTCAGCACCGTGGCGGCCGTGGGCTCGAAGCCCTGCACGCCGTCGAGCTGGAAGCTGGACAACTCCAGCACCCAGACATCCGGCAGCGTGTCGGTGTCGATGTGCGCACTCAGGGTGTCCAGCAGCGTCGGACCGATGTTGCCGGCGACCGCGACGGTCTTGCCCGCGCGTTCGACCAACTGGCCGGTGAGCGAGGTGACGGTGGTCTTGCCGTTGGTGCCAGTGATGGCGAGGACCGAGGGCGTGTAGCCCTTGGCCGGCAACGGTTCTGCCGCGAGCACGGGCCGCGGCGATTCTTCCTCGGGCACGGCAAGTGCGACGGGGACGGAGAGTTCGGCGATGCGTGCAACGAACTCGGCCGCTTCCTTTGCCGCGGTGCGGACGTAGGGCTTGCCGGGCTGGTGCGTCGGCGCGGTGATCGGTGGCGCAGGAGGCTCGCTGGACCCGGGTGTGCCTTCGGCCGCCCCATACGTGGGTGCAGTTGGCACCGTCGAGGTCTCAGCAGGCACGCCGGACCTGGTGTCGTCCTGCGGCGCTTCTTCGCCGTGTTCCGCGTCGGCGACCGACTCAAGGCTTGCGACCGCCGTTGCGGTGGCGGTCTTCGCTTCAGGGAGCGGCTCCGGGCCGGTGTCGGCCGACAGGGCGATGGGCTCCGCTTCGATGTCCGTCATGCCCGCCGGTTCGGGCTGCGTGTCGACGGCGACCGCTTCATCAGCAGGCAGCGGTTCGACCGCAGGCGGCGCCTGTGTCGCTTCACTGGGCGATGCGACCGAAGCGACGGGCTCCACTGCATCAAAAGGCAGGTCCGCCTGAACTTCCGCTTCAGTAGTCGATGCCTGTTCCACAACCACCGGCACATCCACCGTCCGCAGGTCCAGCAGCGCCCGCGCGAACAGGTCCAGCTCTCCAACGACGGACAGTCCCACCGCACGCGCCGCATCCACGACCGGCGCAATGGTCGCTGGCGACAACCCCGGCGAGCGATACACCGCACGAATGGCGCTGCCTTCCACCAGCGCCGCCGTGAAGGCTCCGCCGACGAAAGCCACGCCGGGCAATTCTTCCTGCAGCTTGGCCAACTGCGCCGGCGACTCGCGCGTATCCGCCACGGTCACGACCGCGCCGTGGCGCACGCACCAGCGCGCCATCGCCAACCCCGAGGCGCCAAGGCCGAGGATCAGGACGGGCAGGTCTTTGAGATGCTTCACGCTCGCCTCACCTCAGCTTCAGCGTGGACAGGCCCACGAGGCACAGCAGCATCGTGATGATCCAGAAGCGCACGACCACCTGCGTCTCGCGCCAGCCGCTCTTCTCGAAGTGGTGGTGCAGCGGCGCCATCTTCAGGATGCGCCGGCCCTCGCCGAATCGCTTCTTCGTGTACTTGAAGTAGCTGACCTGCATCATCACGGAGATCGCCTCCACCACGAAGATGCCGCCCATCACGAAGAACACGATCTCCTGCCGCACGATCACGGCGATGGTGCCGAGCGCGCCGCCCAGCGCGAGCGCGCCCACGTCGCCCATGAACACCTGCGCCGGATGCGTGTTGAACCAGAGGAATGCGAGGCCCGCGCCCGCCATCGCCGAGCAGAACACCAGCAACTCGCCCGAGCCAGGAATGTGCGGGAAGAACAGGTAACGCGAATACACCACGCTGCCCGTCACGTACGCGAAAACGCCCAGCGCCGAGCCCACCATCACCACCGGCATGATCGCCAGCCCATCGAGCCCGTCGGTGAGGTTGACCGCATTGCTCGCGCCCACGATGACCAGGTAGGTGAGGATGACGAAGCCGATGCCGCCGAGCGGATAGCTGATCTCCTTGAAGAAGGGCACCAGCAGGTTGGTCTTCGGCGGAAAGTTGAGGTCGAATCCGGAGCGCACCCAGGCATAGAACAGCTGCAGCACGCGCCAGTTGGAACTCTCCGAGATGCTGAACAGCAGGTAGAACGCGGCCAGCAGGCCGACCACGGACATCCACATGTACTTCTCGCGCGAGCGCATGCCTTCCGGGTCCTTGCGCACCACCTTGCGCCAGTCGTCGACCCAGCCGATCGCACCGAAACCCAGCGTCACGAACAGCACGATCCAGACGAAGCGATTCGACAGGTCGAACCAGAGCAACGTCGCCAGCACGATCGAGAACAGCACCAGCACGCCGCCCATGGTCGGCGTGCCGCTCTTGCTCAGGTGCGTCTCCATGCCGTAGCCGCGCACCGGCTGGCCGATCTTCAGCGCGGCCAGCCGGCGGATCACGAAGGGGCCAGCAGCCAGCCCCACGACGAGCGCCGTCATCGATGCCCCCAGCGCACGGAAGGTGAGGTACTGGAACACGCGCAGGAACCCGAACTCGGGCGTGAGCGTTTGCAGCCACTGGGCGAGGCTCAGCAGCATGTGTTGAAACCGAGCGTTTCAATGGTCATGACCGGTCTCCTCTTGTTGTAATGGGGCGGCTTCTGCGATCGCCTGCAGCACGCGCTCCATGCGCATGAAGCGCGAACCCTTGACAAGCACGCTGCCGGCTTGCGGCAGCAGTGCGAGCACCGCCGCGTTGAGCGAGTCGATGCTTTCGAAATGGCGCGCCCGGCCCGGGTTTTTGCCGAAGGCCACAACGCTGTGGGTCGTGGCCGCGCCGAGCGCAAAAAAATTGTCGATGCCGCGTTCGCGGGCCCAGGCGCCGACTTCCGCATGGAAGCGCTCGCCCTGGTCGCCCACCTCGCCCATGTCGCCGAGCACCAGCATGCGCGGCGCCGGCAGCGTAGCCAGCACGTCGATGGCCGCGCGCACCGAGTCGGGATTGGCGTTGTAGCTGTCGTCCACCAGCGTGACGGTGCGGCCATTGGCCAGCTGCAGCGCACTGGCGCGCGAACGGCCCTTCACGGGCTCGAAGGCATCGAGGCCATGGGCGATGTGGTCGAGCGACACGCCGGCCGCCAGCCCGCAGGCCACCGACGCGAGCGCGTTCAGCACGTTGTGACGGCCCGCGATGCGCAGCGTGCAGCGCAAGTCGCCGAGCGGCGTGCGGGCGGTGACACGCCAGGCCTGGCCCAGCCACTCGGCCGCCACCAGCGACACACTGGCTGCCGGGTCTTCGCCGAAGGTGAGGCAATGGCGTCGCGCACCCTCGCCTTCGCTTGCGAGCCGCGTCCACAGCGGCGTGAACTCATCGCCATGTGGGAACACCGCCGTCCCATCGACCGGCAGCGCGGCCAGCACCGCGCCGTTCTCCAGCGCCACCGCTTCCACCGTGGCCATGAATTCCTGGTGCTCGCGCTGCGCGTTGTTGACCAGCGCCACCGTCGGCCGTGCGATCGCAGACAGGCGTGCGATCTCACCCGGATGGTTCATGCCGAGTTCGACCACCGCGAGCCGATGCTGCGCGCGCAGGCGCAGCAGCGTGAGCGGCACGCCGATCTCGTTGTTGAAATTGCCGGCGGTCGCCAGCGCATCGTCGCCCACCGCGTTGCGCAGGATGCTCGCGATCATCTGAGTGACCGTGGTCTTGCCATTGCTGCCGGTAACCGCGACCAGCGGCAGCATGTATTGGTTGCGCCATCCCGCCGCAAGGGCGCCCAGCGCGGCCAGCGAGTCGCCGACTTCCAGCCCCGCCAAGCCCGCGGCCTCTAGTCCGCCATGCGCGATGGCCGCGACAGCGCCGCTGGCCTTGGCATCGGCCAGGAATTCGTTGGCATCGAACCGCTCGCCCTTGAGCGCCACGAACAGGTCGCCTGCCGCGAGCGAGCGCGTGTCGGTGTGCACGCGGGCGATCGGCGTGGCCCCGTCGCCAACCAGGCGTGCGCCCGGAATCCAGGCTTGGGCTTGCGCGAGCGTCATCATCATGGACGCACCCTCCGCGCCAGCGCATCCGCCGCATGCACGCGGTCCGAGAAGGCGATCTTCTCGCCAGCCACTTCTTGCCAGGCTTCGTCGCCACGCCCTGCCAGCAGCACCACGTCCTGCGGCGCGGCTTGCGCGATGGTGTCGGCGATGGCCTTGGCGCGGTCGGGCTCGATCTGCGCTTCGTCGGGCTGGGCCAGGCCCAGCATGATCTGGCTGATGATCGCGGCCGGCTTTTCGGTGCGCGGGTTGTCGCTGGTCACCACCACGCGATCGGCCGCCTTCTCCACCACGGCCGCCATCATCGGCCGCTTGATCGGGTCGCGGTCGCCGCCGCAACCGAACAGGCACCAGAGCTTGCCGCCGCGTTCCGTGACCAGGGGCCGCAGGCCTTCCAGCGCCTTGTCGAGCGCGTCCGGCGTATGGGCGTAGTCGACCACCACCAGCGGCTGGCCCTCGACGGCGACGCGCTCCATGCGGCCGGGCACGCTGCCAAGGCCGCGGCAGGCATTCACCGCATCGGCCAGCGAAAGCCCCAGCGCGCGCAAGGTGCCGATCACGCCCAGCAGGTTGGACACGTTGTACTGGCCGATGAGCCGGGTCGCGAGTTGCTCCGTGCCGCCGCCCTGCTCCGTCACCGAGAAGCGCAATCCTTCCGGGCCATAGCCGATGTCATGCGCGCTCAAGCGCGCCGGACCACCGGCGGCCGTGAGCGTCCAGACGTCCAGCCCGCCACAGTATTCGTCGAGCAGATTGCCCATCAGGCTGGCGCCATGCACATCGTCGATGTTGATGACCGCCGCGCGCAGGCCAGGCCAGCGGAACAATTCGGCCTTGGCCTGCCAGTAGGCATCCATGCTGCCGTGGTAGTCGAGGTGGTCCTGCGTGAAATTGGTGAATACGGCCACGCGGATCTCGCAGCCGTCGAGCCGGCGCTCGGCGATGCCGATCGATGAGGCCTCGATGGCGCAGGCGCCAAAGCCGCGCGACACGAAGCCGCGCAGTTCGCGCTGCAGCATCACCGGGTCGGGCGTGGTGAGGCCCGTGTATTCCAGGTCCGGCGGCACGCCGATGCCCAGCGTGCCCACCACCGCGCACGGGCCCAATCCGGCATGCGTGGACAAGGCCTCGCTCAGCCACCAGGCCGTCGAGGTCTTGCCGTTGGTGCCGGTCACGGCCAGCAGTGCGAGCTGGGTCGACGGCCAGCCGTAGAACGACGCGGCGATCGGCCCGGTGGCCGCCTTCAGCCCTCCGTAGGCGGCCACCGAATCACTCTCGAAGCCGAAGGCCTCGACACCCTCGCGCTCGACCAGGCAAGCCGCGGCGCCCTGCGCGAGCGCCGCCTCGACGTGCGCGCGGCCATCGGTCGCCGCGCCGGGCCACGCAATGAAGGCATCGCCGTCGCCGACGCGGCGGCTGTCGGCATGCAGGTGCCCGCCCACGCGCGAACGCAGCCAGTGACCGGCTTCGTTGGGCGACTTGAAGCGGATGTCGTCCATCAGAAGCTCTCCTCCACGCCCTTGGTCACGACCTGCGGCTTCACCGCGAGGTCGGGCGCGACATTCATCATGCGCAGCGTCTGTTGCACGACTTCGCTGAACACCGGCGCGGCCACGATGCCGCCGAAGTAGCTGCCGGCCGTCGGCTCGTCGAGCATCACCGCGACGATGATGCGCGGCTTCTCGATCGGCGCCATGCCGGTGAACCAGGAGCGGTACTTGTTGCTCGCATAGCCCTTGCCGACCTGCTTGTGCGCCGTGCCGGACTTGCCGCCGACCGAATAGCCGATGGTCTGCGCCAGCGGGCCCGTGCCGCCCGGCCCTGCCGCCATCTGCAGCATGCGGCGCACGGCCTTCGCGTTCTCGGCCGAGAACACGCGCACGCCGACGGCCGGCTCGTCGCTCTTGAGCATCGTCGCCGGGATCAGGCTGCCATCGTGGGCGAAGGCGGTGTACGAATGCGCCATCTGGAACAGCGAGGCCGACAGGCCGTAGCCATACGACATGGTCGCCTGCTCGATCGGCCGCCAGGTCTTCCACGGGCGCAGCCGCCCGGTCACGGCGCCAGGGAAGGTGAGCTGCGGCTTCTGGCCGAAGCCGAGCGAGCTGAACGACTCCCACATCTCGCGCGGCGCCAGGCGCTGCGAGATCTTGGTGGCGCCGATGTTGCTCGATTTCTGGATCACGCCTTCGACAGTCAGCGTGCCGTAGTTGTGCGTGTCGCTGATGGTCGAGCCGGTGATGGTCAGCTTGCCGGGCGCGGTGTCGATCAGTGTCTGCGGCGTCACGCGCTTGAGTTCGAGCGCGGTGGCCACGGTGATCGGCTTCATCGTCGAACCGGGCTCGAAGGTGTCGGTCAGTGCGCGGTTGCGCAACTGCTCGCCGGTCAGGTTCTGGCGCTTGTCCGGCACGTAGCTCGGGTAGTTGGCCAGGGCCAGCACTTCGCCGGTGATGGAGTCGAGCACCACCACGCTGCCGGCCTTGGCCTTGTTGGCGGTGACTGCATCGCGCAGCTTCTGGTAGGCGAAGAATTGCACCTTGCTATCGATGCTGAGCTGGATGTCCTTGCCCTCGATCGGGGGAATCGACTCGCCCAAGCCTTCGACCACGCGGCCGAGCCGGTCCTTGATCACACGACGCGAGCCGGTCTTGCCGGCCAGGTCCTTGTCGAAGGCCAGTTCGATGCCTTCCTGGCCGTGGTCTTCCACGTTGGTGAAGCCCACCACGTGCGCGGCCGCTTCGCCCTCGGGGTACTGGCGCTTGTATTCCTTGCGCTGGTAGATGCCCTGGATGTCCAGCGCGGCGATCTGCTTGGCAATCGGCTCATCGACCTGGCGCTGGATCCAGACGAAGGTCTTGTCCTCGTCGGCCAGCTTCTTGTCGAAGTCCTTTTGCGACATGCCGAGCAGCTTGGCCACCTGCTTGAGCTTGGCGCGCACCTCGGGGTCGTCGCGCTCGATGTCTTCCGGAATGGCCCAGATGCTCGGTGCGATGACGCTCGACGCGAGGATCAGGCCGTTGCGGTCGAGGATGCGCCCGCGGTTGGCGGGCAGCTCCAGCGTGCGGGCATAGCGCACTTCGCCCTGGCGCTGGAAGAAGGCGTTGTTGATGACCTGCACATAGGCGGCGCGGCCTGCCAGCGCGACGAAGCCGATGGCCACGCCGGCCACGATGAACTTGCTGCGCCACACGGGCGTCTTGCTCGCAAGCAGCGGGCTGGTGGTGTATTGGACGCTGCGGCGGGTCATGCTAATGCCCCTTCTTCGTCGTCGCGCCGCCGCCCGCAGGCACGGGTGGCGCTGGCGACACCACGGCCGGGATCACGCTGCCGTCCTGGCGGACGTAGAGCGTGATGGCGGGGGTGGTGGTCGCCATCTTGAGTTGTTCCTTGGCCAGCTTCTCGACGCGCAGCGGCGTGGCCTGGGCCCGCTTGTCGACCTGCAGGCGGTCGAACTCGACCTCGAGCCGGTGCGTTTCGGCGTTGACCCGTTCCATCTCGGTGAAAAGCTGGCGCGACCGGTACTGCGTGTGCACGAGCAGCAGCGCCGTCGCAAGGACGGCGATGAGCAGGAGCAGGTTGAACCGGGCCATCGTGGGTCTAGACGGTGTCGGTGCGCTCGGCCACGCGCAGCACGGCGCTGCGGGCACGCGGGTTGGCCGCCACTTCGGCGTCCGACGGGAAGATGCGCGCCACGCTCCGCAGCTTCATGGCCACCGGCGCGGCAAAGGGCGCGCGGCGGTCATACACCTCGCGCGAGTGCTTCGCGATGAACTGCTTGACGATCCGGTCTTCCAGCGAGTGGAAGCTGATCACTGCAAGCCGGCCCGTGGGTTGCAACACGTCGATGCTCGCTTCTAGCGCCTGTTGCAGCTCTTCAAGCTCGGCGTTGATGAAAATCCGAAGAGCCTGAAATGTGCGCGTTGCAGGGTTCTGGCCCTGCTCGCGGGTTTTGACCGCGCCAGCCACGAGCTCGGCCAGTTCGGTGGTGGTTGAAACTGGGCTCCGTTCCTGTCGGCGAGCAACAATCGCCTTTGCAATCGGAACAGCAAACCGTTCTTCGCCATAGTCACGTATTACCTCGGCAATCTGCTGTTGTTCGGCTGTTGCCAGCCAGTCGGCCACGCTCTCGCCGCGCGTGGTGTCCATGCGCATGTCGAGCGGGCCGTCGAATCGAAAACTGAATCCGCGCGCCGGGTTGTCGATCTGGGGCGAACTGATGCCCAGGTCCATCAGCAGGCCGGCCACGCTGCCGGACGGCAACTCGCCCAGGTCCCGGAAGCCCTGGTGACGGATGGAAAAACGCGCATCCGTGATGCGCGTTGCTTCGGCGACCGCTTCCGCGTCCTTGTCGAACGCGATGAGGCGGCCATCCGGCGCCAGTCTTGAGAGGATGAGCCGGGAATGGCCTCCCCTCCCGAAGGTGGCGTCCACGTAGGTGCCCGCTGCTGCCGGTGCGTCGGCAAACAGGGCTTCGACCGCTTCGTTCAACAAGACGGTCGTGTGGGTCCATGCGTTGTCCACGATCGCCTTCAGAAGGCCAAGTCCTGGAACGCGCCCTCGGCCATGCCGGCGGCCAGTGCCTCGGCTTCCTTGGCGTCGTGCGTGGCCTTGTCCCAGAGCTCGAAATGGCTGCCCATGCCGAGCAGCAAGGTGTCCTTGCCGATGCTGGCCGCCGCGCGCAACTCCGGCGAAACCAGGATGCGGCCGGTGCCGTCCATGTCGACGTCCATCGCATTGCCGAGGAACAGGCGCTTGAGCCATTGGTCCTTGAGCGGCATGGCGGCGATGCGCTCGCGAAACTGCTCCCATGCGGGACGCGGAAAGATCATCAGGCAGCCGTGCGGGTGGCGCGTGATGGTGAGTTGGCCGTTGGCGGTCGCGCTGAGGACGTCACGGTGCCGGGTCGGCACGGACAGCCTCCCCTTTGCATCCAGATTCAGCGATGAAGCGCCTTGAAACACGAAAACGACCTTGGTTGTGAGACGCTGAAAACCTCCAAAACGGAGCTTCTACAGACACTTTTTCCCACTTAAATGCACTTTTTTGCACTGTAGCAGGAAACAAGTACGTCGCAACAGGCGGTCGCGGCAATTTTTTGCAATGGAATCAACGACTTAGCGGTGTTTTCGCAGGCTGGAAAACGCGAATGTCGTTGCAAATGAAGCACTTAGCTCACGCAATGAATGTGTTGCGTGAAGCGGCTGCAGCCGCAGTTGTTGCTTACAGGATGAACCGGGAAAGGTCCTCGTCGTGACTTAATGCCTGCAGGCGGGCGTCGACGTAGGCCGCGTCGATGCGAACGGTCTGCCCTTCGAGCTTGGTCGCGTCGAAGCTGACTTCGTCGAGCAGGCGCTCCATCACCGTCGAAAGTCGGCGGGCGCCGATGTTCTCGGTGCGCTCGTTGACCTCGAAGGCGATGCTGGCGAGTCGCGTGATGCCTTCGGGCGTGAATTCCAGCGTGACGCCTTCGGTAGCGAGCAAGGCCTGGTATTGCTTGACCAGCGAGGCGCGGGTCTGCGTGAGGATGCTCTCGAAGTCGGAGACCGAGAGCGACGACAGTTCCACCCGGATCGGAAAGCGCCCCTGCAGTTCAGGGATCAGATCGCTCGGCTTGCTCAGGTGAAAGGCGCCGCTGGCGATGAACAGGATGTGGTCGGTGCGCACCACGCCGTACTTGGTGCTGACGGCGGTGCCCTCGACCAGCGGCAGCAGGTCGCGCTGCACGCCCTGGCGCGACACATCGGGGCTGCCCTGCGATTCGCTGCGCGTGGCCACCTTGTCGATCTCGTCGATGAAGACGATGCCGTTCTGCTCGGCGCTGGTGATGGCCTGCGCGCGCACTTCGTCTTCGTTCAGCAACTTGCCGGCTTCCTCGTCGATGAGGAGCCGCAAGGCTTCGGAGATCTTGAGCTTGCGGGTCTTGCGCTTCTGGTTGCCGAGCTGGCCGAACATGCCGCGCAACTGCTCGGTCATTTCCTCCATGCCGGCCGGGCCCATGATCTCGAGCGGCGCGCGCGCCTCGGCCAGGTCGATCTCGATTTCCTTGTCGTCGAGTTGATGCTCGCGCAGCTTCTTGCGGAAAGCCTGCCGGGTGGCGTTGTTGCTGTCGGCCTCGACCACGCCCTCGGCGTTGCGCGCCGAGGGCAGCAGCACGTCCAGGATGCGGTCTTCTGCCGCGTCCTCCGCCCGCATGCGCACCTTGGCGCTCTCGCTTTCGCGGGTCTGCTTGACCGCGATCTCGGCCAGGTCGCGAATGATCGAATCGACGTCCTTGCCGACATAGCCCACCTCGGTGAACTTGGTCGCCTCGACCTTGATGAAGGGCGCATCGGCCAGGCGGGCCAGCCGGCGCGCGATCTCGGTCTTGCCGACGCCCGTCGGGCCGATCATGAGGATGTTCTTTGGCGTGATCTCGGCGCGCAGCTTGTCGTCCACCTGCTGGCGGCGCCAGCGGTTGCGCAGCGCGATGGCCACGGCGCGCTTGGCCTGCGGCTGGCCAACGATGTGGTTGTCGAGTTCAGAAACGATTTCCTGGGGGGTCATGGACATGGCAACGAATCTTTTGGTTGTCTATGCGCATGCAGCCCCCTTTCCAGCGGTCGCCGCGGAACCGGCATGGCCGGGCCGCGAGCGGCGTCCCCTCGAAGGGGTTGGCGGAGCGCACGCAGTGCGCGCAGCTTGGGGGTGGGCTACAACACCTCGACGGTGTGGTTCATGTTGGTGTAGATGCAGAGCTCGCCCGCGATCTCGAGCGAGCGCTTGACGATCTGGTCGGCCGGCATGTCGGTGTGGTCCAGCAGGGCCTTGGCCGCCGACTGCGCGTAGGCGCCGCCCGAGCCGATGGCCACGATGCCGCCTTCCGGCTCCAGCACGTCGCCGTTGCCGGTGATGATCAGGGAAGTGGTTGCATCGGCCACGGCGAGCATGGCTTCGAGGCGGCGCAGCACGCGGTCTGTGCGCCAGTCCTTGGTGAGTTCGATCGCGGCGCGGGCCAGCTGGCCCTGGTGCTTCTCGAGCTTGGCCTCGAAACGCTCGAACAGCGTGAAGGCATCGGCCGTGGCCCCGGCGAAGCCCACCAGCACCTTGCCGTGATAGAGCCGCCGCACCTTGCGCGCAGTGCCCTTGATGACGATGTTGCCCAGCGTGACCTGGCCGTCGCCGCCGATCGCGACCTGGTCGCCGTCAGGGGTCTTGCGGCGCACGCTGACGATCGTCGTTCCGTGAAACTGTTCCATCGAAGCCATCTGGGGTTGTCGAGGGGCGATGCAAGCCCCTTGCCTGTTAATTCGAGCGCACCGCGACCGAGGCGTGATCGGCAATGCCGATCACCTTGAAGAAGGCGGCGAGCATGCGCTGCACATCCACGAACTCGACACGCTGGCCGCGTGCGGCGCGCGCCATTGCCCAGTTGAGCAATGTGCCAGCCGCCGCAAAGTCCATGCGGACCAGGGCGGCGCACGACACCGTTGGCACCTGCGCATCGACCAGTTCCGCGTCGAGCTCGTGCAGCACGTCGTGGCATTCGCCAGTCAACTCACCCACCAGCAGGCGGTGGCCCGCGACGGCGGGCGCCGGCGCCGGTTCGACGGAAGTCCCGAGGCCCATGCGCATGCTGGCCAGCGACATGCCCGACGGCTTCGGCTGCGGCGCCGCTGCCAGATCCGCCGCGGCATAGCTGCCAGCGGGGTCTTCCCATGGAGGCGGCGACACCTCGTAGGTGATGCAGTAGTTGAGCGCAGTCAACTCGAAGCCGTCGACATCGTTCATCACGCGCAGGATGGCCATGCGCAACTGCCACCAGACCGGCTCGGTGTTGCGGTTGTTGGTGGGCGTGGCCGCGGCCAGCACGGCCAGCAGCTGCTCGGCGCCCGCGAATCGCAGCTGCACCGGCGATGCGGCCCAATGCTCCATCAGCGCACGCAAGGGACCGGCGGCTTCGGCATGGATGCCGGCCAGGTTGTGCCATTCGAGGGTCCAGACCGGGCCGGCGCCCGAGAGGGCCTGCGTCAGTCCGGCGAGGCCGCCTCGGGTGAGTTGCTCGGGGCAGGACCAGTCCGCCCCGTCCGGCCCGCCGGCGCCGCGGCTGTCGAGTTCGGCCGCACCGGCCACCTGCACTTCCCGCGCCAGGGCACGCAGCGAAATCCATTCGGGGCCCGGCTTCTTGAAGCGCTGGGCATAGCGCATGCTGGTCTGCGAGAACTTGTCGAAGTCGCCAGTGGCCCGATAGAAGTCGAGCAGCGCGCGCCAGATCTCGACGTTGTCGGCCTGCGGCGCCTCGGGCGCCAGTGTCTGGAGCAGGATGGCCTCGGCGCCGGGGTCGTCGCCGTGCGCGAAACGGATCGCGGCTTCCTCGAGGCCGCTGTCGATACCTGGCGGGCGGGGCAGGTGCGACTCCCCGGACGCCGCGTCGCCAGCGACGGGTGGCGCCTGGCCCGGCTCGGTGTCGGCGTAGGCGCGCGCCTGCTGCGCCGCCATGGCGGCGGGAGTCATCGGTTCGCCGTTGGAGCCTTGCTGCCGGTTCTTCCACCATTGCTGCGACATCTGCTCTTCGATCTCGTCGATCTTCTTGAGCGTGAGTGCGCGGCCTGCAGTCTTGCCGGTGGTGCTGCTGATGCTGAAGGAGGACGGTGTGGCCTCGCGCGAACCGGAGGCTTCGCGCTGGCGGAGCTTGCGCAGCATGTCGAACTCGCGCCGGCGCACGAAGTCGTTGCGCTGACGCCGCTCGATCATTTCCTTGAGCATCTCCCGGCTGTAGCCAGTGTCGGACGAGCCAGCATCCTGCTCATCCAGTTCCGCCCAGTCCTTGAGCGGGTTGCGGACGAACTTGGCTACTTTGGACAGCAGGCGGCCGGGCTCCTCTTTGGCCATTTCTTAGTCGCCGAACATCTTCTGCTTGAGCTCTCGGCGCTGTTGCGCTTCGAGGGAAAGGGTGGCCGTGGGTCGGGCCAGCAGGCGGCCGACGCCGATCGGCTCGCCGGTCTCGTCGCAGTAGCCGTAGTCGCCGGCGTCGATGCGCTGGATCGACTGCTCGATCTTCTTCAGCAGCTTGCGCTCACGGTCACGGGTGCGCAGTTCGAGGGCATGCTCTTCCTCGATGGTGGCGCGGTCGGCCGGATCGGGCACCACGACCGTGTCTTCGCGCAGGTGCTCGGTGGTTTCGCCGGCGTTCTCGAGGATGCCCTGCTTGAGGCCCACCAGCTTGAGGCGGAAGAAGGCCATCTGCTTGTCGTTCATGTACTCGCTGTCGGGCATGGCGATGACTTCGGCATCGCTCAACTGTTCCGGCGTCTTTGTCTTCCAGTTGTTGGCAAGCTTGGGGTCTTTCTTGAGCGCGACGTGCGGCGGCGGCACCAGCGCGGTCGATGCGACCTGCGTGAAGCTGGACTTGGCGGCGGTCGAGGCCACGGACTGGGCCATGGACGGCACAGTCAGCTGGGACAGGCGCGAAACGCGTCCAACGCGGGGGGCCGGCGTGACAGGGGCCGGAGCGGGAGTGGGGGCGGCAGCCGTTTTTTTCATGGGGGTCGTGACAGAAGCGGAAGGGACGGCAGGATGACTGGCCGGTTTTGCGGATTTGGCGAGGGGGGGCGGGGCGGGGCCGGGTTTCGTGGCGGAAGCCTTGGGCGCTTCTGGCGCAGCCTCCTTGCCGGCTGTCTTCTTGACGGCCGGTGTGGCGGGCGCTGCCTCGGCGGCGGGTTTCTTCACGGTACTGGCTCCTAGGACGGGCTGGATCGCGCTCTACAGGTACTCTCCCCGCAAGAACGTTGGCGAACACATGCCTCGCGGGTTCCCGATTTTTAGTGCAAGCTCGCCAGCAGCGACCACGGGTTATACCCCCGAATTCAGACCACGAACGCGCTCTCTACTGTGCCGGTAGTGACTTCTCTTCTGCATGGCAAACGAAAGCGGCTCCCGGAACAGGCGCGCGATTGTATAGACGAAAGTGTCGAGTTGCGGCCGATAACGCTCCCCCCGGATCATTTCACGTCCGGAACATCGCGAAACCAGTTCCTTCGGGCTGTCGGTATCACCCGCGATGGGGCAGCCTCGGGGTGCGCGCGGGCGGCTCTTCACCAGGGACATCGTGGAACCGGCTCTGCCGGGCCACCGATGTCGGCCCCGGTGAGGGGGCGGGAGTCGCGTCACGCGGTGGCGCAGCGACCTGGGGCAAAGGCTAAACCAGGCACTGGTCGAGACCCTGTTCCAGGATCTCGCGCGGCAGTTCGATGCCGATGAACACCATGCGGCTCTGGCGGGCTTCGTCCGCGCCCCAGGCCGGGCCGAGGTCGCTGCCCATCAATTGGTGCACGCCCTGGAAGATCACCTTGCGCTCGGTGCCCTTCATGTTCAGCACGCCCTTGTAGCGCAGCATGCGCGGGCCGTAGATGTTGACGATGGCGCCGAGGAAGTCCTCCAGCCGGGCCGGGTCGAAGGGGCGGTCGGACCTGTAGACGAAGCTCTTGACGTCGTCGTCCGTGTGGTGATGGTGGCCGTGGCCTTCGTGCGCATGCGAAGGGTGGTCGCAGTTCTCGCCGTGTTCGTGATCGTGGTGATCGTGGTCGTCTTCCTTGAGGAAGTCGGGGTCGATGTCGAGCTTGGCATTCAGGTTGAAGCCGCGCAGGTCGAACACCGAAGACAGCGGCACCTCGCCGAAATGCACCTTCTGCTGCGGCGCGCGGGGGTTCATGTGCTTCAGGCGATGGATCAGCGCCTCGGTCTCGTCGGCGGCGACCAGGTCGCTCTTGCTGATGAAGATCTGGTCGGCGAAGCCGACCTGGCGGCGGGCCTCCTGCCGGTCATTGAGCTGCTGGGGTGCGTGCTTGGCATCGACCAGCGTCAGGATCGAGTCGAGCAGGTAGCTTTCGGCGATCTCGTCGTCCATGAAGAAGGTCTGCGCAACGGGGCCGGGGTCGGCCAGGCCGGTGGTCTCGATGACCACGCGGTCGAAGTCGAGCAGCCCCTTGCGCTTCTTGGCAGCCAGCACCTGCAGCGCCTCGCGCAGGTCTTCGCGGATGGTGCAGCAGATGCAGCCGTTGCTCATCTGCACGATCTGCTCCTTCGACTCGGTGACGAGGATGTCGCTGTCGATGTTCTCCTCGCCGAACTCGTTCTCGATGACGGCGATCTTCTGGCCGTGCGCCTCGGTCAGGATGCGCTTCAACAAGGTGGTTTTTCCGGAGCCGAGGAAGCCGGTGAGGATGGTGGCGGGGATGAGGGCCATGAGGTGCTCCGGTCGCGAAAACAGGGAAAGGGCGGAAAGTTTAGCGGGCGGGGAATAGGTCTGCTGTCGTGGGGTTGGGCTTGCCGGGATGCGGGAGCGGGCAGCCGAACGCCGAAGTCGCAAAGGTTTCGCAGAGGTCGCAGAAGGAAGACAAAGAAATACTCAAGGAATTCTTTGATTCTCTTTTTTGCGCCTTCTGCGAAACCTTTGCGACTTCGGCGTTCGGCTGCCCGAATTCACGCCGGCCGGCGCACCACCACCAGCCCCTTGAGGTACTCGCCCTCCGGGAACTCGATGGTCATCGGATGGTCCGGCGCGGCGCCGAGGCGCTCGCTGATGTAGCCGTCGACGCCGGCGTCGATACCCGCCGAGGCGACGATCTTGTGGAACAGGTCGGCGCTGATGCCGCCGGAGCACGAGAAGGTCAGCAGCACGCCGCCGGGCACCAGCAACTGAAGGGCCAGGCGGTTGATGTCCTTGTAGGCGCGGGCGGCGCGCTCGGCATGGGCGACCGTCGGGGCGAACTTCGGCGGGTCCAGCACGATGGCGTCGAAGGTCTTGCCGTCCGCGATGAAGCGGCGCAAGGTGGCGTTGACGTCGGCGTCGAGGTACTGGTTGTCGGCGCCGGCGAATCCGTTGAGCGCGACATGCGCTTCGGCGCGCTGGAGTGCGGGCAACGAGGAATCGACCGAGGTCAACACCGCTCCTTCCAACGCATCGGCGGCACGCAGGCCGGATAGCGCCGCGACGGTGAATCCGCCCGTGTAGCAGAAGCAGTTCAACACGCGGCGGAACTTGCGATGCCCCGCGATCTCCGCGAAACGCTTCCGGCTGTCGCGCTGGTCGAGGTAGAAGCCGGTCTTGTGGCCGGTGGCGATGTCGAGCGAGAGTTGCCACTCGTGCTCGCGGATGGTGAGCTCGGTCGGACCGTCGCCGCGCAGCCAGCCGGTGGTCGGTTTCAGGCCTTCCCGCTCGCGGCCGCTGGCGTCGGAACGCTCGTAGAGCCTGGTCAAGCCGGTGGCGGCGAGCAAGGCATCGGGCAGCACTGCCTTCCAGCGCTCGACGCCGGCCGACAGGAATTGCGCAACCAGCGTGTCGCCGTAGCGGTCGACGATCAGCCCGGGCAGGCCGTCGGCCTCGCCGTGGACCAGACGCACGCCGTCGCTCTGCAAGTCGAACAGGCCGCGCGCCTGCACCGCCCGAGCGACACGCCCGGCGAAGAAGGCGGCATCGATGCGCTGGGCTTCGTCGAAGCTCCAGGCGCGGGCACGGATCTTCGATGCGGGGCTGAATGCGGCCCATGCGAGGAACTTGCCTTCATGCGACTCGACGCGCACCGTCTCGCCCGCGTCCCCGCCGCCCTTGGCAATGGCCGATTCGAAGATCCATGGATGGCGGCGCAGCAGCGACCGCTCCTTGCCCGGCCGCAGCCGCAATGCTTTCATGGGGGTTCCCTGGTGATGTTGTTCAGGCCTTCCTGGCCTTTCGTGTCTCGGGGCGCGCCTTGGCGCGTGGATGGGCCGCGTCATACGCCTTGGCCAGGTGCTGGAAATCCAGCCGCGTGTAGACCTGCGTGGTGGTGATGTTGGCGTGGCCGAGCAACTCCTGCACAGCGCGCAGGTCGCTGCTCGACTGCAGCAGGTGACTCGCGAAGGAGTGCCGCAGCATGTGCGGATGGACCGGCGCCGGCAAGCCGGCCTTCAGGCTGCGCAGGCGCAAGGCCTTCCACACCGCCTGCGCCGAGAACCGCGCGCCATTGCGGCCGATGAAGAGGGCCGTGGCGCCGACCGGGTCGCGCAGGGTGGCCGCCGGCAGCGCGGCGCAGTCGTCGCGCACGGCCAGCCAGGCCCCCACCGCTTCACGGGCCTTGGCGCCCACCGGCACGCTGCGGCGCTTGCCACCCTTGCCAAGCACATGCGCTTCGCCAGCGGCCAGGTCGACCCAGCCGCGCGCCACCGCGCTGGCCCGCACGTCGAGCCCGACCAGTTCACTCACGCGCAGGCCACAGCCATAGAGCAGTTCGACGATCGCGTGGTCGCGCGCCTCCGTCCACGGGTCGGCCTCAGGATCGCGGTGTTCCGCCAGCCGCACGGCGTCGTCGACGGCCAATGCCTTGGGCAGCGGACGGTCGGCCTTGGGTGCGTGCACGTCCTGCACCGGATTGGCATCGACCAGGCGCTCGTTGCCCAGCCAGCGATAGAAGCTGCGCCAGCACGACAGCACCAGCGCGATGCCGCGCGACTCGCGCCCTGCCGCGTGAAGCTGGGCCATCCAGCGCCGGATGTGGGCGGTCTGCACCTGTTGCAGCGGCAGGCTCGCCGCGGCGGCCTTTTCGGCCAGCGTGCGCAGGTGGATCGCATACAGCTCGACCGTGCGCGCGGCCAGCCGGCGTTCCACGCGCACATGTTCCAGATAGCGCTCGATCAGGTCCGAATCCACAGCGAATTTCCTTCCAGGCACGCGTTGGCCGTCAGAAATACCCGGCCAGCGCATTGTTGACGATCGCCAGCGGCTCGCGCACCACGCCCTTGAAGAACAGGAAGGGGCTTTTCCCGCAAGTCGGCGACGCCGCCGCGTATTGCACGTCGAAGGCGCGGTCGAATCCGCTCGCACGCGCCAGCCGCTCGATCCGCCAGAGGTGGTACGGGTCGGAAACGACGATCACGCGCTTGATGCCGGCAGCCTCCAGCACCGGCCATGACATGGCGAGGTTCTGCCGCGTCGACGACGACAGCGCCTCCTTCAGCACGGGGCCGCTGAAGCCAGTCTCCCGCGCATAGGCCTCCATCACCTGTGCCTCGATGCGCGCGTCCTCGATGTCCTTGCCGCCCGACACGACCAGTTGCCGCACCTGGCCGCTGCGTGCGAGCTCGATGCCGCGGTCGACGCGGTTGGTGAGGCAGGGATTGATCTCGCCGCCCACATAGGCCCGGTTGCCGAGCACCAGGGCGCCATCGGCCGTACCCGTGGGCGGATGCGCGATGCGTTCGCTCGCGTGCTGCCAGATCATGGCGGCCAGCGCCACATGCAGCGCGCAAAGGAGAAGCGCCGCGCCCAGCAGACGCCAGCGCCATGCCATGGCGCGGGCCAGCAGCGTCAAGGCCGCAGCCGCGAGAGCGCTGCCGACGCCAGGTCGGCGATGCGTTCGAGGAAGTCGGTGCCCATCTCGGGGTTGAAGCGCTGCGCATCGGGCGATGCGAGCACCAGCAGGCCGAAGGCCGGCGCGCCCGGCTCGGCGCGCAGGGGGATCAGCGCGATCGACACGGCCGCGCGCGCATCGCCCAGCCAGTTGGCCGCCTCGAAGCCGGAATTGAGCCCGCAGTACGGTGCGGTGAGCGAGGTGGCCAGCGTCTTCACGTCGTCGGTGACCCACTGGGCATAGCCCTCGCTCCAGTAGGTCGCGTCGCAGTCCCACACCTTGATGGCGGTCTGCGGCACCATGAACAGCGTCTGCAGGTCGGCCGCGATCTGCCAGGGCAGGCCGCGCGCATCGCGCGTGGTGAGCAAGCCTCTTGTCCAGCGCTGCAGCCGGTCGGCGGTGACGACGTTCTCGGTGCCGTGGCGCACCATGTCCATCACGCGGTGCTCCAGCGCCTTGATCTTCTCGCGCAGCATCTCGGCCTGGCGCTCCTGCAGGCTGACGGCACGGTTGCCGTGCGGGCTGGTCAGTTGCACC
This sequence comes from Variovorax sp. dw_308, assembly GCF_019207085.1. Lineage (GTDB taxonomy): Bacteria > Pseudomonadota > Gammaproteobacteria > Burkholderiales > Burkholderiaceae_C > Variovorax. The sequence goes on along the minus strand of NZ_JAATOM010000008.1, from coordinate 121,301 downwards.
TGCGAAAGCAGTTGCGCATGGCGTTCGAAGAAGTCCGGCGTGTTGGCGAGGTAGTTGGCGATGTCGTCTTCGGTGATCGGGTTCATGGCGTCGGAATGGGTGGGTTTCATGGCTGCTCGGGTACCTCGATGTCGCCTTCGAACACGGTCACGGCCGGGCCGGTCATGAACACGGGCAGGCCAACGCCCGCCCATTCGATGGTGAGGAGCCCCCCGCGCGTTTCCACGTCGACGCGATTGTCGAGCAGGCCGAGTCGGATGCCCGACACCACCGCCGCGCAAGCCCCGGTGCCGCAAGCCAGCGTCTCGCCGGCGCCGCGCTCGAATACGCGCAAGCGGATCCGCGAGCGGCTCACGACCTGCATGAAGCCGGCGTTGACGCGTTGCGGGAAGCGCGGGTGGTGCTCGATGAGCGGGCCTTGCGTGGCGACTGGCGCAGTGTCGACGTCGTTCACGACCTGCACCGCATGCGGATTGCCCATCGACAGCACGGTGACGGGAAGGATGGCGCTCTCGGCATGGGTGCTGATGGCCAGGTGCCAGGTTTCCCAGGCGCCTTCGGGCTGCGGCGTGAGGCCGGCCGGGTCGAAGGGCACCTTCTCGGGCTCGAAGACAGGCGCGCCCATGTCGACGGTGACCCGGCCATCGGCGCCCATGCGGGGCTCGATGACGCCAGACAGCGTCTGCGCGCGCACTGCCTCCTTGGTGGTGAGGCCGCGCTCGCGCACGAAGCGCATGAAGCAGCGTGCACCGTTGCCGCACTGCTCCACCTCGCCGCCGTCCGCGTTGTGGATCACGTACTGGAAATCGATGCCCGGCGCGGGCGAGGGCCGCACGGTCAGGATCTGGTCGGCGCCGACGCCGAAGTGGCGGTTGCCGAGGAAGCGGTATTGCGCAGCCGTGAGCCCGAGGCTGCCACGGGTCTCGTCGAGCACGACAAAGTCATTGCCGGCCCCTTGCATCTTGGTGAAGCGAATTCGCATGGGCGCGATTATCCTGCGCGGCATGCAGGCTGCCTTCATCGTGACGAGCGCGATCAACGCCAGGTCCGGCATGTTCGCGCCCGAGGAGCGACTGCGAGACACGATCGGCACGATCGATTCGATCCGCCAGCGCGTGCCGGATGCGGCCATCCATCTGCTGGACATGTGCGGCGACGGCCTGCAGCCGGCGCAGGCCCGCGTGCTGTCGCCGGCGGTGACGCGGCTGTTCGACTACTCGGGGCTGCACGACGTGCAGGCGATCTACAAGGCGCCCAATCCCGACGTGGTCAAGAACCTGACCGAGATGACCTGCTTCCAGCATTTCCTGCACAGCCAGGAAGCGCTGCTGGACGGGGTCGATCGAATCTTCAAGCTGTCAGGGAGGTATCGGCTGGACGAGCGCTTCTGCATCGGCGACTACGGTGATCCGGGCTACCGCGGACAAATGGTCTTCTCGGGCCGGTACGCGAGCCAGTTTGCGCCGGAGGTGACGGGCAACGACGCCGCGGACAACTTCCAGCTGATGTCGCGCCTCTGGTCCTTCGATGCCTGCCTGCTGCCCGTGGTGCGCAGCGCCTACGGGCAGATGATCGAGCGCATGGTCGAGCGGCTGAACGCGGGTGGCTACATCGACATCGAGCACCTGCTCCACCGGTACATGCCTCGCTCGCGCATCGCCATCCGCACGCCGATCGGCGTGTCGGGACGGCTTGCGCCGAATGCATGCGAGGTCAGCGACTGAAGGCGGCGCTCAGGAGACTCTGATCAAGTCCCCCGCGAGGACGCGCGCCTCGGCTCGGGATGGGATGCAAGGCGCAAACCGCAGCCATGGCCCAAGCCATGGCGAGGATCTGCAACGCCGCAGACCGCCCGGGCAGAGGATGCGCGGTCCGCGGGGGACCTGATCAGAGTCTCCCTCATCAGCCGCAGCGCGCGCCGACGATGCGACCACTCGCTTCGATATCGACGTTCAGGCGAGTGGCATCCACGTCGCGCGGGGGCGGATCGGTCGGGCGCACGCTGCGGGCGCTGCGGGCGCCGGCACGCAGACGCATTTCCTCGAGTGTGCTTGCGTCGATCGGCTTGCCCAGCGCAAAGCGGGCTTCGGTGGCGCGGCATTCCTGGGGCATGGTGCCGGCGAAATTCGGCGGCGGCGGCAGTTCGGAAGACAAGGGCCGAACGTCGCCGCGCATCTGGCAGCCGGCCACGGTGGCCACGCCAAGCAGCAGTCCGCATGTGAATTGCGTGCGTTCCAGCCAGTTCATGGTTTCCCCGTTTTGCCATTTATCGATGGCTTGCATGGTAGCCCCCGGCCGTCCCACTGGCGGTGTGCCCCTCTGTGCGACATGACATAGGCCGAAGGTGCCTCGGACGAGACGCGGGGCAATCGCCATCCAAATAGCGGTGCGCAGGATCACCTCCCGTGGTTCCCAGGCACGCACGAGTTACCGTCACGCGATGAACACCCGCACGCCCTCATCATTGCCTCGCCTGGTCTGGCCGGGTCACGCGCATTCCTGCCAGGCTACCTCGCGGCACTGGAGCGCGGCTGGTCACCCAACAACCTCCGTGCCGACGCCGGGCGCGAGGAAATCGAACAGATACGGCGCGACGCGGACGCCTTCCTGGCCGGCCTGGTCGACCGCGAAGGTGCTGGCCCGCCGGTGACGATGCCCGACGGCTCGACCGTGCCCAAGCTGCCGGGCTATCGGCGCTGGATCTGGGACGGCGAGTTCTGCGGCAGCATCGGCTTGCGCTGGCAGAAGGGAAGCAACGCCTTGCCGCCGTATTGCCTGGGCCACATCGGCTACGGCGTGGTGCCGTGGAAGAGCGGGCGCGGCTACGCCACGGAAGCCTTGCGGCTGCTGTTGCGCGACGCAGTCGCCGAAGGCCTGCGCTACGTCGAGATCACGACGACGCCGGACAACCTGGCGTCGCAACGCGTGATCGCGCGCAACGGCGGCGTGCTGGTCGAGGAATTCATCACCGTGCCCGCCATCGGCGGCAACCGCGAGCTGCGCTATCGCATCAAGCTCGAATCCTTGCCGGACGCCTGAGAAGGTCTGAATCTTTCTACTGCGGACGCCGATCTCGGGCCTGCGGTCCTCACCGCACGAGAGTGCGGTTCCGGTCCTCGACCCGACATCGGCGCCCTCGCTACGAAATCTTCACACCTTCCGAGACCAGCACCCTGCCCCTCCGCCGAAGCGCGCGGCGAGGAAGTCCAGGAAGCAGGCGATGCGCGCCGCCAACTGCGTGTTGCGGTAGTAGACGGCGTTGATGGCCTGCCGCACATCGACGGTGTCCTTCGCAAGCACCTGCACCAGGTCGCCTCGCGCTCGATCTCCGGCCGTCATGAAGTCCGACAGGCAGACGATGCCGCTGCCCTGCAAGGCCAGGTGGCGCAGCGTCTCGCCGTTGGAGGCGCCGATCGTCGGTGTGATGGCCCATTCGTCGCCATGCGTGCCGCGCAAGGGCCAGCGGTTCAAGGAATCGAGGTGCGTGAAACCGAGCAACGTGTGCTTGCCGAGGTCGGCCACCGCCTTGGGACGGCCGTGCGCCTTGAGGTAGGCCGGACTTGCGAGCACACGCAACCGGCTGATCGCGAGCGGCCGTGCGTGCAGCGTGGAATCGCGCAGCTCTCCGATGCGGATGGCGACATCGGTGCGCCGCTCCAGCAGGTCGATGTTGAGCTCGTCGGTGTTGAGCTCCAGCGCGATCTGCGGGTACGTGCGGCGGAACTCGGGCACCAGCGGCAGGATGGCATGCAGCATGAAGGGCGTGGCGGCGTTCACGCGCAAGCGCCCGGCGGGCTGCTGGCGGCGCGCGGCCATGTGCTCCTCGGCATCGTCGATCGAGGCCAGGATGGCGCGGGCGTGGACGAGGAAGGCATGGCCTTCCTCGGTGAGCTCGATGCGGCGCGTGGTCCGGCGCAGCAGGGTGGTGTCGAGCTTCTTTTCCAGGCGGGCGAGCGCGCGGCTCACGCCAGAGACGGTCTGCCCCAGCTGGTCGGCCGCGGCCGTGATGGAGCCCGTGCCGACCACGGCGGCAAAGGCCTGCAATTCCTCGAGGGTAGTTTTCATTGTTGACTCGCAGTCAACAGAATTGTGCCGACTGACGGGTTTTTCTGCAAAGACGATCGGCCGACACTCCATGCCATCCCACAGGAGTTGCCTTTCATGCCCATTGCCCTTTTCGCGCTGACGCTCAGCGCCTTTGCCATCGGCACGACCGAGTTCGTGATCGTCGGCCTGCTTCCCACCGTTGCCGCGGACCTCGGCATCGACATTCCGTCGGCTGGCCTGCTGGTCAGCCTCTATGCGCTCGGCGTCGCCATCGGTGCGCCGGTGCTCACCGCGCTCACCGGCAAGGTGCCGCGCAAGCTGTTGCTGCTCGGCCTGATGGCCTTGTTCACCGCGGGCAACCTGCTGGCCTGGCAGGCGCCGAGCTACGAGACGCTGGTGGCCGCGCGCGTGCTCACCGGCCTCGCGCACGGCGTGTTCTTCTCGATCGGCTCGACCATCGCGACCGGGCTGGTCGCCGGGGACAAGGCCGCCAGCGCCATCGCGATCATGTTCACCGGCCTCACCGTGGCGCTGGTCACGGGCGTGCCGCTGGGCACTTTCATCGGCCAGCACTTCGGCTGGCGCGAGACCTTCCTGGCCGTGTCGGCACTGGGTGTGATCGCGTTCATCGGCAGCTGGATGTTCGTGCCGAAGGACATTCGCCACACGCCGCCGGCCTCGCTGGCGCAACAGGCCAAGGTGCTGGCCGAGCCGCGCCTGCTGCTGGTCTATGCCAAGACGGCCATCGGCTATGGCGGCACCTTCATTCCGTTCACCTTCCTCGCGCCGATCCTCACCGAAGTCTCGGGCTTCAGCCCCGGCGCGGTGGGCTGGGTGATGCTGGTCTACGGCGTGTCCGTCGCCGTCGGCAACATCTGGGGCGGCAAGCTGGCCGACCGCATGGGGCCGATCCCGGCGCTGCGCATCATCTTTGCGCTGCTGGCCGTGGTGCTGCTGGTCTTCAACTTCACAGCGCCACACAAGTGGCTGGCCCTGCTGACCGTGCTGGCCTGGGGCGCGGTCGCGTTCGGCAACGTGCCGGGGCTGCAGGTCTACGTCGTCAAGCAGGCCGAGCGTTTCACGCCGCAGGCCGTCGACGTGGCCTCGGGCCTCAACATCGCGGCCTTCAACCTCGGCATTGCCGGCGCGGCCTGGGCCGGCGGCCTGATCGTCACGCATCTGGGGCTGATGCATACGCCCTGGATCGGCGCGCTGGTGGTGCTGGTGTCTCTTGCGCTGACGCAATGGAGCGGCGTGCTCGACCGCAGGCTGGCCCACCCCCGCAGCGCCTTCGGCGCATCCCCTCCAGGGGGCGCACCCGGCGGCCCGGCAAAGCCGGATCCGCGGGTGCCCCCGCACAGCCCTCGCTCCCCTTCCATGCTGCGTTGAGGAATGAACCCTTTCAAATCCCGCATTCAAATACTCCTACCATGAACACCAACAACAGCATTCCCCTCTTCGGCCTCGGCACCTTCCGCCTGACCGGCCAGACCGTCATCGACTCGGTGAAGACCGGCCTTTCGCTCGGCTTTCGGCTCATCGACACGGCGCAGATCTACGGCAACGAGGCCGAGGTGGGCCAGGCGATTGCCGAGAGCGGCGTCGCGCGCGAGGACCTCTTCATCACCACCAAGATCTGGACCGACAACTATCCCAAGGCCAAGCTCGCGCAGAGCCTGAAGGACAGCCTCGCGAAGTTGCGCACCGACCATGTCGACCTGACGCTGATCCACTGGCCCTCGCCCGCCAACGCGGTGCCGGTGGCCGAATTCATGCGCGCGCTGGCCGAAGCCAAGGCGCAGGGGCTGACGAAGCGCATCGGCGTGTCGAATTTCAACATCGACCTGATGCGGCAGGCCATCGACGCGGTGGGTGCGCAGGCGATCGCGACAAACCAGGTCGAATTGCATCCCTACCTGCAGAACCGCAAGCTCGCGGACTTTGCACGCCGCCAGGGCATCGGCATCAGCTCTTACATGACGCTGGCCTACGGCAAGGTGCTGGGCGACCCGGTGCTGCAGCGCATCGCCCTGGCCCGCGGCGCCACGACCGCGCAGGTGGCGCTGGCCTGGGCGATGCAACTCGGACATGCGGTGATTCCGTCGTCCACGAAAGCGGCCAACCTGGAAAGCAACCTGAAGGCGCAAGCGCTGCATCTCAGCAACGAGGAGATGGCGCAGATCGCGGCGCTCGACCGCGGGGAGCGCCTCGTCAGCCCGGACGGCCTCGCGCCGCTGTGGGACTGAGCCGCTGAGCCGCCCGAACTATCGCGAGGCCGCCCAGGCGCGCAGGATGGGGATCGCCTCGCCGTCCAGTTTCTGCTCCGCCGGCAGCGCGCGCTTGTGCAGCGGCGCGCCGGCTTCGGCACGCAGGGTCTCCACGTCGATCGGATGCCGGTCGGCCGCGGACACACCCGCAAACGCCTCCCCCGACTGCGCCAGCGACGCACCGTAATAGAGCTTGCGAATGCCCACGATATGCATCGCCGCCGCGCACAGCGCGCAGGGCTCGCACGAGGAATAGAGATCACAGCCCGACAGGTCCACCGTCTCCAGCTTGCGGCAGGCGTCGCGGATGGCTTCCACCTCGCCATGCGAGGTGGGGTCGAAATGTGCGACCGAATGGTTGAAGCCTTCGCCGACCACGGCGCCGTCCTTCACCACCACCGCGCCGAAGGGTTCGGTGCCGGGCGTGTCGAGTGCCCGGGCCGACAGCGCCAGGGCGCGCCGCATGAATGTCTCGTCGTACAAAACGTTCTCTCCTCAAATCAGGATGCCGTCGCGCGCGACGACCTGCCCACCGGCCACCACCAGCTTGCGTGCTGGCCTGGCGACCACCGCCTGCGCCACCGTCTGCGCATCGACCAGGACCAGGTCGGCCCGGTCACCCGGCACCAGTCCGTAGGCCTCGAATCCGCAAGCGCGCGCGGCGGCGTGGGTCACGCAATCGAGCGCGACATCGAGTTCATCATCGCGGCGCAGGTTGTAGCGCAGGCCGATCAGCATCGCGCGCTCCAGCATGTCGGGGTTGCCGTAGGGCGACCAGGTGTCGCGGATGCCGTCGTTGCCGCCGAACACCGTCACGCCCGCATGGCGGCACACCATCAGGGGCGGCACGTTGCGCGAGGCCGAGCCGGTCGTGACCAGCACCACGCCCAGCGCCGCCATGCGCGCGAGCAGCGGGTCGCGCTCGGCCGGCGCCAGGTCGCCCAGGCAGAAGCCATGGCTGATCGCGACCTTGTTCTGCAGGCCCAGCGCCTGGGTGCGGTCCAGGATCAGGCCGAGCGAGAACGCGCCCATCGCACCGGGTTCGTGCAGGTGGATGTCGAGCGGGCAGCCGTGGCGCTCGGCCAGGCCGAACAGCACATCGAGCGAGCGCACCGGGTCGCCGTCGATGGCGCAGGGGTCGAGGCCGCCCAGCACGTCGGCGCCGGCCGCCATGGCCCGGTCGAGCAATTCGGCCGTGCCCGGGCGGATCAGCAGGCCGGACTGCGGGAAGGCGACGATCTGGATCTGCTGCTGCAGCGCGGCCATGGCGTCGCGCGTCTGCAGGACGCCTTCGAGGTGCCGCAGGCCGGCTTGCGTGTCGATGTCCACATGGGTGCGCAAGCGGGTCGTGCCCAGCGCCAGGAAGGCCCGGGCCAGCGCCAGCGACTGGCCAGCCGCGTCGTGGCCGCTCGCATGGCGGAACGCCCGCTCGTTGTCGATCTTGTCGGAGAGGCGCTGGCCGACCTCGTTGCGGTACCAGTCCATGCCCCACAGCGTCTTGTCGAGGTGGGTGTGGCCTTCGACCAGGGCCGGCAGCAGCAAGGCGCCACCGCCCTCCTCGGTCGCGCATCCAGTCGGCGCCTGCAACGCCGGGCCGAGCACGGCGATGCGCCCGCCCTGCACCAGCACGTCGAGCGGTGCACCGCCCGCCGGACGCACGTTGCGGATCAGCAGCGAGGCCACGTCCATGTCCCGCGCCGGAAGTTCATCAATGCTCCTGCAGCACCGAGAGGATGTTGCCCGCCGGGTCGCGGAACCACGCGATGACCGGGCCGCCCGGGTCGCGGCAGATGTCGTTGGAATCGGTCTCCAGCCCGGGCATGTCGTAGGACTCGAAGCGAACGCCACGCTCCTTCAGCGCGGTCACCGTCTTGTCGACGTTCTTCACCGGAAAGTTGAGCACGGTATAGGTGGCCGGCGCGTGATTGGGCTTGACGTACACCAGCACCTCGGTGCCGCCGGCCAGGTGCAGCCTCATCAGGCCGTCGTCTTCCGACACGTCCAGGCCCAGCGTCTCGCCGTAGAACGACAGCGCAATGCTCATGTCGTCGACCGAATAGCCGCTGAAGGCCTTGCTGTTTTTCAGCATGTCGTCTTCTCCTTTGACTTGGCTCCGGGGAGCATAGCGCCCACACCGCCTGAACGGTTCAGGTCGCCCGGGGCTGGAGCCGCCGCAAGATTCGGACCGCGCCGGAAGCGAGTGGGCAATCCGGGTTATCCGCAGTCCCGGTTTCCGCACGGCAAAGCACGCGCGGGCCAGTCTCCCGATAATGCTGCGATGGTCCGCTCAAGCCAACAAATCCATCCGTCACGCCAGCCCGCCCCTTTGCTGCCCGCCGCGACGGTGCTGCTGCTGCGCGACACGCCCGCCGGCATCGAGGTCCTGATGACGCGGCGTTCCGACAACGCCAGCTTCGCGCCGGGCGCGTACGTCTTTCCGGGCGGGCGCATCGACGACAACGACGTGGAGGCGCGACCGATCGCCGCGCGGCGCCGCACACAAAGCCGGCTGCAAATGACGCAGGCCATCGCGGCCATCCGCGAGTGCTTCGAGGAGCTGGGCGTGCTGCTCGCGCGCCACACCGACGACAGCCGCATGGTCAGCGGCGCCGAGGTGGCCGCCATGGACCGCGGCAATCCGCCCGCCGTGACGCTGGCCGCCCAATGCGCGGTGAAAGGGCTGCGGCTGGCCTCCGACGAGGTCTTCACCTTCGCGCACTGGATCACCGACCGCGACATGCCCAAGCGCTTCGACGTGCCCTTCCTCGTCGCGCGCATGCCCGAAGGCCAGGTGCCGGTGGCCGATGAGGCGGAGCAGTTCGAGCCCTGCTGGGTGCGCCCCGCCGATGCACTGGAACGCCATGCGAAGAAGCGCTTCTTCATGATCTTCCCGACGGTGCGTACGCTGGAAAAGCTGGCCGCCTTCGACAGCGTCGACGCCGTGCTCGCCGCCTGCGCGCGCGAGCATCCGCTGTGGACCAGTTGCCCGCGCGGCGGCTTGCTGGGCGGCAAGGAGTTGCGCTACATGGAGCACGAGTCGCCCTTCGGCGAACTCGCGCTGGTGTGCCCCGATGGCCAGTTGGTGCACACGCTCGACTGGCAGTGCGAGGAACCGGTACGCCTGCTGAAGAACGTGATGCGCCTGACTGCGCCCAATCCGGGCGCGATGACCGGCCCCGGCACCAACACCTACATCGTGGGCGACGCAGCAACCGGCTACCTCGTGATCGACCCCGGCCCGAACGACTTCGACCACATCGGCCGCCTGTGGCGCATCACCCAGGGCGACATCCGCGCGATCGTCTGCACCCATTCGCATTCCGACCATTCCCCGGGCGCGCTGCCGCTGCAGGCGCTGTGCAAGAAGCAGCGCCCGCCGATCCTCGGCCTTCCCTCGGCGCCGAGCGCGCGCCCCGCGGCACGTTTCACGCCGGACCGCGTACTGGCCAACGACGAGCGCATCACGCTGTCCGCGCACGCGTTGCCGCCCGACGGCGTGCCGGCCCCGACGCACACGCTGCGCGTGATCCATACGCCGGGCCACGCGGCCAATCACCTGTGCCTGCTGCTGGAAGAAGACGGCCTGCTGTTCAGCGGCGACCACATCCTGAACGGCAGCACCACCGTGATCGACCCGCCCGACGGCAACATGACGGCCTACCTGAAGTCGCTCGACCTGCTCGACGAGGCCTGTGTGGCGCATGCGGTGGAGTTCATCCTGCCAGCGCACGGCTACGTGCTGGGACAGGCGCGCACCGCCATCGCGCGGCTCAAGGCGCACCGCCTCAAGCGCGAGGCCAAGATCGCCGCCGCAATGCGCCAGCAGCCCGAGGGCACATCGGAAGACTGGTTGCCGATCGCCTACGACGACGTGCCTTCGCGCATGTGGCCGGTGGCGGCACGCTCGCTGCAGGCCCATGTCGAGCGCATTCGCACGCTGGCGCAGCCATGAACGAGCGCCGCGCCAGGGGTGCTCCCTCGCACGCCGCCGAGGAGGAAGAAGGCATCCGCCTGGCCAAGCGCGTCGCCGCGATGGCCAACGTGTCGCGCCGCGAGGCCGAACTGCTCATCGAGAACGGCGCGGTGCGCGTCGACGGCAAGGTCGTGGAAGTGCCGGCGCGACGCGTGCGCGACGAACAACAGGTGGAAATCGCCAGCGGGGCGCGCCCCGTGGCTGTCGAGCCTGTGACGCTGCTGCTGCACAAGCCCGCCGGCATCGCCTTCGATGCGCCGCTGGAGCGCTTGCTGGTCGCGTCGAAGCACAGCGAAAGCGACCGCTCCCAGCGTCCGCACCTTCAGCGGCATTTCGTGGGGCAGCAATGCTTCACGCCGCTGGAGAAGGGCGCCAGCGGCCTGATCGTGTTCACGCAGGAACCGCGCGTGCAGCGCAAGCTGGTCGAGGACGCCGGGCTGATCGAGAACGAGGTAATGGTCGACGTGGCCGGCCTGGTCAACGGCGTGGCGCTACACCGGCTGAACCAGTCACCCGTGATCGACGGCCGCGCCATGCTGCCCGCGAAGGTCAGCATCGGTCAGCAGGCCGAGACACGCACGGGCCTGCGCTTTGCCGTCAAGGGCAGCTGGCCGGGGCAGATCGCGCAGATGTGCGACATGGCCGAGCTGCGCATCCTGCAGATGAAGCGCATCCGGGTGGGGCGGCTGCCGCTGGCGGGTCTGGAGGTGGGCGAGTGGCGCTTCATGGCGCCGGGTGAGCGGGTTTGAAATTCCGGCGGTGAGGTAGAGGGCGACTCGGTCGCCCCTGTTGCTCACTGCCCGCGCGATGCGGCCACCAACCTTCTGCCAAAGGTCTTCCCGTCGAACAGGTCTACGAACGCAGCCGGCAGGCTGTCGAATCCGTGGCTGATGTCCTCTCGCACCACCAGGCGCCCTTCCCGCCACCATGTGTTGATCTGCGCAATGGCCTCGCCGTAGCGCGCTGCATGGTCGTAGGCCAGCAGGCCCTCGACGCGCAGCCGCTTCGAGATCAGGTGGCTGGTGTTGCGGATCCCGTGGCGTTCCTGCGGCGCGACGCTGTAGTCCTCGGTCTGGCCGCACACCACGATGCGCCCGCGTACCTTCATGTGCGGCAGCGCGGCATCCACCATGCGGTTGCCGACGTTGTCGAACAGCACATCGATGCCTTCCGGGAAACGGCGACCGAGTTCGGCCGCCATGTCGTCGATCGTCTTGTAGTTGAATGCGTCCGCGAAGCCGGCCTCGCCGGTCAGCCATTCGACCTTGGCATCGCTGCCCGCCACGCCAGTCACGCGGGCGCCCATCAGCCTCGCAAACTGCCCGGCCGCTGCGCCGACCGCGCCTGCGGCGGACGTGACCAGCACCGTCTCGCCGGCTTGCACACAGCCGACGTCGCGCATGCCGAAGAAGGCCGTCATGCCGGGCGTTCCCAGCAAGCCCAGCAGTGCGCTCGCGGGCATCGTGCCGCGTTCGGGCGCCTGCTTCAGCGCCGCCTCCGGGAAATCGCCCGCCTCGCGCCAACCCAGCAGGCCGGTCACCAGATCGCCGGCGACGAAACGCTCGCTGCGACTCTCCAACACCTGCGCGACGGCCGCGCCGCCGACCACGCCGCCCAGCGCCACCGGCTCGACATAGCTGCGCACGCCGCCCAGGCGTGACCGCATGCCGGGGTCGACGGCCCAGTAGAGGGCACGCAAGCGGACGCATCCAGCCTGCAGCGGTGCGAGTTCACGGGCTTGCACGCTGAAGTCGTCCGCGCGCGCCTTTCCGTCGGGGCGCCGCGCCAGCACGATCTCGCGGGTTTGCATGGTGTCGATCTCCTGGGGCCGCGCCGCGATCGACGACGCGATGTGAAAAGTGTGAAGCACGCCTGTAAGCCGGATTCTGTGCGCCGGATTCGTCTTGCGACGCACCCGGCGTGACCGCCATTAATCTGGGCCGCCGGTCACCCGGACGGCTCGATGCCACCTACCCGCCAGCTCAGCGGAACCACCTCGAAACTGGCCTACTTGGTGTTGCTGCGCGCAGAGATTGCCCGTTTCACCCGATGCCGGGTTGCCCCGGCACCGACTCGTCTCTGTTGCTCTGATCCTCACCTCACGATGGGGAGCCGTTAGCTCCTGCGCTGTCCTGTGCAGTCCGGACGTTCCTCCAGTGCGGTCTTTCGACGCGGCGCCTTTCGGCGTCGCCCCTTGCGGGCTTGCACCAGCGGCGGTCCGGCGTGCTTCACGGGGTGGATTATCTCGCCACAATGGCGGTCCACCGTTCGTTGACCTTCAGGAGTCCGATTTCATGAAAGCCCAGAGCATCCTCGACACCATCGGCGGCACGCCGCACATCCGCATCCAGCGCCTGTTCGGCAATGCGACCCAGCAGGTCTGGATCAAATCCGAGCGCGCCAATCCAGGCGGTTCGATCAAGGACCGCATCGCGCTGTCGATGGTCGAGGACGCAGAGAAGTCCGGCGCGCTCAAGCCCGGCGGCACCATCGTCGAGCCGACCTCCGGCAACACCGGCATCGGGCTGGCGATGGTCGCGGCGGTCAAGGGCTACAAGCTGGTGCTGGTCATGCCCGACTCGATGTCGGTCGAGCGGCGCCGCCTGATGCTGGCCTACGGCGCCAGCTTCGACCTCACGCCGCGCGCCGGCGGCATGAAGGCGTCGATCGCGCGCGCCGAGGAAATCGTCGCCTCCACCCCCGGCGCCTGGATGCCGCAGCAGTTCAACAACCCGGCCAACATCGAGGTGCACGTGCGCACCACGGCAGAGGAAATCGCCGCGGACTTTCCGGAGGGCATCGACGTGCTCATCACCGGCGTCGGCACCGGCGGCCACATCACCGGCTGCGCGCAGGTGTTGAAGAAGAAGTGGCCGAAGCTCAAGGTGTTCGCCGTGGAGCCGGTGGCGTCGCCGGTGATCTCGGGCGGCCAGCCATCGCCGCACCCGATCCAGGGCATCGGCGCCGGCTTCATCCCGAAGAACCTGGACACCAGCCTGCTCGACGGCGTGATCCAGGTCGATGCCGAACCGGCCCGCGAGATGGCGCGCCGCTGCGCCCGCGAGGAAGGCATCCTGGTCGGCATCTCCTCGGGCGCCACGCTGACCGCCATCGCGCAAAAGCTGCCGGACCTGGCGGCCGATGCGGTGGTGCTGGGGTTCAACTACGACACGGGCGAGCGCTACCTGTCGGTGGAAGGGTTCCTGCCGGTGTGACCCCACCGGGCGCCCCTTCCAGCGCGCCCTTTTCCGTTCTCGGCGAAAATCGCCGCTCCAGCGCCCGCGCCGCCCACCGCGGGCGCTGTCCGTTTCACCCCGTCCTGCTTGATAACCACAAGCCTCACGATGATCCGCCTCTCCGAAATCAAACTCCCCCTGGACCCGCCTTCCGACGCCCTGCCGCGCGCGGTGCAGGGCCTGCTCGGCGTCGAGCCCGAGGCCATTGCCGACATCCACGTCTTCAAGCGCAGCTTCGACGCGCGCAAGGTCGACTTGCTGCAGGTCTACATCGTCGACGTGACGCTCGCAGACCCCTCGCAGGAAGCGAAGCTGTTCGCCAAGCTGCACGGGAATCCGCGCGTGATACCGACGCCCGACATGGTCTATCGCGTCCCGGCACAGGCGCCCGCCGAACTGCCCGTGCGCCCCGTCGTCGTGGGCTTCGGGCCCTGCGGCATCTTCGCGGCGCTGATGCTCGCCAAGATGGGCTTCAGGCCGATCGTGCTGGAGCGCGGCAAGACCGTGCGCCAGCGCACCCGGGACACCTGGGGCCTGTGGCGCAAGAGCGTGCTCAACCCCGAGTCGAACGTGCAGTTCGGCGAGGGCGGCGCCGGCACCTTCTCCGACGGCAAGCTCTACAGCCAGATCAAGGACCCGCGATTCCTCGGCCGCAAGGTGATGGAGGAGTTCGTCAAGGCGGGCGCGCCGGCGGAGATCCTCTTCGTGGCGCATCCGCACATCGGCACCTTCAAGCTGGTGAAGGTGGTCGAGACCATGCGCGCGGAAATCATTGCGCTCGGTGGCGAGGTGCGCTTCGAGCAGCGCGTGACCGACGTGCTGATCGAGGACGGCCACATTCGCGGACTCACCGTGCTCGACCAGGCCACCGGCGTGTCGAACCAGGTGCGCGCCGACCATGTCGTGATGGCGCTCGGCCACAGCTCGCGCGACACCTTCGCGATGCTGCATGAGCGCGGCGTGCACATCGAGGCAAAGCCCTTCTCGATCGGCTTCCGCGTCGAGCATCCGCAGGGCCTGATCGACCGCGCGCGCTGGGGCCGCCACGCCGGCCATCCGCTGCTGGGCGCGGCCGACTACAAGCTGGTGCACCACGCGAGCAACGGGCGTTCGGTCTACAGCTTCTGCATGTGCCCGGGCGGCACGGTGGTCGCGGCGACGAGCGAGCCCGGTCGCGTCGTCACCAACGGCATGAGCCAGTATTCGCGCAACGAGCGCAATGCGAATGCCGGCCTCGTCGTGGGCATCGAGCCGCGCGATTTCCCGGGCTGGTCGTCCGATGCGCCAGGGAATGCGCTGGCCGGCATCGCGCTGCAACGCGAGCTGGAATCCAACGCCTTCGTGCTCGGCGGCGGCGACTATCGCGCGCCGGGCCAATTGGTCGGCGACTTCGTCGCAGGCAACCCGTCGACCGCGCTCGGCAGCGTCGAGCCTTCGTACAAGCCGGGCGTGACGCCGACCGACCTGCACCAGGCGCTGCCCGCCTATGCGATCGAAGCCATGCGCGAGGCCTTCCCCGTGTTCGGCCGCAAGATCAAGGGCTTCGACCTGCACGACGCCGTGCTGACCGGCGTGGAAACGCGCACCTCATCCCCCATCAAGATCACGCGCGGCGAGGACCTGCAGAGCCTGAACGTGCGCGGCCTCTATCCGGCCGGCGAAGGCGCGAGCTACGCGGGCGGCATCCTGTCGGCTGGCGTGGACGGCATCAAGGTCGCGGAAGCCGTGGCGCGCGAACTGCTGGCCGATGCGGCGCAGGAACGGACGGCGAGCCTGTGATGCAGCCGATGCCCTTCTTCGCCCGCCCTTCGATGGTCCAGTTCGCCGCGGCCACGCTGGCCATGGCCGTGGTGGTGCTGGCCTCCAACATCCTCGTGCAGTTCGCCATCAACGACTGGCTGACCTGGGGCGCCTTCACCTACCCGGTGGCCTATCTGGTGAGCGACCTGGTCAACCGGCGATTCGGCCCAGGCGTGGCGCGCCGCGTGGCCTGGTTCGGATTCGCGGTGGCCGTCGTCGCATCGCTGGCGCTCGCGCCGGTGCGCATCGCGCTGGCATCGGGCCTCGCATTCATCGCGTCGCAATTGCTGGATATCCGCGTGTTCGACCGGTTGCGCCGCGCGTTGTGGTGGCGCGGGCCGCTGGTCGCCACCATCGTCGCGGCAGTGCTCGACAGCATCGTGTTCTGGGGGATTGCCTTTGCGGGCGAAGGCGGACCGTGGCTCAGCTGGGCGGCGGGTGACCTGATGGTCAAGCTCGGCGTCGGCGTGCTGATGCTGCTGCCGTTCCGGTTGTTGATCGGGCGCCGGGCGACCGTGCCATCCGGCTGCTGAGCGCGGCCCCTGCGCGATCGGTTTTCTCGCCTCAACCCTGCGCGTTCTGCAGTGCCGCGATGCGCTCTTCGATCGGCGGGTGCGTAGCGAACAATTGGCCCATCTTGCCGGTGATGCCCATGGCCTCCACCGCCTTCGGCAACTCGCCGGCCGGCAGGCCGCCCAGGCGGGCCAGCGCATTCATCATCGGCTGCTTGCGGCCCATGAGCTGGGCGGCACCGGCGTCGGCGCGGAACTCGCGCTGGCGCGAGAACCAGGCCACCACGATGGCGGCGGCAAAGCCGAGCACGATGTCGAGCACGATGGTCGTGATCATGTAGCCGATGCCGGGGCCCGAGCTGCGGTCGTCGCCGCGGCGCAGGAATGAATCGACCGCGTAGCCGATCACGCGCGACAGGAACACCACGAAGGTGTTCATCACGCCCTGGATCAGCGTCATCGTGACCATGTCGCCATTCGCGATGTGCGCCACCTCGTGGCCGATCACGGCTTCGATCTCTTCGTGGGTCATGCCTTGCAGCAGGCCGGTCGACACCGCGACGAGCGACGAGTTCTTGAAGGCGCCCGTGGCAAAGGCATTGGGCTCGCCTTCGAAGATGCCGACTTCCGGCATGCCGATGCCGGCCTTGTCGGCGAACTTGCGCACGGTGTCGACGATCCAGGCTTCGTCGGCGTTCTGCGGGTTGTCGATCATGCGCAGGCCGGAGGACCACTTGGCCATCGGCTTGCTGATGAGCAGCGAGATGATCGCGCCGCCGAAGCCCATCACCAGCGCGAAGCCGAGCAGCGACGTGAGGTTGAGCCCGTTGGCCGTGAGGAAGCGGTTGACGCCCAGCAGGCTGGCGACCACGCCGAGCACCGTGACAACGAGGACGTTGGTCAGGACGAAAAGAAGGATGCGTTTCAAGTTGATTTCTCCGTGGGGAACACCGTGTGACACCAGCGCGCAGATGAGGGCCGGACGGGCCGATTCAAGCTGCGCTCAACGCGATCCCGTGTGGGTTGTTCTTCTACTCAGGGGAGCGGCGTGGACGAAAAACGTCGGAGTCATCATAGAAGCAAAAGTTCGTGTTGTCGGCCCACCAGCCGGGCACGCCGAGCACCGGCAGCGGCACGAAGGGCTTGGTCGCGAGGTGCGTGGCGTCGAGTGCGGCGGCGATGGCCGCGTCGTCATTGGCGATGGAGGGATCGGGGCCCGGCGCGAGTAGCACATGGGCCGTGGCCTGCTTGCGCGGAAAGACCAGTTTTTCCATCAGGGCATGGCCGAAGATGAGCAGCCGCGATTGCTGCCACAACGCGCGGTCGGTGACGAAAAGGCGCTGCCAGTCGCGTGCGACGAGCGCCTGCCAGAGCGCGGGCGGCGCATCGAGCACAGCGCCGTTTTCGTCGAACAGCGTGAGCGCGTCGCGCAAGCGGCCGCGCGTGGCGCCGATGCCGGTGCGTGTGATTTCGCCGGCCTGCAACTGGTTCAAGCGGCGCTTGGCCTGCGGGGCGTTCAACCAGACGAGGCCGTTGAAGAAGTCATGAAGGTTGTCGCGCGTGGGCACGGTGCCGGTGCGGTGGATGAAGGCTTCGTAGGCTTCGCCGGTGGGCAGATGGTCGTGCGGCACGAAGCGCGGCAGGCCGGGCGGCGCTGCTTGCAGCAATGCCGCTGCGGTCGACGCGCGCCTGGCAGCGAGTTCCAGCGATTCGCCCGGCACGTGCCACGGCGTCAGCCACTCTCGGGACCAGTCGACGGGGGCCACACGCTCAGGGTGCGGGCGTGCCGATCCAGCGGATGCGGTCCGGGTGCTGCAGCACGGCGAATTCCGCGGGCAGTTGCTCGAACAGCTTGATGGAACTGGCGCGCTTGCCGAGCAGCTTGGCCGCGCGCAGGGCCTGGGCGATGTCGTTCAGCGCGACCTCGTTGCCACCGCGCAAGGCGGGCACAGCCTGGAGTATGAATTCGGCGGCTTCGGATGCGGCCGATGCCTTGGCGCTTTTCTTCGCTGCAGTCTTGGCCTTCTTTGAGGCAGGAGCGGCCTTGGCGCGCGGCGTCTTTGCCGGGCTGTCACTCGCAGCGCCACTTTTCGCGGCCTTCGCCGCGGTCTTGCGACCCGCGGTGCGCGCGGCGGGCATCGATGGCGCTGCAGCGGCGGCCGGGCGATCGCCCTTGCCGTGGTGCTGCAGGTCCGTGAACTCGTCATAGGCCGTGGTGGTCTCGTCGCCCGTCTTGCCCTGCTGGCCGATGCCACAGACGCGGCAGCCCTTCTCGCGCAGGCGGATCACGAGCGGCGCGAAATCGGAATCCGACGACACCAGGTACACGACCTGTGGCCGCTCGCTGACGGCCAGGTCCATCGCGTCGACGGCAAGCGCGATGTCGGTGCTGTTCTTGCCTGCGGCGAGGTTCACCATCGGCCGCACGCCAAGGCGCTTGAACACCAACTGATGCTTCAAGGCGACTTCAGCGGTGCAGTAGGCACGTCGCACGTGCAGGTGGCCGTGCTCGGCCAGCACCTTGTGCACCGCCTGCTCCATCACGTCGGCCGAGACGTTGTCGGCGTCGATCAGGAGCATCACCTTGGGCATGTCGTTCATGTGAGTTTCCAGTTCAGTGTTTCGCCGCCGCGCAAAGGCTTCAGCGTGGCGTCGCCATAGGGGACGGTTTCGGGCACGGTCCACGTTTCGCGCTTCAGCGTGATGGTGTCGGCGTGGCGAGGCAGGCCGTAGAAGTCGGGGCCGTGGAAGCTGGCGAAGCCTTCGAGCTTGTCGAGGGCGTCGACATTGTCGAAGGCCTCGGCATACAACTCGATCGCGGTCAGTGCGGTGTAGCAGCCTGCGCAGCCGAGCGCATGCTCCTTCAGGTGCGCGGCATGCGGGGCGCTGTCGGTGCCGAGGAAGAAGCGGTCGCTGCCGCTGGTGGCTGCTTCGACCAAGGCCACGCGATGCGTCTCGCGCTTGAGCACCGGCAGGCAGTAGTAGTGCGGGCGGATGCCGCCGGTGAAGATGGCGTTGCGGTTGTAGAGCAGGTGGTGCGCGGTGATGGTGGCGGCCGTGAACTTGCCGGCGTCGCGCACGTAATGCGCGCCCTCCTTCGTGGTCAGGTGCTCGAACACGATCTTGAGTTCGGGGAAGTCGCGGCGCAGCGGGATCATCACGCGATCGACGAAAGCGGCTTCGCGGTCGAACAGGTCGATGGACGGGTCGGTCACTTCGCCGTGGATCAGCAGCAGCAGGCCGTGCTTCTGCATCGCCTCCAGCGTCTTGTAGGTCTTGCGGATGTCGGTCACGCCGGCATCGCTGTTGGTGGTGGCGCCGGCCGGATACAGCTTGAGGGCTCGCACGCCGGCCTGGGCCGCGAGCGCTATCTCTTCCGGCGGCAGCTTGTCGGTGAGGTAGAGCGACATCACGGGCTCGAACGTCGTGCCGGACGGCACCGCGGCGAGGATGCGCTCGCGGTAGTCCATCGCCTGCCGCGCGGTGGTCACGGGCGGGCGCAGGTTGGGCATGATCAGCGCGCGGCCGAACTGGCGGGCCGAATGCGGCACGACCGCTTCGAGCGCGGCGCCGTCGCGCACGTGCAGGTGCCAGTCGTCGGGACGGGTGATGGTGAGGGTGTCTGCGGGGCGGGTCATGGGGCAATTCTCCCACCCGATCCCATCGCATCGCGCGGCGCCGCGACGTAGCATCAGCCGATGCCCACCTATCAAGGAAGCTGCCATTGCGGCGCCATCCGTTTCGAGATCGACACCGTGATCGATCGCGTCACGCAGTGCAACTGCTCGGTCTGTACGAAGAAAGGCATCCTGCACCACCGCGTGGCGCCCGAGAATTTCCGGCTGCTCGGCGGCGACGAGACGCTCGGCACCTACCAGTTCGGCACGCGCGTCGCCAAGCACCACTTCTGCACCGTGTGCGGCATCCACACCTTCACCCGCCCGCGCGCCGCGCCCGAGCTCTACACCGTGAACGTGCGCTGCCTGGACGACTATGACCTGCAAGCCGAATCGCCAGAGATCGTGCCCTTCGACGGGCGTCACTGGGAGCAGGAAGTCGGCAAGTTGACATAGACGCGGCAGGGCGGCAGGGCCGGTCAAGGTAAGCCCTATGGGCCTGAAATTTCACTGCAGTTAGCATTCGGCGCGCCAACATGCCCGACTGGCGGGCGCGGTCCCCTTCCCCATTCCCCCAATGTCTTCTCCCACCGAATCCGGCCCCGTACTGGACGCCGCGAGTCCCCTGCCCCCCGATATCGAATCCGCCGACGAACCGGTCAAGGTGCCGCTGGCCATCGAGGATTGGGCCACCGTGATCATCATGGGCCTGCTGGCCTGCATCACCTTCGCGAACGTGGTGGTGCGCTATTTCACCGACTCCTCTTTTGCCTGGACCGAGGAGTTCTCGGTCTTCCTGATGATCCTGCTGGCGATGGTGGCCGGCTCCGCCGCGGTGGCGCGCGACCGACACATCCGCATCGAGTACTTTTCCGAGAGCGGCTCGATGGCGCGGCGCAAGCGGCTGTCGCAGTTCGGCGCGGTGATGGTCGCGGCGCTGTTCTTCCTGATCGCCGGGCTGAGCCTGCGGATGGTGTGGGACGACTACAAGTTCGAGGAGACCTCGCCCGGGATCGGCGTGCCGCAATGGTGGTATTCGATCTGGCTGCCGATCGTGTCGACGGCGATTGCGCTGCGGGCCTGCGGGCTGTTCGTGCGCCGGGGTCGCCGCGACAGCAAGGAAGCTGAATGATCGCAACCCTGCTCTTCGTCGCCTTCGTCGTGATGATGCTCGTCGGCGTGCCGATCGGCGCGGCGCTCGGGCTGGCCGGTGCGGCGTGCATCGCGCTGGCCAACGGGGACGCGCAATGGTTCGGCCTGCTGGCCGTGCCGCAGAACTTCTATGCGGGCCTGGGCAAGTACCCGCTGCTGGCGATCCCGATGTTCGTGCTGGTCGGCTCGATCTTCGACCGCTCGGGCGTGGCGCTGCGCCTCGTGAACTTCGCGATTGCCATCGTCGGGCGCGGGCCGGGCATGCTGCCTCTGGTGGCGATCCTGGTGGCGATGTTCCTGGGCGGCATCTCGGGCTCCGGCCCGGCCAATGCGGCGGCTGTCGGCGCGGTGATGATCGCCGCGATGTCCCGCGCCGGCTACCCGCCTGCGTTCTCGGCCAGCGTGGTCGGCGCCGCGGCCGCGACCGACATCCTCATTCCGCCCTCTGTGGCCTTCATCGTGTACTCGGTGATGGTGCCGACCGCGTCGGTGCCAGCGCTGTTCGCGGCCGGAATGATCCCCGGCATCCTGGCCGGACTCGCGCTGATCATCCCGGCGGTGTGGATGGCGCGCTCCAACAAGATGGGCGCACTCGAAGCGACATTGCCGCGCCCCGAGTTCTGGAAGAGCTTCCGTGAAGCCACCTGGGGCCTGGCCGCGCCGGTGCTGATCCTCGGCGGCATGCGCGCGGGCTGGTTCACGCCGACCGAAGCGGCCGTGGTCGCGGTGTTCTACGGCCTGTTCGTGGGCATGGTGATCTACCGCACGATCAAGGTGAAGGACCTGTTCGTGATCCTGCGCGAGTCGGGTGAACTGTCGGCGGTGATCCTGCTGGTGGTGTCGCTCGCGGGCATCTTTGCGTATTCGCTCTCGACGCTCGGCGTGATCGACCCCGTTGCCAAGGCGATCACCAATTCGGGCCTCGGCGAATACGGCGTGCTGTCGTTATTGATCGTGATGCTGATCACCGTTGGCATGTTCCTCGACGGCGTCTCGATCTTCCTGATCTTCGTGCCGCTCCTGTGGCCGATCGTGCAGTTCTACAAATGGGACCCGGTGTGGTTCGGCGTGATCCTCACGCTGAAGGTGGCGCTGGGCCAGTTCACCCCGCCGCTGGCCGTGAACCTGATGGTGTCGTGCCGCATCGCCAACGTGCGCATGGAAGACACGGTGCGCTGGGTCGGCTGGATGCTGTTCGCGATGTTCCTCGTGATGGTGGCCGTGATCGCCTGGCCGCAACTCGCGCTCTGGCTTCCCAACAAGCTCGGTTATTGATTTTTTTCCTCAGGAGACAGTCCACATGAAGTTCCGCCGTTCGTTGCTCGGCCTTGCCGCCGTTGCCACCGCACTTGCCACGTTCTCGGGCGCGGCGCCCGCGCAGACAGCCTACAAGCCCGAATACAAGATGTCGCTCGTGCTGGCGCCGCCAACGGCATGGGGCCAGGCCGGCAAGATCTGGGCGGACCTGGTGAAGGAACGGACGCAAGGCCGCATCAACATCAAGCTGTATCCCGGCGTCTCGCTGATCCAGGGCGACCAGACGCGCGAGTTCAGCGCGCTGCGCCAGGGCGTGATCGACATGGCCGTCGGCTCGACCATCAACTGGTCGCCGCAGGTGAAGCAGCTCAACCTGTTCTCGCTGCCGTTCCTGATGCCCGACTACGCGGCAATCGATGCGCTGACGCAAGGCGAGGTGGGCAAGGAGATCTTCGCGACCATCGACAAGGCCGGCGTGGTGCCGCTCGCGTGGGGCGAGAACGGGTACCGCGAAGTCACCAACTCGAAGAAGCCGATCAAGTCGCCCGATGACCTGAAGGGCATGAAGATCCGCGTGGTCGGCTCGCCCCTGTTCGCCGACATGTTCACCGCGCTGGGCGCCAACCCCACGCAGATGAGCTGGGCCGATGCGCAACCGGCATTGGCCAGCGGCGCGGTCGATGGGCAGGAGAACCCGCTGTTCCTGTTCACCGTGCTGAAGATGCAGAACGTGGGCCAGAAGTTCATGACCACCTGGGGCAACGTCGCCGACCCGCTGATTTTCGTGGTCAACAAGGAGATCTGGGCGTCGTGGACACCGGCGGACCAGGCAATCGTGCGGCAGGCTGCGATTGATGCCGGGAAGCAGGAGATCGCGATTGCGCGCAAGGGGCTGATCGAACCCGGCAAGCCGCTTCTGAAGGAAATCGAGGGGATGGGGGTGACGGTGACGCAGCTGACGCCCGCGGAGCGCGAGGCGTTCGTGAAGGCGACCCGGCCGGTCTATGCGAAGTGGAAGGGGACCGTGGGGGCAGATCTGGTCAACAAGGCCGAGAAGGCGATTGCTTCGAGGAAGCAGTAACAGCTTGCGGCGAAGAAGCCCTGTGCTGGGGCTTTATCACCATCAAGTGTTCAGCCGGAAATCCGGCTCCGGAGCCCACACGCCCCGCCTTCAGGTCTAAATCGGGTATCGGAAGCTGGCGTCGCGCTATCTCAGGTCGAACTTGCCCCGGCGCACACTGTCGATCCGCGGGGGGCGTTCCCATACCTCGGATGGTCCAGCCAAGTCAACGTGAGATGCGTTGGATCGCTTTGGGCCAGGCGTGATCGCAACGTCCCTCCGGTGTCGTCGTTGAACGCCAGCATCCGCAAGCAACGCTGTAGCAGCAGCGAATCGCGCTCATCGCGCGTAGCGATCGGTCCGGAACTTGAACCGACCGCAAAACATCTTCCGTACCCGCGCCACACGCACCCGGCCCACGATGTCGCGTCGAAAAACTTTGCGTAACGCGTGTTGCTACCGAGCTTCGTCTCAATTTGGCACAACGTAACCAACGTACAACACGATTTGAGAACCACCTGAAATCGCAATCGCATCGAAGGCTTCATCTTTCAGGCTTGCAAATTCATTAATTTCGGTTACTTTGCCCGCAAAATTCCTCCCAGAAAACGCGTCGACAGCCAACCTTGGCAGCCAATTTTTTAAAAATGCGGCAGGAACCGGAATAAGTCGCGTGGTTTTTGGAACTGCTCGAGATTGTAACTTTTTTATTTCCATTTCGTTTGATTCGATGACCACGATCAAGCTGAGGTAGTCCGTGCGACCCGGAACGTCAAATCCGCCCGAACTCTCCGGAAGCGAAAGGATCTTCCATTTAATAGATTTTGCATCTACCTTCAGGTCGACATATTTTTTTAGATCTTCCTGTTTATCGATAAATTCCGGCTCGTTCATGCTGCACCCGTAGCAAAGGAAAATCACCAAGAACATTAGCATCCTACCAAGAGTACAACCACTCACGGAGAAACAATTATCTATTCGACTTTCTATATTTTTCACCTTTCACCTCCCAAGTTGAAGCGCCACCAACCCATCGAACATTTCTGGTCATAATTGCAATGTTCATATACTGATGAGCTAGACCGGTGATCTCAAATCTTCCGTTCTCCGCGTCGTCTGTTTTCGTAGCGATATCTTTTCCGCCCGGATTAAAGTTGAACTTATCTTCAACATGAAAAGTGAGATCCGCGTCGTAGACCAAATCAAGCTTCGAATTTAGTTCAACAAGAACTTTGGCAGAAATCCACACAATGTGGGCACCTAGTGCTCTTTGCCAGTTGGTCGTTGCGGGATAGGGCAACGTGGGGCTTTGCCCGAAGGCGCCAACAGCATATTGGTCGCTCGTTACGCTGAATTCCTCTCTATTGCGCCCTATTACTTGAATATGAAGAACCGCATCCGCTATGATATTTTCCAAACCAATCTTCCCATTGGGGTCGTCTTTAACATACCGGTCGTATTCAAAATGGCGGTCCTTCCCCTTTCCGTGTAAAAACCAACGATACGCAGCGGTTGCATCAACCCATTCGGGGCGAGTTATTTCTGCGACGTCCAATTTAGCCTTCCATACCTCCAGCGAATATCTATCCGCGAGGGTTGGCTCCTGATGCGAATAAACATCCAGAAACCCATTGTCATGTTTAATGAAGGGACGCTGAGGCTCGCCAATTCGATATCTTCCAGAGCGCTCAACCAACATCAGTGCGACGTCTTTGGTCGCGGCGCTCGGCCTGTGTAGCGTTGAAGTAGCACTTTTTGATTGAGAATCCATCCTAGCCTCCCGATATTTTTCTAACCCGCCTCAACGCCTCAATACTCCAGAATACGCGAGCATTTAACTTTTTTTCTGATGCGATTTTGTCTGTCATGCCATTTTCATCAGTAAATCCGTGCATGAAATCACCATCATCAAGTTCAATGAAATATCGAACTCCTTTTTCCGGGCGCCCTGAGGTCGAATTCAAGAAACGAAAGGATTCTTCGTAGCTCGCCTCACTGAGATTCCCTGGCAACTTCTGAAGGGTCGTATAGCTTTTGTCCGGCCCCACAAACGCCTTGCTCGTCCCCTTCACATCAAGCAGCCCCGGCATCTTCAGGATGATGTTGGCCCCATCCAGCGTGATGCTGGTCTGCCCGCCCTTCAGCGTGATCTTCTCCTTGGCCAGCACGTGGATCTCGTCGGTGCTGCTTGTGACGGTGAAGCCCTCCTTGGACAGCCATTCCAGCTCGTCGGTGTGGGCCTGGATCGAAACCGGGCCGTCCTGCGCGATGACCTGGATGCCGCCCTCGGCTGCAAATAGGCCCACGCTCTTGGCCGCTGCAAGGCTCACCGTTTTGCCTGCGGCCAGATGGGCTTGTTGTTGAGATGTCCAGTGGATGGCATCGCCTGCGTAGATGATGCTGCTCGCCGGGGTGGCGAGGTTCAGGCTCGTGTTGGCGTCCAGCACCATCAGGGGCCGGGCGAAGGCCGGGACTGGGTGCTTGTCTTCCCGGCTGTCGACACCGCCGCCGTCGGGGCTTTTGGCGCTCTGGCCGTTGACGGTGTCTGGGTAGTGGCCGTTCTTCTCCGGATCGAGGTCGTCCAGCAGCGGTTGCAGCCTGTCGTTGGCTTTCAGCGCCAGTGCTTCGGCACCGCTGGCCGCATCCGAGAGTCGCTCCGCCGCCTGCTTGCCCGCTTCGAGTTGCCCTCTCGCGCTGGTCGTGTCCTGCGTAGTGCCCTGACCCCGGTTCTGCGCCACCGTGGAGATCAGGAAACCTTCGCCCGCCCGCACCGCCACCCACGCGTCCGAGCGCAGTTCAGCACCCGTGCCACGCCAGGTGCCGCGACTGGCCGATTCAGGCGCCTGCGCGTTCAGGTGCCCCAGGTTCAACTGGCTCGCTGCATTGGAACTGGCCAGCCGGGTGCGAACCTGTCCTGGCGCGTCATCCGTCATCCACTGGTTGAAGCCCGACCCATCCAGGCTCCTGCTGTGCCAGCCCGAGAGCACCCCGGGGTGGTTCGCGCTTGAGTCGACCCCGGCCGACCACGGCGGCAGGTCCTGCGCATTGAAGAGTTGATGCGCAATCACCGGCCGGTCGATGTCGCCTTCGATGAAGACCAGCAGGACTTCAGTGCCCTTCCTCGGCAGATGATGGTGGCCCCAGTTGGGGCCGGCCAGGGATGTTGCGACTTGGACCCAGACAGAGGCAGCAGTACTCACATGGCGACCGGCCTGCACCAAGGTGCCCTGCCGGTTGTACTGGCGCAGGTAGTCCGCCTCGCTCTGGCGTTGCGCCTGCCAGGCGAACCTGACTTGCACCCTGTGGTCGCGCTGGGTGTGGACAGCCGTGTTCGGGTCGTCGTCGCTGCCGCCGACCACGATGGCGATCATCGACTCCGGGGCGGTGGGCTTCTGGATCAAGACCGGAGCGATCTTTGCTTCGCCGGGGTGGGCCTCGAAGGTGTTGCGGTAGCTGCCCTTCTCGATGTCGGTGGCTTCGAGGATGTCGGCGGCTTGCGTGCCGAGGTTGTTGGCCGCTTCATGGCGAACAGCCAGGCAGGTGAACTCCTGCTGGTCGCCATCGACGCCGTAGCGGTCGTGCTGGCTGAGCTTGAAGCGCTGCCCGGCGGCGAGCACGCGCACGCTGCCTTGGCCCTGGTAGCGCTTGATGCGCGATTCGTGGGCGAGCAGCAGCGCCTCGGCGAGTTGGTGGGCGGCGTCGCCCGTGGCGTAGCGGTGGGCGCCGGCGCCGTCGTGGTTCTCCAGGACGGGGATGTCGCCGAGGTCCAGGTTCGTGCTGCTCTGGCCGGCCGGCGCATGCAGGGTGTCGGTGCGCCAGGCGCTGCGGGTGATGCTGTTGGGGGCCATCTGGCGCTTGGCGGACCAGTGGGTGATGCTGTCGCTGACTTCGGTGGCGCGCACGCCGTGGAAGCGGATGGGAGACAGAGGGCAATCCGGCAACTTCGCATGCGCGTCGAAGATGACCAGGCGATGGCGCGACGGGGAGACTTCGGTGCTGGAGGACGAGCGTTCGGTCTGCTCGTGCTCGAACCGAAAGCTCAGGCTCGCCTGGGCGAGCAGGCGCCGCACGAAGGCCAGGTCGGATTCGCGGTACTGCGTGCAGGTCGGCAGCACCGGCAGCTCCCGCAGCACCGAGAAGCTGAAGTTGGCGACGGGATAGTCCGCGAAGACTTCGCTGACGATCTCGCGCACGCTCTTGTTGGCGTAGACGAAGGAGTCGCGACGCAGGCCGAGTTGGGCGAGCCAGGGTTGCAGGTGGAAGCGATAGCGTTCGACACCGCCATCGCCGCCCAGCGCATCGACGCCGATCAGTTGGCCGTGCCAGGCGCGCGTGCTGCCGTCGGCCAGCAGCAGGCGCAGGGTCACCTCCTCGCCAATCAGTTGAACCGGATCGAACACACCGGAGGTCGCCAGCACGTCGACGGTGAAGTCGAAGAGGCTGTTGACCGACTCAAGCCCGGTGAAGCGCTCGACCACGATCGAGTCATTGGCGACCTTGGCCGCCTCGGGCACGGTGAGCGTGATGAGCCGCGCATGCTGCGAAAGCACCGCGACATTCAGCCCGCTGATCTCCCAGACCTGGGAGCCGGGGGCCGGCATGAACGGGGGCGAAGATAGATCTGACATGGCTGCCGTCGTGATATGGAATCCACGGGCAGCTGCGCTTTGGCTCGACGCATGTCGGCGCGCTCTTGACTACCCTCCCTTGACGCGCTTTGCGCGCGCCGGGGGCATGGTAGCGCATCGAATTGTCAACATTGCCTGCCAACCTCCACTGCATTGGCGAGGCAATGTACTTCTCGCGTGTGGCAGCAGATTTACTGCACGACAACGGCGCCGGTTCTCCCCGCCGCCTCGCCGACCACCGCCGGTGCGTCCCAGCCACCGCCCAGCGAGCGGATCAGCGCGACCGTCGCCTGGTATTGCGCCGACTTCACCTGCAGTTGCTGGCGGCGGTTCTGCAGTTCGCTGCGACGCGCATCGAGCAGGTCGAGTTGGCTGACGTAGCCATTGCGGTAGCGCGCATCGCTCAGCACGGTCGCACGGCGGGCCGATGCCACGGCGCGGGCCTGCACCACCGACTGCTCGTCGAGCAGTCGCAGCGCCGCGAGCTGGTCTTCCACTTCCCGGAACGCGACCAGCACCTGCTCGCGATAGCTCACCAGCGCCCCGTCGAGCTGGGCCGATGCGCCCTTCACGCCGGCTTCGCGCCGGCCGCCGTCGAACAGCGGCAACGACGCCAGCGCACCGATGCCCCACGATCGGGCCGACCACTGCAACAGGTCGCCGAGGTCCGTCGACGCGTATCCACCGGCGCCTGTCAAAGCGAAGGTGGGGAACCATGCCGCCTTTGCAACGCCGACGCGTGCCTGCGCGGCTTCCGCGGTTCTCTGCGCGGCGGCGATGTCCGGCCGGCGTTCGAGCATGGTCGAAGGAAGTCCCGCGGGAATCGACGGCAGGGCAGTCGTCCATTCGACGGTGCCAACGCTGAACTCCGAAGGCAGTGCGCCGGTGAGCACCGCGAGCGCATGTTCGAGTTGCGCGCGCTGGCGATCCAGCGCCAGCGCGTCGGATTCGTTCGACGCCAGTTCGGTCTGCACGCGCACCACGTCGAGTTCGGCCAGGTCGCCGGCACGGTAGCGGCTCTGGGTCACGCTCAGCGTGCCGCGGTAGGCCTCGACCGTGTCGCGCACGATGGCGCGTTCGGCGTCGAGCGCACGCAGTGCAAGGTAGCTCTGCGCCACTTCAGCCTGGACCAGCAGGCGCGCGCTGTTCAGCAAGGCTTCGCGCGATTGCGCGTCGAGCGCGGCGGCGTTGCTGGCACCCGAGAGGCGGCCGAACAGGTCCACTTCGTAGGACACCGTCGCGCCGGCGGTGATCAGCGTCGCCGCCCGCTTGCTGCCGTCGCCGCGGTCCAGGCCGGCGCCCCGGATGCCGCCCGCGCCGAGGCCGACTTGCACCGAGCGATCGGCATCGACCGAACGCGCGAGGGCGCGCGCCTCGGCCAGGCGTGCCGCCGCCTGCTGCACGCTGGTGTTGGCGATGGCCGCGCGCTCGACCAGGGCGTTGAGTTCGCTGTCGTTGAAGACGCGCCACCAGGTGCCGTCGGTTTGCGCGGGAGCACTTGAGGCAGTGGCGGTCACCTGCTCCTTGAACTGTGCCGGCGTCGTGACGCCCGACGACAAGTCCGCAGTCGAAGCGCAACCGGCCAGCACGAGGGCAGCAACCAGCGGCAGCAATGCACCGCGAAGGGTGGAAGAAATACGGTTCGTTGTCATGGTTGGAACTCCTGCCTCATTCACTCGTTCGTTCGTTCATTCATGCGACTGGTGCGGCGCCGCCGGCTGTGCATGCTGCGCGCCACCCCCGGCGCCCGTCTTGAACGCTTCGAGATGCGGCACCTCGCCATGCAGCTTGAGCGGCTTGTTGCCCGTCAGCTTGCGCAGCACCACGTAGAACACCGGTGTCAGGAACAGGCCGAAGGCCGTCACGCCGATCATCCCGGCGAACACCGCGACGCCCATTGCGCTGCGCATCTCGGCGCCGGCGCCGGTCGCGAGCACCAGCGGCAGCACCCCCATCACGAAGGCCAGCGACGTCATCAGGATGGGCCGCAGGCGCAGCCGGCTTGCCTCGATCGCGGCCTGTATCGGCGTTCGCCCGGCAAACTCCAGTTCCCGCGCGAACTCCACGATCAGGATCGCGTTCTTCGCACTCAGCCCGACCAGCACGATCAGCCCGATCTGCGTGAACACGTTGTTGTCACCCCCCGATATCCAGACGCCGGTCATCGCGGCGAGCAGGCCCATCGGCACGATCAGGATGATCGCGATCGGCAGCGTCAGGCTTTCATACTGCGCAGCCAGCACCAGGAACACCAGCAGGATCGCCAGCGGGAACACGAGGAACGCGGAGTTGCCGGCCAGGATCTCCTGGTAGGTCAGCTCGGTCCATTCGAAGCCGATGCCCTTGGGCAGCGTCTCGGCCGCGATGCGTTCGATCGCGTCCTGCGCCTGGCCCGAGGAATAGCCTGGGGCCGGCCCACCGTTGATGTCGGCCGCGAGGTAGCCGTTGTAGCGCATGGCACGCTCCGGGCCGAAGCTGGACGACACCTTCATCAGCGCCGACAGCGGCACCATCTCGCCCGCGTTGGAGCGCACCTTCAGCAGCCCCACGTCCTCGGCGCGCGCGCGGTACGGCGCATCGGCCTGCACGCGCACGCTATAGGTGCGGCCGAACTTGTTGAAGTCATTGGCGTAGAGGCTGCCGAGATAGATCTGCATCGTGTCGAAGATGTCCGTCACCGGCACGCCGAGCTGCCGCGCCTTGGTGCGGTCGATGTCGGCATAGAGCTGCGGCACGTTGACCTGCCAGCTCGTGAACAGGCCGGCCAGTTCGGGCGCCTTCTGCGCCTTGGCCATGAAGGCCTTCACCGCCGCGTCCATCTGGTCGTAGCCGAGCGAGGCGCGGTCTTCCAGCTGCAGCTTGAAGCCGCCTGTGGTGCCCAGGCCCGCCACCGGCGGCGGCGGGAACATCACGATGAATGCGTCCTGGATGCCGGCGAACTGCTGGTTCAACTGGCCCGCGATGGCGCCGCCGCTCTGGTCGACACGCTTGCGTTCGTCGAAGGGCTTCAGCGTCGCGAACACGATGCCGGAGTTCGAGCTGTTGGTGAAGCCGTTGATCGACAGGCCCGGGAACGCGATCGCGTCCTGCACGTTCGGGTTCTTCTTCATGATGTCGCCCATGCGATGGATCACGTCCTCGGTGCGGTCCAGCGTGGCGCCGTCGGGCAGTTGCGCAAATCCGATCAGGTACTGCTTGTCCTGCGCCGGCACGAAGCCGCTGGGCACGGCCTTGAACAGGCCGAAGGTCACGCCGACCAGCGCGAGGTAGACCACGAGCATGATCGTCTTGCGCGAGATCACACCCTTCACGCCGGTGCCGTAGGCCTCCGAGCCGCGATGAAAGAGCTTGTTGAAGCCGCGGAACAGCCAGCCGAACACACGGTCCATGCCGCGCGTCAACGCGTCCTTCGGCTGGTCATGGCCGCGCAGCAACAACGCCGCTAGCGCGGGTGACAGCGTCAGCGAATTGATCGCCGAGATCACCGTCGAGATCGCGATGGTGACCGCGAACTGCCGGTAGAACTGGCCCGTCAAACCGCTGATGAAAGCCAGCGGCACGAACACCGCGACCAGCACCAGCGCAATCGCGATGATCGGCCCGGACACTTCCTTCATCGCACGGTATGTCGCCTCGCGCGGCGTCAGCCCCGCCTCGATGTTGCGCTCGACGTTCTCCACCACCACGATCGCGTCGTCCACCACGATGCCGATCGCCAGCACCAGCCCGAACAGGCTCAGCGCGTTGATCGAGAAGCCCAGCACATGCAGCACCGCGAATGTCCCGATCACCGAGATCGGCACGGCCAGCAGCGGGATGATCGACGCACGCCACGTCTGCAGGAACAGGATCACCACCAGCACCACCAGCGCGATGGCTTCGAGCAGCGTGTGCAGCACCGATTCGATCGATGCGCGCACGAACTGCGTCGGGTCGTAGGCAATGCGGTACTCCACGCCTTCGGGCATGTTCTTGGCCAACTCGGCCATGGTCTTGCGCACGTTGGCCGAGATGTCGAGCGCATTCGAGCCCGGCGCCTGGAACACGCCCATGCCGACCGCAGCGTCGTTGTTCAGCAGCGAGCGCAGCGAATAGTCGGCCGCGCCCAGTTCGAGCCGGCCGATGTCGCGCAGCCGCGTGACCGCGCCATCGGCACCGGTCTTCACGATGATGTCGCCGAACTCTTCCTCGTTCTGCAGGCGGCCTTGCGCGTTGATCGACAACTGCATGTCGACACCGTTGAGCCCCGGCGATGCGCCGACCACGCCAGCCGCGGCCTGGATGTTCTGGCTGCGGATCGCGGCGACCACGTCGCTGGCCGAGAGGCCGCGCTGCGCGACCTTCTGCGGGTCGAGCCACACGCGCATCGAATACTCGCCGCCGCCGAAGATCTGCACCTGCCCCACGCCCTGGATGCGCGCAAGGCGGTCCTTCACGTTCAGCACCGCGTAGTTGCGCAGGTAGTTGATGTCGTAGCGGTCATTGGGCGAGACGAGGTGCACCACCATCGTCAGGTCGGGCGCGCTCTTCACGGTCGTGATGCCGAGGCGGCGCACTTCTTCCGGCAGGCGCGGCTCGGCTTGCGAAACGCGGTTCTGCACGAGCTGCTGCGCCTTGTCCGGATCGGTGCCGAGCTGGAAGGTCACCGTCAGCGTCATCACGCCGTCCGTGGTCGCCTGGCTGCCCATGTAGAGCATGCCTTCGACCCCATTGATCGATTCCTCCAGCGGCGATGCCACGGTCTCCGCAATCACCTTCGGATTCGCACCCGGGTATTGCGCGCGCACCACGACCGAGGGCGGCGCGACTTCCGGGTATTCGGAGATCGGCAGGTTGCGCAGCGCGATCAGGCCGGCGATGAGCATCAGCACCGACAGCACGCCCGCAAAGATCGGCCGGTCGATGAAGAACTTGGAAAGGTTCATGTTGTTCTTTCAGGAAGCGCGCGAGACGCTCACGAGTTCGAGGCCAGCTTCGGTGCAGCCGGCGCTTGCGCCGTCGCATCCATCGGCACGGTCTGCGGCGCCACCAGCGCGCCGGGGCGCACATGCTGCAGGCCGTTCACCACCACGCGCTCGCCCGTCTTGAGGCCGCTGGCCACCACGCGCAGGCCATTGGCCGGCGCGCCGAGCGTGACTTCGCGGTACTCGGTCTTGTTGTCGCCGTTCACCACCATCACGAACTTCTTGTTCTGGTCGGTGCCGATGGCGCGTTCGCTCACCAGCATCACGTTGCTGCTCTTGGCCTGGCCCATGCGGATGCGGGCGAACTGGCCGGGGATCAGCGCACCGTCCTTGTTGTCGAAGGCGGCGCGCACGCGCACCGTGCCGCTGCGCGCGTCGACCTGGTTGTCGATAAGTTGCAGCTTTCCTTCGATGGGTGTGCCGGTGCTGGCGGCCGTGCCCATCTGCACGGGAATCTGGCCGATCAGGTTGCGCGCGCTCGCGCCGCCCGGCATGTCCCGCAGTGCCTTGACGATCACGGACTCGTCGGCATCGAAGCTCGCATAGATCGGGCTCACCGATACGAGCGTGGTCAGCACCGGCGCGCCGGGGCCGGCTGCCACGAGGTTGCCCACCGTCACTTCGATCTTGCCGATGCGGCCCGACACCGGCGCCTTCACCTGCGTGTAGCCGAGGCTCAGCCGCGCGGTCTGCAGGGCGGCCTGCGCGGCGCGCAGGTTGGCCTCCGCTTCGCGCTTGCCATTGCTGCGCTCGTCGAACTCGCGTTGCGCGATGGCCTGCTCATTCCACAGCCGGGCGGCGCGCACCTGTTCGCTCTGCGCCTGCGACACGCGCGCCTGTGCGGCTGCGACCTGCGCTTCGGCGCGATCGACGTCGGCGGCATAGGGCGCGGGGTCGATGGTGATCAGCAAGTCGCCCTGCTTCACCAGCGAGCCTTCCTTGAAGTGCACGGCCTGCACAGCGCCGGCCACGCGCGAGCGCACGTCGACGCGCTCGACGGCTTCGAGCCGGCCCGAGAACTCGTCCCATTCGGTGATCTCGCTATTGCCGACAGTGGCCACCGACACGGGGATCGCCTGAGGCGCCGGCGGCGGGTTGCTGGCATCCACCCTTTCGGTGTGCAGGCCCACGAAGAGCACGCCCGAGGCAAGGGCCACGGCCGCGGTCAGCGCCGTCACCGTCGGCCAGAGACCCTTGCGCGCCACGGAGGAAATTTGTTGCTTGGTCATGATGTTTCGTCCTTTTGGGTCAATTTCGGGAAAGCGATGGCTACCCAGCGCTCATGGCGCTGGAAAGCGTTTTGTTCTGGTTAACGAGGCCGAGGTCTCCGTCGGCCGGGAATGCAGCGGCTGGCGCTGTGCGCCAACTCAGTCGTCTGTCGGGGTCAATCCGCCGGGGGCGGCGTCGTCGCGCTGAAGAACTCGCGGAAGTGCTGCTTCACCGTCACCGCGCAAGGGCACTCGCCAGTGGCCCCCTGCGTCAGCGACTCGGCCCACTGCGAAGCGGGCGGCAGCACGATGCTCTGCACTTCATTGCCGGCCGCGCGCAAGCGGCCCGCATACGTCAGCGCCTCGTCACGCATCGCGTCGTCCTGCCCGACCAGCACCAGCGTGGGCGCCAGCTGGCCGAGCCGCAACGACGCACCGGGCACCGCATACGGATGCATCGCATCCTTCGGCTTGCCAAGGTACTTCGCCCATCCGGCCGCCCACTTGCACTGCGCCACGTCGTCCGTCGCCTTGCGCAGCGACGGCGTGCCGGCGCAAGGGTCCAGCATCGGCGACAGCAGGATCTGGCCGGCCAGCGGTGGATGCCCGCGATCCCGCGCGATCAGCGCCACCGCGGCAGCCAGGTTGCCGCCGGCTTCTTCGCCGGCAAGGAACACCCGTGCACCCTTGCCGCCCAGCTTCACACGGTTCTTGTAGAGCCACTCCAGCACATCGAAGCCCACCTCGATCGCGCCCGGAAAGGGGCTCTGCGTTGCCAGCGGATAGGCGAAGGACACGACCACCGCACCGATGTCGGCCAGCAGCCGCGCCACCATGCGCCCGTCGTCCAGGTCGCCGCAGACGAAGGTGCCACCATGGAAGTGCAGGATCAGCGGCGAGGCGGCCACGCCGGAGCGCGTGCCATAGATGCGCACCTTGACCGGGTCCCGCTTCGGCAGTTCGATCTTCATGTCGCACTCGGCCACGCCCGGCGCTTCTGCGTTGGCTGGCTGGGACGATGGGCGGGGTGACATGGCGCGTACCTGTGAAGGGTCAATACAAAACTGCGATGGTTGGATATTAGGCGCTGCCAGGCCCTTGAAAACAGCGCCAAACCTCTCACTCTGTTTCCGTCCGACGAACAATCGCGGGTTTTCTTGCGTGTGAGAATCCCGCTCCCCCGGCCGCCTGGCCTGGGTTTCAGGAGCTGACCCCATGGACCCCATTCACGCGATGCGCGCCTTCGTTCGCGTCGTCGAAGCCGGCAATTTCACCCGCGCGGCCGATTCGCTCGACCTGCCCAAGGGCACGGTCACCAAGCAGATCCAGGCGCTGGAGGAGCGCGTCCAGGTGAAGCTCCTGAACCGCACCACGCGCCGCGTCACGGTCACGCCGGACGGCGCTGCCTACTACGAGCGTGCCGCCCGCCTGCTGAACGACTTCGACGACCTGGAGTCGAGCATGACCAACGCGCAGGCCAGTCCCAAGGGCCGGCTGCGGGTCGACGTCGGCTCGTCCACCGCCAAGCTCATCATCATTCCGGCGCTGCAGACCTTCTGCGACCAGTACCCCGGCATCCAGGTCGACCTGGGCGTGACCGACCGGCCGGTGGACCTTATCGGCGAGAACGTCGACTGCGTGATCCGCGGCGGCGAGTTGCAGGACCAGTCGCTGGTGGCGCGCCGCATCGGCACGATGCCCTTCGTCACGGTGGCTTCGCCGGCCTACATCCAGCGCTACGGCATGCCGCAACATCCAAGCGAGCTGGAGAAGCGGCACCACGTCGTCGGTTTCTTCGCGTCGAATTCGCGGCGCAACTACCCGCACGAGTTCAACCGGGGCGATGAGCGCATCGAGCTGTCGGTGACGTATCGCGTGTCGGTGAACGAGAGCAACGCGCACCTGGCGTCGGTGCTGGCGGGCTTCGGCATCTCGCAATGCGTGAGCTTCCAGGCCGTGCCGCACATCGAGAAGGGCGAGCTGGTCGAGGTGATGCCGGAATGGACGCGCGATCCGTTGCCGGTGCACGTGGTGTACCCGCCCAATCGCCACCTGAGCCCGAAGGTGCGGGCGTTCGTCGACTGGGCGGCGGAGCTGTTCGCGAAGCATCCGCAGCTGCAGCGGACCTGAGCCGGCGCGGCGGTCAGTCGCCGGAAAAAGAGCCGCGTCTGGCGACCGCGCGGCTGTTCCGACTATTCCCGATGGGCCACATCGCGCGCCCGTCCGCCCATGAAAAAGCCCCGCGTCGCGGGGCTTCGAATTGGCTGGATGCGCGCTCAATGCGCCAGGATCTTGTTCAGGAAATCCTTGGTCCGCGGCTGGCGGTTCTCCGGATGGCTGAAGAACTCGTCCTTCGAGCAGTCTTCCAGGATGCGGCCGCCCACGTCGATGAAGATCACGCGGCTCGCGACCTTGCGCGCGAAGCCCATCTCGTGCGTGACCACCATCATGGTCATGCCTTCCTTGGCCAGCGTCACCATCACGTCGAGCACTTCGCCGACCATTTCCGGGTCCAGCGCCGAGGTGGGTTCGTCGAACAGCATCACGATCGGGTCCATGCTCAGCGCACGGGCAATCGCCACGCGCTGCTGCTGGCCGCCGGAGAGCTGGCCAGGGAACTTGTCCTTGTGCGCCATCAGTCCCACGCGGTCGAGCATCTTCAGGCCGCGCGTCTTGGCTTCCTCCGCGCTGCGGCCCAGCACCTTGATCTGCGCGATCGTCAGGTTCTCGGTCACCGACAGGTGCGGGAACAGTTCGAAGTGCTGGAACACCATGCCGACCTTGGAGCGCAGCTTGGGCAGGTTGGTCTTGGGATCGTGCAGCGCGATGCCGTTGACCGTGATCTCGCCCTTCTGGAATGGCTCCAGCGCGTTCACCGTCTTGATCAGCGTCGACTTGCCCGAGCCCGACGGCCCGCACACCACGACCACGTCGCCCTGCTTGATGCTGACCGAGCAGTCGTTCAGCACCTGGACCGGGCCATACCACTTGGAAACGTTCTTGATTTCAATCATTTCTTAACTCCGATCATCTGATGATGGCGATCTTCTTGTGCAGCCGCTTGACGAAATACGACAGCGTGTAGCAAAGGATGAAGTACACGACGGCAGCCAGCAGGTAAGCCTCGATCGGCCGCCCGAAGTTCTTGCCCGCCGTCTCGAAGCCCTTGAGCAGGTCGTAGGCGCCGATGGCATACACCAGCGACGTGTCCTGGAACAGGATGATGGTCTGCGTGAGCAGCACGGGCAGCATGTTGCGGAACGCCTGCGGCAGGATCACCAGCTTCATCTGCTGGCCGTAGCTCATGCCCACCGCCTGCGCCGCATGGACCTGGCCGCGCGGAATCGACTGGATGCCGGCACGCATGATCTCGCTGAAGTACGCGGCCTCGAAGGCGATGAAGGTGATCACGGCGGAGATTTCGGACCGGTAGTTCACGCCCACCTTGCCGAAGATCGCGTAGAACGACGCCGGCATCAGCAGGAAAAACCACAGGATCACCATCACCAGCGGAATGCTGCGCATGCCGTTGACGTACAGCGCCGCCGGCGCATCCAGCCACTTCTTGCCCGACAGGCGCATCAGCGCGAGCAAGGTGCCGAAGATCACGCCACCCACCGTGGCCACCACCGTCAGCATCACGCTGAAGTAGAAGCCCTTCAGCACGAAGCTGCTGATGACGTCCCAGTTGTAGAAGGAGAGGTCGAGATGCATCATGATCAGTGTCCCCCGCCGCCGGCCGAGACGATGAAGCCGGGCACGCGGGTCTTCCTCTCGATGTACGACATGATCCGGTTGATGGTCAGTGCGGAGATCACGTAGAGCACGGTCACCGCCAGGTACACCTCCACACCGCGCGAGGTTTCTTCCTGGACCTGCATGGCGTACATCGTCATCTCGGAGATCGACACAGCGAAAGCCACCGACGAGTTCTTGAAGATGTTCATCGTCTCGCTGGTGAGCGGCGGCATGATGATGCGGTAGGCCATCGGCAGGATCACGTAGCGGTAGTACTGCGGCGTGGTGAAGCCCACCGCCATGCCCGCGTAGCGCTGGCCCTTGGGCAGCGCCTGGATGCCCGAGCGAACCTGCTCTGCGATACGCGCCGATGTGAAGAAGCCCAGCGCCAGCACCACCAGGATGAACGGCGGCACGCCCTTCATGAACGGGACCAGGGCTGGAATCACGTGGTACCAGAGGAAGATTTGCACCAGCAACGGGATGTTGCGAAACAACTCGACCCAGGCATTGCCGAATCGAACCAGCCAGGGGTTGTCGGGCAGTGTGCGGATGATGCCGACCAGCGAGCCCAGCACGAGGGCCACCACCAAGGCCACCAGGGCGACGGACACCGTCCAGCCCCAGGCACTCAGCATCCATTCCCAGTAAGTCGGGTACTTGCCCCCGGGATCCTCTGTTAGCCAAGCCCAGTTTCCCATCGGGAATCTCCTCTGTACGTCGAAAGTTGGCGAGCGCCCTTGTGAAGTAAGACGCCCGCCGAAAGGGCGGGCGTCCTGCAAGTCAGCGTCGCAGTGCGATCACTTCTTGACCTGGTAGTCTTCCATCGGCTTGTCGTTCGGATTCGCCCAGGCGTCCTTGGTCGCGGCCGACAGCGGCAGGTTGACGGTGACGTTCGCCGGGGGGATCGGCTTCAGGAACCACTTGTCCCACAGCTTGTTCAGTTCGCCGCTCTTGATCTGGCCCTTGATGCTGTCGTCCACGGCCTTCTTGAACGCCGGGTCGTCCTTGCGGATCATGATGGCGATCGGCTCGACGCTCAGCACTTCACCCACGATCGCGAAGTCCTTCGGTGACTTCGACTTGGCGATGTTGGAAGCCAGGATCGAGCCGTCCATCACGAAGGCATCGGCGCGGCCCGATTCGAGCAGCAGGAAGCTGTCCGAGTGGTCCTTGCCATAGAGTTCCTTGAAGTCGATGCCGCCGGCGCGTTCGTTCTTGCGCAGCGTCTGCACCGAGGTCGTGCCGGTGGTGGTGGCCACGGTCCTGCCGTTGAGGTCCTTGATCGAGTTGATGCCCGAATTGGCCTTGACCGCGATGCGCACTTCTTCCACGTAGGTGGTCACGGCAAAGGACACGTCCTTGGCGCGCGTGGCATTGTTGGTGGTGGAGCCGCATTCGAGGTCGACGGTGCCGTTCTGCACCAGCGGCACGCGGTTCTGCGAGGTCACTGGCTGGTACTTGGTTTCCAGCTTCTTGCCCACGGCCTTCTCGAGGTCCTTGATGATGTTGGCGCAGATGTCGTAGTGAAAGCCCGTGTACTGGCCGTTGCCCAGCGTGTACGACAGGCCCGACGATTCGCGCACACCTTCGGTGATGACGCCTGAGGCCTTGATCTTGGCCAGCGTCTCCTCCGCGAACGCGCCGCCAGCGGCCAATGCCGAAATGGCAAGCACCAGAATCTGTTTCTTCATGAAGGCTCCTTGAATAAAAAGGTGGAAATCGTCTGAAATTTTAAGCATTCACGTTTTCGGGAATACCCGTGTCCCGCATTTGGTGCGCGGGGCACCCTCCAGGATCGACGCGTGAGGTGATTGTCACCTAGTGTTAAGCAGGCTTTGTGCCCGAAGGCTGCGCCGCCGGCGGCACCGGTGTGACTAATCGCACGGGCTGCGTCAGGTGCTCGGGCACGAGCAAGGCGGCCATCTGCTCGCGCGTCATGATGCCCAGCGCCTCGGCCACTTCGTCGATGGCGCCGCCGGACTTGAGCGCCGTCTTGGCGATCAGCGCAGCCTTTTCGTAGCCGATGATCGGGTTCAGCGCCGTGACCAGCGTGACCGACTCGCGCACCCGCTTGGC
Source organism: Variovorax sp. dw_308 (assembly GCF_019207085.1). Classification (GTDB taxonomy): domain Bacteria; phylum Pseudomonadota; class Gammaproteobacteria; order Burkholderiales; family Burkholderiaceae_C; genus Variovorax. Next base: position 81,763 of record NZ_JAATOM010000008.1, on the reverse strand, counting down.
CAGGAACTCGCGGTTGGCCTCGATGCCTTCGACGCAATTCTTCTGCAGCGTGACGCAGGCGTTGCCCAGGTGCTGGATGCTCTTGAACAGGCTCCAGCCCATGATCGGCTCGAAGGCGTTGAGCTGGAGCTGGCCGGCCTCCGACGCCATCGTCACCGTGATGTCGTTGCCGATCACCTCGAAGGCGACCTGGTTCATCACCTCCGGAATCACCGGGTTGACCTTGCCGGGCATGATCGACGAGCCGGCCTGGCGCGCCGGCAGGCGGATCTCGCCGAAGCCGGCCTGTGGGCCGCTGGAGAGCAGGCGCAGGTCGTTGCAGGTCTTGCTGAGCTTGGTGGCCACGCGCTTGAGGACGCCCGAAAGCTGCACGAAGGCGCCGGTGTCTTGCGTGGCCTCGATCAGGTTGGCCGCCTGCTTCAGCGGCACCTCGGTCTGCTCGGCCAGGTACTGGCAGGCCAGGTTGGCATAGCCATGCGGCGCGTTGATGCCGGTGCCGATGGCGGTGGCGCCGAGGTTGATTTCCTCGATCAGCGCGCGGGCTTCGGCCAAGCGCTCCTCGTCCTCGCCGATCATGATCGCGTAGGTCAGGAACTCCTGGCCCAGCGTCATCGGCACCGCGTCCTGCAACTGGGTTCGGCCGATCTTCAGGATGTCGCGGAATTCCAGCGCCTTGGCCTCGAAGCTCTTGCGCAGGTCGGCCATGCAGACCAGCAGCCGGCCGATGGCGAACCACAGCGCCAGCCGCACCGCGGTCGGATACACATCGTTGGTGCTCTGCGACGCGTTCACATGGTCGTTCGGATGCAGCACGTCGTAGCTGGCCTTGCCGTGGCCCATCTTCTCCAGCGCGAGGTTGCAGATCACCTCGTTCGCATTCATGTTGGTCGAGGTGCCGGCGCCACCCTGGATCACGTCGACCACGAACTCGTTGAGCAGCTTGCCTTCGATCAGGTCCTCGCAGGCCAGGATGATCGCGCCGGCGCGATCCCGGTCGAGCGCACCCAGGTCCGCGTTGGCGCGCGCCGCCGCCTTCTTCACATGGGCTAGCGCGCGCACCAGGTCGGGCATGGCCGAGATGCGGGTGCCGGAGATCGCGAAGTTCTCGACCGCGCGGGCCGTGTGCACGCCCCAGTAGGCGGCGACGGGAATCCGCTTTTCGCCGAGGAAGTCGTGTTCGGTGCGGAAATTGGAATCCATGGCTGTACCTCGGCTTGAAGAAGTGCGGCGACTGTAGATTCGCATGCCGGCCAGCGCCAATGCCGTATGCGGGGGCCGTCATGCACGGCTGACATGGATGCTCAGAACCTGAGAATGAATTGGACGTGTGCGTGCCTGGCCGATTCGTTCGCGGGTTCTTCAGCTCGCGCCGTCGCGTGCGACCGCCACCGGATGGGCCCGCAGATAGGCCCACAAAGCATCGGCCGCGCTCTTGCCAGCCGGCGCGGCCTCCGCGGCGGCGCCCTTGCCGCGACCCGAAGTCTTTGCAGCCGGTGGGGCGCTGGGCAGTTCGCGGTAGGCCTGTATCTCCAGCGTGACATCCAGGCCCTGGACCTCCGGCGGCAACGCGCTCACCAGCCTGCGCGCCTTGACCTCGCGCCGCACCGCGCTCTCCGGCAGGAAGGCGATGCCATGGCCCTCCAGCGCCATCACCTTGAGGCCCTCGGCCATGTCGGTCTCATACACGCGATCGAGATGGATGGCCGTGCCCGACTCCTTGAGCAACTGGTCCACCACGCGCCCCAGGTAGGCGCCCGGCGCATAGCCGAGGTACGGCAGCGGGCGGCCGGCGCGGCCCGGCAGCCGGTAGCGCGGGGCGCCATCGGCATCGGGCTTGACCCAGGCCGACACGCGTTCGTTGCCGAGGCTGACCATCTCGTAGCGGTTGGCATCGAGCTGCAGCGGCTGCGAGGGATGCTGGTAGGAGATGAGCACGTCGCAACTGCCCTCCACCAGGCGCAGCACCGCGTCGTGCACGTTGAGCGCGATGAGCCGGCTCTTGATCGGCCCGAAGCGCTCGCGCAGCATCGTGACCCATGCCGGAAAGAAGGTGAAGGCCAGCGTGTGCGGCACTGCGAATTCGATGACGTCCTGCGCCGCCGCGGTGTGGCCGCGCAGCATGGCGCGTGTGCTTTGCAGCCCCTGCAGCATTTCGAGCGCCTGGCCGTAGAGCGTCTGGCCCGCGGGTGTCAGGCTGGTGGGATAGGAGGTGCGGTCGACCAGGTCGGTGCCGGCCCAGCCTTCGAGCGCCTGGATACGACGCGAGAACGCCGGCTGCGTCACATGCCGCAGTTGCGCGGAGCGGCTGAAGCTGCGCGTTTCAGCCAGACTGACGAAATCTTCCAGCCACTTGGTTTCCATAGGTCGGAGGATTATGTTCTTCCGGCATGGGGCTGAAACGCCTTGTGGAGGCAGGGAAAACGCCGAATGCGCCCGGTTTGCAGCCGGTTGCGACAGGACTACGATGCCCGTGCCATGCCAATCACAGAACTGAACGAACTCAGCGCCACCGAGCTCTCCCGCCGCATCGCACGCCGCGAGGTGTCCTGCGTCGAGGTCATGCAAGCCTCGCTCGCGCGCATCGACGCCCTCAACCCACGCTTCAACGCGATCGTCTCGCGCCGCGACGCAGACGCCTGCCTGGCCGATGCCCGAGAGCGCGATGCGCAACTCGCGCGCGGCGAGCGCATGGGCTGGATGCACGGCTTCCCGCTCGCGGTAAAAGACCTGAGCCACGCGATCGGACTGCCCACGTCGATGGGCTCGCCGCTCGCGCCGAAGACGCCGGCGCGCACCGACAGCATGCATGTCGCCCGCGCACGCGCCGCCGGCGCCGTCATCATCGGCAAGACCAACACGCCCGAGTTCGGCCTGGGCTCGCACACCTACAACCAGGTCTTCGGCATCACGCGCAATGCCTGGGACCCGGGCAAGACCGCCGGCGGCAGCAGCGGCGGTGCGGCAGTGGCGCTGGCGCTGGGCATGCTCCCGGTGGCCGACGGCAGCGACATGATGGGCTCGCTGCGCAACCCGGCCGGTTTCAACAACGTGATCGGCATGCGCCCATCTCGCGGCCGCGTGCCGGGCTCCCCCGACGACGAACTGTTCTTCCAGCAACTGGGCACGGAGGGGCCGATGGGCCGCACGGTGGAAGACACGGCGCGGCTGCTGTGCGTGCAGGCCGGCTTCGATGCCCGCCTGCCGCTGTCCATGACCGACGCCCTGCCCTCGGCCGACGCGCTCGACCTGGATGGCGACGTGAAGAAGGGCCTGCGCATCGGCTGGCTCGGCAGCATCTGGCCGGACCTGCCCATCGAGGACGGCGTTCGCGAGCTGTGCGAAGCCGCATTGCAGACTTTCCGCGCGCTGGGCTGCGAGGTCGAGCCCTGCGTGCTGGACGTTCCGCGCGAACAGAACTGGACCGCCTGGCTTCGCCTGCGCCAACTCATCGTCAGCGGCAAGCTCAGCGTGCTGGGCGCCGACCCCGCCTACCGCGCGCACATCAAGCCCGAGGCGCTGTGGGAGATGGAACAGGGCAAGCAGCTCGATGCCGCGTCGCTGCACCAGGCCTCGGTGTTCCGGTCGAACGTCTATCGGGCCTTCGCGCGGCTGTACGAGCGCTTCGATTTCCTGGTGGCCCCCACCGCCCAGATGTTCCCCTTCGATGCCGAGATGCACTGGCCACCACAAGTGGCCAACGTGCCCAGCAAGACGTACCACCACTGGATGGAAATCGTCACGCCCTTCACGCTGGCCGGCGTGCCGACGCTGAACCTGCGCGCGGGCTTTGGCGTGCAGGGGTTGCCAATGGGGTTGCAGCTGGCGGGGCCGGTGAATGCGGACCTGGCGGTGCTGCGGCTGGGGCATGCGTATGACCAGGCATGCGAGTGGTCGGCGTTGCAGCCGCCGGTGCTGGCGTTGGGGTTGCCCGGCTGAAATTGCCCCGCTGCGCGCAGCGCCCGAAATGCGATGGGCGCGGGCGCAAACGGGGAGAACCTAGACCAGATACGTCTCAGCCAACAACGCCCAGTAAGCCGCGCCGATCGGCAGGTTGCTGTCGTTGAAGTCGTAGCCCTGGTTGTGCACCATGCATGCGCCGTGCTCGTCGCCGCGGCCGTTGCCGATCATCAGGTACGACCCCGGACGCTTTTCCAGCATGAACGCGAAGTCTTCGCTGCCCGTCACCGCCTTGGCTTGCGCTTCCACATGCTCGTCGCCGACCAGTGCGCGGCCGATGCTGCGTGCGAATTCGGTTTCCTCCGGCGTGTTGACCAGTACCGCGTAGCCCTTTCGGAAGTCGATCTCCGCGCGCACGCCGAAGCTCTCGGCCTGCCCGATCACGATCGCCTTCAGGCGCTGCTCGATCAGCACCCGCATTTCGCGCGTCAGCGCGCGCACGCTGATCTCCATCGTGACCGTCTGCGGAATCACGTTGTTCGCCTTGCCGGCATGGATCGCGCCCACCGTCACGATCGCCGTCTCCTGCGGGTCGGCATTGCGCGACACGATGGTCTGGAGCGCCATGATGATGCTGGCAGCCGCGACGATCGGGTCCTTTGCATAGTGCGGCATCGCGCCATGGCCACCCACGCCGAACAGCGTCACCGTCGCGTAGTCGGACGACGCCATCGTCGGGCCTTCGCGAAACGCCAGGTCGCCCTGGCGGCGGCCGGGCATGTTGTGCATGGCGTAGATCGAATCGCAGGGGTACTTCTCGAACAACCCGTCGTCCATCATGCGCGTCGCGCCGCCCATGCCTTCCTCGGCCGGCTGAAAGATCAGGTTGAGCGTGCCCGAGAAGTCGCCCTCTTGCGCCAGGTACTTGGCCGCGCCGAGCAGCATCGCCGTGTGGCCGTCGTGGCCGCATGCATGCATGATGCCGGGCCTCTTGCTGCTGTAGGCCAGCCCGGTTTTTTCCTCGACGGGCAGCGCGTCCATGTCGGCACGGATGCCCACGCTGCGCGAACCGCTGCCGCGCTTCAACCGACCGACCAGGCCGGTACCGCCAAGGCCGCGCTCGACCTGATAGCCCCAGGCGCCGAGCCGCTCTGCCACCAGCGCGCTGGTGGCGTGCTCCTCGAAGCCGAGTTCGGGATTCTCGTGGATGGTCTGGCGCACCGTGATGAACTCCGCGGCGTGCTGGTGCATGTACTTCAGGTAATGGTCCGGTGTCTTGGGCATGATTTGTCGAGCGTTGATTCGTGGTTCTTGAGAGGGAGCGCCGGCCCGGTTCAGGGGCGCAGGGCCATCGTCGCGGGCAGCCGTGTCCAGGGCAGGTCGCCCGGCTCCACCGCCATCGGGCCGGCGGCCTTGGCGACGAGGATGGTGCTGGCGATGGGTGTGAAGTCGGCGCGGAAGTGCACCGAACTCTTGTTGACGAGGATCTTCATTTCCTCGGGCTCGATGCCGACGTAGCGGAAGAACTCGCGGTCCAGCATCTGTGTCTTCTGCGAGCTCACCACGACAAGCACGCCGTCGACGTCGAGGCAGGCGCTGGGGCCGAGCGACACCTTGCTGCCGCGCCCCATCGGGCCCTTCATCATGACCTTGCCATCGCTGAGCTTGCGCACGACGGCGCGCACCGGCACCGGCGGATCGCTGAACTGGCCGGCCCAGGTCGGCACCGACTTGCCCAGCGTCACATCGAGTTGCGCGCCCTCGCCTGCCGCATGCGCGGCAGCGGCGGCCTCGGGGTCGAACAGCAGGCCGATTGCCACCTGGCCCGGCATGCGTTCGCCGGCCTTGAGCGCGAGCAGCGCGCGCAGCATGCCGGTGGTGTTGCTGTCGCCACCGGCGCCGGAGTTGTCCTGCGTATCGGCAATGACCACGGGCTTGCTGGCGTCTGCGGCCAGCGCCATTGCCTTGGACACCGCCGCCTCGGGCGAGAGGATGTCCAGGATCCATTGGCTGCGCGGCTGGTCGGCGCGCTCGAACAGCGCCTGCACCGCTGCCTCGGCCTCGTCGCCATAGCCCCAGACCACCGGCCCGCATTCGGCGATGTCGGCCGCCGGAAAGCCCATGGCAAAGCTCAGCACGCAGTCATGGCGCGCATCGAGCGACTTCAGCGTCTCATACACCCCGTCGGCCGGCGCCATCATGGTGCACTGCGCGTTGAGCGAGAGCAGGAAGGAGAGGCGGCGCACCGCCATCGGCTCCTTGCTGCCGCGCGCCAACCGGCGCTCCAGCAACTTGGCGGCCAGCCGGCCGGTGTCGGCCGTGTCTACGTGCGGATAGGTGCGGTAGGCGACCAGCGCATCGGATACGTCGAGCATCTGCCGCGTCACGTTGGCATGCAGGTCGAGGCTGGCCACGATCGGCACCGCCGCGCCCACGCGCGCGCGGATGCGCGCGAGCAGTTCGCCTTCCGGGTCTTCCAGGTGCTCGGTGACCGCGGCGCCATGCAGGTCGAGGTACACCGCATCGACGGGGCCACCGGCCAGCGCCGCGAGCAGGTCTTCGTCGATCGCCGCGGCGATGCGTTCGAAGGCGTCCTGCGTGACGTGCGCCGAGGGCACCGCGCCGGCCCATGCCGACGGCGCCAGCGACCAGCCCCGTTCCTCGGCATGGTCGATGAAGCCGCTGATGGGCAGCGTCAGTCCGCGGTAGGCGTCGATGATGGCCTGGCCACGCCGGTACGGCGGGAAGGCCGAGCCGGCTTCGAAGGCGGCCCAGTCGGCCTTGGTGGGGGCGAAGGTGTTGGTTTCGTGCTGGAAACCGGCGATGAAGACTCTCAATTCAGGTCCTTTTTTGGTTGGGCAGATTTTTTCTGGATTCGCTGCGGCGCGGATCAGCTTCGGGCGAACGCGAAGTCGCGGCCCGGCGCTGCCGCCAGCAGTCGCCGCGTGTAGTCCTCCTTCGGCTGGAAGAACACCTCCGCCACCGCACCCTGCTCCACGATCTTGCCTTGATGCATGACGATCACGCGGTCGCAGATCTGGCTGGCCACGCGCAGGTCGTGGGTGATGAAGAGGATGCCGATGTGGGTCGCGCGCTGGATCTCGTCGAGCAGCCTGAGGATCTGCGCCTGCACCGATACGTCCAGCGCCGATACGGCTTCGTCCGCGATGATCAGCTTGGGCTTGCAGGCCAGTGCGCGCGCGATCGAGATGCGCTGGCGCTGGCCGCCCGAGAACTCGCTCGGATAGCGGCGCAGCGCCTCGGGCTTGAGGCGCACCAGGTGCATCAGGTCCTCGGCTTCCTTCCAGGCCTGGTCGCGGCTCACGCCGAAGTTGAGCGGGCCTTCGATGATCGAATCGCCCACCGTCTGGCGTGGGTTCAGGGAACGGTACGGGTCCTGGAAGATCACCTGCACGTCGCGCCGATAGGGCGACAGGCCGCGTCCCTTCAGGTGCGCGACCGATCGCCCGCTCGCATGGATGTCGCCCGAGGTCGGATCGATCAGCCGCGCAATGCAGCGCGCTACGGTCGACTTGCCCGAGCCCGATTCGCCGACGATGCCCACGGTCTCTTGCGGCCGCACCTTCAGCGACACATCGCGCACCGCATCGACGCGGCGGCGCTTGCCCGGCCAGGAGCCGGTCACGTAGGTCTTGCAGATGTTCTTCGCGTCGAGCAGCGGTTCCACGTCGGCAATGGGCAGGCGCGACTGCGAGGCAAGTTCGGGCACCGCATCGAGCAGCATCTTGGTATAGGGCTCGCGCGGACGCGTCAGCACCTCGTGCTTGTCGCCCTTCTCGATCATGTGGCCGAGTTGCAGCACCACCACCTCGTCCGCGATCTCCGCCACCACGCCGAAGTCGTGCGTGATGAACAGCACCGCGGTGCCGTTCTCCGTTTGCAACTCGAGGATGAGCTTGAGGATCTCGGCCTGGGTGGTCACGTCGAGCGCGGTGGTCGGCTCGTCGCAGATCAGCAGCACGGGCTTCAGGATCAATGCAATGGCGATCACGATGCGCTGGCGCTGGCCGCCGCTCAGCTGGTGCGGATACGAGGCATAGATGCGCTCGGGTTCCGGCAACTTGACGCGCGCCATGATCGCGAGGATCTTCTGCCGCCGTTCGGCTGCGCCCATCTTCACGTGCTGCACCAGCATCTCGTCGATCTGGTCGCCGCAGGTCATGACCGGGTTGAGCGCGGTCATCGGCTCCTGGAACACCATCGCCATCGAAGGGCCGCGCAGGTTGCGAAACTCGTTCTGCGGCGCGCCCACGAGTTCCTTGCCTTGCAGCTTGATCGAACCCGCCGTGGGCGCCAGGCCCGAAGGCAGCAGACCCATGATCGCGTTGGCGATCACCGACTTGCCGGAGCCCGACTCGCCGAGCAGGCAGACGATCTTGCCGGGCGGCACGTCGAAGGAGATTTTCTCGACCGCATTGGGACGGTCGGCGCCGCGCGGCAGCGAGATGGCGAGGTCGCGCACCGCGAGGACGGGCGTGGGCGAAGTGGATGGATTCATGGCTTCATTCACCGCGCTTGTTGAACTTGGGGTCCAGGGTGTCACGCAGCCCATCGCCCATCACATTGACCGACAGCACCGTGAGCGCCAGGAAGATGCCCGGAAACAGCACGTTGTGCGGGAACTGGTTGAACTGCGCACGGCCCTCGGCCATGATGTTCCCCCAGGTCGCCATCTCGGCCGGCAGGCCGACGCCGAGGAAGGACAGGATGGCCTCGACGAGGATCGCCGTCGCGCACACGTAGGTTCCCTGGATGATCATCGGCGCAATGGCGTTCGGCATGATGTGCTTGAAGAGGATCTTCCAGGTCGGCGTATCGAGCGCGATGGCCGCTTCCACATACGGCTCCTCGCGCACGCTCAGCACCACCGCCCGCACCAGCCGCGCCATGCGTGGAATCTCCGGCACCGCAATGGCGAAGATCACGATCGGCAGCGTGCCGCCGAACAGCGCCACCAGGCTCACGGCGAAGAGGATGCCGGGGATGGCCATCACGCCGTCCATGAGCCGCATGACGATGCCGTCGAGCTTGCGGAAGTAGCCGGCCAGCAGGCCGACCGAGAGGCCGAACACCAGCGTGAACAGCGCCACCGCGATGCCCACCGTGATCGACACGCGCGCGCCATACAGTGTGCGGCTCCAAATGTCGCGGCCCAGGCTGTCGCTGCCCATGACGAACATGTGCTCGAAGGTGTTGCCGTCCAGGCTGTTGAACTCGCCGCGCGTGCCGGGCAGCAGGTTGGCGCTGCCGGGATCGATCGCGCCGGGGTCGATGGTGCCCAGCAAGGGCGCGGCGATGCCCATGACGATGAGCACCATCAGCACGCAGCCGCCGATGCGCACCGACCAGTTGTCGAGCACGCGCTTCCACAACGGGCGGCGCTTCCTGGAAGGGGTCGCCGCTTCGACGGGCAGGGGTGCCTCGTCGAGCGCCGAAATCATGTCGGTCATGTCGTTGATTTCCTCGACCTGCGGTCAGTAGCGGATGCGTGGATCGAACACCAGGTAGCTGATGTCGACGAGCAGGTTGACGGCGACGTAGATCACCGAGAAGAAAAGCGTGATGCCCTGGATCAGCGGGAAGTCGCGCGACAGCACCGCATCGACCGTGAGCTGCCCCAGGCCCGGGATCGCGAACACCGACTCGGTCACCACCACGCCCCCGATCAGCAGCGCGATACCGATGCCGATCACCGTGACGATCGGCACCGCCGCATTCGCGAGCCCGTGCTTGATGAGCACGCGCGCCTCGGAAATTCCCTTGGCGCGCGCCGTGCGCACGTAGTCCTCGGTCATGGCCTCGGCCACGGCTGCACGCGTCACACGGGCGATCAGCGCCACGTAGATGATCGACAACGTGATCGCCGGCAGGATCAAATTGCGCAGCCACGGCCCGACGCCGTCCCCTATGCGGTTGTAGCCCTGCACCGGCAGCCACTGCAGCTTGAGCGCGAAGATCCAGATCAGCACGTAGCCGATCACGAAGGCCGGTATCGAGAAGCCCAATGCGGAAAATCCCATCAGCCCGCGATCGAGCCAGCCGCCGTGCCGCCAGGCGGCGATCACCCCCAGCGGCACCGCGATCAGGATGGTGAGCACCAGCGTGACGCCGGCCAGCGAGACGGTGGGCTCGATGCGCTGGCCGATGAGTTCGGTGACCGGCTTCTTCATGAAGAAGGACTCGCCCAGGTTCCCCTGCACCACCTTCCAGCTCCAGCGCGCGAACTGCGTGGGCAGCGCGTCGTTGAGGCCGAGGGTTTCGCGAACCTTTTGCAGGTTCTCGGCGCTGGCGTTGTCGCCGACGATGTTGGCCGCCGGATCGCCCGGCGCCAGCCGCGTCATGAGAAACACGATGAGGGCCACGACGACCAGCACCGGAATCGTGGCGACGATGCGCCGCAGGAGAAAGCTGAGCATGGCGCTGCGATCAGTTCTTCTTCAGGCCCCAGAACACGCCGACGGGCGATGGCACCAGACCGGTCACCACGTCCTTGCGCAGTGCCGAATACAAGGTCCACTCACCAATCGGCGCATACACCGCCGCATCGAGCACACGCTCCTGGATGGCGGTGGCGATCGGCTTGCGCTGCTCCTCGCTGGAGGCGGCCAGGAATTCGCCCTTCAGCTTTTCAAGCGGCTCGTCCGTGGTCCAGCCGAACCAGCCCTTCTCGCCGTTGCCGGTCATCGGTGCGAAGAACATCGGGTTCATGTTGTCGGCCACGCTCCACGCCGTGATGAAGGCGTTCCAGCCGCCCTCCGCCGCCGGCTTCTTGACGGCGCGACGCGCCACCAGCGTCGGCCAGTCCATGGACACCATGTCGACATTGAAGCCGGCCTGCTTCAGCAAGGCCGCCATCACCGGCGGCAGCTTGTTGAGCGAGGTGAAGTTCGACGGGTACATCAACACGATCGGCTCGTTCTTGTAGCCGGCCTCCTTCAGCAGCGCCTTGGCCTTCTCGAACTGCGGCTTGCCGGTGAAGTAGGAGGTCTTGTCCGACCAATAGGTCGAGCCCAGCGGGTAGATCGACGGGTTCGGCTTGTAGAGGTCCTTGCTGATCATCTGCGCACGCAGCAACGCCTCCTGGTTCACCGCCAGGAACGCGGCCTGCGCGATCTTGGCGTTGTTGAACGGCGGCACCATGCGGTTCAGGTGCAAGGCGAACGAGGCCGACGGCACCTGCTTGCCGAGTTCGATCTTCGGGTTGGCCTTGAGCGTCGCGTACTGGTCCGGGGGCGAGATCTCGAGCATGTCGACCTCGCCGTTGGTGAGCGCATTGACCTGCGTCTGCGCATCGTTCAGCACCACCCATTCCAGGCGATCGACGTAGACGACCTTGCCGCCGGCGGTGCCCGAGGCTGGCTCCTTGCGCGGCACGTACTTGGTGTTCTTGATGTAGACGACCTTCTCGCCAGGGCGGTATTCGTCGGTCTTGAAGATGTAGGGGCCGGAGCCGACGGTGCTGCTGATCTGCTGGTCGGCCGGCGTGTCGGCCACGGCCTTGGGCATGATGAAGGGCGGGTTGGCCGAGGGCTTGGCCAAGGCCTCCACCACCATGCCGAAGGGCTCCTTGAAGGTCAGGACGAAGGTCTTGTCGTTCTTCGCGTCCATGCTGCCCATGGCCATCATCATCTTCTGGCCCAGGGCGTCGCGTTGCGCCCAGCGCTTGATCGACTGGATCACGTCCGCCGAGGTCACGGGCTTGCCGTCATGGAAGGCCAGGCCTTCGCGCAGCGTGAAGGTCCAGGTCTTGCCGTCGGCGCTGCTGTTGTAGTCGCTGACCATCTGCGGACTCACCTTGCCGTTGATGTCCACGCCGAACAGCGTGTCGTACACGTTGTAGCCGTGGTTGCGCGTGACGAAAGCAGTGGTCCAGATCGGGTCGAGGATCTTCAGGTCGGACTGCGGCACCATGCGCAGGACCTTGGGCGCGTCCTGCGCCAGCGCAACGCCGGCAGCGCTCGACATCAAGCCGCCGATCAGGAGGGTAAGGATGGACTTCTTCAAAGACATGACTGGCAGTTCCTAAGGTAAAGGGAGGTAGCAAACTCGACGAAAAACAATCAACGGGACAACTTCCGTGCCGATACATCGAATCCGGATTCGACCTGGACGGCCAGCTTGGCCAGGCAAGCCTCGAACACCTCGACTTCGTCGCTGCTGAGCACGGACAGCAGCGACTTCTCCATCTTTCGACCGAGGCGGTCGCACTGCTTGACGATCTCGCGGCCACTGGCCGTGAGGTGCAATTGCACCCAGCGCGCGTCTTCGGTGCCGATCTGGCGCACCAGCAATTCGCGCCGCGCCAACGAGGTCACCAGCTTGGACACCAGCGTCTTCTCGAGCCTCGCCTTGCTGGACACCTCTCCCTGCGTGATGCCGGGTTGGCGATGCGCCAGGCGCAACACGCGGAGCTCGCGCAGGCTCACGTCGCAGGCCTCCTCGTAGATGGCGGAAGCCATCTGCTTGGCCTGGTCGTTGACGACGTCCATCCTGAAGGTCAGAAAATCAATGGCAGGGCGCGACATCCAAGTCTCCTGTTATTGCTAACGGCAATAGTTGCCAACTGCAACTTGTCCTGGACGTTAGCAGCATTCATGCCACCTGGCGACCCCCGGAATTTCCCGAAGTCGACACCAGATTGGCGCATCGAGCGCCGTCGTCGTGCCTGACGACATGGGGATTCACGGAAACCGTTCCGGGGCGGAGTCGATGTCGATCTCGACCCTGGCGGTGAGCCGGGCCAGGCACTGCTCGAAGGATTCGAGTTCCGCATCGGTCAATACGGACAGCATGGATTTCTCCAGCTTCCGGCCCACGCGGCCAGCGCGCTGGACTACGTCCTGACCGTGTTCCGTCAGGAACAGGTGACCCGAACGGGCGTCCTGTGCGCCACTTTCGCGCACCAGCAGGCCGCGCTCGGCGAGCGTCTTGACGATCCTGGAAGTGGTTGATTTGTCGAATTGCGCCTGGCCCGACGTCTCGCCTTGGGTGATGCCGGGGTGGTGGGCGGCGAGGCGAAGCACACGCAGTTCGCGCAAGCTCACGCCGCAGGACGCTTCATAGATACCGGATGCGAGCACCTTGGCCTGGTGGCTGAACACGTCCACACGGTACGTGAGGAAGTCAATGGCGGCACGCGACATCCCGGCTCTCCCTGATTGCAATCGGAAACAACTGCGGATTGCAACCGTCCCCGGGGCACATTAGCAGCATCTGTGGCTAGCCGTCATCCGCGAATGCACCGATGGCCCGGCCCCGCCGTTCGGTCCACGCTGTGAGGCTTTGCGGGGCACGCCCGCCCAGGGGTACCAACCCAGGGAAGGCGGACCTGCTACGGGGCAGGCGCCTTCGGGTTGGCCTTCAAACGGCAGTCACCACGCCGCGTCCGGCAAAGTGGCCTTCCGCATTGGCGAGGAAGCGCAGGAAGGATGCCTCGGTCGCCTCAGGCGACCAGCCTGCCAGGTGCGGCGTGATGATGAGATTGTCGAAGCCGATGAGTTGCGCCGGTGGCTTCGGCTCGCTCTCGTAGACGTCCAGGCCGGCGCCAGCGATGCGCCCGTCACGCAAGGCCGCCGCCAACGCCTCGGTGTCGACCACGCTGCCCCGCCCGATGTTCACGAGGAAGCCTTGCGGCCCCAGTGCGTCGAGCACTTCGGCATTGACGATGTGCGTCGTCGCCGGCCCGCCGGGCGCGGCGCACACCAGCACGTCGGCCCATTCCGCCAGGGCCTTCAGGTTGCTGAAGTACTGGTGCGGCGACTCCGCCTTCGGCTTGCGGTTGTGATAGCCGACCGGCATGTCGAAGCCGGCCGCGCGCCTGGCGATCTTCTGGCCGATGGTGCCCATGCCGAGGATGCCGAGGCGCTTGCCGGAGACGTTGGGTGGCTGCGGAATCGCCAAGCGCCAGACGCCCTCGCGACATTTCTGGTCGAGCATGCGGAAGTTGCGCACCGCGGCGATGACGAGGCCGAAGGCATGGTCGGCCACGCAGTCGTCGTTGGTGCCCTGCCCGTTCGCGACCACGATGCCGCGCGCGCGGGCCGCATCGACGTCGACCAGCTCGAAGCCGGCGCCCATGCAGCAGATCAGTTCGAGCCGGCGCATCGCGTCCATCTCGGCGGCGGTCACGCCAAGCACGCCGATGGTCAGCACCGCGCGGAACTCCGCGCCGCGCGCCGCGATGGCAGCAGCGCGATCGGTGGCCGTCGGCGCATAGCGCATGTCGTACAGCTCGGCGAGGCGGGACTGATGCTCACTGGAGAGCGTGTGGGCAACCAGCAGGGGAATCTTGTCGGACATTCGGCATCGGCTCCTGGGGAAACTACAGAACGGGGGTGGCTTCGACTTGTTGCATGGCCCACATCCGGGCATAGCGGCCGTCCTGCACAAGCAGGCCCGAGTGGGTGCCGCGCTCGACGATGACGCCACCTTCCAGCACGAGGATTTCATGCGCGTCGACCACCGTCGACAGCCGGTGCGCGATGACCAGCGTGGTTTTGTTCTGCGCGGCGCTCTGCAACTCGGCCTGGATGGCGCGCTCGTTGGCGGAGTCGAGGGCCGACGTGGCCTCGTCGAAGATGAGGATCGGCGGGTTCTTCAGCAGCGTGCGCGCGATGGCGACGCGCTGCTTCTCCCCGCCCGACAGCTTGAGGCCGCGCTCGCCGACCGGCGTGGCATAGCCCTTGGGCGTGGCGGCGATGAAGTCGTGGATGCGCGCGGCCTTCGCGGCGGCCACGACCTCCGCGTGCGTGGAGCCCGGCCGGCCGTAGGCGATGTTGTATTCGACGGTGTCGTTGAACAGCACCGTGTCCTGCGGGACGATACCGATGGCCTGGCGCACGCTGGCCTGCGTGACCGAGCGGATGTCTTGTCCGCCGATGGTGATGCGGCCGCCGCCCGAGCTGGTGGCAGCCCCTCCGGGGGGCGAGGCGCCGCGTGAAGCTTGCGGGAACCCGGTCCCGACGTCATAGAAGCGATACATGAGCCGGGCCAGTGTCGACTTGCCGGAGCCTGAGGGGCCGACCACCGCGACCGTCTTGCCTGCGGGGATTTCAAAGCTCACGTGGCGCAGGATGGGGCGTGCAGGTTCGTAGGCGAAGCTGACATCCTCGAAGCGGACGGTGGCGTCGGGGGAAGCACCCTCGCCCCCGCCCTCTCCCGCTTGCGGGAGAGGAAGTAGTTGCAGGGGCAAAGCCCCGGGCGCGTCGCGGATCTCGCGGTCCTTCTCCATGAGCACGAACATCTTGTCGAGGTCGGTCAGGCTCTGCTTGATCTCGCGGTAGATCACGCCGAGGAAATTCATCGGGATGTAGAGCTGGATCATGAAGGCGTTGACCATCACCAGGTCGCCCAGCGTCATGCGCCCATCGACCACGCCCGAGGTGGCGCGCCACAGCATCAGCACCAGGCTCACCGCGATCAGCATCTGCTGGCCGGTGTTGAGCATGCTCAAGGTGCGCTGGCTCTTGATGGCGGCCTTGCGGTAGCGGTCCAGGCTGGCGTCGTAGCGCTGCGCCTCGAACTCCTCGTTGTTGAAGTACTTGACGGTCTCGTAGTTCAGCAGCGAATCGACCGCACGGCTCTGCGCCATCGTGTCGAGCTCGTTCATGGTCTTGCGGAACTGGGTGCGCCACTCGGTCACCGTCACGGTGAAGGTGATGTAGATGACCAGCGCCACCGCGGTGATCCAGACGAACAACTGGTCGAACTTCACGCCAAGGATGCTCAGTACCAGCACCAGTTCGATGAGCGTCGGCACGATGCTGTAGAGCGACATCGAGATCAGCGAATGCACGCCGCGCGTGCCGCGTTCGATGTCGCGCGTCATGCCGCCGGTCTGCCGCTCCAGATGGAAGCGCAGGCTCAGCGCATGCAGGTGCCTGAACACCTCCAGCGAAATGCTGCGCGCCGCGCCCTCGGTCGCCTTGGCGAACACCAGTTCGCGCAGCTCCCCGAACAGCGAGGTCGAGAAGCGCAGCAGCCCGTAGGCCACGAGCAAGGCGATCGGCACGACCAGCAGCGCCTGCGCCATGTCGGGCTTGGGCGTCATCGTGTCGACCAGGTTCTTCAGCAGCACCGGCACGCCGACGTTGGCGACCTTGGCGCCCACCATGAAGGAGAGCGCCGCGAGCACGCGCCACTTGTACCGCCAGAGGTAGGGGAACAGGCGGCGCAGCGTCGCCCAATCGGAACGGTCGCTGCGCGCCGGGGCGTGGGCGCCGGCGTGGGATGGGTGTGGAAGTGTTTCGCCGCTGCGGCGCATGAAAGACAATCGTGGCTGTAGTTTTCACCAGATTGTGCCCATGTCCAATTCTCCAAGCGCCAACGCGGCCACCCCCCTTAAAAGCCTGCCGACTGACATGGACCTGGTGCTCAAGGTCATTCCGATGCCGGCCGACTGCAATGCCAACGGCGACATCTTCGGCGGCTGGGTCATGGCGCAATGCGATCTGGCCGGCTCGGTGATCCCGGCGCGCCATGCCAAGGGCCGCATGGCGACCGTGGCAGTCAATGAATTCATCTTCAAGCAACCGGTGCGACTGGGCGACATCCTGTCCTTCTATTCCAAGCTGGTGAAGATCGGGCGCACCTCCATCACCGTCACGGTCGAAGTGTTCGCCGAGCGCTTCCGCACGCAGGGCGAATACATCAAGGTGACGCAGGCGACCTTTACCTACGTTGCGATCGACGAGAACGGACGGCCGCGGCCGATCGAGCAGGACTGAACGCAGGCCGGTGTCCGACAGGAGCGAGCCGCTGGCGCCGCCGGGCTAAGGCTGGAAGCCCGAGTTCTTCACCACGGGCGCCCACTGCGCCTTGTAGGCGGCCAGCATCGCCACCGTCTGCGCGCTGCTGCTGGTCACCGGCACCATCTCCGCCGACTTGAAGCGGGCCTGCAATGCCGGATCGGCCATCGCCTGCTGGATGGCCGTGGCAATCGCGCGCTGGCGCGCAACCGGAAGCGAGGCCGCGGCATAGACCACGTTCCAGCCCGCGGCCGAGAGGTCGAGCCCGGCCTCCTTGAAGGTCGGCACGTCAGGCAGCGTGGGGGAACGGCGCACACCGGAGACGGCCAGGATCCTGATCTTGCCGGACTTGGCCAGCGGCTCCAGCGCGTCGAGCGAATCGAAGGCGATGGGCACATGCCCACCCATCAGGTCGTTGAGCAGCGGCGCCGAGCCCTTGTAGCCGACGATGGGCATCTTGACGCCCATCTTGTCGCCGAGCATCAGGCCGAAGAAGTGCGGCAGGCTGCCGGTCGCAGGAACGCCGGCCGCGACCTTGTCCTGGTTGGCCTGCATCCAGGCGCGCAGGTGGCCGAACTCGCGCACCGGCACGGCCGGGCCCACCGCCACGCCGAAGTCGTAGCTCGTCACCTGCGAGAGCGCGACATAGTCCTTGTCCGGGTCGTAGCCGTTGTCCTTGAACACCAGCGGCGCGATCAGCATGGTGGCCGGGTTGGCCAGCAGCACGAGGTTCTGGCCCAACGAGTCCTTGTAGACCTGCTGCGCGGCCAGCCGCCCGCCAGCGCCCACGCGGTTCTCGACGATGACGGTGACGCCGAGCTTCGGCGCGATGGCGTCGGCCAGCAGGCGCGCGGCGCGATCGGAGGTGCCGCCCGGCGGATAGGGCACGACGATCTCGAGGGTGCCGCCTTCGAGCGCGGGGGCTTGTGCATGGCCAAGGCTGCCGAACAGGGCCAGCGCCGTGGCGGCGGCCAGGGCCTGTCGTCTGTCGAGGGTCATGGGGTCGTCTCCGGGCGTTGTCGTGCCGGGGACTCTAAACCTTGCCCCCGGCTCGTCAGACCTTCGAGAAGTCCGGCTTGCGCTTTTCCATGAAGGCCGAGAAGGCTTCCTTGGCAGCCGGTGCACGCATCGCATTCGCAAAGCTCACGCTTTCCACGCCGATGCGCTCCAGCACGGCGGGCTGCTGGCCCATCTTGAGCAGGCGCTTGGTCTCGACCAGCACCGAAAGCGGCTTGGCGGCCAGCTTGCGAGCCTGCGCCTGGGCGACGCCATTGGCCTCGGTCGGCGGCACGACGCGGTTCACCAGGCCCACTTCGAGCGCGGCCTCGGCCATGAAGGGCTCGCCCAGCAGCAGTGCCTCGGCGGCGCGGTGGTAGCCGAACATCTGCGGCGCCAGCATGCTGGATGCGGCCTCGGGCACCAGGCCGAGGTTGACGAAAGGCATCGAGAAGGCTGCGTTGTCGCCCGCCACCACGATGTCGCAATGGAACAGCAGCGTGGTGCCGATGCCGACGGCCGGACCGCAGACGCTCGCGACGACAGGCTTCGGAAAAGCCGCGATGGTGCGCAGGAAGCGGATGGCCGGCGACTCGCCTTCGGTCGGCGACGCCGGCTTGGCGGACTGGGCCATGAAGTCGCCGATGTCGTTGCCGGCGCTGAAGATGGTCGGGTCGCCCTGGATCAGCACGGTGCGCACGGCGGCGTCGGCGCTAGCCTGCTCGATCGCATCGGACAGCGCGTTGTACATCGCGCCGGTGATCGAGTTCTTGCGCTCGAGGCGGTTGAAGGTCAGAGTCATCACACCGGCTTCGGTGTGGACGAGGATGTCGGTCATGGTGCTGTGCTCAATTCAGAAGTGAAGAAAAAGGGGGCTTGGCTCATGCAGCCAGGTACTCCCTGACGAAGTCCAGGCGGTCCTGGCCCCAGAACATGTCCTTGCCGACGAACATCGTAGGTGCGCCGAACACGCCGCGCTCGACGGCCTCCTGCGTGGTGGCCTTGAGCTTGTCCTTGGTGCCCTGCGCGTTCGCGAGTGCGAGCACCTCGGCCGCGTCGAAGCCGGCGGCCTGCAAGACCCCGCCGACGACGGCCGGGTCGTTCATGTTCTTGCCATTGACCCAGATCGCGTCGAAGACGGCCTTGACCAACGCTGCAAAGCGCTCCGGCTGCTGCGCCTGGATGCCCGTCGCGGCGCGCATCAACAGAAGCGTGTTGATCGGGAAGTGCGCGTTGTGCGCAAAGGGCACGCCATAGCGCCTGGCGAAGCGCTTCAGGTCCTCCGTCATGTACGGGCCCTTCGGCTTGATCTCGGCCGGCGAATGGTTGCCGGTGGCCTGGAACACGCCGCCGAGCAGCATCGGTCTCCAGTCGATCGTCGCGCCGGTGTCGGCGGCGATGTGCGGCAGTTGCGTCGCGGCCAGGTAGGCGGCGGGGCTGCCGAAATCGAAATAGAACTCTACGGTCTTTTCCATCGTGTCTCCTTGGGTTGTCTTTGGGCTCAGAATTTTTCCGACCAGGGGCGCAGGTCCAGTTCATGCGTCCAGGCATCGCGGGGCTGCGCGTGCAGCATCCAGTACATGTCGGCGATGTGGTCGGGGTTGAGGATGCCGTCCTGCGCCTTCATCGCGTAGCGTTCCGGGAAGTTGCTGCGGATGAATTCGGTGTCGATGGCGCCATCGACGACGACATGCGCGACGTGGATGCCTTGCGGGCCGAGTTCGCGCGCCATCGCTTGCGCCAGGGCGCGCAGGGCCATCTTCGCGCCGGAGAAGGCGCCGAAGTTGGCCGCGCCGCGCAGCGACGCCGTCGCGCCGGTGAAGATGATCGTGCCGCGGTGCGCGCCTTCCGGCACGTTGCGGGCCACCATCTTCTTCGCGACTTCGCGGCCGTTGAGGAAGCCGGAGAAGCAGGCCATCTCCCAGACCTTGAAGTACTTGCGGGCGGTCTCGTTCAGGATGCTCTCGGGCACGTTGGCGCCGATGTTGAACACCATGACCTCGATCGGCCCGATGGTCGACTCGATCTCTTCAACCAGCGCGACGACCTCCTCTTCCTTGCGTGCGTCGCAGGCGAAGGCGCGGGCCGCGCCGCCGTCGGCCTCGATCTGCGCGACCAGCGGCTGCAACTTGTCGAGGCTGCGGCGCGTGACGCATGCGATGTAGCCTTCGCGGGCGAAGCGGCGGGCGATGGCGCCGCCGGTGGCGTCACCGGCGCCGATGATCAGTGCTGTCTTCTGGGCCATGTTGTCTCATTCCTTGTAGTAGACGATCTGGTTCGACGTGGCGAGCAGTTCCCCCGCCTCGCTCCACAATTGCGCGGTCTGGTCGAAGAAGCCATTGTGGAACTGCTGGCCGACCGCACGGCCCAACAGGTAGCCGGTACCGACTGCCGCGAGCTCTGCCGCGCCGGCATGGAAGTAGGTGGTGATCGAGACGGTTCCGGCTGGCACATGCCTGGCGCGGCGCAGCCAGACACGCGGATAGAACATGTCGCTCATCGCGGCCAGCGAGGCGAAATCGAGCGAGCGCGGTTGCGCGTCGCGCAGCCAGATCAGTGTCTCGCTGTGCTTGCTGCTGCCATCCCAGGTCGAAGGAACGAAGCCGCCGACCGGCCGCATCTCGTACTGGTTGAGCCATGCCACGCCGGACGAGCCGATGCGCATGCGTTCGACCGCCGTGGGCGCCGCCACCGGCGGCATCGGCATGTCGTTGTCGCCCCAGGTGTCGCGGCGCGCCGCCGTGACGACGGTGGCCGTGGTGTTGACCTGCGGTGTGCCATTGGCGTCGGCTTGGGTGATCTGGAGGGTCCAGTGTTGGGTCGAGCGATTGGTGCGCACCGCCACCGCATGCACGTCGAACGCACCGGCCGACACCGCGGCGGCGTAGTTGACGGTCAGCGCGACGGGCGTGCCAAGCAGGTCCGGATGCGAGAGCACCGCCTGCAATACGATCGCCGCCGTGGTGCCGCCGAACGGGCCGACCATGTTCCAGTAATCGGGGCTGGTCGTGCCGGTGAAGTGGCCCTTGCGCGAGCTGGGCGTGAGTGCGAGAGCCTTGTCGAAATTGTGGATGGCGGTCATGTCGGCAGTGTGCATGGATTGGCGCTGGGAGACGGTCATGGAGGTGACGGCGGGCTGTGTCGGGATCAAAAAAAGGGCGCCCACGGCGCCCTGTTCAACTCACACTCTTTCGAAGATGCCCGCGGCGCCTTGGCCCATCCCCACGCACATGGTCACCATGCCGTACTTCAGGTTCTTGCGGCGCAGCGCGTGCACCACCGTCGCCGAACGAATCGCGCCGGTCGCACCGAGCGGGTGGCCCAGTGCGATGGCGCCGCCCATCGGATTCACCTTGCTCGGGTCCAGGCCCAGCGTGTTCATCACCGCCAGCGACTGCGCCGCGAAGGCTTCGTTCAGTTCGAACCAGTCGATGTCCTCGTGCTTCAGGCCGGCATAGCGCAGCGCGGCCGGAATCGCCTCGATCGGGCCGATGCCCATGATGTGCGGCGGCACGCCCTTGCTGGCGAAGCTCACGAAGCGCGCGAGCGGCGTCAGGCCGTATTGCTTGATCGCCTTCTCGCTCGCCAGGATCAACGCGCCCGCGCCGTCGGAGGTCTGCGAGCTGTTGCCCGCCGTGACCGTGCCACGTGCCGCGAACACGGTGCGCAGCTTGGCCAGGCCTTCGATGGTGGTGTCAGGGCGCGCGCCTTCGTCGAGGCTCACGGTGCGGGTCCTGGCAATCGGCTCGCCGGACGCGAGATCCGGCGTGCGGTCGGTGACTTCGATCGGGGTGATCTCGTCGGCGAACTCACCGGCGGCTTGAGCGGCCAGTGCCTTCTGGTGCGAGGCGAGCGCGAACGCGTCCTGCGCATCGCGGCTCACCTTCCACTGCTGCGCCACCTTCTCGGCGGTCAGGCCCATGCCGTAGGCGATGCCCACGTCGCCTTCACGCTCGAAGATCGACGGCGACAGCGAGGGCGAGTTGCCCATCATCGGCACCATGCTCATGCTTTCCACACCGGCCGCGATCATCACGTCGGCTTCGCCCACGCGGATGCGGTCAGCGGCCATCTGGACGGCGGACAGGCCCGAGGCGCAGAAGCGGTTGACGGTGATACCGCCGATGCTGTTGGGCAGGCCCGCGAGCACCGCGCCGATGCGCGCGACGTTGAGGCCCTGCTGGCCTTCGGGAATCGCGCAGCCGCAGATGATGTCCTCGATGGCCTTCGGGTCCAGGCCCGGCACTGCGGCGAGCGCGGCCTTCAGCGTGGTCGCCAGCAAGTCGTCCGGGCGGTAGTTGCGGAAGTAGCCGCGATGCGACTTGCCGATCGGCGTGCGCGTGGCGGAGACGATGTAGGCGTCTTGAATTTGTTTCATGAATGGATGTCCAGTTGTCTTGCTCCCTCTCCCGCCTGCGGGAGAGGGTTGGGGTGAGGGAGAGTGAGTCCAGCGCAGCACCACTGCGCTCCATCGGCCCCCTCTCCCGCCTGCGGGAGAGGGTTGGGGTGAGGGTCTGCGTTTTCATTGAGCGCCCGAAGAATGACTTCCAGCACCGCTTCCGTTTGCCCCAGCACTTCGTTGTTCCAGAAGCGCAAGACACGGAAGCCTTCGGCCTGGATCAAGTCCGTTCGCCGCTGGTCGTATTCGACGGCGTCCGCATGCTGCCCGCCATCGAGCTCGATCACGAGCCTGGCCTCGAGGCATGCGAAGTCCGCGAAGTGGGGGCCGATAGGTCGCTGGCGGCGGAATTTGAAGCCTGAGGGGCGACGGTCGCGCAGGTGGTACCAGAGCAGCGTTTCGGCATCGGTGGGGGCGGCGCGAAGCGCCTTTGCCCTCACCCTAACCCTCTCCCGCGAGCGGGAGAGGGGACCAGGCACGTTGTCGCTGCTCATGGTGCTTGCGCTCAGTTGCGTACCGGCTTGCCGGTGCTGAGCATTCCCATGATCCGCTCCTGCGTCTTGGGATGCACGATGAGCGAGCAGAACGCCTTGCGTTCCAGCGCCATCAAATACTCTTCGGTCACCAGCGAGCCGGCGTCGATGTCGCCGCCCGTCACCACTTCAGCGATCAGGCTGGCGATGTAAAAGTCGTGCGCGCTGATGAAGCCGCCGTCGCGCATGTTCACGAGCTGGCCCTTGATCGTCGCCGCGCCGCTGCGGCCGGCGACGCGGAAGCTGCGGCGCAGCGGCGCGCGGTAGCCCGCATCCGACATCGCCTTGACCTGCTGTTGCGCGACGTAGAGCAGTTCGTCCTTGTTCGGCACGATCACGTCGCTATCGAGCAAATAGCCGAGCTTCTTCGAATCGAGCGCGCCGGTGCCGACCTTGGCCATCGCGGCGGCGGTGAAGCCTTCGGTGAGGAAGGGCAGCAGGTCGGTGCCGGTCGAAGCGGCCGCGTTCTCCGCCGCACGGCGAGCGATGTAGGTGAGGCCGCCCGCGCCGGGGATCAGGCCCACGCCGACTTCGACCAGGCCGATGTAGCTTTCCATCGCCGCGACGCGCTTGGCCGAGTACACGGCCAGTTCGCAGCCGCCGCCCAGCGCCAGGCCGCGAATGGCCGACACCACGGGCACGCTGCTGAAGCGGATCTTCAGCATGACTTGCTGCAAGGCTTCTTCAGCGCCTTCGACCGCGCCGATGCCGGCAACCACGAAGGCTGGCAGCATGGCTTGCAAGTCGGCGCCGACCGAGAACATCTCGTCTGGCGACCAGATCACCAGGCCCTTGTATTCCGCTTCGGCCAGGTCGACCGCCGCGCCCAGCGCCTCCGCCACGTCCGGGCTGATCGCATGCATCTTCGAATGGATGCTGGCGATGAGCACTTCGCCATCCAGCGTCCACACGCGCACGTCGCCTTCGTCGCTGACCGTCGTGCCGGCCTTGTTGGCATCCGGCGCATTCGCACCCAGCACGCTTTCAGGGAACAGCTGGCGCTCGTGCACCGGCAGCTTGCGCTGCGGCACGAACTTGTTCGCCGATGCACTCCACGAGCCTTCAGCCGTGTGCACGCCGCCCGCTTCCGCCACCGGGCCTTCGAACACCCACTTCGGCAGCGGCGCATTCGCCAGCGCCTTGTCGGCGTCGATGTCTTCCTGGATCCATTGGGCGACTTGCGTCCAGCCGGCTTCCTGCCACAGCTCGAACGGGCCTTGCTTCATGCCGAAGCCCCAGCGCATCGCGAAGTCGATGTCGCGCGCGCTCTCGGCGATGGTCGCGAGATGGATCGCGGCGTAGTGGAAGCTGTCGCGCAGGATGGCCCAGAGGAACTGGCCTTGCGGGCCTTCGCTCTCGCGCAGCAGCTTCAGGCGCTGGCCCGCGGGCTTCTTCAGCATGCGGCCATAGACCTCGTCGGCCTTCTCGCCCGAGGGCACATAGTCGCCCTTGGCCAAGTCGAAGCGCAGGATGTCGCGGCCGGCCTTCTTGTAGAAGCCGCCCTTGGTCTTGTTGCCCAGCTTGCCCAGTTCCAGCAGCTTGGCCAGCACCGGCGGCGTCGCGAAGTTCGGATAAAACGGATCGCTCTTCTCGTCGAGGTTGTCCTGCAAGGTCTTGACCACGTGGGCCAGCGTGTCCAGGCCGACCACGTCCGCCGTGCGGAAAGTGCCCGAACTGGCGCGACCCAGCTTCTTGCCGGTGAGGTCGTCGACCACGTCCGGCGTCAGGCCGAACTTCTCGACTTCCTTCAGCGTCGCCAGCAGGCCGGCGATGCCCACGCGGTTGGCGATGAAGTTGGGCGTGTCGTGCGCGCGCACCACGCCCTTGCCGAGCGTGCTGGTGACGAAGGCTTCGAGCTGGTCGAGCACTTCGGGCCGGGTGGTCGGCGTGTTGATCAGCTCGACCAGGAACATGTAGCGCGGCGGGTTGAAGAAGTGGATGCCGCAGAACTGCGACTTCATGGCTTCAGGCAGCGCTTCGCTGAGCTTGGTGATCGACAGGCCCGAAGTGTTCGAGGCCAGGATCGCGTTCTTCGACACGTGCGGCGCGATCTTCTTGTACAGATCGAGCTTCCAGTCCATGCGCTCGGCGATCGCTTCGATCACGAGGTCGCATTCGCCGAGCTTGTCGAGGTGGTCGTCGTAGTTGGCGACCTCGATCAGCCCCGCGTCGGCAACGTCGCCGAGCGGCGCGGGCTTGAGCTTCTTGAGGTTGTCGATGGCACGCGTCACGATGCCGTTCTTCGCCGCGCCTTGTGCGACAGCGCCGGTCGCGTCTTTCGCGGCCAGGTCGAACAGCACCACCGGTACTCGGACGTTGACCAGGTGCGCAGCAATCTGCGCGCCCATCACGCCGGCGCCGAGCACGGCGACTTTCTTCACTTGGAATCGGGACATTGAATTTCCGTCTGATGTTTCTTACTGGACTCGCGTCCAGGTTTGCGTGCGCCCGATGCCGAGCACCGAGCCGCGCACTTCCAGCTTCTTGCCACCCTCGATGGGCGTCAGGCGCAGCGTGTAGGTCTTGCCGTTCTCGGGGTCGAGGATCTTGCCGTCTTCCCAGACGTCCTTGCCCTCAACTTTCTTCGCACCGCGGATGATCTCGAGGCCGACCATCGGCTTGCCCTTGCGGTCGTCGCTGCACTCGTCGCACACCGCGTCCTGCTTGGCCTCCTTGCGCAGCAGCTTCTCGATGCGGCCGCTCACCACGCCACCGGACTCGCTGATGCGGATCTGCGACTTGACCTCGTTGGTCTTGTCGTCGATGGTGTGCCAGGCGCCCACCGGCGTCATCTGCGCAAAGGCGCAGGCCGAGGTCATCGCGAAAAGAATGGCCGTCAGTGCAAGCTTCATGGTCGTGTCCCCTTTGTTTGTCGAAATGAAGATCAGGCCAGCGCCGCGTCGGTGTCCATCAGCACCTTGCTGCCCGTGCGCGCGTTGCGCATCAGCGTCGCGGTCTCGGTGAACAGCTTGGCGAAGTAGAAGCGCGCGGTCTGCAGCTTGCCGACGTAGAACGGGTCGGTGTTGCCCGCCGCGATTTCGCGCAGCGCCACTTGCGCCATGCGGGCGAACAGGTAGCCAAACACGAAGTGGCCCGCGACGCGCAGGTAGTCCACCGCGGCAGCGCCCACTTCATCGGGGTTCTGGAAGCCCTTGAAGCCGACTTCGGTCGTGAACTTGGTCAGCTGGTCGCCCAGCACGGCGATGGGCGTGATGAACTCGCTCATCTTCTCGTTGACTCCTTCCTCGGCCACCAGCGCGCCGACCAGTTTGCCGAACTTCTTCAGCGTGGCGCCGTTGTTGCCCAGCACCTTGCGGCCCAGCAGGTCCAGCGACTGCACGGTGTTCGTGCCTTCGTAGATCATGTTGATGCGGTTGTCGCGCACGAACTGCTCCATGCCCCATTCCGTGATGAAGCCATGGCCGCCGTAGACCTGCATGCAGGCGTTGGTCGCGATGTGGCCGTTGTCGGTGATGAAGGCCTTGACGATCGGGGTCAGCAGCGCGACCAGTTCGCCGGAGTCCTTGCGCACCTTTTCGTCGGGGTGGTGGTGTTCCTTGTCGAGCAGCAGCGTGCAGAAGACCTGCAGCGCGCGGCCGCCTTCGGCGTAGGCCTTGGCGGTCAGCAGCATCTTGCGCACGTCGGGGTGCACGATGATCGGATCGGCATCCTTGTCCTTGGCCTTCACGCCCGTCAGCGAACGCATCTGGATGCGGTCCTTGGCATAGGCCAGCGCGTTCTGGTAGGCCACTTCGGTCAGGCCCAGCGACTGGTTGCCCACGCCCAGGCGTGCGGCGTTCATCATCACGAACATCGCGGCCAGGCCCTTGTTGGGCTCGCCGACCATGGTGCCGGTAGCGCCGTCGATGGCGATCTGCGCGGTGGCGTTGCCGTGGATGCCCATCTTGTGCTCGAGGCCGGCGCAGAAGATCGGGTTGCGGTCACCCAGCGAACCGTCCGCCTTGACGTGGAACTTCGGCACCGCGAACAGGCTGATGCCCTTGCTGCCCTTGGGCGCGTCCGGCAGGCGAGCGAGCACCAGGTGGATGATGTTCTCGGCCATGTCGTGTTCGCCGGCCGAGATGAAGATCTTGTTGCCGGTGATCTTGTAGCTGCCGTCGGCCTGCGGCTCGGCCTTGGTGCGCAGCATGCCGAGGTCGGTGCCGCAATGCGGCTCGGTCAGGCACATGGTGCCGGTCCATTCGCCGGTGGTGAGCTTGGGCAGGTAGGTCTTCTTCTGCGCGTCGGTGCCGTGCGCCTGCAGGGCTTCGTAGGCGCCGTGGGAGAGGCCGGGGTACATGGTCCAGGCCTGGTTCGCGCTGTTGAGCATTTCGTAGAGGCACTGGTTCAGCACGTACGGCAGGCCCTGGCCGCCGAACTCGGTGCTGCACGAGAGCGCCGGCCAGCCGCCTTCGACGAACTGTGCGTAGGCTTCCTTGAAGCCCTTAGGCGCGGTGACTTCGTGCGTGGCCTTGTCGAGCGTGCAGCCTTCCGCGTCGCCGGAGATGTTCAGCGGGAAGGTCACTTCGGCAGCGAACTTGCCTGCTTCTTCGATGACGGCGTTGATGGTGTCGACGTCGGTTTCCGCATGCTTGGGCATGGCCTTGAATTCATCGGCGACATGGAAGACTTCATGCAGCACGAATTGCATGTCACGCAGCGGCGGGGTGTAGGAAGGCATGGACGAAAGCTCCTGAGCAGTTTCTTGGGTAAAAAGTGAATCAGCCATCGCGCGATGGCGAGGACTGCATGGACGCGGGGCGCGGGGCTGACGGCGTAGCCGAGCGCTGGATGATGTTTCCGAAGCCTCGCCTGGCGCGCTCGATCGAACCGGGCACGTGCAGGAAGCGCGCTTCGTAGTGAGACGCAAGGATGAGTCCGTGGATCTCGAAGGCGATCTGGCGCTCGTCGGCGTCGTCGCGGAAGTGGCCTTCGGCCGTGGCCTGCTGCACCGCGCGGAACATGGCGCCCTGCCAGATGTTGACCGACTCGACCAGCGCGTCGCGCACCGGCCCCGGGCGGTCGTCGAATTCGGTGGCGCCGCTGATGTAGATGCAGCCAGAGTCGATCTCGACCGAGGTGCGCTTCATCCAGTTGTCGAACAAGGCGCACAGGCGCGGCAGTCCGCGCGGCGCCGACATGGCGGCGTAGAACACTTCCTGCTCGAAGCGGGCGTGGTATTCGCGGACCACGGAGATCTGCAGTTCCTCGCGCGAGCCGAAGTGCGCGAACACACCCGACTTGCTCATCTGCGTGAGTTCGGCCACGGCCCCTATCGACAGGCCCTCGAGCCCGATCTGTGCGGCAAGATTGAGCGCCGCATCGACGATGGCGGCCTTGGTCTGCTGGCCCTTCTGGGCGGTACGCGAGGCTTTTGCGGACGCGGCGGTGACGGGCATGAGTGCTTATTCAATAAAACGAACGGTCGTGCTATTTTGCAGTGAAACCGCGTCACGCAGAAGTGCAAAGCCCCCGACTTCTGGTGGACTATTACGTGATTGACGTCTTTTCAGGGCGGCGTGATCGGCACGGAAAAGGCGGTGCATGCCACGCCCGATGGCTACACGCTGCACTCCTCCGGGGCGGGGATGCCAAGTGCGCGCGCGTGATGTCGCAGGGCCACATCCAGGTCGATATGTCGGGTCATTCATTGCCACCCTGTTGGCGATTCGAAGCGCCAAACCTAGAATCCAGCCCGCAGGAGAGCGAGCGGTCATGCGACCGCTCCACCGAAGGCGCAAACTCCCATGAACGCTCAGGTCGACCTTTCACAGGGTCGTGTACTGCACCCATCGATATCGCCGTCTGGAGAGCCATCGGGCACATGCCCGATGCACCGAAGGAGCAACACCCCCGCGTGCGCGGAGGTCGAAACTCTCAGGTAACAAGGACAGGGGGAGCGGCTTTTGAAATCCATTCAAAGGACCTCCCATGCGCGTGATCGTGTTGGGCGCCGGCTTGCTCGGCGTCACCTCGGCCTATTACCTTCAGAAACTCGGCCATGAAGTCACCGTGGTCGACCGGCAGGCCACGCCGGCCGCCGAAACCAGCTTTGCCAACGGCGGGCAGATCTCCGTCAGCCATGCCGAACCCTGGGCCAATCCGAGCGCGCCGATCAAGGTGCTGCAATGGCTGGGCAAGGAAGACGCGCCGCTCCTGTTCCGCATCCGCGCCGACATGCGCCAGTGGATGTGGGGCCTGCAGTTCCTGCGCGAATGCACGCCGGCGCGGACGAAGCACAACATCGAGCAGATCGTGCGACTGGGCACCTACAGCCGCAGCATGCTGCAGGCGCTGCGCAGCGAAACCGGCCTCGGCTACGACCAGCGCACGCAAGGCATCCTGCACTTCTACACGACGCAGAAGGAGTTCGACGGCGCATTGAAGCCGGCCGAACAGATGCGCGCGCTGGGCTGCGAGCGCCTCGTCATTTCCGCCGACGAGGCGGTGAAGCTCGAACCCGCGCTGGCCCACATCCGTCCGCAACTGGCCGGCGCGACCTACACCGCCGAAGACGAGTCGGGCGATGCAAACCGATTCGCACGCGAACTGGTCAAGCTCTGCGAAGCGGCTGGCGTCAAGTTCCTCATGAGCCACACCGTGACGGCGATCCGCGAGGCCGGCGGCAAGGTCGAGCACGTCGAGGCCACCGACATCGAGGGCCGCTTCCAGCGCCTGCAGGCCGATGCCTATGTGATGGCCATGGGCTCGTTGAGCCCGATCTATGCCAAGCCGTTGGGCATCGAGTTGCCGATCTACCCGGCCAAGGGCTATTCGGTGACGCTGCCGGTGAAGGATGCGTCCAAGGCCTACCAGGTCTCCCTGACGGACGACGAGTTCAAGCTGGTGTTCTCGCGCTACACGTCGGAGGATGGGCGCGGCGACCGCATGCGCATTGCCGGCACGGCCGAACTCAACGGCTACGACCGCGACTTGAACCGCGTTCGCTGCGAGGCGATCGTGCGGCGGGTCGAGCAACTGTTTCCAGGTGCGGGCGACACGTCCAAGGCGCAGTTCTGGACCGGCCTGCGCCCGGCGACGCCGAGCAACGTGCCGATGATCGGCAAGACGAAGCTGCCCAACTTCTTCCTCAACACCGGGCATGGCACGCTAGGTTGGACGCATGCCTGCGGGTCCGGCAAGTCGATCGCGCACATCGTCAGTGGGCTGGCGCCGGAAGTCGACTTCGCATTCCAGAAATGAGCCGCCGAATGCGGACTTGAACGCACGCGAAGGTCGCGAAGAAACGCAAAAGGACGCAAAGGATTCAGAAAATTTCCGTATTCCTTTTGCGTCCTTCGCGGAACCTTCGCGTCCTCTGCGTCCGGTTCCCGTATTCAGACCCCGCTTCCGCAGGTCAGCGACTCAGAGCTTGAAAGGCACCACGTCCTGCCGCTGCTCGCCCAGACCATCGATCCCGAGCGTCATCACGTCGCCCTTCTTCAGGAACACGGCCGAGGGCTTCATGCCCATGCCGACGCCCGGTGGCGTGCCGGTGGTGATGATGTCGCCGGGCTCCAGCGTGTTGAGCTGGCTCACGTAGCTCACCAGCTTGGCGACATTGAAGATCATGGTCTTGGTGTTGCCGGTCTGCATGCGCTGGCCGTTCACGTCGAGCCACATGCCGAGCTTCTGCGGGTTGGGCACGTCATCGCGCGTGACGAGCCACGGGCCGATCGGGCCGAAGGTGTCGAAGCCCTTGCCCTTGTCCCAGGTCAGCCCGCGCTCGAGCTGCCATTCGCGCTCGCTCACGTCGTTGATGAGGACATAGCCGGCGACGAAATCGAGTGCCTCCTTTTGCGACACCCAGCGCGCGCGCTTGCCGATGACCACGCCCAGTTCGACTTCCCAGTCGCCCTTGACCGAGCCCTTGGGCAACATCACCGGATCGTTCGGACCCTGGATGCAGCTCACGGCCTTGGTGAACACCACGGGCTCCTTGGGAATCGGCATGCCGGATTCGGCCGCATGGTCGGCGTAGTTCAGGCCGATGGCGATGAACTTGCTGGTGTTCGCCACCGGGCAACCCAGGCGCGGCTTGCCACGGACCAGCGGCAGCTTGTCGGTCTTGATCTTGCGGATCTTGGCCAGCGTAGCGTCGCCGAGCTGGGCGCCGCCCAGGTCCGGCACCACGGCGCTGAGGTCGCGCAGTTGGCCGTTGTCGTCGATCAGGCCTGGCTTTTCCTTGCCCGGATTGCCGTAGCGCACGAGTTTCATGTCGATAGTCCTTTCAGAGAGGGATGGGAAGTGTAGTCAGCGCGCTCGCGCCGCGAATCAATAGGTGGCCCGGCCGCCTGACAGGTCGAAGGTCGCGCCGGTGGAGAACGCGCAGTCCTCGGTGCAGAGCCAGGCGACCATCGATGCGATTTCCTCCGGCGTGCCGAAGCGGCCCATCGGGATCTTCGAGAGCATGAAGGCGATGTGCTCCTTCGACATCTGGTCGAAGATCGCGGTCTTCACCGCCGCCGGCGTCACGCAGTTCACGCGCACGCCGGTACCCGACAGCTCCTTGCCGAGCGACTTGGTCAACGCGATCACGCCGGCCTTGCTGGCGCTGTAGGCGCTGGCGTTGGGATTGCCCTCCTTGCCGGCCACCGACGCGATGTTGACGATGCGCGACCAGGCCCGTTCGCGCAGGTGCGGCACCCATTCGCGGCAGCAGAGGAAGGTGCCGGTCAGGTTGACGTCGATGACCTGGCGCCAGGCATCGACGGGGTAGCTGTCCACGCTGGTGTTGGGCCCGGTGATGCCGGCGGAATTGACCAGCGCATCGACCACGCCGCCCGCATCGCGCAGCGCGAGCGTGGCCTGCACGGCCTTGGCCACGCCGGCCGCATCGGAGACGTCGACCGCGACGGCCTTGGCATTTGCGCCGAGCCGCTGCGCCGCCGCATCCGCTGCAGCCGGGTCGCGGTCCCACAGCGTGACGCTGCCGCCCGAATCGAGAAGGCGCTGCGCAATCGCAAAGCCGAGACCGGTCGCGCCGCCGGTGATGACCGCGTGGCGGCCGTCGAAATCGAGGCGGTTCATATCGTGATGCCGCCGTCGACCGAGAAGGCCTGGCCGGTCGCGAAGACGGCCTCGTCGCTCGCGAGGAACACCACCACCGGTGCGATCTCCTCCGCCTGCGCCAGGCGGCCCATCGGTTGCCGTGCAATGAAGGCCTTGCGTGCAGCCATCGGGTCTTCGTTGGCATTGATGCGCTCGCCCAGCGAGGGCGTGTCGACCGTGCCCGGGCACACCGCGTTGCAGCGGATGCCCTGCGCGACGTAGTCGGCGGCGACGCTCTTGGTCAGGCCCAGCACGGCCGCCTTGGTGGTGCCGTAGACGTTGCGGTTCGGCAGGCCCTTGATGCTGGAGCAGACGCTGGCCATGTTGATGATGCTGCCCGCGCCGGCGGCGAGCATGCGCGGCAGCACGGCCTGGATGGTCCAGAACTGGGCCCGCACATTGAGGTTGAAGGCGAACTCCAGGTCGGCGTCGGTGGCCTCGAGGATCGGGCCGTTGTGCACCACGCCGGCGCAGTTGAACAGCACGTCGATGGCAGGCATGCGCGCGACCAGCGCCTGGATGGCGCCCTTGTCGAGCACGTCCAGTACCGCGGTCTGCACGTTGGCCGTGCCCGCATAGGCGTCCAGCAGCTTCGGGTTGACGTCGGTCGCCCACACCTGCGCGCCTTCGGCCGCCATGGCCAACGCGGTGGCCCGGCCAATGCCCTGCCCGGCCGCCGTGATGAGGGCCGTCTTGCCTTTGAGTCGCATGCTGTCTCCTGGAGTGGAATGAGGTGGCGATGTGCCGAGAGGGTGCCGCCGAGGGTTTCGCCCGATGGCTGCGGCGCGCCGGGAATCGTATTCTGAATTGGCCTTACCACTTGTCCAATTCAGGACAACCCTTAACATCCCGCCTGAAAAGCCCCGCGACCTTACGCGCATCCCCGTGCCACTGCAATCCATCGAGCCGAAGCGGCTGTACCGCCAGATCGCCGACCAGCTGCGCGCGCTGATCGCGAAGGGCGAGTTCGCGACGGGTGCGCGGCTGCCGGCCGAGCGCGACCTGGCGCGCCAGCTGGGCGTGAGCCGGCCCTCGGTGCGCGAGGCCCTGATCGCGCTGGAAGTCGAAGGCTGGGTCGAGGTGCGCACGGGTTCGGGCGTGTACGTGCTCGACCGTTCGAAGCGCTCGTCTCCCGCCGTCGAGGTCACCGAGTGGGGGCCGCTCGAATTGATCCGTGCGCGCCGCGTAGTCGAAGGCGAGACGGCCGCGCTGGCAGCCCTGCACGGCAAGAAGCGCGACTTCGATGCCATTCGCCGCGCCGTCGACGCCATGCGGTCCCAGGCCGACCAGAGCGTGATGCCGCTGGAGGGCGACCGCGCTTTCCACGTCGCCATCGTCGAGGCCAGCGGCAACGCGGTGCTGGTCGAGACGGTGCAGGGATTCTGGGACTCGCGCTACGGCCCGCTGTTCACGCGGCTCGGCGGCTACTTCGAGAACGCCGTGTCGTGGCGCCATGCGATCGCCGAGCACGAGGCTATCGTGGCCGCCATCGTCGCGCGCAATCCCGATGCCGCGCGTGCCGCCATGCATGCGCACATGGACAAGTCCCACCAGCGCTACAGCGCCAGCTGGCGCCGCGCCAAGGCGGCATGAGCCGCCGATCCATCGTTTTCCCGTGACAGACCTTTCAACCACCCTGGAGAGAGACGCATGAACAAACGATTCGCCTTCAAGACCCTGGCCGTCTGCGCCATCGCATGGAGCGCGCTGGGCGCCATGGGCCTGGCCAGTGCGCAGACCGTCAAGCTGAAGTGGGCGCATGTGTACGAGACGTCCGAGCCCTTCCACAAGTACTCGCTCTGGGCCGCGGAGGAGATCAAGAAGCGCACCAACGGCAAGTACGAGATCCAGGTGTTCCCGGCCTCCAGCCTGGGCAAGGAAAGCGATATCAACCAGGGGCTGACGCTTGGCACGGTCGACATCATCCTGACCGGCGCGAGCTTTGCAGCCAACACCTACAAGCCGCTGGCCGTCACGTACTTCCCGTTCATCTTCCGCGACTCGGAACATTTGCTGAAGTACGCGCAGAGCGATGTGTTCAAGGAACTGGCCAAGGGCTACGACGAGAAGAGCGGCAACCACATCACGGCACTCAACTACTACGGCGCCCGCCATGTCACATCGAACGCGGCGCATCCGGTCACCAAACCGGAGGACATGAAGGGCCTGAAGATCCGCGTGCCCGATGCACCGGCCTATCTCGCCTTTCCGAAGTCGCTGGGCGCCAACCCGACACCGATCGCGTTTGCCGAGGTGTATCTCGCCCTGCAGAACGGCACGGTCGACGCCCAGGAGAACCCGCTGCCGACCATCGAGGCGAAGAAATTCTTCGAGGTGCAGAAGAACATCTCGCTGACCGGGCACATCGTCGACTCGCTGCTGACGGTGACTTCGGGCCAGGTGTGGGGCAAGCTCAGCGCGGATGAGAAGAAGATCTTCTCGGACGTGATGCAGGAGGCCGCCGAGAAGACGGGCCGCGAGATCATCGCGTCCGAAGCGCGGCTGACCGAGGAGTTCAAGAAGAAGGGCAACAACGTGATCACGGTCGACAAGAACGCGTTCCGCG
The DNA here is from genome assembly GCF_019207085.1 of Variovorax sp. dw_308. Taxonomy (GTDB): domain Bacteria; phylum Pseudomonadota; class Gammaproteobacteria; order Burkholderiales; family Burkholderiaceae_C; genus Variovorax. Next base: position 47,554 of record NZ_JAATOM010000008.1, on the reverse strand, counting down.
AGGCCGTGCTGAAGGCGACCAAGCCGACGGACCAGGGCTATCGGCAGCAGGACTACGACAAGATCCTCGCGATCAAGTAGCTCGGCCCGGACGGACGTTCATGACCAACCAGAAAATCATCGATGACGAGGGCCACTTCCACGCCGAGGACGAGGTCGTCGACCTGTCCGACACCATCTTCGAAGGCTGGCTTGCGCTGGCGATCTTCTGGGCGCTGGGGCTCACGGTGTTCTACCAGTTCATCACGCGCTACGTGATGAACGACTCGGCGGCGTGGACAGAGGAGGTGGCGCGCTACATGCTCATCGGCGTGGTGTTCATCGGCGCGACCATCGGCGTCGCGAAGAACAACCAGATCCAGGTCGACTTCTTCTACCGGCACATGCCGGCGGCGATGGGCCGCTGGATGTCGCGCGCGGTGGACGTGGTGCGCATAGCCTTCTTCGTCGCGGCGGTGGTGATGACCATCCAGATGATGCTGAAGATCGGGGACCGCACGCGCATGACCATCGTCGATGCGCCGATGAACATCGTCTACGGCGTCTGCCTGTTCGGCTTCGCGGCAATGGCCTTCCGCTCGGTGCAGACGGCGCGCATCCACTGGCGACGCGGCTACAGCGTGCTGGAGCGGCCCGAGTCCACGCTGGCCGACCACTGAACCACCGACTCAAGACAACAAGAACAACATGCTCAAGATCTACTTCCTGCTGTTCATGTCGGGCGGCATCCCGGTCGCGATCGCGATGGCCAGTGCGTCGCTCGCGTACATCCTGCTGTCCGACAGTACGCTGCCGCCCTTCGTGGTCATCCATCGCATGGTGAGCGGCATCGACAGCTTTCCGCTGCTGGCCGTGCCCTTCTTCATCCTGGCCGGCAACCTGATGAACAACGCCGGCATCACCACGCGCATCTACAACTTCGCGCTGGCGCTGGTCGGGTGGATGAAGGGCGGGCTCGGGCACGTCAACGTGCTGGGTTCGGTGATCTTCGCGGGCATGAGCGGCACCGCCATCGCCGATGCGGCCGGCCTCGGCACGATCGAGATCAAGGCGATGCAGGAGCATGGCTACGAGACCGAGTTCGCCGTCGGCGTCACGGCCGCCTCGGCCACGCTCGGCCCGATCATCCCGCCGAGCCTGCCCTTCGTGATCTACGGGATGATGGCCAATGTGTCGGTCGGGGCGCTGTTCCTCGCGGGCATCCTGCCCGGCGCGATGATGGCCATCCTGATGATGATGACGGTGGCTTACTTCGCGCACAAGAACAAGTGGGGCGCCGACGTCAAGTTCTCGGGCACGCGGCTGTTCAAGGCGCTCAGCGAACTGGCGGTGGTGATCGGCTGGCCGCTGATCATCTGGGTGCTGGTCGACAGGTTCGGCGCGCCGGCGCAGCTCACCGTCTTTGGCGCGCTGGCCTCGCTGTTCGTGCTGGACAAGATCTTCGACTTCGAGGCGCTGCTGCCGATCATGACGCCGGTGCTGCTGATCGGCGGCATGACCACGGGCCTCTTCACGCCGACGGAGGGCGCCATCGCCGCCTGCGTGTGGGCCATGATCCTGGGCTTCGCCTGGTACCGCACGCTGTCGTGGAAGATGTTCGTCAAGGTCTGCCTCGACACCGTGGAAACCACCTCGACCGTGCTGTTCATCGTCGCGGCCGCTTCGATCTTCGGATGGATGCTGACCGCCACCGGCGTCACCGCCGACATCGCGGCCTGGGTGCTCGGCTTCACCAAGCAGGCCTGGGTGTTCCTGCTGCTGGCCAACCTGCTGATGCTCTTCGTCGGCTGCTTCCTGGAGCCGACCGCGGCCATCACGATCCTGGTGCCGATCCTGCTGCCGATCGCCACGCACCTGGGCATCGACCCGATCCACTTCGGCCTGGTGATGGTGCTGAACCTGATGATCGGCCTGTTGCACCCGCCCATGGGCATGGTGCTGTTCGTGCTGGCGCGCGTCGCCGGCCTGAGCTTCGAGCGCACGACCATGGCGATCCTGCCGTGGCTGGTGCCCTTGCTGATCGCCCTGGTGGTGATCACCTACGTACCGTCATTGGTACTGTGGCTGCCGAAAATGTTTTTCTGATGCCCGCCCCGGGCAAGAAGAGAGGTACACGATGAATCCATTTATCCGACTCCATCCCGCCGACGACGTGGTGATCGCACGCGCGCAACTGGTGGGCGGCACCACCGTCGAAGGCGTGGCCGTGCGCGGCCTGATCCCCGCCGGCCACAAGGTGGCGATGCGCGACATCGCACCCGGCGAGCCGGTGCGCCGCTACAACCAGATCATCGGCTTCGCCAGCCGGCCGATCACGGCCGGCGAGCATGTGCACACGCAGAACCTCGACATGGGGCCGGACAAGGGCCACTTCGCGCGTGACTACGCTTTCGGCGCCGACGTGAAGCCGGTGCAGCCCTTGCGTGAGGCCACCTTCCTGGGCATCAAGCGCGCCGACGGCCGCGTGGCGACGCGCAACTACATCGGCGTGCTGACCAGCGTGAACTGCTCGGCCACGGCGGCGCGCGCCATCTCCGACCACTTCTCGCGCAAGACCAACCCGGCGGCGCTAGCCGCCTATCCCAATGTCGACGGCATCGTCGCGCTCACGCACGGCACGGGCTGCGGCATGGACACGCAGGGCTTCGGGATGCAGATCCTGGAGCGCACGCTCACCGGCTATGCCACGCATCCGAACTTCGCGGGCGTGCTTGTGGTGGGGCTCGGTTGCGAGGCCAACCAGATCAATGCCTGGCTGGCGACCGGGTCGCTCTCGGAGGGCGAGAACTTCCGCACCTTCAATATCCAGGACACCGGCGGCACGCGCAAGACGGTCGAGAAAGGCATCGCCCTCATCAACGAGATGCTGCCGCGCGCCAACGCGTTGAAGCGCGAGCCCTGCAGCGCGGCGCACATCACGATCGGGCTGCAATGCGGCGGCTCGGATGGCTACTCCGGCATCAGCGCCAACCCAGCGCTTGGGCATGCGGTCGACTTGCTCGTGGCGCATGGCGGCACCGCCATCCTCAGCGAGACACCCGAGGTGTACGGCGCCGAGCATTTGCTGACGCGACGCGCCGTGAAGCGCGAAGTGGGCCAGAAGCTGGTCGACCGCATCGCCTGGTGGGAGCACTACACCGAAATCAATGAAGGCGAGATGAACAACAACCCCTCGCCGGGCAACAAGGCGGGCGGGCTCACCACCATTCTCGAGAAATCGCTCGGCGCGGTCGCCAAGGGCGGCACCAGCAACCTCGAGGCCGTGTATGAATACGCCGAGCCGGTGACCGCACATGGTTTCGTCTACATGGACACGCCCGGCTACGACCCGGTCAGCGCCACGGGCCAGGTCGCAGGCGGCGCGAACATGATCTGCTTCACCACTGGCCGAGGCTCGGCCTACGGCTGCGCGCCCTCGCCTTCGCTCAAGCTCGCGACCAACTCCACGCTGTGGAAGCGGCAGGAGGAAGACATGGACATCAACTGCGGCGAGATCGTCGACGGCACGTCGTCGATCCAGGAGATGGGCGAGCGCATTTTCCGGCTGGTGCTGGCTACCGCATCGGGCGAACACAGCAAGAGCGAGAAACACGGCTACGGGCAGAACGAGTTCGTGCCCTGGCAAGTCGGCGCGGTGATGTAGCGCAACCTCACACGAAGAAGGAGACATTGAATGGCCACCACAGCTTTCGGCATCCTCGACGGCACCGGCTTCGAGCGCCTGGATCCGCGCTTCAACACCTGCATCCCCGGCCCCGAGCGCCTCGTGCGCCTGTGGACCGGCGCGCGCTGGTGCGAGGGCCCGGCCTGGTTCGCCGCGCACCGCACGCTGGTGTGGTCGGACATTCCCAACAACCGCATGATGCGGTATGACGAGTTGAACAACACCGTCGGCCTGTGGCGCCAGCCTTCCAACAACACCAACGGCAACACGGTCGACAAGCAGGGCCGACTCATCAGTTGCGAGCACCTGGGCCGACGCGTCGTGCGCAACGAGCCTGACGGCACGCAGACCGTGCTGGCCTCGCACTACCAGGGCAAGCGGCTGAATTCACCGAACGACGTGGTCGTGCATTCCGATGGCGGCGTCTGGTTCACCGACCCGAGCTACGGCATCCTGTCGGATTACGAAGGCCTTGCCGCCGAGCAGGAAGTCGCGGGCTGCTACGTCTACCGCGTCGACCCGGCCACAGGCGCAGTCGAGAAGGTGGCCGACGACTTCGTCAAGCCCAACGGCCTCGCCTTCTCACCCGACGAATCCCAGCTCTACATCGCCGACACCGGCGCCAGCCATGACGACGCGGCGCCCAGGCACATCCGCCGCTTCCAGGTCAACGCGGACGGCAAGAGCCTCGGCGCCAGCACCCTGTTCGCCGACTGCACCAACGGCCTGTTCGACGGCTTCCGCATCGACACCAGGGGCCGCCTGTGGACCAGCGCGGCCGACGGCGTGCATGCCTACGACCCCGACGGCACGCTGATCGGCAAGATCCTCGTGCCCGAGGTCGTGTCGAACGTCTGCTTCGGCGGCGTCAGTCGCAACCGCCTTTTCATCACCGCGACCACGTCGCTGTATTCCATCTATCTGAACGCCAGAGGACTCTGAATTCCCATGCCCCAAACCCTTGCAGCCGCCGTCCTGCGCACCCACTGCGCCAACATCCTGAAGGCGGCCGGCAGCACGCCCGCGGAAGCGCAACAGGTCGCGGACAACCTCGTGCTCGCCAACCTCAGCGGCCATGACTCGCATGGCGTGGGCATGCTGCCGCGCTATGTCGACGCGATCGCCGAAGGTGGCCTCACGCCGAATGCGGACGTCAAGGTCAACATCGACATCGGCACCATGATGTCGCTCGACGGCCAACACGGCTTCGGCCAGGTCGTCGGCGTGCAGGCGATGGAACTGGGCATTGCGCGAGCGAAGCAGCATGGCAGCTGCATCTTCACGCTGGCCAGCGCGCACCATCTCGGTCGCATCGGTCACTTCGCGGAGATGGCGACGGCGCAGGGGCTGGTGTCGATGCATTTCGTCAACGTGCTGTCGCGGCCGGTCGTGGCGCCCTGGGGTGGTGGCGATGGGCGCTTCGGCACCAACCCGTGCTGCATCGGCATTCCGCTCGCGGGCGCCGAGCCCTTCCTGCTCGACTTCGCCACCAGTCGCGTCGCGCAAGGCAAGATGCGCGTGGCCCACAACAAGGGCGTGCGCGTGCCCGATGGCTATCTCATCGACGAGAACGGCGCGCCGACCAACGAGCCCGGCGTGGTGGTCGTGCCGCAGGGCAATGGCCTGTTCGGGGCGCTGATGACCTTCGGCGAGCACAAGGGCTACGGCATGGCGATGGCCTGCGAACTGCTCGGCGGCGCGCTCACGGGCGGCGGCACCTGGCACCGTCCGGCCGACACGGCGCGCACCGTGCTCAACGGGATGCTGACGGTGTTGATCGACCCTTCGAAACTGGGCACGCAGGCGACCTTCGAGCAGGAGGCGACGGCCTTCGTCGACTGGCTGCGCCAAAGCCCACCCGGCGCCGGCTACGAACATGTGCAGATCGCCGGCGAACCCGAGCGGGCGGCCCGCGTGGCGCGCGAGGTCGAAGGCATCTGGCTCGACGACGCGACCTGGAGCGAGATCGTGGCGTCTGGCGCGAAGGTCGGCGTAGCAGTCGCCTGAATTTCACTCCCTCTCCCTCCGGGAGAGGGTTGGGGTGAGGGCCAGCGGCGATTGGAACGGCACATGCATAGGCAAAGGCCCGGAGCCCTCACCCTGCCCTCTCCCGGAGGGAGAGGGGAAGAGACACAGTTACAGCGGAGCGCGCGAGGTGATCACCTGCCCGACACCCGCAGCCGCACGCGCCCGGACGGCGTCGAAGGTGGTCTGGCGCAGGATCTCGCCGTTCTCGAACACGGTTTCAAGAAGCTCAGGCTGGCCTTCGGCCACTTCGTCGATCCGTCGCGTCTGCTCGTTCCCCCGCGTGTCCTGCACCAGCGTGAGCCGTCCCTTCTTCGAAGCCTTCCCCAGGTCCCCGACGGGCGACTTCCACACATCCCGCCATTCACCATCCACCTGCATCGCCGAGCACTTCATCGCCCACTGCATCGTGTCGCGATTGACTTGCTGCAACAGTCCCCCACCCATGCCGAAGGCGATGTTCTCGGCCGAGAAGCCGTTGTGGTACAGGTTCGACAGGCACAGGCGCAGCGAGTCCAGGTTGATGCCGTCGCCCTGGATGATCCGCACGTTGTTCAGCACGCGGAATCCCTTGCTGTTGGTCGCGGTGCCGAAACGCGCCGCCAGGATGTCGGCCACCTTCAGCACCGTCTCCGCCGGGTCGCCGCTGTCCGGCCGTACCACCAGCGTCGCGCCGGACTGCACCACCAGTTCCTTCAACTCCGTGCCCCAGATACGATCGCACGCGTTGAAGATGTCGTAGCTGTCGCTGACCACGGCGAACAGCGCGCCGGGCTTGCCGAACTGCGTGACCATGTTGCGGTACGCGTCCGATTCGCGGTCGCGGCCCCAGCCCGTGATGGTGCTGTGCTCCGCCGCGGGAATGGAAAAGCCGGCCATGTCGCAGTCGTAGTAGCGGCGCCCCGCGACCAGGGCGATGACGGTGTCGGTGCCCATGAAGTTCACCAGATGCGCCAGGCCGCCCAGGGCCGCCGATTCCAGGCTCGACACGCCGCGTGCGCCGAAGTCATGCAGCTTGAACGGAATCTGCCCGTGCGGATCGTCGCAGGTCGCCTCGAGATAGCGCAGCAGCGTGGCCTTGGCCGCGGCCGACAGCGTCGCCACGGTGGTCGGATACCAGATGGCGCGCAGCAATTCGGTTTCGAGATAGCTCGTGAGCCAGAAGAACTCCGGGTCGGTGTTCTCGATGGTGGCGAGCACGTTGTGGACGGGCACCACGCTGCCCTCGGGGACGGCGCGGATGCGCACCGGCATGCGGCCGCCATGCTTCTCGACGAGGCGCAGCCAGCCCGCGCGATTGAAGGGCTCGCCGTGCGCGGCCATGATCGCAGTGGCCTCGTCGACATCGTCGACCGTCACGGGCGTCGACAGGTATTCGCGCAGGTAGGCCTGCAAGCCGAAGAACAGGGAATGGCTGAAGGCGCCGCCGCGCGACTCGATGTAGCTGAACACCGTCTGCGTACCGGGCGGGTACTGCATCCAGTGCGAAGCCTTGTAGGAGTCGGTGCGCAGCAAGAGATTGCTGCCGAGCGACGAAGGGGAGAAGTTGCTGCGAGACATGTGAAAGCTCCTTTCACTGTGGCGCCCGTCAACCAGGCGCCGTTTCTTCGAAATGGCCGGGGCTTCAGTTCTTGCCCAGGCCGCCCAGGAAATGGTTTGCGATGAAAAAATGGTCTTCGTACATGCGCTCCTGCATGTCGAGGAAATCCGCGATCGGCACCCAGCGCACGGCGGCCGCGTCGTCGTCGGCACGCACATCCGAAAGCCCCGCCCACTGGTTGTGCGACAGCTCGAAGAAAAAGCCGTGCGTGATGGTGCGTCCGCGCTGCGAGCGGTCCGGCGCATCGAACACGTGACTGGCCTTCATGCTGCCGTTGAGCACTGGAACCGGCACCTTGAGCCGCGTCTCTTCTCGCAACTCGCGCACCGCAGCATCCTGCAAGCGCTCGTGTTGGCCGACGAAGCCGCCCGGCAAGGCCCACGTCCCCTTGCCGGGGTGGAACTTGCGCTGCACCAGCAGGATGTGCCCGGCCTCGACCACCACCGCATCGACCGTCGTGTAGATCGGAGGGAATTCGCTGCCCGCATAGCGATACTTGTCGCGGTAGTCGATGAGGAAAGCGCGCTCCTCGCACAGTGCCGCGTAGTCCTCGGTCCGCGTGAACCGCTCCAGGAACGCCGCGGTGCCGTCGGGCAGGTCGGCCGGCGAGAGCTGCCCGCGCATCTCCGGGTCGAAGTAGAGCTTGCGCACGTCGGTCGCGTGGATGCTCTCGACCGCATGCAGGCCGACGAACTCCCAGGACGGGAACAGCTTCAGGTAGTAGCTCGACGCATCCTTGAGATGGCCGACCAATGCAACCCTGGCTTTCGCGGGCTTGTGGCCGTCCTGCACGATAAGCCGGTCGACGGCGGACTGGATCGATGCGATCCAGATCTGGTCGTTGTAGGGCGAATCGCCCACGCCGACGACGCTCACGCGCATCTGGTCCGCGCTGCGCAGGCAGGCGCGCACCATGCGCTCACGCTCATCGAAGGTGAAGGGGTTTTTCGCACTGCGCGGCGTGCGGTCGGAACCCACCACCACGATGACGCGATCGGCCGCGCGCGCAGCTTCCTCGATGAGGCGTTGGTGACCGAAATGGACGGGCTGGAAACGGCCGATGACGACCGCGTACGGGTACTTGCGTGTGCTCACTTGGGAATCCCCCAAAAAGGGCGCGATCAACTCGCGCTTGCAGCCACGATAGCACCGGTGTCCGGATCGTTCAACGCGCTGGCGGGAATTTCGCGCGACGCGTGTGAAAAACGCATCGCCGCCCAAAACGCGCCAACACCCCCCGGGGCAGTGAAGAGACGAACTGCAGGGCGTGCGGGCTCAAGGCTGCCGCCGCGTGGCGCAGGCGGACTTTCCCAGTCTCAGAGCATCAGGCCGACGCTGGCTTCCAGGTGTTCGGAGGGCATGCGCCGGAAGCCCGAGCGCGTGTAGCGCTGCAGGCGCCCCACCACGAAGGCCGTCAGCGCCGCCGCACGCACTTGCGCATCGACGGTGGGCGTGGCCGAGCCTTCGGCCGCGGCCGCGCCCCGCAAGGCCTGGCGCAAGGTGGATTCGATCTTGTCGAAGAACTGGTTCATGCGGCTTTGCAGGCGCTCGTTCTCGTAGACGAGCGCGTCGCCGACCATCACGCGGGTCATGCCGGGATTCTTTTCAGCGAACTGGACCAGCAGCGTAATGATGCGGGCCGCCTGCTCGTGCCCTGTCCCGTCTCGCTCGGTGACCTGGTTGACCAGGGTGAACACGCTTTGCTCGATGAACTCGATGAGTCCTTCGAACATCTGGGCCTTGCTGGCAAAGTGCCGATACAGGGCAGCCTCGCTCACATCGAGCTTGGCGGCCAGCGAAGCCGTTGTGACCCGGTCCGCGCCGGGCTGTTCCAGCATGGTGGCCAGCGCCTGCAGGATCTGCACGCGACGTTCGCCCGGTTTGGGACGCTTGCGCGGACCGGCCGAATGGACTTCAGCCGGAACGGTGTCGCCGGGATCGCCTGACTCTTCGTGCTGCATGTGTGCCGAGCAAAGATGTAATGAAATGATTCTCGCACACGGTAGTTAGTACGCGCCTACTGGAAACGTACCGCCGCGTGCGCAATCTGCAACATTTGCACACAACCGAGAACCGATTTCGGGTTTATCCGGAGCCGTTGCGCGACGGCGGCTCGCGCGCTGGACCCGAAAGGTGCTTCAGCGCGCCCGAATCATCGTGCCGTAGGCCTGGTCCGTGAGGATTTCCAGCAGCATGGCGTGCGGCACCCGGCCATCGATGATGTGGACCGCGTTGACCCCGCTCTTGGCCGCATCGAGCGCGCCCTCGATCTTGGGCAGCATCCCGCCCGAGATCGTGCCGTCGGCAAACAACTCGTCGATCTCGCGGGCGCTCAGGTTGGTCAGCAGCTTGCCTTCCTTGTCGAGCACGCCCGGCGTGTTGGTCAGCATCATCAGCTTTTCTGCCTTGAGCACCGTGGCCAGCTTGCCGGCGACCACGTCGGCGTTGATGTTGTAGCTCTCGTTGTCCGCGCCGAAGCCCAGCGGGCTGACCACCGGGATGAAGGCGTCGTCCTGCAGCGCCTTCACCACGCTCGGGTCGATGGCGACGATCTCACCCACCTGGCCCACGTCGTGATGCAGGTCGGGGTCGTTGCGGTCGGGCATCCGGAGTTTCTGCGCCCGGATCAGCCCGCCGTCACGCCCGGTCAGGCCGACCGCCTTGCCGCCGGCCTGGTTGATGAGGCCCACGATGTCCTGCTGCACTTCGCCGGCCAGCACCCATTCGACCACCTCCATGGTTTCGGAATCGGTGACGCGCATGCCCTGGATGAAGTGCCCCTTCTTGCCGAGCTTGTTGAGCGCCGCCTCGATCTGCGGACCTCCGCCGTGCACCACCACCGGGTTCATCCCGACCAGCTTGAGCAGCACCACGTCCTCGGCGAAGTCGGCCTGGAGTTCCGGATCGGTCATGGCATTGCCACCGTACTTGATGACGATGGTCTTGCCGTGGAACTTGCGGATATAGGGCAGCGCCTGGGCCAGGATCTCGGCCTTGTCGCGCGGGGGGATGTTCTGGACGTGATCGGTCATGGAGGTTCGCTGAAAAACGGAGTGCGCGGATTTTGCAGCCATTTCGTGAAACGCCGCGGAACCGGCTTTGCCGAGCCGCTGGCGTTGCCCCCGGTGGGGAGGGCGGCCTACACGAAGTGAGGCCAACCTGGGGAGGAGCGACAGCCTTTACGGCCGCAGCCAGCGCGGCACCTTGAAGCGCACGATCATCAGGTAGGCTGAAACGTAGGTCGCGACGAACAGCAGGCAGAACAGCATCAACGCGACCGTGTTGTTACGGAACAGCACCGCCGGCACCACCGACAGCGCGGCGAACATCCACAGGTACGGCGACGTGCGGTTGTTGCGCGCCAGCAGCTGGCGGGCCTCGTCGTCGGCAAAGGCCACGCGCACGATCCGGCGGAAGATCAATTGGTGGAAGTGCAGCGCGTCCGCCGTGCCGGGCGACTGGCCGCGCGCCAGCTTGCGGTAGATCGAGAAAAGCGTCTCCCACACCGGATAGATCAGCAGCAGCATCGGGAACCAGGGCGAGACGGTGGGGTTGCGCTTCACCAGCGAGACGCAGGCCACCGCGATCACGATGCCCCAGACGTAGGCGCCGCCATCGCCCGCGAAGATCTTGCCGCGCGGGTAGTTCCACATCAGGAAGCCCAGGGTGGCGCCGACCATGCAGATGACCATGGCGGCGAGCTGCCGGTCCCCGACCTGCAGCGACACATGCGAGATGGCCAGGCACACCAGCACCGCCACCGTGCCCGCCAGGCCGTTGTAGCCGTCGATGATGTTGAACGCATGCGGCAAGCCGCCGATGGCCAGCGCCGCCAGCAGCATGCCGGCGTAGGGCACGGCCCGCATCCAGCCGTCGAGCGTGGAGAAGCCGGTGCGGTAGACCCCCAGGTCGAGCAGCCAGCACAGCAGCAGCGCCGACCCGATCGTGAGGGCCAGCCGGACGCGGACCGGCACCTTCTGCGTCACATCCTCCGCGATGCCGCCGATCACCGCTGGCGCGATGCACAGCAACATCAGGCCGGAGCCCGTCACCGGCCAGTACACGTTGAACGGATCTCCTGGCCATCCGGCCGCGAGCCATGCGAAGCCGGTGCCGATGAAAATGCCGGCCCCGCCCAGACGCGGCACATGCCCCTTGTGAAAGCGCTGCGGCATGTCGTGCCCATAGCGCCGCGCATGGCGACGCCCGCGGCGCATGAAGGCGAGCACGGCAATCGCCGAGACGAAGAAGCTGATGACGATCAGGGCAATCATTGGGGGTGGATCGGGAACCTAGAATTCCCAACCGAAATTAGACCATGCCCACGCCATCTTCCAGCCCAGCCAAGCCCATCACGGTGTCGATCGTGAGCCACGGACAGATGGCATTGATCCTGCCGCTGCTCGATCAATTGGACCGCCACAGCGCGGCCGTGGTCGAGAAGGTCGTGCTCACGATCAACATCCCCGAGCCGGACCTGGCCGCGGGCATGGGGTGGCGCTTTCCGGTCGAGCGCATCGACAACGCCGCGCCCAAGGGCTTCGGCGCCAACCACAACCAGGCGTTCACGCATTGCGGCAGCGACTGGTTCCTGGTGCTGAACCCCGACATGCGCTTCGACAACGACGTGCTGTCGCCGCTCCTCGCGCAAGCCACGCCCGACGCCGGCTTGCTGACGCCTCGTATCCTTGAACCCGGCAAGACCGCGCCCGAGCAGCACCGGGCCATCATCACGCCGCTGGAGATTCTCACGCGCCGGCGGCCGGGTTACGCGATCCCCGCGGTCCCGGCCTGGGTTCCGGGCCTCTTCATGCTGTTGCGCAGCCAGGCCTACGCGCAGATCAAGGGCTTCGACGAGCGCTTCTTCATGTATGGCGAGGACTTCGACATCTGCGCGCGCGTGCGGCTCGCAGGCTGGAAGCTGCAGGTCGGCGAGAACCTGCTGGCGCGCCACGAAGCCCAGCGCGCAAGCCATGCCAGTCGCCAGCACCTGAAGTGGCATGTCGGCAGCTTGCTGAGGGTCTGGAGCTCGTCGGCGTTCTGGCGCTATCGCGCGTTGCCGCCGGCATAGCTCAGCCGGACTCCAGCAGGTCCTGCGCAACCGACTGCCAGCCACGGTCGAAGCGCTCGTAGCGCCCGCGCGCGGCGGCCAGCAGCACCGGCGCCCAACGAATCAGTCGCGAGGCCGGCAGTTCCGTTCTAAATCGTTGGTGCGCCACCTTTTCGCGCTGCGCCTGCAGCCAAGCCGGCGTGACCCGGTGGCCCAGCGAGGTGAGGCGATCGAGCAGCACCTCGGCGCGACGCAGGCGCTCTGCATGCTTGGTGCCGCGCGGCGCGACAGCCTTGGCCAGCTTCTCGCGAAGCGTGGGCCGGCGTGCGCCGATCTGGTTGCTGGCGTGCTGGCGGTAGTCGATCAGCGGCTCGGGCAGCACGTCCATGCGTCCCGTGGCAGCGGCGATGGCGGCGAGCCATTCGTCATGCACCCACTCCGGCGGGAACGGCAGCGCGGCTTCCAGCAAGTCCCGGCGAAACACGGTGGTGGCGCCAGTGACGAGATTGCGCCGCTGCAGGATGGCGAAGGCCTGCCCAGACGCGATACCTTCCAGTTCCGAGGGCTTGACCTCCAGCGCCTCGAAAAGGGTCGAGCCCAGCGGCGCCAGTTCGCCGTCGACCAGCCGGGCATCGGAATGCAGCAGCAGCAACTCCGGGCGCGTGCGGAATGCATCGACCATGCGCGCCAGCCGACCCGCATGCCAGGCATCGTCCTGGTCGCACAGGGCGATCAGCCCCGAGCGGCAGGCGCGCACGGCCTGCTCGAAGTTGCGCGTGACGCCGAGGGCGGGCCGGTTCTCCAGCACGGTCAGTGCGGGGGCCGCTGCGCCATGTTGCGCGAGCGTGGCGCGCACGATGGCAATGCTGTCGTCGCGCGATTCGTCGTCGGACACCACGATCTCGTCGGGCGCAGGCACCTGTGCGCAGATGCTCTCGACTTGCGCCGCGAGGTAGCGTGCGCCGTTGCGGGTGCACAGGGCCACCGACACCGACGGGGTGCTCATGAGTGCCTCGACGCCGGGTTCACGGCGCCCCGACCCGTGGCGGCCACGCGTAGCTGAAATCCTCGGCGTCAGCGGTGAGGTTCGGGTTGTAGGCCGGGTCGTGCCGAAGCAGTTCGGCCCAGCGCGCCTTCATGTAGTTCTCTTCGCGCAGGAAGCGCTCGCGCTTCTCGGGCGCGATGTCTTCGCCGCGCGTGGCGGACTCGTGGTGCAGCAGGTCGGCATAGGGCGTCCACACGTTGCGATAGCCGGCCTCGCGCAGGCGAAGACAGAAGTCGATGTCGTTGAAGGCCACCTTCAGCCGCTCTTCATCCAGCCCACCCACCTCTTCATAGACCGCCTTGCGCACCACCAGGCAGGCAGCCGTCACCGCGGAGAACGACTGGATCAGCGCAGCGCGCCCGGCGTAGCCGTTCAAGCCCTTGGGAAGCCCCTTGTTCGCATGGCCCGCCACGCCGCCGCCGAGGCCCAGCACCACGCCGCCATGCTGCAGCGTCATGTCCGGATACCAGAGCCGCGCGCCGACCGCGCCGACGCCCGGCTGCAGGGCCAGGCTCACCATCTCGGAGAGCCACTCGGGTGAACGGACCTCGATGTCGTTGTTGACCAGCGCGACGACCTCGCCGCGCGCCTGCGCCACGGCCATGTTGTTCAACGCCGAGTAGTTGAACGGGCTGTCGTCGCGCAACACGCGGATGTTGGGCCGCGCCGCCAGTTCCCTGAAATACGCCAGCACCGCCGGATCGTCGGAGCCGTTGTCGACGATGAGGATCTCGTAGTTCGGATAGGTGGTCTTCCGCGCGATCGAATCGATGCATTGCCGCGTCAGCGCCAGCCCGTTGCGCGTGGGGATGACCAGCGACACCAGCGGCGGCGGCTCGGGCAAGGCGTAGTGGGCGCGATAGCCGAAGCCCACGTACTCGGCCGTCGCGCGCACGCCGGTGCGCTCGAAGTGCTCGTTCAACGCGCGCTCGCCAGCCACGGCCGCATAGGGCTTGGCATTCATCGAACGGGCCGTGCTCTCCGAATGAATGCGCCAGTGGTAGAGCACGCGCGGCACGTGCCGAACCTGATGCGGGCCGATGCGCTCCATGCAACGCAGCACCAGGTCCCAATCCTGCGAGCCCTCCATGCCTTGGCGGAAGCCACCCACCTCGCGCACGAGTTCGGTGGACAGCACACCGAGGTGGCTGAACACGTTCTGGGAGCGGAACAGGTCGGGATTCCAGTCGGGCTTGAAGTACGGGTCGGAGCGCTGGTCCTTCTCGTCGATCTTGTCTTCGTCGGAATAGATCAGGCGTGCATCCGGATGCTTTTCGATGCAGTCGGCCACCCAGAACAGCGCATGCTCGGCCAGCAGGTCGTCATGGTCCATGAGCGCGATCCAGGGGCCGCCGACCACCTCCAGCGCACTGTTGGACGCGGCCGAGATGTGCCCGTTCTTCGCGCGGAACACGACCTTGATGCGCGCATCGTCCTTGCTGTACTGGCGCAGCACGTCACGCACCGTCTCGCTGGGCGAGGCATCGTCGGCGATGCACAGTTCCCAATGCGGATAGAGCTGCGAGCGCACCGATTCGATGGCCGCGCGCAGCCACACCGGGTCGGGGTTGTAGGTGGGCATCAGCACCGAGATCAGCGGCGTCGAGGTCATCGCGGCCACGCGCGCGACGATGGCGGCACGCTGCCCGGCGTCCAGCACGTCATGCGCCTGCACCCAGGCTGCATAGTCGTTGCCCGGCCGCGTGCGCCGGCGCAACTCCCACATCACGCCCTGGCGGCCCGCCTTGCGATAGACCCGCCATGCCTGTGGCACGCGGCCCATGAGGCGCGGCCCATGCTGCACGGCCTTGCCGGCAATGCGGAACAGTTGAGCTAGACGTTTCATCGCCATGTTTCTTGGTGTGCGCGTCTATTTCGGCTGCGTGATGGCGGCATCGAAGAACGTGGCGAATTGCTTGACCCAGGTCGCCCGCAGGTGCGACAAGTCCTTGTAAATCGGGACGCCGGCGGCGTCGGCGCGCGTGCATTGGCCCTGCGGCGTGCAGAGCGTGGCCATGGGGTCTATGACGATGGCGCCGTTCTGTTCGGCCACGCCCTGCAGTCGGTCGTGAATGGCCTGCTGCGACGGGGTGACTGGCGCAGTCGGCAAGTTGCGCGCTGCCACCATGGCCCCAAGGCGGCTGCCGCTGATCAACGCCTTGGGCTGGAAGTCGCCGTCGACCGGCATGTTGAGCACTAGGAACACCTTCTTGCCGGCGGCCTTCAGCGTCCTGATGCTGGCCGCCAACGCCTCGAATGAACGGTCCACGCCATCGCCGCCCCGCAGCATGTGGCGCACGCCGCCTTCACGCAGGTAGTAGCGGTCGGGTGCTGGCGCGTCGGCCGGCGGAGGTTGTGGACCAACGTCGAAATAGCAAGGCCAGCAGCCACCGAGAACCACCGTGTCGATCTGCGGACTCAACGCGAAGCGCATCAGGGTTTGCACGCGCTCGGGGCAGTCCGGATCACGGTCTTCCACGAGGTTCGGAATCGGCGGGCATGCGCCGCGCGTGGCGAAGTACAGGCTCTGCAACCGACCCGGATCGGTACGTGCAATCTCGATGGCGCGCGGACCGTATTGCTCGACATGACTGTCGCCGAGCAACAGGACCTTGCCCTTGCCCTCACCGATGCGGAAGACCGGCTGGCCGTTGACCACGATCTCCTTCATGCTGCCCGGGTAGCCCCAATCGGTGCCGACCGAGATGATCGCCTGCAAGGCCGGGTCGCTGTTGCGTGGCGGCAGAAGTCGCGACCAGGCGATTGCGCCTACCGTGGCTAAGACCAGCATGCCGACCACCAGCGAACGCACGGCGGCCGTGCCCTTGCTCTTGCGAATGGGTTGCTCGATGAAGCGATAGGTCAGCCAGGCCAGCGCCACCGAAGCCGCTACGGCCGCGATGCGTACCGCGAGCATCGGCGTGCCGCCTTCCACGATGCGCGCGAACGCCAGCACCGGCCAGTGCCATAGGTACAACGGGTAGCTGATGAGCCCGATCCAGACCAGCGGCCGGGAACCCAGCAGCATGCGGTTGGGCCACGCGCCCATGCCCGCCGATATGCAGAGACAGGCCCCAAGGATCGGCAGCAGCGCCCACCAGCCCGGGAAGGCCTTGCCCTTCTGGACCATGGCCAGCCCCAGCACGATCAGCACCAGCCCGGCAAGGCTACGCAAGCCCGCGCCCCGCACGCGCGTCCCCGGCAGCCGGCTGAGGCCTGCATGCGCGAGCAATGCGCCCGCAGCCAGTTCCCAGACACGTGACAGCGGCGAGTAGAACGTCGCATCGGCGTGGCGGTGCACCCCGGCCACGTTCAGCAGGAACGACAGGCCCGCGGCGACGCTCATCCAGAACATCATCCCGCGCGCCCCCTTCCAGCGCCAAACCAGCCCGAGCAGCAAGGGCCAGAAGATGTAGAACTGCTCCTCCACGGCCAGGGACCACAAATGCAGCAAGGGCTTGGCTTCCGCCGCCGTATCGAAGTACCCCGCCTCCCCCCACAGCACCAGGTTTTGCACGAACCCGGCACTTGCCATCATGTGCTTGCCGAGTTGCTGGAACTCGTCGGACAGCAACACGTACCAGCCGAACGCGAAAGTTGCGGCCAGGACGGGTAGCAGCGCCGGGAAGATGCGCCGGACGCGGCGCTCGTAGAACTCGCGGTAGCTGAAGCCCTCGCCGCCCAGGCTGCCGAAGATGATCGTGGAAATCAGGAAGCCCGAAATCACGAAGAAGATATCCACCCCGATGAACCCGCCGCGCACCACGGACGGGAACGCGTGGAACCCCAGTACGGACACCACGGCGATAGCCCGCAGGCCGTCAATGTCAGGGCGGTACTTGGGGTGCAGGAGGTGGGGCGCTTCGTTGTGTGGCGGCATGCTGGAGCGGGTCGGGGAGTTTTGTCCCGCTCCAGCCGCAGTGTTGCGGAGCGGATCGTGATTATCTGCGCATTGCACCGGCTACGAGGCCCGTGAAACGCGGGTCAAATCGGAGCTCACAAGCGCCGGACCGCAAAAGGGGGGCGGTAAGATTGTTAACCATGAACATCCAAGGACAATGATGCGTTTGCTTTCAGTGGTGCTCTCGGGGGGCGCGGGCTCAAGACTCTGGCCGCTTTCCCGTCAGGCTTATCCGAAGCCTTTCATGAAACTGGGGGGCGCCACGCTGCTGCAGCAGGCGATAGAGCGCGGCCAGGCCTGCGGCACGGGCAAGTTGATGGTCGTGACCAACAAGGATCACCTGTTCCTCACCAAGGACGTGTTGCGGCAGATGTCCGACCCGCCCGACACCACCCTGCTGCTGGAACCCAAGGGCCGCAACACCGCGCCGGCCATCGCGCTTGCGGCGCTGCAATGCAAGACGCAGTTCAGCGGCGATACGGTGATGCTCGTGCTGTCGGCCGACCACCTCGTCCCCGACGTCGAAGCCTTCGTCGCCAGCGCCAGCCAGGCCTTCCGTCTTGCGGAAGCCGGCAACCTGGTGCTCTTTGGCATCAGCCCGACCAGCCCCGACACCGGCTTCGGCTACGTGGAAGTCGAGAACGTGTCGCGCCAGAGCCAGCGCGTCAAGCGCTTCGTCGAGAAGCCCGACCTCGAGACGGCGCAGGAGTACCTGGCCACCGGGCGCTACTACTGGAACAGCGGCATGTTCTGCTTCACGGCGGACGCGATCATCGGCGCCTTCGAGCGGTATGCGCCGGAGGTCCTCAGCGCCGCTCGCCACGCGCTGGCGTCCGCCAAGACCATCGAAGACACGATGCAGTTCGACATGCATGCCTTCGGCCTGCAACCCGACATCAGCATCGACTACGCCGTGATGGAACGCGCCGACAACGTTCACGTAGTGCCGGCCAAGTTCGGCTGGAGCGACGTGGGCTCCTGGCCATCGGTTGCCAAGGCGCAGACGCCCGACGCGAGCGGCAACACCATGCCGGCCGACGTCGTCGCCATCGACACCACGGGCACCCATGTACACGTCCAGAGCCATGGCCCCAAGGTGGTCGCCACCATCGGCGTGTCGGATCTAGTGATCGTGGACACGCCCGACGCACTGCTTGTCGCGCACAAGGACAGCGCCCAGCAAGTGAAGAAGGTGGTCGACATGCTCAAGGCGCGTCGTCATGAAACCGTGAATCTGCCTGCGGTCGTCCATCGGCCGTGGGGCACCTATGCCTCGCTCAAGGAAGAGGATGGCTACAAGGTGAAACGGATCACGGTCCGGCCCGGTGCTTCGCTGTCGCTGCAATATCATCACCAGCGCGCCGAACACTGGGTCGTTGTCAAGGGCACGGCCATAGTGCAGGTCGGCGACGTGGAACACAAGACAATGCCGGGGGAATATCGCTACATCCCCCTTGGCGAAACACATCGCCTCACCAACGTAGGCGACGACGAGCTGGTCCTCGTCGAAGTTCAATGCGGGAGCTATCTCGGCGAGGACGACATCGTTCGTCTCGCCGACACTTACGGACGGGTATGAGTCAGGCACATTCGAATTTGCATCGCAGCGCGTGGGCTGACTGGTGGGAGGGCACGCGCCGCACCGACATCTGGTGGACGCTGGCATGGTTCGACATCGTGCTGCGCTACCGGCGCTCCATGCTCGGGCCCCTGTGGCTGACGCTGAGTATGGGCGCGATGATCGGTGGCATGGGACCGCTGTACAGCTCGCTGTTTGGCACCGAGCTGAGCAAGTTCTTTCCGCACTTGGCGCTGGGGATCATCTTCTGGAGCTTCTTTTCCAGCATGGTGACGGACGCCTGCAACACCTTCGTCGGCTCGTCCAACTACCTCAAGCAGGGCTACTTCCCCATCAGCCTTTTTGTCTGGCGCGGCATGGCGCGCAACATCATCCAGTTCGGGCATCAGATCGTTCTCTATTTGCCCGTGGCGATCTGGGCGGGCATTTCGTTGTCATGGTCGGCCCTGCTGTTCGTGCCTGCATTCCTGATCCTGCTGATCAATGCGCATGCGCTTGGACTGGTGCTCGGACTCATTTGCACCCGCTACCGCGACGTCACGCAGATCGTGACCAGCCTGATGCAGATGCTGATGTTCCTCACGCCCGTGTTCTGGCTGCCCGAGAGCCTGCCGGGACGCGCCAAGTACGTGCTCTACAACCCTTTTGCGCAAATGCTGGAACTTCTGCGCGCCCCGCTGATGGGCGGCGTGGCGGACGCACACAACTGGTGGGGCATCTTCGGCTGGACTGTCGCGAGTCTGATCGCCTCCAGCCTGCTTTTCTCGAAATACCGCCGTCGCGTGGTTTACTGGCTGTAAGCAACCATGGCCTCCATTTCACTCAAAAACGCCTCGGTCAACTTTCCGATCTACGGCGCAGGTTCGGCATCGTTGAAGAAGACCCTGGCCTCGTCGGTCACCGGCGGGCGCTTCGGACAGGACACGGGTGTCCGTGTCGTGCAAGCGTTGAGCAATATCAACCTCGAATTGAAAAGCGGCGACCGCCTCGGGTTGATCGGCCACAACGGCGCTGGCAAATCGACGCTGCTGCGCACCCTGGCGGGCGTCTACGAGCCTTCGTCGGGCGAATTTGCCCGAACTGGGACGGTCGCCAGCCTGATCGATCCGGCTCTGGGCATCGAGCCCGACGCGACGGGCGTCGAGAACATCATGCTGCGCGGCCTGGTGATGGGCATGAGCAAGCGGCAAGTCGACGACCTGACGCCCGGTATCTGCGAGTTCAGCGGGCTTGGTGACTACGTCAACATGCCGGTGCGCACCTATTCAACCGGGATGTTGATGCGCCTGGCTTTTTCGATCTCGACAAGCGTCCAAGCAGACATACTGTTGATGGACGAATGGCTGTCCGTGGGTGATGCGGCGTTCACGGAAAAGGCCGAGCAGCGCATGAAGGACGTTGTCTCCGGCGCCGGCATACTGGTGCTGGCGTCGCACTCGCCCGAGCTCATTGCCAAGGAATGCAACCGGGTGATCCACTTGGAACATGGGCGAATCATTGGCTAGACAGGGCGCAGCGCACGAGACCCGGATTCGGTAGCAATCAACATGACATCTGAGGCAGAAGAGCCGGGCATCGCAGGACAACGAGAAACAGGCGAAGCGTCTGGCGAAACGGAACGCCGGGAGCAGTCCTTGGCCGAAGTCAAGGCGCAAGCCGTCGCCGCACTGACCAAGTGCGAGCAACTCGAAGTGGAGAATCAACGACTTGCGGCCGAGCTCTCTTCACAACGAAGAAATCAGGCACGTGAAATCCAGATGGTGCAGCTGAATGAAAAGGCACTCCGCGACAAGCTCATTCAGTCATTCCACGCATCGGGCTCGTGGCGAGTCACGGCTCCGCTGCGGGCGGTGGTCGGCAAGCTGCGACGAAGAGGTGGGCACCCAAGCGTCGCGCCATCTGCAGCCACGCAAGGCTTGACCAGTATGGCCGGTGCCTTGTCGCATGACGCCAGCGGTGCCGCGCAGACCACCATTGACCAGAAAGCCGCTACCCGAATTTGGCTGCAGACCAGGCTTGCGGCCTTTCTGACCTCCAGCGGACGGCTTCGGCTTCCTAGTGATCCTCATCCGGAAGTGAGCATCGTGCTGGTGCTCTACAACAGTGCCGAACTCACTTACGCCTGCTTGGCTTCCATTGCGGAAGCCAGTGCCGGCACAGATCTTCGCTCGGAGATCATCCTTCTGGACAACGGCTCGACCGATGCCACCGCGGAGCTTCTCGATCGCCTCGACGGCGCCAAGATCGTTCGCAGCGACCAAAACCTGCACTTCCTGCGCGGCGCCAACCGCGCTGCAAAGGAAGCGAAGGGAAAGTACCTGCTGTTCATGAACAACGATGCGCTGCTCCAACCTGGCAGCTTGGAGGCTGCGGTCTCAGCGTGCGAGACCGACGAATCAGTCGGCGCGGTTGGTGGACGAATCATCTTGCCCGACGGACGACTTCAGGAGGCCGGCTCAATCGTCTGGAATGACGGCGCTTGCATAGGCTATGGTCGAGGAGAACTTCCGGACACTTCAGAGTGCATGTTCAGCCGCGACGTCGACTTCTGCTCAGGCGCCTTCCTCCTGACGCCGCGCCAATTGTTCGAAAGCTTCAACGGCTTCGACGAGCGCTATGCGCCCGCCTACTACGAGGAAGTCGACTACTGCGTTCGCCTCTGGCAGTCCGGAAAGCGAGTGGTGTTCGAACCGCGGGTGGTCATCATTCACTATGAGTTCGGAAGTGCTGTGGCATCGAGCCGGGCGCTGGAGTTGCAGCGGCGCAATCTGACAATCTTCCAGGAGCGCCATGCTCACTGGCTGCGATCGCAGGCGGACAATGACCACGAGAACCTGCTTCTTGCCCGTAGCGCGAGCGGCAGCCGGGGAATGAGCCTCCTCTTCATTGAGGATCGCGTACCGCATCCGCATTTGGGGACGGGTTACCCCCGTTCCAACGAATTGCTGCGTGCGATGGTGGATGCCGGTACACAGGTCACTCTGTTTCCCATGTTCAGATGGGACGAAAACTGGGCGGGCATCCGACAATCATTGCCGAGCTCGATCGAAGTCATGAAAGGCTGTTCAGCCGATGATCTGTCAGGCTTCCTGGCGCAGCGCGATGGCCATTACGATGCGATCTTTGTATGCCGCCCACACAACATGCGGGCATTCCTGCGCGCCTCGGCCGCAGCAGCTTCATCAAGCCAGACAAAGCCCTATTTGATTTACGACGCCGAAGCCTTGTTCGCGAACCGCGAAATCGTTCAGATGAAACTCGCGGGTCACGGCCTTTCGCCCGCACAGGTCAGCCTGATGATCGCGGAGGAGGTTGAACTCACACGTCCGGCTGATTTGATCGTCTCTGTCTCTCAAGAGGAGAAGGATCAGTTCGAGTCGCAGGGTGCGGGCGCAGTCTTGGTCATCGGCCATACCGTAAAGCCGCAACCAACCCCTGCGACATTTCAACAGCGCCGTGGCTTCTTGTTCGTGGGAGCGCTGCATGACGATGATTCGCCCAATGCAGAATCGATTCGTTGGTTCGCCAACGAGGTCTGGCCTCATATTCAGACGGCACTCGGTGTCGAGGCGCGACTCGACGTCGTCGGGTTCATCCGAGCAACTTCGATCATGGCGCTAGAGTCAGCAAGCATCCACCTGATAGGCGCGGTCGACGATCTGGCGCCTTGGTACGAGGGCGCCCGGGTCGCCATCGTTCCGACACGCATTGCAGCGGGCATCCCCTTGAAGGCGCAGACTGCAGCCGCCTATGGTGTTCCGATGGTCGCGACGGAGCTCATCGCCCAGCAGTTGGGGTGGACTTCAGGCGAGCAATTGCTTGCCACCACGGATCCCCGGGCCTTTGCACAGGCGTGCATCCGACTGCATTCGGATCCAATTGCCTGGGAGCACATCAGAACGCATGCACTTGAACGCGTGTCGATCGACTGCTCGCACGACCGGTTTCGCGCAGCGGTAAACGGTCTGCTCGAAAGGGTTCCGAAGCCTTCGCAATTCCGAGAACAACATGCCGGCTCGGGACGAACAGAGCAATGACGGGCAGCGTAGCGCAGAGTTCTCGGCGCCGGGTCCAGGCACCGCTTCACGACTTCAGTTCTAGCTAGCGCTGAAGACTCGTTTGATCGCCCTAAGCGGCGCTGTCACACGCCAGCTGCTGGAGTTGCGAAGGGCGTCAACGACCTGTTCTGAACGCTTCGCTCGTGCTTGTTCTCGCTCGAGCGCGGATCGGGCCGCACTCAATTCGGCTTCGCATAGCGCAAGTTTGGCTTCCACTTGTTCCAACTCGGCACCCGATACATGCTTTGGGGCGGAACTATTCGGAGTCCTAGGCCCGAAGTCTGCCTCGTACCAACCTTCACCGAACATGCCATTTAGCGCATCTGGGTAGGCGAAGCGCCGACGGTTGTAGCGCTGCTGCGGCCAGCCATCGCCGTGCGGACTCAGCATCTCCACATGCGTCCGCTGGAAAAAGCCGGTCGTGTCCACGTCCCCCAAATGCTCCCACATCTCGTCATCGCGCAAAAAGTCGTGCAAGTGACCGATGGTGGGGATGTGGATGTCATCGATGACAAGCACTCCGCCTTCACGAATCTGCGGATAGAAATGGAAATATTCGAGGTCCGGAAACGGGTAGGCGTGAGGTCCGTCGAGAATGACGAAATCGAGTGGCTCAGCAAATTTCCAACCGGGCAGAGAGACTTGTGTGGGGTTGACAATGAAGGTCGTCGTCTCA
The DNA here is from genome assembly GCF_019207085.1 of Variovorax sp. dw_308. Taxonomy (GTDB): domain Bacteria; phylum Pseudomonadota; class Gammaproteobacteria; order Burkholderiales; family Burkholderiaceae_C; genus Variovorax. The sequence continues at coordinate 23,957 of NZ_JAATOM010000008.1, read as the reverse complement.
CTGCGAAACAGTGGATGCGAGCGGGTGTTTGGCAAGCTGTCGCCGAAGTCGACCGTGAAGCTCAGATGCCGCTCGCTCAACTGCGAAAGAACCAAGGTCGTAAGTCCGCAACCAGTCTCGGCGGAGGTCTTGGCACCAATTTGGCAGTGAAGTTCGAAGATGCGCCAAAGCACCTGCGGGCTCAGCGAGCCGCTCATGTGAAAGTCGCGTGGGACCTCTCGAATGATGCGATCGATAGCGTCCTTCCTTGGCGTCTGATAGTTCAACTCTTGACTCCGTTTCTTGACATGCGATTGCGGATTCAGTTCAAGGTTGCCAGGTCAATTGACCCGCTGACCACTTCAAAGCAGGATGCTCGACGGGGCGGCATCGGTATCTCTGGAACTCACCTGGACCCGCCAGTTCGGCACTGCAAGCGGCACCCCTGCGAGCTGGCTGGCGCGAGCAGCAAGCCAAGTCGCATCGACCACCGCGCAGCCCTGGGCACGCAATCGATTGCTGAGCATCTGCTCGTTGAAGATTGCCAACGCCTTGCTCTCGAAGTAGGGCAAGCTGCTGTCGTCGAGTCGAAATCGTGAGTGCCACTCTGTATCCTGTCCCGTACCGTCTCCTGTCAGCCATCCCAGGATGTTCCGTCGGTATCCGGGCGAGACGGGCGCGGTGTCGAGAAAGGGCGACTGCGGACGCCCGCTAAAGAACCCCTCGCCACCTCTGACGCTGACAAAAGAACCCAATAGGGCCAGTTCGGCAGGCGCCAGCATCACGAATGAGGTTCGAAGCCACGATTGGCAGCGCTGGCCAAGCAGAACAACTGGCTCGTTGTAGTAGTCGACATGGCCAATAGCGGCCGCGCGCCCCCTTGCCAAACAGAGCATGCGCGAATCGAAGCGGTCGAGATACTTCACGTACAGTTGCCGGAACGCCGACGTCGCCAAATGGACATAGTCGTACTCATGCAACCTGTCCCCAACGTACTTCACGGCACTATCCCAAGCGGAAAACTCCCAAGCCTCGTTTGAGGCACCGATGAGCCGAGTCCCGCCGACAAGTACCTCCTCGTGGCCCAGTGGTAGGCTGTTGTCGGCCACAACGCATTCGTGTGCCACGTCAGGCATTTGGCGTGCAAACAGCGCGTCGATCTGGGGCAACGCATCTGCATACTTGGCGATGCCGTGGCGTGCAAGAAGGGTCAGAATCTTCAATGGACGCGTCATAGCCTCGCCATCCCCAGAGTGAGATCACGCTCGAGCCAGTTTTCAGTGTCCGGGTTGGCCAAGGATTTCTCTACGAGTTCAACCAAGCCAGCCGCACATTGCTTCCACCCGTGCGCCGCCTCGCTCACCGGAAGCTCGGTCGCCTGGGACAAGGTGGGCACGGGCAAGCCGGCCAGCAGGCGCCCCAGCCGCTCGACCAAGGACAAAGGATCGTCGAACTCGATCAGTAGCCCTGGGAGCCGAACGTTGGCGGCGATCTCGTTCCACAAGGCGGACTTTCTCACCAGCACCGGACGCCCGTAGGCGAGACTTTCAACCACCGGCAGGCCGAAGCCCTCGTAGTAGGAAGGGTAGACGATGGCACGCGCGGTGGCGACCAGCTGGTGGATTTCCTCGTTGCTGGCACGCCCGCTCGGGATGACACGGACGTGCGGCGCCTTGGCAGCCCCGCCCAATACGACCAAATCCTGAAGCGGAAACGCGTCGCAAAGCACTTTTAGGGTAGGCGCCAAGTCTTTGTGGTCATACGAGTTGCCGAACACAAGAATGTGCTCCGCTCGCGGCGCCCCGGCGAAACACGGCATCGAGTTTTCTTCGCGTGAGAGGCTGAGATGAACCACGCGTTCCTCGACGCGCGACGCCACCGGGAAGCGCCGCCTGAATCGATCCTGCGTGTAGCTCGATATGTAGGCCAGGCCATCAGCATGGCGCGAGATATAGCGCCAGCAGGGCTCCACGCGTTCGTCTGATGGGTAGATCACGTCCCAGGCGATGGTGTCGAGCATATTGAACACCATGGCCCGCGCTAGCCCGTGTAGTTCCGAGACAGTAGCCAGCCCCCACGGTTGGTTGGGCACCAGAACGGCGGCATAGACGTCTGAAGGATGCCCATGCACATGACGGAGATTCGGAAAGAGTCGTGGAAGTTCGTGAAAAGCGGCAGCGGGAGCCCTGCTCCACACGTCGATGGCCCAGCGAGGGTCGTTGAGCTCAGAAAGCCCACCAAGGATGCCGAGCACGCACTGGGATGTCCCGTTGTGCATTGCGCCCATGCCCCGGCAGTCCAGAAGCAAGCGGCGGGGCGCTCCCGCGCGCGGAAAGGCGGCTCCGAGCAACGCCTCCAGCCGGCGCATCGGCTGGCCCTCGTTCTCCATCTTGGCCCTGGCATGATCCGGATAGTGCTCCAGCAGGCGCGAAGCGTCCTCCTTCGAGATGGGGCCGAAGAGCGCGGTTTCCGGATCCCCCTCATTGTCATCGGCGGACACAGAGACCACCGCACGTTGGAAGATGGCTGTTCTAAAACCTCTGCGTCGCGCCTGACAAAGCGCATGCAGAATGGCGCCCCGCGCGCTAGCGTATTCGGGCATGACTTCCAGGCTCGCCACCACTTCGCGACGAACAAGCATGCAGGGGCCCAAGGCCTCAGCCGCAAGCAACACCGGTGGCAGGTGGAACAACGCCCCACGCGAGACTAAGACCGGTTTGTGCTTGGACGTCGGGGAGTGGAAGAGTGGCCACACGTCGTCGGTTGCGGCATCTGCCAAGCGCGGTTGTACGCTGCCAATCAGGGGATCGACGCCGAAGACCGACACGAGTGAAGCGACTACCTCATTGGCGGGAACGATCGTGCCAAGGATGATCAGAAGGTGCTTGCGGCGACTCGTGGCAAGCTCGGCGGATCGCGCAAAGGCCAGCGACCCGTTCGTACCAGCATGTGCCAATTGGACATTCTGTGCGCCCGCGTTCGCCTTGGCGGGCAGCGCAACCGACAACTGCGTCGACACATGGTCATAGCCGCCGTCGCGTTGCAGGCGCAGCAGATGTTGCGAGACCTGAGCAGCGTCCAGACCGCAGGCCGAGAGGTCCACAAATACGTCGTAGTCGAACTCGTCCAGCAGCGATTGCGACGCTTGTGCGCACTCGCCAAGGTGGTCATATTTCATCGAGAACTCGCTTCAGCGGCGCATATACCGCCTTCGCGGAGAAACAATCAACCAACACGCGACTGCGGCGCTCAAGTTGGGTAGCATCTTGTGGTGCCGAGAGAACGTGAGCGACCTCGCATGCAAACGCGTACCAGTCGGTGGCCACGCGGCAGTAGGACAAGGCCGCCTCTGCTACCCCGTCCACTCCAGCGGGAAAGGTGACAACTGGGCGCAAGTGGCTGAGCGCCTCCACTGTCTTGATCTTGAGTCCTGTACCGGCGATCGTGGGATTGATGACCACCCGAGCGTCGGCGTACGCATCGTCCAGACTTTCGACACGACCCAAGATGTGCACTCCCTCGGGCGCGAAGTCGACACTTGCGCCAACATCGCCGACCACCCTAAGTTCAGCTTGAGGAACTTCGCGACGGACAAAAGGCCACGAATAGCGCAGGAAGTCCTGCAATCCCTTCACGTTCATCGGATTGCCAGACGCCACCAGCAAGACCACTGGCTTGGGGGGCAGGGCGAGCACGGATTCTTTTACGTCAAAGTCAACGCCCACCGTCACTACCTTGCGCGTGGGAGCCAGGCGCTCAATCTCTTGAGACTCGGCTGGCTGTATGCCAATCAGCACATCGGCGCGGGCCATCAACATGGCTTCCTCAGTTTCCGACATGGCAAGCCCATCCGTTACCCCATAGCGTTCAACTTTGTGCGCCTTGCTCGAGAAGACGTCGATGGTGTCGACGATCTTGTGCAGATCGGCTCGCAGCAAAGTCATGGCCCGAGTCATGAAGACGTACTCCGCGAGCAAGGTGCGCGGCTTGAAGTTCTGCTCGATATGGAGCAGCGTCTCGATCAGGACATCCGGGCAAAAGGTACGTAGCACCCCCAACAGTTCATCCGCGCGCTGATCCTTGCCGTTCTCCTCTTCGAGCAATGTGGCGAATTCCCGAACCCGAGTTCCGGACATGCCGCTGAGGATCGCGGAATCCTTTGGCAGGTTGTGGCGGACGATGCCGTCGTGTCCGCAGACGATGAATTGAGGGTAGATCGCGGCCGCCCGTGCAATCTGCAATTCGGAGGGCATCTCGTTGCGCAAAGGACAGACGATGACAAGTACGTCGAACCCCTCGTCGGACAGCCAACTCAACATGCGATGGATACGGTACTCGTTACCTGCGCGAGGCGGGAAGGGCATCACATGCCCAACGCACAACACTCGCTTGCCCGAGCCCCGCGGAAGGCGCTGCGAAACGCCCGCATTTGCACGAACTTCAATCGGTCGCAAGCTGATCGAACCCGTCTTGATCATTGCGGGTACTGCAGTGCTCGAACCGACCAGAGTGCGCAAGACACGGCGCGCCAGACGATCAGCGCGGGAAAGAACGGACAGCAGCTTGGGGTACCGCCGGGCCAAGGCACGCGGGCGCCCCGAGAGGCCTGGGAAGCGGGCCGACACTGCCCGCAGAGGAGCAGCAACCCGCCAACTCAACGATGCGTACACTGCCTGAAGCTCTTGCCGCGCATCTTCGAGTTGTGGCCGCAGCCGATCACGCTCACCCAATTCATCGTAGACCTCTTTCAACGCCAGCTTCATGGTTTCAAGCTGCGTGATCAGTTCCGCCTCGCTCCGCTCCCAGCTTTCAGTCGACCGTACGGAGGACCCGCGTTGCACGACGGCTGCCGGCACCGAGTCGCCGGAATGCACGATGGATTGGGCAGTGGAAGTCTGGTCACCCACAAAGCAATCCTCAATCATTGCGGGCAACGAAGTCTTGATATGCAAGCGCGAGTCCGTCCTTGAACTGAGTCTGCGCCCGCCAACCCAGCGAGCCAAGGCGGCTGACATCCAATAGCTTGCGCGGTGTTCCATCAGGCTTGGTGGAATCAAACTTCAACTCACCCGTGAAGCCGACGGCTTCCTTGACCATTTCCGCGGCTTCGCGAATGGTCACGTCCTCACCTACGCCGATGTTCATCAGAGGAGCTGTAGCGGGATCTGTCAATTGCGCGAACTGCGCTTCGGGTAACTCCAGCACGAATTTGATCGCGTTGCCAAGGTCCACCGAATACATGAACTCCCGACGGGGCTGACCCGAGCCCCAGACGACGACAGCCTCATCGCCCCTCACCTTGGCCTCATGAAACCGCCGGATCAACGCAGGCAGCACGTGCGAATGCTCAGGGTGGTAATTGTCCCCGGGACCGTACATGTTCGTGGGCATTACGGCCAGGTAGCGCGTGCCGTACTGGCGGTTGTACGACCAGCACGACTCCACCCCCGAGATCTTGGCGAGCGCGTATGGGCGATTCGTGGCCTCCAGCGGACCGGTAAGCAAATATTCTTCCTTGATCGGCTGCGGACAATCACGCGGGTAGATGCACGACGATCCCAGGAAGATCATTCGCTCGACGCCGGCCTCGAAAGCTGCGTCGAAGACGCTGAGTTGAATGCGCAAGTTCTGATGCAGGAAGCCGACCGGAAAGTTGTTGTTGGCCAGGATCCCACCCACTTTTGCCGCAGACATGACGACGTAGCTTGGACGGTGTGTGAGGAAGAACTCCCGCGTCGCCTCGTGATTCTCTAGATCCAGTTCTTGGCGGGTCCGTACCAGACATTGGTAGCGCGAGTCACCTTCGAGTCCGCCAAGGACCGCGGTCCCTACCAGGCCGAGATGGCCCGCAATGAATATCTTCTTTCGAGTCATTCTCTACTTTCAAGATGCTTCCAGCGAATCGGCATTGCGGGGTGCACCGCATCGCCCCCCATTGACGCGAAGGTCGCGAGCCCCGAATCCGTTGGACGTCTTTGACGAAGGTTAATTCTAGTGACCCCCCGGAGCAACGAGCCCGCAATCAGCGTAGGTCAAGGCCTCCTCTCCTCGGGACTGGCAAAATGCCGGACTGCCCTGAAAGCGCGGCCACTCCGCGCTAGGTGACAAATCAACGAGAGGTTCAAATGAGCAAGAAAAGAGCGGTGGTTACGGGCATCACTGGGCAGGACGGCGCTTACTTGGCGGAGCTGCTGCTGAGCAAGGGCTATGTGGTGTATGGCACCTATCGCCGGACCAGTTCAGTCAATTTCTGGCGCATGGAGGAGTTGGGCATCCAGAACCACGCCGACCTGCACTTGGTGGAATACGACCTGACAGACTTGGGCAGTTCCGTGAACCTGATCAAGGTCGCTGAACCTGACGAGGTCTACAACCTGGCCGCGCAGAGTTTTGTTGGCGTGAGCTTCGATCAGCCCACTACGACGGCCCAGATCACTGCGATCGGCGCGCTTAATCTGCTGGAAGCCATTCGACTGATCAACCCCAAGATCCGCTTCTACCAGGCAAGTACGTCCGAGATGTTCGGCAAGGTGCAGGCCATTCCGCAGACCGAGGACACGCCCTTCTACCCCCGTAGCCCCTATGGCGTCGCCAAGTTGTACGCGCATTGGATCACTGTGAACTACCGTGAGAGCTATGACATCTTTGGCTGCAGCGGCATCTTGTTCAATCATGAGAGTCCGCTACGGGGTCGTGAATTCGTCACGCGCAAGATCACCGACAGCGTAGCCAAGATCAAGCTTGGCAAGCTCGACGTGCTGGAACTGGGCAACCTCGATGCGAAGCGTGACTGGGGCTTTGCCAAGGAGTATGTCGAGGGCATGTGGCGCATGCTGCAGGCCGACGAGCCCGACACTTTCGTGCTGGCCACCAACCGAACCGAGACCGTGCGCGACTTCGTCGCCATGGCCTTCAAGGGTGCGGACATCGACGTAGCTTTCCAGGGCGATGGCGAAGGGGAAACGGCCATCGATATGGGAACCGGCAAGACGGTGATGCGCATCAATCCGAAGTTCTATCGTCCCGCCGAGGTCGAACTGCTCATTGGCAGCCCGGCAAAAGCAAAAGACAAGCTGAGCTGGGAACCTAGCACGACCCTCGAACAGTTGTGCCAGATGATGGTCGAGGCCGACCTGCGTCGCAACCGAATCGGATTCTCGTTTTGAAAATATTGCTCACAGGCGCAGATGGCTTCACTGGCCGGGCGTTTCGGACACGTGCCGAAGCGGCAGGTCATGAAGTTGTGCCGCTTCGCGCCGACTTGACGGACGCGGACGCCGTGTCCTGTGAGGTGCTGGAAGTGGGGCCGAACCTTGTGGTTCATCTTGCAGGGATCGCCTTTGTCGGACACGCACACGAGGAGGCCTTCTATTCCGTCAACGTCATTGGCACCACCAACCTGCTGGACGCGCTAGTCAACTCGCCTGCGCCGCCGGGCAAGGTACTGCTGGCCAGTAGCGCAAACATCTACGGGAATTGCGCCCAGTCGCCCATTGTTGAGACCCAGCCACCAGCGCCAGTGAATCACTACGCCATGAGTAAGCTGGCCATGGAACATATGGCACGGAACTACATGGGGCAGCTCGACATCGTCATCTCGCGGCCCTTCAACTACACGGGGCCGGGACAGGATGAGGCGTTCGTTGTACCCAAGCTTGCCAAGCATTTCGCTTTGCGCTTGCCTTCCATTGCACTTGGCAATCTGCATGTCGAGCGCGAGTTCAATGACGTCCGAACCGTATGCGACACCTACTTGATGTTGCTCGAGATGGGTGTGCCGGGAGAGGCCTACAATGTCTGCTCGGGCCAGACCTACCGCCTGCTCGACATCATCGCTCGACTTGAGCGACTTTCGGGGCATCGAATCGACGTGCAAATCGACCCGAGTTTTGTTCGCCCAAATGAAGTTCATCGTCTCTGCGGCAACCCGGGGAAACTCCTTGGATTGCTACAGCAGCATGATCAACCCCTGGTAGCGCCGAGCCTGGACGATACGCTCCAAGCTATGTTGGCCTCGATTGGCGAGCGCGCAGGCGCATAGGCTCGCCAGCACCTCCGTTTCAAGACAACGCGACCACCTACGTTGAGTCCATACCTCTTGGATTCTTCAGAATTGGCGGAGGGCAATGCAACGATTGGCATGCTCCGCAATCAGCGTTTCCGTAATGATTTCCGCGCATCGCTCCCAACTGAAGAGCTCGGCCCGCTCCAGACCAGCTTCGGCCAACTCCTTCCGCAACGCAGGAGATGCTGCGATTTGCTGCACGGCGCTGGCGACGCCCTGCACGTCATCGGCATCGAACAGGAGCCCCGCCTGCCCCACCACTTCAGGCAACGAAGAGTTGTCAGTACAAATGACTGGGGTGCCGCAAGCCATTGCCTCCAACGGAGGAAGGCCGAACCCTTCGAAACGCGACAGACACACGAAGCAAAGCGCGTCGCTGTAAAGGGCGGAGAGATCGACATCTTCAACAAAGCCAGTCAACACGAACGATGCGGTGGCGCCAGCGCTCGGCGCCCGCAAGTGCCTTTCGCAATTGTTCAAGCTTCCAGCCGAACATGCCCGATAGCACGAGATGCACTTCGCTGTCAGAGTTCTGCTCCAAGTGCAAAACCAGAGCGCGGACGACTTGATCCAGATTCTTGCGGATCTCCAGTGTCGCCACGCTCAGCACGTAGGGCACATCTGGAGGAATCGGTAGCGCCTGAGGTGACGTCACCTCGATCGGCCACGCCTTCGGCGGCAAAGGCTCCCGGTGCGGGGCCTCCAAACGCGAAGAGATTGCTGTACACGCGCCGTGAAGGTCGGCTTCCAAACGAACAGGCGAACCGAGCTATGCGAGCGACCGCCCGCTCATGGCTTGGCCATGGCTCTCCTGTCCCGGAGTCTCCGACGCCTGCATGAAGAGCCAGAGTACCTCCTCCGCCGACAATTTGCCTTCGGAGCACCCAAACTGCGAGAACCAACGATACAGCACCCCATGGCCAGCGGGGTTGAGTCCGTTCGGATGAAGTGCGCGCATGTCCGGACGAGCGAGATAGTACTGACGCGCGCGTCTGCCGAAGTCATCTTCCAGCACGCCCACGACCAGAGAACGCGCAGACACCGAAAGTCCGAAGCGCTCACCTCCTTCTCCCTGCACCCAGGCGATGAATCCATCCGCCTCCGGCTGGGACAGCGCGCGCGGGAACCTCGCGCGGACTTCAGGTTGCGAACGCAAGAGGCACATGCACCAGCGCGCGGCGAGTGTTCGATCAGTGAGGTCGCGCTCCAGCGCCTCTATCGGCGGCACGGGGGGCCGACCGGGCGTTCGGTCCGGGTACAAATTCAACTCGAGCGCCTCGACCGCGCCCCCCTCCACCTGCGCCGCCGCCCTTTGGCGCTCACGAACGAGGCGCAGCCGACTCGGAATGCGCCAAGGCGTTGCGGCCCACCAGACCGCCTTGGCCCATCGGCGAATCTGGCGGCGCAGAGACTTCGGCGCAACGCCCATCACTGCTCTGCCCGGACCGGTCATTCGCCACCAGGGGGACTGAAGAACAGCGTCGCGCTGCTGCTCGACAAGATGGGCGCGCTGCTCGGCCCGGAACAGTGATTGGTCGCGCCTGTCGATCTCGTGCTGCAGCGTTGTCCGCTCGGCGTCCAAACGATCCTGGAGCGAGTGGATGGCGGCGTCGCGCTGGGCGATTTCGTGTTGCAGCACGCTCCGCTCGGCGTCCAAACGATCCTGGAGCGAGTGGATGGCGGCGTCGCGCTGGGCGATTTCGTATTGCAGCACGCTCCGCTCGGCGCGCAAACGCTCATGGAGCGCCATTTCCCTTTCGCGTACCAGAGCCAAGTCCGATTCGGCGCGTTGGATTCGCTGGTGGGACTCTTGCAGGCTCTCGTTGAGCGCGTGAACTTGCTGCAGCAGGTTGGAAGCGTGCTCGCGGACAGCGTTCAATTCCAGCCCAAGTCGAGAACAGTCCTGTTGCACGTGTTCGAAGGAACTCATGATGAAGCCATCAAATACGTTCGGCGGATATCTGAAAGCGGAGACGAGTTCGGCGCGCTCCTCGGCGACGTAGAAGCGATTGAGGCCATCGGCGTAGACGTACCGATAGCCAGCGCTGGTCAGGACAGGCTCCCATTCTTCGTGGTTCTCTATTTGCGAATTCGGGAGCGTGGCCTCCACCAGAACGATCCAGGGACGATGGCGCTGCCAATCGTTGCCAGCGAGGACGAACTGCTCGAAACCTTCGACATCGACCTTGAGGAAGTGCACCGCCTGCCCATCCGGCACATGCCGCTGCCACACCTGCTCCAAGGTCTGCATGCGTACCTCGTGCGCTTTGACGGCGTAGCCAGCAGCGGCGTGTCGGGCGGCGATCTCGTCGTCCGCCGTCGACAACCCCGTGTCCTCGATGAGATTCATCGTCAGGGAGCCCGGGCGCTCCCCGAGTGCGACATTTAGATTGATGTCGTCGGGCCGCAACCGGACGAGTTGCTCGAAGTAGACGGGATGGGGTTCGATGTTGATCCCCCGCCAACCATCCAGGCTGAAGGTCTTCGTGACCGAATCGGACTCGGGTGACTGCGCACCCACATCGATGTAGAAGCCCCGCTCCACATGCCGAAGGGCGCGCCGCAGCATGACGTCCTCATAGTTCTGGGCATATGAAACGAATTTCTGGGCCGGGATAGATGTGGATATTGGAGCGGGCATAGCAATTGACATCAATTTTCGGATCTTGTGCAAGAAACTCTAACTCTGTGGGAGGTTCTCGCACAACGAACTCAAAGCGGCAACGAGTGGCGGCCCTGACGCTATTGGTCTGCAGTCCCAATGAGGGCTTGCCGGATGCAGCAGGACATCGTTTTTGGGCGCATCCGCCAGGCTTGCCCGCTCTATGTCGTTCGTAGAAGTTGCTCCATGCCCAGATCTCTCCGAACCGAAGTCGATCAGCCGATGCGGAAATTGCACGATCCGGATGCCGTGTTGCATCTGGATCGTGTGAACGCCGTGGAGCTTTGCCGCCTCGATGACTTGACGCCCCAACACGTGCCATTTGTTGACGTTTGACTCAACCCCCGTCAACAGCAACTTCAACCCGAGTTCTTGCCAGCTGATCTGGTGGCACTGCCCGTGGAAGATAGCCTGCACACCGCACCGTGCAAAGAATCCTCGCATCAGCGCGAGCGCGTCCGGATCGAAGTCGAAGACAGGAACCCGAACCAGCACCACGACCGCCTTGCGCGGCAATACATCCAGCAAAGGATGATAGAGGTTGAATTCCTGGGTGGCCTGAATATTCAGCCCGATCCTTGGCATCGGGCCGCTGAGATCGATAACTGCACCGAACGCCACGTCGAATTGCTCCCGCTTGGCCCTTCTGTACCTGATGTCGAGCAGTGATTCCACATGCTCGCGCCGGGCATACTCGGCATCCGTTTCCACGTCGGTGGCAGAAAGCAGAACATAGTGAGGCTCCCCGTGGCCGATGTCGCGGAAAAGGTCGCACTTGGCCCAGTACGAAAGGAGCTTGAGGCCGTCGACATCCGGGAACTCCCGTCTCACGGCTCGGGCGCTGTCGAAAATGCTTTCCTCGTCAACAGCAAAGCCGACTGTCCTGAGAATCTCCAGCCATGTTGGCTTGGGCAGGATGGTCGCGTGAAACTTGTTGTCTGCGCTGCTGGGCCTCGTCGAGATCGATGCGATCAGAAGTCCCTTGTCGCGGCATACCGTTCGAAGATTCCTGGTTGCCGCATAGACGTCCTCGATGTCCATGTGCTCGAGAACGTCGAGGCAGGTGACCAGCCACGGCTCACCCTCCGTTTGGAGCTGGACTGCATGAAAAACCTTGGCAGCCTCTTCCGACGATCCCGAGAGATCGAAGTGGATCCCATCGTCACTCACCGGTTCGAAGTCGCATGTGATCACATGGATGCCGGCGCCACGCAACAACACGGCCAATGCACCGCTGCCACTGCCATCCACCATGGCGCACGCCTCTGGCGGCACAAAAGGCGAGTATCGCCTTTGAAAAAGAGTTCGGTGTTAGGCTGCTTGCGCCGGCAGCTTTGGCCAAATAGGCTAGCGAGTAGAGGCGCTGATAGTCGTTTGTATTGGCGTAGGAGGTCATTGTTCCTTTAATGAAAAAGGTGAATCGTTGGCAGCTATGCGGGTTTGGCCAAGACGTAGGTTACTCCGTTAATGCCATAGTCAATGCCATCCCGATATCGTCTCCTCAGCTCTGCCAATGTAGTGTCGGGGACGTCAACCCTGACAGAATTTGCCTCAAGCACTATCAGTCCGGAGTTGGTATAGGCTTTGGCAATTTTTGTCATATCGATTCTGTTCACTTCGTTGGAGTGAAAGACCCAGTCGATGATGCAGTCGATATCCTTGGTCGGTATTGATTTTTCCGCCAAATATTCCTTCATCTGATCAGGGGTCATAAGGAGGTGGGACCAATCAGGAAGCGGATTTGTTGATGCCGCACCTGCCCATTTGCTGAACAAATAATTGGCTGAAGTCCTGTTTTTATAAGGCCCGCCCCAAGTGGCTACCCACAAATGATGACCTTTGGGAGAGGACCAAATTGGATCACCCTCAAAATACGCTAGTCCCCCGGGTTTGAGCACGGAATAGACTTGATCAAGGAAAACTTTTGGAGTTGGTATATGTTCTATGACGGATAGACCATATACAACATCAAATTGATTCGGTTCGAATATATTGGTGAGCCTCAGGGCATCAGCGCGCATGACACGTAAATTGTACTCTCCGCTGATTATTTCTTCCGAGATATGATCGAGCCCAGTGACAATGGCGCTGGCAGGCGGGACCCACATAGAGCGGATTCTACAGAGGAGGGCGGGGAGAGATATTTCTTTGTTCCACCCTTATATTCCACCCTTTCATTCGGTTCGACGATGCTCTCCCCTGTACCAATGATCGCCAGTGGTCTAAGGGCCTCTGGGGGATCCCCGTCGCTTGGCGATACGTGAGATTGCCCGCAGAGGGGCTGTAATCCTCCACGACCTCGAGCGCAGAAGCGCGGCGTTGTGCTTCTCCAACTCGGCGGCTCGTGCGTCCCGCTCTTCCAAGAAAGCTGTCCGAGCCTGTAGTTCAGCAACTTTCGCTCGCAGTTCTGTTGCGGCTTTTTGCTCCATTGCTAGGTTCTGCTCAATGAGCGCCTCTAGGCGCGGTGCTGGTTGAAGCATGCGAGTGTCGAACTCTCCCTTTCGCTCGACGGGGACCATTAGGTAATCCCAGCACGTCGTGTCGCATGCGGCAAGCCAATCTTCCAGTGTCTCTAGGCAATTAAGGAAGATGTCGTACAGGACATAACCATACGACCGTGCGAGATCGAACAGGGTCTGCTTGGTGTGCCCATAGACGCTGTATGCAGGGGAACCATATTCCACAGATATGACTGGCCTGAAGCGAGCGATGGTTTCGCGTGCCCCGGTCAAGCACCCGATTTCGCCTCCCTCGATATCGATCTTCACGTAGTCCAGACGACTGAGGTCGCGTGCAAAGTTGTCAAGAGACTCGACGCGGACTTGGATGGTCGTCGCCGTCAAGACCGTTTCCGGCACTTGGTAAATCCGCTGCCGAAGGCCGCTTTCTTCTGGAGCACCTTGCGCGAATACGAAATCAGCTGTGCCGGCGGGGGCGTCGCTGAGGGCGGCATTGACCAGGATCGCTCCGCTGCCCTTGAGCTTCTCCCTTAGGTTCTCGAAGACACTGGGAATTGGCTCAAAGCCGATGGCTGTACCGTTGGGTCCGATGCATTCCAGAAGGGGAATCAGGTGGCGACCCGCGTGTGCACCTATATCGATGACTGTTGCTCCGGGCAAGACCCAGCGGCGGTAGTGCCGCTCGAGAATCGATTCGAAGTCATAGGTCACCACGCCTAGTCTGGCAAGGTCCCTGATGTGCTGCAGACGCTGTTCAATAGGTAGCATTCCGATGGATCTCCGGTTCAATGGTCTCGCCTTGGACTCAAGTTCTAGTCATGAAACTTGTAACTCAAGATCTCTAAATCTTTTAGTATTTCAAGAGCATTTTTTTGAGCTCGGGGGGAGATGAAAGAGATTGCGTTAATGGCTCGTGATTTCGTGAGACTCGTTGCGAGAGATTTTATTTTTGTCAATTCACTGAAAATGGCGGCATTCTTGGAGAGTGCGTTGTTCAATTTTTCTTCGACCTCCATGAATTTTTTCTCAAGACTGATGAAATCATTCTCTTTTTTGAGAATCTGGGAAAAAATGCATTCGAGGATATCTCCCGCCATTTCCTTGTGCATGGGAAAAACTCTGGCGGACGCATTCTGAATATGATCGAGACGGTTGTTTTTCGGGGTTGCATCAAGATAGCGCCTCAATTTTGGCGCCATATCGAAAGAAGCGTGCTTGTGAAAGAGTTCCCGTGTGAGGGAACTGCCATCCTCGTCGCCTTTCAGTCCAAATTCGTCGGAAAATTTGTCAATATCAGGCCATATACGCAAATAGGATGCTAGATGCAATGCGGCGGGAGTGGAGCGCGTGATCGACTTTTCGTTGTGGAAATAATTAATGCCGATTTCATCGGTCGATATGTAGTTCTTACATAGCGCAGTTGCCCGCATCGAGAAGATGACATCTTCGTGATAGTAATCTTCGATGAAAAGCAACTTGTTTTCTGTCAAAAACTGTCTTCGATACAGTTTGTTCCAGACGATCGTGCCGATGTAATAATCGGCAAGATACCACAAGGCTTCCCTTCCGCCTCGGCAGGCAAAGGAAAATGCATGATAGAGTTCCGTCGCGCCATTTGAATAAGCCTTCTGAACGCCGCAGGCAGCGATATCCGCGCTGTATTGCTCTGCAAGCGCCAGCAGCGCCCGTAGTCCTCCGGGCGCAAGCCAGTCATCGGCATCGAGGAAAAATACATAATCCCCAAGCGCATTTTTCAATCCTGTGTTGCGTGCGGCGCCCAGTTTTTTATTCTCGCTGTGTCGGAGCACCTTCACCCGGGAGTCGTGGCCATACCGTTGCTGGACCAAGCGGCCCACGTCGTCAGGGGAGGCATCATCGACGACCAGGATTTCAAGCCGAGAATAATGCTGTTTTAATACCGAATCAATCGCTCGACCAATGTAATCCTGGCAATTGAAAGCAGGAATAATGACACTGATGCTTGCTCTTTCAGAAGGCTGCGGCAGGACGATTCCTTCTTGTCGATTTCTGAAGTTTGACTCTGCCTGCTTTGCAGCATAACCGGCTCGCCTTTCCGCCAAATACTGTTCGCGTGCGTTTTGCGGCATATGTGCGATATGCCTGTCGAGGTAGGGAAAAGTCGCTGGCTGCCAGTAATTATGCTGAGTCTGCGTCTGATGGGTTTTTGTTTTTAAACCGTCCATGAAGCATCCGAGCGTGTACTCCACTTTGCTGAACGAATAAAGGGCTGCGGCATCCAGCAAGAACTCAAGATCCATCGTGGCATAATTATTCGAATTGAAAGGGCAGGATTTCTGCACCTCTCTGCGATAAAAATAGCCGACGGGATTATGGCAAAATGAGTTCGGCTCCCAATGTCGAAGCATGCCTTCCAAAGTGATGCGCGGAGTGTTTAGGAATTCTACCCCCATGCGTTCGCTTTTTATTAAAATATTGCCGACTACAAAATCTACTCCCTCCTTGAATTTTGCAATGATGGCGGAAAAAGCGCCGGCAAAAAAATAGTCGTCTGCATTCAAGTAAACGACAATTTCGCCTTTGGAGCGGGTGAACCCCTTGTTCATGGCATCCGCCTGTCCGTTGTCAGACTCCGAAATCCAGGAAAGGTGGGGGTATTTGTTCAAAACCTCCAACGTGCCATCGTTTGAGGCACCATCGATGATGATGTGCTCCCAATGAGGGTAATCCTGTTCCATGACGCTTTTTATGGCGCGCTCAATGAAATCACTACTGTTGAAGGATGGCGTAATGACGGAAATTAGCATGACGATTTATTTTCAGTATTTATTGTGCCGGTCGCCGGCCAGGACGCTTTCCAGCGTCTCTTGTAGTGTCGGTAAAATCCTGGGCAGTCCGACGCTGGCCATGAGGTCTTTGACCTTGCGTGGATCTCCGCACAATTGATAGACCTCGCTCGGGCGAACAAGATCGGGGTCGACACGCACGTCGATGCTGCGACCGGTGATGCGCTCGAAGGCCGAGATGATTTCCTGCAAGCTGTGCATGCTGCCCGAGCAATCGTTATAGATTTCACCAGCCGCACCCTGTTTGAGCAGAAACAGATAGGCCGGGCAGACGCTCCGGACATCGTTGAATTGGCATTCTACTTGCAGGTTGCCCAAGGCCACCCATGGCGCGCTGGACGATGTTTCGGGCCAGTTTGGGGATCACGAGTCCTCCCTCTGACCCGCCCCCATGTAGTTGAATGTTCGGGCGATCACCAGCCGAAGACGGTCCATATAGCTCCGGGCCATATACTTCATGGCCATCTTGCTCGTCGCGTAGTGATTGTCCGGCGCGAGCGGTTGACTCACTGGATCAGGCGATTGTGCACAGTTGCCGTACACGTTGGCACTGATCACGAGCAAGGTCATGGCCGAGGGTCTCGTCAACTGCACCAGGGCGTTGCGAGGAGATGGGTCGTGCCCAGCACGTTGACGGAGCAAAACGCTTCTTCGTGTGCGTGACCCACAAAGGCAAAGCCGGCCAGGTGAACGAGGTAATCGGGCTCCGATCTCAGCAGCCTTGGTCTGCCACTCGGTGACGGTGATGTGGCGGTCGGTGCCCATCCAATGAATGCCGCTAGGATCGTTCCGGCGCGGCTGCCTTGAATCCGCCAGCGTTTTGGCCGCATGCTGGTTGAAGAGTTGCCGCACCAGTTCGCTCCGATGAATTCTCTCGGCGCGGCTCAGTTGCCAGTCCCAGCCTGCGACTTCGTGCGCCATCGGGCCACGCTCCAGCAGGCACTCGTAAGCGAACAGGATGAACTGGCCAGGAGATGGGCTGGACGGTCTCATAGAATTCAGAGTTTCGCGAAAAGTAGCGCATGCCTCGAATCGCTTACGTCGATCACTCTTACCACCGCACCACCCGATCCACCCACTTTCTGCGCGACATCCTGCGGCGGCACGGGCAGGAGGTGCAGGACTTCTGGGACGAGGCCTGGCAGGGCGGGCCGTCCGTGGAGTGGGCAAGCGTGCGACATCACGACGTGATCATCATGTTCCAGTCGTACTGCCCGCTTCCAGGTGGCGAGGCTTTCCGGCTGCTGCATCCGAACGTGGTCTTCATTCCGATGCTGGATAATTTCGCGATCTCGCGGGGACCCGTGTTCAATCTGACGGGCTTCTGGGCTCCGTTCCAGGGCTCGAAAGTGCTGAACTTCTCCAGCACCCTGCACGGCCTGACCACCAGCTACGGCGTCGCGAGCCATTGGGCGCGTTTCTATCAACCCGCAGAGCCAGTGGCGCCTTCCCCGCCGGCCCGCGGCCTACACGGTTTTTTCTGGCTGCGCTGCGAAGACCAGATCAACTGGGCGCTACTGCGTCAGTTGATCGGGGGCAGCCGTTTCGACAGTTTTCATCTCCACCTCGCGGGAGACCCCGGCGCGCCAGAACCCCGGTTGCCGCCGGCGGCCGACATGGCCCGGCACCGCATCACCACCTCGACCTGGTTCGAGGACCGACGGGAACTCACAGCGCTGGTGGAACGTGCCAATGTGTATTTCGCGCCGCGCCTGGAGGAAGGCATCGGCCAGTCATTCCTGGAGGCGATGGCGCGAGGCAAGTGCGTGGTGGCGCCCAACCAGGGGACCATGAACGAGTACATCCTGCACGGGGTGAACGGGCTGCTTTACGAGCATCACAATCCGCGCCCGCTGGATTTTTCCAGAGTCAAGCGCCTGGGGCGTTGCGCCCGCGACAGCGTGGTGGCGGGTCATGCGCAATGGCTGGCGGCGGAAGATGGAATCGTGGACTTTATCCTGACGCCCAGCGAGCGCTTCTACGTAGGCAAATATCAGCACGTGTTTGCCGCGCCAGCTGCGACGAATCCGTCCGCGCCGGTTCTGGCGGCGGAGACACTGGGCTCGTCGCTGCGGGCGTTGACGGGTCGCTATGCCCTGCTCCGCGCGACCCGGCCAGTGTGGCATCCTCTGCTGAGACTAACTCGGCGGGTACGGCGCATGATCCGGGGCGCATAGTGCGCGGTGAGCAGTAAGCATTCCCATTTGCTCCCGGCATCGTCTCGTGGCTGGGTTCGGCCGAAGCCGGGCTGGAGCAGCGCGCGCGCAACTAGATCATCATCCCGCAAATAGATTTACACGCTTCAGGGTTTGTCGGTATGCGTCCGGCAAAGTCACATTGAATTGACATAGCCGGACGAGAATGCTTGTGTCCACGAACAAATGCGTGGACATATGGACACTTCTGAGATCGGACCCGAAGACGTAGCCGCTGCGGCCAGGCGCAGTTGGCGGCGACATTCCGCGGAATTCAAGGCGCGGGTGATCGAGCTGGCGCGGCAGCCGGGCACCTCGGTGGCTGCCGTGGCGCTGGCCAACGGCCTGAACGCCAACATGCTGCGTCGCTGGGTTCATGAGGCGGCGCCCGGCGGTGATGCACCGAAGATCGTGGCACCCAGCGTTGCTCCGACCCTGGCGAGCTTCGTACAGTTGCCGATGCGCGAGCCCGAGCTTCCCCCCGCGCCTGACGCTCGCCCGGTGCAGTTGGCAATGAACGCTGCGGCGACGCAGCAGCCCGCCGACGTCACAGTGGAGATCCACCGCAGCGGCACCACCGTGCATGCCTGGCTGCCACTGGATGAGCGCAGCGCCGCGTGGCTGCGCGAGGTGCTGGGTTGATCGGTTGATCCGCGTCGATGCGGTGTGGCTGGCCGTGCAACCTCTGGACATGCGCCTGGGCACTGAAGCCGCGTTGGCTCGCGTGGTCGGCGTCTTCGGCGCTGCACATCCCAACCATGCCTACCTCTTCACCAACCGACGCGCCAACCGCATGAAGGTGTTGGTGCACGACGGCATCGGCGTGTGGCTGGCCGCGCGGCGGCTCAACGCCGGCAAGTTCGTCTGGCCCGCCGACACGGCCACCACACTGCAACTGACGCGCACGCAGTTCAACGCGCTGGTGCTCGGCCTGCCGTGGCAGCGGCTGGGCGATGCCGGGATCATCAGAGTGATCTGAACACGGCCGCTGGCAATTGCCGTATGTGCCGATGCGCCGGGCGCGGCGCTGCGGCACGATAACGCTCCATGATCGGTGCGCAGCAACTCGACGCCTTGGACCCGCAGACGCGGCAGGCGATGCTGTCGCTGATGGCCGAGCTGGCCGCCCGCGACGCGCAGCTCCGGCAGCGTGATCACGAGATCGCCTTCAAGCAGGCGCTGATCGATAAGCTCACGCATGAGATGGCGGTGCTCAAGCGGTTGAAGTTCGCCGCCACGAGCGAGCGCTTCGCCAGCACCTGTCGCCCGAGCAGAAGAGCCTGTTGGAAGAGACGCTGGACGCGGACCTGAGCGAACTGAGTCGAGAGATCGAGCAGCAGCGCGGCGACGGGGATGACAAGGGCAAGGCCGACAAGAAGAGCCCCAAGCGTGCCCCATTGCCACCACACCTGCCGCGCCGCGACGTGCCGCACGAGCCGGCCGACACGAACTGCGGCTGCGGGCAGGCGATGCAGCGCATTGGCGAGGATGTGGCCGAGAAGCTGGACTACCAGCCGGGCGTGTTCACGGTTGAGCGGCATGTGCGCGGCAAATGGGTATGCCGCTGCTGCCTGAAGCTGGTGCAGGCGCCGGTGCCCGCGCACGTCATCGACAAGGGGATCCCGACGGCGGGGTTGCTGGCGCAGGTGCTGGTGGCCAATTTCATGGACCATCTGCCGTTCGGCGCACCCAGGATGAACTGGTTGACTTCATGGAAGAGGTCGCGCGCACGTAGCCGCGTGCATGTCATATGGGACAACCTCAACACCCATCGTGCGTAAGGCGTGTGGAAGGACTTCAACGTGCGCCATGACAAGCGCTTCGTCTTTCATTTCACCCCTCTGCATGCCAGTTGGGTCAACCAAATCGAACTGCTGTTCGGCATCTATGCGCGTCGCGTGCTGCGCCACGCCAGCCATCGCTCGGTCGCTCATCTGCGTCAGCGCACGCAGGAATTCTTCGCCCAGCGTAACGAATCGCCCAGCCGTTTCGTTGGACGATTGCCGGCTATGAGTTGCAAACTGGCGAACCCAAACAATTCGTCACTGGTTGGCGACAATTAGCTTGGCCGCTCAGCCGCCAAAGCCGGCATCAGTGAACGCAGCGCGCGGCGCATTGAACAGCGGGAGGCGTTGCCCTCTCAGCGTGAGGAGCGAGCATGGCGCGCCCGCGCAGATACTCTGGCGCCGGTATGGGACAGCGAGATCGTCCCGTTGCTCGAGACCGACGGCGCATTCAACGCGGTGACGCTGCTGGAGGAACTGCAGCGCCGCTATCCCGGTGACTACGGCACGTCGATCCTGCGCACACTGCAGCGCCGCGTGCGCCAGTGGCGCGCCGTGCTCGGGCCCGAGCGCGAAGTCTTCTTCGCACAGGAGCATCCGCCGGGTCGTCTCGGGCTGTCGGACTTCACCGTCTGCGACGAGCTCGAGGTGGTCATCGCTGGCGTGGCCTTCCCGCATCGGACCTACCAGTTCGCGCTCGCCCACTCGGGCTGGCGCCACGCCGTCGTATTCGAGGGTGGCGAGAGCTTCATCGCGCTGTCCACCGGACTGCAATCGGCGCTGTGGCGCTTGGGCGGCGTACCCGAGGAACATCGAACCGACAGCCTGTCGGCCGCCTTCAACAACCTGGCCGAGCAGTTGGAACGACCAACGAGATCAATTAATTTTGCAACCCCGGACTTCCTCGTTATGAATGGCATGGCGGAAGGGGGCAGGTCACAAACACCATCCAAAAGGAAGAGAGCACAGACCCATCGTGACCACCGCCTCTACAATCCGAACGGACAACTCAGCACGCATGACGACCGGTCAATCAAGCGGAATCGTCGGCCACGTTCGCCGGAATACGCACTTTGCCCGTGGGCGGCAGACGGCAGACGGCAGACGGCAGACGGCAGACGGCAGACGGCAGACGGCAGACGGCAGACGGCATCATGGTTGGGTCGGAGTCCTTGAGGGGACGTCGCGATAAGATTTCGCCTGCGACCTTGGCAAACAAGAACGCTCGCATTGCGCGGGTTGCTGAGTCCTTTCTCTCTGTCCATAGCAAAGGTCTAACGATACATGCCAGCGCAAGCAGCGGAACACGAGCATCGGCTGCGTCAATTATTTGCCGCGGTGATTGCGGTGCTATTGGCGGTCATTTATCTGCGTGTTAGCCAACTCAATGGACGCCTAGCAGCCGACCTCGCATACGACGATGTGTCGTATGCAAATGACGCAGCCAACCGCCTCTTGATCGGGAGTGAGCACGGGCTGTTCGCCTTCCTCGCAACTTTTGCCGCCGACCCTCCCCATAGCCCTTTTTCGACTCTTCTGGCAGTTTGTGCCTTTGCAATCGGGGGGCTGAGCGAATTCGCGATGTACTCGTCGAACGCGTTAGTCCTGCTAGGCGTTGCGACCTTTGTTACGTATGAACTTAAGAATGCCGGGCGAAGTGTTCTACTGCTTGCTCTCTGCATCGTTCTGCTATCGCCACTTGCCTATCGCACCATTCACGACTTTAGGCCGGACATTGCGTTAGGATTCGCGACGGCAGTAATGACCTGGTGGTTTGTTGGCGGTCTGATTCTAGGTGAGCGGGTACTATTCCGGAGAGCCGGCTTCGCGCTCGGCGCATGTCTCTTGATAAAGCCTACTTTCTTTGCCCACACGATGGCCATCGCGCTATCTCTGGTCGGCTTGGCTTTGGCGATCCAATTTTTCGGCCGGAACGAACGAATCCTTCGAGGCAAGCTGGTTGCGACGGGTCTAGCATGGTTCCTTGGACTGGGCTTCCTCGTCTCAGCGTCTTATTTTGCAATCCACGGGTCTCAAATATTTAGCTACTTTTGGGACAACACGCGCGGTGGACAATCTGGGATTTGGTCTTTTTCCCGGGACTTGTCAATCCACGATCTGCTGACGATATTTCTCCGTGATTTCACATTTCGGCGCCTGCTTGGCTATCACTTTATATTCGCAGTGGTTGCGCTGGTAATTTGCGGGGTCTTGCTGCTACGGAATGACGCCAAGGAAGACGCGGTCAGAGTGGGTTCCATGATCACCATGGCCTTCGTGTCACTGGTCGTCATCGTCATCGGACGACACAAGAACGAACTCTTCACCGCTTCATTTGCTTGGATCCTATTGCTAGCGGCGGTTTTTGCCATGGCGGCTCTGAGCCAGCGGCTGAAGTGCACAGGAAAGCTATGGTTGCTGGCAAGTGCCACTGCAGCCTTGGTCCTAACGATCTGGTTTAATGGCACGCTGGAATCTATCTTCACCCCCCCGAAATCCACTCGCGGCACGAGCTGGAACCAGAAACTTATCGGCCTTATTCGCGAGTACGAGAGCCAGCACGTTGGCCCCCGCTCGGCAACCGAGTCTCCAACGGTCTTTCTGCCCTTTGAAGGCCCAGTTAACGCCAATACTTTGAAGTGGCTCGCAATAAAGCAAGGGTTCCCGATTAATGCATCTAGCCAACTCTCTGCTGATTTCGTCCTAGCAAAATCTTCTGCTGAGAATTCCAGCTATGTGGTGCTTCCTAATACGGCGAGTGCCGAATACTATCATTGGCTGCCGAACGACTCCATCCAAAGCGACATGCTGGCTTGGGTGGTTGCCAACCCGCGCTTCAAGCCAATAACTGCACCGACCCAAAATTCGCAGTACTTTGTCTTCGCGAACGTACCGTTGCTTGACGCGAATCGAAGCACGGTAATGGTTGATGGGATCTTCACCTTGCAGGGCTTTCTTGAAGAAGAAGGGCCTTATCCAAAATGGGCGCTTCCGCGAGTTCGTTGGATGAACAAGAACCCAGCCATGCTTTGTATGCTGGACAGTCCACGCGTTGCACATCGCATTGACATGCGAGTTCTCGCTTACACGGCAGCTAGCCTAGATGTATCGGACCACGATGGGGAAAAGCTCGCAAGCGTAACGTTAAGCCCAGGCCAGTTCTCGGATGTATCCATCACGTACACGCCAAAAGCAGGGAAATACTGCCTGACTCTCGCTGCGCAAATCCCCCACGCCGCCGATCCGGAGCGATTGCTCCTTTTTTCTAAGATCGAGATTTCCGCACGATGACGTGCAAGAGAGGACGGAAGGACGCGTAGCTCTTCATTCAAAACCTGGGTGCGGACCTGACGCAAACAGGTGCGCTTTGCACGGCAGCACGGCGCCCAGCGTGAGGAGTAGTAAAAGTATGTCTGTTGGCTTTTCGCAAAAGTCAATGAAATCAACGACTTGGCAGACAGTCAATCGCTGCGGTGTCGATGGCCCATGGCGTCAACGCGCCGCCACCACGTCGCTCGGCCTGAAGAACCCAGCGGCGAGCCAAGTTCGCGTTGACGCCACGGGCTTGCGCCTTTGACCTGCCCCCTCATGCCATGCCATTCATAACGAGGAAGTCCGGGTTTGCAAAATTAATTGATCTCGGTGGTCGTTGAGATGGTTCGAGCTGCATCGCCAGCGCGCTGGCGATGCAGCTCGGCAAACTTTGCCGGCGGCATTCGCTGGCAACTGCTGTGCGGTCTGACCTCGTTGTAGTCCTGGCGCCAGAGCTTGATCGCCGATCTGGCTTGCTGCAGCGTCTCGAACCACTGCTCGTTCAGGCACTCGTCGCGGAACTTGCCGTTGAAGCTCTCGATGTAGCCGTTCTACATGGGCCGGCCCGGCTCGATCAGGATATGGCAGATGCCATGGGTCTGCGCCCAACCCATGAAGGCTCGGCTGGTGAACTCCGGGCCGTTGTCGGTGCGAACGGCCAGCGGGTAGCCTCTGG
>NZ_JAATOM010000078.1 GCF_019207085.1 Variovorax sp. dw_308 | reverse complement strand
GCGCCCAGCCGCGAGAGCTATCTGCAGGCCGACCGCATCATTGCCGCCTGCAAGCAGACCGGCGCTGAAGCCGTGCACCCCGGCTACGGCTTCCTGTCGGAGAACGAAGCCTTCGCCCGCAAGGTCGAGGAAGAGGGCATCATCTTCATCGGCCCCAAGCACTACTCGATCGCGGCCATGGGCGACAAGATCGCCTCCAAGAAGCTCGCCAACGAGGCCAAGGTCAACACCATCCCGGGCTGGAACGACGCTATCGAGACGGCCGAACGCGCGGTCGAGATCGCCAAGGACATCGGCTACCCGGTGATGATCAAGGCCTCGGCCGGCGGCGGCGGCAAGGGGCTGCGGGTGGCCTTCAACGACAAGGAAGCCTTCGAGGGCTTCACCTCCTGCCGCAACGAGGCGCGCAACAGCTTCGGCGACGACCGGGTGTTCATCGAGAAGTTCGTCGAGGAGCCGCGCCACATCGAGATCCAGGTGCTGGGCGACTCGCAGGGCAACGTGATCTACCTGAACGAGCGCGAATGCTCGATACAGCGCCGCCACCAGAAGGTGATCGAGGAGGCGCCGTCGCCCTTCATCAGCGATGCGACGCGCAAGGCGATGGGCGAGCAGGCCGTGCAACTGGCCAAGGCCGTGAAGTACCAGAGTGCCGGGACGGTCGAGTTCGTGGTCGGCAAGGACCAGAGCTTCTACTTCCTGGAGATGAACACGCGGCTGCAGGTGGAGCATCCGGTCACGGAATGCATTACCGGGCTGGACCTGGTCGAGCTGATGATCCGCGTCGCAGCCGGCGAGGCCCTGCCGCTCACGCAGGCGCAAGTCAAGCGCGAAGGCTGGGCCATCGAGTGCCGCATCAACGCGGAAGATCCGTTCCGCAACTTCCTGCCGTCCACCGGCCGCCTCACGCGCTTCCAGCCGCCGAAGGAGACCATGTTCTCGGCCGACACCGAGCACCTCTACGGTGTGCGCGTCGACACCGGCGTCTACGACGGCGGCGAGATCCCGATGTTCTACGACTCGATGATCGCCAAGCTGATCGTCCACGGCCGTGACCGCGCGCATGCGATCGCGATGATGCGCGAGGCGCTCAACGGCTTCGTGATCCGCGGCGTCAGCAGCAACATCCCGTTCCAGGCGGCATTGCTGGCGCATCCGAAGTTCGTCGCGGGCGACTTCAACACCGGCTTCATCGCCGAGCACTACGGCAAGGGCTTCCATGCGGAGGACGTGCCGCATGATGACCCGAACTTCCTGGTCGCGCTGGTTGCCTTCATGCACCGCCGCTACCGCGCGCGGGCCTCGGGCATCAGCGGGCAGCTTGATGGCCACGGCGTCAAGGTCGGCGAACAGTTCGTGGTCGTCACGCTCGGCGCGGAAGGCGAGCATGTGCACACGCCGGTCTCTGTCACCGATTTCCACGGCAAGACCGGCTCCAGCGCGGTGCAGGTGGGCGACACCATCTACCGGATCTGCAGCCCCGCGCACCTCGGCAGCGTGCGCGTGGAAGGTACGGTCAACGACAAGCCGTTCACCGCCCAGGTCGAGCGCGGCGCTGGCAAGAATCCGCTTGCGCTGCGCGTGTCGCATGACGGTACGCAGATCGAGGCGATGGTGCTGTCGCCGCTCGGTGCGCGGCTGCAGAAGCTCATGCCCTACAAGGCGCCGCCGGACCTGAGCAAGTACCTGATGTCGCCGATGCCGGGCCTGCTGGTCGAAGTGGCCGTGAAGCCGGG
>NZ_JAATOM010000077.1 GCF_019207085.1 Variovorax sp. dw_308 | reverse complement strand
CCCACGATGGCGGCGCGGTCCATCTTTCGATGGCAGGGCGCGTAGTCCATGACCGCGTAGTGCTGGGTGCTGCGGTTGTCCCAGATCGCCACGCTGTTGGGCTTCCAGCGCCAGCGCACCTGGTACTCGGGGATGCTGGACTGGGCGATCAGGTACTGCAGCAGATCGCCGCCGGCCTGGTTGTAGTCCTGGCCATAGCGCACGTTCTTCTTGTTGTGGAAGTTCACGAAGTGCGTGGCGAAGGCGTTCACGTACAGCAGCTTCTCGCCGGTCTCGGGGTGCGTGCGCACCACCGGGTGCTCCGAGTCGGGGTACTGCGCGCGCATCGCCAGGCGCTTTTCCATCGGCATGTTCGAGGCGAAGGAGCTGTTGAAGCTGTGGTTGGCCCAGAGGTCGGCGATCTGCGCCTTGACCTCCTCGGGCAGCTTGTCGTAGGCCATGACCATGTTGGCCCACATGGTGTCGCCGCCCACGGGCGGGCATTCGACGCAGCGCAGCACCGCGCCCATGGGCGGTGCGGCGCGCCAGGTGCCGTCGCTGTGCCAGGCATTCTCGTAGCGGTCGGCGGGGCTGTCCGGGGTCTTGTAGATCTGCACCAGGCCCGGTGCGTCCGGATGCGAGGGCACCATCGGATGCGATTCGAGCTGGCCCATGCGCGAGGCGAAGGCCACGTGGGCCTGCGGCGTGAGGTCGTCCTGGTCGCGCAGGAACAGCACGCGGTGCTTCAGGAGGGCCGCGTAGACCTCCTTGAACAGGCCCTCGTCGGCGGCGGCATCGGCCAGGTTCACGCCGACCAGTTCGGCGCCGATGCTGGCGGTGAGTTGTTCGATCTTCATTTGCTTGTCTCCTTCGTTCTTTGAATCTGTCAGACCAGGAAGATCGACGAGCCCGTCGTCTTGCGCGATTCCAGGTCACGGTGCGCCTGCACGGCGTCTTCCAGCGCGTAGTGCTGGTTGATCTCGATCTTGATGCGGCCGGCGGCGACGTGGCCGAACACTTCCTTGGCCAGCGCTGCCTTCTCGACCGGGTCGAAGATGTAGTCGGCCAGCGCCGGGCGCGTCATGTAGAGCGATCCCTTGATGGCGAGCAACTGCGGGTCGACCGAGGGGATCGGGCCGCTGGCCGTTCCCACGCACACCAGCAGGCCGCGGCGCTTGAGCGAATCCAGCGAGCCCATGAAGGTGCTCTTGCCCACGCTGTCGAACACCACGTTCACGCCCACGCCCCCGGTGAGCTCGCGCACACGCTTGGCAACGTCTTCGTGGCTGTAGTTGATGGTGTGGTCGCAGCCGTGTGCACGGGCGACCTCGGCCTTCTCTGCGGTGGAGACCGTGCCGATGACGGTGAGGCCCAGCAGCTTGGCCCATTGCGACACGATCAGGCCGACGCCGCCTGCCGCGGCGTGCACCAGCAGCGAATCGCCTTCCTTGAACGGATAGATGCGGCGCATCAGGTAGGCGCTGGTCAGCCCGCGCATCGTCATGGCCGCGGCGGTCTCGTAGGAGATGCCCTCGGGCAGGCGGATCAGCGGTGCGGCGGGGATCAGGCGCTCGGTGCTGTAGGCGCCCAGCGTGTTGATGAAGCCGGTGTAGGTGACGCGATCACCCACGGCGACGTTGGTCACGCCTTCGCCGATGGCCACCACGACGCCGGCGGCCTCCACGCCCAGGCCGCTGGGCATGGGCACGGCGTAGGTGCCGTTGCGGAAATAAGTGTCGGCGTAGTTCAGGCCGACCGCCACATGGCGCAGCCTGACCTGACCGGGGCCGGGATCGCCGACTTCGACGTCTTCGTAGCGAAGGACTTCGGGGCCGCCGGCCTCGTATTGGCGTACTGCTTTTGCCAT
>NZ_JAATOM010000076.1 GCF_019207085.1 Variovorax sp. dw_308 | reverse complement strand
TCAGCGACACACGCCTCGTCCGCGCCAACGCACCGATCCGCATTGGGACAGGCACAACGGAAAGTGCATCAGAGCCTCCGTGCATGAGGCCTGGCCAACAGCGCCCCGGCCATCAAAGGCAACGCGCAAGGCGACTCAATCCACCTTCGCCCCCGACACCTGCACCAGCTTCTGGATCATCGGCCCGCTGGCCTCCAGATTCTTGCGGAACTCGGCCGAGCTGTTGCCCATGGCCACGAGCCCGTAGGCCTGGAAGCGGGCCTTCATCGCGGCGGTCTGCACGGCTGCGCGCGTTTCCTTCTCCAGCCGCGCGAGGATGGCCGGCGGCGTCTTCGCCGGCGCGGTCAGCATCACGCCGCCCAGCGGCTTGAACTCCTCGTCGGTGAAGCCGGCCTCGGCCATCGTCGGCACGTTGGGGAGTTCCGGCAGGCGCTTCTCACCGATGATGGCCAGCGGGCGCAGGCTACCGCTCGCGATGTGCGGCGCCATGGTGCCCAGCGTGCCGATGCCCATCGGGATCTGCCCGGCGATCATGTCCTGGATCATCGGCGCCTCGCCCTTGTAGGCGACGTGCGTCATGTCGAGCTTGCGCGATTCGCTCAGGTGCGCGTTCAGCAGATGGCTCGACGAGCCGACGCCGAAGGAGCCGTAGTTGACCTTGCCCTTGTTGGCTTGGGCCCAGGCCACGAATTCCTTCATGTTGCGCGCGGGCACATCCTTGTTGACCGCGAACACCAGGCTGGCCGAGCACAGTTCGGTGATGAAGGCGAAGTCGCGGCGCACGTCGTAAGGCACCTTCGCGAACATGTACTGCGCGTAGTAGATCGGCGTGGCATGCGACAGGAACAGGGTGTAGCCATCCGGCTGCGCACGGGCCACGAGCGCGGCACCGAGCATGCCGGAGGCGCCCGGCTTGTTGTCCACGATGACAGTCTGCTTGAGGCTCTTGCCGAGTTCGTCGGCCAGCACGCGGGCCAGCACGTCGGTGGCGCCCGCGGGCGGCGCGGGCACGACGATCGTGATGGGGCGCGCCGGATAGTCCTGGGCCAGGGCGTGCGTGCCGCAGGCGAGCGCGGCGATGGCGATGAATGCCTTGCCGATGAGGTTGCGCATGGTGGTCTGTCTCCGTTTTGTGTGATTCGTTCAGCGCGTGGTGGCGATGTGCGGGCCGGGCTTGTCGGCGAACAGTTCGTCCACCAGATGGGCGCGGCGCGCGCGCGTGGTGGACTGGTTGACGTAGCCCTTGTCGGCGATCTCGTTGGCGTCCATCGAGGGCGGCTCGGCCATCAGCATCAGGCGCTCGACACGCAGGCTGGCGCTGCCGCCGTCCTTGCGCAGGCATTCGCCCAGGGCCGCGACGAGGGCGGGGTGGGTCGACAACGCGGAGGCGTCGAGACCGGCGAGTTCCGGCAGCAGGCGCTGACAGGCGGCCACGTTGGGCCACGCGAGCGCGGCGACATGGTGCTGGTCATGCCCGCAGATCACGGCATCGGTGATGAGCGGCGCGCAGCGTTCGATGAGGCCCAGTCGGATGGAGCCGGTGCGCACCCAGGTGCCGTTGACCAGCTTGAAGTCTTCTGCCACGCGGCCATCGAAGCGCATGCCCCTGGCCGGGTCGTCCATGTCGACGAGGCGCACGGCGTCGCCAAGCTTGAAGAAGCCTTCCTCATCGAAGGCGGCCGCGGTGAGGTCTGGCCGCGCCACGTAGCCGCTGAAGTTGTGCGCGCCGCGCACGCGGATCTCGTAGCGGTCGCCGTCCAGCGGCACCAGCTTGATCTCGGTGCCGGGCCCCGGCGCGCCGATGTTGGCCAGGTCGTCGCTGACCCAGGCGCGGTAGGTGCCGACGCCGGTGGTCTCGGTCGAGGCCAGTCCCGTGCCGAACACGATGCGCTCGCCAACGGTGCACTCGGCCACGCGCTGGATGCGCTCGTTGACGTCCTTGGGCAGGCTGGCGCCGCCGTAGCCGAAGTTGACGACGCGGGCGAACACGCTGCGGGCGAGTTGCGGGTCGCGCTCGAGTTCCGCCGCCAGCATCGTCCATGCGGAAGGCACGGAGGTCAGCAAGGTCGGCGAGATCTCGCGCAGGTTGCGCACCGTGCGCTCGAACA
>NZ_JAATOM010000075.1 GCF_019207085.1 Variovorax sp. dw_308 | reverse complement strand
GGTCGCGGCCTGAGGATCAACGTGTTCGATATCGTGTCACGGCTGTCCTTGCAGCCGGTGGATTCCAGCGACTTCGAGGCCATGCTCGCCTTGCGCGTCGATGCGATGCGTCCGAGCCTCGAGCGCGTGGGCCGCTTCGATGCCGATCGTTCGCGTGAGCGGCTGCAGGCGGGCTTTGTCCTGCCGTTCATGCATCACATCGCGCTCGACGGCGACCAACGCATCGGCTTCGTCACGCTCAAGCCCGAGGGCAGCGACGCGCTGCGCCTGGACCACCTTTACCTGCGCACCGGCTTCCAGGGCCTGGGCATCGGCGAATGGGTGCTGGAGTGGGCCAAGACGCAAGCGCGCGAACAAGGGCGCGACATCAAGCTCACTGCTCTCGTGCAGAGCGACGCCAACCGCTTCTACCTGCGGCACGGCTTCGCGCTTGAAGGCGGGGAGGGCGTGGACTTGCATTACCGCTGGCAGGCTTCGGAGTCGGCGTCTTGATCCGCCGGGTCCCGGATCTCCAGCAGGCGGTGCTCGCCGCGGCTTCCTTGCCGCAGCGCCGCGCCATCGCCAAGGCCATCACGCTGCTCGAATCCACCCGCGACGACCACCGCCAGCAAGCCGACGAATTGCTCACGGCCTTGCTGCCACACACCGGCAAGTCCTTCCGCCTCGGCATCTCCGGCGTGCCTGGTGTCGGCAAGTCGACCTTCATCGAAACGCTGGGCCTGTTCCTCATCGGCAAGGGCCACCGTGTCGCCGTGCTCACCATCGACCCATCGTCCACCGTCTCGGGCGGCTCCATCCTTGGCGACAAGACGCGCATGGAAATGCTCTCGGTCCACGAACGTGCCTACATCCGTCCTAGCCCGTCGTCGGGCACGCTCGGCGGCGTGGCCGAGAAGACGCGTGAGGCGATGCTGGTGTGCGAGGCCGCCGGCTACGACATCGTCATCGTCGAAACCGTGGGCGTCGGCCAGAGCGAAACCGCGGTCGCTGGCATGACCGACATGTTCGTGCTGCTCCAACTGCCCAACGCGGGCGACGACTTGCAAGCCATCAAGAAGGGCGTGATGGAACTGGCTGACCTGGTCGTCATCAACAAGGCCGACATCGACAAGGATGCTGCCACGCGCGCGCAGGCCCAGATCACTTCGGCGCTGCGCCTGTTTGGACATCACGGCAACCCGGCGCATGCGCAGGCGATGCAGGCCGCGCATGCAGTGCCCGGCTCGCCGGAAGCCGAGATCCGCTTCTGGCAACCGCGCGTGATGCAACTCAGCGCACTGCTCGGCACCGGTGTCGATGCATTCTGGAATTCAGTCATGGAATTCAGGGCGCTCCAGACCGCCAACGGCAGGCTCACAATGCGGCGTGAGAAACAAGCGCTGGCCTGGATGTGGGAACGCATCGACGCCGGCCTCAAGCATGCCTTCCGCCACCATCCCCATGTGCGCGAACTCCTGCCGCAAACCATCGCCGCCGTGACGGGCGGCACGCTCCCCGCATCCACGGCCGCGCGCAACCTGCTGGCCGCACAAGACCACGACATCAACATCTGAAACCTCTACGGGACGCCATGAAAGAAATTCTCGAACTCCTCGAACAACGACGCGCGCAGGCCCGCCTGGGCGGCGGCCAGAAGCGCATCGATGCGCAGCATGCCAAGGGCAAGCTCACCGCGCGCGAGCGCATCGAACTGCTGCTCGACGACAACACCTTCGAAGAGTGGGACATGTTCGTCGAGCACCGCTCCAGCGACTTCGGCATGGCCGAGCAGAAGATTCCCGGTGACGGCGTGGTCACCGGCTACGGCATGATCAACGGGCGCCTGGTCTTCGTCTTCAGCCAGGACTTCACCGTCTTCGGCGGGGCGCTCAGCGAGGCGCATGCCGAGAAGATCTGCAAGGTGATGGACCAGGCCATGAAGGTCGGCGCGCCGGTCATCGGCCTGAACGACTCGGGCGGCGCGCGCATCCAGGAAGGTGTCGCTTCGCTCGGCGGCTATGCCGAGGTGTTCCAGCGCAACGTGATGGCCTCGGGCGTGGTGCCGCAGATCAGCATGATCATGGGGCCGTGCGCGGGCGGCGCCGTGTACTCGCCGGCCATGACCGACTTCATCTTCATGGTGAAGGACTCCAGCTACATGTTCGTCACCGGCCCCGAGGTGGTGAAGACCGTGACGCACGAGGACGTGACCGCAGAGGAACTGGGTGGTGCCTCCACCCACACCACCAAGAGCGGCGTGGCCGACATGGCCTTCGAGAACGATGTCGAGGCGCTGATGATGCTGCGCCGCCTGTACAACTACCTGCCGCTC
>NZ_JAATOM010000074.1 GCF_019207085.1 Variovorax sp. dw_308 | reverse complement strand
GACTTCCCCGAGGACATCCCTGTCACGATGGACCAGCAGATCCAGAAGGCGGTCGACTGCTACAACGCCGGCGCCACCGTGCTGCACCTGCACGTGCGTGAACTCGACGGCAAGGGCAGCAAGCGCCTGTCCAAGTTCAACGAACTCATCGCCGGCGTGCGCAACGCCGTGCCCGAGATGATCATCCAGGTGGGCGGCTCGATCAGCTTCGCCCCGGAATCCGAAGGCGCCGCCGCCAAGTGGCTGTCCGATGACACGCGCCACATGCTGGCCGAACTCGACCCCAAGCCCGACCAGGTCACCGTGACCATCAACACCTCGCAGATGAACGTGGTCGAGCACTGGGAGTACGAGGACTACAAGGGCACCTCGATGGATGACCCGGTCGTCTTCAACGCCTACAAGGAAATGACCGTGCCGGCGCAACCCGGCTGGGCCGAGGAGCACATCCGCCGCCTGTCGGAAGCCGGCATCCAGAGCGCCTTCCAGTGCTACAACATCAACAGCTTCGAGTCGGTCGAGCGCCTGATGCGCCGCGGCATCTACAAGGGCCCGCTGGTCATGAACTGGGTGGCCATCGGTGGCGGCATGGACGTGCCGAGCATCTACAACCTGGCCAACTTCGTGCGCGCCACGCCCGACGGTGCGGTGCTGACGGTGGAGAGCTCGATGCGCAACGTGCTGCCGGTCAACATGATGGGCATCGCCATGGGCCTGCACGTGCGCTGCGGCATCGAGGACAACCTCTGGAACCAGTCCCGCACGCAGAAGATGAGCACGGTCGAGCAGGTCGAGCAACTGGTGCGCATCTCGCGCGAGTTCGGCCGGCCGATCGCCACCGCGCAGCAGGCACGCGAGATCAGCAAGATCGGCGTGTTCTACAAGACCACCGAGGAATCGCTGCTGGCCAACGGCTTCTCACCCAACCGCAACGGCGCCGATCAGGGCTTCCTGCGCAAGGCCGCCTGAGCCACGCGCCAGCCACGCTGAACCACGCTGAGTCGCTGAGCCCCGCCCCACAACTACAAGACAACCGAGACAACCCACCATGTCCATCACCCTCGACGCGGGCGCCGCCAGGCCCGGCTCGCCAGACGACTACCTGATCGGCAAGCGGCAAGCCTGGTTTGCCTTTGCCATGACCTTCGCACTGATGCTGTTCGACTACATCGACCGGCAGGTGATCGTGTCGCTGTTCCCGCACATCAAGAGCGAATGGAACCTGAGCGACAAGCAGCTCGGCGCGCTGGTGTCCATCATCTCCATCGTGGTGGCCGTCGGCGGCATCCCGGTGGCGCTGCTGGCCGACCGGGTCAGCCGCGTGAAGAGCATCGTGGTGATGGCAGGCGTCTGGAGCCTGGCCACCATCTCGTGCATGTTCACCACCAACTTCGCCCAGCTGTTCACCGCCCGCGCGGTGGTGGGTGCCGGCGAGACGGGCTACGGCTCGGTCGGTGCGGCGCTGATCGCGACGCTGTTCCCGGTGCGCCTTCGCAGTGCGCTGCTGGGCGCCTTCTTCGCGGCGGCATCGCTGGGCTCGGTGCTGGGCGTGGTGCTGGGCGGCGTGATCGCGGCCAAGTGGGGCTGGCGCGCTGCCTTCGGCGTGGTCGGCATCCCCGGCCTGGCGCTGGCGCTGCTGTACCTGTTCGTGCGCGACTACAAGACGGTGGACCTCACGCCGCGGCTGGACAAGGTCACCGAGTCCATCGGCAGCACGCTCAGGCACATCTTCGTCACGCTGGCGCGCACCCGCACGCTGCTGTTCGTGTGCATCGGCGCGGCCATGCAGCTGATCGTGGTGTCGGCGGTCTGGTCGTGGCTGCCGAGCTACCTCA
Source organism: Variovorax sp. dw_308 (assembly GCF_019207085.1). GTDB lineage: Bacteria > Pseudomonadota > Gammaproteobacteria > Burkholderiales > Burkholderiaceae_C > Variovorax. Next base: position 525 of record NZ_JAATOM010000074.1, on the reverse strand, counting down.
ACCGCTTCTACGGCGTCACGCCTGAGGCGGCGGCCACGCAAGCGGCACTCGTGGTGCTGCTGGGCGCGGTGGGCTGCATCGTCTGGGGCTTCGTGGTGGACCGGCTGACCTTGCGCCAGCGGCGCAACAAGCTGCTGGCCCTGTCGGTGCTGTGCGTGGTCACGATGTGCATCTTCCTGGTGGCTTTTGCCGGCACCGCGCCCGGTCCGGCGCAGTTCAAGCTGATCCTGCTGGGCGGCTTCTTCATGACCTGCACCGTGGGTGTGGTCTCGGGTGTGGCCATCGAGGTGATCCATCCGGGCGTGCGCTCCACCGGTTCGGCCGTGCTGTCGCTGTTCCAGAACCTGTTCGGCCTGGCCGTCGGTCCCTTCCTGGTGGGCGTGCTGTCGGATGTCTGGGGCCTGCAGCAGGCCATGGCCGCGGTGCCGTGCTTCGGCCTGCTGGCAGCCGTTGCCTTCGTCTGGTGCGCTCGCAGCTATGACACGGACGTCGACCGGGTTTCCAACGTGAAGCTCGCCGTCGCGA
>NZ_JAATOM010000073.1 GCF_019207085.1 Variovorax sp. dw_308 | reverse complement strand
CCAAGGCCGTCCCGACGGTAGATGCTGCTGCCGCTTTTTAGATTAGTGATTCGTTCGGTAAATATTGGCTCCTTGTCGTCTGTCGCGACCAGAGCGGCGTGGCGGCCAGAGAGGGGCCACAGGCCCCGATCGGGGATCTTTCTCTCGGGGAGCAACGCCGCAACGAATGCGTAAGGGGCGGGGAGCGCGAGTCGAACGCGAAGTCTGCTGACAGCGCCGGTCGCGCAACGCCGCCTGGTGGCGCTTTGCTTTCGGTCGGAAGCACTCGTGCGCCTTAATGCCCTGCCATTGCACAGCCGCCGTGCTCCTCAAGCTCCTGAGGTTTTCCAGTTGCAGCGCGGGTCGCGCGATACGAATTCAGGCTTGCGAAAGCTTCTCTTCGATTTGCTCGCGAGACATTTCTTTGAGCTTGGCCAGCGCCTCAATGACTTCAGCACTGGGTCGGACTTCGCCCTTTTCCCAGAGGTAGACGGACGCGCCAGACATCCCGACCAACTTTCCGTATGACGCGGCGGACATTCCCAACTTGGCGCGGTGTGCGCCCAGGCGCGCCGCACTGAACCTGCGCTGAACCGTCTCGCTTGCCCCCGGACGGGCGGCAGCGGCATCAGCGCGTGTCGCGCTCTTGCGGGTTTGACGCGGCGCCTTCTCGAGCGCGTCGATCTTCTTCTTCAGCGCCGAGATGGCAGCGCGGTGCTGCCCGATGGTTTTCTTGAAAACCGCTGTCTCTGATCGCACCTCTCTCCGTGCTATGCGGACCATCTCGGATTTAAGTGCGGCGTATGCATTGGACATGCCCCATTCTTACTCGACTCCGCAGACGAGAGGTGAGGGCCGAACGCAGCCCATGCCGCTGTCGCCGACCGGGATCTGCAGCAGATCTTTCCTGTCGTGTCTGCGGCAACGCGAATAGCCTTTCCCGTTGCGAGTCGCACGTGGTGTGGAACCCAGGGTGTGACGGGGTGTCGAGCTGAACGCGGCAAACCTCATTACCTTCGTTGCGCCTCGGGGTGGTGGGTAGACGCTGGTCTGCGTCTCGGCATCCTTAGGGTACACGCTTCAGCAGTTGGGCTCGCGCTGTGCGCGGCGTATAGGGAGCGACGGAAAGTGCTGGAAAAACTCCGAGGGTTCGATTCCCAAGCCCTCGAGAATCCGCATGAGCTGCGTGAATGTCGGATTTCGTTCGCCGCGTTCGATGCCGCTCATGTAGCTACGTGCTAGCCCCGCATGATAGGCAAATTTTTCCTGTGTGAAGCCAGCTCGCTCACGTTCCCAGAGCACTGCGATGCCAAGCATTTCTGAGTAGGTGGCTGCTGCTTTGGCAAGCGCGCGTCGGACGTGCCGATCTTGAGGAGGTGCGCGCACATCATCTGCCTCGCGATCTCCCAAGCGAATGTCGCGAAAGAACTCGTCGGGGCGGGCGCGCAGGCCCTTGAGCACGACCATAAGTTTTCTGAAAGTCAGGTTGTGTTCGCCACGTTCCACGCCGCCCATGTAGCCCCGATCAATGCCGACGTGCCGTGCGAAGTCCTCCTGCGTAAAGCCCAGAGCAGTGCGCCGATGGCGCACTGCATCTCCAAGCAGGCGCACGTAATCGCGTTCGTTTCGCGTTTTCGTTGTTGAAGCCATCAGACGGAATGTTCGCGGTGCCTCCGCACGAACACCACGCTAAAGAATGCCACCAAGCTAAAAGCCACCATTGCAAACGCCACGGGATGTAGTTAACATTCGAAGCAGGACGAGCTGACCGACCAAGGGGATCTGAAACAAGCGGGGAAGCGCTACTGCGCGAGGGAAGTGCGAAAGCGACGGGGGTGTCAGGTCCACTAGGTGGAGTCGCTTCGGAAGCTTACTGCGGAGCGCGCGACTTTTTGTCGAAACGACAAGAAGTCCATTGAACATGCTGGCTCAAGGGCTTCGAAAAATGGTCAAGGACGAACAACGCTCAACTTTCGCGAGGACATTCGGATGTCACCGGAGCTCGGAGAGTTGCTCAGGCGAGCCCCATCAACCGCCTCACCCGGCGTACTCCACTTCGCAATCGAGCAAGACGCGGAGCCAAGACATGAACCGCATTGAAGAATTCAGAGCCCGCTTCGACTACATGTTCGAAGGCCCCCATATCGGCTTGATCTTCTATGCCGGGTGGCTTGCGGACTTCGCTCGCACCTGCGAAGAGATCGACGCGCTGTTGGGCGACGACAAGCGCGGCTTTCACTTCGTCCAAGCCAAGGAGAAGTTCGGTGCGGCGCGCTACTACTACAGCGTTGGCGGCAAGAACCGCAAGATCCTTGATGAGATCCTTGTTGTACTCAGCGCTAGTCAGTGGAGGACTGCTACCCAAAAGGGAGATCAGGTCGCAGAGGAGATCGACCGACTGATCGACGCAGCACAGCAGGCGTCGGGGGTGACCTGCATGATTTGCGGC
>NZ_JAATOM010000072.1 GCF_019207085.1 Variovorax sp. dw_308 | reverse complement strand
ACAAGGAGACATTGCATGCATGCTCTAGGCGTTCACAGCGAGGTCGGCAGGCTCCGGACCGTCATGGTCTGCCGGCCGGGATTGGCGCACCAGCGGCTCACGCCGGGCAACGCCGCAGACCTGCTGTTCGACGACGTGCTCTGGGTCCACGAGGCGCAGAAGGACCACTACGACTTCGTGCTCAAGATGCGCGAGCGCGACACCGAGGTGCTCGACCTGCACGAGATGCTGGCCGAGACGCTGCAGGACAAGGCGGCGCGCGCCTGGGTGCTCGACCGGCGCATCACCGTGAACGAGGTCGGGCTCGGGGTGCGCAGCGCGATAAGGCCCTGGCTCGACGAGATGCCGGCCGCCAAACTGGCCGACCACCTGATCGGCGGCATCGCACTGCTCGACATCCCGAAGAGCGAGATGTCCTCCATCCTGATCGGTGCCTTCGGCGACACCGACTTCGTGATCCCGCCGGTGCCCAACACGTTGTTCCAGCGCGATCCGTCCTGCTGGATCTACCAGGGCGTGACCTGCAATCCGATGTTCTGGCCCGCGCGGCAGCCCGAGACATTGCTGCAGCGCGCGATCTACAAGTTCCATCCGCGCTTCAAGGGCGCCGACTTCCAGATCTGGCTGGGCGATTCCGACGAGCCTTTTGGCGCGTCGACCATCGAGGGCGGCGACGTGATGCCCATCGGCAAGGGTGTGGTGCTCATCGGCATGGGCGAGCGCACCACGCGGCAGGCCGTCTACCAGCTGGCCGAGCAACTGTTGACGCGCGGCGGCGCGACGCGCGTGATCGGCTGCCTGATGCCCAAGAGCCGTGCCGCGATGCACCTCGACACGGTGTTCAGCTTCTGCGACCGCGACCTCGTCACCGCCTTCCGCGAAGTGGTCGACCAGGTGCGCTGCTACAGCGCGCGCCCGGACGGCAACGGCAGCATCGAGGTCCACCTGGATGAGGGCCATCTGTTCGACGTGGTGCGCGACGCGCTCGGGCTCAAGGCGCTGCGCGTGGTGGAGACCGGCGGCAACGCCTGGCAGGCGCAGCGCGAACAGTGGGACGACGGCAACAACGTGGTGGCGCTCGACCCCGGCGTGGTGGTTGCCTACGACCGCAACACCTACACCAACACGCTGCTGCGCAAGGCGGGCGTGGAAGTCATCACCGTGCGCGGCTCCGAACTCGGGCGCGGACGCGGAGGCGGGCACTGCATGACCTGTCCGATCTCGCGTGATCCGGCCTATTGACGACGACCAACCAAGGAACTGAACATGAGCTTCAATCTGCGCAACCGCTCGTTGCTGACCGTGCAGGACTACAGCCAGCGCGAATTCCGCTACCTGCTCGACCTCGCCCGCGACCTCAAGCGCGCCAAGTACGCGCGCACCGAGCAGAAGCACCTGCAGGACAAGGAGATCTGCCTGATCTTCGAGAAGACCTCGACGCGCACCCGCTGTTCCTTCGAGGTGGCCTGCCATGACCAGGGCGCCAACGTGACCTACCTCGACCCCGCGGGCTCGCAGATCGGCCACAAGGAATCGTTCAAGGACACGGCGCGCGTGCTGGGGCGCATGTATGACGCCATCGAGTACCGCGGCGCCAGCCAGACCGGTGTGGAAACGCTGGCGAAGTATGCGGGCGTGCCGATCTTCAACGGCCTGACCGACGAATACCACCCGACGCAGATGCTCGCCGACGTGATGACGATGCGCGAGCACTGCGACAAGCCGATCAGCCAGATCAAGTACGCCTACCTGGGCGACGCGCGCAACAACATGGGCCACTCGCTGATGATCGTCGGCTGCCTCATGGGCATGGACGTGCGCATCTGCGGCCCGAAGCAACTGTGGCCTTCGGACGAGTTCACCGGCATCGCGCGCGACCTTGCCACGCGCTACGGCGCCACGCTCACCATCACCGACGACCCGAACGCGGCGGTCAACGGCGTGGACTTCATCCACACCGATGTGTGGGTGTCGATGGGCGAGCCGAAGGAAGTCTGGAAGGAGCGCATCGGCCTGCTCATGAAGTACCAGGTCAATGCCGCGCTGATGAAGGCCAGCGGCAACCCGCAGGTAAAGTTCATGCACTGCCTGCCCGCGTTCCACGACACAGAGACGACGCTGGGCAAGCAGATTGCCGAGACCTACGGCATCAGCGACGGGCTCGAGGTGAACAACGAGGTGTTCGAGTCGGAGTGGAACATCGCCTTCGAGCAGGCCGAGAACCGCATGCACACGATCAAGGCGATCCTGGTCGCCACGCTGGGGGACTGAAGGTGCTGATCGTCACGGCCCTCGGCGGCAATGCTCTCCTGCGGCGCGGCCAGCCCATGACCGCGGAGAACCAGCGCGAGAACGTGCGCATCGCGGCCCACTCGCTGGCGCCCGTGGCGCGACAACACGACCTGGTGGTCGGCCATGGCAACGGGCCGCAAGTCGGCCTGCTGGCCCTGCAGGGCGCCGCGTATACCGAGGTCGA
>NZ_JAATOM010000071.1 GCF_019207085.1 Variovorax sp. dw_308 | reverse complement strand
TGAGCTGACACCCGCGAGGTGCATAAGCAGACCGACAGTTTGGCGGCTCAACCGAATGAAGTGTTCAATCACAGCTACCAAGTATTCGACGTCCGGTTCTCCGGCGGCGTGCGACGTGGATATGTTCGGCGCCCGGGAGTAAGCTGCCGGCGAGCCAGCTGAAACAATTTGCTTAGGCCTCTTAGGGCTTGGGAGGAGCGCCATGGTGAGGGTCTTCATCAGCTATCGACGCGCCGACAGCGGCGGCTGGGTGCGTGCGCTCGACACACGGATGGCCGAGGCTTTGGGCCGGGAGAACGTCTTCTGCGACATCAAGAGCATCGCTCCCGGGGTTGACTTCGAACGAGAACTGAAGAGCCGGCTCATGAGGTGCGACGTGGCGCTCGTAGTCGTTGGACAGCTCTGGGCATCGATCCGGGGAGGCGGACGTGCCCGTCGAATCCTCGAGCCAGACGACCTGGTGCGTCAGGAAGTTGAGTTGGCATTGAAGCACGGACTCACAGTCGTGCCGGTCACGGTGGGGGATGCTACGTTGCCAAGCGCAGAACAGTTGCCCTCGCGACTGCGCCGCATGCTGCGAAACAACGCGTACGAGCTGAGCGTCAAGCACTTTGACGCCGACATCGACGGACTGATCGTCGCCCTCCAACAGATGCCCCGCCGTGTTGCCAGTCCCTCAGCGGCTGGTCCGGCAGCGCCACAGGCGGAGGGCAAGCCTAACGCAAGTCAGGGCGAAACGGCCGCCACCGAGGTCGCCGACACCGAAGTCGTGCCAATTGAAGACGAACCTTCCTCGGACGGCCAAGCGCCGCCACTATCAGCTGCCAGCAATACCCTGCTGGCTGCCCTGCGGAGTCGGATGGACGAACGGCCAGTCGGCGCAAGCACAGTTGTGCGTTTGCGTATCACCCGGCAGGGGGACCAATGGTCCATCGTGGCAGAAAACGCAGCCAGCTCGTCGGCGACTGCGATGGGTCAAGAGCAGGTGTCGATCGGGCACTCGGCTCTTGAACTGGCACTAAAGGAACTGCGGTATCGCTTCGCGTGGCAAGACCTGTTGGAAGCGGGACAAGTGCTGTACCGATTGCTGATTCCTCGGTCACTCCGGCCGCTCATAGACAGTGCCACTCACCTGCAGGTGGTCGCGGATGGCGAAGCGGATCTTGTCCCTTGGGAAATGCTGAAGTCGCCGGCGCGCCCGATGCCTTTGGGGTTTCAGGCGCTGCTCTCTCGCGATTGCCCTGGCATTCCTGCCCGCCGGCCGGCGAAGCGACTGCGGCCACAGGCCAGCGCACTGGTGATGCTGGGAGGTACCGCCGGTCCCTTGCTGCCCGACCTGCCAGGGGCCCGCGCAGAGGTAGCGAAGGTGGCGGACGCGCTTGAAGGCGCTGGCTTCACCGTCGATCGGCTGGTCGAGCCGGCCCCGTCGGATGCGCTGCGCGTTCTTGCCCTCGGCGACCATCGGGTCCTGCATCTCGGTGGCCACAGCGTGTCGAATTGGCTGCCCGACACGCCGGGCGCCGCGACCGCCGATGCGGCCGAGCGCCGCCCGTTAAGTGGACTGGTGATCGGTGAGCGCACCGTGCTGACCGCACACGAGCTGCTCCTCAGCGATGAACCACCCGAACTTGTCACCTTGGGAACCGACCGAATCGCGCATTGGGCGCCGGTCTTGCGCGCTGGTGGCAGCGAGGCCGTCATCGCAGCGCACGAGCCGGTGGACGACAACGGGGCGCTCCTTTTCTTCTCCGCCTTCTATCGACACCTGTGCGCCGGGGCCGGAGCGTTCGCGGCGGCAATGAAAGCGCGATACGAAACAGCGCTAGTAGGCACCGACTCGGCGATTGCCGCCTCTCTGTACCTGCGCTTCTATGGCGACCACGACTATCGCTTGGCGGCCGTCCAGGCGAAGGCGGTAGTCGCTAGCGCAGAACCGGCAAAGTAGCCAGATGCCCTCGCCGATGAGCATCGTCGGCACGTCGTAGCGGTTGGCGTCCAATCTGTTGCGGTTCGAGGTCGAACTGGCTCTGATCCTACTGCTCAAGAAGATCACGATGCCCCGAATCTCATCAGCTCAGCCAAGTGGAACTGAGGAAAGTCTACTGTCGGAGCGCACATTCTTTGCGGCAAAGCGCCAAGGTCTGCCGACAGCGCCGCGAGGGTCTTCTCATAATCAAACCATTGGACAAGCTCCCAATGAAAGTATCCGTGATCTTGTCGACGGCAAGCCAGGGAAACGATGTTGCGCGCTGGGCACTGTCCCGAGCCGACGTGGCGTGATACAGCTTTGACGCGCTCGTCGCGGTGCGGAGCAAGTTCGCAGACCAACCACGACGCAGGTAGTACGCGCGAAACCAGTGACGACTGGTCTGCCGGAAACGAGCCGGAAGTGCCACACAGGTTAGCAACTGGAATTGCAGCAGGATCTGCTGAGGCCAGCGTTCACGTTAGAAGTCAGCTTGCCGGCGTGGCTTCATCCGACGGCTTCTGGCCGTTATGAAAAGCTTTCCATAA
>NZ_JAATOM010000070.1 GCF_019207085.1 Variovorax sp. dw_308 | reverse complement strand
AGCAGGTGATCGCGCTGGCTGGTCCAGCTTGGCCCCGGCTTGCCGATGATCGCCAGCATCTCCTCGCGCGACAGGAACCCGAGCATCGGCCGCTCGAAGCGCTTCATCGGCACACCCAGTGCCTGCTCGACGACATGCAGTGCATCGACATCACGGTGGCCGGCGAACTTCAGGAACGCGCGCAGCGCCGCCAGCCGCGCGTTGCGCGTCCGCACGGCGTTGCCGCGGTCACGTTCCAGATGATCGAGGAAGGCCAGGATCAGCGTCGGCGTGATGTCCTGCAGCCGCATCGTCGTGGGCTGCTTGTGCAGGTGCATCACCGCGAAGTCCAGAAACAGCACGAACGCGTCACGGTAGGTCGCCACCGTCCGCGGGCTCATCGCGCGCTGCTGGGTGAGGTGCTCGGTGAAGAACGACTGCACCAGCGCAGCGAAGCTCGGCGGGGCGCGCGGAGTCGAAGTCCTACTCATCGCCGTCCTCCCAGGGATTGGCGAAGCGCTCGAAGCGCTGGCCCAGCAAGCCCATCAACTCCGGCACGCCGGTGAGGTACCAGTAGGTGCTGGAGACCTTGACGTGACCGAGGTAGGTCGACAGCGCCAGCATCCGCTGGCCCACGTCCACGCCCTGCTCGTGCCAGAGCACCAACCGGCGCACTGCGAAGCTGTGGCGCAGGTCGTGGATGCGCGGCGTGCCATGGCTCCCACGATCCACCCAGCCGAGTTGCCTGCGCAGTTCCTCGAAGATGCGGTGGACTTGGCGGTCCCCGACGGGTTGACCCAGCAAGCGCCCGCGGCTGGCGACGAAGAATGGCAACTCGGGTGTGCTGCGCACATGCCGAGTGCGCTGCGCTCGGTAGCGCGCCAGGGCCTCGATGGCGCTCGGATGCCGCGGCACCAGGCGCGACTTGCCGCACTTGCTCTGCCGGATCGTCAGCACGCCGCCTTGCAGGTCTACATCGGCATCGAGCAACCCCAGCGCCTCGGAGATGCGCAACCCGGTGCAGGCGATCAGCCCGAACAGCGTCTCCATCACCGCCGGGCGTAGTCCGCCGTCGGGGCCGAGCTCCCGGGCGGCGGCCAGCAAGTCTACGATCTCGGGCTCGCGGTAGACGTGTGGCGTCATCCGGCCCGGCACCGCGCCGAAGACGGCTTCGTTGGGCACCTCGGTGGCGGGCTCGAACTGCCGTAGCCACTTGGTAAACGGCCGCAGCATCTTCAGCCTCCGGGCCGCAGTGGCGCGGTCGCCATGTCCGCCCTTGGCTTGGCGCGCCCAGGTGGCCATCAGATCGACCTTCAGCGGTCCGTGGTGCCCCGCCGCTTGGACATGCCTGGCGAAGCTTGCCAGACCGTGCCCCATCGTGCTGAGCTCGAAGCCCACACGGCGTCGCTCGGCCAGGTACTGCTCGACCCTGGCCTGCAGGCTGCCCGTCCGCGCGCTCATGCCAGGCTCCCCGGCCACGGCAGCGCAACGTCGGACAGCGCGCCATGGTCAACCTTGGCGTAGATCATCGAGGTGTTCAGTGACCGGTGCCGCAGCACGTCGGCCACTTCCTTGATCGACCCGCCCTGGTTGATGATCCGACAGGCCACGGTGTGGCGCAGGGCATGGCCGCGGCCATGCGGGATGCCTGCGCGCCGGAAGGCGTCGCGAACGATACGGCGAATGGCGTCGACGCCGATGGGCTCGTCATGCGGCGCCAGGCGGCGCACGAACAGCGCCCCGTCGCTCGTCTTGGGCCGCTCGTAGCGGAGATACGCCTCCAGGGCCCGGCCGGTGCTCGTCGGCAAGGGCAGGAGGTCCTGGCGGCGCGACTTCGTGCGCTTGAGCGTGACCGTGCCCTGGCGCCAGTCGATGTCGGCCAGTTGCAGCCGGCTGATCTCGATGCCGCGCAGCCCAAGATCCAGCGCCAGGCGGACGACTGCGTAGCCACGGCGGGGCGAAGGCAGCGCAGCGGTGAACGAACTCAGCAACCGATCCACCTCCTCGGGCTTGAGCCCTCTTGGCAGTGACGCCATGCTCCAGTGCGCGGGGGATGCGATGACTGCCAACAGCGGCTGCACCGCATCGCCACGGGTTGCGCGGTAGCGCAGGTACGCGCGCAGGGTCGAGGCGATCGTGATGGCGTTGCTGGTGGTATCCAGGGCATCGAGTTGGTCGGCGACGAAGTGCCGTATGTCGTCGGTCTGAAGCTCGCCGACGACGACAGGCCGACCGGCGGACTTGGCCACCAGCAGCCGTTCGACGATGCGAAGACGGCCACTGCGCGTCTTGGATGCCAAGCCGCGCGCGTCGCGCATGTGGGCGTCGTAGCTGCGAAGCTCATCGGCAATGGGGCCTGCCGGTGCGGGCGGCCGCGCAATGACGCCCTCTGCGCGCAGGATCTCCAGCATGGGGACCAATGCCGCATGCGCGTCACTCGGCGTGCGCAACGCGCCACCCAGGCAGTCGCACCGAGGCAGGTGATAGCGAAGGAATTGGTCGATGCAGCCTTCGTTCAGCATGCGCGCCGGCAAATGGCACATCGACATCCAGTGCGCGAAATGCGCTACGGCGTTCACGTAGCGATCGCAGGTGTGGGTGGCGTACCGGCCTCGCCTCAGTCGCGCGACGTAGGCCGGGACTTGGGCGGACAGCGGGCCTTCTAGCAGCCAGCCCCGTAGGGTCTGGTGCAGCGCAGGGATCTTGGTCATGACGGTCTCCAGAGGTGGAGCCGTCAGTGCTGCGCCAGCAGCCGATTTATGTCCAGTCCAGTGCGTGGTCGCACTGCGGATCGCGAGTATTGGCGCGGCCTGCCCGCCTACGTCGCCCCAGAACTTCTCATAACTGGGGCCTTCTCATAATGGCCG
>NZ_JAATOM010000069.1 GCF_019207085.1 Variovorax sp. dw_308 | reverse complement strand
TGCGTATTTCGGAGGAGCGTGACCGACCGTTTCGGCATCGTGACCGCCGAATTCGGCATCGTGACCGACGATTTCGGTGACGTGACCGATTGAAGTCGGGAGACCGCTTCGTGGCGGTCGCCGACCTGTCAAGAGGTTGGTGTTGGTGTTGCGTATGAACCACCGCTGGGGCATAGCCTCGTGGCCTTTGGGCCGTGAACGATGCCGCAGCAACGCATGGAAGTACGCATGATCAAAGACATCCTCAGACTCAAATACCAGGGCGGCCTCTCGCACGAGCGCATCGCAAAAAGCCTGGCCATCTCCAAAGGAGTGGTATCCAAGTACCTCAGCCTGGCCGGCGCCGCCGGGCTGGACTGGAAGGCGACAGCGCAGCTGGACGAAGCTTCGCTGGAACGCAGATTGTTTGGGCGCAACGAGAACGAGACCCGACTGGTTGAACCCGACTTTGCCAACGTTCACATCGAACTGCGCCGCAAGGGCGTGACGTTGATGCTGCTGTGGGGGGAGTACCGCGCGGCCAATGAAGGCTGCCGCACCTGGGCCTACACCCAGTTCTGCGGGCACTACAAGAAATTCGCCCAGACCCTCAAGCGTTCGATGCGTCAGCACCGGCGCGCTGGCGAGAAGTTATTCATCGACTATGCCGGCTCAACGCTGGCACTGACCGACGGCACGCGCGCCCAGGTCTTCGTTGCCGCGATGGGCGCGTCGAGCTACACGTTTGCCTGTGCAACGGCCGACCAGAGCATGCGTTCATGGTTGGGTGCACTCGCACGCGCACTGACGTTCTACAAGGGCTGCCCACAACTCGTTGTCCCCGACAACCCACGATCGCTCGTTTCTCAGGCCTGCCGTTACGAGCCGACGCTCAATGAATCGGTGCGCGAGTTCGCGCGCCACTACGCTGTCTCATTTCTTCCGGCACGCCCGTTTCTGCCAAAGGATAAAGCCACCGCAGAAAGTTCGGTACAGGTGGTCACTCGCTGGATCCTGGCGCGCCTGCGTCACGCCGTGCTGGCCGATGTGCATGCCGCCGATGCGGCGATCAGTGCCTTGCTGGCGCCGCTGAACGATCGCAAGTTCCAGAAGATCGAGGGTAGCCGCGCGAGCCTGTTTGCCTCGCTCGATTCGCCGGCCCTGTCGCCGCTGCCGGCGCAACGCTGGCAGTGGGTCACCTTCAAAACGGTGAAGGCGCATATTGACTACCACGTCGAGGTGGATGCTCACCGCTACAGCGTGCCGCACTCGCTGGTCGGGGTGACGCTGGAGGCGCGCGTCACGGACGCGTTGATCGAGCTGCTGCATCGCGGCCAGCGCGTGGCCTGCCATGCCCGCAGTGCGCGGCGTGGGGGCTTCACGACCGTGGACGAGCACATGCCCGCGGCCCACCGTGCGCACAAGCAGTGGACGCCCGAGAGGTTGATCCATTGGGGAGGCGAGATCGGCGCGAACACCGGCCAGTTCGTCACGCAGTTGCTGCTGCGCTTCCGTCACCCCGAGCACGGCTATCGCAGTTGCCTTGGCCTGCTCAGCCTCGTCAAGCGCTACGGGCCCAAGCGTGTCGAAGCCGCATGTACCTTGGCGCTGGAACTCGGCGCAGGTCAGTACCGCAATGTGCGCGACATCCTGGCCAATGGCCGCGACCTGATTGAGCGCGCGCAACCGGAACCCGAATGGGTCGCCCCCGAGCACGACAACCTGCGCGGCGCGGCGTACTACCACTGAGCCACCGGCACCCACCGCATAACGAATCGAAAGAACTTCCCAATGATGATGAACAACACCCTCGCGCAACTGCGCGATCTGAAGCTCGCCGGCATGGTCGCGGCGATCGAAGAGCAGTTCTCCAGCACCGCGAGCACGACACTGAGCTTCGAGGAGCGCCTGGCACTCATGGTCGATCGCGAGGTGCACCACCGCGGCGACAAGCGCCGCGCCGCGCTGCTCAAGCACGCGGGGCTGAAGTACCCGCAGGCCTGCATCGAGGATGTGGATGGCCGTGGCGGGCGTGGCTTCGAGCGCAGCGCGTTGATGAGCCTGGCGCTGTCGCGCTGGGTCGAGGACGGCTCTGCGATTCTGGTCACGGGTCCCGCAGGTTCGGGGAAATCGTGGCTGGCCTGCGCGCTGGCGCAGCATGCGTGCCGGCGTGGGCACTCGGCGCTGTATCTGCGCGCACCGCGCCTGGCCGAGGACCTGCGTGTGCTGCACGGCAACGGCGGCTTCTCCCGATGGCTCGCGGCAGTGGCGCGCACAAGCGTCCTTGTCCTGGACGATTGGGGCATGGCTTCGCTGGACGGCCCCACGCGTTCAGACCTGATGGAGATCATTGATGACCGTGCCGGTACGCGCCCGACGATCGTGACGAGTCAACTGCCCATCGAGCACTGGCACGCCTGGATCGGGGACGCGACGATCGCTGATGCGATCCTCGATCGCCTGCTCTCGCGCAGCCATCGACTGGCGTTGAAGGGCAAGTCAATGCGCTCGGGCAAGCTCGCCAACGGCGTCGGTGACGCAGGCGATCTCCTCGCCGAAACCACCCCCACCGTCGGCGTGGCGCCGTAGGGAACCGCCCTGTGGATTTTTGGACAGGCCCGCTGACGCGAGCTCCCCGACTGAGCGCCTTCGGCGCTCTCCTATGGATGGCCGGATGGACAACCCTTCGGGTTGACCACGCGCCCACCCACAGGCCGTCGGCTGTCCACAAGCTCCACAGGGCCCGACACACTATTCTGAAAAGAGGCAAGACAAAGAAGACAAAGCCCTTAGCCATGCAAGGCATCAACTCCCAACCACACCTCGTCAAGGAGGCAGTTCAACCCTTCAGATCAACCCCAAACCTACAATCTCCTTCGCGCAACCCCAGCATCGACCGAAATCGGTCACGTTCCCGAAATCACTGGTCACGTTCGCCGAAATACGCA
>NZ_JAATOM010000007.1 GCF_019207085.1 Variovorax sp. dw_308 | reverse complement strand
GCTGCGGTGATGCCGCACAGCGCACTGGCGGGCGATGCCAACTTGCTCGTTTTCCCGAATATCGATGCTGCCAACATCTCCTACAACCTGCTGAAAACGGCCGCCGGCGGCAATATTGCCATCGGCCCGGTGCTTTTGGGTGCTGCCAAGCCCGTGCACATCCTCACCGCGAGCGCCACCGTTCGCCGAATCGTCAACATGACCGCACTGACGGTCGCGGATGCAAACTCCGAGCGTTAAGACATACGACGACAGCGTGCGCTAACTTTCACTCGAAGCTGGCGCGTCCATGCACTGCTCATTTCTTGGGCAGGTGCTTGCTATTCGCGCGCGTCTGGTGCACACTAATGGGCTTGAATTTCCGGGTTAACCCCAAGTTGGCCCCGGATTCGGTCTCTCTCTTTCCTCCTGGTGCCTCATGGCGGCTCACGCCCCGTTCACGTTTCCTGTTTCCAAGTTTGCGCTCACTAGCCTTTTGCTGGTGGCGCTTTCCACCGGAGTCCAGGCCCGTGAATGGTTCGGTTCCGGGAGCGAGCAGCCGAACACGGGACCGATCGCGTTGACCGAGTTGCCTGTACAAGGGCAGAAAACATACGCGGCCATCCTGAGTGGTGGCCCCTTCAAACATGAGAAAGACGGCACGGTGTTCGGCAATCGCGAACGCCAGTTGCCGCGGGAACGGCGAGGCCATTACCGTGAATACACGGTCGATACCCCTGGTTCGCGAGATCGCGGTGCCAAGCGCATTGTTTGCGGCGGCGAACAAACCACACCGTCTGCCTGTTGGTATACGGCTGACCATTACGCAAGTTTCAGGCGCATTACGCCATGAGTGACGATTTGGAATGGAGGGGCGCCTTGACGCGCCAGGATGCAATGACGACGACAACCATTGAAAGACCAGCGGAGATGACTTTATCCCTTCGTGCCGTGCGGCCGAACATCGTGCAGTCGATTCGCGCATTCCGCGTGAACGACCTGCAGGAGGCCGCGCACGCAGCCGGTCAGCACTTCCTGTACGCCAACCTGGGCAACGCCCAGACCAAGCAGGACGTGCTCGACCTGATCGCGCAACAGTTCACCTTTCCGGCGCATGTCGGCAAGAACTTCGATGCGCTGTATGACTGCATGACAGACCCGCTGCACAAATCGGGCCCGCAGCCTGGTTTCGTGGTGGTGCTGGAGCAAATTCCGGCCAACACCAAGTTCGACAAGGAAGCACGCGAGCAACTGCTCGACATCTTCCGCGACGCCTCAGACTACTGGGGAGACCGGAAGATACCGTTCAGGTGCTTCTATTCTTTTCTGTAGCCCGTTCTGCACACACCAGCCAAGCAGAACGGGCGAACGAGGCTTCGCAGGGCACAGCCGTGCTCTCCGGGATCGCCGTCGAGGTCGATCCCAACGCCGAGAAAATGCCGACCGACAAGTTGGTCGATGTCTCGCCACTGGCGCTGCGCATGAGCAGCCCTTTCAACGCAGGATATTGGTTGGCCGCAGCCTGATTGCGGTTCGCCGTGGGTCGCGCATTCGTCGTGGCGCGCCCTGCATCCATGCGTCGTCGCAGTCACTGACCGGCAATGCCGGCCAGTGACGCTCCTCCAGCCATCCAGGCCCGTCCATCCGACGGGCTTTTTTATGGCGCAACAGCTTGCGCCAGCGCGACGTACTCCGCCACAGGCACTTCCTCCGCGCGCCGCTGGATGTCGAACGCGCCGCCGAAGCGGTGCGCCTCCAGCCACTTGCCCAGCGTGTGCCGCAGGATCTTGCGCCGCTGGCTGAAAGCGACCTGCACGATTTCGCCCAGCCGGCCGGCGTCGACGACGGGCGGCTCGGCCAAAGGCACCATGCGCACCACGGCGCTGTCCACGCGCGGCGGCGGATCGAAGCTCTCCGGCGGCACGAACAGCACGTTCTCCATGGCGTAGCGCCACTGGAGCATCACGCTCAACCGGCTGTAGTCGGAGGTGGCCGGGCGCGCCACCATCCGGTCGATCACCTCTTTTTGCAGCATGAAGTGCTGGTCGGCAATGAGGTGCGCGAAGCCGAGCAGGTGGAACAGGATCGGCGTCGAGATGTTGTAGGGGAGGTTGCCCACCACGCGCAGTGCGGCGGGGGCCTTTTGCGCGGCCAGCGCCGCGAAGTCGACCTTCAGCACGTCGGACTCGATCACATCCAGTTGCGCATGGTCGCGCAGCCGTGCGGCCAGGTCGCGGTCCAGTTCGACGACGGTGAGCCGCCCCAGCCGCTCGACCAGCGGTTGTGTCAGGGCCGCGAGCCCCGGCCCGATCTCCACCATTGCGTCGCCCGGCTGTGGCGCGATCGCCAGCACGATCGCGTCGATGATGCCGCCGTCGGTCAGGAAGTGCTGTCCGAAGCGCTTGCGCGCAATGTGCTTCAAGACTGTGGCGGCTCGCGGAACTCGACGTAGGCGCGCGCGCGCACCTCTTGCGCCCAGATGTCGAAGGCCTCGTCCAGCTTCTTTTCGCGCAGCGCGGTGCGTGCGGCATCGCGCTGCTCAGCGGGGTTCAGCCTGGTGTCGCGCCGGCCTTCCACCTGGATCAGGTGCACGCCGAAACGCGACACCACCGGATCGCTCACTTCGCCGGGCGACAGGCGGTTCATGGCCTCCTCGAATTCAGGCACGAACTGGCCGGACCGCGACCAACCGAGTTCGCCACCGTCCTTGGCGCTGCCGTCCTGCGAGTTGTCGCGCGCGAGCCCGGCGAAATCGGCCGTGCCGTTCTTGATGCGGAGCTTGAAATCGGCGAGCTTGGCCATCGCCTGCTCGGTGCTCATCTTGGCGTCGGTGCGCAGCAGGATGTGGCGCACCTGGGTCTGCGTGACGGTTGCATCGGCGGCGCCCGGCTGTGACCTGGCGAGCACCTTGAGCACATGGAACCCGGCCGGCGAGCGCACCGGCCCGGCAATGCCGTTGACCGCGGTGGTCTCGACCGCTTCCCGGAACAGCTGCGGATAGCGGTCCGCGCTGCGCAAGCCGATCGCACCGCCGGCGATCTTGTCGGGCGCGTCGGACAACTCGCGCGCCAGCTTCGCGAAGTCTTCGCCGGCGCGCACGCGTTTGGCGATGGCCTGCGCCTTTTGCTCGAACGGGGCAGCCTGGGCCTCGGTCGCGCCTTCGGGCACGGCCACGAGG
Source organism: Variovorax sp. dw_308 (assembly GCF_019207085.1). GTDB lineage: Bacteria > Pseudomonadota > Gammaproteobacteria > Burkholderiales > Burkholderiaceae_C > Variovorax. The sequence goes on along the minus strand of NZ_JAATOM010000007.1, from coordinate 280,221 downwards.
ATCTGCGCCAGGTTGATGTCGAACGGCAATGCGGCGTTGGGCGCCGAGCGCTGGTCGCGCAGGAACTGGTCGACCTCGAGGTCGCTGACCTTGACCTTCGGATCGACCTCGCGCTCACGCAGGCGGGTCAGCGTCAGCTGGTTGCGCAGGTCGCGCCGGAAATCCGCTTGCGAGATGCCATCGGCCGCCACGCGCCGGCGCAACTCCTCGACACTGAGCTGGTTCTGGCGCGCGACAATCTGTTCGGCCTGGTCGACTGCGGCATCGTCGACCTTGATGCCCTGTTCCTTGGCGAGGTGCAATTGGGCGCGCTCGCTGATCAGACGCTCCAGCACCATCGAGTTCAATTGCGCCCGCGGCATCTTGCCGGCTTCGTTGGGGTTCTGCTCGATGATGCGCTCCACGCGCGCCTGCACGTCGGAGTTGGTGATGGGTTCCGAATTGACCAGCGCGACGATGTATTCGGCCGAGCGCTGCACCGCCGGGGCCGCGGGCGCACGCGGCGTCTGCGCCGGGGGCACGACGAAGCTCTGGGGCGCCTTCATGATGTCCGTGATGCCGCGGCTGGGCGTGCCCGCGGGAGAGCCGTTGCTCGTGGTGGCGGGACGGAGGCCTTGCGCCTGCGCGCCAGCCGCCATGGCGAGTGCCGTGGCAACGGCCAGCGTGAGGGTGGAGCGAAGGTGTTTCATGACTGGGATGCTCAATCGTAATTTGTGTAACGGCTGGGGCCGGTGACCGGCTGGCGCAGCGGTGTGTAGCGCGGAATATTCGTCTGCAGGGTGCGCATCGGGCTGGTGCCGACGCTGGTGAAGCCCACGAATTCGATCTGGAACATGATGCGCGTATTCGCGGTGACCTGACCAGTCGTAAGCCTTTCCAGCACGACACGCCCGATGTAGCAGCAGCCGTCGTACTCGAGGCCGATGATGCCGTCGGTCATCTGGCGATCGATCAGGCTGTAGTTGAGCCGACCGACGGCAAACCAGCGTCCGCCGCCGAGCCCGCGTCCCGGCCCCAGATTCTCGTCCTTCGTGCCCCAGAGGTCATTGAGCGGCCATTGCCAGCCGATGTCGAGCGACTTGTTGCCGTCGCCCGCGCCGGGGGTCGAGTCGGCCTGGTAGCGGTAGGCCGCGCTGATGGTGCGGTACGGGCCCGGGCTGTAGCGCAGGCTCAGCGTGTTGCGGGTCGATATGTGGCTATCGGGGTTGTACTGGATGGTGGTGTCCAGGCTCCACTTCGGCGTCCAGTTGATCTGCGCGCCCATCAGCACGTCGCCCACGCCCTTGTCGACCGTCGGAACGCCCGGGAGTTGCACCTTCTGATCGCTGAATCGCAAACGCTGCGCAATGCCGAAGCGTGCGGCTTCCGCGCCCGTGTCGGGATCGATCAGGCGCGAGGTCACGCCCAGCGTGAGCAGGTTGTTGTCGGCGATGCGGTCGTTGCCTGAAAACGCGTTCTCGGTGTAGACGGTGGCGAAATTGAAGTCGTTCGCTGCTGTGTCGTAGACCGGGATCGCGCTCTGGTCGCGATAGGGCGTGTAGACGTAGAACGCGCGCGGCTCCAGCGTCTGGACCAGCGAGCGGCCGAAGAAGCTGGTGTCGCGCTCGAAGACCAGTCCGCCATCGAGACTGAAAGTCGGCACCGTCACGTTGGCAGACGAGACTCCATTCAATTTTCCGTAGGCCTGCGCGTCGGACCGCACCTCGAGCGGATCATCGAACGAATAGGCTCGCGCATGCAGCTGGAGTTTAGGAACGACGAAGCTGCCAGGCGTCAGGAACGGACGGCTGATGGTTGCCTGCGAGTACACCCGTTCGGCGTTCGGCTGGGTGAGCAAGGCCCCGGATGCGAACTGGCGGGATTGCAGAGCCGGGTCGCCATCGAAGCGCGTGTAGTCGTTGTTGAGCGAGATGTCGAAGCCGTTCCAGTCGTACTTGTTGTAGTCGGCAGTGACCTGCGGCATGCGGTTGTACGGCGGGATGATGGTCGCGGACGTCGTGCTGTCCTGCAGCGTCTGGTAGTACAACGCACGCGCCTGGCCGCTCCAGTCGCCCTTGCTCCAGTTGAGCGTGCCGTCGCTTGCCAGCAGGCGCTGCGTGAGCGAAGGGGTGCGCGAGAAGTCGCGCCAGTAGTCGTCGTCGCTCACGCGGTTGATGTTGAGCGAGCCGCTGAAGCTGCTGAGCCCGAGGGCCTTCGCATCGAAGGTTTGCGTGTGCGAGGACCAGATGCCCCAGCGATCGCGACCGCGCAAGACGTCGCTCGGCATGTAGTCCACGCGTGCCTCGCCGTTGTAGCCCTTTTCGAGGTAGCGGAAGTCGGTGCTGAGGTCGATGCCGCGCTTGCTCATCAGCGTGGGCGTGAGGGTCAGGTCCCGGTTGGGTGCGAGGTTCCAGTACCAGGGCTGGGTGATCTCGATGCCATTGACGTTGTCCACGCCGATCGTCGGCGGCAGCAGGCCGGTCTTGCGGTTGCTGTTGAGCGGAAAGCTCAGGCTCGGAAACGGCGGCGTGCTGATGCCCATGAAGGACAGTTGCGCGTTTTCCGCGACGCCGACGTTTTCCTCGGTGTCGGTATGCAGCGTGGTCGCGCTCAGCATCCAGGCCGGCATCCAGCCCGGATAGTCCTCGCGCCGGCAGGTGGTGTAGGTGGCTTCCCGTGCGACCGAGCGGGCCGCGTCGACGAAATCGATGCGCTGCGCGTCGCCATGGCCGCCGGTGGCCAGGAAGCGATAGCGCACGTTGTTGAAGAAGCCTTCGAAGCTCTCGACCTTGAGCTCGAGGTCCGGCCCCGAGTACTCGTTGCCGGCCTGGTTCACGCGCACGTGGCCGGCGGCCTTGGCCAGGTCGGTGGGCTGGTCGTAGGAGAGCTTGTCGGCGTTGATCACGGTGTCGCCGCGGCGCAGCTGCGCATTGCCGGTGACCACGGTTTGCAGGTCAGGCTGTCCCGAGATCTGCTCGCCGGTGATGAAGCTCGTCTGGTCGCCGCGCAAGGGCTGCGGCACAGTTTCCTGCAACTGCGGCGTTCGCTTGAGCGTGAGCGGTCCCGCCAGGTCGATCGCTTGCGCGGCCGCACCGTGCGCGTGCAACAGCGCGAGCGAAAGCACGGCCAACGGAAGCGGGGGTCGGCACCGGCGCTGGATGGCACGGGTCAGGTCAGGCGTCGGCACAGGCAAGGGCGTCGGGCAATGGAGGCAGAGGGGGCCGGTCGGGATTGGCAAGGTTCGGGCCGAAGCCGAGTCGCAAGGCTGCCGGCGGCCGTCCGCGCCAGGCGGATTTGTAGAATCGATTATCCATGACAGTACCTTCGCCAACGCCCAACGGCGCCGACCGGGCCATCGCGTGGAGCGACCCCGCCCGCGCATCTGCATTTGAACGATGGCTTGCGGCCATCGCACCGGCCCAGGGACTGCGACCCGAAACCGTGCAGCTGGCCTCGGCCGATGCCAGCTTCCGCCGCTACTTCCGCGTCGACAGCGTCGATGCCGCGATCGGCACGCGCATCGTGATGGATGCGCCGCCCGCACTGGAAAACAGCGCACCCTTTGTCCAGGTGGCCGGGCTGATGGCCGGCGCCGGCGTGAAGGCGCCGCGCGTGCTCGACTGGAACCAGGCCGATGGCTTCCTGCTGCTCGACGACCTCGGCCGGCAGACGATGCTCGACGTGATCGACGCCGATCGGCCCGAGGCCAACCTGCCGCACTATCTGCAGGCGATCGACGCATTGATCCGATGGCAACTCGCGTCGAAGCCGGGCGTGCTGCCTCCCTATGACAAGGCGCTGCTGGAGCGCGAACTTTCGCTGTTCCCGCAGTGGTACCTGGGTGCGCACCGTGGCGTGGCGGTCGAGGGCATGTTGAAGGAGCGGCTCGAACGCGCCTTCAAGATCATCGTCGAGACCAATCTCGCATCGGCCAACGTGTATGTGCACCGCGACTTCATGCCGCGCAACCTGATGGTTGACCCTGGCGACAAGCAACTCGGCGTGCTCGACTTCCAGGACGCCGTATACGGCCCCATCACCTACGACATCGCCTGCCTGATGCGCGACGCCTTCCTGAGCTGGGACGAGGAATTCGTGCTCGACGTGAGCGTGCGCTATTGGGAAGCCGCGCGCAAGGCCGGGTTGCCGGTCGAGGAGGACTTCGGCAGCTTCTACCGTGCGGTCGAGTGGATGGGCTTGCAGCGCCATCTGAAGGTGGCCGGGATCTTTGCACGACTGACGCTGCGCGACGGCAAGCCTCGCTACCTCGCCGACACGCCGCGCTTCATCCGCTACATCCGCACGACCTGCGCGCGCTACAGCCAGCTCACGCCGCTGCTGCGCGTGATCGACGAGGTCGAAGGCACGACCGATTCCATCGGGTTCGCGATTCCGCGCGTCTGACCGACGCCACCATGCCGCGCTTCCACTGCTCCGTCCGGCTTTCGAGCGGCGACACGCTGGTGCTGCCGCCCGGCGCGGCGCGGCATGTGCAGGTGCTGCGATTGCAGCCGGGCGACGAGATCACGCTTTTCGATGGCGCCGGTGGCGAATACCTGGCCACCATCGAGCGCATGGGCCGCAGCGATGTCTCGGTGAATGTCGGCGCGCACGATCCGGTCGAACGGGAAGCGTCGCGCCCGGTGCATCTAGCGCTGGGCATGCCGGCCAACGAGCGCATGGACTGGCTGGTCGAGAAAGCCACCGAACTCGGCGTGGCGAGCATCCAGCCACTGATGACGGCGCATGGCGTGCTGCGCCTGGCCGGCGAGCGCGCCGACAAGAAGGTGGCGCACTGGCAGGCCGTGGCCGTGGCGGCCTGCGAGCAGTGCGGTCGCAATCGTGTGCCACAGGTCTTGCCGATACGCCCGCTGGCCGACTGGCTCGCCGCCTTGCCCGCACCGGGCGCGGGCGAGCGTCGCGGCATCCTGAGCTTTGCAGCCGGCGCGCGCAGCACCGGCGCTTTCCGGTCGGAAGCGGCGGGCAGCTGCACGGTGCTCAGTGGGCCCGAGGGCGGCCTGAGCCCCTCCGAGGAGCAGGACGCATTGCGACGCGGATTCCTGCCGCTCACGCTGGGCACGCGGGTCTTGCGCGCCGAAACCGCGGCCATCGCAGCGCTTGTATCCCTCGGGAGCTGAGACCGGGACGCTATCCCGCGCTGCGCAAGGGGACAGACGTGACAGGCGCGGGGCGGGCGCGCAGAATTCCCCCGGTCGCCCGCCTTTCGGCGCAAGGGAGACTTTGATCAGGTTCCCGCAAGGGCGCGCGCCGAGGACGCGCGGTCCGCGGAGGACTTGGTCAGCGTCTCCCTGCGCGTGATCAGCACGGCGGTTTCGAGGCAGTCCTTCACACTGAGCCTTCGATTGCGGCAGCCCCGCTGCCGTTTGCGAAGCGCGCCCATCAACAATGTGAGGCTGTCACACATCAAGCGCGCTTGCGTGCGCACAACGGAGGAACACCATGGGATTGCTGGATTCGGTACTCGGTCAGGTTCTAGGCTCGGTCGGTCAGGGGCAGCCTCAACAACAAGGCGGTCTTGGAGGCCTTGGCGGTCTTGCGGGCCTCGGGGGAGGCGATCTTGGCGGGATCGCCGGCGCACTCGGCGGCCTGCTGGCCAACAACGGGACGGCGGGCGGCCTGGGCGGGCTGGTCTCGAAGTTCGAGCAGGCCGGCATGGGCGACGTGATCGGCTCGTGGATCGGCAAGGGCGACAACGCGCCGATCTCCGGCAACCAGCTGGGCCAAGTGCTCGGCGGCGACGCGATTTCCGGCATCGCCGGCAAGCTGGGCATCGATGCCACGACACTGCTGCCGATGCTTGCGACCCTGCTTCCCTCGCTGATCGACCAGCTCACGCCGCACGGCAAGGTTCCGGAGCAGGGCCTGGGCAATCACGACGACCTGCTGTCGTCGCTCAGCGGCCTTCTGCAAAAGGGCTAGGCCACCGCCCAGCCCGGCATCAAAGGCGCCTCACCAGGCGCCTTTTTCTTTGGCCCCGATGCAAGGCGTCGCCCGAAACGCATCAGGCCGCCCAGCACAATGCCTTCATGAACAAGAACCTCTGGCTGCTGGCGATCTGCCAAGGGCTGTTTCTCACCAACAACGTCACCTTCATCGCCATCAACGGGCTGGTCGGCCTGAGCCTCGCGCCAAGAGGATGGATGGCGACCTTGCCGGTCATGGGCTATGTGGTCGGCGGCGCGCTCAGCACCGGGCTGGTGGCGCGCTCGCAGCGCCGCTTCGGCCGGGGCGGGTCGTTCCAGCTTGGACTGGCGGTGGCTTTCTGCTCCGCCCTCCTTTGCGCCTACGCGGCTTACGGCAAGCACTTCTGGCTGCTGTGCTTCGCCACGCTGGTGGCCGGCTACTACAACGCCAACGCGGGCCTGTACCGGTTTGCCGCGGCGGAGATCGCGGCGCCGGCGTGGCGCGAGAAGGCCGTGTCGCTGGTGATGGCCGGCGGCCTCATCGGCGCAGTCATCGGGCCGAACCTGGCTGCGGCGACGCGCGGCCTCTTCGATGTGCCGTTCGTCGGCGCTTACCTCGCGCTTGCAGTGGTGGCGCTGGTGTCGATGGCGGTGCTGCGCTTCATCGCGTTTCCGCCGCCGCTCAGCCGGCAACAGGCCGCGAGCGACCGGCCGCTCGGCGCGATCATGCGGCAGCCGGCCTTCCTCGTGGCGGCAGTGGCAGGGTCGCTGGGCTACGGCGTGATGAACCTGCTGATGGCCGCCACGCCGATCGCGATGCAGGTCTGCAGCCTGCCGTTCCCCGACATCGCCCTCGTGCTCGAGTGGCACGTCATCGGCATGTTCGCGCCAGGCTTCTTCACGGGCCATCTGATCCGCCGCTTCGGCACCTTGCCGGTGATGGGCGTGGGCTTGCTGCTGAACCTCGGCTGCATCGCGGTGGCGCTGTCCGGCGTGGACCTGCACCAGTTCATCTTCGCGTTGACGATGCTGGGGGTGGGCTGGAACTTCCTCTTCACCGGCGCCACGACCTTGTCCCTGAGCACCTACACGCCGGAGGAAAGGGACCGGGCCCAGGGCGCCCTCAACTTCTGCATGTTCACGACGCTGGCCGTGACATCGTTCGCCTCGGGCGTGCTGGTGACGACGCAAGGCTGGCGGCTGCTGAACCTGGGCTCCCTGCTTCCCGTGGCGCTGACCGGGGCGGCGCTGCTGTGGCTGGCCCTGACGCAGCGGCGGGCGGCTCGGCTTGCGGCTCGATAAGCAGCCGGCTCAACAATGCTTGTCGAGCCAGCTGCGCAAGGTCGCGAACACGGCCTTCGCATTCATCTCGTTGAAGATCTCGTGGAACAGCCCGTCGAAGCAGGTCGCGGCCACGATGCCGTCCTGCGGCGATGCGCGGGCAAACGCCTTGCTCGCACTGGGCCGCACGATCTTGTCGGCGCCGGCATAGAGCAGCAGGGTCGGCACCCGCCAGCGCCGTGCCACGGATTGCACCACCGCGCCTTCCTCCGCCAGGAAGCTCGCCAGGCGGCCGCAGATGCGATCGTGGTTCAGCGGGTCGTCGCGGTAGGCCTGCACGACGGCCGGGTCATGCGAGATGTGCTCGACGTTGATGCCGTTGCCGACCCGCAGGTTCGGCGCGATGCGTGGCAGCACGGCCAGCAACATTTTCTGCATGGCATCGAGGCCCGGGTCGAACGCGGGGGATGACATGACCAGCGCCTCGACCGGCCGCACCTCGCGCGAGACGAAGCTCGCGGCGACCAGGCCGCCCATGCTGTGGCCCAGCAGGATCAAGGGCGTGTCGGGATAGACGCGGCGCGTCTCGTCGACCACCGCGGCCAGATCGTCGATCAGGCGCATCGTGCTCGGCAATCCGCCGCGCGGACCGCTCGACCTGCCGTGCCCGTGGTGGTCGTGCGCGCGCACGTCGAAACCCCAGCTGTTGAGGCGTTGCGCCACGTGGTCGTAGCGGTCCATGTGTTCACCCAGCCCGTGCGTGATCTGCACGACCGCGCGCGGCGAGGCGCCTTCGACGGTCCACTCGCGCAGCGCGAGCGTCTCGCCGTCAGGACGTCGCAAGGTGAGGCCGTCCGCCTGGGCGGCGATGGCCTCGACTTCCGCGGGGGCGAGCATCTGGTTCAAGCCGTGGCCACCGCGTGAGACACCGGCAGTGCGGCGATCACCTCCGACACCGCGGCCGTGAGCTTCTTGGCATAGGGCACGTTCAGGAACTCGTTGGGCCCGTGTGCGTTGCTCTTGGGGCCGAGCACGCCGCAGACCATCATCTGCGCCGTGGGGAAGCCCTTGGTCAGCATGTTCATCAGTGGAATGGTGCCGCCCTGGCCGATGAAGCCGCAAGGCGCGCCGAAGTGCGCCCGGCTGGCGGCATGCAGCGCCTGCTCGAACCACGGCGTGATCGTCGGTGCGTTCCAGCCGGTGGCGCCGCCGCCGCCTTCGAAGGTCACGCGGGCCTTGTAGGGCGCGTTGTCTTCCAGCAATTCCTTGAGTTGCTGCACGGCCTCGTCGGCCTGGACCAGCGGCGGCAGTCGCAGTGACAGCTTGAACGCGGTGTAGGGGCGCAGCACGTTGCCGGCGTCCTTGAGCGCGGGAAAGCCTTCGGCGCCGGTGACGCTCAGCGTCGGCTTCCAGGTGCGGTTCAGCAGCGCCTCGACCGGGTCGGTCGTGGTGGGCAACGCAAAGGCCGTTGCGCCTTCGCAGTCGTAGTGGGCCCATGGGAAGCGCTTGTAGACCTCCTCGCCGAGGATGGCGGCCGTGGCCTTGGCCTGCGCCAGCCGGTCGGCCGGCACTTCGCAATGAAAGCTGGCGGGCAGCAGGCGGCCGGTCTTGCTGTCCTCCAGCCGGTCGAGCACCTGGCGCATGATGCGGAAGCTCGACGGCACCAGCCCCGATGCATCGCCGGAATGGATGCCTTCGGTCAGCACCTCGACCTTGAGCGTGCCGCTGGCCATGCCGCGCAACGAGGTGGTGAGCCAAAGCTGGTCGTAGTTGCCGGCGCCGGAGTCGAGGCAGATCACCAGCGCCACCTCGCCAAGCCGCGGTCGCAAGGCATCGACGTAGGGCAGCAAGTCGTAGGAGCCGCTTTCCTCGCAGGTTTCGATGAGGCCGACGATGCGCGGATGGGCCGCGCCCTGCGCCTTGAGCGCCTGGATCGCGGCCACGCTGGCGTAGACCGCGTAGCCGTCGTCGGCGCCGCCGCGGCCGTAGAGCAGGCCGTCCTCGTACTTCGGCGTCCAGGGGCCGAGATCGTTGCGCCAGCCGCTGAACTCGGGCTGCTTGTCGAGATGGCCGTACATGAGCACGGTGTCCGTCATCGTCGTGCCGGTGGCGGGTACCTCGAAGAACATCACCGGCGTGCGGCCTTCGAGGCGCACGATCTCCAGCTTCAGGCCCTCGACCTTCTGCTCTTCGACCCACTTCGCGGCATTGCGCAGCACGGTCTCCAGGTAGCCGTTGGTCGACCACTGCTCGTCGAAGCCGGGCGACTTGGCCGGGATCTCGATGTAGCTGGTGAGTTGCTTGACGATGTCGCCGTCCCACTGGGAAGAGACATCGGACAGGGCGCGCTCTGCGTCGAGCTGGCCGGCTGGAATTTCACGGTGCAGGGGGGCGTTCATCAGGGAGGTACTCCAACGGGGCAATGCGCGATTTTGCGCTGGATCACATGCGCTTGAAAGCGGGAACTGGTGCCGAACCCAGAGGTCGCGAACCAAAAAATCGATGTCTTCTTTTGCGACTTCTGCGTAACCTTTGCGACTTCTGCGTTCAATGGAAATCCGCATTCATGGCCGCTTCCAAGCACCCCGTCCGCGTCGGCATCGGCGGTTGGACCTTCGAACCCTGGCGCGACAACTTCTATCCCAAGGGCCTGTCGCAAAAGCTCGAATTGCAGTACGCGAGCCGGCACCTCACCGCCATCGAGGTCAACGGCACCTACTACAGCACGATGAAGCCCGAGAGCTTTCGCAAGTGGCACGACGAGACGCCCGACGACTTCGTGTTTTCACTCAAGGCCTCGCGCTTCGCAACCAACCGGAAAGTGCTGGCCGATGCGGGCGATTCGATCGCGCGATTCGTCGGCAGCGGCATCGTCGAACTGGGCGACAAGCTCGGCCCCATCGTCTGGCAATTCATGCCGACCAAGCAGTTCGATGCGGAAGACTTCGAGGCCTTCCTGTCCTTGTTGCCGAAGAAGGAGGGCAGCCGCGCACTGCGCCACGTGATGGATGTGCGACACGAGAGCTTCATCTCGCCCGACTACCAGAAGCTTGCGAAGAAGTACAAGGTGTCGACGGTGTTCACCGACTCGGACAAGTTTCCGTCGTTCGATGAACCCGAGGGCGACTTCGCCTATGCGCGCCTGATGATGTGTGCCGCCGACCTGCCCACGGGCTATGCGCCGGGGGCCCTCGATGCGTGGGCGACGCGCGCGAAGGGATGGACGACCTTACCCGTGAAGCGGGACGTGTTCGTCTTCATGATCAACGGCGCCAAGGAGCGTGCGCCCGCCGCAGCAGCTGCGTTGCTGGAACGCCTGGGCTGGGCGCCCTCCTGAGATCCCCGTTGGGAGGCAGGCCTCGCGCGGCCCTGCCCCGGGGACGTTGAAAAGCCTAGGCCGCCGCCTGCAGGGCAGGCTTGCTTTCGACGACGGGCGGCTTGCTTTCGCTCTTCCCGCTCGTGCCGAAGGTGATCTCGCCCGACAGCTGGCCGCCTTCCTCGATGACGATCTTGCCGTAGCGGATCTTGCCCGTGACCTTGCCCGTCGAGTGGATGACCAGGCGCTCGCGCACGGTGAGGTTGCCGTCGAAGGTGCCATGGATCTCGGCGATGTCGATCTCGGCGGAGCCCTTGTAGGCGCCCTGCTCGGCGATCTGCATCACGCGCGATTCCATCGTCGCCTCGACCAGGCCTTCCACCACGAGCGTGTCGCAATCGGTGATCTCGACGCCCTTGAGCTTGATGTTCGGGCCGACGGTGAGCTTGCTGCCGCCTTCCTTGACCGGAGGAGCTACGGCATTGGCGACTTGTGCATTGACGAGCGAAGCCTGGTTCACGGGGGAGCCTGACAGGTTGGTTGGCGAACCCACCAGCGGAGCCGGGCGGGAAGGGAGAGAGTCGGTATCGCTGGTGCGCTTGCCGAAGAAGGGGGACTGAGTGGCCAAAGGTGTAGCTCCTGGAAAAGTTATGTATCGTAAGAACGCACTTCCGCACGTCAGTACTTCATTGGGAAAGATGCGTAACCAAAAACGTTACTTGTCGAACTCCCCTTGAACTATCGTCTACGTTGTGGCAGAGACAAGGCGCTGGCCCTTTTCGTAGCGCGCGCCTTCAAGGTGACGCTATGAAATCCATAGCATGGTAGGCGCCATGCCCGGAAGATTCAAGCCCGCCAGTCGACGCGGCCTTGTGCGGCATCGTCAAGGCGCGCGACGAAGGCCGTCACCTGAGACGCCGCCAGCGACAACCTGAACTGCACCAGTGTCTCGTGGCGCACCTCTTCGAGCACGCCACCGGCCGCGCCGATCTCCCTTCGCACCAATCCTTCGAGCGCATACGGCACGGCGCAACAGAGGCTCCGTTGCGGGACCAGGGGCACGGGCGCCGCCGTGAGCAAGGCCTGCGCCACGCAATCGGTGTAGGCACGCACGAGTCCGCCGGCGCCCAGCTTCACACCGCCGAAGTAGCGCACCACCGTCGCCAGCACGCCCTCCAGGTGTTGGTGCCGCAGCACTTCGAGCATGGGCCGGCCAGCCGTGCCGCCGGGCTCGCCGTCGTCATTGGCGGCCGATTGGCCACCGGCCATCAGGGCCCAGCAGACATGCGCCGCGCCCGGGTGTTGCGCCCGCAGGCCTTCGACCACGGCCAGCGCCGCGGGCCGGTCGGCCACCGCCTGCACGCAACCGATGAAGCGACTTTTCTTGAGCAGCAGTTCGCTGTGGACCGGCTCGGCGAGCGTGAAGGGCATTCACAACAAGCCACGCGCCCAGCCCAGGCCTTCGCCGGTGCCGCCGCGCGGACGGTATTCGCAACCGATCCAGCCGTCCCAGTGGCCCTGCGCGGCCAGCTCGTCGATGACGCTGAACAGGTAGGGATGGTTCAGTTCGCCGATGTCGGGCTCATGCCGCTCGGGCACGCCGGCGATCTGCATGTGGCCGACGCGGCCGGTCGGCAGGTACTTGCGCAGCTTCATCGCCACGTCGCCTTCGACGATCTGGCAGTGGTACAGGTCCATCTGCACCCGCAGATTGAGGGCGCCGACGGCCTCGACGATCTCGTGCGCATGGTCCTGCCGGTTGAGGAAGAAACGCGGCACGTCGCGGGTGTTGATCGGCTCGATCAGGATGTCCCGGCCGGACTTGGCGGCTTCGACCGCGGCCCAGTGCAGGTTGTCGATGTACACCCCGCGCAGGCCCTCGCGCGTCTGGTCGTCGGCAAGCAGCCCGGCCATCACGTGGATGCGCGGACAGTCGAGCGCGGCGGCGTATTCGAGGGCTTGCCGCACGCCGTAGCGGAACTCCGCCTCGCGGCCGGGCACGCTGGCGGTGCCGCGCGAACCTTGCTCCCATGCCGTGTTGACGGTCTCGGGTGAATCGCCGCCAGGCGGCGCATTGAACAGCACTTGCTGCAAACCGTTGGCCTTCAGGCGCGCGGCCAGCTCGTTCGCGGGGAAGGCATAGGGGAACAGGTATTCCACTGCCTTGAAGCCGTCGCGCGCAGCGGCTTCGAAGCGATCCAGGAAAGGCCGGTCGGTGTAGAGCATCGACAGGTTGGCTGCAAAGCGGGGCATGGGTGTTCCTCTCGGTGTTGTCTCTCGGTGTTGCGGGATTCGCGACGGCGTGTGTGCGTGTTCTACCAGCGCGCGCCGAAGCTGGCGCGCAACTCGTCGATGGCGGCCGCGCTCAACGGCGCGGGCTCACCGTCGCGCATCAGCAGCCACAGGCGAGCCGTTTCCTCGAGCTCCTCGAGCGTGGCCATCGCAGCGGCGGGCGTGTCATGCCATACGTTGGGACCCAGGCGCTCCAGCATCACGGCGCGGATCGGCGCGCCGGCCTCGCCGCGGCGGGTGATGGTCCGGGCCACGGCCTCGGCCGCTTCAGGGGCGCCCGGGCGGTGGTAGGGGATCAGCGGCACGTGACCGACCTTCATGACGAAGTAGGGCGTGAGTGGTGGCAGCAGTTCCGGCTCCTCGCCCGCGGGCGGCTGCAGGGTCAGCGCCACGCAATGCGTGCTGTGCGTGTGAATCACGCAGCGCGTGTTCGCATCGAAGCGTGTCGCTGCCGCATAGATGCGCCTGTGCAGCGCGATGGTCTTGCTCGCGCGGTCGCCGCTCAACTGCCTGCCGTCGGCATCGAGGCGCGCCAGGCGTGCCGGATCGAGCGCGCCCAGGCATGCATCGGTCGGCGTGATGAGGTAGCCGCCGCCCTCCAGCCGCACGCTGATATTGCCGGCGGTGGCGTGCACGTACCCGCGTGCGAACAGGCTGGCGCCGACGCGGCAGATCTCCTCGCGCCCCCCGGATTCGGTCATGCGCCGAAGGCCTTGGTAAAGAAGTCGTCGCTGCCGAAATTGCCGGACTTGAGCGCGATGTGCATGCCGGGCGCAGGCGCCCCATCGGCCAGCGCATGGCACCACGGCACCCCGGGATCGATCTGCGCGCCGATCTGCAGTTGTGCGATGCCGAGCGCCTGCACGCAGGCCCCCGATGTCTCGCCGCCCGCCACGAGCAGGCGCCGTACGCCGCGCTCCACCATGCCGCGCGCCACCGCGGCCAGCGTGCGCTCCATGAGCGCGCCGGCGGCTTCCACCCCCAGTTGCCCTTGCGTGGCCTTGACCTGCTGCGGGTCGGCCGTGGAATAGACCAGCACCGGCCCCCTGGCCAGCAGCGGCCCGGCCCATGCGAGCGCCGCGTCCGCACCCTGGCGGCCTTCCGACACGGCGATCGGGTCCAGCGCGAGCGCCGGATGGCCGCGCGCAATGAAGTCGCGCACCTGCCGGTTGGTGGCGGTGGAACAGCTGCCCGACACCACCGCATGCAAGCCATCCACCGCCGGCAACGCAGCTGCGCGCGGCGAGGGCGCGATGCCGAAGTTGCCCGGCAGCCCGATGGCGACGCCCGAGCCGGCCGTCACCAACGGCATGTCGGCCAGGGCCGGACCGAGCCGGAGCAGGTCGTCGTTCGATACCGCATCGACCACGGCGATGGCCACGCCGTCCGCCTTGAGTTGCGTGATGCGCGCGCGCACCGCATCGGCGCCCGCCGCCACCGCGCGGTGGTCGATCAAGCCCACCTTGCGCCGGCACTGCGCCTGCATCACGCGCACGAGGTTCGGGTCCGTCATCGGCGTCAGCGGATGGTCCTTCATGCCGCTCTCGCTGAGCAACACGTCGCCGACGAACAGGTAGCCCTTGAACACCGTGCGCTGGTTGTCGGGAAAGGCCGGCGTGGCAATGGTGAAGTCGGTGGCCAGCGCATCCATCAGCGCTTCGGTCACCGGGCCGATGTTGCCTTGCGGCGTGCTGTCGAAGGTCGAGCAGTACTTGAAGTAGACCTGCTTCACGCCCTGCGCCTGCAACCAGCGCAAGGCTTCCAGAGACTGCGCGATGGCATTGGCGGGCGCGATGGTGCGCGACTTGAGCGCCACCACGACCGCATCCACCTCGGCGCCCAGCGGCCCCCTGGGCACGCCGATCGTCTGCACCACGCGCATGCCGGCGCGCACCAGGTTGTTGGCGAGATCGGTCGCGCCCGTGAAGTCGTCGGCAATGCAGCCCAGCGGGAAGCTCATGACGTGGTGCCCTGGTTCTTGTTGCGGTTGGAGGCCGCAAAGCTTACTACCCGCGCCTGTTCCGCGGGGCAGCATCGCAAGCAGGTCAGGCGCGTTCGAACTTGAACACGGCCGTGCTGGCGCGCGCGTTCGGCAGCCAGCGCACCTCGCGCTCGTTCTGCAGGCCGAAGGCGTCGAGCAGGCGCAGCTTGTTGCGCTGCGCGAGCACTTCGAAGTCCTTGAAGGTGCCGACGCGGATGTTCGGCGTGTCATACCACTGGTAGGGCAGGCGGCGCGTGACCGGCATGCGCCCGCGCGCCACGCTGAGGCGATTGGGCCAATGCGCGAAGTTCGGGAACGCAACGATCCCGATGCGGCCCACGCGTGCGGTCTCGCGCAGCATGATCTCGGCATTGCGCAGGTTCTGCAGCGTGTCGATCTGCAGCACCACGTCGAAGGACGCATCGCCGAACATGGTCAGGCCTTCGTCGAGGTTCAACTGCAGCACGTCGACGCCGCGCTGCACGCACTTGATGACGTTGCCGTCTGCAATCTCCACGCCGTAGCCGCTGCAGCCGCGCTCGCGCTGCAGCAGGTCGAGCAATGCGCCGTCGCCGCAACCGAGGTCGAGCACGCGCGAGCCTTGCGGTACGAGCTGGGCGATGAGTCTCTGCGTGGCAAGGTCGCTCATTGGATAACCTCCGCGCTGCGCGCTGCGGTGCGAGCGCCTTCGGGCGGCCGGGCGGCGCTCATTGGATAACCTCCGCGCTGTGCGCTGCGGTGCGAGCGCCTGCCGGATTGAAATCTCTCAAGAGGGTTGACACCGGATGTCTCATGCCTGCCTCCCTTCATTGCTGAACGCGATCCGATCGAAGAAGGAACGCACCACGCCGAAGTAGCGCGCGTCGTCAAGCAGGAAGGCATCGTGGCCGTGCGGCGCGTCGATCTCGGCATAGCTCACGCTGCGACGGTTGTCGAGCAGCGCCTTGACGATCTCGCGGCTGCGCGCCGGCGAGAAGCGCCAGTCGGTGGTGAAGCTCACGAGCAGGAACTTGGCCGTGGCCTTGGCCAGCGCTTCGGTAAGGTTGCCGCCGCATGCGCGCGCCGGATCGAAGTAGTCGAGCGCGCGGGTGATGAGCAGGTAGGTGTTGGCGTCGAAGTATTCGGCGAACTTGTCGCCCTGGTAGCGCAGGTAGCTCTCGATCTGGAACTCGACCTGTTGGGTCGAATAACGGTAGTTCGGCCCGGCCGCTTCGCCCTCGGCCGCGCTGCGCAGCATGCGACCGAATTTCTCGTTCATCACGTCGTCGCTGAGGTAGGTGATGTGGCCGATCATGCGGGCGATGCGCAGGCCGCGCTTGGGCACCACGCCCTGCTCGTAGAAGTGGCCGCCGTGAAAGTCCGGATCGGTGACGATGGCGCGGCGCGCGACTTCGTTGAAGGCGATGTTCTCGGCCGTGAGGTTCGGGGCGCTGGCCACGACCACGGCGTGGCGCACGCGGTCGGGATATTGCAAGGTCCAGCTCAGCGCCTGCATGCCGCCCAGGCTGCCGCCCATCACGGCGGCGAGTGTCTGGATGCCCAGCGCTTCGAGCAGCACGGCTTGCGCGTCGACCCAGTCCTCGACCGTCACCACCGGAAAGTCCGCGCCGTAGACCCGGCCGGTGGCAGGGTCGACATGCATGGGGCCGGTCGAGCCGAAGCAGGAGCCGAGGTTGTTCACGCCGATCACGAAGAAGCGATTGGTGTCGACCGGCTTGCCCGGGCCGATCATGTTGTCCCACCAGCCCTCGGACCGGGGCTTGCCCGCATAGCTGCCGGCGACGTGATGGTCGGCATTGAGCGCGTGGCAGATCAGGACCGCATTGCTCCTGTCCGCGTTGAGCGCGCCGTAGGTTTCGTAGGCCAGCGTGTAGTTGGCGATCGACGCGCCGCTGCGCAGCGCGAGCGGACGCGCGAAGGACATCGATTGGGGGGTGGCTTCGAGTGACATCAACGTTCGCCCGGCCGCCCGTAGGACGTTGAGTTCCCCCTCGGGGGGCAGCGATACACGAACTGATGAGCGTGGGCAAATGTGCGCATGAAAAAACCCGGCCTCGCTAAAAAAACGAGCCGGGTCGGCCACGGTCTTTAGCTGAATTTGTTAAGCGCCCGCAAGCTGTAGCAAATCGGCGCGAGGGGAGTATATCCCCGGCAGGCCAGGCGCTGCCCGGCCCGGGACTTCAACTCAGGATCGCGATGATGCCGAGCCCGAGGAAGATCGCAGCCGACACGCCATGCACAAGCTTGATCGGCACGCGCCGCATGATGCGTTCACCGAAGAACACCACGGGTACGTTCGCCAGCATCATGCCCAGCGTGGTGCCGGCAACGACCCAGACGTAGTCATTGACGAAACGTGCGGCCAGCATCACGGTCGCGATCTGGGTCTTGTCACCCATCTCTGCAAGGAAGAAGGAGATCACCGTTGTGCCGAAGACGCCGAAGTGCGAGCGGGCCGCGCCTTCGTCTTCATCGAGCTTGTCCGGGATCAGCATCCAGACCGCCATCGCGATGAAGGACACGCCCAGGATCCAGCGCAAGGCGACCGGCCCCAGCCAGTGGGTGACAAAGGTGCCGACGGCGCCCGCCAGCGCGTGGTTGACGATCGTTGCGGCGAATATGCCTATGACGATTGGCCAGGGTTTGCGAAAACGCGCGGCGAGCACCAGCGCCAGCAGTTGCGTCTTGTCGCCCATTTCCGCGAGCGAGACGATGCCCGTCGCAACCAGAAAAGCTTCCATGATGTGTGAGTTCCTCAGGCCGAAGGACGCAATTGACCATGCAACACCTTCGGCCATATTCCCGAAGTTGCACAGTCAAAGGTCTCGCCAGGTGGGAAACTGCTTGCACCATGTCCTGCTGGGCGCAGAACAAGTCTGTTGACGCAAGCCCTTCTCGCAATGGAAGGCGGCTACTCCCCAATGACAACAGGCATTCTAGGCCAGTGGCACGGCAAGATAGTTAGTGTGCACTAGCTATCTTGGTTACTCAAGCGTGGCGCGGGATACAAATTTATTCTTGCACAATGTGTATTTCACACATAATGAGCGAGCGTACCTCCGCAACATTTGGATGACGCAAATGTGGGTGATCGGCCAGTTTCGCGCGACTCAGCGTTTCATGTTGGATATGCAGTCGGGACTCCATCGCTTTCTTTGATGTGTTTATAGGAGTCCCGTCATGGGCAACAAACTGTACGTCGGCAACCTGCCATATTCCGTGCGCGACGGAGACCTCGAACAGGCCTTCGGCCAATTTGGCGCCGTGACCAGCGCCAAGGTCATGATGGAACGCGACACCGGACGCTCAAAGGGCTTCGGTTTCGTCGAGATGGGCAGCGACGCGGAGGCGCAAGCCGCAATCAACGGTATGAATGGTCAACCGCTCGGCGGTCGCAGCGTCGTTGTGAACGAAGCGCGTCCGATGGAAGCCCGTCCTCCCCGTAGCGGCGGTTATGGCGGCGGTGGCGGCGGCTACGGCGGTGGTGGTTCTGGCGGCGGCGGCTACGGTGGTGGCGGTTCTGGCGGCGGCGGCCGCAGTGGCGGCGGCGGCTATGGCGGCGGTGGTGGTGGCCGCAGCGGCGGTGGCTACGGCGGTGGCGGCGGTGGCGATGGCGGTTTCCGCAGCCCCTACGGTGCCGGCCCGCGTGGTGGCGGCGGCCGCAGCGGTGGTGGCGGCTACGGCGGCAACAACGGCGGCAACAGCGGTTACTGATCGACCGACACTCGCAAAAAAGGCTCCCTCGGGAGCCTTTTTGCTGCCTGTCAGGTTGCTCCTCAGCTTTCGCCGAGTCGCTTCTTGCGACCCCGGCCCTGCACCGCACGGTCGTAGACGGCATTGGGCAGCATGCGCATGATCTTGGCGATCACGCCCATCTGCCACGGGATCACGCGATAGCTCACGCCCTGCTCGACGGTCCGAAATGCCTGGTCGGCAAATGCTTCCGCCTTCATCAGGAACGGCATGCCATAGCGGTTGCCCTGGGTCAGCGGTGTGTCGATGTAGCCGGGGCAGATCGTGACGACCTTGACGCCGCTGGCGCGCATTTCGCCCCGCAGGCTTTCGCAGTAGGCGACCACGGCGGACTTGCTGGCGCAATAGGCGCCGTGGCCCGGCAGTCCGCGGATGGACGCCACGCTGCCGATGCCGACCAAGCGCCCGCTGCCACGCGCTGCCATCGCGGCGACGAAGGGATGAAAGGTGGCGGCGAGGCCGACGTTGTTGGTAGCGAGCGTACTGGCCAGTACATCGAGGTCGCTGCGCTCCGCGGTATCCATGCCGATGCTGACGCCCGCATTGGCGATCACCACGTCGGGCAGGCCCTGTTGGGCGATGCAGGCATTGCCGGCGGCCACGATGCTGTCGATCCGCGCCACGTCCGCGCCATAGACACGATAGCGCGCGCCGTCCAGCTTGCGCCCGGCCGCCCATGCCTCGATCTGCTCGGTGCGACGCGCCACCAGCGCGAGGCTGTAGCCCGCATCGTAGTAGCGTGAAGCCAGCGCCTGGCCGATGCCGCTCGATGCGCCGGTGATGAAGACCAGACCTTGCGTCATTGCGCGACTCCCTTTTTTCTCTTGTCAGCATTCGGCACAGCGGTTGCCGACGGCGGCGGCATCAACACGCCGTGCACCCGCCCGTTCAGATTGGCCACGCCACTCAGGTTGTCGTAGTCCATCGAATCTGCGGTGAAGTGGTCCGTGCCACGGGTCAGGGTGACCGGCTTGTCGGAGCGTACGCGTTCGGTGTCGATGAACGCATGCAGGAATTCGCCGCGGAACTCGAGCCTGGGCATCGGCTTGCCGTTCGGGGCGACAGCCGCGTCGCGGACCACGATTGCATTGCCGAACAGTTGAACCTCGCTGACGTCGCTGTTGGACAAGCCACGGTCTGCCGAGGCATGCGTGACCAGGCCCTGCAGCGAGATGGAGCGGAGACGGACCTGATCGACTTCCATGGTGTCGTTGTCGGCATAGTGCCGCCCTTCGGTGCCGGCGAGCTCGCTGCGGAGTTCGCCGTTCGGCAGGAAGTTCTTAACCACGAAGTCGCGCATGAAGTAGTCGGGGTCGTGGGTCGGCGTCTCCTTCGGCGTGGGCACGGTCAGGCGCGGTGCGTTGCGTACCAGCCAGTAGGTACCCAGCGCCAGCGCGCCGGCCACGATGATCGGCAGGTAGAGGCTGCCGCGGTCGATACCGCGACGCAGCAAGCCGAGCAAGCGCCGGGCGCCGGCGGTCAAACGACCGGCCCCCGCGCCAGGTCGAGCAAGCGCCGGTAGTGCCCGGTGGCCGTGAGCAGCAGGTCGCAGAACTCGCGGGCTGCGCCTTCGCCGCCGCGCGCGGCGGTCACGTAGTTCGCAATGGCGCGGACCTCGGCATGCGCATTGGCCGGCGCGGCCGCGAAGGCGCAGCGGGCGAGCACGGGTAGGTCGGGCCAGTCGTCGCCGATGGCGGCGGCCTGTTTCCAGCCGAGGCCCAGTGCGGCCAGCATGGCTTCGGCCGCGGGCAGCTTGTCCTCGGTGCCATAGCGGACGTGCTCGATGCCGAGCGCTTCGAGGCGCACGCGCAACGGCTTCGAATCGCGACCGGTGATCACCGCGGGTGTGATGCCGGCCTGGCGCAGCAGCTTCAGGCCGAGGCCGTCGAGGATGCTGAAGCGCTTGAGCGTCTCGCCGTGCTCGCTGAAGTAGACGCCGCCATCGGTGAGCACGCCATCGACGTCGAAGAAGACGATGCGCACGTCCTGCGCGGCGAGCAGCGTGCCGGTGTCGAATCGAAGGATCGGCATGTCGGTCATCAGATGACCTTCGCGCGCATCAGGTCGTTGATGCTGATGGCGCCGATGAGCAGGCCGGCCGCATCGGTGACGAGGATGCTGGTGATGCGGTATTGCTCCATGAGCTCGGCAGCTTCCACGCCGAGCGCGTCTGCGCGCATCGTGCGAGGTCCCTTGTGCATGACGTCGGCAGCCGTGAGTTCGCGCAGGTCCGCGCCGGTTTCGACCAGGCGGCGCAGGTCGCCGTCGGTGAAGATTCCGATCGCGCGGCCATCGGCATCGACCACGGCCGTGGCGCCGAGGCCTTTGGAACTCATCTCGCGCATCAGCTCGCTGAGGGTGGCGCGGGGCGCGACACGCGGCACGTTGTCGCCGCTGCGCATCAGGTCATTCACATGCGTCAGCAGCTTGCGGCCAAGCGCGCCGCCAGGATGCGACCGCGCGAAGTCTTCGGCGCCGAAACCGCGTGCGTCGAGCAAGGCAACCGCCAGCGCATCACCGAGCGCCATCTGCGCGGTGGTGCTCGCCGTGGGCGCGAGGTTGAGTGGGCAGGCTTCCTTCTCGACGCCACTGTCGAGCACGACGTCGGCATGGCGGGCGAGCATCGAATCGAGGCCGCCGGTGATGGCGATCAGGGGCACGCCCTGACGCTTGACCACGGGCAGGATCGCGGCGAGCTCGTCGCTTTCACCGCTGTTGGAAATGGCGAGCACCAGGTCGACCGTCTTGATCATGCCCAGGTCGCCGTGGCTGGCTTCGGCCGGGTGGACGAACATCGCGGGCGAACCGGTCGACGCCAAGGTGGCCGCGATCTTGCGTCCGACATGGCCACTCTTGCCCATGCCCATCACGACCACACGACCCCGCACATTCAGGATGCGCCGGACCGCCTCCACGAAACTCGGCCCGACACGGTTCTTCAGGCCAAGCACGGCAGCGGCTTCGATGTCGAAGGTCAGCCGTGCGCGCGCCAGCAGTTTGTCGGCGTCGGTGCCGATCGGCAGGTCGGGGAGGGAACTCATCGGCGGGATTTTAGGCGGCGCGTCTTCAGGCGACCTGGCTTTGCGGTCTCGACTCGATCCTCGTCGGGGGGCGGGCCGGGCTCAACCCGGACCTGAGGACCACATACTCGTGGAGTTCCTCTAGCATCGGACCATGTCGGCGCTTCAACTCACACTCCTGTACCTGCTGGCGGCGGTCATCGGCGTGGTGGCATGCCGCTCGCTGAAGCTGCCGCCCATGCTGGGCTACCTGGTGGCCGGGGTGCTCATCGGGCCCCATGCGATGGCGCTCGCGGACAACTCGGATGGGATCCAGCACCTCGGCGAATTCGGCGTGGTGTTCCTGATGTTCGTGATCGGGCTGGAGTTCAGCCTGCCCAAGCTGCGCGCCATGCGCAAGCACGTGTTCGGGCTGGGACTGCTGCAGGTCTTGCTGACGATGGCCTTCGCCACATCGGGAGCGTTGATCGTCGCCAACTGGCTGCCGCCGCAATGGCGACTGGGCTGGCAGACCGCGCTGGCGCTGTCGGCCGCACTCACCATGAGCAGCACCGCGATCGTGGTCAAGCTGATGGCCGAACGCCTCGAACTGGAAAGCGAACATGGCAAGCGCGTGATGGGCGTGCTGCTGTTCCAGGACTTGGCGGTGGTGCCTTTGCTGGTGCTGATTCCCGCCCTGGGTGCACCGCCCGAAGCGATGTTCAAGGCCTTGGCGGTGGCGGTCGCGAAGGGCGGCTTCCTGGTGTTCATCCTGCTCTACGGCGGACCCCGCGTGATGCGCTGGTGGCTCACCATCGTGGCCCGCCTGCGCAGCGAGGAACTGTTCATCCTCAACGTGCTGCTGCTCACGCTGGGCATGGCCTGGCTCACCCAGTTCGCCGGGCTTTCGCTGGCGCTGGGCGCTTTCATCGCCGGCATGCTGGTGTCCGAAACGGAGTTCAAGCACCAGGTCGAGACCGATATCCGCCCGTTCCACGACGTGCTGCTCGGGCTGTTTTTCATCACCATCGGGATGACGCTCGACTGGCACGTCGCCGTCGAGCGCTGGGCGCTGGTGCTGGTGCTGCTGGCGTTGCCACTGCTGTTCAAGCTGTTGCTGGTAACGGTGCTGGCACGCGTGCTCGGCGCCACCAGCGGCGTGTCGCTGCGAACCGGCCTCTACCTGGCGCAGGCGGGCGAGTTCGGCTTCGTGATGCTGGCGTTGGCAAACGACCGCAGCCTGCTGCCGCAATGGCTGGGCCATCCGGTGCTGGCGTCGATGGTGCTGTCGATGCTGGCGACGCCCTTCATCATCCTCTACAGCAACAAGATCGTGCGCAAGCTGGTGGCCAGCGACTGGCTGCAACAGTCGCTGCAGATGACCAACATCGCGCGCAAGACCATCAACACCAGCCAGCACGTCATCATCTGCGGCTACGGTCGCTGCGGCCAGAACCTGGCGCGTATGCTGGAGCGCGAAGGCATTCCCTACATGGCGCTCGACCTCGACCCGGACCGCGTGCGGCAGGCGGCATCGGCGGGTGATTCCGTGGTCTTCGGCGATGCCGCCCGCCTGCAGGCGATGATGGCCGCGGGCCTGGCGCGCGCCAGTGCCGTGGTCGTGACCTACCTTGACGTGGCGGGCGCAATCAAGGTACTGGCCAACATCCGCGCGCATGCGCCGCAGGTCCCGGTGATCGTGCGCACGCAGGACGACCACGATCTCGAACGGCTGCGCAGCGCCGGCGCCACCGAAGTGGTGCCTGAGGCCATCGAAGGATCACTCATGCTCGCGAGCCATGCGCTGGCGCTGGTCGGCGTGCCGATGCGACGCGTGATTCGGGTGGTGCAGGAGCAGCGTGACGCGCGCTACAACCTGCTGCGTGGGTACTTCCACGGTGCGGACGACGACAACGCCGACGAGGTCGACCACGAGCGGCTGAACTCCTTCACGCTCACCGCCGGCGCCCGCGCCATTGGCCAGCCGCTGGCCGGGCTCGCGTTGCATGCGGTGGGCGTTCGCGTGGCCAGCCTGCGTCGGCACGACGGCAAGGCAGTCCCGTTGCTGGACGACACCCATTTGGCCGATGGCGACACGCTGGTGCTGTCGGGCAAGCCCGCGGCGTTGGCCATTGCGGTGGACAAGCTGCAGAAGGGGTGAGTGGGGTTCCCTGGACCTCAGATCTGGTCCGGGTTGGCGCGCGTCGGCGTGGCGCGCTCGACGGCATCGCCGGCCATCCAGCGGTCATCGACCAGCACGAAACTCTTGCGCTGCGTCAACGCCCAGCCATGCGGTCCGGCATGCCAGCGCGCGCTGCGCCAACCGGGCAGTTCGCCTGCAAGCGCTTCGCTGACGCCGGGCATGGACAGCCAGGGCGCCGGCTCGTCCAGAGTCCAGCGGACATCGGCCAGCACGCCGGTGTAGCGTTTGCCGCGCAAGCGCATTTCTTCGACCTGCCCGACGTTCGATACCGAATCGAGGCGCACGCCACGCGCCACGCAAAGCCGCCGGCCGCCACCCCACCGGGCAAGTTCCGGCATGGGCTGGTAGATCGAGATCGGCTGGGACAGGAAGCCTCCCGACTGCCCGCTGCTCGGACCCTGGTAGAGCCCCGCCTCGACCAACGTGTTCATCCACGACAAGGTGGCGGCGTTGCTGGTCTGGACGTTGACCGGCTCCTGGTCATAGGCAATGCCGTTGGCCACGCAGATGGGATCGCGGCCCGGCGTCACCTGGCCATTCGCGATGGCGTTCGACATGGCCGCGAACAACGCGGCCGGCGTCACCGACGGGGTGGCCAGCCAACGTTGAGCGCCGACGACGCCACCTACCGCGACGATCGCGAACGCGGCGCCCCACATGACCGTGCGCCGACGGCGAAGTGCGGACAGGGAAGCGCCGCACTGGTCGCAAAACCGCGAGGCCCCCTCGATTTCCCGGGAACAAGCCGGACAAAACATATTTTTCTACTCCCTGACTTCCCGCCCGACTAGTTGGACAAGGTCGGGTTGCGTTTCTCTTCTTCGATTCGTTGCTGCGCGCGAACCGCCTCGCATTGCGCCGTGGCCTTGAACTCTGCCATGGCGCATTGCGCCGCCATGCATTGCGCCTTGGCTATGAAATTCCGGCCTTCGCAGCCTGCTTGCGGATTCGGCGGGGGTGGTGGCGGCTCCGGCGACGGCGCTGGCGCCACGACCGCCACGGGCGGCGGCGGCGCGGCGGGCGGCGAGGCGACGACCGCGGCCCTTCGAGGCTTCGGCGCTGCCGCGACTGGCGGGCGGGTCGGTGGCGCGGCGTCTTGAGGCGGCGTCGGCTTGACGTAGTCGGCCAAGCCGGGGGATGTCGCCGGCGCAGGCGCAGGCACGGCCGGGGCCACGTCCGTAGCCGGCGGTGCTGTCTGCGCGGGCTGGATCGCCTCCGTGGCGGGCGCCGCTGCCCCCACGGGCGCGGCGACCACCGGCGTCGGAGCGACGGCTTCGACGGGCGGGGGCGTGTTGCTGCCACGCACGGCGTACCAGGCGCCTGCCCCCGCCAAGGCAACCACCAGGACGGCGAGGCCGATGCTGCGATGGAGTGTCGGATTCCCGGGAGGCTGTGGTGCGGGTGTGGATGCCCGTCTTGCGGGAGATGGCGGGCTCGACACAGGCGCGCTCGCCTCGGGCGCGGCGGTCCGTCTGGCCGGCGCAGCCGGCGTCAGGCCGACCCCGCCGCGCTTGAACTCCGCAGTGCCTTCCCGCTCTCGCTCTCGCTCCGATGCCGATGCCGATGCCGATGCCGATGCCGATGCCGATGCCGATGCCGATGCCAATGCCGATGCCAATGCCGATGCCGGACGGGGCGGCGGCGCAGGCGCAGGAACGCTGGGATCGAACACGCCCACCGCCAATTCCGGCGCGCGGGCCAATGGCGCGGGCGCAGTCGCCGGCCAAGCGGCATCGTCCGCGGCCTCGGGGGCGACCGAAACCGCGCGCGCCGGCGCGGCCGCCGACGACAGCTTGGTCCCGCAGTTCTTGCAGAACCTGGCGGCATCGCGGTTTGTTGCGGCGCATGCCGCGCATACCACAGACATGACAGCGCCTTTCATTCAGCTTGTAACCGTGACGGGCGACTGGCGAGGTCGCGCCAGCATCAGGTAACCGCCACGCGCTTGGGCTTGTTGACCATGCGCCGGGCAATCACGGAACCGAGCGCCAGTGTCAGTTCGAGGGCCACGCCAGGCTGGCGGTTGGCCAGTTCGGCAAACCGGATCGGGCTCAGGCGCCAGACGCGCGCGGAGCCCGTGGCGACCACATTGGCCGAGCGCGGCAGCCGCGAGAAGAATGCCCCTTCGCCGACGACCGAGCCCGGATTGAGGATCGCGAGCTGCATTTGCCCTTCTTCGCCCACCACATGCACGCTCAGTGCGCCGCTCTCGATAAAAAACAGCGTGCGGTCCTGCGTGCCCTGGTTGATAAGCGCTTGCCCGGCAGGCATGTCGATCTGTTGCAGGTAGGCGCCCAGGATGTCCCACTGCGCCTGCGTGTAGGCGGGAGCAAAGGCGTCATAGCTTGTGTTCTGCGCAATGGCGCGGCAAAGTTCCTGGATGGCGGAAGACATGATTCAACCCTCGGTGGCCGGACGGAGTATGCGGGAATCGACATACTCGCGGGAACAATTGTCACAAATTTAAACCGTTCGTGTTACTTGCCGATGCAAAAACGAGAAAATATCACGCCCAATAGCTCATCGGCACCGAAGGCGCCAGTGATCTCGTTGAGCGCGTTCTGTGCCAGGCGGAGCTCTTCGGCGAGCAAGTCCAATGCCGGTTGGCGTGCGGCCAGCCGCTCCGCCGCCAGGGACAGATGCTCCGAGACCCGCGCCAGCGCATGCACATGGCGGGCCCGGGCCAGATACACGCCGTCGGGGACGGCCTGCCAACCCGCGATCTCGAGCAAGCGCGTGCGAAGGGCCTCGATGCCGAAGCCGGTCTTTGCCGACAGGCTCAATCCCTCATGCTGCGGCGACAAGTTGGTGACCGCGTCATGCTTGTTCCAGACGTCCAGCACCGGCACGCCGGCCGGCAGCTTTTGCCGGAGTGAATCCAGGATGTCGGCATCGCCCGCGGCATAGTCCGGCCGGTCCGCACGCGTGAGGTCGTGCAGGAACAGCACCGCGTCGGCCGATTCGATCTGGCTCCACGCGCGCGCGATGCCGATCTGCTCGACCTCGTCGCTGCTTTGCCGCAGGCCGGCTGTGTCCGCCACATGCACCGGCACGCCATGGATCTGGATGGTCTTGGCCACCACGTCGCGCGTGGTGCCTGGAATGGCGCTGACGATCGCCAGTTCGGCGCCGGCCAGCGCGTTCAGCAACGAACTCTTGCCCGCGTTCGGCTGGCCCGCGATGACCACCTTGATGCCTTCGCGCAACAGGGCGCCCTGGCGCGCGCGCAGTTGAACCGTGGCCAGCTGCGCCTGGAGCACGGCGAGCTGGCCGGTTGCATCGGCTTTCTGGAGGAAATCGATGTCTTCTTCCGGAAAGTCGAGCGTCGCTTCGACCAGCATGCGCAGGTGGATCAGCGCATCGCGCAGCACATGGATCTCGCGAGAGAAAGCGCCAGACAAGGAGCGGCCGGCGCTGCGCGCGGCGGCTTCGGTGCTGGCGTCGATCAGGTCGGCGATTGCCTCGGCCTGCGCCAGGTCGACCTTGCCATTCAGGAACGCGCGCTGGCTGAACTCACCCGGTTGCGCCACGCGCAGGCCAGGCAGCCGTGCGCGACCGCTGGCGGCATCGACTTCACTCGCCGCCTCCAGGCAACGGGCCAGCAGCAACTGCAGCACCACCATGCCGCCGTGCGCCTGCAACTCCAGCACGTCCTCGCCGGTGAAGGAGTGCGGCGCCGGAAAGTGGATGGCCAGCCCATGGTCGACCGGCTCGCCGGCGGCATCGCGAAAGGGCAGGTAGGTCGCTTCACGTGGCTTCAGCGGCTTGGCACAAAGCGCTTCGATCAAGGGCGCGAGGCGCGCGCCCGAGACGCGCACGATGCCGACAGCACCGCGTCCGGGTGCGGTGGCAATGGCGACGATCGGGTCCGCGGCGTGGGCAAGCATGGGGGACATTCTTCCAGACACAAAACAAAAGGGCCGCATGGAGCGGCCCTTCGGGGATTGGCGGTCATCCGGCTTTGCCGGATCAGGCATCACTTCTTGCCGAGCACGCCCAGCCGCTTGTTGATGAACCACTGCTGCAGGATCGACAGCGAGTTGTTGGTGATCCAGTACAGCACCAGGCCGGCCGGGAAGAAGATGAACATCACGCTGAACGCGAGCGGCATGATCCACATCAGCTTGGCCTGCATCGGGTCCGGCGGGGTCGGGTTGAGCCAGGTCTGGAACAGCGAGGTCGCCGTCATGACGACCGGCAGGATGAACCATGGATCGGGTGCCGAGAGGTCATGGATCCACAGGACCCATGGGGCATGCCGCATTTCCACCGACGACAGCAGCACCCAGTACAACGCAATGAACACCGGGATCTGGATCACGATGGGGAAGCAGCCGCCCATCGGGTTGACCTTTTCCTCGCGGTAGATCCGCATCATCTCGGCCTGCATTTCCTGCGGCTTGTCCTTCATGCGCTCGCGCATCTCGGTGATCTTCGGGTTGATGGCCTTCATCTTGGCCATGCTCGCGTAGGCCTTGGCGTTCAGCCAGTAGAAGGCCGCCTTCAGCAGCACCACCAGCGCGACGATCGACCAGCCCCAGTTGCCCAGCAGGCTGTGCAACTGGTTCAGCAGCCAGTAGAGCGGCTTGGAGATGATCGCGAAGATGCCGTAGTCCTTGACCAGTTCAAGGCCTGGGGCGAGCGCCTCGAGCTTCTTTTCTTCTTCAGGCCCGGCGAACAGGTCGGTGTCGATGGTCTGGCTGGCGCCCGGAGCCAGCTTGTTGAGCGGCAGCACCATGGCCACCGAGAACTGGTTGTTGCCGAGGTCGGCCACGCGGAACTCGCGCTTCAGTTCCTTGCTGTCCGGCGCATTCAGCAGCCAGGCCGAGACAAAGTAATGCTGCACCATCGCGATCCAGCCGTTGTTGGCGGCCGGTGGGACTTCGACCTTCTTCTTCTCGATGTCCTTGAAGTCGACCTTGTGGAATTTCTTCTCGTCGGTGTAGATCGCCGGGCCGGTGAAGGTGTTGGTGCCGAACATCGTGCTGGAGGCCACGGTGCCATGGCGCACGAACTGCAGGTAGAGCTGCGCGTCACGCGGCTGGTCGGTGGTGTTCACGACCTGGTGCTTCACGCGGATGGAGTAGTCGCCGCGCGTGAAGAGGTAGGTCTTGACGTACTTGAGGCCGCCCACGGGTTGCGACTCGAACACCACTTCCAGCGTGTTCTGGCCGTCGGCCATCTCGCGCGGGCCGGGCTTGGCCGTCATGGGGCTCAGGTGGGTGGGGAAGCGTTCGCCGGTGTCGACCGGGTTCAGCAGGCCGGTCTGCGCCACATAACGCGTGGCCGGCGAGCCGTCTTCCATCAAGGTCACGTCCTTGATCTCGTTCGGCGGCACGGGCTGGCCGATCATCTTCTTGAAGGTCTCGATCAGGCCACCGTTGTTGGTCTGGTCGACGTACTTGCGCAGTTCGAGCTGCGACAGCGTGCCGCCCTGGGCATCGATGGTCGCCTTGAACACGTCCGTCGAGACGGTCAGCTTTTCACCCACCGGCGCAGTCGCTTGTGCCGGCACGGCGGTTGCGTTGCCAGGGGCGCCAGCAGCGGCCGGCACGGCGCCTTGCGTGACTGCACCGGGAGCGGCCGGCTGCGTGGCCGCGGGATGGGGCGCACTGAGGAAAGTCGGCTTGTTGCCGTTGTAGACCTGCCACTGGTCCCACAGGAGCACCAGTGAGAAACCAAAGATCACCCACAGGATGGTTCGGCGGATATCGTTCATGAAGAAGACTTCTTGTCGGAGATGAGAGATGTGAACAGCGCGCCTGAATCAGTCTTCGCAGACCCCCCTGCAGGCGGCACTGGATCATGCCCGCCTTTGCACCAGGGCTGGCAGCGGGTCAATCGTTTGAGCGTGAGATAGCTGCCGCGCGCGGCGCCATGCGCCTGCAGCGCCCCGATGGCGTAGACCGAGCAGGTCGGCTCGAAGCGGCAGGATGCGCCGAGCCATGGGCTCAGCAATAGCCGGTAGGCCTTGACCAAGCCGACCAGCAGCCGCTGCATCACGGCCTCGCCTTCCTGCCGGCGGTTGCAGCGCCCGCAGACGTGGTCGCGGTGGCGCGCGCCAGCAGTTGCTGAAGCTCGGCGCGTACGGCCGCCTTCAGCTTCTCGGAGCTGGCGCTGATGAATTCCTTGCGATCGAAGGCGGCGCGCAGGCGCACCACATGCGCCGCGCGCGGCAAGGCGGCGCCCGACTGGGCGCTCACGTTGTAGACCTGACGCTTGATCGCATTGCGCGTCACCGCCCGCTTGGCCCAGCGCTTGGGCACCATGGCGCCGATCCACACGTCGTCGACGGTGAACAGCGGCGCAGCGGCAGTGGGGGGTTCAGCGGAAAGCGATGGGCCATCGAGCGCACAACGGTGCAGGGCGAAGTGAGCAGTGCGCGCCACGGTGGAACCCGCGAGGACGGCCTGGAATTGCGCGCGGGTCTTGAGCCGTTGCATGGAATCCGATGCGCCTGCAGAAGTTGCGGGCGATGGCTCCGATGGACTGGTTGCCGGCAACGGCGCCCGCGAGGCTGCCGTCAGACGGCCAGGCGCTTGCGGCCCTTGGCGCGACGTGCGTTGATGACAGCGCGACCGCCACGGGTCTTCATGCGGACGAGGAAACCGTGGGTACGGGCGCGGCGGACTTTGGATGCTTGGTAGGTGCGTTTCATGATGGTTCTTCCTGATTAATCTGGCTCATCGATCGATGTCGGATGAATGACGACGGGCCGGACGCCCCCGAAACACACACACTAAGAGGCATTCAGGGAAACCCGCGATTATCGCAGACATTTTGTGTGGCAACAATGTCGGCAGGTTTACTCGGGCTTTCCCGGCACGTCGCGGACGTGTGGATAAGTTTTTGACAAGTTAGAATGCCCGGCGCTTCGCACAGCAAATATCCACAACACAAACAAGAGATGACAGAGGGTTTCACCATTCGTCCGCAGCCCCATGTCGACTGACAGCATCGGCGACAGCCTGTGGCAGGCTTGCGTCGACCAGCTCGCGCAGGAGCTGTCCGAACAGCAGTTCAACACCTGGATCAAACCGCTCACCGCGCAGGTCGCAGACGACCTGTCGCGCATGACCGTGTTCGTGGCCAACCGCTTCAAGCTGGACTGGATCCGCGCCCAGTACGCTGGCCGCATCGCCGCCATGGCAGAGAAGCTTTATGGCCAGCCAGTGGCAGTTGAGTTAGCGCTTGCTCCGCGCGAAATGCCCGTGCGGTCTTCACCCATGGTGGCGCTTGCGGAGACGGACGTGCCCCGCGACGTGGCCGGACCCGGCGAGGACCCGGTCGCCACGGGTTTCAAGAACCGCCTCAATTCCGGTCTCACTTTCGAGACCCTGGTGGAGGGCACGGCCAACCGCATGGCGCGCGCCGCGGCCATGCACGTGGCCGGCATGCCGGGGCACCTCTACAACCCGCTTTTTATCTACGGTGGCGTTGGTTTGGGCAAGACCCACTTGATGCACGCTGTGGGTAACCGCTTGCTCCAGGACCGGCCCGAATCGAAAGTTCTCTACATCCATGCCGAGCAGTTCGTGTCGGATGTGGTCAAGGCCTATCAGCGCAAGACTTTCGATGAATTCAAGGAGCGCTACCACTCGCTCGATCTGCTGCTGATCGACGACGTCCAGTTCTTCGCCAACAAGGACCGCACGCAGGAAGAGTTCTTCAACGCCTTCGAAGCCTTGCTCGCCAAGAAGTCGCACATCGTGATGACCAGCGACACCTATCCCAAGGGTCTGGCCGACATCCACGAGCGGCTGGTGTCGCGCTTCGATTCGGGGCTCACGGTGGCGATCGAGCCGCCTGAGCTCGAGATGCGCGTGGCCATCCTGATCAACAAGGCGCGCGCCGAGTCGGCGGAGATGCCCGAGGAAGTGGCCTTCTTCGTGGCGAAGAACGTGCGCTCCAACGTGCGCGAACTCGAAGGCGCGCTGCGCAAGATCCTCGCGTACTCGCGCTTCAACCAGAAAGAGATCTCGATCGCGCTCGCGCGCGAGGCGCTGCGCGACCTGCTGTCGATCCAGAACCGCCAGATCTCGGTGGAGAACATCCAGAAGACGGTGGCCGACTACTACAAGATCAAGGTCGCCGACATGTACAGCAAGAAGCGCCCGGCCAGCATTGCGCGGCCGCGCCAGATCGCGATGTACCTGGCCAAGGAACTCACGCAGAAGAGCCTGCCGGAGATCGGCGAGCTGTTCGGCGGACGCGATCACACGACCGTGCTGCACGCGGTGCGCAAGATCTCCGGCGAGCGGCAGCAGCTCACCGAACTGAATCAGCAATTGCACGTCCTGGAGCAGACGCTCAAGGGCTGAATGATCTCAAGTGTTGGAACGCAACTCAAAGAAAGAATAGGAAGAGCCAAGCATGATCGTCCTGAAGGCCACACAAGACAAGGTTCTCGCCGCGCTGCAATCGGTGTCCGGCATCGTGGAGCGCCGCCACACATTGCCCATCCTGGCCAACGTATTGATCCGCAAGACTGGCGGGCAACTGCAACTGACGACAAGCGATCTCGAAATCCAGATCCGCACCACTGCCGAGCTCGGCGGTGACGAGGGCAACTTCACGACGACCGTCGGAGCGCGCAAGCTCATCGACATCCTGCGCACCATGCCGGCCGACCAGACGGTGAGCCTGGAATCGAGCGCGAGCAAGCTGGTGCTCAAGGGCGGCAAGAGCCGCTTCACGCTGCAATCGCTGCCGGCGGAAGACTTTCCGCTGGTCCAGGAAGCCGCGAGCTTCGGCCCGGTGTTCAGCGTGCCGCAGAAGACGCTCAAGGACTTGCTGAGCCAGGTCTCCTTCTCGATGGCGGTGCATGACATCCGCTACTACCTGAACGGCATCCTGTTCGTCGCCGAAGGCAAGCAGCTGAGCCTGGTCGCGACCGACGGCCACCGGCTGGCCTTTGCGTCGGCCACGCTCGACGTCGAAGTGCCGCGCCAGGAAGTGATCCTGCCGCGCAAGACGGTGCTGGAAATGCAGCGCCTGCTCAGCGATGCCGGTGGCGAAGACCAGCCCGTCATCGAGATGCAGTTCGCGAGCAACCAGGCGAAGTTCAGCTTCGGCGGCATGGAGTTCGTCACCAAGCTGGTCGAGGGCAAGTTCCCCGACTACAACCGCGTGATTCCCAAGAATCACAAGAACACCGTGACGCTGGGCCGCGCGCCGCTGCTGGCCAGCCTGCAGCGCACCGCCATCCTGACGAGCGAGAAATTCAAGGGCGTGCGACTGAACATCGAGCCCGGCACGCTGCGCATCGCGTCGAACAACGCCGAGCAGGAAGAAGCGCAGGACGAGCTCGACATCGACTATGGCGGCGACGCGATCGAGATCGGCTTCAACGTCACGTACCTGATCGAGGCGCTGGCCAACATGAGCCAGGACATGGTCAAGCTGGAGTTGGCCGATTCGAACAGCTCCGCGCTGCTGACCATTCCGGAAAACGCTTCGTTCAAATACGTCGTGATGCCGATGCGGATATAGCAAAACGGCCTTTTGGCCTCACTTGATTGTGAGCAGCCTGCCCCCCTTGCAGGGGCGATACCGCAGGCTTGGCAACGCCAGTTCCGCGGTATCCCTGGAACAGAGAGAACGGTGACTCGCACCGAGTCGCCCGAGGAAGGAAAGTGATGAGCGAAGAGAACAAGCCCGAAGTACCGCACACCGAACCGGTCTACACCCCGGAAATCGACAGTGCGATTCCAATTGAAATCACCCCGCCCGACACCTCGTACGGCGAAGGCTCCATCACGATCCTCGAAGGCCTGGAAGCGGTGCGCAAGCGCCCCGGCATGTACATCGGCGATACCTCCGACGGCACCGGCCTGCATCACCTCGTGTTCGAAGTGGTGGACAACTCCATCGACGAAGCGCTGGCCGGCCATTGCGACGACATCGTCGTCACCATCCACACCGACAACTCGATCTCCGTGACCGACAACGGCCGCGGCATCCCGACCGGCGTGAAGATGGACGACAAGCACGAGCCCAAGCGCTCGGCGGCGGAGATCGCGCTGACCGAACTGCATGCCGGCGGCAAGTTCAACCAGAACAGCTACAAGGTCTCGGGCGGCCTGCACGGCGTGGGCGTGAGTTGCGTGAACGCGCTCAGCGTGATGCTGCGCCTGGTGGTGCGCCGCGAAGGCAAGATCCACGAGCTCGAATTCAGCCGTGGGTTCGTGCAGAACCGGTTGATCGACACGGTGGACGGTGTCGAAGTCTCGCCCATGAAGGTCATCGGCGACACCGACAAGCGCGGCACCGAGGTGCACTTCCTGCCCGACGTCCAGATCTTCAAGGAGAACTCGGACTTCCACTACGAGATCCTCAGCAAGCGCCTGCGCGAACTGAGCTTCCTGAACAACGGCGTTCGCATTCGCCTGAAGGACGAGCGCACCGGCAAGGAAGACGACTTCTCGGGCGCCGGCGGCGTGCGCGGCTTCGTGGAGTTCATCAACAAGGGCAAGACTGTCCTGCACCCGAACTCGTTCTATGCGGAGGGCGAGCGCCCGGCCGACACCTACGGCGGCATCCCCGGCACGCACATCGGCGTCGAGGTCGCGATGCAGTGGAACAGCGGCTACAACGAGCAGGTCCTCTGCTTCACCAACAACATCCCGCAGCGTGATGGCGGCACCCACCTCACCGGCCTTCGCGCCGCGATGACCCGCGTCATCAACAAGTACATCGAAGAGAACGAGTTCGCCAAGAAGGCGAAGGTCGAGGTCACCGGCGACGACATGCGCGAAGGCCTGTGCTGCGTGCTGAGCGTGAAGGTGCCGGAGCCCAAGTTCTCGAGCCAGACCAAGGACAAGCTGGTGTCCAGCGAAGTGCGCGCGCCGGTGGAAGACATCGTCGGCAAGTTGCTGAACGACTACCTGCAGGAACGGCCGAACGACGCCAAGATCATCTGCGGCAAGATCGTTGAAGCAGCCCGCGCACGTGAAGCCGCCCGCAAGGCACGCGAGATGACGCGCCGCAAGGGCGTGCTTGACGGCATGGGCCTGCCCGGCAAGCTTGCCGATTGCCAGGAGAAGGACCCGGCGCTGTGCGAGGTCTACCTGGTGGAGGGCGACTCCGCTGGTGGCTCCGCCAAGCAGGGCCGCGACCGGAAGTTCCAGGCCATCCTGCCGCTGCGCGGCAAGATCCTGAACGTCGAGAAGGCACGCTACGAGAAGCTGCTGACCAGCAACGAAATCCTGACCATGATCACCGCGCTCGGCACCGGCATCGGCCGCGCGGGTGCGACCACGTCGGGCGGCGGCGCGGACGATTTCAACGTCGCCAAGCTGCGCTACCACCGCATCATCATCATGACCGACGCCGACGTGGACGGCGCGCACATCCGGACGCTGCTGCTGACCTTCTTCTACCGGCAGATGCCGGAGCTGGTGGAGCGCGGCCACATCTACATCGCACAGCCGCCGCTCTACAAGGTGAAGGTCGGCAAGGAAGAGCAGTACCTGAAGGACGGGCCTGCGCTGGATGCCTTCCTGCTGAAGGTGGCGCTGAAGGACGCGAGCATCGAGACTGGCGGAGAGAAGTCGGCCACCCTCAGCGGCGACACGCTGGCCGAGCTGGCGCGCAAGCACCAGTTGGCCGAGGCTGTGATCGCGCGGTTGCGCAACTTCATGGACGCCGAAGCGTTGCGCGCGATCGCCGACGGCGTGCGGCTGGACCTCGACACGACCGCCAGCGCCGAAGCGTCGGCCGTGGCCCTGCAAACGAAGCTGCGCGAACTCAACACCACCGGCGTGCCGGCCGAAGTGGCCAGCGAGTTCGACGTGCGCACCGACAAGCCGCTGCTGCGCATCAGTCGGCGCCATCACGGCAACATCAAGAGCAGCGTCATCACGCAGGACTTCGTCCACGGCGCTGATTACGCCGCGCTGGCCGAGGCAGCCAACACCTTTCGCGGCCTGCTGTCGGACCAGGCCGTGGTGAAGCGCGGCGAAGGCGAGCGTGCCAAGGAAGAACGCGTGGGCGACTTCCGCATCGCGATGAAATGGCTGATCAGCGAAGCCGAGCGCACCACCTCGCGCCAGCGCTACAAGGGGCTGGGCGAGATGAACCCCGAGCAGTTGTGGGAAACGACGATGGACCCGAACGTGCGACGCCTGCTGCGCGTGCAGATCGACGATGCGATCGAAGCGGACCGCGTGTTCACGATGCTGATGGGGGATGAGGTGGAGCCGCGGCGGGAGTTCATTGAGCAGAATGCGCTGCGGGCGGCGAATATCGACGTGTAGGCTGCGGGGACCCTCCGGTCGCTTGTCGTCGAACGCCACCTTCGGGTGGCGTTTGCATTCCCGCTCGACCTTGGTGAATCAGGCCCCCACGAATATGTTTTCGCGATGGTGAGCGAGCAATGCCGGGTCTGGCTCGAAACGCTCCGGCAGGCTCATTCGCTGTCCCTCCAATGGCATGAACACCTGGCGCGAGAAGGCGTCAGGGTTGTGTTTGAGCACGCCGGACAAGACGACCTTGTGATCCTCGCCGATGGTCATGAGGCCGCGGTCGAACGCCTTGTCGTGCAGGACGGATAGCAGCAAGCCGTTGCGCGGATTCAGGCGATTCGCCTTGTCCTTGCCCCACGGAACGATGTGGCTTGCAACCAGCAATGAGGGCTGCGATAGCCCGCTCACGCAGCACTGTCCCGTATAGCTGGCCAACACGGTTCGCCGGAAGAACGCCTGGTTCATTCGAACCCTAACTGTGGCTGCTCGAGTGCGACCTTCGGCGAAAGCGTCCTGTGTGTCGAGAACGTCCTCCAAGGGCGGCAAAACCTCTCCACGAGAGGCAGCCAGTCGTTCGAGCACCGTTTGGCTCTCGCTCGCCATGTCTTCCCAGTCCGCATTGAACTCATCCCAGATCTGCTTGTCGAGTCGCGACGCGGCCTTGAGCCCCACACGGCCGGTGGCAGTGATGGCCGGATCGAAGCTCGCGAAGTTGACCAACTTCATTCCGACCGAGGATGCCGATCGATCCAGCAACCTGGCGAGCTGGACGATTTGCGGATTGGTCTTGTGAAGCTTGCCGAACGGCAGTTGGCAATACAAATTGAACGCTGCGATGAGTTCGTCGCGCGTCCAGGCGCGCTTGGCGATTGCCTGATTCATCCGGTACTTTTTCGGACCTTCGATCTGCCAGCCGGGGGCAGAGCGCAGGTTCCGAGCCCTCGGTTTCAAGAAGTCGATGCTACCGGTCTTGGGAATGAAAACTTCCGAGCTAGAGCGTTGCGTTCGTCATGACAGCAACGTCGTCATGACCCCGTCACAACCTTCTCCCCACAAATCTTGAGCAACCATGTGGACAACTGTCGGACTACTGTGTAGGACCCTTGTAAGTCATTGATTTACAAAGGAAATCAACAGTCTGCTTAATTCGCAGGCACTACCGCGAAGACGCAATTTTTCCTCTTTATCAAGTCCTTGGCACGCTGTCAAAGCACAAGTCTGGGGAGAGTTCCGGCACAAGCAAGGGGTTGTCCACAGCGCGGGTCCCGCCCGCAATGTTGTTCGCCTCCGCGCGACAGCCCGGAAGCATGGGTGCGCACAGTGGTTGAGGAGATGCAAGTGCTTGTCCGCAAACGGAAATAGGGGGCTGTCCACAGGCCGGGGCGGCCCCTATCTACTACTACTAATTTGAATAAGAAGAATAAGAAGAGATAGCAGGAACAGCCCCGCCCGCGTTGCGGGGCGGCATCGGCGCAACAGTTGCTCGCCGCAACAACTGGCGTCGGGCCAGGTCGCGGCGCACGGAACCTCGCACGTCAGGGGTTTGGGCGCGTCGCCGGTTTTGAAATCCGCGCGGTTGTTGATGAGCGTGGTGCGCACCGGCATCTCGATCCCGGGGATGCCCTTCTCATGCCATCTCGGAATGTGGCTGGGTGCGTCATGCGGGCGATGCTCAGCGCCTCCAGGGCAGTGTTTGGCCAATCAGGGTCTATCCCCGCCGTGACTGTCGACGCCGGCCCATGGCGCCTCTGGACCACCCGCCTTGGCCTGTTGCGCAGCACCGTGCCTCGAAAGCCTGCCACCCGCGTCATCAAGGCGCGCCTCCTCATCGCAACTGCAAGCGAAAAGAAATGTTCAACCCCGCCCTCTCATCGTCATGTGCACGTCGCAACCTTTCCCCACAAAACTTGGACAACTTTGTGGACAACTGTCGGACTCACCTGTAACGATGACGTAACTCATTGATTTCAAAAGAGAATCAACAATCTGCTTAATCCTTGTGCACGCCGCCTCGACGTGAATATCTTCCTTTAGCGAGTCCGTTGGAGGCTGTCAAAGCACAAGTCTGGGGACTGTTCCGGCACAACTGTGGGGTTGTCCACAGCGCGCGATCCGGGCGCGATGTTGTTCGCTTTGGCGCGACAGCTGGAAAGCGGGGCTGCGCACAGCCGTTGAGATGACGCAAGTCCTTGCAGGCAAAGGAAAAGATGGCACTGTCCACAGAAGACCGCTGCCCTTACTACTACTACTAATTTAAATAAGAAGAATAAGAAGAAGTAGCAAGGACAACCGCGCCCCTCGGGCCGGCCGGACAATCCTGGCAAAGCCACCACACCGCCACCCGGAGCCAATCCACGATGCTGATCAACTGCGTTGCGTATCAAGACGGGGCCAAGCTGGCCGACATCCCGGTGGCCGAGATCAGCGACTACGTGCTGCGGCCCGGATGCTTCGTGTGGGTTGCGCTGAACGACCCTTCGCCGGAGGAACTGGATGAACTCCAGGTGGAGTTCGGGCTCCACCCGTTGGCCGTGGAAGACGCCCACAAGGGTCACGAACGGCCGAAGATCGAGGAGTACGGCGATTCGCTGTTCGTGGTGATGCAGATGGTGGAGCGTGTCGAGGGTGGTGAGGAACACGGGCTCCACGTCGGCGAAGTCGACGTCTTCGTAGGCAGCAACTACGTGGTTTCGGTGCGAAGCCGCAGCAAGGCCGGGTTCCTGGGCGTGCGGGCGCGTTGCGAACGTGAGCCCGAACTTCTGCGCAATGGCGCGGGATTCGTGCTGTATGCGCTGATGGATGCGGTGGTGGACCGCTACTTTCCGGTGATCGATGCGCTGGAGGTGGAACTCGAGCAGGTCGAGCGGCAGATCTTCGTCGAGCGCAATGCACGCACCAGCATCCAGAACCTGTATGCACTGAAGCAGCGCGTGATGGTGCTCAAGCATGCGGTGTCGCCGCTCCTCGAAGCCGCCAACAAGCTGCACGGCGGGCGGGTGCCGCAGGTCTGCATGGGTTCGCAGGAATACTTCCGCGACGTAGTGGACCACTTGGGCCGGATCAACGGATCGATCGAGTCGATGCGTGACACGATCAGCACGGCCATCCAGGTCAACCTGTCGATGGTGACGATCGAGGACGGCGAAGTGACCAAGCGCCTGGCGGCGTGGGCGGCGATCTTCGCGGTGTGCACCGCCTTCGCCGGCATCTGGGGAATGAACTTCGAGGCCATGCCGGAACTGAAGTGGCGCTACGGCTACGTGATGGCGCTGGTGCTGATCGCGTGCACCAGCGGCTACCTCTACTACCGGTTTCGCAAGGCGGGCTGGCTTTAGGGGCCGGCGAGGCATCGATCAGGTTCTCCTAAGGTCGCCGGCGCAAAGTGTGCTTGTGGAAGTCACACGCACTTTGAAAGGAGTTGGTTCATGACAACCTGGCAATCGACGATGCGGCCCGTGGCGGTCGCGTTTTTCTGTGGCGCTGGCCTGCTCGGCGCGCTGACGGCGCAGGCGGCCAATCCGCCGATCCACATGGCCAATGGCATCGAGTACATGAGTGGCGGCATCGGCAAGGACGAGGCGCAGTTCATGGAAACGGTGTCTCCGCGCTGGGCGGCCACGCTGGAATTCGCGGTCAAGGACGCGTCGAACGCGAACGGTGCGGATTTCACGGCCAATGTGAAGGTGCGGGTGCTGGATGCCGCCACCGGCAAGCCGCTGCTGAGCGCCCAATCCGAGGGGCCGTTCCTGCTGGCGCGGCTGGATCCGGGCCGCTACGAGGTGGAGGCGACCCTCAATGGCCAGGTGCTGAAGCAGGAACTGACGGTGCGCGTCGGTGAAGCGAGCAGGGCGACATTCGTCTGGCCCACCAGCGCACTCAGTTCCTGAAGGCGTGAAGAACTTCCGCGCCCGCATCTCGATTTCTATCGAAGACGTGCCTTGAATGCAGGGCACGCGCCTTGCATCTGGTGGGCCCCGGGGAATGCCCGTCGCCCAAGGCCCAGATGCCGCTTCGCCCTCTCACATTGCTGACCTTGCTGCTGCACCTCCTGATCGGGGTGCGGCTGCTGCCTTCGCTGGCGGCCTTGACGCCCTTGTGGCCGGCACTGTTGCTGCTGCTCGCCATTTCCGCCGTGACGATGCCGTTGCCGTTCATCGGGCGGCGCTCGTCCGCGAAGCCGGTTTCGGACACCTGGAAGTGGGTCGGGTTGCTCAGCATGGGCTGGTTTTCGTCGATGTTCGTGCTGACGCTTGTGCGCGATGTCGGCCTGCTTGGCGCATGGCTGGGCAACTGGGTCGGGCTCTGGACCGTCGATTGGCCGCTGGTGACCTCCTGGAGCGCCGCAGCGGTGCCGTTGATGGCCACCGGTACCTCCCTCCTCGGATTCGTGAATGCACGGCGCACAGCGGGTGTGAGGCGGGTGGACGTGCCCATCGCCGGGCTGCCGAGCGCGCTGGAAGGCTTCACGATCGCCCAACTGAGCGACATTCACGTCGGGCCGACCATCAAGCGGGGCTACATCCTGCGCATGGTGGAAGCGGTGAATGCGCTCGACGCCGACGTGGTGGCGATCACCGGGGACCTGGTGGACGGCAGCGTGCCCGAGCTGCGCGACCACATCGCACCGCTGGGTGGATTGCGAGCGCGACACGGCACCTACGTGGTGACGGGCAACCACGAGTACTACGCGGGCGCTCCGGCCTGGATCGCGGAATTGCGCCGGATCGGGCTGCAGGTGCTGCTCAACGAGCATGTGGTGCTGCGGCAGGATTCCCCGGGCCGCTCCACTGGCGACAACGAGGCGCTGGTGCTGGCGGGGGTGACCGATTTCACCGCCGGCCATTTCGACGCGTCCCAGGCGAGCGACCCGGAAGGTTCATTGGCCGGTGCGCCCCTGGCGAGCACGACGCGCGTGTTGCTGGCACACCAGCCACGCAGCGCAGCGGCGGCAGCGGCCGCAGGCTTCCAGCTCCAGCTTTCCGGCCACACGCACGGCGGCCAGTTCTTTCCGTGGAACTTGTTCGTGCCGCTGCAGCAACCGTTCACGGCCGGGCTGCACCGGCTGCGCGACATGTGGGTCTATGTGAGCCGGGGCACCGGCTACTGGGGGCCGCCGAAGCGCTTTGGTGCGCCTTCGGAAATCGCGCTGCTGCGCCTGGTGCGCGCGCGCTGAGCCCTGTCAGGCGGCCGCGGGTTGGGGCAACGACAGCCGGCGCGCGTTGGAAGTGGCCTTGGCGTGGATGGGTTTGAGCGCTCGCTGGGCTATGCGGGCGCTGGCGCTGGAAAGCTGGCTCCAGGTGTTCGCGACGCGCGTGCTGGCGTCGAGGAAGACCTGGCCGCGGGTGATCGCCTGTGCGGGGGTGAAGCTGGTGGCCAGCGACCACAGGGCCAGGTGGCTTTGGAACCACTGCTGGACCGCGCGATTGACCAGGGCGTAGTTGATCGTGTGCAACTGGTTCGCGATGGCGGCGCCGGATTCGGTGACCGCTGCGAGCTTTTCCTCGCTCATCAGATGGATCTCGCGCATGTCCGAAGGCGATGGCCGCAAGCCGTGTTCCGCCATGCGGCTGGTGCGCATCTGGATGACCGAACCCGAAGAGACCAGCATTTCGCTGGTCTTGAGGGCGACGTCGGTCCAGATCATCAGCGGATTGAAGAATCGGGGGGAGGTGTTTGGCATGCGCATGCCCCGACTATACGGGGAAGAGGGTTTTTTTGCTGCAGTGCAGCAAAAAATCAGAAGGTGCTTGTCAGCTTTCCTACGAAGTCCCGCGTAATTTTCCGTTTCTATGTACACAATTGTTAAAACAAGATCTTTTGTTGCGGCGCGATTTGCCGCGGGGGATTCAACCGATGCGCGTGCGAAAGACGGTGGCTGCCTGTGTGGGTGTTGGTCTGATGGTGGTGTTGGCAGGACCGGCAATGGCCCAGTACCGACAAGGATCCGAAATGCAGACGTCTTGGGGCGTCTACGTGGAAGGCGGGACCACGCTGGAGGGCAGGTCCAAGTCCGACGTGGCCACGGTTGGTGTCACCTACAACTTCGGGCCGCGCCGTGAGATGTGGGGTGGAGAGGTCACCACCCATGGCGATTTCTTCGTGAGCAATTGGCGAGCCCAGCGGCAGTTTTCGGGCGCGCAGACCTACACCCAGATCGGTGCGATCGCCAATGCACGCTATCGATTCGACGCAGGCGCTTCGCCCTGGTTCATGGACCTCGGCATCGGCTTGACCTTGTTCGACGGCTACTACGAGACCGACAGCCGCAGGTTCAGCACGCAATTCCAGTTCACCGAGGTGCTGGCGCTCGGGCGCAATTTTGGGGCGAGCGGCGTCCATGAGGTCTCGCTGCGCCTTCAGCATGTGTCCAATGGCGGCATCAGGGAGCCGAACCCAGGGGAAAACCTGGTCAAGCTGCGCTACGCGTACCGTTTTTGAAGGCTTTGCAGGGCGGCGAGCCCGCGATGGGTAGACAGTCGACGCGGTTGGGTGGGCGAGGTCAGCAGGAGGGTTGGAGCTGCCGCCCTGACGTTGAACCGTCGGCGGAAGCGCGCGCGGCGAGCTTCTTCGCATGGGCCTCCATGGCCAGGTACACCACGGTCGCGGCGGCGAGCGGCGCCCAGTAGTAGACAGCGCGGTAGGTCAGCACCGCCGCGATCAGCGTGGTACTGGACAGCGGCGGCGAGAGCAAGGCAATGAACACGGCCTCGAGCACGCCCAGCCCGGCCGGCACGCGCGACATGAGGCCGGATATCGCGCCGATGAGCAGCACTCCCAGCGCCACGGGATAGGCGACCTGGCCCAGCAGCAGCACATACATCGTCGCGCCCATGACCGACCAGTTGGCGCACGAGATGGCGAGTTGCACGCAGGCCAGGCGCAGCACCGGCAAGTCGATTTCATGGCCGAGCACGTGGAACTCGCGACGCTTCGAGACCGCGCAGAGCACCATGTAGGCCAGTGACGCCAGCACCAGTACGCCGCCGAGCACGCGCAGCGCGACCGTGCCCATGTGCCAGTCGGAGGGCATCGGCACCGGCCAGAACAGGAAGGCCAGGCCAGCCAGCAGGCAGTAGCCGAGCCAGTTGGTCAGCATGCTCAGGCCGACGACGCGCGCGATGACCGGCGCCTCCAGCCCGAGCCGCGTGTAGAGCCGCACGCGCATCGCGAGCGCGCCGACCACCGTCCCGAGGTTGAGGTTGAAGGCGTAGCTCACGAAAGTGATCGCCATGACCGAGCCAGGGCGCAAGGGGTGCGCCGTGT
Organism: Variovorax sp. dw_308; assembly: GCF_019207085.1. GTDB lineage: Bacteria > Pseudomonadota > Gammaproteobacteria > Burkholderiales > Burkholderiaceae_C > Variovorax. Next base: position 236,985 of record NZ_JAATOM010000007.1, on the reverse strand, counting down.
AGCGCCGCCCGACCAGGTCGAAGGTGCTGTAGATCAGGTGGCTGGTCCAGGCCAGGAGGGCAGCCAGCGCCACGACCCGCAGCGGGTAGTCGCGCATCGTCGCGAAGACTTCACGCCAGTCGATCGCACGGGCTTCGTGCACGAGCATGAAGACCACGAAGGCCAGGAAGCCGGCCACGCCGATGCGCCTGGCCCACGGCCACCAACGGTGCGCGGTGACGGACTGGATGCTCATGCCACGTCCGTCCGGGTTGCACCGGCCGGCGTGTGCTGGCCGGCGCGCACGCGCTCGAGCCGTGGTGCGTGCGGCGGCAGCCAGCCGGCCCATGCGGGATACCAGCGCATCAGGTGGAAGATGAAGAAGCTGCGCACCAGGCGCCAGCCGCTCCAGTCGTCGAGATGCTGGCTCTCGATCTGCTTGCAGCTGTGGCGCATCAGGTGCTCGAGCCGCCCGGCGAGCACCGCGTTGAAGGCCTTGTCGCGCACGACCACGTTGGCTTCGAGGTTGAGCGAGAGGGAGAGCGGGTCGAGGTTGCTGGAACCCACGGTGCTCCAGTTGTCGTCGACCAATGCGACCTTGCCGTGCAGCGGGCGGTCGCAGTATTCGAAGATGCGCACGCCCGCATGCAGAAGGTGGTGGTACAGCATGCGTGCGGCCGTCTTGACGATCGGCATGTCCGGCTCGCCTTGCAGGATCAGCCGCACGTCGACGCCACGCCGGGCCGCGCGCCGCATCTCGCGGATCAAGGTGTAGCCTGGGAAGAAGTACGCATTGGCAATGGTGATGCGGTGGCGCGCCGAGCGGATCGCGGCGCGGTAGTGGCGCTCGATGTCGTTGGTGTGGTGGCGGTTGTCGCGCGTGACGAAGAGCACGTCGGCATCGCCTGCAGCCTGACCTGCCTGCACGTCCGGCGTGGCTGCTTCCACGCGGCGGCGGTACCAGCGGTGGCCCTTGCCGCCGGCCGCGATGGCATGCAGCACGAAGCGATGGATGTCGTTGACGATCGGCCCGCGCAAGGCCACCGCGTAGTCCTGCTTGGCCTTGGGGCCGAAGTCCGCGAGATGGTCGGCCGAGAAGTTGATGCCGCCCACGAAGGCCAGCACGCCGTCGATGACCACGATCTTGCGGTGCATGCGGCGCAGCAGGTTCACGCGCTTGCCGAGCACCGGGCTGCCGGGGTCGAAGGCGCGCACCTTGACGCCGGCGCGGGTCAGGCCCTCGACGAATGCATGCGAGAAATGCGGCGAACCGAAGCCGTCAACCATGAGGTCCACCTTCACGCCGCGTTGCGCCGCCGCGAGCATGGCGTCGCGCAGGCCCTCGCCGACCTTGTCCTCGAACAGGATGAAGGTCTCGATGATCACTTCGCGCTCGGCGTTGGCAATGGCCTCGAACACGCGCGGATAGAAGCTTTCGCCGTTCTCCAGCAGTTCGACGTTGTTGCCGGTGGTCCAGCGGCTGCTCATGGGGCGGTTCTCCGTGTCGTTTCAAAGTTCGATGTCGGCCACCAGCGGCGCATGGTCCGACAGGTGCGACCAGGGCTTGCGCGGCAGCACCACGGGTGCATGCGCGCCCGCGTTGCGCACGTAGATGCGGTCCAGCGGCAGCAGCGGAAAGCGCGACGGGAAGGTGCGCGCGGCGCTTCCGTTGGCCTGCACGAAGACCTCGCGCAATGACGCACCTTCGGCCAGCACGTCGTGCGCGCGGCCACGCCAGTCGTTGAAGTCGCCGGCCACGATCAGCGCGGCATCGGCCGGCACCTCGTCGCGCACGATGTGGCAGAGCAGCTCGAGTTGCTGCTGGCGGTGCCCTTCGGCCAGGCCCAGGTGCGCGCAGATCACATGCACGTCGCTGGCCCGGCCGGGCAGGCGCAGCGCGCAATGCAGCAGGCCGCGCTTCTCGGGGCCGGCGATGGACACGTCATGGTTCCGGAAATCCACGATCGGGAATTTCGACAGCACCGCGTTGCCGTGATGTCCCTTCGGATACACCGCGTTGCGCCCGTAGGCGAACTGCGGCCACATGGTCTCGGCGAGGAACTCGTAGTGCGGCGTGTCGGGCCAGTTCTCATGATTGCGCGCATGGCGCTCGTGCGTGCCCTGCACTTCCTGCAGGAACACCACGTCCGCGCCGACGGTGCGCACCGCATCGCGCAGTTCAGGAAGGATGAACTTGCGGTTGAGCGCGGTGAAGCCCTTGTGCGTGTTCACCGTCATCACCTTGAGCGATGCGGGGGTGTATTGCATGACGGGCGTGGCGGGTGGTTGATGAGTCATGGATTAGTCGTTGTACGGCGCGGGCATGGCCGTGCCTGTAGGAGTGCGCGACGTTCAGGCCGCTCCTTCGACTCACGGCGGCCTGTTCCTACAGGGGTGTCTGTCCGATGACCACATTCCGGCGCTGGGCCGGCGGCCTACGGTGATTTCACGGTTCTGCAAGGAGCCGGAGATTTCCAACCCATCCAAAGGAAGACACCATGAAGCAACTCATTTCATCCACCCTGCTGGCGGGCATGCTGGCCGTCGCGGGCAGTGCAATGGCGCAGAAGCCTGAGCCGGTGCAACCGGGCGCGAGCGTCGATGCGCCGGTATCGCGTGACGCTGTGCGCACCGAAGCGCGCATCCACAATCGCACCCCGGCCAATTCGTTGACGCCCGGCGGCGAGGCGAGCACCACGATCAACCATCAACCCAACGTGATGCCCACGCCGATCAGCGACACCACGCGTGCCGAGGTGCGCCAGCAGACCTACAAGACACGCCCCACCTTCCGCGGCGGCGAGAAGGGTGAGCGGCCGGACGTGCCGACCAATCCGGCGCACGAGACAGGCACGCCAAAGTGAGCGGATGGCGCCCTGAGTGAAGAAGCACGTGAAGAAGCCCGCGGTGCATGCGCGCCGCGGGCTTCGTGTCTTTTGAGAGGCCGCCGACGCGGCCTCGGCTTCAACCCTTCGCGGGCGGCGGCGGACGATGGCCGTGGTGGTCCTGGCCGTCGCGCGGGCCGTGGCGCATCATGGCCAGGGACTCGGCGTCGAAGGTCTTCTGCTGCTCCGGCGAGAGAGCGGCGTAGAAACTCTTCGTCGCGTCTGCGCGCTTGGCGAACATGGCCTGGCGTTCGGCCTGGCGCGCCTGCATGCGGTCGATGCGCTGCGGCGTCGTGAGCTTTTCGAACTCGGCGCGGTCAGGCCGTTGCGGTGGGCGCGCCGGTGGCGCGGTGGCCGCGGTGTAGGTCGACCATGCGCCTTCCTGCGCGGCGCTCAGGTTGAGCTTGGCCTTCAAGGCGGCCTGGCGCTGCGCGTGGCGTGCCTGCATGCGTTCGAAGAACTTGCCATCGCGTTGCTGGCGGTCCATCCGCTGCTCGGCGGCGGGCGCGCCTGGCGCGGTGGCGGGTGCTGCGGGCGCCTGGGCCGAAGCGGCGAAGGCCGCGGTTGCCAGCAAGCCGGCGGAGACGAGACGTTGGGTGAGCGAGATCATGAGAAAGCTTCCTTTCGAAGAAGACTGATGCCACTCGGCAGCAGGTGAGAGGGAGTGTGGGATCGCTCTGTGTCGCAAGCGTGAGCCGGCGGTGAGCGTGCGTAAAGTTCGGTGAACGTAAAGGCCCGAAGGCTATGGAGAAGCACAACTGGCCGCGCGGTCGAGCAGCAAGGCGCGCTCGCGGGCGTTGCGCGTGAGCGCCGCGGCGGCTTCGAACTCGGCGCGTGCTTCGTCCGCGCGGCCGAGTTTCGCGAGCAAGTCGCCCCGCACGCTGGACAGCAGGTGGTAGCCGCGCAAGGCGCCTTGGGCGACGAGCATGTCGACCACCTCCAGGCCTGCTGCCGGACCGAAGGCGAACGACAGCGCGACCGCGCGATTGAGTTCGATGACGGGCGAGGGCGTGAGTTGCGCGAGCGCGTCGTAAAGCGCGGCGATGCGGAGCCAGTCGGTGGCATCGGGCGTGCGGGCGCGTGCATGGCAGGCGGCGATGGCGGCCTGCATCGCATAGGGGCCGAGCGCCTCGCCGAGCGCCCCGCTCAGCACTTCCGCCCGCGCGAGGGCGGCGAGGCCGCGCTGCACCAGCAACCAGTCCCAGCGTGACCGGTCCTGTTCAAGCAGGAGGATCGGCGTGCCTTGCGCGTCCACGCGCGCCGGCGTTCGCGAGGCCTGGATTTCCATGAGAGCGACCAGGCCGTGCACCTCCGGTTCGGCGGGCACCAGCTCCGCCAGGATGCGGCCGAGCCGCAGCGCTTCCTCGCAAAGCGCGGGGCGCATCCAGGTGTCGCCTGCCGTCGCGGCATAGCCTTCGTTGAAGACGAGGTAGATCACTTCGAGGACCGATGCCAGGCGCTTCGGCAACTCGCTCGCGTGCGGCATTTCGAAAGGCACCCGGGCCTCGGACAGCGTGCGCTTGGCGCGGACGATGCGTTGCGCCATCGTGGCCTCGGGCACGAGGAAGGCGCGGGCGATCTCGTCGGTCGTGAGGCCGCCGAGCAGGCGCAGCGTGAGCGCAGCACGGGCAGCCGGCGAGAGCACCGGATGGCAGGCGATGAAGATCAGGCGCAGCAGGTCGTCGCCCACCTCGTCGTCGAGTGCCTCGTGGGAATCGACGTGCAGGTGCGCCTCGTGCACTTCCAGTTCGCGACCGTATTCATCCTGCTTGCGCTCGATCATCTTGCGACGGCGCAGTTCGTCGAGCGCGCGGTACTTGGCAGCGGCCACGAGCCAGGCGCCGGGGTTGTCGGGCACGCCCTCGCGCGGCCATTTCTCCAGTGCCGTGACCAACGCGTCCTGCGCCAGTTCCTCGGCCAGGCCGACGTCGCGCACGATGCGCGCGAGGGTCGCAATGATCCGTGCCGACTCGATGCGCCAGACCGCATCGATGGCACTGTGGGTGGCGCTCACGTCATTCGAGAAGGTGTGAAGATTTCGTAGCGAGATCGGTGGCCGCAGTAGAAATATTCACACCTTCTCCGCCGCGGCCTTGAGGTTGGCAAGGCCGGCTTCGAAGTCCGTGCCGATCATCGTGTCCATGCTGAAGAACACCTGCATGATCTTCGACACCAGGGGCGCTGGGCCTTCCATCGACCAGGTGACTTGCGTTGCCCCTGCGCCCTGCGCTTGCAAGATGAACGCGGCCATGTTGTGGGCCGTGAAGGGCTTGCTGAAATCGAGCCGGATGCCAATCCGCTGAGGCATCGACTCGACGATCTCCATGCGGCCAGCGCCGGCATTCCCGGTGCCGTCCCAGGCGTAGACGGCGCCCTTGCCGCTGGGTGCGCCGCTGAACACGCGCTTCATCGACGGGTCGAGCTTTTCATAGGGGGACCAGGTGCTCCAGTTCTGGAAGTTCTCGATGAGCGGCGCGATCTTCTCCGGCGGCGCCTGGATCGTCACGCTGCGCTCGACCCGGAAGGTGTCGGGCTTGCCGGCGGCCAGCCCGAGCACGATCGCGATGGCGGCCGCGAGCAGCAGCAAGAGGGTGAGCAGGATCTTCTTCAGCATTCGGTCTCCCTGGTTCTTCTTGAGCTTCAGCGCGGCACGTCGGCCGAAGCGTGCATCTGCTGCTCGAGGTCCTTCAACTGCGGCTCGGCCACGCCTTCGAAGTCCTCGAGTTCATAGAGCTGCCGCAGTTCCAGCGACACGTTGCCTTGGCCGTCGCTCGCGGGCCAGCGGCGCACTCATTCGAGCGCTTCCTCCTTCGACTTCACCTCGATCAGCGTGAAGCCGGCGATCAGTTCCCTGGCCTCGGCGAAGGGACCGTCGGTAACGGTGGGTTTGCCGTCCTTGAACTGCACGCGTGCGCCGGTCGAGCTGGGCTTGAGGCCCTGGCCGCCGCGCATGATGCCGGCATCGAGCATGGCCTGGTTGTAGGCCATCATGTCCTGGAGCAGCTGCGCATGCTGGGGGCCTGCGGGGCTGGTCTCGGATTCGGTTTCGGCGTCGGCCTTGCGGATGATCATGAATCGCATGGTGTGTTCCGCCTGGCGCTCAATGCTGCTGCTGCTGCTGTTGTTGTGCGGCGGCTTCTGCCCGCAGCCGTTCTTCGTTGGCCCTGAGTTCCGGCGTGAGGGCCGGGCCGAAATCCTCAGGCGAGAACACCTGGCGGATCTCGATCTCGGCGCCGTCGCCGAAGGGCGCGCGCTTGAGCCATTCGATGGCCTCCGCCTTCGACTTGACCTGGATCAGCCAGAAGCCGGCGACCAGTTCCTTGGTCTCCGCGAAGGGTCCGTCGATCACGGTGCGCTGCGCGCCGTTGTAGCGGATGCGTGCGCCCTTGGAGCTGGGGTGCAGGCCTTCGCCCGCGAGCAGCACGCCGGCCTTGACCAGCGATTCGTTGAACTTGCCCATCTCCGTGAGCAGTTGCTCGGAGGGCATGACGCCGGCTTCGGTGTTGGCGTCGGCCTTGACGATGACCATGAATTTCATTTCTCGGGTACTCCTGAAGGATTGGGGTTGTGAAAGGGCTGCCGGCCGGTCGATGGCTGGCCCTGCGCGGCGGCCCTGTCTACACGTCGAACGAGGGCACGCGAAATCGACATCGGGCGTGCGCGGGTCTGCAGATCCTGTTCAAGCCGGCGCGACGATCTGGGCGAGCGCCCGGCTGATTTCATCGGCGCTGGTCGGGCGCACCACGCGTGCGAGTTCCTTGCCGTCGCGCATGAACACCAGCGTGGGCCACAGCCGGACGCGGAAGCTGCGGCCCAGGGCCCTGCCGCTGCCGTCCTCCACGCGGATGCGCCGCACGTCGGCATGGGCTTCGAAGGCCTCGTCGATCAGCGGTTCTGCGCGTTGGCAGAAGCCGCACCAGTTGGTGCCGAACTCGACGACGGTGGCGCCTGGCAGGTGGTCAACCGCGGCGCGGTCGGTGGACTCGGGGGTGTAGGGCGTGCTCATGAAAACCATTCTGCCCACAGGATGAGAATCTTTCTACTGCGGCCACCGATCTCGGGCCTGCGGTGTCGGCTCCGGCATGACAAGCGCTTCGCGCAATTGTCAGCCTCGCCGCAACTGCGTTGTCGCCGCACGTGAGTGCGGCTCCGCTCCTCATCCCGACCTCGACGCCCTCGCTACGAAATCTTCTCACCCTCTGAAACTCGCTAAGGCTTCGCTCGCCATGGCGCCGCGGTGCTCAACCCAGGCTCCCATTCTGGAAATCGTGGACCGCTTCCATCAATTGCTCGCGCGTGTTCATCACGAACGGTCCGTATTGTGCGATCGGCTCATGCAGCGGCTTGCCGGCGATGAGCAGGGCGCGCGCCGGGCTGTGGTTGGTGGCGGCGGCGCGCAGGCGCAGGCCGTCGCTGCCGCTATCGTTGGCCAGGATCGCCATGCGGCGGGTCGGCACCTCGCTGCTGCCGATCCACACTGACTCGCGAAACGCATAGACCAGCGCGTTGCGGTCGTCCGGCAGGGGCTGCCAGAACTCGGCGCCGGGCGGCAGCGTGATGTCGAGGTAGAGCGGCTCGGTGTGCTGGCGCTGCATCGCGCCCTGCACGCCGTGGCTCGTGCCGGCGATCACGCGCACATGGACGCCGGCGGGGGTCAGGTACTCGGGGATCTCGGCGCTCTGGATGTCGCGGTACCAAGGGTCGCACATCTTGTCCTTCGCCGGGAGGTTGAGCCAGAGCTGGAAGCCTTCCATCACGCCGTCTTCCTGCTCGGGCAACTCGCTGTGCACGAGGCCGCGGCCGGCCGTCATCCACTGCACGCCACCATTCGAGAGCAGGCCTTCGTGGCCCGCGCTGTCGCGGTGCCGCATGCGGCCGGCGATCATGTAGGTGACGGTCTCGAAGCCGCGATGCGGATGGTTCGGGAAGCCGCCGATGTAGTCGCCGGGGTTGTCGCTGCCGAAGGCGTCGAGCATCAGGTAGGGGTCGAGTCGCTGCTGCAAGGTCTGCTGCAGCACGCGCGTGAGCTTGACGCCATCGCCGTCGCTGGTGGAGACGCCCGCCACGATGTGGTCGATGCCGCGCGGCGTGGCGACGGGCTGCAGTTCGGTGAGGTGGGTGACGTGGGAGGTGGGGTTTGCGCTGGTCATCCGATGGATGGTGGCACCAAGCGCAGAACCGCGCCAGCAACGCGGGTGTTGGCTCGAGCCGCCGCGCGCGCTTCGCTACCTCAGCGCGGCCATCTCCGGCGAGACGTTCTGCCACGCTACGCCGAAGCCGCCGGGCCCGGCTGTCTTCTGCCCGTCGCGCACCGCGTCGAGCGCCCACTGCGCGCCGGCCTGCACGCTGTCGATGAGCGGCACCGGCACCTGTTCGGCGATGCAGTTGGCGATGCCGGCGAGGCCTGCGCCGCCGAGGATGATGGCCTGTGCGTCGAAGCGTTCGGCGGCTTCGCGGCAGGCTTGCGCGAGCAACTTGCGTGCGCCGGCCGGGTCGGTGGCGAGCTCGGCGCCGGTGGGCGCGACGGTGTGGATGCCGGCCAGCGTCTGCGCGTGGCCGAGCGAGGCGGCCAGGCGCTGCAGCATCGGCCGCCAACGTTCGCCACCCGTCACGATGGCAAAGCGGCCATGCCAGGCCGCCGCTGCGAACGCCGCTTCGGCCAGCGCGCCCACCGGCACGCCGGCGCCCTCGCGCAGGGCGAAGAGGCCGGGGTCGCCGAAGCAGCCGATCAGCACCGCATCGGGCTTGCGACCCTGCGCGAGCGCGGCCGCCCAGGCGTCGAGCACGGTGTGGTTGGCCACTGCATAGCTGGCTTCGGACGAGATGTACGGGGCGCCGAATCGCGCCGTGATCGTGTGGACGTCGAGGGCATCGCCAACCTCCTGCTGCACGTATTGCTGCAGCAGCAGGCTGACGGATTCGGAGGTGTTGGGATTGATGACGAGCAGCGAGGGCATGGCGCGCTCAGTTTAGCGGTCGCTTCCGGGCTCACTTCTTCCGGGCCGAGCGGCGCCGCAGCAGCGCGGCTGCGCCGAGCGCAATGCCCATGACCGCGAAGGACACGATGGTGGTTACGGTGCCGAGTGCGTAGATCGATGGGGTGGTGACGGTCGAGGTCAGCCCCTGCAGTTCGAGCGGCAGCGTGTTGACGTCGCCGATGGCCTGCGAGGTGCGCGCGATCTCGTCCCAGCTCAGCGTGAAGCCGAACATGCCGATACCGACGATCGACGGCCCGATCAGCGGAAGCACCACGTGCTGGAACGATTGCCATGGCGTCGCGCCGAGGTCGCGTGCGGCCTCTTCGTAAGCCGGGTTGAAGCGGTTGAACACGGCGAACATGATCAGGAGGCCAAAGGGCAGCGTCCAGGTGAGATGCGCACCGAGCGCCGAGGTGAGCAGGCCGAGCGCAGTGCCGTAGTTCTCCAGCGTGCTGGTGGCATCCATGGCGGTGAGCAGGTCCTTGATGCCGGTGTCGAGCAGCCGGAACTGCAGGCCGATGCCGAGCGACACGATGATCGACGGCATGATCAGGCTGGCCACCGTGATGAAGAACACCGCGTTGCCGCCCTTGAGCTTCTTGCGGAACGCGAGGCCCGCGAGCACCGACAGCACGACGGTGAAGAGCATGACGACGGCGCCGAGCATCAGCGAGCGCCGGAAGGCCGCGCCGATGTCGACGGTGCCCAGCCCTTCGGCCAGCTTCTGGAACCAGTGCAGCGAGACGCCGCGCAGCGGAAAGGTCAGTCCACCCTCGGGTCCCTGGAAGCTCAGCACGAAGATGGTGATCATCGGGCCGTAGAGGAACAGCACGAACAGGCCGAAGACGAAGGCCAGCGGCCAGAAGCCGGGGGCGCGGTGTTCTCCGATGGGGAGTCTCATGCGGTGTGCTCCATGTCAAAGCTCCTTGCGGATGTCGACGAGCCGCGTCAGCCCCCAGATGATCATCAGCACCACTGCCAGCAGGATCACCGCATTCGCCGCCGCCAGCGGGAACTGCAGATACGAGGTCTGCACCTGGATGATCTTGCCGATAGAGGCGATCTGCTGGCCGCCCATCACGCCGATGGTCACGAAGTCGCCCATGACGATCGTGATGACGAAGATCGAGCCGATCAGGATGCCGGTGCGCGACAGCGGCACGATCACGTTCCAGAGGGTCTGCCAACCCGATGCGCCGGAGTCGCTGGCCGCCTCGAGCAGCGAACGGTCGATGCGCATCATCGAATTGAAGATCGGCACGATCATGAACATCGTGTAGAGGTGCACGAAGGCCAGCACCACCGAGAAATCGGAGAACAGCAGCCACTCGACCGGCTGGGCCACCAGGCCCAGGCCCATCAGGAAGTCGTTGACCAGGCCGTTGCGGCCCAGGAGCGGCACCCACGAGATCATGCGGATCACGTTGGAGGTCCAGAACGGCACCGTGCACAGCACGAACAGGATCGTCTGCATGCCCGGTGACCGGATGTGGAACGCGAGGAAGTACGCGACGCTAAAGCCGAGCAGCAGCGTGATGCCCCAGACCAGCAAGCAGAACTTGAGCGTGCTGATGTAGGTGCTGAGCGTGACGCAGTAGTCGCCGTTGTCGGTGAGGTGCGAGCAGCCTTCGAAGATGCTCAGGTAGTTGCGCAACGTGACGGCCGGGATCAGCTCGTATTCGTTGAAGTTCCACAGGCTGACCATCGCGATCAAGGCCAGTGGAATCAGGAAGAAGAGGAGGAACACCAGCGCGAACGGCGCCGCCTGCCACCACGCCTTGATGGTGTGGGTGGGCATGGAGGCGGTATGGCCGGAAGATGCTGGTGCGCTCATGGTGTTGCGAGGTCTTTCCCCTCTCCCTCCGGGAGAGGGCAGGGTGAGGGCTGGCGGCGGTTACGAAGGCACTGCATCAACCACCGCCGCCCTCACCCCAACCCTCTCCCCGCAGGGGAGAGGGAGTCAATCAGGCGGCGACGAATTCATTCCACTTGCGGACCATGTACTCGTTCTCGTCCATCACCGCGTTCCAGCAGGCGATGCCGCCCATGCGCTGCTCGTAGCTGCCGCCGTCGCGCACCGAGCCGGTCTTGGCCAGCACGTCGCCTTGCGGGCTCTTGATGTCCTGCGTGGCGGGCTTGCCTTCCATCCAGTAGGCCCACTCGTAGGCCTCCATCTTGGTCTTGGCGGTGTCCAGCACAGCGCTGTAGTAGCCCTGGCGGTTGAGGTAGGCGCCGGCCCATCCGTCGAGGAACCAGTTGATGAATTCATAGGCGCCGTCGAGCTTCTTGCCGCTCAAGGTGGCCGGCAGGCCGAAACCGGCGGCCCAGGCGCGATAGCCTTCCTTCAGCGGCTGGAAGTTGCAGGCGATGCCCTTGGTGCGCACGGCGGTCACGGCGGGCGACCACATCGACTGAATCACCACCTCGCCCGAGGCCATCAGGTTGACCGACTCGTTGAAGTCCTTCCACAGCGCGCGGAACTGGCCGGCCTTCTTGGCTTCGATCAGCGTCTTGATCGTGAGGTCGATCTCCTGCTTGGTCATGTTGCCCTTGTCGGCGTACTTGTGGATGCCCTTGGCTTCCACCACCATGGCCGCGTCCATGATGCCGATCGATGGGATGTTCAGGATCGCGGCCTTGCCCTTGAACTCGGGGTTCAGCAGCTCGGCCCACGAGTCGATCGGGCGCTTGATCAGGTCGGGGCGGATGCCCAGCGTGTCGGCGTTGTAGGTGGTCGGGATCAACGACATGAACTGCGTCGGCGTGGCCGAGAACTTCTTCGACTTCTCGCCTTCGAGGTAGATCACCTTCTTCGGTGCCGTGCCCTGGTCGCCGACCTTCTTGCCGGCGACTTCGCCCTTGGTGAACAGCGACGTGATCTTGTCGGCGTTCTTGATCTTCTTGGTGTCGATGCCCTTGAGGTTGCCGGTGGGCACGATCTTCTTGAGCGAGAAGAACTCGGTGTCGATCAGGTCGAAGCTGTTGGGCGCGGTGACGGCGCGCTTGGTCACGTCGTCGGTGGTCACGGCCACGTACTGGATCTCGATGCCGGTGTCGGCCTTGAACTTCTCGCCGATGGCCTTGTCCTGGTTCACCGCGGTGCCGAGGTAGCGCAGCACGATCTTTTCCTGCGCGTGGACGAAGGGGGCCATGCCCGTGGCCAGGATGCCGGCGAGGCCCGCGCCGCCCTTGACGAGCGCGCGGCGTTGGATGCCTTGGTTGGAAGAATCGGTCGGGTCGGACATGGGAAGGCCTCCAGAGTTGGTGGTGAACAGGGAAAGCAACGTGAAAAGCGCAAGGAGTCGGGGTCAGCCCGGCGTCGGACCGCTGCAGGGGCGACAGGCGGTTGCCACGGGAGACGGCGGGCGCACGACGTCGAGGCGCGTGGAAGCCATGCGCTTCAGGCCGCTTCCGCAGCCAGTTCATCCCGCGGCGTGCGGCCGGGGGTGCTGCGTGCGGAAGGCCGCTTGACACCCGGCCCGAGCACCCGGGCATCCGCGGCGTCCCACGACAGCGTGACGTGGTCGCCTGCGCTGTACGGATGCCCCAGGAAGGTCGACTCGTTGAGCAGCACCGACACGCCTTTGCGCCCGTCGGCGGCCTGCGTGACTTCCAGCCCGAGCAGCACGTAGGTGCCCTGGTATTCCACATCGGTGATCACCGCACCAAGGCCGGACTCGTCTGCACCACGAATGCGCATGTGATCGTTGCGCACCGCGATGGGGCCTGCGGGCGTATCGATGACGTTGTGCCCGCCCATGAAGCGTGCGACGAACTCGCTCGACGGATGGTTGTAGACGGCGTGCGGCGAGCCGACCTGTTCGATCAGGCCGTGGTTCATCACGACCATGGTGTCGGCCAGCGCCATCGCTTCTTCCTGCGAGTGCGTGACATGGATGAAGGTGAGCCCCAGCTCCTTCTGCCAGCGGCGCAGCTCGGCGCGCATCTGGATGCGCAGGAAGGGGTCGAGCGCCGACAGCGGTTCGTCCAGCAGCAGCACGCGCGGTTCGGTGATGAGCGCGCGGGCCAGCGCGACGCGTTGCTGCTGGCCGCCGGAGAGCTCGGCCGGCTTGCGGTCGGCCAGGTGACCCATGGCGACGCGTTCGAGCAGGTTGCCGGCGCGCTTGTGGCGCTCGTTCTTCCCGACGCCCTTCATCTTCAGGCTGAAGGCCACGTTGTCGAGCGCGGAGAGGTGCGGGAACAGCGCGAAGCTCTGGAACATCATGGCCGTGCCGCGCGCCGCGGCGGGCAGGTTGGTGATGTTGCGGTTGTCCAGAAGCACGTCCCCGGTGGAGACCGATTCATGCCCGGCGATCATGCGCAGCGTGGTGCTCTTGCCGCAGCCGGAGGGGCCGAGCAGGCAGCAATAGCTGCCGCTTTCGATGCGCAGGTCGATCTGGTCGACGGCAGCAGGCGTGCCGGCCGCATAACGCTTGGTCAGCGCGACGATCTCAACAGCCGCAGGAGGAGGGGTGGCGACAGTTTGCATTGACATGACAATCGCAAGACATGTGCCAATGCGCGCGCTACCACGCGGCGCGCCGGATGCACCACGATCGGGCGCTTCGCGAGGCTCAGCGGCCGGTCAGTTCTGCGCCGGGTGTGGCGCCGACATGCGTGCCGACAGGGTCTTGCGTCCAGTATTCATAGGTCCATTGCGAAGTGAACCCCGCGCGCCGGTACAGGGCCAGCGCCGGCGCGTTGCCGGCCTCGACCTGCAGGAACACCCGCTGGTAGCCACGCGCCAGGGCGGCTCGCGCCAGCCCGGCCATCACCCGTCCGGCGAGGCCGCGCCCCCATGCCGATTGCTCCGTGCGCATGCCGTGCAGGCTGGCCCAGCCGTGGCCCAGCGCCATCGCCCCGGCGGCGACGGTGCGGCCGTCTTCCCGTACGCTGCCGAACAGCGTGCCGGCGGCGCGGCTCAAGGCCTGGACGCGGCTTTCGCCATCGACCGGGTCGAAGCCCTCGCCGAGGAAGACCGAGGCCCAGCCGGCGTCGGGCGCCGTGTCGACGTCGCCTGGTGCGCCGGGGGCGAGCGCGAGCAGCGCGCGCAGGTCGCCCGTCTGGGTGAGGGTGGGCTTGCCGCGCTGGCAGCCGCGTTCCTGCAGGGCTACGTGAAGGGCATCAAAGCAAGCCAGGTCGGCGATGCGGAACGCGGCCCGCAAGCCCTGCGCGGCATAGCGTTGCCCGATCCATTCGGCCAGCCCGGCGGCGTCCGCCGGCGCTTCATGGCGCAGCGGCACGGCGGATTTCGCGCGGCCGACCGTTCCGCTGTCGAAGGGCAGCAGCCATCCGTCGAGTTCCTCCACGGCGCGCGGCGCGACGGCCGCCAAGGTGGCGCGTTCGATCGCCTCGGTGTCTTCCTGTGTCATTCCTCAGGGCGGTGGAGCGAAGCGGGCGTTGGCCACTGTGCGCGCCGTCGCATCGCGTTGGCCCTTGCTCACGGTGTGCATGTTCTCGGCCACCCACTTGGCGCGCGCGGTGTTGATGTTGCCCGTGCGCTTCCAGTCGGCGAGTTCGGCATCGGGCTTGTGCAGCATCGCGGCCAGCCACACGGCCTGCGAGGGGTCGAGCCGCGCCGCGCCGCGCTTGAAGTAGCGCCGCGCTGCCGCCTCGGCGCCGCAGATGCCGTCGCCCCAGGGCGCGTTGTCGAGGTAGATCTGCAGGATGCGGGCCTTGCCGAGCGTCTGTTCCATCTCGACCGCATAGAGCATCTCGCGCAGCTTGCGCTCGCCGGTGCGTTCGCTGCCGGTGACCAGCATCTTGGCGAGTTGCTGGTTGATGGTGCTTCCGCCGCGCGCGATCTGGCCGGCCTTCTGGTTGGCGGCGGCTGCGGCACCCAGTTCGGTCAGGTCGTAGCCCGGATGCTCGAAGAAGCGCTGGTCTTCCGCTGCGATGACCGCGCGCGCCAGCCAACTCTCCGGCGACAGCCTGGCCGACGGGCCGCAACTGCTGCGGTTGCTCAGCAACACATCGGTGCCCAGCCCCTCGACGGTGAACTGCGAGATCTTCGGCTGCACCGTGAAGCTGTCGGCCGGAAGCGCGAGTTGCGCGCGCAAGGACATCGCGCCGCCGATGCGTGCGCGCTGCAGGTCGGGCACGGCCGGCGCGAACACGGCATACCACTTGTCGATCGGCCCTTCGTCCATGTCGACGTTGAGTTGCAGCTTGGTCTGCGAGAGCCGGCCGTCCCAATGGCCGCGCAGCGTCGAGGCGGTGGAGCCGGGCGTCATGGCCTCCAGCGTGCCGGTCAGCACGACGACGTCGCGGTGCACGGTGATGCGCAGGCGGTCGACGCTGATGGGCTTGGCGCCGAGTTCGGGCACGGTGGCGCTGCAGGGGGCGCAGACCAGTTCGAGGGTCTGCTTCGGGTCGTTCCAGGCAAAGCGGACCGGGCCGTAGCGGGTACCGAGGGAGCGGCCGTCCAGCCAGGGCGCGAACCATGGCGCGGTGGCCACGCGGATCACCGTCGGCACGCCGACGTCGAACCCGATCGGCCCGGCCTGCACCCGCGTCGCCCACTCCCCGGCCGCTGGCGCCAGCGCGATCTTGACGATCAGCACGACGGCCACGGCCGCCGTCACGCCCAGGGCCAGGCCCACGTAGAGCAGGTAGCGCAGGATCTTCTTCACGGGGTGCAGTCTCGTCGAAGTCGTTGAGTTGCGGCATGCGAGCTTGCCACAGCGGCGCGACGGCACCATAGCCGTCCAGCCGATCCGGAGGGTCGATGAACCGCGTCCTTGCCGCCTTGGTGTTGTTGCAAGTCCTCGCGATACCTTCGGGTATCACGGTGGCTTGCGCCTGGCCGGAACGACAAATCCATGGGCCTTATCAAGTGCTGCCAAGCGAGAAACACTGCACCGGCATGCAGGGGGGGCGGGCCCCTGTGAAAGCGCATCGCGCGATGATCGACAGGCGTTGTCGTCAGGCTTTGGGATCTTGTCGCACGCGAGCCAGGTGTTCCGGCAGCGGCCCGAGCGAGTTCAGGCGGTGCGAAGTGCAATGCACAAATGAAATCGCAGTCCGGTGGACTGCGATAAAGAAAACTGGAGCGGGAAAAGAGTCTCGAACTCTCGACCTCAACCTTGGCAAGGTTGCGCTCTACCAACTGAGCTATTCCCGCGTTTCCGAGCCGATGATTATATGCCGAAAATCGGCCCCGCCCAGGGCGTCGCCAGTTGGGCCTTTGCAGCAAGGGGGCGGGGCGAGGGCATCGGGCCTGTCCATCGCCCTGAATGATCAATGGCACGGAGCCCTCATCCCAACCCTCTCCCCAGAGGGAGAGGGGGCAAGAAGTGCATGTTTCATTCGACCACCCGTGCCGTCGTGATGGCCTGCCATGGCCCCGTGGACTTGCCGCTGGCCGCCGCCCAGTACCAGGCCGACGTGTCGGTGAAGGCGGCGCCTGCCGCGTCGACGATGCGTTCGCACACGCGCAACCTGGGCGTGCCGGGCCTGTCCGCGAGGAAGCAGCGCCACAGCCGCTCGCGTGGGTCGCGTTCCAGCCGCGCCTCGTCGATGCGATAGCCGAGCGCGCGATAGCAGTCGGCTGCCGGATGCAGCATGCGCGTGGGTGTACGCACTTCGCGCAGCACAAGGGTTTGCGCGCCGTCGGTCATACGGGCGATGTCGCCCGGGAAGTGTTCGGCAAAGCGCTGCTCCACCTCGCTGAGCGCCAGGGGACGCAGGCGTGCGCCGTCCCAGGTGTCGGGCCACGCCGTGGATGTGGCCGGCTGCGCGACAGCGGGGGCCGCCGGTGCGTGCACCGCCGTGGCGGCGCACCAGGCGATGCACAGCACCATGGCCGCCGCGAAGGCCGCCTTGTGCGCAATGCGCTGCATGAAATGGTTGGCGAACAGCAAGCGATCAAGCAACTGCATCGACATGGCGGCCTCCGTGAAAGGGGAAGGGTTGCGCGGCGGCGCGCATGCGGCGCGACGACACGGCCCATGCGATGCCGCCGCAGACGATCGAGAGCACGATCAAGCCCAGCGTCTCGTGCGCCCACGGCGCGAGCGGCCGACCGGCGCCTTCGCAGGCCACGAGCACTGCATTGCGCACGATGTTGCCCGCCATCACGAACAGGCTCACCACGGGCAGGCGCGCGAGAAAGTCGCGGTCGCTGCGACCGGCCCACAAGGCGACCGTGCAGGCGCTGAAGTAGCCGAGCCACACCATCTGCACGCCGGAGCAGGGCGCATCGACGATGACCATGCGGCCGTCGACGAACAAGGTGCTGCCTTCGCGCATCACGCTGAAGGCCGGCGCGAGCAGCCAGCGGCTGGCTTCGGCCGTGATCACGCGCAATGGATAGCCCGCATAGAACTGCAGGGAGGACAACAGCGGCAACGCGAGCACGGCCAGGCCCGCCACGGGCAGCAGGGCCACGCGGCGCGGCAGGAAGGCTGAGAGCCCGCATGCCAGCGCCAGCACCGCCAGCAGGCCCGAGACCAGCGGCGGCAGCCATGGCCGCAGCAGCGTGGCCGCGATCGTGCCGAGCATCGCCAGCGCAAGCCAGCCGAGGCGCGGCGAGGCGCGCAGGTCGCGCCGCGTGTGCCATGCCAGCACCGCCAGTGCGCCGAGGGCCAGCAGCCCCAGCGGATCGTCGGAACCGTCGCGCAGGCGGGCGGCCATCCAGAGCCAGGTCGGCGCCAGAGCCGCCGCTTGCAACGCGAGCCAGCCCGCGGCGGGTGCGCGGTCGAGGCGGATGCTCCAGTCCACGACGCGGGGATGGGTCCGGGCGAGGGATGCGAGTGACATCTTGCAAATCCCCTCAATGCGTCAGCCGACGTGCATCCTGGCGCCGCGCACGGCGGCGCAGCATGGCCAGCATCGACAGCACCACCGCCACGGCGCCGAGCAGTTCGGGCTCCGGCGTGCTGGGCACTTCGGCGCCCAGCGTCGGCGCGCCGCCCACCGCCAGTTCGCTGACGCCCTTGGGCAGCGGCTGCGGCTGGTCGACGCTCGCCGCATCCTGCGGCGCCGGGTTGCGCACCACCTTGTCGACGGCGATGAAACTGGTGTACTGCGTGAGCAGGCTGTAGCGCAGGCCCAGGTCGGTGATGCGCTTGGCAATCACGTCCGTGGGCTCGATCGACTCCTGGTCGCTCAGTGCGGCAATGCGATGGCGCGCCCACAGCGTGCGCAGCGCGGCTGTGTCCTGGCGGGTGCCCGCATCAATGGCCACCTCCTGGCGATACGGGCCGCTGGCGGCCTGGCCTTCGATGATGACGCGGCCCCTGGCTTCGCCGCGCCATTTGCCGAAGACGATCACCGGACGCTCGCCGAGCACATCGGGCAGTGCGCTCGGTTCCACGTCGTACACGTCGAGACCGCCGAAGGTGGCTTTCACATGCGTGAGTACTGGCGACTCGACCATGCGCTTGAAGCGTGCGGCCTGCTCGGGCGCCTGGACCGGGTCGGTGATGACGAACGGCTCGCCCATGCCGGCGCGCGCCAGGCCTTCCATCAGGTGGCGATTCACCGAACTGCCGATGCCGAAGGAGAACAGGTTGGCCTTGCCGAGGTTCTTGCGCACCAGTTCGAAGGCCTCGCGCTCCACGTCCACATAGCCGTCCGTCACCACGACGATCGAGCGCGAGACGTTGTCGGGCTTGGGTTCGGCATAGGCGCGCCTGAGCGCCGGGACCAGCTCGGTGCTGCCGCTGCCCTGGTACTGGTTGATGGTGGCCAGTGCCTGCTCGATGTTGGCGCGCGTGGCCGGCACCGACTTGGGCGAGAGCATCCGGCTGCTGCCGGAGAACAGCAGCACGTTGAAGGTGTCGCTCGGGCGCAGGCCGCCGATCAGACGCTCCAGCATGGTCTTGGCGGTGTCCAGCGGAAAGCCGTGCATCGAGCCGGAGATGTCGACCACGAAGATGTAGTCGCGCGGCGAGATCGCGCTGGCGGCCACCGACTTGGGCGGCTCGATCATCGCGAGGAAGAAGTTCTCGTCCTGGCCCTTGAAGAGCATCAGGCCGGATTCGATCTTCTCGCCGGCCAGGCGGTAGTCGAGGACGAAGTCGCGGTTGTTGGCGGGCTCGTTGCTGGCAGTCAGTGCCACGTCGGCATGCTTGTCTTCATCGTTTTTCTTCACGTCGATCGCGTGGGTGGCCGAGCGGATCTCCTTGATGCCCATCGGCGTATCGATCGTGACCTTGAGCTTGAACATGGTGTTGGGCGCCACGCCGGCGCGCAGCGTCGGCTGCGCCACCCACTTCGTCGCGGCCGGATCGGCCAGCGGGCTGTGATAGCGCGGACCCACCACGGTCGGGAACACGAACTGGTAGGTGCCCGCGTTCGGCACCAGCAACTCGGTGTAGTGCAGTTCCACTTTCACGTCATCGCCCGGCAGGATGTTGGCGACGTTCATCTGGAACACGTTGGGCAGGTGCTGCTCCAGCAACGCGGCGGTCTTGCCTTCGGCCTTGGCGGTGTTGTATTCGATCTGCGCCTGCTGCTTCTCGCGGATCTGCGCGGTGATGAGGCGGTCGCCCAGGCGCACGCTGAGACCGCTCACCGCCGCCCTGGTGGAGCCCGGGAAGACGTAGCGCGCCTCGATCGGGCGCTGGCCTTCGTTGCGATAGGTCTGCGTCACCGTCACGTCGGCGATCACGCCGGACACATGCACGTTGACCTCGGTGGCCTTGAGCGGCAGCCGGTCGGTGTCGGGCGAATCGCTCTTCACGAAGAAGTACGGGCTCTCGGTCTTCAGGCGCGGCCCCGGCGCCTCCTGCGCGGCGGCGGGGCGCGTGCTCAGCAGCACGAAGCAGGTCGTGGCAACGCTCACGGTGGCGAACCAGAGCCAGGGGCTGTGACGGGGAGAGGCGGCTAGCGTCATTGTTGTGTTTCCTCGGTCGTGCGAACTTGCACGGACCTCAATGTCGCGAGCGCAGGCGAAGCCAGTTGGAAGGCCGTGGGAATGAAGAAGCGCGAATGTGAAGCCTGTGTGAAGTCCGGCGGCACAGGGCTTCACACCCGCTTCGGACGGCGCGGCGAGCATCGCGGCTTCGAAATCGAGGAGGTACCCCATGAATTTCCAGGCGCTCAGGAATTCCATGCTGGTCAAGCTCGCCGGTCTGCTGTTGCTCACGCTGCTGCTGTGCATTCCGCTCGCGCAGATCGACGCGTTGAACCACGAGCGCGGGCAGAGCCAGCGGGAGGCCGCGCAGGAGCTGGCCCGCACCTACACGGACAGTCAGCAGCTGATCGGCCCCTTGCTCGTGGTGCCGTATGTGGAGCGATGGACGGAGGTGCAGCGCAATGCCGAAGGCAACGTCCTGCGCAACCTGCAGCGCAGCAAGGAGGCAGTGCACATCGTGTTCCCCGAGCGGCAACACCTCGAGGGCAGCCTGCTGCCGCAAGAGCGCTATCGCGGCATCTTCAAGGTGCCGTTCTACTCGCTCAAGGCAACGCTGGACGGCGGCTTCGCGGGCTTCGACGTGGCCAGTGTTCCGCACAGCGAGACCGATTCGCAGATCGAGACCCGGACGCCGTACATCGCGTTCAAGGTCAGCGATCTGCGCGGGCTCGACGGCTCTCCCGCGCTGGGGGTGCAGGGCGAGTCGCTGCATTTCGCGCAGCGCGTGCCCGGCCTCGCGGACGATGGCTTGCTGGGCGGCGGGATTCACGCGCCGTTGTCGGGCGAGGCGCTGGCGACGTGGAAGGCGGGCAAGCCCTTGCCCTTCGAACTGAAGCTCGCGCTGGTCGGGCAGGAGACCTTGTCGATGGTCCCGCTTGGCGGGGAGACGACGGCGCATCTCGTTTCGCCTTGGGCGCATCCGAGCTTTGTCGGGCGCTTCCTGGCATCGGAGCGCAGCATCACGGCGCAGGGCTTCGAGGCGCGCTGGCGCGTGTCATCGCTCGTGACGACCGCGCGCGAACAACTGCTGAGCGGCGTGGTGGCACGCAAGGGCAAGGACCCGGCATTCCTGCAATCGTTCGACGTATCGCTGGCGCAACCGGTCAACGTGTACTCGATGTCCACGCGTGCGGGAAAATACGGCGTGCTGTTCATCGGCCTGGTGATCATGGCGGCCTTCATGTTCGAACTCTTCCGCAAGTTGCGCATGCATCCAGTGCAGTACGGCCTGGTGGGTTTGTCGATCGCACTGTTCTTCCTGATGTTGCTGGCGCTGTCGGAGAAGCTCGCGTTCGGAATGGCCTATGCTGGGGCCGCGAGTGCCAGCGTGCTGCTGCTGGCCGCGTACTTCAGCGCGGTGCTGGGCGGCTGGCGGCGCGGCATGTCTTTCGGCGCGTACGTGGCGGTGTTGTATGGCGCGCTCTATGGCCTGCTGGCATCGGAGAGCAATGCGTTGCTGCTGGGCGCGCTGCTGGTCTTCGGCCTGCTGGCCGTGTTGATGCTGGCAACCCGCAAGGTCGACTGGTATGCCTTGTCGGCCGGCGCCGCGAATGCGGCAGGCCCCGTGCCGTCGTCGTCCTCGGCGAATTGATTGATTGATGAGAAAGCGCAAGTCCCCGATGTTGAATGGTTCTCCCAGGCTGAAGCGTGTGGTCCTATGGGGCGGCGGCGCGGTGGTTGCCGGCGCGCTGCTGGTGCTTGGCGCGGTGGGCGTGGCGGTGGTGGTGATCACGCCGAAGCTGCCCGACGTGTCGGCACTGGCCGACTACCGGCCCAAGCTGCCCTTGCGCGTGTATTCGAGCGACGAGGTGCTCATCGGCGAGTTCGGCGAGGAGCGCCGCGACCTGGTGCCCATCGGCGAGGTGCCGAAGGTGTTGAAGGATGCGGTGATCGCGGTAGAGGATGCGCGCTTCTACGCGCATGGCGGCATCGACTACGCCGGGTTGGCGCGTGCCGCCGTCACGAACGTCCTGCATGGATCCAGCCGACAGGGCGCGTCGACCATCACCCAGCAGGTCGCGCGCAACGTGTACCTGAGTTCCGAGAAGACGCTGACGCGCAAGGCCTACGAAGCGCTGCTCGCGTACAAGCTGGAGAGCACGCTCAGCAAGGACCAGATCCTCGAGATCTACCTGAACCAGATCTACCTCGGCAATCGCTCCTATGGATTTGCCGCCGCATCGGAAAGCTACTTCGGCAAGCCGCTCAAGAACATCACGACGGCGGAGGCCGCGATGCTGGCCGGCCTGCCGAAGGCGCCGGGCACCAACAACCCGCTGGTCAACCCGCGGCGCGCTCGCACGCGCCAGCTGCATGTGATCGGCCGCATGGAGGAAACCGGCGCCATCACCGCGGAGCAGGCCACCGCCGCGCGCAACGAGGAACTGCACCTGCGCGACGCGGCCGACCCTTCGCGCCTGCATGCGGAATACGTGGCCGAGTCCGTGCGACGCGAGATGCTGGCGCAGTACGGCGACAGCGTCTACACGCGCGGCCTGAAGGTCTACACGACGCTCGTGGCGGCGGACCAGGCGGCCGCGTACAGGTCGCTGCGCCGCGGCGTCATGGACTACGAGCGGCGCCAGCCGTACCGGGGGCCGGAGCAGTCGGTCGACCTGCCGGAGGAGCAATCCGCGCTCGACGATGCGGTGGACAGCGTGCTGGCCGATCACCCCGACAACGGCGATGTGATGGCGGCGGTGGTGCTGTCGGCGAGCCCGAAGGAAGTCGTGGCGGTGCGTGCCAACGGCGACTCCTTCCAGATCGCCGGCGAGGGCTTGCGGCCGATGCTGGCCAGCCTCGCCGCCAAGGCGCCGGACAACCTGAGGATCCGACGCGGTTCGGTCATTCGCGTGACGAAGACACCAAAGAACACATGGGAGATCACGCAACTGCCCGAAGTCGAGGCCGCCTTCGTCGCCGTCGACCCGCGCGACGGGGCGATCAAGGCACTGGTCGGCGGCTTCGACTACGACAGGAGCAAGTTCAACCACGTGACGCAGGCCTGGCGCCAGCCGGGTTCGACCTTCAAGCCCTTCATCTACTCGGCTGCACTGGAGAAGGGCTTCTCGCCAGCCACCGTGGTCAACGATGCGCCACTGGTCTTCGACAGCAGCGCGACTGGCGGCGCGCCCTGGGAGCCGAAGAACTTCGAAGGCACCTACGCCGGCCCGATGACGATCCAGCATGCGCTCGAGAAGTCGGTGAACATGGTCACCTTGCGCGTGCTGCAGGCGATCGGCACGCAGTACGCGCAGGACTGGATCACGCGCTTCGGGTTCGACCGCGACAAGCATCCGGCGGTGCTGCCGATGGGCCTCGGCGCCGGCTCGGTCACGCCGATGCAGATGGCCACGGCCTACTCGGTGTTCGCCAATGGCGGCTATCGCGTGAGCCCCTACCTCGTGACGCGCGTGACCGACTTCAAGGGCAAGGTCGAGTTCGAGAACAAGGCGCCAGTGCTCGATGAAAGCATGCGCGCGATTTCCGAGCGCAACGCCTTCGTGATGCGCACCCTGCTCAACAGCGTGGTGAAGCACGGCACCGCCTTCAAGGCCTGGCAGACGCTGAAGCGCGACGACCTGTTCGGCAAGACCGGCACCACCAATGATTCCATCGACACCTGGTTCGCGGGCTTCCAGCCGACGATGGTCGGCATCGCATGGGTCGGCTACGACACGCCGCGCCAGCTCGGCGTGCGCGGCGAGACCGGCGGCAGCCTGAGCCTGCCGATGTGGACCGGCTACATGGAGACGGCGCTGAAGGGCGTGCCGGTCGCTGCGCTGACGGCGCCCGAAGGCGTGGCCAATGTCGACGGCAACTGGTACTTCGACGACTTCACGCCGGGACATGGCGTGGCGAGCCTGGGCCTCGACGCGGCGACGCCTACGCCGCCGGCGGAACAGCAGGTTGGCGGGCCGAGTTCGCCGGTGCCTGTGACGGTCGCGCCTGCGCCCGCTGAAACGCCTGCACACCCCGAGGAGCGCAATCGGATACTCGACTGGTTTCGCTGAGCAGGGCCTTGCGTCGGTACTTCTGACGCCGAGCGTCTTCCACGAACGACGAGACCGGGCGGGCGAGGTCGAGGACACCGGGTGTCTCCCTCCGCGAATGTCCCCCGGCCTTCGGCCTCCTCCTTTATTTCGCTGCGGGAGACACCCGATGCCCTCGACCCCAGGACACGTCGCGTCGAGCCGGTCGATCAACCACTGCGCGTCCGGATCACGTCGATGGTGTGCTCTGCGCAGCGAAACAGAGGAGGAGGCCGAAGGCCGGGGGATATTCGCGGAGCAGAGTACGCCGTCGGCGTGATCTCGCTCGCAACGTTACCAATTCAGGCCTCTGCAGGCACTGACTTTGCCGTTAACTGGCGTACTTCATCCGATCGACTTCGGAGGTGCGCCTTACCCCACCGCGAGCCAGATGCGGCCGTTCTCGATCTTCACGGCATAGCTGCGGACCGGCTTGTCCGCTGGGGCATAGGTGGCCTTGCCGGTGCGCACATCGAACTTGCCCTGGTGCAGGGGGCACTCGATCTCGTGGCCTTCGAGGAAGCCGTCGCACAGGCGGCCGTCCCCGTGGGTGCAGCTGTTGTCCGTCGCGTGGATGGTGCCGTCGACGTCGAACAGCGCGATGTCGAGCCCGGCGGTTTCCACGCCGATGACGTCGCCCGGCGGCACCGCGTCGGCCGCGGCGATGTCGATCCACCGGGTGCTCATCGAAGACTCCACGCTCTGCACGTCAAGCGGTCCTGCACGGCGTTCATGTTCATAGCGGATAGATCAGTGAGTTGGGAATCATCTCGCTGTCGTAGACGACCAGGCGCGATGCGAACTTGAGGCCGTCGGGCATGCGCACGACGGTGTCGATGTAGCGACCCACGTTGTAGACCGTGGTCAGCTCGTTGAACTTGGTGCGGAACACGGCGTAGTTGGCCTCGCACTCGATGCGATCGCCCTCGACCTTGTGCACCAGCGGCGCACCGACGACGTGGCGCTGGTAGTACGGGTCGTGGAACAGCGTCTCCTTGATGCCGTAGACGCGGTCCATCAGCATGCCCTTGCTTTCGAAGGAGAGCGTTGCCAGCGGAAAGCCACGCTCATGGTTCTCGCGTGGCTGGATGCGGTAGACGCAATCGTCGGTGAAGAAAGCGGGCCACAGGTCCCAGTGGCCGGAGTCGACGGCGCTGGCGTAGTCGGCATGGAGCCGGACGAGTTCGAGGTAGTGATCGAACGGCATGGTCATGCTTCCATGACTTCGCGCCAGTATTGGTACATGCCACGGATCAGCGTCTCGGTGACCATGTGGTCGGTGTCGCCGACCTCGCGGCCGCCGAGCTCCACCAGCGTGCGGTGCGACGGCCTGGCCTCGAAGCTCATCTGCGACAGCTCGATCACCTCGCCATCGTCCGCCGACACGAAGCCCGCCGGCCCGAACAGGTTGGCCTGTCGCAGGCGGCGTTGCGTCATCTCTTCCGTGTCGTCCTCGAAGCCGAAGTGCGTCCAGACGAACTCGAAGGCGCCGTGGCCGTCTGGAATGATCTGCCGTGTCGACACGCTGTTGACTTGCTGCTGCAGGATCACGCTTGGGAACAGCGTGGTCATCACGGCGGTCGGGCCGCCCCACCAGGGCTCGGGCACGATGTCGAGGAAGCGCGGGTCCTGCAGTTGCATGCTGGCCTTGAAGCTCGACACCTGCGTGACCTGCCCGGCCTGTCCCTGCGCGCCGCGCGTGGAGATCATGGCCGCATGACGGTGGCGGCCATCCATCACCAGTTGCGACTTGTTGTCCGCGCGCCAGAGCCCGAAGGTGACGAACCAGGTGTGCAACAGGCCGGGGTGGTACGGGTCCTTGATGTTCTCCTGCATCAGCTTCCAGTTGCCAGGGATGCGCTGGCGGTTGTAGCCGAGGATGCGCAGCTTGCGTCCATTGAACAGGCGATCGAAGTAGTGCAGCACGGCCGGGCCGATGAAGTCTTCGAGCGACTCGACATCGTGGTCGAAGGAGGCGAACACCACGCCGCCGCGCACGGCCACCTTGAGCTTGGTGAGCCCGTGCTCGGCCGGCTTGAAGTCGGCCGGCATGCCGCCGTTGACCTTGCCGTCCTGCTTGACGCCGCGCCGGAACGGCACGCCCTGGAGGTTGCCATCGAGCGTGTAGCTCCACTGGTGATACGGGCAGGTGAACTCCTTGCGGTTGCCGTGGCGCTCGCGGCAGAAGGCGACGCCGCGGTGCGCGCAGGCGTTCTCGACCACATGCACGTCCGTGCCGTTGGCGTCGCGCACCATGATGACGGAGCGCTCGCCGATCGCGGTGCGCTTGAAGTCCCCGGCGTTGGGTATCTCCGCTTCGAGGCCGACATAGCACCAGTGGCTTGTGTAGAACAGGCGCGCCAGTTCCTCGCGGTGCAGCGCGTCGTCGGTGTAGGCGGCGAAGGGGATGCGGCTGGTGCCTGCGTCGTGCCAATGCAGGGCGGCTTCGTGGGCCATGGCTGTTGTCTCCTCGTGGGCGGCGCTCGCTTGCCACGATGGCCGTTTTGAGGGTATCAGCCAATCGGATCCGGCGAATACTGCACATCAAGTTGGTGAATACTGCAGGCATGGACCTTCACGAGATCGACCTCAACCTGCTGGTGGTGTTCAACCAGTTGCTGATGGAGCGCCGCGTGTCTGGCGCAGCCGACACGCTCGGCCTCACGCAGCCCGCCGTGAGCAATGCGCTCGCCCGCCTGCGCAAGCTGCTGGGCGATGAACTGTTCCTGCGCACGCCGGGCGGCATGGTGCCCACGCCGCGCGCCCAACTGCTCGCGCAGCCCGTGGCGGATGCGCTGGCGCTGCTGCACGGCGCGATGAACCAGCGCATCAGCTTCGACCCGGCGACGAGCCAGCGCAGCTTCAACATCGGCATGTCGGACATCGGCGAGATCTATTTCCTGCCGACGCTGATGGATGCGCTGAAGGCGCAGGCGCCGCAGGTGCGCATCAGCACGGTGCGCAACTCTGCGGTGAACCTGTCGGATGCGATGAGCGCCGGACAGGTCGACCTCGCGCTCGGCCTGCTGCCGCAACTGAAGGCCGGCTTCCTGCAGCGCCGGCTGTTTCCGCAAGGGTACGTGTGCGTGTTCCGCAAGAGCCATGCGCTGGACTTCGGCAGCGACGGCAAGCGACGCATCACGCTGGCCGAGTTCGCGGCCGCCGACCATGTGGTGGTGGAAGCCGCGGGCACCGGCCATGGCCGCGTCGAGGATGCCTTGCAGCGCCGCGGCATCCAGCG
This sequence comes from Variovorax sp. dw_308, assembly GCF_019207085.1. Lineage (GTDB taxonomy): Bacteria > Pseudomonadota > Gammaproteobacteria > Burkholderiales > Burkholderiaceae_C > Variovorax. The sequence goes on along the minus strand of NZ_JAATOM010000007.1, from coordinate 210,010 downwards.
CACCGTGCGCTTGCGCGTGCCGCACTTCGTCGCGGTCGGGCACATCCTGGCCGGCACCGACATGATCGCCACGCTGCCGCAGCGCCTGGCCGAGAAGATCGTCGAGCCTTTCGGACTGACGTGGGTGAAGCATCCGGCGCCGCTGCCCGATACCGCGATCACGCTGTTCTGGCATGCGCGCTATCACCAGGATCCGGCGAACCAGTGGCTGCGGGAAGTGATCTTCGGGATGTTTGCGCGCTGATGCGGCTTCCCCGTCCAGAACGTCACTGCGTTGGATCGAGTTGCCGTGCGACAGCAATATCTGTGGCGCTCCGCATTGCTCTGCGCTGGATTGCGAAGTGGCATGAGGCCGTCGGCGCGATGCATTCGCGCTGCACCGAAAGCAGTGTCCTCATCGTTTCGATTTCGTGAACGTGGCGTTCGCGATGTGCGGCGCGCACGCGCCGAGGGGGCGCCAGAAAATCCGTTTCACGCGGAGGCCGCAAGGAAGCCGCACAAGAAACCCCTCAACCAAAGGCATCGAAATGAAGACTCTTCACATCCTCTCCGCGAGCGCATTGGCCCTGCTGGCTGCCGGCCTGCACGCCGAGACCTACGAAGGCGTTCAAGCTCCCGTCTCGGTCGCGAGCCGTGACGCCGTGTACTCCGACGCCGTGCGCACCGCGGCCGCGCCCGACCAGAACATTCCGCGCGGTTCGCGCGGCGCCGAGCGCTTCGTTGCACAGGCCGACGCATCCGCCGTCCGCGCCGAGGCCGTGTATGCCAACTACGCACCGGACCAGAACGTGTCGCGCGGTTCGCGCGTCAACAGCACCGTCGTGTCGACGATGCCGCATCCGCTCGCAGCACAAGCGCAAGTGCAAGCCAGCAAGAAGGCTCCGACCGTCGCGCAATAAGCGGCGCGCGACGTGCCGGCGCGTGTGCGCCGGCACCGCTTCCGTCTCTCGTCTTTCAATGGCTCTTCTTCGTCAGTGCCTCATGCAGGTCCGCTACCTGCAAGGCGATCCGCGCGCATCGATGCTGGAACTTGATGTTCCGGGAGATGGTGTGCCGCGGTTCTCTCCCCACTCACTTTCTATGCACGAGGCGGCTGCTCGTAGTAGCGGTGGAAAGGCGTGGACTTCAATGGACGCAACGCCCATTGATATCGCGCACCACTTCGCTTGTTGATGGCCTCTTTCATCGACTGCGCGCTGTACTCATAGTGGGGACACAGACGCGTTTCGTACTGCTTGTTCCAGAGTGGCGTGGTCCCGTAGGTCTTGGCGAAGAAGTCGATCAGTGCCGCCTCGGCGTCCCGGTAGGCTTCATCGTTGCCTTGCACGCGTGGAATGGCGATGCAGACCTGGAATGCGAAATCACCCACCAGGTTCTCGAGACTCCTGGCCCATTTGCGGTGCTGGCCGATGCGCTGGTTGAAGTTCCCTTCGCCGATGTACAGGGTGGGCGTCGCGCCGCGCGGATAGTCGATGCAAAAGTCGCCGTCGAGGCGAATGACATAGAGGCATCTCCTCAGCTTCTGCAGTGTGATGCCCAGCGCCGTCAGCTTGGGAACGATGTCCTGCTTCCATGTTTCATGCGGCATCCAGTCAATACGATGCCAGTCCAGAGCGACATGGACAGTTTTCTTCGGCATTCAAGCCTCCGGTAGTCTTCGATTGCCAGGTGCTGCTCACCCGCGTGCCGCCAGCGGCAAGGTCAAGGTCGCCAGCGCCCCCCCGCCCGGCCCGTTCACCAGTTCCACATGCCCCCGGTGCAGCCCCGCGATCTCCTTCACGAAGGCCAGCCCCAGCCCCGTGCTCTTCTTGTGGCTGTGCGGTCGCGCCAGCGAATAGAACTTCTCGAACACCTTGTCCTCCGCGTAGTCCGGTATCCCCGGCCCGCGGTCGCGCACGGTGATGCGCGCGAGCCGTGCGCTGGCCTGCAACGTGACGACCACCTCGCGCCCGGGCGGCGAGAAGGCGATCGCGTTCTCGAGCAGGTTGCTCACGGCGCGGCGCAACAGGAAGGGGTCGCCTTCGGTGGTCGCGAAAGGGGCGTCGATGGCGACCCGCACCGACACGGCGCGCGCCGACGCGGCAGCGCCCGCACTGCCCGCCACATCCTGGAGAAAGCCCGCCAGCGCAATCGGCTCCACGCGGTCCAGCGTGCGCCGCGCCTCCAGGGCCGTGAGCTCCATCATGCGGTCGACGATCTCCTGGATACGTTGCGTCTCGCGCGTGATGTTGACGAGGAAGTGCTCGCGCTGCGCCTGCGGCATCGACGGTTCCTGCAGCAGCTCGGCCGCGCCGCGGATCGCCGACAGCGGGCTCTTCACCTCGTGGGTGAAGTTCTGCACGTAGTCGGCCACGTAGTTGCGGCCGGTGAGCGCATCGCGCATCTCGCCGATGCCGCCGCGCAGCACGTCGACGGCGTGGCGCACCATGCGCGAAACGCTCAGGCGCGGCTGGCTGCGCACCCACTTCCAGTAGTCGGAGATGAGCCCGAAGGGCCGCACCAGCCACACCGACATGATGATCGCCAGCACCAGCAGCGCGAAGGCCGAACCCACGCCCACCCACAGCGTGCGGGCGCGCGCGTCCTCCACGAACTGGCCGAAGCTCTGCACCGGCTTGCCGACGCTCACCACGCCCACGATTTCCTCGCCCCAGCGGATCGGCGCGCCGACGTACATCACGGATGAGCGCGGGTCGCTGGCCACGTCGCGCGAGGTGCGTGCGCCGTATTCGCCGGCCAGCGAGCGCGCCACGTCCGGCCAGCGCGAGTAGTCATGGCCCAGCTGGCGCCCGGTCGAGTCGAAAACGACGCGGCCGGTGCGGTCGGTGACGTACACACGCAGCTCGACCTGGGTCTTGTGCAGGTTGTAGATCTGCGCCGAAAACTGGCGCGCATAAACCGAGCGAAATAGTGGCTCCAGCCTCGCGGTGTTGAGCGCGCCGGCGATCACGTCCTGCTCGACGAGGCTGGCCATCAAATGCGATGTCTCGACCAGCGACTCTTCCGCCGACTCGCGGTAGCGCGGATCGATGTCGGCCACCACGCGGTAGAGCAAAAACGCAATGCCGATGGTGTAGATCAGCAGGATGCCGATGAAGATGCGGGTGCGTTGCGTCACTCACGCACCGAAGGCAGTTCTTCGTTCAACGCATAGCCGGTGCCGCGCAGCGTGCGGATCGGCTCGACCTCGGGCGCGATGGCCTTGAGCTTGGCGCGCAGGGTCTTGATGTGGGCGTCCACCGTGCGATCGAAACTTTCGCTGGCGTCGTCCCAGACCAGTTGCAGCAACTCGTCGCGCGTGAACACGCGGCCGGGGCGTTGCACCATGAGCCTGAGCAGGCCGTACTCGTAGCGGGAGAGGTCGAGCACGCGGCCGTAGTAGCGGATCTGCATGCGTTCGGCGTCGAGCACGAAGGGCTGCGGCGCGGGTGTTGGCGCCGCGACCGCGACAGGTGCGGCCACGGGCGCCTGCGCCCGTCCGCTGCGGCGCAGCACCGTGCGTACGCGCGCCACCAGTTCGCGCGGCGAGAAGGGCTTGGCGACGTAGTCGTCGGCGCCGAGTTCCAGGCCGACCACGCGATCGATCTCGTCGCTGCGCGCGGTGAGGAAGATCATCGGCACCTCGACGCCGCCCGCTGCGCGCGTGATGCCCTGGAGCCGCTTGAAGAGCTCGAAGCCGTTCAGGTCCGGCAGGCCCACGTCGAGGATCGCGAGCGCGGGGGGCTCGGCGGCGAAGGACTTGATCGTGTCTTCCGCGGTCGCGCACCACACCGGCTCGAAGCCGTCGCTGCGCAGCACGTACTGCAGGGTGTCGGCAATGCCCGACTCGTCTTCGGCAATCAGGATGCGGGGCTTGGGCGGCATGGCGCGAATGGTACCGACTCGCCCAGCCGGCTTGCGCCGGGCCGCTGGATGCGCCTGCTCGACAGGGAGCGCCGCAGGCGCCCGGTGGCGGGCTGATCTCAGCTGGTCGGAATGCGGATCTGCAACTGCGCGCGCGAGGGCTCGGGCGCCACTTCCGCCGACACCGGTGCGAGCCAACGCGGCAGCAACAGTGCGCGGGCGAGTGCCGGCGAGCGGTGTTGCACTGCTTCCAGCTTCCCGAGCACGCGACCCGTGACCTTCAGGTAGCGGCGAATCAGCTTGCCGCGCCTCGGCGAGGTTTCGGCTTCCTGCGCTGCGACGTCCTCGACGTAGTCGTCCCAGTTGGAGCCGTCGAGGATGTTGCTGCAGACCGAGATGGAGGTCGACAGCGCGCGCGCCACGTGCCACCACTTGGCCGGCACGAAGACCATGTCGCCGGGATTGAGGATGGTGCGGTATTGCGTGGCCCGGGCCAGCAGGGGAAAGCGCTCCAGGTCCTGCATGACCGGATCGTCGATCAACGAATGGTTGTGGAAGAACTTCTTGGGATAGAGGTTCGGCGTGTCTTCCGGCGCGTAGACGATGAATTCCTTGTCGCCGTAGACCTGCGTGATGACCGCGTGCGCGTTCTCGCCGTCGAAGTGCATCACCGGGAACTTGCTGCCGACGCCGCCGACGAGCAGCTTCAGGTAGCCGTCGGGGCGGCGCCATTTCTCGGGCATCAGCGGGCTGGCGTAGCGGCGTGGAAAGGCGAACTTGTTCTGCGGGATCACGTCCGGCAGCAACTCGGGCAGCACCTCGTGCAGGAACGAGCGGTACATGTAGGGGCCCGGTTTCTCCGGGCTCGAGGCCGCCACTTCGTCGATGAACTTGTCGAAGGGCATGTCGCGGCCGTACCCGATGGCCACGGGCTTGCTGCCAAAGCGCTGCTTGAAATGCGCCGGCGTCCACTGGCGCATGGCCGACCATTCGCTGGCGACATTGGAGATGACGACCGGGCGGCCGGCATGCACATAGCGGGCAAGGAAGTCCTCGTAGTCCAGGCGCGCGGCATCCGCGCGTTCGATCGGGAGCCAGGGCGCGCGTGTCCGCCCGGCATAGTCGGCCGGCGAAGGTTCGGGTGTCGACTGTCCCTGATCAGCCGGGGGTTGCAAATGCATACTCGAATCCTACAAACGTCCCTGCATGGCGGCGATGCACCAGTCTTCGCACACTCCGGATAACGTCCGATAAAGTCACGTTCCCGCCAGATCATCGAGGATGGGGCACTCTGGCCGAAGGTCGCCGTGGCACCCATCCACCAGTTGCGTCAGCGTGTTGCGCATGGCCTGCATCGCGGCGATGCGCTGGTCGAGGTCGGCGAGGTGCCGCTGCGCGATGCTCTTGACGCTGGCGCTGGTCCGGGCGCGATCGTGCCAGAGTCCGGCCAATTCCGCGATCTCGTTCATCGGAAAGCCAAGGTCGCGCGCGCGTTTGACAAAACGCAGGGTGTGGATGTCGGCCTCGCCGTACTGGCGGTAACCGCTGTCGGTGCGGTCGACCGGCGGCAGCAGGCCGAGCCCTTCGTAGTGCCGCACCATGCGGGCGGAGACGCCGGACTGGCGCGCCGCTTCGCCGATCGCGACGCGCGCCATCATGCCGCCCGGTAGCCGGCGTTCTCGATGGCCAAGCGGATGTCTTCGCGCGCCTGGTGGGTCAGCACATCCACATGGCCGGTGGGCAGGTCCACGGTGACCTGGGCTTCGGGGTCGACCTGCTTCACGGCTTGCGTCACGCTTTCCGCGCAATGGGCGCAGCTCATGCCATCGACCTGGAATTTCTGGCTCATGGGTAGTGCTCCTCATTTTTCTGGACGGTCCGGAGTGTGGATGCTGCCGACGCGGCACGGCCGTGCACGTCGGACTTGACCTTGCCACGGTGTGAGACTTTAGCCTTGGGCCTGTGAACAGGTGGGCGACATGAATACCTCGAAGGAAGCGATGCTGGATATATCGGTGGGCGGGATGACCTGCGCCTCGTGCGTGGGCCGGGTCGAGCGCGCTTTGCGCCAGGTGCCGGGGGTGACCGCGGCCACGGTGAACCTGGCGACGGAGTCGGCGCGCGTGGCCTGGGGCGGGGCGAGCGCGGTCGAGGCCATGGATGCGCGCCTGCGCCGCGCCGTGCGTGCCGCGGGCTATGAGCCGCGCGCGGCGATCGTCGGGGCGGGGCCGGCGGTGTCGGCCTGGCAGGGCTTCGGACCGGTCGCGGCAGGGTTGCTGTTGTCGGCGCCGCTGCTCGCGCCGATGCTGCTGGCGCCGCTGGGCTTCGCGGTCATGTTGCCGCCGTGGCTGCAACTGTTGCTGGCGGCGCCCGTGCAGTTCTGGCTGGGCGCACGCTTCTACCGCGCCGGCTGGCATGCGCTGAAAGCGGGCGCCGGCAACATGGACCTGCTGGTGGCGCTGGGCACGAGCGCGGCTTTCGGGCTGTCGCTCTGGCTCTGGTGGCGGGCCGGCGCGGGCGCGCATGCGGGGCACGCGGCGCCGCACCTCTACTTCGAGGCTTCGGCGGTGGTGATCGCGCTGGTCATCCTCGGCAAGTGGCTGGAGGCGCGCGCCAAGCGGCAGGCGACATCGGCGATCCGGGCCTTGCAGCAGCTTCGCCCTGAGGTGGCGCACCTGCTCGGTCCGCGGGGGGAGTCGGACCTGCCGCTGGCCGAGGTCATGCCGGGTGACCGGCTGGCGGTGTGGGCGGGCGAGCGCGTGCCGGCCGACGCGCGGGTGCTGGAGGGCGAGTCGGAGGTGGATGAATCGATGCTGACGGGCGAGCCGCTGCCGGTGCCCAAGCGCGTGGGGGACGGCGTGACCGGTGGCGCGGTCAACGGCGGCGGGCGGCTGGTGGTCGAGGTGCGCGCAGTCGGCGCCGAGAGCGTGCTGTCGCGCATCATCCGGCTGGTCGAGGACGCGCAGGCGGCGAAGGCGCCGATCCAGAAGCTGGTCGACAAGGTCTCCGCCGTGTTCGTGCCGGCGGTGTTGCTGATCGGGCTGGCGACGCTGCTCGGCTGGTTGCTGGCCGGCGCGGGAATCGAGCCGGCGCTGGTGCATGCGGTGACCGTGCTGGTCATCGCCTGCCCGTGCGCGCTGGGCCTGGCGACGCCGGTGGCGGTGATTGCCGGTACCGGCGTGGCGGCGCGGCGCGGCATCCTGATCAAGGACGCGCAGGCGCTGGAGCTGGCGCATCGCGTGGACACGGTGGCCTTCGACAAGACCGGCACGCTCACGCTCGGCACGCCGGAACTCACGGCCCTGCTGCCGGTGGGCGAGGGTGAGGGCCAGGAGGCGGCGTTGCTGGGCGTGGCGGCGGCATTGCAAGGCGGCGTCGGCCATCCGCTGGCGCGCGCCGTGATCGCGGCGGCGCAGCGGCGCGGCCTGCAGGTGGCATCGGCGCGTGACGTGCAGGCGCTGCCGGGGCGCGGCGTGCGTGGCGTGGTGGACGGCAGCGAGTGGGCCGTGGCGAGCCTGCGCTGGTGCGAGGAACTCGGCGTGCCGGTCGAGCCGCCGCCGGCATTGCAGGAACAGGGCGCGACCTTGTCCGCGCTGCTCCAGTTCGAAGGCGCGCGCCCGGTGTTGCGTGCGCTGCTGGCCTTCAGCGACCAGCCCAAGCCGCATGCGGCCGAAGCCATCGCCGCGCTGCGCTCGCGCGGCCTGCGCGTGGTGATGATCTCCGGCGACAACCAGCGCGCGGCGCGCGCGATGGCCGCACGCCTGGGCATCGATGCGGCGGAGGTCCACGCCGAGGTGCTGCCGGCCGACAAGGCGGCGGTGGTCGGCGCGTTGAGGCACGGCGGGCACGTGGTCGCGATGGTCGGCGACGGCGTCAACGATGCACCGGCACTGGCCGCGGCCGACGTCGGCATCGCCATGGCGCATGCGCAGGGCGGCACGGACGTGGCCATGGAGGCCGCCGGCATCACGCTGATGCGCGGCGACCTGGCGCTGGTGGCCGAGGCGCTGGAGCTTTCGAGGCGCACCGTCGGCAAGATCCGGCAGAACCTGTTCTGGGCCTTTGCCTACAACGCGGCCGGCGTGCCGCTCGCGGCGCTGGGCCTGCTGAGCCCGGTGGTGGCGGGCGCGGCGATGGCGCTCTCCAGTGTCAGCGTGATGGCGAACGCGCTGTTGCTGCGGCGCTGGAAGCCGTCGCGCCCGCAAGCCTGAACAACTCGGTCAGCAAGGCTGCCGTATGCTGACGCCCCTGATCAATCGCGCCAACGCGGCCTGCGCACGACGATGCCCGCCCGTTGGCCCAAGTACCAAAAGCCATGCGAATCCTCCTGGTTGAAGACGACACGGTTCTGCGCGACGTGATGTTGCGCAGCCTGGCCGACGCGGGACACCGCATCGATGTGGCGACCAATGTCGAGGACGCCGACCACCTCTGGCGCGTGCAGCCCTTCGATGCGGTGCTGCTCGACCTGAACCTGCCGGCCACCGCCAGCCCGACCAGCGGGCTGTCGAGCGGCCTCAATGCGCTGCGCCAGGCGCGCGGCCGCGGCGACCGCACGCCGGTTCTGGTGCTCACCGCGCGCGACCGCACCGACGAGCGCATCGCCGGCCTGGACGCGGGCGCCGATGACTACCTCGGCAAGCCCTTCGACCTGGCCGAAGTGGAAGCCCGGTTGCGCGCGCTGGTGCGCCGCGCCCAGGGCACCGAGGACATCGTCATGCAGGGCGACCTCAAGCTCGACCGCAAGGCGCGCCGCTTCTCCAATGCCGATGGCCCGCTCGACCTGCCCGCGCGCGAGTTCGAGGTGCTGTGGGAACTGATGAGCCCGCCCGGCCGGGCGGTGAGCAAGCGCGCCTTGTCCGACAAGCTGTCGGGCTTCGACGAGGCGCTGGGCGACAACGCGCTGGAAGCCTTCATCTCGCGCCTGCGCAAGAAGCTCGCAGGCAGTGGCGCCAGCATCCGCACGCTGCGCGGCATCGGCTACCTGCTGGAAGCCGAAGCGGAATCCCGTGCCTGAACCGGCTACGGCGCGGCGGGTCCGCGCCGCGCCTTCGCTCACGCGCAGGGTGCTGCGCAATGTGCTGTGGCCGCTGGCGCTGAGCTGGTCGATCGGCACCTTGGTGGCTGGCGGCGCCGCGCATTACCTGACGGGGCAGGCCTTCGACCACGCGATGCTGGACGATGCGCTGGCGGTGTCGGCCAACATCCAGCTCGGCGAGCGCGGGCCGGAGTTGCTGCTGTCGCCGCGCGAAGTGACCACCTTGCTGTTCGACCAGGTGGAGGAGGTCCACTTCGTGGTGTTGCGGCCCGATGGTTCTCGCATCGCCGGCGAGGCGGGCTTGACGGCGCCGGCGCCCGAGCCCGGCACGCGCTTCCAGTTCTCCGACATCCAGTTCCAGGGCCGGCCCTTTCGTGCCGTGGTGCTCAGCCAGGAAGACCCGACCGGCCACAGCGTCGTGATCGCGCAGACCACGCGCGCGCGCGCCGGCCTCATCCAGCGCCTGCTGCTGTACACGCTGGTGCCGCAACTGCTGCTGCTCGGGCTGCTGGCGGTATGGTTGTGGCGCGGCATCCGCAGCGACCTGCGGCCACTGGTCGACCTGCAGCAGGCGCTCGACCGGCGCGACGCCGATGACCTCGCGTCGGTGACGGTGGTGCGCACCTCGCGCGAGGTCGAAGGGCTGGGCGACGCGGTCAATTCGCTGTTCGAGCGGCTCGGCCACAGCGTGCAGGCGCAACGCCAGTTCGCGGGCAATGTCGCGCACGAGTTGCGCACGCCGCTGGCGGGCATCCGCGCACTGGCCGACTATGGCCTGGCGCATCCGGATCCGAAGGTCTGGCGCGAACAGCTCGAGCGCGTGTCCCGGAGCGAGGCGCGTGCCAGCCACATGGTCGACCAGTTGCTGGCGATCGCACTGGCCGACGAGGCGCACGCGACGCAGCAGCGCGCGCCGGTGCGCCTGGCCGAACTGGTCGAGCAGACGGTGCTGCGCCATCTGGCGCGGGCCGATGCGCGCGGCGTGGACCTGGGCGCACGCGGCATCGAGGAGGGCGCGGGCGTGGTGGTGCAGTCCAACGCGGCGCTGATCGAAGGCGTGCTCGACAACCTCATCGACAACGCGCTGCGCTATGGCGGCCGCACCATCACGGTCGAGCTCGCCGGCACCGTGCTGAGCGTGGTCGACGACGGCCCCGGCATCCCGCAGGAGGCCCGGCGCGACCTGATGCAGCGCTGGGCCCAGGGCGCGGCCGGCCACAAGCTGGGCGAGGGGGCCGGGCTCGGGCTGTCGATCGTGTCGCGCTATGCGGGGCTGCTGGACGCCGTCCTTACGCTGGACAACGATGCGGTCACCGGCGGCTTGCGCGCCAGCGTTGCGTTCCCGGCGCGGGGATGAAGCCCACCCTTGAGCCGGCACGCCTTGCCCGCCATGGCTTGATGCGTCGCGAAAGCCAGGTTCAGCGTGGTGCGTTGTTGCCCGGGTCGAAGTCGTCGTCGAGCGCGAAGTCGCCGCGCTCGAAGGCGGCGATCACCTGCCTGGCTTCCGCGACATGCGACGCCGCCACGCGCAGCTTGGCGCCGCCGACGGCCACGCTCCAGAGCGGGTTGGCCTGCACCAGGTTGTCGTCGGCCACGACGGCCGGCACGCGCGCCGCGTTGAGGCAGGCGCACAGCATGTGGGCGTCGATGGGCGAGAGGTCGCGCGCAACGGTGACCATGTCGCCAAGGTAGGGGCCGGAGTCGTCGTTCATGGGTGGCGTGAGAGGGCAGGTTCAGCCTTGCGAGCGGTGCGGGCGGGACCTCGGCGCGGAGGCGTCGATGGCGCCGGTCGCGCTGCGCAGGTTCTTGTCGATGAAGTCGCGCGCAATGTCGTCGACGTCGCCTTCGACCGGACTCGGGAAGTTCATGCGGTACTTCAGCAACCGGCCCTGCAGGCCGGTCATGAAGGTGCGGGATTCGAGCGGGCGGCCCTGGCTGCGGAACCGGTAGCTGACGGTGCGGAAGTCCAGGCCGCCGATGCGCGTGTCGCTCGTGGGGCCGACCTTGAGTTCGGTGTACTGGCCGGACTGCGCAAGCTGCCGTACCTCGTTGATGGTGCTGCGGAAATGCGCATCGAAGGCGGGGTCGGAAACGCCCGTGGCCCAGTTGTTGCGGCCCAGGCCGTAGTGGTAGACATCGACCCAGCCGACGGCGCTTTCATAGCGCTGCCTGCTGCCCAGGCCCGGGCGGTTCGGCTCGAAGTCGTGCGCGCCGGCCAACTCCCAGGTGACGCCGGGGGGCGGCCGGATGGTTGGCGCGGGCGCGGTGACGGCTGCTGTTGGCGCGGTGATTGCGGTGGTCGCGCAGCCGGCCATCCAGGCGCCGACGAAGGTCGCGGCGGCGAGCGACATGAGTTTGCTGGTCATCGTTGGATCTCCCCCTGTGATTGGCGTCAGTCGGCCAGTTCGACCTCGCCTTCGATTTCCACCGGCAGGTCGAAGGGCAGTTCGGCCATGCCTACCGCGCTGCGCGCATGCGCGCCGACCTCCGGGCCGAAGAGTTGCAGGATCAGGTCGGAACAGCCGTTGATGACGCCCGGCTGCTGGTTGAACCCCGGCGCCGAGTTCACCATGCCAAAGACGCGGACCCAGGCGCTGATGCGGTCGAGGTCGCCCAGCGCGCGCTGCAGGCTGCCGAGGATCGACAGCGCCGTCAGCCGCGCCGCCACGCGGCCCTGCTCCTGCGTGAGCGCGGCGCCGACCTTGCCGAGCGGGCCCGCGATGGCGCCGTCATCGCCTTGCGGCCCGTGTCCGGAGATGATCGCGCGGCGCCCGACCAGCCGCACCGGGCGGAATGGCAGCATCACGCCGGGCGGCGGCTTGACCGGCGGCGGCAGCACCAGCCCGAGTGCTGCGAGGCGTTCTTCGATACGAGCCACTTCAATCTCCTTCCCCGGGGGGTGGATGTCACCATACCGCACACTGAACCAAAGTCCAGTCCCCGACAAGCCCGCGGCGGCGTAGGGTCCGGCGGTGGTCAATCCCGAACCGCTCATTGCCGTGGTGGACGATGAATCGCCTGTGCGCATCATGCTCGGGCGGGTGCTGCGGCTGGCCGATTACCGCGTGGGCGAATACGCCAGCGGCGAGGACTTCCTGGCCTCGCTGGACGGGCCGCAGCTTCCGTTGTGCGCCATCGTGGACCTGCACATGCCGGGACTGTCGGGCTTCGAGGTGCAGTCGCGCATCCGGGCGGCGAAGCTCGAAGTGCCGGTGGTCTTCATCACCGCGAGCGACGATCCCGGCCTCGATCGCTCGGCGCTCGCGCTCGGCGGGAGGGGCCTGCTGCGCAAGCCGTTCTCGAGCGACAAGTTGTTCGAGGCGATCGTCAGCGCCATTGGCCGGCGCGGCCAAGGCAGCGACGGCGACGGCGGAGATGACAGCGACGGCGGGCGCGCGACTTAACCAAAGTCCAGTTCCGCGCACGATGGCGAGCGTCTAAAACCGACGATTGATTGATCGGCACGCCTGAAGGAGGTCGCGATGGAAAGTGCAGGAGCAAGCGCATGATCGAGCCCGCGGAGGACCCGGCTCCCGGACCCACCTCCACCGAGATGGCGTGGCACCGCACGGCATTGGCCGATGCGCGCTCTCACCTGGCCAACGAACGCACGCACCTGGCCTACCTGCGCACCGCGCTGTCGATGATGAGCTTCGGCATCACCATCAACCGCTTCAGCATCTACCTGCTGCAAGGCCAGAACGCGGACAAGCTGCTCGAGCACCAGCACTTCCCGATGCGCGATGCGGCCAACGTCGGGCTCGGCATGGTGATCGTCGGCATGGTGCTGCTGCTGTGGTCGCTGTTGCGCTATCGAAAGACCTACACGCAGATCGTGGAACAACGCTTCGAGCCCAGTTCCACGTCGGTGAGCCTGCTGACGCTGGCGGTGGTGGCCATGGGCGCCGTCAGTGCGATCTGGCTGCTGCTGAATTGAAAGCCTGCGCCGCGCGTCCTGTTGCGCATTCGACGGGCGCCGGCTAGGGTGGGGCACCCCCATTCCCCTGACCCCATTCCATGAAGTCCCTCGCGTCCCGATTCGCCGCATTCCTTGCGCTGGTCCTGGTCTTCGCGGCCTTCGGTGCCGGCGCGCAGCAGCATCCGCAGGATGCGACGGTCGAGGCGCCGCTCTCCGTCGCGAACCGCCATGTGTTCGTGTTTCGCGCGACGATGTTCGGGCTGACGGCGAAGCAGCGCGCGGCCCGTGCGGCGGAGCGCATCGGCGCGGTGCCGGCCAGGCGCCTGCAATCGCCCGTGCTGGTGGCGGAAATCGAGCAGGACGGTGTGCACGGCTACGTGATCACGCAGGAAGGCGCGAGCTTGTTCGCGGTGTTCTCCGCCGACCTGGAACCGGGCGATCCGCCGCTGCGGCAAGTGGCCACCGAAGCCGGCCAGCGGCTGCAGGCGGCAATGCAGGTGCGGTGGGAGCAGGGTCGCGTGCGCAGGATCGCGCTGGCCATCGCATGGACCGCGCTGGCCAGCGCGATCTTTGCGGCCATCTTCATCGCGCTGCGCCGCGGCGCGAGCATGATCGAGGCCAGGACCAGGGGCATGCGTGCGCGCGCTGCCAGCCGATCGATGTTCGACTGGCGCCGCATGGCGGTGCAGGTGCTGTTGCACATGGTCCAGTGGGTGCGGTATGCGCTGGTGCTGATGGCGCTGTACGTGTGGCTCGCCTTCGTGCTCACGCGCTTCCCGTACACGCATCCCTGGGGCGACACGCTGGGCGAGTCGCTGGTGGCCCTGGTGGAGCGGGTGCTGCTGGCCGTGGTGGGCGTGCTGCCGGACCTGGCGATGATCGCGGTCATCTTCCTGCTCGCCCGCGTCGTGGTCCGGACCTTGCACGCCCTGTTCGAAGGTGCGCGTGCCAGCGGCGCATCGGTGGACGCCCTGCAGCCCGACACCATCGGCGCCACCAAGCGCCTGACGTCCGGGCTGGTCTGGCTCTTCGCGCTGGTGATCGCCTATCCGTTCATCCCGGGCTCGGACTCCGATGCGTTCAAGGGGCTCAGCGTGCTCTTCGGCGTGCTGGTCACGCTGGGTTCGTCGGGTGTGGTGTCGCAGGTCATGGCCGGCTTCGTGCTGATCTACTCGCGCGCACTGCGCCCCGGCGACCAGGTGCAGATCGGCGACGCCGAAGGGCGGGTGTTGAGCCTCGGCGTGTTCTCGACCAAGCTGCGCAACCGGCTCGACCAGGAGATCACCTTGCCCAATGCCGTGGTGGTGGGCGCGCGCGTGCTGAACTACAGCCTCACGGGCCAGCCTGCGGAGATGTCGATCTCGACCTCGGTGACGATCGGCTACGACACGCCGTGGCGCCAGGTGCACGCGATGCTGGCGATGGCCGCCGGGCGCACGGCGAGCCTGCTCGACAAGCCCGCGCCGGTGGTGCGCCAGTTGCGCCTGCAGGACTGGTACATCGAATATGAGCTCAACGTCTTCATGGCCGTCGAGGCACGGAAGTACGACGTGCTCGACGAACTGCACAGCCACATCGTCGATGTCTTCAACGAATACGGCGTGCAGATCATGTCGCCCAACTACGTGCTGCAGCCGGCCGACCCGGTGCTGGTGGCCAGGGACGGGTGGCGTCCGCCGCCTGCGCAATGAGGGGCGGCCGCAAGGCGAATCAAGAGAAGAGGGCATGCCAATGAAACTGCTTCTGCTTTCAGTGTTCGCCGCAGCCCTGCTGTGCGGATGCACCTCGACCACGACGTCCTCGGACATCGTGCTGCTGAAGACCGAGTTGCAGGGCCCGCGCTGCTCCGCGCCCGCCGAGGGCGCGTGCGCCAGTTGCGCGACGGCGTGCCCGGCGCAGAAGCAGGCGTTGTGCATTGGCGGGACGAGCGCGGTGGCTGCCGGGAGCGCGGTGGCGACCTGCGCGGTGCCGGCGTCATGCAGCTGCCAGGAGCTTTCGCTGGAGCGGCTGCCGCGATGAAGGGGTGAATTTCTACTGCGGCCACCGATCTCGGGTCTGCGGTCCTCACCGCACGAGAGTGCGTTTCCGGTCCTCAACCCGACCCCGATGCCCTCGCTACGAAATCTTCACACCTTCTCTGACGCTTCGGGCAAGCCGGCCGATCCGGCCTGCGCGCGAAATGCGCGGCTCGAGATCGCGACGGTGTTGTTGTCGGGGTCTTTCGCATTGGCGAACGCGTAGCCGTTGGCCTGGTGTGTCGCGCCGAAGTCGAGTCCGAGGTCGACGCAGCGTTGCTTGAACCCCTCGACATCCTCCACGCTGAACATGAGCTTCACGCCGGCCTGGCCGAGCTTGACGCTCCTGGCCGCCTGGTGGATGAGGATGCTGGCGCCCTGGCCCGGCGCGCTGAGTTCGATCAGGCCTTCGACCACTTCCTCGGTGGTCGTGAAGCCGAAGAACCTGCGATAGAACCCGGCGCTTCTTTGCATGTCCCTGGCGTAGAGGATGATGGTGTGCAGCGGTGGGGTCATGGTGGTGAGGCTGGATCGGCTTGCACGATCGTAGCCACCAAAAGAAAAGGCGCCATCCACGGACAGCGCCTTCGTTCGTCGCGCGCACGAGGCCCGCGCCGATAACGTATCAGGCCATCAAGCCAGTGCCGGATAGTCGATGTAGCCCTTGGCGCCGCCGCCGTACATCGTCGCCTTGTCCAGTTCGTTCAGCGGCGCGTTCTCGCGCAGGCGGCGGACCAGGTCGGGGTTGGAGATGAAGGGCTTGCCGAAGGCGACGAGGTCGTCGCCTTCCTTCACCGCCGTCTCGGCCATCGGCTTGTCGTAGCCGTTGTTGACCATCCAGGCGCCCTTGCCGCCGGCCGCGCGGTAGGCGGCCTTCAATGCTTCGTAGTCGAACGGGCGGTCCTCGATTTCGCGCGGGCCACCGGTCGCGCCTTCGATGACGTGGATGTAGGCCAGGCCGAGCGGCGCGAGTTGCTTCACCACGTAGTCGAACAGCGGCTGCGGGTCGGCGTCACGCACGTCATTGGCGGGCGTGACGGGCGAGAGGCGGATGCCGACCTTGCCGCCGCCGACCGCGTCGACGATGGCGCGCGTGACTTCGAGCAGCAGGCGGGCGCGGTTCTCGATGCTGCCGCCGTAGTCGTCGGTGCGCTGGTTGCTGCCGGTCTTGAGGAACTGGTCGAGCAGGTAGCCGTTCGCGCCGTGGATCTCGACGCCGTCGAAGCCCGCGGTTTCAACGGCGTTGCGCGCGGCGGCCGCGTAGGTGTGCACGATGCCGGGCAGTTCCTCGGCCTTGAGCGCGCGCGGCTCGGAGGTCTCGACGAAGGTGGGCACGTCGTCCTTGATGAGCACGGTCTTGGTCCTGGCCGTGATCGCCGAGGGTGCGACGGGCTTGCCGCCGTCGGGTTGCAGCTCGGTGTGCGAGACGCGGCCGACGTGCCACAGCTGCACCACGATCTTGCCGCCCTTGGCATGCACTGCATCGGTCACGCGCTTCCACGCATCGAGTTGCTCGGTGCCGTAGAGGCCCGGCACGTCGGCATAACCCTGCCCCTGGTGGCTGATGGCGGTGGCTTCGGTGATGAGCAGGCCGGCGCTGGCGCGCTGCTCGTAGTAGGTGGCGGTGATGTCGCGCGGCACGGCGTTGGGCGAGCGGTTGCGCGTGAGCGGCGCCATGACGATGCGGTTGGCGAGTTGCAGGTCGCCGGCCTGGACGGGGTCGAAAAGCGTGGTCATTGTTGTGTGGGTTCCCAGGTTGCAGTGAGGCGCGCCAGCGTACGGCGGCGCGGTCAACCGTGCTGTGGTGGGGTTGTCGAGTTTGGTGCTAGGGAAAAGGAGCAAGTGCGCGCGCGCATGGCCTTGCCTCAGAATGGGCCGCCCGCCCCGATGACGAAATCCGCCCCCACATTTTCCGCAGCACCTGCGTTGACGCCTGAACGTGCGCTGTGGGTTGCGCTCGCATTGTCGATGGGCGCGGCGGTGTCGCTGGGCCTTGCGCGTTTTTCCTACGGCTTGCTGCTGCCGCCGATGCGCGCCGATCTCGGCTGGAGCTATGCGCTGGCGGGCGGCATGAACACGGCCAATGCGGTCGGCTACCTGGTCGGTGCGTTGGTGACGCCGGCGCTGATGCGGCGTCATGGCGCGATGCAGGTGCTGATCGCGGGCGCCCTGTTGGCGACGCTGTTCATGACGGGCAGCGGCTTCGTGACTTCGGCGCCGGCCTTGTTGTCGCAGCGTTTGCTGGCGGGCCTCGCGAGCGCCTGGGTGTTCGTGGCGGGTGGCTTGCTTGCCGCGCGGCTGGGCGCGGCGCAGCCCTCGCGCAGCAGCTTCCTGCTGGGGCTCTACTACGGCGGCACGGGCTTCGGCATCCTGCTGTCGGCCCTGGTCGTGCCGGCCGTGTTGCAGGCTGCGGCGGGCGTCGCGCACGGCTGGGCATGGGCCTGGTGGGCGCTGGCGCTGGCGAGTGCTTTGGGCACGGCGTTGCTCGCATGGGCGGTGCATGCGATGGCGGGGCAGGGCCTGGGCGTGCCCGTCGCCGCGGCGGCCGGCTCCGGGCCGCAGGCGGTGGCGCAATTCGTGCCCCTGCATCGATTCGCCTGGGCGCTGGGCGGCTACACGCTGTTTGGCGCGGGCTACATCGGCTACATGACCTTCATCATTGCCCTGTTGCGGGAGCAGGGCGCGAGCGCGGGCTTCGTCACGCTGTTCTATTCGCTGCTGGGGCTGGCGTGCGTGGCGTCGTCGCGGCTGTGGGCGGGCTTGCTCGACCGCTTCCGGGGTGGTCAACCGCAAGCGCTGCTGAACATGCTGCTGGGCGTGGCGACCCTGCTGCCGGTGCTGAGCCCGTCCTTGCCGGTGGCGCTGGTGTCGGGGGTGATGTTCGGTGCGGTGTTCCTGTCGGTGGTGGCGTCGACCACCGCGCTGGTGCGGCACAACCTGCCTCAGGCCGATTGGGCGCGCGGCATCAGCGCGTTCACGATCGCCTTCGCGCTGGGCCAGATCGTGGGGCCGACGGTCACCGGATGGATCTCCGACGGCGCTGGCGGCCTGGCGCGTGGGCTGGTCGTGTCCGCTGGAACGCTGTGGCTCGGTGCGGCGCTGGCATCGCGCCAGCGCGCGCTTCATCATTGATACGGGCGCCCGCGCAGCCTGGAGGTGCGCTTACTTGAGCAGGCCTTCGGCCTTCATCGCCTCCTGCACCGCCGGGCGGGCGCCGACGCGTGCGTGCCATGCTGCCAAGTTTGGAAAGCCGCTGATGTCGACGCCAGTCGGCTTGGTCCAGTTGGTGACGGTGAACAGGTAGCCGTCGGCCACGCTGAACTGATCGCCCATCAGGTACTGCTTGCCGGCGAGCTGGCCGTCGAGCCAGGTGTAGCGGCTCTTGAGCTTGTCCTTGGAGATGACCTTGTATTCCTCGGGCGTGGCCGGGTTGAACAGCGGGCTGAAGGTCTTGTGGATCTCGGTGCCGATGAAGGTCAGCCATTCCTGCAGGCGGTAGCGGCCCAGGGTGCCGGCGGCCGGCGCAAGATTCTTGGCAGGCGCCTGGTCGGCGATGTACTGGACGATGGCGGGGCCTTCGCGCAGGCGCGTGCCGTCGTCGAGTTCCAGCATCGGCACGTAACCAAGCGGGTTGATGCCGTAGTAGTCGGTGCCGTCCTGCAGCTTGTGGCTCTTGGTGCTGGCCAGCACCGGCTCGAAGGCGATGCCGGCCTCGTGCAGCGCGATGTGGGGGGAGAGCGAACAAGCGCCGGGCGAGTAGTACAGCTTCATTGGAATGCTCCTGATTTCGGGTTGGGACACGGGGAGGGAAAGCGAGGGCAATCCTAGCGGGTTTGCCGCACGGGCTTGTCCTACGGGGCTTCGAGGGCGCGGCTGTCCGGGGGTAAGCGCCAGCAAACCTACGCTTGCATTCACCGCGGACGTTGTGCCGCCAACAGGAGATGGGTCATGCTCAAGTACGCCATTGTTTTCGCGATCATTTCGCTCCTCGCCGGGGCGCTTGGGTTTACCGGTGTCGCGGCCGGCGCGGCCGGCATTGCCAAGGTGCTGTTCGGCCTCTTCCTCATCCTCGCGGTGGTGTTTCTGGTGCTTGCCGCACTGGGTGTCGGCGCGGCCAGGAAAGCGCTGCACTGAATGCACTACTCGAACATCGAAACCGTGCTGGCCTATGAGGTGACCGGGCCTTCCCACATGCTGCTCAACATCGAGGCCGCACGATGCGGCGGCCAATCGGTGCTGAGCGAGGAGTTGGTGGTCGAGCCGCCCCTTGAATTGAATGCGTTCTGCGACGAAGGCAGCGGCAACCGATTTATCCGCTTCGACGTGGAGCCGGGGCCGCTGAAGATCCGCTATCGCGCCGTCGTGCAACGCTCGCCGCTGATATTGCCGGCCGAACTGGCCGAGGTGCCGGTGAACGAAGTGCCCGACTCGATCCTGCACTACCTCATGCCGACGCGCTATTGCGAATCGGACCTGATGTCGCGCGCGGCGCAGCAACTGTTCGGGCACTTGCCGCCGGGCATCGGCCGCGTGCAGGCGGTGGTGGACTGGATCCACGAGAGCATCACCTACGAACCGGGCAGCAGCACCTCGACCACCACGGCGCAGGAAGTGTTCGTGCAGCGCGCCGGGGTGTGCCGCGACTTCGCGCACCTGGGCATCACCTTGTGCCGGGCGCTCAATATCCCGGCGCGGCTGGTGGTCGGCTATGTCTTTTTCGACGAGCCGCCGCAAGATTTCCACGCCGTGTTCGAAGCGTGGCTGGGCGGGCGCTGGGTGCTCTTCGATGCGACCCGGATGGCGCCTGTGGATCGAGTCGTTCGCGTAGGCACCGGGCGAGATGCAAAGGACGTGGCCTTCTGCACCATCTTCGGCCCGGTGGGCATGACGGAGAAGACCATCATCGTGCGCGAGTACCAGGATGAGACCGCGCCGCCGCTGCGTGAGCCGGCGCCGACGGGCGAACTGGTGGGCATCGAGAAGCCGGTGGCGGTGAAGCCGCGAGGCGATGACGATGGCGGCGAGAACGCTGCGCACTCGCTGGAGGCGGCGGGCTGAGGGCTGCGCACGGTGGCAACGCCTTGCGCGTGTGTGTCGACGGCTGGAGTGCGTTGCTTGCAAAGGCACGGCGTGGATGCGGATGGTTGCGGGTGCCTTGCGCGGATGCAACGTTCCGCCGTACGGGCGCAGCAGGGGAAAGGCGCCTCGGCGGGACCAACGACACCCATCGGTTCGGCCCGGTGGCGCCTTCGAGCGAGTGTCGCTTGGCGCTATGAAAATGATAGCAATTTGTAGTTGATTGACAGGCGTTCCGGCGCTTTTCATTCGCGGTAGTCGCGCCGGGCGCGCTTGACCACGCCGCAGGCATGAGAGTGGGTGCCCGACTAAAATTGGTGCCCCCTTTTGCCGCGTACCTGCTGTGCGCTTGCTCCCATGCTCTACCCTGAAGAATTCGACGTGATCGTCGTTGGCGGCGGCCATGCCGGCACCGAGGCCGCCCTGGCCGCGGCGCGCATGGGCGCGAAGACGCTGCTGTTGAGCCACAACATCGAGACGCTGGGGCAGATGAGCTGCAACCCGTCGATCGGCGGCATCGGCAAGGGCCACCTCGTCAAGGAGGTCGATGCGCTCGGGGGGGCGATGGCAATCGCCACGGACGAATCCGGAATCCAGTTCCGCATTCTCAATTCGAGCAAGGGGCCGGCCGTGCGGGCGACCCGCGCGCAGGCCGACCGTATCCTGTACAAGGCCGCGATTCGCCGCCGGCTGGAGAACCAGCCGAACCTTTCGCTGTTCCAGCAGGCGGTCGATGACCTGATGGTGGAGGGCGACCGCGTGGTCGGCGCCGTCACGCAAGTCGGCATCGCTTTCCGCGGGAGGACTGTTGTGCTGACGGCTGGCACCTTCCTGGATGGCCGCATCCACGTCGGCCTCGACAACTATCAGGCCGGCCGCGCGGGCGATCCGCCAGCGATCAGCCTGTCGGCACGGCTCAAGGAACTGAAGCTGCCGCAAGGCCGCCTCAAGACCGGCACGCCGCCGCGCCTCGACGGCCGCACCATCGACTTCTCCAGGTGCACGGAGCAGCCCGGGGACGGCGTGCCCGGCGGCACGACCACGGCGCTGCCGGTGTTCAGCTTCATGGGCGGCATCGACATGCATCCGCAGCAGATGCCGTGCTGGATCACCCACACCAACGAGCGCACCCACGAGATCATCCGGTCCGGCTTCGATCGCAGCCCGATGTTCACCGGCAAGATCGACGGTGTCGGGCCGCGCTATTGCCCGAGCGTGGAAGACAAGATCAATCGCTTTGCGGACAAGGAAAGCCACCAGATCTTCCTGGAGCCGGAAGGGCTCACGACCAACGAGTACTACCCGAACGGGATTTCCACGAGCCTGCCCTTCGACGTGCAATACAAGCTGGTGCGCTCGATGGCCGGGCTGGAGAACGCGCACATCCTGCGGCCCGGTTATGCGATCGAGTACGACTACTTCGATCCGCGTGCGCTCAAGTCGAGTTTTGAGACACGGGCAATCCAGGGCCTGTTTTTTGCCGGGCAGATCAACGGCACGACCGGGTACGAGGAAGCGGCAGCGCAGGGATTGTTCGCCGGCATCAATGCGGCACTGCAATGCAGGGGCGAAGAGTCCTGGATGCCGCGTCGGGATCAGGCCTATTTGGGCGTCCTGGTCGATGACCTCATCACCAAGGGCGTGACCGAGCCCTATCGCATGTTCACGAGTCGGGCCGAGTTCCGGTTGCAACTTCGCGAAGACAACGCCGACATGCGGTTGACGGAAGACGGGCGCAAGTTGGGCCTGGTGGACGACGCGCGCTGGGATGCGTTTTCGCGGAAACGCGACGCTGTTTCACGTGAAACAGAGCGGCTCAAGTCCATCTGGGTGAACCCGCGCAACTTGCCGGCGACGGAGTCTGAGCGGGTGCTCGGCAAGGCCATCGACCATGAATACAACCTGGCCGACCTGCTGCGTCGGCCGGACGTGAGTTACCAGTCGCTGATGTCGCTTGACGGCGGCAAGTACGCGGCGGAGGAGGGCGCGACCTTGCGCGCCACTGAAATCGAACAGATCGAGATCGCCGCAAAGTATTCGGGCTACATCAATCGCCAGCACGACGAAGTGCAGCGCGCCGCGCATTTCGAGAACCTGAAGATGCCCGCCGACTTCGACTACAGCCAGGTCACCGCGCTAAGCTTCGAAGCGCGACAGATCCTCGGCAAGCATCGGCCCGAGACCTTGGGGCTCGCCTCGCGCATTTCCGGCATCACGCCTGCGGCCATCTCCTTGTTGATGATCCATCTGCGCAAGGGAGGCCATCGCGCCTTCACGACGGCCGCCGCCGAGATCGCGGAATGACGCAGATCGCTGCACTGCACGCGGGTGCCGCCGCGTTGGGGCTGGCGTTGACCGAACGCCAGGCGCACCGGTTGCTGGCGTATGCCGCACTGATCCTGAAGTGGAACAAGGTCTACAACCTCACTGCCTTGCGGGATCCGGCGCTGGTGCTGTCGCACCACTTGCTGGACAGCATGTCTGTGGTCGAACCGCTCCGCCGGGAGCAGCCGTCGGGCGGCAAGTTGATCGACGTGGGCGCTGGCGCCGGCTTGCCAGGTGCCGTCATCGCCATCCTGCGAGACGACATCGACGTGAGTTGCCTGGACGCGGTTGCGAAGAAGACGGCGTTTGTCCAGCAGGTTGCGGCCGAATTGAAGCTTCCCAATCTGCACGGCGTGCATGCGCGCGTCGAGTCCCTGGCAGGGCAGTACGACATCGTCAGTTCCCGTGCTTTCGCCTCGCTACCGGATTTCTTCAACGGGTCTGCCCAACTGCTGGCGCCCGGCGCGCGCTGGATGGCCATGAAGGGCAAGGTGCCGGTCGATGAACTGGCCGCTCTGCCTCCAGGTGTCGACGTGTTTCACGTGGAACAATTGACCGTGCCAAGTTTGGATGCCGAGCGCTGCATCGTCTGGGCGCGTCAGAAAGCAACAGTTGTTGACTGATTTTTGACGGTAAGCGCCTGCGATGGGGAGGGCGCGCAGTCGCTCCGGCACCGCCCTTGCGTACACTCGACGGTTTCATCCCCCCCAAGCAGATTTCCCCATGTTCGGCATTGCTGATTACGGCGCGTTCGTCGCGGCCATCATTCTGTTTCTTGCCATCCCCGGACCGGGGAATCTGGCCTTGATCACGTCCACCAGCAAAGGTGGCATCCGGGGCGGACTGTCCGCCACTTTCGGTCTGATCGCCGGCGACCAGGCACTCATGTGGGCCGCAGTCGCTGGCATCGCTGCATTGCTGGCGGCATACCCCGCAGTCTTTCACGGCGTCCAATGGCTGGGCGCCATCTACCTCGCCTGGCTCGGCGGCAAGATGCTGCTGGCCAAGCCCGGCGCCGCCCCGATCCTGAACATCCGCCCCCGCCAGTACTTCAGCCAGGCCTTCACCATCACGCTGTTGAACCCCAAGGCGATCGTTTTCTACATGGCGTTTTTTCCGCTCTTCATCGACCCGGTCAAGCACCAGGGCCTTGTGACCTTCGGCGTCATGGCGGCGACGGTCGCTGTGTTGACCTTCATCTACGGGCTGGGCGCCGTCTTGTTGACGCACTTTTTCGCCGAACGGCTGCGCGCCAATCCGCGCATTTCATCGAAGCTGCAAAAGCTGGCTGGCATCTTCCTGATCGGCTTTGGCGTCAAGCTCGCCGCTTCCAGTTGATGCGGCATGACCTTCAACCGCGCGCGACCTGCGGCACCCGTCCATCCGAATTCCCGGTGCCGCGCCGCCAGAAGCGCCGGCGCATCACCGCCGCATCCATGATCCCCCGCGACCCCACGCAACACGGCTCGACTGAGCCGGGAAGAGAACACTGATGGCTCGCATCTTCTGCATCGCCAACCAGAAAGGCGGCGTCGGCAAGACGACCACCACGGTCAATCTTGCGGCCGGACTGGCCAAGGTCGGCCAGCGCGTGCTCATGATCGACCTCGACCCACAGGGCAACGCCACGATGGGTTCGGGTATCGACAAGCGCCAGCTCGAACTCACCGTCTACGACGTGCTGCTCGAATCGGCGACCGTGGCCGAGGCCCGCCTCACCGCCGACAAGTGTGGCTACGACGTGCTCGGCGCCAACCGCGAGCTGGCCGGCGCCGAGGTGGAAATGGTGTCCATCGACCGCCGCGAGAAGCGCCTGCGCACCGCGCTCGCCGCGGTCGGCGCCGAATACGACTTCATCCTGATCGACTGCCCGCCCAGCCTGAGCCTGCTGACGCTCAACGGCCTGTGCGCCGCGCACGGCGTGATCGTGCCGATGCAGTGCGAATACTTCGCGCTCGAAGGCCTGACCGACCTGGTCAACACCATCAAGCAGGTGCATGCGAACCTCAACAAGAACCTGCAGATCATCGGCCTGCTGCGCGTGATGTTCGACCCGCGCATCACGCTGCAGCAACAGGTGGCCGACCAGCTCAAGTCGCACTTCGGCAACAAGGTGTTCGACACCGTGATCCCGCGCAACGTCCGCCTGGCCGAAGCGCCCAGCTACGGCTTGCCCGGCGTGGTGTTCGATCCTTCGGCCAAGGGCAGCCAAGCCTTCCTCGCTTTCGCGCAGGAGTTGGTGGTCAAGATGCCGGGGGCCGGTGCAAGCGCGTCCGCATCGGCGCCCGTGGTTGCCCCGCAGCAATCCGTGGCCCCGGCGTCGGCCACTGAAGCTCCCGCCTCGAACGACGTCCAGTGAGTGCGCGACCTCATCCGCCATCGCTCCTGCTATCAATTTCATAGCAAATGACCGCCTCATCGATCTGGTTGTTGCCCGGCTGGCAGAACAGCGACGCACCGCACTGGCAGAGCCGCTGGGAGGTGGTGCACGGCGACCACCGCGTCGAGCAGTACGACTGGATGCGGCCGCTGCGAGGCGATTGGCAGGCGCGGCTCGAAGATGAGCTGCTGGGCGCGCCAGCGCCCGTCACCTTGGTCGCGCACAGCCTCGGCTGCATCCTCGTCGCCGCCTGGGCCTCTCACTCACGCCACACGGCCAAGGTGCGCGCCGCGTTGCTGGTCGCGCCGGGCGACCTGGAGCGCGACGATCTGCGCCAGATGATCCCCGGCTGGGCGCCCATCGTGCGCCAGAAGCTGCCATTCCCCTCAATCCTGATCGCGGCCAACGACGACCCCTACTGCGCGCAAGACCGATCGCGGCAGCTGGCAGCCGACTGGGGCTCGCGCTTCGTCGACGCCGGGCAGGGCGGACACCTCAACGGCGAATCCGGCCTGGGCGATTGGCCCGAGGGCCGCAGGCTGCTCAACGAACTGCTGAAACAGAAGGACTGAAATGACCCGCCCCCGCGTTCACCACCCCGACGTGCATCTGCCTTCCCGGCGAAAGGTGGCCTGACCATGGTCACCAAGAAACCCAAGGGACTCGGTCGCGGGCTCGAGGCGCTACTCGGCCCCACGGCCAGCGAATCTGGCGAGCCGCAGCCCGAAGGTGGCGCGGCGCAGAACCCCAACACCCTTTTGCTCGACCAGATGGTGCCCGGCGTCTACCAGCCGCGCACGCGCATGGACGAAGGCGCGCTGTACGAGTTGGCCGAGAGCATCAAGGTTCAGGGCATCATGCAGCCGATCCTGGTGCGCCGGCTCGACCCGGCGTCAGCGGCGGCCAAGAACGCCGAATACGAAATCATCGCCGGCGAACGTCGCTACCGCGCAGCCCGGCTGGCGGGGCTGGACAGCGTGCCTGTGCTGGTGCGCGACGTGCCGGACGAATCGGCCGCCGCGATGTCGCTCATCGAGAACATCCAGCGCGAGGACCTGAACCCGCTGGAAGAAGCCCAGGGCCTGCAACGCCTGGTCTCCGAATTCGGCCTCACCCACGAACTCGCAGCCCAAGCCGTGGGCCGCTCGCGCAGCGCCGCCAGCAACCTGCTGCGCCTGCTCAACCTGGCCGAGCCGGCGCAGGCGATGCTGATGGCCGGCGACATCGACATGGGCCATGCCCGCGCGCTGTTGTCGCTCGACAAGGCCATGCAGATCACGGCCGCCAGCCAGATCGCGGCGAAGAAGCTGTCGGTGCGCGAGGCGGAAGCGCTGGTCAAGAAGCTCGGTGCCGACTTCAGCCTGTCATCGCCTCGCCGCACAGGCCAGGAAGAGAAGTCGCGTGACCTGCAACGGGTGGAGGAAGAACTGGCCGACCTGCTCATGGCGGAGGTCGAGGTGCGCATCAAGAAGCGCAGCAAGCGCGGCGGAAAGCTCGAGCAGAGCGGCGAACTCGCCATCCACTTCGGCTCCATCGAGGCGCTCAACGGACTCATCGACCGCATCCGCCTGACGACATAGCTCCACGCGGCTGCCTTTTGGCGAATGAGCAGCGAAGGCCTTTGTGCCTATGCTTCGCTTGGATTGTTCGAACGAACCAACAGAAGCATCGAGGGGCCACCATGCGTCTTGCCAAGCTTTCCATTGCCGCTGCCGCGGCCGTCGCGGGCGCCGTCCTGCTGGCCGGTTGCGAGTCCACCAACATGCAGATGGGCTCGCCGGCCGCCAAGACGACCGCCACGGGCGCCGCCGCCGGCAGCACGTCCGCCAACGCGAGCGGCCAGCTGGAGCGCTGCGCGGCGCCGCTCGGCACGGTCTCCCTTGTCGAGAACCAGAACGCCGGGTGGTACACCATCCTGCGCAACGAATACCGGCTTCCACCCACGTCCAACCTGCTGCGACTGCTGATCCAGCAATCGAACTGCTTCGTGGTCGTCGAGCGCGGCGCGGCAGGCATGAACGCCATGAACCGTGAACGGCAACTCATGCAGTCCGGCGAGATGCGCCAAGGCAGCAACTTCGGAGCCGGCCAGATGGTCGCGTCCGACTACGGCATGTCGCCCGACATCATCTTCAGCAACAGCAACGCAGGCGGTGCCGGGGCCGCGCTTGGCGGCTTGGTGGGCGGACGCTACAGCAGCGTGTTGACGGCTGTTGGCGGCAACATGCAGACCAAAGAAGCCAACGCGATGCTCACGCTGATCGACAACCGCTCCGGCGTGCAGGTCGCGGCCTCGGAAGGCAGCGCCTCCAAGACCGACTTCGGCGCCTTCGGCTCGGTGTTCGGCAGCGGTGGTGCGGGTGGCCTGGGCGGCTACACGAACACCGCACAGGGCAAGGTCATCGCCGCGGCCTTCATGGATGCGTACAACCAGATGGTCATCGCACTGCGCAACTACCGGGCGCAAACCGTGCAAGGCCAAGGCCTGGGTGGTGGCGGGCGGCTGGGTGTCGATGGCGGCGTGGCACCGTCGCAAACCTCGGCGCCGCAGCCGGCGCGCAAGAAGTAGCCACGGCGGCCCGGGTGGGAGAGGAAGGCGCCACCAGTAGCCATGGCGGGCTGGGTGGGAAAGGGAGGCGCTACCCGCCGCCGGTTTCGCAATCCTTGCGCCTGAATTCGACGTCGGTTGAACCGTAGCCTTTTCGAAGGTTTCGGAGCGTGGCAACCGGGCGCCTCGCGCATGCCGAATCCACTTGAAAGTGGTTTGCCAGCCCCAGCTTCAGGCGTTCACGACTCGCCCTGTCATCCGACAGTGCCGGGTGCGAACCGCCGGTGCTTCGCTGCGCTCACCAGCTGAAGATCTTCCCCGGATTCATGATGTTCTTCGGATCCAGCGCCCGCTTGATCGTGCGCATCATGTCCACCGCGCCCGCGCCGGCCTCGGTGATCAGGAAGTCCATCTTGTGCAGCCCCACGCCGTGCTCGCCGGTGCAAGTCCCTTCCAGCGACAGCGCGCGGCTGACCAAGTCGTGGTTCAGCTTCTCGGCCTTCACCCGCTCCTCGGGGATGTTCGGGTCGATCAGGTAGCCGAAGTGGAAGTTGCCGTCGCCCACGTGCCCGACGAGGAAGTAGGGGATGCCGCTGGCATCGGTCTCGGCCACCGACTCGAGCAGGCAATCGGCCAGCCGCGAGATCGGCACGCAGGTGTCGGTCGAGATCACGCGGCAGCCGGGCCGCGACTGCACCGCCGCGAAGTAGCTGTTGTGCCGCGCCGTCCACAGCCGGGTGCGTTCTTCCGGCGTGCTGGCCCATTCGAAGGCGTTGCCGCCGTGCTCGCTGGCGATCTCCTGCACCGTCTCGGCCTGCTCCTTCACGCCGGCCGGGGAGCCGTGGAATTCCATCAGCAGCATCGGCTCCTCGCGCAGGCCGAGCTTGGCGTAGGCATTCACCATGCGCACCGCGTTCACGTCGATGAGTTCGACGCGCGCGATCGGTACGCCGAGCTGGATGATCTGGATCGTCGTGCGCACGGCAGCCTCGATGCTCGGGAACGAGCAGATCGCCGCCGACACGGCCTCGGGCAGGGGATAGATGCGCAGCGTGATCTCGGTGACGACACCGAGCGTGCCTTCGCTGCCGACCATCAGGCGCGTCAGGTCGTAGCCCGCCGAGGACTTCTTGGCCCGCGTGCCGGTGCGGATCACTTCGCCAGCGGCCGTGACCACTTCCAGCCCGAGCACGTTTTCGCGCATGGTGCCGTAGCGCACCGCGTTCGTGCCGCTGGCGCGCGTGGCCGTCATGCCGCCGATGGAGGCGTCGGCGCCGGGGTCGATCGGGAAGAACAGGCCGGTGCTCTTGATCTCCTCGTTGAGCTGCTTGCGCGTGACGCCCGGTTGCACCGTCACCGTCAGGTCGTCGGCATTGACCGACAGCACCTTGTTCATGCGCTGGAGGTCGATGCTGATGCCGCCCTGCACCGCGAGCAGGTGGCCTTCGAGCGAGGAGCCGACGCCGAAGGGAATCACCGGCACGCTGAATTCGCTGGCCAGCTTCACCGCATCCGCCACGTCCTGCGTGCATTCGGCGAACACCACGGCCGCGGGCGGCGGCGCGTCGAACGATGACTCGTCGCGGCCATGCTGCGTGCGCACCGCCATGGCCGTCGAGCAGTTGGCGCCGAAGCGCGACTTGAGTGCCGCGATCGCCGCATCGGGCACCTCGCGCAAGGCAATTTCCGGCGTGAGGTGGGCGAGGGCGGCTGGGGCGTTCATCTTCGTGTCTCCAAATGGGGGGGCCTCCCGGCATCGCGGCGAGCAGACTGCGACGAGCGGTCTACCATTCTATGAACCGCACTTCAGAAAGCTATCCACATGGGCAATCGCCTCACACAGATCGCCACGCGCACTGGCGACGACGGGTCCACCGGTCTCGGCGACAACACGCGCGTCCCCAAGGACCATCTGCGCGTTCACGCCATGGGCGACGTCGACGAACTCAACTCCAGCATCGGTCTGCTGCTGTGCGAGCCGATGCCCGATGCGGTCCGCGAGTTGCTGGTCGACGTGCAGCACCAGTTGTTCAACCTCGGCGGCGAGTTGTCGATGCCGGGCTTCACGCTGCTCAAGCCCGATGCGCTGCTGCAACTCGACAACGCGCTGGCCACGCACAACGCGACCCTGCCGCGCCTAGCTGAATTCATCCTGCCGGCCGGCACGCGCGCCGCATCGCATGCGCATGTGTGCCGCACGGTCGCGCGGCGGGCCGAACGCGCGGTGGTGGCGCTGGGGCAGGGTGAGTCGATCAATGCCGCGCCGCGCCAGTACCTCAACCGGCTCAGCGACCTGCTGTTCGTCCTGGCCCGCGTGCTGAACCGCGTCGACGGCGGTGATGACGTCTACTGGAAGAGCGAGCGAATGGCGCGTGCGCAGGCGCAAGACTGACCCTGGGTTCGCGAATTCGGGAGGGGTCAGCCGAACGCAGAAGGAAGACAGGAGAACGCAAAAGTCGCAGAAGAAACTTCCTTCTTCTGGATTTTTTTGCGACCTTTGCGGGCCTTTGCGACTTCTGCGTTCGGCTGTCCGCTCCCGAATTCAAGCCCGGCTACACACGCCCCCACCCCGTCTCGGGCGGCGCGGACGAAGGCGCGAATTGATTGAGCGCGTCGGCGATGCGGCCCGCCGAGCCGAAGGAGAGCGTGAAGCCAAGCGCCCCGTGGCCCGTATTGAACAGCAGGTTCCTCGGCGCGCCAGGCAGTTGCCCGATGATCGGCAACCCTGTCGGCGTCGCGGGGCGCATGCCGGTCCATGGATTCAGTTCCGCGAAGTCGCTGCAGTCCGGAAACAGTGCGCGCGTCGAGGCCACCAGCGATTCGATGCGCGCCGCCGGAATCGACGCATCCGCCCCGACCAGCTCCGCCATGCCGGCCACGCGCAAGCGCCGGCCAAGCCGCGCGAACACTACCTTGTGTGCGCTGTCCGTCACGCTCACCAGGGGCGCCGCGCCCGGCGTCTCGTCCACCGCCAGCGTGATGCTGTAGCCCTTCAGCGGATACACCGGCAGCCGCACGCCGAGCCGCTGCGCCAGCGCATTCGACGCGCTGCCCAGGGACAGGACAAACGCATCCCCATCGACCGCGCCGCGCGAGGTCGTCACCGCGCTGACACTGTCGCCGCGCAGCGCAAAGCCGTCGATCGTCTCGCCGAGCATGAAATGCACGCCACGCGCCTGCAGCGAATCGACCAGCGCGATGCAGAGCTTCAGGCAGTCGGCGGCGCATTCGCTTTCCGTGTACACCGCGCCGGCGATCTCGTCGTGCACGGCCGCGAGCGCGGGCTCGATCGCGATGCACTCGTCGGGCGACACGATCCGTTGCGGCGCACTGCCCAGTTCACTCTGTAGTGCGACCTGGCGCGCCGCCCCGTCGAGGGCTGCCTGGCTGCGGTAGATCACCAGCTTGCCGGTGGCCGAGAAGTCGCAGTCCGGCTGCAGCCTTGCCATCAT
This sequence comes from Variovorax sp. dw_308, assembly GCF_019207085.1. Lineage (GTDB taxonomy): Bacteria > Pseudomonadota > Gammaproteobacteria > Burkholderiales > Burkholderiaceae_C > Variovorax. The sequence goes on along the minus strand of NZ_JAATOM010000007.1, from coordinate 179,414 downwards.
CGACTCGAAGCCTGCGCGGCTGCGCGCGGCGAGCGCGAGGAGTTGCGCCGTGGTGCTGCGCGAGGTCTCGGCATTGCACGCGCCCAGGAACTCCAGCCCCCAGCGCCACTGTTGCGGATCGAATTGCGGGCGCAGCTTGAGCGGCGAGGAGCGCGACAGCAGCAGCTTCGGCAATTGGGCCCAGATGGACGGGTCGGCCAGCGGCTGCACATAGGAGTAGCTCAGTTGCGCGCCATTGCCGCCGCTGGCACCATGGCCCGGTGCGGCCCGGTCGATCACCGTGACCGAGTGGCCGCGCAACGAAAGCTCCCACGCGGCAGCAAGGCCGACGATGCCGGCACCGAGCACTGTGACTTGCATGAAATGGTTCGACGTTCTTCAGGGGTGGGTCGTTGTCTGTCCTCCACTGTAGCCGGGGCGCGTGCGTTCGGGAAAAGGAGGGGGCAGGCCGGCGCGCTTCGCTCCTAGACTGACCATTCACCGACCATAACCACAACCCTGAAGGGAACTTGCCTCATGAAGATTTCTGCCCTGACCTCCGCCCTGGTATTGCTGGGCCTCGCCAGCGTGGCGGGAGGCGCCCAGGCGGCCGACACGCTCGCCAAGATCACCGCGGCCAACAAGATCTCGCTCGCGTACCGCGAATCGTCGGTGCCGTTCAGCTACCTCAACGGGCCCGAGAAGCCCATCGGCTTCTCGGTCGACATCGCCAATGCCGTGGCGGCCGAGGTCAAGAAGAAACTCAACAAGCCCAACCTCGAGGTCGGCCTGATGGCGGTGACCTCGCAGAACCGCATCCCGCTCATCACCAACGGCACCATCGACCTCGAGTGCGGTTCCACGACCAACAACACCGCGCGGGCCAAGGACGTGAGCTTCGCCATCAACCACTTCTACACCGGCACGCGGCTGCTCGTGAAGAAGACGGCGGGCGTCAAGGACTATGCCGACCTCAAGGGCAAGAAGGTGGCCATCACCGCCGGCACCACCAACATGCAGGTCGTGCGCAAGTACAACGAGGAGAAGAAGCTCGACATCGACATCATCTCGGCCAAGGACCATGCCGACGCGCTGTTGCTGGTCGAGAGCGACCGCGCGACTGCCTTCGCGATGGACGACATCTTGCTGTTCGGCCTCAAGTCCAACGCCAAGTCGCCGGGCGAACTCGAAGTGGTCGGCGAGTCGCTGCAGGTCGAGCCCTATGCCTGCATGCTGCCCAAGGACGACCCGCAGTTCAAGGCGCTGGTCGACGGCGTCATCACCGGGATGATGAAGTCGGGCGAATTCGCCAAGCTGTACGACAAGTGGTTCGTGCAACCGATCCCGCCGAAGAACCAGCCGATCGGCCTGCCGATGAGCCCGCAACTGCAGGACAACATCAAGGCGCCGAACGACAAGCCAGCGACTTGAAGGCGTGAATATTTCTACTGCGGACGCCGATCTCGGGCCTGCGGTGCTCGCCGTACTTGAGTACGGTTCCGCTCCTCAACCCGACCTCGGCGCCCTCGCTACGAAATCTTCACGCCTTCAGGGCTGACGTTCAACTCCGGGTGGGGCCGTGCGCGTTGCCCGTGAGCCCCGCGAAGCCCGTGACCACGCCTAAACCCCTTTGGCGAATTGCGTACTTGTGATCTACATTTGAGGAAGTTAAGGGAGCGCTAACCAACGTGCGCCATCCGATGCGCGCGAGGTTTCCACAAAGGAAGCTCTTGCCGGTCGCCGCCCTGTCACTTCCTCGCGCCGAGGGCGCCAATCACTTCCGCATGGAGCGGCAGAAGGGCGTGCTGTCGGCGGGCAACGGCGAGAACGTCCACATCTCATTGGGCGAGCGCGAGGTGGTCGAGCGCGGCATCGACTATCGCCGCGCGCCGGCCACGCCCCCCGGATTCATCGACCGCGAGGAAGCCACCGGCATCGTCGTGGGTTCGCTGCAGTTCGGCCTGACCTCGGTCGAACTCACCGGCGAGCAGGGCATCGGCAAGAGCTGGATGCTGCGCCGCGCGGGCGCCGAGGCGCAATCGCTTTTCGAGGGCGGCGTGGTGCGCGTGCCGCCCGGCACCTACGGCGGCTCCGACCTGCTGCAAGCCCTGTTCGAAGCCTTCTTTGGCGTCGAGGAACGATGCCGTCCCGCGCGGCGCGAGCTGCGCGAGCGTTTCGTGGACAAGCGGGCGCTGCTGCTGGTCGATGATGCGGCGCTCGACGATGCCGCCATCGAGCAGCTGCAGGACGTCGCCCCGGGCTGTGCGGTGCTGCTCGCCACGCATGAGCCGCGGCTGCAGCGCGAAGCCGGGCCGATCGTGCTGGGCGGGCTGTCCGCGGCCGACTCGATGGCGCTGCTGGAACGCCTGCGCGGTGCGCCCATCGTCGGCGCCGAACTCGGCGTGGCGCTGGCAGAGTGCCACGCGACGCGCGGCCATCCAGAACGGCTTTCGCGCAGCGGCGGGGCCGATCCGGCATCGCTGGACCGGCTCGACGCAACCCCGCGCGCGGTGCTCGACATGCTGGCCGCGTTCCACCCGCAGGCCGTGCAGGCCGCGGTGATGACGGATCTCAGCGGCAAGCGAGATGCCTTGCTCGCGATCGAGCTGCTGATCGGCGCCGGCTGGGTCTATCAGGATGACGGGCAGGTGCGGCTGATACCGCATGTCGTGGCCGCACTGGAGGCGTCGCCCGTGCTCGTCAGTCAGCGGCGCATCGACGGATTGGTGCGGCTGGCGCACCGCGCGAGCCGCCAACCGCGCGCCATGGCATCCGGCCTGGTTTCCTTGCCCTTGATCTGGTCGGCGCTGGGCGCTGCGCGCGAGGCGCATGCGTGGCTCGACGTGATGGCGATCGTGCGCGCTTGGGACATTCCCCTGGTGCTCGCCTGCCAGTGGGATGCAGCCAAGCGCGCGCTCGACTGGCACGCAAAGGCCGCCTGGAAGATCGGCGATGAACGCGAGCGGGCCTGGGCGCTGCATCAGCGCGGCACGCTGGAACTCGCGCAAGGCTATCCGCCACTGGCCGCCCAGTTGCTGCGTGAATCCTTCACGCTGGCCGAGCACGTGGAAGACCATGCGCTCGCCGCGTCGGCCCGCTACCACCTCGGCTGGCTCACGCCCGAGGCGCCACCCGAAGGCTGGGCCAGCACCTCGGGGCCGATGCCGCTGGCGGCGAGCGATCCGTTCGCCAAGGCGGTCGGCACTGCTGCGCCCACGCCAGGATCGTGGCAGATGGCGCCGCACTCGCCGATGCGCTCGCTGGCGGCCCAGCTGGCGCTGGCGGTCGCGATCGGCCTCGCTGGCGTGCTCACCGTCGCGGCGGTGCTGCGCATGGTCGACACGCCGGTTCATCCACGCGGCTCGACGGCTGTGGGAGAAGAGTCAGCCACCGGGCTGACCCGGACCTCCGTGAACGTGGCCAATCCGGAGCGCTAGGACCTGGGCGCAGGACTCTGCCAAGAAGTTGCGAACCAACGGGTGGCCGGATTGAATCACCAGGGACCGGCAAGGCCGCTGGGCGCAAGAGAGGGCGCTGGGGCGCTTGGGGCCCCCCGCGCTCAGATCGAGGAAGGCGCCAACTGCGCGCGCACATTGCGACCGGTGATGGTCAGTCGCAGCCCGCCGCCGTGCCATTCGAGCCAGTTCAGCGCCACGTAGGCCTCGATGTCGTCTGCATCGATCAGGTCCGCGTGGCGCTGCTTGAGCCGGTCCACCGTTTCCGGGAGGGCCTGCCTCAGTCGTTCACGTTGTGCTGCCCGCTTGTTCGCTTCTTCGAGCGACTTGGACGCACGAGAAATTGCTGCCATTGCTTGTCCGTTCTGGAACCTGTAATGAGAACCCCAATGTACGCCGTACGAGTTGCCGGCGTATTCCTTTTTTCTGACTGTCGAAACTTCCAGTACGCAAACCGTGCAGTTGGTGGCCGGTAACAGGCCCCTGGTTACGCAGCTGCCTTCTCGGCCGCTGTCCGCTTTGCGTTTTCCTCGTCGTAGAGCTCTTTCTTGGAGAGCTTGCCGACGGCGGTCTTCGGGAGTTCGGCGCGCACGTCGATCTCGCCCACCATTTCATGCTTGCCCAGGCGGTCCTTCAGGAAGGTCTTGAGCGACTCCAGCGTCAACGGCTCGGCGCCGGCCTTGAGCTTGATGAAGGCCTTGGGCGTCTGGCCGCGGTAGGCGTCGGGAATGCCGATCACGGACACCTCCTCGACCGACGGGTGCTCGTAGATGGCCTCCTCGATGGTGCGCGGATAGACGTTGAAGCCGCCGCACAGGAGCATGTCCTTGGTGCGGTCGACGATGAAGACGAAGCCGTCCTCGTCCATGATGGCCACGTCGCCGCTGCGGAAGAAGCCGTCGCTGGTCATGCTGCTGCGGGTGGCCGCGTCGTTGTGCCAGTAGCCCTTCATCACGTTCGGCCCGGAGATGCACAACTCACCGCGTTGGCCGGTCGGCACCTGCTGGTCGGGGTTGTCCAGGCTGCGCATCGACAGCAGGATGCCCGGCAGCGGCATGCCGCAGGAGCCGGCCTTGCGACGTCCGCGCGCCGGCGTGAAGCTGCCGGTGGGCGAGGTCTCGGTCATGCCCCAGCCTTCGTTGAGGTTGCAGCCGGTCATGGCGAAGAACTTCTGCGCCACTTCCACCGGCAGCGGTGCGCCGCCCGAGCCGCACGACTTCAGCGAAGTCATGTTGATCTCCTTCGCCTTGGGATGGTTGGCGATGGCGGTGTACATGGTCGGCACGCCGGCGAACATGGTGATCTTCTTGGCCTCGAATTCCTTCATCACGGTCTCGAGGTCGAAGCGCGTGTGCAGCACGATCTCGGCGCCGAGCTTGATGCCCATCAGCATGTTCACGGTCAGCGAGTAGATGTGGAACAGCGGCAGCACCGCGAGCACGCGCTCCTCGCCGAAGTTGACGATGGGGTCGTCGCCCGAGAGGCTCTCGACATACTGGCTGCAGGCGGCCGTGAGGTTGCCGTGCGTGAGCATCGCGCCCTTGGGCAGGCCGGTGGTGCCGCCCGTGTATTGCAGCACCGCGACGGTCTCGGCCGGGTCGCCGAAGGGATGCGTGGTGTACTCGCCGTCGTTGTCGAGCAACTGGGCGAAGCTCATGTGGAAGTCGTCGATGGCGACCGGGGCCAGCAGCTTGCCGGCTTCCATCTGAGCGCGGATCGAGCCCGGCGCGGCCGAGTACTCGGGCAGCGAACCGACGACAAGCTTCTTCAAGCGCGAATGCCCCAGCAGGCGCGACATCTGCGGATAGAGCGCGGCGAGGTCGAGCGTGACGAGGATGTCGGTCTCGCTGTCCTCGACCTTGTGCTCCAGCACGCGCTCGGCATCGAGCGGCGAATAGTTGACCACCGTGCCGCCGGCCTTCATCACGCCGAAGAAGGCAATCGGGTAGTGCGGCGAATTGGGCAGGTAGAGGCCGACGTGCACACCCGGCTTGACGCCCAGCTTCTGGAAACCGCTGGCCGCGTGGTCGACCATCGCGCCGAATTCGCGGTACGTGATGCGCCGGCCCATGAAGTCGAGGAAGGGCTGGTCCGGCCAGCGGGCAGCGGCATCGTCGAGCAACTGCTGCACCGGCGAGATCGTGAGCGGTGCATCCCAGCGAACGCCAGCGGGATAGGAAGAGGTCCAGGGGTGGGCGTTGTTGGCCATCGTTGTCTCCTTGGGATGTTTTTCTGGCGGGGGAAGGGGGGCCTGGCAGCGGACCGCCGCCAGGCGCCGAGTCTCGAAGTCAGCGCGTGGATGCGTTCCGCGCCGTATGGTTGGCAATACCTTCGATCACCGGTGGCCAGAGCGACACCGGCAGGGCATGGCCCATGGTGGGCAGGCGCAGGAGCTTTGCATCGGGAATGGCCGCGGCCACGTCGATGCCGGCTTCCACCGGCACCAGCGGGTCGGCGTCGCCATGGATGACCAAGGTCGGCACACGGGTGTTGCGCAGTGCCGGCTTGCGGTTGCCCGAGGCGAAGATGGCCGCCAGTTGGCGCGCCGTGCCGGCCGGGTTGAGCCCGCGTGCGAAAACGGCGCGGGCGCGAGCCTCGTCGCGAGATTCGTCCTCCGGGAAGGGATGCGGCCCGCGCAGCACGCGCCACACCTTGGCGTAGTGAGGGATGTAGCCCTCCAGCGTGGGTGGCGCCGGGGTGAACAGCACGGCCAGCGCCTCGGGGGTTGGCGGCGGCAGGGACGGGTCCCCGGTCGACGACATGATGCTCGTGAAGGACAGCATGCGGCCCGGATGATGGATCGCCATTTCCTGGCCGATCGCCCCGCCCATGGACGCACCGACGATGTGGGCGCGCGCGATGCCGAGCGTGTCCATCAGTCCCGCCACGTCATTGGCCATGTCGTGCAGCGTGTAGGGCGTGGTGAACGACTGGCGCGCGAGCGCCTTCATCATCAGGGCCTGCACGTCCGGCACGCCGAGTTGGGCCATCGAGGTCGACAGTCCGACGTCGCGGTTGTCGAAGCGGATCACACGAACGCCGGCCGCAGCGGCCAGGTGCGCGCAAAACACTTCGTCCCAGGCGATCATTGACGCGCCCAGCCCCATGACCAGCACCAGGGGCGTCGCGCCCGGGTCGCCGAAGCTGTCCCAAGCGAGCTCGACGCCGTTGGCTTTCGCGAAGCTCGGCTGACTCACTTGCCGCCGGTCTTGAGCAGATCGCTGACTTGCTTCACGTTGTCGTTGATGCGATCGCGCACCACGTTGAACGCGTCAGCTTGCGACTTAGCGGCCAGCTCTGCCAGCTCCTTCATGTCGGCCAGCGCCTGCTTGAAGGCGGCGCGGCCCATCTCGTCGAGCTTGGCCAGGTTTTCCTTCGGGTCCTTGCCCGGCATGCCCTTCACGGCGCTTTGCCATTCGCCAATGTTGGTCTTGAGCATCTCGGCCTGGCGCTGCACCACGGCCTGCAGGCCCTTGTACGACTTCTCGTTGGCCTCGACCAGCGCCTTGAGGTCCTTGCGGCGGTTGTCCAGCACGGCACTGGCCGCCCCTTGCAGATTCACGTTCTTGAACGCCTCGGGCACGCCCGGCAGCTTCAGGCTCTTCAGCTTCTCGACCGCGCCCTTGAAGGGCTTGGTCATTGCCTCCTGCATGTCCTGCACCGGGTTTGCGGCGGGCGCCGCTGCAGGCTTGGCTGCAGCTTTCTTGGCGGCGGTCTTCTTTGCAGTTGCCATGGCGTGAATCTCCTCTGGGGGGTTGATGAATTGGGCTGACACGATACGCTGAGAGCGCACGTTCGTGGAGCCTCATCCCCACTTTTTTGCATCGGGCTTTCCCGCTGTCCCGCGCGGGACTGAGTGGCGCGAAGGGTCCTGTCCCAAACAACGACGCCCGCGAGCGCAGGGCTGGCGGGCGTGTGTGGCTGTCGGAAGACCGGTTTGCGCGTCAGGCGGTTTCAACGCGCAGGCACCATCGCGTCGGGCAATTCGATCTTGACCTCGAGGACCTCGAGATCGTCCTGCCGCTCCAGATGCACCTTGATGTCCTCGGGCTTGATCGAGACGTACTTGGAGATCACCGCCACCAGTTCGCGCTGCAGGTCGGCCAGGTAGTCGGGCCGGCTGCCGCGGCCGCTGCGCTCGTGGGCCAGGATGATCTGCAGCCGTTCCTTGGCAACGGTGGCCGTCTTCTTCTTTTCGCCGAGCAGGAACGAGAGAAAGGACATGGCTTATCTCCCGAAGATGCGCTTGAAGAAGCCGGGCTTCTGCGCATCGATGAAGCGCAGCGGCCGGTCTTCGCCGAGGAAGCGGGCCACCACGTCGGTGTAGGCCTCGGAGACGTCGGTGCCCTTGTCGTGGATGGCGGGGATGCCCTGGTTGGACGCGTTGAGCACGGTCTCGGATTCGGGGATCACGCCGATCAGCTTGATGCGCAGGATGTCCTGGATATCTTCCAGCGACAGCATCTGGCCGCCGGCCACGCGGTTCGGGTTGTAGCGCGTGATGAGGAGGTGCTCCTTGATCGGCTCCTTGCCCTCGATTGCGCGCTTGGTCTTGCTGCTGAGGATGCCCAGGATGCGGTCGGAGTCGCGCACCGAGGAGACTTCCGGGTTGGTCACGACCAGCGCCTCGTCGGCGAAGTGCATGGCCATCAGCGCCCCGGTCTCGATGCCGGCAGGCGAGTCGCAGATGATGTAGTCGAACGCCATGTCGGAGAGGTCCTTCAACACCTTCTCGACGCCCTCCTGCGAGAGCGCGTCCTTGTCGCGCGTCTGCGAGGCGGCCAGCACGAACAGGTTGTCGCACTGCTTGTCCTTGATCAGCGCCTGGTTCAGGTTGGCCTCGCCCTGGATCACGTTGATCAGGTCGTACACGACGCGACGCTCGCAACCCATGATCAGGTCGAGGTTGCGCAGGCCGACGTCGAAGTCGATCACCGCCGTCTTCTTGCCCGCGAGCGCGAGCCCGGATGCAAAGCTCGCGCTCGTGGTCGTCTTGCCGACGCCGCCCTTGCCCGAGGTCACCACCACAATCTTGGCCATCTACGTTCCTTCTGAATTCAAATACTGTCGAATGAGTTTGCGGCCGCCGGGCCGCCTCGGGCGTTCATATCGGGTCGATCACGAGCTTCTTGTCGTCGAGGCTGATCTGCGCCGCCTTGCCGGCCACCGCGGCCGGGAACGGCACCTCGGCGGTGCGGTAGATCCCGGCGATGGCCACGAGCTGGGCTTCCAGGCAGGTCGTGTAGATCCGCGCGGCGGTGTTGCCGCGAGCCCCTGCAATTGCCTTGCCACGCAACGGGGCATAAACGTGCACGTTGCCGTCGGCGATGACCTCGGCGCCGTCGCTGACCACGGCGGTCACGATGACGTCGCCGCCGCGTGCATACACCTGCTGGCCGGAACGCAACGGCTTGTCGATCACCAGGGTGCCATTGGCCGGCACCGGCACCTCGCGCACGATCTGCGGCGCGGGGCTGGGCGCCTCGGCGGGCGCAGGCGCGCGGGCCGGCGGTGCCACCGGCATGGCCGCGATCGACAGGCCGGCGGCGCGCGCGGCCTTGTTCTGCGCGTCGCTCCCGCCGCGCACCGCGATGGGCTGCGTCTGGTGGCGCGCCAGCAAGGTGCGCAATGCGGCGAAATCGAGCGTCGCCGCGACGTCCTCGCCCGGCAATTGCGAGAGGTCGATGACCACCGGCTCCTGCTCGAAGAAATCGGGAGAGTCCGCAAGCTGTGCGTCGATGGCCTCGGTGAGCACGGCCAGGTCGGCCGTCTTGAGGATCACCGCAATCAGCGGAAGCGTCGCGCTCTTGAATTCGAAAACCGCTCGGGTACGCGCGGCGGATGCATCTGCCATGGAAAACGTCTTTGCGGAAAGCGTTGGAGTCTAACGGGCGCAGCGGGATGCCCCGGCGTGGAGGACCGCCTGCGCCAACATTCTTTGCATGAGGTTGCACTTGCGGCGGCTCCTGCGCCCGCCAGATGCGTGCGGAAAAACCCTAGTCGCGGCCGCGACGCGGAAGTGCTCCACTTTTGTGGCCGTGCTCTCAGAATGCCCTTCATGGTCAATATCCAACAGGGAGTGCCTTTGAACCTCAACCTCAACGATGTCCTGCCTTTCAGCAGCATCTTCGGCAAGACCCCCGACGAGAGGAGGCCTTCCAGGCTGCTGATGTTGCTCGAGGGACGGGCTCTTCTCGAGTTGTCGGCCTTGCCGCTGGCGATGCCCTGGCTCATGTCGCGCGTGCCGAAGGGCGACGGGCACACGGTACTGGTTCTGCCGGGCCTGATGGCCGACGACAACTCCACCATTCCGCTGCGCCGCTTTCTCAACTCGCGTGGCTACCAGACCTCCGGCTGGGGCCAGGGCCCCAACGTGGGGCCGCGCAAGGGCGTGCTGACCCGGTTGCGCAAGACGCTCGCCGACCTGCATGCGCAGTCCGGCCGCAAGGTCAGCGTCATCGGATGGAGCCTCGGCGGGGTGTATGCCCGTGAAATGGCCCGCGAGTCGCCCGACAGGGTGCGCCAGGCCATGGCGCTCGGCAGCCCGCTCTATGGCGACCCGGACAGCAGCAGCAATGCGTCGCAGCTCTACAAGTTCGTCAGCGGACGCAACGACGTCGACCCCGGCGAGCGCGGCGACGGTCCGCCGCCGGGGGTGCCGATGACGGCGATCTTCACCCGCTCCGACGGCATCGTCGCCTGGGGCTGCAGCATCGAGAAGAAGGGGCCCCTCAGCGACAATATCGAGATCGTCTGTGCTTCGCACTCCGGTCTCGGAGTGCATCCACTGGCGCTCTATGCCATCGGCGACCGGCTGGCGCAGCCGGAAGACGGATGGAAACACTTCAAGCCGACCGGCCCCGAACGCGCCTTGTATCCTGCCGTCAGCCCGTCCCGCTGAGCGCTGCGGGCGCCGGCGAGAAGAACTTTCACAGCTACGTACGAACAGCGAGACAACACATGAAACACCTGAGCGGACTCGACTCGACCTTCCTGCACCTTGAAACCCCCGAGATGCCGATGCACGTCGGCTCGCTGAACGTGCTCGACCTGCCCGAGGGCTACAAGGGCAACTTCTTCGAGGACGCCAAGGCCAACATGCTGGCACGCATCCACCTGGCGGATGTGTTCACCCGCAAGCTGGCGCTGATGCCTTTCGATCTGTCGAACCCGGTCTGGGTGGAGGAAGACGACCTCGACATCGACCATCACTTCCGCCACATCACGCTGCCCAGCCCCGGCACCAACCGGCAGTTGCAGCAGGTCGTGGCGCGGCTGCATTCGGCGTTGCTCGACCGCAGCCGCCCGCTGTGGGAGTTCTACATCATCGACGGCCTCAAGAGCGGCCAGGTCGGCCTCTACACCAAGGTGCACCATGCGGGCATCGACGGGCAGGCCGGCGTCGAGGTCGGCAAGGCGATCTTCGACACCGCGCCCACCGGCCGCGTGATCAAGCCGCCGCGCATCAAGCCGCGCGGCAACAAGTACCAGCTCGGCATGGCCGAACTCGCCAGCGCGGCCATGAAGAACACGGTGCAGCAATACGTCAAGCTGTACAAGATGGCGCCTGCGCTGGTCAAGGCCATCGCGGGCCTGGCCAAGCCGGTGGAGTCCGCCGAGGGCAAGGACGCCAAGGCGGCGCCGAAGAAGTTCAACCTGTTCGCGCCGCGCACGGTGCTGAACGTCTCCATCACCAACCAGCGCACCTTTGCCGGCCGCACCATCTCGCTGGCCGAGACCAAGGCGATCGGCAAGCACTTCGGCGTGTCGCTCAACGACGTGGTGATGGCCACCGTGGCCGGCGCCATGCGCCACTTCTTCAAGGACACCAACGAGCTGCCCGAGCAGTCGTTGGTGGCCGGCGTGCCGGTGAGCACGCGCGAAGCCGGCGACGACACCCAGAACAACCAGGCCAGCATGATCCTGGTGAGCCTGGCGACCGACATCAAGGACCCGATCGAGCGCATGCGCGCCATCAACACCTCGTCGACCTCGGCGAAGGGTGTGATGAACCGCTTCAAGTCGGTGATGATCGACGACTTCCCGATGTTCGCCGCGCCCTGGCTGATGTCGGGCATGGCCACGATGTACGGCCGCTCGGGCCTGGTCAACGTGGTGCCGCCGATGGCCAACGTGGCCATCTCGAACGTGGCCGGCGCGCCCTTCCCGATGTACTTCGCCGGCGCCTACGTCACCTGCTACTACCCGGTGTCGATCGCCAGCCACGGCATGGCGCTGAACATCACGGTGCAGAGCTACAACGGCCGCATGGACTACGGCCTGATCGCATGCCGCCGCGTGCTGCCCGACCTGACCGACCTGGGCGACTACATGCTGGCCGAGCACCGCATGCTGCTGGAGCTGACGAATACGCTGCCGGGCGATGCGAAGTCCGCGGGCTCCGCCGCCAAGGCTGCCGCCGCAAAGACGGCCCTGCCGCACGCTGCGCCCGAAGTGGCGAAGGCAAAGGCGGAAGTCGTCGAGGCGCCGGCGAGCGGCCGGGCGAAGGCGCCCGCTGCGCAAAAGTCCGCCGTAAGGAAGCCCGCTGCAAGGAAGCCCGCTGCAAAGGCGCCCGTTGCGAAGGCGCCCGCAGCCAGGAAGGCCCCCGCGAAGAAGGTCGCCGCGGCGGAACTCCCCGCACCCGCAAGGAAGACGCGCGCGCGCAAGACCGCGGCCAAGCCCGCTGAAGCCGCCGCCGCCGAATAAGGCATCCGCCATGAAGAACGGCGCCCCTCGAGGGCGCCGTTTTCATTGGAGCGAGCGCGTGGCTCAGGGCCCGGCCGCGTGACCGATGTCTTCGGCCAGTGCATGCGCCTCGCGCGACTCGGCGATCACGCCCAGATCGCGCAACTTGGCAATGGCCGCATCGTCGAAGCCCGCTTCGCGCAATAGCGCGTCGTTGTCCTGACCCATGCAGGGCGCGGCGCGGTGCGGCAAGGTCACGCCCGGCACGCGGATGGGGTTGGCGATCATGCGTGCGGCGCGGCCGTCTTCGTAGTCGTAGTCGAGCACGCCGTCGCGTTCCTGCACGAAGGGGTTCTCCAGCGCCTGCGCCACGTCGAACACCGGCGACACCGGAACCTTGCCGGACAGCCGGTCGATCCAGTGGGCCGTCGGCGCCTGCATCAGCGCGTCGTCGAGCAGGCGCGTCACGCGGTCACGGTTGGCCAGTCGCACGGCGAAGGTGGCGAGTTGCGGGTCGGTCGCCCATTCGGGATGCCCGAGTTCGCGCGCCAGGATCGGCCAGAACTTCTCCTTGTTGCACATGATGAAGATCCAGCCGTCCTGCGTGCGGTAGAGCTGGCTCGGCACCAGGCTCGGATGCCCGCTGCGCGCCGTGCGACCGGTGACCACGCCGGCATTGAGGAACCAGGTGCCGGGGTAGTTGAGGTTGTGCAGGGCCACGTCGAACAGCGAGGTGTCCATGTCCAGCCCCACGCCGGTCCGCCGCGCGCGCGTCACGCCCGCCAGCAGCGCGAAGGCCGCGACCAGGCCGGTCATGAGATCGACGATCGACAGGCCGTAGCGCGTGGGCGGACCTTCGGGCTCGCCGGTGAGCGTGAGGTGGCCCGCCTCGGCCTGCATGAGGTAGTCGTAGCCGGGCCAGGCGCGGCGCGAACCCTCGCGGCCGTAGGCGGACAGGTGGGTGCAGACGATCGCCGGATTCACGTCCCTGAGCGCGGCGTAGGTCAGGCCGAGCTTCACCGGCAGGTCGCCGCGCAGGTTGTCGAGCACCGCGTCCGCGCCGGCTGCGAGCTTGCGGAACGCGGCCATGCCCTCGGGATGCTTGAGGTCGAGCGTGATGCTGCGCTTGTTGCGGTTGAAGGTCTGGAAGAAGTGGCTGTCTTCCTCGCCAAAGAAGTGCGGGCCGACATGGCGGCCGACGTCGCCGCCGTCCTTGTGGTTCTCGATCTTGATGATCTCGGCACCGAGGTCGGCCATGTAGGAGGTGCCGAAAGGGCCGGCGCCGTACTGCTCGACGGCCAGGACGCGCAGGCCGGCGAGGGGAAGGGAGGAGGTGGGCTTGGACATGATGGGGTGTTCAGTGCATGACTGCCGCGGACGTGGTGGCAGGGGCCGGCATGGATGGGTCCGTCGCCAGCAGGGATTCGAGCGTGCGCACCGAGGGAAGCTTGTCGAGCGCGAGCACTTGCTCGCACACCGCTTCCGCATGGCTGCGCGGGAACCAGAGCGTGGCGTTGTCCATGAACTTCTCGCGCACCTCGTCGTTGGTCAGTGGCCGTTCGGCATGGCCACGGTTGATGGGCTCGCGCTGGACCTGCGTGCTGCCATCCTCCATCTCGACGCGCACCTCGCCGGTGTAATGACGCGGGAAGGTCGACGCCGGGTCCTCGACGTAGTGGATGCGTTGCATGAGCGCCCGCACGGTGGCGTCGCCGAAGGCCGCGGGTTCGAGTTCCTTCAGGCCCAGCCGGCCGCGCAGCAGGCCGCTCGCAACCGCATAGGGCAGGCTGAACTTGGCCTCGTAGTCGCTGGTGGGGCGCTGCTTGGCGGCCAGCGGCTCGCACACGGACTGCACCACGCCGGCGGGCACCGCCACTTCGACACTGCGGATCCTGGCGACGTCGATGCCGTTGCGGTGCAGCGTGATGGCCGCGTCGGCGCTGGCATGGACGAAGTGGCACATCGGGAAGGGCTTGACCGCGATGTTGTCGAGTTCCCAGGTGCTGGCCCGGCCATCGGCGCCGATGCCGGCGGTGCCCAGGGCCATGTCGACCTGGGCTTGGCGTGTGGCGTCGAGGTAGCTGCGGAACAGCCCGTAGCGGCCCGTATACGGTGCGTCCGGCGCGGGGATGCCTTGCTGCGCAAAGGTGGCGGCGGTCAGGCCCGCATTGGCGGCCCAGCCGGGGTGGATGCGCTTGGTCCAGCTGCCGTCCTCGATGAACTGCAGGCTGCCGCTGGCCAGCGACAGCGCAACGCCCTGCGCCGCCACCAGCGCGTCGGCATCCAGGCCGAGCAGCCGGCCGACGGCCAGCGCGCTGGCGAACGCGCCGACCACGCCCGTCGGATGAAAGCCCTGTCCGTGGAAGCCGCTCCTGGCGACGCTGGCAATGCGCGCGCCCGTCTCCAGTCCGGCGATGTAGGCGGCCAGCATGTCGGCGCCGCTGGCGTCGTTCGCGGCGGCCAGACTGAACAGCGAGGGCAGCACACTCACGCTGAGGTGCAGCACGCCGGCCATGTGGGTGTCGTCGTAGTCGAGGCCGTGCGTCAGCACGCCGTTGAGCAGCACGGCGTCACGCAGCGGCAGGCGGCGCGCGAAGCCGATCGCGCCGGCGGTGCATGCCGCCGGCACATTGGCGCCGGGCAGTGCATGCACGGCCTTCTCGAAGCGCAGGGCGAAATCCTCCTGGCGTGCCGCCAGCGCGCAGCCGATGGCGTCGAGCATGAGGTGGCGCGCGCGCAGGCTCACCTCGGCGGGCACTTCGCCGAGGCGCAGGCGGTGCGTGAAGCCGGCCAGCGTCGTGGCGATGCGGTCGGGGCGGGGGTCGGTCGTAGCGGTCATGTCGATCCAGGTGGGTTGTTCAACGGGTGGCGAGCGCAGTGAGGCCCGTTCGGGGGCACCGCGAGGCGGCTTGGCCGGGCCGCCGGGTGCGCGCCCTTCGAGGGGCAGCGCCGCAGCGCCTCGGAGGAAGCATCTACTCGGCCTTGGCGCCGGAGTCCTTGACGGCCTTGGTCCATTTGGCGATCTCCGACTTGACGAAGATGCCCAGCTCTTCCGGCGTCTTCACCAGCGGCTCGACGCCTTGCGCGACAAAGCTGTCGTGCACGTCCTTGCTCTTGAGGGCCTTGTTGATCTCGGCGTTGAGCTTCGCGACGATGGCCGGCGGCGTGTGCGCCGGCGCCATGATCGCGATCCATGGCACGCCGCTGAAGCCGGGGTAGCCCAGCTCGGCGATGGTCGGCAGTTCGGGCGCGGCGGCGATGCGCTCAGGGCTGCTGACCGCCAGCGCCCGCAGCTTGCCCTGCTTGACGAAGGGCAGCGTCGCAACGGAGGTCTCGAACATCATCTGCACGCGCCCGCCAATCAAGTCCGTGAGGGCCGGTGGGCCGCCCTTGTAGGGCACGTGGTTGATCTCGATGCCGGTGGTGCTGCGGAACATCTCGGTGACCAGGTGGTTGGTCACGCCCACGCCGCCGGAGGCGTAGTTGATCTTGCCGGGTTCCGACTTGGCCAGCGCGACGAGTCCCTTCACGTCCTTGACCGGCACGTCCATGTTGATCACCAGCACCTCCGGCACGATGGCGATGCCGCCGACCGGCACGAAGTCCTTGACCGGGTCGTAGGGCAGCTTGGCATAGAGGCCGGGGTTCACCGCCAGCGGGCCCGACGACGTGAGCAGCAGGGTATAGCCGTCGGGCGGCGCGGCCATCGCCGCCTGCGTCGCGATGATGCCGGCAGCGCCCGGCTTGTTGTCGACGAAGAAGGCCTGCCCCAGCGCCATCTGAAGCTTGTTGATGACGATCCTGCCCAGGGTGTCGGTGGCCTGGCCTGGCGGAAAACCGGTCAGCACCTTGACGGCCCTGTTGGGGTAGTCGCTCTGCGCCAACGCGGTGAGCGGGGCCAGCACGACGCCGACGAGCAGCGAAGCGAGGAGGAGTGAGCGGCGAAGCTTGGGCATGGATGATGTCTCCGGTATTTGTACGGACAAATATAGGAGTCTTTGGCCGCAGTGTCAACTGCCCGGCGCGCGCGGCCGGGACGCTCAGCGCCGCAGATTCATCCGGTAGGTGAAGCGATCGCTCGGATGCACGTTGTCGGCGTACTCGAGCAGGCGGTCCTGCTTGCCGTAGTAGCGCCGCACGATGCGCAGGGCCGGCGCGCCCGGCGGGGCGCCGAGATTGGCGGCATCGTCGGCGTCGAGCACGGCGCCACTGAGTTCCTGTTCGACGCGGTCGATCGCGAGGCCGTACTCGCGTTCGATCAGGGCGTACACGGCCGTCTTTCGCTCGCGCAGGAGGGCGCCGATGCCCTCGAGCTGCGGATTCAGGAAGAGCCGCGTGATGCAGAACGGCCGCGACTGCGCGGGCGGCGCGTCGGTGCTTCCGGGGTCGCTGGCGTAGCGGATGCCAAGCGCATAAGTCCACTCTTCCCCTGGAGAAACGCCGAACTCCTGCGCCTGTGCCTTGCCGAGCGTGACCTTGCCGATGTAGACGAAACGCATGTCGGTGTCGCGCGCGTACTGCAGCAGGTCGGGCAGCGCGCTGGCTTCCTGCGCGTAGCGGGCCGTGTCCGGCTTGGCGATCACGACCGTGCCGATGCGGGGGCGCCGCGTGACCAGGCCGGCGGACACCAGCACGCGGATCGACTCCCGCGCGGTGAATCGGCTGATGCCGAATTGCTCGCACAGTTCGGCTTCCGTCGGCAGATGAGCGCCGAGCGGGTAGGTGTCGTCGGCGATGCCGCGAATGAACTCGCGCGCAATCTGCATGTAGCGCGGGGCGTCTTCGTCGACGGCGGGTGGGGGAGTGGTGGTGGGGGCGGTGCTCACGTGCCAATCATCCCATTGCCGACTGTTTTGTTGACAGCATGGCAAAACTTGGGTTATTGTACGGACAAATAAACGCCGACGAGACAAGCCTTTTGCCCACCTCCACCGCCTCTCCCGCCGCCCCGCCCCGTTCCATGCTCTTCGTTTCCGGCGAGAAGCCCGAGCGATTCGTGAAAGCCATGGCGGCCGGCGCCGACCTCGTCTGCATCGACCTGGAAGACGCAGTCGCTCCCGCCAGGAAGGAGGCGGCCCGCGCCGATGCGCTGCACTGGCTCGCACAGCGCTCCGCCGGCCCGGCACAGCCCGCCGTGGCGCTGCGCCTGAATGCGGTGCGCACGCTGGAAGGGCTGCGCGACGTGCTCGCGCTGGCGCAAGCTGCCACGATGCCCGACTGGATCCTGCTGCCCAAGGTGGAAGCCGCGGCAGACGTCCAGTGCATCCACGCATGGCTGGGCGCCAGGTGCCCGAGCCTCGTCGCGCTGCTGGAAACGCCCGGCAGCATCGACGGTGCCGCGGCCATCGCCGAGGCCGGGGGGCCGCTGGCCGCACTCATGCTCGGCGGCGCCGACCTGTCGGCCGAACTGGGCGCGCAGTTCGGCTGGGACGCGCTGCTTTATGCACGCGCCCGCATCCTCCATGCGGCCCGCGCCGCGGATCTGCAGGCTTGGGACGTGCCCCACATCGACCTCCAGAAGCCCGAAAGCCTGGCCGACGAAACCCGGCGTGTGCTGGCGCTCGGCTTCGACTGCAAGACGGCGATACACCCCCAGCAGATACCGGTCATCCACGACGCGTTCATGCCGCCGGCGGAGCGCATCGAATGGGCCCTTGCGCTGCGCGACGCGCTCCCCGCGGAGGGTGCCTCGGGCGCCTTCATGTTCCGCGGCGGCATGGTCGATGCGCCGGTGGTCCGCAACGCCCTGCGCATCCTGGCCCGGGCCGGCCAGCGCTGAACCGCCTTCCCTCTTCACCCCCGAAATCAACAGCCAACAGGAGACACCATGGTCCAGGTCATCAAGAAAATCGGCGAGCAGCGCTACCGCGAAAGCTTCGGTCGCCACTACGAGGAATTCCACGTCGGCGACGTCTACGAGCATCGGCCCGGGCGCACCGTCACGGAGACGGAGAACACCTGGTTCACGCTGCTCACGATGAACACGCATCCGATGCATTTCGACGGCGAATACGCCAAGGCCAGCGAGTTCGGCCGCTGCATCGTGTGCAGCCCGTTCACCGTGGCGCTGATGGTCGGCATGAGCGTGACCGACGTGAGCCAGAAGGCCATCGCCAACCTTGGCTGGGGCGACATCAAGATGACCTTCCCGGTGTTTGCCGGCGACACGCTCTATGCCGCCTCCGAAGTGCTGGACAAGCGCGAGTCCGCCTCGCGCCCCGGCGCCGGCATCGTCACCGTGCGCACCATCGGCACCAACCAGGACGGCAAGGTGGTCTGCACCTTCACCCGCACCATGCTCATCGCGAAGCAGGGCCACAGCGTCGAAGACAAGGTCGGCTACTGAGCCGGCCAGGAGACAAACGAATGGATGCCGTCACCACACGCCCCGCGCCCGCCATGCACGACTCTTCCAGCCAGCAGGAATTTGTCGACGCCGTCGAAGCCTGGGCAGAGAAGGAACTGCGCCCGGTCGCACGCAAGTACGACCTGGCCGATGAGTACCCACACGACATCGTCGAGCAGATGAAGGAACTGGGCCTGTTCGGCGCCACCATCGGCGAGGCATACGGCGGGCTGGGCCTGTCGTCGTGGACCTATGCGCAGATCGTGATCAAGCTGTCGTCGATCTGGATGGCGCCGTCGGGCATCGTCAATTCGCACCTCATCATGGCGTCCGCGATCGAGCGCGCCGGCACCGAGGAACAGAAGGCGAAATACCTGCCGCTGATGGCGAGCGGCGAGTTCCGCGGCAGCATCGGGCTGACCGAGCCCAACGCCGGCTCCGACCTGCAGGCCATCCGCACCGTCGCCAGGCTGGAAGGCGACAACTACGTCGTCAACGGCAACAAGACCTGGATCACCAACAGCATGCACGGCCATGGCACGCTGCTGCTCGTGAAGACCGACTCGGCCGCGCAACCGCGCCACAAGGGCATGAGCCTGCTGATCGCCGAGAAGGGGCCGGGCTTCAACGTGGTCGGCAAGCTCAAGAAGATGGGCTACCGCGCCATCGACACGTGCGAACTGAACTTCGAGGACTACCGCGTGCCGAAGGCCAACCTGCTCGGTGGGGTCGAAGGCAAGGGCTTCTACCAGACAGCCGGCGGACTGGAATTGGGCCGCATCAACGTCGCCTCGCGCGGCGCCGGCATCGCCGAGGGCGCCCTGAAGCATTCATTGCGCTATGCCCAGGAGCGCAGCGCCTTCGGCAAGCCGATCTGCGAGCACCAGGCGATCCAGATGAAGCTGGCCGACATGGTCACGCAGGTGGAAGCGGCCAAGCGCCTGATCGAGCAGGCGGCGCGCAAGTTCGACGCTGGCGAGCGCTGCGACCTGGAGGCCGCGATGGCCAAGCTGGCCGGCTCGGAGGCGGGCGCCTTCTGCGCGCAGGAGGCGATGCGCATCTTCGGCGGCTACAGCTATTCGGTGGAATACGAGATCGAGCGCTTCTACCGCGATGCGATGCTGATGTGCATCGGCGAAGGCACCAACGAGATCCTGCGCACGGTGATTGCAAAGCAGCTGATCGACCGCTACAGGGTTTGACGGGGGCCCGGGATACGGGTTCGGATACCGGACGCAGAGGTCGCGAAGGTTACGCAAAGGTCGCAAAAGAAGACAAGGAAAGTTCTTCCGGTATTTCTTTTGCGACTTCTGCGAAACCTCTGCGACTTCTGCGTTCGGCTGTCCGTATTCAAAGACCTACGCGTTGCGCGACCGCCCCAGCAGCGCGTACAGGATGATCGCCCCGAAGGTCGCCGTGCCGATGCCGCCCAGCGCGAACTGGCCGAACTTCAGCGTGAAGTCGCCCGTGCCGATGATCAGCGTGATCGCCGCCACGATGAGGTTCCTGTTCTGCGAGAAGTCGACCTTGTTGTCGACCCAGATCTTGGCGCCGGCGATCGCGATCAGGCCGAACACCACGATGCTCACGCCGCCCATCACCGGCAGCGGAATCGCCTGGATCACCGCGCCGAACTTGGGGCTGAAGCCCAGCACCAGCGCGATCAGCGCGGCCACCACGAACACCGCCGTCGAGTAGATGCGGGTGGCCGCCATCACGCCGATGTTCTCGGCATAGGTGGTGACGCCGGTGCCGCCGACGCTGCCGCTCACCACGGTCGCGATGCCGTCGGCCATGAAGGCGCGGCCCATGTAGCGGTCGAGGTTGCGGCCGGTCATGGCGGTCACGGCCTTCAGGTGGCCCAGGTTCTCGGCCACCAGGATGATGGCCACGGGCGCGATCAGCAGCATCGCAGGGCCGGTGAAAACGGGCGCGGTCAGCGCCGGCGCGCCGAACCAGGCCGCGTTGGCGATGCCGCTGAAGTCCATCGGCTTGCCCAGGCCCATGCCGTTGGTCAGCACCGCGTAGACGATGCTCGCGAGGATCAGCCCGATCAGGATCAGCAGCCGCTGCACCATGCCGCGGGTGAACACCGCGACCAGCCCGACGCACAGGAAGGTCACGGCCTGCATCCACGACTCGAAGTTGCTCGACGCCATGTTCTTGATCGGCACGCTGGCCAGGTTGAGCCCGATCACCGCCACCACCGCGCCGGTGACGACCGGCGGCATGAAGCGCTCGATCCAGCCCGCGCCGACCACCTGCACCAGCAGGCCGATCAGCACGTAGACCACGCCGCACGCGACGATGCCGCCAAGCGCCACCGCGATGTTGTTGTTGGGTCCGCTGCCGGAATAGCCGCTCGCGGCGATGACCACGCCGATGAAGGCGAAGCTGGAGCCGAGGTAGCTGGGCACGCGCCCGCCTGTGACGAGGAAGAAGATCAGCGTGCCGACGCCGCTCATCAGGATCGCGAGGTTGGGGTTGAAGCCCATGAGGATCGGCGCCAGCACCGTGGCGCCGAACATCGCGATGACGTGCTGCACGCCCATCGCTGCGGTCTGCGGCCAGGGCAGGCGTTCGTCGGGCGCCACCACGGTGCCCTGCACGGCTTGCACCTCGCGCCAGTGCGGCAGGAAGGAATCTTGAGACTGGCTCATTCGGTATCTCCTTGAATTATTCGTGAAACATCGCGGCGGCCCTGCCGCGGCGGAGGCGTCGAATTCACACCGCCAGCGGGGCCGAAGCGCGGCCCCGGGACTTACCTCGGCAGCAGCATCGCCATTGTCAGGCGCGACACGCAGGTCAAGTCGCCTTCCTCGTTGACCAGGTCGATCTGCCACACCTGCGTGCTCTTGCCGCGGTGCACCGGTCGCGCGGTGGCGGTGACCCAGCCGCTCTTGGGCGAGCGAAGGTGGTTGGCATTGATGTCCAGGCCGACCGCGCGATGGCCCTCGGGCGACGAGAAGTGCGCGCCCGTCGAGCCCAGCGTCTCTGCCAGCACCACCGACACGCCGCCGTGCAGCAGGCCGTAGGGCTGGATGGTGCGTTCGTCGACCGGCACGCGTGCGCGCAGGTAGTCGTCGCCGATCTCGATGAATTCGATGCCGAGGTGCCCGACGGCGGTGCCCTTGTTGCCGGCGTTCAGCGCCTCGAGCGAGATGGGTTTTTGCCAGATGGCCATGGATGCTTTCGGTATGTAGGAGAAGAGGAGCAAAACTATAGCGAGCGTGCGGCCAGCACTAAGCTTGAAGGATGAGCGCCTCTCGACGTTGGATCATCGGCATCGCCGCCGCATGTGTCGGCGTGCTGGTGATCGCCCTCGGCGGCCTTGCCTGGTGGCTGCCGAGCGATGCGCAGGTCGCGG
This sequence comes from Variovorax sp. dw_308, assembly GCF_019207085.1. Taxonomy (GTDB): domain Bacteria; phylum Pseudomonadota; class Gammaproteobacteria; order Burkholderiales; family Burkholderiaceae_C; genus Variovorax. The sequence goes on along the minus strand of NZ_JAATOM010000007.1, from coordinate 157,582 downwards.
CGCGGGTGGCGACCGAGTTCGAGCAGCGCACCGGCGTCGCCTTGCGGGTAGGCGCCGCGCACTGGACGCTGCGGCCCGGCCTTTCTCTGGAGCTGGATGAACTCGCCACCGTGCAGAAGGAGCCGATCACCGTGCGCCGCCTGGTGCTCCACGCGAGCCTGCGCGACCTGCTGGCGCGGCGGATTCGCGTCGACGACGTGGAGATCGAAGGGGCGGTGTTCCCGCGCGCGTCGGCGCGGGAGTTCCGCGGTCGTGGCGATGGATCGCCGGCGGCGCTGGGCGCCTTCACGATGGACCCGGTGCCGGTGGGACAGGTCCGCTTCGATGACGTCACTTGGATCGACCGGCGCGGCATCGCGCTGGCCTACGACGGCCGCATCGAGTTCGACCCCGGCTGGATGCCGCGCCGTGCCGAGGTGTCACGCCGCGGCGTGACGCCTCCGGCCCGCCTGGAGCTCACGCGAGAGGGCGAGGGCATCGACCGCTGGCGCACCGACATCGAGGTGGCCGGCGGCACCTGGAGCGGCACCGCGGCCGTGCAGGCATTGCCCGAGGGGAACCTGCGCCTGCATGCCGACCTGGTGCCGCGCGATGTCGACATCGTCGGCCTGACGTCGGCATTCGGGCGCAAGACAGCCGTGGAGGGCCGCATCAACGGCCGCACCGAAGTCATGGCCGAAGGCGCCAATCCGATCGAGTGGTGGCAGGTGCTGCACACACGCACCCGGTTCACCGTGCGGCCCGCGCTGCTGCGCGGCTTCGACCTGGCCCGGGCGGTGAGCACGGCCGGCATCAGCCGCGGCGGCCAGACCCCGCTCGACGAACTCGCCGGCACGCTCGACACGCAGGGCACCGAGAACGGCATCGTGCTGCGCTACACCAACCTGAAGGCGCGTTCCGGCCTGCTCACCGCGAGCGGCAGCGCCACCATGCTCAACCGCAAGGTCGACGGCGAGTTGGCGGTCGACATCGTCGATGGCGTGGTCGGCGTGCCGCTCAAGGTCGGCGGCACGCTGGATGCGCCGGAGCTGTCGCTGACCGGCGGCGCGCTGGCGGGCGCGGCCATCGGCAGCGCGGTGTTGCCGGGGGTAGGCACTGCAATCGGCGCGCGGATCGGGCAGCGCATGGAACAGCTGTTCGGCGACCCATCGCCAAAGGGCGCGGCGAAGAAGAAAAAGCGCGCCGCGCCCTGATCGCTTCGCCGCAACAACCGTCGTCGCGTCGAAGCGGCGGCAATCGCCGCGACAAGCACCGCCGAGGAGATTCATTGACAATCCGTTGACAACATGGATGCAAACCTGACTGAATCGCTTCTCATCGACTCCCCCGACGCGATCCGCCGCGACGTCGCCCTCATCGGCCGCATCAGCTCGGTCCCGACGCTGCTCAAGATCATCTGCGCCAACACCGGGATGGGCTTCGCCGCCGTGGCGCGGGTGACGGACGGAACCTGGACGGCGTGCGCGGTGCAGGACGACATCCACTTCGGCCTGCAGCCGGGCGGCCAGCTCGACGTGCGCACCACCCTGTGCATCGAGGCGCGCGCGGCACGCAAGCCGGTGGTGTTCGACCATGCGAGCCTGGACCCGGTGTACCGCGACCACCACACGCCGCGCCTGTACAACATCGAGAGCTACATCTCCGTGCCGATCGTGCGGCCGGGCGGCGAGTATTTCGGCAACCTCTGCGCCATCGACCCGCGCCCCTTGCGTGTGTCCGACCAGAAGACGGTGGCCATGTTCGAAAGCTTTGCCGAGCTGATCGGGCGCCAGTTCGAGCAGGAAGAGTCGCAGATGGCGACCGAGACCGCGCTGCTCGACGCGCGCACCACCGCCGAGCTGCGCGAACAGTTCATCGCGGTGCTGGGGCACGACTTGCGCAACCCGCTGGCGTCGGTCAGCGCACTGGGCGAACTGCTGGTGCGCCGGGCGTCGGAGCCCGAGGCCGCCAAGGTCGGCGAGCGCATCCGCGGCACCACGCGCCGGATGGCGCTGCTGATCGACGACGTGCTGGACTTCGCGCGCGGCCGCATGGGGTCGGGGCTGGTGGTGGTGCCGGCAGAGGTCGCGGACCTGGGTGCGTCCTTGTCGGAAGTGGTGTCCGAACTGCAACTCGCGCACCCCGACCGGTGGATCGACGAGCGCATCGACGTCGCGGCCGACGTCTGGTGCGACCGCGGCCGCATCCAGCAATTGCTGTCGAACCTGCTGGGCAATGCGCTGACGCATGGCGCGCGCGACCAACCGGTGGTGGTGGAGGCCCGATCGGCCCAGGGCCAGTTGCAGGTGTCGGTGTTGAACGGCGGCGAGCCGATCGCGCCCGCGAACCTCGCGCGGATCTTCGAGCCCTACTGGCGCCCTGCGGACAGCGGCGCCAGGGGCGGGCTGGGGCTGGGCCTGCACATCTGCTCGATGATCGTGAAGGCGCACGGCGGCAGCTTGGAAGTGAGTTCGTCGGCGGAGGCCGGCACGCGCTTCACGGCGCGCATGCCGATGCAGCCCTCCGGCGACGGATTCGGCGACCTGTGCGGCCAACCGCAGGTCAAGCCCCATTGAGTGCACCGCCGCGCGGCATTAGGCTCGCGGCCATGACAGCACCCCACATTCCCCAGATCCGGCTTTACCAGGACTGGCTGCGCGACACCCGCGGCCTCTCGTTCGATTCGTACGATGCGCTGTGGCGCTGGTCTACCACCGCCCTCGACGCCTTCTGGCAAAGCATCTGGGACTACCAGGGCATGCGCTCGCCGACGCCGCACAGCGCGGTGCTGGCCGAGAACCGGATGCCCGGCGCCGTATGGTTCCCCGGCGCGCAGGTCAACTACGCGCGCGAGGTGCTGCGGCACGTCGACGCGGCGCATGCGGCGGGGCTGCCGGCCATCATCAGCGACAACGAGCGGGGCGAAGTGCGCGAACTGTCGTGGCGCGAACTCAGGCGGCAGGTGGCATCCGTTGCGCTCGCACTGAAATCGCTCGGCGTGCAGCGCGGCGACCGCGTGGCCGCCTACCTGCCGAACGTGCCGGAGACACTCATCGCCTTCCTCGCGTGCTCCAGCATCGGCGCGGTGTGGAGCGTGTGCGCGCCCGACATGGGCACGGCCGCGGTGGTCGACCGCTTCCGGCAGATCGAACCGAAGCTGCTGATCGCCGTGGACGGCGTGTACTACGGCGCCAAGGCGCTGGACCGCGCCGCGACGGTGCAGGAACTGCGCGACGCGCTGCCGAGCGTGAAGAAGCTGTTGCTGATCCGGACCCCCTTTGCCGCACACCCGGTCCCCGCGGATTCGGACTGGACGGAGGCGATCGCGCGCGACGATGCGGAAGTCGCGGCATTCGAACCCGAGTGGCTGCCGTTCGACCATCCTGTCTGGATCGTCTATTCGAGCGGCACCACCGGCCTGCCCAAGCCCATCGTGCACGGGCAGGGCGGCATCCTGCTCACCATGTATGCCTGCGGGCTGCACTACGACATCGGCGCGGGCTACAAGGCCAACAGCGCGGGCGAGCGCTTCCACTGGTACAGCTCGACCGGCTGGGTCATGTGGAACGCGCAACTCTCCGGGCTCGCGTTCGGCGCGACCATCTGCATCTACGACGGCAATCCGGGCGGCAGCAAGGACAAGCCCGACTGGGGCGTGCTCTGGCGCTTCGTCGCACGCCACCGGGTGACGTACTTCGGCGCGGGCGCGGCATATTTCACCGCCTGCATGAAGGCCGGCGTCGACGTGGCCGCCTGCGGCGACCTGTCGCGGGTGCGGGCCCTGGGCAGCACCGGCTCGCCGCTGGCCGAGGAGGTCGAGCGCTGGGGCACGGAGCAGCTGGCGCGGGCCGGCAGCAAGGTCTGGTGGAACAACATCTCCGGCGGCACCGACTTCTGCGGCGCCTTCGTCGGTGGCAACCGCGAGTTGCCCGAGGTGCCGGGCCAGATGCAATGCCGCTGGCTCGGATGCGCGGTCGAGGCATGGAACGAGAACGGCGAACCGGTCATCGGCGAAGTCGGGGAGCTGGTCTGCACGCAGCCGCTGCCGTCGATGCCGCTGCGCTTCTGGGGCGACCCCGGCAACGCACGCTACCTGTCGAGCTACTTCGACACCTACCCCGGCGTCTGGCGCCACGGCGACTGGCTCAAGATCGGCGAGGACGGCGGCTGCGTCATCTACGGCCGCAGCGACGCCACCATCAACCGCCAGGGCCTGCGCATGGGCACCAGCGAGATCTACAGTGCAGTCGAGGCGCTGCCGGAGGTGCTCGACTCGATGGTGGTGGACCTCGAATACCTGGGCCGCGAAAGCTACATGCCGCTGTTCGTCGTGCTGCGCCCCGGCATCGCGCTCGACGACGCGATGCGCGGCAAGCTCAACCACGCGATCAAGACCTCGCTGTCGCCACGCTTCCTGCCGAACGACATCTTCCAGGTGGCGGAGATCCCGCGCACGCTGTCGGGCAAGAAGCAGGAGCTGCCGATCAAGAAGCTGCTGCTGGGCCAGCCGGCGGAGAAGGTCATCAACAAGGAAGCGATGGCGAACCCCGGGTGCATCGCGTGGTACGCGGCGCTGGCGGAGCGTAGGCTGGCGGCGCAGGCGGTCTGAGGGGCCGTTGAAGGCGCCGTCGATGCGAAGTCATTGCGCCATCGCTGCACCTGCGCGCCCGGCGAGCGCACCGAGGTAACTGCGCGCGCGTTCGTCCTGCATCAGCGAGGGCAGGTCGGGCGCGTGCGTCACCACGCCCTTGTGCACGAAGATGAACTCCTCGCAGCTCTGCCGCAGGATGTCGACGTGGTACGGCTCGTTCGGGTGCATGCACAGGAACACCAGGCGGCCCGACTGCTTCAGCCGCTGGAAGAAGTCGAGCATGAAGCCGATGTAGCCGTCCTGTGTGTTGAACTGCGGCTCGTCGAAGAGATGGACCCACGGCGAATTGCTAGCCGCATGTTCGAGCATGAAGTCAGGCCTGCCCTGCTTGAAGTGGCGCACCTGGTAGCTCTGGTGGTAGTGGATGGCCAGGCGGTCGCGCTCGCGCGTGCGCACGTTGTGGATGTCCTGGCCCTTGACCAGCACGCGCCCTGCGCTGGGCTGGTTGCTGCCGGTGATGAGTTCGAACAGCGTGGTTTTGCCGGAGCCGTTCGGGCCCAGCACGCCGATGACGCGCGGCGTCGCGACTTCGAAGTCGGCCGCGAGCGTGAAGGTGACCTGCTTGCGGAAGGTGCCGCGCGTGTACTGGCGCTCGATGCTCTCGACGCGCAGGAGGGGCGGGTTCATCGCGTTCATATGCCCAGCAGCCGGCGTTGCAGCGGCGCGTCGTGCAATAGCGCATGGGCAGGCCCTTCGTGGACGATGGCGCCCGCGTGCATCACGTAGGCGCGGTCGGCCACGGCCAGCGCGCTCTGCACGTTCTGCTCGACCACCAGCACCGAGATGCCTTCGGACTTCAGCCGCGTGATGGTCTTCATCACGTCCTGCACCACCTTCGGCGCGAGGCCCTGGCTGGGCTCGTCGAACAGCACCAGGCCGGGCGAGCCGAGCAGGGCGCGTGAGATCGCGACCATCTGCATCTCGCCGCCGGAGAGGTTCTCGCATTCGCGCGCCATCAGGTATTCGAGCGCGCTGAAGATCTCGAAGCAATCCTTCTCCTGCCAGGCGCGGAAGCGGGTGCGCTTGCGCGCGATGGCGAGGTTGCGCGCCACGGTGAGCGTGGGAAAGATGCGGCGGTCGTCGGGCACCCAGCCGATGCCGCTGCGCGCGATGTCGTGCGTGTGGGCGCGCGTGATGTCGCAGCCGTCGAAGCGGATCGCGCCGCGCCGCGCGGGCGTGAGGCCGAGGATGGAACGCAGCGCCGTGGTCTTGCCGGCGCCATTGGGGCCGAGCAAGGCGACCACTTCGCCGGGGCCGACATTCAGCGACACGTCGAAGAGCACCTGCGTCTCGCCGTAGGAGGTGTCGATGTTGGCGACGGACAGCATCCCGGCGCTCATGTCAGCGCACCCAGGTTCGAGCGCGCGACCCACTCGTTCTGCTTCAGCGCTTGCGGCGTGCCCTCCGCGATCACCTGGCCCCAGTGAATGACCGAGATCCGGTCGGCCAGGTCGAAGAGGAACTTCATGTCGTGTTCGATGATGACGATGGTGATGCGTTGCTTCAGGCTGCGCACCAGGTCGGCCAATCGTGCGGTGCCTTCGGCGCCGAGGCCGGCGGTCGGTTCGTCGAGAAAGAGCAGGCGCGGCTCGGCCGCCAGCGCCACGCCGATCTCCAGCGCGCGGCGGTCGCCGTACGAGAGATCCTTCGCCAACGCACGCGCCTTGCTGCCCAGCCCAACCTGCGCCAGTACCCCGGCCGCGTGGTCCTGCGCACTGCTGTCCGCGCCGAGGTCGCGCCACGTGTTGAAGCCCTTCATCCGCACAAGCGGCGTCGCCATCAGAACGTTGTCGAGCGCGGAGAAATCGTTGAACAGATTCATGATCTGGAACGAGCGCGAGATGCCGCGCCGCGCGATCTCACGGGGTGCCATGCCGGTGATGTCCTCGCCCGCAAAGGTCACGCTGCCGCGGTCGGGCCTGTAGCGGCCGGTCAGCACGTTGAAGCAGGTCGTCTTGCCCGCGCCGTTCGGTCCCATGATCCCGGAGAGCTGGCCTTCCTCGAAGCCCAGCGTGATGTCTTCCAGCACGACCTGCTGGCCGAAGCGCTTCGACAGGTGTGTGGCCTGGAACAACGCGCTCACTTGGCACCGCCTTCCGCGGCCACTGCCGGTTCGACGCCGTGCTTCGTCACGCGCGCTGGCCCGCTTCTGCGCCCATGCCTCGCTCGCCACGCCTGCCACGCACCGGCAATGCCGTCGGGCTGGAACAGCACCATCGCCATGAACACCAGCCCGTACCAGAGCAGCCAGGTCTCGGTGTAGGCACCGAGCAGGTCGCGCGCCAGGATGAAGAAGGCCGCGCCGATCAGCGGCCCCCAGAAGCTCACGAGTCCGCCGCCGATCAGCACCATCATCACGACGAAGCCGGAGTTGTGCAGGCTCATGACGTTGGGGTAGGCCGACTGCTGCGTCATCGCGAACAGCGCGCCGGCCAGGCCTGCGAGGGCGGTCGACAGGGTGAAGGACAACCACTTGTAGAGCCACACGTTGTAGCCCACGAAACTGGCGCGCGTCTCGTTCTGCTGGATCGCGCTGAGCACGCGCCCGAACGGCGAATGCACGAGCCGCCAGAGCGCCACCAGCACCGCAGTGAACACGGCCAGCGCGAAGAAGAAGAGGGCTTCGTTGCTCTTCAGGTCGAAGGCCACGAAGCCGAAGTCGGCCGGCAGGCGGCGGATGTTGAGCAGCCCGTCTTCGCCACCCGTGATGCTGTGCCACTTGTTCGCGATGAACCATGCCACCTGGCCGAAGGCGATGGTCAGCAACGCGTAGTAGATGCCGCGCCGGTGCGAGATGAAGAGCCCGACCAGCGCACCGCAGGCGGCCGCGACCAGCACCGCGCCGAACAGGTCGACCCAGAGGTTCGCCACCAGCTTGTGCTGGATCAGGCCGAAGGCGTAGGCACCGATGCCGAAGTAGGCGCCATGCCCGAATGAAGGCAATCCGGTGAAGCCCAGCAGCAGGTTGTAGCCGAGCGCGAACATCATCCAGATCATGATTTCGAGCGCGAGGTATTGGTACAGCCCGACGCGTGACACCCACAGCGGCGTGGACAGCAGCAGCACGACCACCAGCCACATCGGGGCGGGGAACAGGGCTGCACGGCCGGCGGGAAGTTGCATGGAAACGGAGTCCTGAAAAACAAAGGAAACGGCAACTGGACAAAACAGAATGTACGTTCTAATATAAAAACACTCAAGAACATTTATTCGATTTCGTTCCAGTCCACTCCATGGCTTCCGTCGGCACCTACGAACAACTCAAGGACCAGATCGCGCTGGCCTACCCCGACATGTCGAAGCAGTTGCAGCGCATCGCGCGCTTTGCGCTGGAGCGGCCGAGCGAGCTGGCGCTGGGCACAGTCGCGGCCATCGCCGAAGCCACCGAGGTTCAGCCCTCCGCGATGATCCGCTTCGCCAACGCCTTGGGCTATGGTGGCTTTTCCGAGATGCAGCAGCTCTTTCGCAGCCACCTGGTGGAGCGCTCGTCGAGCTACCGCGACCGCATCGACACCATGCGGCGCACGCAGGCCAGAGTCGGCAACGGTGCGACCGCGCCGGCCGGCGTGCTGCACCAGCTGGCCACAGATTCCATGGCCGAGCTGAGCCACCTGGAAGAGAGCGTGCGCGAGGCCGATCTCAAGGCCGCCGTGAAGCTGGTGGCGGCCGCGCCGCGCATCCATGTGCTGGCGCAGAAGCGCGCCTTCCCGGTCGCGGCCTACCTCGCCTATGCGCTGAGCCAGCTCGAACTGCGAACGCACCTGCTCGATGGCGCCGGCGGCATGCTGCGTGAGAGCCTGCGCGCCATCGCGCCGGGCGAGGTGCTGGTGGTGGCGAGCTTCCGCAACTACTCGCCCGACGTGATCGAGGCCGCGGCCGAGGGCAAGCGCATCGGCGCGCACGTCATCGCGATCACCGATGGTCCGTTGTCGCCGCTGAAGCCGTCGGCCAGGGTGTGTTTCGAGCTGCAGGACGATTCGTCCAAGCCCTTCCGCTCCCTCGTCGCGCCGCTATGCCTGGCGCAGGCGCTGGTGGTCAGCGCCGGCCACCTGATCGCGGAGCAGGGCACGCAGCGCAAGGTGCGGCGCGCGGGCGCGCGGGCGGGGGTGGCATGAGCAAGCTCGCACCGCAGTGCGAAGCACGGAGGTTCCAGTGACGCGTCCCTTCGACATCATCTGCGTCGGACGCGCCGCCGTCGACCTCTACGGCGAGCAGATCGGCGGCCGGCTCGAAGACATGCAGAGCTTCAGCAAGTACCTCGGCGGCTCGCCGGCCAACACGGCGGTCGGCCTCGCACGGCTGGGTCTCAAGCCGTCGATGTTCACGCGCGTCGGCGACGAACATCACGGGCGCTTCGTGCGGCAGACGCTCGCGGCCGAAGGCGTCGACGTGACGCATGTCGCGACCGACCCGAAGCGCCTCACCGCGCTGGTCTTCCTCGGCATCCAGGACCGCGAGACCTTTCCGCTGATCTTCTACCGCGACAACTGCGCCGACATGGCGATCGACGAGCACGACTTCTCCGCGGCCTACCTCGCGTCGGCGACCGGCCTGCTGATCTCGGGCACGCACCTTTCGCAGCCGCAGCCGTATCGGGCCTGCGTCAGGGCGATGCAGCTGGCGCGCGAGGCCGGCACCCGCGTGGTGCTGGACATCGACTACCGCCCGGTGCTGTGGGGCCTGACCAGCCCCGGCATGGGCGAGCAGCGCTTCGTGCCGTCGGACCGGGTCAGCGCGCACATCCAGTCGGTGATCGGGTACTGCGACCTGGTGGTCGGCACCGAGGAAGAGATCCACATCGCCGGCGGCAGCACCGACACGCTCGCCGCGCTGCGTGCACTGCGCGCGTTGACGCAAGGCACGCTGGTGGTGAAGCGCGGGCCGATGGGCTGCGTCGTCTTCGATGGCGCCATCCCCGACGATATCGAGCAAGGCCTGCGCGGGCCGGGCTTTCCGGTCGATGTCTACAACGTGCTCGGCGCGGGCGACGCGTTCATGGCGGGCTTCCTGCGCGGCTGGCTGAAGGACGAGCGGCTCGCGCGCTGCTGCGCGTTCGCCAATGCGTGCGGGGCGCTGGTGGTGTCCCGCCACGGTTGCGCGCCGGCGATGGCGAGTTGGGAAGAGCTGCAATCCTTCCTGGCACATGGTTCGCCTACACGCCGCCTGCGCGAAGACGCGGCGCTGGAACATCTGCATCGCGTCAGCACACGCACGCGGCACTGGGACGAGCTCGGCATCCTGGCATTCGATCACCGCGTGCAGTTCGATGAACTGGCGCAGCAGCACCACGCGGCGCCGCAGCGCATCGAGGCCTTCAAGCGCCTCGTTGCCGAAGCCGCGCAGGTGGCGGCCCAAGTGCATGCACAGCCGGGACTGGCGCCGGGCATCATCCTCGACAGCCGCTTCGGCGCCGACATCCTGCCTGGCCTCACGGGGCGCGGCTGGTGGGTCGCGCGGCCGGTCGAGGTGCCCGGTTCGCGGCCGCTGCAATTCGAACCCGCCAGGTCGCTCGCACTGGAGATGCGCACATGGCCCGCCGAGCATGTGGCCAAGTGCCTGGTGAGCTACCACCCCGACGACACGCAGTCGCTGCGCGACACACAACTCGCATCGCTCACGGCATTGCAGAGCGCCAGCGTCGAGACCTTCCATGAATTCCTCATCGAGGTGATCCTGCCGCGCGACCTGCGTGCCGACGACGGCGTGCTCGCCGAGGCGATGGCGCAGATCTACGCGGTCGGCATCCGCCCCGACTGGTGGAAGCTCCCGCCGCCCGCATCGGCAGAAGCCTGGACCCAGATCGCCGCCACCATCGCCCGACATGACCCGCATTGCCGCGGCGTGCTGCTGCTGGGCCTCGAGGCGCCGGAAGAACAACTGGAGCGCGGCTTCCGCACCGCCGCTTCGCACGCCATCTGCCGCGGCTTTGCCGTCGGCCGTTCGATCTTCGGGCCGGCCGCCAGCGAATGGTTCGCCGGCCGCATGAACGACGGCCAGGCCGTGCACGACATCGCAGATCGCTATGCGCGGCTGCTTGCCCTCTGGCGTGCCGCACGCCACGAAAGCAAGGGCACCATCGCACTTCCTCTTTGAAAAGGTGAATCACATGAATCCACGCATCGGTTTTATCGGCATCGGCATGATGGGCCACGGCATGGTGAAGAACCTGCTGGCCAAGGGCTTCGCGGTCACCATCAAGGTGCATCGCAACCGCGCCAACGTCGAGGACCTGCTGGCGGCCGGCGCCACCGAAGCATCGACGAATGCGGCGGTCGCGCAGGCGAGCGACATCGTCTTCATCTGCGTCACCGGCTCGCCGCAGGTCGAGGCCATCGTGTACGACAAGGACGGCGTGCTCGAAGGCGCGCGCGACGGGCTGATGGTGGTCGACTGCTCGACCGCGGAACCGTCGTCCACCACCAGGGTCCGCGCCGACCTCGCCGCGCGCGGCGTGAAGATGGTCGATGCGCCGCTGGCACGCACGCCCAAGGAAGCGGAGGAGGGCCGACTCAACACCATGGTCGGCGCCACGCCCGAGGACTTCGCGGTCGTCGAGCCCGTGCTCAAGGCCTTCTGCGAGAACATCTTCCACGTCGGCCCGCCCGGCCACGGCCATGTGCTCAAGCTGGTCAACAACATGATGGCCATGAGCTTCGCGGCCTGCATCGCCGAAGCATTTGCCGTTGCGGCCAAGTCGGGGCTGGACCTCAAGCGGCTCTACGACGTGGTGTCGGTGGGCGGGGTCAACTGCGGCATCTTCCAGATGATGACCGCGAAGACGCTGACCGAGGGCACGGTCGACGGCTTCAAGTTCGGCATTGCCAACGCGCAGAAAGACCTGCGCTACTACACCCACCTGGCAGAGATGTTGCCCGTGTCCAGCTTCATGGGCGAGGCCGCGCACCAGAGCCTGGTGCAGGCCGTGAACATGGGCTACGGCGACAAGCTCATCGCCTCGCTGTTCGAGGCGCAGGAAAAACTCAACGACGTGAAGATCGTTCCGCGCTAGGGCCTTCCCCTTCGCGCTGGCAAGCCTGGCCAGCGCGATCTCCGTTCGTCGTGTGAACAGGCGCTCGCCCTCTCAACCTTGCTGGAGACAAACCATGAACAAGACGGATCTTCCTTCCTCGCGCCGCAGCCTGCTCAAGGGCACGGGCCTCGCACTCGCAGGCGTGGGCCTCTACGGCGTCGCGCCCTTCATGGGTCCATGGAAGCACAACCGCGCATGGGCGCAGAGCGCGCAGAAGAAGCCGCTGGTCATCGGGCTCACGATGGACGCGTCGGGCATGTACGCGGCCTCGGGCGGCGAGGAACGGCTCGGCGCGATGATGGCGATCAAGGAGTTCAACGACAAGGGCGGCGTGCTGGGCCGGCGCATCGAGGCGATCCACATCGACACCGAGACCACGCCCGCCACCGGCTCGCGCGTGGCCGAGCGCATGATCACGCGCAACGAGGCGACCTACCTGATTGGGGCGGTGCATTCGGGCGTGTCGAACGCGATCTCGCAGGTCGCGCAGAAGTACGGCACGATCTTCCTGAACACCAACTCCAGCTCGCCGACCGAGGCCGGCAAGGACTGCCACCGCACCAAGTTCGTGTGGGACGGCAACGGCACCAACTTCAGCAACGCGATCGTCAAGAACGCCATCGCCACGAGCGGAAAGAACTGGGTGCTGCTGACCAACGACTACGTGTGGGGCCACACCACCTCGAAGGCCACGCGCGCCATCGTCGAGGCCAACGGCGGCAAGATCGTGGACGAACTGCTGGTGCCGCAGAACACGCGCGACTTCTCTGCCTACCTGCTCAAGCTGCAGCAGCTCAAGCCGAACGTGGTGGCCACTGCGGTCGGCGGCGACGACATCAAGGCGCTGCGCCAGCAGGTGGTGCAACTCAAGATGCACCAGAGCATCGCGTGGATCAACAACCAGCAGGACTGGCCCGACGTGTACGGCCTCGGGCCGGAAGCGATCTTCGGCGTGTTCGGCACCACCTGGTACTACCGGCTCGACCTGCCGGGCGTGAAGGAGTTCGTCGCGGCCTACCAGAAGCAGTTCCCGGGCATGGCGATCCGCGTGCCGGGCAACGTCTATCACAACAGCTACATGGCGACGCGCGAACTGCTGCGCTGCACCGAGGAAGCCGGCACCACGCAGAACATCGCCGTCATCAAGAAACTGGAAGGCCGGCAGATGAATGCGGTCGACAGGCTGCAGCACTTCGACGCGTGGATGGATCCGGTCACGCACCAGTGCCAGCAGACCATCTACATGGCGCGCTACAACGAACAGCCGGCCGAGAAGGACGACATCTTCAAGATCATGACGCAGGCGAATCCGAAGGACGTGATGGACACCGACGCGCAGGGCGCCTGCAAGCTCGAGAGCTACGACGCAACGCCGAGCTACGACGTCTGAACCGAAACACCGGGCAACGCACGCGATGGAATTCATCGGCAACCTGCTGCCGTTCCTGGTCAACGGCATCTCGCTCGGCCTGCTGTTCGCACTGGTCGCGCTGGGCTTCATGCTGATCGTCGGCGTGATGGAGACGATCAACCTCGCGCACGGCTCGCTGTTCGCGCTCGGCATGTATGCGGCGCTGTTCATCGTCGCGCCGAAGCTCGGCCTGTTTCCGGAAGCGGAGGCCTGGTACATGGGCTTGCCGATCGGGCTTCGCTACGTGCTGGCGCTGTTCCTTGCGCCGGTCTTCGTCGGCCTCTTCGGCATGCTGCTCGAACTGTGCATGCGGCGAACCTACGGGCGCGATCCGCTCTATGGCCTGCTGCTCACCTTCGGCGCGGCGCTGGTGATCGAGGAGGGCATCCGCCTCGTGTGGGGCTCGTCGGAGAAGCAACTCGCGCTGCCGGAGGCGATCTCGGGTGCGGTGCTGATGGGCGACCTCGTGTACTCGCGCTATCGCTTCTTCGCGAGCGCCTTCGCGGTGCTGATGATCGGGCTGCTGTGGCTGTTCCTGCAGAAGACGCCCTACGGCGCCATCATCAAGGCGGGCGCGCACGACAGCGAGATGGTGCGCGCGCTCGGCATCAACCTTTCGCGGCTGCGGCTGTTCGTCTTCGCGTTGGGCGTGGCCCTGGCCGCCATTGCCGGCGTGGTGATGGCGCCGATCTGGGGCATCCGGCCGCACGTCGGCGTCGACGCGGTGGTGCCGGCGTTCCTCATCATCGTGCTCGGCGGCGTCGGCTCGCTGTGGGGCGCGGTGATCGCGGGACTGATGGTCGGCATGGTGGTGGGGCTCACGGGTGCTTATGCGTCGGAGTGGTCGCTGATGTCGATGTACCTGCTGTTCATCGCGGTCGTCACGTTCCGCTCGCGCGGGCTGTTTGGAAAAAAGAGCGTTCTCGACGCATGAAAGACGGTCCGATGACCGCGACCCCCATGGCTTTTGATCCTCGCTCCCTCACGGGCCTTTTCGACCTTCGCGGTCGCGTGGCATATGTGCCCGGCGGCTATGGTGGCATCGGCGAGGCGATTGCGTGGGCCCTCGCGCGGGCAGGTGCCAGGGTGGCCGTGTCGGGCCGTGACGAAGCGAAGGCGACGGCGCTCGCTGCCACGCTGCGTGCCGCAGGACACGACGCGCTCGGGCTCGCGATGGATGCGCACAGCGTCGCGGACATCCAGCGCTCGGTCGATGCGGTGCATCGCCACTTCGGCGCGCTCGACCTGCTGCTCAACTGCGTCGGCATCCAGCGCGAGCAGGCCTTGCTCGATGTGTCCGAGGAGACTTTCGACGAAGTGGTGCAGGTCAACCTGAAGTCGGCGATGTTCCTCGCGCAGGCGGTGGCGAGGCACCAGATCACTGGCGGGCGCGGCGGCAGGCAGGTTCACCTGTTGTCGGTGCGCGCCCAACTGGGCTTGCGCGGTCGCGGCTACTCCGCCTACGCCAGCACCAAGGGCGCGCTGGTCATGCTGATCCGTCAGCACGCGAGCGAACTGGCGCCGCACGGCATCACCGTCAACGGCCTCGCGCCGACGGTGGTGCGCACCGAGATGGCCCGGCACTGGCTCGACAACCCCGCCACGCACCAGCAGGTGCTCGACCGCATTCCGCTCGGCCGCGTCGCCGAGCCATCGGACGTGGCCGGCCCCGCGGTGTTCTTCTGCTCGCCGGCGGCTGCGTTCATCACGGGGCAGGTGCTGTACCTGGACGGTGGGATCACGGCGAGCCAGTAGACACCGCCGAAGCGCTGATCTCGCAGCGCCGGCTTCACGTGCGCCGGCTACGCGATGGTGCGGCGGCGCCATCGAAGTGAATCCGTTCAGCCTTCCAGCAATTCGTACAGCACCACCTTCGACATCCGCCCGCGCAGCGCGATCTCCTCGATGCGCCGCGTGCGCAGCCGTCCCCGGAGCCCTTCGAAGGTCGCCTCCGACAACAGCACGCGCGTACCCAGGTCCTTGTTCAGGCCTTCGATGCGGCTCGCGACATTGATGGTGTCGCCGAATGCCGTATAGGCCAGCCGCTCGTTCGAGCCGAGCGCGCCCACCACCGCGGTGCCGGTGTGCATGCCGATGCGCGTGGCGAAGGCCTGCAGGCCCTGCGTGGCCCAGCGCGTGTTGAGCACGGCAAGTTCCGCTCGCAGTTCCAGTGCGGCCACACAGGCCTTGTACTCGGCGTCATCGAGCGGCGAGGGTGCGCCCCACAGCACCATGATCGCGTCGCCGATGAACTTGTCGACCGTGCCGCCGTGGCGCGCGATCACGCGCGTGGCCACGTTGAAGTACGCCGTCAGCTGCTCCACCAGCACCCTGGTCTCGACGGCTTCGGAGATGCGCGTGAAGCCCTCGATGTCGGTGAACATGGCCGTGATGCGGCGCGGCTCGCCACTCGGCGTGAGCGTGTGGCCTTCATCGACCAGCTGGTTCACCAGGTCGACCGGCACGAACTTGCGAAACGCCTTCAGCCCGCGCGCCGAGTCGTCGAGCGCCTGGTCGAGTTGCTGGATCTCCAGCACGCGGCTCGGCACGCGCGGTATGTTGTCCAGGTCGAAGCGGCCGATGCGGCGCGCGATGCGCGACAGCTGCTCGACCGGCAGCGTGACCACCTTCGACAGGCGAAGCGACACCGTCAGGATGATGGCCAGCGACGCCAGCACCAGTGCGAGCAGCCACAGCACGTTGCGCTGCAGGCCGCCGAGCACCGTGTCCTCCGGCACCCAGCTGGCCAGCAGCCAGTGGGTGGACGGCAGGTGCGAGGTGCGGACCAGGTAGCGGCGGCCCGCGTGGTCCAGCGCAAAGCTGGCGTCCGCGGTGGCGCCGCGCGCGCCGGCGCCGCCCTGCATGCGCGCAATCACCGCGCCCAGCACGCCATCGCGCGGCACCTCGAGGTGCTTCACATCGCCTTCGACATCGCTGCGCGCCAGCACCTGGAACTCGGTGCCCAGCAGCGCTGCCTCGCCCTGGCCGTCGCGGCTGAACAGGCGCACGAACTCGGAAAGCCGACCCAGCGAGACGTCGCCGGCGGCCACCAGTTCCTGGGTGCTGCCGTCCGCGCCGCGCCGCCATGCCGGCAGCGAATAGGTCACCCCGATTTCCTCCTGCTGCGCGGCGAACACGTAGGGTTGCGACCAGACCGCTTCGCTGCGCTGGCCGTTCATTGCACTCTTGAACCAGCCTCGTTCGGTCGGCTTGTACTGGGTGTGCAAGGTCTCCACGCGCACCGTGCGAAAGCGCTCCTGCACATCGGTGCTGTCGCTGGCCCGCGGCTTGAAGTGCCAGACCTCGGTGGTGCCCTCCGGCTCGGCCTTCATGTTGACCACCGCCGGTTCGGGATGCCGGGTCACCATGAGCATGCGGCCATCGGCGGCCGCGACGTAGATGCTGTCGAGTTCAGGCGACTGCTGCAACAGCGTCCAGATCAATTCGCCCGACTGGCCGGCGCCCTCGCCGCCGGTCTGCAGGCTCGGGCTTTCGCTCATGGACCGCACGGCCGTCGACGCATGGTTCAGGAAGGCGATGGTCCGGTCCTCGATGCGCAGGTGGTCGGCCTGGTGCGCCGACTCGCCGATGCGCGACACCAGCCGCTGCGAACCCCAGTAGCCCAGCGCAATGAGCAGCAGCGACTCGACCAGGATCACGACCGTGATGATGGTGCCGACGTCGACGCGGAAGCGTCGCAGGCGCAGCGGCACGGCAGTTGGGGGCGCTACAGGCATGGAGTGGGTGCAAGTGGGGCAGCAACGCGGGGCGGGCCGTCCGGAGGTTTGACCCGCGATGGAACTCTACAGGTCAGTCAACGCGGCCGCTCGGCTTCTTGCGGACGGCAAGCATGTGCATTTTGTCGTGCCGGCGGGAATTCGCGGGCCTGATGGTCGGTGTGCGACAGAGTGGTTGCTCAGGTCGACGTACCTGGTCGGCGGCATCACCGCGAGCGAGCAGGCGCCGGTTCAAGACCCCGACGCTCAAGCGGCTTCAATCCAGCGCTATCTTGAAGCGCCCATCAAGAAAGTTCGCCGCATGCCTGCCAAGCCCATCAAGATCCCCGGCCCCGACCACCCGACCACCCGATCACGATCTCGCGCAATCCAGCGCGCGTGACCGTCACCGTGGCCGGCAAGGTCATCGCCGACACCACCGAAGCGCTGAGCCTGCGCGAGGCCAGCTACCCGGCGGTGCAGTACATCCCGCGCAAGGACGTCGACATGGCGCTGCTGCAACGCACCGACCACGCGACCTACTGCCCCTACAAGGGCGACTGTGCCTACTACAGCATCCCTTCGGGCGGCGAGCGGTCGATCAACGCAGTCTGGACCTACGAGGCGCCTTATGACGCCGTGGCGGCCATCAAGGACCACCTGGCCTTTTATCCGGACCGGGTCGATGCGATCGGCTGATCTGGGTTCGCCTTTGAATGGATGAGAGTCCCACGCGCGTGTCTGTTCCGTCGAAGCGCCGGGGCTGTTCAATCACCCCCAAGCCTGGGATGCGATGAACCGACCGGCGCAGTGAAGGCGCCAAGCGATTCATCGCATCACGGGCGTCCTCGCGGCGACCAGAAAGCCAAAAGAAAAAACCGGCCTTGCGAATTGCTCCGCAAGGCCGGTGGTGTGGCGCGTCAGTCGAGAGGTCAGTGCTTCGCGGCTGTCGTTTCCTTCGCCCGCATCTTCGACACGGCCTCCGCCGTCACTGATGCCGGCTGGCCCGCAAAGCGAACCCGCAGGTAGTTGCTCAGGTCGGCGACTTCGGCGTCGCTGAGCTTGTCGGCAAAGCCGGGCATCTCCTGCATGCGCTCGTAGCCGGTGAACTGCTGCGCCTCGATGCCGTCGAGCACCGACACCACCAGGTTGCGCGGGTCGCCGATGCGCAGCGTCGAGTTGCCGGCCATGGCCACCGCCACATGCGACCGGCCTTCGCCGTTCACGCCGTGGCAGCCGGCGCAGACGTTCAGGTAGGTCTGACGGCCCGGGCCCAGCTTCTGGTCGGCGCCCGGGTCTTCCTTCGCCGGCACGGCCGCGAGCGGCTTGTCGCCGGTCATGAAGCGCACCATCGCCTTGCTGTCCTCGTCGGTGAGGTGCTGCGTGCTCAGCGCGACCACCGTGTGCATCTCGCCCCAGGCGGAGCCCTGCGGCGCGACACCCGTCTTCATGAAGGTGCCGATGTCCTTCTCGGTCCAGCCGCGCTCGGCCAGGCCCTTGGGCGTGATGTCGGGCGCCAGCCAGCGGCCGAGCTGTGCGCCTTGCCACTGCAGGCCCAGGTCGAGCTGGCCCAGCGCGCCGCGCGGCGTGTGGCATTCGGCGCAATGGCCGAGCACGTTGCTGACGTAGCGCCCGCGCACCCACTCTGGCGACTGGCCTTGCGAGGCTACCGGCAACTCGTCCTTGAGGAACAAGATTTTCCAGAAGAACATGCCGAAGCGCATGTTGTACGGGAAACGAAGCTCGTCGGGCTTGCTCGGCTGCGCCACCGCGGGCAGCTGCATCAGGTAGGCATAGATTGCGTCCACGTCCTCGCGCGGCATGGCGCGGTAGGAGGCGTAGGGCATGGCCGGATAGAGTTGCCGGGCGCCGGGCGAGGTGCCGTCGTGGACCGCCTTGTAGAAGTCGTCCTTGCTCCACTTGCCGATACCGTGCTGCGGGTCCGGTGTGATGTTGCTGCCGTAGAGGGCGCCGAACTCGGACTCCAGCGCCGCACCGCCCGCCATGGGTGCGCCGCCCGGCGCGGTGTGGCAGGCCGCGCAGTCCGCGGCCCTGGCCAGGTACTTGCCGCGCGCGATCTCGTCGGCGCTCGATTTCACCGGCTTGCCGTCGCCGGTCGGTCCGCCGCAGGCCGTCATGGCCAGGGCCGCGCCCAGCACAGCCGCAACCCGCGCGAGGGGGTGATGGAAGAGGGCGCGCATGCTCAGCCCTCCGTGGTCAGGCCAGGGGTCGACAGGATCACGTCCTTGACCGCCTCGTAGTAGCGAACGTAGCCCGTGCAACGACACAGGTGCGTGTTGAGCGAGCGGGTGATCTCGGCCTCGACCTTGCTCCTGGCGATCGGCTGGCGCTTGAGCCGTTCGACCAGCACGGTCGCACCGTTGACGAAGCCCGGCGTGCAGTAGCCGCACTGGAAGCTGTAGTGCTCCAGGAACTTCTGCTGCACCGGCGAGAGCATGACCACCTCGCCCTTGTCGTTGCGCTGCGCATGGCCTTCGACCGTGCGGACCTTCCTGTCGGCGAAATAGTGCGCGCCGGTGATGCAGGTGCGCACCTCCTCGCTGGCGCCGCCCGGCTTGTCGACGATGACCACGCAGGCCCGGCATTCCCCGATGCCGCAGCCCAGGCGAGAGCCGGTGAGGCCCGCGTACTCGTGCAGGTAGTCGATCATCATCAGACCATCGGGCACGTCGGTCGGACCGACCTCCTTGCCGTTGATCGTGAGCTTGAGCGGTTTGACCGCCGGCATCGTGCTCATTGCAGCACCCCCCTGATTTTTTCCGCCGTGATCGGCAGTTCCGTGAATCGATGGCCGATGGCATGCGCCACCGCGTTGACGATGGCCGGGACGATGGCGATCATCACCACCTCGCCCATGCCCTTGGGCGGGTCGGTGTCCGACAGCGCCGGCAGGACTTCAGCGCCCTGGCTCCACACCGCCACGTCGGCCGCGCGAGGCAGCGTGTAGCGGTTGAAGTTCCACGTGCCGTTGCCGGGCCCGTCTTCGTAGAGCGGCAGGGATTCGTGCAGCGCATGCCCGATGCCCATCGCGATGCCGCCCTGGATCTGCCCGGAAACCAGCTGCTTCACGATCTGGTTGCCGCATTCGAGCACCGACTGGTGGTTCATCAGGTCGACCTTGCCGGTGGCCCGGTCGATCGAGACCTCTGCGATCGTCGCGATCGCCGCGTAGTAGGTCACGCCCGCGTTGTTGCGCTGGATCGGCGGATAGAACAGCTTCTTGCGCGCGATGAAGTGATAGCCGCCAGTCGTAGCGCCGGTATTGCGCCTGGCCTCGGGTGCGTTGTCGCCGTAGCGCACGGACAGGCCGTCGAGCGGACGGCGCTGGTTCTGGCCGTCGACCTCGAAGTCGGCCTCCGCCCATTGCCAGCGGTTGAAGGTGTGGCCGATCGCGCCGGTCACGAAGCCCTGCTCGTGCGCCCTGCGGGCCAGTCGGGCCAGCGTCAGCGGCTCCATGCCGGCGCAGGTGAGGCAGCCGTTGACCCAGCGCGCGTCATCGATGCGCACGACGTGCGGCGCCGACTGGCCGCCGCCGATGCCCGCGCCCCAGATCGACAGCGCCGCCGGCCACAGGCCATGCTCGAACACCGCCCGCGCCGTCTCGCGCGTGCCGTGCGAGAAGTAGAAGGCCGAGTTGCTGGCGCTCGAGGGCGAGCAATAGCTGGGCGTCCAGGCCGGGTTGGCCACGGCCTTGTCCTGGTCGGCCTGGCTCGACAGGTACGGGTCGCCGCTGGTCACCATCGGCAGGTCGGACCATTCGGTGACCGAGGTCTCGATCACGTCCGCCGCACGGCCGAACCAGCGCGCCACCACCACGGCCTGCGAGGTCTGCATGCCGGTGCCCATCTCGGCGCCGCTGTGGCGCATCACGATGCCGCCATCGGGCGTGATCTCGACCCGCACGAAGCAGGACTCGGCGCCGGTGCCGAAGTCCTTCTGCACGCAGCCGAAGCCGACGCCGTAGCGCTTGCCCGGATTGGCCGTCTCGTATTCGGTCTTGCGCTTGGCGCGGTTGGTCCAGAGCGGGTGCTTCTGCAGCTTGAGCATGACCTCGTCGGCACGGATCGCCCCGCCGGGAATGGCGCCCTGGCTGTTCTTCATGCCGGACTTGAGCACGTTGCGCAGCCTGAACTCGACCGGGTCGAGGCCCAGCTGCGCGGCCACGTCGTCGACCAGCATCTCGGTCGCGCCCATGGCCTGCAGGGTGCCGTAGCCGCGCGCCGAGCCGCAGTCGATGGCGCGCGTGGCCAGGCCGACGGCGGTGAAGTCGCTCTTGGGCAGGTAGTAGATGCTCTGCGCCGAGGTGGCGGCCACCAGCGTGACCGAGGGCGTGAAGTTCATGCGACCGCCGCCATCGAGCTGGAAGTCGCCCTTGAACGAGCGGATCAGGCCGCTCTTCTTCTCGACCGCCATCCTGTACTGCATGCGGATGCTGTGGCGCTTGAGCGAAGTCTGGAACTGCTCGAAGCGGTCGTTGGCCAGCCGCACCGGCTTGCCGGGCGAATAGAACGCGGCCATCGCGCCGTAGTACGGGAAGTTGTAGTGGTCCTTGGAACCGTAGCCCACCGTGTAGCAGGGGTGCAGGAACAGGTTCTTGACCGGGAAGGCTGCCTTGGCCAGCATCTGCGTCATCGACTCGACCACTTCGACCGGGCCTTGCGTTGGCACGACCATGTGCAGCTCCTGCTTGTCGGGGTCGTACCAGCAGTTGGCGTTGTCGGGCTCGAGCGCGGAGGTGTCGATGGACTGCGAGAAGTATTCGCGGCTCACCACGAGCAGGTCCTCGCCGGGTTTGTCCAGCTCGTCGGCGATGGCCCTGGCATGCGCCATGCCCTGCTCGTTGACCTTGCCATCCATCAGCGCTTCGGGCCAGTTGGCCTGGCGCTTCTTGAACGACGGGAACAGCACCGTGTCCTTCAAGGTGGAGAAGCTGTCGTCGTCGAAGGCGGTCCGGCCGCCGACGCGGATGTAGCGGAAGCCGGCCCAGGGCTCGCGCTCCAGCGGCCCGGTGACGGGGCCGCCCTGGACCACGCTGTTGTTGTCGAGCGAGCGCAGCCGGGTCTTGGCGTAGCGGAAGCGCACGAAGTCGTTGTAGATGAGCAGCGCGACCGCATGGCCGAGGTAGGCCGGCGTCTTGCCCGTGGGCAGCAGCATGTCGTCGCCGTAGAAGGCGGGGAAGGCGATCTTGTCGCGTGCCAGGTCTTCGGCGGTGACGATGCGATCGGGCTTCAGGTCGTCGCCGAGCGCGGAGATGTCGATGCCGGTGAAGGCGCGATCGGCGAAGGTGGCGCGCAACAGCAATGCGTGCGACTGGACTTGTGGCCAGTGCGGCATGTCGCGGGAGCGGATGTCATAGGCGAACACCTTGTCGCCTGTCACCTTGGCCGTTCCGTCGACGCGGAACTTGACCGAACCGTCCGCGCCGTTGAAAGCAATGGGCGTGAGCATCCTGCTTTCGAACAGCGCCGCGTACGCTGGGCTGAAGAGCGGCGCTACCCAGACGCCAAGGCCGCCGGCGGCGCCCATTTTCAGCAAATTGCGCCTGGACACGCCAGTGCGTTGATTCATTGTCACCTCCTTGATTCCGCGCCCATTCGGCAAGGCATCGGATTTATCCATCGTGTTGCCGGCAACGGGATCGTGTCTCGTTTTCGGCAGCGGTGAGTGTCATGTCTGGACCGCAAAGAAGCAAAGGAAAAATGACAAATTGCGTGTCCGTGGTGACGCGGCGCAACGTGTCGAATTAATTGCGAATGTCAACTATCTTTACCGAGTACTCAATGGGCCGCATTCACGAATTCAGATGATCTCCATGTCATTGGAAAATACACGTTGTGGCCCGAATTCAATGCCGGCGCTTCGGGAATGCAGCTACGCGATTGAAGCGCCGGCAGCCTGCAACGGCAAGTCGATCGTGGCTGCCAGCGCCACGCCGGCGATCCGCTCGCCGCTGGCAATGACGAAGGCGCGACGCGGCTCGCGCGACAGCTCGCCCAGCGTGCGCCAGAGGCAGCGGATCGATGCGGCATCGAGCGCGCCGGTGGGCTCGTCCAGCAAGGTCAGCGGGCGGCCCGATGCCAGCGCGGCGGCAAGCCAGGTCTTTCGCCTGGAGCCGGTGGAGAGCATGTACATCGGCTTGTCGATGTGCGGCGCCAGCGCGAAGCCGTCGACGAGCGATTGCCATCGGCTCGCGTCGAAGTGAGGGTCGTCCGCACGCAAGGATGCGGTGCATTCGCGTGCGGTCTTCTGCTTGTCGAAGGCGTCGGTGTCCGGCTCGATGAAGAACACCTTGCGGCAATAGGCCTCGGGCGAGGCATCGAGGCGGACGTTCGCGATGGACAGGCGCCCCGTGGCCGGCTGCGTGCCCGCGAGGATGCGCAGCAAGGTGGACTTGCCGCTGCCCGTGTCGCCGTGAAGCAGCGTGACGCCGGCGGCGATCGAAGCCGTCCAGCGCGTGGCGAGCGGGGGCTGCCCGGGATACGCAAAGCCCAGGTCTTGCAGGTGCAGGATGGCGTCGGGGGTCGCGGTCATACGGGGTCGGCGATCGACAGGGTGCGCGGGGTGGTTCGCGGCGATTGTGCCAGCCGGGTCCTGGCGCCGATCTGCACGGCACAGCGCATGGCATAGGCCACGCGAGGGATCGCGCGGGCGCTTCGGCCTCGCTAATCTGCGGCCATGAAGGAAGTGCGCCAACGACTCTGAGCCACGCCATGCCCCTCGACCCACCGCAAGCCGATCCCGTCGTGGCGCTGTCGCCCGACGGCATGCTGCGCGTGGAGCACCGACACTACGACGACGATCGCGCCGGGCCCTGGGATACGGTGCGCGTGGTCGCGCTGCCGGCCGGGGAGGTGCTGGTGCAAGTGCCCAATCGCGGCGTGACGACGGAGCCCGTCGTCTTTCCTGCGCCCGGGATCGCAGCGGTGCCGGTGACGGACAGCCAGGGCCATTGGCGGCAGTTGCGCATCGACGCGGTGAAGCGCGTGTTCCGCCTGTCGCCGGGCGAGGCCGACGAGGCGCTCGACATGCTGCCGCAGCGGCTTGGCTTCACCGGACCCGCGGTGCACTACAGCCCGCCGCGCCGGCCCGCTACCCTGGGGCAGCGGATCCTCATGACCACCCTGGCCGTGGCGAGCCTGGTGTTCGTGCTGGGGGGCCTGTGGATGGTGCTGGAAGGGGGCAGCAGTGCGGACAAGTGGAACGGCGCCTTGGGCGCGTTGTTCTTCGGCGGCTGCCTGGCGATCGCGCTGCGCGACCTGCGACCGGGGCGCTGACTACAGCGGCGCGATCGGAATGCAGATCTGGCATGCGAAAGCGCCCGTCGCCGGGTCATAGGCGTTGTCCACCGGGTAGTACTCGAACGCGGGCCGGTGGTCGAACTGGAAGCCGCTCGATGGCAACCAGTCGCGCAGCAGCGCGTTCCATGCCTGGAGGATCCCGTCTGGCGTGCCGCGATACGCCAACGCGGCATAGCGGCCGCCGGGCAGGGTTGTCTTCTGGAAGCCGCCGGTCGGCTTGAAGTCTTCGTCCACTTCGACGCATGCGTCATAGCGGCATTGCTCGGGCGGCGTGATGCTCGGGTCGTCGTAGCTGATGCCGTAGCGCGGCCGGTGCCACAGCTTGTTGGCGCCGATCCACGGCGCCACCCGGTCTTGCCAGAACGCACCAACGGGTGCGCCGAAGGGGCCGATATGGCGCAGGTAAGCGACGAGCGTGGGCGGGCGGCTGATGATCTGGACGTTCATGGGTTCCCCGGAGTGCTGGGCTTTGCGTGCTGAGGCCGGATTCTTCGCAAGGTCGGGCAAGCCGTCCTGATCCGGATTGCGATTTGCGCGCCAGGTGCTGGGCGAACTGCCGAAGCGCGCACGGAACGCGCGAGAGAACGCCTCGCCTGAACCAAAGCCCACCGACAGCGCCGCCTCGAGCACCGACAGGCGCGGCTGCGTCTGCAAGCGCAGCGCGGCCACCTCGACGCGGCGCCGGCGCACGTAGTCACCCAGCGTCTCGTCCATCCAGGCCGCGAACAGCCGATGGAAGTGATAGGGCGAGAAGTGCGCCACGTCGGCGAGTGCGGCCAACTCCAGCGGCTGGTCGAGATGGGCGTCGATGTGCGTCAGCACCTTGTGCATGCGCCATTCGTATTCGGATCGGCTGTCGCGCGAAGTCATGTTTTGTCTCCCCGGGCATTATGGGGAGCAGGCGAAGCGCCAGCGGCGATGCCTGCGACGGGGGCGCATTACCGGCGCCGATCTGGCAATATTTGCCTGTTCAATCCGTCTGCCAGGAAGGAGCGCCATGTCGTCCGTCTCAACACCATCGGTGACCGCCGTACGTCCCGACCTCGAAGTGGCCACCGCCCAGGGCCTGCCGTATTTCGTCGGCATCTCCGGGCACAGCGCGGGTGCCTGCGGCCTGTCGATGCACCTGGTGGTGATTCCACCGGGCGCGCGCTCGCAACCGCATTTCCACGAGGGGCATGAAACCGCCATCTACGTGCTGCAGGGGCGCGTGCAGACGATGTATGGCGAAGGGCTCCAGCAGTCGGTGATCAGCGAGCCGGGTGACTTCCTCTTCATCCCGCCCGGCGTGCCGCATGTGGCCATCAACCTCAGCACGACGGAGCCGGCGCGCGCCGTGGTGTCGCGCAATGACCCGGCGGAGCAGGACAGGGTGAGGCCTTATCCCTGATGGCGTGTCCTGAATACGGACAGCCGAACGCAGAAGTCGCAAAGGTTTCGCAGAAGTCGCAAAAGGAATGCCATAAATTCTTTTGGTCTTCTTTCGCGACCTTGCGTAACCTTCGCGATCTCTGCGTTCGGTACCCGGTCCCGTATTCAAGAAATCATGACGCCGACGTGCCCGTCATCGCAAGCGCTGTCATCACCGCCGCGCCGCCGGATGCAATCAGGCCGAGCGCCCACACCTTTTCCAGGTTGAGCCAGGCGGTGCGCAGCGCGCGCAGGCCGAGGTAGCGATAGACGATCCACGCCGCGGAAAGTCCCGAGCCGATCATCGCGGCCGTGTGCACCAGCGAGACGACGACTGCGGTGCCCAGGCTGGTTCGCATGAGGTCCATCACGTTCCCGTGGTCGAGCAGGCCCACCGAGGCGGTCGTCGCAGCCGGCGCATCGCACAGCCCCATGAGGATCGGCAGCAGCATCAGCGCTGCGCCGTGTGCCGTCGCCATGAGGAAGGACCAGAGCGCGAGTTGCGTCGGCTTGATGCGTGCGAGGCGCCGATGGCGTTGCGGCAGCACCAGTTGCGCGATGCCGAACAGCAGCACCAGCGCGCCGACGACGATGCGGATCTCGCGGCTCCATTGCAGCAGCCAGGCGAGCACCGCGAAGGGCACGAGCACGATCGCCATCGCGAGCAAATGGCCGGCGCCCAGCGGCATCCAGCTGCCGAACACAGCCGCGCCGCGCTTCTGGTCCAGCCCGCGCGCCACGGCCAGCGGCCAGCCCATTGCGGGATTGAGCCCGTGGTAGATGCCGATCGCCACCACGCCGGCCCACAGCGGCCATGAGGGCGCGAGATCATTCATCCCGGCGATCCCCCACGGCGTCGCCCCGCGGGCCTTTGCAAGACCTCACGCCGACGAATAGCAGAACGAATCGGTCGAGCAGTCGCCCCCCTGCAGGCGGATCTGGTGGGCGCCGAATTCCGCGCCGAAATCGACCACGAATTTCTTGTCGAGCTCGATGCCGCCGTTCTCGCCGACGTTGCACATCACCATGCGCCCCGGCACGCCGGCGGGATAGAACTGCGCATCCCAGCTGCTGTAGAGCGAGTTGGTGAAGTACACGCGCTTGCCGTCTCGGCTGATCTCCGTCATCTGCGGGCCACCGCCGAAGGCCGAGCCATTCGGGTGCGGCGTGCGCCGCGCGATGCCGCCGACGTGCACGCTGCCGGAAAGCCTCGGGTTCATCGGGTCGGTGACGTCGTACTGTCGCAGCTCGCCGGTGCCCCAGCAGGCGACGTACAGGAAGCGGTCGTCCAGGGAGAGGTCGATGTCGGTCACCAGCGGCGGCACCGCGCCGAAGCCCTTGAGCAGGTCCGGCAGCAGCGCGGCGTCCGCGGGCTCCGGCGGGATCGTCGCCGTCTTCTTCGCGTGGAACGTGCCGCCTTCGCGCCACCAGGTCCAGATCGAGGCCTCGAGGTTGGTGGTGTCGACCACCACGCCGACGAATCCATACTCCCGCGCCGGGTCGTGGGCGGGCCGTACCTCCAGCGCCATCTGGTGATTCGCGCCAAGGTCGATGGTCTGGATGTGCCGGCGCCCGCTCAGCTCCCAGAAGTGGAGCTGGTGGCCGTACTTGTTGCCCAGGAGGTCTTCGGCCACGATGCCGTTCTCGAACTGCGCCGGCAGGCCCCATTCGCTGGACACCATGTAGTCGCGCGGCAGGTTCCACCAGAAGTCGTAGTGCAGCTTCTGCGGGCCGCGGTCGATCTCCCACTTGCCCTGGATCTCGAAGCTCTTGCAGTCCATGATGAACACGCCAGGCGGGCCCTGTGTGCCGTCACCCGCGCCGCCGAGCGTGCTGATGTAGAGGCCTTCGGGGCCGCAGTGCGTGGTGTGCGGGCGCGAGTAGCCGGTCTTGCGAAAGACCTCCTCGGGCTCGATCACTTTCGCTATCGTGGGCTTGGCCGGGTCGGGCTGCGTGTCGACGATGTAGATGCGCGAGGAGCGGATGCCGGGGATGACCAGGTAGCGTCGCTTCAGGAAGGCATGGCCCGACATCGGCGACAGCGCAGAGCTGCAGGCGTTCCAGCCGAAGTGATGGAACTCGTCGCCCTTGTTCGGCATGTCGAGCCGGTGCAGCACGGTGCCGTAGGCGGGGGAGGCCGGATCCACGTCGACGACCGCCAGCGCATCGGGTCGCGACGCGTCGGGCGAGAGCAGGGCGGTGTACGCGATGCGCTCGGGCTCGGCCTCCATCGCCAGGCGCGGCGATGGATGGAAGGTCGGGTCGGTTCGCAGTGACTCGAGCATGTCAGGGCTCCTGCAAAAAGCACGGGGCGCCAGTATGCGCCGCTCGGCGCTATTTCGGAATTCGTTTCGCGAGGAATGCGTCGATGCCTTCGCCGGCATCCTCTTCCATCATGTTGCGGGCCATCACGTCGCCGGCGTAGGCATAGGCGTCGGCCAGCGCCATCTGACGCTGGCGGTAGAACATCGACTTGCCCCAGCGCACGGCGGTAGGGCTCTTCGCCACGATCTCCGCGGCCTTGCGCGCGACGGCCGCGTCTAGTTCGGCCTCGGGCACCGCCTCGTTGACCAGGCCCCAGTCGGCTGCGGTGCCTGCATCGATGAAGCGGCCGGTGACCAGCATGTCGAAGGCGCGCTTCGTCGAGACATTGCGCGACAGGGCCACCGAAGGCGTCGCGCAGAACAGGCCGACGTTGATGCCCGAAACGGCGAAGCGTGCCGTGTCCACCGCGATGGCCAGGTCGCAACTCGCGACGAGCTGGCAGCCCGCCGCCGTGGCGATGCCCTGCACGCGCGCGATCACCGGCACGGGCAAGGACTGGATTGCCGGCATGACGGTGCTGCACTGCGCGAACAGGGTCTGGTAGTACGACAGTTCCGGGCGTCCGCGCATCTCGCGCAGGTCGTGGCCGGCGCAGAAGGCCTTGCCGGCGGCGGCGAGCACCACGCATCGCACGCTGGTGTCGGCGGCGATGTCGTCGATCTCGCGCTGCAACGCGGTCAGCATCGCCTCCGACAGGGCGTTGAACTGATGCGGTCGGTTCAGTCTCAGTGTGGCAACGGCGTGCTGGTCTTCACGCTGCAGCAAGGGTTCGGCGGTGGGCACATCGGCGCGCATGGTTCAGTCCTTGACGGAGCATCTTCAGGGGGCAAGGCTACACCCACCTCAGACGGCGCAACAGGGCTGCGTTGTGCCGCATGCTATGGCCGGTTGTTTCCCCAGTCCCGATCCAGCGGAGGCTGCACGTTGATCAGCCCGGCGCCTGCGACCCACGGCTGGTCGGCGACCGGCACACGATTCGACACCTGCACGAAGACCCCTGGCGGCCCCAGGTCCGCGAAGTTCCGCGCGGCTTGTGGTGCGGCCACGCTGGTCCCGCTCATCGCGACGCGTGCGCCGCTGCGGGTGCCGGCGCCCAACGCGCCCCAGCAAGCCGTTGAATCGTCGCCGGGCAGCAGCCAGTTGGGGGCCCGCATGGCCGCAGATGCCTCCGAAGAGTAGGCCGCGGGCATCCAGGTGCATGGCGTCGCCGCCCGCTGAAAGGCGCCGATCACGTGAGTGCGCTGTCCGGTCGCGATGCCGCTGAGCGTGCCTTGGCGCATGACGTAGCTTGTGCCACCGTCAAATTCCGTTGGCCGTCCGTTGGCGTCGAATCGCTGGTAAGACGGGTCATCGAAATAGGACTGTCGCCCCTTCGCCCGGCGCCCGCCGGGCGTGTCGCTGCGCCTGATCCATGCGTCGATGTCCAGCGGCGTCTGGGAGGTGTTCTTGATTGTGACCGTCCACAGCCCGGAAGGAACGATCGGATTGGCGGGCTCGATCCAGGGATCGACAGCAGTCGGCGCGACAAACAGGAAGACGACGCTGCGCAGCGCCGAATAGGTGCCGGCCGGGGCATACAGCACGCTGATCGTTGGACCAAAGGTGGGAGCCGCGAACTGCCGCCCGTCCGGCGCAATGAGCGTGACCTGGACGCTCGCGCCCGCCGTCGGGGACAACCAGATTTCCATGAAGCTCGGCGTCATGGTGCACGGCTGCAAACGCCATTGAAGTGTCGTGGTCGCCGACGCCTGCAACGACGCGATGTGCGCATGCGTGCGCGACTGTCGATAGTTGCCGGCGGCCAGAAAGATCTTCATGGGGATCCGCAAAAGAGGCGTCACCTGGACGAGATAGTCCATGAACCTTTCAAGCATCGAGCTGCCATCGTGAGGCCCTTCGTGCGGTCCATAGCTGATATTGACCATGACCGGCAACACCTCATCGGGCTGGCACATCGATATTGCGCGCGCCACGATGTAGGCCAGTCCCCAGTGGGCGTGGGCATTCAACGTCGATCCTGCGGGATCGCCGACGGCGGCTTCGGGCATATCGACGACGATGATCGGACGCTGCTTTCCCTTTGGGACGGCGGGCTCGTACCCGGCCGCAAGGTCGAGAACGCTCGTGCCGTGCGAGCGGCGGCGAGCCAATGGCTTGTAGCCGTCCGCATTCATTTCCAGGCCGCCGAGGGCGCGATAGACGCCTTCCTCGCCGGCCCCGGATGCATTTGCGTTGACTGCCAGGTCGATCTGGGCTCCGGTCAATTCATTGCCGCCGGTGCCCGCCTCATCCTGCTGCCACAAGTACCTGATTCGCGTCTGGATTGCCGTTCCGGCACGGGCGGCGAAGCGCCGGTGGGCATAGGCAATGCCTTCGTCGATCACTGCCATGAGGACACGCTGGTTCACGACTGCCGCGTCGGGCGTGTCGATCGTGGGCGGCTCGTTGAAGGGGCCTTCGCCGGCAGCCGCGTCAGGCATGGGCGGCCCCATCTCCGCCCTGCGAATCGTCTGTTGCCAGCCGCCGTCGGCCACGAGCGCGCCAGCCCCTTCCCGGCGAATCAGCATCACATATATCGTGACGGGGTGGAGAGACTCGAGTTCTTCAGACAGCGGTTGCCGGAACAGGTGGGGAATTCGTATGTCGTCCCGAGACGCGGTTTCGAGCCATTCGAGGCTGATGAATCTGCCTCGCGAGTTTTCGGGGCCGCTTTCGGTCTCCACAAGGAGCGGTATCCACTCACCGGGACGCAGATAGGCGAAGTTGGTGGCAATCGCCCAGTCGAGATAGGGATGGGCTGGTGATGCGCTGTTGTTGAAAGGTGTATGCGTGGACATGATCGCCTCGCATCAAGGCCATTCGCCTGTCGCCTGGCCCCACAGCCAGTTCAAGCCCGGGGCGATGTTGACCGTGAACGTGGGGTCCGACACGAGATAGGCGGGCAGCGAACTCTGGCGGCCGTTGGTTACCTCGTCGTAGATCTCCGACCCTGTGAAATCCTGCAAGGCCGGATAGACCGCACCGTCGAACGTCCAGGCGGCCACCTGGCCCCCAACGGTCGCCCGCGCTATGAAGTAGTCGCCGACAGCGAGCCCCAGCGCCTGTCCGGCCATGCTGTCAACCGGGTAGTGCAAGCCAGCCACCGTCCGGTTGATGGCAATGCGGGCGGCCTGGCGCTTCAGTTGCTGGCGCAGGAGCAGTAATTCGGGCTTGACCAGCCCGCCCCCGTCGAGAGGCGGCGCTCCCTTCGAGACCAGCGCATACAGCACCCTTGCCACCGCATGAGCCTCCGTCGAGTGGCCACTTGGCAGCGAGCCATGCACCGGCGTCTGGATGATCGGTTGAATCTGCGGCGAGTACTCGTTCGGGCGTCGAACGCACAGGGCGTTCTTGAACTGCATTTCGGCGTGCTTGGCCAGCCGCAGGACCATCTCGATGAGCTCCAGCGTGTACCGATGGCGCGCCGGATAGATCGGTATCACCGAACCCCAGAAAGCGAACTGCGGCGACATCTGGGCGACGATCTCGCGTGCCCGGTCGCGCCGGAGGTCCGCGTAGCCATTCATCAGGTCGAGCTGTTTCAGGAGCCTGGCCTCGGATGGCCGGGTCATGCTGAAGAACCCGGACCACGTGCCCACGGGCGCCGCCGTGCTCGACGGCACGTTGGTCGGCTGGAAGCTGTACAAGGTGGCCCGTGGCAGCGGCACGTTGTTGGCGTCGTATGTCGTGTCGAACGCGAAGTACAGCGACGACAGCAACTCGAACTCGAACAGGAAGCGCCGGATGCGGGGATCCCAGCGCCACAACGGGCCATGCGCCCCGGGGTCCAGTTCACTGCTGTCCCATCCAGTCTTGTAGGGCCAGTTGGTGGGATCGGCCCAATACCCGACGATGCCCTCCCGGTGCGCAATCAGCGACGAGACAGGCATTCGGGAGAAATGCCCCACGCCTTCCACGCCCTCTACACCTTCCACGCCTTCCACACCCTCGACACCTTCAACACCCTCAACGCCTTCGAGATAGCTCATGTCCGACTCCTCTTCTTGTTGCGCTGCTACTGCGGAACTCCGGCGCTCTTCAGGGCAAAGGCAACCGCCTTGCCAAGCTTGAAGGGCGCCGTAGGTGATCTGTCCAGGAATGTCGA
This sequence comes from Variovorax sp. dw_308, assembly GCF_019207085.1. Taxonomy (GTDB): domain Bacteria; phylum Pseudomonadota; class Gammaproteobacteria; order Burkholderiales; family Burkholderiaceae_C; genus Variovorax. The sequence continues at coordinate 125,597 of NZ_JAATOM010000007.1, read as the reverse complement.
AACCTTGAAATCAGGGTCGATCCTCAAGAGGTCGCGCGCTGTCGCGCGTGCCTCCTCCTCACGGCCCAGATGCCACTGAGCGGTGATCAGTGCGCGCAAGGTCGAGGCATGTGTGCGGTTCAATCGCAGCGAGGCCTGCGCGAGCTTCAATGCGCGCGGATATTGGCCTGCTGACAGCGCCGCCGTCGCAGCCAACGAGTCGAAGTAGTATTTGAGCGGGTCCAGCGGCGAAAGCTTGAGGGCCTGCCGGGTATGGCGCACTGCTTCAGTGCCTTCGTCGCGAAACGCGTGCAACGTGCCCTTCAGCAACCATGCGAGCGAATCGTTGGGATTCTCGCGAAGCGCAGACTCGTAGCACTCCTCGGCGACATCGAGCCGCTTGTGGATGTAGGTGTTGACTTGCCCCTCGACTGTCATGGCCAGCGACAGCGTCGCATCGCGGTCGAGCGCCCGGCGGGCATTGTCCAGCGCTTGCTTCCCATCGGCCTTGGGGTCCTCCGACCAGCCCTGCGTGACGCGCAGTACGTGCCATTTGCCCATCCATGCGTACGGGGCTGCCAGGCGCGGCGCACGATCAATCAGGGCTTGCAGCATCTGCTGCGCACGCTTCGATGCGAGCGGCGAGATTCGGTGCATCAGCGTGATGCCCGACAGCAGCAGCGTATGGCTTTCCAGCGTCGGCAGTCCCTTGCCGAACGATCGCTGCAACTCGTGCATCATCATTGCGGCACAGGTTTCTGCCACCAGTCGTCCGGCAAGTTCGTCCTTGCCGGCAATCACCGCGTTCACGTCGCCCTTCAGCGTCTTCGACCAGGCGACCAATTGCGAGCCGGTTTCGGCCAACTCGGCGCGCAGTGACAACCGATCGCCCTCGATCGTGAACGAACCGGACACGACATAGTCGGCGTTGAGGAACACGCTCATTTGTTTCAGCGGTGTCTCGCGCCCGCGAAAGGCGGTCGTCGACAGGCGGGACACGACGTTGATCTGGGGCGACTGCGACAGCGCAGAGATCACGTCATCGGCCAGGATCTGGCCCAGCACGTCGTGCTCCGGTTGAACGCCACGTGCCGTGAATGGGACCACTGCGATCGTGGTCCGCAATTGGCCGCCAGCTTCGGCCGACGAGAGCACCGGCTGGTCGCCGACCGCGCCTACGCGAAAGGCGCGCACGGGTTGCTTCAAGTGCTTGAGGTAGCACTCGCCGAGATCCTCGATGTCGGCGTCGAGTTGCGGCGTCAGTTGATCGCGGACGTCAGCGGACACCACGATCTCGCCGGGGCCGGCAAGCGTGGCGAGCCGCGCAGTCAGGTTGACGCCGTGACCGTAGATATCGCGCGCATCGGCGATCAGCGGGCTGACGTGTACGCCGATCCGCACACGCATCTTGTTGACTTCGGGGACGCCTTCGTTGAGACGTTCGGTGAGTTGCTGCAACGCGAAGGCTGCTTCGACGGCTTGCGGCGCAAGCGGAAACTCGATCATCAGGCCGTCGCCGAGGCTCTTCACCAGCCGCCCACCGTGGGCGGGCACGATGTGATCGGCAACTTCGTCTGCGAACGCGCGCCAGTGCCGCACAGCGCCGGCCTCGTCGAGTTGCATCAGGCGAACTGATTCAACCACGTCGACAACCAGCACCGTGCGCACGACGCGCTCCGTTTCGACCGCGATCTTGTTGTTGTTGACCATGTAGCCCTCGACGGAATTGTCGAGGCGGCGGCTCCCGATGACAAGGTCGATGACTGCCGCCGCCCGCGCATACGGCGCGCGCGGCAAGGCGGCCCTCTTTCTGGCCCCTACCGGACCACGGCTGCTTGCCAACCCCATGCCTGCTACGACCTCTCGCGCAGTGCAGGTGAAGTTGTACGCAGCTTCCATCGGAGGCCCTTCGTTCGCGATTCGCTCCTGTGAGCGAAAACCACGAGCGACTCTAGGCTGCGTTCGCCGGCCGGGTCATCCCCCGGACTAAGGAGACTCTGAACAAGTCCCCGCGAGAGTGCGCGCCTCGACCCGGGATGGGATGCAAGGCGCAAACCGGAGCCACAGCCAAAGCTATGGCGAGGATTTGCAACACCGCAGACCGCCCGAGCCGAGGATGCGCGGTCCGCGAGGGACTTGTTCAGAGTCTCCCTAATGAATCGGCCCCGCGCATCTGCCGATACCGCTCGACCACCGGGCTGTCCTGCTCATCGGCGGCGCGCCAGGCAAGGTCCAATTCAGACACCACATGCGGCGGCAACCCGATCGATTTGATGACCACGCCCGGCATGCGCATCTGCGCCAGTTTCCTGACAAGCGGTACACCATTTCCGGGTTAACCCCGGCGCACCCGCCCCATCGCAGGCAGATCATGTCCGGCCGACTTTCAATCAACGCTACGGAGACATGCTCAATGACCGAAGTGACCGTTGACCCGACCCAGGCCGCGACCACATGGCTTGCCGAATTCGGCGCCGCACTTGCCAAAGGCGACATCGACGCCGCCGTCGCCCTCTTCGAATCCGACAGCTACTGGCGCGACCTGGTGTCCTTCACCTGGAACATCCGAACGCAGGAGGGTGCCGACGCCATCCGCGCGATGCTGAAGGCGCGCCTGGCCGACACAGCGCCGTCCAACTTCGCCATCGAGGGCGAGGCGACCGAGGCTGGCGGAATCATCGACACGTGGTTCACCTTCGAGACCCGCGTTGCACGCGGACGCGGCCACCTGCGCCTGCGCGATGGCAAGGCCTGGACGCTGCTCACCACGATGACCCAACTCAAGGGCCACGAGGAAAAGACCGGCAGCGAACGCATCAAGGGCGCAGAGCATGGACAGCAGCCGGGCCGCAAGTCCTGGCTCGAAAAGCGCAAGGAAGAGGAGCAATCGCTCGGCTACACGAAGCAACCCGAGGTCGTGATCATCGGCGGCGGGCAGGGTGGCATCGCACTCGGTGCGCGGCTGCGCAGGCTGGGCGTGCCGACCATCATTGTGGAGCGCAACGCAAAGCCCGGCGACTCCTGGCGAAACCGGTACAAGTCGCTGTGCCTGCATGACCCGGTCTGGTACGACCACCTGCCGTATCTGCCGTTCCCCGACGACTGGCCCGTGTTCTCGCCGAAGGACAAGATCGGCGACTGGCTCGAGATGTACACCAAAGTGATGGAGCTCAACTACTGGAGCTCGACCACCGCGAAGAAGGCGCGCTTCGACGAGGCAAAGAAGGAGTGGGAAGTAACGGTCGAGCGCGACGGCAAGGAGGTCGTGCTCCGGCCGAGGCAACTGGTATTTGCGCTGGGCGTATCGGGCTATCCGAACACGCCGAAGATCGAAGGCGCGGAGAACTTCAAGGGTGACCAGCATCACTCCAGCGCGCACCCGGGCCCGGAAGCCTACAAGGGCAAGAAGTGCGTGGTGCTGGGCTCGAACAATTCGGCGCACGACATCTGCGCGGCACTGTGGGAGAACGGCGCGGACGTGACCATGATCCAGCGCTCGTCGACGCACATCGCGCCGTCTGAATCGCTGATGCAACTTGCGCTGGGCGGGCTCTATTCCGAGGAGGCGGTGAAGAGCGGCATCGACCATCACAAGGCCGACCTGATCTTCGCGTCGGTGCCTTACAAGGTCATGCACACATTCCACATCCCCGTGTACGAGGAGATGAAGAAACGCGATGCGGATCTCTATTCGCGGCTGGAGAAGGCCGGCTTCATGCTCGACTTTGGCGATGACGGATCGGGCCTGTTCATGAAGTACCTGCGGCGCGGCTCGGGCTACTACATCGATGTGGGTGCCTCCGAGTTGGTGGCCAATGGCAGCATCAAGTTGAGGAGCGGCGTGAACATCGCGCGCGTCAACGAGCGTTCGGTGACATTGACCGATGGCACCGAGTTGCCTTGCGACCTGCTCGTCTACGCCACGGGCTACGGTTCGATGAACGGCTGGCTGGCCGACATCGTGTCGCCCGAAGTTGCGGACAAGGTCGGCAAGTGCTGGGGCCTGGGCTCCGACACCACCAAGGATCCTGGTCCGTGGGAGGGCGAACTGCGCAACATGTGGAAGCCGACGCAGGTCGACAACCTCTGGATCCATGGCGGCAACCTGCACCAGTCACGCCACTATTCGCAGTTCCTGTCGCTGCAGTTAAAGGCGCGCATGGAAGGCATCCCGACGCCGGTGTACGAGCGCGCGCCGACGTTCCACAGGCGTTGACGGTTGAGCAATGGCCGCCCTCTCCGGCGGCCGCTCCCTTGTCGAATAACCGTACCGTCACCCACCGCCACTCCAGCCAGTTGTCCGGCCTGTGCACGGCTTCGACATTGCTGCGCATGGCCCAGGGGATGACCTGGCGGTGCAACGGAATGTGATGGACCTGTTCCCCATGCTCACGCAGGGCGGCCTTGATCAATTGCTCCCGCTTGACAGGATCAAACTCGATGGACGATGCCGCAGCCAGCGCGTCCAGCCTGGGGTTCTTGTAGTCCCCCCAGTTGTAATAGCCGATGCCGTTCTCTCCGCGCGAACGCAGAACCTGTGTGAGTGTCACCTCCTCGTCGGTAATCGCCCCTCCCCATCCGAGCAGGTACATCGACACGTCGAGCTTTTCGGCTTTGGCGAAGTAGATGGCCCTGGGCTGGGCGTTGACCCTCACTTTCACGCCGATCCGCGCCCACATCCCGGCAAGCGCAACGCAAATCTTCTCGTCGTTGATGTAGCGGTTGTTGGGGCAGTCGAGCGTTACCTCGAACCCGTCGGGGTAGGCCGCCTGCACCATGAGGTTCCGGGCGGTCGGCAGGTCGAACTGCAATCGCTTCTCAAGTTCCGGATCGTTGAAGGCGCCAAGCGGCGAAGGCGCCAACACCCCCGTGGGCCGCGCCTGCCCACGCATGACGGACGTGCGCAGCGCTTCGATGTCGATCGCCTGGTAGAGCGCTCTGCGAACGCGGACGTCCTTGAAGGGATTGGCGCCTTTGACCGAGCTGTATTTCAATTCGTCCCGCCCCTGGTCCATTCCGATGAACAGGACGCGGTTCTCGACGCCGTCCACGATCTTCAAGCCGGGGGTGGCGCGAAGCCGGTCCGTGTCCTGGGGAGGGGGGTCGAGTACTAGTTCGAGTTCGCCGGAGATCAGTGCCGCCGTGCGCGTCGGATCGCTCTTGATCGGTGTATAGACTACCTCCCACACGTTTCCGTCGAACTTGCCCCACCAGCCGGGGTTGCGCCTGAACGTCGTCTTTACATCGGGTTGCCGGGAAACAAGGATAAAGGGCCCGGTGCCGTTTGCATTGAGCGTCGTATACCGTGCCTCGTTCGCCTTGAAGTCCTGGGGCTTGACGGCGTCGTGTTCCTCGCACCATGACTTGCTCATCATCTGCACCAGCGACAACTGTTCCACGAATATCGGATTGAACTGCGGCAACGCAAATTCGACTGTTAGCGGGTCGAGCGCGCGGACGGTCCCGAGCGCCGACGCATAGGCCCGGATGGTGGATGCAGGATCCCTGGCCCGTTCGACGGAAAAAACGACATCCGCGGCGGTGAAGGCCTGCCCCCCGTGAAACCTCACGTCGGGACGTAGCTGCACGCGCCAGAGGGTCGGACTCACCTGTTGCCACTGCGTCGCCAGCGCGGGAACAAGGCCAAGCTGCCTGTCCCGCCCGACCAGCGCTTCGTACACCTGACCGTTGATCGAGTTCGTCAGCAGTTCGTTCTGCGAGTACGGATCAAGGGTTTGCAGGTCGCCCTGGCTGGCCCAGCGCAGGACTTGCGCATGGGCGGTGCTGCTCAGGGCCAGCAAGATGCCCATTGCCAGCACTTCTCGCCGCAATGCCATGACCACGTTGTGTGCAATCACGATGAATCCTCCCGTGGTTGCCTGCGAAACGCCAGGGCCGGTGGCCTTTCCACTTGCGATCAGGCGGGGGTTCCTTGCGCGATGGGTGCCAGTCAATACAGGCGTGCTGTCCATGGCATTGCCACGTGCCGGCACCTTGACCGCTCTGCTCTCTTGCATGGTGCAGGTGAAGTCGAGCGCAACGTCCATCTGAAGCCCTTCATTCGCGTAGGCAAGGAGGCGAAGGCCTCACCCCACTCTAGACCGCGAAAGCTGCTGCTGACATCCCCCGAAAGAAGGACAGCGAGCGTCACATCCTTGTGACGCCCGGAGTCGTCGGGGTGCGGACGAAGAACGTTAACGCCGCATCGATGCCTGCGCCTGTCCTAGCAACCATCCAGCGAAGAGCTCCAGCAATGGTGGCGGATCGCCGCGGTCGGGCGTGACGAGGTAGTAGTTGCGCTCGCCCGCCAACGGTCGCGCGCAGGCCACCACGAGTTCGCCGCGCGCGAGTTCGTCGGCCACCAGCATGGTCGGCATCAGCGTAACCCCGAGCCCATGGGCCGCGCCCGTCGCCAGCATCGAAAACAACTCGTAGCGCGGGCCGCCGCGCGCACCGGGCGCATCGACCTGCTGCGCGTCGAACCACTGGCGCCAGATGTCGGGGCGCGTGCTCTGCTGCAGAAGCGGCAGCCTCGCGATCGCGGCTGGCGCCACCGGCTTGCCGCGCGGCAGCAACTTCGGACTGCACAGCGGCACCACATCCTCGTGCAGCAGCAGCAATGCCCGCGTGCCAGCCCAATTGGCAACCTGCGCGGGCGTCCCTGCATACAGCGCGGCATCGAACTCGGCATCCGCAAAGAGAAAGGGCCGCGTGCGGGTCTCGATGTGCACCACCACGTCGGGCCGCATTTCCGCGAAGGCGGGCAATCGCGGGATCAGCCAGCGCGTGGCGAACGTCGGCACGGCCGCCAGCGCGAGCGAGCCGCCTTCGCCCTGGTGTGACATCGCGTCGAGCGTGTCGCGCTCCATCGCTTCCAAACGCTTGGTGATCTGCCGCGCATAGGCCGCGCCGCTGGCCGTGAGCGCGACGCCGTGCCGCGTGCGGCGGAACAGCGCCACGCCAAGGAACGATTCCAGCGTGCCGATCTGGCGTGACACCGCGCTTTGCGTGAGCGACAGTTCCTGCGCCGCGCGGGTGTAGCTCTCGTGGCGCGCGGCAGCGTCGAAGCAGACGAGCGTCTGGAGGGGCGGGATCTTGCGGCGCATGTATACCGGCAGTGTATGACTCGCAGCGCCGCCTTACCAATGAAGTGGCGTAGTGGCAGCCCGCCAAGACATGCGTCCATCGCATAACTGGGTGCAAAGAACTCGTTTGCGCCGCACCCCTCCCACCGCTACGATCAGCCTCATTCCCGTTTCAACATCTTTCCGGAGACAAGCCCCCATGGCCTCGAACAAAGCCCACTTCCACTGGGACGACCCGCTGCTGCTCGACCAGCAACTCACCGACGACGAGCGCATGGTGCGTGACGCGGCCAACGCCTATTGCCAGGAGCGCCTGCTGCCGCGCGTCATCGAAGGCTTCCGCAGCGGCATCACCGATCCGGCGATCTTTCGCGAAATGGGCGCGCTTGGCCTGCTCGGCCCGACCATCCCCGAGGAATACGGCGGCCCCGGCCTCAACTACGTCTGCTACGGCCTGATCGCCCGCGAAGTCGAGCGCGTCGATTCGGGCTACCGCTCGATGGCCAGTGTGCAGAGCTCGCTCGTCATGGTGCCGATCAACGAGTTCGGCACCGTCGCGCAAAAGCAGAAGTTCCTGCCCAAGCTCGCGACCGGCGAATGGATCGGCTGCTTCGGCCTGACCGAACCCGACCACGGCTCCGACCCCGGCAGCATGGCCACCCGCGCCAAGAAGGTGCCGGGCGGCTATTCGCTCAGCGGCAGCAAGATGTGGATCAGCAATTCGCCGATCGCCGACGTGTTCGTGGTGTGGGCCAAGGAAGTCAGCGAGAGCGGCGCCGTCGGCCCGATCCGCGGCTTCGTGCTGGAGAAGGGCATGAAGGGCCTGAGCGCCCCGGCGATCCACAGCAAGGTCGGCCTGCGCGCCAGCATCACCGGCGAGATCGTCATGGACGGCGTGTTCTGCCCTGAGGAAAACGCCTTCCCCGAAGTGCAAGGTCTGAAAGGCCCGTTCACCTGCCTGAACAGCGCACGCTACGGCATCTCCTGGGGCGCCATCGGTGCGGCCGAGGACTGCTTCCACCGCGCCCGCCAGTACGTGCTGGACCGCAAGCAGTTCGGCCGCCCGCTGGCTGCCAACCAGCTGATCCAGAAGAAGCTGGCCGACATGCAGACCGAGATCACGCTGGGCCTGCAAGCCAGCCTGCGCCTGGGCCGCATGAAGGACGAGGGCACCGCGGCGGTCGAGATCACCTCGATCGTGAAGCGCAACAACTGCGGCAAGTCGCTGGACATCGCCCGGCTGGCGCGCGACATGATGGGCGGCAACGGCATCAGCGACGAGTTCGGCGTGGCGCGCCACCTGGTCAACCTCGAAGTGGTCAACACCTACGAAGGCACGCACGATATCCACGCGCTGATCCTGGGCCGCGCCATCACCGGCATCGCCGCCTTCGCGAACTGACGCGAATTCGGACTTGGCCGTACGCGAAGGACGCAAAGGTTCCGCGAAGGACGCGAAAGAAGACCTTCAAAGTTTTCTTTGTATTTTTCGCGTCCTTCGCGCAACCTTCGCGTCCTTCGCGTCCTTCGCGTCCTTCGCGGCCGGTACCCGCATCCAAACCTCAGCTCGACATGACCCCCCAAGCAGCACTCGACGGCATCAAGGTTCTCGACCTCTCGCGCGTGCTCGCCGGCCCGTGGTGCACGCAGATCCTTGCGGACCTGGGCGCGGACGTGGTCAAGATCGAGCGCCCCGGCACGGGTGACGACACGCGTACCTGGGGCCCGCCCTTCCTCAAGGACGCGCAGGGCCACGACACGCACCAGTCGACCTACTTCACGTCCTGCAACCGCAACAAGCGCTCGGTCACCATCGACATGGCGACGCCCGAGGGCCAGGTGCTGTTGAAGCAGATGGCCGCGCAGAGCGACATCGTGGTGGAGAACTTCAAGACCGGCGGGCTCAAGGCCTACGGGCTCGACTACGACAGCCTCAAGGCCCTCAACCCGCGCCTCATCTACTGCAGCGTGACCGGCTTCGGCCACGACGGCCCGCATGCCACGCGCGCCGGCTACGACCTGATGATCCAGGCCACCAGCGGCATGATGAGCATCACCGGCCGCCCGGATGACGAACCCGGCGGCGGCCCGCTGCGCGTGGGCGTGGCGCTCACCGACCTGTTCACCGGCGTCTATGCCAGCACCGCGATCCTCGCCGCGCTGAACGTGCGCCACAAGACCGGCGAGGGCCAGCACATCGACATGGCGCTGCTCGACGTCGGCATGGCCATCCTGGCCAACCAGGCCAGCGCCTTCCTCAACACCGGTGTCGCGCCGCAACGGCAGGGCAATAGCCATCCGAGCCTCGCGCCCTACCAGGACTTCCACACCCAGGACGGCGCGATGCTGCTGGCCATCGGCAACAACGGGCAGTTCGCGCGCTTCTGCGAGGCGGCCGGCCGTCCGGGCTGGGCCACCGATCCGCGCTACGCCACCAACACGCTGCGCGTGAAACACCGCGAGGTGCTGATCCCCGAGATGGAAGCCGTCACCCGCACGCGCACGACGGCCGAATGGATCGCACTGCTCGAAGACAAGGCCGTGCCCTGCGGCCCGATCAACAACATCGACCAGGCCTTCGACGACGCGCAGGTCAAGGCGCGCGGCCTGGCCGTCACGATGCCGCGCGATGCCGGCGACGGCATCCACCAGATCGTCGGCGTGGCGAGTCCGCTGCGCCTGTCGGCCACCCCGCCTGTGCTGCGGCACGCGCCGCCTGCGCTGGGCCAGCACACCTTCGAAGTGCTGGCTGAACTCGGCGTGGACGCGCAGCAGGCAGCGGCCCTGCGCGCCGCGGGGGTGGTCTGAGCCAGGGCCACTCCCGACAACATGCCGCGGCGCGCGCCTCGGCCTGCCCGGCGCCGGACACGCTGACGCCGGCCGACCGCTACCAGGAGCTGTTCACGGCAGTGCAGGGCGCACGCGTGTTCGCCGACAGCAAGACCTTCGTCGACTGCGCGCCGCTGAAGGACCCGCAGGAAATCCTCCAGGCCTACCGCGCGCAAGGCAAGGCCGACGGCTTCGACCTCAAGGCCTTCGTCGACCAGCACTTCGAGGTGCAGTTGCCCCCGCCCAGCGACTACATCTCGGTGCCGGGCCAGCCGCTTTGTGCGCACATCGACGACCTGTGGCCGGTGCTTACGCGGCAACCGCTGGAGCATCCGCCGGGCGGCTCGTCCCTGCAGGTGCCGCATGCCTACGTGGTGCCCGGCGGGCGCTTCGGCGAGATGTACTACTGGGATTCGTACTTCACCATGATCGGCCTGGTGGCGAGCGGGCGCACCGACCTGCTGCACGACATGGTCGTCAACTTCGCGCACCTCATCGACACCTACGGCCATGTGCCCAACGGCACGCGCACCTACTACCTCGGCCGCTCGCAGCCGCCGCTGTTCGCGTTCATGGTCGAGCTGTCGGAAAGCGTCGACAAATGCAGCGCGACCGACTTCCTGCCGCAGCTTCGCCAGGAACATGCGTGGTGGATGCGCGGCAGCGATGGCCTGGCGCCGGGCAGTGCCGATCGCCGTGCGGTGCGCCTGCCCGACGGCAGCGTGCTCAACCGCTACTGGGACGAGCGCGACGAGCCGCGCGAGGAGGCCTGGCTGGAAGACGTGACGACCGCGCGCCTCTCGGGCCGCGAGCCATCGGAGGTGTACCGGGACCTGCGCGCCGCGGCCGAGTCAGGCTGGGACTTCAGCACGCGCTGGCTCGCGGAACATCCGCAGCATGACGAGCGGGATTCGCTCGTGAGCATCTGCACCACCGACATCGTGCCGGTCGACCTCAACGCCTTCCTCTTCAAGCTGGAGACGACGATCGCCGAGCTTTCCAGGCAGGCGGGCGACGCCGGCACCGCGCGCGAATTCGAAGCGCATGCAGCCGCCCGCAAGACCGCCGTCATGGCATGGATGTGGGACGAAGCCCAAGGCGCCTTCTTCGACCACGACTGGCGCCTCCGCCAGCGCCGAAGCTGCCTCACCGCGGCCTGCATCGCGCCGCTGTTCGCCGGCCTCGCCGACCCGCCGCAGGCCGACGCGCTCGCCGCCACCGTGCAACAGCGCCTGCTCGCCCCCGGCGGCCTGTCGACCACCGAATGCACCAGCGACCAGCAATGGGACCAGCCCAACGGCTGGGCCTCGCTGCAATGGATGGCGATGAGCGGCTTCCACAAGTACGGCCATGACGACCTGGCGCGCACCATCGCGCACCGCTGGCTCGCCACCGTGGCGGCGGTCTACGAACGCGAGGGCAAGCTGGTCGAGAAGTACGCGCTGCGCCAGGTCGAGCACCAGATGACGACCGGCGGCGGCGGTGGCGAATATCCGCTGCAGGACGGCTTCGGCTGGACCAACGGCGTCACGCGCGCGCTGCTGCATGCGCATCCGCAACACACGGCGCATGCCTGCGTGGCGCATGCGGCCGAGCCGATGCATCGATAGGCGGGCCGGCGTGGCCCGGCCCTGGGGGCTGCCTACTTCTCGACCACCACTTCGCTGATCTGCATGACCGGCGTCAGGTCGGTGTAGTTCGCGATGTCGCCCAGGATTTCCTTCGCATGCGGACCGAAGCCGGCCTGGAAGATCTCGACCGAGTCGCTGAAGACGTGGCACATGCCGATGTAGGTCGGCGGGTCGCCGGGCGCGCCGCCGGCCAGGCCCTTGTCTATCGTGTAGTAGAGGCAAGCGTCACCCAGGCGGGCCTTCAACAGCGGCATGTGCTTGTCGCGGTAATAGACGTGGTCGAACCGCGCGTCGGGTTTGTAGGGGTACATCACGCTCACTTTGATCACGGCTTGGTCTCCTTGTAGTTGGGCTCCAGAGGATAGAGGGCCAACCGTGCGCCGGCAAGCGCCGCCGGGCCGATGCAGTTCGCCCGGACGCTACGGACGCTATGCACGCGCGTCGGCCGCGTCGTGCTGGTAGGCCGGCAGCTTTGCGCCGCAGTCGCTGCAGAAGCGCGCATTCGGCGAATGCCCTTCGCTCAGGCATTCGTGGCAGGTGCGCGTGGTGGTGCGGCGGCCCTGGCGCTGCACCGTGAACTCGGCGCTCACGATGCCGGTCGGCACTGCCAGCGTGCCCCAGCCCAGCAGCATCATCACCGAGGCGATCGCACGGCCGATGCCGGTCTTCGGCGCGATGTCGCCGAAGCCCACCGTGGTCATCGTCGTGATGGCCCAGTACACGCCCACCGGGATGCTGGTGTACCCATGTTCCGGGCCCTCGACCACGTACATCAGCGTGCCCATGACCACCACCACCATCAGCACGAAGGACATGAACACCAGGATCTTGCGCCGCGACGCCGCCAGTGCCTGGCCCAGCGCGCCGTACTCCGCCACGTACTCGGTCAGCTTGAACACGCGGAACACGCGCAGCAGCCGCAGCACGCGCACGTCGATCAGCGCATGCATGCCCGGCACCAGCACCGCAAGATAGGTGGGCAGCAGGGCCAGCAGGTCGATGATGCCGAACACGCTGAAGGCATAGCGGTCCGGCCGCCGCACGCAGGCCAGCCGCACCAGGTATTCGATGGTGAAGGCGGCGGTCACGAGCAGTTCGAACACCCTCAGCTCGAAGGCGAAGCGCGCATGGATCGAGGCCACGCTGTCGAGCACCACGGCCGCCACGCTGGCGAGTATGAGGATGATGAGCCCGACGTCGAAGGCCTTGCCGGCACGCGTGTCGGCCTCGAAGATGATGGTGTAGAGCGCGAGCCGCAGGCCCGACGTGGGCTTGCCGAAGCGGTCCGGGTCGGGGTTCCGCGATGCGGAGGGGGGCGGCATGCGGGCATCGTAAGCCTGCCTGTGCAGATTGCCTATGGGCGGGGCAGTTCCGGTCGAGTGAGGGCGATGGAGACCCATGCGAGGGCCGGGAACCGGGGTCGAGTACGCTCTCGCCCTTTTACGAGGCGTCGACTGCACTTCGTGCGGTCCTCGCCCGGTACCCTGACTACTGAGGAGTCCCCACGTTGAAAGCCATTCCACTCGTCATCTCCGCGGCCCTGTCGGCCGCAGCATTCACCGCGGTCGCCCAGGTCTCCGTGAACATCAACGTGCCACTGCCCGGCGTCGTGCAGGTGGCGCCGCCGCCGCCGCGCTACGAAGTCATGCCGGCGCCGCGCCCGAGCCAGGCCTGGGTGCCGGGCCACTGGCAATGGGATGGACGCGCCTACGCATGGCGTCCAGGTCGCTGGCAGCAGGCGCGGCCCGACTACGCCTATGCGCCCGGCGCCTGGGTGGCGGTGGATGGCGGGTGGCGCTGGCGCGAGGGCGATTGGCGCCGTGCGGAGCGGCGCGAGGAACACCGCGAATGGGAGCGCGAGCAGCGCTACGAATCTCACGACCATCACCACGGCGGCGGCTATCACTGCCCGCCGGGGCAGGCGAAGAAGGGCAACTGCTGAGTCGCGCGCCCGGTGCCCGGCCGGGCACGCTTGTCGTCAAAAGTATGGACCGAACGGGCCGCGCCGGGGCGGCCAAAGGTACCGGTCAAACGTACCGTTGACCCTACCCCTCTTCTTGCATACCGTAGGCCTGTCGAGCAAGGTGACGAGGCGTTGCCGAATATCGCAGGGAGGCGCAATCATGTCGTTGTGGCATCAGGTCATCGGTCCGATCACGCGGCACTTTCGATTGCGCCGCGGAAAATTCATCCTGAAAGCATTCCCGGGCATCGCCTCGATGCGCATCTGCGACCTCGGCGGCTCGCGGCACTTCTGGGACAAGATCGAGCTGCCGATCCCGCGCGGGCAGATCACCATCTACAACGTGGACGACGGCGAGGTCCAGCAGGGCGCGGATGTCTCGGCCGGCGACATCAAGACCGTCATCTACGATGGCCAGCACATCCCCGCGCCGGACCGGTTCTTCGACCTCCTGATCTGCAACTCCGTCATCGAGCATGTGCCGCGCGAGCAGCGCAAGGCACTTGCCGAAGAGATGCGGCGCGTCTCGAAGCTGGTGTTCTGCCAGACCCCGGCGTGGTCCTTTCCGTTCGAGCCGCACTTCCTCATGCCCTTCGTGCACTGGCTGCCGCGCAGGCTGGGCTACCTGCTGATCCACGTCAGCCCGTGGCGCCTGCTCTCGCATCCGGATGCGCCGACCATCCGCAACTACTACTGGGGCACGCGGCTGCTGCGGCGCGCGGAGATCGATGCGCTCTTCCCCGCGGCCGACGTGACCTTCGAACGGGCGATGGGCATGGTCAAGTCGTACTACGTCATCGACCGGCCCCGGCAGGCCGCCCCGGCCGGCTCCTGAACCAACCAGCGAACTAGCGCGCCCGCGCCGGGTAGCCCGCTTCGATCCACGCCTGCGCACTCGCCGACGTCAGCTTGAAGCCTGGTGCAGTGCGGGCCTCGCCCAGTTGCGCGCCGGACTCGTCCTGCGCGGTCAGCAGCGCATGCGGGTTGTCCTCGTCGGGCACGATGCGCAGCGCCACGCGGATGCGCTCCGAGCCCACGCCGATGCTGAGGTGCTTGTTCAGTTGCGCATGCAGTTGCTGCTCATGCCGGCGCAGCACTTCGTTGGCGGTCTTCACCAGCGTGTGGAAGGCCGGCGTGTCGAGCGGCTTCGGGTTCTTCTTGTCGCGGCCCATGGTCCAGGGGCCGACCAGCGCGGGCTCGGCCTCGCCATGGCGCGTCATCGACACGGCCCAGCCGTCGTCGTCCTCGTTCTTGATGACGCGCGCCGTCCATGCGCTGTCGCGCCAGAGGCGGGGTTCCTGGATGGCGAGGTCGTCGGCGCCTTCGTGGGTGGGATCGGGGCTGGAATGGTCGTTCATGAGGGCCAGAGTCTTGCACAGGCGCGAGGCGCCCCACCCGGCTAGTCAATGCGCCAGCGAAGCCACCATCTGTCCGAGCCGCTTCAATGCGCTGTCCACCACCTCGTCGTACGGCCAGCCGCAGTTGACGCGCAGGTAGTGGTCGCAGCGCGAGGTGTTCGAGAACAGCAAGCCCGGTGCGACCAGGATGCCTTCGCGCAGCGCCATGTCGAACACCGTGCTCGATGGGCATTGGTTCGGCAGCTCGACCCACACCTGCAGTCCGCCGTTCGGCAGGTTCAGGCGCGTGCCCGCGGGGAAGTACGCAGCGATGGCCTCGGTGGTGCGCTCGCGCTGTTCGCGCAAGGCGGTGCGCAGCCGGCGCAGGTGCCGGTCGTAGCCGCCGCTGCCCATGAACTCGCCGGCGCCGATTTGCGACAGCACCTCGTTGTTGCGCGTCTGCGCGTACTTGAGCATTTCCACGCGCGCCTGCCAGCGCCCGGCCGAGATCCAGCCGAGCCGCATGCCGGGCGCGAGGATCTTGTGCAGCGATGCGCAATGGATCACGTTGCCGGTGCGGTCCCATGACTTGATGGCGCGCGGGGCGCTGTCGACATCGAGCAGTTCGCTGTAGGTGTCGTCCTCGATCAGCGCGATACCCTGCGACTCGCACAGCCGCACCAGCCGCTCCTTGTGCGCATCGGGCATCACGCTGCCGAGCGGGTTCTGCAGGTGCGGTATCACGACCACGGCCTTGATGCCGTCATACGCCTGCAGCGCGAGTTCCAGCGCCTCGACCGAGAGACCCGACTGCGGGCTGGCCGGAATCTCCAGCGCGCGCAGGCCCAGGCTTTCCAGCACCTGCAGCAGGCCGTAGAAGGTCGGCGACTCCACTGCGATGGTGTCGCCGGGGTTGGCCACCGCACGCAGCGCGAGGTTCAGCGCCTCGATGCAGCCGTTCGTGACGAGCACTTCCTCCGGCGACAGCGTCATGCCCGCGCTCATCGCCCGCTTGGCCAGTACCGAGCGGAACTGCGGATCGCCCTGCAGCGGCGGTGCGCCGGTCAGCAGTTCGGGCCGATGCCGCAACGCGCGCGTCATGCCCGCGCGCAGGGCTTCGCCCGGGTACAGGTGCGGCGCGGCGCGGGCGACCGAGAAGTTGACCTTCACCTCGGCGGCGCGCCGCTGCGTCACGAAGTTCGACACGCGTGCATGGATGCCGACGAACTGCGCCGGGTCTGGCGGCTGCCCGGCCGGCGGCTCCTCCATCGGCGTCATGCGCAGGCGCTGCGGCTTGCGCACGAAGTAGCCGGAGCGGTCGCGCGCCTCGGCCCACCCATCGGACTCCAGCGTGCGGCACAGCTGCAGTGCGGTCGACAGGCTGATGTCGTGCAGGCGCATCAGGTGGCGCAGCGACGGCATGCGTTCGCCGATCGCCAGCGTGCCGGCCTCGATCGCGCCGCGGTAGTGCGTGGCGAGGCGGCGGTACAGCGGCGGCGCAGTGGACGGCGCAGTCGGCGGCGCAGGCGTTTGCGACATGTGCAATGACGTGGGCATGGCGTGATCGTGGCCAATCGACGCCTGTTGAAACAGATGCAGTTGACGCGAAAACGACCATAACAGATGCGGTGCCGCGGCCACTGTTCCGGTCGCAACAGGGAAGGCTGTGCCTGTTTTCCGTGCATCGAAAACGGGACCATGAAGGCCTCGTTCAAGGAGCCTTCGATGACCCACTGTCTCACCACCACCACCCGCCTGCAGCGCGGCGAAGCGCTGCACATCCCGCTCGACCGCCTCACCACGCTGGAGGTCGACAGCGGCCGCGTCGTGGTGCGGGAGCCGCTGCATTGGCTCGGCGAAACCATGCTGTCGCGCGGCGTCACGCTGACGCACGGCGAATTCCATCGGCTGGAGCGCGGCGGCTGGGTCGAACTCGAAGCATGCGGCGGCGGCGCCGTGATCCGCAGCCATCGGCCCGCGCCGGCGGCCTTCGCCGTGTGGCTGGCCCTGCGGCGGCGGGTCATGGCCTATGCTGCACGACTGTCCCGTGTTGCAAGCCCATTGAAGCCATGACGACCACGCGCAACGCCATCGCCGACCAGATCGCCGCCGAGCTGGGCCACAGCTTCGAGGGTGAGATTCGCATCGGCGGCCACTATGCCTCGGCGGTGCGGGACGGCCGCAACGTCTGGCTCAGCGGGCAGGTGCCGCGCGTCGGCAGCACCGTGGTCGTCACGGGACGCATCGGCGCGGAGACCTCGCTGGACCAGGCGCGCGAGGCCGCGCAGATCTGCACGCTGCGCGCGCTGGCCATCCTGCGCCAGACGCTCGGCTCGCTCGATGCGATCGACAAGATCCTGCGCCTCACCGTCTACATGCAGACCACGCCCGACTTCGCGCAGCAAAGCGAGGTGGCCGACGCCGCGTCGGACCTGCTGTACCGCGTGTTCGGCGAGGCCGGCGTGCACACGCGCACTTCGGTCGGCGTCTACAGCCTGCCGAAGAATGCGTCGGTGGAGCTGGACATGGTCGCGAGCACGTACGGCGACTGAAGCGCCGCCCATGCCTTCGCCATCGCCTCGTGCCCATGCCTGTGCGCTGCCGAAGGAGGCCCGCGTGGCGCCGCTCTACGCCGGCGCCTTCCTGGCCGATGCCTTCGCCATGGACTTGCCGCCCGGTGCCCCTGGCGACGCGCTGTCGCTCGCCCGGAAGGCGCTTGAGAAGCAAGCGCCATGGGTCGAGCGGCTCATGGGCGTGCGCGATGGCGTGGTCAAGCTGTTCGGCCTGAAGACCGCCGATGCGCTGCGTGCCGATACGACGCGCACGCCCCGCCTCGGCTTCTTCCGCATCTACGAAACGCACGGGGACGAAGTGGTCCTCGGCGAGGACGACCGGCATCTCGACTTCCGGGTGTCGGTGCTGAGACGACCCGCCGCGGGGGGTGGCCACGAGATGGTGTTGGTGACGGTGGTGCATTGCCACAACCTGCTGGGCCGCAACTACATCCGCGTCATCGCGCCTTTCCATCGCATGGTCGTGCGCTCGTCGCTGAACCGTGCGGCGAAGGCGGGAAGGGTCAGTGCGCCTTAGCACTAAGTAAAAGTTAGAGCGTCTACTAAAAATTGATGAGGCGCGATTTGACGATGCGCGGCAGACTGTGAATCGACGTCGACTGGACGTCAAATTATCATATTCAGGGGGAATATCATGAGTTCATGTGCTTTCGCGCGCGTCAAGCATTCGGCCTTGGCGTGCGCTCTTTTCGCTTCGCTTTCTACGGCGGCAGTGGCGCAACACAACCCGGACATGCGCGGACCTTCTAAACCATCAAGGGGAGTTCTTCCTGGTGAGGGCAAGGGGGCAAAAATAGCGAAGCTCGAATGCTGCAAATGCGTAGGCGAAACAGCAAGTCTGGATCTAAGCACGGGCGTTGCCACATGGATCTATAAAGGCTCCGCAGCGCCCACCATTACGCCATACCAATATTGGACTACCGAGGTTGCGACCAACAAGACGATTGATACAGGGTCTGTTGCTTCTTGGATCAACATCAACAATACCAACAGCGCGCCTCAAGGCAACTACCAGTACACGCTAGACTTCAATCTTCCAGATTGTGTCATAGGTTCAACCATCAATATCGAGGGGGTGTTTTCAGCCGACAATGATGCGTCAGTTTATCTTGACAACGTAAATGCAGCATCTTTGTTAGGTCGGACAAGTGTTGGACAAACCGCAAATTATGGATTCATGAATGGTCACGGTGGCGTTTTCAACAAGACAGTAGTCTTGAGTCCCGGTAATCATAAACTTATCGCCGTGGTGTACAACGACGGTTCATTTTCGGGTTTTCAGATGAAGTCAAAAATGACCCGTAAGTGCCAGGAAAACGTGGAGAGATCAAAGGAGCAAATTAGATCGGATACGAAAGCTGCCAACGTGGGGCGCGGTTAATTCATAGCCAGAAGCCAAGGCGATGCGATGAATCTCGCGTTCGCCTTTGGCTTGAGATTTAATGGAGCACTCTTTCCTGCTTAAATGGATTCACGAAGCGAAAGACCAAACGCCCGCACTTTTCGTGAAACGGCGCGGCTCGTAATGTATGACGGCTGCGCACCGATTCATCTTGCATGGCCAGGATGGCGCACGGGTTGTTATCGTCCGGCACGATGCGCAGCGCAACGCGGATGCGCTCGGACCCGAGCTCCACGCTCACATGCTCGGTGAGCTGCGCACGCAGTTGCTGCGGAGCGAACACATCAATGTGGTGGTGATGGCCAACAAGGTCCAAAGGTGTCCTTGGATTTCGAAGATTCCCCATCCAGGTCAATCGAGAAGCAGACTTCAACTGGCCCGGCTTGACGCATGAATTTTTTCTTTATCCCGCTGCGGGTAAATCCCTTGGGAGGCGAACTCTTCGAGCGGCTTCTCCTGTTGCTGAAATGGCGGTTTGAACGACATGGCCACAAGCAAGCGTCAGAACACCGACAGCCCGGTCGTCCCGACAAAAAGCTCCAGCGCCTTCATGCCCAGCAGCGAGTTGCCCGTGGCATCGAGCGCGGGCGACCACACGGCCAGCGTGAGCCGATCCGGCACCACCGCGACGATGCCGCCGCCCACGCCGCTCTTGCAGGGCAGGCCGATCGAGAAGGCCACGTCGCCCGCCGCGTCATAGGTGCCGCAGGTCAGCATCAGCGCATTGATGCGCCGGGTCTGGCGCTCGGTGGTCACTGCCGGGTGCCCTTCGATGGGATGCGCCCCGTCGCGGCACAGGAAGGCCGCGGCGCGCGCCAGCTGCATGCACGACATGCGTATCGCGCACTGGTGGAAGTACATGTCCAGCACCGGCGCCACGTCGTTGTCGAGCTTGCCGAAGCTCTTCATGAAGTTGGCCAGCGCGATGTTGCGATAGCCGGTCTCGGCCTCCGACGCGGCCACTTCGTCGTCGAACGCGATGGGCTCGCCAGCCAGGCTCGACATCAGCGCCAGGATGGCGCCCTTGGCATCGCCGCGCGTCACCAGCCGGTCGGCCACGGCGATGGCGCCGGCATTGATGAAAGGGTTGCGCGGCTTGCCCTGTTCGCTCTCCAGTTGCACCAGCGAGTTGAACGGATTGCCCGACGGCTCGCGGCCGATGCGCTCCCACAACTGCTCGTCCAGATGCTGCATCGCGAGCGTGAGCGTGAACAGCTTCGACACGCTCTGGATCGAGAAGGGCGTGGCCGCGTCGCCCGCGCAGGCTTCCTCGCCGCCGCAGGTGCGCAGCGCGATGCCGAACTGCGCGGCCGGCACGCGCGCCAGTGCCGGGATGTAGCTGGCCACCTTGCCGCCCGCGCCGAGCAGGGGCCGGATCTCCGCGTCGATCTCGTCGAGCACGGCCTGGAAGTTGGACAACAAGGGTTCGCTCATGGATTGTGGTTGGTTGGATTCCACCTGAGTATGTCGCGCAGGGCCGCATGCAACTGAGCAAGTTTGGTCAGGCACGCGCGGCGCACGCTGACCACAATGAAGCCATGAACCTCGACTACGCCACGGCCACCGCCACCCAACTCGTCGACGCCCTGGCTACGCGCCAGGTCGGCGCCCTTGAACTCTGCGATGCCGCCATCGCCCGCATCGAGGCGCTCGATGGCGAGATCAACGCCGTCGTCGTGCGCGACTTCGAGCGTGCGCGGGAACAGGCGCGCGCCGCCGATGTCGCGCTCGGCAAGGGGGCGCGCGGCGCCTTGCTCGGCGTGCCGATGACGGTGAAGGAATCGTTCAACGTGGCGGGCCTGCCCACCACCTGGGGGCTGGAGTTCGCGAAGCAGATTCCGGTCAAGCAGGACGCCGTGGCCGTGTCGCGCCTGAAGGCCGCCGGGGCGGTCATCCTCGGCAAGACGAACGTCGCCTTGGCGCTGGGCGAATGGCAAAGCGTGAACCCGGTCTATGGCCGCACGTTGAATCCGCTCGACACCAGCCGATCGCCGGGTGGTTCCTCCGGCGGCGCGGCCGCGGCCGTGGCGTCGGGCATGGTGCCGCTGGAAGTGGGCTCCGACATCGGCGGCTCGATCCGCGTGCCGGCGCACTTCTGCGGCGTCTACGGCCACAAGCCCAGCGTGGGCCTGCTGCCGGGGCGCGGCCACGATTTCCCCGGCGCGGCCAGCGCCGTGGCCGATGTGATTGCCGTGATCGGCCCGCTGGCGCGCAGCGCCGACGACATCGAGCGCGCACTCGACGTGCTAGCCGGACCGGACGTGGACGATGCCGCCGCATGGTGCCTCGAATTGCCCCCCGCGCGGCATGCGCAGCCCAGCGGCCTGCGCGTACTGGTGATGACCACGCATCCTTGCGCAAGCGTCTCTGCGGAGGTTCAGGCCGCCGTCGAGGCCACCGCCCAACGGCTCGCGCGGGCCGGCGCGCAGGTCAGCCACGGCAGCGACCTGCTGCCCGACCTCGAAGCGATGCACAAGATGTACGCGGCCATGCTCAAGGCCGTCGTCACGCGCGG
Organism: Variovorax sp. dw_308; assembly: GCF_019207085.1. Lineage (GTDB taxonomy): Bacteria > Pseudomonadota > Gammaproteobacteria > Burkholderiales > Burkholderiaceae_C > Variovorax. Next base: position 104,283 of record NZ_JAATOM010000007.1, on the reverse strand, counting down.
CGCGCCCGACGCACCGCCCTCGATCTCCGCCCATGAGTGGTTCACGATGCTCGACCGCCGCGCGCAGTTGCGCGTGACCTGGCGCAAGCTGTTCGAGTCCTTCGACGTCGTGCTGTGCCCGCCCTTCGGCACCGCGGCCTTCCCGCACATCCCCGGGCCGATCGACTGGAACACGACCATGCTGTCCATCGATGGCGCATCGACGCGCTACCACGAGCAACTGGCATGGGCCGGCGCTGCCACCACGGCGGGCTTGCCCGCGACGGTCGCGCCCGTCGGCAAGAGCGCCGAAGGCATGCCGATCGGCGTGCAGATCATCGGGCCGCTGCTGGAAGACCGCACGACTGTTGCAGTTGCGCGTTGGCTGCAATGACCCACCCCCGTAGCGCCTGCGGCGCTTCCCCCTCAAGGGGGCGCACCCACCGGCCCGGCAAAGCCGGTTCCGCGGGTGCCCACGAAAGTGCTTCGCTGCGCTCGCACTGGCTTCATGCGTCAAGGGCCGCGCATGGCGCCATGGACATTAGCAGGGCCTCGCCAATCCCAAAAGCCAAGTGCCGCAGGCCGGGTTTCCCGGCTGTGGCCTAATTGCGCCCGGACATTTTTTACCGGAGCCCACCATGCCTACCACTTTCAGAACCGAGGCCGAGCGCAAAGCCTCTCCCAAGCCCATCCCCGCACCCGGCTACACCCTGACCAAGTCGGGCGTCGGCCAGAAGCGCAGCCTGGAGCGCGGCACCGCCACGCGCAGCAAGAAGAACCCCGGCAAGCGCGCCAAGAAGGGCGGCTGAAGCGTTCCGGCACACCACCGCGTTGCAAGCGCCAGATCAAGCCGCCGTCGAGGCGGCTTTTTTTGCGTCCGCGACAGGCGCCTTGCGCCGGTTCACCATCACGATGCCCAGGCCCACGCCGGCCAGCGCCAGCACCAGCCGCAGCGTCAGCGGCTCGCCCAGCAGCATCACGCCGAAGGCCAGCGCGAACAGCGGCGTCAGGAAGGTGAAGGACGACATCTGCGTCGCCGGGTAGTGCCGCAGCAGCCACATCCACGTCAGGTAGCTGGCAAACGCGCCAATCACGGTCTGCACCGCGATAGAACCCCAGGCCATCGCCGAATACGACAAGCCCCAGGTCTCACCCAGCGCCAGCGACAGCAACGGCGACACGGCTGCCGTCACCGCCACCTGGTAGAACAGCGTCTTCTCGGCGCTGGCCGTCGCCAGCTTGGTCGCGCGGATGGACAGCGTGGTCAGCCCCCACAGCATGCCGGACGCCAGCGCCAGCAGGTCGCCGCGCAATTGCTTCGGGCTGCTGTGGCCGAAGCTCTCGCTGAAAGCCAGCACCACGCCGCCAAAGGCCAGCGCCAGCCCCACCCACTGCCAGCCGCGCAATTGCTCCGACGGCGCCCAGCGCGGCAGGAACACCGCCACCCAGAAGGGCGAGGTGTAGAGGAACACCGTCAGCCGCGAAGCCGTGGTGTCCTGCAGCCCGAGGTAGATGCAGCAGAACTCGCCCGCGAACAGCAGCCCCGCCAGCAGCCCGCCCGGTAGCGTGCCGTCGCGGTTGAAAAGCGGCACGCCGCGTGCGCGGCACCAGAGCCACAGCAGCAGCACCGCACCCGCCATGCGGATCGACGCCTGCCACAGCGGCGGCACTTCCACCACGGTGGTCTTGATGAGGATCTGCTGCAGCCCCCAGAAGGCGCAGCATGCAACCAGCAGGCTAATGGCGCGGGTGTCGAGATGGGTCTTGCGTTCGATCATTTTTTTCTTGCGTTCACTTCGTCTTCATTCAGCGGATACGGCGCCCGGCCCCGCGTGCCGACCATCAGGTCCGGCACCACGGTTTCCACGTCCTTCGCGCCGCGTGCCGCGCGTTCCAGGCGCACCGCCAGGTCGCGCGTCGGCACGCAGCCTTGCAGATACACCCAGCGGCGCTGCACCGTCACCCACACGCTGGCGCGCTTCAGGCCCGGCACGGCGGCCAATGCATCGCGCACACGGGGCGCCACGACCTTGTCATACCGGTAGGCGTTGCTGTCCTCACAGCGGTGCTCGAGCCAGCAACTGGTGCCGCGCTCCAGCCGGCTGTGCATCTGCATGCGCCGCTCGGCCTCGGTATAGAACGGCCCCAGCGGCACAGGACAGCCGGGCAGGCCGGATGCGATCTGGAAGAAGGGGTCGTCGAACCAGTTGCGCCGCTCCACCTGGGGGTCGCTTGTGGATGGCGCCGCGCCAACGGTACCTGCCGCCAGCCACGCCATCCAGACGAGCCGGCAAGCGCCGATGCGGCAACGGGTCATGCGTCGATGGTAGCCGCGCAGGGCCAGGGCCGCTGGGGCAAACTCGACGCATGCATACGGCCATTCCCATCATCGACATCTCCCCGTTGGCATCCCGTGATACGGCGCAGCACGCGCGCGTCGCCGCAGAGGTCGGCGCCGCCTGCCGCGACGTCGGCTTCTTCGCAATCACCGGCCACGGCGTTGCGCCCGAACTGCTCGCCGACGCCTTTGTCGCCAGCCGCGAATTCTTCGCGCTGGATGCCGCCACCAGGCAATCCATCGCCATCGGCAAGCTCGGCCACAACCGCGGGTACGTCGACTTCGGCGCCGAGGCGCTCGACGAAAAAAGGGGCGCCGACCAGAAGGAGGCCCTCAACTTCATCTGGACCGACGAGCAGACGCGCCCGCCCAATGCCTGGCCACCCATCGACGGCTGGCGTCCGCGCGTGCAGGCGTATTTCGATGCCGCACTGGCCGCGGCCCGCATGCTGCATGCGGCCTTTGCCACCGACCTCGGCCTGGCGCCCGATTTCTTCGACGACAAGATCGACCAGCCCATGGCCACGCTGCGCTTCCTGCACTACCCGGCGCCGGCCGCGGGCATGGCGGCGGAGGGCATCGGCGCCGGTGCGCACACCGACTACGGCAACGTGACGCTGCTCGCCACCGATGGCGTCGCGGGCCTGCAGGTGCGCCCGCGCAACGGCGACTGGATCGACGCGCCCGCGCTGCCGGCCGGCGCCTTCCTCTGCAACATCGGCGACTGCCTCATGCGCTGGACCAATGACGTGTACGTGTCGACGCCGCACCGCGTGCTGCGGCCGACGCGCGAGCGCTACTCGATCGCGCTGTTCCTCGATCCGAACCCCGATGCGCTGGTCAGTGCGATTCCGTCATGCGTGCCTGCGGGCGAGACGCCGCGCTATGAGGCGATCACCGCGCAGGCGTACCTGCAGTCTCGCTTCGATGCGACCTACAAGAAGGCTTGAAGAATCACCATGGTCACCTGCTACCTGCGCTACGTCATCGATCCGTTCAAGCTCAAGGAATTCGAACACTACGGAAAGCTGTGGATACCGCTCGTCCAGAAGTTCGGCGGCCAGCACCACGGCTACTTCCTGCCCTCCGAAGGCGCCAACAACATCGCGCTGGCGATGTTCACCTTCCCGAGCCTTGCTGCGTACGAGGAATACCGCGCGCTGTCCTTCGCGGATGCGGAGTGCCAGGCGGCGTTCAGGTACGCGGAAGACACGCGCTGCATCCTCAGCTACGAGCGGAGCTTCTTCAGGCCTGTGTTCGAGTGATCAGGCCTTTGCGCGCGTGACACGGGGCTTGACGGATTGTTCGGCTTGTTGGCCCTGCTGCCGCAAGGCCTGCTACAGCGGATGCTCCGTGTAGAACCGCCCGCCATGAAAGAGCAACGGTGACGCGCCCACGCGCATGGAGCAGCGCTCCACCTCGCCGACGAAGATCACGTGGTCGCCCTCGTCGTAGCGGCTGCGGTTGAAGCACTCGAAGCTCGCGACGGCACCGTCCAGCAAGGGCGCGCCGCCCAGGCCCTCGGCGAAGGTCACGTCGATCCAGCGGTCGGCGCGCTTCTGTGCGAAGCGCTCGGCCAGTTCCCTCTGGTTCGCGGCCAGGATGTTGATCGCATAGTGCGACCCCGTGTCCAGTGCCGGCATCGACCCCGACGAGCGCGCCAGGCTCCACAGCACCAGCGGCGGCGTGAGAGACACCGAGTTGAACGAATTGGCCGTGAGCCCCACCAGCGTGCCGTCGGCCGCGCGCGCCGTGACGATCGTGACGCCCGTGGCAAACATGCCGAGCGCATCGCGGAATTCGTCGGGCGAGAAGGAGGGCGCTTGCGCCTGGGCAGGAACGGTCACGACAGAGGCGGGAGGCAAGGGGAGTTGCATTCTGGCCGATCGGACCGATTGCCGCCGCGGACGGTTGTCGCGGGCGTCCTGACGCCCCGATCGGCAGCTTCTGGCTACTGCTTCCCGATGACCTTGCTAATCACGCCACTCATTTGCCCTTCACCTTTTTCGCCGTTGCCGGCGGCGTACCGCGAGTCCTGGGTGTTGTCGCCCTTGGCCCGCACGTGACAGACGTTTTCGAAGCTGAGCTCATCCCTTGGTGGTCTTCACCGCTTCGAAGCCGACGAGTCAGCAGACCCTCCGCCACAAAATTCACGAGTCACCCAAAGAACCAATAGCAAACCGCGATCGCCGCCACCACCCCCGCCAATTCCGCCGCCAGCGCGCAAGCCACTGCATGCCGTGCCCGCTGGAGGCCCACCGCGCCGAAGTACACCGCCAGCACATAGAAGGTCGTCTCCGTGCTGCCCTGGATCACGGCGGCGGCCAGCGCCGGAAAGCTGTCGACACCCTGGCTCTTCATCGTCTCGATCAGCATCGCCCGGGCCGCGCTGCCGGAGAACGGCTTGACCAGCGCCGTCGGCAGCGCATCGACAAAACGCGTGTCCCATCCGCCCTGAGTCACCACCCAGCGAATGCCGTCGAGTGCAAAGTCCAGCGCGCCTGACGCTCGTAGCACGCCCACGGCGCACAGCATCGCGACCAGGTAGGGCAGCAGGTTCTTCGCCACGTCGAAGCCTTCCTTCGCCCCCTCGATGAACTGCTCGTAGACCTTCACGCGCCGCAGCGCGCCGGCCAGCAGGAACACGATCACGATGCCGAACAGGCTCAGGTTTCCGAGCAGCGAGGACAACGCGGCCAGCGCCGCCGCGGACAGCGTGCCCAGCAGCGCCATGAAGCCGCCCAGCACCAGCGCGCCGGGCAGCAGATAGGCCAGCACCACCGGGTCCCACAAGCGCAGGCGCTGCACCACCGCCACCGACAGCAAGCCCACCAGCGTCGACGCACTGGTGGCCAGCAGGATCGGGAGGAACACCAGCGTCGGGTCGCTCGCGCCCTGTTGCGCGCGGTACATGAAGATCGTCACCGGCAGCAGCGTGAGCGAGGAGGCGTTCAGCACCAGGAACAGGATCTGCGCGTTGCTGGCAGCGGTGGCGCTCGGGTTCAGGGACTGCAACTCGCGCATCGCTTTCAACCCGATCGGCGTGGCCGCGTTGTCCAGCCCCAGCGCATTGGCCGCGAAATTCATCGTGATCAGGCCCAGTGCAGGATGGCCCGCGGGCACCTCGGGCATGAGGCGCCGGAACAAGGGCCCCAGCAGGCGCGCCAGCCATCCGACCAGCCCCGCCGCCTCGGCAATGCGCAGCAGGCCGAGCCACAGCGTCAGCGTGCCGAACAGCAGCACCATCACCTCGACCGCCAGCTTCGCCATCGCGAAAAGGCTCTCCACCACGGTCGCGAACACGGTCGCATCGCCGCCGACCAGCCAGCGGCCGAACGATGCCACGGCCGCGACGAGAAAGAATCCGAGCCACAGCCCGTTGAGCATGCGTTGTTCCCCTGCTGAATGATGCCGGCCGATCATAGGGGCGGGCCCGTACGGCCTTGCCTTCGAACGCATGGCCGCGTTGGAGCGCCTTGCCGTGCCAAGGCACTGTCTGCGGCGCTCCGCCTTGCTCTGCGCTCGAATGCAAGGCCGTACGGCGGCGCTCGCCAAGGGTGGTACCCGGCGTGCACCGCGGCGCGGGCAGACGAAAAAAAGCCGGGAGATCGTGCATGACGATCATCCCGGCCGATTCAGTTCAGCGGGCTGCGCACCCCGAACTGGTTGCTGCCGCCAACTGTTGGCGAAGCCTAGTTACCTTGAAAAGGGCGCGATCAGGCAGCCTTGCGAGCAGCGCGACGTGCCGGCTTGGCAGCGACGGCGACTTCGACTTCTTCAGCGACGACACCCATGCGGGCTTCCAGGGCCTTGGCGCCTTCGGCAACCTTGTCGGCGATCTGCGTTGCCACCGAAGCGATCGGGGCGTTCACGGCGCGCACGACTTCGAGGTTGGCGATTTCGAACGACGATTCGACGCGGGCCACGGTGGACGCAACCTTTTCGATGCCGCTGTTGGCGCGCTTGGCGATCAGCTCGATGGCTTGGTCGGCCTGGCCGTAGGCGGTTTGCACGCCCTTGAGCATGAAGCCGGCGAGCACGTCTTGCGCGTTCAGGAGTTGCGACTTGACCTGGTCGTTGACCATGGGGATCGAACGGGCTTCCAGCGCCGACACGAAACGGGTCTTGGCGCTGTCGAGCAGGCGCTCGACGGTCGCGCGGTAGGCGTGGTTCAGGGTCTTGCCGGCAGCGCTGTACTGGGCGACGACGTGGGTGGCGGCGGTAGCGAGGGATTGGTTCGACATGATCTTTTCCTTGAGGTCTTGAGTTGGTATGACCGAATCTTCCCGCCAAAGGCCTAGTCGGCAAAAGCTAGAACGGGTCGATAGTTGGAGCACTTGCTCTAGACACCAGACCGGAGGACGTCACTGGGGATGCCTTCCAGTGACCCTTCGCACAAGCCTCACACCTCGATCAGCAGCCTCGGCTGGAACGCCTCCTGCTCGCCCTTGCTGCGGTAGCCTAGGGGATTGGCCACCACCCGGCAGCCGTCCTTCACATAGTCGAAGGCGCAATGCAGGTGGCCGTGCAGCCATACCCTGGCCAGCGGCAGCAGATCGTCCAGCGAATTGCAGAAGCCGGCGGTGCCCGGCGACAGCCCGTAGCGTGGATCGGCGCTGGCCAGCGTCGGCGCGAAATGCGTGATCGCCACCGTCGTTCCCTCGAAGGGCCGGGCCAGTTCATCGCGCAACCAGTCCTGGCAGAGCAGCGCCTGCTCTCTCAACTCCGCCGACATGAACGGCTTGCCGTCGCGCAGCGTTGCTGCCTTTTCCAGGTAGAAGTCGGCCGCGCGCATTGCCTTGCCGCGGGCCTTCAGCAAGTCGGTCATGCCGCCCGCCGGATCGGCCAGCGCGTCGAAGTCGCTCCACAGCGTGGTGCCGACGAAGCGGATGCCATCGATCACGAGCGTCTCGCGTTCCAGCCAGTGGATGTCGAGCGCGTCGCAGGTGGTACGCAGGCGCGCGTGCACGGCGTCGAAGTCATCGCCGTCGTACTCGTGGTTGCCCGGCACGTAGATCACCGGCACCGGCCAGCCCCGGCGTGGCGAAAAACGACCCAGGCCGAAATCCGGCTCGGTCAGGCGCGAGCCGTTCTGGTAGGAGCCGATGTCGCCGGCCAGCACCAGCAGGTCGGCGCCCGGCGCGGCTTCCGCCTCGAAGCGCGGGTGCGATTCCAGGTGCAGGTCGGACAGGAGTTGAAGCTTCATGGCCGTATCTTCGCCGGCAACTCGACCTCGTCGGGGGACTTCGCGAACGCCACCTCCGCCGCGCGCGCCAGTGCATCGCGCAACCAGGCATGGGCCTGGCCATATTGCGTGCGCCGGTGCCAGAGCGCATCCACATGCACCAGAGGTTGGTCGAAGGGCAGGTCGCGCAGCTCGAACTGGTCGGCGATGCCGGTCACCTTGACGAAGTGGCGCGGCATCACGGCCAGCAGGTCCGAGCTGGCGACCACGCGGCCGGCCGTGTAGAACTGGTTCACCGTGACGGTGATGTGCCGCTCGCGGCCGAGGGCGCCCAGCGTCTGCTCGATGAAGCCGTAGGGCCGGCCCGAGAAACTGACCAGCAGGTGCCGCGCGGCGCAGTAGTCGTCCAGCGTGAGCGGCTTGTCCGCCAGCGGATGCCCCCGCCGCATCACGCAGACGTACTGCCCGACGTAGAGCCGCTGCGTCTCGAAAGGCACCGCCACGCCCGACTGGCCGCGCGCCGTCAACGCGGCCAGCACCGCCGGAAAGTAGCCGACCGCCATGTCGGCGCCTTCGCTCTCCAGCAGCGGGCGCGGATCTCGCGTGGTGAGCGGCACCACGCGCAACGAGACGGCCGGCGCCTCGCGCTCGATGATCTGCACCAGGCCGGGCACCAGTTCCGCCGCGGTGGCGTCGGCCATGGCCAGGACGAAGGCGGTGTCGGCGGTGGCCGGCGTGAAGTCGCCGGGCGCCAGCACATGCTGGAGGTGCCGCAGCGCATCGCGCACGGTGGGCCACAGCGCCAGGGCGCGCGGCGTCGGCTCGACGCCAGCGCCCGAGCGGCGCACCAGTTCATCGCCCAGCAGGTCGCGCAAGCGGCGCAAGGCATTGCTGACCGCGGGCTGCGTCAGGGACAGGTTGCGGGCGGCGCGGGTCAGGTTGCGCTCGGCCATCACCTCGTCGAAGACGCGCAGGAGGTTCAGGTCCAGCGTGCGAAAGTTGACGTTCATCATTTCAATGAATGATAAACATCAGAAATATAAAGTGGCGCAGCATTAGGGAAATCCCTATGATCCAGTCATCGGCTCACCCCCTACGCAATTCTGAGAGGACCATCATGACCAGCTTCGTCAACGCAAACCACCCCACGATCCACCCTGGCGTCGAACGCGCAGAAGTGTTGTTCGACATCGTCAACGGCAAGCGCGCTGGCGCCCGCCATGTGGTCGCCTTCCTGCTGGTGGCGGCCCTTTCCTCGGCGCTGGTGGTTGCGGAAGCCCTGGTGACGAACTGGGATGAAGGCAGCCTGCTGGCCGCATGGGCCGTGCTCTGCGCCGCGCTGTTCGCCGGCACCGCCCTCTACGCAGACGTGCTGGCGGCCGGTGCGAAGCGCGTCGGCAAGGTCTTCGTCGCCGGTGCGCAACGCCGTGCCAACGCGCGCGCCGACGCACTGTTCCTGGCAAGCGCCGAACGCGACCCCCGCATCATGCAAGAACTGCGCGCTGCCATCGAGCGCAGCAAGGCAGAAAGCGAAGTGACCGAAGTCGCCGCCGCCGCAACCCCCAACCTGCTGACCCGCATGGCTGGCTTGCACGAAACGCCTTCCCTGTATGTGGCGCTGGCCCGCGTGCAGTCCGGCCACTTCCACTGATCAAGCTTGCTGTCGCCATGAAAAAACCGCCCGAGGGCGGTTTTTTCATGCTTGGAAAGAATGCGGTGAACAGCGCGGCGCTGAGAGGGGTGAAGATTTCGTAGCGAGGGCGCCGAGGTCGGGTGGAGGAGCGGAACCGCACTCTCGTGCGGTGAGCACCGCAGACCTGAGATCGGCGTCCGCAGTAGAAATATTCACCCCTCTCAGGCTTCGAGGCGCTCTTCGATGGCTGCCTTCGTGGCCGGCAGCTCCTTCGGCAGATGATGCGCGAGTTGCGCGAACAGCTCCTCATGCAGCTTCAGCTCGTCGCGCCAGGCCGACTTGTCGATGCTGGTCACGGTATTGAACTGCTCGGCGCTGAAGTCCAGGCCGGTCCAGCTCAGGTCCTGATAGCGCGGGCTGACGCCGAACACGTGTTCCTCGCCGTCGGCCTTCTGCTCGATGCGCTCGATCATCCATTTCAGCACGCGCATGTTCTCGCCGTAGCCGGGCCAGACGAACTTGCCGTCGGCGCCCTTGCGGAACCAGTTGGTGGTGTAGATCTTCGGCAGCTTGGCGCCGGCGGCGTCGAGCTTCTTGCCGAGGTCGAGCCAGTGCTGGAAGTAGTCGCTCATGTTGTAGCCCATGAAGGGCAGCATCGCGAACGGGTCGCGGCGCACCACGCCGGCCTGGCCGGTGGCGGCGGCGGTGGTTTCACTGCCCATGGTCGCGGCCATGTAGACGCCTTCGACCCAGCTGCGGGCCTCGGTGACCAGCGGCACGGTGGTGGAGCGGCGGCCGCCGAAGATGAAGGCGTCGATGGCCACGCCCTTCGGGTCGTCCCAGGCTTCGTCGAGCGCCGGGTTGTTGGTGGCGGCAACGGTGAAGCGCGCGTTCGGGTGCGCGGCCTTGGCGCCGGTTTCCTTGGCGATCTGCGGCGTCCAGTCCTTGCCCTGCCAGTCGATGGCGTGCGCGGGCGCGTCGCCCATGCCTTCCCACCAGACGTCGCCGTCGTCAGTGAGCGCGACGTTCGTGAAGATGGTGTCGCGCTCGACGCTGGCCATGCAGTTCGGATTGGTCAGCACATTGGTGCCCGGTGCCACGCCGAAGTAGCCGGCCTCGGGGTTGATCGCGCGCAGGCGGCCATCGGGCTGCGGCTTGATCCAGGCGATGTCGTCGCCGATGGTCGTGACCTTCCAGCCGTCCAGGCCCGCCGGCGGGATCAGCATCGCGAAATTGGTCTTGCCGCAGGCGCTGGGGAAGGCGGCGGCGACGTGGTACTTCTTGCCCTCGGGGTTGGTTACGCCGAGGATCAGCATGTGCTCGGCGAGCCAGCCTTCGTCGCGGCCCATGTTGGAGGCGATGCGCAGCGCGAAGCACTTCTTGCCCAGCAGCGCGTTGCCGCCGTAGCCGGAACCGTAGCTCCAGATCTCGCGCGTTTCCGGGTAGTGGACGATGTACTTGGTCTTGTTGCAGGGCCAGGCGACGTCCTTCTCGCCGGCTGCCAGCGGCGCACCGACGGTGTGGACGCAGGGGACGAAGTCGCCATTGACGCCGAGCACGTCGTAGACGGCCTTGCCCATGCGGGTCATGATCTTCATGTTGACCGCGACGTAGGGGCTGTCGGAGAGTTCGATGCCGATGTGCGCGATCGGCGAGCCCAGCGGGCCCATGCTGAAGGGCACCACGTACATGGTGCGGCCCTTCATGCAGCCGTCGAAGAGCGGGTGCAGCGTGTTGCGCATCTCCGCCGGGGCCATCCAGTTGTTGGTGGGGCCTGCGTTTTCCTTCTTTTCGGAGCAGATGTAGGTGCGGTCCTCGACGCGCGCCACGTCGCTCGGGTCGGACGAGGCGAGGTAGGAATTGGGCCGCTTGGCGGGGTTGAGCTTCTTGAAGGTGCCAGCGTCCACCAGTTGCTGGCAGAGGCGGTCGTACTCTTCAGTGCTGCCGTCGCACCAGTAGATGCGTTCGGGCTTGCACAGCGCGGCCATGTCGGCCACCCAGGCGATCAGCTTCGCGTTCTTGACATATTGGGGTGCTTGAATGGTGAGGCCATTCATCACGGGTGCGTTCATCGGAAATCTCCTGGTCTTTGAAAATCGTCTTTTCGAACGGACCTTGGCGCAGCGGTGCGCAAAGACCGTTGGAGAAAACGTTTTCTTCCGGAGCCCGGTATCGCATGGAGAAGCGAGGGGAGGGCGACGAGACGAGGCGGGCGCCTTGGAGGGCCGCCCGGCCGGCGCCTGCGTCAGGCCATGAAGACGGCGATGGATGCCAGCAACAGCATCAGCACGCCGCCCACGATCGGGAGGACGAGCGGCATCAGATGGACGATGGATTCGACGGCATCGTTTTCGACGATCGCGTCGTGACCCGGTTCGACGGGGGTAGGGGTGGACATCGGGGATACCTCAGGTTCGCAAAACTGGCGCACATTTTAGGGGCACGCTCCGACACATCATGTCAGGGTCCGCCCCCTGAAAATGTGCGACTTTTGGCCTATAGCCAAGGCAAGTGAAGTCCGCTCACGATGCGCGTCCGCCGCGCACAAGATGCGTCCAGCATCGCCTAACGTTGCTCTTCGGCGGCGAAACCGGCCGCATGAAGCGCGTCGAGCACCGATGCGAGATGGGGCCGCCCGCGGGTTTGCAACACCAGTTCGACGTCGACGTTCTGTGCTGCCAGCATGGTAAAGGCCCGCTGGTGGTGGACTTCGTCGATGTTGGCGCCCGCTTCGGCGACGGTCGCCGTGATGTGGGCCAGCGAGCCGGGGACGTCCCGTGCGCTCACCCGCACGCGGGCCAGGCGGCCGGCCCGCACCATGCCGCGCTCGATGATGGCGGCCAGCAGCAAGGGATCGATATTGCCGCCCGACAGCACCAGGCCGACCTTCTTGCCGCGGAAGCGCTCGGGGTGGCGCAGCAGGGCCGCGAGGCCCGCGGCACCGGCACCCTCGACCAGCGTCTTCTCGATTTCGAGCAGCATCAATACGGCCTGCTCGATGTCGCCCTCGTCGACCAGCAGCAGGTCATCCACCAGGTTCTTGATGATTTCGCGGGTCAGCACGCCCGGTGTTCCGACGGCGATGCCCTCGGCGATCGTGCTGTTGCCCATCGGGTGCTGCGTGCCCTTGATGGCGTTGACCATCGCCGGGAATCGCGTCGTCTGCACGCCGACGATCTCGATGCCCCGTTTGCGCGCGCGCGCCGCGACCGCCATGCCGGCGATGAGCCCGCCGCCGCCGACCGACACCACCAGTGTGTCGAGTTCGGGCACCGCATCGAGCATTTCGAGCGCCACCGTGCCTTGGCCGGCGATGATGGCCTCGTCGTCATAGGGATGCACGAAGCTCAGGCCCTCGCGCTCGGCCAGCTCGAACGCATGGGCGCGAGCGCCTTCCAGCGTGTCGCCGTGCAACACCACCTCCGCGCCGAAGCCGCGCGTGCGCTCGATCTTCACGCCGGGCGTGAAGCGCGGCATCACGATCAGCGCACGCAGGCCCAGCCGCTGCGCGTGATAGGCCACGCCCTGCGCGTGATTGCCGGCCGACATCGCAATGACGCCGCGCACGCCGCTTTCCGACAAATCCACCAGCTTGTTGCAGGCCCCGCGTTCCTTGAAGGACGCCGTGAACTGCAAGTTCTCGAACTTGAGGAACACCTGCGCCCCCACGATTTCAGAGAGCGTGCGCGATTCCACGCAGGGGGTGTCGAGCAATTGCCCGCGCAGTCGGGTGGCCGCCTTGGCGATCTGTTCAATTTCAACCATGTCTGGAATTGTGGACGGATTCGTAACATCAGGGTTTTTACTGTTCCCATTTCTTCCCGAACCTAAAACTCTGCGTTATGGTCGCGCTGAGTCGGCTCTTGGAGAAGGGTAGTCCCGCATGGTCAAGCGTTCCGGTGTGGATGAGGTGGCGGCTGCATCGCGCAGCCAGGCCGTGCCTTCGCCTGGACTCAAGGGCGCGCCGGTGCTGGAACTCATGTGTTCGCATTTCGTGCTGACGCTGGCGGCCAAGCAGGGACCGCGCTTCAACGTGCGGCGCGACCTCAACGGCCTGCTCTCCCTGACGGGCCGTCATCTCGTCTGGCCGACGGCCGTGCTGCAGCGGCTGCGCGAATTCCTCGGTCGGCGTTGCGCGGGCAACGAGATCTGGAAGGGCGTCGAGGTGCTCGACAGCCGCACATTGCTGGAGCGCCACGGCGTCTGGCGCGGGCCCTATGAAGAAGGCACGCTGTTCTTCTACCTCGACGAGTACGCGAAGGACCAGCCGAAGGACCTGCTCTCGGTGTTGTCGGCCACGCGCGACTGGCTCACGCATGCGCTGCGCAAGCAGTCGACGCTGGTCGAGAAGAACATCGATGCGCTGGCCGGCCTGCTGCTGCTGAACAAGGCCGAGCGTGCGCTGCTGCTCTACGGCACGCTGGCGCGCTACCAGCGCGACCTGCGTTCGCTGCTGGTGGAATTCAAGGTCAACAATGCGCCCGAGGCCTATGCCGCCATCGCCGAAGTGGCGGGCGTCAATGCGAGCGAGGTGGGCGAGGCCCTGCGCGCCGGCTCGCGCCTGGAGCGCATCGGCCTGGTCGAGAACCTCATCTCCGAACACAACATCACCGACCTGGCCGACCTGATGAAGGTCAGCGAGAAGCTGCCGCCCGTGCTGATGCGCGAGTACCGCGACCAGAATGAATTGATGGCGGTGTTCACGCGGCCGTCGACCAAGAGCGCGCTGGGGGTCGACGATTTTTCCTTCGTGGCCGACGAGGCGCAGATGCTGGTCACCTTGCTGCGCGCCGCGGTGGCGCGCAAGGAGCCGGGCGTCAACGTGCTGCTCTACGGGCCGCCCGGCACCGGCAAGACGGAATTGGCCAAGGTGGCGGCGCAAGCCGCCGGGCTGGAGCTGTTCGAGGTCGAGTACGCCGACCGCGACGGCAATTCATTGAGCGGTCGCGACCGCTATCGCTCGCTGCAGATCGCGCAGGTCTTCCTCAAGGGCAGTGCGCAGGCCGCCCTGCTGTTCGACGAAGTCGAGGACGTGTTCCCGCCGATCAGCACCGAGGCCGCGCAATACATGGCGCGCGCCGAGCAGATCTCCGCGCCGACCAGCGGCAGCGTCAGCGGCAAGGCCTGGGTCAACCAGATCCTCGAATCGAACGCGGTGCCCACGCTGTGGGTGACCAACCGCATCGAGCAGATCGACCCGGCATTCCGGCGCCGGTTTGCCTACCACCTCGAGCTCAAGTCGCCGCCGCCCGGCGCACGCGAGCAACTGGTGCGCAAGACGCTTGAAGGCATTCCGGTGTCCGAGGCCTTCACTGCCAAGCTGGCCGAGCGCAAGGGCCTGACGCCTGCGCAGATCCGCACGGCGGCGCGCTTCGCGGAACTGGCCAAGACCGACGAGGTGACGGTCGAATCGCTCATCGAGCGGCAGCTCAAGAACGCGGACCTGGCGCTGGGCACCGGCGAAACGGGGCATGGCGAAAGGCGCAGCGTCACCACCTACGACCTCGACATGCTCAATGTCGAGACCCGCTTCGAGATCCCGCGCATCGTCGAGGCGGTGAAGGCGCGCGGCCACGGCACGTTGTGCTTCTACGGCGCGCCGGGCACCGGCAAGACCGCGCTGGCCGAGCACATGGCGCGCGCCATCGGCCGGCCGCTCATCATCAAGCAGGCCAGCGACCTGATGAGCAAGTACGTCGGTGAGACCGAGCAGAACATGGCCGCCATGTTCAAGGAGGCCGAGGCCGAGAAGGCCGTGCTGCTGCTCGACGAGGCCGACTCGTTCCTGCAAGACCGCCGCGGCGCGCAGCGCACCTACGAGGTCACCGAAGTCAACGAGATGCTGCAGGGCATGGAGCGTTTCAACGGGGTGTTCGTCTGCACCACCAACCTGCTCGACCGGCTCGACCAGGCGGCGCTGCGGCGCTTCACCTTCAAGATCAAGTTCATGCCGCTGACGGCGGCGCAGCGCGAACGCATGTTCGTCGTGGAAGCGCTGGCCGGCGATACGGCGCTCCTGACCGGCGAATTGCGTGCGCGGCTCGCAAGGCTCGACCAGCTCTGCCCTGGCGATTTCGCGGCGGTCAAACGCCAGACCGATATCCTCGCAACCGAATTTTCCGCGTCCGAATTCCTCGACCAACTCGAAGCAGAACATCGGATTAAGCCGGAAGTGCGCGAATCGCGCGGCATGGGCTTCGTCCAGTAGTTGCCAGAGAATATTTTTTCAGAATCAGGCGTCTTTGACGGCGCTGGGGCCTGAAAGCTAATTCTTTCGAGTCATTGCTAACTTTCGTTAATTGCTAGGCTGTGTCCCTCGGATGGGAAGGACCTGGCAAATGAAGCGGCAAGTTCGATGGTGCGCGGGATTCATCGGTGCACTCGTCCTGGGTGGATGTGGTGGCGGTGCCGGTGGAGGAGGCGGCGTCCTGCCGATCCCGGCACTGGCCGCGACGTCCGGCGCCACTGCCAAGGACGAGATCGTCGCGTCGTCCACCGTGGCGGGGCGTTGTGCGGCGCCGCGCCAGGGCATCGATCCCGACACCGGTGCTACCTACCCTGACGTCCCGGGCACGACCAGCGACGAAAAGCGCTGGCTTCGCGGCTGGACCGACGAGACCTACCTCTGGTACGAGGAGGTGCCCCGCAATCTGGTGGCCGCCAACTACGCGACGCCCATCGACTACTTCGCGGTGCTGAAGACATCGGCGACCGCGCCCTCGGGCCGGCCCAAGGACCGCTTCCACTTCACCTACGACACGGCCGCCTATCGCCAAGTCGCCAGCACGGGCGTGGCGACCGCAAGCTACGGGATGGAGTTGGCGTTCCTCAGCGCCGCGCCGCCCCGCGACGTGCGCGTGGCCTCGGCGGAGCCCGGCACGCCGGCAGGCTCCGCCGGCATCGGGCGTGGCGCGAAGGTGCTGGAGATCGACGGCGTCGACGTGGTCAACGGGAGCGACGTCGCCGCGCTCAATGCGGGCCTGGCGCCCGTCGCGGCGGGCGAGCGGCACCTGTTCAAGCTGGCCCGGCCGGACGGCAGCACCGTCGTTGCGTCGCTCGTCGCGGCCGGCGTGCGCAGCAGCCCGACCGTGAGCGCCAGGACGATCGACGTCGGTGGACACCCCGTGGGCTACCTCCTTTTCAACGACCACAACGAGGCGGCCGAAGCGCAACTGATCGCGGCGATCCGTCAGTTCAAGGACAACGGCATCGGCGACCTGGTGATCGACCTGCGCTACAACGGCGGCGGCCTGCTCTCCATCGCGAGCCAGTTGGCCTACATGGTGGCCACGCCCGCGGCCACCCAGGACACGACCTTCGAATTGCTGCAGTTCAACGGCAAGAACCCGTTCCAGCTCTCCGAAGACCAGACCCGCGTGCCCTTCTATGGCAGCACGCGCGGCTACTCGACGACGCCCGGCCAGCCGCTGCCGCAACTGGGCCTCTCCCGCGTGACGATGCTGACTGGGCCGGACACCTGCTCGGCCAGCGAGTCCATCATCAACTCGCTGCGCGGCGTGGGTGTCAGCGTCAACCTCGTCGGCGGCGCCACCTGCGGCAAGCCCTATGGCTACTTCCCGCAAGACAACTGCGGCACCACCTACTTCACCATCCAGTTCAAGGGTGTGAACCAGCAGGGCTTCGGCGACTACAGCGACGGCTTCGCGCCCAACTGCGTGGTGGCGGACGACCTCACCCACGACCTGGGCGACCCGGCCGAGGGCCGCCTGGCCGCCGCGCTCATGATGCTGCGCGGCGGCGCCTGTCCGACCGCTGCGAAGACGGCCATCCAGCTCGAAAAGGCGGCCAGCGGTGCGACGCCCACCCTGTGGCGCACCCCAATTCGCGAAAACCGACTGATCGACACGTTGAAGAGATAGTCAAGACGGCATCGACGCTGTTAGGCTCTCCCGCAAATTTCCGGGAGGGCGAGGCAGTGAGGCTGAACATGCGTTGGGGTGCCGGGGTCGTTGCCGGCTTGGCGTTGACCGCCTGTGGTGGCGGTGGTGGCGGTGGTGGTGCAGGGGGCGGCAATCTCGCCGCGCTGGCATTGATGCAGGCGCCGGCAACGGCGCCGTCGGAGCCCATCGCCGCGTCTTCCACGGTGGCGGACCGATGCGCGGCGCCGCGCATCGGCACCGACCCCGCGACCGGCACTCCGTTCCGCGACCGCGCCGGCACGCTCGATGACGAGAAGCATTGGGTCCGCAGCTGGATCGACGAGACCTACCTCTGGTTCGACGAGGTGCCGGGTGGGTTGCTGGCCAGTGCCTATGCCACGCCGGTCGACTACTTCAACGTGCTGAAGACGCCCCGGAAGACCGCGACCGGCCACGACAAGGACCGCTTCCACTTCACCGAGGACACGGCCGAATACCTCAACCTTTCGGCCGGCTTGTCGGTCGGCTACGGCATGGAACTGGCCTTCCTGCAGCGCACGAGTCCGCGCGACGTGCGCGTGGCTTACCTCGAGCCGGACTCGCCCGCGGCGCTGGCTGGCGTCAGCCGGGGCATGAAGTTGCTGGAGGTCGACGGCGTCGACGTGGTCAATGGCACGGACACGGCAAGGCTCAACGCAGGCCTGTCGCCCGCGAATGCCGGCGAATTGCACTCCTTCAAGCTGGGCCTGCTCGACGGCGGCACGCGCACCGTCACGCTGGCTTCGGCCAACATTACGCAGTCGCCGGTGCAGAACGTGAAGACCTTCGACACCGCGAAGGGCCGAGTCGGTTACTTCCAGTTCAACGACCACAACGGGCCGTCCGAGGTCCAGCTGATCGCCGCGGTCAATGCGCTCAACGGCGCCGGCGCGAAGGACCTGGTGCTGGACATGCGCTACAACGGCGGCGGCATGCTGAGCATCGCGAGCGAACTGGCCTACATGGTGGCCTCGGGCGATGCCACCGTCGGCAAGACCTTCGAGCGGCTGGAGTTCAACAGCAAGAACCCGTTCCGACTGACGCCGGCCCAGGCCAGCATCCCTTTCTACGCCTATGCGCAGGGCTATTCGGCGCCGACGTACCAGGCGCTGCCGCAACTGGGGCTGAAGGAGGTCACGGTCCTCACCGGGCCGGACACCTGCTCGGCCAGCGAGTCGGTGGTGAACGGACTGCGCGGCATCGGCGTGAAGGTCAACCTCATCGGCGGAGCCACCTGCGGCAAGCCGTATGCGTTCGTGCCTGAGGACAACTGCGGAACGACCTACTTCGCGATCCAGTTCAAGGGCGTGAACCAGCAAGGCTTCGGCGACTATGGCGATGGCTTCCAGCCGGACTGCTTCGTGGCCGACGATTTCAGCCACGCGCTGGGCGAGCCGGCCGAGGCCCTGCTGGCGACGGCGCTTGCGGGCCAATGCCCCAACAACGGCATGCCCAAGTCCGAGGCGGCGCGGCAGAAGGCCGATGCGAAGGCCTGGGAGCCGCTGTTGAATCGCTCGCCCTCGCGCGGCAACCGGATCATCACGAACCTGGGTCGACAGCCCTCCTGGCGAGGCTGGCCAGAGCTAGAAAGCGGCGCTGACCCGCAGCACATCGGCGCCATAGGCTTCCAGCTTCTTGGCGCCGATGCCGCTGATGCCCTGCAGGTCTTCCAGCGTGCCCGGCGCGCGCTGCGCGATGGCGGCGAGCGTGGCGTCGTGGAAGATCACGTAGGCGGGCAGGTTGTGCTCGCGGGCCACTTCGGCGCGCCAGGCCTTGAGCGCCGTGAAGCGTGCCTGCCCGACGGCGTCGAGCGAGGCGGCGGCGGGTGATGCAGTGCCGCGCGCGCTCTTCTCGCGCCGGGTCTTGCGTGGCGTGGGCGAGGTCACCGATTCGCGCAGCGCCACGCGGGCCTCGCCCTTGAGCACCGCGCGCGAGCCGTCGGTGAGCTTCAGCGTGTTGAAGGCCTCAGCGTCCACCGCCAGCGCGCCGATCGCGATCAGTTGCCGCAGCACGCCGCGCAACTGCGCCTCGCTGAACTCGCTGCCGATGCCGAAGGTGCTGATGCGCTCGTGGCCGAACTGCTTGACCTTCTCGGTCTCCTTGCCGCGCAGGATGTCCATGACGTGGCCGGCGCCGAAGCTGATGCCGCTTTGCTGCTGCACGCGATAGACGGTGCTGAGCAGCTTGCGTGCGGCGTCGGTGCCGTCCCAGAGCTCGGGGGGTGTCAGGCAGTTGTCGCAATTGCCGCAGGGCTTGCTCTGTTCGCCGAAGTAGGCGAGCAAGCGAACGCGCCGGCAATCGCTGGCCTCGGCCAGTGACAGCAGCGCGTCGAGCTTGCCGCGCATGACCTTCTTGAAATCCTCGCCGGCAGGGCTCTCGTCGATCATGCGGCGCTGGTTCACCACGTCCTGCAGGCCGTACACCATCCAGGCGTCGGCCGGCTCGCCGTCACGGCCGCCGCGGCCGGTTTCCTGGTAGTAGCCCTCGATGTTCTTCGGCATGTCGAGGTGGGCGACGAAGCGCACGTCGGGCTTGTCGATGCCCATGCCGAAGGCGATGGTCGCGACCATCACGATGCTCTCCTCGCGCAGGAAGCGGTTCTGGTGCTTCTGCCGGACCGAGGCGTCCAGGCCGGCGTGGTAGGGCAGGGCGTTGATGCCCGCATCCTGCAGCGCCAGGGCAACGTCTTCCACGCGCTTGCGCGACTGGCAATAGACCACGCCCGCATCGCCCTCGTGCTCGCGTTCGATGAAGCGCAGCAACTGCGTGGTCGCGTCCTTCTTCTCGACGATGGTGTAGCGGATGTTGGGGCGGTCGAAGCTCGAGACGAATTGACGGGCCTCTTCCAGTTGCAGGCGCTCGACGATATCGGCGCGCGTCAGCGCATCGGCGGTGGCGGTGAGCGCGATGCGCGGCACGCCGGCATAGCGTTCGTGCAGCACGGTGAGCGCGCGGTATTCCGGCCGGAAGTCGTGGCCCCACTGACTCACGCAATGCGCCTCGTCGATGGCGAACAGGCTGAGCTTGTTGCGTGCAGCCAGGCCGTCGAGCAGTTCGAGGAAGCGCGGCGTGGTCACGCGCTCGGGCGCGGCGTAGAGCAGGGTGATCTCGGCGCGGGCCACGCGGCGCTCGACGTCCTGGGTCTCGGCCCAGTCCAGCGTGGAATTGAGGAAGGCCGCGTTGACGCCGGCCTCGTGCAGGGCGCCGACCTGGTCGTGCATCAGCGCGATCAGCGGCGACACGACGATGGCCACGCCCTGGCCCGCCCGCTGCCGCGCGATGGCCGGGACCTGGTAGCAGAGCGACTTGCCCCCGCCCGTGGGCATCAGCACCAGCGCGTCGCCGCCGCCGACGACGTGGTCGACGATGGCCTCCTGCGGACCGCGGAAGGCGGTGTAGCCGAAGACCTCGAGGAGGATCTCCAGCGGGTCGGTGGCGGCGGTGGTCAAGGGCAAGGCGGACAAGGTGCGGCGGCGGGCTTGGAAAGTGGGGCGCACCTCCCCGGCACGCAAGGTCCCGATTGTCTCAGCCTTGCGGCGTCGCCAGCATCAGGCGGGTCGAAACGTGACTTCCTGTCCTTCAGGGTCGATTGCGCGCCGGCACGCGGCTTTCCAGCGCGGCAGGTGTGTAGCCCGGGTCGAAGCTGCAACCTGCGCCGAACCTGGCTTCGTTGGCAGGGCAGGCCGCGGCAATGCTGGCGGGTGTCGGCTTGGCGCCCTGTTCGATCCATGCCAGCAGAGCCGTCACCAGCGTCGGATAGGTCGGGCTGCTGATGTAGCTGTGCGTGCCCTGCGTGGTGAAGGTCTGCACCAGGCGCTCGCCGCTGCCGCCGCGGTCCATCACCGACTTGAAGTACGAGTCGAGTTCGACGAAGGCCGTGGGGTCGCTGATCCACTTGACCGCGAGCACCGGCACGGGGATCTTGCCGGTCGGGTCGGTGTCCGCGGCAAAGCGCTGGTAGGCGGCCGGGTCGGCGCTGTAACGGGCCACGCCGGCATTGAGGGCTGCGTCGTCGGGCGAGCCTGCGTACGTCACGCCCATGTTGCCGAAGGGGCTCGCGCCGCCGGTGCGCTTGCTGCTGATGTCCTGGTAGTGGAAGGTGGCCCAGCTCATGTGCGAGTGGATCGCGCTGGCCGGGATCCTGATGACCTTCTCGATGGTCTGCACGCGCGCTTGCTGCTCGGGCGTGCGGTTGGCGGCGGGCTTGTCGAGGGCCAGGCATTCGTTGACACGGGCGCTGAGGTCGGCCTGTGTCATCTTCGCGCCGGCCGGCAGGCCCAGGTTCAGCGGGTACTGCGTTTCGGCCGGGCGCGGATGGTTGTGGCAGAGGGACTGGTAGACCACGCGCAGGTCGGTGCGGAAATCGTAGGAGCGGCTGCCGCCGGCCAGCACGCCGCTCGACAGCAGCACGCCGTCGTACGGTGTCTCGCCGACCGTCTGCGCGGTGAACATCCCGGCGGCCTTGGCTGCCACGCCGGCGCCCCAGGACTGCCCGTGCAGGATCGTGCGGGTGGGCTTGCCGACGTACCGGCGGAAGATGCCGCGCAGGCGCTCCGTGTCCTCGGCGGCGGCGCGGACCGCGACACCGCCCTGGCGGAAGGTGGAGCCGGCCCAGGCATAGCCGGCGTCCACCATGACGGCCCAGCGCGTCAGGTCTTCGGCCGCGCGCTGGGCCGAGGGGGCTTCCAGGTTCGGCCCGCCGTGCGCGTGCAGCACGAGCACGCCGTTCCAGTTGGCCGGCTTGGCGATGAGGTAGATGGCCCCCCTCGAATCGACACCCGTGAGGCAGCTTGCGGCGGCGGGCACGGCAGGCGGGCAGGCAGTGGGCCGCGGGGGTGTCTCCGTCGCCTCGGGCATGGTGGAGGCAAGCGCCGGTCCGATCGGCGCGCCGTTGTTGCTCGAAGTTCCTGCGCATCCGCCGAGCGCCGCGAGGATGGCGACGGCCAGCGTGGCCAGCTTGAAAGTTGCCTGCATGTCCATGTCTCTCCGAGTCTTGTCGTGGGGCTGCCGATGGGGGGAGGGTCAAGCAAGTATTGCAAAGATGCCCATGAGCCTGTTCGCCGGCTTGGCCTCGGAAAGTTCTTCGGCCGATCGGCCTCGGCGGGCGTCATGCATGCGCCGGCCTGCGCCCCTGGCACGGCCTTTGCGCATGAACCATGACCCGCTTGGCAGCAACTTGTATAGACAGCATAATGGTGCATCCCTCCAAGAGAACTGCACCGTCAGTGCACACAGGGTTCACCCTGTATAGACAAGTTGGTGCATCCAGCCACAATCCGCTCACCTTCCAGCCAGACCCCAGGAGTTTTCATGGTCCAAACGATTTTCAAACTTGCCACAGTTCTTGCGGCCGGCCTCTGCGCCGTGGGCGCCGCGCAGGCGCAGGACGTCACCAAGATCGCGCTCGGCATGTCGGGCTGGACGGGCTTTGCGCCGCTCACGCTGGCCGACAAGGCCGGCATCTTCAAGAAGAACGGGCTGGACGTGGACCTCAAGATGATTCCGCAGAAGGACCGCCACCTGGCGCTGGCATCCGACGCGATCCAGTGCGCCGCGACCACCGTGGAAACGCATGTCGCCTGGAACGCCAACGGCGTGCCGATCGTGCAGATCTTCCAGATGGACAAGTCCTACGGCGCCGACGGCCTGGCCGTGCGCAACGACGTCAAGACCTTCGCCGACCTGAAGGGCAAGGCCATCGGCGTCAGCGCGCCCGGGACTTCGCCGTACTTCGGCCTGGCCTGGATGCTGAGCAGGAACGGCATGACGCTGAAAGACGTGAAGCTCGTTTCGCTGGAGCCGCAACCCGCCGCCACCGCCTTCGTCGCCGGGCAGAACGATGCTGCGATGACCTATGAGCCCTATCTCTCGACGATCCGCAGCAATCCCGAGGCCGGCAAGATCCTCGCGACCACGCTCGACTACCCGATGGTGATGGACACGGTGGGCTGCGCGCCGACCTGGCTCAAGGCCAACCCCAAGGCGGCGCAGGCGCTGACCAATTCGTACTTCGAGGCGCTGGAGATGATCAAGGCCGATCCGGCCAAGGCCAACGAGGTCATGGGCTCGGCCGTCAAGCAAAGCGGCGAGCAGTTCGCCAAATCGTCGGCCTACCTGCGCTGGCAGGACAAGGCGGCGAACCAGAAGTTCTTCGCGGGCGAGATCACGAGCTTCATGAAGGATGCCGAGAAGATCCTGCTGGAGGCCGGCGTGATCCGCAAGGCGCCGGAGAACCTGGCGGTGACATTCGACGCCAGCTACATCAAATAAGGAAGCCGCGAGCATTTCTACTGCGGCCACCGATCTCGAGCCTGCGGTGCTCGACGCACGAGAGTGCGTCTCCGCTCCGCGAACCGGCCTCCCGGCAGGCGCCCTCGCTACGAAATCCTCACGACTTCCTGTCGCCCGATGAATACCTCCACCGCCATGAAGCCATCCGTTCAGGTGCCCGGCTCCGTCATCGCTCCGCGCCGACGTCGGCCAGTGGCGCCCCTCGAGCCGGTGAGCCCACGCGCACGCTGGCTGCTCGGCGTCGGCTTCTTCGTGCTTTTCGTCGCGCTCTGGGCCGCGGCCACGCTGGGCGGCTTCGTCAAGCCGACCTTCCTCGCGAGCCCCGTGACGATGGTGAAGGAGGGCTGGCTGCTCTTCGCCGAATACAACTTCGTCCACGACATCGGCATGACGGTGTGGCGGGTGTTCGGCGGCTTCGTGCTGGCGTCGGTCATCGCGGTGCCGCTCGGCATTGCGATGGGGGCGTGGAAGCCGGTGGAGGCCTTCTTCGAGCCCTTCGTTTCCTTCTGCCGCTACCTGCCGGCGTCGGCCTTCATTCCGTTGCTGATCCTGTGGGCCGGCATCGGCGAGGCGCAGAAGCTGCTGGTCATCTTCATCGGCTCGGTGTTCCAGATCATCCTGATGGTGGCCGTGATCGTCGGTGGTGCGCGCAAGGACCTGGTCGAGGCGGCATATACGCTGGGCGCGAACGGCAGCGGCATCGTCAAGCGCGTGCTGATTCCGGGCGCGGCGCCGGGGATCGCGGAGACCTTGCGGCTGGTGCTGGGCTGGGCCTGGACCTATGTGATCGTGGCGGAGCTGATCGGCTCGTCGTCGGGCATCGGGCACATGATCACGGACAGCCAGGCGCTGCTGAACACCGGGCAGATCATCTTCGGGATCATCGTGATCGGGATCATCGGGCTGGTCTCGGACTTCGCCTTCAAGGCGCTGAACCGCCGCCTCTTCGCCTGGAGCACGATATGAACCCGCTTCACTCCCTCTCCCGCGAGCGGGAGAGGGAGCAAGAAGCAGAAAGCGCTGCATGAGCCGCAACCAACTCTCCATCCAGGGCGTCTCACGCATCTTCGAAGGCACGAAGGGCCAGCGCACGCAGGCGCTGTTGCCGATCGACTTCGAGGTCAAGGAAAACGACTTCGTCACCATCCTCGGCCCCTCGGGCTGCGGCAAGTCGACGTTGTTGCGCATCGTGGCCGGCCTCGACTTCCCGACCACCGGCCAGGTGCTGCTCGACGGCCAGCACATCGACGGCCCGGGCGCCGACCGCGGCGTGGTGTTCCAGAGCTACACGCTGTTCCCTTGGCTCACGGTTGCGCAGAACATCCGCTTCGGCCTGCGCGAACGCGGCATGAGCGAGGCCGACCAGAAGGAGCGCAGCGATTTCTTCATCGCCAAGGTGGGCCTGCGCGGCTTCGAGAACCACTTTCCCAAGCAGCTCTCCGGCGGCATGCAGCAGCGCACCGCCATCGCACGCGCGCTCGCCAACGACCCCAAGATGCTGCTGCTCGACGAGCCCTTCGGCGCGCTCGACAACCAGACGCGCGTGCTGATGCAGGAGCTGCTGCTCGGCATCTGGGAGTCGGCGCAGAAGACGGTGCTCTTCGTCACGCACGACATCGACGAGGCCATCTTCATGGCCAACCGCGTGGCCGTGTTCAGCGCGCGGCCGGGCCGCATCAAGACCGAGATCGCGGTGGACTTTCCGCACCCGCGCCACTACACGATCAAGACCTCGCCGGAGTTCATGGAGATCAAGGCGCGGTTGACCGAAGAGATCCGCGCGGAGTCGATGGCGGCGGAGGCGCATTGAGCATCATGAAGACGGACAGCCGGACGCAGAGGACGCGAAGGTTCCGCGAAGGACGCGAAAGAAGACACCAAAAAATGTCTTCAGGTTTCTTTCGCGGCCTTTGCGTTTCTCCGCGTCCTTCGCGTACGGTCAAGTCCGTATTCCAGGTCTTCGCATGACCAAGACCGTCCGCAAGTCCCCCGAACTCGCGCTCTACGCGCAGGTGAAGGACCACATCGCCCGCAAGATCCAGGACGGCACCTGGCCGGCCGGGCATCGTCTCCCGTCGGAGCACGAACTGGTGGCGCAGTTCGGCATCTCGCGCATGACCGTGAACCGCGCATTGCGCGAACTGGTCGAGCAAGGCCGCATCACGCGCGTCGCCGGCGTCGGCAGCTTCGTGGCGGAGGACAAGCCGCAATCCACGTTGCTGCACATCGCCAACATCGCGAGCGAGATCCGTGCGCGCGGCCATGACTACGGCTACCAGCTCATCGCCGCCGAACGCATCGCCGCCTCGACCGACGTGGCGGCATGGCTCGACGTGCGGGCCGGCGAGTCGGTGTTCCACGCCACCTGCCTGCACCTCGAGGACGGCGTGCCGGTGCAGCTCGAAGACCGCTACGTCAACCCGCGTGTGGTGCCCGACTTCATGGAGCAGGACCTGGCCGTCACGCCGCCCAGCGAATACCTGGTGCGCAGCGTGCCCTTCGACCAGATCGAGCACCTGGTCGACGCCGTGCTGCCCACCGCCGAACAGGCCGCCCGTCTCGCGATGCCCGTCGCCGAGCCGTGCCTGCTGCTCACGCGCCGCACCTGGACGCGCACCGTGCCGGTGACGGTGGTGCGCTGCCTTCATCCCGCCTCACGCTACCGGCTCGGCAGCCGCTTCCGCTCGGACGGCAATCCCAGCCACTGAGGCCCAGTTTCCTCCCCGGCCCTCGGCCGCAACCACTTGTATAGACAGGCATATGAAACCTACTGATACCACCACAAGCAACACGCTCGAACTCACGCCCGGCAAGGTCGACCTTGCGATGCTGCGCCGCATCCACCTCGGTGGGCTGAAGCTCTCCTTGAACCCCTCGGTGCTGCCCGGCATGCTGGCCGCGCGCGATGCCGTGCAACACATCGTCGACAACGACGAGGTCGTGTACGGCATCAACACCGGCTTCGGCAAGCTGGCGAGCACGCGCATCGGCAACGATAACCTGGCCCAATTGCAGCGCAACCTGGTCCTGTCGCACAGCGTGGGCACGGGCGAGCCGCTGGGTGCAGCGGTCGTCCGGCTGGTGCTGGCGACCAAGGCGGTGAGCCTGGCCCGCGGGCATTCGGGCGTGCGGCCGGCGTTGGTCGATGCCTTGCTGGCGCTGTTCAACGCCGGCATCACGCCGAGCATCCCGTGCAAGGGTTCCGTCGGTGCATCCGGCGACTTGGCGCCACTGGCGCACATGGCCTGCGTGCTGATCGGCGAGGGCGAGGCGATCACGGCGGATGGCAAGACGGTGAGCGGCACCGAGGCGATGCGCCTGATCGGGCTCGAACCTTTCGTGCTCGGCCCGAAGGAGGGCTTGGCACTGCTCAACGGCACGCAGGTGTCGACGGCGCTTGCGCTGGCGGGCCTCTTCGGTTCGGAAAACGTCTTTGCGTCGGCGCTGATGTCGGGCGCGTTGTCGCTCGAAGCCATCCAGGGTTCGATCAAGCCATTCGATGCGCGCATCCATGCGGCGCGCGGCCAGCCCGGTCAGATCGCGGTGGCGGGCGCGGTGCGTGCCTTGCTCGACGGCAGCGAGATCGTGCCGTCGCATCCCGATTGCGGCCGCGTGCAGGACCCGTATTCGGTCCGCTGCATTCCGCAAGTCATGGGCGCGTGCCTCGACAACCTGGCGCATGCCGCGCGCGTGCTGGTCATCGAAGCGAACGCCGCTTCGGACAACCCGCTCGTCTTCACCGACACCGGCGAGGTGATCTCCGGCGGCAACTTCCATGCGGAGCCGGTGGCCTTTGCCGCGGACATCATCGCGCTGGCGATCTCCGAAGTCGGCGCGATCTCGGAACGCCGCCTGGCACTGCTGCTCGACACCGGCCTCTCGGGCTTGCCGCCATTCCTCGTGCACGACGGCGGCCTCAACTCGGGGTTCATGATCGCGCAGGTCACGGCCGCCGCGCTCGCTTCCGAGAACAAGTCGCTCGCGCATCCCGGCAGCGTCGACAGCCTGCCGACGTCCGCCAACCAGGAAGACCATGTGTCGATGGCGACCTATGCCGCGCGCCGTTTGGGCGACATGGTCAACAACACGGCAGTCGTCGTCGGCATTGAAGCGATGGCCGCAGCGCAAGGCATCGAGTTGAAGCGCGGACTCAAGAGCTCGCCGTTGGTCGAAGCCGAGTTCGCCACCATCCGCACGAAGGTCGCCTACCTCGAACGTGACCGCTACCTCGCGCCCGACATCGAAGCCATGCGGCTGTGGGCATTGAATGCGGACATGCCGGGCGCTTTGCTGGA
The DNA here is from genome assembly GCF_019207085.1 of Variovorax sp. dw_308. Classification (GTDB taxonomy): domain Bacteria; phylum Pseudomonadota; class Gammaproteobacteria; order Burkholderiales; family Burkholderiaceae_C; genus Variovorax. The sequence goes on along the minus strand of NZ_JAATOM010000007.1, from coordinate 76,643 downwards.
CATCCTGCCGAGCCACGCCGGCTGACCCGGCGCTGGTGCTCGTATCGGTGCTCGATTGACATTGAGCACCTTACTCGGCGGATCGAGTCGAATCGGGGGCGCGTGCCGAGGACACCGGGTATCTCCCTCCGCGAATGTCCCCCGCCTTCGGCTCCCGCCGCTCCTCCTTTGTTTCGCTGCGGGAGACACCCGATGCCCTCGACACGAGGGACGGTTCGTGGCGTCCGTGGATTCGGTTGATCGACCACTGCGCGTCTCGGATCACGTCGATGGTGTGCTCCCCGCAGCGAAATAAAGGAGGAGGCGGCAGTCGAAGACTGACGGCGGGGGACATTCGCGGAGGGGAGTACGCCGTCGGCGTGATCCCGCCCGCAGCCTGTAAGCGCGCTGCTGCGATGTCTTCAAAAGCTCCCGGTGAACTGGTAGCGCGAAGCCGGATGCCAGAGCGCAGACACGCTCGCCACCTGCCCTTGCGACAACGTCTTCCGCCGCAGCACCAGGCACGGCTCCATCGCCGCCATGTGCAATTGCTCCGCCACCTCCGCAGGGGGCAGGCATGCCTCGATCGAGAACTCCACGCCCTGCAGCGGCGCCACGCGCATCAGGTAGGCATTGGGCGTCTGGCTGGAGAAGTCCTGCGCCATGTAGTCCGCCGCCACGGCCGGGTTGACGTAACGGTCTTCCAGCTGGATCGGCAGGTCGTTCTCGAAGTGGATGACCACCGAATGGAACAGCGTCGGATGTCCCGGCAGCGCGAACTGGCGCGCCAATGCGGGCTCGGCCTTGCAACGCTCCAGCCGCTGCAACTCGCCCCGGTGCACATGGCCGCGCGCCGCGATCTCCTCCGCGATGTTGCGCAACTGGACCACCGTGGCCTGGTACTTCTGCTGTGCCACGAAGGTGCCGGACCCTTGCACGCGCACCAGCGTCTGGTCGTCGCTCAACTCGCGCAGCGCGCGGTTCACCGTCATGCGCGACACGCCGAACTGCCTGGCCAGCATCGCCTCGCTGGGAATCGACTGCCCCTCGAGCCACTGGCCCGTGTGGATCTGGTGCAGGACATGGTCCTTGATGCGCTGGAAGGCCGGCACGCTGGCGTCAGCCTTGGCGTCCGTGGGCTCAGGCGGGGAAAGCGTCTTCATAGGGGTTTACCAGTGGGTAATGGCTAGTCAAACGTATTGACGTTTGCCGGAGTAAACCACACAATTGGTATATACAACTTAGTGGAGAAATAGAAAAGTTGTACGGTTGATTTTCCGAGTCCACACGCAAGGCCCCACATGCACATCGAATCGACAACGCCCGTCGCCGGCGTCGAAACCCGAACCATCGACATGGTTCCCGAGCACGAGCGCCACGGCGCGCCGCGCAGCCAGTTCACCCTCTGGTTCGGCGCCAACATGCAGATCACCGCCGTGGTCGACGGCGCGCTGGCCATCGTTTTCGGCGCAGAGGCGCTGACAGCCATCGTCGGCCTGCTGATCGGCAACGTGCTCGGCGGCATCGTGATGGCGCTGCACTCGGCGCAAGGCCCGCGCCTGGGACTGCCGCAGATGATCTCCAGCCGCGTGCAGTTCGGCGTGCGCGGCGCCGCGCTGCCGCTGGTGCTCGTCATCCTGATGTACCTCGGCTTCGCGGCCACCGGCACCGTGCTGTCGGGGCAGGCGATCAACCGCATCTTCGGCGTCGCGGCGCCGGAGTTCGGCATCCTCGTGTTCGGCTCGCTCACCGCGTTGGTGGCGGTGGTCGGCTACCGGCTGATCCACGTGGTCGGCCGCATCGCCACCGTGGTCGGCATCCTGGGCTTCGGCTACCTGGCGTTCCGGCTGTTCGCGCAGCACGACGTCGCCAGTGCCTTCGGCCAGAAGCCGTTCACCGTGTCGACGCTGCTGCTGACGATCGCGCTGTCCGCCGGCTGGCAGATGACCTTCGCGCCCTACGTGGCTGACTACTCGCGCTACCTGCCGACGCGCACCACCATCGCCTCGACCTTCTGGACCACCTTCTCGGGCAGCGTCATCGGCGCGCAGCTCGCCATGACCTTCGGCGTGCTGGTGGCGGCGCTAGGCGGCAACTTCCTCAAGAACCAGGTGGGCTTCATGGGCGAACTGGCCGGCCCCACGATCGCGGTGCTGATCTACGCGGTCATCGTCACCGGCAAGCTCACCGTCAACTGCCTGAACGCCTACGGCGGCTTCATGACCATCCTCACCACCGTGAGCGCCTTCAACAACAGGACGCAGATCTCGCCGCGCGCCCGCATGCTGTACATCGTCGGCTTCGTGCTGGTCTCGATGGGCGTGGCGCTGCTGGCCAGCGCCGACTTCCTCAACAACTTCAAGAACTTCGTGCTGCTGCTGCTGGCGGTCTTCGTGCCCTGGAGCGCGGTGAACCTGGTCGACTACTACCTGGTCTCGAAGGAAAAAGTGGACATTCCCGCCCTGTACGACTGCAATGGCCGCTACGGCGCCTACAACCCGGTGGCGCTGGGCTGCTACGTGCTGGGGGTGGTGGTGCAGATCCCGTTCCTGAACCAGGCGATGTACAAGGGCCCGATCGCCACGATGCTCGGCGGCGCCGACGTGTCCTGGATCGTGAGCCTGGTCGTCACCTGCCTCGTGTACTACCCGCTGGCCAAGCGCACGATGAAAGTGCCGGCCACGATGATCTATCCCCAAGGGGCAGTGCGGCCCGGCAGTGCGCCAACCGCCCACCCGACGGCACCCGTCGCCACGTCCGAGGCCCGGCAACCGGCCTGAGCACCATCCTCCAAACATTCGACTTCTTCCAAGGACCCCACCATGAACGCACCCGACAAGTTCCTCGCCAAGGCCGCAGCAACCGCCCCCGCCGCCACCGACCCGCGCCACGACCCGACCCGCGTCATCCGCGCCCCGCGCGGCACCACGCTCAACTGCAAGAGCTGGCTCACCGAAGCGGCCTACCGCATGCTCCAGAACAACCTCGACCCCGAAGTGGCGGAAGACCCGCAGAACCTGGTCGTCTACGGCGGCATCGGCCGCGCGGCGCGCGATTGGGCCTGCTTCGACCAGATCCTCGCGTCGCTGAAGGAACTCAATGACGACGAATCCTTGCTGGTGCAGTCGGGCAAGCCGGTCGGCGTCTTCAAGACCCACGCCAACGCACCACGCGTGCTCATCGCCAACTCCAACCTCGTGCCCAAGTGGGCCAACTGGGAACACTTCAACGAGCTCGACCGCAAGGGCCTGTTCATGTACGGCCAGATGACTGCTGGCAGCTGGATCTACATCGGCAGCCAGGGCATCGTGCAGGGCACCTTCGAGACCTTCGTCGAAGCCGGCCGCCAACACTACGACAACGACCTGTCGGGCAAGTGGATCCTCACGGCCGGCCTTGGCGGCATGGGCGGCGCACAGCCGCTGGCCGCGACGCTGGCGGGCGCGGTGTCGCTCAACATCGAATGTCAGCAGAGCAGCATCGACTTCCGTCTGCGCACACGCTACGTCGACAAGCAGGCGCGCGACATCGACCACGCGATCGAACTCATCCAGCAGCACACCGCCGCCAAGGAAGCCGTGTCGATCGCGCTGCTGGGCAACGCGGCGGACGTGCTGCCCGAACTGGTGAAGCGCGCGAAGGCCGGCGGCATCAAGCCAGACCTCGTGACCGACCAGACCTCGGCCCATGACCTCATCAACGGCTACCTGCCGGTGGGCTGGACCGTGGCCCAGTGGAAGGCCGCGCAGAAGGACCCGTCGCAGCACAAGCGCCTGACCGACGAAGCCGCACAAGGCTGCGCCGTGCACGTGCAGGCCATGCTCGACTTCCAGGCCATGGGCATCCCGACGGTGGATTACGGCAACAACATCCGCCAGGTGGCGTTCGACAAGGGCGTTGCCAACGCCTTCGACTTCCCCGGCTTCGTGCCGGCCTACATCCGTCCGCTGTTCTGCGAAGGCAAGGGCCCGTTCCGCTGGGTGGCGCTGTCGGGCGATCCGGAAGACATCTACAAGACCGACGCCAAGATCAAGGAGCTGTTCCCCGAGAACAAGCACACGCACCGCTGGCTGGACATGGCGCGCGAGCGCATCAGCTTCCAGGGCCTGCCGGCGCGCATCTGCTGGCTCGGCCTGGGCGAGCGCGACAAGGCCGGCCTGGCCTTCAACGAGATGGTGAAGAACGGCGAGCTGAAGGGCCCGATCGTCATCGGCCGCGACCACCTCGACACCGGCTCCGTCGCCAGCCCGAACCGCGAGACGGAAAGCATGAAGGACGGCACCGACGCCGTGAGCGACTGGCCGTTGCTCAATGCGCTGCTCAACGCCTCGGGCGGCGCGACGTGGGTCAGCCTGCACCATGGCGGCGGCGTGGGCATGGGCTATTCGCAGCACTCGGGGATGGTGATCGTGGCCGATGGCACCGACGAAGCCGCCGCACGGCTGGCGCGCGTGTTGGTGAACGATTGCGGATCGGGCGTGATGCGCCATGCGGACGCGGGCTACGAGCAGGCCATCGCGACGGCGAAGAAGCACGGCCTCAAGCTGCCGATGATCAAGTGATCTGTCTCCGCTGTCTTTCCCCTCTCCCTCCGGGAGAGGGCAGGGTGATGGCGGGCGGCCTTCGATCAGGCGCAGGTCCTGTTTCGCGCCGCCGGCCCTCACCCCAGCCCTCTCCCGCGAGCGGGAGAGGGAGAGGGAGTGAACGGAGCGCAGTGGTGCTGCGCTGGGCTCATGCTCCCTCACCCCGACCCTCTCTAGGAGGGAGAGGGAGTGACAGCCACAGCTCCCAACAATGACCACGCTTCATCGCTTCTCCCGCGCCGACCTCGTGCCCACCCCCTGGAAAAACGGCGGCGGCGCCACGCGCGAGATCGCGTGCTGGCCGCCCGGTGCGGGGCTCGATGACTTCGACTGGCGCGCCAGCATCGCGACCATCGCCGCCAGCGGCCCGTTCTCGAAGTTCGAGGGCGTGGACCGCACCATCATGCTGCTGGACGGCGATGGCGTCGCATTGCAAGGCGAGGGCGTGCAGCACCGCCTCGACGAGGCGCTGCAGCCATTCGCGTTCAGTGGCGATGTGGCGCTGAACTGCACGCTGCTCGGCGGCGCGTCGAGCGACTTCAACGTGATGAGCCGCCGCGAACGCTGCACCGCGCAGGTGGCTGTGATCGCGCAGGCGCAGGCACTCGACGCCGCACGCGAAGGCCTGCTGCTGAGCCTCCACGGCGATTGGCGCGCCGGTGATGAAACGCTTGCGAGCGGCGAAGGCCTCTGGTGGGCCGACACCCCGCGTCGCTGGACGCTGGAGCCGCTCACACCCAATGCCGCGCTCGTGGCGGTGCGCTGGTCGCGGTGCACCCAAACCGGAATACAGGAAACATGAAACCCTTCGATTCGCTTCCCTCGGCCGATGGCCTCTGGACCGGCCTGCGCGACAGGGACGGCAAGGACATCGCCATCGTCGTCGCGCAAGGCGTGATCCGCTGGATCGGCGAGCGCACCGCCTTGCCCGCAGCGGCCGCCGACCGGCCCTCGCGCGATGGCGGCGGCGCGCTGGTCACGCCGGGCCTCGTCGATTGCCACACCCATCTCGTCTACGGCGGCCAGCGCGCCAACGAGTTCGCGATGCGCCTGGCCGGCGCGACCTATGAAGAAGTGGCCAAGGCCGGCGGCGGCATTGTCTCCAGCGTGCGCGCCACGCGCGAGGCCAGCGAAGACGAACTCTTCGACAGCGCATCGCAGCGCCTCCGAAGCCTGCTGGCCGAAGGCGTCTGCGCCATCGAGATCAAGTCCGGCTACGGCCTGGCTCCGGAACACGAACGCAAACAGTTGCGCGTCGCCCGGCGGCTCGGTGTGGCGCATGGCGTCACGGTGCGCACCACCTTCCTCGGCGCGCACGCGCTACCGCCCGAATACGCGGGCCGCAGCAGCGACTACATCGACCTGGTATGCCACGAGATGCTCCCCGCGCTGGCCGCCGAAGGCCTGGTCGACGCGGTCGACGTGTTCTGCGAGCGCATCGCCTTTTCGCTCGAAGAGACCGAGCGGGTGTTCAAGGCGGCCCAAGCGCTCGGCCTGCCGGTCAAGCTGCATGCGGAGCAACTCTCCGACATGGGCGGCGCGGCCCTGGCGGCACGTTACGGCGCGCTGTCGTGCGACCACATCGAGCACCTGTCGCAAGCCGGCATCGAGGCGATGCGCGCGGCCGGCACCGTGGCCGTGCTGCTGCCCGGCGCCTTCTACACCTTGCGTGACACCCAGGTGCCGCCGATTGCCGCACTGCGCGCCCTCGGCGTGCCCATGGCCGTCTCCACCGACCACAACCCCGGCACCTCGCCCGCGCTGAGCCTGCTGCTGATGGCGAACATGGCCTGCACGCTGTTCCGCCTCACCGTGCCCGAGGCCATCGACGGCATCACAGTGCATGCCGCACGCGCGCTCGGCTTGCAGGACACGCACGGCACGCTGGCCATCGGGCGGCCAGCCAACTTCGTGCTGTGGAACCTGAACGATGCCGCCGAGCTCGCGTACTGGTTCGGCCAGCGCCCGGTGCGGACGGTGGTGCGCCAGGGCTGCATCGCCGTGGGGGAGGGAGCATGACGACCTCGCTGTTCGCAGCCGATGCACTGCTGCCTGCTGGTTGGGCAAAGAACGTCCTGCTCGCATGGGACGACGCAGGCCGGCTGACGCGCGCGGAGCCCGGCGCGCAACCCTCGGCGGACATGCCGACCGCCAGCGGCCCGGTGATCCCCGGCATGCCCAACCTGCATTCACACGCCTTCCAGCGCGCCATTGCCGGCCTCACCGAATACCGCGGTGAAGCGCAGGACAGCTTCTGGAGCTGGCGCACGCTGATGTACCGCTTCGCATCGCGCCTCGACCCCGCGCAACTCGAAGCCATCGCGTTCGGCCTCTACGTCGAGATGATCGAGGCGGGCTACACCTCGGTCTGCGAGTTCCACTATGTCCACCACGATGCCGATGGCCAGCCCTACGCCGACGATGCGACCCTGTCGCTGGCGCTGCTGAGCGCGGCACGGCGCGCCGGCATCGGCCTCACGCTGCTGCCGGTGCTCTACCAAACCAGCGGCTTCGGCGGCTTGCCGCCCAACGACGGACAGAAGCGCTTCATTCGCTCGACCGACTCGATGCTGCGCCTGCTCGAACGGCTCAAGCCGGCGTGCGATGCGCAGGGCGCGCGGCTCGGCCTCGCGCCGCATTCGCTGCGCGCCGTGCCGCCGGAGGGCCTGCGCGAAGCGCTCGCCGGACTGAACGCGATCGACTCCACCGCGCCCATCCACATCCACATCGCCGAGCAAACCAAAGAGGTCGACGACTGCATCGCGTGGAGCGGCCAGCGCCCCGTCGCGTGGCTGCTCGATCACGCCGACGTGAACGCACGCTGGTGCCTCGTGCATGCCACGCACATGGATGCCGGCGAGTACAGCCGCGCCGCGGCGACCGGTGCGGTGGCGGGCCTGTGCCTGACGACCGAGGCCAACCTCGGCGACGGCATCTTCGACCTGCCGCAGTGGCATGGCGCCTGGGGCGTCGGCTCCGACAGCCATATCTGCGTCAACGCTGCCGAGGAATTGCTGATGCTGGAATACAGCCAGCGCCTGGCCACGCGCCAGCGCAATGTCGCGGCCGATACAACGCATCCGCAGGTTGCCACCGCGATGACGCTGGCGGCAGTGCGTGGCGGCGCGCGCGCCGCGGGCCGATCGGTCGCCGGCCTGGCCGTTGGCCAGCAAGCGGACTTCGTCATGCTCGACGCGACGCACACCGCGCTGGCCGGCCTGCCGGCGCCCGACATGCTCTCCTCGCATGTCTTCGCCAGCCACCGCACCAGTGCCATCGATGAAGTCTGGGTCGCAGGCCAGCCCCGCACGACGTCCGGCCGGCATATGCTTCACGAAAGCGCCACGGCGGGCTTCGTCGCCGCGCGCAGTCAACTGCAGTCGAACACCCCATGAGCCTTTTCCAAACCACCGAACCCCCGTTCCGCTTTCGGCAGGGCACCCGCCCGCTGCTGATCTCGATGCCGCACGTCGGAACGCATGTGCCGCTGGCATTGGCAAGCCGCTTCACCGCCGAGGCGCGCCAGGTGCCCGACACCGACTGGCACCTCGAGCGCCTCTACGACTTCGCCGACGAACTCGGCGCCTCGGTGCTCGTCGCCACGCATTCGCGCTACGTGATCGACGTCAACCGCCCGCCCGACGACCAGAACCTCTACCCCGGCCAGGACACCACCGGCCTGTGCCCGGTCGACACCTTCGACAAGACGCCCATCTACTCGGCCAGCGACCTGCCGGGCAAGATGGAAATCGCCGCGCGGCGCGACGCCATCTGGCGCCCGTATCACACGCAACTGCAGACCGAGCTGGCCCGCCTCAAGGCCGCGCACGGCACCGCTGCGCTGTGGGATGCGCACTCGATCCGCTCCGTGCTGCCACGCTTCTTCGACGGCAAGCTGCCCGATCTGAACCTTGGCACCGCCAATGGCGCGAGCTGCGATCCTGGCCTCGCATTGAAGCTGCAAGGCATCGCCACCTCGGCCGCTGGCTACACCGGCGTGCTCAACGGCCGTTTCAAGGGCGGCTACATCACGCGCCAGTACGGCGACCCGTCGCGCGGCATCCACGCCGTGCAACTGGAGATGACGCAGTCGAGCTACATGCAGGAAGCCTTGCCGTTCGACTACCTGCCGGACGTCGCGGCGAAGGTGCAGCCGCATGTGCGGCGGATGGTGGAGGCGGTGCTGGGGTTCGTCGAGGCACGCTGAAATCGCGCAACTCCGCGCATGTGCGCATGCGTTTTCCAACTCGATGTCTCACGCGATGGCAATCGATGTAAGCGCGGTGTAGGCCCTCCGCCACGATGGTTACCAAGCGTTACGCCCGCGGCTAACATCGCCGCGCGCAGCGACCCGCATCGCTGCGATGCAAGGGCGCACCGTGCGCTGAAGCACCACCTATCGGAGACATTGCCTTCATGGATCGACGTTCTTTTGTCCTGGCGACCGGCGCAGGCGTTGCATTGGGATGTGGCTCGGTGGTTCACGCCAGCGAATCCGGCAAAGACATCGTGATCGGCCAGAGTGCCGTTCTCAGCGGTGCGCTGGGCCCCAGCGTCCTGCTCATGCAAAGCGGAGGGCGGCTGGTGTTCGACGAGGTGAACGCGCAAGGCGGCATCGGCGGGCGCAAGCTGAACCTGATCGCGCTGGACGACGCCTTCAATCCCGCGACCGCGCAGGCCAACTACAAGACGCTGATCGAGAAGCACAATGCGCTGGCCTGCTACTGCGGCGTGGGTGCCGCGCCCACCCTGGCCGGCCTGCCCCTGCTGCGTGCCAGCGACACGCCGCTGGTCGGCGCGACCGCCGTGGTCGACTCGGTGCGCGACAAGTCCGAGGGCGTCGCCTACTACACCCGTGCCAACCAGCAGCGCGAGGCCGCCACGCTCGTGGCGCACCTGGACACGCTGGGCATCGAGCGCATCGCCGTGGCCTACATCGGCACGCCGGGCGGCGAGGAAGTGCTGGCCCAGATCAAGCAGGCCGCGGCGAAGACCAAGGTCGCGATCGTGGGTGCGGTCCCCGTGGCGCCCGACGCCAGCAATGCCGCCGCCGGTGGCAAGGCGCTGGCGCCGATGCAGGCGCAGGCCACCATCCTGTATCTCACCGCCGGGCCGGCCGTGAGCTTCATCCAGTCCGCCCGGGCCAACGGCGCCACGCCCACGTTCTATGGCATGTCGATCCTGGCCGGCGAGGTCGCGGCCAAGCTGCTGGGCGACCAGTCGCGTGGCATCGCGATCTCCCAGGTCACGCCCTATCCCTGGGATTCCTCCCAGGCAGACTCCGTCCGGTTCCGGGAGCTGGCGCAGAAGGCCAACGTGCCGGTGGGCTATCACAGCTACGAGGGCTACATCTCCGCGCGGATCCTGGTCCAGGCGATGCGCGCGGCTGGCCGCGATCTCACCCGGGCCAGCCTGCACAGCAGCCTGCGCAAGCTGAAGACGCGCGTGGCCACGCTCAACGCCGACTTCACGGGCGGCCGCATCACGGGCTCGGAATTCGTCGAACTGGTGCAGGTGCGCCCGGACGGCAAGTTCCTGCGCTGAACGCGGCGCCGGCGAAGGCCGGGCGTGACGCGGAGGTCGATCGGGTGGCAGCAAGGATTCGGTGATGTGCATCGCCGGCTGACCCTGCGCCGTACCGGCTTTGCCGGGCTTCCTACAATTCCCGCCATGCAGCCCATCCCCTACACCCGCGCCCAGCAACTGCCCGGCATCCTCGCCGAGCGCATCGCCATCCTCGACGGCGCGATGGGCACGATGATCCAGCGCTTCAAGCTCAACGAGGCGCAGTACCGTGGCGAGCGCTTCAAGGACTTCGAGCGCGACGTGAAGGGCAACAACGAGCTGCTCTCGCTCACCCGCCCCGACGTGATCCGCGACATCCACGAGGCCTACCTCGCGGCCGGCGCCGACCTCGTCGAGACCAACACCTTCGGCGCCACCACCATCGCGCAGGAGGATTACAAGATGGCCCACCTGGCGCGCGAGATGAACCTCGAATCCGCCAGGCTCGCGCGCGCCGCCTGCGACAAGTTCAGCACGCCGGACAAGCCCCGCTTCGTCGCCGGCGCCCTCGGCCCGACGCCCAAGACCGCCAGCATCAGCCCAGACGTGAACGACCCCGGCGCGCGCAACGTCGACTTCGAGACCCTGCGCGCCGCCTACTACGAGCAGACGGAAGCGCTGGTCGAAGGCGGCGCCGACGTGATCCTGGTCGAGACCATCTTCGACACGCTCAATGCCAAGGCCGCGCTGTTCGCTGTCGACGAGTACTTCGACGACTCCGGCCACCGCCTGCCGCTCATCATCAGCGGCACCGTGACCGACGCCTCGGGCCGCATCCTCAGCGGCCAGACCGTCACGGCCTTCTGGCACAGCGTGCGCCATGCCCGGCCGCTGGCCGTGGGCCTGAACTGCGCGCTCGGCGCGGCGCTGATGCGGCCCTACATCCAGGAACTGTCGAAGGTGGCGGGCGACACCTTCATCAGCTGCTATCCCAACGCCGGCCTGCCCAACCCGATGAGCGACACCGGCTTCGACGAGACGCCGGCCGACACTTCGCGCCTGCTGCATGAATTCGCGGCCGAAGGGCTGGTCAACATCGTGGGCGGCTGCTGCGGCACCACGCCGGACCACATCGCGGCGATCGGTCAGGCCGTGGCGCCATTGGCGCGCCGTGCACTCAAGCCGTTCTATCGCGAGCCTGCCGACGCAGACGCCTGAAGGCTTGATGTGAAGCGGGCGTAAAGCCCGGCGCCAACGCGCGCATCGGTGCACGGAGCGCGCTTTCGAGCCGTTGTCTGCCAAGGTGACCGCCGATTGACAACTGTTTCACGTGCGGCCTACCCTGACGCATAAAGGAAACAAACCCATGAGCAACACCTTCGGCATGCGATGGATTGGCATCGGGGCGCTTGCGCTGATGCTCCCGCTCGTGGCATCCGCCCAGGAGGCCTATACCCGTGGTTCGGTCAACCTCCGGGCCGGCCCCTCGAACGATTACCCGTTGATCACGCGGCTCGCGCCGGGCCAGTCGGTCTCCGTTGTCGGATGCACGGGCGGCTACGGTTGGTGCGATGTGGTCCTGCCAGACGGCTTGCGCGGCTGGGCCGCGGCGACGCGGCTCGCGTATCCCTACGGTGGCACGACGGTGCCACTGGCCAGCTACGGCGCGACCATCGGCGTGCCGATCGTCACTTTCAGCATCGGCAATTACTGGGGCAATTACTACCGCGACCGCCCCTGGTACGGCGAACCCCGCTGGTGGGGCGGCCGCCCGCCGCCGCCGCCCGTGCCCGGATGGCGGCCACCGCCCCCGCCGCACGCGGGCTGGCAACCGCGCCCGCCCGGTCCGGGCTATGTGCCGCCGCCTAGGCCTCCGGGCGGCCCCGGCTATGGGCACCCGGGCTACTACGACCCTCGACCGCGTTACGACGCGCATCCGGGTTATGCCCCGCATCCGGGACACGCCGCTCAGCCAGGATTCAACCCGGGTCGGCCTCCCCAGGCGCCGGGCGGCCCTCCGCCACGCGCCGGAGGCGTGCCGGGGCAGCCGGGGCAGTACACGGAACCGATGAAGGACTTTGCGCCGGGCGTGCCGGCGAACAAGTTCTGAACGGGATCAGCCTTTTGCCTTGAGCGCACCTTTGTCGGCGCGTTGAACAAGCTGGATGAAGCGCTGAGCACCCAGCCCCAGCGGCCGCTCGCGCGACCACACCACGTCGACCCACAGGTCGAGCCCGTTCGACAGGTTGTCGAAAACGATCTCGACCAGCGCGCCGGTCGCCACATGCGGCTGCACGAAGCTGCGCGGCAGCCAGCCCCAGCCGACGCCCGCCGTGATCAGGCTCAGCGCGGCCAGCGCGTTGTCGCTGCGCCAGGTGTGGCGCGCGAACACGAATCGCGGGTCACGCGATGCGAGGTCGCGGCCGGCGACCACCACCTGCCGCGTATTGATCAGGTGCTGCTCGCCCAGGCGGCTGCCGGCCGCGACGTAGACCGGATGCGTGGGTGCGATCACCGCGACCAGCACCTCGCTCGCGACTTCCTGGAAGCCCTCGCGCCCGTCGATGCTGGGGCGCTCGAATACCAGCGCGAGCTGGGCGCGGCCGGTGTGCAGCATCGCCAGCGCATCGGCTTGCGGCGCCGCCAGCACCTCGACTTCGAGCAGCGGGTGTTCCTGCGCCAATGCGGCCAGCGGTGCGCTCCAGGGCGCGGAGAGGAGTTCTGGCGCGATCGCCAGCGTCAGCCGGTTTTCCAGGCCCTGGGTCAGGCCCAGCGCCTGCACTTGCAAGGCCTTCAGCAGCGCCGAAAGCAGCCGCGCCTGCGGCTCCAGCGAACGGGCGGCTGCCGTCGGCTTGGGCTCGCGGCCGGCGCGGTCGAACAGTTGTAGATCAAGTTCGGCCTCGAGCTGTGCAACGGCCATGCTGACGGCCGAAGGCACCCTGCCCAGCGAACGCGCGGCCGCTGAAAACGAGCCTTGGTCCAGCACGGCCAGGAAGAGTTCGACGGTTTCGCTGGCGAAGGCCATGGGTCGATCTATCAATGAAACTGAAAGAAGATGACTTTTTATATCAGAAAGATGGTCATAAAGTTGCCCCCATCCCAACGAATCCAAGTGGCAGTTCCATCATGCAAGGCATCCAGCGCAAAGTCGTCTACCTCAGCCTCTACGAGGGCCTCGCGATCCTGTGCTCCAGCGTGGGCCTGTCGCTGATGTCGGGTCAGCAGCTGTCGCATTCGGGCCCGTTGGCGGTGAGCATGTCGGCTGTGGCCTTGGCCTGGAACTTCTTCTACACCCTGGGCTTCGAGGCCTGGGAATCGCGCCAGCTGACGCACGGCCGCAGCCTCAAGCGGCGCATCGTCCATGCCATCGGCTTCGAAGGCGGCCTGATCGCGCTGCTGGCGCCGCTGGTGGCCTGGTGGCTCGACGTGACGCTCTGGCAGGCGCTCGTGATGGACCTGGCGCTGTCGGCCTACTTCCTCGTCTACACCTTCGCCTTCAACTGGGGCTTCGACCGCGTCTTCGGCTTGCCGGCCTCGGCGATGGGCGGCAAGGCCCAGGCGGCCTGAGCCTTTCGTCTTGAGGGTGGCGCGACAGACGTGGGGGCATAGCGCTTAAAATCCCCGGCTCCCAAGGAGCGTTGCAACATCCCCGGCGCCATGCACGCCGGGCATGTCAGGCTTGGGACTTCTCCAGGTCTTTCCGCAACGACGCTCACCTGCTGACCCGATTCACACAGGTGAGTGCCATGCCCCAGACAACCGATCACGTTTCCCCCATGCTGCTGTCCGGCCTCGAGCCGGTCGCTATCGGCGAGGGCTCGCTCTTCGTCAACATCGGCGAGCGCACCAACGTCACCGGCTCCAAGGCCTTCGCGCGGATGATCCTGAACGGCCAGTTCGAGGATGCATTGGCCGTGGCGCGCCAGCAAGTCGAGAACGGCGCGCAGGTGATCGACATCAACATGGACGAGGCCATGCTCGACAGCAAGGCCGCGATGGTGCGCTTCCTCAACCTGATCGCCAGCGAGCCCGACATCGCGCGCGTGCCGATCATGGTGGACAGCTCCAAGTGGGAAGTGATCGAGGCCGGCCTGCGCTGCATCCAGGGCAAAGGCATCGTCAACTCGATTTCGATGAAGGAGGGCGTGGAGCAGTTCAAGCACCATGCCAAGCTCCTGCGCCGCTACGGCGCCGCGGCGGTGGTCATGGCCTTCGACGAGAAGGGCCAGGCGGACACGTACGAGCGCAAGACCGAGATCTGCGAGCGGGCCTACCGCATCCTCGTCGACGAGATCGGCTTTCCGCCTGAGGACATCATCTTCGACCCGAACATCTTCGCTGTGGCCACGGGCATCGAGGAGCACAACAACTACGCGGTCGATTTCATCGAGGCGACGCGCTGGATCAAGCAGAACCTGCCGGGCGCGAAGGTGTCGGGCGGTGTGTCGAACGTGAGCTTTTCATTCCGTGGCAACGACCCGGTGCGGGAAGCCATCCACACGGTGTTCCTGTACCACGCGATCAAGGCCGGCATGGACATGGGCATCGTCAACGCCGGCATGGTCGGCGTGTACGACGACCTGGAGCCGACGCTGCGCGAGCGCGTGGAAGACGTGATCCTGAATCGCCGCCCCGATGCCGGCGAGCGCCTGGTCGAAGTGGCCGAGACCGCCAGAAGCGGCGCCAAGGATGAGAGCAAGAAGCTCGAATGGCGCGGCACGCCCGAGGCGCCCCAGACGGTGGGCCAACGCCTGAGCCACGCGCTGGTGCACGGCATCACCGACTTCATCGTCGAGGACACCGAAGAGGCCTATCAAGCCATCGTCGCCAGGGGCGGCCGCCCGCTGCACGTCATCGAAGGCCCCCTGATGGACGGCATGAACATCGTGGGTGACCTGTTCGGCCAGGGCAAGATGTTCCTGCCGCAAGTGGTGAAGTCGGCCCGCGTGATGAAGCAGGCCGTGGCCCACCTCATCCCCTACATCGAGGAAGAGAAGAAGCGCGACGAAGCCGCAGGACGCGACGTGCGCACCAAGGGCAAGATCATCATCGCCACGGTGAAGGGCGACGTGCACGACATCGGCAAGAACATCGTCACGGTCGTGCTCCAGTGCAACAACTTCGAAGTCGTGAACATGGGCGTGATGGTCCCGTGCCACGAGATCCTGGCGCGTGCCAAGGTCGAGGGCGCGGACATCGTGGGGCTCTCCGGCCTCATCACGCCAAGCCTCGAGGAGATGCAGTACGTTGCCGGCGAGATGCAGAAGGACGACCACTTCCGCATCAGGAAGATCCCGCTGATGATCGGCGGTGCCACCACCAGCCGCGTGCACACGGCGGTGAAGATCGCACCGCACTATGAAGGCCCGGTGGTCTACGTGCCCGATGCCTCGCGCAGCGTGAGCGTGGCGCAATCGTTGCTCTCGGATCAGGCCGGCAAGTACATCGACGAGGTGAATGCCGACTACGACAAGGTGCGCCACCAGCATGCCAACAAGAAGCAGGTGCCGTTGTGGCCGCTGCCCAAGGCGCGCGCCAACAAGACGCCCGTCGACTGGTCGGCGTTCAAGCCCACGGTGCCCAAGTTCATCGGCCGCCGCGTCTTCAAGAACTTCGACCTGACCGAACTGGCGAAGTACATCGACTGGGGCCCGTTCTTCCAGACCTGGGACCTGGCCGGCCCGTTCCCCGCGATCCTCAAGGATGAAGTGGTCGGCACCGAGGCGGTGCGCGTGTATGCCGATGCCAAGCGCATGCTGCAACGCCTCATCGAAGGCCGCTGGCTCACGGCGAGCGGCGTGGTCGGCTTCTGGCCGGCCAACACGGTGAACGACGACGACATCGTGCTCTACACGGATGAATCGCGCACCGAGACCGCACTCGCCTGGTACGGCATGCGCCAGCAGACCGAGAAGCACATCATCGACGGCGTGATGCGCCCGAGCCGCTGCCTGGCCGACTTCGTCGCGCCGAAGGACAGCGGCATCAAGGACTACGTCGGCATGTTCGCCGTGACGGCGGGGCTAGGCGTCGAGAAGAAGGAGAAGTACTTCATCGACGACCTCGACGACTACTCGGCCATCATGCTCAAGGCGCTGGCCGACCGCCTGGCCGAGGCCTTCGCAGAGGCGATGCACCACCGCGTGCGCACCGACCTCTGGGGCTATGCGCCGCAGGAGTCGCTGAGCAACGAGGACATGATCCACGAGAAGTACCGCGGCATCCGTCCCGCGCCCGGCTACCCGGCCTGCCCCGACCACAGCGTGAAGGGCCCGATGTTCGACCTGCTGCATTGCAACGACATCGGCATGCGCGTGACCGAGAGCCTGGCGATGCTGCCGGCCGCCAGCGTGAGCGGCTTCTACCTTGCGCACCCGGACGCAACCTATTTCAATGTCGGCAAGATCGGCCATGACCAGCTGGTGGACCAGGCGCAGCGGCGCCAGGCCAGCGAGGCCGACCTGGAGCGCCTGCTGGCGCCCAATCTCTGACGCGGGGGAACCGACATTCAGAAGCTGATATTCGCGGCGACGCACTACGCTGCGCTCGCCGTCATCGTCGCGGCCTGCTGGGGCCTGGGCCAGGCCGTCCTTGCACGCCCGGCTGAACCGGCGCAGCGTGATCGCTGGCTCGAATGGGGCATGGCGACCTCGCTGGGCCTGGGCCTCTTCGTGGTGGCGATGCAGGCGCTCGGGCTGGTGGGCGCATTGCAGCGGGCGCCGGTGCTGGGACTTGTCGCGGCCGGGGTGATCGCTGCCCTCTTGCAGTGGCGCGGATGGCGCAGGCAGACCTTTGCCGCGCCGCCCGTGGTCACGTGGGTGGACCGCTACGCACTGGTCGGGCTCCTCCTCGCGCTGGTGCCCACGCTGTTGGCGCCGCTCGCGCCGCCGGTGACCTACGACGAAATCATGTACCACCTGCCCTATGCGCGGCAGGTCGCGGAAAGCGGGCGGCTGGGCGTCTACGACTGGCTGCGCTATCCCTGGTTCCCGTACAACTACGACCTGCTCTACGCGGCCGTGTTGCAGGTCTATGACGACGTGTTCCCGCACCTGGTGCATGCGCTGGCGGGCTGGCTGTCGGTGCTGGTGATCTACCGGCTGGGGGTGATGCATGCGAGCCGGGTCGTCGCCTGCATGGGCGCCGCGATCTGGCTGTTCATGGGCCAGTACGACAACGCCTACATCGACATGGCCGTGTCGCTGTTCGTGCTGGTGGCCTTCGTCGCGCTGTGGTGGTGGTGGCGCAATTTCGACGATGCCGAGGCGCCGGACCGCGGGGTGCGCTGGCTCGCGCTCTGCGCCTTCTTCCTCGGTCTGGCGGCCGGCTCCAAGTACCAGTCGCTGACCTTCCTGCCGCTGGTGGGGCTGATCGTGCTGGTGCGCGAGCGCCGGCCGCAGGTGTGGCTGCTGGCCATCGGCTGCTTCCTGCTGCCGTGCATCTACTGGTACGCGCGCAACGCGCTGATGACGGGCGACCCCTTCAATCCCCTGGGCGCGCATCTCTTCGGCTTCACCAACTGGAACGAGGCCGACTACCAGCATCAGCTCGTCGACGTGCAGGAGAACCATTCGAACCCGCCCAATGGCGTGTTGTGGGCGGTTCTGCTCGCGCCCTTCGGCGAGGTGGTGCGGCGATCGCGCGCCGCGCGTGGCGCCATGTTGTTCTGCGGCTGGTCGCTGCTGGTGTGGGCCGTGACCTCGCGCTACCCGCGCTACCTCACGCCGGCGCTGCCGTTGATCGCGTTGATGGCGGCGGTGGGCTGGCATCAGCTTGGCCTCTGGATCCTCAATGCCTGGCGTAAGCGCGGCGCGGGCGCTACGGACGTTGCCAGCCTGCCGCCGACCCGGCGAGAGACCACGCTGGGCAAGGCGATCGGGGTCGTGGCCATCCTGCTGCTGGGCGCTGCCTGCGTCTATCACTCCGCGCGCAACATCCGCGAGATCTCGCCCACGCCTGAAAGCCGCGAGGCCTTCTTCAAGCGCCATATCGCGGGCTACGAGGTGCTGCACCATCTGCGCGAGCATCCGGTCGAAGGCAAGACCTACCAGGTCATGCTGAACGATTCGCTCTACTTCGGGCCGGACCTGATGTATGGCGACGTGTTCGGGCCCTGGCGCTATGCCGACTTCATCATGCTGCCGCCGGCCCAACTGGCGCGCAAACTGCGTGCGCAGGATTTCGGCAGCATCGTCATCAAGACGGCGCTTGCGCCTTACATTCACACCCAACCCGATTTCGACCGCTACTTCCGCCTGATCCTCGAAAAGGACGGCGTCAGGGCCTACCGCATCCTTCCCATCGAGCCATGACCGAGTCTTCCGCCAGCAAGCCTGCTGCATTGCCTGCACTTCGTGTGGCCGCCGTCATCCCTTGCTACAACGAGGCGCTGGCGATCGGAAAGGTCGTGGCCGACTTCCGCGCGCTGCTTCCCGAGGCCGAGATCCACGTCTTCGACAACAACTCCAGCGACGACACGGCAACGGTTGCGACGGAGGCGGGCGCTCACGTCACGCACGTGGCCCTGCGCGGCAAGGGCAACGTGGCGCGGCGGATGTTCGCCGACGTCGAGGCCGACGTGTACGTGATGGTCGACGGCGACGCCACCTACGACCTGGGCAACGTGCGGCAGATGGTCGACATGCTGGTGGCCGGCAACCTCGACATGGTCGTGGGCACCCGCGTGGAGGACCCGCAGGAAGGGCAGACCTACCGGCGCGGCCATCGCTTCGGCAACCGGGTGCTGACCGGCTCGGTCGCGTGGCTCTTCGGCAGCGGTTTCACCGACATGCTCTCGGGCTACCGCGTGTTCTCGCGCCGCTATGCCAAGTCCTTCCCGGCGCTGGCCAAGGGCTTCGAGATCGAGACCGAACTGACCGTGCACGCGCTGGAATTGCGCATGCCCTATGCCGAGATGCCCTGCCGCTACCTCGCGCGGCCGGAGGGGTCGGAAAGCAAGCTGTCCACCTACCGAGACGGCTGGCGCATCATGCGCACCATCACGCGGCTGTTCATCAGCGAGCGGCCGCTGGATTTCTTCTCCCTCGTGGCCACGACCTTGTTCCTGCTGTCGCTGGTGCTGGTCGAGCCGTTGGTGCTCACTTACCTGGAGACCGGCCTGGTGCCACGGCTGCCCACCGCCGTGCTGGTCACCGGCATCATGCTGGGCGCGATGCTGTCGCTGGTGTGCGGCATCGTGCTGAACACCGTGACCGTGGGCCGGCAGGAGGCCAAGCGGCTGCGCTACCTGGTCATCCCCGGCGTGCTGTCGGTCGCGCAAGGCAACGCACGCGACCCGGTTCGCCGCCCATGAAAGGGGCGCGCAGCTTTGCGTGGTTCGTCGTCGCGGGCGTACTGGGGCTGGTGGTCGACGTGGTGGTGCTGTACGTGCTGGCGCCGCTGTTCGGCTGGTATGCGGCGCGCGTGCTGTCCTTCCTTGCGGCGGCGACGACGACATGGCTGGTGAACCGCAACTACGCCTTCGCGGATGCCGCGCGGCACGCGTCCCTGTTGCGTGAGTACTTGGGCTACCTCATGGCGATGCTGGGCGGCGCGGCGGTCAACTACACGGTGTATGTGCTGACCCTGCATTGGCTGGAGGGCGTGTGGGTGGCGGCGCTGGGTGTGGCGCTGGGCAGCTTGTCGGGGCTCACGGTCAACTTCCTGTCGGCACGGTATCTGGTGTTCAAGGCGCACCGGTAGCGCATTGAATGCGGAACCTTCGCGTCCTCTGCGTACGGATGTCCGTATTCAGTGAGCCCCTGAGACGACCACTGGGATCTCAGTGGCAGGCGGCGTATTGCGACTCCGCTCGCAGCGCACGATGCCATCGATCATCACCATGCCCACGCCCGGGATGTCGCCGAGCTGCACGCTCTCGAGCAGGCCGGCCGCGGGCGAATGCTGCGCGCGGTCCATGAAGACGAAATCGGCATCGCGGCCGACCTCGATCAGCCCGCAGTTGAGTTTGCGGATGCGCGCCGTGTTGCCGGTCGCGAAGCAGAACACCAACTCCGCCGGGATGTTCGCGATCGACGACAGCATCGCCACCATGCGCAGGATGCCGAGCGGCTGAACGCCCGAGCCGGCCGGCCCGTCGGTGCCGAGGATCACGCGGTGCGGGCACTTGAGTTCCAGCGCCGCCTTGGCGGCGGCGATGGCCACCCTCTCATTGCCGTTGTGCACGATCTCGATCGCGCGTGACGACTTCTCGCAGAGCTCGCACACATGCGCCTCCGGCAGCGAGGTGTGGCCGCCGTTGATGTGGCCGATGATGTCGGCGTCGGCTTCGAGCACCACGTCCTTGTCGATCAGGCCCGAGCCCGGGATCGACGGGCCGCCCGTGTGGATCGTGCTCTGGATGCCGTACTTGCGCGCCCAGGCAACCATCTCCTTCGCCTCGTAGCCGGCCTTGACCGAGCCCAGGCCCACTTCGCCCAGCAGCCCCACGCCGGCCTCCGCCAGTTCCCTGAAGTCGCTCTCGACCATGCCTTTCTCGATCACCGGCGCGCCGGCCAGCACCTTCACGCCGCCGGGGCGGAAGTTGTCGAAGGCGCGTTGCGCGGTGATGGCCAGCGCCTTCAGGCCGACGATGTCCTTGGGCCGGCCGGGCAGGTGCACCTCGCCGGCCGAGATCATCGTGGTCACGCCGCCGTTCATCGTCGAATCGATCCAGCCGATCTGGCCCTGGCGCGGCGTCCAGTCGCCGAACACCGGGTGCACGTGGCTGTCGATGAGGCCGGGCGCGACGCAGGTCTTCTTGCAGTCGATGACGGTCTTCGCGCCCTCGACGTCGCAATCCTTGAGCTTGCCGACCGCGACGATGACGCCGTCGTTCACGACGATGGTGTCGGCGTCGAGGATGGGCTTGTCGATGTCGCCCGAGAGCAGCAGCCCGATGTTCTGGATGACGACCTTGCCGGATTTCGCGCCTGCAACTGCTTCTGCCATGGGACTGTCCTCGTGGGTTGTGAATCTCGTTCTTGTCTGTCGCCTACGCCGGCCGCTTCGCAAGCAGCGCCCAGATGCCCGCCCCGGAGAGCAGCGAGCCGCCCGCCAAGTTGAAGCGCCGTTGCGCCCGTGGCGAAGCGAGCAGCTTGCGCGCCGACGCCGCGAACACCGCATACAAGGTGGCGTTGAGCGTGGCCATCGCGACGAAGGTGATTGCCAGCACCCACATCTGTTGTCCCACAGGCCGCGCCGGGCTGATGAACTGCGGCAGGAAGGCGACGAAGAAGATGATGCCCTTCGGATTCAGCGCGGTGACCAGCCAGGTGTTGGCGAACAGGCGCCAGCGCGAATGCGGCGCGGCCGGCGCAACCATCTCGGCGGAGGAGACCCCCGCGCGCAGCATCTTGATGCCGAGGTACAGCAGGTACAGGCCGCCGGCCCCCTTGATCACCGTGAACCAGAAGGCCGAGGCCGACAGCAACGCGCCCAGGCCGAGCAACGACAACACCAGCGCCGTCGAGTCGCCCAGCGCGACGGCCGCGACCAGCGGCACGTTGGCGCGGCGGCCATGGGCCATCGAGTAGCTGATGACCGTGAGGATCGTCGGGCCCGGAATCACCAGCAGCACCGCCGATGCGGCAACGAAAGCGAGCCAGAGTTCGATGGGCATAAGGACTCCTTGGTGGTCGTCAGGCGTGCGCCGTGGAAGCGATGGAGGTGCCGGCGCTGACCGCGCGCAACACGGTCTCGACCGCGAAGTCTTCCCAGCGCTTGACCGCTTCCGCCGTCTCCAGCGGCTCGCCGAGGAAGGCCGTCAGCGTGTGCCGGTTCGACATATAGAAGTAGCCGGTCGATGCGATCAGCAGGTACACCTCGCGTGCCGCGACGTCGCCGCGGAAGATGCCCTTCGCAATGCCGCTGGCCAGCACCTCGTGGATCACGGCGATCGCATGCGACGAGTATTCGCCGGCGCGCAACGACTTTGCGATGTGCCGGCCCTTGTGCAGGTTCTCGGTGTTGAGCAGCGTGACGAACTCGGGGTTTTTGCGGTAGTAGCCGTGCACGAAACGGATCACCTCGGTGAGCGTTTCGACGGGCCGGTCGGCGTCGAGCCGGATCGCGCTCTCGGCCTCGTCCATCTCGCGGTAGATGCCTTCGAGCACCGCGATGAACAGGCCTTCCTTGCTGCCGAAGTAGTAGTAGATCATGCGGTCGTACGACTTGGCCGCCTTCGAGATCTTCTCGACGCTGCCGCCGTCGTAGCCGTACTTCGCGAAGACCTTGGTGGCGGCCCTGAGGATGGCCTTGCGCGTGGCCTGGGCAGCAGCGTCACGCACGCCGGTGCCTCGGCGCGGGGCGCTGTTGACGGTGCTGGAGGCCTTGGTCATGGATGGGTCGATGAATACGGGGTCCGGACGCAGAGGACGCGAAGGTTTCGCGAAGGACGCAAAAGAATTCAGAAAGAAATCTGGAAGTCCTTTTGCGACTTCTGCGAAGTTTTTGTCTTCCTTCTGCGTTCGGCTGCCCGTATTCCTTATTTCTCCGCGAAGGCCCGTTCGACCACGAAGTCGCCCGGCGTCGACGTGTTGCCTTCCTTGAAGCCGCGCGATTCGAGCATGTGCTTCAGGTCGGTCAGCATGCCCGGGCTGCCGCAGAGCATCACTCGGTCTTCGGCGACGTTGATCGGCGGCAGGCCGAGGTCGTCGGTCATCTTGTTGCTCTCGATCAGCTCCGTGATGCGGCCCATGTTGCGGAAGTCCTCGCGCGTCACGGTCGGGTAGTAGAGGAGCTGCTTCTTGACCAGGTCGCCCAGGAATTCATGCGCCGGCAAGTGGTCGACCACCAGGTCGTGGTACGCCAGTTCGTCGACCTCGCGCACGCCGTGCACCAGGATGACCTGCTCGAACTTCTCGTACGTCTCCGGGTCGCGGATCACGCTCATGAACGGTGCGAGCCCGGTGCCGGTGCCCAGCAGGTAGAGCCGCTTGGCGGGCAGGCAGTAGTCGATCAGCAGCGTGCCGGTGGGCTTGCGGCCGACGATGATCTTGTCGCCGGGCTGGATGTGCTGCAGCTTCGACGTCAGCGGGCCTTCCTCGACCTTGATGCTGAGGAACTCGAGGTGCTCCTCGTAGTTGGCGCTGACGATGCTGTAGGCGCGCAGCAGCGGCTTGTTGTTGACGCGCAGGCCGATCATCGTGAAGTGGCCGTTCGAGAACCGCAGCGCCGGGTCGCGCGTGCAGGTGAACGTGAACAGGCGGTCGGTCCAGTGATGGACGGTGAGGACGGTTTCTTCGCTGAAGGCGCTCATGGCTGGCTTGAGGTTGGTTCGGTAAAAACGCCGTTGCACATTGGCGTCGCGTTTGCTACATTGGTTTGATGTAGCGTTCACAACATCAAATTGGAGTGAATGCTACACAAAGAGCAAGACGATCACAAGCACCACCCGTCGCGGGCCGTGCCGGTGAAACCAGCGATTTTCCACGATGACCGAACACACAAAGACTGACGGGCTTCCCGGCATGGACATGCCGGTGATCAGCGCCGGCATCCCCGAGCGGGCACCCCTGCGCAACGAGAAGATGAGCACGGCCAAGGTCGAGTGCAACGCCTGCCCGGTGCTGTGCCAGATCTCCGAAGGCCGCACCGGGGCGTGCGACCGCTATGCCAACCGCGCCGGGACGCTGGTGCGGGTGGATCCGGTGGTGCTGCTGCGCCGCGCGGTAACGGGTGGAACGGGCGAACTGGTGCCCTTCGTGCGTCCTGCGGCCGAAGCGCCGGCCGATAGCGAGCCGGACTGGAACGGCGACCTGCTGCTGGCCGACGAGGTGTTCGTGACCGGCGTGGGATCGTCGACCACCTATCCGGACTACAAGCCCGCGCCCTTCATCGTCGGCTCGAAGGCGAACGGCGTCGACATGGTGACGGTGGTCACCGAAGGCATCTTCAGCTATTGCAGTTTCAAGATCAAGATCGACACCGACCGCTTCCTCGGCGCGGAGCAGGCCAACGTTCGCTACAAGGGCGAGGTGGTGGGCCATGTGACGACCGCCGAATACGGCTCGCAGATGCTGTCGCTCGGCGGCGTGCACCACCTCACCGGCGGCAGCAAGAAGGAAGGCCGCATGACGGCTGAGCTGATGCAACTGCTCGGGAACAAGAAGCCGGTGGACATCACCATCGACGGCGGCGCCAGCCTGGTCGTGCAGGCGGGCAAGGCGCCCATCGTCAATGGCGTGGAAGAGCACCGCATGCGCGTGGGCTGCGGCTCGGCGGCGGTGGGCATCTTCGCTCGGCAGTTCGCGGGCGTGGCGGACGAGGTGGTGGTGGTGGACGACCACATCACGGGCGTGCTGACGGAGCACCAGGCCGGGCGCTGCCTCGACATGCCGAAGTCGGGCATCGAGATGCGCGGGCGCAAGTCCACGCCGGGGCGCTATTTCCAGGTGGCGAACCCGGGCGATGGATGGGGCGGCACCGACATCGCCGATCCGCTGTCGATCATCGAAGGCTGGGAAGAGGGCGTCGCGAAGCCCGGCCTGCGCCTGCTGATGACATCGACCACCGGCGAGCATGCGCAGTGGTATGTGCTCGACGACGAGCTCAAGCCGATCGAGCAGCCGATGCCGCCCGAAGTGCGCCGCATCGTCGAGCGCATCGGCGAGAACTGCGAGCCTTCGCTGTGCACCGTGCTGTTCCTCGGAGGCGCCGGCGGCAGCCTGCGTGCGGGGGTCAGCGAAAACCCCGTGTTGCTCACACGAGCGATCAAGAAGGCGCTGGTCAACGTGACCTGCGGCGGCGCACCGGCCTATGTGTGGCCGGGCGGTGGCATCACCGTGATGGTGGATGTGATGCGCATGCCGGACAACAGCTTCGGCACCGTGCCCACGCCGGCCATCGTCGCGCCGATCGAGTTCAGCATGCGGCTGGATGACTATGCGGCGCTCGGCGGGCATACGGGCCATGTGTTCCCGTTGGAGCAGGCCTTGGCGCGGGGTGCGTGGCAGGACGATGGGGCGCCGTTGGCACGGCAGTGGCAGGCCGTCGATGTGGCCAATCCGTGGCCATTGGGCCAGCCGCCGATGCTGGGTTAGGCGGGGTCGCCATGAACGCACAGCGCGTCGCGCTCGACAACCACCGTTGGCACTGGAGCCATGGCCCGATCGACATCGTGGCCGAGGCGCATGGCGCCCCTGACGTCGTCGCCGAGGCGCACGAGGCGGCATGGCAGCGCTTCGGCACGGTGCTGGGCGAACTCGTGGGCGAGTTGCCGGCATTGCGTCAGCCTGTTGGTGCGCACTGCGCGGTGAAGGGCGTCGCGGCATGCCGGATGTGGCGTGCGTGCGAACCGTTTCGTGCAGGCTTCATCACGCCGATGGCGGCCGTGGCCGGCTCGGTTGCGCAGGAGCTGATTTCCTTCTATCAACGCCCCGGCATCGAGCGCGCATGGCTCAACAACGGAGGCGACATTGCATTGCATCTCGCGTCAGGACAGTCGGCGCGTGTCGGGCTGTTCGCCGACATCGCGCGCTTCGATCCGCGCGACGCGGGCCGCATCGACGTCGACGGCCACTTCGACATCACGGCCGACATGCCGGTTCGTGGCGTGGCCACCAGCGGCTGGCGTGGGCGCAGCTTTTCCCTTGGCATCGCCGACAGCGCGACGGTGCTCGCCGCGACCGCCGCACAGGCCGATGCAGCGGCCACCATCATCGGCAACGCCGTGAACGTCGACGATGCCGGCATCCATCGCCGGCCGGCCAGCGAATGCAAGGACGACAGCGATCTCGGCGACATCCCGGTGACGGTCGGCGTGGACACCCTGCCGCCCGCGCAGGTGCGCCGCGCACTCGATGCGGGCGTGGCACGTGCACGCGAGCTGCAACGCGCCGGCCTCATCTTCTCGGCCGTGCTGGTTTGCCAGAACCAGCACCGTGTCGTCGAGCCCTTATGCTCCATTGCCGCAGCGCCTGAATCGGCGCCGGCGATGGCAGTTGGTTCAGTATTTGCTTAATGAAATCCGCATGATCGAAATCCGCCGCGTCTTCACCCAGGTCGAGCAGATCCACCACGAGTTCGGCCCGCGCGCCGACACGCCTTTGGTGCGTGGCGCCATCGGTGCCGTGCTGACCAATCCGTTCGCCGGCCGCTACGAGCCCGACATCCTGCCGATGATGACCCTGCTCGACCCGGTGGGCGTCGAGATGGCGCACAAGCTGCTGGCCGCAATGGACGTGAGCGTCGAGCAGATCGCCACCTACGGCAAGGGCGCGATCGTCGGCGCCGCCGGCGAACTGGAACACGGCGCGCTGTGGCATGTGCCGGGCGGCTACGCGATGCGCGAACTGCTCGGATGGAAGGGCGATCGCGCCGCCTACCGTGCGGGCAAGGTCGAGGAGAAGACTGGGCAGCCCGGCAACGCGCTGTCGATCGTGCCCTCGACCAAGAAGGTCGGGGCGCCCGGCGCCACGCTCGACGTGCCGCTCACCAACATCAATGCAAGCTATGTGCGCGGCCAGTTCGACGCGATCGAAGTGCGCGTGCCCGGCGCGCCGGCGGCCGACGAGATCGTGTTCATCCTCGCGATGACGACGGGCTATCGCGTCCACGCGCGTGTCGGTGGGCTGCTGGCGGAGAACATCAGCAAGTGGGATGGATTGCGTTGAACCTCCGAATCCGGGCAGCCGAACGCAGAAGTCGCAAAGGTTTCGCAGAAGTCGCAAAAGAAGACATGAAAGAGTAAGGACAGACATGCCAGCCAATATTCGCAAGCTCGTCGTTCAGGTGGACGAGACCCGCATCGAGATGGGCAAGGCCATCGAGCCGCCGACGCGCCGTGCCGTTGCCATCGCCGTGATCGACAACCCCTACGCGGGACGCTATTCCGAAAACCTCGACGAGCTGATTGCCATCGGCGAGGAGCTGGGTGCGCTGCTTGGCGAGAAGTGCGTGAAGGCGCTCGGCATCGCGCCGGGCGAGGCGCAGAGCTACGGCAAGGCCGCGATCGTCGGCGAGGCCGGCGAGCTGGAACACGCCGCCGCCATCCTGCACCCCAAGCTCGGCGCACCGTTGCGCGTGGCCGTCGAGAAGGGCGCCGCACTCGTGCCGTCGAGCAAGAAGCGCGGCACGCTGGGCACCGCCATCGACGTACCGCTCGGCCACAAGGACGCTGCGTTCGTGCGCAGCCACTTCGATGCGGTCGAGGCCCGCGTGTCCGATGCGCCGCGCGCCAACGAGATCGTCGTCGCCGTCGCCGTCACCGACAGCGGCCGCCCGCTGCCGCGCATCGGCGGATTGCAGGTGTCTGAGATCAAGGGCCAGGATGGCTTGCGCTGAGGCGCGTCAAATGCTGCAAATACAGATGCGGACATCCGGACGCAGAGGACGCGAAGGTTTCGCGAAGGACGCGAAAGAAAACCGAAAAGATCTTCAGGGTTTTCTTTGTCTTCTTTCGCGTCCTTTGCGTATCTTCGCGACCTTCGCGTACGGTCAAGTCCGAATTCAAGATCTTTCCATTCCCTAAGGAGCTTTCCATGAACCCCCTGCGCCACACCTTCACCGCCGCGGCGATCGCGACGCTGGCCACCGCCCTCGTTCCCGCGCATGCGCAGGGCGTCATCAAGATCGGCGAGGTCAATAGCTACAAGGCGCAGCCCGCCTTCCTCGATCCCTACAAGAAGGGCATGGAACTGGCGGTCGAGGAAATCAATGCCAAGGGCGGCATCGACGGCAAGAAGGTCGAGCTCATCACGCGCGACGACAACGCCAACCCCGGCGACGCCGTGCGCGTGGCCGAGGAACTGGTGGCGCGCGAGAAGATCGACGTGCTGACCGGCACCTTCCTGTCGAACACCGGCCTGGCCGTGGCCGACTTCGCCAAGCAGAAGAAGATCTTCTTCCTGGCCGGCGAACCGCTCACCGACAAGATGACCTGGCAGGGCGGCAACGACTACACCTACCGCCTGCGCCCCGGCACCTACATGCAGGCCGCGATGCTGGTGCCCGAGGCGGTCAAGCTGAAGAAGAAGCGCTGGGCCATCGTGTACCCCAACTACGAATACGGCCAGTCGGCCGTGGCCGCGTTCAAGAACCTGCTGAAGGCCGCGCAGCCCGACGTCGAGTTCGTCGCCGAACAGGCGCCGCCGCTGGGCAAGGTCGATGCGGGCGCGGTGGCGCAGGCGCTGGCCGATGCCAAGCCCGATGCGATCTTCAACGTGCTGTTCGGCGCGGACCTGTCGAAGTTCGTGCGCGAGGGCAACACGCGCGGCCTGTTCAAGGACCGCGCCGTCGTCAGCGTGCTCACCGGCGAGCCCGAGTACCTCGACCCGCTGAAGGACGATTCGCCCAACGGCTGGATCGTGACCGGCTACCCGTGGTACGGCATCCAGACGCCCGAGCACAAGGCCTTCTTCCTGGCCTATCACGAGAAGTACAAGGACTATCCGCGCCTCGGCTCGGTCGTCGGCTACAGCATGATCAAGTCGGTCGCGGCCGGCATCGCGAAGGCGAAGAGCACCGATTCGGCCAAGCTGGTCGAAGCCTTCAAGGGGCTGCCTGTCGACACGCCGTTCGGCCGAATCACCTACCGCGCCGAAGACCACCAATCGACCATGGGCGCCTTCGTCGGCAAGACGAAGAACGAGAACGGCAAGGGCGTGATGGTGGACTACGTGTACCTTGACGGTGCCAAGTTCCAGCCGCCGGCGGCCGAGATCAAGAAGGCTCGCGCCGCCAACTAAGCCGAGGCCGCACGCCTCGCGTCTGACCTGATCGTTAGCCGTCTCAAGGGAAGTCCGGATGAGTCTCTCGTCGCTGCTGCTGCAATTCCTCACCGGGCTGTCCTCGGCTTCCTCGCTGTTTCTCGTGGGGGCGGGGCTGTCGCTGATCTTCGGCGTCACGCGCATCGTCAACTTCGCGCACGGCTCGTTCTTCATGCTCGGCGTGTACCTGGCGTACACCATCGTCGACCGGCTCGGCGGCGGCGTCGGCTACTGGCCCGGCGTGGTGCTGGCGGCGCTGGCGGTCGGCGTGCTGGGCGCGCTGATCGAGATGGTGCTGCTGCGCCGCATCTACAAGTCGCCCGAGCTGTTCCAGCTGCTCGCGACCTTCGCGCTGGTGCTGGTCATCAAGGATGTGGTGCTGTACCTCTGGGGGCCCGATGAATTGCTCGGGCCGCGCGCGCCGGGCTTCAAGGGCTCGATCGAGATCCTGGGACGGCAGTTCCCGACCTACGACCTGTTCCTGATCGTGGTCGGGCCGGTGGTGCTCGGCCTGCTGTGGCTGCTGCTGACCCGCACGCGCTGGGGCACGCTGGTGCGCGCGGCCACGCAGGACCGCGAGATGGTGAGCGCGCTGGGCATCAACCAGGCGTGGCTGTTCACGGCGGTGTTCGCACTGGGCGCGACGCTCGCGGGGCTCGGCGGCGCGCTGCAACTGCCGCGCGAGCCGGCGACGCTGGTGCTGGACCTCAACACCATCGGCGCGGCCTTCGTGGTGGTGGTGGTGGGCGGCATGGGCTCGATCCCGGGCGCCTATGCGGCGGCCCTGCTGCTTTCGGAAATCAAGGCGGTCTGCATCTGGCTCGGGGTGGTCAACATCCTGGGTTACGACGTGTCCTTCTCCAAGCTCACGCTGGTGGCCGACTTCGTCGTGATGGCGATCGTGCTGGTGTGGCGTCCGTGGGGCCTGTTCGGCCGGCCGCAGGCGCCGAGCCGCTATGTGGGCATGGCGGAGGAGCCGTTGCGCCGCGCGAGCAAGGGCTATGCGTGGGCGATGGCCGCCTTCGGCATCGCGCTGATGGCGCTGCCGCTGGTCACGGCCGATTCGCCCTACACCACGGTGCTGATGATCGACCTGCTGGTGGCCGCGCTCTTCGCCGCCAGCCTGCACTTCATCATGGGGCCGGCAGGCATGCATTCGTTCGGCCATGCGGCGTACTTCGGCCTCGGTGCCTACGGCGCGGCGCTGCTCGTGAAGTCGAGCGGCATGCCGATGGAGCTGGCGCTGGTCGTCGCGCCGCTGGTCGCGGCCATCGGCGCCTTCGTCTATGGCTGGTTCGCGGTGCGGCTGTCGGGCGTGTACCTCGCGATGCTCACGCTGGCCTTCGCGCAGATCACCTGGGCCATCGTCTACCAGTGGGATGCGTTCACCGGCGGCAGCAACGGCCTGACGGGCGTGTGGCCGTCGGAATGGCTGTCGGACAAGCGGGCCTACTACTGGCTCACTTTGGTGCTCGTGGCGGCCGGCATCCTCCTGCTGCGCCGCGTGCTGTTCTCGCCCTTCGGCTATGCGCTGCGCGCGGGGCGCGACTCGGTGCTGCGCGCCGACGCCATCGGCATCGACGTGAAGCGCATGCAGTGGACGGCCTTCGTCATCGCGGGCACGGCGGCGGGCCTGGCGGGTGCGCTCTTCGCGTTCTCCAAGGGCAGCATTTCGCCGGAGACGCTCAGCGTGGACAAGTCGGTCGACGGCCTGGTGATGGTGCTGCTCGGCGGCGTGCAGACCTTGGCCGGGCCGGTGGTGGGCGCGGTCACGTTCAGCTGGTTGCATGACACGGTGGCGCGCAACACGGACTACTGGCGCGCGATGCTGGGCGCGATCATCCTGATCCTGGTGCTGCTTTTCCCGCAGGGCATCGCGGGCTTCGCGAAGCAGTTGTTCGAACGGGCCACCGGGGGGCGCAAGTCTGTGGCGCCACCGTCCACAGCGGGCGCGAGCGGGAGCCAATCCACATGACGCTGCTTCAAGTCAACAACCTCGGCAAGTCCTTCGGCGGCGTGAAGGCCGTGGATGGCATCAGCTTCGACCTCGCGGCGGGTGAACTGCTGGCGCTGATCGGCCCGAACGGCGCGGGCAAGTCGACGACCTTCAACATGGTCAATGGACAGCTCCGTGCGGACCAGGGCTCGATCAAGTTCGACGGGCATGAACTGGTCGGTCAGAAGCCGCGCGCGATCTGGAAGCTCGGCGTGGGCCGCACCTTCCAGATCGCAGAGACCTTCGCCTCGCTGACCGTGGCCGAGAACGTGCAGATGGCCTTGCTGTCGCACGACGGCAAGCTCTATGCGATGTGGCGCCGTGCGGCGGACCACAAGCGCGACGAGGCGCTGGCGCTGCTCGACCAGGTCGGCATGAAGGCGCAGGCCGACCGGCCTTGCAGCGAACTCGCGTATGGCGACGTGAAGCGGGTCGAGCTTGCCATCGCGATGGCCAATTCGCCCAAGCTGCTGCTCATGGACGAACCCACGGCTGGCATGGCGCCGAAGGAGCGCAATTCATTGATGGCGCTGACCAAGGAGCTCGTGATCCAGCGCGGCCTGGCGGTGCTGTTCACCGAGCACAGCATGGACGTCGTGTTCGCCTATGCCGACCGCATGATCGTGCTGGCGCGCGGTCGTCTCATCGCGCAGGGCAAGCCGCTGGAAATCCGCGACCATCCGAAGGTGCAGGAGGTGTACTTCGGCACTGGAAAGACCTTTGAGAAGGCGGAGGCGGTATGAATACGGGATCGGGAACCGTACGCAGAGGACGCGAAGGTTTCGCGAAGGACGCGAAAGAAAACCAAAGAGGAAAAGAGGTCCAAGGAAGAACAGAGAACCGCAAAGAATTTTTTTGTCTTCTTTCGCGTCCTTCGCGTATCTTCGCGCCCTTCGCGTACGGTCAAGTCCGCATTCAGGAAACCTCATGAGCACCCCGGAAACCCTGCTCACTACCAAGGCGCTGTGCGCCTGGTACGGCGCCGCGCAGATCCTCTACGACGTGGACCTTGAAGTGCGGCGCGGCGAGGTGGTCGCGCTCATGGGGCGCAACGGCGCGGGCAAGTCGACCACGCTCAAGGCCATCATCGGCATGCTGCCCAAGCGGCGTGGCGCGGTGAGCTTCCTGGGCCATGACATCTCGAAGCGCGAGCCGCATGTGGCGGCGCGGCTGGGACTCGGCTTCGTGCCGGAAGACCGGCGCGTGTTCACCGATCTCACGGTGATGGAGAACCTCGAAGTCGGCAAGCAGCCCGAGCGCCGCTGGGCCGACGGCTCCGTCGCACCGGTGTGGACGCCGGAGCGGCTGTTCAAGCTGTTCCCCAATCTCGGCGAGATGCCGAACCGCCCGGGCGGGCGCATGAGCGGCGGCGAGCAGCAGATGCTGACCGTGGCGCGCACGCTGATGGGCAATCCATATCTCGTGCTGCTCGATGAACCGTCGGAAGGCGTGGCGCCTGTGATCGTCGAGCAGATGGCGCACATGATCCTGGAACTCAAGGCGCAGGGCGTGAGCATCTTGCTGTCGGAGCAGAACATGCACTTCGCGGAACTGGTGTCGGACCGTGCCTATGTGCTCGAGAAAGGCCAGATCCGCTACCAGGCCTCGATGGACGAACTTGCGGCGAACGACGAAGTGCGCCGCGCTTACCTCAGCGTTTGACATCAGCGTTTGACCGAAGAAGTTTCCTCAACCGTCACAGGAGCGACCACCATGCAACGCAGAACCATCCTCCACGCCGGCGCCGCACTCGGGCTGGCCGCGATCGCACCGCAACTCGTCTGGGCGGCCGCCAAGGTCAAGCCGGCCGGCAATTCCGCATTGATCGTGGTCGACGTACAGAACTGTTTTCTCGACGGCGGCACGCTCGCGGTGAAGGGCGGCAACGAGGTGATTCCGGTCATCAACAAGCTCGCACCGGCCTTCGACAACATCGTCGTCACGCAGGACTGGCACACGGCAGGCCATGCGTCCTTCGCCAGCACCTATCCGGGCAAGAAGCCCTTCGAGACCACGAAGCTCAAGTACGGCACGCAGGTGCTGTGGCCGGACCATTGCGTGCAGGGCACGGACGACGCCGGCCTCGGCAAGGAGCTCGCGCTGCCCACCGCGCAGCTCATCATCCGCAAGGGCTTCCACAAGGACATGGACAGCTACTCGGCCTTCGAGGAAGCCGACCACAAGACCGCGACCGGGCTGGCGGGCTACCTCAAGGGGCGAGGCATCAAGACCATCTTCGTGACCGGCCTGGCGACCGACTTCTGCGTGGCCTGGACCGCGATGGACGCGCGCAAGGCCGGCTTCGAGGTCTACGTGATCGAGGACGCGACACGCGGCATCGACCTCAACGGCTCGCTGGCCGCAGCGTGGAAGCAGATGACGGCCAAGGGCGTCAAGCGCATCCAGTCCTCCGACATCGCCTGACGACGGACGCATGAGAAGCAGCGGGCTCGCATGCACGGTCAATGGACGCGATGTCGAGCTGCCCGGCGTGTCGCGCGAGGCGTCGTTGCTTCACATGCTGCGCAACGACCTCGGAATCAACGGACCCAAGTACGGCTGCGGCCTGGGCCAGTGCGGTGCCTGCACCGTCTGGGTCGATGGCGTGGCGGCGCGCGCTTGCGTGATCCCGGCGCATGGCGTGGCCGGGCGCGCCATCACCACGCTCGAAGGATTGGGCTCACGCGGCGACTGGCATCCGGTCCAGCAGGCCTTTGAGGATGCGCAGGCCGCGCAGTGCGGCTACTGCCTCAACGGGATGGTGATGCAGGCCGCGGCCCTGCTGGCACGCGATCCGCAGCCGAGCGAGGAACGCATCCGCGCCGAGCTGTCGGGCAACCTGTGCCGTTGCGGCACGCACGTCGAGATCCTCGATGCCGTGCGGCGCGCCGCCGTGCTGATGAGCGCCAAATCATGAGCGCCGGATTTATCCCCCCTCCCCTCGGGGAGAGGGCCAAGGGGAGGGCCGCAGCGGTCGAAGAAGCGCGGCCCATGCCACCGCCGCAAACCCTCACCCCAGCCCTCTCCCGAAGGGAGAGGGAGTGACACGCCGCGCCGACCAGCCCCGCACCCGCGCGGATTTCCTCCAGGCCGATGGCGCCCTCGTCATCGTGCGCGACACCCCGCCCCCGCCCGCACCGGCGCCGGGCCAGCCCCCCGGCGTGCCGGGCAATCCCGCCGAAGGCCCCGAGATCCTGCTGGCACTCTGGGACGACGGCAGCGCCACCGCGCTCAACGGCCACGTCGACCTCGGCACCGGCTTGCAGACCTCGCTCGCGCAGATCGTGTGCGAGGAACTCGACCTGCCGCTGGCGCGCTTGAAGATGGTGCTCGGCGACACCTCGCGCGCTCCCAATCAGGGCGCCACCATTGCCAGCGCCTCCATCCAGATCCATGCCGCGCCGCTGCGCATGGCGGCTGCGCAGGCACGCCACTGGCTCATCGCGCAGGCCTCGGAATGGCTCGGCATCCAGGAGGCCGAACTCACCGTGACCGAAGGCCGAGTGCATGCGCGCGCCGATGCCACGGTGGGCCGCAGCTTCGCCGAGTTGCTGCAAGGCCAGCGCAGCGTGCAGATGCTCGAAGGCGAGATCCGGTTCAAGCCGGTAGCCGACTACCGCCTGGTCGGCACCCGCGTGCCGCGCGTCGACATCCCGGCCAAGCTCGCGGGCGACACCGTGTTCGTGCACGACATGAGGGTGCCCGGCATGCTGCACGGTCGCGTCGTGCGGCCGCCGTATGCCGGCGCGGACCACGGCGACTTCATCGGCAATACGCTGGAATCGGTCGACGAGTCGTCGATCGCGCACATCCCCGGCATTCGCGCCGTCGTCGTCATCCGCGATTTCGTCGGCGTCGTGGCTGAGCGCGAGGAACATGCAGAGCAGGCGCTGCGCGAACTGCGCGTGACATGGAAGGCGTGGCCGGGCCTGCCTTCGCTGGATGACCTCGAAGGCGCCCTGCGTGCGAATCCGTCGACGCAGCGCCTGCTGGTCGACGAGGGCGATGTCGAAGGCGCGCTCGCCGGCGCGGCCCAGCCGATGCCGCGCACCTACGTGTGGCCGTACCAGATGCATGCGTCGATCGGCCCGTCGTGCGCGTTGGCGGATTGGCGCGGCGACGCTTCGCCGCATGCGCATGGCGGCCCGGTACTGACCGTCTGGGCCGGCACGCAGAACCCGCACGTGCTGCGCGCCGATCTCGCGCGACTCACCGGCCAGCCCGATGTCGCCATCGAAGTCATCCGCATGGAAGCGGCCGGCTGCTACGGCCGCAATGGTGCCGACGATGTGGCGGCCGATGCCGCGCTGCTCTCGCGCGCGGTCCATGCGCCGGTGCGGGTGCAGCTCACGCGCGAGCAGGAGCACGTGTGGGAGCCCAAGGGCGCCGCGCAACTCATGCAGGTCAACGGCGGGCTGGCGGCGGATGGCAGCGTGGCCGCCTACGACTTCGAGACCTCGTACCCCTCGAACGGCGCGCCCACGCTCGCGCTGCTGCTGACGCGCACCATCGAGCCGGTCGCGCAGGCCTTCGAGATGGGCGACCGCACCGCGCGCCCGCCGTATGCGTACGAGAACCTGCGCGTCAAGGTCAACGACATGCCGCCGATCGTGCGCGCATCGTGGCTGCGCGGTGTGTCGGCGCTGCCGAGTTCGTTCGCGCACGAGTCCTACGTCGACGAACTGGCGACCGCATCGGGCATCGACCCGGTCGAATTCCGGCTGCGACACCTGCCCGATCCGCGCGCGGCCGAACTGCTGCGCGCCACCGCGCAAAGGGCCGGCTGGCGCATGCGCACCGGGCCGCGGGGGAACGCCGATGGCGGGCTTGGGGCCGGTGGCGACATCCTCTTCGGACAGGGCGTGGCCTATGCCCGCTACATGCACAGCAAGTGGCCGGGCTTCGGCGCCGCATGGGCCGCTTGGGTGGCCGATGTCGAGGTCAACCAGAAGACCGGCGAGGTGCATGTGCGCCGCGTGGTTGTCGGGCATGACGCCGGGCTGGTCATCAATCCGGCCGGCGTCGAACACCAGATCCACGGCAACGTGATCCAGACCACCAGCCGTGCGCTCAAGGAGAAGGTGTGGTTCACGCCGCAGGGTACGCCGAACGCCGGTACGGTGGCGAGTCGCGAATGGGGCAGCTACCCGATCATCAACTTCCGCGAAGTGCCGGTGATCGATGTCGTCCACATGCCGCGCCCCGGAGAGCCGGCGTTGGGGGCAGGCGAGTCGTCGTCAGTGCCGGGGACGGCGGCCATTGCCAA
Organism: Variovorax sp. dw_308; assembly: GCF_019207085.1. GTDB lineage: Bacteria > Pseudomonadota > Gammaproteobacteria > Burkholderiales > Burkholderiaceae_C > Variovorax. Next base: position 40,607 of record NZ_JAATOM010000007.1, on the reverse strand, counting down.
TGCGATCTTCGACGCTACTGGCGTGCGCTTCCGCTCGCCGCCGTTCACGCCGGAGGTGGTGCTGGCGGCGTTGAATCCGCTCCCTCCAGGACAAGGTGCACCGGATTTACTCCCTCTCCCTCCGGGAGAGGGCAGGGGTGAGGGCAAGCGGTCGCCAAGCGCTGACTCAGCCGCACCCTCATCCCAGCCTTCTCCCGGAGGGAGAAGGAGCAAGACCGCCTGGGCGACGGCTTTTGTCCTTGGCAGCATCGGCGCCATCGCCGCCCTGTTCGGCTGGCGCTCCACCATCGCGCCCGTGGCCTTGAGTGCCTCGGTCTACACCGAAGCCACCATCGAACGCGGCCGCATCCTCGCGTCCATCGGAGACTGCGCCGTATGCCACACCGCGCCCGGCGGGCAACCCAACACCGGCGGCCGCGCGATGGAAACGCCCTTCGGCACGCTCTACAGCACCAACCTCACGCCGGACCCTGACACGGGCATCGGCCAGTGGTCCTTCAGCGCCTTCCAGCGCGCCATGCGCGAAGGCATCTCGCGCGACGGCCATCGCCTGTACCCGGCCTTCCCCTACACCGCCTTCGCGAAGACCAGCGACGACGACCTCACCGCGCTCTATGCGTACTTCATGTCGCAGCCCGCGGTGCGCAACGAAACGCCGGCATCCGAACTCAAGTTCCCGTTCAGTGTGCGCCCGCTCATGGGCTTCTGGAACGCGATGTTCCATGACCCCACGCCGTATCAACCCGTGACCACGCAGAGCGCCGAATGGAACCGTGGTGCCTACCTGGTCAACGGACTCGGCCACTGCGGCGCCTGCCACACGCCGCGCAACGCGCTCGGCGCGGAGCAGGGCGGCAACGCCTACCTTGCCGGCACGATGGTCGACGACTGGGAGGCGCCCTCGCTCACCGCGCGCTCGTCATCCGCGGTGCCGTGGAATGCCGATGCACTGTACGGCTACCTGCGCAACGGGCACAGCGCGCAGCACGGCATCGCCGGCGGCCCGATGGCCGAGGTGGTGCGCGAACTCGGCGCGGTGCCGGATGCCGACATCCGCGCCATGGCCACCTACCTCGCGTCGTTCAACCCGGCATCGACCGAAGCGGCCGCCGCCATGAAGGCAAGGCAGGTCGTTGCCAACGCAGCCAGCCGCCAAGGCCTGCTGCTGGGCCCCGCGCAACGCATGTTCGACAGCGCCTGCGCCAGTTGCCACCATGACGGCAACGGCCCGACCCTGCTCGGCGTCAACACGCCGCTCGCGCTCAACAGCAACCTCACGAGCGCCTCGCCTGACAACCTGCTGCAAACGATTCTCGACGGCGTGCGCGAGCCGGCATCGCGCGACATCGGCTTCATGCCGGCGTTTCGCGAGGCGCTCGACGACCGGCAGATTGCGGAGCTGGCCGCCTACACGCGCGCACGCTTCGCGCCGCAGGAACCGGCGTGGGCCGATCTGCCGGCGCAGGTTGCGCGGGTGCGTGCCGCACAAGCGCATGCCGCGCAGACCGCTGCACGTTGAGTCCGTGGGCCGAACGGGCCGTCGCGGTCAAGAGGCTGCCCACCACGTCTACGGCGTCTACCGCGCAGGTTGCACCGAGCCGGATGGATCGGCGGTGATTCGCAAGTAGCGAAGCGCCTGATGGGGCCGTGTCCAGAGTCTCCGCAAGCGAGCCGATGACTGCCCGATGCCACACCGCGACCGCAGCCTGGCCGCTCGCACCTCGATGCGTGCGCAATGCGCCTCAGCGTGGTTGAATCGGCAGCTCGCACAACGCTGCCGAAACGCAGCACGCGCGCCGGCCCTGCATGCCGGCGTCGCAGATCGCCTTCCCGAAACCACCGCCTCCGGAGACCTCCATGCCCACAGCCACGTTCAATTCCCAGCAAGCCTTGCCAGCCGATGCCGAGCGCGCCACGCTGGTCGGGCGCATGTGGCAGCCGGATGTCGGCCCGGTGCTGGTGGCGGTGCACCAGGGGCAATTGCATGACCTGTCGCACATCGCGCCCACCGCCAGCCAGCTGCTCGAACTCGACGTGCCGGTCGCGAAGGTCCGTGCGGCCCTGAAAGACGGCTCCGCCCCGTCCCTTGCCGCGCTCGACGACGTGCTGGCCAACAGCGACGAAGGCTTGCGAGACACGGAAAAGCCGTGGCTGCTCGCACCCTGCGACCTGCAGGCCATCAAGGCCAGCGGCGTCACCTTCGTGGCCAGCCTGCTGGAGCGAGTCATCGAGGAACAGGCGCGCGGTGATGCGGCCAAGGCCGAGTCGATCCGCACCGGGCTGAGCAGCGTGCTCGGTGACAACCTGGCCGGCATCGTGCCGGGCTCGCCGGAAGCCGCAAAGGTCAAGGAGGTGCTGATCGCGCAGGGCGTATGGTCGCAGTACCTCGAAGTCGGCATCGGCCCCGACGCCGAGATCTTCACCAAGGCGCCCGTGCTGTCCGCGGTCGGCACCGGCGCCGATGCGGGCATCCACGAAGGCTCGGTCTGGAACAACCCCGAGCCCGAGGTCGTGCTGGCCGTCAACAGCCAGGGCCACGTGCGCGGCGCGGCGCTGGGCAACGACGTCAACCTGCGCGACTTCGAAGGCCGTAGCGCGCTGCTGCTCGGCAAGGCCAAGGACAACAACGCCTCCTGCGCGATCGGGCCGTTCATTCGCCTGTTCGACGAGCACTTCGGCATCGCGGACGTGCGCCGCATCACGGTCGGCCTGCAGGTCACCGGGCCGGACGGCTTCGAGATGGAAGGCGCGAGTTCGCTCTCGAAGATCAGCCGCGATCCGCTCAACCTGGTGAGCCAGGCCATCGGCCGGCATCACGACTACCCCGATGGCCTGATGCTGTTCCTCGGCACCATGTTCGCGCCGACGCAGGACCGGCACGGCCCGGGCCAAGGCTTCACGCACATGGTGGGCGACTGGGTGACGGTCTCGGCGCCCGAACTGGGCGCGCTGACCAACCGGGTCGTGCATTCGCAGCAGGCCGAGCGCTGGACCTTCGGCATCGGGGCGTTGATGCGCAACCTGGCGAAGCGCGGGCTGCTCGGGCAGCAGTCGTAGTCGGCCTTCGGCCCAGGGGTTCACGCGCCCAGCCGGCGCGAGCGCCTGCAGGCGCAGCGCATGTTGCCGCGCCGGGCGGTTCAGGCCTCAAGGCATGAAACCGCGGCGGTCGCTACGGCCGCGCAGACGGCCCAGGAATCGCGCGAACCTGCCCCGTGGTCGACCCGGGCGCTGGATTCCTGCGCCGTCCGGTGCGGAGCCCGGCGCATGCGAACCGGGCGCGCGAAGCGACTGGCTGGGTGCCGGATGTCCCTGCAATTGAGCGGGCGCGGTCGTCACATGCCACAGGCCGTCGTCGTGCTGGCGGGGTTCGAAGCCGGCGAGCTGCGCGAAGCGTATCCAGTGCGCATCCCGGAAGCTGCAGAAGAATTGAAAGTCTGCATACCGGGCGCGCAACCTTGCGATCAAGGCGCGGCCTGCACCACGCTTGCGGTGGCCGGGCATGACGAACAGGTATCGAAGCTCAAGGCCCACCTGCGGCCCGTGGTCGACGACGAAGGCCAGCGCCGATCGGCTTGCCACCAACTCGCCGCGGCCCTCGTGGAGCATCTGCAGGACATCTTCCGCAAGCAGCGGCGCCTTGCAGCCCGCGTGCTGTTGCTCCAGGAACCGCGCGAGCTCTTGAGGTGTCCGTCGATGGAATGGCTGCCTCTTGCCGGCAATTGCACGCATCAACTTGCGCCACGGCAATTCATCGCGCGCCCGCCGGGCACTCGGCGTGGATGTGGAGGTCGAGCCCTCAGGCAGCCATGCCGAGTCGACATGATCGTGCGAAGTTTGATTCGAGGTCGCGTGGGAATGCCGCGGGGCGCGAGGCCTGTGGTGCATGGTCGTGGTTCATCCGCGTGGCGGCCCGACCGACGCTTGACCTGTGCACCGCACGATTGCGGCGCTACACCCTAGAACTTTATTATAACAATTGATCAACAATTGTGGCCAGCGATATGTTGGATTGCGTAAATTCAAGGTCTCACGCGCGTGTGCAACTCAAAGGCCTTCCTCCTGCGTTGCATGCACGAATCCCAACCCAAGGAGCATTCATGACTGGTCATCTCGTTTCCCGTATCGGCGCCGTGGCCTTGACCGTGGCGCTTGCAGCCTGCGCGGCGCCTGGCGCGCAACCCGGCGCGATGGAGGTCCGCCAGGCCACGATCGAACAGATCACCCCGACGCAGTTGCAGAGCAACCATCACGCAGGCCTCGGCGCCGTCGCTGGCGGGCTCGCGGGCGTGGGCATCGGCAGCCTGATCGGTGGCGGCACCGGGCGCGACGTGGCCATGGTCCTGGGCGCCGTGGGTGGCGCCGTGGCCGGCAACGAGGTGCAGAAGAGATACGACCAGCCCGCGCCGGGGCAGCAGGTCGTCGTGCGCACCGGCAGCGGCGTGCTGTTGTCCATCTCGCAGCCGGTCAATCCGGGCCTGCGCGTGGGGCAACGCGTCTACATCGAAGGCAGCGGCGAAGGCGCGCGCGTCGTCCCGCGGCAGTAGTCATGCATCCTCGGCGGTAGGTGAGGGCGCCGATCCGCGCGCCACTTCGATCGCGGCGAGCAGGTCGCTGCCAAGGAAGGGCTTGGCCAGGTAGGCACACGCACCGCGCCGCATCGCCTCCTGCCGCAGCGCTGGCGTGTCGTGCGCGGTGACCACGATCACCGGCGTCTGGTTGCCCCGTGACCGCAATTCCGTGAGCAGTTCGAGACCGGACATCGCCGGCAACTGGAAGTCGGTGACGATGCAGGCGGCGCCTTCGACAGGGCTCTCGGCCAGCAGCGCTTCCGCCGATGGATAGGTTCGCGGGTTCGATCCGGCTGCGTGCAGCAGCCGCTCGATGGCCTGCCGCATGCTGTCGTCATCGTCCACCACGAGTACTGCGCCGCTGGGGATCGGGTTCATCGAGCGGACCGGTGGCGACCGCAACGCGTCAGGGGTTGCCGGGCCGGCCGACGCTTCGGGTGAGCAGGGTCATGGCTTGCCGTCCTTTTCCGATGGATGCGTTCATCGCGTCTCATCATTGCGCGCGCGCCGGCCCGACGAAAGCGGGTCGTTGGGCAATCCGGCTGCCCGAAAGGGAAGCTCGCCTGCCCTTCGAGCCGATGGTTCTGCGGCTCGCGACATCGCACCATGGCGGGCACATCACCCGCAGTCACTCCCGTGAACCACATACCGGTCTTCTGGGTCCTCGTCGCATCGGTGCTGGCGCCGCTGCTCGGCGAGATTCCGATCGGATCCAGGGTGCCGGTCGTGGTGTTCGAGGTCCTGCTGGGCATCGTCATCGGTCCGCACGTGCTCGGCTTCGCGACCTTCGATGGCTTCGTCCTGCACATGTTCACTTTCGGCATGGCGACCACGCTGCTGATGGCCGGCATCGAACTGGACTTCGGCGAGATCAAGGGAAGGCCGCTGCTGCTCGGGGTCGGCGGCTGGGTCCTGTCGGTGGGGGTGGGCCTCGCCGTGGTGGGGGCGATGCACCTCATTCCGAACGTCGATGCGCCGCTGATGACAGTGCTGGCACTCTGCACGACCGGACTCGGCATGCTGGTGCCCGCGCTGCGCGACGACGGACGGATGGACTCGCGCTTCGGCCGGCTCCTCATGGCGGCCGGTACCATGGGCGAGGTGGCGCCGATCGTCGCCATGTCGGTGCTGCTGTCCACCCAGTACAGCAGCCTGAAGGAGGCCGGCTTCCTGCTCGTCTTCCTCGTCATCGTCGGCGCTGCGATCGTCACGGGCCTGCGCGCGCGGCCGCCACGGTTGCAGGCCATGCTGGACCGGCACATCAACAGCAGCACGCAGATGCCGGTGCGCTTCTCGTTGCTGCTGCTGGGTGTGATGTTGCTGATCGCGCAGTCCTTCGGCTTCGAGAACATCTTGGGTGCGTTCGCCGCCGGCATGGTGGTGGGGCAGGCCACGCGCGGGCCGGTCGGTAAACCCTTGCGCCACAAGCTCGAGACCCTGTCCTTCGCCTGGTTCTATCCCTTCTTCTTCGTCGGCACCGGCATCAAGTTCGACATCACCGCGCTCGCTCGCGACACCAGGACGATGCTGCTGGTGCCGGCGTTCGTGCTGCTTTTCCTGCTGGTGCGTGGCGTGCCGGTGCTTCTCTATCGCGGGCAGCTGGCCAAGGGGGAGTCGCTGCCCTTCGCGTTGTCCTCTGCGGTGCCGTCGTTGTCGATCGTCGTCGTGATCGGCGAGATCGGCGCGCACACCGGCTCGATGAGGCCGGACGCCTCGGCGGCGCTGGTCGGCGCCGCGCTGCTGAGCGTGCTGCTGTTCCCCACGCTGGCGGGCGTGCTGCAGCCGCGGCCCAAGATCTTGAGTTGATGTGGCTTTGCCATCTCGACTTGGTCCCCGCGCGGGGTATGCGCTCAGCCTGTCCGGCGAAGCCGCTCGGCGAGCGCGCCCAGATCCGTTGCGGACTCGGCGCCGAGCTTCAGCATCAACTGCGCGCGATGCGTCTTGACCGTGCGCTCGCTGGTCTTGAGCTGGTCCGCGATCTGCTTGTTGAGCTTGCCCCCGATCACGAGGTCGAACACTTCGCGCTCGCGCGGGGTCAGGCTGGCAAACAAGGCATGCAGCTCCCGGGACTCGTCGCGCAGTGCATGTTGGGCGGCATCCTTGGCAAGCGCGCGCTCGAGCGCGCCGAGCAGGGTCTCGCGCTGCACCGGCTTCTGCAGGAAGTCCACCGCGCCGGCCTTCATCGCTCGCACGCCGGAGGCGACGTCGGCGCGGCCGGTGAGAAAGACCACGGGCAAGGTGCAGCCATGCTGCTCCAGCACTTCCTGCAGTTCCAGGCCGGACGGGCCGGGCAGGTTGACGTCGAGCAACAGGCAGCCGGCGTGCTCGGGCGGCAGCGCATGGAGGAGGAATTCTCCAGTCGATGCATAGCCGCGCGCTTCATGGCCGGCCGCATCGAGCAGTCGCAGCAGCGCGACGCGCAGGGCGTCGTCGTCGTCGATGACGTGGACAACAGGGTTCTGGCGCATGCGCAGCGGGAGTGGCGGGGAGTGGGCATTCTCCCGAGGCATCGCATCGCCGCCAATTGCACGTTGGGGCAGCGCAGGCGCAGTCCCTACTTTCGCGACCGCAGCACGCGATGCACCAGGCCCCGCACCACGAGGTAGGGAAGCACCGCGAGCAGCGTCGCGATCATCAAGGCCTCGCCGATGTAGATCCAGCGCAGCTCGATGAGCTGGTAGACGCAGTCCATGACGATCGCGAGGCTGAAGACCTTGCCAATGTGCTTCCAGCCCTCCCGCAGCGCGTCGGGCCGGCGGGCGGAGTCCGTGAGCAGGCCCCAGAAGTACAGCGGACGGCCTTCGCGCGCGTCCTGCCGGCCGGCACGCCAGGCGAAGAAGGCCGCGACGCAGGGCTGCAGGATGAAGCGGAAAGCCAGCGGCACATGCCTGTGGCTGCCGTTCGTGATGTCCGCCCAGGTGCGGACGAAGGGTTCGAGCAGCTCATGCATCAGAGCACGCGCGAGACGATGCCGAGGAACATGAGCACGCCCGCAACCGACATGATGAGCGCCATCACGAGCGAGGGCTGCAGGATCCGCAGGTTCGGGCGGTCGCGGCGCAGGCCCTTGAGCCGATACCAGTATTCGACGGTGCCCATCACGACGGCCACCGTGCCGAGGCCCGTGAGGAAGAGACCGACGTTGCGCGCCATGCTGGCGCTGTGCACCTGGCCGCCTTGCTGCGTGAAGCCTTCGATGATCTTGTAGATCGTGAAACCGAAGCTGATCATCGACAGGCCGGTGCGCACCCAGGCCATCAGCGAGCGGTCCGCTGCCATTACTGTGCGATCGATGGCGAGGTCGGTGCGCTCCTGCGCGAGGTCGTTCGCGGACCTTGGGGCGGGCGATGGTGTAGGCGATGGTGCGGATGGATCGTTCATGGCGCGTTCGGACGCGACTATGCATGCAGCGAAGGCACGCGTCTACAGCCTGGCGAGCGATTGCCCTTCGAGGCAAATCGGCTGCCCGTCGTTCTGATTTCCAAAGGCCGCATGCCCTGCCACGATGCTGCGCCGAAGGTCTGCAACCAATGGAGAGATGAATGGCAACCAAGCCCCCATCTTCGCCAGGACCCAGCACGAGCACGCAGGCCGCTGCAGGACTTCATGCCCGGGCAGGATCGCCAGCGGCGTGGCCCGCATGAGGCTCTCCCGGATGGCTCGCCTCGGGGCCCGTGTGCTGCATCGGCGAGCCGTTCGCCTGGACGTACTTCGGCAACTGGATGTGGAACGTGGTGCCCACGCCGAGCGTGCTCACGGCCCAGATTCTTCCGCCGTGCGCTTCGACGATGCTGCGCGAGATCGACAGTCCAAGGCCCATGCCGCGGCTCTTGGTGCTGAAGAAGGAATCGAACAACCTGGCCAGGTTCTCCGGGGTCACGCCCTCGCCGCGATCGCTCACCCTGATCTCGACATGTTCGGTTTGCTCGACGGTCGCCACCCGGATCGAGCGGCGGTTCTCCGGTCGGTCGCCGATGGCATCCATCGCGTTCATGACGAGGTTGATGAGAACCTGCTGGAGCTGCACCGCGTCGCCGACGACCTGCACCGGATCTGCGCAAGGACGCACCGCGAGCCGCATGTCGCGCCGTCGCACTTCCGCAGCCAGCAACTCGCAACCATCCGCGATCGCGGCGTTGAGCTCGAAGGGCTCGCGCTTGCCGACCTCCCGGGCCAGCAGCGTGCGCAATCGCGAGATCACCTCGCTGGCGCGGATGTCGTCGCGCCGGATGTCGGCCAGGATGGCATCGAGCATCTCGGGGCTGCCGCGGCCCGACTTGAGCAGCAGGTCGGCCGCTTCGGCGTTGGACAGGATGGCGGCCAGCGGCTGGTTGATCTCATGCGCGATCGATGCGGTGAGTTCGCCGGCGACCGCCAGCCGCGAGGCGTGCGCCAGCTCGGTGCCCCGCTGGGCGAGCGCGGTCTCCGCGTTGAGTCGGCGATGGTGCTCGAACAGGAGCAGCGCGATCAGGCCGGTCTCCAGAAGAATGGCCGCACCGCCCAGCAGGCCGGCCGTCCGGTAGGTCTCCCAGAACGAAGGCCGCTTGAACTGGACCACGGCGTCGAGCGGGATGTCCTCGTCGGCGATGCCCCAGCGATTCGCCTGCCGCCAGTCGACCATCAGCGTATTGGCCATCACCGCGGGGAGCTTGAGCGAGGCGGGCGGCTCACCGTCGAGCAGCCGGTTCACGATCTCGCCGGCCTGGTCGCCGGCGTTCTGGAAGCGCGGCACCCGGCCGCCGACCACGCCCGTGCCGATGAAGGTGCTGATCGGTCCGTAGACGGGCACGGCGGATGCCTGCGCGATGAACGCGGCCGCGTCACGCGGCGTGGACCACAGGCTGTTGCCGCTCTGGTAGAAGCCGCCTGTCAGCACCAGCCAGTCTCGATCCAGGCTGCCGAGGCGCCGCTCGAGCTGGTCGGTGGGCACGCCGGCTGCGAACTCGATCTGCACGCGATCGCGCAACGGCGCGGTGCGTTCGCGCAGCATGGACTCCCACTCGCGGTCGCGCTTCGTCGATCCGGTGACGACGAGCAAGTGCGTCGCCGTGGGATGCCAGCGCAAGGCCTGCAGCACCGTGCCCTGGATGTCGTAGTCGATCGGAACGCCGACCACGTCGTCGGGCAGCGGGCCGAGGCGTGGCGGCATCGCGGCGATGACCGCGGCATGCACCACGGGCACGCCCGGAAAGAGCTGCGAACGCTGGCGCAGCAGGAAGTCCAGCGCATCGCGGCCGACCGCCACGACCAACTGCGGCGGATGCTCCACGTACTTTTCGCGCAGGTACGCAAGCATCACCTGCTCGTAGGCGGCTCCCACGAACTCGGGCCGGTCGAGGAATTCGCTGTTGATGTGCACCGGCCTGTCGATGGTGCTGACGATCGATGCTCGCAGTCCGGCCTCGACATCGACGTTGCCGGGCACCAGCCTGCCGTTGGAATACAGGACGAGGACATTACGGCTGGCTTGCGCCGTGGCGCTGCCACACGCGAGGAGCAAGCAGAGTGCGACCAGATGCAGCCAAAGCCCCGAACGCGGTTGGCGCGACGGCAGCCGCTGCGGGAGCGCCGCAAGCGACATGGGCAAGGGATGAGCCGGCAAGGGGAGGCGGGACCTCAGGCGGGCGCGCGTGACATCAGGGTCGGCGCGGCGGGGCGGGCCTGCGTGGTCCCGCGATGGGCAGTCTCGGGCACAGCGAACTCCTTTGGATGGTGTCTGCTCCCCGCCGCCGGACGTTAACCAAATTCCAGCGGATTGGCTTGCCCTGATTCGGCCTGGTCGGGACAGTCGAGATCCAGCGATCCGCCGTGACCGGCCCACTTCGTGGGCCCCAATGGTGCCGCCCGTCATTGCGATGTCGGGTATCTTCGCCTTTGCCTGGACGGCGAGCGTGCTGGTCAACTTCGTGGCGCGCTGCGACTCGCTTCGGACGGGCGTCCCTCGCCCGCCCACTCCGCGCGATCGCGCGCAACCCTGAATGGAAAAAATCGATGACCACAAGTAGACGCATGTCCCGACGGGTTGGGGCAACGGCACGCCTCTCGCGCCTCGCGCTCCTTGCCTTGGCCGCGGCATGCCTGGCCGGATGCCAGGCCTACAACGCGGCGCTCGGCAGCGGCACCGCGGTGACAGCCAGCGACGCCACGCGCATGACGCGAAGCGGATTCCTGAGCGACTACGCAAGGCTCAAGCCGGCGGCCGGGCTCGACGGCATCGAATGCTGGCGCGACGCGGCCCTCGACCCGAAGCGCTACGACAAGGCCATGGTCTCGCGCATCGTGGTGTCGCTCGCGCCCGCGAAGAACGCAGCGCCGTCGACCGTCGACCCCAGCGACCTGAAGACGCTGACCGACTACTTCTACCGTTCGTTGCAGACGGCCCTCCAGGCCAATATGCAGGTCGTCGAACAGGCCGGCCCGGGCGTCGTGGTGATCCGGGTCGCGCTCACGGACCTGGTGCCCACGGGTGTCGCCGAGAGCGTGACCGGCACCCTCGTGCCCTATGCCTTCATTGCGGAAGCGGGTTCCGGCGTCGCCACGGGCCGGCCCGCAGGCTCGACGCCGTACCTTGGCCAGACCGGCATGGAGATGCAGTTCCGCGACGGCGCCGCAGGCAAGGTCCTTGCGGAATGCCGCGACACGGAGATCGGCCGGAAGTACGCGGCCGACGTCGACAACGGCACAGCAGGCGCCGCACAGACCTGGGCGAACGGCTACATGAGCTCGTTCCAGAGCTGGGCGTACGCCAGGAATGCGTTCGACAAGTGGTCGCTGCTCGTGGCCCGGCGACTGGCCGAGCTGCGCGGCGCTGGTGGCGCGCCATAGCGGCCTGCCGGCACGGGCGTCGGACATCCGGCACGGGGCCGCTCACGCGAACCGTGCGGCCCGCCGCGCTGCCGTGTTGACCGTGCCGGGGCTACGGTACGGCATAACCGCGCTCGCGCAGCAGCTTCACCAGCGTCTGATGCGCGCCCGCATGTTCCGCTTGTCCGTATCGTCGAGATCGGACCCAGGATGGATCGGTTGCCAGCGACGATGAACTCGTACTCGTTGGTCACATCGGCAGCGGCTCGGATGGTGTGCTCGAGATCTTCCCGGTTCATCCAACCCCCTTCTGTGTTGCGCGTGGCTTCGACCCGAGCTGTACGCCCTTTTTCAGCGCGCCGACCTGTTCAAGGACGGCAGCACGGACGAGCGGCGGCAGGATCGTCGGCACCGGCGAGGCTTGCCGCAACTCCTTCCCTCGGCGAGAGATGCTGAGGGCGCGACGCCATTCGCGCCGGTGCAGGATGACCGACCATTCGTCCCACAGAAAGCGTGAGTGCGTGCTTCCCGAGTTGCGCCAGTTTTCCAGGGTCGCGAGGGCTTGCGCGATCAATGCCGGATCGCTGCGCATCAACTTGATCGCCTTCTCGTGCAGCGTCAGGCTTTGAAGATCCTGTGCGTCGTGACTGCCATCCGCCTTGACCAGCACCGAAACAGCGGGCACCCGGCGCTCGCGCGGCCCTTCGGCGATACGCGGGGTGACTTGCATGGCGTCGCTTGACAACAGGGCCACGTCTGCCGAGACGCCAAGCGCTGACATCACGCGCACGTAGTTCCCCATGGACGGCGACGGGTCGCCGGATTCGATGGCGGCGAGTGTGGTGCGCGAGATGCCGGCGCGCTGAGCCAGGGCGGCGCCTGACAGGCCTTGCTGCCGACGAACGCGCTTGAGCCGCTCGCCCAACTGGAGGAGCAGTTGTCGATCCAGAACCGAACTTGAGTCGCTGGGAGCAGTCATCTGTCCAGAATTCCAGACATTCACGCCATAAATGACCAGTTTGCCGGTCATTTCATCGAAATTGCCGATGACCCCTGTGCAAGCACAAGCGAGTTGCAGCCGCCTTGCCCCCGCCGCGCCCGCGTCGCCGAGGGCAGTTCGCCGAAGTGCCGCCGGTACTCGGTCGCAAAGCGCGACGGATGCCAGAAGCCCCAGCGCGCCGCGATGTCGCCGACGGTCGCATGGGCTTGCGCGACCAGTTCGCTGCGCACGCGGTTGAGGCGCATCACGCGCAGGTAGGTCACGGGGCTCAGCTGCAGGGTCTCCTCGAAGGCGTACTGCAGCGCACGGCGCGAGGCGCCCGTGGCCGCGCAGAGGTCGGGCACGGTGATCGGCTCGTCGACGTGGGCACGCATGTACTCGCGCGCGCCGTGGAGGATGCGACGGCGCGTCGCCGCGCCGGGCCGCACCGATGCCGACCGCGGGCCGGGCGCGATGCAGTCGAGCGCGGCTTCGGTCAATGTCTGCGCGAGCGAGTGTTGCACCGTCGGCTGCTGCATCAGGGCCGGCTGCTGCCGGGCCAGCGACAGGGCCGAGGCGATCAGCGCCTTCAGTCCCTCGCGCACCGGCGGCGGCATGTCGACGGCACGGGGCCCGAGGCGCGATGGCGGCCCGTCGTCCCCGGCATGCAGGCACGCGGCAGTGCGCCGCAGGTGCGCGGTGTCGATCGAGACGCCCGTGATGCGCATGCCCGCGCCGGCGATCAACTCGAACGCGTGGTCCGAGGAAACCGCCAGCAGGCGGTCCGCCTCGATCGGGTGGCCGCAGAACCAGCCGGCGTCCCCCGCCGGCTGCACCAGGCCGAGCGTGTGCGTGCCGGGGCGCGAGCTGCCGCACTGGAGCACCGCGCGGTTGGCCGATTCGTGGAACAGCTGCACCGGGCCAAGGCGCAGCTCCTCGGTGCGGCCCTCGAAGCGGCCGGGCGTGAGTTGCTCGTACTGCTGGTCCCAGGCGCTCACGCTGGTGGCGTGTTCGTCCACATCGCGCGAAGTCCGGGTGGCGAAGGAAATGTCATTCATTGGTTGCTCTTGGTCCGGAATTTGCATCAACCGCGGGGAAACCATGAATTTGAATTGATTCATACCTAAATATCATTCCACATCACACGCCACTGGCCAAGAGAAACACGATGACGCACGCAGCCTCCGTCATGTCGCCGACCGAAGTGAACCCGGTCATTTGGGCCGCCGAGGTCCGGCGCAATTTCTTTCCACTGGAGCTTTCGGTGGACCGCAGCCAGCCGTTCGAAGCGTCCGTGCAGCTCGGCAACTTCTCGCGCTGCAAGGTCGCCCAGGTGCGCGCCGGCGCGCACTCGGCCTCGATGAGCGGCGAGGACTGCCGGCACCTGGGGCAGCGCTACATCAAGGTGCTGTGGCAGGAACGCGGGCACGGGCACCTGGACATGGGTGCGCGCGCGGTGGACCTGCCGGCCGGCCACTGGACCGTCTACGAGGCCAGTCGCTCCTACGCGTTGCGCATGGAAGGCGACACGACCTTCACGGCGATGGTCTGCGACACCGGCGGCCACGATGGCCTGGCCTCGCTGGCGCAGCGCGTCGCCGGCCGAGCGATGCCGACGGAGGGCGGCGCCGCCGTGGCATTGGCCGCCTTGGCCGCGATGCGCGGGGAGGGGAGTCGCGTGGCGCCGCAGAGCCAGGCTGGCGTGGCCGACTTCGTCACCTCGCTGCTGGCCCAGGAAATCCAGCACGTCGACAGCAGCAATGGCGCGGCCCGCAAGCGCGCGCAGGATGCGCTGCTGCGCGAGGCGCAGGACTATGTGCGCCAGAACCTGGACCGCAACGACCTCTCGCCCGACCAGATCGCCGCGGCCATCCACGTGTCCCGTCGCACGCTCTATCACGCCTTCGAACTGGCGGGCGAAACGCCGCAGGCCATGGTGCAGCGCCTGCGCCTGGAGCGCTGCCGGGACGTGCTCTCGCATGCCGGAGGTCAGGGCCCGAGCATCACGCAACTGGCGCTCGAATTCGGCTTCTCCGACCCGGCCTACTTCACGCGCGTGTTCCGCCAGCGCTTTGGCAGCACGCCGTCGAAGTACCGCGCGCAAGCGCTCGCACATTGAGCCTCGGGCGCGCACTGCCGGCGCGCCGCTCTTCCCGCAGGACTCGCAACTGTTCGGCTCTCTTCCCGCGAGTCTGCACGCAAGTCCCATAGTCCCTGCACGCCAGTGCAAGCTGCTGCGCATCGATCTTCCTAAGCTTCGGAAACGCAGGGGCCGGCCTTCCACCGGCCTCGTTCAACGCCATTCCCAAGACAGGAGACTCCGTGTCCGCCACCGCAACCTCGACCGCCACCTATTCCACCCGGCACTTCATCGCCGGCCAGCAACGCGACGCTTCCGACGGTGCCTGCTTCGACAAGTTCGAGCCCGCCAGCGGCCAGGTCCTCGCGCGCGTCGCGGCCGGCACCACGCAGGACGTCGATGCCGCCGTGGCCGCAGCGCGTGCGCAGTTCGATGGCGGCGCGTGGAGCAGGATGCCCGGCGCCCAGCGCGGCAAGCTGCTGAACAAGCTGGCCGACCTGCTCGAACGCGATGCCGAGAAGATGGTCGAGGTGCTGGCCCGCGAGCAGGGCCGGCCGCTGATGGAAATGCGCATGCTCGACCTGCCCGTGTCGATCGACACGCTGCGCTACTTCGCCGGCTGGGCCGACAAGCTCGAAGGCCGCCAGATCCCGACCGGCGGCTTCATGGGCCGCCCGACACTCAACTACACCGTGCGCGAAGCCGTCGGCGTGGCCGCGCTGATCGTGCCGTGGAACGCACCGCTGATGATCGCCTGCTGGAAGCTCGCACCCGCATTGGCCGCAGGCTGCACCGTGGTGCTCAAGCCGTCGGAAGATGCACCATTGGCGGTCGCGGCGCTGGTCGAACTGGCGCACGAGGCCGGCTTTCCGGAAGGCGTCGTCAACCTGGTGCACGGCATCGGCGCGAAGGTCGGCAGTGCGCTGGTCAACCATGCCGGCGTGGACAAGGTCAGCTTCACCGGCAGCACCGAGGTCGGCCGCAGCATCGCCCGCGAGGCCGGTCCCAGGTTCAAGCGCCTCACGCTGGAACTCGGCGGCAAGGCGCCGCAGATCGTGCTCGAGGACGCGGACATCGGGCAGGCGATCGGCGGCGTGGCGATGGGCCTGTTCGTCGACCAGGGCCAGACCTGCGCGGCCGGCACGCGCGTGCTGGTGCACCGCTCGCGCTACGAGGAATTCGTCGGCGCCATCGGCGGCGCGGCCCGCTCGATCCAGCTTGGCTGCCCCTTCGATGCAAAGACGCAGATGGGCGCGCTCATCAGCGCGAAGCACCAGGCCCGCGTGAAGGCGCACATCGACAACGCGGTGCGCCAGGGCGCGCGCATGGTGGCCGGCGAAGAGGCGCTGCCGGAGAACGGCTTCTTCGTGCGCCCGACGATCTTCGCGGACGTCGATCCGTCGATGTGCATCGCACGCGACGAAGTGTTCGGCCCGGTCGGCACCATCATGCCCTTCGACACCGAGGAACAAGCCATCGCGATGGCCAACGACACGGTCTATGGCCTGTCCGCTTCGCTGTGGACGCAGAACGTGGCCAAGGCGCATCAGATCGCGGGGCGGTTGCGCGTGGGCGCAGTGGCGGTCAACGGCTGGAGCCCGCTCGATGCGCGCCTGCCCTGGGGCGGCCGCGGCGACAGCGGCATCGGGCGTGACCTGTCGCAGAGCGCGCTGGATGGCTACCTGGAAGAGAAGGTCGTGACCGTGGTGATGTGACCGTTAGCGGGCGGGGCGCACGCGGCTCGCTGCGCCCCGGATCGTCGCGCCCGGCGCTCAGCCATCCTGCGCCAACACCTGCAGCGGGGCCGCATCTCGAAAGCCTCCGCGCAGCCACGCTCCGCGCGACAATGCCGGCGAAGAGCCCTTGTGTTCATCTTCGGTGGAGTGGCCATGGCTGTCTTGCTGAACGAAATCCAGTGGAGCGACCCGGTCCTGCCGGTGGCGCACGACGCGGAGTGGGAAGCCGAACTCAAGCGTCGCGGCGCCCGCATCATGGACGTGGACCGCCGTGTCGCGCCCATCCGCTGGCTGCGCGAGGCGGCCTACGAAGCGGTCAGCTACGTGCCCGTCAACCTGCCGGAGCGGCTCTACCGCATCGGCAACATGGTGACCGCGCAGGAGAACGCATGCCGCTACTGCTATGGCGCGACGCGCGCCTACATGAAGGTCCTGGGCTATCCGGAATCCTTCATCCAGCAGGTCGAGCGCGACACGCAGATGGCCGAACTGGACGACAAGGAGCGCGCGTACATCGCCTTTTGCCGCAGCCTGGCCCGATCGAGGCCGCGCCCGGCCGCCGCCGAGCGTGCCGCGCTGCTGAAGGGCGGCTACACGCAGGCGCAAATAGGAGAGATCGCCTTTGCGATCTCTCTAGGCTGCCTCTTCAACCGCATCACCACCCTGCTGGCCTGCCCGCCGGAGAAGGACTTCGAACGCATGGCCAGCGGGCCCTTGCGGGGGCTACTCGGCTTCGCGTTGCCCTTGATGAAGAAGTTCGCGAAGGGCAAGCCGGCGGAAGCGCCGCTCGATGATGCGGCGCTGGCCGCCGGCCCCTTCGGCGTGGTGGTGGCGCCGCTGGCCGGCCTGCGGGCAGGGAACGTCATGAAGGCCGCGCTCGACGGTGCGTTCCAGACCGGGGCGCTGAGCCGCAGCGCGAAGGCGCTGATGTTCGCGGTGGTCTCGCGCACGATGGGATGCCCGCACTGCGATGCCGCGGCGACCCGGATGCTGCTCGACGAAGGCCTGGACCAGGCCGAGATCGAGAGCGCCCTGGCAACGCTGCGCTGCCCCCGCCTGGCGGCGGGCGAAAGCGGCTTGCTGGCGTGGGCGCGCGACACGGTGTACTACGAACCGTCCGCGATCCAGCAGCGGACACGGGCCCTCGGCGCCGAAATAGGCGAAGCCAAGCTGCTGGAAGCCATCGGCATCGCCTCGCTGGCGAACGCGACCGTCCGGCTTGCCATGCTGCTGGCGTGATGGCCCTGGCCTGGTCGGTCCTGGCCGCGTTCGGCACCCTTGCCTTCGTCGGCCTGGCGGCGCTGGTCCTGCGCGGGCGCCGCCAGAACCGGCAACTCGAGCGGCTGTTGCTGGCGGCCGACGACAAGCTGGAGCAACTGCAAGGCCAGTTCGAGCGCTTCGTCCCGGCCGACGTGGTCGAGCGGCTCACCCATTTCGGTGACGCCTTCACGCCGGAGCGGCGCGAGGTGACGATGCTGTTCGCCGACCTGCGCGGCTTCACGGCCCTGTGCGACCGGCTCGACCCCACCGTCACGGTGAGCATCCTGAACGGCTACTTCCGCCACATGACGGCCGCCATCCTTCGCCACCACGGGCACGTGACCGAGTTCGTGGGGGACGGCTTGCTGGCCCTGTTCGGCGCCATGGAGCCCAATCCCTGGCAGGCGCGCGACGCCGTCATGGCCGCGCTGGACATGCGCGCGGAACTGGCGCGCTACAACGCGGGCCTGCGCGAGAAGGGCCTGCCGGAACTGCGCTTCGGCATCGGCATCCATGGCGGGGAAGTGGTGGCGGGCGTGATCGGCACCGCGGGCCTGTCGAAGTTCAGCGTGACGGGTGATCCGATCAATGTCGCCTCGCGCGTCGAGGGACTGACCAGCAAGTTCGAAGTCGACCTGTTGATTACGGAAGACATCCGGCGCGCCGTCCAAGATCAGTTTCGGCTGCGGCCCATGCCGCCGGCCGTGGTCAAGGGGAAGGCGGAGCCGGTCCAGACCTATTGCGTCGAAGGCGAAGCTTGAGCGGCGTTGCGCGGGCGCGGCGGCGCCGACGCGCGTGGCATTGTCCAGGCTGGTTTGCACCGGGAATATCGGCTAGTCTTTCGGCCGTCCCGGCCAATCCGACTGCCCGCAACAACCTGGAGGAATCGAGATGAATCCCAACCAAACCCTGTGGGAGAAGGGCGACTTCACGCGCCTGGCGTCGACCATGCGGTCCAGCGGAGAAGCACTGGTCGACACGCTGGGTATCCGCCCGGGGATGCAGGTCATGGACCTCGGGTGCGGCGACGGCACGACCGCGATTCCGGAGGCCAGGCTGGGCGCCGAAGTGCTGGGTGTCGACATCGCACGCAACCTGGTCGAGGCCGGGCAGCGCCGCGCCGTGCAGATGGGACTCTCGAACATCACCTTCAGGCAGGGGGATGCTTGCGACCTGGAAGGCATAGGCGACGGGCTCTTCGACCTGGTTGTGACGATCTTCGGCGCCATGTTCGCGCCGCGACCCGTGGACGTCGCGAAAGCGATGGTTCGCGTCACCCGATCCGGCGGGCGCATCGTCATGGGGAACTGGATCCCGAACGACCCGACGCTGGTCGCGCAGCTCCTCAAGATCAGCGCCGCCTACGCGCCGCCGCCCGCCGAGGGCTTCGTCAGCCCGATGCTTTGGGGTGTGGAGAGCCATGTGCTCGAGCGATTCTCGGCAGCGGGCGTGCCGGCCGACGCGATCAGCTATTCGCGCGACACCTTCGTCTTTCGCTTCGACGGTTCGCCAGCCGGTTTCGTCGATGAGTTCCGGCAGTGGTATGGCCCCACGATGAACGCTTTCGACGCAGCCGCGAAGAATGGCAAGGAGGCGCTGCTGCAGGGCGAGCTGGAGACCCTGTTCGCGGCGCAGAACCAGAGCGGCCGCAGCGACCACACGGAGGTTCCGGCCACCTTCCTGCGCGTGACCGTCACGAAGCCCTGAGCGGCGGATCGATCGCGCTTCCTCCAGGAGTTGCCATGAACTTGAGGCCGTCAAAGTCCCCGCGAGCCCTGCCAGCTGCCGCAACGGGCGCGCACGCCATCGGCACGGCCGCGTTGGGCTCCATCGTGATTGGCGCCGCGGCCCTTGGCGCCTTGGCCATCGGTGCCTTGGCGATCGGCCGGCTCTTCGTGGGCCGGGCACGAATACGGCGGCTGGAGATCGACGAGCTTGTCGTTCGCCGCATTCGCGTCATCGAACAGCGCACGCTTCCGCCGACATCGAAGTCCGGCGGTGTCGTGGACGAATCGAAGCCGGTTGTGGCGGCGGGGGAAATACGAGCCGACAGGTAGAGCTTGCTGCGAGGGGGCAATCGGCCAGGAGCGGGCATTCGACGATGTGGCCCCGTTAGGGTTAGGACGGGGTCGTAGCACAACATTAGGGATTGGCAGTCGTGCCTGTCCGGACTGTTGTATGCATGATCGGCCCCATGGAAAATCTACAGATCATTGCCACCGACGGGAACCTTCATGTCGAGGGCTTCCCCACCGCTGTCAAGCTTGCCAAGGTTGGCGGTGAGAAAGCCCACAAACTTGGGGATCTTGCACTGCACGCTCAGGACCTGCGTTTCGCCGCGGATTGCTTGGCCGTAATGAACGACCAACCGTCCGAGTTCATGCAGGACGTCCTATGGCGTTCTGCCATCATCCACTACACCAAGTGCTTCAGCAAAGGCGTTCGTAGAGCACTCAAGCCCGACCCGGTGTACTCGGACAATCCACCGGAGGCGCTTGAGGCGTGGAGGTGGTTTCTAGATCTGAGGAACAAGCACATCGCACACGATGTAAGTGCGTTCAACTTAATCGAGGTGGGAGCTGTGATCAATGATCCGGCCGATCCTCACAAGATCGCCAAAGTGGCGTGCGCGATGTTTCGGGTCGTGACACTGGACAACGGCGCGTTCGGGAATCTGGATTTGCTTGTTCGCCATGCTCGGGAGTGGGTCGACTCAGAACAGAACAAGTTGTGTGATGCGATCACTGCCGATCTAGAAAAGGAAAGCCATCATTCTTTGATGCTCCGTCCGAACCTCCAATACAACCCGCCGACAAGCGTCCTCCAAGGCAGGCCTGCAACGCCCGCAACGGGTTCGGAGCGGTGATCATGGAGAGCGGTTCCGCGACGCCACCGACTGGCGGCTGCGTGTGACGCGAACTGCCGGATGACTGCTTTCGGCAACAACGAACGGCCGCACAGGGCCCATCAGCGTCGTTCCAGTCCCTCGTGAGCAGCCAATCGAATCCGCTCCAGACGAAAACATCACCTGCCGTTCAGGCAAGCCCCATCACCCCCGATAAAACGCATCCAGCACGATCGGACTCTCCGGCAGCGTCGACCCGCCATCCACCACGATCGTCTGCCCCGTGATGTATGACGCCTCGTCCGACGCCAGGAACAGCATCGCATTCGCGATGTCCGCAGCCTTGCCGATCTTCCCGATCGGGATGCATGCGGCCATCTGTTTCAGCTCGTCGCCATCGCCCAGCGCCGACATGGCCGGCGTCATGATGTAGCCCGGCTCCACGCCGTTGACAGTGATGTTCTCGCGCGCGAACTCCAGCGCCGCGGTGCGGATCAATCCGTTCATGCCCGACTTCGACGCCGCGTAGTGCGCGGTGCCTGGCATCGCCACGCGCGGGCCGGTGACCGACGACGTGAACAGCACACGCCCGCCACCTTGCTTGCGCAATTCGGGCAGCGATTCCTGGATCAGCCAGAAGGCGGCCTTGAGGTTCACCGCCAGTGTGCGTTCGAGGTCGTCGTCGCTCAGCTGTTCGATCGCGATCACCGGGTACACCGCCGCGTTGTGCACGACGATGTCGAGCCGGCCGTACGTCTGCGTGGCCGCTGCGACGGCCTTGCGGATCTCCTCGCGCCGGCCGACGTCCGCCTGCACCAGCAGCGCTTCGCCGCCATCGTCGTGGATGGCCTGCGCCACGGCCTGGCCGTTCTGCGCGGTGCGCGTGGCAATCACGACCTTCGCGCCCGCCGCGGCAAACCCGCGCGCGATGCCTTCCCCGATGCCTTGCCCCGCGCCTGTGACCAGCGCGACCTTGCCCTTCAAATCTCCAATCATGGTGTTCCTTGATGCCGTGAGCGTGCGAGGCGCAGGCGCTGGTGCGGCGCACCGGCCTGCCTCGGCGTCGAGCGTAGGCAGCACGCCTCGATGCGGCTGGCATTTGCGTGCACGTCATGCCGGACACGCGTGCAACACGCGCGCAGCGCTTGCACGCTAGTCCGGCAGGTTGTGCACGCCAGTCCAAGCGGCCGCGAGGGTGCGCACGTACCTTTGACATGTCCGCTCCAGCGGCCACACACCCGTCTGATTCAGACGCTTGCGCACCACTCCAAGCGAGGCTTTTTCATGAGATCCAGATCCGCCCCCACCGGCATCGCAGTCGCGATCGCCATGGCCTTTTCGTTGTCGGCAGCGACTTCGTCCTTCGCTGCCGACGCTTCCCGCCTGGGTGCGGAGCTGACGGCCACCGGCGCCGAGAAGGCCGCCAGCAAGGACGGCGTGATCCCGGCCTTTGCCGCTGCCGATCCGTCCACGGGCGGCTGGTCGCAGGGCAAGAAGCGCGAGGACTTCTTCAAGTTCAAGGGCGACAAGCCGCTGTTCTCCATCGACGCGGGCAACGTCGACAAGTACGCCGACAAGCTCTCGCCCGGCCAGGTCGCGCTGATCAAGCAGACCAAGGGCTACCGCATGGACGTGTACCCCACGCGCCGTACCTGCAGCGTGCCCGACTTCGTGCAGGAGAACACGAAGAAGAACATCGGCGTCGCCAGGCTCGGCGACGACGGCTGGAGCCTGAAGGAGGCGGTCGTGCCCGGCGTGCCGTTCCCGATGCCTTCGAACGGCGCCGAGGCGATGTGGAACTACAAGATGAAGTACGCGGGCGTGGGCTTCGAATGGCCGCTGAACTACGTGTCGCTGTCGCCGCGCAAGGGCAGTACCGAATGGGTCCAGGCCGGCGCGACCGAAAGCTATTACTTCCCGTGGGGCAAGAAGGGCTCGACGCTGCTGTCCACCCTGCCGCCGGTCGAGTACTACACCTACTTCGCCTACGAGTCGCCAGCCGCACTCGCGGGCCAGGGCCTGGTGTACGTGCTCTACACCGACAAGCCGAGCGAAGCCTTCTACTACTTTCCCGGCCAGCGCCGCGTGCGCCGCATGCCGACCTACGCCTATGACGCGCCGCAGGTCGGCTTCGAGAACCAGTACACCGTGGACGAACCGCGCGTGTTCAACGGCACCATGGACCGCTTCGACTGGAAGCTGGTCGGCAAGAAGGAAATCTACGTCGGCTACAACGCCTTCGGCATGTACGACCCGTCGGTGAAGTTCGAGCAGGTGGCGAAGCAGGATTCCATCGACCCGGCCAGCCGCCGCTACGAGCTGCACCGCGTGTGGGTGGTCGAGGCCACCGTGAAGGCGGGCGTGCGCCACTCGGCGCCCAAGCGCACCTTCTACCTCGACGAGGACAGCTGGTCTGCCGTGGTGGCCGACGACTACGACGCGCAGGGCAAGCTCTACAAGGTGCGCGAGTCCTTCGTGATCCCGGTCTACGAGACAGGCAGCTGCGACAACCCGGCCTTCGTCCAATACAACCTGCCCGAAGGCCGCTACCTGTTCGACCAGACGCCGCTGGCCGCCGGCAAGGACATCCGCTGGGTCGTCGAGTCGAAGGAGCCGAAGTTCAAGGAGAACTTCTACACCTCCGAGAACCTGCGCGCGATCAGCGAGCGTTGAGGCAGCGGCACCGTGCAACACACCATGCTTCATCGCCTCGCTCCCACCTGCATCGCCGCCGCCTGTGCGCTCTTCGCCATGTCGGGCGCGCACGCCGTCACCTTCCAGACCGAGAGCCTCTCGGGCAGCTTCGACTCCACCGTCAGCGCGGGGACAGGCGTCCGCCTGAAGGACCCGAGCACCACGCTCATCAACGCCGGCAACACAGGCGGCCCGGCGGGCGAGCTCTCGCCGCTGTCGGGCATGGGCGACCAGGGCAACCTGAACTATGCCAAGGGCGATGCCTTCACGACCTACCTCAAGGGCAGCCATGAACTGGTGCTGAAGATGCCCGAAGGCGTCACGGTCATGGGCCGGTTTACCTGGCTGAGGGACCTCACGGCCACGAACACCACTGGCTTCATCAGCTCCACGCCGCCGATCAATTCCGCCGACGGGCTCGCCCCGGACGCGCGCAGCGACCTGAACTTCAAGGCCCGCCTGCTCGACCTGTGGGTGAGCAAGTCCTTCTCTGTCGGCGACGAGCAGGTGCGCGTGCGCGTCGGCAACCAGGTGATCAGCTGGGGCGAAAGCCTGTTCCTGCCGGGCGGCATCAATGCCACCAACGCCATGGACATCATGCGGTTGTCGCAGCCGGGCACGCAGCTGAAGGAAGCGGTGCTGCCCGCGCCGATGATCAGCGTTGCCTCCGGCCTGGGCCACGGCTTCGCGGCCGAGGCCTATGTGCAGACCGACTGGAACAAGAGCTACTTCCCGCCGAGCGGCAGCTACTGGTCCGTCACCAACGGCCTGGGCAAGGGCGCCAACACCTACGGCATCCAGGACAGCCAGCCCAAGCAGACCGGGCAGGGCGGCGTGGCCTTGCGCTACCAGCCCGACGGCACGGCACTGAACCTCGGCCTGTACGCGATGAGCTACACCGACAAGACACCGAACCTCGCGCTGACCCAATACGGCCCGCAGTGGAAGTACCTGGAAGACCGCAAGATGTTCGGCGTCAGCATGAACTTGCCGGTGGGTGACTGGGCGATCGGCAGCGAGCTGTCGTACCGTCCGAAGGACGCGGTCTTCATCTCGCCCAACGTCTCGGGCTGTTCCAGCCAGGGCGGCAACTGCTGGGTCGACTCGAGCCGTTTCCAGTGGGCGCTGACGGGGATGCTGAGCCTCACGCCATCGAACGCCGAGCCGGTGCTCAAGTTCCTCGGCGCGCAGACCGCGACGCTGCTGGCCGAAGCCGTCGTGATTGGCTATCCGAACCTGAAGCAGACCTATGGCGGCGACCCGGTGGCGGCGGGCGGCTGGGGCTGGGGCAACGAGCTGGCCATCAATGCGGCGACCAACGCGCAATACCCGGTCGGCAGCAAGTACTCCAGCGGCTTCAACTTCGACTTCAGCTGGACCTACGACGGCAACCTGATCCCGGGTTGGCAGGTGGTGCCGGAGGTCTACTACTTCCAGGCACTGAGCGGCCGGACGCCCAACCTCGCTGCCACCTTCATGAAGGGCGCGAAGTCGGTCAACCTGACGGTCAGCTTCATCAAGAACCCGGCGACCTGGCAGTTCGGCGTCAACTACGCCAAGTTCTGGGGTGGCGAATCGGTGTTCGACCAGCCGCTGCGTGACCGCGACTTCGTGGGCGTCTACGCCTCGCGCAACTTCTAAGGCTTCCTGCTCCCGCCGGGCGACGGGGCTGCGTGTCCCTCGCCCGGCCCTCAACGGGTTTCACGCCGTGTCATCTTCATCCCTTGCTCCCTCCTTCGCGGTGCGCCTGCTGGCCCGTCTCGAGGACTTCTTCTTCACGCGGCGCAAGCCGCTGCTCATCGTCCTCGCGCTGCTGACCGCGGTGATGGGCGGGCTCGCGCTGCAACTGCGCATGGATGCCGGCTTCGAGAAGCAGATGCCGATCGGCCACGAGTACATCCGCACCTTCCAGCAGTACCGCAACGACGTGCTCGGGGCGAACCGGCTCAACATCGTGGTGAAGGCGCGCGACGGCTCCATCTGGACGCCGGCCGGCCTCAAGCGCCTCTACGAAGTCACGCAGGCCGTGACCTTCCTGCCCAGCGTCGAGCGGCTCGGCGTGCAGTCGCTGTGGACGCCCAACAGCTTCGTCAACGAGATCACCGAGGAGGGCTTCCGGGCCGACCCGCTGATCGACGGCACCATCACCCCCGACCAGCTCACGCCCGAGCGCATCGCAGCCATCCGCCAGGCCAGCGCGCAGGGCGGCTTCGTCGGTTCGCTGGTCTCGCGCGACCAGACCAGCGCGATGATCACCGCCGAACTCATCGAGTTCGACAAGGACGGCCACAAGCTCGACTACATCGCCTACAACCGCATCCTCGAAGAGAAGATCCGCCAGAAGTTCGAGGATGCGGGCTTCGAGATCCAGATCATCGGCTTCGCCAAGCAGATCGGCGACATAGCCGATGGCGCGTCGGCCGTGATCGAGTTCTGCGCGCTGGCGCTGCTGTTGACGGCGGGCGCGGTGTACTGGTACAGCCACTCGGTGCGCTTCACGGTGCTGCCGATCCTGTGCTCGCTGACCTCGCTGGTGTGGCAGTTCGGCGCGTTGCGGTTATTAGGCTTTGGGCTGGATCCTCTGGCGGTGCTGGTGCCCTTCCTGGTGTTCGCCATCGGCGTGTCGCATGGCGTGCAGCAGATCAACTTCATCGTGCGCGAGATCTCGCACGGCAAGAGCTGCTACGACGCCTGCCGCGCGAGCTTCACCGGCCTGCTGATCCCCGGCACGCTCGCGTTGGTCACGGCCTTCGTTTCCTTCGTGACGCTGTTGCTGATCCCCATTCCGATGGTGCGCGAGCTGGCCATCACGGCCTCGCTCGGCGTCGGCTTCAAGATCATCACCAACCTCGTGATGCTGCCGGTGGCCGCGTCGTTCTTCGACGTGCCGAAGTCGTATGCCGACCGTGCGATGGTGCAGCGCGAGCAGCGCGCGCGCTGGCTGCACATGCTCGTGAAAGTGGCCCAGCCACGCAATGCCGCGATCACCTTGCTGGTCGTCGGCGCGATCTTCGCGACCGCGGTGTGGCAGAGCAGCGATCGCGTGGTCGGCACGTTGCAGCCGGGCGCGCCGGAGCTGCGGCCCGAGTCGCGCTTCAACCGCGACGCGGTGGCCATCTCGACCAACTACGACACCGGCCTGGACTGGCTGACGGTGGTGTTCGAGGCCGCGCCGGAAAGCTGCAGCAACATCGACATCGGCCTCTACCAGGACCGCTTCGCCTGGGCGCTGCAGCCGGTGGAAGGCGTGCTCTCGGTGTCGTCGTTCTCGCAGCAGCTGCGCCTCTACAACGAGGGCTACAACGAAGGCAATCCGAAGATGAGCGTGGTGCCGACCGACCCCGGCAACTATGCCGCGCTGGCCGCCGAGATCTCGCGCATCCGCGGCACGATGCGCAAGGACTGCAGCATGACGGCCGTGCACCTGTTCCTCACCGACCACAAGGCCGCGACCATCCAGCGCGTGGTGAATGCGGTGAAGTCGTTCCGCGACACCCACCCGCAGCCGGGCGTGACCATCCGCCTCGCCTCCGGCAATGCCGGCGTGCTGGCCGCGGTGGACGAGGAGGTCGAGCGCAGCGAACTGCCGATGATGCTGTACGTCTACGCGGCCATCGTGATCCTCGTGTTCGCCGTGTACCGCGACTTCCGCGCCGTGCTGGCCTGCTGCCTGCCGCTCACGGTCGGCACCTTCATCGGCTACTGGTTCATGAAGGAATTGCAGATCGGCCTGACCGTCGCGACGCTGCCGGTGATGGTGCTGGCGGTGGGCATCGGCGTGGACTATGCGTTCTACATCTACAACCGCTTGCAACTGCACCTGAGCCAGGGCGAGCCGATCGAGAAGGCGATCGAGCACGCGATGCTGGAGGTGGGCACCGCGACGATCTTCACCGCCATCACGCTGGCGGTGGGTGTGGCGACCTGGTCGTTCTCGGACCTCAAGTTCCAGGCCGACATGGGCAAGCTGCTGGCCTTCATGTTCATGGTCAACATGATCATGGCGATGACTGCGCTGCCGGCCTTTGCCGTGTGGCTGGAGCGGATCTTCCCGCGCAAGGTGCCGATGCGCGCGCCCGGCCTGCTGAGCCATTGAGATGCGGAGCAAGACCATGAACAACGCATTCATCACGCGCACCCTGCGTGCCTCGCTCGTCGCACTGGGCTGCGGCCTGGCGAGCCTCGCAGCCATCGCGCAGGCTTCCGCGGACGGCGCCCCGCCCGTGGCGGTCCCGGCGCAACGTGTGGCGCATGCCCTGCAGGCCGAGATGCTGGGCATCGCCGGCGCCGGCCCGCGCTTCGTCGCCGTCGGCGACCACGGCGTCGTGCTGCTCAGCGATGACGCAGGCAAGGCATGGCGGCAGGCGAAGTCGGTGCCGGTCGACGTCAAGCTGAACAGCACCAGCTTCGTCGACGCGAAGCAGGGCTGGGCCGTAGGCCATCGCGGCGTGATCCTGCACACGCAGGACGGCGGCGAGACCTGGGCGCTGCAGCGCATGGCCGCGCAGGAAGACCGGCCGCTGTTCGCCGTTCACTTCTTCGACGCCAGCCACGGCGTGGCGGTCGGCCTGTGGTCGCTGGTGCTCGTCACCGACGACGGCGGCAAGAGCTGGAAGGAACAGAAGCTCACGCCGCCTCCCGGCAGCAAGACCGCGGACCTGAACCTGCTCGCGCTGTTCGCGGATGGCAAGGGTCGGCTCCTCGCGACCGCGGAGAAGGGCATGTTGCTGGTCTCCGACGACCAGGGCCACGCGTGGCGCTACATCGAGACGGGCTACAAGGGCTCGTTCTGGACCGGTGTGGCCGCCGATGGCGCGTGGGTCGTCGCCGGCCTGCGCGGCTCGCTCTATCGCAGCACCGACGACGGCGCGCATTGGGACCGCATCGACACCCACAGCACCTCATCGATCACCGGTTTGGCCGCGCGCGGCAGCCGCGTGCTGGCCGTGGGCCTGGACGGTCTCGTGCTGGACAGCCAGGACGGCGGCGCGCACTTCAAACCCGCCCTGCGCGAGGACCGCCTCAGCCTCACGGCAGCCACGCTGTTGCCCGACGACAAGGCCATCCTGCTCTCGCGCAGCGGCCCTGTCGATGCCGCCAGCCGCTGACCCCGACACACACATCACACGCCAAGGACATCGCATGTCATCCACCGAACTCCTCCAGCGCCGCTTCGACATCCTCGGCAAGCGCGCACCGCTCTTCTACGAGAAGCCGCTGCACATCGTGCGCGGCGAAGGCGTGTGGCTGCACGACGCCGACGGCAGGAAGTACCTCGACGCCTACAACAACGTCGCGCACGTCGGCCATTGCCACCCGCGCGTGGTCGATGCGATCTGCGCCCAGGCGCGCACGCTCAACACCAGCACGCGCTATCTGCACGAGACCATCGTGCGCTACGCCGAACGCCTCGCCGCCACCTTCGCGCAGCCCGACATGATGGTGATGTTCTGCTGCAGCGGCAGCGAGGCCAATGAACTCGCGCTGCGCATGGTGCGCGAATGCAGCGGTGGCACGGGCGTGATCTCTACGGCGCACTCGTACCACGGCAACACGGCAGCGGTGTCGCAGGTGAGCGCCATCCTCAGCACGCCCGACCAGCGCGGCCCGGACGTGCGCATGATCCCGGTCATCGACCCGTACCGCGACCGCGGCCAGCAGGACGACGCAACGCTCGTCGATGGCTACTGCGCCGAGGTCGACCAGGCCATCGCCAGCTTCGAGGACAACGGCAAGAAGTTCGCCGGCATGATCCTCTGCACCGGCCTGTCTTCCGAAGGCCTGCCGACCCAACCGGCGGGCTACATGCGCCGCGTCGCCGAGCAGGTGCGCGCGGCCGGCGGCTACTTCATCGCCGACGAGGTGCAGGGCGGTTTCGGCCGCTTCGGCAGCCACTTCTGGGGCCACCAGGTGCAGGGCGTGGTGCCCGACATCGTGACGCTGGGCAAGCCCATGGGCAACGGCCATCCGATGGCAGCGGTGATCGCGCGCCGCCACATCGTCGAGCGCTTCACCGAGCTGAACCCGATGTACTTCAACACCTTCGCCGGCAACCCGGTGTCGTGCGCGGCGGGCATGGCCGTGATGGACGTGCTGGAGGACGAAGACCTGGTCGCCAACGCGAAGACCACCGGCGACCAAGTGCTGGCACAACTGCGCGATCTCGCGGGTCGGCACGAGCTGATCGGGGACGTGCGCGGACGCGGCCTCTTCTTCGCGGTGGAACTCGTGCTGGACCGCGAGACCAAGGCTCCGGCCACCGATGCCGCCAAGGAAATCATCAACGCGATGAGCCGCGCCGGCGTGCTGATCAGCCGCATCGGACCCTTCGACAACATCCTGAAGATCCGCCCGCCGATGCCGTTCACCGGCGCCAACGCGGACCAACTGATCGACACGCTCGACCGCGTGATGTCCACGCTGCGCGTCACGGCTTGACGCACCGGAACACACGAAACCGCACGACGTGAACGACGCCATGCCTTCGTCGCCGGACGAACACGCCTTCCGGCAGATCGCGCTGCAGGCCCTGATCCACTGGAACCTGCGGCCGACCGGCATCAGCCTCATCAAGGTGCGCGAGAACGCGGTGTTCCGCGTCGACTGCGCGGATGGCCGCAAGGCGGTGCTGCGCGTGCATCGCCAGGGCTATCACTCCGACGATGCCTTGCGCTCCGAATCCGAATGGCTGGCCGCGCTGGAACGTGATGGCTTGCAAGTGCCACGGGTCATCCCATCGCGACATGGCCGGCCCTTCGAACTCATCGGCGCGACCAGCAGCGCGATCGGCCACCAGGTCGACATCATCGAGTGGATCGACGGCCGCCAACTCGGCTCGGTCGAGGCCGGCGTCAGCGGCGGCGACGCCGAGATCGCGCGCAAGTACCGCATCGTCGGCGAGACCATGGCGCGCATGCACAACCAGTCGAGCCGCTGGCAGCCGGCGAAGGGCTTCGTGCGGCATAGCTGGTGCGAGGAAGGACTGGCCGGGTTGCGTCCGTTGTGGGGGCGCTTCTGGGAACTCGATGCGCTGCTGCCGTCGCAGCGCAGCCTGCTCGGCTCCGCGCGCATGGCGATCCGCGAAGACCTGCTCGCCATCGGCAAGTCCGCGCAGGTGTACGGCCTCATCCATGCGGACCTGGTGCCGGAGAACTTCCTCGTCGATGGCGATGACGTGCGCGTGATCGACTTCGACGATGCGGGCTTCGGCTGGCACCTGTTCGACGTGGCGACCTCGCTCTACTTCCTCAAGCTGGAGCCGTACTTCGATGTTGCGCAAGCCGCGTTGATCGAAGGCTATCGGCGCCACCGTGACCTGGGCGACCAGGCCCTGGCCAGCCTGCCGATGTTCCTCGCCGCGCGCAGCACCACGTACCTCGGCTGGGTGCACGAGCGCAAGGGCACGGCCACGGCGATCGAGCTGACGCCGATGCTCATCGAACTCGCCTGCAGCGTGGTCGAGGACTACCTGGCACAACGCGCTCGCCGTCGTGTCGAAGCACCCTGGACGCCGGCATCCGGCGCCGCATCGAACGGTCCGCCTTCTTCAGCGCAACGTCCATCCCTGGAGTCCACATGAGCCAAGCCCACGGCAAGCTGCGACCGGTCCTGCGTTTCTCCGACCTGCTGATCTACGGCATGACCTACATGGTGCCGGTGGCGCCGTGGGTCATCTTCGGCTTCCTGCACGTCACGTCGGGCGGTACGCCGACGCTCGCATATCTCCTCGGCATGGGCTGCATGGCCTTCACCGCGGCCAGCTACGCGACCATGGTGGAACGCGTGCCGCGCGCGGGCTCGGTGTACGCCTATGCGCGCGTCGCCCTCGGGCCGTTCGCGGGCTTCATGGCCGGCTGGCTGATGCTGCTGGACTACATCCTCTTTCCGGCGCTGACCTGCGTGTTCGCGGCGATCGGGCTCAACAGCCAGATCCCGGCGATCCCGCGCGAGGCCTGGGTGGTGGGGCTGGTGCTCGTGACCCTGGCGGTCAACTGGTTCGGCATCGGCGTCAGCGCGCGCATCAGCGCGGTGTTGTTCTGGGTGTCGGTGGCGGCGGTCGGGGCTTTCGTCATCGCGGCGGTGATCGCGCTCAACGGTGGCAAGGGTGCGGGCCAGGTGGGCATGCAATCGCTCTGGCCGTCGCACATCGTCTGGCAGTCGTTGCTTCCGGGCGTGGCGCTGGGCGTGATGTCGTACCTGGGCTTCGACGGCATCTCGACGCTGAGCGAAGAGGTGCGGCCGGAGCATCGCCACCTGATCGGGCGCGCCATCATGCTGAGCCTGCTGCTGACCGGCGTGCTGTTCGTGGTGCAGGCCTCGTTGCTGAGTGACCTGATGGTGGGCTTCGATATCCGCGATCCGGCATCGCTGGCCTACGACGTCGCCAATGCCACGCTGGGCCCGACGCTGGGTGCGGTCATGACGTGGACCGTGGTGGTCGCAGCGATCGTCGCGATGGTGCCGATCTGCGCGGGCGTGGCGCGCCTCATGTACGCGATGGGGCTCGACGGCCAGCTGCCGCGCGTGCTCGGCCGCGTCCATGCGAAGCACGGCACGCCGCATGTGGCGATGCTGCTGACCTCGGTGATCGCGCTGGTCGTGGCGCTGGTGGGCGTGGACCATGCGGATGAGTTGTCGACCATGATCAACTTCGGCGCGCTCGGGGGCTTCCTGCTGCTGCATCTGTCGGTGCTGCGCTTCTTTGGCAAGCGCGAGAAGAGCGTGCGATTCGTGCGCCATCGGCTGGTGCCGTGCATCGGCTTGCTGGTGAGCGTGGGGCTGATGCTGAGCTTGAGTCCGCTGGCGCTGGAAGTGGGTGCGGGATGGCTGGTGGCGGGGTTGCTGTTGTGGGCGGTGGCGCTGCGCGGGCGGCCGGCTTCGGATGGGTTGCCTGTGGATGAAGTGATGGACTCGCGCGTCGGCGTGTGAGGCGTCCGGGCGCTGCAGGGCAACGCTCGGCATGCTGCACTTCACTGCGCCGCCACTGGCGGCAGCACCGCCACCACGCTTGCCTTTCGATGCGCAACCCGGCCGTGCGCGGCCTGCTGTCGCCCCTCATGCTCACGAAACCTGCGGGCGCCTTCCTACATCTCGTAACGATGTGGCGCAGCACGATGTGATCCGTCTTTCACAAACCACATCGCAGGCCACATGAATACCAAGCGCATCGTCCTCTCCGTCGCCATCCTCCTCGGCGGCTTCGCCACCTTCATTCCGGGCCTCGCCTCTGCGGCGTCCTATGACCATCATCATCACGGTCACGAGGTTTGCCACTACGACCATCACCACCATCGCAGCTGCCACTGGGTGCACTGAGCGTCGCCCAGGCGCTCGATCGGCTCAGTGCGTGCGCGCGCGTTGCGCCGCGACCAGCGCCAGCACGGCGACCACGCTGGCGACGAGCAGCATCCACAGCCCGGCGGCATAGCCGTTCGCGGGTGACCACAGCACGCCGAGCATCAGGGGTGCGAGGGCGCGTGCAATCGCCATCGGCAAGCCAAGCGCGCCATTCAGCGTGGCCACATGCTCGCGGCTCACATACTGCGCAATGGCCGTGCCCTTGACGATGGTCAGCATGCCGTTGCCCATGCCATACAGCGCGACGAACAACAGCGCCGCGCCCGCGTGCCCGCTGCCCGCGAGCAGCGCCATCAAGCCCAGCGGTATCAGGCAGGGGATCAGCCGGTTCGCCAGATGCAGGTCAAAGCGGTGCTCGAAGAAATACAGCAGCGCCCGCCCGAACACCTGCACGATGCCGATGCTGGCCGGCACCGCGATGGCCCACGCCTCCGGCAGGCCGCTGCCGCGCAGCAGGCTCACCATGTGCGGTGGCAGCGCGGCCGTGACGGCCATCAGTAGCACCGAGAACACACCGATCAGCAGGAAGGGCTTGCTGCGCAGGAAGTGCGAGGCGGATCGCTGTGCCGTCGGCGCGGCGCCGGCCTCGTGGCGCGCCTGCGGCCGTGGTGCGCCAAGCAAGATGGTGGCATGCAAGGGCACGCAGATGCAGAGGTGGATCGCAGCCAGCACCCACAGCGCGTGCCGCCAGCCCAGCGCGTTCACGAGCCACGCAACCAGCGGGATGAACACCGTGCTGGCCAGTCCGCCAAGGAAGGTGAGCGTGATGATCGCGCGCCGGAAGTCGCTGGGAAAGCGTCGCGTCACGATGGCGAAGGCCGGCGTGTAGAGCGTGGCCGCCAGCGCCGCGCCGAGGACGATCCACACGGCGTAGAAGCCGGCGGCGTCCTGCACCACGCTGTGGGCCAGCAATGCGCCCGCCATCACCAGCGACCCGCCCGTCATCACTGCGCGCTCATGGCCGCGATCGATCCAGCGTCCCACCGGCCAGGCCATCACGCCCTCCGCCAGCAAGCCGAGGCTGAAGGCCAATGACGATTGGGCCCGCGTCAGGGCCAGCGATTGCTCGACCGGCTCCATCAACAGCGCGAACGCGTAGAACACGCTGCCCCAGGTGATCAGCTGCCCGACCGACAGCCAGCCCACCATGCGGCGATCGTAGGCGGGGCGTTCGGGTGGCGAGTTCAAGTCGCCGGGATTCTATGGACTCCTACAGCGCCGGGCTTGCAGACTTGCCCATCGCCAGGTAGTCGAGCGTCAGCTGCGACAGCGTGCGCGTGCCGATCGCCAGGCTGGCCTCGTCGACGAAGAAGCGCGGCGAATGGTTGGCCTCGGCCTTGCTCGCATCCTGGCCCACCGGCGTGTTGCCGATCACCACGTACAGGCCCGGCACCTTCTGCGCGAAGAACGAGAAGTCCTCGCCGCCGGTGCCCTTCTGCACGACCATGGCCTTGCCGCCCGGCACGCGGGCCAGGCTAGGCGCCATCTTCTCGGTCAGCGCCGCGTCGTTGATGGTGGCGGCGTAGCCGTCCTCCTCGATATGCACATGGGCGCTGCCGCCGCCGCTCCTGGCGATGAGTTCGGCGGTTTCGCCCATGCGCTGGATGATGAACTTGCGCATCGACTCGTCGTAGGTGCGCAGCGTGCCGCTCATCTCGGCCGAATCGGGAATGATGTTGTAGCGCGTGCCGGCCTGGAAGGTGCCCACGGTGAGCACGGAGGGCTCCTTGGTCACGTTGACCTGGCGGCTCGCGATGGTCTGGAAGCCCAGCACGATCTGCGACCCGAGCACGATCGGGTCGATGCCGCTCCACGGCGCGGAGCCGTGCGTCTGGCGGCCGTTGACGCTGACGCGGAAGGCATCGGATGCCGCGGTGATCGGGCCGGCCTTGTAGCCGATCTCGCCGGTGTTGAGGTTCGACACCAGGTGCGCCGCGAACACCACGTCGGGCCTGGGCGCGTCGAATGCGCCCTCGGCCAGCATGCGGCGCGCGCCGCCGATCTCGGCGTTGGGCAGCTTCTCCTCGGCCGGCTGGAAGATCAGCTTGATGGTGCCGGGCAACTGGTCCTTCATCGACGCCATCACCTCGGCGACGCCCATGAGCATCGCGACGTGGCCGTCATGGCCGCAGGCGTGCATCACGTCGACTTCCTTGCCGGCCCACGTTGCGCGCGCCTTCGAGGCAAAGGGCAGGTCGACCTGCTCCTTGACCGGCAGCGCGTCCATGTCGGCGCGCAGTGCCACCACGGGGCCGGGCTTGCCGCCCTTGAGGATGCCGACGACGCCGGTCACGGCCACGCCTTCGCGCACCTCGAAGCCCAACGCCTTCAGGTGGGCCGCGACCAGCGCCGCGGTGCGCTTCTCCTGGTTGCCGAGCTCGGGATGCTGGTGGATGTCGCGGCGCCAGGCGATGACCTTCGGCTCCACGGCCTTGAGGCGCTCGGCCATCTGCGGGTACAGCGCCTGCGCGGCGGCGGGTGCGGTCGCGGACGGTGCGGCGGACCTGTCCTGGGCACTCGCGCACAGCGCGGCAGTGGCGAGGGCGACGGGCAGGCACAGCCGTGCGGTGGAGCGGAAGGGTGCGGACATGGAGGTGATGCGAAAGAAGGGTTGAGAGGAGGGCGAAGCCTTGGAGCGTAGGGGCAGCGTGTGCGCCAGGCCAATCGGATTTCCATCGCTCGATAATCCGGCCTTATCGCTTCGATGAACTCGCCCGATGTCACCGCCGCCGAACTGCTGCTCGAACGCCTGCTCGCGCGACTGCGCCTGCGCCACCTGAAGCTGGTCGATGCGCTCGCGACACAGGCCAACCTGCGCCGCGCGGCAACGGCGGTGCACATGACGCAACCCGCCGCGACGCAGATGCTGCGCGAGCTCGAGGCCACGCTGGGCATGGCATTGTTCGAGCGCCACGCGCGCGGCATGCGCATCACCGAGGCTGGCCGGCTCGTGGCACGGCATGCGCGCATGTCGATCGATGCCTTGCGCGTGGCGACCGAGGAACTCACCGCGCTCGCCACGCAGCGGGTGCAGCCGCTGCGGGTCGGCGCCATCGACGCTGCCATCGCCAGCGTGCTGGAGCCCGTGCTGTTGCCCCTGCTTGCCGCCCATCCCGAACTGCGCCTGGAGATCGAGGAAAGCAACATCGAGCGCCTGAGCGCGGGCCTGCGCAACGGCGCATTCGACATGGTGCTGGTGCGCGAGCCGGTGCAACTCGAACCCGGGCATCGCTTCGTCGCGCTGCGCAGCGACCGCGTGGTGGTGGTCGCCAGCACCGCGCACCCGGCGGCGCGCCGACGCCGCTTGCGGCTGGCGGACCTCGCGCAGTCGCGCTGGATCCTGCCGCCCGCGCACTATGCGGTGCGGCGTGCGCTCGATGCGCTGTGGGCGCAAGAGGCGCATCCGCCGAGCGCGCACAACGTGCAGACGCTGGCGCCGCACCTGCTGCGCAGCATGCTGGCGCAGCCCGACGTGGTGGTGCCGGTGCCGCACTCGCTGCTCGACCGGCTTGGGCGTCATGGGATCGTTGAACTGCCACTTGAACTGCATGCGCCGATCGAGCCGCTGGGC
The DNA here is from genome assembly GCF_019207085.1 of Variovorax sp. dw_308. Taxonomy (GTDB): domain Bacteria; phylum Pseudomonadota; class Gammaproteobacteria; order Burkholderiales; family Burkholderiaceae_C; genus Variovorax. The sequence continues at coordinate 4,713 of NZ_JAATOM010000007.1, read as the reverse complement.
ATGCTTTTTCGGGGTAGCGAGGCCGAGGGCTCACTGGCCGTGCTGATCGATTTCCTCGTTGCGTCGATCCACACCTGATCGGTTGCAAATAAATCGGGGCCGCTCGCGCCAGGAAGCGAAAGAATGCGGCTTGCTGTCCCTCCCGGAGATCCCATGTCCCGCAACTTCTCTCCCCTGCTTGCCTCCCTGGTCCCGGCCGTCGCATTGCTGGCCGCCAGTGCTGCACAGGCCCAGAGCTTCAATGCGGTCGCGCCGACGCCGGCGCAAGTGAAGCCGGCGGTCGACCTGGCCTACACGCGACTCATGCAAGCGCCGGCCATTGCCACGCTGCTCGACGCCGTCAAGGCCGACCATGCGCGCTCGATCGAAGACCTGAAGATGCTGACCGAGATCGAGGCGCCGCCGTTCAAGGAGCAAAAGCGCGCCGAGGCCTACGTTGCGCGCATGAAGGCGCTGGGCCTCGCCGATGCGCGCATCGACAGCGAAGGCAACGCGGTCGGCTTGCGCAAGGGCACGGGCAACGGGCCCAAGCTGTTGATCTCGGCGCATCTGGACACGGTGTTTCCGGCCGGCACCGACGTCAAGGTGAAGGAACGCGACGGCAAGCTCTATGCGCCCGGGATTTCCGACGACGTGCGCGGCTTGTCGGTGCTGCTGTCATGGCTCAAGGTTCTCAACGACAACAAGATCGAGACGGTGGGCGACCTGCTGTTCGTGGGCAATGTGGGCGAAGAGGAGCTGGGCAACCTGCGAGGCATGAAGCACATCTTTGCCGAGCACCGCGACATCGACGGCATGGTGGGGCTCGAGCCGGCCCCTGACGGCAGCGTACTGGTCCTGGGCACAGGCAGTCGTCGCTACGAGTTCACCTTCAAGGCCCCCGGCGGCCACAGCTACGCGGCGTTCGGGCAGGTCCCGAGCGCGATCCACGGCATGGGTCGCGCCATTGCCAGGATTGCCGACATCAAGACCCCCGAGGTTCCCAAGACGACCTTCACCGTCGGGACGGTCGGCGGCGGTACCTCCGTCAACACCATCTCGCCGGACGCACGCATGGCGGTCGACATCCGCTCGGATGCCAACGAGCCACTCATGGCGACCGAGAAGAAGGTCCTGGCCGCCGTGGACGAGGGCGTCGTCGAGGAGAACAAGCGTTGGGGCGTGAACACGCTGACGGTCACGAACAAGCTCATCGGGGATCGTCCCGGTGGGCAGACCGCAGCCGACTCGGTGATCGTGGAGGCCGCGGTTCGGGCGAACAGCGCGTTCGGCAACAAGACGCTGCTCGCAGGCGCCAGCACCGACGCCAACGTACCGATGTCGCTCGGCATTCCGGCCATCATCGTCGGCGGTGGCGGCAAGACGGGTGGCTTCCATGCCCTGACCGAATGGATCGACGTGACGGACGGATGGAAAGGCGCGCAAGCCTCGCTGCTGACGGTGCTGGGCTTGGTCGGCGTGCAAGGAATCAGCGAGCCCTTGTTGCAAAAGCGCCCGATACGGACGCGTTGATCAAAAGTCCCGTCATCCGGCGTCACGCAGCGCCCGCCGGTATTGCACGGCCTCGGCCACATGGGCGGACTGCACCTGCCCGGCGCCGGCCAGGTCCGCGATGGTGCGTGCGACCTTGAGCGCGCGGTGCGTCGAGCGCGCACTCCAGCCCAGCTTGGTGGCAGCCGTCTGCATGAAGCGCATGCCGGCGTCGTCGAGCCCCGCGTGCACGTCGATCTGCGCGCCGCGCAGCGCCTGGTTGGGCACGCCCTGCCGCGCGATGGCGCGTTCGCGCGCGGTGGCCGCGCGGTCGCGGATGCCGGCCGTCGCTTCGCCCTGCGGCGCGGTCAGCAGTTCCTGCGCGGATACGGCCGGCACCTCGATGTGCAGGTCGATGCGGTCAAGCAAGGGGCCGCTCAGCTTGCCCTGGTAGCGCGCGATCTGGTCCGGCGTGCAGCGGCAGGCCTTGAGCGGTGAGCCTGAAAACCCGCAAGGACAGGGGTTCATCGCCGCGATGAGCTGGAATCGTGCGGGGAATTCGGAACGTCGTGCTGCCCGGGCGATGGTGATCGTGCCGGTCTCCAGTGGTTCGCGCAGGGCCTCCAGCGCGGCCCGCTGGAATTCCGGGAACTCGTCCAAAAACAGGATGCCGTGATGTGCGAGCGAGATTTCGCCGGGCCGCGGCGGCGATCCTCCGCCGACCAGGGCCACCGCGCTGGCGGAATGGTGTGGCGCACAGGTCGGCCGGACGGCCCATTTCTCGATCCCGAATCGCCCCGACAGGCTCGACACCGCCGCGCTCTCCAGCGCTTCGTCCACCGTCATCGCCGGCAGCAACCCCGCAAAGCGCTGGGCCAGCATCGACTTGCCGGACCCCGGCGGCCCGACCATCAACAGGCTGTGCCCGCCAGCCGCCGCGATCTCCAGTGCGCGCTTGGCGGCGGCCTGGCCCTTCACCTCCGACAAGTCCGGATAGCTTGGTATGTGAGCACCGGCTTCCGGATGAATGCGCGCCCAGCCGTCGACCTCAGGCTCGGGCAAAACGGAAGCATCCGCTCCCGCAGGCAGGAAGTGCCGTACCACGTCGATCAGGTGACGCGCGCCATACACCTCCGAGCCCGGCACCAGCGCCGCCTCCTGGGCGCTCTCGGCCGGCAGCACCAGCCGGGTCGCGATGCCCCGGCTGTGCAGCGCCAGCGCCATCGCGAGCGCCCCGCGCACCGGCCGCAGGTGCCCCGACAAGGACAGTTCGCCGGCAAACTCATGACCCGCCAGTTGGGCCGCATCCACCTGCCCGCTGGCCGCCAGGATGCCCAGCGCGATCGGCAGATCGAAACGCCCGGAGTCCTTCGGCAAATCCGCCGGCGCCAGGTTCACGACGATTTTTTTGTTGTTCGGAAACTCCAGCCCCGCGTTCTGGATGGCCGATCGCACGCGTTCGCGCGCTTCCTTCACCTCCACATCGGCCAGCCCGACCAGCGTAAAGCTGGGCAAACCATTGGCCAGATGCACCTCGACCGTGACGCTGGCCGCTTCCAGGCCCAGCAAAGCACGGCTTTGCACCAAAGACAAACTCATTTCCACTCCCTCACCAAAACGGTGCATCCACCTCGGTGGTGCGCTCTTGTTTTCTTTTCGATTCAACCGTTGTTCAAGAAGACACTTGTGTGACTATTTATCCGCCCTTTTGTGTACGTTTGTGAATGAGCCTCCGGGTTTTCCAGCACCCTCCGCAACCCTTTGGCACGCTCCCTGCTTTGAACGGGTTCCCACCCTTTCAAATACACGTAGGAGTTTCTCGATGATGCACCGTAACACTGCCACGGCGTTGGTTGCACTGGCCACCACGCTCGCGACGTCGGGCGCCGCTTTTGCCCAGAGCACCCCCGCGGCAGATCCGGCTGCTGCCACCCCCGCGCCTGTCGTCTCGCCGCTCACGGCCAATGTCTCCTTCACCACCAACTACAAGTTCCGTGGCCAGGACCAGGACATGATCAGCAACAGCTTCACCAGCCCGGTGAAGACCAGCGGATTCAAGCCCGCCATCCAGGGCGGCTTCGACTACGCGCATGAGAGCGGCTTCTACGTCGGCAACTGGAACTCCAGCGTCAACTGGCTGCCGGGCAACAGCATCGAGAGCGACTTCTACGGCGGCTACAAGTTCAAGGCCGGCCCGGTCGACCTCGACTTCGGCGTGCTGCAGTACTACTACTCGGGCAATACCGCCGGCAACACGACCGAACTCTACGGCGCGGGCACCTGGGCCGACGAAGTCCTCGGCAGCTTCACCGCCAAGTACTCGTGGACCGTGTCGAAGGACTACTTCAACTACGCCGGCAACAAGGCGGGCTCGGGCCAGAAGGGCCAGAACACCAGCTACCTGAACCTGTCGTACAGCAAGACCGTGCTGACCAGCCTCACGCTGAAGGCCGCCGTCGGCTACACCTTCATGTCGTCGGACATCAAGAGCCTCGGCTACCGCAACTACCTGGACTACAACGTCGGCGCCAGCTGGGACTTCGGCGGTGGCCTGTCGCTGGCCGGCTCGGTCCAGGGCGCCAACCACGAGGATGCCTATGCCGTGGCGAACCACCCCGGCTTCGACCTCGGCTTCGGCCCGATCGGCGCGACGACCTACTCGCCGAACAAGGCACGCTTCATCGCGACGCTGACCAAGACGTTCTAAGAAAAACGAAAAGCAGGCCCGGCCCTTGCAGGGGTCGAGCCATCCATATCTTCCTCAGGAGTAGCAAAACCATGAAGCTGGTCACAGCCATCATCAAACCCTTCAAGCTGGACGAGGTGCGCGAGGCGCTCTCCACCATCGGCGTGCAGGGCATCACCGTGACGGAGGTCAAGGGCTTCGGCCGGCAGAAGGGCCACACCGAGCTGTACCGCGGCGCGGAGTACGTGGTGGACTTCCTCCCCAAGGTCAAGATCGAGGCCGCCGTGGCGGACGACCTGGTCGAGCGCGTGATCGAAGCCGTCGAGGGCGCAGCCCGCACCGGCAAGATCGGCGACGGCAAGATCTTCGTGTACGACCTGGAGCAGGTCGTGCGAATCCGCACCGGCGAAACCGGCCGCGAAGCCCTCTGATTTCACGCATTTCATGGCACGAAAGAACACCCCAATGAAAAAGTTCCTCCTCTCCCTCGCGCTGGGCGTGGGCCTGTTGACGGCCAGCGTCTCGGGCTTCGCGCAGTCGCCGGCGCCAGCCGCCGA
>NZ_JAATOM010000068.1 GCF_019207085.1 Variovorax sp. dw_308 | reverse complement strand
CGTAATAGTCCGACCACTACCCGCGACGATCAATAGGGCTCCGGCGTGAGTCTGCGGTTGACCTCTTCGATGGTGAACTCTCTCGGATCGAAGGCGCGTCCGATCCAGGCCTTTTGTTCGGCGTGTTCCGGATGTGCGGGATCAGCCAAGGCCTCCAAGAAATCTTCGTAGCCCGGCGCACCGCCCACGTCCTCAGGCGGGCATGCGTTTTCGCCCCCGATGCAAACCGCCAGGTCGATTTCCGCGTCGAGCGATACGACCTTTTCGACCTTGACCTTGTGACGCCAGTTGTCGCCGTAGTCGTAGATGTAGAGGAAGGTCTTGCGTGCACCCAACGCATCGCCCAGCGTGACTCCTTCCTCGTCCTCGACCCCGTCTGGCAAATCCGAGCCCGGCTCGAGCGCAGCGTAGTTGTCGTGTCCGAACACGAACTCGTGGATGTGCCCTCCGTCCCATCCGGTAGCCAACAACAGCACGACGTGCAGCCGTTGCAGCTCGATCGTGACGGGCACCAGGAAGCGCCGCCACACTTTGGGTCGGACCCAATCGAGTTCGACGTAGAGTTGATAAGCCAGCGTCGACGCGCCTGGCTCGATAGACGTGGACTTGCTCATCGCGTCCACTTTACCAACGGCGCCCGGCCTGGTGCGGCGGTAGCCGCGCGCGCAGTCAGGCTGCCATCGGCAATTTTTGGGCGGCGGCGTCGTGCGCCCACTTCGCGGCGACCGCCCACGGGAGCAACTCGTCGATGCGGTTGCTCGGGTGATCGGCGATGCGCTCAAGGACGAAGCGAAGGTAACGCTGTGGGTTGATCGCGTTCAGCCTGGCCGTTCCCAGCAGCGTGTACATCACTGCCGCCGTGTGGCCGCCCGCGTCCGAGCCAACGTGCAGGTAGTTCTTTCTTCCGATCGCGACGCAACGCAGAGCCCGCTCGGCTGTGTTGTTGTGCGCATCGATGCGCCCGTCATCGACGAAGTTCGTCAACGCCGTCCAGTTGCTCAAGGAATAGCCGATCGCCAACGCCATCGGCGACTTCCCCGACACCTGCGCCAAGGTCTCGTTCATCCAGGACTTCAATTCCGTAAGCACGGGCGCCGTTCGAGTCTGGCGCACTCGTCTTCGCCGGAGCGCCGAGCGCCCGCTCACCTCAGCCTCGACCCGGAACAACTCGCCAATGCGCACCAACCCCTGATGCGCGAGCGTCCCGGGAAGGCGCTTCTGCTTTACGTGGATGTCCCACAGCTTTCGTCTTGCGTGGCTCCAACATCCAGCCTCAAGGACGAGGCCATCTTTGTAGATCGCGTTGTACCCCGAGTACGCATCGGCTTGCAGGACGCCTCTGAAGTTCCTCAGGTGCCGCGCCGGGTGCTCGCCTTTGCGGTCGCCTGAGTATTGGAACCACACTGCGGCGGGCCCCTCGTCGCCGCTCGGGCGGTCATCGCGAACGTAGACCCACAGTCGACCCGTGCGCGCCTTCTCGCCCTTGCCACCAAGCGCACGGATCGGGGTATCGTCGCCGTGGATCTTGTGGGCCTTCAGCACGTATCGTCCAACGGCTTCAGCAAGCGGGGCCAACAGCAGAGCGCAATTGCCAACCATATCGGTGATGGTCGAGCGGCTCAGTTCGACGCCGTCACGAGCGTAAATTTGGCACAGCCGGTACAGCGGAACGTGATCGGCGAACTTGCTCACTGCGATGTGCGTGAGCAGCCCCGCGCCGGCCATGCATCGGTCCATCGGCCGGCTCGCAGCCAGCGCTTGCGTGATCGTGTGGCATCCTGCACAGACCAGCTTCGGGCGCACGTGGCGCACCACGTGGAAGGTGCCGGGCTCGTAGTCCAGCACTTCGGAGATGTCTTGGCCGATCTCCCGCAGGCCAGCTCCACAGGCCGCGCAATCACATCCGCTTTGCGGGGTGTGAACGACGGTGCGTCGCGGCAGATGTGCGGGCAAGTCGCGCAGCCCCGGCCTCGTCTTGAGCTCGCGCTTCTTGCGCTCTTTGTCGAGCGAGGTCACGTTGGACTTCAACCCATCATCCACACCAGCGTCAATGCTCGACTCGACCACCGGCTGGGCGACCTGACCGCCTACGAGTTCGAGTTGTGCATGCTCAAACTTCTCGCTGGAGCGGCCGTACTTCATGCGTCGCAGATAGGCCAACTCGACCTTCATCTTGTCGATGGTCAACTGCGCGATCTTCAACGCCTCCTGCGAGCGCCGAACCTCACTGCTCAATGCAGTGTTTTTGGCCACGAGGTCAGCGAACGACATGGCCATGACTTTGCCAGCCGTGACCGTGCCTCACAACAGGACTTCTCCCGTCAACCATCTACCCCCTGCGCTACACCGCCACGCGAGGTTGCCAGGTGCGCTCAGGTCGGCGCCAGTCAATTCCCTCGAGCAGCATCGCGACCTGCGCGGTGCTCAGCGAGACACCGCCGCTGTCGGCCTGCGGCCATATGAAGCGCCCCCTCTCGAGTCGCTTCGTCAACATGCACATGCCGTCGCCATCGCTCCACAAAAGCTTCACCAGATCGCCTCGACGACCACGGAACGCGAAGACGTGACCGCTGAACGGGTCCTCGGTCAACGCCATCTGGACCTTGGCCGCCAACGAGTCAATGCCACAGCGCATGTCCGTCACGCCAGCGGCGAGCCACACCCGGGTTCCAGCGCCCGGGCCGATCATGCGCTCTGGCGCAATGCGCGCAAGACACTGCCCAACATCGCCTCGTCAACTGCGCCACGAAGCCGGAGCTGGGCGCCAGCGATCTCAACCTCGATGACGCCTGGACGCGCGCTTCGGCTGACGTGTGCGCCGGAAGGGTCGACAGTCGTTGCCGGCCGAGAAGTCGGGGCTGGGCCGACATCCGGGATCACGCACACAGGAAGCAAATTCGGCGGCGCCGATGCAACTGCGGCCTTCGCCTTGACATGCTCTCGCCGCCACTTGAACAAAAGATTGGCATTGACGCCGCCCTTCATCGCGATCGCCGCCACTGACGCACCAGGCATCAGGCTCTGTGCAATCAAGTCGTCCTTGAACGTGCGTTCATGTGGCCGACGCGTCCGCCTCGACGCCTCAATTTGATCCTTCATGGTGTGCACCATCTCCTGCTGGTGCACACCATCAAGCGGGTGCGCACTCTATGGGATCAAATTCTGCCGGTCTCCTCGCCCTCGCGGACAACGGTACTGGTCGGACTATTAC
>NZ_JAATOM010000067.1 GCF_019207085.1 Variovorax sp. dw_308 | reverse complement strand
TGAGCCTGATCACCGATCCCGATGTGTCCGGCCGGGGTTTTGATCACGTAGCGTGATGTAGGCGGTAAGGCCCCCCTCGGGGTCCTTGAATAAAGGAGCCCTTTGGGGGAGTCTCTGGTTTACCAAGACTAGAGACGATCCCAGTGTGCCATGCCCTATTGCAAGACCCCCGGTTTTTCGCCCTGCTGCTCGAGATCGATCGAGACCAGGCGGCCCAGACTCAAGCCGCGGGATGCGCCTGTGAAGGGCGACTGCATTGCGCGAACTATCCGCGCAAGCCACGCGGTTGCCTGCCCGAATTCCGCTCGAGCTTCGAGCAGCGTTTCAGCTTTTGCTGCGCCTCCTGCCGCAAGCGAACGACGGCGACCTCGGTGCGCTTTCTCGGGCGACGCGTGTATTTGGCGCTGATGGTGGTGTTGAGTTCGAGCCGGCATGCCGGCTCGAACTCAAGCGCCGCGCTGCTGGCCGGGCTGGCGATTCCGCTGCGCACCCTGCAGCGCTGGCGAACCTGGTGGGCGGACGCGTTTGTTCGCACCCCGCTGTGGCGCGGCGCGTGCGGCGCCTTCATGCCCCCGGTCGACCTCGGCCATCTGCCAGCCAGCTTGCTCGAACGCTTCATCGGCGCCGACGCGGCGGCCCGCCTGAGCGCGTGTCTGCGGTTTCTCACGCCGCTGACGGCTCGCACCCGAAGCTTGCAAGCGGCCACGTAGCGTGAGGGTTGAGCGACATCCGCAGAGGATGGCGATGGTCGTCGCCGACGAGGCTCGATAGCCTTCATTCCCTTGAGCGACACAACTCCCGTGGCGCCTTCTCGGGAGTCAACTTGAGTTCCAGTCACGACATCTCCGTGCGAGACGGCCGGGCGCGTTTGCGCTTCTCGATCATCGGCGCGTTGCTGGCCGCACCGCCGGCCAAGGGCGACTTGCTGGGCGTTCTTCGTGCACTGGCCGCCAAGCACTGGCGCGACCCCGCCACCGGCCTGGACGTGCGCTTCGGTGTCTCGACTCTGGAGCGCTGGTTCTACACCGCGCGCCGCGCTCGAGACCCGGTGGCCGCGCTCACGGACCGGCTGCGCGCGCACGCCGGGTGCTTCCCCAGTGTGTCGCCCCGGGCGGAAGGTGCGCTGCTGCTGCAGTACCGCGAGCATCCGGGCTGGACCATCCAGCTGCATTTCGACAACCTGCAGATCGTGTTGGCGGGCGCAACGCTGCCCTCGTATCCCACGGTGCGCCGCTTCTTCAAGGCCCGCGGCATGGTGCGCCAGCGCTCGCCACGTCGTGCCACCGATGGCGCCGTGGCCGCCCGCGATCGCCTCGAACACCTGGAGGTGCGCAGCTTCGAGGTCGATCACGTGGGCGCGCTCTGGCACCTGGACTTCCACCACGGATCGCGCAAGGTGCTCACGCGTCAGGGCGAATGGGTCAAGCCGATGCTGATGTGCGTGCTGGACGATCGCTCGCGCCTGGTGTGCCACCTGCAGTGGTACCTGGATGAATCCGCACAGAGCCTGGTGCACGCGCTGTCCCAGGCGCTGATGAAGCGCGGGCTGCCCAGGGCGCTGATGACCGACAACGGCGCGGCCATGCTCGCCGCCGAGACCACCATGGGCCTGTCCCGCCTGGGCATCCTGCACCAGACGACGTTGCCTTATTCGCCGTATCAGAACGCGAAGCAGGAAGTCTTCTGGGCCCGCGTCGAGTCGCGCCTGATGGCCATGCTCGAGGGCGAGGCGCAACTCAGCCTGGACCTGCTCAACCAGGCCACGCAGGCCTGGGTCGAGCAGGAGTATCACCGCAGCGTGCATTCCGAGTTCGACGCCACGCCGCTGGCGCGATTTCTGGACGGCCCCAGCGTGAGTCGCCCCGCACCGGGCAGCGAAGCCTTGCGCGAGGCGTTCCGCATCGAGGTCCGACGTCGCCTGCGACACAGCGACGCCACGGTGAGCCTGGAGGGGCGCCGCTACGAGATTCCCAGCCGGCTGCGCCATCTACGCGACTGTCATCTGCGCTACGCGCGCTGGGACCTGTCGCGCGTCGATCTCGTCGATGCCCGCAGTGGCGCGCTGCTGTGTGCCGTGCACCCGCTGGACAAGTCGGCCAACGCGGACGGCCAGCGCCGGCGCCTGGATCGCCTGGGGCCCGATCTGTCGCCGCTGCTGGCGACCTCCATGGCGCCTCTGATGCGCCACCTTCTGGCCGAGCATGCCGCCACGGGTCTGCCTCCGGCCTACCTGCCCACGCCGGGACCTTCCAACCCATCGCCCACCGAGGACCCCTCATGAATCAGAAGCTGCTGGCCCTGTACGGGCTGAAGTGGAATCCCTTCACACCCGAGGTACCCGTCGAGGCGCTGCATGTGTCGGCTCGCCTGGAGAGCTTCTGTTGGCGCATCGAGCACGCTCAGGTGCGCGAGGGTGGCTTCGCGCTGATCCACGGCGAGCCGGGCTCCGGCAAGAGCGTGGCACTGCGCGTGCTGGCACAGCGCCTGGCGCGCCTGCCCGATGTGCAGCTCGCCACCATCAGTCACCCGCAGAGCAACCTGGGCGACTTCTACCGCGAACTGGGCGACGTGTTCGCGGTGCCACTGCGCCCGCACAACCGCTGGGGTGGCTTCAAGGCGCTGCGCGAGCGCTGGCTGGGACATCTGGAGTCGTGCCGGCGCCGGCCCGTGCTGCTCATCGACGAGGCGCAGGAGATGAGCGTGCCGGTGCTCTCGGAGCTGCGCCTCATGGCCAGCGCCCAGTTCGATTCGCAGCCGCTGCTGTGCGTGGTGCTCGCCGGCGATGCCCGCTTGCTGGAGAAGCTGCGCCGCGAGGAGCTCATCCCGCTGGGCAGCCGCATCCGCACCCGGCTGGCCACCGAGGCGGCCACGCCCGAGCAGCTGCGCGATTGCCTGGACTTCGTGCTGGCCGCCTGCGGCAATGCCAACCTCATGACGGCGCCGCTCAAACACACGCTGTGCGATCACGCCGCCGGCAACTATCGCGTGCTCGCCACGCTCGCCAGTGAACTGCTGGGCGCGGCTGCCGAGCGCGAATTGCCCCAGCTCGACGAACAGCTCTACTTCCAGGTCTTTGCCAAGCCGGCGTCAATGGGCAAACGCTCGGCCCCAACTCGCTGAATGCACGTCACCATGGCCAACACCCCCGCACTGTTTGCGTTGATGCCCACCGATCTGCCGCCGCTGTCGGATTCATCGGCCGTCGAAATACTCGACTTCCTCCACGAACTGATCTTCCGCTTCGAGGCGCACTACGGCGCCCAGATCCACCGCTTCTACGACCAGCAGCGCGACATCCGAATCAACCCACCGGTCGCTCCACGACCCGACGAGGAAGAACCGTTCTGATCAGCCGCGATGATGTCCGCTCGTCGCTGGCTCCCCCGGCGCTCGTCATCGCACCCTCGACATACTTGAACATCAGGCCATCGAAATTGCTGACCACACTCA
>NZ_JAATOM010000066.1 GCF_019207085.1 Variovorax sp. dw_308 | reverse complement strand
CCTGCAACACCTACCCCTGAAAGATCAGTGAGCAACGAGGTAGGTATGACTATCAACCATCAACCCTAGGCAGCGATCCACGCAGTGACCAGTTCGCCCGAATCGGTGGCGCTAGCGACGCCGCCTGCGATCAAATCGGAGGTCGTGCCAGGCGCCCGGCGCCGATACTTCTCCAACGCTGACAAGCGCCGCATTCCGGAGGCCCCGGCAAGATCGGCGCGTTGACGTGCCATGAGGGCGTGTATTCCTCCAGCCTGAGCATTTGGCGACGCCAGTGCGAGGTGCCGATCTGGCTGCACATTGCGCACCTGACGCGCGGGAGCGAGCGCCTGAAGAGCCGACTGGACAAGGCGATGGCGGTGATCCGCCATTACGTCTTCTCGCCGTTGTCGTCGAGCTGGTGGCCCGGTGGCCCAGCAGGGCCGCAAGTTTTTATTTGGACTTCGAACCGAGATTTGGCCCTCGTGACGCTCAAGCAATGCGCGGAAGCAGCGTTGGATGCGGCTCGACTGGGACGAGATTCTGCGCAACGAGGGCTGATAGTCAGCGTACGCGACTTGTGAGCTGAATCAGCCCAGTACATCAACCTCGCCCTGCAACTCTCTGAGCCGGGCCCAACGCGAATAGAAGGGCCGATGTACCCCCGTGTCGCCTTCCGCAGCCAAGGATCGGATGCCCTTGGTCATCTCCTTTGCGAAAGTTTCCCAGCGGAACCTAGCCGCCTGAAAGCCCCCGCGCTCTATCAGGCGCTCACGCACCAACGGGTCACGCACTTGGCGAAGCGCATCCACCATCTCATGAATCGACGCCCCTGAGATCGTCAGTGCAGCGTCGGCTGCCACTTCGGCTAACGAGCCGTGAGAGGTGCAGATCACCGGGCAGCCGCAAGCCATCGCCTCGGCGACCGGTAGACCGAACCCCTCGTAGAGCGAAGGGTAAACGAGAGCCGCCGCACCGCCATAGGCCAGTGCGAGCTCTTCGTCGTTGAGGTCAGCGTGAACAATTCTGTGGCCGGTCGCATCCGTCCCGGAACTCGGAGTGTTCTTCTCTCCACCGACGCAAAGTACGTCGAAATCGACCTCCATGCTTGCCATGGCATCGAAGAATAGGCTCGCGTTCTTGTAGTTGTTGGCCTGCACGCGAGATCCCACGAACATGTAGTAGGGGCGGTGCAGTCCCAGCCGGACGCGAAACTCGTTGACGGCATTTTCGTCGCGTGGCCTAAAGATTGGATCGATGCCGCAATGCGCGAACGATACTTTGCCTGGGTCGAGTTCGGGGTAAAACTCCAACAGATCCTTGCGGGTATTGTTCGAGATGCAGATGTGCCGACGGGCGTGAAGGATGGCGAGCTCCTTCTCCCGCCAGTCCCGAGCTGATAGGTCGAAACCGAGTCGCTCGGGGATCATGTCGTAGACGAGCAGCAGCGACGGAGTCTCCATCGGCGTGCTGTAGTAGGTCGAGGTGAAGACCTTCGCGCCATAGTGGCGGCAAATTTTCTCCAACAGTTGCGAGTCGCCGGCGTTGTACTTTGATTTGTAGCTTGGAAACGGAACGACTTCGACGCCGTCGAACTTGTCGCTGACGCCGCCCCGGTCCAGAAACACGATCGGCATTTCAAGATTCTTCGCAAGAAGTGGCATTACTGCTCGCCAGATGCGTGCAATCCCCGACTGCGCGAGTTGGAAAAAAACCCCGTCAATCACAAGTGCCATCGTGAATCCTCAATTGACCGATCGTCCGATCGTCCGCTCGAGGCGGCGAGTCGAAGCGCTCGTTGCGCTGCCACATAGCGCCAGTCGAACGCGGCCCGCTCAGTCTGGCCAACCGCTACCTCCACGCCCGCCAAGCGGGACAACTCGCGCATGAATTCTTCGTCCGATGACAGCAGCCAAGGCGAGAGGAGCTTGCGGCCGTGGCGCTTGGTGCTGCGATTCGCTTCATCGATACCCCGCGTGTTTGGCTGCGTCGACAGGCCTTCAGGGTTTACGAAATAGACGACGTGTGGGTCATTCAATTTGAAAAAGGTCTTTCCGCCCTGGATGCAACGCAGCCAGAAGTCGTAGTCTCCCGCAGACCGGAAGCCTTCATCGAACATGCCAATTTCTTCATGCAAACTTCGTCGCCACATCGGCGCGTTGTGTGGGGAATTGGACTGCATGAGGTTGTAGGGTGTGACCACTGGCACCTCGCTCTTGAATCCGACGGCCGCAGTCTTTGCGAAAGGCGCTTTTCCGTCGAAAGAGTAGTAGAAGTCTTGGTAGACCACATCCACAAAACGAAACGCCTCGAGGATCTCCACCTGACGCTCGAACGAATCCGACCTTCTGAGATCATCCAGGTTGGTATTCGTGAGGTATTGACCACGAGACATTTCCACACCGAGGTTCCACGCTTCGTAGATCCCGATTCGAGTCGAAGCCCGGTGGTAAACGATATTGGGGAACCGCTCCATGTAGCGGGCAATGACCGCGGCTTCGCCTTCAGGGGAGTCCGCGTCGATGATGATGAGTTCGCAGTGGGTCGCGAAGATCGTCTGCGAGGTGATGTTGTCGAGAAACTGCTCGATGTAGTCACCCCCACGGTAAAGACTCGCAATCGCGGTAACGAGGATCTCCGGCTTGTTGGGAACGTTGAGGCTCGTATAGCGTCTTGGCTCGACAGGTGGGTAGTCTGAGCCAATCGAGTCGGCCTTTCCTTGCCACTCCTTGATGCTGATGAACCGGTCCGTGCCGAGCCAGGGCGCGAGGTTTGGATCATGTACGGGTGCTTGCCCAGCATCCGTCAGTTCCTTGGTGGCAAGCTGTGCGAAGAGCTGCAGCACCAATTGACTGCGCCCCAATGTATGCCGGCTTAGGAGCCGGTCCCATTGAACGACCTCGGACACCATCGGGCTGCGCCCCTGCAGACGCTCGAAGGCGAACTGGACAAACTTGCCGTTGGGAACCTCGGGCAAGAGATTCGCACGTTGGCGCACAAGATCCGCCTCCGACGACTTGGCAATGGCCTCGACCATTCCGGCAACGCTTATTCGATTGCCGAGAACCTCGTTGACCCACGCCTGTACTTCATCGGCGCTGGGCGTGCGTTCAAGGGTCAGATGATAGAGGCGCGCTACTACCGCCTCAACCTCGGCAGCGTTCGCGGTGGGGGGCTGCAGGGGGGGGGCATCCGTCTGCGCGAGTGAGGCCACCGCGACGGGTGCTTGAAAAATGCTGCGGTAGCCGCGTCCCATCGGCAGCCGCAACCATTTGGGCATGTGCCGGACCAGCGCCGACCTGCGAATCTGTTCAATCACGTAGCACCTTGTCCAAAACTTCGGGTAGATGGTCCGCGCCGGTCGTGCAGCAAGCTGGAGGCAGTCACCCTGACTCGCCGCTATACCTGAAGGGTTCTGGCTGCGCACGTCGCGGTACTTGGCTCCGATAGTCTTCCCGCACTTTTCGGTCGAGCACGTGGAAAAGCTTACCAGACCATCGATCGCGACCGCAGGCGCTGCTCTACGGAGTGCGGAAGCGGAAGCATCTCCGTGGACTGGGGCATCTCCATCTCCGGGCAGTACGTGACGCGACTGCTTGACCAGGCGGCTGTCTCCAGAG
>NZ_JAATOM010000065.1 GCF_019207085.1 Variovorax sp. dw_308 | reverse complement strand
AACCTATCCGCTGGACGTGCTGGGCGCGCAGACCGAAGGCATGATCGGCTACATGATCGAGCAGGAACTCGGCAACCTGCTGCCCTTCGAGCGCCCCTTCGCGACGCTGCTGACGATGGTCGAGGTTGATGCCAGGGATCCGGCATTCGGCAATCCGACGAAGTTCATCGGCCCCGTGTACTCGAAGGAGGCGGCCGACAGGCTGGCCGCCGAGAAGGGTTGGGTCGTCAAGCCGGACGGCGACAAGTGGCGCCGCGTGGTCGCCTCGCCGGAGCCCAAGCGCATCTTCCAGTTGCGGCCCATCAAGTGGCTGGTCGAACACAACACCATCGTGATCGCGGCCGGCGGCGGCGGCATCCCGGCGGCCTACGGGCAGGGCGCCGACCACCACAAGCTCGCCGGCATCGAATGCGTCATCGACAAGGACCTGGCCACCGAACTGCTCGCGCGCGAACTGGGCGCGGACATGTACGTGATGCTGACTGATGCCCCCGCGGTCTACGTCGACTGGGGCAAGCCGGGGCAGCGCGCGATCCGCCGTGCCTCGCCGGACGCGCTGTCCGCCATGACCTTTGCCGCAGGATCGATGGGGCCCAAGGTGGAGGCGGCCTGCCGCTTCGTGCGCTCGACCGGCAAGCGGGCCGCCATCGGCGAGCTGGCGGATCTCGGCCGCATCCTGGCTGGCGAGGCAGGCACGACCATCGCCGCGGATACCAAGGGCATCGTCTACGCCTGATCGCCGCGATCGCGACGAGGGGTTGATCGAGTCGGCGGACCGTTCGCGGGCGCATCCTGGCGGGCGCGGCATGCACGACCATCGCCGCGGACGTCAAGGGGAACCGTCTACGGATCGTTGATGTGGCGGCGAACAAACAGGGGACTAAGGGTCGCCCCTAGGTAGGCACGAAAAGCGAAAGGGCTGGCGTCAAAAGCGAAACGTCGGGGAGGGTGCATCCCTACAGTCGAGCCCGGCTGCAAGGTGACGAGTTCACCCGAATCCGCGGGCCTGACGGTCCGCATATCCCACAACTGAAGCTCCGGTCCCATGCCGTAGCGCCCTGCCTGTAATCATCATGAAGAAGACTCTCCTGCCCTTGGCGGCGCTGGCTCTCGCCGGTACCGCATCCGCACAATCCTCCGTCACCCTGTTTGGTGTGGTCGACGCTGGCGTCAGCTACTACCAGACCACCAGCAAGTTCGTCGGTACGCCCGGCGCTCCCCTGGTCAACTTCGTCGGCACGCCCGACCTGAAGCAAAGCCAGTGGGCGTTGACCAGCGGCAACTACAACAACAGTCGCCTCGGCTTCCGTGGCACGGAAGACCTGGGCGGTGGACTGGCGGCAAGCTTCTGGCTCGAATCGCCCATGTCCAACGACGACGGTGTCGTGGGCCTCTCGACCTTTGGCCGTCGCTCGACCGTGAGCCTGTCGGGCGACTTCGGCGAACTGCGCCTGGGCCGCGACTACACACCCTCGTTCTGGAACGACGGCATCTTCGATCCCTTCGGTGTCAACGGCGTGGGCACCAACCTGATCGCCACGATGAGCTCGGGCCCGCGCACGGTCACCGCTGCCGGCGTCGACCGCGGACTGTTCTCGAATGCCAACTACATCCGCGCCAGCAATTCGGTCGGCTACATCCTGCCGCCCAACCTGGGCGGCTTCTACGGCCAGGTGATGTACGCGTTCAACGAGCAGGTCAAGTACGACCCGGGTGCGACCACCCCGGCAACGCCCTTGAACAAGAGCCGCACCGGCGGCTACAGCGGCGGCCGCTTCGGCTATGCCAACGGCGGCCTTGACATCGCTGCCTCCTACGGCCAGAGCATCACCGGCGACAACTACTTCCTCGGCGAAACCACCAAGGTCAAGACGGCGAACCTGGGCGCTTCGTACGACTTCGGCGTGGTGAAGCTTTTCGGTGAGGTGTCGCGCGTGAAGAACGTGTTCGACTACGTGACCCCGCCGCTCGTCGGCACGGGTGACTACAAGGGTGATGGCTACCTGCTCGGCGCAACCGTCCCGGTCGGCCCGGGCCTGATCCGCGCGGCCTGGTCGCACGTCAAGCTGAACTACACCTCGGCGCCTACGCTGGCGACCGCGTTGGTGCCGCCGGAGCCGGAGGCCGACAAGTTTGCGCTGGGCTACGTGCACAACCTGTCCAAGCGCACCGCGCTTTACGTCACCGGCACCCTCATCAAGAACAAGAACGGCGCGAACTTCAACGCCAACAGCACCTTCACCACCGGCACGCCGGGGTTCACCAATACCTTCCTCACCACCGGTTCGGGCTACGAGGCCAAGAACGCGATGGGCTACGACTTCGGTATCCGCCACGCCTTCTGACCTGACGCTGGCGCACGCCAGCCGAGGTTGAAAGACCCACGAGCCACCCGCTGCCGCAAGGTCCGGGTGGCTTTTTTTGTCGTGGCTGCCGGCCCGCGCGTGACGACTGCACCGGGATTGACGCGCGTCAATTGGGCTTGGGCACAGTCCCTGCAGCATGCCGGGTTGCGTTCAAAGAACCCATCTGCGAGGAGCGCCCGCGTGAACGAGTCCCGTGTTGCCGTGCATTGGCTGCTGCTGCTGGTGTGCTGCGCGCTGCTCGTGAGCCGTGCGCGTGCGCAGGATGCCGCGTCCGAGGCACCGGCCAAGCCGGAGGCATCGTCGCGCATCCGTTCGCCCGACGACGGCTGGCTGGACCTCGGCGGGTTCCTTGACCAGAGCTACGGCTTCGTGCCGGTCGCCATCCCGATCACCGAGCCGACCATCGGCGTCGGCGCGGCGGGTGCGGTGACCTTCATCGACAAGCAGGGAGAGGGCGCGGCGGCCGGGTTCGGCCGGCCCAACGTCACGGTCCTCGGCGCGCTGGGCACCGACAACGGGACCAAGGGCGCGTTCGCCGGCGACATGCGCCACTGGCTCGACGATCGCGTGACGACCCTGGTGGGCGTGGTTCGCGCCTCCGTCAACCTGAACTTCTACGGCATCGGCCGCGACCCCGCGCTGGAGGAATTCCCCGCGGCCTACAACCTGCGCACGACCGGGCTGGTGGCGCAGGCACGCTATCGGCTCGGGGATTCGCAGGCCTGGATCGGCCTGGGCTACGCGCTGGCCCAGACCGCCACCAGCGTCAGCGGGCAGGAAGAGGGACGGCTGCCGCCCGGATTCCAGGGCGAGTCCACGGTCGGCGGCCTGCTGCCGCTCGTGAGTTTCGATTCGCGCGACAACATGTTCACGCCGACCAAGGGAAGCTACCTGGAGCTGTCCGCCGGCCTGTTCAGCAAGGCATTGGGCAGCGACACCAACTTCAAGCGGGTGAACCTGATGGCGATGCACTACGTGCCGCTGTCGCGCAATCTCACGCTCGGCCTGATGGGAAGTTCGACGTTGAGCTTTGGCGACGTGCCGTTCTACCTGCGGCCCTACATCAGCCTGCGCGGCGTACCCATCATGCGCTTCCAGGGCGACTACACCGCCCAGACCGAGGCGGAACTGCGCTGGCAGTTCTGGGAAAGGTTCAGCCTCGTGGGATTCGCCGGCATCGGCGCGACGCGCAACGACAGTTCGCAGAATCGCGCCTCGCAGAACGTGACGACCGGCGGCTTCGGCATCCGCTATGAAATCGCCCGCAAGTACGGGATGCACATGGGCTTCGACGTGGCCTACGGGCCGACCGGCCCAGTCTTCTACGTGCAGTTCGGCAGCGCCTGGATGCGGCCGTAGCCGGCCGTGCCTGGAAAGCCGGCCAGCAGTGCGGCGAAGCCGCCGCGGGCAGCGCGCGGATCCGGCTCATATATCAGTTTTCCACCACGCTTTCACGTGACCCGCGACGCATGAAACGAGGGTGAGCACCGCCTGTTCGTGGGCACCCGCGGAACCGGCTTTGCCGGGCCGCTGGGTGCGCCCCCTCGAGGGGCTGAGGGCCGCGGCTCCAAGCCTGCCTGCGCAGGCTTGGACGGCCCGCAAGAGCAGCCGCCTCTGGCGGCCGCCCGTGGCGCCGCAGGCGCATTCGGGGGTGGGTTCGTTTCACGCCTCGAGGGCGTGGATGAATTCTTCCGCCAGTGGCCATTCGCCGTGGCCGGACGCCGGGTTGATGTGGCCTACGGGACCCACGTTCACCAGGCGGCTGCCCCATGCGCTCGCCATGTCGTGCACGCGCTCGAAGCTGGCCAGCGGATCGTTGGTGCTGGCCGCCACGATGCTGCGGAAGGGCAGCGGCGATCGCGGCAGCGGCAGCCAGCCGTTGTCCTCCAGCGCGTCCAGCGTTGGGTAGCCTGCGGGCAGGGGCGATTCGAAGTCCGGCGGGGCTGCGAGCAAGGCGCCTTCCAGCGGCCTCGCTTGCGCGTGCGCCTGTGCCCAATGCACCAGCATGACCACGCCGGCACTGTGGGCCACGGCGAGGACCGGGCCGTCGATGCCCTCCAGCGTGCGCTGGATGGCCGCGACGCGTGCCGCGCGGCTGAGCTTGTCGACCTCCAGCGGCGGCACCGTGACGACCTTGCGGTGGCCCGAGAGGTGGCGCGCGAGGTGCGTCTGCCAATGGTCTTCCACATGGTCGCGAAGACCGGGAACGATGAGGATGGTCGATTGCTGTGTCATGTTCATTTCGTTGGCTTCAATTCGTTCTCACCTTCTCAGT
>NZ_JAATOM010000064.1 GCF_019207085.1 Variovorax sp. dw_308 | reverse complement strand
CGCGCGCGGGTGGCCGGGAGGCGGGAGGGGCAGAACGGGTCGGGGGCGGGGGGGGTGGTGGTGGCGGCGGGGCTCGCGCTGGGGGTGGCGGCGGTGGAGGCGCTGGCGCGCGCGCTGGCGCGGCGGGTGGCGGCGGCGCCGAGGCGCGCGCGGGTGGTGGCGCCCGGCAAGCGCCACAGGCCAACAACAGCAGGGCCGACGCCCGCACCAACGATGTTCGAAGCGCCAGCGCCAACAGCGTGAACAACACCAACCGCAACACCAACGTCAACAACAACCGCAATGTCAATGCGAACCAGAACGTCAACGTCAATGCCAATCGGAACGTCGTCGTCGCTGGCGGAAACAACAACAACTGCTGCGGCGGCGGCTGGGACAACGACTATCACCCGGTCGCCGGCGCCGTGGCCGTCGGCGCCGCAGTGGCCGTGACCTCCGCCGTGATCGGCTCGATGGTGAACTCGGTGCCGGCCAACTGCGCGCCGGTCAATTACGGCGGCATGGTCTATCAGCAATGCGGAAGCACCTGGTATCAGCCCCAGGGATCCCAATACGTCGTCGTCAATGCGCCGTACTAGGCTCGCCGGCCGGGTCCTCGTCCTCGCGCGGATCCGTCGCGAAGCGTGACGGTGACACGCATGCTGCCGGGCGCTACAGCATCGACTCGATCGGCAGGATCGAAAGGAAGTTGATCCACAGCCGTTGCAGCAGGCCGATGCCCGGCTCGCTCGTGTAGCGGGTCTCGCCGCCAGCGGGGCTGCGGTCGATCCATTCCATGCGGGTGCTGTCGGGCTGCAACTGCACCTGGTAGGCGTAGTCCGGGATCAGGCTGTCGAAATGGCCGGAGAGGCGCTGCGCCAGCGCGGGGCTGTCGATGAGCACGCCCATCTCGGTGTTGAGGAGCGCCGAACGGGGATCGAGGTTGAAGGAGCCGACAAAAATGCGGCTCCGGTCCACCGCGAAGGTCTTGGCATGCAGGCTCGCGGAAGAACTCCCGCCCGAGCCGCTGCTTCCGGGGACGCCGCCGCTCCGCCCGGCCTCATCCTTCGACGTGACGTCGGTCGAGCCCGGCTTGAGCTCATAGAGCTTGACGCCGGATTCCAGCAACTGCTTGCGGTACCGGGCGTAGCCGGCATGCACCGGCGCCACGTCGGTGGCCTGGAACGAGTTCGTCAGGACGCGCACCTTCACGCCGCGCGCGGCCATCTTTTCCAGGGCATCCGCGCCGCCCAGGCCGGGCACGAAGTACGGCGACACCAGGTCGAGTTCGCGCCGCCCATTGCCGAACACCTCGGTCAGCCGCGGCCTCAACTGCAGGTCCTTGCGCTCGGGCGAAAAGCGCACCTTGTCAGGGTCGTCGCTGAGGACTTGCGCGGTGGTCCACTCGAACGCGATCCTGCGCTCGGCCACCTGCTGCACGAGCGGCCTCTGGCGCACTGCATCGGCGTAGCGCTGTGCCTTCGGATCCTGCCTGACCTTCTGCCAGTTCTCGTTCAGGAGCTTGGCGCCGTCCTTTGGCGCCGGGCCCAGCAAGCTCGCCAGGGGATAGGCGGACTCGTTGTTCCAGTAGCGGTCGAACTCGGCCGAGACCTCGCGTACCACGGGTCCGACGGCGAGCACGTCCAGGTCCTGGAAACCGACGTTGAGATCCGCGCCGTAGTACTCGTCGCCCACGTTGCGGCCGCCGACGATCGCCATCTGGTTGTCGCCGGTGAAGGACTTGTTGTGCATGCGGCGATTGAGACGCGAGAAATCACCCAGGTCTGCCAGGCGGAACTTGCGGTTGGCAAAGGGATTGAAGAGCCTGACCTCGATGTTGGGATGCGCGTCGAGCGCAGCGAGGATGGGATCGAGGCCGCCGGTGTTGGCGTCGTCCAGCAGCAGCCGCACGCGCACCCCGCGCTCGGCCGCCTGCCAGATCGCCTCCCACAGCAGTTGGCCGGTGGTGTCGCCGTGCCAGATGTAGTACTGAAGGTCGAGGCTGCGTTCCGCCGCCTGCGCCAGCAGGATGCGCGCGGCGAAGGCGTCCTTGGCCTCGCCGAGCGGATAGATGCCGGACGTACCGGGATGGGCTGCGAGTTCCGGACGCAGCACCTGTCCGAGATGGGTGCCTTCCGTGTCCGTCAGTGCCGTCGACCCGACTCGCTCCACCCGATCGGGCAGGCTGGCGCAGGCCGACACCAGCAAGCCCAGGGCAATCGCAAGCAGCAAACGCAATGCAGGCATGGACGAGGACCCCGTCGAGCGATGGCTCAGCCGGGTCATTCCAGGAGCCGCTCGTCGAAATGGCAGGTCAATACTTGATGTCTCGTTTGTCCTGGCGACCTTCCTGCTTGGTGTCGCGCTTGTCGTGGCGGCAAGCGGCGTTGCTCTGCTGGTTCGCGGCCCTGCAGTCGACCTTGGTCGAGCGCGCGTCATGCTTGGCAGCCTGGTTCACGTCCCGGCCAGCCTGGCGCTGCTGCGACTGGTTGGTTGCCAGTGCAGCGCCCGACAGCGCCAGCAGGCCGGCTGCTGCGAGCACTTGGGCTGTCCGGCCAAAGGATGCTTTTCTCGAATCGGTCATTGCGTACTCCTCTCGCTTCGTGAGTCCATCGTGGCACGAATTGATTTCCTGGAATTGAGGGCGATCACCACGGCGACGATGAAGCAGCAATATGCTGGCGGTCGACACACCGTGGCGGCCACGAAACTCCGAGGCCTGCGAAATATCGACCCGATCCGCAGCACCAGGCCGGTGCTGCATTGCCGAAGGTGTCCACCATGACGACCCGAAGTCTTGTCCGCGCCCTGACGGCAGCCCTCGCAGCCACCTGCATCGCATGCGCGCCAACGTCCGCGGCCTACGCCGCGCCTGGCGGCGCCTCCGCATTGCGTGCGAGCTACGGGAAGCTCTCCCCTCGCCTGTCGAACAGCCCGTTCGGCCGGCCGATGGTCCTGAATTCCACCGAAACAGGAGACAGCCTGAAGGGCGAGGTCTACGGCGTGCTGGACCAGCCGCTGTCCGCGTTCAATGCCAACCTGGTCAAGCCGGCCCGCTGGTGCGAGATGCTGATGCTTCACCTCAACAACCGCGCCTGCCGGGTCGACGAGGCGAAGAAGACCCTGACACTGAGCGTGGTCCGGCGCTACGACATTCCCGTCAAGGATGCCTTCGAGCTGACCTTTCATGTTCGCGTCGACGCCGCCACGCCCGACTACTTCGACGCGAAGCTGAGTGCCGCCTCAGGACCCTTCGGAACGCGCAACTACCTGATTTCGGTCGAGGGCATCCCGCTGGACAGCGGCAAGTCCTTCGTCCACTTCAGCTACACCTACGAACAGGGTTCCGCGACGCGCGTGGCGACCAAGAGCTACCTGGCCACCTTCGGCCGCGACAAGGTGGGTTTCACGGTCGTCGGGAAAGAGTCGAACGGCGACCCGAAACTGATCGGCGAGATGCTGGGTCTGGTGGAGCGCAACGCCATGCGCTACTACCTGGCGCTGGACGCGTACCTGTCGGCGCCGGACGATTTCGAGAAGCGATTGACCCTGTGGTACGCCGCGACGCAAAAGTATCCGCGCCAGTTGGGCGATCTCAGCGAGGCCGACTACCTCAAGTTCAAGCGCATGGATCGCCCTTGAAGGTCATCGACCGGGCGCATTGTCAGGGGCACGGCGTCGGCACGCGTGGCGGATCGCCAAGGCGCAGCCCTACTGCAGCCGCACTTGCCTTACCCTGAATTCCATCTTGTGGCGCATTTCCTTCAGGATCTGCCCGACGAGTTCGACGTGCTGCCCGGCGCGCAGGGTCTGCTTGCCCGGGAGCTTTGTGCGTTCGATGGTGACAGGAAGAGAGCCCGTGTCGTCGCGGAAGGTGTAGTTTTGCCCGCCTTCGTGCGACACGATCCGACCCCGCAACCGCACCAGCTGCTCGTTTCGACCGTGGTCGAGCACTTGCCTCGTCGTCATGGCCGTGACTGCACGCGGACCCATGTCCACCGGGGCTGGCTCGCCTGCCGCACTCGCCTCGGGGGCGAATGAGAGTGAGCCCGCGGCAAGGAGGGCGACGAACAGACTGCGAGCGAAAGCGATGGGTTCCACGGCATTCCCCTGGAGAGACTAGCGTCCCTGCGACTTGCCGGCGTCGTCCGGAGAATCCGTCGAAATGGGCTTCCCGTTGTTGTCGATCTTCGTTCTCGTCTCGAAGATGTCCGGGGCCCGCACCTGCTCGACGCCGACGCCCCGCACCTTTCGCTGCTTGTCGCGCTCGTGTTCGACAGCGGGGTTTTCGCAAGGCCGATCCGTCATGACCTTGCGGCCCTGTGCATCGATGCATGCATTGACTTGATGTGCCATGACGGGCTGCACGGCGACCACTACCGCGCCACACGCAAGAAGCTGCAATATTTTCATGGGAACCGTTCCTGTTCTCGAGGCCCCAGACCGGGTTTGCTCCGAGGATAGCCCTCGCTGCATAGTGTGGCGCATCCCATCCTATGGCGCACGCAGCCCGCCGAGTTGATGCAAATCAATCCGGCGGGCGCTCGCCTGTGCTTATGCGAACTCCAGGATCACCTGGTCCACCGACAGCGACTCGCCCTTGTCCGCCGAGATCGTGCCGACCACGCCATCGTGCGAGGCAAACAGCACGTTCTCCATCTTCATCGCCTCGATCACCGCGAGCTTCTCGCCTGCCTGCACCTTCTGC
>NZ_JAATOM010000063.1 GCF_019207085.1 Variovorax sp. dw_308 | reverse complement strand
TGGTGAACCAGTGAACGGGAACGGCGCGCCGTCACTCCGGCAGCGCGATCGCCTGGTAGAACTCGATCGTCCCGGTGTCCGGCGGACCGAAGTGACCGGTGTAGAGCGGCGCGAACTCCTTCGAGAGGTACGACTTGCTCAGGCTGCGATTCACCACCAGACGGAATGCGTCGTCCCCGCGGCGCATGGCCAGGGACAGGGGCTCACGCGTGAAGTTGCGCTGGATGACGATCAGATCGCCGGCGGAAGGTGCGCGCTTGGCTGCCTCGACCAGCACCGGCCGGTCTCCGAACAGGGCCGCGGCACGCCCGTCCCGCACCATCTGCAAGCCGGTCGCGTAGTCGGGCACGCGCGTCACGCTGACCTGGATGCGGCGCGCGCTCATCGCGTCGAGCAGGGATTGCTCGATGGTGCTCCCCCCGACCACCGCGAACACCACGTTCGCCAGGAACGCGGCGGGCGCGCCGCGCCAGACTGGCGCCGACACCTCGGGCCGATCGGCCAGTGCATCGCGCATGCGAGCCGGCGTGTCCGCGCGCAGCACGGCGCCGACGCCCGAGAAGAAGATCGGGAGGGAGAAGTCGAAACTGGCTCGCCGCTCCATCGTCGGCGTGGCCGTTTCGCACAGCAAATCGACCTTCCCCTGCGATAGTGCGTCGAAGCGCTCTGCCGCAGAGACAGGCACGAAGTCGACCGTCAATGCCGGCAGCTTCAATTCGGTCTTCATCGTCTCGGCGACGCCCTGGCACAGCGCCACGGAAAAGCCCGCCGGCTTGCCGCCTTCGTCGTTGTAGGCGAAGGGCCGTGTGTCGACGCGGTAGCCGAAGGTGAGCTTGCCGCTCTCGCGCGCCTTGTCGAGCGTGCCCGCGGCCGATGCCAGCGCGGGTGCGGCCAGGGCCAGGCACAGCAGTGCGCGGCCAAGCCTGTGCAGTAGATGGGTTGTGCCTTGCTTGCCGGAAGTGTTCATGGTCGTTCCTTGCGGGACCGGTGACGGGGTTCAGGCTGCGCGCGCGGCGGGGATCACGCCGATGCGACGGGCAGAGGCGATGCCATAGACGAGGTAGCCGATCGCCATGACCAGCATGCCGCCCATCACCGCATCCTTGCCGGCGGTGTACAGCGCATAGACGGAATACACGATGGCGACCACCGTGACGATCGCATTCCGCCGGTACACCGCAGCGTCGACCTTGGCATTGCGCATCATCACGAACAGCGCCGACAGCGAGATGATGTAGGGCACCACGTTCGTGACGACCGCCAGGTTCACCAGCGCCGCGAACTGCTCGCTCAGGTTCGGCGAGATGGTCGACAGCGCCATCACCGACTGCACGATGCCCATGATCACCATGCCGGCGATGGGCGCACCCAGCGCGTTGGCCTTGCCGAAGACCTTCGGGAACATGTCGCTGTCGGCGGCGTCCTTGGCGGTCGACGCCAGCGTGAACTGCCAGCCGAGCAGCGAGCCCACGCAGGCCATCGCCGCCAGCGCCATGACGAGTTGCCCGATGGCCGGCGTGAACATCTTCGCGAAGGCCAGGCCGAAGGGGCCGGTCGACTTCGCGAGTTCCGCGTTCGGCACGATGCCCTGGATCACGGTGGTCGAGAGGATGTAGATGACCGCCGCGCCGAGCGTGCCGAACATGCAGGCCAGCGGCACGTCGCGCTTCGGGTTCTCCACCGCCGATGCATTCTGCGAGGCCGACTCCATGCCGAGGAAGGCCCACAGCGTCAGCGAGATGCTCGAGCCCATGCCCTCGAACAGGCTCATCCCCTTGGGATTCCAGGCCTCAGAGAAAGTCGCGCTGCTGAAGTAGAACCAGCCCACGATGGAGATGAAGCCGACCGGCAGGATCACGCCCCATACCGTGACCGCGCCGATCTTGCCCGTCAGGCTGGGACCGCCGAAGTTGGCGACCGTGGTGATCCACAGCAGCGCGATGACGCTGATGCAACTCGCCACCGGCGTCGATGACAGCACCGGGAAGAAGGCGGCGAGGTAGCCCAGCGCGGAACTGGCCACTGCCACGTTGGCGATGGCCAGCGACAGGAAGTAGAGGAAGAAGACCTGGAAGTAGCCGTCCCGGCCATAGGCTTCCTCGGCATAGGCGGCGAGCCCGCCTGTTCGCTGGTTGAAGATGCCGGCCTGCGCGAAGCCATAGGCGATGGCCAGCGACCCGATCGCCGTCACCAGCCACGAGAGCAGCGAGATCGCGCCCACCTGCGCCATGTTGGCCGGCAGCATGATGATGCCGGAGCCCATCATGTTCACCGTGACGATGAACGTCAGTTGCACCACGCTCATCTTCTTCTGTTGGTCCGCCATGCGATGTCTCCTGGTGAGAAGTGGGTGCGCTTACTCGCGCACCACGTAGGTATGGAAGCGAATGCGACCGTCCGTCTTTTCCTGGTACACGCCCTGCACTTCATAGTTGAAGCCGGGAAAGCGGTTGAACGATTCCTCGAACGCGAGGAAGTAGTCGAGCATCGGCTGCGCGCAGGCGTCCCAGCGTTCGCCCGGCACGATGACCCCGATGCCTGGCGGGTAGATCAGCGCCAGCGTCGCCGAGACGCGGCCCATGACCTGGTCCAGCGGCACGTAGTCCACCCGGTTGTCCACCAGCGCCTCGTAGGCGTCCTTCGGTGACATCGCCAGTTGCGGGAAGCTCGACGCGCGGAAGCATTTGCCTTGCAGGTCCTTGACGCCGCGCGTGCGATAAAAGTCGTGCATCTCGTTGCACACCTGACGCAGGCTGTAGCCGGCGTAGCGTTCGCTGTGCGCGGCATACAGCGTGGGCAGCACCTCGTCCAGCGGCGCGTCCTCGTCCCACATCGACTTGAACTTGACGAGCTTGGCGATGAGCGTGTTGAGCTTGCTTTCGTCCTCGGCCGGCGTCATCAGGAACAGGATGCTGTTCAGGTCGCACTTCTCGGGCACCACGCGCTGTTCGCGCAGGAAGTTGGCGACGACCGTGGCCGGTACGCCGAAGTCGAGGTAGTCGCCGGTGGCGCGATCGATGCCGGGCGTCAGCAGGTTCAGCTTGTTCGGGTCGACCATCGCGTAGCCCGTGTCGTAGCCCTTGTAGCCATGCCAGTGGCTTTGCGGTCCGAAGTTCCAGCATTGCTGCTCATGCTTGATGAGTTCGGTGGGCAGGTCTTCCCAGGGGACATCCTTGGCATCGGCGGCAAAGCGCGAACCGCTGATCGTCACCGTGTCGGGCACGAAGGGATCGAAGAACCACTGCTCCTGCGCATCGCGGCCCACGCTCGCATAGTGGCGGCCGAATTCGCGGAACTTCTTGCGCACCTCGATGCCCAGTTCGATGCAGCGGTCCCACAGCATCTCGCCGCCCTTGCCCGCATGCAGCCGGGCGTTGACGTCGAGCGAGGCGAACAGCGGGTAGAACGGCGAGGTCGATGCATGCATCAGGAACGACTCGTTGAACCGCTTGTGCTCGATGTAGCGATGCTGGCCGCGGATGTGCTCGTCGCGCTTGTGGATCTGCGAAGCCTGCGAGAAGCCTGCCCCCTGCTTGTGCACCGACTGGGTCGAGAACAGGCCGGGCATCTCCGGGCCGATGTCCTTCAGGCGCATCGGGCTGTGGTCCTCGAACAGCGGGTGGAAGGCGTTGTAGCCGATCCAGGCTTCGTCCCAGAGCACGTAGTCGCACAGGTGGCCGATCTTCTCCAGCACCTTGCGCACGTTGTAGATGGTGCCGTCGTAGGTGGCGAGTTGGATGCAGGCCATGCGGAACGGCCGCTCGGCCTTGTGGCGCTCCGGGTCCGTGACCAGCGGGTTCAGGCGGATCTGCTCGCGCAGGTAGCCTTCGTCCCAGGCTTCCCAGTCGACGGCGCCGATCATGCCGAAGGGGTTGCGCGCGGTCGGCAGGAAAACCGGAATCGCGCCCGCCCCCACCAGCGCGCCCTGGTGCAGCGACTTGTGGTTGTTCCGGTCGAACAGCACCAGGTCGCCGCGCTTGAGCACTGCGTTGGTCACCACCTTGTTCGAGGTGCTGGTGCCGTTCAGCACGAAGTAGGTGCGGTCCGCGCCGAACACCTTGGCAGCCTCGCGCTGCGCTTGCAACGCGGCGCCCTCGTGGATCAGCATGTCGCCGAGATCGACGTCGGCATTGCACAGGTCGTTGCGGAAGATGCTCTCGCCGAAGTACTTGAAGAAGATCTGCCCGGTCGGCGACTTGCTGTAGAACTGGCCGCCCTGGTGCCCGGGGCAGGCAAAGGTGATGTTGGCCGCGGAGTCATAGGCCATCAGCCCGCCGAAGAAAGGCGGCAGCAAGGACATGCCGTAGTCCACCAGGCTGGCCAGCACTTGCTTGGCATAGAAGGCCGGCGTCTGCTGGCCGAGGTAGATGTAGCCATCGACCTCGCCCGTCATTCCGACCACGGCCACGTCGGCCACGCGATGCGAGTCCGCGAGCGCCCACAGCGGCATGTGAAAGCCCAGTCCTCGAACGGCATGCACCGCCGCCCGCGCAGCCTCGCGGCGACCGCCGTCGACCAGCGCGATGTACGCGCCGACCGAGGCATCCTCGGAAAAGTCACGCTCGAAGCTGTCGCGGACCTCGATCTCGTAGCCTTCGAGCCTGATGAGGTCCAGCAACTGTTGCGTCTGCGGATTGCTGCCATCGACGATGGCGACGACCTTGAGCAGCCGGTGGAACGGAATCGGAATCGTCGGAGCCTTGACGGAGCGCGGGATCATGGCAAGTCCTTGTAGTCGGCGCGGTCGCTATTCCTTGACGCAGTCCACCAGCCAGCGCTTGTGGCCCTGTGCATCGAGATCGAAGCGCAGTCCGTGGATGTCCGCCTCGAAGCCCGGGAAGCGGTCGTCGGTGTCGCGTGCGAACTTCAGGTAGTCGATGATCGAGTCC
>NZ_JAATOM010000062.1 GCF_019207085.1 Variovorax sp. dw_308 | reverse complement strand
TGTTCGTGTCTCCTGAATGGGTGTTGGATCGATGATGGAACTGTATGGATCGCGACGAAGTGACGCTTCGCAAGTTGCGACATGCATTTCGCTTTTCATGCCAGAATCCGTGCTCTGAATTCACCGTTCACACCATGGTCCCGCTGGTTCGTGCCGCCGCCCTGACCAACTTCCTGGAGGTCGCCGAGAGCCTCGGCTTCAATCCCAGGGAGGCCCTGCGGCATGCGGGCCTCAGCCAGAGCCTGCTGAAGGATCCCGAGCAGCGCATTTCGGCGGATGCGGTGGTGGCCTTGCTCGAGGAGGCGGCGGCCGGCTCGGGCTGTGACACCTTCGGCCTGCGAATGGCGGAGTCGCGGCAGCTGTCGAACTTCGGCGTCGTGAGCTTGCTGATCACCCACCAGGCGACCTTGCGCGATGCGCTCGTCACCACCATCGATTACAGGCACCTGCTCAACGACAGCCTGGCGATGCAGCTCGAGGATGCCGGCAGCCTGGTGATCCTGCGGCAGGAGCTGGTGGCCACGAAGCTGGGTCGACAGGGCACCGAACTGGCACTGGGCGCTGTCTTCAGGATGTGCAAGGCCCTCATGGGCGCGCAATGGCAGCCCAACAGCGTCAACTTCGTCCACTCGGCGCCCTCCGACCTGCGCCTGCACAACCGCTTGTTCGCCTGCAGGCTCGTATTCGACAGCGAGTTCAACGGCATCGTCTTCGCTGCGAAGGACCTGGAGGCGCCCAACCCGCATGCCGACCCGGCCATGGCACGCTACGCCCGGCAATTCGTCGAATCGCTGCCGCAGTCGCATGTGCATTCGGTTGTGCTGGAGGTGCGCAGGGCGATCTACCTGATGTTGCCCATGGGACGGGCCACCAGCGAAACCGTGGCGCTGGGCTTGGGCATGAGCGTGCGTTCGATGCAGAGGCAACTCGATGAAGCGGGGGCGAGCTTCACGTCCCTGCTCAATGCGGTGCGGTCCGAACTGGCTCCTCGCTACATGGAGAACCCCAAGTTCAGCCTCAACCGGATCTCCGACCTGCTCGGCTACAGCACGCAGGGTTCGTTCACGCGCTGGTTCACCGCCCAGTTCGGGCTGCTGCCGTCGAGGTGGCGGGAGCGCGAGGAAGGCATGCATCGCGCGGATGCCCGGGGGTCGGACAGAAGCTTCGAGGCGCCGACCCGCAAGACCGCGCCGGATTGATCTGCATCAATCGCGCGGGCTTCGGCGGGGCATAGCATCAGGATGCCCCCTGGACGCCCCCGCGTGAGCGCGCGATCACGCGAGGGCGGGCAGCGGATCGATGCAGCCGCGCGCACCGACCTGCCGCATCCGGCAGCATGATGGTTGCGTCGAGGCTCCATTTTCAACAGGAGAGCGTCATGGAACGAAACAAGAAGGGTCATCACCATGCTCATCGGGCCGAGGCCGACCCTCCTGCGGAGGATGCGTCGGTGCAGGAGAACGACGCCGCGGCAGTGTCGGAGCACGACAAGCCGCTGTCGAGCAAGGTGTATCTGCGGTCGCTCAAGGAGCTGCATGTCGAACTGGTGCGCTTGCAGCAGTGGGTCCAGCACGCTGGCCTGAAGGTCTGCGTGCTGTTCGAGGGGCGCGACGGGGCAGGCAAGGGCGGCACCATCAAGGCGATCACCGAGCGCGTGAGTCCCCGGATCTTCCGCGTGGTGGCCTTGCCGGCCCCCAGCGAACGACAGAAAAGCCAGATGTACATCCAGCGCTATATCCCGCACCTGCCGGCGGCCGGCGAGGTCGTGATCTTCGACCGAAGCTGGTACAACCGCGCTGGCGTGGAGCGCGTCATGGGCTTCGCCTCCGAAAGCCAGGTCAGGGACTTCCTGACGGCGACGCCGCTGGTCGAGCAGGCGATCATCCAGTCGGGCGTGATCCTGCTGAAGTACTGGCTCGAGGTGACGCCCGAGGAGCAGACTCGCCGGCTGACGCAGCGCATCGACGACGGGCGCAAGATCTGGAAGCTCACGGGCATGGACCTCAAGTCCTATGGCCGCTGGTACGACTATTCGCGCGCGCGCGACGACATGCTCCAGGCCACGGACCTGCCGTCGTCGCCATGGTTCATCGTGCGTTCCGACGACAAGAAGCGCGCCCGGCTCAACATCATCAAACACATGCTGGAACACATTCCCTACGAGAAGCTGCCGCGGGAAAAGGTGAAGCTGCCCAAGCGCCAGCAACGCGGCGACTACAAGGAGCCTCCGGTGCCGCTCAGGTTCATCCCCGAGATCTACTAGGACCCGGGGCGCGCCATGGGCCTGTTCCTTCCGGTGAGCCTGCAGTTCGATGGCCGGCGAGTGGCGGTGCGCAAGCTGGCAAGGCGTCCCGGCTTCGAGGACTTGCCCGACCCGCACGACACCGCGGCCCGCATCGCGCAATGCCACCTGCGCAGTGGCGATGCAGCAGCAACACGCTGACGCGCCGGCGTCGCCGGCACGCTTCGGGGTGCCGGACTGGATCCGCGCCTACCAATCCGGGTGGCTCAAGCCCGACGTCGTCGCCGGGCTGATTGCCGCCGCCGTCGTCATTCCCAAGGCGCTGGCCTACGCGACCATCGCGGGCCTGCCCGTGCAGGTCGGCCTCTACACGGTGTTCGTGCCGATGGTCATTTATGCGCTGCTCGGAACGTCCCGCCCGCTCAGCGTGAGCACCACCACGACGCTGGCGATCCTGACGGGTTCGGCGCTGGCGGCGGTCACGTCGGGCGATGGCGCGGCGAGCATCGTGACCGCCTGCGCCACGCTGACGCTGCTCTCGGGGGCCGTCCTCGTGCTCGCCGGCCTGTTGCGGCTGGGCTTCGTCGCCAACTTCATCTCGGAGCCGGTGCTGGTCGGCTTCAAGGCCGGCATCGGCATCGTGATCGTGCTGGACCAGTTACCCAAGCTGCTGGGCATCCATTTCGCGAAGGGATCGTTCCTGCAGAACCTGCTCCACATCGTGCAGGGCATTCCGGAGACTTCGCTGGCGACACTCGCCGTCGGCGCGACCACGGTGGCCGTGCTCGTGGCGATGGAGCACTTCACCCCGCGTGCACCCGCGCCGCTGATCGCGGTGGCCGGCAGCATCGCCGCGATGAAGTTGCTGGGACTGGACCGCTACGGCGTGGAGGCCGTGGGTACGGTCCCCACCGGCCTGCCGGCCGTGACGCTCCCGGACGTGCACCTGCTCGCGCAGCTGTGGCCCGCCGCACTGGGCATCGCGCTGATGAGCTTCACCGAGACGATCGCGGCCGGGCGCGCCTTCGCGCAAACCGGAGAGCCGGTGCCGCAACCGAACCGGGAACTGCTGGCCACCGGCCTGGCGACTGCGGGCGGTGCGCTGCTGGGCGCGATGCCCGCTGGCGGCGGCACCACGCAGACGGCGGTGAACCGGCTCGCGGGTGCACGCACCCAGCTGGCGGAACTGGTCACGGCCGCGGCTGCGCTGCTGACGGCGCTGCTCCTCGCGCCTTTCATCGGGCTGATGCCACACGCCACCCTGGCCGCGGTGGTGATCGTCTATTCGGTCGGGCTCATCAAGCCTGCGGAATTCAGGGCCATCATCCGCGTGCGGCGCACGGAGTTCGTCTGGGCGCTGGTGGCCGCGGCCGGCGTGGTGCTGCTCGGCACGCTGCAGGGCATCGTCGCGGCAATCGTCGTTTCGCTTGTGGCACTGGCCTACCAGATGTCGGACCCGCCCGTTCATGTGCTGGGACGCAAGCCCGGCACCAACGTGTTCCGCCCCCGAAGCCCCGAGCACCCCGAGGATGAGGTTTTCCCGGGCCTGCTGATACTGCGGCCGGAAGGGCGCGTCTACTTCGCCAATGCGCAGCAGGTCGGACGCAAGGCGCAGGCCTTCGTGGACGAGGCGCGGCCCAAGGTGGTGGTGCTGGACATGGGTGGCGTGTTCGATCTCGAGTACACCGCGCTCAAGATGCTGATCGAAGCCGAAAAGAGGCTGAGCGACAGCGGCACCGCCCTGTGGCTCACGCGGCTGAACCCGGGCGTGCTCGAGATGGTGCAGAGATCGCCGCTGGGCCAGACGCTGGGGCGCGAACGGATGATCCTCAACACGGAGCAGGCTGTTGCGCGATTCGTGAAATGAAGCGCCGGCGCGCCGCGCAATGGCGGCACCGGCAGGAAGGAACCCGGCGGCGCGGCAGCCTCAGCCTGGAGACGCCGCCGGGGCCTTGCTCCAGCCCGGGCCGGGATTGAACGTCGTCATGGCACGTGCCGCGGCGTCGGTGCCCGCGCCCAGGTCCTTCTCGTAGACGACGCCGTCGTGGTTCACCATGAAACTCATGACGCCGGTCTTTCCGTACTGCCTGGGCCATGCGATCAATGCGAAGCCGCTGCGCATGCGCCCCCCCAGGACATAGCTGTAGGCGCCGCCTGGCGCATCCTTGCCCTGGGCCTTGAGGATCTTGAAGTCATAGCCGTGGTAGCCCTCGCCGGCATTGCCTCCGGCATAGAGCGGGCCGAGCGGACTGCGGTCCTGGCCCGGCGCGTCAGGCCAGTACAAGCCATCATGCTTGCCGGGCGAACTCGCGAATTTCTCCGCGTACTCCAGCACGGCATTGCCGTCGCGGTCCTTGAGCGCATATTCCTTCTGCGCGTCGAAATAGGCGAGCACAGCCTGCATCGCGGCCAGCTCGTTGCGGCCGATGATGCGCGTGCGCATCTGGTCTGCGCCTGCATGCGTGTCGAAGTGCCATCCACCGGCGCGCTTGATGATCGGGATGGGCAGCGTCCAGTCGCCGTCTCCGGCGGCAAGCACCGCGGTGTCGGGCTTCTCGAGCACGGTCTTGTGCTGCCGTGCCCAGGCGCCGAGGAAATCGTAGACGTCATCCCGGTCGAGGCTGCCTTCAGGAATGAAGCGTCGCCAGTCGGGCCCCAGCACCGTGCGCAGGGCCTCGAGGTCGCTGCTCGCAATGGCGTCGACCAAGGCCTGGGATGCGGCGTCGGGCGTGGAATAGGCCCGTTGGGCGATCGAGGCGCCGGGCGCCAGCGACAGCGCAAGCGCGACCGCCGCCGTCGAGGCGAGGGCGCTGAAGGAGTGTGTCTGCAGGAACATGGTCCGGGTCTTCGTGTTGGTTGAGTGCGCCATGCCAGAGTCTCCTAACGGCGTCCGCCGCCGCCTCGACCGCCACCGCCGCCGCCGCCGCCGCCGCCGCGAGCACCACCACCGCCGCCACCGGCGCGGGCGCCACCGCCAGCATGCGCACCACCGCCGGCCCGCGCCCCTCCGCCAGCCTGCGCGCCACCGCCAGCGCCAGCACCGCCGC
>NZ_JAATOM010000061.1 GCF_019207085.1 Variovorax sp. dw_308 | reverse complement strand
CCCGCAAATCATGCAGGTCACCCCCGATTGTCGCTGTGCTGCATTGATCAACCGGTCGATCTCCTCTGCGATCCGATCTCCCTTTTGGGTGGCTGTCTTCCATTGGCTAGCGCCGGGTACGTCAAGGATCTCATCAAGGATCTTGCGTTTCTTGCCGCCAAGGCTGTAGTAGTAGCGCGCCCCACCAAACTTCTCCTTGACTTGCACGAAGTGAAAGCCGCGCTTGTCTTCCTCTAGGACTGCGGCGATTTTTTCGCATGTGCGAGCGAAGTCCGGAAGCCACCCGGCATAGAAGATCAAGCCGATGTGTGGGCCTTCGAACATGTACCCGAAGCGAGTTCTGAGCTCTTCCATACGATTCATATTTGATTTCCTGAAACTCAGTCAGGCCGGCACCTGCGACTGAATGTCGAGCCGGAAAGACTTGCTTGCTCACTGGCGAGCATCCCGTCGGTGCATCTCGACCCTCGACCGCTCTCCTTTGCCACTGCAGAAGCCCCTTGGATTTCCGCTTTGGTCCGCTGAAACCATGACCCTTGGCGAGTTCTGCAACGCGATGCATGGCATTCCTGTTATGTGGTCAGAGTCAAAATTCGGAGTTAATGTTGAAACGACAAAAAGTATTTGGTCCCCGATGCGCATACGTCCGCAAACCTTGCGACAGCTCGATCAACCGGCTCAGCCCCGTGCTGACGGTGTCGAGCCAGACCACGGCTTGCTGGTTCTGCACAGCACGTCAGTGCCGGGCGGGCTCGCCCACTCAGCCGTAACTCGCTGCGAAAGCCGTTTTGTACCATACACAGGGGTCCATAAATCGGGGCGAACTGTAACAGTTGCTGGGATGCGAGGCACCCAGGACAAGGAGCTATTGAAGGCATTTGCGAGTGAAGTGAAAAGCCGACGGACTGAAGCCGAGATGAGCCAAGACGACTTGGCGTATGAGTCGGATTTAGCACGATCTTTCGTCGCAAAGCTTGAGGTAGCGACGACGTCTCCGTCGTTGACGACTCTGTTCAGGCTCGCTTACGCGCTGAAAGTTGAACCAGAGGTGCTGATAGTCTCCGTCAAGCAGCGTTACCTGAAAGAGCGCGCTGCTGCGAAAAGGGCCAGCAAAAAAGCCAACTGATAAGTGCTGGGGGAGCCACGCGGAGCAAGCAAGTTACGACTGCCTGCTCGTGCCTGCCTTTAGGCCAGCGCGCGCTGTGAAATCGCATCGCGCCGCCTTCGCCGCCGCTCGAGACCTGCTCGGGTTCGTGGCGAAGATCTTCGCGCGCCGACCGGAGCGAAACGCTGAAGTCATTGAGCCGGTCATCCGGTCGCAACCGCGCATAAGTCAAAGGTGTAGTCGTTGGCGGTTCTTCACCACAAACGATGCATCGTCTACACCCGATGAAACTACTTAGGAGACGACAACAGTCCTTGCTTAGTCAGCTGCTTGCGATTTAGAAGAACCACCTGCTGAGCCTCTGGCGTAGCGGTAGATTCGCTCTCGAGACGCAGATGCCTCAAGGCATAGAAGAGAAAGGCTTGCCTGCACACAAACTCGACCTTCCCCTCTTTCATGCCATAGTCAAGCTCGATCACCCGCCTCTTGGCCGCAGGCAATTCTGGGTGCGGTCCGAGGACCAGTTTCACTATAGTGTTCCAGGCTACGTCCTTGTCTGGTCCTTCTCTACCGATTTGAGGAACGTCGCTTACTTCGACAGCTTGGAGAAACCTCGCGATCGTGAAGTCTCTAAACTCCTTCCTCTCGTGACACCACGCGCGGGTATGCCATCGAAAGCCGTCGTGGGCTAGGGCGTGGGGTGAAAGGGTGCGATTGCTCGGCTTGGGCGTTGACATCGATTGGTAAGTAACGCGCAAACTCGTCTGATCGCGAATCGAGCGGACGACCGCTGCAAGGACTGTGGCATCAAAATTCCTCCCTGGGTTTGGAACTGCCTCCATAGGAGGAGTCCATCCAACAAACGAAAACCCAAGCATGCTGTCCTTGACGAACTCCCTGACAAGCAATTCGAACAGGAACCTGCTCGTGTCGCTTGAGGGAAAAAGCTGCGCGAATTTGTCTGCCGCCAAGTAGATCTTCTGGCTACGGTCGTAAGCGAGATTGGAAGGCGCCAGTTCCATATACCTCGCAAGATCCAGCGACGCTTGTTGGACCGAAATGCCGAAAAAGTCTGTGAGATCGGCGCGGTTGAGCTTACCTTCCCATCGAAGCCTGAAATCTATGAACTCGAGCCTCCGATCCTGCGACCAGTTGGCGCCGAACCGAAAGTCGGGGGACAAGGTTGTTAGCTGTTTTGTTGTTTCCGATTTCATGGCGAGATTTTCTCATGCATCTAGTAGCTATACACATCCAATAATTCGTCGTACACTCCCCGTCCAAGCCGGCCGCCCGCACCTCGGGCCGCGGCAACCAGCAGCAAAAGCAACGTCGAGGAGCCGATTTTGTTGGAAGAGGAGCTTGCATCGCCAGTCATCGCTGAGGTCCAGGGATCGTCGATGTTGGACCTGTCGCGACAGCAGCGCAACTTGCTGCTGATGCGGCCGATCTTCCAGCTGGAGCTGAACAAGCTTCGCAATGGAGAGGATGCCGAGAGTTCGCCATTCGCGGGCCTGGATACCCACTACCTCGCCATGTCGGCCCTCGACGCCATGATGGAGGCGACCACCATTTCAATGGGTAGTACCTCCCAGGAACTGCAGGACCACCTCTCCACGGTGGCCATGCGCATGAAGCCTTTGTTAACACCGGAGCAATCCCGCCGAGTCGCGAACATCGTGATCGATGCTCTCGACAACAAGGCGGCCGGGTACAAGGAGTTCAGCTTCGAGTATTTTGATGCGGTCAGCATCAGCACGAAGCAGTATCGCTTTCGCCTCGTTCGTTGGGAGCCCGACTCGGAAGACGTGTACCGCTACAGGCCCACGGAGGAAGGGTACCTTGTGTATTTGGGCATGCTTGATCTTTCGCCCGAAGACGCGCAAGTGCTCATGGAGAAGATGCTCGATCTTCTAGTTCAGCGGGGTCGCTTCGAGGCAGCACTCGAGATCGCGAAGCGTGCCCGAAAGCTTTCAATTGAGTATCGCCAATTGATTCGTGATCGCCTGTACCAGGCGTACCGTTCCCCGGGTAGTGTGAATTGGTCCCGCGATATGAATGGACGCCTGGACGCCGCACGGGTTCATGTTCGGCAGCGCCAAGCTGAGGACGCGCGAATGGAGGAGTCCATTCAGGACGCCCTACGCGCATCGGACGAGATCAATACCCGTCAGAGCCTGACACAGCTTCTGAAGACTGTCGGAGACGCCGGCCTGGTGCGCATGCAGTTGGCCATCGACATCAGCACATCGTCTGAACGATTCATTGAGGCGCAGCGCTCCGTCTTCCGCGCTCGACGCCCCACAGGACTCCCGGACCTCGAGTCGCAGTTGCTGCCCCAGGTCATGAACCTGACGGCCACCGATCTTGCCGAAGAGGGAACTCACTTTTTGAGCGCAATGTATCCGCCGGTCATGCCGAAGATCTACGACCTGAATTCAGTGCTTGCCCTGCTTTCGGAGCAACGTGCCGAGGAGGTACAGATGGATCGGGAACCCGGTGAGATCGAGAGGCATGTTCCAGTACCCCCGCAGTTTCTGCCCGAGGTTGTACTCGAAGCAAGGGACTGGATCACCGAAAGGCTCATCGCGGGACATAAACGCCGATTCGATGACCTGCTCATCCACGCCATGAATGATGCGCTGCCTCTTCCTGTGCGGCAGTGCATCGCCCTTACTCTGTCGAGATCCTTTGCCCCGACCGATAGCGAATTTGCCAACGTGAATGTTTCGCTCACGGGCGCCGAGTTTCGCTGCGATGTCGCACAAGGTGCGAACCTCGAATTCACGGCGGCATAGAAGTCGAAAATGCTCGCCCCTGAACCCAGCGTGCTGAACGCCTCCCGCGCCATTTACAAGGCACTCCACACAACCCTGTCTCCGATAAATGACACTGAGTACCGCCAGTTGATTGCGCTGTTTCGCGCGGATCCTTCATTTCGCAGTCAAGTGGCCGATGTTGCCCAAGGCATGGAACTTCAGATTCTCGACGCGAGTGAGCTTCGCGGGCTCATCGTCGTGCCCGTATCGCGCGACAGTCGCTTTGCCATTCGGATGAGCGATCTTCGCGCAAGCATGTCGACAGAGCAAAAGGCTGCACTCGTGCTTTCGCACATTGCAGTCGCCGCCGTGTTCTTCCCAACCACCGACGGTTTGGACGATGAGAACTACTCACCTCCGCCCGCATCCGTGGCGGTCTTCCGCGACACGCTGTACAGCTTGGCACGACGCTTAAAGGAAACCGGCGAGCTTCCAGCTGAAATCCCGCCCGAGCTTTCGCCCGGGTGGGAACTGATCGCTTCCATGCCGGTGGCAATTCCCGCAGGCCAACGCGCAACAGTTGGTTCCATCGTCGGCCTCATCAAGATGGCGCTCAACAACATGCTCCAAAGCGGGCTTGTCCGCCTCGATCGAGACGCGGATGACGAAACATCCGCCACTTACACGGCAACGTTTCGCTTGCGGATACAACTTCGGGAACTCGCGCTGCGCCGGCTCTATGAGATGGCCCAACTCGCAGCTGAACAAAGGTAGGCAATGCAAAAAATCTCGCGCATGTACCTCGGCAACTGCGGATACACCACG
Organism: Variovorax sp. dw_308; assembly: GCF_019207085.1. Classification (GTDB taxonomy): domain Bacteria; phylum Pseudomonadota; class Gammaproteobacteria; order Burkholderiales; family Burkholderiaceae_C; genus Variovorax. The sequence continues at coordinate 703 of NZ_JAATOM010000061.1, read as the reverse complement.
AGCTGGTATCCAGGGACCGAGTTGGTCCTGACCGACGTCGATTCTGGGGATGCGACCGACACCATCCTGAATCTGGAGAACGGTGGTGGCAAGACTACGCTGCTTGCCCTGATCTTTTCATGTTTCGAGACGCACGAATCGAAGTTCCTCAAGCGCCTGCAGAGCGATAACGCGAGCTTCTCTCAGTACTTCGACCACAGCGGGATCCCTGGCGTCATCGCCACGGAGTGGGTGATGCCGCCACGCAGCGCGGGCAGTCAGCCTTATCGGTTGATCATCGGCCAAGTTGTCTCGGTGCGTGCCAGCGCGGAGCCGATGGAAGTCGATCGCCTCTTCTTTTCGTTCGAGGAGAAGGCGCATCTCGGATTTCGCGACATCCCGGCACCGGGCCTCGCAGCAACACCGGCGCCTTCAATTTCGGATTTCTCGAAGTGGGCGCACGAGCAACAGAAATCCCAGCCTGACTTCTTCGTGATTCGCAACAACCAGAAGGATTGGCAGCGGCACCTGAGGGAAGAGCGCGGCATCGACCTGGATATGTTGAAAATGCAGGTCAACTTCTCAAAATCCGAGGGCGGATTGGACAGCGGATTTCTCGACTTCAAGTCCGAGGCCGAATTTGTTCGTAAATTCCTCGGGCTGACTCTTGAGCCGCAGAAGGCGGAGGAAGCTCGTCGCAACGTGGTCGAAACCTGCGAGAAAC
>NZ_JAATOM010000060.1 GCF_019207085.1 Variovorax sp. dw_308 | reverse complement strand
GGGCCAAGATAGCGGTCTTCGATCCTGCAAGGGCCAGTCGCCCAAGAGGTATGCACTCGAGCTACGACAGCATTACCTTGTGACCGGCTGTAGATGGCACAGTCGGCTTCACGCTGGGAAGACCGGTCTCAGCCGTACAGCGTGAATTCGACCCGCGTCCGGGAACAACTGCAATCGCTGCGAACCCGCCGGACGGCAGTCGATGCCGAGGGACGTTCAACCAAGTCGGGCAGCGGCGACCGAGTTGCGTCCTGCCCGGATCCGCGCGTGAAGCGAGCGTGCCCTCTGTCCAATCAAACACTCAAAAGGTCGCGCTCGAATTCAGCAACGACGGCGAGACGTCCATCGTCACCATCGCCGGGCTGGTGAGATCCACGACGCGTCCATCGCATTGCGCCCAAGGTCTGCGTCGCGACGACAGCACGTCACCCCGTTCCCGGCTGGTCTGGAAGTACCGTAGCCCCCCGTCAGTCCAGGAAGCGGACCCGGCCCGACTCGAGGTCGTAGATTGCCCCGATCAGCTTCATTTCTCCCTCTGCGAGACGCGCCTGGACTTCACCCGTGCCGAGAAGCGCATGGACCGTATGACGCACGTTGGCCTCGACCGCAGCGTGCAGCAAAGCTTCGTGCGGCAGCGACGCATCGAGTTTGTCGAGAGCCGGGCCGATGTTTTCGAGCAGGGCTTCGATGCGGCTTTGTTGTGCGACGCCATGAAACTTTGAGCCGATCGCGGCATCCACGGCTCCGCATCCTTCGTGGCCCATGACGACGAAAAGCGGCGTGCGCAGATGCAGACCCGCGTATTGCAGCGTGCCCAGGATCGCGGGCCCGAGCACATTGCCCGCCACGCGAATGACGAAGAGCTCTCCGAATGAGGCGTCAAACACGAGTTCGGGCGGCACGCGGCTGTCGCTGCATCCCAGTATCGTGGTGTGGGGATGCTGCCCTTTCGCGAGGTCTGCGAGGACCTCCTTCTGCACAGTCGGGAAACGCGCAAGGCCATTGACGAAACGCTCGTTACCCTCCTTGAGGCACGCGAGCGATTCTTCCGCGGTGAACGACTGGGGATGACTGGCTGCCAAGATACGAGGCTCTCCGAAGTTGCATCCGGGATGCTACCCAACGATGTGCCCAAGGCCAAGTCCAGGACTCCCCACAGACCGCAGATCGATCGGATTCGCATTGCGGTTGCGTACGACTCTTCAAGACTGGTTGCGGCTGTTCGAGTTTTCAAGCTGAACGGCGGCAGCGGCTGAAAGCTGAATTACGCACTTGGCGCGGTGCGCGACTGCTGTCCCTCCAATCCTGACCTCGAATGGCAGGTCCCCTGTAGCGGCCAAACGAGATCGCGTTGAACGGCAGGTTCCGCATGCCGCGAAATTGCGTTCGGGGCCCGTTGCGGACAAAGCAGTCTTGGAAAAGCGGACGCCTGGGGCCACTGCCGCCTTCCTGCCGCGCGTGGACCAAAGCGGTTGCATGAACGCCGAACCAGCGCCTCGGCCCATAATCGCGCTACCGTCCGGGCGGTGATACGTGCACCGCAGAAAGGCCCTGAAATGAAGCCCTTCGCAAAGGCCCTCGCGATCGTCGGCGGCGCTGCCGCGGTCCTACTGGTAGGCGTATCCCTGTTCAACACAGTTGCAACTCCCGAAGCCGCAGCCGTCAAGACTCCCGTAGCACCAGCCATGCAGCTCGCATCCATCGGCCAATCGTGCAAGGACTACTATGCGGATCTCATGGCGCCTGGCCGACCTCGCGCTTCGCCCGAGGTCTTGAAGCCGATGGAGCCGTTCAAGACCCTGGACGGTGATGTTGTATTTTTGTACGGCAAGAAGGCGCCCGAATCAGGCGAAGCAGGTTATGCCGATCGCTGGATAGAGCACATAGACTCTTTCAAGCGCGTCGGATGCCATGCGGGCAACACCGTCACCTGGGCTGACGACGCCTCCACGACGGCGGCAGACTCGATGGGCAAGATCCTCCCAGGGCCTGCTCGGTCAAAGCCCGAGAAAGTGGACTACAGCTGGACGAAGGCCCGGGGCGGCGACGAACTTCGGTACCTCAACAAAAGCAAGCTGTGGGTAGAGATTCGCCGAAAGGATCCGATCACCGACGAAGAAAGTGTGCAGACGTGTGGCACGGAGCTCACCGGTGGGCTCGAAGATCAGATGAATAAACGCAAGGGCATCACGACTACCAGATCGCATCAGAACCTCTGCTGGGGTGGCGTGAACAAGAACATCATCTTTGATGGTGCCGACGAACGGCCGCAGTACGCTCCTTCGTATGGCGCAGCCCAGGTGGACGTGAAGTTCGAGATGCCCGATGCAACGAATGTCGTCAAGCACTACACCGCCTTCATTGCCACCAACTTTTCTGCCCTTGTGCTGCAGTGCGAAAACGGCGATTGCGAAAGCACCGACTTCGTGACCATGGCGCGCGCGGCCAACCAATTCACGATCCGGTTCAAAGCCGCAGCCGGTGGCGACATCGTGCAGATGTACTCCAGCGCGGCATTAGATCCATCCCTCAAGCCCAAGACCGCACCCGCACCCGTTGAAGTCAAGGGGCCGCCGCCGCCGATCGCCGCGCAATCTGCGCCTGCCACTTCTACGGCCCCACCATTTGAACCGACGGCGTCGGAAGTTCGTCCAAGCTTCGACTGCGCAAAAGCCAGAACAGTTGTAGAACACCTGATTTGCAATGACGCCTCTTTGGCATCCTTGGACGTGAGGATGAGCGACTCGTACAAAGATGCGCTTCGAACGACCGATGATCGCGCAGGGCTGCGCAAGGCCCAGAAAGCTTGGCTCGAAGATAGTCGGAACCGCTGCATGACGGTTGCGTGCCTCCAGAGTAGCTACGAGCAGCGAATTGCGAGCCTTTCGACCCCTGCGTCAAAGTAGGGCCGGTCAACTAATGCCTATGCCCTGAAGAACATCACAGCGAAGAAGGAAGCTGATGGCGCCATTCACCTCCAGTTCGGCAATCGCACCCCACGGGTGGCCAACTGTCTGCCTATCGTCGCGGGCTGGAACTACACGCTGCGCCTGTACCGCCCGCGGGCTGAAGTAGTGAACGGCAGTTGGAGTTTTGCAGTCGACTGCGGCTCAGTGACTGCTTTGAGGAGCCGAGTCATAGGGGTCCGCTTCTGGCCGTTCGGTAACTTGGACGAAGGTCAGCTTTTCTTGATGCTGAAGGACGGCACAGGGCCCCGAACGCCAGTTCGCGACATCCCGAACGCGCCGTTCGACGCGATTGCGGCTGGCCGCTACAGGGGACCTGCCGTTGGAGGGCAAGTTTCGATGTACAGCAGTCGAGCATCGGACCTGGGTGCTACGTCAGCGTTCAGCTGCCGCCGCCGTTCGGCTCGAAAACTCGAACAGCCGCAACCAGTCGAGGCCGTGTGAAAACGCTTCGTCAAACTGGCATCAACAAATAAAATTGTGGCACCCGTTCTCAGCGAGGTAGCCCATGAAGAGATTCATCGAAGGCGAGAGTCGCAGCCAAGTTTCGCTGCTGCCCGAATGCCTTGACGACTACATTGCCGAAGAGAATCCGGTGCGTGTCGTCGATGTCTTCGTCGATGAGCTGAATCTACAAGAGCTTGGTTTTGAAGGCACGCAACCGGCTGTCACTGGCAGACCTTCGTACCACCCCGCAGTGCTGCTGAAGATCTACATCTATGGCTACCTGAACCAGGTGCAATCGAGCCGGCGTCTGGAGCGCGAGGCGCAACGCAACGTTGAGCTGATGTGGCTGACGGGGCGGCTTGCTCCCGACTTCAAGACCGTCGCCGACTTCCGCAAGGACCATGGGGTGGCCATCCGCAAGGTGTGCCGGGAGTTCGTGTTGCTGTGCCGACGGCTCAAGCTGTTCGCCGACGGGATCGTCGCTGTCGACGGCAGCAAGTTCAAGGGCGTCAACAATCGAGACAAGAACTTCACCAACCACAAGATCCAGGTGCGGATACAGCAGCTCGAACAAAGCATCAGCCGCTACCTTGCCGAGCTCGATCGCGCCGACCGTGACCCGACCATTGTCCTGCCTGAGCGCGTCTCCCGTCTGCAGGAGAAGGTTGCCAAGATCAAAGAACAGATGCGTGAGATCGCTCGGATCGATCAGCACATGCAGTCATCGCAGGTAAGTCAGGTCTCGCTGACCGACCCCGACGCACGCTCGATGTCGACCAGCCGGCTCAGCTCGGCGGTCGTCGGCTACAACGTGCAAACGGCAGTCGACACGAGACACCACATGATCGTCGCTCACGAGGTAACCAACGAAGTGACCGATCGGGAACAGCTCGCATCCATGGCGAAGGCGGCAAAACAAGCGATCGGACACCCGAAGCCAATTGTGCTGGCTGATCGGGGGTACTTCTCAGGCTACGAGATCCTGGAGTGCGAGCGCGCTGGCATCGCAACGCTGGTGCCGAAACCGTTGACATCGAACAGCAAGGCGGAGGGGCGCTTTGACAAACGTGACTTCGTCTACGACGAGCACCGTGACGTCTATGTCTGCCCCGCTAAGCAGATCGCAATCTACCGGTTCACGGCCATCGAGAACGACAAGTCCCAACGCAAGTACTGGTCATCCGCGTGTCGAGGCTGCCACCTCAAACCTCAATGCACACCGGCTCCGTTCCGTAAGATCAGTCGATGGGAGCATGAAGGGGTCCTGGAGATAGTTCAGTCGCGTCTGGACGGCGTGCCCGAGGCTTCCAAGCTGCGACAGCGAACCGTGGAACACGTGTTCGGCACGCTGAAGGCTTGGATGGGTTCAACACACTTCCTGACCAGGACGCTGCCCCATGTGAGAACCGAGATGAGCTTGCAGGTGTTGGCCTATAACCTGCAGCGAGCGATCAAGATCGTCGGTGCCGCGAGACTGATCTCAGAGATGAAAGCGTAGGGCGGCACGCCCGCTCATCGTCTGCGAACCATGGCTTCTCTACCCGCTGCAAGCTTGCGGGTTTGAAAAGCGCATCGCAGCTACTCGATCGTGTTTGCACACAGCCTCAGTCTGGACCGGGTGTACGCCTTGAACCGCTGGGCTCGCCTATTGGTCAATTTCGGGCCTCCGTCGGCTTCGAGCACCGCACATTCTGGTTCCGTTCGGCAGCCACGCCAGTTCGATGAAGCGAGCTGTCGTCCCGCACTTGCCTCAGCCTGCGCGAGTTCCACGCAGAACGCGCGCACGACTTGCAAGACAGGTAGTCCTGCATCAGCCTGAAGGCCTCGTCGATACATCGATTCCGGTGAAGTAGGTCATTCAGCTCTCCTTCGTAGTGGGCTTACGAGTCTAGGAAGAGAACCCTGCAGGTCAATAAACCCGCCCGATCACCGATGCTTATGGCCGGGACCGCCAGTTTGCAGCCGCGCCGGGCAGCTGACTTTGATCGGCCGCCCCGACACCTCGGAGGTCAGCTCCCTGGCGCGACCTCGTGCTCACACTACCGGCCATGAGCCGAGGGCCATTGAGCTGTCTCCCCCGCCACACGGCGCATCAGTTCGCGCAGCGTTCGCATCTGCCACTGTTAACGCAGTCATGTTGACGATCCGGCGGACCGTGGCGCTCGCCGTCAGGATATGGACCGGTTTGGCGGCGCCAAGCAGCACCGGGCCGATCGCAATATTGCCGTCGGCGGCTGTTTTGAGCAGGTTGTAGGAGATGTTGGCGGCGTCAATATTCGGGAAGACGAGCAGGTTGGCGTCGCCCGCGAGTGCGCTGTGCGGCATCACCGCAGT
>NZ_JAATOM010000006.1 GCF_019207085.1 Variovorax sp. dw_308 | reverse complement strand
CCGCGGCCCCCGCCGCAGCACCGAGCTTCAACAAGGGCGACACCGCCTGGATGATGGTCTCCACGCTGCTGGTGATCATGATGACCGTGCCGGGCCTGGCGCTGTTCTATGGCGGCCTGGTCCGCAGCAAGAACATGCTGTCGATCCTGATGCAGGTCATGGTCACGTTCTCGATGATCGTGGTGATCTGGATGATCTACGGCTACAGCCTTGCCTTCACGGAAGGCAATGCCTTCATAGGCGGGTTCGACCGGCTCTTCATGAAGGGGATGTTCGATCCGGCCACCGGCGTGTTCGCGCCGGGCGCAACCTTCAGCAAGGGCGTCTACATCCCCGAGCTGCTGTTCGCCGCCTTCCAGGCTACGTTCGCCGGCATCACCTGCACGCTGATCGTCGGTGCCTTCGCGGAGCGCGCCAAGTTCTCGGCCGTGCTGCTGTTCATGGTCCTGTGGTTCACCTTCAGCTATGCGCCGATCGCGCACATGGTCTGGTTCTGGATGGGCCCGGACGCCTACACCGGCAAGGAAGTGGTCGATGCGGTGAACGCCAAGGCCGGCCTGATCTGGCAATGGGGCGCGCTGGACTTCGCAGGCGGCACCGTGGTGCACATCAACGCGGCCGTTGCCGGCCTGGTCGGTGCGTTCCTGATCGGCAAGCGCGTCGGCTACGGCAAGGAAGCCTTCACGCCGCACTCGCTGACGCTGACCATGGTCGGTGCCTCGCTGCTGTGGGTGGGCTGGTTCGGCTTCAACGCAGGTTCGGCCCTCGAAGCCGGCACCAGCGCCGTGCTCGCCTTCATGAACACCTTCTCGGCGACCGCCGCGGCCGTGCTCGCATGGTCCATTGGCGAAGCACTGATGAAGGGCAAGGCCTCGATGCTGGGCGCCGCTTCTGGTGCAGTCGCCGGCCTGGTGGCCATCACCCCGGCCGCCGGCAACGTCGGCCTGATGGGCGCGATCGTGATCGGCTTCGTCGCCGGCTTCGCCTGCCTCTGGGGCGTGCATGGCCTGAAGAAGATCCTGAAGGCGGACGACTCGCTGGACGTGTTCGGCGTGCACGGTGTCGGCGGTATCGTCGGCGCGCTGCTGACCGGCGTGTTCAACACGCAAGCCCTGGGCGGCCCCGGCGCCGTGAGCGACTGGGTGACGGCCACCGTGGCCACCACCGAGATCGGCCCGCAAGTGTGGATCCAGCTGAAGGCTGTCGTGCTGACCATCGTGTGGTCGGGCGTGGTCTCGTTCATCGCCTACAAGATCGCCGACCTGACGATCGGCCTGCGCGTGACGGAAGAAGAAGAGCGCGAAGGCCTGGACATCTCGTCGCACGGCGAAACGGCATATAACCGGTAACCCCCGAAGTGGCGCGTGCCGCGCCACCTCCCCCCTGCTGGGGGCGATACCAGCGGCCCGGCAAAGCCGGTTCCGCGGTGTTTCACGAACGAGCATCGAGCCACCTTCGGGTGGCTCTTGCTTTTGGAGGGGAGTGAACTGGTTCATAGGCACTGGGGCGGGCGGGGCATAGAGTGCGCGCATGGATGCTGCCGTGCTGGAAACCGACTACCTGGTGATTGGCGCCGGCGCCAATGCCATGTCCTTCGTCGACACGCTGCTCGACGAGACCGGTGCCGACATCGTCATGGTGGACCGGCACCACCGGCCGGGCGGGCACTGGAATGATGCATATCCGTTCGTGCGGCTGCATTCACCGTCCGCTTTCTACGGCGTCAACTCGCGCGAACTGGGCAGGGGCGGAAAGGACCTGGTGGGGCTCAACCAGGGGCTGTCGGAACTGGCTTCCGGCGCCGAGGTGGTGGATTACTTCGACCGGCTGATGAACCAGCGCTTCCTGTCCTCGGGGCGGGTGCGCTACTTCCCGATGTGCGAGGTCGATGCAGGCGGCGGGCGTTCCGGCTTCAGCTCGCTGCTGACGGGCGCGAGGCAAGCGGTGACGGTGCGCCGCAAGATCGTGGATGCGACCCACGCGCGCACCGAAGTGCCTTCCACCCGCCCACCGCCTTATCCGGTCGCGCCGGGCGTGCGCTGCGTGCCGCCGAACGAACTGCCGAAGATCGGCCGGCCGCACCCGGCCTACGTGGTGGTCGGCTCGGGCAAGACCGGCATCGACACCTGCCAGTGGCTGCTGCAGAGCGGCGTGGCGCCCGGCGCGATTCGCTGGATCGTGCCGCGCGACGCGTGGTTCCTGGATCGCGCCGCGGTGCAGCCCGGCATGGACAGCTTCGACCCAACCTTTCTCGGCCTGGCCCGGCAGATGGAGGCGGTCGCCGATGCCACCTCGATTTCCGACCTGTTCCTTCGACTCGAGGCGGCGAATCAGGTGTTGCGCCTGTCGCCGGCCATCGAGCCGACGATGTACCGCTGCGCCACCGTCGCGGCCGCCGAGATGCGGGAGGTGAGGCGTATCGAGCACATCGTGCGCCTCGGACACGTCCGGTCCATCGAGCCGACGCGGATCGTGCTAGAGCGCGGCGCCGTGCCGGCCGCACCGGACTGGCTCTACATCGATTGCACCGCCAACGGCATACCCGCGCCGCGAGTCACGCGCGTGTTCGACGGCGACACGGTCAACCTGCTGATCGTGCGCACCTGCCTGCCGGCCTTCAGTTCGGCGCTGATCGGGTTCGTGGAAAGCCTGGACATCGACGACACGGAGAAGAACGCTCTTTGCGCCAGCATCCCGCCGCCCAGCGTGCCGGCCGACTGGCTCCGCATGCTGGCCATCGGTCTGGCGAACGGGCAGCGCTGGGCCAGGCATCCGGCCGTTTCTGAGTGGCTGGGCCGCGCTCGGCTCAACACGCTCGGCAACATGGTGCGCGGCATCGATGAAAGCGATGCGAACCGGCAGGCGCTGCTGCGCCGCTATCGCACGGCGACGAAGCAGGCGGCCGCGCGGCTGCCGGAGCTGCTCATGACATGAGCCCACCCCCGATGCGCCTGGGGCGCTTGGGGCGACCGCCAGCGCCGGCTGCTCTTGCGGGTCGACGAATGCGCGCTACTCGGCGCGAATGTCGTTGTTCTTGACCACGTCGCCAAGCAGCTTGTAGTAGTCCTTCGTGAGCTTGGCCAGGTGCTCGGGCGTGCCGCCGCCGGCCTCGTCGCCGCGGTCGGCGATGGTCTGCTGGACCTTGGGGTCCTTGAAGGCGTTGTTCATCGCGTCGTTGGTCTTCTTCACGATGTCCGCCGGCAGGCCGCCCGGGCCGTAGAGGCCGATGAAGGAGATGATCTCGAAGTCCTTGATGCCGCTTTCCTTCGCGGTCGGCACGTTGGGAAAGGCCGGTACGCGCTTGGCGCCGGTGGACATCAGCGCCTTGAGCTGCCCGGACTTGAGCATGGGCGCGACCACCGACGAGGCGTCGAACATGCACGGGATGCGGCCGGCGATCAGGTCGATCATGGCAGGGCTGCTGCCCTTGTACGGCACATGGCTCATCTTCGGCTTGCCGATGCGCTCGCGGAACAGTTCCATCGCGGTCTGCACCAGGCTGCCCGGGCCGCCCGAGGCGTAGTCGACGGTCTTGCCGGCCTTGTCCTCCGCCTTGATCCAGGCGATGAATTCCTCGACGTTCTTCACCGGCAGGCTGGCCGGCACCACCAGCATCAGCGACGAGGTCAGCAGCAGGCCGATGGGCGTCATCTTGAGCGGGTCCGCCACCGGCGTGTTGCGGTAGGTGTGCGGGTTCAGCACCATGTTGCTGCCGTTGCCCACGAGCAGCCTGTAGCCGTCCGGCGGCGACTTGGCGACGTAGTCGGTCGCGATGTTGCCGTTGACGCCGGGCTTGTTGTCGATCACGACGCCCTGGCCCAGGCTGGTCTGCATGCCCGCCGTGAGCACGCGGCCGGCGAAGTCGGTCTGCCCGCCGGGCGGATAACCCACCACCAGCGTCACCGCCTTGTTCGGCCAGGCGCCCTGGGCGGAGGCAAAGCCCGGAAGGGCGCTGGCGGCGCCCCCCAGGCACAGTTGCAGCGCACTGCGGCGCGACAGCGAAGTGTTCGACGGGGGAGTTTTCATGGTCAGCTTCCAGTCAGGTCTTGGCAGCCGCATCATAGGCGTCGGGTCCGCGTGCGCAAGGGCTCTGTAGGGGAGAGGCATGCGCCGCGCTTGCCCCCACAATGCCTGCATCATGTGGCAGACCCTCCCCGGCACCCTTTGCGAACTTGGCGAATCGCCTTTCTGGCATCCCCAGGAACAGTCCCTCTACTGGATCGACATTCCCGGCCGGTGCATCCTGCGCACGCGCGGCGCGATCGGGCCGGATGTGGGCGTCGAGCGCTGGGCGCTGGCCGAGGAGCCCGGCTGCATCGCGCCGGCCCGCCGCGGCGGCCTCGTCATGGCCTTGCGCAGCGGCATCTACCGTGCCCGGGAATGGGGCGGCGCGCTCCAGTTGATGGCGGCCGCCGACTACGACACCGCGACCATGCGCTTCAACGACGGCAAGTGCGACCCGCTCGGCCGCTTCTGGGCCGGCACGCTGAACGAGCCCAAGACGCAGCGCAACGCCACGCTCTACTGCCTGGACGCACGCGGCGGGCGCACGCCAGTCGTGTCGAAGATGGCCAATGACGCCACCACCGCCAACGGCCTTGGTTTTTCGCCCGACGCCGGCACGCTGTACTGGTCCGACACCGCCGCGCATGTGGTGCGTGCCTGGGACTGGGCCGGGGACAGCAACACGCTCTCGCGCGAGCGCGTGTTCCACCAGTTCGCCGCGAAGCGCGACGGCTGGAGCGCTGAGAGCGGCGTGCCGTACCAGGGCCGGCCTGACGGCGCGACAGTGGATGCGGCCGGCGACTACTGGTCGGCCATGTTCGAAGGCGCGCAACTGTTGCGCCTGGCGCCCGACGGCGCGCAGCGTGAAGCCATCGCGCTGCCGGTGCAATGCCCGACCATGCCGTGTTTCGGCGGCGACGACCTGCGCACGCTGTTCGTCACGAGTGCGCGCAAGGGGCGGCCGGCCGCCGAGCTGGAGCGCCTGCCCGCTTCGGGCTGCGTCGTCATGCAGCGTGTCGAAGCCACAGGCCTGCCGGTCAATTTCTTCGACGAATGATGGCATGTCCCTCCAGCACATCCCGCCGATCCAGTGCCTGCTGACCTTCGAGGCCGTGGCGCGGCTGCGGCATGCGGGCCGTGCGGCCGATGAACTCTGCGTGACCGCCAGCGCGGTCAGTCACCGCATCCGCCAGCTGGAATCCCATGTGGGCCTCAAGCTGTTCGGACGCAGCGACTTCAGCCTCACGGCCGACGGCGCGGCCTACCTGGCCAACGTGCGCACCGGGCTGGCCGCATTGCAGGCCGTGCCGGGCGGCAGCAAGTCCACGCAGCGCGCGACGCGCCTGCGCGTGGCGGTCACGCCGACCTTCAGCCGTCAGTTCCTGATGCCGCGGCTGGAAGCGTTCCGAAATCTGTACCCCGACATCGACCTGGTGCTGCAGGTGTCGATCCCGCTGCTCGACGTGACCGGCGAACAGGCCGACCTCGAGGTGCGCTACGGTCCCGGCGCGTATGCCGACTGCGAGCACCGCCTGCTGATCGAGGAGCCGGTGGTGCCGGCCTGCAGCCACAGCTACCTCAACGAGTTCGGTCCGTTCGACGGGTTTCGCACCGAGGCCGAGATCGCCAGCGCGCGCCTGATCCGCAGCCCGTTGGAGCCCTGGAGCACCTGGTTCGCGAGTTGCGGCCTGGTCCAGCCGGAGCCGCAAGTCGGCTCGCAGTTCAACGACCTCGGGCTGGTCTATGACGCGGCGGCCAGCGGCTTCGGCGTGGCGCTGGTACGGCTGAAGCTGGGCGCGGCCTGGCTCGAATCGGGGCGGCTCGTTGCGCTGTCGGACCGGTCGGTGCTGTCGCCGCACAAGCACTACATCTGCTGGCAGCCGGGCGCGCTGGAGCGGTGGCAATGCGCGGCGTTCGTGGACTGGATAGGCGCTGCGCTGAAGGTGTGAGTCTTTTGGCCGTGGTCACCGATCGCGGGCCTGCGGTCTTCAGGGCCGCAAAATTTCCTCAAAGGCAACGCAAAAATCGCTCAACCCGCGCGGCGCGCAAGTGCCTAGAGTCACGGACACAACATCCGGAGACACAACGCATGACCTGGCAGCAGATCTACGACCCGTTCGGCAACATGATCATTTCCACCGCGCTGGCCGCAATCCCGGTGGTGGTGATGCTGGCGTGCCTCGGCTTCTTCCACATCAAGGCGCACATCGCCGCGGGGCTCGGCCTGCTGGCCGCGCTGGCGGTCGCGGTGTTCGCCTATCGATGCGCAGTCGATCGTGGTCGCCTCCACCGCCACGCGCTGGTTCGACCATGAAGGCGACATCCTGCGCTACGTGTTCTTCCACTCGATCGCGCTGGCGTCGCTGGTGGGCCTTTACGTGACCATGCAGGCCTATGTCTGGCCGTTCACCTTGATGGTCGTTCGTTGAGAATCACGCCATGAACGCTCCTGTCACGCCCACGCAGCACGCCGAGATGTCGAAGTCCGAACGCCAGTCGCAGGTGGTGCGCGCGTTGCAGGCGGACCTGCCTGCACATGCGCTCATCTGGCAGGCCGAGGACACCACGCCTTATGAATGCGACGGGCTGACCGCCTATCGCGCACGTCCGTTGGTCGTCGCACTGCCCGAGACGGCCGCCCAGGTGCAGGCCGTGCTCAAGACCTGCCACCGGCTCGTTATGCCAGTGGTCGCACGCGGCGCCGGCACCGGCCTCTCCGGCGGCGCCATGCCGCACACCGCGGGCGTGACCCTGTCGCTCGCCAAGTTCAACAACATCCTGGAGATCGATCCGGTCGCGCGCACCGCCAGCGTGCAGTGCGGCGTGCGCAACCTCGCGATCAGCGAAGCCGCCGCGCCCTACGGCCTCTACTACGCGCCGGATCCGTCGAGCCAGATCGCCTGCACCATCGGCGGCAACGTGGCCGAGAACTCGGGCGGCGTGCATTGCCTCAAGTACGGCCTGACCCTGCACAACGTGCTGCGCGTGCGCGGCTTCATGGCCGATGGCGAGCCGGTGGAGTTCGGCAGTGCCGCGCTCGATGCCGCGGGCCTGGACCTGCTCGCGCTGGTGGTCGGTAGCGAAGGCATGCTGGCCGTGACCACCGAGGTGCTGGTCAAGCTGGTGCCCAAGCCGCAACTCGCGCGCTGCATCATGGCCAGCTTCGACGACGTGCGAAAGGCCGGTGACGCGGTCGCGGCGGTGATCGCGGCCGGCATCATCCCGGCCGGCCTGGAGATGATGGACAAGCCCATGACCGCCGCCGTCGAGGACTTCGTGCGCGCAGGCTACGACCTCACGGCCGCCGCGATCCTGCTGTGCGAATCCGACGGCACGCCGGAAGAAGTCGAGGAAGAGATCGGCCGCATGAGCGAGGTGCTGCGCCGTTGCGGCGCCACCGCCATCGCGGTCAGCACCAGCGAGGACGAGCGCCTCAAGTTCTGGAGCGGCCGCAAGAACGCCTTTCCCGCCTCCGGCCGCATCAGCCCCGACTACATGTGCCTGGATTCGACCATCCCGCGCAAGCGCCTCGCCGACATCCTGCTGGCGATCCAGGAGATGGAGAAGAAATACAACCTGCGCTGCTGCAACGTCTTCCATGCGGGCGACGGCAACCTGCACCCGCTGGTACTGTTCGATGCGAACGACCCGGACGAGCTGCACCGCTGCGAACTGTTCGGCGCCGACATCCTGGAGACCAGCGTCGCGATGGGCGGCACGGTGTCGGGCGAGCATGGCGTGGGCGTGGAAAAGCTCAATAGCATGTGCGTCCAGTTCACCGCGGCGGAGAACGAGCAGATGTTCGGCGTGAAGCGCGCCTTCGACCCGGGCGGCAACCTGAATCCCGGCAAGGTGATCCCGACCTTGCAGCGTTGCGCCGAGTACGGCAAGCAGGTCTTCCGCGCCGGCGCACAGATGCCCTTCGCCGACCTCCCGCGTTTCTGATGAGCACCATGGACACCGCATTGCAATCGATGGTCGAATGCGTTCGCGCCGCGGCCGCGACCGCGACGCCGCTGCGCATCCGCGGCGGCGACACCAAGGCCTTCTACGGCGAGCCGATCACCGGCGAAACACTGGACACCGCGCCGCTCACGGGCATCGTGAGCTACGAGCCGAGCGAACTGGTCGTCACCGTGCGCACCGGCACGCCGCTGGCCGAGCTGGAGGCGCTGCTCGCCGCCGAAGGCCAGTGCCTCGCTTTCGAGCCGCCGCGCTTCGCGCCCGGCGGCACGGTCGGCGGCATGGTGGCCGCGGGCCTGAGCGGGCCTGCGCGCGCCAGCGTCGGCTCGGTGCGCGACCATGTGCTCGGCGCGGAGTTGCTCAACGGCAAGGCCGAGTTGCTGCGCTTCGGCGGCACGGTCATGAAGAACGTGGCGGGCTACGACGTCTCGCGCGTGCTCGCGGGTTCGCTGGGCACGCTCGGCGTGATCACCGAAGTCAGCCTCAAGGTGCTGCCGGCGTCACCGGCGGAAGCCACCTTGCGCTTCGACTGCAGCCAGGCCGATGCACTGCGCCTGCTGAATGCCTGGGGCGGTCAACCGCTGCCGCTCAACGCCAGTTGCTGGGTGGAGGATGCGGGCCACGCAGTCCTGTACCTGCGCCTGCGCGGCGCGGTGGCCGCTGTCGAAGCCGCATGCCAGCACCTCGGCGGCGAGCGGCTGGACAACGCACAGGTCGCCGCCGATTGGGATGCCTGCCGCGACCTGTGCCTGCCGTGGTTCGAGGACCCTACCGCGACGCACGACCTGTGGCGCGTCTCGGTGCCGCAGACCGCGCCGGTGCTGGCCATCGACGGCGAGCCACCCTTGATCGAATGGCACGGCGCCCAGCGCTGGTACCGTGCTGCGCCGGGACAGGGCGCCGCGATCCGTTCCGTGGCAAAGGCCGCGGGCGGCCACGCCACGCTGTTCAAGCCGGGCAGCGCCGCTCAGCAAGCCGCGCCTGCCCGATTCGATGCGTTGTCGCCCGCCCTCGCGCGCGTGCAGCGCAACCTGATGCACGAGTTCGACCCGCATCGCGTCTTCAACCGCGGCCACCTCGGTAACGCAACCTGATCTGCCATGCAAACAGAACTCGCCCCCGAATTCCAGAACACGCCCGATGGCCGCGAGGCCGAGGCCATCCTGCGCAAGTGCGTGCATTGCGGCTTCTGCACCGCCACCTGCCCCACGTACCAGCTGCTCGGCGACGAACTCGACGGCCCGCGCGGACGCATCTACCTCATCAAGCAGGTGCTCGAAGGCAAGCCGCCCACGCGCAGCACGCAGATGCACCTGGACCGCTGCCTCACCTGCCGCAACTGCGAAAGCACCTGCCCGAGCGGCGTGCAGTACGGGAACCTGGTCGATATCGGCCGCAAGATCGTCGATGAAAAAGTGCCGCGTGCGCCGATGGAGTCGGCCACGCGCTGGCTGTTGAAGGAGGGCTTGCCTTCGCCGCTGTTCGGCCCCGCGATGAAGCTCGGCCAGAGCGTGCGCGCGCTGCTGCCCGCGAAGCTCAAGGCCAAGGTGCCGGCGAAACAGGACGCCGGCGCCTGGCCCACGCGCCAGCATGCACGCAAGGTGCTGATGCTCGCCGGTTGCGTGCAGCCGTCCATGATGCCGAACATCAACAGCGCCACCGCGCGCGTGCTGGATGCGGCCGGCATCGAGACCGTCATCGCCAGGGAGGCGGGCTGCTGCGGCGCGGTCAAGTTCCACCTCAACGACCATGAAGGCGGCAAGGCGCAGATGCGCGCCAACATCGACGCCTGGTGGCCGCAGGTGGAGAGCGGCGCGGTCGAGGCCATCGTGATGAACGCATCGGGCTGCGGCGTGACGGTGCGCGAATACGGCCACATGCTGAAGGACGACGCGGCCTATGCCGCCAAGGCCGCACGCATCAGCGCGTTGACGCGCGACCTCAGCGAGCTGCTGCCGGACCTGGTGAAGGCGCTCAAGCCGCGTGTGAAAGCACCTGCCGGCGTGGTCGCCTATCACCCGCCATGCACGCTGCAGCACGGCCAGAAGCTGCGTGGCGGTGTCGAGCTGAACCTGCGCGCGCTGGGCTTCGACATCCAGGTCGCTCGCAACGAGTCGCACCTGTGCTGCGGATCGGCCGGCACCTACTCCGTGCTGCAGCCCGAACTGGCGTACCCGCTGCGCGACCGCAAGCTCGGGCACCTGAACCAGCTGCAGCCGACCACCATCGTTTCGGCCAACATCGGCTGCATCACGCACCTGCAAAGCGGCAGCGAGACGCCGGTGCGGCACTGGGTCGAGTTGCTCGACGCGGCGCTTGCGCCTGCCGCGACATCGGCCTGATCGCACGTGCATTGCAGGACAGGTCCGACCCGCTGCAGGCCCGACGCGCTCCACCATGGCTCCAACCTGATCTTCAGGAAGGAGTTCCAGATGGTTTCCCTTGCTTCCTCCAGCTTCCTGCGCCGCGGTGTCGCCGCCTGCGCAATCGCCACTGCAGTCACCGGCGTCTGGGCGCAGCCCGATGGGCCGACCCACATCTGCGGCGGCATCGGCTCGGACGAGTCGGCGGCGATGCGCTCGCAGATGAAGGACCACCCGCTCTCGCTGATGTTCGCGCGACCCGATGGCGCCTTCCTCGCGGATGTGGACGTGACCATCCAGGACGCGACAACGGCAGCCCCTGCCTACGTGTTTCGTGCGCGCGGCCCGCTGTGCCTGGTCGATCTGCCCACCGGCGCCTACACGGTGCAGGCCACCAGCGGCGGCGTCACCAAGAACATGCCCGTGACGATCGCGAGTGCGCCGAAGACGGTGGACTTCCGCTTCTAGCGCGACTGCTACAACTTCAACGGAACGCCTGCACCGCGGCCAGCGCGGCGGGTTCTCCCATTTCCTGCACGAAGTGGCCAGCCTGCTCCAGCACCAGCGGGTCCGGGCAATTCCGGATCAGCTTCTGCAGGCTGCGCATGGCCGGCACTCCCATGACCGGGTCTTGCGCACCGACCGCCATCACCGTCCGACCTTGCCACTGCTGGCTGAAGAACTCGCGCGCCGCGCGTGATTCGGCCGCGCCGTTCGCGTCCGGGAACTCCGGCACCATCGGCGGAAAGGCACGCAGCGCCGCACGGTGCGCAGCGTCCGGAAACGGCGCGTTGTAGGCGGCGCATTCGCCGGGGCTCATCTGCGGATTGCCGCGCGCGAAGAGCCGGCCCACGTCGAACCCGGGATTCTTCGCGCACATCTCGCGCCATGCCAGGAATCCCGCGCCGAGCGGCGCATCGCCGGTGCCGAACGCGGTGTTCATGACGAGCAGGTCGCGGTAGCGCTGCGGCGCGGCGATCGGCAGCGTCAGGCCCAGCAGCCCGCCCCAGTCCTGCACCACCAGCACCACGTTGCGCAGGTCGAGCCGCTCGACGAATTCGAGCAGCACCTGCCGATGCCAGGTGAAGCTGTGCGCGCTTTCGTCCGTCGGCTTGTCGCTGCGACCGAACCCGATCAGGTCGGGCGCCACCACGCGGTGCCCGGCCTGCAGGAAGATCGGAATCATCTTGCGGTACAGGTAGCTCCAGGTCGGGTTGCCGTGCAGGCACAACCAGGTGGACGCTGCATCGCGCGGACCTTCATCGAGGTAGTGCATCCGCAAGCCCGCGAGCGAGGGCAGGTCCGCGATGTAGTTCGGCGCCCACGGGTAGCCGGGCAGGTCGCCGAAGCGCTCGTCGGGCGTGCGCACCGCGTCGGGCCGCACAGGTGATGTCGTCATGCAGGTTGCTCCTCGGTTGCGATTCGAAAGATGCGGATCACGCTGCCTTCAGCGCTTTCTCGATATCGCGCGTCATCGACGCCGGCGTGTCCAGCGGTGCGTAGCGCTTGAGCACCGTGCCGTCGCGCCCCACCAGGAACTTGGTGAAGTTCCACTTGATGGCGGTCATGCCGAGCAGCCCCGGCTTTTCCTTGGTGAGGTATTGATAGAGCGGCGCGGCATTGCTGCCGTTGACGTCGATCTTCTCCATCATCGGAAAGCTCACACCGTAGTTCTTGGTGCAGAACGCGCCGATCTCCTCGTTGGTGCCCGGGTCTTGCGCGCCGAACTGGTTGGACGGAAAGCCAAGCACCGTGAGGCCCTCGGCGGCGTACTTCTCATGCAGCTTTTCCAGGCCTTCGAACTGCGGCGTGAAGCCGCACTTGCTCGCGGTGTTCACGATCAACAGGACCTTGCCCTTGAATTTCTTGAGTGCCATGGGCTTGCCGTCGATGCTGGTCGCGTTGAAGTCATAGATGCTTGCCATCGCCATTCCTTGCTGTGGGTAAAGGCGAGCATCCTAGTCCGGGCGGCCAGACATGTCAGTGCGGTGGCGATGCGCGTCTCAGGGCGAGCAATGCGAAGCCCGTTCAGTGGTGCTTGTCGCTGCGTGCGATCTGCAGCAGATGCTCGATTTCCTCGGGGTACTTCTTGCAGTTGTAGCTGTACCAGAGCTGGATGATCCACATGACGCCGCCCACCAGGCCGCCGAATGCCGCGATGGCCATGTACACCGACAGGCCCGCGCCAGTGCAGGCGCTGTAGAACACGCCGAGCACCAGGATGCAGGCCTGCTCGTTGAAGTTCTGCACGGCGATGGAGCGGCCCGCACCCATCAGGTTGTGGCCGCGGTGTTGCAGCAGCGCATTCATCGGCACCACCATGAAGCCGCCGAGGCCGCCCAGCAACACCAGGAACGGAATCGCCACCCAGAGGTTGTGAATGAAGATCAGCGAGATCAGCAGCAGCCCCATGCCGATGCCCATCGGTATCACGCGCGTGGCCATGTCGAGCTTCATGCGCATCGACGCCACCACCGCGCCGACGGCGGTGCCCACGACCACCACGCCGGTGAGCGCGGTGGCCTGCGCCGTGCTGTAGCCGAGAGCCAGCGTGCCCCATGCCAGCACGATGTACTTGAGGCTGCCGCTGGCGCCCCAGAACAGCGTGGTCGTGGCCAGCGAGATCTGCCCGAGCCGGTCGCGCCACAGGCGCGAATTGCAGTGCCAGAAGTCAGGCAGCAGCGCCACCATGTTGGCCATGAAACTCTTGCGCGGATTGGAGCGCAGCGGCCGCATCTCGACGCCGGTGTGCGGTATGCGCGTGTTGAACCAGGCGGCGATCAGGTACACGAAGATCAGCACGCTGATGGCGGCTTCGGGCGGCGTATCGATGCCGGTGTCGATGAACGGCACGTCGAAGCGCAGCAGGAAGTGCGACACCGTGTGCCCCACGAGTTGCCCGCCCACCAGGATGCCCAGGATGATCGACGCGATGGTGAGGCCTTCGATCCAGCCGTTGGCCTTGACCAGTTGCGAGGACGGCAGCAGCTCCGTGAGGATGCCGTACTTGGCAGGCGAGTAGGCCGCCGCACCCAGCCCGACGATGGCGTAGGACAGCAAGGGATGCGAGCCGAACAGCATCATCACGCACCCGGCCACCTTGATGCCGTTGCTGATGAACATCACCTTGCCCTTGGGCAAGGCGTCGGAGAATGCGCCCAGCAGCGGCGCCAGCACCACGTAGAAGATGGCGAAGATCGGCACCAGCGCGGCGCGTTGCCATTCGGCCGCGCCCGTGCTTCTCATCAGTTCGATGGCGGCGACGAAAAGCGCGTTGTCGGCCACAGACGAAAAGAACTGGGCCGACATGATGGTGTAAAAACCGCGCTTCATCGATGAGCATGCTGGCCAGTGGGGAAAAAGGCCGCTGGCAATAGTGGAAATAGTCGCCGCCGCTCGGGCGGACAGGCGGTTATAGCATGGGGGTCCAATGCCAGAATCGGGCTGCTGCTACGGGTTCACCCGCGCCCCGATCGTGTCGTTTTGCGCGCCTGTCCCCACCTCATCCTCCACCTCACATCCACGCCCTGCCGATGCCGCGCCCCATCCTCGCCACCATCCACACCGACGCACTGCGCCACAACCTGGACCGCGCCCGCCGCGCCGCGCTCGACGCGCGCGTGTGGGCGGTCGTCAAGGCCAACGCCTATGGCCACGGCATCGAGCGGGCCTTTGAAGGCCTGC
The DNA here is from genome assembly GCF_019207085.1 of Variovorax sp. dw_308. GTDB lineage: Bacteria > Pseudomonadota > Gammaproteobacteria > Burkholderiales > Burkholderiaceae_C > Variovorax. The sequence continues at coordinate 363,658 of NZ_JAATOM010000006.1, read as the reverse complement.
GCGGCGCCGACGGTTTTGCACTGCTCGACCTGGCCGAGGCCGAACGCGTGCGCGCACTCGGCTGGCGCGGGCCGGTGCTGTTGCTGGAAGGCGTCTTCGATGCGCGCGACCTCGAACTGTGCTCGCGCCTGGACCTCTGGCACACCGTGCATTGCGACGAGCAGATCGACATGCTCGCCGCGCACAAGACGCAGCAGCCGCAGCGCGTGTTCCTCAAGATGAATTCCGGCATGAACCGGCTGGGCTTCACGCCCGAGCGCTACCGCGCCGCATGGACGCGCCTGAACGCGTTGCCGCAGGTCGACGAGATTTCGCTGGTCACGCATTTCAGCGATGCCGACGGTCCGCGCGGCATCGAGGCGCAGGTCGCCGCATTCCGCCGCGCGACCGAAGACCTGCCCGGCGAGCGCTCCATCGCCAACAGTGCCGCATTGTTGAGACACTCGGAAGCCACGCGCGCCGACTGGGTGCGCCCCGGCATCCTGCTGTACGGCAGCGCACCCGACTTTCCCGCGCACGATGCGGCGCACTGGCAATTGCAACCGACGATGACGCTGGCCACGCGGCTCATCGGCATCCAGGACCTGGCGCCGGGCGCGCTGGTGGGCTACGGCTCCCGCTTTGCGGCGGAGCAACCGATGCGCATCGGCATCGCCGCGGTCGGCTACGCGGACGGCTATCCGCGCCACGCGGACACCGGCGCGCCGGTGCTGGTCAACGGCGTGCGCACGCGCATGGTCGGGCGGGTGAGCATGGACATGATCACGGTCGACCTGACGCCGGTGCCGGATGCGGGCTTCGGCAGCGAGGTGGTGCTGTGGGGGCGCTCGGCCGTCAACGGCGCCGTGTTGCCGATCGATGAAGTGGCGCGTGCCGCGGGTACGGTCGGTTACGAACTCATGTGCGCCCTGGCCTTGCGGGTGCCTACGATCGTCGCATGACGGTCCACGTGTTCGCCAGCGCATGAAAGTCCTCTCCAACTGGCGCTCCGTCCGGTTGTGGGAGAGCGTGTACGAACGCGACCTGCGGCGTCGCCACAGCCTGCGCGCCTACGGCATCCTGATCGGCATCGTCACGCTGCTGCTGATGTGGGGTGTCGCGGAACTCGTCCGGCATGTGGGCACGCACTCGCTGGCGCTGCGCTACGTCTTCACGCTGGGCGTCGGCTACATCGCCTACCTGCTGATCCTGCGCTGGTGGGCGCAGCGCCTGGTGGAGGGTCGCAGGGACGCGGACTTCGACCTGCCGGATGCCGGGGGCGGGCTCGACACAGACACCGGCTATGCCGCGCTGGCGCGCGCCGACGGCACCGGGCTCGGCGACCTGCCGGGCGGCTCGCTCGACCTTGCGAGCGCGGCCGACGGCGAGCTCATCGTGGTGCCGGTCATCGCGATCTTCCTGATCGGCATCGCCGTCGTGCTGGGCGCTGGCTGGCTCGTGATGCTGTTCTTCGGTTCCGACGTGCTGCTGGCCGTCACGCTCGAAATCGCCTTCTCCTACGTTGCCGCGCGCGCCACAGTGCGGCTGGCGCGCGCCGGCTGGCTGTCGGCCGCGGTGAAGCTCACGTGGAAGCCGCTGCTCGGTGCGGTGATCTGCGCGGTGGTGCTGGGCGCGGCGATCGATGCGTTCCTGCCCGCGGCGGCGACCTTGCCGCAGGCCGTGCGGATGATTCTCGGGCGCTGACAGGCGCCTCGGCTCTCAAGTCGATCTCAATACAAGCCGAGTTGACGCGCCTGCAAGCGCGACAGGCCGAGCAGCGCATCGGTGAATGGCGTCGGCACACGCGTCATCTGGCCCAGTTCGCGCACCGCGCTCACCAGCGCGTCGAGCTCGACCGCGCGCCCGGCTTCCACGTCCTGCAGCATCGAGGTCTTGAAGGCGCCGAGCCGCCGCGTCACGGCATGGCGATCCTCGGGGGTGTCTGCGATCGGGATGCCGATGCGCGCGCCGATCTCCTTGGCCTCCAGCATCACGGTCGAGATGAAGCCGAGCACCAGTTCGTCGCCGAGGATCAGGTCGGTGGTGGCACGGGTGAGGGCGCTGATCGGGTTCACCGTCATGTTGCCCCAGAGCTTGAACCACACGTCCTTCTGGATCTGCGCGGAGAGCTTGGCGTCGATGCCGGCGCGCATCAGCAAGTCCAGCAACGCCCGCACCCGCGGCGTGGCCTCGCCTGAAGGCTCGCCGATGATGAGCCCGTTGCCGAAGTGGTGCCGCACCACGCCCGGCGCATCGAGCGAGCAGCTGCAATGCACCACGCCGCCGATCACGTGCCGATCGGGGATGGCGGCGGCGATGGCGCCATCGGGGTCCACCGCCGCGAGCCGCCGGCCCGCGACCTCGCCGCCAAAGCCGCCTTGCAGGAACCACCACGGCACGCCGTTCATCGCGACCAGCACGAGCGTGTCGGGCCCCAGCAGCGGCGCGATCTGCGCCGCCACGCCGGCCAGGGAGGGCGCCTTCACGGCCACGACGACGAGGTCCTGCTCGCCAAGCTCGGCCGGATCGGCCACGGCGTTCACGGGCACGCGCGTACGCACATCGCCGCGCATGAGGCAGAGGCCGTCGCGCTGCAACGCCTCCAGCGTCGCGCCGCGCGCCACCACGTTGATGCGCTCGCCGGCCTGCGACAGCGCCACGCCGATCCAGCCGCCGATGGCGCCGGCACCGTAGATGCAGATCTTCATTTCAATTCTTGTAGGTGTCGTCGATGCGATCGACCTGCCGCACCAGCGCATCGAACACGTCGCGTCCGGCGCCGTGGTTCGGGTTGAACTGCAGCGCATCGCGCGTGCAGCGTTGCGCGACATCTTCGCTGATCGGGATGGCCGCGCCCATCGAGAAGGTCGCCATCTGGATCTCGCAGGCGCGCTGCAGCGTCCAGAGGATGGCGAAGGTCTGCGGCAGCGTCTGGCCCCAGGCCAGCAAGCCATGGTTGCGCAGGATCACGGCGGGCTTGCCGCCGATGCTGTTCAGGAGGCGTGGGCCTTCGTCGGCATGGATCGTGATGCCCTCGAAGTCGTGGTACGCCACCATGCCGTGCAGCTGCGCGGTGTAGAAGTTGGTCTGCTGCAGGCCGCCTTGAAGGCAAGCCACGGCGACGCCGGCCGTCGTGTGCATGTGCATCACGCAGTGCGCGTCGGGGAGGTTGTCGTGGATCGCGGCGTGCACGGTGAAGCCGGCCGGGTTGACGGGATACGCGCCGCCGTCGAGCACCTTGCCCTCCAGGTCGATCTTCAGCAGGTTGCTGGCCGTGACCTCCGTGTAGTGCAGGCCGAAGGGATTGATGAGGAACTGCTTGTCACCACCGGTCACGCTGTCGGGCAGGCGCAACGTGATGTGGTTGTAGATCATCTCGGTCCAGCCCAGCATCGCGAAGACGCGATAGCAGGCGGCCAGTTGCAGGCGCGCGGCGCGCTCGTCCGGATGCATCAGCGTGGCGTCGGGGGTGTCGAGGCGGGTGTTCATCTGGATCTTCCTTTCACTTTCAATGTTCCTTGCGCACCTTGCGCCGCCTCTCGTTCCAGGGACACCGCGGAACCGGCGTTGCCGGGCCGCTCGTGTCGCCCCCGGTGAGGGGGTGGACGCTCGCACGAAGTGCGAGCAACCTGGGGGAGAGCTCTATGCCTCCGCGGTGAAGCCGACCTGCTTCACGATCGGCGCCCACTTGGCGGTGTCCTTTCTGATCAACTCGGTGAGTTCGGCCGGCGTGGAAGTCATCGCCTCCAGCCCGAAGGTGCCGAGCCCATCGATCACTTCCTTCGACGTGAGCGCAGTCTTCATTGCCGCGTTCAGGCGCGCCACCACTTCGGGCGAGGCCTTGGCCGGCAGCAGGAAGGCGAACCACTCGCTGTGCGCCATGTCCTTGATGCCTTGCTCGCCGAAGGTCGGCACGTCGGGTGCGAAGCGGCTGCGCTTCTCGCCCGAGACGCCGAGGATGCGCACCTTGCCGGTGGGCAGGTGCTGCGTGATGTCGCCGATCGGGCCGGACACGGCCGAGATGTTGCCACCCAGCAGGTCGAGCATGGCCGGCTGCGTGCCGCGATAGGCCGCGTGCTTCAACTCGACGCCCGCGCTCTTGCCGAGCAGCGCGCCGATGAAGTGCGGCGTCGAGCCGGCGGCCGGCGAGCCGAAGTTGGCGCCGGCCGGGTTGGCCTTGGCCCAGGCCAGGAACTGCGGCACCGTCTTCACGTCGAGCGGCACGGCCGGGCCCACGGCAAAGCCGAAGTCGAAGATGCAGGCGATGGTCACCGGCGTGAGGTCGACGAGCGGGTCGTACGGCAGCTTCTTGTAGATGTGCGGGTAGATCGTGAGGATCGAGGTCGGCGTCTGCAGGATGGTGGCGCCATCGGCCGGCTGGCCCTTGACGTAGGTGACGGCGATCTGGCCGCCGGCGCCGGTCTTGTTCTCGACCACGCAGGTGGTCGCGTAAGGCGGGCCGAGCTTGATCGCGACGCGTCGGCAGAGCGTGTCGGAGGTTCCGCCGGCCGCGAAGCCGGTGATGAGGCGCGCGTTCTCGATCTGCGCCTGCGCGAAGGCCTGCTGGCCGATGCTGGCGAGGAGCGCGGCGGCGCCGGTGGATTGCAGGATGTGGCGGCGGGTGATTGTCATGGGATGTGTGTCTCCAGGGTTGAGTGCGGTCGGGATTGTTCCAGCGACAGCCGGTCTCGGGTCCTCGCGTTTACCTCACGTCCAGTGACTTCATGTACGCGCCTGCGCCGACGTACGGTGAACTTGTCATACGTTGAACCGGGCGTAAGTCAGTAGGCGCTGCCCGGCTTTACCGCCGCCACGCTGTCCTTGAAGCGCGCCGCCAGCGCGCTGGTGTGCCGCACCAGCAGGTTGGTGTCGAGCCCGACCGCCACGAAGACGGCGCCCAGTTCCAGGTAGCGGCGCGACAGCGTCTCGTCCGGCGTCAGGATGCCCGGCGCCTTGCCGGCGCGCAGGATGCGCGCGATGGCGTCCTCGATCGCCGCCTGCACCTCCGGATGGCCCTGATTGCCCAGATGCCCGAGCGAGGCCGACAGATCGGCTGGGCCGATGAAGATGCCGTCCACGCCTTCGATGGCTGCGATCTCGTCGAGGTTGTCGAGCGCCTCGCGGGTCTCGGCCTGCACCAGCAGGCAGACGTTGTCGTTGGCTTCCTTGGGGTAGTTGTCGTAGCGGCCCCAGCGGGAAGCGCGCGCGCCGCCCATGCCGCGGATGCCGTGCGGCGGATAGCGCATCGCACGCACGATGGCCGCGGCTTGCGCGGGCGTGTCGACCATCGGCACCAGCAGCGTCTGCAGGCCGAGGTCGAGGTATTGCTTGATATACGTCGTGCCGACGTCGCCGTGGCCCACCGGCACGCGCGCGATCGCATTCGCGCCGGGGTAGGCGGCAATCGCCTGCGCCTGCTGCAGGATCGATTGCAGGCCATTGGGCGAATGCTCGCCATCGATGAGCAACCAGTCGAAGCCGGCGCCCGCGCAGATCTCCGCGCTGTAGGCATCGCCGAAGCCGAGCCAGAAGCCGATCTGCGGGCGCTTTTCGATCAGGGCTTGCTTGAAGGGGTTGACGGGTGTTTGCATGAAGAGAGTTCCGGTCGTGGTTCGCGGTTGCCGCGGATGGGGGACGAGTCGATGGGTGTCAGCCGAATCGGAAGGAGATGGAGCCCAGCGGGCCATAGTCGGCATGGAAGGTGTCGCCCGGCGCGCCGGTGGTGGGTCGCGTGAAGGAGCCGCCCAGCACCACCTCGCCGACCTCCAGACATTCGCCCCAGGGCGCCAGCTTGTTGGCGAGCCAGGCGACGCCCGTGGCCGGATGGTTGAGTACCGCCGCGGCCACGCCCGACTCCTCGATCACGCCGTTCTTGAACAGCAGCGCGCTGACCCAGCGCAGGTCTACCGCATCGGGCTTCACCGGCCGGCCGCCCATGACGATGCCGGCATTGGCCGCGTTGTCGGCGATGGTGTCGAACACCTTGCGCATCTGCTTCGTGTTGCGGTCGAACTGCTCGATGCGCGCGTCGATGATCTCGATGGCCGGCACCACATAGTCTGTGGCCGCGAGCACGTCGAAGATCGTGACCTTCGGGCCTTCGAGCTTCCTGCCCAGCACGAAGGCCAGTTCCACCTCGATGCGCGGCGCGATGAAGCGCGTGAACGGGATGTCGCCGCCCTGCTCGAAGAACATGTCGTCGAGCAGCGTGCCGTAGTCGGGCTCGCTGATCTGGCTGGCCTGCTGCATCGCGCGCGAGGTGAGGCCGATCTTGTGGCCCTTGACGACGCGGCCCTCGGCCAGCTTGGTCTTCACCCAGGCGCGCGAGATCGCATAGCCGTCCTCGATGGTCATCTGCGGATAGCGCTTCGAGAAATGCTCGACCTGCATGCGCGATTGCTCGCTCCGGTGCAGTTCGCCTGCGAGTTGCTGGATGACTTCAGTGGAGAGCATGGGCGCTATTTGTTGAACAGGGGATGCAGGTTGCCGAGCTTGCCGTCGTAGACCTGTCCCGGCGCCTCGTCGATCTGTAGCGTGATGCCGATCGGGCGCTGCGCGATCAACGGATCGAAGTGCTGCTTCGCGCAGGCCAGCAGGGCGTCGCCGATGCGCTTCTTGACGGCATCGGGACGGCCGGCCGCCATGCGGACGTTGAGATAGACGAAGGCGTAGTCGCCATGGCCGTCTGCCACTGCATAGTGCGCCGCCGGAAAGGCCAGCACGCGCGTGCCGCCGGTCGGATAGACCTGCTTGCCGTCGTCGTCGCGCTGCGCGAGCATGGTGTCGGCCATCGACCGGCACAGCGCGCTCATGTCGGTCTGCGCCTCGATGTTGGGGGTGTAGAGGATGACGAGGTGGGGCATGGCTAGAGGACGCTCATGGTGGCGGCGGTGCAGCTCACCGCGAAGATGGGAATGGCCTTCATGTGCAGGATCTCGCCGCGGCCACGCGCCGCGGCGGCCACGGTGATGAAGGTGCGGATCTCGAAGCCGCCCTGTCCCGCGTCGCGGTAGGTGGCTTCATCACTGTAGTCGAGCATGCCAGCCCTGTCGTTGGCGCACCAGCGCTGCATGAAGTCGGCGTCCCACGCTTCGTTGACCTTGCCCGAATCCGGTGTCGCGGGCCAGTGCGAGATGCCGCCTGTGCCCACCAGCGCGATGCGTTCCGGCGCCTTGTCGCAGGCGCGGCGCAATGCTTCGCCGAAGGCCCATGCGCGATGCAGCGGCGTGAGCGGCGGACCCTGGCAATTGATGTTGACCGGGATCACCGGCAGGTCGTACTTCGGCGTGAGGAAATGAAGCGGCACCATGATGCCGTGGTCGAACTTCCACTCCTCGGCATAGGCCACGTCGACCGTCTGCATGACCTCGCGGATCAGCCGTTGCGACAGCGCTGCATTGCCGGGCACGTGCGTCTTCGCGATGCCGAGCCACGCCGGGTCCTCGATCGGCCCTTCATAGCGGTCCGCCATGCCGATCGCATAGGCAGGCATGTTGTTCATGAAGAAGTTGGCGAAGTGCTCGGCGGCGATCACGATGACCGCATCGGGCTTCGTTGCGCGCATCGCCTCGCCGAAGCGATGGAACTGCGCATGGAATTCATCCTTGATGGCAGGGTCGGCCAGATGGGCGCGGCCCGTGATGCCGGGGGCGTGGCTGCAGGCGCCCGCGAAGACGAGGCTCATGACGATCCTCCGTTCATACGCCCGCCACCTTGTCCTCGGTCGAGGTCGTCATCGCGTAGATGCCGGCGCGGACGGGCCCGTACTTGCGCACGCCCTCCCGCATCGCCTCGAGGTAATCGGCCCAAGGCATGCCGAGCAGCGGCGCGAAGTGCATCAGCAACTGCCCGTTGCAGCCGAGCACATAGAGCTTGCCGATGTCGCCGTCGCGGATGGCGTCGCGCTCTTCTTCCACCAGGTCGTAGCCGGCGAGCAATGCGTCGCGCTCCGCACCGCCTTCGCGGTAGCGGCGCTGCACCTCCGGCTCGCGGTTCAGCGCGTAGAGGAATTTCTGCATGCTGTAGAGGCTCATTTCACCCCTCCAACGCGATGTTGGCCTTGCGAATCACATCCGCGTACTTCGCGATCTCGCGCTGCTCGAACGCCGCGAACTCCGCTGGCGTGCCTGACAGCGATGCAATGCCGCCCTTGTGGAAGGCCTCGACGACCGCCGGGCTGGCAAGCGCGCGGTTCACCTCGTCGTTCATGCGCTGCACGACCGCGTCCGGTGTGCCGGCCGGCGCGAGCAGGCCGTTCCACGAGTTGGATTCGATCGGCACGCCTTGCTCAGCCAGCGTCGGAATCTCGGGCGCGTACTGCGAGCGCTTCGCGGTGGCCATGCCGAGCGCGACCAATTTGCCAGCGGCGATCTGGCTGCGGAACTCCGGCCAGTTGCCGAACATCACCGTGACCTGACCACCCAGCAAGTCGGCCAGCGCCGGACCCTGGCCCTTGTAGGGCACATGCACGATGTCCAGGCCGATCTGCAGCTTGAGCATCTCGCCCGACAAATGCGCCGACGTGCCATTGCCGAACGACGCAAAGCTCAGCGTGCCGGGCATGGCCTTCGCTTGCGCGCGCAGGTCGGCCAGCGTCTTGATGCCGCTCGCCGGATTGGCCGCGAGCACATGCTCCGACATGCCCATCAACGCCACCGGCCGCAAGTCCTTGAGCGTGTCGTAAGGCAGCTTCTTTACCAGCGTCTGGTTGGTCGCGAAGCTGTTGGCCACGCAAACGAAGGTATAGCCGTCCGGCGCGGACTTCGCGACCGCATCGACGCCGATGATGGTGCCCGCGCCGGGCTTGTTCTCGACGATCACGGGTTGGCCGAGCGACTTCGCGAGTTCGACGCCGACGAGGCGCGTGACGAAGTCCGTCGTGCCGCCCGGCGTGAATGGCACGACGATGCGGATGGGCTTGCCGGGCCAACTCTGCGCGTGTGCATGCAAGGGCCGGAGAAGGGCGGTGGCACTGCCTTGCAGGAACAGGCGACGTGACGAATTCATGCCACGCCCCAATGCGGAATGTGATGCGAGCCCATCGACACCGCAATGTTCTTCGGCTCGCAGAACACCTCGTAGCTCCAACTGCCGCCCTCGCGCCCAGTGCCCGAGGCCTTGGTCCCGCCGAAGGGCTGGCGCAGGTCCCTGACGTTCTGGCTGTTGACGAAGCACATGCCCGCCTCCACCGCAGCCGCGACGCGGTGCGCGCGGCCGATGTTCTCGGTCCACACGTAGCTGCTCAGGCCGTACTGGATATCGTTGGCCAGGCGTATCGCATCGGCCTCGTCATCGAACGGAATGAGGCAGGCGACCGGCCCGAAGATCTCGTCCTGCGCGATCTTCATGCGGTTGTCGACATCGGCGAACACGGTCGGCATCACGTAGTTGCCCTTCCTCACGCGCTCCGGCAAATCAGGTGCATCGAGCCCGCCGCACAGCAGCGTCGCGCCTTCCTTCGGTCCCAGCTCGATGTAGCTGCGCACCTTGGCCAGATGGGCCTGCGAGATCATCGGGCCGACGATGGTCTTCTCGTCCAGCGGGTCGCCCAGCGTGATGCGCTTCGCGCGCGCGGCGAACCTCGAAACGAAGTCCGCATAGATCGACTTCTGCACCAGGATGCGCGAGCCCGCAGTGCAACGCTCGCCGTTGTTGCTGAAGATCATGAACACGGCCGCGTCGAGCGCGCGGTCGAGATTGGCGTCCTCGAAGATCACGAACGGACTCTTGCCGCCGAGTTCCATGCTGAACTTCTTCAAGCCCGCGCTCTTCACGATGCGGTTGCCCGTGGCCGTGGACCCGGTGAACGAGATCGCGCGCACATCGGGATGCGCAACGAGCGGCTCGCCCGCATCCTTGCCGTAGCCGTGCACGAGGTTCAACACGCCCGGCGGAATGCCGGCTTCGAGCGCCAGTTCACCGAGCCGCGCAGCCGTCATCGGCGACAACTCGCTCATCTTCAACACCGCCGTGTTGCCGAACGCCAGGCAAGGCGCGACCTTCCACGTCGCCGTCATGAACGGCACGTTCCACGGCGAGATCAGCGCGCACACGCCGACGGGATGGAACAGCGTGTAGTTGAGGTGCGTCTCGGTCGGGTAGGTGTGGCCGTCGACGCGCGTGCACATCTCGGCGAAGTAGTAGAAGTTGTCGGCCGCGCGCGGCACCAGTTGCTTGCCTGTCTGCGCGATGACCTGGCCGCAATCGTTGGTCTCGGTATGCGCGATGGCCGGCACGTTGGCCGCAATGAGATCGCCGAGCTTGCGGATCAGCTTCGCGCGTTGCGGCGCGGGCATGCCGGCCCACTTCGGAAAGGCTTCCTTCGCGGCAGCGACAGCGGCATTGACTTCCGCCTCGCCGCCGGACGCGACCTCGGCCAGCACTTCCTGCGTCGCGGGGTTGACAGTCTCGAAGTAGTCCCTGCCGGCCACCGGCTTTCCGTTGATGAGGTGATCGATCTTCATGAAGCTCCCTGGATGGTGTTGACGAGTGCGCCGATGCGTTCGATCTCCGTCACGACCACATCGCCCGGCTGGCAATCCACCACGCCGTCGGGCGTGCCGGTGAGGATCAGGTCGCCCGGTTGCAGCGTCATGAAATGGCTGAAGTATTCGATGAGGAAGGGCGCGTCGAAGATCATGTCGCGCGTGTTGCCCGACTGCGTGACCTTGCCGTTGACGGTGGTCTGCAAGGCGAGCGCCATCGGGTCGGGCACGTCCTGTGCATCCACGAGCCACGGCCCGATCGGCGTGCAGGTGTCGCGGTTCTTCACGCGCAGGTTGGGGCGATACCAGTTCTCGAGGTAGTCGCGGATCGCATAGTCGTTGGCGACGGTGTAGCCGCCGATGAAGTCGTATGCGTCGTCTCGCCGGACCTTCTTCGCGGTGCGGCCGATGACGATCGCCAGTTCGCATTCGTAGTGCATGAACTGCACGCCCGCGGGCCGGCGCGTGAATTGCCGATGGCCGATCAAGGCGCCTTCGCCCTTGACGAACACCAGCGGTTCTTCCGGGGCCTTGAATTCCAGCTCCTTCGCATGATCGGCATAGTTGAGGCCGAGCGCGAGGATGGTGCGCGGTCGCGTCGTCGGCGCGAAGGGCGGCAGCCACTCGACCGCATCGAACGCAACGACCCGGCCATCCGCGAGCAGCAAAGCGCCGTCGCGCTCGATGGCTTCATGTAGCGCGCCCTGGTAGCGCACACGGGCGTGCTTCATGCGACCTCCGCGAGCGTGTTCATCAAGGTCTCGAAGCCGGGCGCAGTGATCTCGATGCGGTCGCCGGCCCGTGCCAGGGGCCGTCCGGCATTGCAGCCGAGCATCAGCACATCGCCTGGACCCAGGGTCATGAACTCGCTCACGTCGGCCAGCAACCGGGGAGCACTGCGAACGAGCTGGGAGAAGTCGGCGGCATGGCGCAGCTCGTCGTTGATCCGCACTTCCAGCGTGAAGGCCGCCGGATCGCCGCCAACGCGCATTGCGGGGCCGATGCCCAGGAAGCCGTCCACGCACTTGAACTTGACCGGCGGCCTGAAGAAGCTCGCATGCGGCAGTGACAGGTCGTTCATGAGCACGTAGCCCGCCACCTTGCCGCCTTCACCCATGACCATGGCGATGGTCGCGCCGACTTCGACTTCGCCCACGCCCTCCGGCATCGCAATGGCGCTGTCATGCGGGCTCCACGTGTTGGCGGTCTTGACGTAGAGCACCGGCGCCTTGGGTGGCGCCTTGTATGGCGGCTCGCCCATGCGCGGCGCCCACGCCTCCACCTCCTCGCGGAAGTTGAGCAGCACGCCGTACACAGTGCCTCCCGGCATGAAGGTGGCCGCGACAGGGCGCTCGTTGCTCACGATGGTTGCTCCAATGCAATCAGTTCGTCGAGCAACTGGTAGAGCTGCCCGAGCTTGTCCTTGCCCAACGAACCTTCGAGCCACGCATAGTGGGCCTCGATGGTGCCGGACAGCTTCTTCACCAGCCGCTTGCCCCGGGCCGTGGCCTCGATGAACGTGCGGCGCTGATCTTCCGGATCGCGGCTGCGCCGGATCAATTCGTCGCGCTCCATGCGCGCCAGCACGCCGGTGAGGCTGGGCCCGAGGATGAAGGCCTCCCGCGCCACGCGCCCCGTTTCGACGGCGCCGTGCTCTCCCAGCACGCGCAGCACGCGCCATTGCTGGTCCGACAGGTCGTGCTCGCGCAGGCTGGGCCGCGTGTGCGCCATCACCGCTTCACGCGCCTGCAGCAGCAGGCGCGGCAGGTTGCGATGGACGAAGGGTGTGGTGCTCATGAGGATCGACATTATTTAACTTGTTAAATGATTGACAAGTACCTGCACAAGCCGTTACGAAGGGGTTTACCCGGGTTCGCGCGGCCAGTGCCTCTCCAACGCTGCCTACACTCGATCCATGGCTAAGGAAAAAACAAACTACGTCTGCGGCGAATGCGGCGGCACCAGCGCGAAATGGCTGGGCAAGTGCCCCAGCTGCGGCGCATGGAACACGCTCGTCGAACAGGTCGCGGTGCAAGGCGGCGGCGCGGGCAACAACCGATTCAGCGCGCCCTTCGCGGCGCTGGCCGGCTCGTCGGAGCTGGCCACCCTGTCGGAGATCGAGGCGACCGACATCGCACGCACGCCCACCGGCATCGACGAGCTGGACCGGGTGCTCGGCGGCGGCATCGTCGCAGGCGGGGTCACGCTGATCGGCGGCGATCCCGGCATCGGCAAGTCGACCTTGCTGTTGCAGGCCGTCGACGCATTGCAGCGCGCGGGGCAGAACGCGATGTACGTCACCGGCGAGGAGAGCGGCGCGCAGGTCGCGTTGCGCTCCAGGCGGCTCGGCCTCGACTATTCGCAGGTGCAGGTGATGGCCGAGATCCAGCTGGAGAAAATCATCGCCACGCTGGATGCCAACCGGCCCGCGATCGCGGTGATCGACTCGATCCAGACGGTGTACTCAGACCAGCTCACCTCCGCGCCCGGCTCCGTCGCCCAGGTGCGCGAATGCGCCGCGCACCTCACGCGCTTTGCCAAGACCAGCGGCACGGCGGTGGTGCTGGTCGGCCACGTCACCAAGGAAGGCGCGCTGGCCGGTCCGCGCGTGCTGGAGCACATGGTCGACACGGTGCTGTATTTCGAAGGCGACACGCATTCGAGCTTCCGGCTCGTGCGCGCCATCAAGAATCGCTTCGGCGCTGTCAACGAGATCGGCGTCTTCGCGATGACCGAGCGCGGCCTGAAGGGTGTCGCCAACCCGAGCGCCATCTTCCTGAGCCAGCATGCGGAGCCCGTGCCCGGCAGCGTGGTGCTGGTCACGCTGGAGGGCACGCGTCCGATGCTGGTGGAAATCCAGGCGCTGGTCGACGACGGTGGCCCGAGTCCGCGGCGGCTCAGCGTCGGCCTGGACCGCGATCGCCTGGCGATGTTGCTGGCCGTCCTGCACCGTCACGCGGGCATCGCCTGCATGGACCAGGACGTGTTCGTCAACGCGGTCGGCGGCGTGCGCATCACCGAGCCTGCGGCCGACCTGGCGGTGATGCTCGCCATCACGTCGAGCTTGCGCGGCAAGCCCTTGCCCAAGGGCTTCATCGCATTCGGTGAAGTCGGGCTGGCCGGCGAGGTGCGCCCGGCGCCGCGCGGACAGGAGCGTCTGCGCGAGGCCGCCAAGCTCGGCTTCAGCATCGCGGTCGTCCCCAAGGCCAACGCGCCCCGGAAGGGCGCGAAGGAGATAGAAGGCTTGACGATCCACGCCGTGGAGCGCATCGAGGAAGCGATGGACGTGGTTCGTCAGTTGCAATAGCGGGGGGTCAAAAAACGCCCGGACCGCGAGGGGGACGATCGCGAATCCGGGCAGACCTCCCTATCCGCCGATATGCATCGTGAACTCTGGTCCGCCGTTGAGCGTGCAGTTGCCTGCGCCCAGCGTCGTCGAGTTCATCGTGTACCGGCAACTCAAGATCCCGCCTTTCGCACCGGCGGCATTGGCAATGCCGTTGCGTTGCGAACCCGCAGTGCGCGTGGCTTCTCCCTGGAACTGTTCTCCACCGATCACTGCGCTGAAATGGCCGCGGCCGTTCAGATCGCTCGTCACGACGCCGGTCACCGCGCCGTAGCGGGCCGCTTCGGCATTGCTCGGGTAGAGCCGTGCGGGGAAGCTCTGGCTGGTCGGTGCGGGCGGCGCGGGCGGCGCCGGCGGCACGGGTGACAGCGCAATGGCTTGCTGCGGCGGCCCGACTTGCGCGGGCGGCGCCATCGGCACCACGTAGCAGCCGCTCAAGGTCGCTGCGGCGACCGCGGTGGCAACGGACAGGAGAACAGTGGAAACACGGGCGGAGAAGACGCGATTCATACACTTCGGGGTGGCCCGGGCACAAGCCCGTGAACGAAATGTGCCGCCTCGGTGTACCTTCTCGCATCGCTTCCCTGCAAAGTATCGAAACGCGGGCCTAACGGTAGCGAGGCTTGGCTACCAACGACAATCCATTGATGAATTTCCGCAAGTACCTGGTGCCGGCCTTCGGCTTGTTATTGCTCGTTTTTGCGTGGAACCAATACGGCTGGCAGGGCGTGGCCGTGGTATCGGGCGCGATCGTGATGTTCCTGCTGCTTCACTTCAACCGCACGATGGCCGTGTTGCGGCGTGCGGCCAACCGTCCGATCGGCTACGTCGACAGCGCGGTGATGCTGAACGCCAAGCTCAAGCCCGGCGTGACGCTGATGCACGTGATGGCGCTCACGCGCTCGCTCGGTGAACTGCGATCGCCGAAGGACGAGCAGCCCGAGCGCTATCGCTGGACCGATGGCGGCGGCTCATGGGTCGATCTCGAGTTCATGGACGGCAAGCTGCGCCAATGGTCGCTGACGCGGCCCGACGCGGTGGATGCTGCCGCGGGGCAGCCAGTCCAACCGCCAGCGTCGTAGGCCAGAGCTTGAGTCGATAGGCGCTTCAGGCTTTCAGAACGGCGCGTCTTCGGTTTCCGCTTCGGATGGGGCGTCGGCCCTTTCCACCGGCGCGGCAACGCCCAGCGCCATCTCCCCGCCGAGCGCTTCCAGCAGGTCCGGCACGAGCTGGCCGAGTTCGCCTGTGGCAATCGCTGCGTCGGCGTCGAAGTTGTCTTCCTTGCCGTCCTTGATCGCGCTGGTGCTGTCGGTGCCTTCGAGGAACACGATCTTGCGCAGCGTCATGCCTTCGGTCAGTTCGAAGGACACGCGGTCGTCCCAGGTCATGGCCAGGCGCGTCGGGCGCTTGCCCTGTTCGATGTGCTGGCGCACTTCGTCGATGTCCAGCGCATGCTTGGCATAGCGCACCACGGACTTCGATTCGTCGCTGGCCTTGAGCTCGCACTCGCGGTCGATCGTGAAGCCGGCCGGCGGCTCCTGCGTCGAGAGCCAGTTGGACATGGCCGCGGCCGGCTCCACGGTGGTCGAGATCTGCGCCACGGCAAAGCCTTCGAAGGCGTTGACCAGAGCGGTCACCACCTCGTCGGCGCGCGAAACGTTGGAGCTGTTGATCACCAGCCGGCGCGACTCCGGGTCGATCCAGACCGTGACCTTGGCCTGGCGCGTGAAGGCCATCGGCAGAAGTTCATGCGCGATGTCTTCCTTGAGATCGCGCTTTTCCTTCTTGCCTGGCTTGCGGCCGGTCGTGGCCTCGATCTGCGCGCAGCGCTCGTCGACCTTGCGGCGGATGACCGATGCCGGCACCGCCTTGGCCTCGATCATGAACTCGAGCAGCCAGTGGCCGCCGACGGCCTCGACCAGCGCGCCGTTGGCCTGGCCGCGCGGCTCGATCCAGCCGGCGGATTTTTCCTGCGTGGCGCCGCAGGGCGTGAAACGATGGGCGTCGAGCGCCAGTTCGGCCTGCTCGAGCGTGGCAGACCATGAAGATTCGATGCGGTAGACGATGACGTTCTTGAAGAAGGACACTGGCACTCTTTCCTGAAGCGTTGGGCAAAAGCGGTTTTTTGGCGGAGCGGGGGATTGTCGCTGCCCGCGCGGCGCCGAACCCGCCGGTCGTCGGGGGCGCCACCCGGCGAATTCCCCGATAGGCATCACTGCGGCGAGACGATGGCCTCGCCTAAAATCGCCGGCTCAGCGAACCTCCCCAAGGACACAACAAATGAGCGCCCTCGTTCCCCCCGCGCCTTCGATGGCCGACCGTGACGGCAAGATCTGGATGGACGGCCAACTGGTCGACTGGCGCGATGCCAAGATCCACGTGCTGACCCACACGCTGCATTACGGATGTGGTGCATTCGAGGGTGTGCGTGCCTACGACACGGTCGACGGCACAGCCATCTTTCGTCTGGAGGAGCACACCGAGCGCCTCTTCAACAGCGCCAAGATCCTGCGCATGAAGATCCCATTCAGCAAGGAAGAAGTGAACGAGGCGCAAAAGACGGTGGTGCGCGAGAACAAGCTGGCAAGCTGCTACCTGCGCCCGCTCACCTGGATCGGCTCGCAGAAGCTCGGCGTCAGCCCCAAGGGCAACCAGATCCACCTGATGGTCGCGGCCTGGGCCTGGGGTGCCTACCTCGGCGAAGAAGGCATGAAGCGCGGCATCCGCGTCAAGACCTCCAGCTACACCCGCCACCACGTCAACATCACGATGACGCAGGCCAAGGCGGTCAGCAACTACAGCAACTCGATCCTGGCCAACATGGAAGCGCTGGACGACGGCTACGACGAAGCGCTGCTGCTGGACGCGAGCGGCTTCGTCTCCGAGGGTGCGGGCGAAAATATCTTCGTGGTCAAGGGCGGCGTGATCTACACGCCGGACCTGTCGGCCGGTGCGCTCAACGGCATCACGCGCAACACCATCCTGCACATTGCCAAGGACCTCGGCCTCGAGGTGATCCAGAAGCGCATCACGCGCGACGAGGTCTACATCGCCGACGAAGCCTTCTTCACCGGCACCGCCGCCGAAGTCACGCCGATCCGCGAACTTGACCGCATCGAGATCGGCGAAGGCTCGCGCGGCCCGATCACCGAGAAGATCCAGAGCGCGTTCTTCGACATCGTGAACGGCCGCAATCCCAAATACGCCCACTGGCTCACGAAAGTCTGAACACCATGGCCACCACTCCCGTCGCCGTCGTCGAACTGCTCGGCAAGGAACTGAACCATCAGGGCGGCGTGTACTGCCCGAGCCCCAAGGCCGACATGCCGATCTGGAACAACCATCCGAAGGTCTACCTCGACGTGGCCCGCACCGGCGAGGCCAAGTGCCCGTACTGCGGCACGGTCTATCGTCTGAAGGCCGGCGAGACCGCCGGGCACCGGCATTGACCGCGCGGCGCACGTTGCTGCTCGGCGCCCTGTCTGCGCCCGTGCTGAGTGCGTGCGCCGTGTTCGACGCGCCGCAGGCAGCACTGGACAAGCTGGAAAGCGATGTCGGCGGGCGCCTCGGCGTCATGGGCATCGACACCGGCACCGGGCGTCGCATCCAGCATCGGGCCGACGAGCGCTTCGCCTTCTGCAGCACCTTCAAGGTGCTTGCCGCCTCTGCCGTGCTGCGGCAGAGCGTGACCGAACCCGGCCTGCTGCAGCGCCGCGTGCGCTTTGCGCGATTGGACCTGGTCAGCTATTCGCCCATCACCGAAAAGCATGTCGGCGACGGCATGACCCTCGGGGAACTGTGCGCCGCCGCACTCCAGTACAGCGACAACACTGCGGGCAACCTGCTGGCGCGCCAGGCGGGTGGGCTGGAGGCGGTGACGGCGTTCGCGCGGACCCTTGGCGACGAGACCTTCCGCATGGACCGCTGGGAGACCGCGCTGAACACCGCCGTGCCCGGCGATCCGCGCGACACCTGCACGCCCGGCGACATGGCGCGCAACCTGCAGCGCCTGGTGCTCGACAACGGCCTGCCGCAGGCGCAACGCAGCCAGCTGGAGGCCTGGATGCGCGACAACACCACGGGCGGCCAGCGCATCCGCGCCGCGACCGGCAACTGGACGGTGGCCGACAAGACCGGCTCCGGCGACTACGGCACCACGAACGACCTCGGTGTGGTCTGGCCGGGCAACCGCGCGCCGCTGGTGCTGGCGATCTACTACACGCAGGACCGCAAGGACGCGACCACCCGGAACGAGGTGGTGGCCTCTGCGGCCCGCATCGCGGTTCGCACGCTCACGGCCTGAAGTCGAATCGCATCGGGGCGGGCTTGATTTCAGAGCGAATGCGTGGGACTGCCGTCCGCGCTGACGAACACGCCTGACAGGCGCTGCGGCAGCACCTCGCGCCACGGGCTGCCGCTTTCCTCGGCCAGCCGCAGGTAGAGGAAGCAGATCCACGGCAGGCACAGGCCGATCTGCGCGTCGCGCAAGGCGGAATTGAGGCTCGCGGCGATCAGCAGGGTCAGCATCGCGACGAAGCCCAGCCGCCCGGTCAGGTCGGGGCGGCGCCAGCAAACCCACACGCCGGCAACCATGATGAACAGCAAGGACAGGAAGCCCGGGATGCCGCCCTGCGAGCCCATCCAGAGGTAGTCGTTGTGCGGCATGTTCTTGTAGTCGAGCACTTTCGGACCACGCTTCTTCCACTCGCTCGTCCAGGCGCCGATGCCCAGGCCGATGACCGGCTTCTCCAGCATCATCGCGGTGGTCTCGCGGTACATGATGTAGCGCGTGATCATGCTGGCCTCCGACACTTCACCGGCCTGCGCCTGCTCGACTTCGTGCAGGCCGAGCTCGAATTTTTCCTTCATCGCAGCCGGCGCCTGCCAGACCAGCAAGCCTGCCACCACGAACACCGCAGCCAACGCGCCGGCCAGCAGGCGCGGATGGCTGCGCCATTGGTGCACGCAGGCCGCGACCACGCACACCAGCATCGCCACCAGCGAGGTGCGCGAAGGCAGGACCAGCGTCACGATCAGCGCCATCAGCACGGTGAAGACGAAGGCCGGGCCGGCCCAGTGCCAGCGTCGCGCATCGGCCAGGTGCACGAGGCCGAGCACGGCGGTCGATGCGCCCAGCACGGTGAACAGCAGCGCGTCGTTGATCGACTTGTTGCCCTGCAGGGAGACGACGGCGCGCCAGATCTGCTGGTCGGGCAGGACGTGGGCCTCGTTCAGCACGATGAGCACCAGGTTGATCATCGACACCAGCAGGAAGCCGCGCAGCGCCCACACCGCTTCCACGCGCGTGAGGGCCATCGCCAGCAACATGGTGGAGGCGATGCGGATGCCATGGAACAGGTTCTCGGCGGTCTCCGGATAGTGCTGGCCGACGGCGAGCACCACCAGCGTCCAGGCCAGGTAGATGACGATCGGCCACCACATCGGGCTGGCGCGCAGCCGGGCCCCGCGCTCGCGCAAGCTGCCGCCGAGCAGCATCGCGAGAAAAAGAAAAACCGTGGCGCCGTAGTTCACGCCCACCGGCATGTAGACCACGAATCCCCAGAAGGCCGCCGTGTAGCGGACAAGTCGTGTCCTGAGCATGGGGCGCGATTCTAGGACTCGGCCCGACGCGCGTACGCCTGTCACCTATCGGGGCAATGCGATCACGAAGCTGGCGCCGCCGCCAACCCGCGACTCGCAACGCACGCTGCCGCCGTGCCGCTCGACGATCGATTTCACCAGCGCCAGCCCCAGTCCGACGCCGCCGTTGCGTTCGCTCGCGCCGGGCAGCCGGTAGAAGGGCTCGAAGATGCGTTCGCGCAGTGCCGCAGGCACGCCCGGGCCGCGGTCGCCCACGCGCACTTCGGCGTTGCGCGCATCGGTCTTCAACTCGACGCTGATCTCGCCGGCGCCGTAGCGGCGCGCATTCTCCAGCAGGTTGCGCACGGCACGGCGCAGCAGGCGCGGCACGCCGGGCACGTTGAGGCTGTTGCTGCTGGTGCCGTCGGCCAGGTCGAGTTCGGCGCCGACGCGCGCGCATTCCTCTGCCGCCAAGCCGGTGAGGTCGACCGACTCGACGGTGCCGATGTCGGCTTCGTGCGCGTCGAGCCGGCTGGCCAGCAGGATCTCGTCGATGAGCTGGTCGAGCTCGGCGATGTTGCGGGAGATCTCTTCTTTCGCCGCGCCGTTGGCGGCACCGAGTTCCAGGCCCATGCGGATGCGCGTCAGCGGGGAGCGCAATTCGTGCGAGGCATTGGCCAGCAGCGACTTGTGCGAGCGCACCAGCGTCTCGACACGGGCCGCCGCCGCGTTGAAGTTCTTCGACAGGTCGGCGACTTCGTCCTGGCCCTGTTCGGGCACGCGCACCGACAGGTCGCCTTCGCCCCAGCGCTGCACGCCGCGCTGCAGCGTCTCCAGCCGTTGCGTCAGGCGTCGCACGATCGGGTACACGCCCAACGCCACGGCCAGCCCGACCAGCACGATCATCCAGGTGAAGCCGAACGGCGTGCGCCATGGTGGCGGCGGCGCACGGCCGGCCGGGCCGGGGTTCTGGTCGCGCGGCGGCATCTGCAGCGTGAGCGCGCGGCCGTCGCTCAGGGTCAGGTCGAACTCCATGCCCTGGCCGGGCACGCGCGTGGCCTGGCCGGTGCCGATGATGCGATCGTCCGCATCGCGCACGATCACCGTGCGCGGCAGCGTCGAAAGGCGCTCGCGCTCGTTGTCCGCCGCCCAGCGCACCATCCAGCTCGCAGTGAGCGTGAGGATGACCACGCCCGCCACCACCGCCAGCCAGATGCGGACGTAGAGGTGGCGGGAATAGAGGTTGATCACCGGGACTTCCAGGGCTCGGACAGGCCTAGTCTTGCTGCTTGGCGAAAACGTAGCCGACGCCGCGAACCGTGAGGATGCGCTTCGGGTTCTTCGCGTCGACCTCGATCGCCGCGCGGATGCGGCCCATGTGCACGTCGATGGAACGGTCGAAGGCTTCGAGTTCACGGCCGCGCACGGCTTCCATGATCTGGTCGCGCGTGAGCACGCGGCCGGCGCGCTCGGCCATCGCGGCCAGCAGGTCGAACTGGTAGGAGGTGAGGTCGGCCAGCGCGCCGCCCACGGTGACGGTGCGCGCGTTGCGGTCGATCTCCAGCGTGCCGAAGCGCATCACCGTGGCGGCCGCGCTGGCGGCGCCGGGCTCGCTGCGGCGGCGCAGCACCGCGCGAATCCGGGCCAGCAGCTCGCGTGGCTCGAAGGGCTTGGGCAGGTAGTCGTCGGCGCCGATCTCCAGGCCGATGATGCGGTCCATCGGGTCGCCCTTGGCGGTGAGCATCAGCACCGCCACCTTCGACAGCGGGCCCGGCAGCGAACGGATGCGGCAGCACACCTCGAGGCCGTCGATGTCGGGCAGCATCAGGTCGAGGATGACGAGGTCGGGCGCATGCTGCTGCAATAGGTCCATGCCGGTGATGCCGTCCAGCGCGTGGTCGACGCCGAAGCCGGACTGGGTGAGGTATTCGCTCACCATCTGCGCCAGCCGGGCGTCGTCTTCGATCATCAGGAGTTGCGGATTGCTCATGGAAGGATCGTGGTGCAGCCCGGCCAAGCGGGCTTGTAGGCTGGGTAAAGTTGCGTAAACCGAAACGCGAGGCTAACCCACTGCGGAATCGGCGAGGAACAGCATGGCGGGCCGCGCAGCTTCGTCCGGTGCGCCGGCCTTTCTTTCGTCCAGCAGGCGGCCGAGCGCGCCGCTGTCGAGGCGGGGATGGGCCTGTACGGCGCGCTCGACGATCTCGCGCGCCAACGCATGCAGCAACGCCGTCGAGGCGCGCACGCGCTCGCGGAAGCCGTCGTCGTCGAGCTTGTCGTTCAGGCTGCGGTTGAGTTCGGCGAACCAGGGCAGCGCGGCCTGGTCGAGCATCACGGCGGCGTTGCGCTTCTCGCTCACGTCCGACCAGTTGCGCAGGAAGGCCTGCATGGCGACATTGAGCCGCTGGCAGTGCACCAGGTCCTCCCGGAGTTCGCCGAGCAGGGCGAGGTGCGTCAGCTTCTGCTGGAAGAACATCTGCGACAACACGCCCCAGTAGTAGGTGTAGTCCCAGATCACCTTGACCGGCAGCACCTCGGGGTCGCCGAACAGCGGGTACTGGTCCTGGTAGAGCGTGAGGGTGCTTTCGTAGAACGAGTGGTAGATCTGGTCGTAGAGCTGCGCCCGCGCCTGCAGCCGCAGTCCGGCGCGGTCGCGTGCGACGAGGTCGACGATGTAGGTGTTGCTGAGCGCGATGAAGTCGCTGCCGGGCGAATAGAACGGATCGAGGAACAGGCCCGCCTCGCCGGTCAGGGCCCAGCGCTGCGCAGAGAACACCTGCTTGCAGCCGTAGGAGAACTTGCGGAAGAACATGAAGTCCTGCAGCTTGTCGCGCTTGCCGTCGAGCTCGTCGTACAGGCGCGGCTGCCAGGTCCTGAACCAGTCCATCGCCTTGTCGAAGGTGTTCATGGTGTCGAGCGGATGCAGCTTCGGATCGGCCACGATGCCGACCGAGTGCGAGCCCGAGGCCAGCGGAATCAGCCACACCCAGTAGCCCGCGCCGACCAGGTGATTGGTCGACAGCCAGCGCGCTTGCGGGTCGCAGCGCGCGCGCCATGCGGGGTCGTCGCTCCACTCGTCGATATGGATGCGCTCGCTGATGCGGAACCACACGGCATTGGCGTCGTGCGCGTTGGGCCGCGCGAGCCCGAGCTTGCGCTTGAGCAGGCCGGCGCGTCCGCAGGCGTCGACCAGCCAGCGCGTGCGCGCGACGTAGGTCACGCCGTCGACAGTCCAGTGCAGGCGGTGTGGCGCATCGTCGCTGCCGCCCAGGTCGACGCCGCCGACCACGGCGCCGTCGACGAAGCGCACGCCGCGGCGCGCGGCCTCCTCCGCCAGGTAGTTCTCGAAGATGCCGCGGTCGATCTGGTAGCTCGGCACCGAGAGGAAGCGGCTGGCGCCGATCTCGGTCACGCGGTCGATGTCGCGGCGGCCCTCGCTGAAGAAGAAGCGGAAGCCGAACTTGCGCAACTGCACTTGCTGCATGTGGGGCTTGAGGCCCAGCACCGTGTCGAAGTAGTGCGCGCCGATCTCGACCGACGATTCGCCCACCTTGTGCGCCGCGAGCGGCACCGGATGGCTGCGCCGCTCCAGCACCAGTACGTCGAGGTCCTCGAAGCGGCTCTTGAGTTGCAAGGCCAGCGTGAGGCCTGCCAGGCCGCCGCCCATGATCACGACGTCGTGTATCGGGTGGGCGCCTGGGGTCATGGGGTGTGTCTCAGTCCAGGGGATGAAGCAGCAGGCGCAGCGACATCGTCGGCGCCAGCGGCAGTCGAAGCGGGCCAGTGCTGCCGCGCGCCAGCGCCTCGAACACCGGGAGCGCGTCGGCGATGGAGTTGGTGTCCAGGACTTTCGCGGCAGGCGAATGCAGCGCGGGCACCTGCGAGAGGCCGGGCTCCAGCGACCAGTCGAACGAAGCCACCGCGCGCTCGGTGCGCACTGGCGACACCACGAATGCCGTTGCCATCAGCCCCCGGCTGGTGGTGACCGAAGCCAGCGGGCCGACGGCCGGCACGTCGAAGCCGACCAGCAGGATGGCTTGCTGATCCGCCGCGCATTGGGTGGCGGTTTCGAGCAGCGCGGCGGCGAAGCTGGTTTCGAAGGCGCTCACCGAATTGCTGGCCGCCATGCAGCCGGTGCCGATGCTCCAGTAGCCGACGGCGGCGTTGTGCACCGAGTTGTGGAACTTGGTGGGCGACAGCACCGACGGATCGGTGGCGAGCGTGCTGCACATGTAGTCGTTGATGCCGAGGTCGCCATGCGCGGAGGCGAAGACGCAGGGCAGCGCTTTCGCGTCGCGGCCGGAGGCGGCGACTGCAGCGGTCGCGACTTCGAGCGCGAGCGCCACGGTGTCGGGCGCGCGGCGGCGTTCGGCGGGTGCCAGCATTTGCGGCGACGGCCGCTTCGCTGGCGGATCCGTCAGCGCCCCTTCCTCGCGGAAGGCGGCGCGCGCCAGATCCCAGCCGGGCAGGGTAGGCGCCCAGAAAGCCGGGCCTTCGATGTAGAGGGTGGGCGGCGTGTTGGCCGTCGTGCCGTTCATGGACTCGCTCACGCTGCCACTCCCTTGCCGAAGATCAGCGCGCAGTTGTTGCCGCCGAAGCCGAAGGAGTTGGAGAGCGCATACCGGACGTCGCCGCGCTCAGGCCCGCGCTTGATCTGCGGACCGAAGCCGGTGCCCAGTTCCTTGCAGTTGACGGTACCGGGCTTCAGGCCGGTCTCGATGGCCAGCAGGCTGATGACCGCTTCCACGATGCCGGCGGCGCCGAGCGTGTGGCCCGTGAAGCCCTTGGTCGAGCTGGCATGGGCGCTCGCCGGAAAGCGCCGCGACACCAGCGCGCCCTCGACCTCGTCGTTCTTCATGCTGGCCGTGCCGTGCATGTTGATGTAGTCGATGGCGTCGGTGCCGACGCCGGCGCGTGCCAGTGCGTCGTCAAGCGCATGTTCGGCGCCGAGCCCTTCGGGATGCGGCGTCGACATGTGGTGCGCATCGCTCGATTCGCCATAGCCGCGCAATTCGAGCGCGCCCGGCCCGCGCTCCAGCAGCGCGAAGCCCGCTCCTTCGCCGAGGCTGATGCCGTTTCGCGCGGCGTCGAAGGGACGGCAGGGCTGCGGCGACACGAGTTCAAGCGAGTTGAAGCCGAACAGCACGCTGCCGCAGAGCGTGTCGACACCGCCGACCACGGCCGCATCGACCAGGCCCAGGCGGATCAGGCGTTCCGCGGAGGCGAACACCTTGGCGCTGGACGAACAGGCGGTCGAGATGGTTTCGCAAGGACCTTCGAGTTGCAGCACCTGTTGCACGAACATCGCCAGCGAATGCGGCGTGTGCACGGCGGCGCGGCGCTGCTCGGGTGGGAACTGGCGGTCTGCGGTCAGCTGGGTGTACGCGAACTCGGTTTCGCCGATGCTCGAGGTCGAGGTGCCGAGGATCAGCGCGATGCGCGCCGCGCCATGACGCGCGCGCGCGGCGGCCACTGCCTCCATGAAGCCATCGGCATGCAGGCCGAGCCAGGCCAGCCGGTTGTTGCGGCAGTCCCAGGCCGCGAGCGGCTCGGGCAGGCGGATGTCTTCGAGGCCGTCGACGCGGCCGATCCATGTGGGCAGCGGGGCATCGCCGAAGTCATTGGCGCGCAGGCCGCTGCGCTCTTGTTCGAGCGCGGCGAGCAGCGGCGCCTTGCCGACGCCGAGCGCCGAGGTGGCGGTGAAGGCGCTGATGTGAAGTGGCGGGATCCTGGAGGGCACGAGGTAGGAGGTAAAGGGGAAAGCCGGAGGGAGGTAGCCCGAAAGGGTACCAGTTCACGAAGGCTTTCTGCGTGGGTGTTTTGCCATACCCAAGGCCCCGGGCTCCCGATCAGTGCGCCATGATGCCGAGCCTCTTCCGAGGCGCATGAAACCAGTGCGAGCGCGGCGAAGGCGCGTTCGGAGGTGGGTTTCAGGCTGCGGGGGAGAGGTAGCCCGGGTATTGGTCCGGCCGCAAGGCGGGCAGGTTGGCGATTCGCGGGATCGTCACCTCGGCGGCCTGTTGCAGGTGGTAGCGCAGCGCCTCAGCCGCGCGCTGGGGGTTCTGCTCCATCAGGGGCGTCAGCACCGACAGATGCTGCAGCATCGACTGGCCGATCTGCTCCGAATCGCCGTAGCGCTCGATCGTGTAGTGCGTGGCGATCAGCGGCATCTGGCTTTCCTGGATCACCTTGACCATCTGGGCGTTCGGACAAAGGTGGATCAGGTCGACGTGGAGGTCGCGCTCGATGTGGTCGAAGCCGGCGGCGTCGAGCGTGGCCGGCGCCTGGATGGAGGCGATGAGCCGTTGCCAGCATTCCTCGATGCGGGCCTTGCCCATGCGTGGATACGCCAGCAGCAGGGCCTCGGGTTCGAGCAGTGCGCGCAAGGTGTAGTGCTCCTGCGCCTTGGTTGGGGTCAGCGGCTCGACATACCAGCGGGCATTGCGGTCGCGCGACACCACGCCCACCTTCTCCAGCCGCGTGAGCACGTCGTGCGCCACCGTGCGGCTGATGCCGAAATGGTTGGCCAGGGCGGTCTGGTTGACCCAGAAGCGGCCGAAGGCCATGCAGGATGCGATCGCCTTCTCGACGCTCGGATAGATGCGGTCTGCCGTGGTCGATGAGTCGAGGTGGTCTTCGTCGGCCGTGACCAGGCTGAGCCCGGCTTCGCGCAAGTCCATGCGCAGCGCCTCGGGCGACGGCGCGTCGTAGCGCACCAACAGGCCGCGGCCGTCATGCGCCACCAACAGGCCATCGTCAGCCAGCCGTTGCAAGGCTGCGCGCGCCGGCGTGCGGCTCACCGAGAGCTCCTTGGCGATGTTGGCCTCGCCCAGCACCAGGCCCTCGGGCAGGCGGCGCTCCTCGATGTGCCGGCGCAGCACGCGGTAGACGGTGTCTGCCAGCAGCGGAGCGGACGAACTTTCGGGTGGCGTCACGGGGGCACGCCGCGGTGCGAGCGAAGTCCGTCGAAGGGAGGGGCTTGGTTTTGTATCTTGCACGCTGAATCCAATATATACGCTGGTCTCTTGACTTTGTACAGAGGATAACTCTGGCTCATGAAGCGTTGATGTAAACGTACATGGCATGTAAAGTACGTTTACTCCAGAATTCATTCCGCAAAGGACCGTCTCCATGGCCAAGATCGTTTCCATCGAGGTGCTCAAGGTCGACCTGAAGCCCAAGGTCGTCCGCACCGATGCCGTCCAGAGCTTCGAATGCCAGGAGACGCCGATGGTGCGCATCCGCGACGCGGACGGCGTGGTGGGCACCGGCTACAGCTACACCATCGGCACCGGCGGCTCGTCGGTCATCAAGCTGATCGACGACCATCTGGCGCCGATGCTCCTCGGCCGCGAAGCCGGAGAGGTCGAGAAGATCTGGCGCGACATGTTCTATCGCGTGCACGCCACCACCGTGGGCGCGATCACCTCGATCGCCATGGCGGCCATCGACACGGCGCTGTGGGACCTGCGCGGCCGCAAGGCCAAGCTGCCGCTGCACATCGTCGCGGGCGGCGCCAAGGACAACATTCCGCTGTACTACACCGAAGGCGGCTGGCTGCACATCGAGCAGGCGCAACTGGTGGAAGAGGCGCTCAAGGCCAAGGAAGCCGGCTTCGGCGGCACCAAGCTCAAGGTCGGCAAGCCGCATGTGGGCGAGGACGTGCGCCGCATCGCCGCCGTGCGCGAGGCCGTCGGCAACGACTGGGACGTGATGACCGACGCCAACCAGGGCCTGAGCCTGGACGAGGCGATCCGCCGCGCGCGCTGCTTCGAGCCCTACGACATCGCCTGGTTCGAGGAGCCGATCCACGCCGACGACGTGCTGGCGCACCAGCGCCTGTGCGCCTCGACCACGGTGCCGATCGCGGTGGGCGAATCGATGTACAGCCTGTCGCAGTTCAAGGACTACCTGCAAAGCGGCGCCTGCTCCATCGTGCAGACCGACGTCGGCCGCATCGGCGGCATCACGCCGTGGCTCAAGGTGGCGCACATGGCCGAGGCCTTCAACGTGCCGGTGTGCCCGCACTTCCTGATGGAGATCCACGTGGCGCTGTGCTGCGCCGTGCCCAACAGCCGCTGGCTGGAGTTCATCCCGCAACTGGACCTGGTCACGCACACCGGGATGCGCGTGGAGAACGGGCAGGCGATTCCGTCCAGCGAGCCTGGACTGGGCATCGACTGGGACTGGGACAAGCTGCAGGACCACACCGTCCACCGCAAGCTGCACAGCTGAAGGGTCGAATCTTTCTACTGCGGATCGACGGCGGCTGGACGCTCTGATCAGCCCTTTTCGGAAGCGGTCCGCGCCCTGGAAGCCAGCGCCACCAGCACCAGCACCGGCACGCCCAGCAGCGCGGTGGCGGTGAAGAAGGTCGAGTACCCGTAGCTGTCGACGAACACGCCCGAATACCCCGCGATGAACTTGGGCAGCAGCAGCATCATCGAGCTGAACAGCGCGTACTGCGTGGCCGAATAGTTGATGTTGGTGAGGCTCGACAAGTAGGCGATGAACGCGGCCGACGCGATACCGCCCGCGAGGTTGTCGGCCGACACCACCGCCACCAGCGCCCGCAGGTCGTGCCCGCGCGTGGCCAGCCAGGCGAACAGCAGGTTGCTGGCCGCGCTGAGCACCGCGCCGAGCATCAGCACCCGCATCACGCCGAATCGCATCGACAGCACGCCGCCGACGAATGCGCCCACCAGCGTCATGATGACGCCGAAGATCTTGCTGACCGTGGCCACCTCGTCCTTGGTGAAGCCCATGTCGACGTAGAACGGGTTGGCCATGATGCCCATCACCACGTCGCTGATGCGATAGATGGCGATCAGCGACAGGATCAGCGCGGCCTGCCACTTGTAGCGGCGGATGAAGTCGGCGAAGGGTTCGATCAATACGCTTTGCAGCCACTCGGCGGCATTCTTCGTCGGCGCGAG
This sequence comes from Variovorax sp. dw_308, assembly GCF_019207085.1. Classification (GTDB taxonomy): domain Bacteria; phylum Pseudomonadota; class Gammaproteobacteria; order Burkholderiales; family Burkholderiaceae_C; genus Variovorax. The sequence continues at coordinate 335,333 of NZ_JAATOM010000006.1, read as the reverse complement.
CACGCGGGGCGCCGGCTCGGGCGACAACAGGACCGTCAGCACGCCCACCGACATCGATGCCGCCATCACCAGGTAGGCGGTGCGCCACGCGGCGTTCTGGTAGCCGGCGGCGTCGCTCGCCTCGGCCCATGCCGCCACCCACAGCACACCGGCACCCGCCCAGATCATCGCGAGGCGATAGCCGGTCTGGTAGGCCGCGGCGAGCGCGGCCTGCTTGCGCGTGGCGGCCGATTCGATGCGGAAGGCGTCGAGCGCAATGTCCTGCGTGGCCGACCCGAAGGCCGCGAGCAACGCGCACCAGACCAGGGGATGCAAGCCGTCGCGCGGGTCGTTGAGCGCCATGCCGACCAGGCCGGCGACCACCAGCCCCTGCGCGAACAGCAACCAGCCTCGGCGCCGGCCGAGCAGCGTGGTCAGCGGCGGCAGCGGGAGCCGGTCGACCAGCGGCGCCCACACCCACTTGAAGGCATAGGCCAGACCGACCCAGCTCAGGAAGCCGATGGTGGCGCGGTCGATGCCGGCCTCGCGCAGCCGGAAGCTCAGCGTGCCGAGCACCAGCAGCAATGGCAGCCCCGCCGAGAAGCCCAGCGCGAGCATGCGCAGCGTGGCCGGTTCGAGGTAGACCTTGAGGGTGTCGCGCCAAGGGAGCTTGCGATCTTCCGAGCCCCCAGCGCCCGGCTGTGCCCGGCCCGCCCCTCGCGGGGGATCCAGTCGCGATGGCAAAGCCACATCGACTTGTGAAGCGGGAAGGGTGGGGTCGGCGGAAGGTAGGGACATGAATGGCGAGCAGGGCGTGCTGACTATTATTCCCGCATGTGTTCACGCCGCCATTTCAATTCCACCGGCAATCCCGAAGGTCCGCTGTTCGCGCGCCGCGCATTCCTGCTCGCGGGAGGTGCCTCCATCGCCGGGCCCGCGCTCGCGCAGGTCAATGTCGGCGAGGCATCGATGGCGCGCAACCTGGTGTCGGCGGACGAGATCGAGCAGGCCGGCACGCAGCAATACAGCCAGTTGATGGCGCAGGCTCGTGCCAAGGGCGCGTTGGCCGGTGACGGCAATCCGCAATTGCAGCGCCTGCGCGCCATTGCGGCGCGGCTGATTCCTTTTGTCGGCCAGTGGAATCCGCGCGCCCGTCAGTGGAAATGGGAAGTCAACCTGATCGGCAGCAAGCAGATCAACGCCTTTTGCATGCCGGGCGGCAAGATTGCCTTCTTCACCGGGATCATCGACCAGTTGAAGCTCACCGACGACGAGATCGCGATGGTGATGGGTCACGAGATGGCGCATGCCCTGCGCGAGCACGCCCGGGCGCGCATGGCGAAGAACGCGGGTACGGGCGCGGCGCTGTCGATCGGCGCGCAACTGCTGGGCCTGGGCCAGATGGGCGACCTGGCGGCGCGCGGCGCGACGCAGCTCATCACGCTGAAGTTCAGCCGCAATGACGAGACCGATGCCGACCTAGTGGGGCTCGAGATCGCGGCGCGCGCCGGTTACGACCCGAAGGCCTCGATCACGCTGTGGAAGAAGATGGCGGAGGCGAGCAAGTCGTCGGGCGGGTTGAGCTTCCTGTCGACCCACCCGAGCGGCACCGACCGCATCAAGATCCTCGAAGCCAACGTGCCGAAGGTCGAAGGCCTCTACCGCGCTGCAAAGCGCTGAGCACCCCGGTCAATAACGCGGCGGCGGGTCGGGCACGTAGCTCGCCTGCGGGTTCTGCGGGAATGGCCGCGGCGGGCGCGCCTGGCGGTCGTCCGGGCCGGGAATCACGCCCATGCGGATCAGGTTGGCGCGGCTGTCGTAGCGCAGTGCAATCACCTCGTCGGGCGTGCTGCGTGCGCGCACGAAGCGGGTGTGCGTGACGATGGATTCCTCGCGCTGGCCGTGGCCGGTGCCCAGCTTCTGGTCTTCCAGCGGTGCGCGATCGCGGCGGGCCAGCGTGGAAGGCGCAGCCGCGTCGTTGGCGGCGCCAGCGGCCGATGGCTGGGGGGCGCCGGCCGGTGCTTCAGCGCGTGCAGAAGGCGCGGCCTCGCTTGCGGCGCTGCTGTCCTTTTGCATCGGGGCCGGGATCATCGGTGGCCTGGGCATCGGGCGCGGCTCGGGCCGCCGCTCGCCGAACACCGCAAGGCCGATCACACCGAGGTCGAACGGGCGTCCGGTGCGCGAGGCATAGGCGTCGCCGGGCGCGGTGAATTCGAAGGCCGCGACTTCGCGATCGCTCTTGCGCCATCCGTCGATCTGGCCGGCGGCACGCGCGCCCAGCACGTAGCCGTCCTGGTCCCATCCGGCGGTCTTGCCATTCAGCACGTTGATGCCGTCCACCGACATCACGACCAGGATGCGCTCGCCGCGCAGGTTGCGCAGCGTGACGCCGTAGCGCGCACCGGTCCGGCCGGCCACGTAGCGCTGGCCGTCGGCGGCTGTGTAGACCGGGAGCGTTGCGCCGCTGTCGCGGTCCTGCACCTCGACGCGCAGCCAGCTCGAATCCGGTTGCGATCGCGACCATGTCGGCATCGCGCAGGCCACCAGCAGGCCCGCGGCGGGCAGGCCGAGCAGCAGGCGGCGGTTCAACAGGCCGGCCGCGCAGGGCGGCAGGGCGGCGACAGGATGGGACATGAAGGGCTCCTCGCAGGCCGGTCGACATTGACCGTGGGAGCTTGTACGGGCGGGCCTGTTGAACGGGGTTAATCGAGGCGCGCGTGCCGGGGTGGTAAGACCCATCAAGGGGCTGGCCGGAGGGGCGCAGGCTGCCCGCCTGCAAATTCCCGGTACTTCTGCGCAACGGGTTCGGCGCCTCCTCAAAAGGAGGCAAAAGGTTCTCTCCCCGCGAAGTTAGACTCAGCCTCCAAGACACGGGCCGCCCCCGGCACCGTGCGTATCAGGGAGAGAAGTCATGCAAAAGCCGATGCCAGTGGCCGGCATTGACGTTGCGAGCGTCTGGGCCGAACTCAGCCAGGCCAACCGCCTGTACCGGCTCGAATCCGGCGGCAGCAACCAGTCCACCTCCATCGATGCACTGCGCGTCGAAGGCTGGGTCCAGCGCGAAGCCATCAGCGGCCTGTTCCAGTTGCGTATCGTCTGCCTGAGCCTGGACGCGCACCTCGCCCACAAGGCCCTCGTCGGCGAATCGCTCACCCTCCTCAGCGTCCTGGCCAACGGCCAGGTGGTGCGCCGCAGCGGTCTCATCCGCGCGGCCGAATCGCTCGGCGCAGACGGGGGCCTGGCCCGCTACCGCCTCACCGTCGTGCCCGCCCTCTGGCTGGCCACCCAGCAAGCGCGCAGCCAGGTCTTCCAGCGCCGCACGGTGGGCGACATCATCGAGCAGATCCTCGCCCCCTACGCGAGCGACCTCGCCTGGGACTTTTCCCCCGAAGCACACGGCTTCCTCGCCGACGCACCCGAACGAACGTACTGCACCCAATACCGGGAAAGCGATTTCGACTTCTTCTCCCGCCTGCTGGCCGAAGAAGGCCTGGCCTGGCGTATCGAGGAAGACCCGTCCGCCCCCCTGGGCCACAAGCTCATCATCTTCTCTGCCAACGAGCAACCGGCCGACCCTTCCTCCCCCATCCGCTTCCATCGCAAAAGCTCCCAGGAACAAAGCGACGCCATCCAGGCCCTGGGACGACGCCTGCGCCAACCTGTCGCGCAGGTCCACCTGAGCACCTGGCACGTCGACAGCAAGCGCCAGATCAACGGCGCAGCTCCCACCCGATATCCGGTCGGCGGCCCGCACGCCCCGCGCCTCGAATACGACGACGTCCATGGCCTGAACGACCAGGCCCGCAACTGGAACGATGGCCGCACGGTGCAGCGCTACGCCGACCTCCTCATGGAAGCCGCCGAATGCCGCGCCGACATGCTGCTGGGCCACAGCACCGTGCGCACAATGCGCGCGGGCACCCGCATCGAGATCACCCAGGCCCCCGCCCTGGGCCTGGCCAAGCCCCCGCACCTGCTGCTCGATGCCGTGGAACACGTGGGCATCAACAACCTGCCGCGCGACACCGCCGCGTCGATTGCCGCTCAGCTCGGCGGCCTGCTGCCGTACCTTGTCTTCGATACACCGGGGACGAACACGCACGCACTCCATGGCGTCACCGCTGAAGCCGATATCTTCGGCCTCGTACCCATGGGCCGTAAGGTCCAGTCATCCGACCCAAGCGAAGCCCGTCCACGGCCCAACTTGCAGGTCAACTCCCTGCCCGACATCCAGCCCGACCCCCGCTCCCTCGCCACTGCCCAGACCACCGGCTACGCCAACGCCTTCACCGGCGTACACGAAGCCCGCCCCTGGCGTCCCGCAGTCCTCGCCGCCAACGGCGCCCGCCTGCACAGCAAGCCGACCGTGCACGGCGTCCAGAGCGCCATCGTCGTCGGCCCCGCTGGAGAAACCAGCCCCAGCGGCGCCGACGAGCTCTACTGCAACGCCCGCGGCGACATCCGCGTTCGCTTCCACTGGCAACGCCCGGAGGAAGCCCGCGACGACAACAAGACCACCCGGTGGGTCCGCAGCGCCCAGCGCCAAGCCGGCCCCGGCATGGGCTGGCAGTGGCTCCAGCGCATCGGCCAGGAGGCGCTCGTGCGCTTCGTCGACGGCGACATCGATCAGCCCATCGTCGTCGGCGGGGTCTACAACGGCCGCGGCGAAGGCGGCGCCGCTCCCTCCCCCGGAGGCGAAGCGAAGGCGGAAGGCAGTACCAGCGTCTTCGCCCAGGCCAGCGACGCCGCCGCGAGCGGGCAGGCCAACCTCGCCAACGGGGAGTCCACCGGCAACGCGCCCGCCTGGCACGGCGCCAGCGCCGACGCCAAGGGACACCGCAATACGGCAGCGCTCACCGGCTTCAAGACCAAGGAATTCGGCGGCGCGGGTTTCAGCCAACTCGTCTTCGACGACTCCGACAGCCAGTTGCGGATTCAACTGCACGCCAGCACCGCCCACAGCCAGTTGAACCTGGGCCACCTCATCCACCAGAAGGACAACTACCGCGGCAGCTTCCGCGGCCAGGGCCTGGAACTGCGCACCGATGCCTACGCGTCGCTGCGAGGCGGCAAGGGCGTCCTGCTGAGCACCTACCACGGCCAGGGCGGCACGACGCTGGAACCCACCGGTGACTTCGCCCCCGGCATGGCCTTGATGAAGCAGGTCAGCCAACTCGGCCAGGCCCTGAGCGGTGCCGCCAAGACCCACCTCACCGTGCAGATGGCCGGCCACGTCGGCGCGACGAAGCCCGACGAATCCATCCTCGACAAGGCCAGGGCCCCTTTCGCGGCCATGCAGCAGGCCGTCAGCGGCATGGTGGCCGGCCAGAGCCTGGAAGATGCCAGCGCCGACGCGGCTGACAAGAACACATCGACGGGCAAGGACAAGGTCCCGCATGCCACGGACGCGGTGATCGCGATGGCGGCCAAGGGCGGGCTGGCGATGGTAGCCGGGCAGCATGTGCAGATGGTGGCCGGCGAGACCGCGACTCTCGCGACGGGAGGCGACCTGAACTTCGCATTGACCGACGTGCTGCGCATCCACAGTGGCCAGGCCATCGGCGTCCTCGCGGGTGCGCAGAAGGCCGATGCGGAGGCAGGGCTCGCCATCATCGCGGCCCAGGACGACCTGGACTTCCAGGCCCAGCACGATGAACTCAAGGTGCAGGCGAAAGACAAGCTGAAGATCGCCAGCACGTCGAAGACCGTGGAGATCGCTGCCAAGAAGAAGATCAGGGTGGCGACCGCGCAAGGCGCTTCGATCGTGATGGAGAACGGGGACATCACGTTTCAGTGCCCGGGGACGATTACGTACTACACCTTGCAAAGGAAGTTGGCTGGGCCGACGAACAAGGCCTATTCATTGCCGTCTTTCTCGAAAAGCGGGTTGCCGCCAGAGAAGCCAAATTTCGGCCTGACTCTCAAGGACATCCCCGGCAAGCAAGGAGTTCCATTGCCGGATCGTGAGTGGTCGGTGGTCTTGCTGAAAGGGGCGGTTGACCCTGAGGACAGGCTCATGGCCTTGAACCGAAAAATGTGGCGCGAGTCGATGGCAAACGGCGTGTCGACAGCGCAGGGCGAATGCGTGCTGAACGAGTACCAGAGAAAGAGCATTTGGGCCGCTGTGCAACGTGGGAGCGGCGCGGTGTGGCTGGTGTCGGGCGCCAATGCAACGCCGCTTGCCTTTGACTCGTTCACAAGCGGTCTCGGTGACACGGAACATCGAAAGATCCTGGACGCCCTCAACTACGCACCCACGTCGCAAGAACTTCAATCCGATGTTCAGAAAGAAGTTTCCCGTGCATGGGTCGAGCAAGACTACGAGTGTTCGCTCAGGGCGGCCCCGAAGACCGAAATCAAGGCCTGACGCATGAATGCACCACTGCCCCAGCAGGCGACCCTGTCGCTCGATCTCGATACCAAATTGGCCGATTCAGGTCAGTACTTTTGCAACGAACGGCAGTTTGCCCTGCCGATGCCTGGCAACAAGGTGGAACGCCTGGATTCCGGCGCTGAGGCGTTCGCGCAGATCCTGAAAGCAATGAAGTCAGCGGAACGGTTCATCTGGATCGCCGACTGGCAGATGGCCTTTGATGTCGAACTGGCTCAGCGTGGCGAAAAGGGTCACCCGGGGCGATTGATCGAAGTCATCAAAAGCATCGTCCAAACCAAGCCAGTGCAGATACGGGTGCTGCTCTATAGAAGCTTTGCGGACGCGATGGCGCCGGGCACTCGCGATGGCATGGTCTCGAGCCAGATCAACGCAATCAACAACAACAGCTATCCAGGCAAGGTCATCGTATTGCTTCAGGCTCCGACAAGCGCCCAGCAGGATTCGATCGACTATTCCCATCACCAGAAATTTGTAGTCATCGATGGCAATACAGGATTTATCGGCGGCATTGATCTGAGTTACGGCCGCTATTCGACACCAGAGTTTGACGTCGTGGTTGACCCATCCCGCTATGTGCTGAACGAGATGTACAACCCGTGTGCGACCAAGCTCCGCGGCATGGCTCCTCATGAGGAGGAGTTGGTAGCGCAAGGTTTTTCAAAGTCCTACGAGAACCTGATCGACGAAGGGTGCCAACCGCGCATGCCATGGCAGGACGTGCACATAAAGCTCGTGGGACCGGCGGTCGTGGACATGCATCGAAATTTTGTGAGACGGTGGAACGCCCGTGTCGGTGTCGATGCCTATTTCACGCGAGGCAGATCGGTCGGCCGTTCTGCCTTGCCTGATTTCAAGCGCGAGTCCGTCAGCAAGCCCGGCCGGATCGATATTGCTTGGCTCGAAGCCTGCGGCGGCGCTGGCTTGCTTCGCGACTCGCAGAATTCCAAGCCGGGCGGGGCGACGGTGCAAATCGTGCGGTCAGTGTCCAATCGGCATCTGGCACAGGAATCCTTGGAGGGTGTCCCTGACGATGTCCAACTGTTTCAGGACAAGACCTTGGGCGCACGAGTGGGGAGAGGAATTTTGGAGTGGCGAACCGAGCATCAGGCCAACATCCTCAATGCGATGGTCAACTGCATCCGCAGCGCCGACTGCTACGTCTATATCGAAACCCAGTTCTTTATCTCCAGGTTCGGTACTGCATGCGGTGGCAAGGTCGACAGCAGCAAGGCCGGCAATGAGAACGACGGGATCAAAAACACCATCGTGGATGTGCTTGCGGAGCGCATCGAGGCGCACATCGCCGCGGGCACCCCGTTCCATGTGTATTTGGTGCTGCCGGTGCATCCCGAAGGCGCAATTACGGATGGCTCGGTCTGGAAACAACACTGGCTGGCGCTCGCAACGATCCACCACGGCGAAAAGAGTCTCATCGGGCAGATCAAGCGTGCGATCAAGAAACATACCGGCCAGAACGAGGGCTGGAATCGCTACCTGACGGTGCTCAACATGCGCAGTTATGGGGTAGCGGTGCAATATGCGCGAGACCCGAAGACGTGGCGCGAGGACTTCTCGCGCGAGATTGGCCGGTACGTCATCACCGAGCAGGTCTACATCCATTCCAAGCTGCTGATCGTTGACGACGCGGTCGCCATCGTAGGAAGTGCCAACATAAATGATCGCAGCCTGACGGGCAATGGCGATACGGAAATCGCTGCTGTTGTCGTGGACAACGATGGCATAGAAGTCAAGGATCTGGGCGGAGCTCACACAGTACCGACGCGCAAGTTTGCGAGGGAACTGCGGCGCAGTTTGTGGGAGAAGCACTTCGGGTTTGCTTTGGACGACAAAAAATACTTCGAATCAACCAAGCGTGCAGAGCGTGAGAATTTGAACTTGGAGCCGATTCAGCAGAATCCTCCGAAGCTGAAAACCACACCAAAGAAATTCAGGGATACCACGGACGTCGACTGGCAAACAGTACTAGATAGGCCGTGTCACCCGGCATCTGTGAAAGCCATTCAGACGATTGCCGAAGGCAACGCTCGTGCCTTCGAAGCTGTCTTTCCGCAAATACCTCGCAACAGCATGCGCGGATTCGAGGATGTCTTGGCCTGCTACAACCAACCCTATCCGGCAGCAGCAGCAGGTGACGCACTGGATCGATTGAATGTCTACGAAAAGCAACGAGCGACATGGGAGCCCCCAAAGGAAAGTGCGCGTTCATTGGGCATCGGGTCAGCGACCAATAGACCAATTCTCCAGCGAATCGAAGTCCAGATCGAGCGCATGAGCGAGGAGTTTCGTGGCGTGGTGCCCCCGCTATGACCTCGAACTTGATGCCGAACCAGCGAGAGAGCCTTCGCATACCAAAAAGCGATTTCGCCCATCGCTATGTGACCTACGAACGCAGGACAGTGCACGACATCGACAAGGCGATCGGCCATTTAAAGAGCAACGTTTGCGGCTTCTTTGTTCTGATGCCGCTCAATTGGGGGGAAGGCGCAGACGTGGACGGCGGTGTCTTCAAGTACAAGTCCATCGACATTGCCCAGGACAACCACCAGACCTTGCCTCGGGAGGGCGGACACACATGAGAGCAACAATCGGCATTTTTTTCAAGTTGGCTGCGATCGCAGTGATGCTGATCTGCGGCCCCGTGATGGCGGCCTGCAACAATCCGGCAAATTGGTTGGAATCACCCAAGGTAGGAGTGAAGATGCTGATCGGATATCAACAGTCGTTATCTGGTACACAGTTTGCAGGCGATCCTTCCAGTGGCCAGAACTTCCAACCTTTTGCTCCCCCACCGCCCCCCGAAATGCTCGAAAGGAGCGATGGGACGTTGCCCGCGAACACGGAAGGCTGGATTTCATATTACGAACTTGATTCGAAAGGCAATTGGAGAATTTGCCGCCAAGAGAAGTGGCGTGCGAGGGATGAGTCGACGGATCCATTGAAGATCGCTCAAACGGCGAAGTACCAATCCGGCAATGCGAGTCTGCGCCCGCTTATGCAGTCTCACTATTTTGGGAGTGCAACGGTCTTTCTATATGACAAGGTTGGGAGAATTCAGGAGACTTTCAAAGTGTTGCCCTTGCCAACGGAGACATTTGACCGTCAATGCTTTCGTTACAACGTAAAAAACCAACTACTGCTCTACGTTGCGGCCAACACGCGCGACGTTTGCCCCACGGGTGATCCTGACCTCAAGGACTATTGGCGCGCGTTTCGCTATGCCGACTACAAGGGCGAGCCCGTGACTGTTTGGGCGCAGCAGCATTACGCCAGCAAAGACGGCACGTGGGAAGATCGAATTGATTTTGTCGGTCCCTTAGACGATGCGCAGCCCTACACCGGCTACGCCAAAGTCGAATCAGGCAAGGGCTTGGTAGAAATCCTGGGTGGTGTGCGAGTTGGGCCCAAAGACCAAAGCGACAACACCAAGTACCCGTATGACAGTGGCAAGTTGCCTCCCATCGAGTATTACTTCACCAAGCAGCCGGTCCCGGCATCGGTTCTCACCGACATGGAGCAACTCTACCGGCATGACCGCAGGCGCGAAACAGATGTGCTTTCAGGCGTCAAGCTGGTGGAGTTCTATCCGGCAAACGTGCATGTTCTGCGCGAGCGCTTCTATACCGGTTTCGACCGAACCATTCGCCAGGAAAAATACGATGACCAAGGCAGGCTCAAGCGCGTCATCAATCTCGGCTTTGTCGGCAAGTACAAGAACAGCGGCGGCTTCTACGATGAAAGGCTGAGTGGCCTTGTCGGCTTGAAAGTCAAGACCAACAAGCTCCACTATCGCGTCTGGGACTACGACGATGCCGGCAATCCCGAGCTGGTCGCCATTGGCTGGAATACCAAGCTTGGCTCGGCCATGCGCAACGAGCGCCTGGACGATGCCGAGATGGCCTACGGCACCCCTGACGGGGTGGTGAAGTGGAAGACCAAGGAGGAATTCTTCAAGGCCTTTGACTTTGATGCGTGGGCCATGCGGGCCTACCCTGAGTTGCCATCGGCCCCAAGATAGGCCAAGCGTGCACCGGGCCAGCGGGCCACAGGGCCATCGTCCCCTGCACGTGGAGCCCTCGCCTCGGTCGTTTCAGTTATATGCAACTGACAACTCCATCGTTCCCCAAAGTCCCGGCCATCCGCAGAATCCGCCCATGCTTTCCCCCGTTCGCACCGAAGACTTCGCCGCCGATCCGCAGGAGCGCCATTCGTTGGGCACCGCGTTGCGCGACCTGGCGCTGAGCATCCTGGTCGTCGCGGCCGCCGCGTTGATCGGGGGCTTCCTCTCAGGCACCGTGTAAGCAAGCCGCGCAGTCCCGCGTCCCTCGGCAGCCAGCGCGCTGCCGCCTTAGACTTTCCCGCATGACCGCCATTGCTTCCATCCCCGCGCAGGCCTTCGAAGTCCGCCGGCTCGACGCGCCCGTGGGCGCGGAGATCATCGGCCTCGACATCTCCAGGCCTATCAACGACGCCGACTTCGCCCGCATCCACCGCGCGCACCTCGATCACCATGTCGTCGTGTTCCGCGACCAGGACGTCTCGCCCGAGGCTCACATCGCCTTCAGCCGCCGCTTCGGCCCGCTGGAGATCCATGTGCTGCACCAGTACCACCTGGAGAACCATCCCGAGATCCTCATCGTCTCCAACATCAAGGAGAACGGCGAGCCGATCGGCCTCGGCGACGCGGGCGCGTACTGGCACTCCGACATCTCGTACAAGGACAAGCCCAGCCTCGGCTCGCTGCTGCACGCGCAGGAGTTGCCGAGCGAAGGCGGTGACACGTTGTTCGCCGACCAGCATCTGGCCTGGGAAGCCTTGAGCCCGTCGATGCAGCAACGCCTTCTGCCGCTCAAGGCCGAGCACAGCTACCTGGCGAAGTACGAGGAACTGCGCTCAAAAAACCCGTGGCGGCCGAAGCTCTCGCAGGAGCAGATCGACAAGGTCGCGCCGGCCATCCAGCCCGTGGTGCGCACGCATCCGGAGACCGGCCGCAAGGCGCTGTTCGTCAGCGAGCATTTCACGACCGGCATCGTCGGCCTGCCGAGGGATGAGGGCGATGCGTTGCTGGCCGAACTGTTCGCGCACAGCGTGCAGCCCGAGTTCGTCTACCGCCACCAATGGAAGCCGCACGACCTCGTGTTCTGGGACAACCGCTCGCTGATGCACCTCGCGGCGGGCACGCCGGATGAACTGCGGCGGAAGCTGTATCGCACGACGATCCAGGGCGATCTGCCGTACTAGCCCCGCTAGCGACGACCGCCCCGGAAGCCACCCCCGCCGTGGAAGCCGCCACCGCCGCCACCACGGAACTGCCCGCCGCCGCCGCCCCATGAGTGGTCCATGCCCATGGAGGACTGGCGCAGGTTCTGCGCGCGTTGCCCGCCGAAGTCGCGGGCGTTGAGGTCGCGGTTGAGTTGCTCGATGCGGGCACTGTTGGCGCCCGCACCTCCCGCAGCCGTCCCGCCGGCCCCGCCGCCCGCGCCAGCAAATCCCGCAGCACCCGCAGCACCCGCACCGCCCTCGCGCATGGCCGGTCCGCTCGCCGACGACCAGCCGCCACCCTGCGTGTGCTGCTGCCACCCATCGCCGGTGTTCCGGTAGACGTTGCCGTCCTTCCCCGCATAGACGTCGTTGCCGACGCGCGCGACGGTGCCGCCGCCTTCGCCCGTGGCACGTGCGTAGCCGGTGACATTGCCGGTGTTGGGGTTGTAGACCGCGCCACGCCCGCCCGACACCTCGTTGCCCGTGTACGCATTGCCCGCCGTGCCGCGCCCCCCGACCGCGACAGCACCGCCCGGCCCGGCCGCCACGCCGCGCGCACCTGCCGCGTAGTTCCCGGCGTAGACATTGCCGACCGCACCGCGCTGCCCCGCCGACGCGATGCCGGTGCGCGAGTTGTAGGAAGATCCGACCTGCCCGGCCCAGGCATTGCCGGTCCAGGCGTTGTAGCCGCCGCCCACGCGCGACACGCTGGCCCGTGATCCCCACTGGCTGTAGATGTTCCCCGAGTAGCCCGCCCATCCGCCCGGCCCCCACGCGACGGCGCCCCCGCGCGGCCCGAAAGCCGCGCCGCCCCACACCGGCGCCGCCCACGGCCCCCAGTAGGGGTAGGGCCCCCAGCCCCAGCCCGTCGCCACGGTCGCTGCGCCCCAGGCCCAGCCCAGGCCGAAGGCCACCGCCCAGCCGGTCCACGGCGTGTACGCGACCGCGGCGCCATAGCCGTAGGTCACCGGCGCGCCATACCAGTAGCTGCCGATCCACGGGTCGTAGTAGTAGCCCGTGCCGTACACCACCACGCCGCTGACCGGGTCCACGTACGAGCCCATGTAGCCCGGCGAGTAGCCTGTGTAGACGACGTCGGGCGTGGCCTCGTAGATGCGCACGAAGGTCACGTAGTGCAGCGGTGAACTCGACGGGATCGCATAGATCGCCGCCGGCACCGAGCGCGCGACCGACCATGGCCCCGTCACCGAGCCGCTGGTGAACCACACGCCGTTCTCGACCGCGTAGAAGGCGTTGTCGCTCACGCGGATGATGGCGGTGGGCGAGTTGGCGACGTAGGACAGCGCGGTGCCTTCGATGGGCTTGAACACCGGCGCGCCGTCGAAGATGGGTCGCTTCAGCGCAGTGCCTGAAACCTTCACCGCCGCCGTCTGCGGCACCGATGCCGCGATGACCGCCTCGCGCGCCTGCGAGGTGCCGGCGATCGAGGCCTTGACGTTCTCCTTCGGGCTGTCGTCGGGGATCTGCGCGAACTCCGGTGGCAAGGCATTCGCCGCCACGTATTCCCACGGGCCCGCCTCCGATGCCGCACGGAACCAGCGACCCGCGACCAGCACATAGGTGCGGTTGTCGAGCATGTCCTTGAAGATGTTGCCGGTCGTGTTCTCGACGTAGAGCAGCTGCGTGCCGGCCAGCGGCACGGGCCGCGCGGGCCCGTCGGTCACGATGAGTTCGGTGGGCGACTGCGCCACGACGATCGACGGCACCAGCCCCGACAGCGATGGCGCGGGCCGGTCGGCCGTGCTCTGCCCCGTCAGCGGGTCGATCGCATGCGCGTCGCTGGCCTGCTTGAAGGCGCGGGCGAGCGAGGCGGCGGGCGCGTTCAGCACCTGCCACGGCCCGGCCAGCGCCGGTGCGCTCATCCAGCCGTCGAACACCTTGAGGTAGTGCGTGCCGGTGCTGTCGCGCAGCACCAGCGGCCGGGTGTTGAGCACGCGCTGGAACGGCGTGCCCTGCATCGCGCCGTAGCGCGGCTCGCCATCGACGGAAACGAGGATCGCCGGCACGCTCGAGAACACGATGCGCGGCGGCTGGTTGCGCAGCGGCTGTCGTTGCTGCGGCCGCTGTTCCTCGGTGATCGACAACGCGGCCTCCAGCCGGTCCAGCGCGATGGTGCGCGAGCGGCCGGTGAGGTCCTTCGCGATCGCATCGCTCCATGCCTTCGTCTGCGCCGCGGTGGACGAGGGAAAGTCCACCTTGGCGAACTGCACGCTGTCGACGGTGACCACCCGCGTGCCCTTGTCGGTCAGCGTGCGCGCATTGAAGCTGACGATGCCGTAGCGCGTTTCCGGCCGGTCGGTGCCGATCTCGACCTGCACCGCCGAGCGACCCACCAGGTTGGCGCCGTCCCAACTGTCCAGTTGCGGCTCGAAGACGATGAGCGTGACGTTGCCCGCGGTCTTGATGGTGCGTGGCCAGCCAGCCTCGCGCCCGATGGCTTCGGCGCTCGCGACCTTGCCGGCCGCACGATCGCTCGCGTAGTTGCCTGGTGGTGCGGCGGATTGCGCACCGACCGGCAAGACGTGCGTCGCACCCGCGAGACCCGAAAGGATGGCGAGCGCAATGCGCCCGGACTTCTTGTTCATCGAACCCTTTTCAATTGGCATGGCCCAGGGTCACGGCGAGCGGCGGCCATTGGCTGGCCAGCGCGCCGACTCGGCCCAGGGGCCACGAATGTAGAGCGAAAACCCGCTCGCCCGGGCCCTCCGCAACGGTAACCGAATGCTTTGCTTGCCGCCCCCGACGACCCTCGCAAACCGAATCTGCATAGCCGAATTCCTTCTTTGGCTTTGCGGGCGCACCTTCGCAGAATCTCGTGACGCGCGGGCCGCCGGCCCGCTTCAGGTGGAAGTCACGATGACACAGCTTGCAGAGATTTCGCCCGTCGACCGGGCACACCGGGTGATTGCCGTCACGGCATCGGCCTGGCATGTGGCGCCGCGTGCGCCGCGTCGTTCGCTATCGATCCGCATGCTGAAGCGCCTGCGCTTCAATGCGCCCGCGAACGCACCGTCGCACGTGCTGCTGGCGCACTCGTGGTGACGGCGATGGCGCACGCATTCACGCGCCGGGGCGTGCTCGGCTTGCTGGGTTCGCTCGCGGCAACGCAGGCGCTGGCGCAGGCGGGTGGGGCTTCCGACACCTTGCGACTCGGCTATCAGAAATCATCGACGCTGATCGCGCTGCTCAAGGCGCAAGGCACGCTGGAGAAACGCCTCGCGCCGCTGGGCGTGAAGCTCAGCTGGCATGAGTTCACCAGCGGGCTGCCCTTGCTGGAGGCGCTGAACCTCGACAACCTCGACTTCAGCGCCGATGTGGCCGACACGGTGCCGGTGTTCGCGCAGGCCGCCGGCGCGCAGCTCACCTTCGTCGCGCAGGAGGCGCCGTCGCCGTCGGCGCAGGCAATCCTGGTGCGGGCCGATTCGCCGATCAGGAAGGTCGCGGACCTCAAGGGCCGCAAGGTCGGCTTCGCGAAGGCGGCCGGCTCGCACTACCTGCTGATCGCCGCGCTCGCGAAGGCCGGCCTGTCGTTCAAGGACATCGAGCCGGCCTACCTCACGCCGGCGGACGGTCGCGCGGCCTTCGAGACCGGCGCCATCGACGCCTGGGTGGTGTGGGACCCGTTCCTCGCCGCCGCGCAGCGCCAGACGCAGGCGCGCGTGCTGGCCGACGGCACCGGCATTGCGTCGTACCAGCGCTACTACCTCGCACGCACGCGCTATGCGCAGGCGCGGCCCGATGTGCTGCGCGCGGTCTACGCGGAGCTGGAGAAGGCCGGTCGCTGGATCAAGCAGAACCCGGCCGAAGCGGCCGCCGTGCTCGCACCGGTGTGGGGCCTGGACGCGGCGACCATCGAGCAGGCGAATGCGCGGCGCAGCTACCAGGTGCGCCCTGTGGTGCACGCAGGCTCGGCCGAGCAGCAGCGCATCGCGGATGCCTTCCTTGCCGAGAAGCTGTTGCCGCGTCGCGTCGACACCTTGGCCGTGACGCTGTTCGAGCCCGGCGCTTGAATGTGCGCCGCGTAGCACCAACGCGGTCATAGACAGTTCGGTGCTTAAGAACTGAATTCTCAGTCGTTTGAGTTGGCAGGCACCCAACCTAAAGTTGTCTATCGCCATCATCGCGGCGAGTCCTCGATCCCCACAAGAAAGCGGAGACCTCCCTCATGAATTTCGATGCAGCAACCCTTGAATTGCCCCACGCCCTGGAGCAGGCCCGTGACCTCGCGGCGCAGCAGAACCTTCCTTATGCGGGCGGCGTGACGCCGTTCGTGGCGTGGCAACTGGTGCAGCAGGCACAGGCCGTGCTTGTGGACGTGCGTTCCGGCGAAGAACGCAAGTTCGTCGGCCATGTGCCAGACAGCCTGCACGTGCCATGGGCCACGGGCACCGCGCTCACGCGCAACCCGCGCTTCGTGCGCGAGCTGGAAGCCAAGGTGGCGAAGGAGGGCGGCAAGGAGGCGGTGGTGCTGTTGCTGTGCCGCAGCGGCAAGCGCTCGGCGCTGGCGGCGGAGGCCGCTGCCAAGGCCGGCTTTGCGAACGTCTACAACGTCCTCGAAGGCTTCGAGGGCGAGATCGATGCGCACCAGCACCGCGGCGTGGCCGACGGCTGGCGCTTTCATCAACTGCCCTGGGTGCAGGACTGACCGGCATCCCGGCCAACGAACGTAAAGGACGCCATGCCCGCACGCCTCGACATCGACCGCATCGCGAGTTCCCTGCGCGGCGTGCGCAGCGAATGGCGCGATGCGCAGAAGCGTTCACGCGAGCCGGCGGGACGCGAGTTCCCGTCGCGCGAATCGCTCGCAGTGGTGGTCGAGCAGTTGAAGGGCGCACTGTTTCCGCTGCGCCTGGGGCCGCCCAGCCTGCGCCCGGACGGCGAGGACTACTACGTCGCGCACACGCTCGACGCGGCCCTGCACACGCTGCTGGACCAGGCCCGGCTGGAGTTGCAGTACGTCGGCAGGCATGCCCCTGCCGCGGCGGACGAGGTCGATGCGCGCGCTGCGCAGGCGGTGCGGGAATTCGGCGATGCCTTGCCCGACATCCGCCGGCTGCTCGACAGCGACGTGGTGGCTGCATTCCAGGGCGACCCGGCCGCGCACAGCGTGGACGAGGTGCTGCTGTGCTATCCGGGCGTGCTGGCCATGATCCACCACCGGCTGGCGCACACGCTCTACACGCTGGGGCTACCGCTGCTGGCGCGCATCGTGGCGGAGTTGGCGCATGGCCAGACCGGCGTCGACATCCATCCGGGCGCGCGGATCGGGCCCGGCTTCTTCATCGACCATGGCACCGGCGTCGTGATCGGCGAGACGGCGGTGATCGGGCGGCATGTGCGCGTCTACCAGGCCGTGACGCTGGGCGCGAAGCGCTTTCCGACCGATGCATCCGGCCACCTGCAGAAGGGACTGCCGCGGCACCCGGTGGTGGAGGACGACGTGGTGATCTACGCCGGCGCCACCATCCTCGGACGGGTGACCATCGGCAAAGGGGCGACGATCGGCGGCAATGTCTGGGTCACCGACGACGTGCCTGCCGGCACGAGCGTGACACAGGCCAGCTTGCAGAACGCGCCGCAGCCGCGGCTGGCGTTGCGGGCTTGAAATGAGCGCAGCGCCGGGCCGCCCCAAGCAAGCTCGCGCCCCCTCGGGGGGGCAGCGAGGACACGAAGTACCGAGCGTGGGGGTGCAAATGAGCGCAGCGCCGGGCCGCCCCAAGCAAGCTCGCGCCCCCTCGGGGGGCAGCGAGGACACGAAGTGCCGAGCGTGGGGGCGCAAATGACCGCAGCGCTCATCGAGAGTTTCGGCGTCGCGGTGCGGCGGTTGCGCGAGCAGCAGGGCTGGTCGCAGGAGCAACTGGCCGAGCACTCCGACCTGAACCGGTCCTACGTCGGCGAGATCGAGCGGGGCCGCGTCATTCCGTCGATCGTCACTGCCCGCAAGCTGGCCGACGCGCTGAAGCTCAACACCTCGGGCCTGCTCGCGCGCTGCGAGGAGCTGGAGTCGCAGGTGTTGGCCAAACGCATCAATTTGATGGCTATAGCCTGTTGAGGGATAACCCTTGGCAACAGGACACTGGCTTCGTCCTTTCCTCAACCCACGGAGCCCCCCATGAGTGCAACAGTCGGTGGAACCACCGCCCTTGGCGACAACGCAGCGCGCCAGCTCGCCAATGCCACCAAGACCGTCCCCCAGCTCGAGACCATCAGTCCGCGCTGGCTCACGCACCTGTTGCAATGGGTCCCGGTGGAGGCAGGCATCTATCGCCTCAACAAGGTCAAGAACCCCGAGTCGATCAAGGTCACCTGCACATCGCGCGAGGAAGAGAACCAGCTGCCGCGCACCTTCGTCGACTACGAGGAGAACCCGCGCGAATACTTCCTCAACGCGGTCAGCACCGTGCTCGACGTGCACACCCGCATCTCCGACCTCTACAGCAGCCCGCACGACCAGATCAAGGAGCAGCTTCGCCTGACGATCGAGACGATCAAGGAGAACCAGGAGAGCGAGCTCATCAACAACCCCGACTACGGCCTGCTGGCGCAGGTGACGGAAGAGCAGCGCATCTTTCCGCTGACCGGCGCGCCCACGCCCGACGACCTCGACGAGCTGCTGACCAAGGTGTGGAAGGAACCCGCCTTCTTCCTCACGCACCCGCTCGCGATCGCGGCGTTCGGCCGCGAAGCCACGCGCCGCGGCACCCCGCCGCCGACGGTGAGCCTGTTCGGCTCGCAGTTCATCACCTGGCGTGGCATTCCGCTGATCCCGTCGAACAAGGTGCCGGTGGCCGACGGCAAGAGCAAGATCATCCTGCTGCGCGTGGGCGACAAGCGCCAGGGCGTGGTCGGCCTGTTCCAGCCGGGCCTCACCGGCGAGCAGAGCCCGGGCCTGTCGGTGCGCTTCATGGGCATCAACAACCATGCGATCGCGTCCTACCTGATCTCGCTGTATTGCTCGCTCGCGGTTCTGACGACGGATGCGCTGGCCGTGCTCGACGATGTCGAGGTCGGCAAGTACCACGACTACGCCGACACCTACAAGTAGGCCGCGGTGAGCAGCCCAATCTCTCCCCCCACCGGCGCCGGCCTGCCGCACGGCGTGGAGGCGCCGTTCGATCCCGAGGTGCTGGCGCGCATGGCGAGCCAGTTGTTCGCGGCCTTGCCGGGGCACTACGTGCCGCCGGGCGCGCAGGCGCCATCGCAACTCGCGCCGCCGGGTTCGCCGCTGGTGAGCCCCGCGGGCTTCGGACCGAGCGTGCCCGGCACGCCGATCCCGCAAGGCCAGGTGCCGGGCAGCAACCTGCTGCCGGCTTCGCCGACCCAACTGCCGTCGCTCGCGAACCGCCTGCCGTCGCAGCTGCCGAATGCGGTGGCCGGCAATGGCGTACCGGACAACGTGTTCGCTGCGCTGCCGGCGTATGAGCCGCGCCTGGCGACCGCGGCCATCGGCGTGCCGGAGGCTGCAGCGGTGACGCCGTCGCAAGCGGCGACGCATCCCGCTGCGGGCGCATCGCCGTTCTACTTCCTCGGGGACACCTATGGCCAGCCATCGCCTGGCGGCCGGGGTACCGACAGCGCGCCGCGCATCAGCGATGAACTGGCGTATTTCCCGTTCGCGCAACCACAGGGTGCCGACGTGCAGGGCTTGCTGGCAAAGCAGGCGCCAGCGACCCCATCGACACCCACGCCCTCGACCGAGCCGCAGTACTACTTCGTCGACGCCGTGCGCCTGCCCAGCGGCTACGTCACGCCGGCCAAGCCATCGCCGCATGGCAGCGATGTGCCCGTGGCAACCGCAGGCCAGCGACAGCCCTTCGACGTGCATGCCGTGCGGCGCGATTTCCCTGTGCTGCAGGAGCGCGTGAACGGCCGGCAACTGGTCTGGTTCGACAACGCCGCGACCACGCACAAGCCGCAATCGGTGATCGATCGCATCAGCTACTTCTACGAGCACGAGAACTCGAACATCCACCGCGCCGCGCACGAACTGGCGGCGCGCGCGACCGATGCCTACGAGGGTGCGCGCGAGCGGGTGCGCAAGTTCATCAACGCGCCGGAAGTGGACGAGGTGATCTTCGTGCGCGGCACCACCGAGGCCATCAACCTCGTGGCCAAGAGCTGGGGTGGCCAGCATGTGCGCGAGGGCGACGAAATCATCGTGTCGCATCTGGAGCACCACGCCAACATCGTGCCGTGGCAGCAGCTCGCATCCGCCAAGGGCGCGAAGCTGCGCGTGATTCCGGTAGACGACTCGGGGCAGGTGCTGCTCGACGAATACCGCAAGCTGCTGAACGACCGCACCAAGATCGTCGCCGTCACGCAGGTGTCGAATGCGCTGGGCACGGTGGTGCCGGTGAAGGAGATCGTCGAGCTGGCGCATCGCGCCGGTGCCGTGGCGCTGGTCGATGGCGCGCAGTCGGTCTCGCACATGCGCGTCGACGTGCAGGACATCGGCGCCGACTTCTTCGTGTTCTCCGGCCACAAGGTGTTCGGCCCGACCGGCATCGGCGCGCTGTGGGGCAAGCGCGAGGTGCTGGAAGACATGCCGCCGTGGCAGGGCGGCGGCAACATGATTGCCGACGTGACCTTCGAGAAGACCGTGTTCCAGCCGATCCCCAGCAAGTTCGAGGCTGGCACCGGCAACATCGCCGACGCGGTGGGCCTGGGCGCGGCGATCGACTACGTCAACAGGATCGGCATCGAGAACATCGCGCGCTACGAACATGAGCTGCTGGTGTACGGCATGCGGGAACTGGGCGCGATTCCGGGCGTGCGGCTGATCGGTACGGCGGCGGACAAGGCGAGCGTGATGTCCTTCGTGCTGGATGGCTACACGACCGAGGAAGTGGGCCATGCGCTGAACGACGAAGGCATCGCGGTGCGCACCGGGCACCACTGCGCGCAGCCGATCCTGCGGCGCAACGGCGTCGAGACCACGGTGCGGCCTTCGCTGGCGTTCTACAACACCTTCGATGAGATCGACCGGATGGTGGCGGTGGTGCGGCGGCTGTCGGGACACAGGGCTTTGAAACGCTGAAGGATTGGGGTTGTCTCCTCGTCGCTCGTGCGCGACGATTTGCGGGGCCTGCGGGCCCCGCTTTTTCTTGAGGTCGCGCAAGACGTTGCCAGCACCGACGTGCGGCTTCATGCGAAGAGGGATGGGCCGGGCTCACCGTTCGCCACACGCGCCCCTTGAATGGCTGAGGAGCGGCGCTCTGCAGGCGCGTTTGGCGGTGGGCTCCGTTCAGGCCACCAGGCGCCGGGGTCGCGCTGCTTCCTGCGCCTCGCGTGCACGGCGCGCTTCATGGCTCCTGAACTGCGCATAGGCCACGGGCAGCAGGCGCGTGTCCGCCGTGGACCAGCGGCCGCGTCGCAGCAGGTCGCCGAGGATGTGCTCGCTCTCGGTGGGCTCGCCACGTTCGATGTCGTGGTACATCGATCCCGTCAGCACCGAGCCCGGCATGCACAGGGCCGCACGCGTGCGTACGATGGCCTTCTCTCGGGGCGCATGCGCGTTGAAGGCGGCGATGCGGCAGCACTCGTCGAGCAGGTCCAGCGCGATGTGCTGCGCGCCGGCGCTGACGATGTCGCCCACGTTGGCGCGCAGCAGCGCCGTGAGGCTGGCGAGCGTGGCGATGTGGATCCACTTCTCCCACATGTCCTGGACGATGCGGTCGCTGGCCAGCCCTTCGAAGCGGGCCTGCCCTAACGCCTGCGCGATACGGTCGATGCGCGCCGTGCGCTCGCCTTCGAGTTCGCCGAACAACAGCGTGTGCTCCGGGCCGTCATGCTCGATGGCTCCCGTCTCGTCGACCGATGCAGCGATCACGCAGGCTCCGCCCAGCACGCTGCGGCGCCCGAAGCGCTCGACCAGCAGGTCGAGGTGGCGCATGCCGTTGAGCAGCGGGAGGATGGCGGTGTCCGCGCCAACCGCGGGCGCGAAGTCGACCATGGCCGCCTCGAGGTCGTAGGCCTTGCAGGCGACGATGACCACGTCGTATGGCTGCTGGATCTGCCGGCTTGCGAGAACGGTTGGAGAGGGCAGTTGCAGGTTGCCCGTTGGACTGCGGATCGCAAGCCCGCGCGCGGCCAGCTGCGCCGCACGGCCGGGCCGCGCGAGAAAGCTCACGTCGTGCCCGGCCTGCAGCAAGCGGCCACCGAAATAGCTGCCGACCGCGCCGGCACCGACCACGAGGAACTTCATCTCGGACTTGTCGGATACGTTGGGCATAGGGCTGCGTGCGCTGTCAGAAGGCCGGCACCAGCGCGCCGTTGAACTTGGTTTCGATGAAGCTCTTCACCTCGGGCGAGTGATAGGCCTTCACCAGTTGCTGCGCCCATGGCTTGTCCTTGTCGACGCGGCGCACCGCGATGAGGTTGGCATACGGCCCCTTCGGTGATTCCTTGATCACCGCGTCCTTCACGAACGACAGGCCCGCCTTCTCGGCATAGTCGTTGTTGATGGAGGCGATGGTCAGGTCGTCCAGCGAGCGTGGCAGCTGCGCGGCATCGAGCGGCACCAGCTTGAGCTTCTTCGGATTGGTCACGACGTCGAGCGGCGTGGCGGTGTTGTTCTTCACCGCCTCGGGCTTGAGCGTGATGAGGCCGGCCTGCTGCAGCAGCAGCAGCGCGCGGTTGCCGTTGGACGGATCGTTCTGGATGCCGACCGAGGCGCCGTCGGGCAGCGCATCGATAGCCTTGATCTTGTGCGAATAGAAGCCCAGCGGCGCGGTGATGGTCAGGGCCACCGGCACGATGTCGAAGCCGCGCGCCTTGTTCTGGTTGTCGAGGAAGGGCTGGTGCTGGAAGGCATTGGCATCGAGGTCGCCGGCGGCCAGCGCGGCATTGGGCAACTGGTAGTCGTTGAACACGATGACGTCGAGCGCCAGGCCGTCGCGCGCCGCGACCTTCTTCACCACTTCGAAGATCTGCTCGCCGTTGCCGACGGAGACGCCGACCTTGACGGTCTTCCTGTCCTGGGCATGGAGGGGCAGCGCGACCGCGAAGGCGAGAGAGAGGGCGGCGATGGCGGTGCGGCGGCGGAAGGGGAAGTGCATGGCGAACGGATCGTTGAAGATGGAGCGGCGACTTTGCGCGCGCATGCCGCCTGCGCGAACGAAGAAATTCGCGCAGCGATATGCGGAAAACTTTGGCGATCGCGGCATGGCCGCTTATGCGCTGACCAGATAAGCACCCGCCAATTGCGTCGTTCCCATTCCGACGCTGCGTTCCGATACTCGCGGCTTTGCATGGCCCGCACAGCGTGCGGCCGCATCGCTCATGACATCCGCATCCATCGCCGAAGCCCCTCCGGGCACGCAGCAACCCGTCATCCGCCTGGAAGCCGTCCAGAAGTCCTTCAAGCTCCCCAACGGCGAGGTGTTCGACGCCGTGCGTTCGCTCTCGCTCGACATCCACGCAGGCAACATCTTCGGCCTCATCGGCAAGAGCGGCGCCGGCAAGTCGACGCTGCTGCGGCTCATCAACCTGCTCGAACGCCCCGACGCCGGCAAGGTGCTCGTGGACGGGCGCGACCTCACGACGTTGTCGCGCCGCGAACTGCGCGACACGCGCCAGTCGATCGGCATGATCTTCCAGCAGTTCAACCTGATCCAGAACGCGACGGTGTTCGACAACGTTGCCTTCCCGCTGAAGATCCACGGCCGCCACTCACGCGAGGAGATCCGGGCGCGCGTGCGCGAGTGCCTCGACCTGGTGGGCCTGGCCGAGAAGATCGACAGCTACCCGGCGCAACTGTCGGGCGGGCAGAAGCAGCGCGTGGCGATCGCACGCGCACTGGCGCCGCGCCCGAAGGTGCTGCTGTGCGACGAGCCGACGTCGGCGTTGGACAGCGAGACCACGCGCGCACTGCTCGACACGCTGCGCGACATCCACCAGAAGATCGGCGTGACCATCGTCATCGTGACGCACGAGCTCTCGGTGGTCGAGGCGCTGTGCCGCCACGTCGCAATCCTGGAGCAGGGTCGGCTCGTGGAGCAGTTCGAGGTCGATGCACCGCCAGCCGCGGAGCGCGCCACGGCACTGGGCCGGGAGATCGATGAACTGGTGCGCCGCCGCGAACGCGAAGCAGCGCAGCAGGCCACGCGCCCGGCAGTGCAACGCCACATCGCACCGCAGCAAGGAGTGGCGTATGCCTGAGAACATCGCCGCCATCCTGCCCGAGCTGGGCATCGCCATCGGCCAGACCTTCCTCATGCTGGGCATCGGCCTCAGCGCCGCCCTGCTGATCGGCGGGCCGCTGGGCATCCTGCTGTTCCTGCTGAGTCCCGGCCAGTCGCTCGCCAACAGGCCGGTGTTCCTGGTGCTCAACTGGATCGTGAACACGGTGCGGTCCTTTCCTTTCATCATCCTGCTGGTGGCGCTGGTGCCGTTCACGCGGGTCATTGCCGGCACCTCGATCGGGCCGCTCGCGGCGGCGGTGCCGTTGTCGGTGGCGGCCATTCCGTACCTCGCGCGTCTCGTCGACCAGTGCCTGCGCGACGTGCCGCGGGGCGTCATCGAGGCGGCGCATGCGATGGGCGCGTCGGAGCTGCAGATCATCTGGCGCGTACTGATCGTCGAGGCGCGGTCGGGCCTGGTGCTGGCGTTCACCGTGCTGTCGGTGAGCTTCCTGTCGTACTCCGCCATCGCCGGCGTGGTGGGCGGTGGCGGCATCGGCGACCTGGCGATCCGCTACGGCTACTACCGCTTCCAGACCGACGTGATGGTGCTGACCGTCGCATTGCTGGTCGTGCTTGTGCAGATCCTGCAGTTCGTCGGCAACACGGCGGCGCGCCGGCTCGACAAGCGCTGAACCCTCTATTCCCTTTCAATCACCGGATCTTCCATGACCACCTCGCTCCTCCGCCGCTCCGTCCTCGCCCTCTCCATCGCCGTGCTCTCTGTCGGCGGCCTCGCGCTGCAGGCCCACGCACAACCCGCCACCAAGAAGGAGTTGGTGATCGGCGGCACCGCCGGCTCCAACATCGACCAGCTCAAGGCCGGTATCGTGCCCATCCTCGAGAAGAAGGGCTACAAGGTGAAGCTGGTCGAGTTCAACGACTACGTGCAGCCCAACCAGGCGCTCGCCCAAGGTTCGCTCGACGCCAACTTCTTCCAGCATCGCGTCTATCTGCAGAAGTTCGCGGCCGACCAGAAGCTCGACATCGTCGAACTGGTGCAAGGCCCGATCGCACCGCTGGGTGTGTACTCGCACAAGCGCAAGACCATCGCGGAGGCGAAGGAGGGCGACCGCGTCACGCTGCCGAACGATCCGAGCAACCTGGCCCGTGCGCTGGTGCTGCTGGAGCAGAACAAGCTCATCACGCTCAAGCCGGGCATCGACCCGATCCGCGCATCGGAGAAGGACGTGGCCGAGAACCCGCGCAAGCTGAAGTTCATCCCGCTCGAAGCCGCGCAGCTGCCGCGCTCGCTGGACGACACCGAGTACGCCATCGTCAACGGCAACTTCGCGATCTCGTCGGGCCTCAAGCTGACGGAAGCGGTGGCGCTGGAGAAGACACCGGACCACTACCTCAATGTCGTGGCCGTGAAGCGCGCCGACAAGGACACGCCGTGGGCCAAGGACATCGTCGAGGCATACCACTCGAAGGACTTCCAGACCGTGGTGGACAGCAAATTCCAGGGCTACGCCAAGCCGACTTTCCTGCAGTAGGCGCGGCAGCCATGGGTGTACTCGTCAGCTTCGACGCCCAAGGGAACTGGGGCGAGACCCATGTGTGCGACAGCGAGATCGCGCGCTGCCTGGCCGAGCTGGGCGCTGCGTGGCGACCGCGTGCGCGGCGGCGCGCGAGGCAGCAGTCGGATGCCGCACTCGCCAAGACGCGCCTGCTCTACCTGCGCGCCGGCGACGGCTTTGCCGGCGTGCTCTGCGAGCCCGGCGACTGGATCGAAGCCAAGGCCGGCAATGCGCCCGCGCCGGGCCGCGACAAGCCGCTCGGCGCATGGCCGGACCTCCCCTCGCTCGACACCTTCATCGAGACCATGCTCGAACTCACCGGCAACGAGTCCGCAGACGACGAGTGACGCTGCAGCGGTGCGGCGATGCAGCAGTGAACCAATGCCGCGATGCTGCAGTTCCGAGGTGCAACGGATAGTCGGATAGCAACTAAGCCTGCTCCTTTTTCTTCGTTCCCTTGCAGGCGCGCGGATCGAAGAATCAAGGTCTTCCTGTTGCCCTGGAGCGCACTCTCATGCTTAGCCGCCAACTCTTCCTTCGCCTCGCCGGCGTCATCCTGCTGGCCCCCATGCTCGCGAGCGCTGCACCGGCCACGGGCGAGCCCGTCTGGTTCGGTGTCAGCGGCCCGCTGACCGGCCAGAACGCGCAGTACGGCGCGCAGTGGAAGGCCGGCTTCGACCTCGCGCTCGACGACATCAATGCCAAGGGCGGCATCCACGGCCGGCCGCTGGCCTACACCTTCGAGGACAGCCAGAGCGACCCGCGCCAGGCCGTCGGCCTCGCGCAGAAGTTCGTCAACGACAAGCGCATCCAGATCGAGCTCGGCGACTTCTCCAGCCCGGCCTCGATGGCCGCCTCGCCCATCTACCAGCGCGCGGGCCTGGTGCAACTCGGCTTCACCAACTCGCACCCCGACTACACCAAGGGCGGCGACTACATCTGGAGCCCCTCGATCAGCCAGGCCGACTCGCAGCCGCTGCTGGCCGACCTGGCCGTCACCACGCTGGGCTTCAAGCGCGTGGCGGTGCTGTTCCTCAACACCGACTGGGGCCGCACCAGCCGCGACGTGTTCGTGAAGGCGGCCGAGGCGCGTGGTGCGCAGGTGGTCATCGCCGAGGGCTACCAGCCCGACGAGAAGGACTTCCGCTCGACGCTGGTGCGCGTGCGCGACGCCAACCCCGATGGCCTGGTGCTGATCTCCTACTACCCCGACGGCGCGCTCATCGCAGGGCAGGTGCGCAACGTCGGCCTGAAGCAGCCGATCGCGGCGAGCGGCTCGGTCTACTCGCCCAAGTTCATCGAGCTCGGCGGCGCGGCGGTCAACGGCGTCTACAGCAACACCGCCTTCTTCCCTGAGGAGCCGCGCGCCGAGGTGCAGGCCTTCGTCACGCGCTTCAAGGCCAAGTTCGGCAAGGAGCCCGACGCCTTCAATGCCTATGCCTACGACGCCGTGCAGATCGCCGCCGCCGCGCTGAACCAGGCCGGCCCCACGGGCGATCGCACCGCAGTGCGCGATGCCTTCTACAAGATCAAGGACGTGCCGAGCGTGGTGTTCGGCAAGGCCAACTTCGATCCGCAGTCGCGCCGCGTGATCGGCGTGAAGAGCGTCGACCTGGTGGTGAAGGATGGCAAGTGGGCGCTCAGCGACGTGAAGGGCAAGGCCTCGGTGGCTTCGGCCCGCTGAAGCACTGCGACCCCTGAGCGCGCATGAGCTTCACCTCGTTCTTCGACTACACGGTCAATGGCCTGATCATCGGCAACATCTACGCGATGCTGGCCGTCGGCCTCGCGTTGATCTTCGGGGTGTCGCACCTCATCAACTTCGCGCACGGGTCTGTCTACACGGTCGGTGCGTACATCGGCTGGGCATCGATCACCTTCCTGCACACGCCACTGCCCATTACGTTGCTGCTGGTGGTGCTGGGCTCCGGCGCACTCGGCATGCTGATCGAGCGTGTCGGACTGCGGCCCTTGCAAGGGTCTGCCCGCATCGCGCCGCTGCTCGCGACCATCGGCATCAGCTTCGTGCTCGACATCCTGGTGCAGCTCTTCGCGAGCCCCGACCCGCGCGCGCTGCCGACGCAGCTGCCCGACTGGCGCCTGCAGATCGGCACTGGCACCATCGGCGCGCTGGACCTGCTGATCGCCGGCATCGGCATCGCGAGCGCCGCGCTGCTGTTCGGCTTCCTGCGCTTCACCAAGCTGGGCTGGGCCGTGCGTGCGACGGCGCAGGACCGCGACGCCGCGCAGCAGATGGGCGTGGACGTGAACCGCGTCAACCAGAGCGTGTTCGCCATCGCCTCCGCGCTGGGCGGCCTGTCGGGCGTGCTGGTGGGCATGTACTACAACAACATCAGCCCGGCCATGAGCTTCCAGGCGACGCTCAAGGGCGTGGTCGCGACGGTGGTGGGCGGCGTCGGCAACGTGCCGGGCGCCGTCGTAGGCAGCATGCTGCTGGGGCTCACCGAAAGCTATGGCGTGGCGATGTTCGGCACGCCGTACCGCAACCTGTTCGCCTTCGTGCTGCTGCTGCTCATCCTGGTGTGGAAGCCCAACGGCCTGTTCGGCCGCAAGCGCGCGTTGCCGCCGGAGCCGCTGACCGGCACCTTCATCGCGCCGAGCAAGCCGTGGCGCGTGCCGCCGCCGTTGCTGGCCGCGCTGTTCGTGATCGCCGCGGTGCTGCCGCTGTTCAACCCTTCCCCCTACCTGCTGCAGGTGCTGACCAACTCGTGGCTCTATGCGGCGCTGGCGCTGAGCCTGACGCTGGTGGCCGGGACCATCGGGCAGATCTCGCTGGGGCATGCGGGGCTGCTGGCCATCGGTGCCTATGCGTCGTCGCTGCTGGTGCTGGATCTGCACTTGCCGGTGGGCACGAGCATCGTGGTGGCGGGGCTGCTGACTTCGCTGATCGGCACCGCGTTGATCTTTCCGGCGTTCCGGTTGCGCGGGCACTATGTGTCGATCGCGACGCTGGGCATCGGCGAGATCGTGGCGCTCACCATCCTGAATTGGGAAAGCCTGACGCGCGGGCCGATCGGCATCTCGGGCATTCCGCCGTTGTCGCTGTTCGGGCACGACGCCTCGTCCAACGCTTCGTTCTACTGGGCCTCCTTCTCCGCGATGGTGCTGCTGGCCTTGCTGCAATGGCGGCTGCTGCGGTCGCACCTGGGCCGCACCTTCCGCGCGGTGCGCGAGGACGAGGTGGCCGCGCGTGCCTACGGCGTGAGCCCCGATCGCTACAAGGCGATGGCCTTCGGCTTCGGCGGCTTCGCGGCCGGCGTGAGCGGGGCCTTCACGGCGCACCTGTATTCGTACATCAACCACGAGACCTTCACCTCGCAGATCTCCATCCTCGCGCTGACGATGGTGATCCTGGGCGGGCTCGGGAACATCAGCGGCGCGCTGCTCGGCGCGGTCGCGCTGGTCAGCCTGCCGGAGCTGTTCCGCGTGACGGCGGAGTACCGCATGTTGATCTATGGCGTGGCGTTGCTGCTGCTGATCCGCTTCCGTCCGCAGGGCCTGCTGGGCACTGTTTGAACCTTCATGCAAAGGAAATTTCGATGAGCCACCTGAACGACTATCTCGCCGAGAAACGCGCCGCCGTGCTCGCACGCGATGCCGCCATCGAGGCCGGCACCGCCCAGCCGCTGCAACTGAAGGCCAACGTGCGCGCCGAAGGCCGCAGCGGCGTGCGGCGACTGCGCATCCGCGACCATCAGGTCATCAGCGACAGCCCGCCGGACTTCGCCGGCTACAACCTCGGCCCGAGTTCACCAGAACTGCAATTGGGCGTGCTGGGCACCTGCGTGACGCACATCTTCCTGATCCATGCAGCGCAACGGCAGGTGCCGCTGGAAAGCCTGGACGTGGAAGTGACCGGCATCATCGACCCGCGCGGCGGCAAGCCCGGCCATGAGCAGACGCCGATCTGGCCGCACGAGATCGCCTACACGGTGAACATCGATTCGCCGGCGCCGCGCGAAGACATCGACGCGCTGTTCGAAGCGGTGGAGCGCACCTGCCCGATCCTCAACCTGCTGCGCAATCCGCAGACGATCCGCGCCGAGGTCAAGCTGGTCAATTCGAAAGCGACCGCCGCCAACGCGGCGACCAAGGACGCGGATGCCCTCGCTGCTTGAAGTCTCGGGCCTCACGCGGCGCTTCGGCGGTTTGACGGCGGTCAACGCGGTCGACCTCGCGGTAGGCGAGGGCGAACTGGTGAGCGTGATCGGCCCGAACGGTGCGGGCAAGACCACGCTGTTCAACCTCGTCACCGGCCTGGACCAACCCGACGGCGGCACGGTGCGCTTCGAAGGCGAGGACATCACGGGATGGCCCGCGCCGAAGCTCGCGCAACGCGGCCTCGCGCGCACCTTCCAGCACGGGCGCGTGTTCGCCAACCTCACGGTGCTCGACAACGTGCTGGTCGGCGCGCACACGCGGCTGCGCGCGGTGCGTCCGCGCCTGGGCGGCGTGCCGGGCGTGGGCGCACTGGCCGAACTTGCGCTGGCCCTGGTGCAACCGCCATCGGTCACGCGAGAGGAAGCGCAGCTGCGTGAGGAAGCGCTGGAGATCATCGCGCTGTTCGGCGAACGCCTGGCGCCGCGCATCGACCATCCCGCGTACAGCCTGTCGTATGCGAATCGCCGCCGCGTCGAGATCGCCCGTGCGCTGGCGCTGCAGCCGCGCCTGCTGCTGCTCGACGAGCCGACCGCCGGCATGAACGAAAGCGAGACCGCCGAGATGCTGGAGATCATCCGCACCCTCAAGTCGCGCGGCCAGACCATCCTGCTGATCGAGCACAAGCTCGACCTGGTGATGCAGTTGTCCGACCGCGTCGTGGTGCTGGACGATGGCCGCAAGATCGCCGAAGGGTTGCCGCAGGATGTGCGCAACGATGCCAAGGTGATCGAGGCCTACCTGGGCAGCCGCAACGTCGGCCAGA
The DNA here is from genome assembly GCF_019207085.1 of Variovorax sp. dw_308. GTDB lineage: Bacteria > Pseudomonadota > Gammaproteobacteria > Burkholderiales > Burkholderiaceae_C > Variovorax. The sequence continues at coordinate 305,015 of NZ_JAATOM010000006.1, read as the reverse complement.
CCATCGCGGCGAAGGCCCTTGCGCCCGCGCCGCAAGCACTCGCCGCATGACGATCCTCTCGACCGTCGCCCGCACCGGTTTCCCCGCTCCCTCTCCCCTGCGGGGAGAGGGCTGGGGTGAGGGCACGCCGCGCCGAGAAGCCGCGGCGATGATCCAGGGCCCCTCCACGTCGCACCCCTTGCTCGAACTCCGCAAGGTCAACACCTTCTACGGCCCCGTCCAAGCCCACTTCGACCTCGACCTCGAAGTGCGCACCGGCCAGATCGTGAGCCTGCTCGGCGGCAACGCCAGCGGCAAGTCCACCACCATGAAAGTCGTGCTCGGCCTGCAGAAGCCGCGCTCCGGCGAGGTGCGTTTTGCCGGCCAGTCCACGCTCGGCCTCAGCACCCCGCAGGTGATCCGCCGCGGCATCGGCTCCGTGCCGGAGGCGCGGCGACTGTTCCCCGCGATGACGGTGCGCGAGAACCTGCTGATGGGCGCCTATGCGCGCAATGACAGCAAGGCGATCGCGGAAGACCTCGAGCGCATGCTCGAACTCTTCCCGCGCGTGGCAGAGCGCATCGAGTTCCAGGCCGGAACGCTCTCCGGCGGCGAGCAGCAGATGGTCGCGATGGCGCGCGCCCTCATGGGCCGGCCGCGACTCATCTGCATGGACGAGCCGACCATGGGCCTGTCGCCGCTCTACGTCGACAAGGTGCTGGAGCTCATCGCGCAGATCAACCGGCAGGGCGTGTCGGTCTTCATGGTCGAGCAGAACGCCAGCCTCGCGCTGCAGATCGCGCACTACGGCTATGTGCTGCAGACCGGGCGCATCGTGCTGCAGGGCCCGGCCGCGCAACTGCTGACCGACACGCGCATCCGTGACGCCTATCTCGGTGGTGGCGATGCCGCCAGCACCGCTTCCTGAAAGCCAACATCCATGTCACTCAGACTCGACCACATCGTCATCGCCGTCCATGACCTGGAGGCCACCATCGCCGACTACGCCGCGTTGGGCTTCAACGTGCAGCGCGGCGGCGACCATCCGGGCCGCAGCACGCACAACGCGCTGGTCGTTTTCGCAGACGGTAGCTACTTGGAGCTCATCGCATGGAAGTCCCCGGCGCCGCAGGAGCGCTGGTGGCAACTGTTGCAGCGCCGCGGCGAAGGCCTCGTCGACTTCGCGCTGCTGCCTGCCGACACAGGCGAAACGGTGGCGCAGGCCGCGCAGCGTGGCCTGAAGCTGGAAGGCCCGCTCGACGGCGGCCGCCTGCGTCCCGATGGCGAGCGCCTGGTGTGGCAGACCGCGCGGCCCACCACTCACGACCTGCCCTTCCTTTGCGGTGACATCACGCCCCGTGCGCTGCGCGTGCCCGAAGGCGATGCCCGCGTGCATGCCAACGGCGCAACAGGCGTCGCCAGCCTCGCCATCGCGGTGCAGGACCTGGACGCAACCCTCGCACGCTACCGCGCGTTGCTCGGCGAGGCGCAAGGAACGCACGTCGGCCGCGCCGTGACGCTGCATGCGCGGCACGACCGCATCGCGCTGATCACCCTGGGCGAGAGCACGCTAGTGCTGAGTTCGACCCGGCGCGCGGTCAACGCAGACGACAGCACCGAAGACGAAGACGGCGACCCCATCGCGCGCCGGCTTGCCGCGCACGGCGAAGGCCCGTTCCACCTGACGCTGCGCACCACGCGTGCAGATGCGGCAACGCCCGCCTTCGCGCGCACGCACGGCGCCAGCATCGAGTTCGAATTGGAAGGCGCTGCGGCGGTTTCCCACCTTCATTTCGCACAAGCTGCCGCGCTTGCTGAACCGGCTTGAATGCTGACGACGAACGCGACGTTCCGTGCCTGTCGTGGCACTGAACAGGAGGCGTTGCGAGCAGGCTCACGCCGACGGCGTACTCTGCTCCGCGAATGTCCCCCGGCCTTCGGCCTCCTCCTTTATTTCGCTGCGCAGAGCACACCATCGACGTGATCCAGACGCGCTGCGGTTGATCGACCGAATTCAGGAACGCAACGAACAGTTCCACGTGCCGAGGGCATCGGGTGTCTCCCGCAGCGAAATAAAGGAGGAGGCCGAAGGCCGGGGGACATTCGCGGAGGGAGATACCCGGTGTCCTCGGCACGCACTGCTGAACCCAGCACCTGCGTCTTTCGAGTTCCGTACATCGCGGATCGTGCTATCCCGTCGTGAAAAACCGAAAGCCCGCCGCCGTCACAAAGGCGTCGGCACCTTCACCACTTCGGATGCACAGGCGCGAACACCGGCCGGAACAGGAACCGCCGCACGATCTCCCCATAGCCCCGGTAGTAGAAGTGCCCGTTGCCCTGCAGCACCTCGGCGCGGTGCCGGCGGAAGTACAGCGGGATCTCGTACCAGGGCATGCTCGGCGCGCGGTGGTGGACGTGGTGCAGGTTGTTGTAGAGGTACATGAGCCCCACGAACCAGTTCGATTCGACGATGGCCACGCGCGCGTGCGGCGTGTCGCTCCAGCGGTGCTCGGTGAAGCTGCGCAGCAGGCCCAGCATCATGCCGGGGTAGACGAAGCACAGCAGGTAGGTCGAGACTTTCATGCCGCACACGCCGACCACGAAAGCGAATACGCCCGCCACGCCGAGCGCGTGCACCAGCCACATCCGCGCATGCGAGAAGTCGCCCGCGCGCACCCGGCGCCACTCGCCGCGCACGAGCGTGCACAGGCGCATCGCCGGCCCCGCCAGCAAGCGAAAGGACAGCAGTTGGTTTGCTGAGTACAGCGCGCGCCGCCACGGCACGTAGCGCTGCCACGCCGGCGCGGAGTGGTAGTTGCTCTCGCTGTCCTTGTCCGGATGCGTCAGGTGAAAGTTGACGTGGTGCGCGCTGTGTCCGCGGTGATACAGCGCATACGGCAGCCACAGGTTGAGCGGCGGCCACACGATGGCCTGGCGCAGCCAGCGCGGCAGGTAGCGCATTGCGTGGATGCTCTCGTGCTGCAGCGACGAATGAAGCTGCGCGACATAGCCGCCCAGCACGAACAGCAGCCAGCCCGGCAGCGATGCGTGCCACCAGATCAGTGCGGCCCACGCGGCATAGCACGCGGCCACCAATGCCAGCGTCGGCGCTTCGTAGTGGCGCCACCAGACCAGGCGGGCAGGGCGTGCTTGGCGAGGAGGAGTTGCCGAGGCGGTGGATGCGGTCGTCATGTGTCTCTGATGAGGAACTGCAAATTCGGGAGCGAGCTGGGCGCGTGTCGATGGTAGGAAACCCGTCGCGGTTTGCATGCGACCAATGCGCATGTGGATATGCGGAAATCGCTCGACCGATCCGCGTCGCTGCTCATAGAGTGCATAAGTGACCGACCCGCCCATGATCACCCCCGATGCGCTGCAGGCGCTGCTCCTGGCCGATGGCGAGCTGGCGCTGCTCGACGTGCGCGAGGCGCGTGCCTTTCACGCGGGGCACTTGAATCTCGCGCGCTGCGCGCCGCTGAGCGGGCTGGAACTGCAGATCCCCGAGTTCGTGCCGCGGCGCAGCGCGACGGTCGTGGTGTATGACGATGCAGGCGAGCCGGGCGCGGCAGCTGACCGAGCCTGGGCACTGCTGCAGCGACTCGGCCATGAAGACGTGCGCGTGCTGCAAGGCGGCCTCGAGGCCTGGACGGCGCGGGGCTTGCCGTCGATCGACGGATGGAACACGCTGATCAAGACCTTTGGCGACTGCGTGCGGCAGCACTACGCCACGCGCATCCTGCCCGTGCCTGCGTTGCAGGCGCTGCGCGCATCGGGCGCGCAGGTCGCAGTCGTCGATGTGCGACCGCCCGACGAGTTCGCCTTCCTGTCGATCGAGGGCGCACGCAACCATCCCGGCACCGAGCTGGCGCTGCGGGACTTCGCGATCGACGACGGCGGCGCCGATGACCCGTTGTGGGCCATCCAATGCTTCAGCCGCACCCGGGGGCTCCTGGGCGCCACCACCTTGGCGGTGCTCGGTCATCGCCATGCCGCATTCGTCGAAGACGGCGTGATGGCGTGGCGCCTGAACGGTGGCGCGGTGGCGAGCCACGCGCAAGCAGCGGCCGACCTGCCGCCGGCCTCCGCGCAAGTGCTGGCCGAACGCGCCGCCCAATTGCGCGCCCGCGCCGGCCTGCAGGTGATCGACGGCGCGCAACTCGCCCGCTGGCGCGCCGACACGCAGCGCACGCTCTACCTGTTCGACGTGCGCCCCGTCCCGTCCGCGGCGAGCGCAGCGGCCAGCGATGTGCGCCACGTGCCCGGTGGGCAGGTGCTCATGCACTTCGAGCAGCTGGTCGGCACGCGCAACGCACGCGTCGTGCTGGTGGACGATGCACATGGCCTGCGGGCGGCGGTCACGGCCTTCTGGTTGCGGCAGTTCAACCAATGCGAGGTCGCGGTGCTCGATGGCGAGGCGCCGCCTCGGCCTGCGCAAGTCGACATCACGCGCGAAGCCGAAGACGATGCCGTATCTCAAGGCATCGACGCGCCAGCGCTCCAGGACCGGCTCGCTAGGCACGAGGTCATCGTCGTCCACGTCGGCCCCAGCGAGGACTTCGAACGCCGGCATGTGCCCGGCGCCCGCTACCTGCTCCCCGCGTCGATGGCCCCGCTCGCGCCGCTGATCGCGCAAGGCCGCCCCATCGTCTTCACTTCCGAAGATGGCGCCGCATCGCGCCTCGCGGCGCGCGATGCCCAGCGCGAATGGCCCGACGCACACGCCTTCCACTGGCTCGTCGGCGGCATTCAAGCCTGGGTATCGCAAGCCATGCCCACCACCTCCGACTACACGCCGCAAGACCTGCTCACCCCCTTCGACGACGACTGGGGTTCCACCATGCGCGTCCGCCCCGACCAGCGCGAGTCCGCATGGCGCGACTACCTCGCATGGGAGCGCGCCTTGTCCGCACGCGTCATGCGCGACCCGACAGTCCGCTTCAACTTCCCCGACCCCGCAGACACGCCGCGCGCCCCGTAGCAGCCCGCGTCGCATATCTGTTCACCAGATATCCATGCGACCAATTCGATGCATGCAACTGGCCCGATCCCGGTAGCATTTTTGCGAGCGGCGCCGCCTGCGCGCCTCCACCGAGAACCTCCTCTTGCCCGCTCCTTCATCACACCCTCACGCAGCCCTGCGCGCGCCCCGGCGGCTCGGCTTCTTCAGCCGCCTGCTCGACGACGCGCCGGCCGCCGAACGCTACCGCCTCGTCGCCGAACAGATCGCCCATGCCGAGCGCTTCGGCTTCGATTCGGCCTGGGTCGCACAGCATCATTTCCACGAGGCCGAAGGCGGCCTGCCATCGCCCTTCGTCTTCCTCGCGCACGTGGCCGCGCTCACCCGCCGCATCCGCATCGGCACCGGCGTGGTCACGCTGCCGCTGGAGAACGCGGTGCGCGTCGCGGAGGACGCGGCGGTGCTGGACCTGCTGTCGGGCCATCGGCTGGAGTTCGGCGTGGGCACCGGCGGCACGCCATCGGCCTTTGCTGCCTTCGGCCAGACGAGCGAGAAGCGGGCCGAGGCGTTCGCCGCGCACCTGTCGCTGGTGCGTGACGCATGGGCAGGCCGGCCGTTGCCCGGTGGCGACCAGATCTACCCCTCGTCGCCCCAACTGCTCGACCGCATCTGGCAAGCCACCTTCTCGGTGGCCGGCGGTGCGCGCGCGGGCGCGGCCGGTGACGGCCTGATGCTCTCGCGCACGCAGCCGCGCACGGCCGATGCGCCGCACGCGTCGCTGTCCGAACTCCAGCATCCCATCATCGATGCCTACCTGCAGCAACTGCCCGAAGGCCGCACGCCCCGCATCATGGGTTCGCGCTCGGTCTTCGTCGCGAACGACCGGCGCGAGGCACTTCGATACGCCGAGCTTGGATTGCGCAGCGGCGTGGCACGCCTGGCCGATCCGACCCGGCCGGGCCCGGAGGCGAGCCTGCAGGAACTGATCGCCGGCTACGACGTGCACGTCGGCACGCCCGACGACGTGATCGCATCGCTGCGTGCCGACAGCGCCCTGGATCGCGTGACCGACATGGTGTTCCAGGTGCATTCGGTGGACCCGCCGCATCCGCTGATCCTGCGCAGCATCGAACTGATCGCCACGCGCGTGGCGCCTGCGCTCGGCTGGAGCGCACAGGCACCCGCAGACGCTTCCTCGTCCCAACCCTCCTCACTCCAACCCATCGCCGCATGACCACCCCACACTCCACACCCGATGTGATCGACCAGCTGGCGGGCATCGTGCCCGGCCACGCGCTCGACGCGACACGCGCTGGACGCGCACAGGCGCGCATCCACAGCCAGCAGAGTTACCTGGCGCTGTTCGAGCCCGCATCGCCGCCGCCCGCAGACGGGTTCACGCTGGTGCAGCGCTTTGCCGTCGCGACCTTCGTGGCGCTGTTGCATGGGCAGTCGCAGGCGACGCGCTTCTATGCCGACGGGCTGGCCAGCCACGGCGCCTCGCGCGAGCTGATCAACGCCATCGCGGCCGAGGCGGCGGCCGGTGATGCGTCGGGGCCTTACGGGCGCTACCCCGAAGGCCCGCTGAGCGTGGAAGATGCGCCGGGGCTTTCATACGGCGTGAGCAAGGCGTCCGCCGGCGTGCTGGGCGCGAAGCTGTCGGCAGCGCTGGTCCATGCGCACCTGCTGGTGTTCCATCCGCGCGATGCGAGTGCGCAGGCCTTGCAGGCGCTGCTCGATGCCGGCTGGTCTGAAACCGACATCGTCACGCTGTCGCAACTGGTGTCGTTCCTGGCGTTCCAGTTGCGCGTGGTCGTGGGCCTTCAGGCGTTGAAGCGCAGCAGCGATGACGACGAAGTCGCGGCGTCATCGCCGGCGGCGGAGGCGCTTGCATCATGAGCGCGACGACCACCACCATCGACCACCCGGCCAACGTGCCGCCCAACGCCTTCACGCAACGCGAACTCGAATGGCTGCCCTGGCTCGCGCCGCTGCCCGAGAGCGAGTTGACCGAGCGGCACTACGCCGGACTCGTCGATGCCTCGCGCGCGAAGTCGCCGTACTTCATGCTGCTGGCGCGCGACCCGGACATCCTCGGCGCGCGCACGCGCACCGACAAGGACATCTTCTACAACCCCGAGGCGGGACTGCCACGCGCGCAACGCGAGCTTGCCGCTGCCGCCACCTCGCGCTTCAACGGCTGCATCTACTGCGCGTCGGTGCATGCGCGCTTCGCGTCGCACTTCTCGCAGCGAAGCGAGGACGTGCAGCGCCTGCTCGATGAAGGCGTGAGCAAGGTGCGCTTCGGAAAGGACAAGGACGGCGAAGACGATGAAGACGGCGAGCGCTGGAACGCCATCGTCGACGCGTCGGTGGCCCTGTCGGCCACGCCGATCGCCTTCGGGCCGGCGCATGTGGCGCGGCTGCGCGCGACGGGCCTGGACGACCTTGCGATTGCGGACGTGATCCAGGGCGCGGCCTTCTTCAACTGGGCCAACCGGCTGATGCTGTCGCTGGGCGAGCCGGCATTGCCATCGCACTGAACTCTTCATCCATTCACTCAAGCAACCGGAAGCCTCTCCATGACAACGACACTCCGCCTCGGCGACACCGCGCCCGACTTCACGCAAGACTCCAGCGACGGCCCCATCGACTTCCATGACTGGGCGGGCGATTCGTGGGTGGTGCTGTTCTCGCACCCGGCCGACTTCACGCCGGTGTGCACCACGGAGCTGGGCAAGACCGCGGCGCTGGGCACCGAGTTCGCCCGCCGCGGCGTGAAGCCCATCGCGGTGAGCGTCGACCCCGTCGACAAGCACAAGCAGTGGATCGGCGACATCAACGACACGCAGAACGCCACGGTCAACTTCCCGATCCTGGCCGACGCCGACCGCAAGGTGGCCGACCTGTACGACCTGATCCACCCGAACGCGTCCACCACCGCGACCGTGCGCAGCGTCTTCATCATCGACCCGAAGAAGGTGATCCGCACCACCATCACCTACCCCGCCAGCACCGGCCGCAACTTCGACGAGATCCTGCGTGTGATCGATTCGCTGCAGCTCACCGACAGCCACAAGGTCGCGACGCCGGCCAACTGGCGCGATGGGGACGACGTGGTGATCGTGCCGAGCATCCAGGACCCGGCGGAGATTGCGCAGCGCTTTCCGAAGGGCTACACGGCGGTGCGGCCCTACCTGCGCATCACGCCGCAACCCAACAGATGATGCGGGCCACGAGCGCCTGAAGCCTCAAGCCCTCAGTGCCCCGACGCCCCCTCCGCCCCAATACCCGTCTCAGACCGCACCTGCTGGCTCAGAAAGCCCCCGCGGTCCTTCACGGCGCGCGCGCTCTTGTCCAGGATGGAAAACAGCCAGATCCCCGCGAAGCCGATCGTCATCGAGAACAGCGCAGGCGATGCATACGGAAACAGCGCAGAGCCTGCGGGATGGCCCAGCGTCGCTTCCCACACGGCCGGCGACACGATGGTCAGCACCACCGACGAGATCAGTCCCAAAAAGCCGCCGATCACCGCGCCGCGCGTGGTGCAGTCTTTCCACAGCACCGACATCAGCAGCACCGGGAAGTTGGCCGACGCGGCAATCGCGAAGGCCAGGCTCACCATGAACGCGATGTTCTGCTTCTCGAACACGATGCCCAGCACCACGGCCACGATGCCCAGCGCCACCGTGGTGATGCGTGACACCTTCAGTTCCGACGCACTGTCGGCCTTGCCCTTCTTCACCACCGTCGCGTAGATGTCGTGCGACACCGCCGACGCGCCCGACAAGGTCAGGCCCGCCACCACGGCCAGGATCGTCGCGAAGGCCACCGCCGAGATGAAGCCCAGGAACACGTTGCCGCCCACCGCCTTGGCCAGGTGCACCGCCGCCATGTTGCCGCCGCCGAGCAGCCCGCCCTTGGGGTCGAGGAACTGCGTGTCGGTCAGCACGAAAGTGATCGCGCCAAAGCCGATGATGAAAGTCAGCACGTAGAAGTAGCCGATCCACGTCGTCGCCCACAGCACCGACTTGCGCGCCTCCTTGGCATTGGGCACGGTGAAGAAGCGCATCAGGATGTGCGGCAGGCCCGCGGTGCCGAACATCAGCGCCACGCCGAAGCTGATCGCCGAGATCGGGTCCTTGATGAAGCCGCCCGGCCCCATGATCGAGAAGCCCGAGGTCGCCGCGTCCATCTTCGACTGGCCCGCCGCCGTCGCGAGTTCGGTCTTGACATCGACCGCCTTGGCAAACATCGCCTCCGGACTGAAGCCGAAGTTCCATAGCACCATGAAGGCCATGAAGGTGGCGCCCGCCAGCAGCAGGCAGGCCTTGATGATCTGCACCCACGTCGTGGCCGTCATGCCGCCGAAGAGCACGTACACCATCATCAGCGCGCCGACGATCACCACCGCGATCCAGTACTCCAGCCCGAACAGCAGCTTGATGAGCTGCCCCGCGCCCACCATCTGCGCGATGAGATAGAAGGCCACCACCACCAGCGTGCCCGACGCCGCGAACACGCGCACCGGCGTCTGCCCGAAGCGGAAGGCCGCGACATCGGCGAAGGTGAACTTGCCCAGGTTGCGCAGCCGCTCGGCCAGCAGGAAGGTGACGACCGGCCAGCCGACCAGGAAGCCGATCGAGTAGATCAGCCCGTCGAAGCCGCCCACCATCACCGCGGCCGAGATGCCGAGGAACGACGCGGCCGACATGTAGTCGCCCGCGATGGCCATGCCGTTCTGGAAGCCGGTGATGCCGCCGCCCGCGGTGTAGAAGTCCGCCGCGCTCTTGGTCTTGGCCGCCGCCCACTTCGTGATGAACAGCGTGCCGACGACGAAGGCCGCGAACATGCTGATCGCGGTCCAGTTGGTCGGCTGTTTCTCGAGCTGGCCGAGGTCCGCACCGGCTGCTTGCGCGAAGGAGGAAATCAGTGCGAGCGCTGCGAAACATGTTCGTGGGCACCCGCGGAACCGGCTCTGCCGGGCCGCTGGGTGCGCCCCCTCGAGGGTGAGGCGCCGCAGGCGCGTTCGGGGGTGGGTCATGTCCGCGCCTTCTTTGCGATGAGGGCCGTCAGCGCGTCGTAGCGCCCATTGGCGCGGTGTACGTAGATGCCGGTGATGACAACGGTGAAGACGATCACGCCGAGCCCGAGCGGCATGCCGATCGTGGTGACGCCTGCGCCGAGCCGCGTCAGCAGGAAAGTCTTGTCGAATGCCACCAGCAGGATGAAGCCGTAGTACACGACCATCATCGCGCCGGCCAGCCACCAGCCGAAGCGCGAGCGCGTCGACTTGAGCTCCTGGTAGTTCGGGTCGCGCAGGATGCGCGTCGTCAGGTCGTCTTGCATGGTCAGTTCCTTTCCATCAGCTGTTCGAGGACAGCCGGGTTCTCGAGCGTCGAGATGTCTTGCGTGATGGGCTCGTCATTGGCGATCAGGCGCAGCAGGCGCCGCATGATCTTTCCGCTGCGCGTCTTGGGCAGGTTGTCGCCGAAGCGGATGTCCTTGGGCTTGGCGATCGGCCCGATCTCCTTGCCGACCCAGTTGCGCAGTTCGACCGCGATGCGCTTCGCCTCATCGCCGGTCGGACGCGGCCCCTTCAGCACCACGAAAGCGCAGATGGTCTCGCCGGTGGTCTCGTCCGGCCGGCCCACCACGGCAGCCTCGGCGACGAGTTCGGTGCACGACACCAGGGCCGATTCGATCTCCATGGTCCCCATCCGGTGGCCCGACACGTTGAGCACGTCGTCGATTCGGCCGGTGATGGTGAAGTAGCCGTTGTCCGCATTGCGGATGGCGCCGTCGCCCGCGAGGTAGTAGCCCTTGAGTTCGCTGGGGAAGTAGCTGGACTTGAAGCGCTCTTCCTCGTTCCAGATCGTGCGGATCATCCCCGGCCACGGCTTCTTGACGACCAGCAGGCCGCCTTGCCCAACGGGCATGTCGTTGCCGGCTTCGTCCACGATCGCCGCCGCGATGCCGGGGAAGGGCAGGGTGCAGGAGCCCGGCAGCAGCGGTGTCGCGCCGGGCAGCGGCGTGATCATGTGGCCGCCGGTCTCGGTCTGCCAGAAGGTGTCGACGATGGGACACCGGCCGCCGCCCACATTCGCGTGATACCACTCCCACGCGGCCGGATTGATCGGTTCGCCCACCGAGCCGAGGATGCGCAGGCTCGACAGGTCGTAGAACTTCGGATGCACCTCGTCGTTGGCGGTCGATGCCTTGATGAGCGAGCGGATCGCCGTCGGCGCCGTATAGAACACCGTGACCTTGTGATCCTGGATCATCCGCCAGAAGCGCCCCGCGTCGGGGTAGGTCGGTACACCCTCGAACACGACCTGGGTCGCACCGATGGCCAGCGGGCCGTAGGCGATGTAGGTGTGGCCCGTGACCCAGCCGATGTCGGCGGTGCACCAGAACACATCGTCGTCGTGCAGGTCGAAGGTCCACTTCGTCGTGACCGCTGCATGCAGCAGGTAGCCGCCGCTCGAGTGCTGCACGCCCTTGGGCTTGCCGGTGGAACCCGAGGTGTAGAGCAGGAACAGCGGGTGCTCGGCGCCCACCCATTCGGGCTCGCAGGTGTCGGCCTGGTCGGCGGTGATTTCATGCATCCAGTGGTCACGCGCCGGGTGCCATTCGATCTTGCCGCCGGTGCGGCGGTAGACGATCACGTCCTTGACCGCATCGCATCCGCCGAGCGCGATGGCCTCGTCGACGATCGCCTTCAACGGCAGCTGCCTGCCGCCGCGCAGTTGCTCGTCGGCCGTGATCACCATCACCGCGCCGGCGCCTTCCATGCGATCGCGCAGGCTCTGCGCCGAGAAGCCGCCGAACACCACCGAATGCGTGGCGCCGACGCGGGCGCAGGCCTGCATCGCGACCACGCCCTCGATGCTCATCGACATGTAGATGACGACGCGGTCACCTTTCTTCACGCCGCGCGCTCTCAGCGCATTGGCCAGGCGGCAGGTGCGCGCCAGCAGCTCGCTGTAGGTGACGCGGCTGACCTGGCCGTCGTCGGCCTCGAACTGGATCGCGACCTTGTCGCCGAGGCCGCGCTCGACCTGGCGGTCGAGGCAGTTGTACGAGACGTTCAGCGTGCCGTCCTCGAACCACTTGAAGAAGGGCGCCTTGGTGTGATCGAGCGAGCGGGCGAAGGGCGTCTTCCATGTGACGAACTCGCGTGCGAGGCGGGCCCAGTAGGCGGCGTGGTCGGCATCGGCCTCCGCCACCAGCTTCTGGTAGGCCGGCATGCCTGATACGTACGCCCGCTTCAGGATGGACTCCGGCACGGGATGGAGATGGATCTTGCTGGCGGCCGCATGGGCCGGGTTGGCGGTGCTGCTGTCGTCGCTGTTGTCGTTCGCTGCAAAGCGCGGGACCTTGCCGCCGAGCGCGACCGCAGCGTCGTGGCTGATTGTCTTCATGGTGATGTCTTCTCTGTGGATGGATGGATCCGACTTCCTCCCTGTCTCTTGGCTACCTCTTACCCTGCGCGCACCTTGCCGCGCGGTCTGTGCGGTGGCACACCGAGCGGCATCGCACCGCGGCCCCTGCATGGCGCGCGCGACTGGCGCGCCTGGCTATTGCATGGCCACCGCGCCAGGGGGCGCGTGAAGGCGCACGCTCTCGCCCGAAGCCGCGGCAGCCGCCTTGGCCTCCGGCAGATCGCGCACCAGCAGCACCGGCACGGTCGAATAACGCAGGATGTTTTCCGCGCTGCTTCCCAGCACCGTGCGCCCGATGCCGCGCCGCCCGTGGGTGCCGAGCACGATGAGGTCCGCCGGCCAGCGGCTGGCTTCGGCCGTCACCATGACGTGCACCGGGCCCGCCAGGTGGTCCTCCAGCAGCGTTTCGACGCCGACACCGGAGGCCACGACCGCCGACTTGGCCTGTTCCAGCACGCTCGCTCCGGCTTCGCGAAGAAGGCCGAGCCAGTCGCCGCCGTAGCCTGCATAGGCACTCATGCCCAGGGCGAACGAAAGCTCGTCGATCACATGCATCAGCCGCAGGCGGCCCTTGGTGAGTTGGGCTACACGGATGGCCTCTTGCAGGCCGCGTGTGGAGGTGGGGCTTCCGTCGAGGGGGACGAGGATTCGCTGGTACATGAGTGCTCCTGGGAACACTCGGTTGTAGGCTTGTTGGGCGGGGGGATCTGTGCGGTGGGATACCGAGTTGGGGCGGCTGGCACCGTCTTTTCATCGACCCGAAGAGTTGATCTGCGCAACATCACCTGTCGGGCCAGCATCTGGCCGCAACTTCGACGGAATGCTGCACGTGATCGATTCGCTGCAACAGCCGGATAGGCGAGGGGGCTCCGGACCTGCGGGGCGTGGCGAGGTGCGTTGGCGGGACTAGTTTCGGCGCGCGATTGGAACCGGGTCCCGTTCCGTTGTACTCATGACCATGTGGCGGCAGGTATGCAGCGACGGCTGTCGCTCGGACCCGATGTCTCTGCTGACCGCTTGCGAGAACACCGGCCGTTCAAAGCGCTTATGAGACTTTCGGCGCGGCGCTCGTGTCTTATGAATCAACTACTTGCCGGTCTTTAAGCCCCGCATCCGACCCCATTCACGGCACAATTCGCGCATGGCAATCTTGGCCTGGTACGTCGGCGTAGCGCGAAGCTGCGATCGCACCGCGACTTGCCCTGGTAAAGAGACGCATACGAGGGGTAGCAGTTGAGGACGATATGGACGAGCCATTTGAGATTGAGCGCCGAGGCGCAGCCGCGGGTATCGACCCGATGTTCGGAGAGTGGCAGCAGACCTTCGACCTTGAGCCAGTCTCATACGCTAACGCTGGCAACGCCCGCGCCGCGTTCAAGGCAATGGTCCGCGAGCAGCTGACCAACAAGTACGTCTTCGTCGGCGAGATTTCGCTTCGAGTTGTGCTCTACCTCGATGAACAGAAGATGCTCGAAACGCCGTCCTATGGCGATATCGACAACCATGCCAAGCAGTTGCTCGACACGATCAAGGGCCACGGCGGTCTGCTGATCGACGACTGCCAAGTCCAGCACATCGACATTTCATGGGTCGATGTGCCACGTGGCGCGCGCTTTGAGATGGCGATCAAGGCCTCGCCAGACGACTTCATGCCGTTGCCCCTGCGCTTCTATGAGATGCCGGACGGCCTGTACTACCCGCTGTCTGAACAGGCATGGACGACGGAAGGGCTGCAAGCCGTTTCGGTGGAACAGACCTTTGACCTGGCGCACGCGTTGGCGGACATGACCCGGCGCAAGCGGACCCTGCGTCACGAACTGCGTCAGGCCGGTCTGCCGCAGTTCCGCGCTTTCCAGCACGGCAAGTACGTGTCGCCGATCTTGATGGGCTTCCATCGCACGCGAGTCGAGCAGTCGGGATTTGAGCTTGTCCCACTCAAGACCTGGACACTGCACGACCCCGGAATCGCAGAGCAAGTTGACAAGTGACCACGGTAGCGCTTGATCGCCGGTTCTACGAATGGCGCGAAGATGCCGATGGGCTTGCCCATTCGCGATACCGCGCAGCCGCCGGCCTTTCGGATGGCAGGCTCGGATGGCCTGACCTGCTCGCAAAGCGCCGCGTCGTCATCCTGGCCGAAGCCGGCAGCGGCAAGACCGAAGAGCTGACAGAGCAAGCGTGCCTGCAAACTGCCGCAGGCAAGTTTGCCTTCTATGCGACTGTTCAGGATGTTGGCCGAGAGGGGCTCGAAAGCGCCCTGCGCCCGGCCGACGGGGCGCGTCTGAACGCCTGGCGTTCCAGCAGCGAATCGGGTTGGTTTTTCATCGACTCGATTGACGAAGCAAAGCTCGACAACATTCGGCTTGAGCGCGCCCTGCGACAGATCGCCAACGGAATAGTTGGCGCGGAGGGCCGTGCTCATATCGTGCTCTCCGGCCGTCACACCGATTGGGAATTCGCCCGCGACGCACGCCGGCTGAACGAGGAGTTGCCACTACCACGTGAGAGCGTGGCCGAACCCGTTCCACCGCTCGATGAGCTGATCCGCCGCGTGCTGCGCCATGAGAAGCCACCGGAGCCGACACCGGCAGAGACGCCATTGATCGTCGTAATGGCCTCGCTCGATGCCGACAAGGTGCGGACATATGCCGCCGCCAAGAATGCGCCTGAGATGGATAGCCTCATCGATGCGATTCAAGCGGCGAACATGTGGGACTTCGCGCGACGGCCGTTAGACCTAGACTGGATCGTGCGCAACTGGCGCGACCACGGCCGCCTCGGCAGCTTCATGGCGATGATCGAGGCCAGCCTGCGTGAGCGTGTGCGGGAAGTGGACCCCGACCGCGCTCGTCGCGATTCTCTAGATGCCGAGCGTGCGCATCGCGGGCTGGAACGAATCGGGGCTGCACTGGTATTCGGTCGGCAGACCACCATCGCCATACCGGACAGGGATGCGCCGCTCGAAGATGCCCGACCTGCGGCCACGATCGATGACGTATTGCCGGACTGGCCGAGCGAAGACCGGCTGCAGTTGTTGACAAGACCGGCATTCGACCCGGCCACGTTCGGGCGTGCCAGGCTGCACAACGACAACGAGGGGGTAGTACGCGCCTATCTTGCTGCACGCTGGCTGCACCGACTGCGACAAGCAAATCTGCCTCGGCGCCGGCTGCACGATTTCTTGTTTTCGCGAACCTACGGGGTCGAGCTGATCAAGCCCTCCATGCTCGAAACAGCGGCTTGGTTGAGCCTCTGGGATGAGAGCGTGGCAACCGAAGTCATACGTCGTGCACCCTTTCTGCTCTTCACCGCTGGCGACCCGGCAAGCCTGCCTCCGGCGACGCGCCAGGCCGTATTGACGGCACTTATCGAGCGGATGCGCAGGGATGAGGAAACCCCGCTGCTGGGCATCGGCAGCTTGGCACGGTTCACCCAGCCGGATATCGCGCCCGCGCTGCGCGCCATCTGGGAGACCGATAAGGGCAACGCTGAAATTCGCCGGTTCGTCCTCCGGTTGATCTGGCTTGGCAAACTTGGTGAATGCGCCGGCATCGCGGAGGCCGCGTCATTCGGCCAATTTCCCGATCTCTACACCGCAATCACGGCTGGCCGGGCGCTGCTTGCGGCCGGCGACGATCGTCAGCGAACGAACTACGCCGAATACGTCAGGCGGAACTGTGCATCGATCCCGGCTACCGTCGTATGGGAGGCCGTGGAAGACCTGTTCCCGCGGCTGATCAATGTCGATGACTTGCTCGCCATTCTTGCGGTCGTGCACCTTGGTGATGGTGAGGGCGGCGGTTTCAATCTGGATTGGCACGGCGCTGACCTCGCCGCGAAACTGGCAACCGCTGCCGATCTAACCAAGCTGATCGACGGGCTCTTGAGTCAGCTGGCACCGGAGCCGCCCGATCCTGACGCCGACGACAGTTCATCGCGAGACGCGCAATACGCGACAACGCTTGCAACCTCGGCGGAGCAACTGCTCGAACTGTCGCCGCCGAACGCCGCACCCGAGGCAGCAATCGACGCCGTGCTGCGAATCGGCGATCGCCGCTTCGATCGGACACAACGGCGGCTCAAGAAGGGAGCGGACGCTGTTGAGCAGCTGCACCGGACGCCGGAGCGCCGGCGTGCGGCCTTCTGGCGGGCAGCCGACCGTCTCGGCAATCACAGAATCCTTACTGGTCGTCCGCTGCTCCATGCCTTCCAGATGAAGTTCCTCGGCTGGCCGCCGGGACTTGTTCTAGTCGATATCGACTGGCTGCTCGCCGATGCACCTGGCAGGGACCGCGCTACAGAACGGCAGCTGGCAATCAACGCAGCACTCAGCCTGTGGTTCAACGAAGACCAACAAGATGAGGCGCTGAAGGCGCGCATTGCTGCTGTTGCCGCCTCCGACAGCGACATGCAGGCGGCTTACACCGAGTGGATTACGCCGCGAGTCAAGTCTGCAGAAGAGATCAAGAGCGAGGAAGAGCTGGCTAAATCCGAGCGGGCAGGCAAGCAAGCGCAGGCCCAGCGGGAACAGTCATGGGTCGATTTCGTCACCGAAATGCGCGCTGATCCGGTGAAGCTGCAGCAGCTCCTGCCCACGGCACCCAATACCGTTGACGGACGGGTGTATGACCTATGGCAACTGCTGCGCCAGGCCGTTCGCGGCAGTTCGCACTACGCCATCGACACCGTCGCTCCTATCGCCGAGATTGCTGGGCAGGAAGTCGCGACAGCATTTGCCGACAGGCTTGCCGAAATTTGGCGAAGCTGGAAGCCAACGCTGCATAGCGAACGCGCACCGAACGAGCGCAACCAGATCGGCATGATCGATAGCATGTGCATCGCTGGCGTCTCAATCGAAGCGGCATCGCGGCCGAACTGGGCAGCACAGCTGACTAAAGAGCAAGCCGTTCGCGCCACCGAGTACGCGACACTCGAAATCAACGGCTTTCCCAAGTGGATTGGAGCATTGGCCGCGGCTTGGCCCGCCGCCGTCGAACAGGTGCTCGCCAAGGAAGCGGGCAGTGATCTCGACAACCCAACGCCGGGCGTCCACTACCAAACCCTGGAAGACATATATCGTGGCCCGGAAAACCTCGCGCGACTGATGTCCCTCGCCTTATGGCGCGAGCTGCAGACCAGGCCTGGTTTGAACCAACTGGCCCTGCGACCCTTGCTGCCCATCCTCGTGCGCGGTCTGCCCGAAGTTGAAAAAGGTGATCTGTACACGCTTGTTCTCTATAGGTTTCAGGGCACCGACGATCCCCAGGTCTGCGCGCAGTATCTCGGCGCGGCCTATGCGATCAACGCGCAAGGCGCAACGGACGCCCTGGTCGCGAAGCTTGACCGACTTGGCGAAGCTGAGAAGACAGCTCTCGTCGAACGCGCCCTACCTCAGATAGTCGGCTCGCGTTGGGGGCGCTCAGAACCATCGGCTGCTGCACTTGACCTTGCCACACTGGAACGCCTCGTCCTGCTGGCATACCGCATCGTGCGGATCGAAGATGACCGTGATCGCGCCAAGAAGGGGGTGTACTCACCGGACGAACGGGACGAAGCCCAGGAGGCGCGATCGGCGGCATTCAAGGCATTGGTCAGCATGCCCGGGGCCGCGACTTTCGAGGCGATCCTGCGGTTGATAGACACGCCTGGGTTCCCGATACCGGCATCGCGCCTGCGTGCCTTGGTACACGATCGCGCGGCAGAAGACGCCGAGCACACCGCATGGACAGCAGGAGAAGCGCGCCAGGTTGAAGAGCGGTTTGAGCGCCCGCCCGTTACGGGACGGGAACTGCAGCTCGTCGCACTGCAACGCTTGGAAGACCTGGAGCATGACCTGATCCATGGTGATTTTCGGCAGGGTACAACCTTGAGCGCTCTACCTGACGAACCTGCAGTTCAGAACTGGTTGGCCGACCGGCTTCGACACGTACAAGGAACGGCCTATTCGATTGAGCGCGAGCCGCACGTCGCCGAAGAGAAGGAGCCGGACCTGCGCTTCAGGGCTAAGGCCAGCGATGCCAACGTCGCAACCGAGATCAAGGTGGCGGAAAGTTGGACGCTGCCACAGCTTAAAGACGCCCTCGTCAAACAACTCTGCGGCCAATATCTGCGCGCCCAAGATGGCCGAGAAGGCATCCTCTTACTCGTGCATCAGACGCGGCGGCCGAAAGGATGGGAACTGACCGACGGAACGTTCCTGAACTTCGAGGCCGTCGTAGAGCGGCTGCGCGCTTTGGCGGCAACGATCCGGGAGTCATCGCTTTCGGGCCCGCAGCCGGAAATCTGTGTCGTTGACGTTTCAAGCTGTGCCAAGGCTGCGACGCGGGTGCATCGCTGCCGTTCGGCTACTGACGTGAGTGACTGAGATCAGTCTGGAGCCGCCGATTGTTCGAACGTGCAACCACCTCAATTCAACCGCACCCCACTCCCCGCATCAAACAAATGCGCCGCCTCCCCCAGCGGCCACAGCGGCAGCCGATCCCCCGGCCGTGCACTGATCCGATCCCGAAACGCCGCAATCACGTTCTGCCCCGCGAACCGCGCTGCGATCTGCGTCTCCGACCCCGTCGGCTCCACAACGATCACATCCGCCCCCGCCCCGCGGCTCGCATCCAGCGTGAAGTGCTCCGGCCGCGCCCCGTACAACACCCGGTCCCCATGCGCCCCCCGCGCAGGCCGCGCCAGCGGCAACTGCAGCCCGTCATCCGTCACCACATGCGGTGGTGAAGCCCCGTCCAGCTGCAAGCGCCCCGGAATGAAGTTCATCGCCGGCGACCCGATGAACCCTGCGACGAACGCATTGCGCGGCTGGTCATACAGCGCCAGCGGCGCGCCGACCTGCTCGACCATGCCGTCCTTCAGCACCACGATGCGATCCGCCATCGTCATCGCCTCGACCTGGTCGTGCGTGACGTACACCGTCGTCGTGCCGAGCCGTTGATGCAGCGCCTTGATCTCGGTGCGCATCTGCACGCGCAACTTGGCGTCGAGATTCGACAGCGGCTCGTCGAACAGGAAAGCCTCGGGCCGGCGCACGATCGCGCGGCCCATCGCCACGCGCTGGCGCTGGCCGCCTGACAACTGCTTCGGCCTGCGCGCCAGCAACTCCCCCAGGCCCAGGATGTCGGCCGCATGCCCCACGCGCTGCGCGATCTCCTTGCGGTCGATGCCCTGCAGCGACAGCGCAAAGCCCAGGTTCTCCGCGACCGTCATGTGCGGATACAACGCATAGTTCTGGAACACCATCGCGATGTTGCGATCCCGCGGCGCCACGTCGTTGATGGTCTCGTCGCCCAGCCGGATCTCACCACTGGTGATGCTCTCCAGCCCCGCGATCATGCGCAGCAGCGTCGACTTGCCGCAGCCCGAAGGCCCGACCAGCGCGAGGAACTCGCCCTCGTGGATCTCGATGTCGATGTTGCGCAGCACCTGCGTGCTGCCGAAGTCCTTGACGAGGTTGCGGATGCTGATGGAAGAGGACATGGCTTCTTTTCCGTTCAATCAATCAATCTTTCACGCCGCCGGCCGTGAGGCCGCGCACGAGGTAGGTCCGCACCAGCACGGTGAACACGATCACCGGGAACATCACCAGCGTGCCGCTCGCGGCGATCTTGGTCCATTCCCAGCCTTCGTACTGGAGGAAGTTGACGATCGCGACCGGGGCCGTGATGGCGTTGGTGCGCGTGAGGATCAGCGCGTAGAAGAAATCGTTCCACGAGAAGATGAAGCAGAGCACCGCCGTGGCCGCGAGCCCCGGCGCGGTGAGCGGCAGCGTGATGCGCCAGAAGGCCTGCCAGATGCCGCAGCCGTCGATCCACGCGGCCTCTTCCAGAGCGACCGGCACGGCCTCGAAGAAGGTCTGCATCAACCAGATCACGATGGCCAGGTTGAAGGTGAGGTACACGATCGCCAGGCCGATCACCGTGTCCTGCAGGCCGAGGTATTGGTATGCGAGGAAGAACGGAATCGTGAAGGCGATCGGCGGCGCCATGCGCGTCACCAAAATCCACAGCGCGATGCGGTCGCGGCTCTGGAACTGCCAGCGCGTGAGCGCATAGGCGGCCGGCACGCCGATCAGCAACGACATGCCGGTCGACAGCGTGCTCACCAGCAGGCTGTTGCCGAAGGACTTCAGGAAGTTGCCCTGCAGCAGGCTCCTGAAGCTGTCGAGCGTGGGCACGAACAGCAGGCTGTCTTCGAAGAGGTCGCCCGCGGGCTTGAAGGCGAGTTGCACCAGCCAGAGGAAGGGCGACAGCACCAGCAGCATCAGCAGCACCGCGACGATGGGGCGCGCATGGCGTCGCAGCCACGACTTCTTCTTCGTGTGCGTGCGGGGCCGTGTCGTCGCAGCAGGCCGCAACGTCGTGGGCGCGGGCGCAGCAGGCAGCGACACGCCCTCGTCGTGTGCGCCGATCAGCATGCCGCCGTCGATGGCGTAGTTACCGCTCTGCATGGTCGTTCCATCCGAGTTTTCCGACGAGCAAGCTCAGCGTGAACACGCCCGCGAGGATCACCATCGCGATCGCGCTCGCATAGCCCCAGTAGGAGAAGTTGAAGGCCTGGATGAAGCCGTAGTAGTTGGTGACTTCGGTGACCGAGCCGGGCCCGCCGTTGGTCAGCACGTAGATCAGCGGAAAGGCCTTGAAGCTGTCGATGAGGCGGAACAGGCCGCACACGACCAGCACCGGCCGGATGTACGGGAACACGATGTACCGAAACAGCTGCCAGCGGTTGGCGCCGTCGAGGCTGGCCGCTTCGAGCGGGTCGTCCGGGATCATCTGCAGCGAGGCCAGCACCATCAGCATCGTGAAGGGGAACCACTGCCAGGTGTCGGCGACCGTGAGCGCCCACAGGGCCGTGTCGGGGTTGGCGATGAGCGAGCGCACCGGCAGGCCCACGGCCTCCAGCACACGGTGCATCGGGCTCACGTCGGGCGTGTAGATGATCTTCCAGATGAGCGCGACGACGATCGGCGGCAGCACCATCGGGATGAGGAACACGGTGCGCGTCGCGCCCAGCACCTTCGACTTGCCGTTGAGCAGCAGCGCCAGGCCCAGCCCCACGCCGAGTTGCAGCACCACGCTGACCACCGACAGCTTGAGCTGCACCGCGATCGACGCGAGGAAGCGCCTGTCTTCCAGCAGGTGCCGATAGTTGCCGAGCGGGTCGTCGAAGCGGAAGGTGTTGGCCGGGTCGGTCAGGCTCAGCGGCGTGAGGCTCGCGACCAGCAACGCCGCGGCCGGCACCAGCGTGATCGCGAGCAGCACCAGCAGCGAAGGCGACAGGCCGATGAGGAAGGCGCGGCGGCGCTCGGCCTCCCAGCTTCCGCCCTTGCCGCCGCCCTTGCCGCCGGCCGTACTGCCACCGCGTGCAACGGCGATCGCGCTCACAGGTTCAGGCCTGCCCGTTTCAGTTCCGCGATGGACTGCGCCTGCGCCTGCTGGAAGGCCTGCTTCGCCGACAGCTGGCCGCTCACGATGAGCTCGATCGCCTTGTTGAGTTGCTGGTCGACCTGCGGATAGACCGACACGGTGCGGTACTTCATGTGGCCGCTCTTCGCGGCGAGGTCGATCGATTCGAGCGAGAGCTTGGCCAGGTCGCTGCCGTTGATGACCTGCTTCTGCCGGTACTCGGGCGAGTCGATGTCGGAGCGGCGCGCGGGCGATCCGTAGCCTGCTGCCACTGCGCGGCGCGTGGTCTGCTTGCTCAGGGCCCACTGGATGAAGGCCCACGCGGCCTCCTTCTTCTTCGAGCCGGCAGGGATGCCGAGCGCGTGTACCGCAGTGCCCGGAAAGCGCCCGGCCGGACCCTTGGGGATGAGGCCGAACTTGACGGTCTGGATCGTCTTGCTGGTGGCCGGATCGCCGAGCTGCGCCAGGTACAGCTGGCCCGCATCGGTGAAGTTCACGCGGCCGAGCTTGAGGGCCTGCGTCACCTGGTCGGGCTGGTAGGTCACGGCGCCGTCGGGGCCGAACTCCTTCAGCAGGTTGGCGTAGTACTCGCCGGCGGCAATCGCCTCGGGCGTGTCGAGCGTGGGGAACAGGTCGTCGGGCGCCTTGCGGAACACGTCGCCGCCGAAGGCATGCAGGTAGGGCACGAAGGTCCAGCCGTAGTGGTTGTCGGCGACGAAGCCAGCCACGCGCTCCTTCTTGTTGACGGCGCGCAGCACCTTCACCAGGTCGTCGGTGGTGTCGGGGAAGGCGAGCCCGGCCTTCTGCACAAGGTCGAAGCGCGAGGACGCGGTGAGCAGCGCCTCGGCGGTCCACGGCACGCCGTAGAGCTTGCCGTCCTTGCCGGTCTCGGGTGCACGCGCGCCGGGCAGGAAGTCGTTGAGGTCGAAGTCGGCCGGCGTGAGGTTGGGGTTTCGGATGTAGTCGTCGAGCGGTGTGAGCCAGCCCGAGTTGATCCAGCGGCTCGAATAGATGAAGGTCACGTTGACCACGTCGTAGGCCGCGCCGCGGGTCGACAGCTCCAAGTCGACGCGCTGGTTGTAGACGGGGAAGGAGGGCGCGTCGAAGTTGACCTTGGCGCCCGTCAGCGCTTCGAATTCGGGGAGCCATTGCTGCAGCAGCTTGGGGTAGGCGGCGCTGAAGGTGGAGACGTTGAGCGTGACGCCGTCGAACTTCTTCGCGCCGCCTTGTGCTGCGGCCAGGCCGGGGAGGAGTGCGCCTGCGCCGAGTGCCGCGCCGGCCTTGAGAAGACCGCGGCGGCCGTTGTTGAAATCGTTGTGCATATTTGCCTCGCGTGCGTGATGGGCTTCAGGCTGTTGCCGTGATCAGCTCATCGATGCGCTCGTCATTCGTCGCCTCGGGCCGGCTGCGCGTGCGGCTGCGTTGCCCATCGACCGACACGGCCGGCTGACCATGCACCGTCACGCGGCGCACCAGGCGCGGCTGCTTGCCGTAGTCGTTGATCGCGAAGTGCTGCGTGGCGCGGTTGTCCCAGATCGCCACGTCGTCCTGCCGCCAGTTCCAGCGCACCGTGTTCTCCAGCCGCGTGACGCGGTTCTGCAGCAGCTCGAAGATGCGCGCCGACTCGGTGCTCGACAGCCCGACCAGCTTCTTCACGAAGTGGCCCAGCAGCAGCGCGCGCTCGCCCGACACCGGGTGCACGTGCACCACCGGATGCTCGGCCTCGTACACGGCCGACACGAACACGTTGCGGTGATGGCGCAGCCGTTCTTCCTCGACCTGCACGCGGTCGGCGCCGTAGTCGTAGTCGTTGCTGTGCACGGCCCAGAGCGAATCGGCCAGGCGCTTCAGGTTGTCTGGCAGGCGCTCGTAGGCGATGGCAGTGTTGGCCCAGACGGTGTCGCCGCCATAGGCCGGGATCGTCACGCCGCGCAGGATCGAGATCTTCGGGAAGGCATCGACGAAGGTCACGTCGGTGTGCCACGAATCGGCGCGTCCTCCGCCCTTCGACGCGTCGAGCTCGAACAGCTTGGTGCCCTGCGGCGAGGGCACCGTCGGATGCGCGACGGTCTTGCCGAAGCGCGCGCCGAAAGCCTGGTGCTCGCTGTCGTCGAGCTGGCTTTGCCCGCGGAAGAACAGCACCTTGTGCTTGACCAGCGCAGCCGTGATCTCGTCCTGCGTGGCCTCGGGCAAGGTGGACGAGAGCTTGAGGTCGAGCACCTCGCCGCCGATGTTGCCGGCCACGCGGCGGACCTTGAAGGCGTTGAAGGTGTCATCGATGGCGGACGGGGTCTGCGTGCTCATGGTCTTGTGCTCCTGCGGATGCGTGGGATCGGTATGGGGCACGAATGCTATGGGCGCGAGTCGCTGAAGAACGCGCTTTGCTACGAAGCAATCCAGATAACCAAATTCGCTTTTCGCGCATGCGAACGCACCATCGAAGCTCAGATGTTTGAGTAGTAAGCAACCCACGAATCATTCGTTCCGTTCGCGCTGCCGTCGCCCTAGAGTCGATCGTTTCGTCCTTGAGTCGACACAACACCATGCCCCGTTTGGATACCCGCCCGTGGAGCCGCCAGGCCGCCGCATTCGTCACCGCCATCGGCTTGTTGGGCAGCAGCCTGGCCGCACACGCCGAAGGGCAGCTGCGCATCGCCGAGCAGTTCGGCATCGTCTACCTGCTGCTCAACGTGGCGCAGGACCAGAAGCTCATCGAGAAGCGGGCCAAGGCGGCCGGTGTCGACGCCAAGGTCGAATGGGTCAAGCTCTCGGGCGGCCCGGCCGTCAACGACGCGCTGCTGTCCGGCAACATCGAGATCGCCGGCGCCGGCGTCGGCCCGCTGCTCACGCTGTGGGATCGCACCAAGGGCAAGCAGAACGTGAAGGGCGTGGCCTCGCTCGGCAACTTCCCGTACTACCTGGTCAGCAACAACCCCAACGTGAAGACCATCGCGGACTTCACCGACAAGGACCGCATCGCGCTGCCGGCCGTCGGCGTGTCGGTGCAGTCGCGCGTGCTGCAGCTCGCATCGGCCAAGCTGTGGGGCGACAAGGAGTTCGCGAAGCTCGACAAGATCAGCGTCGCGCTGCCGCACCCCGACGCGGCCGCCGCCATCATCAAGGGCGGCACCGAGATCACGGGCCACTTCGGCAACCCGCCGTTCCAGGAGCAGGAGCTGGCCGGCAACCCGAACGCGCACATCGTGCTCAACTCCTACGAGGTGCTCGGCGGGCCGGCGTCCGCCACGGTGCTCTACGCCACCGAGAAATTCCGCAACGAGAACCCGAAGACCTACCAGGCCTTCATCGACGGCCTGAACGACGCGGCGCAGTTCGTCACCGCCAACCCCGACAAGGCCGCCGACATCTACATCCGCGTGAGCAATGCGAAGATCGACCGCGACCTGCTGCTGAAGATCATCAAGAGCCCCGAGGTCCAGTTCAAGACCACGCCGCAGAACACCTTCCAGCTGGCCGAGTTCATGCATCGTGTCGGCGCGATCAAGAACAAGCCCGCCTCGGTGAAGGACTACTTCTTCGACGACGCGCAGAACGCGGCGGGCAATTGATGGCGGAAAGCGCATTGCGGGTCGGCGCGCCGTTTGCGCCGCAAGCTGTTGCGCCGCCGGTGCGGCCGGCTCGGTCTCTCGATGCTTCCGATGGCGAATCGGCATCTGGCACATTGGCAACCAGCGAAGGCGCATTGCTGCAGGTCGACGGCGTCAGCCTCGAATACCGCACGCCGGAACGCGTGGTGCGCGCCACGCATCGCGTGAGCTTCGACCTTCATGCCGCCGATCGCTTCGTGCTGCTCGGGCCATCCGGCTGTGGCAAGTCAACGCTGCTCAAGGCCATCGCCGGCTTCATCGCGCCGGTCGAAGGCCAGATCCGGCTCGATGGCTGCGCCGTCACCGCGCCGGGGCCGGACCGCATCGTCGTGTTCCAGGAGTTCGACCAGTTGCCGCCATGGAAGACGGTGAAGCAGAACGTGATGTTCCCGCTCCTGGCCTCGCGCACGCTGGGCCGCAAGGAGGCCGGCGAACGCGCGCTGCATTACCTCGACAAGGTGGGCTTGTCGAAGTTCGCCGACGTGCATCCGCACCAGCTGTCGGGCGGCATGAAGCAGCGCGTGGCGATCGCGCGTGCGCTGGCGATGCAGCCGCGCGTGTTGCTGATGGACGAGCCCTTTGCCGCGCTCGATGCGCTAACGCGGCGCAAGATGCAGGAGGAACTGCTGGCGCTGTGGGACGAGGTGCGCTTCACGCTGCTGTTCGTCACGCACTCGATCGAGGAGGCGCTGGTGGTGGGCAACCGCATCGCGCTGCTGTCTCCGCATCCGGGCCGCATGCGCGCCGAGATCAACAGCCACGGCTTCTCGCTCGACAGCCTGGGCGGCGCCGATTTCCAGCAGACCGCGCAGCGCATCCATCGCATGCTGTTCGAGGAAGAGGGCGCTGCGTCATGAGCGCATTGATCCCGCCCGTGCGGCCGGAATACGAACTGAAGCTCGCGCCGTTCACCGAGCTGCCGGTCGAGCGTGCATTGCCCTTCGCGACGCGGCTGTGGGCGCAGGGCTGGCTGCGCAAGGGCCTGATCCTCGTCGTGCTGGCCGTGCTGTGGGAACTGGCCGCGCGCTGGCAGGACAACGACCTGCTGCTGCCCACCTTCACGGCCACCGCGAAGGCGCTGGTCGAAGGGCTGGCGAGCGGCGAGCTGGTGGAGAAGGTCGGCATCTCGATGGCGGTGCTGCTGCAGGGCTACGTCGCCGGCGTGCTGCTCGCCTTCGCGCTGACCACGCTGGCCGTGTCGACGCAGATCGGCCGCGACCTGCTGGGCACGCTGACCTCGATGTTCAACCCGCTGCCCGCGATTGCGCTGCTGCCGCTGGCGCTGCTGTGGTTCGGGCTGGGGCGCGGCAGCCTGGTCTTCGTGCTGATCCATTCTGTCCTGTGGCCGCTGGCGCTCAACACCTACGCCGGTTTCCAGGGCGTCCCCGAGACGCTGCGCATGGCCGGGCGCAACTACGGGCTCAAGGGACTGCGCTACGTGCTGCAGATCCTGGTGCCTGCTGCGTTGCCTGCCATCCTGTCGGGGTTGAAGATCGGCTGGGCCTTTGCCTGGCGCACGCTGATCGCGGCGGAACTGGTGTTCGGCGCGTCGTCGGGCAAGGGCGGGCTGGGCTGGTACATCTTCCAGAACCGCAATGAGCTGTATACCGACCGCGTGTTCGCCGGGCTGGCGATGGTGGTGCTGATCGGGCTGCTGGTGGAGAGTCTCGGCTTCGCGACGCTGGAGCGGCTGACCGTGCGCAAGTGGGGGCAGCAGCGCTGAGGGTGGGCGGGCCATATCGAGCCCGCCGATGGCTCAGGCTTTTGCCTTGGCCTTCGTCTTCTTCGCCGGCTTCAGCTTGTTCAGCGCGATCGCCTCGTGCACGAGCGCCTTGAAGGCAGTTGCATCCACTTCCTCACCCTCCGCGATGTCGATCGCGCGCCGCAGGTTGCCGTCGAGGCTGGCGTTGAACAGCTTGGCCGGGTCCTTCAGGTGCGCGCCCTTGGCGAAGGTCAGCTTGACCTTGTCCTTGTACGACTCGCCGGTGCAGATGATGCCGTCGTGCTCCCAGACCGGCGTGCCCATCCACTTCCATTCCTCGACCACGTCCGGGTCGGCCTGGTGAACGAGCTTGCGCATCCGCGCGAGCGTTTCACCGCGCCAGTCACCGAGTTCGGCGATTCGCTTGGAGATGAGTTCGGGTGCCGAGGCGCCTTCACTCGCGGCGGGCTTTTTCGTCATGCGCGCATCCTGGAACGCCCACCCGCAACGCGTCTGGAAGACGATCGCGGATGGTGCTGTAAGAGTTTGGAGGCGCGATGTTAAGGCCGGTCCGACCACGCTGGAAGCGCCAGGGCTCTCCGCGCGCAGGCGAGGAGTCGTATCGACTGAGCGCCCTATGCCAGCGTGGCCTCGTCGCTCAATGCCTGGTCCACCACTGCCCGCGTCAAGGTCGGCGCAAACGACTCGATGAAGGCATAGACATACCCGCGCAGGTAGCTCCCGCGCCGCACCGCCAGCTTGGTCAGGTTGATGCCAAACAGGTGCCCCGCGTCGATCGCCCGCAACTGCGTGTCGCGCTCCGCCTCGTAAGCGATGTTGGCCACGATACCCACGCCCATGCCCAGCCCCACATAGGTCTTGATCACGTCCGCATCCATCGCGGCCAGCGCGATGTTGGGCGTGAGGCCCTGCTGCGCGAACGCATCGTCGATGCGCGTGCGGCCGGTGAAGCCGGTGTCGTAGGTGATCAGCGGATGCTGCGCCAGCGCGTCGAGCGTCAGCGGCGCATCGAGCAGCGCATGACCGGGCGGCACGATCACCGAATGGGTCCAGCGGTAGCAAGGCAGGGCGAGCAGTTGCGGATAGTCCGCGAGCGCCTCGGTGGCGATGCCCACGTCCACCTCGCCTTCCAGCAGCATCTGCACGATCTGCTTGGGCGAGCCCTGGTGCAGGTGCAGCCGAACGTTGGGGTAATGCGCGCGAAACTCCTGCACCGCCACGGGCAGCGCATAGCGCGCCTGCGAATGCGTCGCCGCGACCGAGAGCACGCCGCTCTGCTGTGCGACGAACTCCTGGCCTGCGTGGCGCAGGTTGGTGCTCTCCATCAGCACGCGCTCGATGATCGGCAGCACATGGCCGCCGGGCTCGGTGAGTCCGGTCAGCCGCTTGCCGGCGCGCACGAACAGCTCGATGCCAAGCTCGTCCTCGAGTTCGCGGATCTGGCGGCTCACGCCGGGTTGCGAGGTGTGCAGTGTCTGCGCGGCCTCTGTCAGGTTGAAGCCGCTTCGCACGGCTTCTCGCACCGAGCGAAGTTGTTGGAAATTCATGATGGGGCGATTCTGGCGGGCGCGCTTCATTTCAGGAACGAACGATTCGTTGATTCCAAATGAGCGAAATGTCTTTGGCACGGAGATGACAAACCCTTGGTCGGCACGCTATGGAAGGCATTGAATTGCTCTATTCCCCTCGCGCGGCGTCTGCCACAGAATCAATCCCCCCTCATGCAACAACAGGAGATTCCATGGCCAATGAGAAGACCGAGGCAAAGTGTCCCTTCAGCCAGGCAGCCGGTGGCGGCACGACGAACAGCGACTGGTGGCCCCGGCAGTTGCGCGTCGACCTGCTGCACCAGCACTCCGCCAAGTCGGACCCGATGGGCGATGGTTTCGACTATGCGAAGGAGTTCGAGAGCCTGGACTACGCGGCGCTGAAAAAGGACCTCGCCGACGTGATGACCGACTCGCAGGACTGGTGGCCGGCGGACTTCGGCCACTACGGCCCGCTGTTCGTACGCATGGCCTGGCACAGCGCCGGCACCTATCGCATCGGCGACGGACGGGGGGGCGGTGGCCGCGGCCAGCAGCGCTTTGCGCCACTCAACAGCTGGCCCGACAACGTGAGCCTGGACAAGGCCCGGCGCCTGCTCTGGCCGGTCAAGCAGAAGTACGGCAAGAAGATCTCCTGGGCCGACCTGATGATCCTCGCCGGCAACGTCGGGCTGGAAACCATGGGCTTCAAGACCTTCGGCTTCGGCGGCGGCCGACCCGACGTGTGGGAGCCCGACCAGGACGTTTACTGGGGCCGCGAGGAAAAGTGGCTGGGCGGTGACGTGCGTTATTCCAGGGGCTCGCCGGGCGTCGACGAGGCCCACGGCGTGCTCGTGAAGGACGACGACAGCGAGGTGAAGCATTCGCGCGACCTGGAGAACCCGCTGGGCGCCGTGCAGATGGGCCTGATCTACGTGAACCCCGAAGGCCCGGACGGCAACCCCGACCCGATCGCCGCGGCCTTCGACATCCGCGACACCTTCGGCCGCATGGCGATGGACGACGAGGAGACCGTGGCGCTGATCGCCGGCGGCCACACCTTCGGCAAGACCCACGGCGCGGCACCGGCATCGAACGTGGCGCTGGAGCCCGAGGCGGCCGGCATCGAGGCGCAAGGGCTGGGCTGGCACAACAGCTTCGGCGCCGGCAAGGGCGGCGACACCATCACCAGCGGCCTGGAAGTCACCTGGACCACCACGCCGACGAAGTGGAGCACCAACTTCTTCTGGAACCTGTTCGGCTACGAATGGGAACTGAGCAAGAGCCCCGCCGGCGCGCAGCAATGGGTGGCCAAGGGCGCAGGCGCGACCATCCCGCACGCGCACGATCCATCGAAGAAGCTGGTGCCGACCATGCTGACCACCGACCTGTCGCTGCGCATGGACCCGGCCTACGAGAAGATTTCGCGCCGCTTCATGGAGCACCCCGACCAGTTCGCCGATGCCTTCGCGCGGGCCTGGTTCAAGCTCACGCACCGAGACATGGGGCCGCGTGCGCGCTACCTCGGCCCGGAAGTGCCGGCGGAAGAATTGATCTGGCAGGACCCGGTGCCCGCGGTCGACCATCCGCTGGTCGACGCGCAGGATGTCGCGGCGCTGACGAAGAAGGTGCTGGACTCGGGCCTCACGCCTGCGCAGCTGGTGTCGACGGCATGGGCGTCGGCCTCGACCTTCCGCGGCTCCGACAAGCGTGGCGGCGCGAACGGCGCACGCATCGCGCTGGCGCCGCAGAAGGACTGGGCCGTGAATGATCCGGCGCAACTGGCCAAGGTGCTGCAGACGCTGGAAGGCATCCGCAGCGGGTTCAACGGCGCGGGCGGCAAGAAGATCTCGCTGGCCGACCTGATCGTGCTGGCCGGCGGCGCGGGTGTGGAGCAGGCGGCGCGGGCCGCGGGCCGCGAAGTGAAGGTGCCGTTCACGCCGGGACGCACCGATGCGTCGCAGGAGCAGACCCATGTGGAGTCCTTCGCGCCGCTGGAACCGGTGGCGGATGGCTTCCGCAACTACACGAGCGTGCGCTACGGCGTGCCGGCGGAAGTGTTCCTGGTCGACCGGGCGCAGCTGCTCACGCTGACGGCCCCCGAGATGACCGTGCTGGTCGGCGGGCTGCGTGCGATCGGCGCGAATACCGGGAACTCCAAGGCCGGCGTCCTGACGCAGAAGGCGGGCACGCTGACCAACGATTTCTTCGTCAACCTGCTCGACATGGCGACGGAGTGGAAAGCGGTCGCTGGCGGCCAGGACGAGTTCGAAGGGCGTGACCGCAAATCAGGCCAGACCCGGTGGACCGCGACGCGCGCGGACCTGGTGTTCGGCTCGAACTCGGTGCTGCGCGCTGTTGCCGAGGTCTATGCCGGTGCGGACGCCAAGGAGAAGTTTGTCGATGACTTCGTGGCGGCCTGGACCAAAGTAATGAACCTGGACCGCTTCGACCTTCGAGGGTAGGAATATTTCTACTGCGGCCACCGATCTCGGGCCTGTGGTGCTCACCGTACTGGAGTACGGTTCCGCTCCGCAGCCCGACCTCGGCGCCCTCGCTACGAAATCTTCCTACCCTCGGGGCCGGCGCGAGATCTGGTCGGAAAGGCAGAGCCATCTCGACTTGTCGCTTATGCGCTGGTCCCGAAGCCCGTATCAAAGGTCCCGCGCACGTCGAGGTGCTGCTTGATCAGCCCTACCTGCTCGTAGAAGTCCGCGGTGGCCTGCTGGTCCGCGATCACCTTGGCGTCGATCGCGATCCACTGCTGCTGGCGCCGCTCGAATTGGAGCTTGGCCGCCTCGGGCGGGATGCCGATGATGCGGGCCAGCGTGCTGGAGTAGGCATCGACGTTGCGGTAGGACCAGACTTGCGCCTTCACCACGCGCTGCAGGAAGTCCTGCAGCACCGGACGCTTGGACGCGATGGCCGCATCGGTCGCGGCCAGGTAGCTCAGGCCTGGCAGCAGGCCACGACCGCTCACCAGCACGCGCGCATGCTGGCTGGTTTCGGCCAGCGCGGTGTAGGGCTCCCACGTTGCCCATGCATCCACTGAACCCTGGGTCAGCGCCAGCTTGGCATCCGCGGGTGCGAGGAAGCGGATGTTCACGTCCTCCGGCTTCAGGCCCGCCGAGGTGATGGCCTTCAGCGTGACGTAATGGCCGATGGAGCCGCGGTTGGTGGCGATGCTCTTGCCCTTGAGATCGGCGGCGGTCTTGAGCGTCGAATCGGGCCGCACCAGCACGGCCGTGCCGTAGGAGTCCGAACGGTTCGCGCCGATGGCCTTCACGCGCGTGCCGGCCGCCAGCGCGAAGATCAAGGGCGCATCGCCGATGGGGCCGGAGTCGACGGCCTGGGCGTTCAGCGCCTCGGCCAGCGGCGCGGCGGCCGGGAACTCCGACCACTGGATGTCATAGCCCACGCCTTCGAGGCCGCCGGCCGCTTCGAGCAACGCGCGCAGGCCGCCCTTCTGGTCGCCGGCCTTGAGCACGGGGCGGGTTTGGGCATGCAGCGTGGGCAACGCGATGAACGTGGCGGCGGTGCCGGCGATGAAGCGGCGGCGCGAGGTGTGGCTGGATGAAGTCATGTGCGAAGTCCTTGGTTGAGTGAAAGTTGAAGCGGCAGAAGTCGTGAAGATTTCGTAGCGAGGGCGCCGAGGTCGGGTCTGCGGACCGGAACCGCACTCTCGCGCGGTGAGGACCGCGGGCCCGAGATCGGTGGCCGCAGTAGAAAGATTCATGACTTCTAGTGAGCGAACCCGCCCTTGACGAAACGCACCGGCTCGGCATCGATTCGTGCGATGAGCGCGCCCAGGCCATCGCTGGCGGGTGCGCGTTCGGCGGCCCGGGGTGCGAGATCGGTGCGGCAGATCAAGTCGTCTTCGGACCATGCGGCCTGGCCCGGCCCGCTGCGTGCGCGCAGCCATCCATCGCGGTCGGCAATCAGTTGCAGGCCGGGGAGCGCGTCGCTGCCGGCGATCAGCGCGAGGGCGTCGCGTAGCTCGGCATCGTCGACTTCGCAGTCGGCTGCCGGCGTCGACGGCAAGCGCGGCGCGGTGCGGACGACCACGGTTGCGAGGCGCGGGTCTTCGACCGGCAGTGCGCTCGATGCATCGGCCAGCACGATGCGAACGCGCTGGCCGCGCCAGCTGGAAAGCGCCCTCGGCGCACGGCCGTCGCAGCGCACCGTCGTGCCGGGCAGGGCGACGGGCTGTGCCCATGCGCCGGTCGCGCGCAGGCTCTGGCCGGCGGCATTGGCTTTCATGAAATCGATCAGCGCCCACGCGTCCTGCGCATCGAGGCTGTCGGCGAAGGCCGGCATGGTCGCGTGGCCGCGCCGGTCGTGCGTGCCGTGCAGGATGCGCCAGAGCACATCGCCATCGGCGCGCCGCCACAGCAGCGGACCGGAAAGATTCGGCGGCCACACGGGTTGCGCCGACGCGAGCGGTCCGCCGCGGCCGTCTGCGCCGTGGCATGCCACGCAGTGCTGCGCATAGAGCGCGCGGCCTTGTGAAATCGACGCCGCGCTGAAGCCGGTGGGCGAGCGATGAAAGCTCGTCGGTTGCGCGGGCGCCAGCAGCACGCCGGCGTCGGGCCGGGGCGCGATCAGCAGCAGCAGGGGCACCGTGGCGATGAGCCACCACCGACGCCGCCGCCACAGCAGCGCGAGCAGCAGCACGATGAAAGCAAGCGCCAGCAGCCCGAGCGTCCATGCAAGGCGCCGCGCCTGTCCCAGGTCGATCAGCAGGTTCTCGCCCGTCAGCCGCACCGTCCACGGCCATGCCGGCTGGCCCTCGCTGGTGCCCGCCAGACCCGCCCACGACAACAGCCGCAGCACGGCGAGTTGCACGGCCTCCAGCAGCTGGATCAGCGGGTTGACCCAATCGGCGCTCGGGATGTTCATGGTTCAGGCCAGGGCCGCTGCGCAAGGCCGCCCGCAACGGCCTTGGGCCGAGTGCTCGTCACCAGGTCGCGTCGAGCCCGAGGTGCCGCAGCGCCTCATGCCGCAACTCCGCCAGTCGCGGATGCCCGCGGTGTCGCGGATAGGGCAGGTCGACCACCAGCTCCGCGGTGATGCGCGCCGGCCGGTCGCTCAGCACGATCACGCGGTTGGCGAGGAACAGCGCCTCTTCCACGTCATGCGTGACCAGCAGGGCCGAGAAGCCCGCGCGCTGCCACAGGTTGACCAGCTCGCTCTGCATCGCGATGCGCGTGAGCGAATCGAGCTTGCCGAGCGGCTCGTCGAGCACCAGCAGTTGCGGGTCGTTCACCAGCGCGCGCGCCAATGCCACGCGCTGCGCCATGCCGCCCGACAACTGGTGCGGAAAGCTTTTCGCGAACTCGGTGAGACCGACCAGCCTGAGCGCATCGTCGACACGCGAGCGCTGCGACTTCAACAGCCCGCGCGCCTGCAGGCCGAGCGCCACGTTGTCCCACACGCTGCGCCAGGGGAACAGCGTCGGGTCCTGGAACACGACGATGCGGGACGGGTCGGGCCGCGTGATCGGTGTGCCGTCCTGCGTGATGCTGCCGGCGGTCGCGGGCTCCAGGCCGGCGACCAGGCGCAGCAGCGTCGACTTGCCGCAACCGCTCGGCCCCAGCAGCGCAACGAACTCGCCGGGCTGCACATCGATGTTGATGTCGTCGAGCACCTGCAGCACGCCTTGCCGCTGCCTGAACCAGTGGCTGACGTTGTGCACGCCGATGCGCGCGCCTGTCTCGACGGGGTTTGCAAGGGCTACCACTTGACCGTCCCCTTCTGCCACGACAGCGCGCGGTCGCGCACCGTGAACAGCAGTGTGATCAGGCTGGAGCACAACACAGCCATCACCAGCAGCGCCGCGTACATGTTGGCGTAGGCGGCCCAGCCTTGCGCCCATTGCAGGTACCAGCCCAGGCCCGCTTTCACGCCCATCATCTCGGCCGTGACCAGCACCGAGAACGATGCGCCCAATCCCATGAAGAGCCCGACGAACACCTGCGGCAACGCGGCGGGTATGGCCACGCGCAGCACCAGGAACCATTCGCTCGCGCCCAGCGTGCGCGCCACGTCGTAGTAGCTCTTGTTGACGGACGCCACGCCCGACCAGGTCAGCACCGCGACCGGGAAGAAGGTGGCCAGGCCGATGAGGAACACGGCCGCCGCATAGCTCGACGGCGCGAAGAAGAATGCCAGCGGCAGCAGCGCTGAAGCAGGCACTGGCCCGAGGAAGCGCAGCAGCGGATGCACCCAGTAGCCCGCGATGCGCGACCAGCCGATCCACACGCCCGTGCCGAAGCCGACAAGCGTGCCGAGCACGAAGCCATGGGCCAGCAAGCGCAGCGAATGCGCGGTCGACAGGCCCAGCCTTTGCCAGTCTTCCACGGCCACGTCCACCAGGCTTTGCGGCGGCGCGAAGAAGGGCGGCGGCAGCAGGCCGAGCTTGGCGGTGGCCAGCTCCCACAGCGCGAGCAGCAACGGTGCGGCCACCAGCCATTGCCCCGCAGGCCGCAGCGTCCGGCCCACGCGGCCCGCGCGTCCGCCGAGCAACGCAATGGCGAGCACCAGCGCCGCCACGACGAGCGCCGAGATGCCGAACTCGCGTGTGAAATTCCAGTCGCTGAAGCCGACCTCCTTGTTGGGCCATGCCAGCGTCAGCACGCCGAGCCCAGCCCACGCCACGGAGGCGATCATGCCTGTGCGCCAGATGCCAGTGAAGGGCGCTTCCTGCAGCGAGGCAGGCACCATGCTGGCAATCGTTGCTCGCTGCGAGCGCGGCGCTGGCGCCGCGGCGGGCCGCGTCGCAACAGCCGCGGATGAACGCTGCAACGGCGCGCCCAGGACGTCGTCAACCGTCGTCATGCGAGCAC
Source organism: Variovorax sp. dw_308 (assembly GCF_019207085.1). Taxonomy (GTDB): domain Bacteria; phylum Pseudomonadota; class Gammaproteobacteria; order Burkholderiales; family Burkholderiaceae_C; genus Variovorax. Next base: position 269,522 of record NZ_JAATOM010000006.1, on the reverse strand, counting down.
ATCCACCGACACATGGTTGGCCAGCCGCACCGGGTCGGTCGTGCTCTTCAGCACGCCGACCGACTTGAAGTCGCGCGCATAGAACTCGACCTCGTCGCGCAGGCTCTTGCCGGTCGGGTGGTGCGCATGCGTCAAGGTGCCGAGCAGCGCCTGCAGGTCCTCCACCGGCACCTTCGGCGAATACTTCGCGAACAGCTTGGCCGATTCGTTGGGGTTCTCGGCCACATAGTCCGAGGCCTGCACGATCGAGCGCACCAGCGCGGCCACGGTCGGCTTGTCGTTGCGCACCAGTTCGCCGCGTGCGCCGACGATGCAGCAGACCTTGTCCTTGTATTCGCCCGACAGGTTCGAGGCCAGCTCCACATAGCGGCCCTTGTTGCGCTTCTCGATCAGGTAGAGCGTCGGGTCGCCATCGGCAATGGCCTGGATCTCGCCCTTGTTCACCGCGATGTCGAGCAGGTCGGCCGGGTACTGGCGCCAGGTCACGTCGGTGTCGGCATCGATGCCGTTCTTCTTCAGCAGGATCGAGAAGAAGTTCTTGCCCGGGCTCGCGATGTCCGACACGCCGATGGTCTTGCCCTTGAGCTTCTTCAGGTCGGTCACGCCCGCTTCCTTCACGCCCACCATGCGCACGCAGCCGCCGTGCGAGCTTCCGACGATCTTCACATCGAAGCCCGACTCCAGTGGCTTCAGCCAGCGGTGGATCATGCCCACCGCCGCATCTGCCTTGGCCGTGGCCAGGGACTCCAGCAGTTGGTCGGTCGAGCCGGTGTAGTTGATGAGTTCGACGTTCAACCCGTTCTTCTCGAAGATGCCGCGCTCCTGCGCGACGACGACGGGGGAGAGGCAGAAGGCCGTCGCGTTCCAGGCGAAGGTGAGCTTGCGCGGCTGCGACCAGGCGCGCGAGGCGAGCAGGCCGCTCGAGGCGAGGACGGCCGCAGCGCCGGCGCCGCGCGCCAGCACGCCACGGCGTGAAAGTGAAGTGTTCATGACGGTGCTCGCTTTACTGCAGGAGTTCGGGCTCGGCTTCGACCATGCCTTCGTAGAGGCTCTCGAAAGCATGGCGCGCGCCGTCGGGTCCGCCGATCTGGCTGTGCGTGTGCCGCGCGACGTCCTCGTCGATCGGTAGCGGCTTGCCGGCCCCCTCTGCCAACAGTTGCGTATGGCAAGCGTTGTCGAGCGCGATGTACCACCACGCCGCGGCCTCGACCGTCGGGCCGGCGGTCAGGATGCCGTGGTTCTTGAGGATCGCGCCCTTGCCGTCGCCGAGCGCTTTCGCGATGCGCAGCCCCTCGCTCTCGTCGACCACCATGCCGGTGAAGTCGTCGAACAGCGTCACCTCGCCGTGGAACGCGCAGCTGTCTTGCGTGATCGTGTCGAGTTTGCGGCCCAGCGTCGACCAGGCCTTGCCATACGTCGAATGGGTGTGCGCGGCGGCGATGATCTTCGGGTTGTGCTCGTGGATGGCGGCATGGATTGCGAAGGCGGCCTTGTTGAGCGGCTTGTCGCCGATCACGGTCTCGCCCTTCGCATTGACGAGCAACAGGTCCGACACCCTGATGCGCGAGAAGTGGATGCCGAGCGGGTTGACCCAGAAGTGGTCGGTCAGCTCGGGATCGCGCGCGGTGATGTGGCCGGCGAGGCCCTGCGCGAAACCGAAGCGTGCGAACAGCCGGAAGGCGCCCGCGAGGCGCTCCTGACGGTGGCGGCGTTCCGCCTCGACGCTGGTGCGTTCCTCGGGCGGATCGAACCAGTACTTCTGCTGCGGGTTCGGGTTGAGTTGCAGGCGCGTGCTCGCGCCGCGGCCGATGGAAAGGACAGCGCTCATTCGGTCTCTCTTGATGGCGAGTGGGTGCATGAACGGCTCAAGCCGCCTTGCGCTGTGAGGCGACGCGCTGCGCGACGAGTTCGCGCGTGCGCGGGATCAGCACGCGGCCGTAGTCGATGGCGTCCTCCAGCGGATCGAAGCCGCGGATCAGGAAGGTGGTCACGCCGAGGTCGTAGTAGTCGAGCAGCGCATCGGCCACCTGCTCCGGCGTGCCGACCAGGGCGGTGCTGTTGGAGCGGCCGCCGATCTCCTGCGCGACCGCAGTCCACAGGCGCTTGTCGAGCCGCGTGCCCTTCTCCGCCGCCGCGAGCAAGCGCTTCGCGCCCTCGCTCTGCTGCGGCCCGCCCCGGCCAAAGCCCTGCACGACACGCAGTCGCTTCGTCTCGGCCAGGATGCGATCCGCACGTTCCCATGCGAGTTCTTCCGTCTCCGCCAGGATCGGCCGGAACGAGACGGAGAAGCGCACCTGCCGCCCGTGCTTCGCCGCCTCGGCGCGCACGCGCGAGGTCAGTTCGCGCGCCTGGTCGAGCGACTCGCCCCACAGCGCATACACATCGGCATGCTTGCCGGCCACCGGGATCGCGGCCTCCGATGCGCCGCCGAAATACACCGGCACGTGCGGCTTGCCGTTCAGCGTCTGCACCGGCTTCACTTCGGAGAAAGCGCCCTGGTAGCGGTAGTGCGCGCCTTCGTGGTCAAAAGGCTTGTCGCTGGTCCACACCTTGCGCAGCACGTCGATGTATTCGTCGGTGCGCGCATAGCGCTGGTCGTGGTCGAGCCAGTCGCCATCGCGGCGCTGCTCTTCATCCGAGCCGCCCGAGATGTAGTGCACGCCGAGCCGACCGCCGCTGAACTGGTCCAGCGAGGCGACCTGGCGCGCGGCCAAAGTCGGCGCCACGAAACCGGGCCGGTGTGCCAGCATGAAGTGGATGCGCTCGGTCACCGAGGCGGCATAGGCCACGGTGAGCGTGGCGTCGGGGCCGGTCGAATGATGCGGCACCAGCACGCGGTCGAATCCGGCCTGCTCGTGCGCCTGCGCGAAGGCGCGCACGTAGTAGCGATCGATCGCGGGGCCCTTGGCAGCGTGGATCTCCGAGACCTTCTGGCCCTGGATCATTCCGATGAATTCGACGTCGTTGTGGTGTTGTGGCTGGCTCATGTGAAGTTCCTTTGGTGAAGAAGTAAAGGCTCAGGCGCCGTGCGCGCGAAGAAGGGTCTCGAAGCTGCGGTCCCACAGCGGCCGCACGTTGGCGGGGCCGTCGAGCACGCCGAGCTTCTGGAAGGTGTCGGCCACGTCCTGGTGGCTGCGGATCACGCTGTCGTCGACCGCGGCCAGGCTGTAGTCGCCGCTGCGGCCGTTGAAGAGTTCGACGATGTCGCCGACCGGCACGCGCGTCTCGGCCGACTGCGCACGCGCATACGCCAGGTAGTTGCCGTTGATCCACGCGAAGGAGCGCTGCAGGCGCTGCAGCAGGTCCGCAATGGCGGCGCGGCGTGGCGCGTCTTCCAGCGTGCGCGGGTTGGCATAGATCGGGAAGTTGCCGGAGAGATAGCCCACGCCCGTCTTGATGGTGCGCGCGCCGTACTGCGTGCGCGCCAGTTGGCCGTTGTAGCCATAGATGGCCCAGGCATCCAGGTCGCCGCGCGCGAAGGCCGAGAGGCCATCGGCTGGCGTCAGGCTCACCGGCGTGATGTCGTTGAACGAAAGCCCGACTTCCGCGAGTTGCTTGGCCAGGTAGTAGTGCGAGGTGGTGGCGCGCACGTAGCCGATGCGCTTGCCCTTGAAGTCGGCGATGGACTTGATCGGCGCGTCCTTGCGCGCCAGTGTGGCCTGGTTGTTGAGGTCTTCGTGCGTGACCGCGACGAAGCGCACATGCGCCTTCTGCCGCGCCGCGAACACCGCCGGGATCTCGCTGCCGGAACCGAGGTCGAGCGCATCGCCGTTGATCGCCTCGATGTGCAGCACGCCGTTGTTGAGTTCGCGCCAATCGATTTTGTAGGGCGTGTCGGCTTGCCCCGATGCCGTGAGCAGCGGGCGCCACAGGCCCTTGTACGTGCCGACGCGCAGGGTGACGCCGCCGAGGTCTTGCGGTTGTTGCGACGGCGCTGCGCGTGATGCGCTCGCGCCGAGGCCCGCGGCACCGAAGGCGGCTGCGGCCTGCAGCCACTCGCGGCGATTGAAGGATGCAATGTTCATGCGGTCTGCCGGACGTTGAGGAGGGTGAACCGTACCGGGCAGCACGCCGGAAGCGAACGCAGAAAAACGAGTTTGGATATGCGGGATCGGTCGTTCGCCTGCGCGCCATGCCCGCTTAACTTCGCTGCATGAGTGCACTACCCCTGCGCCGCTCGGCGCCCGATCTCCCCGCGTCCATCGCACCCGATGCGGCGCTGCTTGAAAAGCTCACGCAGCAGTTCGCGAGCACCGCGGAAGACCTCGACCGCGGCGGAGCGTTCCCGCATGCCAACTTCGAAGTGCTGCAGTCACATGGACTGGTTGCACTCGTCGCGCCGCGCGAATTCGGCGGTGGCGGTGCGAGCCTTGAAGCCGCACGCAGCGTGATCGCCGCCGTCGCGCGCGGCGAGCCTGCGACCGCGCTGATCCTGACGATGACCTACCTGCAGCACCATGCGCTCGGCCGCAGCGACAACCGCTGGCCGATCGCGCTGCGAGAACGCGTGGCGCGCGATGCGGTGGAGCATGGCGCGCTCATCAACGCGCTGCGCGTCGAGCCGCTGCTCGGCTCGCCCGCCCGCGGCGGCCTGCCGGCGACAGTGGCGCGGCGCGAAGGCGACGGGTGGCGCATCGATGGCCACAAGCTCTACACCACCGGCATCGAGGGCCTGCACTGGCTTGCGGTCTGGGGCCGCACCGACGAACCCGAGCCACGCGTCGGCACCTTCCTCGTGCCGCGCGATGCACCGGGTGTGCGCATCATCGCAAGCTGGGACCACCTGGGCCTGCGTGCCTCGGGCAGCCATGAAGTCATCTTCGAGGATGTGGCGATCCCGCTGGCCCATGCCGTGGACCTGCGCGCACCCGCCGAATGGGCGCCCGATGCCGGCAGCCAGACCGACATCGATGCCCACGCCACGCAGCAGGCCTGGATGGTGGTGCTGCTCGGCAGCCTCTACGACGCGGTCGCGCACGCGGCGCGCGACTGGCTCATCGGCTTCCTGAACCAGCGCGCGCCCAGCGGCCTCGGCGCGCCGCTCGCGAGCCTGCCGCGCGTGCAGGAACATGTCGGCGAGATCGATGCGCTGCTGCACGTCAACCACGTGCTGCTCGATCACGCGACCACTGCCGTCGACCAGGGCCGCACGCCATCGGCCGTCGATAGCGGCCTGCTCAAGTACACCGTGACGAACAACGCGATCCGCGCGGTCGAACTCGCGCTGCAACTCAGCGGTAATCACGGCCTCACACGCCACAACCCGCTGGAGCGCCATCTGCGCGACGTGCTGTGCGGCCGCATCCACACGCCGCAGAACGATGCGGTTCTGGTCGCGGCCGGCAAGCGGGCCTTGCAGAAAGCCACCGCATGACGCCATACGACACCGGCAAACTCTCCCGCCGCACGCTGCTCCAGGCCACTGCGGCCATCGGCACGGCGAGCCTCGTCTCGCGGCCCGCTTTCGCGCAGCCGCAGTTGCAGCAAACCTCGCTCGTCCTCGGCGACCAGGCCGGCGGCCTGCGCGCCCTGTTCGAAGCCTCGCGCACGCTCGAAGGCGCGCCTTTCGCCTGGCGCTGGGCCAATTTCCAGGGTGCGGCGCCGCTGTTCGAGGCGCACCGCAGCGGCGCGGTCGACACGGCCATGGCCGGCGACCTGCCGGTGCTGGCCGCAGCTGTCGGCAAGACGCCGCTGAAGATCGTCGCCACGCGCGTCGGCAAGCCCGAGTCGCTCGGCATCGTGGTGCAGGCGGAATCGAAGATCCGCAGCGTCGCAGACTTGCGCGGGCAGACGGTGATCGTCTCGTCGGCGCGCGGCAGCATCTCGCAATACCAGCTCTACGGCGCGCTGGAGGAGGCCGGCGTCAAGCGCGAAGACCTGACGATCAAGTTCGTGCTGCCGACCGATGCGGCGGCGGCATTCGCCTCGAAGCAGATCGAGGCCTGGGCCGTCTTCGACCCGTACTACACGATCGCGACGCAGCAGGGCGGGCGCATCCTGCGGGATGGTCGCGGCATCAACACGGGGCTCGGCTTCATCACCGCCAGCGAGGCCGCGCTCGCCGATCCGGCCAAGCGCATTGCCATCGTGCAGTTCCTCGACCGCCTCGCCCGCGCCGGCGACTGGGCCCTCGCCAACCCCGAGGCCTATGCACAGGCCTACACGCAACTCACGCGCCTGCCGATCGAAGCGTCGCGAATCATCACGGCGCGCTCGACCGTGGCCGGCCGCCCGGTGAGCGAGGCCGACATCGCCGCGCTGCAGAACGTGGCCGACCGCTCGGCGCGCGACGGCATCCTGCCGGTGCGGGTGGACGTGCGCGCCATCACGGATGCCGAACTGTGGCGGCGTCCCGCATGAGCGCCGCGCCCGGCATCGCACCCTTGCGCGAGTTCGTCACCGCCTTCGGCCGCCTGCTCGACAACCGCCCCGACGAAGGCCGCGTGCTGCGCGACGGCGGCGCCATGCTGCGCTGGCTGGTCGCCCGCGACGACTGGCTGCCCGAGGCCTTCGCGCAGCCCGACCCGCTGCGCTACCAGCAGTACCTGCTGCATGCCCACTCCACCGAGCGCTTCTCGGTCGTGAGCTTCGTCTGGGGCCCGGGGCAGGCCACGCCGGTGCATGACCACACGGTGTGGGGCCTGATCGGCATGCTCCGCGGCGCGGAGTTCAGCCGGGGCTATTCGGCGCATGGTGGCCTCTTGTATCCGCACGCGGAGGAAGTGCGGCTCGATCCCGGCGAGGTCGAGGCCGTGTCGCCCACCATCGGCGACGTGCACCGCGTGCGCAATGCCTTCGACGACCGCGTGTCGATCAGCATCCACGTGTACGGCGCCGACATCGGCGCGGTGCGGCGCCATACTTATCCCGACGAAGGCGGCCGCAAGCCCTTCATCTCCGGTTACTCCAACACCGTGCTGCCCAATCTCTGGGACCGTTCCGCCGAACTCCGAAGCCCCGCATGACTGCTTTCACGTAACCGCCTCCACATGACCGACTCTGCACTCCTGACCGACCGGCCCGTCCCTGCCCGCGCCGCGCCGCCTTTGCCAGGCATCTCCGCCGCCGCCGTGCGCGCCCGCCTGCTGGCACGCGAGGAAACCGCCTTCATCGACCTGCGCGAGGAAGACCCGTTCGCGCAGTCGCATCCGTTGTGGGCCGCCAACCTGCCGCTCTCGCGCATCGAGCTCGACGCGTGGCGCCGCATCCCGCGGCGCGACGCGCTCGTCGTGCTCTACGGCGAGCTCGACGGCGAAGACCTGGTGCCGCGCGCCGCAGCCACGCTCTCGGCATTGGGCTACACCCAGCTGCGCCGCCTCGAAGGCGGCCTCGACGGCTGGCGCGCTGCCGGCGGCGAATTGTTCCGTGACGTGAACGTGCCGAGCAAGTCCTTCGGGGAACTGGTCGAGCATGAGCGGCATACGCCCTCGCTGTCGGCGCAGGAGGTGAAGGCGCTGATCGATGCGAAGGCTGACGTGGTGGTCGTCGATGCACGCCGCTTCGACGAGTACCAGACCATGAGCATCCCGTCGGCCACCAGCGTGCCCGGCGCCGAACTTGTGTTGCGCGTGCGCGAACTGGCGCCCGACCCGACAACGCAGGTCGTCGTCAACTGCGCGGGCCGCACGCGCAGCATCATCGGCACGCAGTCGCTGGTGAACGCGGGCATTCCCAACCCGGTCGCGGCGCTGCGCAACGGCACCATCGGCTGGAAGCTCGCGGGGCAGGTGCTGGACCACGGCGCCGTACGCCGCGCGCCTGGGCTGGTCGATGAAGCCCACCTCGCGCGCGCGAAGGCCGACGCACGCAGCGTGGCGCAGCGCGCCGGCGTTCGATGGATCGCGCTCGACGCCTTGCCGTCCTTGCGCGACCCGAGCCGCACGCTGTACCGCTTCGACGTGCGCACGCCCGAGGAATACGAGGCAGCGCACTTGCCCGGCTTCGCCAATGCACCCGGCGGCCAGCTGGTGCAGGAGACCGATCACCAGGTGCCCGTGCGCGGCGCCCGCATCGTGCTGGTCGACGACGACGGCGTGCGCGCGCCGATGACCGCCTCGTGGCTCGCGCAGATGGGTTGGGACGTGCAAGTGGTCGACGAAGACAGCGCGCGCCGGGACTTCGTCGAGAAGGGCCAGCCCGCCGCCGCGTATCCGCCCGCGCCGCCGCACGAAACCATCAGCGTCGCCGAACTGGCCGACAGCCTGCAACGCACCGCCGTCATCGACGTCACGACCGGCGTCAACTACGCGAAGCGCCACATCGCCGGCGCCTGGTTCGCGATCCGTGCGCAGTTCGCGCAGGCGCTCGACCGCATCCCGCCCGCGTCGCGCTACGTCCTGACCTGCGGCAGCAGCCTGCTTGCGCGCTATGCCGCGGCGGACCTGCGCGCCGCGCTGGACGCCCGTGGCCAGCCCGATGCCGACGTGCGCGTGCTCGCCGGCGGCAATGCCGCATGGTTCGCTGCCGGCCTGCCAACCGAGACCGGCGACACGCGCCTCGCCACGCCGCGCACGGATCGCTATCGCCGTCCCTACGAAGGCACCGACGCGCCGGCCGAGGCGATGCAGGCCTACCTGGACTGGGAGTTCGGCCTGGTGGCGCAACTGGCGCGCGACGGCACGCACCATTTCAACGTGCTGTGAAGTGAAGCCCACCCCCGAATGCGCCTGCGGCGGCGCGGGTGGCGCGTAGCGGGCATCAGCCTTCGCGTTCCAGATTCGCCTTGAGTTGCCGTACGGCCTGCGCCGACTCTTCCTCGATCTGGCGGCGCAGCGTCACGGCATTGAGAAACGCGAACAGCAGGCTGTGCGCCTCGTACTCGAACTCCCGCACGAAATGCGTGCCACCGCCGGCAATGGGTGCGACCGAATAGCTCACGATGCCGGCGTCGCGCCCGTTGATCTGGCCAGCGATGCGCCAGAGGCGGTCGGGCTCGCGCGCGGTGACGCGCCATGTCGCGCGTCCGCGCCGTCCGGCGACCAGGAAGTCTTCGCCCACGGTCTCGCCGACATTCAGCGAATGGCCCGCGTCGCCGCTGACCGCCAGCGAGGACGGATGCCACAGCGGCCACTTGGCGGGCGTCGTCACATAGGCGTAGACCTCCGCCGGAGGCCGCGCGATGTCGACGACGGACACGATGCGGGTGACGCCCGCAGGCATCGGCACGAACAGCGCCCCCACCAGCACCGCCACCACGAGGGCGGCGCCGACCCATCGTTTCCAGGCGCGAGACGTCGAGCGTTCCATCATCGACCTCCATGCGGGCGCGGCCCACGGCCCGCGGCCCTTCGCATTCTTGGCAGAAAACGGCTTCCGTTGGCGTATTTCTTGCGCGGGCAGCAGCTAACATTCACACCTGAGGCCGTCGCCCGTGTCGGGATTCCGCCCCGAATGGCTGGCCTGGACGAGGATTTGGATACTGTGGGCACCGACAACGCATTCGCCGAACTGGGTTTGGCACCTGACGCGACCGACACGGAGGTCAAGGCTGCCTGGCGCCGGCTGGTCTCGCAGTGGCATCCGGACCGCAACAGCAGCGCCGACGCGGTGGCCCGGATGCAGCGCATCAACCGGGCTTTCGAGGAGATCCGCAATGCCGGCCCGCGCCCGGCGCACGCCACCCGCCCCGCTTCGACGGCAGCCGAGAGCGCCAAGCCCAGGAAGCCCGCGCAAGAGTCCACCCGCGCATCTGCCGCGGACGACAACAGGAAGACGGGCCAGCGTGCGAATGGCCATGCCGCGTCGGGCAACGCATCCGGCGCTACTTCCGGCAACGCATCCGGCAATGCGTCGGGCCACACGTCCGGCAATACATCCAGCCATACATCCGACAGCACAGCCGATGCAGGCCCGAATCGCCGCCCCATCTTCCGCAAGGTCAAGCTGACGCTGGAAGAAGCCGCGGTCGGCTGCATCAAGGTCATGCAGGGCAAGATCACCGAGACCTGCGCCGTCTGCGCCGGCGCCGGGCACCAGGTGCTGGGCGGCAACTGCGCCCAGTGCGGCGGCTCGGGCGCCATGCCCAAGCGCTCCTTCTTCGGCTGGCCCACCGGCTACTACGAATGCACGGACTGCCTGGGCGGCGGTATCGCGCGGCGGCCCTGCAAGGCCTGCGCCGGCGCCGGCAAGGCGACGCCGCAGCCCTACAAGGTGGGCGTGCGCATTCCGGCGGGCGTGCGGTCGGGCGACCTCCTGCATGTCGATGCACGGCGCGCGAGCAAGGGCAGTGCGCCGGCGGACCTCGAGATCCGCGTCGAGTTCGCGGAGCACGAATTCTTCAGGCTCGAGGACGACGGCACCATCCACTGCGAGATCCCGGTAGACGGCTTCGCATGGATCGCCAACCGCCCGATCCAGGTGCCGACCGTGGCCGGCCTTCAGTCGCTGAAGCTGAAGCGCGACCAGGTGTCCTACCGCCTCAAGGGCCACGGGTTTCCCGTGTCGCGCGGCGGCCCCCGCGGCGACCAGCAGGTGACCGTGCAGCCGATCTTCCCGGACCATCTCACGGCCGACCAGGAGATCCTGCTCGACCAGCTGCTGGCGACCACGTCGGGCGACGGCGGCCCCGCATCGGACAAGCGCCTGCGTGCATGGAACAGCGAATTGCGCGCGTGGGAGCGCGGGATGTCCAAGCGCGCGCCTTGACGCGAGCCTGAACAGGTCTGCCGCGGACTGCGCATCTTCGGCGTAGGTCTTCGCGAATCTTTGCCACGGACGAGTTCGAGCAAATCGGCATTGCGCGCGCGAGGTCAGACCGATTGGCCGCGTTCTGCTTGCGCACTACAGTGCGCGAATGACGAAGCGCTTCCTCTTCATATCGCTGTGGGTTGTGCTTTTCGGTGCGGATGGTGCCAGCGCCCAGCCGGCCGTCGCCGCCGGGGTCGACTACAAGGCCGACGCATCCTGGCTCTGCCGCCCCGGCCGCATGGATGCCTGCAGCCGCGACCAGACCGCCACGCGCGTCGAAGCGGACGGCCAGCGCACGATCGAGCCCTTCCAACCCGCCGAGGCGCCGGCCATCGATTGCTTCTACGTCTATCCGACAGTGAGCCGCGAGCGCACGATGAACAGCGCGCTGGCCGCGACCCAGGCGGAACGCGAAGTCGCCAACCAGCAGTTCGCCCGCTTCGCCTCGCGCTGCAGGCTCTACGCGCCGCTGTATCGACAGCTGACGCTGCATGCCCTCGTCACCACCGTGTTCGGCGAGCGGCTCGAGGAGGAGGGCGACCTGGCCTACGCCGACGTGAAGGCCGCCTGGCAGGACTACCTGTCCCGCGACAACCAGGGACGCGGCTTCGTCCTCATCGGCCACAGCCAGGGCGCGCGCTGGCTCACGCGCCTGATCCGGGAGGAGATCGACGGCCAGCCGGTGCAGTCGCGCATGGTGTCGGCGCTGCTGATGGGCACGAACCTCGCGGTGCCCAAGGGCGCTGACGTGGGTGGTGCGTTCCAGCACGTGCCGCTGTGCCGCAAGCTGACGCAGACCGGCTGCGTCGTGGCCTATGCGAGCTTCAGGGCCGAATCGCCGCCGCCGGACCGCACGCTGTTCGGCAAGGTCGCTGCATCGGGGCAGGTCGCGGCCTGCGTGAACCCCGCGGCGCTTGCCGGAGGGGAGGGCGCATTGATGCCGTACTTCTCGAGCGGCAACGTCGACATCACGGGCGTGCCGTCGCGCGTCTCCTCATGGCTGAAGAACGGCGACAAGCTGGGCACGCCCTTCGTCACCACGCCCGGCCTGCTGAGCGCCGAATGCGTCTCGAACGCGCAGGGCGACTACCTGGCCGTCACCACTCACGCCGACCCGGCCGACCAGCGCATCGACCATATCCCCGGCGACGTCACCGTTGCGGGGGTCGTGCTCAAGGGCTGGGGCCTGCACCTGGTCGACGTGAACCTCACGCTGGGCAACCTGCTGGCTTTGCTGGAGCGGCAGACGGCGGCCTACCTCGCGCGCCAGTGATTCATACGACTTCGCAATCAAACGCATGACTGCGTTGGATCGCCTTGCCGTGCTACAGCACTGTCTGCGGCGCTCCGCCTTGTTCTGCGCCTGATTGCAAAGTCGTATTTCAGGTCCCGGCCACGTAAGGATTGCTGCGCCGCTCGCGCCCGAAGCTGCTCTCCGGGCCATGCCCCGGAATGAACACCGTCTCATCACCCATCGGCCATAGCCGCTGCGTGATGCTGTCGATCAGCTGCTGGTGGTTGCCCTGCGGAAAGTCGGTTCGGCCGATGCTGCCGGCGAACAGCACGTCGCCGACGAAGGCGCGCTGCGCGCTCGCCGAATGGAACACCACATGGCCCGGCGTGTGGCCCGGGCAATGGCGCACCGACAGCGTCTCCTCGCCGATCGACACCGTGTCGCCATCGGCCAGCCAGCGCGTCGGCACGAAGGGCTCGGCCGGCGGGAAGCCGAACATGCGGCTCTGCTGCGCAAGGCCATCGATCCAGAACTGGTCGCCCGGGTGCGGGCCGACGATGGGCAGCGCACGCTTTCTCGCGAGTTCGCCGGTGCCGCCGGCATGGTCGATGTGCGCATGGGTGAGCCAGATCTGCTCGAGCGTCACGCCGAGCCTGTCGATGGCGGCCAGCAGCCGGTCGAGGTCGCCGCCGGGGTCGATGATCGCGGCCTTCTTCGTGGCGTCGCACCACACGATGGAACAGTTCTGCTGGAAAGGGGTGACGGGGACGGTCTGGTAACGGAGCATCCTTCGATCGTAAATGCACGGTCAGGACACCAGCTCATAGAGCACGAAGCAGAGGATCGCCGCGCCGATGCCGCCCGTGATCCACGCGCGCTTGCGCAAGGCCGCGAGCGCGCCTCGCTCCGGACGGTCCGACACGATGAAGGGCCGGTCGCCGTGGCCCTTCCACACCATGCGCGCATTGGGCGAAAGCGCGGGTGGCGGGCCGTCGCGGGAGGTGCGCGGTCGCATGCGCGCCGCGCCGATGCCGGTGAACATGTCGATGAAGCCGATGAACACCGCCAGCACCACGCGCATGGGCGCAGGCGCGGCAGCGACCACGTTGCGCCGCCATGCGCCGGTGCGGATCGCGTCGACGGTGCGCTCCAGCCAGCCGGGCGCCTGCGACTCGGGCACGTTGCGGCGCAGGTCGAGCGTGCCGATCACGTAGAGCGTGGCGCCGACCTCCACGCACTCCTCGGTCACGCGCAGCCGTTGCCCGCCCCGCCAGGGGAAGCCCAGCGTGTCGAGCAGCGCGACGCCGCGCGGTGGCAGCGCGTCCTTGTCGTCCTTGTCGCCCGTGTCAGATTCCCAGCTGCGCAACTCCAGCAGCAGTTCCGCGCCGTTGAGCCACACCGTCGCGCTGCCGGTCTCGTCGCCGATGTCGATCGACTCGGCGCTGCCGCCATGGCGCGAGGCCACGCGTCGCCAGCCGCCGCTGTCCTCGCTGTCGCTCTCGTACCAGACCCACACCGCCACGTCCCACCAGGCGCACGCGCGTCCGGTGATGGCGGCGCGGGTCGGCGTGGCCGCTTCGGCGGGCGCCTCGATGTGCACCAGGCCGATCCTGGCCCGGCCGACCTGCGCCACCGCCATGCCCGCTGCCGCCTTGCCATCGCGCAGCATGCGAAGCCCGCGGCGCAGCAGCCAGCCGCCGGCCACCAGCCCCGCGGGAACCAGCACGAAGGGCGTGAGCAGCAGGGCCAGCAGCAGGATCGCCAGCACCAGCATGCCGAGCACCGCGACGACGATGCCGGCCACCTTGAGCCCGCTCCATTCCTGCGAATGCGTGCCCATGCGCTGCTGCGCCTCCTTCAGCGGCAGGCCCTCGCCGAGCCAGCGCGTGCCCAGGCGTTCGCGCACGGCGGCCAGCAGGGCCTCGCGGTCGGCGCCGGGCGGCGGCAGGCGGCGCATGAAGCTGCTTTCCACCTCGTCGATGCGGGTGAGCACCAGCCATTCCATCTGTGCCGGCACCCAGGTCGGCAGGTCCGGCCCGCCGCCGCCGCCCATGCCTTCCATGGCGGCGGTGCTGCCCTCCCGGATGGTGCTCCAGCGCACGGCGGCGCCGTCGCCCGCGAGCGGATCGTCGGATTCGTAGATCAGCGCGACGTCCGTGATGGCGTAGGTCGAATGCGTCTCGCCGAGCGGCGTTTGCACCGTGAAGGTCCAGCGTTGGCGCGCCCGCACGGCCTCATCCATGGACCGCTCCACGCCATTGGAACTGGAACCCGCTGGCAGCGCGGGCCAGCTTGGGCGCAGCGAGACACCACCGGCGTTGGGTCATGCGTTCTCCGTCCTTGGGACCGACGGTTCGCATCATCCCGGAAAAAGCAGCCGCACGCCTGAATGCGTTGCATTGCTGCTCTGGCACGCCGTTTGCATCACACCTTGTACACAAGACAGGATGCTTGATGATGGTGCACGACAAGGTCTCGCTGGCCGAGCCCGATTCGACGACGAAGGCGACCGACGCCACGCCCGCCGCTGCCTGGATCACGCGCTTCGATGCGCCGATGAAGGGTGCGGCCACCGGCGGGCCGCTGGCGGGATTGCGCTTTGCCGCCAAGGACAACATCGACGTGGCCGGCGTCGAGACGACGGCCGCGTGCCCCGCTTTCGCGCGCACCGCTGCGCAGCACGCACACGTCGTGGGCCGCCTGCTCGATGCCGGTGCGGCGCTGCTCGGCAAGACCAACCTCGACCAGTTCGCCTGCGGCCTCAACGGCACGCGCTCGCCCTACGGCGCGGTGCCCAACAGCTTCGACTCGCGCTATGTGTCGGGCGGCTCCAGTTCGGGCTCGGCCTACGTGGTCGCCACGGGGCAGGTCGACTTCGCGCTCGGCACCGACACCGCCGGCTCCGGCCGCGTGCCGGCGGGCCTCAACAACATCGTCGGGCTGAAGCCGAGCAAGGGCCTGCTGAGCACGCACGGCGTGGTGCCGGCGGCGCAGAGCGTGGATTGCGTGTCGATCTTCGCGCCCACGGTCGCGATGGCGGTGAAGGTGCTGCACGCGGCGATGGGCTTCGATGCACAGGACGCCTTCTCGCGCAACCTGCAGCTGCGGCGCATGCCCTTTCCCGCGCGCTTCAACTTCGGCGTGCCGGCTACGCTCGAATTCTTCGGCGACGCGCTCGCGGCCGAGGCCTTCGACGAGGCCATCGAGCGCCTGGAATCGTTCGGCGGCCAGCGCGTGACCATCGATTACGCGCCGCTGGCCGAAGCCGCCTCGCTGCTCTACGAAAGCGCGCTGGTGGCGGAACGCTACGCCGCGGTGCGCGAGTTCTTCGACGCGCACCAGGACGAAGTGATGGAGCCGGTGCGCGGCATCCTTGCGAGCGGCCGCCAGTACAGCGCCGCCGACCTGTTCGACGCGCAACTGCGCCTGCGGGAGATCGCGCAGCGCGTGGCGCCGATGTGGCGCACCATCGACGTGCTGCTGCTGCCGACCGCGCCCTGCCACTGCACCATCGACGAGATGCGTGCGGACCCCGTGGTGCGCAATCGCGAACTCGGTGCGTACACCAACTTCGTCAACCTGCTCGACCATGCGGCGCTGTCGGTGCCCAGCTCGATCCGGCCCGACGGCCTGCCCTTCGGCATCACCCTGATCGCGCCCTGCGGCAGCGACCTGCAACTGGCCGAGCTGGGTCAGCGCTTCCACCATGCGACCGGCCTCACGCTCGGCGCCACGGGCCGCGCGCTGCCGCCGCCGGTGGCGCTGCCGCTCGGGGCCGACATGGTGCGCGTCGCCGTTGTCGGCGCCCATTTGTCGGGCATGCCGCTCAATGGCCAGCTGCGCGAGCGCGGTGCACGCTTTCTGGTCGAGACCGAGACCGCGCCCGACTACCGCCTCTACGCCCTGGCCGGCGCGGTTCCGCCCAAGCCCGGCATGCTGCGCGTCGCACCGGGCGCGGGCGCCGCGATCCGGCTGGAAGTGTGGGAGATGCCAAGCAGCCACTACGGCAGCTTCGTCGCGCTCATTCCCGCGCCGCTGGGCATCGGCACCGTGACGCTGGCCGACGGCAGCAGCGTGCAGGGCTTCGTCTGCGAGCCGCTGGCGCTCGAGGGCGCGGAAGACATCACCCATCACGGCGGCTGGCGCCGGTACATCGCATCGAGACAAGCCCCTGCGGGGTGATGCCCGCAACGTCCCTCGTTCATTCCATTTGCAGGAGCTTTCAATGCGCAACCCCTCTCCTTCCACCTCGCGACGCAAGCTGCTGCAGGCCGGCGCCGCCGGACTCGGCGTGCTCGCCGCGCCCGCGATCGTGCGCGCGCAGGCCGCGACGAAGATCCGCATCGGCTACTGGCCCGTGGCCGCGGGCCTGCCCTTCTTCGCGGCCATCGAGCGCGGCTACTTCAAGGAGGCCGGCGTCGACGTCGAGCCGCTGAAGTTCGCCGGCGCGCAGCAGGTCATGGAAGCGATGCTCTCGGGCCGCGGCGACGGCAGTTCCAACGGCACCGGCTCGGCCAACCTCGCGATCGGCGAGATCGCGCAGCCGGGGCTGTTCAAGATCTTCTGCACCAACCCGAGCAACGCCAAGTTCGTGCTCGACGAATTCATCGTCGCCAAGGACAGCTCGGTCAAGGCGACGGCCGACCTCGCCGGCAAGAAGGTCGCCTCCGGCCCCGGCATCCAGAACGTCACGCTGGCCAAGACCATGCTGGAGCGCGCCGGCGCCAAGGGCGCGGTGGTGAGCGAACTGCCGATCGGCCAGCACGTGGCCGCGCTGGTCGCGGGCCAGGTCGATGCCTGCTACACGCTGGAACCGACCGGCACCATCGGCCGCATGAACGGCACCACGCGCGTCATCGAGGCGGGCGTGGTCGCGAAGTACATCCTCGGCGACCCGATGGCCCCTTGGCATGGCGGCGCCGCCAGCCTCACGAGCGAGTTCATCAAGAAGAACCCCGACGCGGCGAAGAAGTACATCGCCGCCTATGCGCGCGGCGTCGAGCTGGTGCGCACCAAGCCCGACGAGGCGCGGCAGTACATGAAGGGCTACACCGCCATCGAAGGCCCGCTCACCGCCGAAGTGCCGCTGGCCTCGTACATGCTGCACCACGAGTTCAAGCCGAGCGACGTGGCCTACTTCCAGAAGTTCTACGACCTGTTCACGGACAAGGGCATCTTCGAGAAGAAGGTCGCTGTCGATCCGTTGCTCTACAAGGCATAGCCATGGCCGAGCCCGCCGCCACCGCCGCCTCGCCTTGGGCGCCGCCCGCTGCCACCGGTGCCACCAGCGCCGTGCCGAAGAAGCCGCAATGGGAGCGCTGGATTCCCGCCATCGGCCCCATCGTGCTGTTCATCCTCTGGGACTTGGTGGTACGGCTGGGCTTCATCAAGCCGATCCTGCTGCCGGCGCCGGCCGACACGGTGTCGACGCTCATCACCGGCCTCGCTGGCGGGCCGCTGCTCACCGACTTCGCGGTGACGGTGTGGCGCACGGTGCAGGCGTTCCTGATCGCTGCCGTGATCGGCGTGCCGCTCGGCGTGCTGCTCGGCAGCAACGAGCGGCTCTACCGCAGCGTCGAGTTCCTGATCGACTTCTTCCGCTCCACGCCGTCGTCGGCCCTGATCCCGCTGTTCCTGTTGATCTTCGGCGTGTCGGACATCAACAAGATCGCGATCGCGGCCTTCGGCGCCTTCCTCATCGTGGTGTTCAACAGTGCCTATGGCGTGATCAATGCGCGCAAGCAGCGCGTGATGGCGGCGAAGGTGATGGGCGCCTCGCGCTGGCAGGTGTTCAAGGACGTGCTGATCTGGGAGAGCCTGCAGCCATCCTTCGTGGGCCTGCGTTCCGCGGTGTCGATGGCGCTGGTGATCGTGATCGTGGCCGAGATGTTCATCGGCTCCGATGCCGGCCTCGGCCATCGCATCATCGATGCGCAACAGGTGCTCAACGTGAAGAGCATGTATGCGGCGATCCTGGCGGCCGGTGCGCTGGGGTACGCACTCAACATCCTGTTTCTCGTCGCCGAGCGCCGCATCGTGCACTGGAGTGGAAGATGAGAGCAACTTCCGAAGTGGTCCTCAACGGCCCGGTCTATGCCGATGTGCCTCGGCCGCCGTTCGTTCCCGGTCCCTCGGGCACGCACATCACGATCCGCGGCTTGACCAAATACTTCGCGGGCTGGCCGCTCTACGAGAACTTCGACCTCGACATCCCCAAGAACGCCATCGTCTCGGTGTTCGGTCCCAACGGCTGCGGCAAGAGCACCTTGATCAACATGATCGCGGGGCTGGTCCCGATCGATGCGGGCGAGATCCTGTTCGACGGCAAGTCGCTGAAGGACACCAAGATCGGCTACGTGTTCCAGAACTACCGCGAGGCGATGTTCCCGTGGATGCGCACCATCGACAACATCGCCTATCCGCTGAAGCTGGAAGGCCGCAGCAAGGCCGAGGTGGATCGCCGCATGGCGGAGCTGGTCGCGTCCTTCGACGTGAAGTTCGACCTGAACCGCTATCCGTACGAACTCTCCGGCGGGCAGCAGCAGACCGCGTCGATCATGCGGGCGCTCGCGCCGAACCCGGAGGTGCTGTTCCTCGACGAACCCTTCTCCGCGCTCGACTTCGAGATGACGCTGTTCATCCGCGAGAAGCTGCAGGAAGTCTTCATCCAGACCGGCACCACGATGCTGCTGGTGTCGCATGACCTGGAGGAGGCGGTGTACCTGGCCGACCAGGTGCTGCTGCTGACCAAGCGGCCGACCAGGGTGGCCGAGATCCTGCGCTACGGCGATGCGCGCCCGCGGACGCTCGACACGCTGAGTTCGCAAAGCTTCGTGGCGATGAAGAAGCTCAGTCTCGACATCTTTCAACGCGAGGTACGGCGGTGAATCCTTCCTTGGATCAAGCCCACCTCCGAATGCGCCTGCGGTCCATGGGCGGTGGGCGGGATCACGTCGACGGCGTACTCTGCTCCGCGAATGTCCTCCGGCCTTCGGCCTCCCCCTTTATTTCGCTGCGCAGAGCACACCATCGACGTGATCCTGACGCGCAGTGGTCGATCGGCCGGCACGACGCGGCGTGTCCGGGGCCGTGGGCAGCGGGTGTCCCCTGCAGCGAAATAAAGGGGGAGGCCGAAGGCCGGAGGACATTCGCGGAAGGGGATACCCGATGTCCTCGGCCCACGCCCCGGAGCAACTGACATGACCCCTGCACAAGTCTCAGCGTACGTCGACGCCGCCGCCGCCGCGCTCGGCCTGCGGTTGCGCAACGACCATCGACCCGGCGTGCTGCGTTACTTCACGCTCGCGTCGGAGTTCGCGGACATCGTCGACGCGGTGCCGCTGCAGCCGCATCACGAGGCGGCGACGACCTTTGTGCCGGTCGAAGCGCAGGAGCCGGAGCAATGAGCGCAGTGCCGGATCGCACACGCCCACCGGGCACGCTGGCTGACACTTTGCTGGCCCAGGACGCTGCCTCCATGGCAGACGCGGTGCGCAGTGGCGCGACCACCGCTACCGCGCTGGTGCAAGCGAGCCTCGACCGGATAGCCGCTACCGACAAGCGCGTCAACGCCTTCACCGACGTGGTGCGAGAGCGGGCGCTGCGGCGTGCGGCGCAGGCCGATGCGTCGCTCGCTTCGTCTTCCGGCGATCGAACGCGCGCGCTGCCGTTGCTCGGCGTGCCGTTCGCCGTCAAGAACCTGTTCGACGTGGCCGGCCTGCCGACCCTGGCCGGCTCCAAGATCGAGCGCGGCGCGGCCCCGGCGGTGCGCGATGGACTTCTTGTGCACCGGCTCGAAGCCGCGGGCGCGGTGCTGGTCGGCGCACTCAACATGGACGAGTACGCCTACGGCTTCACGACGGAGAACAGCCACGTCGGCCCGGCCCACAACCCGCACGACCTGACGCGCATCGCGGGCGGCTCCTCGGGCGGCTCCGGCGCGGCGGTGGCAGCGGGGCAGGTGCCGATCACGCTTGGCTCCGACACCAATGGCTCGATCCGCGTGCCGTCCTCGCTGTGCGGCGTGTTCGGGCTCAAGCCGACCTTCGGAAGACTGCCTCGCACCGGCAGCTATCCCTTCGTGTCGAGCCTGGACCATCTCGGCCCCTTCGCGCGATCGGCGCGTGACCTCGCGCTTTGCTATGACGCGATGCAAGGCCCGGAAGACACGGGACCGCATGATCCCGGCTGCGCGCAGCGCGCCATCGAACCCGTGACGCCCTCGCTGTCGCTCGGCACGAGCGGCTTGCGCATCGGCGTGCTCACCGGCTACTTCCGCGAGCATGTGCAGCCCGAGGCCTTGCTGGCCGTCGACCGCGTGGCCGAGGCCCTCGGCGCCACCCGCGCGGTCGAGCTGCCGCTGGTCGAGGCCGGACGCGCCGCTGCCTTCCTCATCACCAACTCCGAAGGCGCCGCGCTGCACCTGCACGACCTGCGCACGCGTCCGCAGGACTTCGAGCCGCTCTCGCGCGACCGCTTCCTCGCCGGCGCGCTGCTGCCCGCCGCCTGGGTCGCGCGTGCGCAACGCGTGCGCCGCGCCTATGCCGAAGCCGTGGCCCGCGTGTTCGAGCGTTTCGACATCCTGCTCGCCGCGGCGACGCCCTGCGCCGCCACGCCGATCGGCGCCGAGTGGTTCGAGCTGCATGGGCAGCGCCTGCCGCTGCGGCCCAACATGGGGCTCCTGACGCAACCAATTTCGTGCATCGGCCTGCCGGTCTGCGCCGTTCCGGTGTGGGGCGCACATGCGCACCTGCCGATCGGCGTGCAGGTGATCGGTGCACCCTGGCGCGAGGACCACGTGCTGCGCGTGGCCGCTTCATTGGAGGCAGCGGGTGTCGTGCATGCGCCCGTCGCCGCGCTGGTGTAGTCCAAACCCCGGTTGGTACGGTTTATGCACACCGTCTTGTATCCAAGAACGGATACCTCCTTCACTTACTGGAGCCCAACATGTCCCAACTGAACCGTCGCGAATCGATCAAGACCCTCGCCGCACTCGGCGCCGCCGGCACGCTCGGCGGCCTGAGCTCACTGGCGGGCGCGCAGAAGCCGCTGACCATCGGCGTGATCTACGTCGGCCCGCGTGACGACTACGGCTACAACCAGGCCCAGGCGCAGGCGGCTGCGGAGGTGAAGAAGATGCCCGGCCTGAAAGTGGTCGAGGAAGAGAACGTGCCCGAGACCGCCGCCGTGCAGAAGACCATGACCGGCATGATTTCGCAGGACGGCGCCAAGGTGCTGTTCCCCACCTCCTTCGGCTACTTCGACCCGCACATCCTCGCGCTCGCGCCGAAGAACCCCGACGTGCGCTTCTCGCATTGCGGCGGCATGTGGACCGAAGGCAAGCATCCGAAGAACGTCGGCAGCTACTTCGGCTACATCGACGAGTGCCAGTACCTCAACGGCGTGATCGCCGGCCACATGACGAAGAGCAAGAAGATCGCCTTCATCGCAGCCAAGCCGATCCCGCAGGTGCTGCGCAACATCAACGCCTTCACGCTCGGTGCACGCTCGGTCAACCCGGCCATCACCTGCAACGTGATCTTCACCGGCGACTGGTCGATGCCCGTGAAGGAAGCCGAAGCCACCAACAGCCTGGCCGACCAGGGCTGCGACGTCTTCACGATGCACGTGGACAGCCCCAAGGTCATCGTCGAGACGGCAGCCAAGCGCGGCAAGATGGTCTGCGGCTATCACGCGAGCCAGGCCAAGCTGGCGCCGAACGCGTATCTCACCGGCGCCGAATGGAACTGGCTCACCGCCTACAAGACCATCATCGACGCGGCGCAGAACGACAAGCCGCATCCCAACTTCCTGCGCGGCGGCCTGAAGGAAGGCTACGTGAAGATGTCGGCCTACGGCCCGATGGTGACCGACGCCGCGAAGAAGCAGGCCGACGACATCAAGGCCAAGATGATCGCGGGCAACTTCGACATCTTCACGGCCGGCCTCAAGGACGGCAAGGGCACGGTCGTGGTGCCAAAGACGTTGAAGCAGACCGACCTCGAGCTCGAGAAGATGAACTACCTGGTCGACGGCGTCCTGGGCAGCCTCTGAGCGACGAGAAGCCATGCCCAACTGGTTGAAGGAAATCGCACTGCCGGCGATCGCCATCTCGGCGGCGCTGCTGCTGTTCGGCATCCTCGTGTGGTTTGCCGGCGTGAGCCCGGTCGACGTCTGGGTCACGCTGTTCAAGGGCGCGTTCGGTGACTGGTTCTCCTGGCAGAACACCCTGCAGCGCGCTGCGCCGTTGATGCTCACCGCGCTGTGCGTGGCGATACCGGCGCGCGCCGGCCTCATCATCATCGGTGGCGAAGGCGCGCTGGTGCTGGGCGGGCTGGCTTGCGCGGCGCTGGCCCATGCGGTGCCGCTGCCGGGCAACATCATCGGCACGTTGCTGGTCTGCATCGCAGGCGCCATTGCCGGCGCGCTGTGGATCATGCTGGCCGGCTGGCTGCGCCAGTACCGCGGCATCAACGAGACCATCAGCAGCCTGCTGCTGGCCTACATCGCGATCGGCATCTTCAAGCACATCGTCGAGGGGCCGCTGCGCGATCCGTCCAGCCTGAACAAGCCTTCCACCTACCCGTTGAACGAAGGCATGCTCATCGGCGGCATGATGGGTTCGGACGTGCACTGGGGCCTGGCCATCGGCGTGGTGGCCTGCGTTGCGCTGGGGCTGTGGCTGCGCGTCACGGCGTCGGGCTTCTCGGTGCGGGTGGTGGGCGGCAACCCGCGCACCGCGCAACTGGTCGGCCTGCCCGCGACGCAACTCATCCTCGGCGCGTGCGCCGTCGGCGGCGCCTGCGCGGGCCTGGCCGGCGCGGTGGAAGTGGCGGCGGTTCACACCAATGCCAACGCATCGCTCATCGCGGGCTACGGCTACGCCGGCATCCTGGTCGCCTTCATCGCGCGGCACAACCCGATCGCGATCATCCCGGTGGCCATCCTGTTCGGCGGGTTCGGCGCGGCCGGCAGCCTGCTGCAACGTCGCCTCGGATTGCCCGATGCGTCGGTGCAGGTGCTGCAGGGCATCGCCTTCGTGCTGATCCTCGCGAGCGAGGGGCTGCGTCTGGTGGACTGGAAGAACCTCATCAAGAACCGGATGCCGCATCCGATGCAACCGAAGCTCTTGAAACTGAAGGGCCACGCATGACCGCCGATCAATGGATTGCGCTTGTCGCGGGCATCGTCGGCGGCGCATTGCGCGTGGGCGCACCCTTCCTGTTCGTGAGCCTGGGCGAATGCCTCACGGAAAAGTCGGGCCGCATCAACCTCGGCCTCGAAGGCGTGCTGGTGCTGTCGGCCATGTCGTCTTTCGGCGGGGCCTATCTCACCGGCTCGCCCTGGCTCGGCGTGTTGATCGGCGCGGCGGCCGGGGCGGCGCTCGCATTGCTGCACGGCCTGCTGTGCTCGCTCGACCGCGTCAACGACGTGGCCACCGGCATCGCGCTGATGCTGTTCGGCACCGGCCTGGCCTTCTACCTGGGCAAGCCGCTGATCCAGCCACAGGCGCCGCAGATCCCGGCGATTCCGCTGGGCGACTGGAGCGACAACTCGGCCGTGCGCGCCGCGCTGCAGGTGAATGCGCTGGTGCCGATCGGCATCGTGCTCGCGGTCTTCCTCTGGTGGGCCTTCGCGCGCACGCGTGCCGGGCTGCTGGTGCGCATGGCGGGTGATTCGGCCAATGCGACGCGGGCGCTGGGCTATTCGGTGTCGGGCATCCGCATCGCGGCGACGACCGCCGGCGGCGCGATCGCCGGGCTCGGCGGCGCATCGCTCACGCTGTTCTATCCGGGCAGCTGGAACGAAGGCATCTCCAGCGGCCAGGGCCTCATCGCCGTGGCGCTGGTGATCTTTGCGCGCTGGAGCCCGCTGCGCTGCGTGGGTGCGGCGCTGCTGTTCGGCGGCGCGGGCGCGCTCGGGCCGGCCCTGCAATCGGTGGGCGTGGGCTGGGGCTATCACCTGTTCAACACCGTGCCTTATGTGCTGACGCTGGTGATCCTGGTGCTGACCTGCAAGCCGGGCAGCGTGGCGATCGGCAGCCCGGGCGAGTTGTCGTCGACGCGATAGGTCTGCGCGATGCTTGCTCGCTTCGATTGGCCGGACTCCCTTCGAAGGGGCCTTGACGTGAGGCGGCCCCTCGGCTTGGCTATGTTGTCGGATTCGGATTCGGATTCGGATTCGGATTCGGATTCGGATTCGGTTGCGGACTGGGGGCGGGATCACGCCGACGGCGTACTCCCCTCCGCGAATGTCCCCCGGCCTGCGGCCTCCTCCTTTATTTCGCTGCGGGGAGCACACCGTCGACGTGATCCAGACGCGCGGTCGTCGATCGGCCCGCATGACGTGCACTGTCCTGTGCCGAGGGTGCTGGGTGTCCCCCGCAGCGAAATAAAGGAGGAGCCGAAGGCGGGGGACATTCGCGGAGGGGGATACCCAGTGCGCTCGGCACTCGCCCCGCTCGCAACTCGCTCCCTTTCTCGCACCGACGACCTCGGCCACGGTCTCGCGCGAACCCGATGAAGTGACGAACACGCCATGAACGCCATCACCGCGATCCACACCGAACGGCACGTCGCCGCGCAACCCTACCCGTGGCCGTACAACGGCGACCTGCGCCCCGACAACACCGCGCTCATCGTCATCGACATGCAGACCGACTTCTGCGGCAAGGGCGGCTACGTCGACGTGATGGGCTATGACTTGTCCCTGGTGCAGGCGCCCATCGAACCCATCGCGCGCACGCTCGCCGCGCTGCGGCCGCTGGGCTTCGCCATCATCCACACGCGCGAAGGCCACCGTCCCGACCTGGCCGACCTGCCCGCCAACAAGCGCTGGCGCTCGCGGCAGATCGGCGCCAACGGCGTCGGCATCGGCGACGACGGGCCGTGCGGCCGCATCCTCGTGCGCGGCGAACCGGGCTGGGACATCATCCCCGCGCTCGCGCCGCTGCCCGGCGAGGTCGTCATCGACAAGCCCGGCAAGGGATCGTTCTACGCGACCGACCTGGAGCTGATCCTGCGCACGCGCGGCACCGAGAATCTGATCCTCGCCGGCATCACCACCGACGTCTGCGTGCACACCACCATGCGCGACGCCAACGACCGCGGCTTCGAATGCCTGCTGCTGTCGGACTGCACGGCCGCGACCGACCACGGCAACCACCTCGCCGCGCTGAAGATGATCACCATGCAGGGCGGAGTCTTCGGCGCACATGCCGAATCCACCGCGCTGCTGGCGGTCGTCGCGTGACCAAGACTGAAGGACACCATGGCTGACGACACCCCCACCCAACCCATCGGCGCCTTGCCCCGCGGCACCGGTGCGCTCGCGCTCGACACCTTCCAGCTCACCAAGCGCTTCGGCGCCTTCACCGCGATGGACAGCGTGACCATGCGCGTCGAGCCCGGCACCGTGCATGCGCTGCTCGGCGAGAACGGGGCAGGAAAGAGCACGCTCGTGAAATGCGTGGCCGGCTTCCAGGTGGCCGAAGAGGGCGCGGTGCTGATCGATGGCCGCGAGGAACACATCCACAACCCGATCATCGCGCGCGAGCTCGGCATCGGCATGGTCTACCAGCACTTCACGCTGGCGCCCGGCATGACGGTGGCCGAGAACCTGCTGCTGGCCGGTGGCAAGACGCCCGCGCTGATCGACTGGAAGACCAAGCGCGCGGAGCTGAAGGCATTCCTCGCGACCACACCCTTCAGCCTTGACCTGGACGTGACCCCGTCCTCGCTCGCGGCCGGCGAGAAGCAGAAGCTGGAACTGCTCAAGCAGCTCTACCTGAAGCCGCGCCTGCTGATCCTCGACGAGCCCACCTCCGTGCTGACGCCGCAGGAAGCCGACGAGGTGCTGGGCCATGTGCGCGAGTTCGCGCGCAGCGGCCAGTGCACGGTCCTGATCATCACGCACAAGTTCCGCGAGGTGATGGCCTATGCCGACAACGTGACCGTGCTGCGCCGTGGCAAGGCCGTCAAGCATTGCAGCGTGGCTGAGACCAGCCCCAAGCAACTGGCCGCCGCGATGATGGGCGAGAGCGATGCCCCGCCACCCGAACTGGCCCTCGGCGACGAGGGCGAGAAGGCCGCGCTCAGCGGCCGCGCGATCCACGGCGTGAAACCGGTGGCCGCCGATGCAGCGATCTCCCTGAGCGTCGAGAAGCTCGTCGCGCAGGGCGACCGCGGCACGCTGGCGGTGCATGAGCTGAGCCTGCAGGTGCGCGCCGGCGAGATCCTCGGCGTGGCCGGCGTGTCGGGCAACGGCCAGCGCGAACTGGTCGAGGCGCTCGTGGGCCAGCGCCCGCGCCTCTCCGGCAAGGTGACGGTGCGCGGCCAGCGCTATGACGCGAAGCGCGAGGAAAACCGCAGGCTCAAGGTCCGCAGCCTGCCCGAGGAACCGCTGCGCAACGCCTGCGTCGGCGACCTGAGCGTGGCCGAGAACATGGCGTTGCGCGACTTCGACCAGCCCCCCTTGGCCAGCGGCGGCATGCTCCGCTTCCCGAAGTGGCGCAGCCGCGCACGCGAGTGGATCGCGGAGTACGGCGTCAAGACGCAGGGCGAGGGCGCGCCGATCCGCAGCCTCTCCGGCGGCAACGTGCAGCGCGCCGTGCTGGCGCGCGAACTCGCCGGCGACATCAACGTCCTGATCGCCGCGAACCCGGTCTTCGGCCTGGACTTCGCCGCCGTCGCCGAGATCCACACCCGCATCGTGCAGGTGCGCGAGAAGGGTGGCGCCGTGCTGCTGATCAGCGAGGACATAGACGAACTGCTGGAGCTGGCCGACCGCATCGTGGTGATGAGCGAGGGCCGCATCGTGTACGAGACCGATGCCGCCACGGCCGAGCGGCATGTCCTCGGCGCGCACATGGGCGGTGGGGAACATCAACATCACGGCGCCGTGGTGGCCGACGGCCCCGGCCCTCACCCCAGCCCTCTCCCGGAGGGAGAGGGAGTCACACCCACGAGCGTACCCACGGCGGCGGGTGGCATGCGAAGTGCTCCGGGCGCCGCCTCTGTGCCGCCGAAGCGCGCAGCGTTCGGCGGATCAGGGCCACATGCTGTCTGAGCGAAGCGAGTTCATGTGGACCCCGCCGGACGCGAGCACTGCAGGGCAGCCGCGAAGCGGCCGGCACAGTGAAGGCCCCCGGAGCACTTCGCATGCAGCCCGCTGCCGCACCCCCGAACGTCACCGCCCCCGGTCCCCGCACGCCGAGCGTCCCTGCCACCCGAACGTCCCTGCCACCCGCCACCTGCCAACCTCGAAAACAGCGACCGCACCTTGACCCATCGCCGCGCCACTGACAAGCCCGCCTGACCACCTCCAAAGGACGAAAGTGCAAATCGAAGCCGCTCCCTTCCCGTATCCCCTGGACATCCAGAAGACCGCCTTCGTCATCATCGACATGCAGCGCGACTTCATCGAGCCCGGCGGCTTTGGCGAGACCCTGGGCAACGACGTCAAGCTCCTCGAAGCTATCGTGCCTGCCACGCAGGCCGTGCTGCAAGCGTGGCGCCAGGCCGGCGGCCTCGTCGTCCACACCCGCGAGGCGCACAAGCCCGACCTGTCCGACTGCCCGCCCGCCAAGCGCGGTCGCGGCAATCCCAAGCTGCGCATCGGCGACGAAGGGCCCATGGGCCGCATCCTCGTCATGGGCGAACCCGGCAACCAGATCATCGACGCGCTCGCGCCCATCGACGGCGAGCTCGTCATCGACAAGCCCGGCAAGGGCGCCTTCTACGCCACCGGCCTGCACGAGATCCTGCAGGCGCGCGGCATCACACACCTGCTGTTCGCCGGCGTCACCACCGAAGTGTGCGTGCAGACCACCATGCGCGAAGCCAACGATCGCGGCTACGACAGCCTGCTGCTCGAGGATTGCACCGAAAGCTACTTCCCCGAATTCAAGGCCGCCGCCGTCGAGATGATCCGCGCGCAAGGCGCCATCGTCGGCTGGACGGCGCCGAGCAAATCATTGCTGGCTGCCCTGCGGAACCCCGCCTAAGATCCCTCGGTGACCGCCGTCTACGCCTCCACCGCAGACACCGACGTCGTCGTGTTCCGCACACGCGCCGACGAGGTCTATGCGCAACTCAAGCGCGACATCGCGGAGTTCCGCATGGTCCCCGGCGATCGCTTCACCGAGAACGAGATCAGCGAGCGCCTGGGCGTTTCGCGCACCCCTGTGCGGCAGGCCTTGTTCAGGCTGCAGCAAGAGGGATTCGTGGAAGTGCTGTTTCGCAGCGGCTGGCGCGTGCTGCCCTTCGACTTCGACCAGTTCGAGCAGCTCTACGACCTGCGCATGGTGCTCGAAACCACGGCCGTGCACCGCCTTTGCGAGACCGATCGCCGCATCAACCGCCAGATGCTCAGCGCGCTGGGCACCATCTGGCTGGTGCCGCAGGCGCAACGCAGTTCCGACAACGCCCAGGTCGCGGAATGGGACGAGGCCTTCCACTGCGCGCTGGTGGCGGCCGCCGGCAATGCCGAGATGACCCGCGTGCACCGCGACCTGACCGACCGCATCCGCATCATCCGCAGGCTCGACTTCACCATGCAGCCGCGCATCGAAGCCACCTACGACGAACACGCCAAGATCCTCAAGGCCATTCGCGCCAACCGCGGCGACCAGGCCGCGATGCTGCTGCGCGCGCACATCGAGACCAGCCAGGCCGAGGTGCGCAAGATCACCTTGCATCAGGTACACCTAGCCCGCCACTCCGCCTTGTAGAAGGTGTGAATATTCCTACTGCGGACGCCGACCTCGGCGCCCTCGCTACGGAATCTTCACGCCTTCTGCGCCGCGCGCGAACTGGCTTGCGCCGACGCGGACTCGCGAAACGCCGGATGCACAGCCGATTGACTTGTGGCAAATTCCGGCGGACCCTTGGCGCAACAAGCAACAGCGTGCCGGGCGGTCGATCCATTCGACCGTTGCACCGAAGCCGTGGGATACCGATTCCGATGAAAGACGATGCGCATGGGGAGAAGGCCGGCATGGCCCTGGGCAGGCGCTACCTGACCCTGCTGTTTGCCGACCTCTCCCAGTCGACTGAACTGGCCGAGATCATGGAGGCCGAGCACTACGCGACTGTGCTCGCCGCCGTGCGCAAGGTCTACCACGATGCCATCCCGCGCCATGGCGGCATCGTCGTGCGCGTGCAGGGCGACGGCCTGCTGGCCATGTTCGGCTATCCGGTCACGCGCGAGGACGACGGGCGCGGCGCCGTCGCGGCAGCGCTCGAGATGCACCAGCGCATCCGCGACCTGCGGCCCTACCTGCCGGCCGGCCGGCACCTTTGCCTGCACACCGGCATCCATTCCGGGCTGGTGCTGATGAGCACCGGCGACGTCGAGCTGGGTCGCTTCGAACTGCTGGGGCCGGTGCCCAACGTCGCTTCGCGCCTGTCCGATGCCGCGGGTCCGCACGAGATCCTGGTCAGCGAGGAGACGCTCGGTCCGGCGAGTCGCTTCTTCGTGACCGGGCCGCCGCAACTGCTGCAGGTCAAGGGCCGCGCCGCACCCCTGCTGGTGTACCGCGTCGACGCCCGCGCCAGCCTGGCGGAGAGCTTCAGCGCCTCGTCGCGCCACGGGTCCACCGCCTTTGTCGGACGCCGCGCGGAACTCGCGTTGCTGGAACGCGCCATGGACGACGCCATGGAGGGGCGCACCCGTTCGGTGGCCGTGGCCGGGCCGCCGGGCATGGGCAAGACGCGACTGGTCGAGCACTTCCTGAGCCGGGTGGTGCAGCGCGGGTGCACCGTGCTGCGCGGCTATTGCGAAAGCGCACTCGGCGCCGAGCCGCTGCAGCCCTTCCACCACATGCTGCAGGCGGTGGCCGACGAGGCGCAGCCTCACACGCCGGACGCCTTCGATGCCCTGTTCGCCCGGCTGGCCGGGCAACGGCCGCTGCTGCTGTTCGTCGACGACTGGCAGTGGGCCGACGATGCCTCGCACCAGGTGCTGGCCGCGCTGCGCAAGCGCACTGACAGCCGCTTGCTGGTCGTGCTGTCCACGCGCATCACATCGGCTGCCAATGCGCCCGTCGCGGCCGACCAGACCATCGAGCTGGCGCCGCTGTCCGACGATGAAGCCCGGCGCGCCATCGCGGCGCGCCTGCACGTGCTCGACCCGTTCGTGGCCGAGGAGATCTGCCGGCATGCCAATGGCAACCCGCTGTTCCTCGAAGAGCTGTGCCATTCCGCCGCGCGCGGCGATGGCGGGCGGCGCCTGGGACGGGCGCAGGGCGCCGGCTGGCTGAACCGGCTGGTCGAATCGCGCGTGCAGCACTTGTCGGCGCCGCAGATCGAGCTGGTGCGCGCAGCCGCGGTGATCGGCAACGTGATCCCCGCCTGGCTGCTTGAAAGCATCACCGGGCAGCGCGCGGATGGCCCCCTGCAACTGGGTCTGGCCGAGCAGGACTTCATCTTCCCCGGCGAGCGGGCCGGAACGCTGCGCTTCAAGCACGGCATCACGCGCGACATCATCTACGAATCGGTCGGCCTGCATCTGCGCCAGTCGCTGCACCTGCGCATCGCGGAGGCCATGCAGGCGCACAGCGCCACAGAAGCGCAGGACGAGGCCCTGGAGGCGCTGGCCATGCACTTCGATGCCGGCGGCGATGCGGTGCAGGCGGCCCGCTATGCCGAGCTGGCGGGCGACAAGGCGCTGTCGGCCTCCGCGCTCGACCGCGCCCGCGCGCTGTACCGGGTGGCGCTGGCCGCACTGGACCGCCTGCCGGAGAGCCCGGCGGTGGCCTTGCACTGGGTCTCCATCGCGCACCGGCTGGGCCGTGTCTG
Source organism: Variovorax sp. dw_308 (assembly GCF_019207085.1). Taxonomy (GTDB): domain Bacteria; phylum Pseudomonadota; class Gammaproteobacteria; order Burkholderiales; family Burkholderiaceae_C; genus Variovorax. The sequence continues at coordinate 238,805 of NZ_JAATOM010000006.1, read as the reverse complement.
CGTGTTCGACCCGGTGCGCAGCGAGTTGGCCCTTTACGTGCGCGCGGTGGAACTGGCCGAGCGTTATGGCAACGCGTCGATCATCGGGCACGCGCACTACTGGCTGGGCTACATCAGCTATGGGCTGGGCGATGGCCGCGCGGCAGTCGCGCACTGCGAGCGGGCGCTGGTCGAGGCGCGGGCGACGCAGGACGAAAAGCTGGTGGTGCAGGTGGTGGCCGCGCTCGGCGAAGCGCACCACGCCGCCGCCAACTACGACCGCGCGCTGGCGCTGCTGGACGAGGCCATCGCCGTGAAGAAGCAGCATCGCAGCAGCCGCCATGTCAATGTCGGGCTGGCCTTCTCGCTGTCCTGCCGGGGCTTCCTGCTCGGCGATCGCGGGCAGTTCGCCGAATCGCATGAATGCTTCGACGAAGCGCTGGGCTCCATCACCGGCATCACCCACGAGATCGGCAACACGGTCCATGGCCTGCACGCCGCCGTCCTGCTGTGGCAGGGACGCTGGGAGGAAGCGAGCGCCGCTGCCAGGGAATCCGGGCGCTTCGCCGAGGCTACGCGCAGCCTCACGCAGCTGTCGGTGGCGCGCGCCATGGATGCCTTCGCCAGCTGGATGCTGACGCGCCGGCCGGAATGCCTGCAGACCATCATCGACGTGACGGCGTGGCTGCAGCCGCGCCAGAGCGGCCTGTTCCGTTCGCTCAACCACGGCTGGCTGGCCGCAGGCCTGACCCACGCGGGACGCCATGCCGAGGTCCGCCGCCATGCCGCGCTGGCATTGCGGCGCAGCCGCCAGCGCGACCTGCTGGGCGCGGCCATGAGCTACCGCGCGCTGGCCCGCGGCGTCTCGGCGCACCGCCCTGAGCGCGTGCAGCACTACCTCGACCGCGCGATGCAGGCGGGGCGGGCACGCGATTCGGCGCACGAGATCGCGGTCACGCAACTGTGCGCCGCCGAGATCGCCTGGCAGCATCGCGGCCAGCGCGAGAACGCCCTGCTCGACGCTGCCATCGCCGGATTCGAGCGCATGGGCATGCGCTGGCACCTCGCGGAAGCGCTGTGGCTGCAGTCGGCGATGGAGGCGGGCAAGCGCGACGAGCGCGAGACGGCGCCCGCCGGGGCGGCCCTGAGCGCGGCCAGCTAATCAGCAGTCGGTAGGCGTCTCATCGGCTGCGGCGGAAGTCGTGCCCATGGCGGGTGCGGATGCGGCCAGCGATACCAATTCGGCCACCAGTGCGGTCGTCGGTGGCAACCCGGCGGGCGGCGGGGTCGGCGTCGGCGTCGGCTTCGGCGTCAGGATCAGCAGCACCGGCGAGCCGGTCGGCCGCAGGGAGCCGGCGTTCAGCAGGCCCGCGAACATGGCCAGCATCACGCCCATCGCCATGTAGTAGCCGGGGCAGCCATGCACGGTCTCGTTGGGCGCGCACGGGCTGCCGCCGGCCTCGTCGGGCTGGTTGCGGCCGAACATCAGCGCGTCGGGCGCCGCGGGGTCCGTCAAGGCCGAGGTGAGGCCCAGCACGACGTGGTTCTTCGGCTGCTTGTCGACCGCCCCCTTGGCGTCGACCGGGCAGCGCCACAGCATCTCCGGCACGGGCCGCTTGCGCATGGTGGCCAGCAGCGGCTTGCGCAGCGCCGCGTTGGCCTGGTCGTAGCTGGGTTCCGCACCGCCGGTGGCGTCGAACAGCGCCTGCTGGCATTCCCACAGGGTCTCTTCCTTGATCCAGGTCTCCATGGTGCGCAGGAAGTTGCCTTCCACCGTGGGCGGGAAGCCGAGCAGCACGCCGGCCAGGTTGAGCGCGAAGATCGGATCGGTGACGGAAACCGGCGTGGTGGAGGTCTTGTTCAGGCCGGCGAGGATCTCCTGGGCGAGCGAGCCCAATCCGGCGGCGCCGTTTTCGCGGAGCCAGTCCTGCACGGCTTTCAGGACCGCCTTGCCCTGGGCCCGGCCTTCTTTCTCCACCCCGTCGCGCGGCTGCGGCGAGAAGATGTAGCGCGATGCGGTGGCGAAGTTGCCCGGGCAACGCGGCGTCGGAGGGTTCTCCTCGACGCGGCCGCCGGGGACCATGTACGTGCCGTGCGCCTCCGGCAGCCCGATCCAGTGGGTGCACAGCGCGGCCATCACGTAGTCTGCGAGGGTCAACGTGTCGACCGGTCGCCGGACCACGTCATCCTTGAGGGGCGAGGGCAGGTCCGGGAACTTCGTGGCGTCGGCGAGCAGGCCCTTCACCACGGCGAGTGTCCGGTTGTAGGCGGTCTTTTCATCGATGTTCAGGACAGCCGTGTTGAGGGCCAGTTGCGCCGTGTGCCTGGCGCCGTCCAGGCCCAGCAGGTTGAGGCCGATCGATTGATCCATGCGATCGCCGTAGCCCTGGACCGAGTAGCGGATGCCATCGTCCTTCATGACGTCCAGCACCTCGGCGTAGGTGCCGAGCAGGTGGCCGTAGGCCGTGCAGGCCGGGGCGTCCTTGGCGCCCTCGCGCACGAGCTTCCAGGCGGCCGGCGCCCTGTCGGGGTCGTCCAGCCGCTGCCGCACCTGCTCCCGCTCGGCCTCTTCGAGCTGCTCCGCGGTCGGCGGGGGCGGATCGGCGGGCTTGCAGGCCTTCGGCAGTTCTGCCTGCCAGGCATCGAGCGTCGACAGTGCGGCCAGCGACGGCACGAACGCATACAGGCCCCACTCCAGGTGCACCAGCGGCTTGTCATCGAGGACGAAGCGGGCCACGTTGCCGTTCTTGTCGAGGTAGCGGAAGGTGTACTTCTCGCCGATCTGCGGCACGCGCAGGAAGGCGTCCCCCTGCGCAGAGCCCACGCCGCTGCTGTTGCCGCCGGTGATCCAGCGCTGCAGCGTCTCGTACTGCTCCGACAGGCTGGCGCAATAGGCCATGAACACCAGGCCGCGCTCCGCGGACGGGTCGGTGGCCACCGGCGGGCCATAGGACATGCCCCGGCGGATGATGCGTGGCGTGTATTGCCGGCGGTCGCGCGGGTTGGCGCGACGGATGTGCGAGTGATAGGGGCAGGCGTCGCTGGCCTTGTCGTAGTTGAAGTCGTTTTGGCCGGCCCCGGGCGGCAGCGGCACCAGCGGCGTGCCGTCGCGTTGCCGACCCATCATGCGGCTCAGCAGGTCGTCGCGCTCGGGCTGCGTGTGCCCGGACATGGCGGCGTCCAGCGTGTCCATGTTCTGGCGCAGCTTGCGCACCGCCACGAAGGTGCCGTCCAGCCGCAACGGGTCGATGCCCGGGTTCGCCGGGTCCTTGCGGTTGTTGGCATGGCCGAGCAGCACTTCGCCGGGCCAGACCCGATCGTCGAATGGCGGGGGCGGGTCCGCCGCAGGGGCCATGGTGGGGTCGATCCTCGGCTGACTGATGCCATCGGCAAAGTTCAGGTGGCCCGCCATTTCGCCCTGCGCATTGCGCACGGCGAAGGTCGGCTGGACGGCGAGCACACGCAGGCCGGACTTCGCATCCAGTGCATCCACCTCGGCCGCCAGCAGCGGGTGCAACCCGAACGAGGAATTCTTCGGGTCCCGCAGCCGCAGGTGCACGAGCACGTGCACGGCCTTCATGTCGACCCGGTTCCCGCTGTCTTCATGGCGCCAGGCCGGCGGCCGGTTCCAGCGGTCCGGATGGTTGGCGCGCACGTCGCCGAGCAGCGAACTGCGCGCCTCCATGCCCTCGGCGAATTCCTGCGGAAAGCCCGCGAGGCGGGACTTCGCGATCCCGAGTGCCGCCAGCCCCGCATGCGTGAAGCCGACGGTGAAGGCGATGCCGGTGCCGGCCAGCACGCCGCAGCGGGGCGCGAGCGCCGAGAGCGAGCTGCGCGCCAGCGCGGGGTCCTTCACGCGCAGCAACACGACGCAGGCATGCGTGACGGGTTCCTTGTTGGTGAGGATGTGGCTCTGGATCCGCGCCGGATCGAAGGGCGGGTCGGCGGGCGCCGGCAAGGTCGCGGGGGACGCGCCCAGCAGCCACTTCAGCTGGTCGGCGTAGGGCACCAGCTTGGCCTGGGCAGCGACCCAATCGGCATGTCCCGGGGTGCTGGGCTTGTCCAGCAAGGTCATCAGGTCGATGGAGCCTCGCAGCACCGACTGGGCGAAACGGCGCAGCGTGCCCCGGTCGCCATCGTGGTTGGCAGCGTCGCCCGGCGGGAAGTAGACGGACAGCCGGTACAGGCCGGTGAGGGTGCGCAAGGGCAGCACCAGCGCGCTGACGACGGTCTTCAGCCCGCCGCTCAGCGCGCGGTCCTGCGCGTCCTTGCGCGCCTTCGGCTCCGAGGCCAGGGCCAGCCTGGCGATGGCTGCGTCGGTGGTCGCGTCGCCGCCGCCTTCGCGCTGCGCCTTCTCCACTTCCGCCAGGTATTCGTGGTCGCCCAGCGGCATCACCGAATCGGCATAGAAGGTGCCGCCCGCGACTTCGTTGCGGCGCACCCAGGCGCAATAGTCCTCGTAGCGCGAGGTCTTGGAGCCGGGGTAGTCGTCGCAGTTGCAGAACAGCAGGTCGAGCAGTTCGCCCAGGTCTCGGTAGATCACCCGCATGTAGGGCTCCCAGCCGCCGTCGAAGGTCACGTTGAGCGACAGGCGCCAGGTGCCGTCTTCCGGCTGCGCCTCGTCGAGCGGCAGGCCGGGCACCGGCGGGACCAGGGCATAGCGGAAGTGGTCGATGATGCCGAACTGGCCGACCGAATCAGGGAACACCGGCTGCAGCAGCTCCGATTCGCGCACGTTCTGGCGCGCCGAGTACAGCGCGTCGAGCACCTTGCGCAAACGTTCGAGATAGCTGATGGGCTCGAAGCCGATCACCATGCCTTTCTTGACCGGCGCCAGCACCGAGAGGTTGGTGATGCCGCCAAGGACGGTGCTTCGCTTGATCGTTGTTGGCCCCATTTCCGCGCTCCTTGTGGTGCGCGCCGCGCCGTCGTCTTGACGGGTTGCACGGTCGCGCATGACCCCCTGTGGTGTCCCGCAGTTGTCGTGACAAAGCCGACGCTCGTCAATGGCGGAAGCCCATGACGAGGCTCCCGGGAGGCGGGCGTGCGGATCGGTTGGTGACGGACGGCGGGGTGACATGGTGGGACAAGGCATCGGTGATGGCACCCCCAATGCGGGGGAGGTGCGGCGTGCGCCGGATCGTCGCGCCGGGGTGGGGATGGTCAGCTACTTGCCGCTACCGCCGCCTCCGCCGCCTCCGCTTCCACCACTGCCGCCACCACCGCCGCCACCGCTGCCACCGCTGCCACCACTGCCACCACTGCCACCACTGCCACCACTGCCACCACTGCCACCACTGCCACCACTGCCACCACTGCCACCACTGCCACCGCCGCTGCCGCTGCCGCCGCTGGAACCGCCGGAACTTCCCGATCCGCCCGAGGTTCCTGAACCGCCAGAGCCGCCAGAGCCGCCAGAGCCGCCAGAGCCGCCAGAGCCGCCAGAGCCGCTGGAGTCACTGCCCGAACCACCCGAACCACCCGAACCACTCGAGCTACCCGACCCACTCGACCCACTCGACCCATGCCCCGAACTCGACGAACCGGAAGTGCTGGATGAACCCGAGCCGCCGCCAGCCCCTCCGCCCGGCCCGCCCGCCTCGATCAAGACCTGATCCACCACGATGCGCCGCTGCGCATCCATGCGGCCCGTCACGCGCACGAACTGATTCACCACGAGATCAGCCGGGCTACCCCCCGCCACACGCGCCTGTGCATCGAGTTGCAGGCTGCCGCCCCTGTCGAGGCTCATCGACCCGCCGCCGAGTTCCCGCACATAGCCTTCGAGCACGACGTCGCGCACCTGTCCCAACTGGTTGGCCGTCGGGTCGACCGTCACGTGTTGCGCCACCAGCGCGTCGCCGATCCAGCGGCCGGTGACAAGCACTTCGGCGCCGCGCTCGATATTGCGTGGTGCCGCGCGCGCATCCAGCCGCACGCGCGTGCCGCTGACCTGCATGGCATCGGGCGTGACCGCCTCCACACGACCCGCGACCTGCGCCAGTCGGGTCGTGGTGGCGGTGGCGTTGGCGGGCCGCACCTCGATGCGCGAAGCCACGAGCAGGCCGTCCGACTGCCGGTGTCCGCTGAGCCGCACCCAATCGCCGATGCGCTTGCCGTTCAGCGCGTCGGCCGGACGCACCCTTGCCGTCTGCCCGAGCACGCGCACCGTTCCCGCGCCGCCATCGATGGCTTCGATCGGCCCGACCAGCGCGTGCATCACCGCAATGCCTTGGGCACGCATGTCGTTGCCCGCGCCCGTCGCGCGCACCGCGACCACCTGGCCCACGGCCAATTCGCGCGCACTCGTCGACTGGCCGTTGTCAAAGACCGGCGTGCGCGTGTCGAACTGCACCTCGACGCCGTTGACGCAGATGCTCGCGAAGCCCGTGATCACGCCGACGATGCCAGTGCCGCCGATGCCGCCGGTCGGATCGCCCGCGCGGGCCGTGACGCCCGTGCCGCCGATGCCACCCGTGGCACCTTCGCCACTGGCGCGTGCCGTGATGCCCGTGCCGCCTATGCCGCCTATGCCGCCGCTGCCGCCGCTGTCGCCGCCCGACGCAAGCGAAGCGCGCGCGGTCGGGTTCACCAACGATGCACCGCGCTCGCAGATGTTGGTGGATTGCGCATGCACTCCCACGACCGGCAGCAGCAGCGCTAGGCCGAGCAGCGCACCCGCTGCAAGCGAGCGAGGCATGCGCCCGGTCATTTCGGACCCTTTGCTTTTTTCTTCGCAGCCGATGCAGCCGATGCCGCCAGCGCAGCAGCTGCGGGCGGTGCAACCGCGGGCGCCGAATCCTCGGCATAGAAGTACACCCCGAAAGTCATGCGCTGCCGCGTGGAAGCATCGCCGCCGCCGGCCCGCTTCGCCGATGCCAGCGCGCTCTTGTTGACCGCGACCAGCGCCTGCATCCCCAGCGTGCCTGCTTGCTCTGCCAACTTCGAAACAGCCTCGCTGCCGAGCCCGTCGTAATGAACGCTGCGCTCCATGAACGGCGGCTGGCCCCCCATCAGGTTGTGCGCTGCCGCCTCGGCGTGGTCGTGCAGGTTGTGTCCCAGGTAGAAGCTCATTTCATCGAAGCCCTTGGTCGGCACGAAAGCGCCGGCGTTCAGGCACACGTGGCCCGCATCGTCGATGTGCACGACCCCCAGGCGCAGCCACTCGTCCAGCACCACGCGCGGGCGGATGTCGCGGTTCACGCGCGCGACCAGCGCCTCGAACGACAGTTCGGCGCCTTCGCTAGCAAACCGGGCCAGCGGCAGGGGTGCGCCGGCCTCGTCGATGTACGGCGGCGCGCCCATCCACTGCGCGACCACCTGCGCACCCAGCGAGACCACTTCGGGAATGGTCTCCTCACCGGACTCCATCGCCAGACGCAGGCGGCTCACCTCCTTGCGATGCACGCCGGATACGAGGCTCACGCGGCTGTCCGTCGGCACCTTATCGTCGAGCCGGAAATCGCGGTCGGCCACCTCGACGAACAGCGACTTCAACAGTTCGCTCGCATAGGTGAACGTCACGCCGCGCGACAGCATGAGCTTGACCAGAGGCCGCAGCGCATGGCGCAGCGCCTGCACGAATGCGCGCGGTGGCGTGACGTTGGAAGGAGGGGTGTCTTCGGGCATGGGCACAGGAGAACAAGGCAGGGCCGGCAAATGAGTCTAGTTGAAACTCGTGGGAAATAATCACACAAAAGATTGACGTGGGTAAATTTCACACGTAGTCTCCAGTTCAGGCGTGGGTAAATTTCACACGCCATCAACTTTGATGGAGAGCAGCATGGACAAATTCAGAAGGACGGCCTCGGCCGGCATCGTGGCATTGGCGTTGGGTATGACCATGAGTGCGGCATTGGCGCACGGCGGTGGTGGGGGCGGTGGCGGTGGAAGCGGTAGCGGAGGTAGCGGAGGCAGCGGGGGTAGCGGGGGTAGCGGGGGTAGCGGGGGTAGCGGGGGTAGCGGGGGCGGAGGAGGCTCGGGTGGATCGGGCGGTTCGGCCGGGTCGGGTTCCTCCGGTGGATCGGGTGGCTCTGCAGGCGGGAGCGCCTCGGGTGGTTCAGCCGGATCGGGCGGGTCGAGTGGATCGGGTAGTTCAAGTGGATCCGCGGGGGCTGGTGGATCCGGTGGCTCGGCAGGGTCGGGGGGCTCTGGGTCAGGGTCTGGGTCAGGGTCAGGGTCAGGGTCAGGCGGCTCCGGCTCCGGCTCCGGCTCCGGCTCCGGCTCCGGCTCCGGCTCCGGCTCCGGCTCCGGCGCTTCGGGCGCAGCCGCAAGCAGCAGCGCCAGCGCGAGCAATTCAGGAAGCGGTCACGGCGGCCACGGCGCAGCCCAAGGGGCCGGCCACGGCGTAGGCCATGCGCCAGACGACGCACCGGGCCATGACGCCAACGCCCCGGGACCTCATGGCGTGGGTCACGCCGCAGACGACGCGCCGGGTCACGACGCCGCCAACGCAGCGCCTCATGGTGTCGGCCATGCCGCGGACGACGCACCTGGCCACAACGCCAACGACGCTCCCGGGCACCTCTGATCCGGAATGGAGGCAGGCGCAAGGCGAAGCGCCCGGCGCAGCAAGAGACGGCGAGATAAGACGGCGGAGACGACGGTCTAAGACGCGTCAGGTGAAACCCGGATGCTCATCGGATGTTGTTGTGCTTCAATGTATTAAGACGATTTAATACAACTTACCAGTGTCCGCCGCCAACCTTCGCTCTTCCATGCCCGATACGCGGCCCCTCGAGGCGTCGAGCCACGAGCCGCTCTACGTGCAGTTGGCGAACCGCCTGGCCGACGAGATTTCGAGCGCGCGCCTTGCGCCCGGGCAGAAAGTGCCGACCGAGGCGGAACTGATGGCCACGTACGGCATCAGCCGCGTCACCGTGCGGCAGGCCATCCAGCTGCTCACCGGCAATGGCCAGCTGGTGTCCCATCGCGGCAAGGGCACCTTCGTGACGCGTGCCGCCATCCAGCAGGACCTCAGCACGCTGCAGGGCTTCCAGGATGCGCTGCGCAGCCAGGGCATCGAGCCGCAAACCGAATTGCTCGAGTTCTCCGCCTCCAGCGGGCGTGTCGACCGCGACCTGCCGCAAGGCCTCGATCTGCCGGTGCGCCTGCGCCGCCGCTACTGTGTCGACGGCGAGCCCTTCGCCGTCGTCGAAGCCTACCTGCCGGCCGAAGCGGCCCAGCTGGGTGAGGAGCGCGCGAAGCAACTGGCCGTCTACGAAATCCTGCAGCAGTTCCTGGGCGTGCGCATCGGCAGCGCGGATGTGTCGATCCAGTGCGCGCGGGCCAGCAACGGGGTGGCGGCCGAATTGGGGCTCGACGCCCGCAGCCACGTGATGCTGATGCAGAGGACGTCGTACTCGGTGACAGGCGCGGCGTGCGAACACATGCGCATCCACATCGTGCCGGAGCGCTACACCTTCAAGCTCAGTGTGCCGGGCCCGATGGAACTGACCAGCGCACTGCGTCCCACCGCGCCGGGCGCATCCGTCGCAGCTTCCCACCCCACGCGCGCACCGCGCACCGCCAGGAGATAAGCCCTTGCATGCACAAGTCCTACAGCGCGGCGTCGCGCCGCCCGATCAGCCACGCCGGGCCGTCCCGCCCGGTTCAGGCGCCATGACCCTGAACGACGAAGAGAAGGCCATGCTCGCCGGCGAGGCCGGCACCGTGGCCCGGACCGCCATCGAGCACCAGATCAAGGTCGGCAACTTCTTCGGCGCGCGCGACTTCGTGCCGGTGACGCAGGCGCACATCATGGCCGACACCGAAAGCCTGGGGCAGGCCGGCGTGGTCTGGCTCGAGAAGCTGGCCGACGCGCGAGAAGGCGGCGTGCGCATCCCGACGATCACCGATCCGCGCGGCACCGACTTCTCGAAGGCCTCGATGCTGGGCCAGGCCGACTGGATGCTCGAACTCGAACAGCGCGCGATCGGCGCATTCAAGCGCCTCGGCGTCAGCATGACGGACACCTGCATCAACTACCAGACCGTGCTGGCCGCGACGCGCGGAGAGCACGTGGCCTTCGGCGACACCGGCGTGGTCATCTATTCGAATTCCGTCGGTGGTGCGCGCTCCAACTTCGAAGGCGGTCCGTCGGCGCTGGCGGCCGGGCTCACCGGCCGCACGCCGCGCTACGGCTATCACCTGGACGCACAGCGGCAGGCCACGCTGCGCATACGGCTCGACTGGACGCCGCGCGAGCTGAACGACTGGGGCGCGCTCGGCGGCGTCATTGGCCGGTTGGCAGGCAACTACTGGGCCGTGCCGGTGGTCGAAGGACTGGATCGCGCGCCAACCTCCGACGAGCTGAAGCACTTCGGCGCGGCCATGGCGAGCTTCGGCTCGACCGCGCTGTTCCACTTGGTCGGCATCACGCCCGAGGCGCAGCGCCTGTCGGATGTCGGCGGCGACAAACTGCCCGTTGCGCATCGCATCGGTGAATCGGACATCGTTGCGTTGCGCCAGAGCTATGCAGTGGACGACGCCATCGACGTGGTCGTGTTCTCCGCGCCGCAGTTGAGCATCTACGAATTGCGCGAACTGGCCGCGATGTGCAAAGGCCGGCGCTTCAAGCGACCGCTGCTCGCCGTCACCAGCCCGCAGGTCAAGCCCGACTGCGACCGCTTCGGCTACACCGAGGCGATCGAGGACGCGGGTGGCAGCGTGCTGTCGGGCATGTGCTTCTATCAGTCGTATGCGCGCGAGATGAGCGAGGCCAAGGGATGGAAGCGGCTGGCCACCAACAGCGCGAAGCTGGTCAACATCCTCGGCGGCTATGGCTACGTGCCGATGCTCGCCTCCATGCGCAGCTGCGTCGAGGCTGCAGAAACAGGGGTCCTCCGATGAGCAGCAACACCGTGTTCAAGGCGCGCCATGCGATGGGGCGCCGCGTCGTCGGCCAGGCCCTGGTCGCGCATGACGGCTTTTCCGCGCGCTACGACCTCAACCGCCTGCAGGGCGTGTTCTCGCGGCCGGCGCACAAGCTGGTAGGGCAGTCCTATGTCAACCGCGTGCTGGTGCTCGACACCGCCAAGGGCGGCGTGGCCACCGCGTGGATGCTGCACGAGATGCGCTCGCGTCACATGGCGCCGGTGGCCATCGTCTTCAACACCGTCAACACCATCCTCGCGCAGGGTGCGGCCCTCGGCGACGTGACGATGCTGGCCGGCTTCGATGGCGACATCACCGCGCAGATCGCGCATGGCGCCATGGTCGAGATCGACCCCGAGGCCATGACCATCCGCCTGCTCGATGCCGACGAGATCGAAAGTACCGCCGAACTCGCGCCCGGCACGCAGCGCGTGCACGGCCCCGCCCGCAGCGCCTCCGCCTGACAGACAACGATTCGCAAGGACCCACGACATGATCCCCATCTACACCGCCATCGGCCTGCAGACGCGCACCTTCGACTGCATGTACTCGCTGAGCGACACGCCCAACTTCAAGCGCAATCTCGACCACATCTGCAACATGATCGACGTGGCGGTGCTGTCGTCGATCGAGAACCCGGTGAAGCTGCTGGCGCTGGCCGAAGGCGCGATCCAGGGCTTTCCGGACGAACTGCGCGACTGGGATTCCGCCGCCTATGCCGCACGCGGCGCCATCGACATTCCCGGCCCGGTGACCGACGTGCTGGCCGAGCGCGCGGTGAAGTGGGGCATCTACATCATTGCGCAGGCCAAGGCGCGCATGCCCGAGTTTCCGGACCGCTTCTTCAACACGATGTTCATCATCGACCCGGCCGGCAAGATCATTCACCAGCATCGCAAGAACATCATCTTCACCATCGAGCACAGCACCACGCCGCACGACGTGTACGACCAGTGGGTGGAGATGTTCGGCGACGACCTCGACGCCTTCTTCCCGGTGGCGCGTACGCCCATCGGCAACATCGGCGCCTGCATCTGCATGGAAGGCAACCTGCCCGAGACCGCGCGCGGCGTGGCCATGAACGGCGCCGAGATCATCTACCGCCCCAGCTCGATGGAGAACAAGACGACGCAGGGCGCCTGGGAGATCCAGAACCGCTCGCGCGCGCTCGACAACGCCTGCTACGTGCTCGCGCCCAACACCGGCCGCCACTTCATCGACGACAAGCAGAGCCAGGGCTTCTTCTGCGGCGGCAAGTCGATGATCGTCGACTACCGCGGCTCGCTGATGCACCTCAACGACTCGCATGACGACTGCTTCGTGTCGGCGCCGCTGAACATCGAGGCGCTGCGCTACCACCGCAGCAACGCGAAGAACTTCAACTGGATCCCGCACATCCGCTCGGAGCTGTTCCGCCTGATCTACGAGAAGAGCGTGTGGCCGGCCAACATGACGCTCAAGACCAAGCACATGCGGCGCGAAGCCGCCGAGGAAGTGATGACGCAGACCGTGCGCAAGCTGGAAGCGCGCGGCGTGTTCACGCGCTCGGCGCTGGAGCCACAAGAGCCGGCGCCGACACCTGCCGCGAAGCCATCGCCATCGTCGAAGGCGCCTTCAAAGGCGAAAGCTCACGCCAAGCGCTCGCCGAAGGCGCGCGCCAGCTGATTCGACGAAGCCCGCGCCCGAGGGCGATGGGCCACGCACAACTGAACCGAGGGACATGTCATGAAGAAATATTCGCGTTCGATCCTTGCCGGCTTCGGCCTGTTCGCAGCAGCGGCCACGTGCATGGCGCAAGCCAACCTGGGCGGCGGCGAAACGGTGCGCATCAACGACTACCCGGGCGTCGGCAATCCGCTGGCCCGCGTCGTGGTGGCCAAGCAGTTTTGCGAGAAGTACGGGCTCAAGTGCACGCTGCAAACCATCCCCGGTGCACCGCTGGTGCTGCAAGCGCTCATCGGCGGCAGCATCGACGTGGGTGGCGCGGCGGCCGAGGTCGGCATGCAGGCGGCGGCCAAGGGTGCTGACCTGAAGGTGCTCGGCAATGCCTTGCGCGACACCAACTTCTTCTTGGTCGCCAACAACACGGTGAACCTGCCGAACCTGGCCAAAGGCTACCCGGCCGTGATGGCCGACCTCAAGGGCAAGAAGATCGGCGTGACCGCGCGCGGCTCGGGCGCCGAACTTCAATTCGTCGAACTGCTGGCCGGCGCGGGCATGGCGAACACCGATGTCACCTTCGTCGCGGTCGGCGCGCCCGACACCGCCTACCCCGCGCTCACCAACAACCAGGTCGACGCGGTGCTGAGCTTCGAGCCGCTGGCCGCGTTCTGCGAAGTGCTCAAGACGTGCAGGATGGTGGTGGACATGCGGCGCGGCGAGGGCAGTGCCGAACTGCGCAAGCTCAACGGCGCCGCCGCGCCCCTGTGGATCCGCGCCCAGTACGCCAAGGAGAAACCGCAGGTGATCGAGGCGCTGCGCCGCGCCTTCACCGATGCCGAAACCTTCTACCAGGACCCGGCCAATTTCGACGAGGTGCTGAAGATCCACCAGCAGTATTTCAAGCTCAACCAGCCGCAGGGCGACAAGATCCTGGCCGCCGCGATCAAGGCGTCGGTGCCGGCGGCCGTGTTCAAGCTCGACAAGGTCGCGTTGCAGGCGAATGCCGATCACCTGCTGAACAAGAAGCAGTTGCCGCAGCGCTTCGACACCACCACCCTCCTGCTCGACCCGCGATGAACACGGCGGCCCTCAAGGTGGTACCCATCGATTCCGCTGCGCATGCCAGGCCGGGCCGCGCGCCGGCGACAGGCCCGCATGCCGTCGAGGTGGATCACGTCTCGCTCGATTTCGGCAACGGCGTGCAGGCGCTCGCCGATACCTCGTTGAACGTTGCCCAGCAGGAGTTCGTGTCGGTCATCGGGCCGAGCGGCTGCGGCAAGACCACGCTGCTCAACCTGCTCGCGGGGCTGGTCGACAAGCCCTACGAGGGCCGCATCAGCCTGTTCGGGCAGAAGCCGGCGCTGGGCAATCCAGCCGTGTCGTACATGCTGGCGCGCGACTGCCTGCTGCCCTGGCGCACGGCGCTCGACAACACCTGCTACGGCATGGAAATCCGCGGCGTGCCGCGCGCGCAGGCCGAGCAGAAGGCGAGGCACCTGCTCGCGCAGGTCGGCCTGGCCTCGTTCGAGAAGGCGCTGCCCAAGGCGCTGTCGCACGGCATGCGCCAACGCGTCGCGCTGGCCCGCACCTTCTGCCTCGATTCGCCGCTGCTGCTCATGGACGAGCCCTTCGGCGCGCTCGATGCGCAGACCAAGATCATGTTGCACGACACGCTGATGCGCCTGTACGACAGCGAGAAGCGCACGGTGGTCTTCATCACGCACGACCTGGCGGAAGCCATCACCCTGTCGGACCGCGTGATCGTCATGACGCCGCGCCCGGGGCGCATCGTGCGCGAAGTGGAGATCGACCTGCCGCGCCCGCGCTCCGTGCGCGAGCTGCAATCCAGCCCGCGCTTCCACGAACTCTATGCGGAACTGTGGAACACGCTCGACCAGGCCATGCATGGCGCCGAGCACTGAGGAGAAGCAGCACATGAACCGCTTTCGGATGCCCGCCGCGCACGCGGTGTTCCTCGCCGTGTTCCTTGGCGCGTGGGAATACGCGTCGCGGGCCGGATGGCTCGCGCCGACGTCGTTCGGCCGGCCGAGCGCGATCTTCCTGTTCCTGTGGGACGGCCTGTTCGTCTCCCGCAGCCTGCTGGTCGACCTGGGCTGGACGCTCGGCGCGACCTTCCTGGCCTTCATCGCGGGCAGCCTGCTGGCCGTGCTGGCCGGGCTGCTGTTCATCAACTTCCCGGCCATCGAGAAGTTCTGCGAGCCGTACCTCTCGGCCATCAACGCCATGCCCCGCATCGCGCTGGCGCCCTTGTTCATCCTGTGGTTCGGCCTGGGCATCGGCTCGAAGATCGCGGTGGGGGTGAGCCTCACCTTCTTCATCGTGCTGTCGAGCACCATCGCCGGCATGCGCGCCGTGAGCGCCGACTGGCTGACGCTGTCGCGCACGCTGGGCGCCAGGCCGGGGCAGTTGTTCTTCAAGGTGACGTTGCCCAGCGCCACGCCGGTCATGTTCTCCGGCCTGCGGCTGGGACTCGTGTACTCGCTGCTCGGCGTGGTCGGCGCCGAGATCCTCGCGTCGGAACACGGCCTCGGCCAGCAGGTGGCCTACCTCACCTCCACCTTCGACATGAGCGGCGTGATGGGGCTGCTGCTCCTGCTGGCGCTGGTCGGTTCGCTGGTGACGTGGAGCATGAACCGGCTCGAAGTCAGGCTGCTGGCATGGCAATGAAGCACGGCTTCAGCACATCGGAGATATGCAGATGAGCGAGAGTCTTCACGGCAAGGTGGCCTGGATCACCGGCGCCGCCACCGGCATCGGGTTCGCGACCGCGAAGGCGCTCGCCGATGGCGGTGCCAAGGTCGTCATCAGCGGCAACCAGGCCGACGCGCTCGAGGCCGCCGCCCGCGCGTTGCGCAACGACGGTGCGATGTGCGATTCGGTCCTGCTCGACGTGGCGGACGCCGCGGCGGTGGCAGCCGCGGGCAAGGCCATCCTCGGGCGGCACGGCGCGGTCGACATCCTGGTGAACTGTGCGGGGCTCAATGTGCCGCGCCGCTTTCTCCACGAACTCGATGTCGCGGACTGGCAAAGGATGCTCGACGTCAATCTGAGCGGCGCGCTGTACTGTGCGCAGGCCGTGCTGCCGGCCATGCGCCGGCAGCGCGACGGCCTGATCGTCAACATCGCCTCCTGGGGCGGCAAGCACGTGGTGCGTGCCGCGGGCGCCGCGTACACCGCGGCCAAGCATGCCGTCGTCGCGTTGACCGAGGCGATCAACGTCGAGGAGTGCGTCAACGGCATCCGTGCCTGCACGATCTGCCCGGCCGAAGTGTCCACGCCCTTCCTCGACCAGCGGCCCCGGCCGCCCACCGACGAGGAGCGCCAGTCCTTCCTGCTGCCCGAAGACCTCGGCCGCGTGATCCGCATGGTGGCGGAGTTGCCGGCGCGCGCCTGCGTCAACGAGATCGTCATCTCGCCGACGCGCAATCCGCTGTACCTGGCGCAACATCCGCAGCCCGTGCCCGCTGAGGCTCTGCGGCCATGACGCAGCCGAAGATCGCCCTGGTGACGGGCGGCGCCTCCGGCATCGGCGCAGCAGCGGTTCGGCGGCTGGCCGCGGCGGGCTATCGCGTGGCCATCAACTACGTGGGCGACGACGGTCCGGCCAGAGCACTGGCCGGGCAGATTCGCGACGAGGGCGGCGAATGCATCACGTTGGCAGGCGACGTCTCGGACCCCGCGCAGGTCGCGGCGTTGTTCGACACCACGATCGCGAAATTCGGCCGCGTCGATGCGCTCGTGCATTCCGCCGGCGTCGACACGGCGTGGCCGGTGCCCATCGCGAAGATTGAGGATGCCGATGTCGAGCGCATCGTCCGCGTGAACGTGCTCGGCACGATGTGGTGCTGCCGCGAAGCCGCGCGCCGCATGGGCACGAGCGGTGACGGCGCGGGCGGCTGCATCGTGCTGGTGTCGTCGATGGCGGCGACCATCGGCGGGCGGGTCGGCAAGACGGTGTACGGCGCGTCAAAGGGTGCGGTCGACGGCCTGGCCAAGGGCCTGGCGCGCGAACTGGCGCCGGAGAAGATCCGCATCAACGCCGTGCGGCCCGGCGCCACTGAAACGCCCATGCTCGGCGCCTTCGCGCACGACGAGGTCTATGCCCGGCGCATCGCCGGCTCGATCCCGATGGGCCGCGTCGCGCAGCCCGAGGAGGTGGCCGAGGCCATCTGTTGGCTCGCCTCGGATGCGGCGTCATTCGTGTCCGGCGCATTGCTCGATGTCTCCGGGGGCGGGTTTTCGATTGCGAGTTAGGCGCGGGATCGAACGTACAAATCAACACCACAGCAACAACAGCCAAAGAAGGAGATTCCCATGTTCAGCGGATTGACGGGCAAGAGTGTGATCGTGACGGGCGGCGCCACGCTGCTGGGCGCCGGCGTCGTGCGCGCGTTCCAGCAGGCCGGCGCGAAGGTCATGGTGGCCGACATCGACGCGGAAGGCGGCAAGGCCGTGGCGGCGAGCGTGCCGGGTGGCGTGGTGTTCCGCCACACGGACATCACGGACGACGCGCAGGTGCAGGCCTGCGTGGACGAAGCAGTGAAGCTGCATGGCGGCGTCGACATCCTGGTCAATCTGGCCTGCTCCTATGTCGACGACGGCATCAACGCCTCGCGCGCCGACTGGCAGACATCCTTCAACGTCAACGTGGCCAGCGCGGTGATGATGCTCAAGGCGGTGCGGCCGCACATGAACAAGGCGGGCAAGGGCGCGGTGGTCAACTTCACCAGCATCTCCTCCAAGTGCGCGCAGACCGGGCGCTGGCTCTATCCGGTGAGCAAGGCCGCGATGGTGCAGCTCACCCGCAACATGGCGATGGACATGGCCACCGAAGGCATCCGCGTGAACAGCGTGTCGCCCGGCTGGACCTGGTCGGCCATCATGAACCAGCTCACCAACGGCGACCGCGCCAAGACCGACCGCGTGGCCGCGCCCTTCCACATGCTGCGCCGCGTGGGCGACCCGCAGGAGGTGGCCAACGTGGTGCTGTTCCTCTGCTCGGACCTGGCCAGCTTCGTGACCGGCGCCGACTACGCGGTGGATGGCGGCTACTCGGCGATGGGGCCGGAGTCGTATGAGCCGGCGATCCCCAAGCTCATGTCCTGAATCCCAAGAACCCCCCGCTTCTCAATCCCTGCTGGAGAAATCGCATGCGCAAGATCATGATCGTCGGTGCCGGCCAGTCCGGACTTCAACTCGGGCTCGGCCTGCTGGCCGCGGGCTACGAGGTATCGCTCGTCACCAACCGCACGGGCGAGGACATCCGCACCGGCAAGGTGATGTCCAGCCAGTGCATGTTCCACACCTCGCTGCAGATCGAGCGGGACCTCGGCCTCAATCAGTGGGAGCGCGAATGCCCGACCGTCGACGGCATCTCGCTGGCAGTGCCCAACCCGGAGCAGAAGGGCGCCAAGCTCATCGACTGGGGCGCGCGCCTGCGCTCGCCCGCGCAGTCGGTGGACCAGCGCGTGAAGATCCCCGGCTGGATGGACGCCTTCAAGGAGGCCGGCGGCGAACTCATCGTCAAGGACGCGGGCGTCGATGACCTCGAGACCTATGCGAAGAGCCACGACCTCGTCATCGTCTCCAGCGGCAAGGGCGAGATCTCCAAACTGTTCGAGCGCGACGCGGCCAAGTCCACCTTCGACAAGCCGCAGCGTTCGCTGGCCCTTACCTACGTGACCGGCATGCGCCCACGCGAGCCCTTCTCCGCCGTGTGCTTCAACCTGATCCCGACGGTGGGCGAGTACTTCGTGTTCCCCGCGCTGACCACCACCGGCCCGTGCGAGATCATGGTGTTCGAAGGCATCCCCGGCGGCCCGATGGATTGCTGGGCCGACGTGAAGACGCCCGAGGAGCACCTGGCCAAGAGCAAGTGGATCCTCGACACCTTCCTGCCGTGGGAAGCCGAGCGCTGCAAGGACATCCAGCTCACCGACGACAACGGCATCCTGGCCGGCCGCTTTCCGCCGACGGTGCGCAAGCCCGTGGCCACGCTGCCTTCGGGCAGGAAGATCATGGGCATGGCCGACGTGGTGGTGCTGAACGACCCGATCACCGGCCAGGGGTCGAACAACGCGGCCAAGTGCGCCGACGTGTACCTGAAGAGCATCGTCGAGCATGGCGACAAGCCGGTGGACCACGTCTGGATGCAGCACACCTTCGACCGCTACTGGTACGGCTATTCGCAGTGGGTCACGCAGTGGACCAACATGCTGCTGCTGCCGCCACCGCCGCACGTGCTCAACCTGCTCGGGGCCGCCGGCGCCATTCCGCCGCTGGCCACCGCCATCGTCAACGGCTTCGACGACCCGCGCACCTTCTTCCCGTGGTTTGCCGACCCGGCCGAGTCGGAGCGCTTCATCGGCCAGTGGGCGGCTGCCGCGTAGAGGCCGGCGGCAGCAGCGGACATGAAGCGCATCGCCATCATCGGCGCCGGCCAGTCCGGCATGCAACTCGCGCTGGGCCTGCTCGGTGCGGGACATGAAGTCACGGTCGTCTCCAACCGCAGCGCGCAGGAGATTCGCCAAGGGCCGGTGATGTCGAGCCAGTGCATGTTCGAGACCGCGCTGCAGGCCGAGCGAGAACTCGGCCTCGACTGGTGGAACGACGACTGCCCGCCGGTCGAAGGCATCGGCCTCGCAGTGCCGGCGCCCGGCGGCGGCAAGGCCATCGACTGGACCGCGCCGCTCGACAGCCCCGCGAAGTCCGTCGACCAACGCCTCAAGGTCCCGGCATGGATGGCCGAGTTCGAGCAGCGCGGCGGTGAACTGATCATCCAGGAGGCCGGCATCGCCGACATCGAGGCCTACGGCCAGACGCACGACCTCGTCATCGTGGCCAGCGGCAAGGGCGAGATCAGCGGGCTGTTCGAACGCGATGCCGCGAAGTCGCCCTTCGATAAGCCGCAGCGTGCGCTCGCGCTCACCTACGTCAGAGGCATGAAGCCCGCGCAGCCGTACCCGCGCGTGTGCTTCAACCTGATTCCCGGCGTGGGCGAATACTTCGTCTTCCCGGCGCTGACCACCACCGGCCCCTGCGAGATCATGGTGTTCGAGGGCGTGCCCGGCGGCCCCATGGATTGCTGGGACGACGTCAGGACACCGCAAGAGCACCTCGCGAAGAGCAAGTGGATCCTCGACACCTTCCTGCCCTGGGAGGCCGAGCGCTGCAAGGACATCGCGCTGACCGACGACAACGGCATCCTCGCCGGCCGCTTCACGCCCACCGTGCGCAAGCCCGTCGCCAGGCTGCCCTCGGGGCGCTGCGTGCTCGGCATGGCCGACACGGTGGTGCTGAACGACCCGATCACCGGCCAGGGCTCCAACAATGCCGCCAAGTGCGCGGACATCTACCTCAAGAGCATCCTCGACCACGAAGGCGATTCCTTCAACACCGAGTGGATGCAGCAGACCTTCGACCGCTACTGGAAGGGCTATGCCGCGTGGGCGACGGAGTGGACCAACAGCCTGCTGGGCGCGCCGCCCCCGCACGTGCTCAAGCTGCTGCAAAGCGCCGCCAGCGCGCCCGCGGTGGCGAGCACCATCGTCAACGGCTTCGACGATCCGCGCATCTTCCATCCCTGGTGGTTCGACGCGCTGGAGGCGGACCGCTTCCTCGACACCAAGGCGAGGGAAGCGGCGGGCGACCGCTTCGACCGGCGCGACTTCCGCAGGGCGCTCGGCCAGTTCGCCACCGGCGTGACCGTCATCACGAGCCGTGCCATCGACGGCCGGCGCATCGGCATGACGGCCAATTCCTTCTCGTCTGTGTCGATGGACCCGCCGCTGGTGCTGTGGAGCCTGGCGAAGGAAGCGGCCAGCCTGCCCGACTTCACCGGCGGCAGCCACTTCGCGATCAACGTGCTGGCCGCGAACCAGCACCACCTGTCGCGCCAGTTCTCCACCGCGCTGCCCGACAGGTTCAGCGGCGTGGACTGCTGCGAAGGCATCGGCGGTGTGCCGCTGCTCAACGGCGCCATCGCCCGCTTCGTCTGCCGCAACGTCAAGCAGTACGAGGGCGGCGACCACCTGATCTTCATCGGCGAGGTCGAGCACTACGAGCGCTTCGACGGCGAGCCGCTGGTTTTTCACTCCGGGTTCTATCGGGTGGCCACGCGGCACCCGGAACTCCCACAATGAGCCCCTCTCGAGTCGATGTGGCTTTGCCATCTCGACTTGACCCCCTCGGGGGGGCGGGCTGGGCAAGGCCGGCCCCGGGGGGCTTTCAATCGACATCAACCTGGAAGGATTTCAGATGGCTGGACAGTGGATCAACGTTGACGCCGCGGACGGCAGCGGCAGCTTTCGTGCATACCTCGCCGTGCCCCCGGCCGGCAAGGGACCGGGCCTGGTGCTGGCGCAGGAAATCTTCGGCGTGAATTCGACGATGCAGGAAGCCGCCGATTCCTATGCCGCCGAGGGCTACACCGTGCTGGTGCCGGACCTGTTCTGGCGCCAGGAGCCGGGTGTGGAACTGGGCTACACCGAGGCCGACTGGCAACGCGCCTTCGGCTACTACAAGGGCTTCGACGAAGCCAAGGGCGTGGAAGACATCCAGGCGGCGCTGGATGCCTTGCGCAAGCGGCCGGAAACGCTGCCCGGCAAGACCGGCGCTCTCGGCTACTGCCTCGGCGGCAAGCTGGCCTACCTGGCTGGCTGCCGCACCGATGTCGACCTGGCCGTGGGCTACTACGGCGTCGGCATCGAGAGCGCGCTCGGCGAGGCCGAAAAGATCCGCGGCAAGCTGGTGCTGCACATCGCCGAAAAAGACCAGTTCTGCCCGCCCGAATCGCAGGCGGCGATCAAGAAGGCGCTGGCCGGGCGCGAGCGGATCGACGTCTTCTCGTACCCCGGCGTCGACCATGCGTTCGCGCGTGTGGGCGGCGACCACTTCGACGAGGCTGCCGCGACGCTGGCGAACCAGCGCACCCGTGATGCGTTGCGGGCGGCGATAGGGCCGCAATAGCGCCGGCCTCCATGGACCTGAAGCAGCTTCAGCTCCTGGTGGACCTGGTCGAAGCGGGCAGCCTGAGCAAGGTCTGCGCCGCGCGGGGCATCGCCCAGTCGGCGTTGAGCAAGCAGATCGCGGCGCTGGAGCGCGACTTCGACGCCAAGCTCTTCCATCGCACGGGCCGCGGTCTGGTGTTGACGGAATTCGGGCAGGCGATCATGCCGCGCGTCGGCAGCATCCTGTCCGAGGCGGATGCGCTCAGGGACGAGATCCGCGCGCATGCCGGGGTGCCCAGCGGCCCCGTTCGCCTGGCCATGCAGACGTCGATCACGCAGTTCGTCGTCGGTGCGCTGTTCCAGCGGGTGCTCAGGGACTATCCGCAAGTCGAGCTGAGGCTCATGGAAGGCTTTTCAGGAAGCATCGAGGAATGGCTGGCCAATGGGCGCGCGGATGTCGGCGTGCTCGCCCGCTACGAGGGAGTCCATGCCGCCAGGACCGACGAAGCGCTGAACACCGCCGGTCTCTACCTGGTTGCACCGGCGGGCGACCTGCTCACCGCACAACCGCAGATGAAGTTCGCCGACCTGGCAAACCTGCCCTTGGTGCTGCCCGGCATCCCCGACGGGCTGCGCCTGATGCTGGCCGAGACGGCCAGGAAATTCGAGGTTCCGATCCACGTGGCCGTGGAAGTCGACTCCCTCACGGCCATGAAGGAGATCGTGGCCGGCGGCTCCGGCTACACGATCCTGACCCGGCAAGCCGTGCATTTCGAGCTGGCGCAGAAGCGCCTGCAGGTGTCCCAGATCGTGGAGCCCGCCCTCACGCGCACGCTGGTGCTTTCCACCAGCGTGCACCGGCCGATGACGCTGGCCAGCAGGGCCGTGGCTTCGCTCATTCGCGAAATCGGCCGCGAGCTGCAACAGGACTGATGCCGGCGCAGCGCCCGCGATGCATCAACCAACGCGAGCGCAGCGAAGCATGTTCGTGAGCACCCGCGGAACCGGCTTTGCCGGGCCGCTGGGTGCGCCCCTTGAGGGGGAAGCGCCGCAGGCGCATTCGGGGGTGGGTTCATCTATCCTGCTTCGCTCATCTCCGGCTGCGCATGGTCGTGCGCATGTGCCGAGCGCTTGAGCAGGTCGAGCGCGACGTCCACGATCATGTCTTCCTGCCCGCCCACCATCTTGCGTGCGCCCAACTCAACCAGGATGTCCACCGTCTTCAGCCGGTACTTCTTCGCGGCCGCCTCCGCGTGGCGCAGGAAGCTGGAGTACACGCCCGCATAGCCGAGGGCCAGCGTCTCGCGGTCGACCCGCACCGGGCGATCCTGCAGCGGTCGCACCAGGTCGTCCGCCGCGTCCATCAGCCGGTAGAGGTCCGTTCCGTGATGCCAGCCCTGGCGCTCGGCCGCGGCGATGAACACTTCCAGCGGCGCGTTGCCGGCACCCGCGCCCATGCCGGCCAGGCTTGCATCGATGCGGTCGCAGCCTTCCTCGACCGCCACGATGGAGTTCGCCACGCCGAGGCTCAGGTTGTGATGGGCATGGATGCCGGTCTGCGTCGAGGGCTTGAGTACTTCCTTGAAGGCGCGGAAGCGGTCCCGCACGTCGCCCATGCCCAGCGCGCCGCCGGAATCGACCACGTACACGCAGGTCGCCCCGTAGCTTTCCATCAGCAGCGCCTGCTCGGCCAGCTTCTTCGGCGTGGTCATGTGGCTCATCATCAGGAAGCCCACCGGGTCCATGCCGAGTTCGCGTGCGTACTCCAGGTGCTGGCGCGAGACGTCCGCCTCGGTGCAATGCGTGGCCACGCGCACGATGCGCGCGCCGGCGTCGTAGGCATTGCGCAGGTCGTGCGTGGTGCCGATGCCCGGCAGCAGCAGCGTCGCCACCTTCGCCGTCTTGACCGTCTCGGCCACCGCCGCGATCCATTCCACATCCGTGTGGGCACCGAAGCCGTAGTTGAAGCTGGAGCCTTCGAGCCCGTCGCCATGCGCGACCTCGATGCTGTCGACGCCGGCGGCATCGAGCGCCGCCGAGATCGCCTTGACGTGCGCGATGCTGTACTGGTGGCGGATCGCGTGGCTGCCGTCGCGCAGCGTCACGTCGCTGATGTAGAGCTTCTTGCCGGGATTCATGTCGTCTCCTTCAGGCCGCGGGCGATGCCGCGGGCGATGCGTCGTTGGGCCATCATGTCGCCGCAGGCGAGCGCGGCCGAGGTCATGATGTCGAGGTTGCCGGCATAGGACGGCAGGTAGTGCGCGGCGCCTTCGACCTCCAGGTAGACCGAGGTCTTGAGGCCGTGGCGCGGCCCGAGCCTGGGCACGTTCAGCGGATGCTCGGGCGCGATGACGTCGAACTGCACGCGCTGCTTCAGCCGGTATCCCGGCACGTACGCCTTCACGCTGGCCACCATCTGCTCGATGCTGGCTTCGACCAGCGCCTGGTCGGCCAGTTCGGACAGCACGAACACCGAGTCGCGCATGATCAGCGGCGGCTCCGCCGGGTTCAGCACGATGATCGCCTTGCCGCGCTCGGCGCCGCCGAGCTTCTCGATGGCCGCCTTCGTCGTCTCGGTGAACTCGTCGATGTTGGCCCGCGTGCCCGGCCCCGCGCTCTTGCTGGAGATCGATGCCACGATCTCCGCGTAGTGCACCTTCGCCACGCGCGAGACGGCCGCCACCATCGGGATGGTCGCCTGGCCACCGCAGGTGACCATGTTCATGTTGCTCGCGTTCTCGGCTTCGAGGTTGATGGCCGGGATCACATAGGGGCCGATGGCCGCCGGCGTGAGGTCGATCACCTGGACGCCGTGCGCCTGCAGCACGGCGTTGTGGTGCTTGTGAGCGCCTGCGGAGGTGGCGTCGAACACGATGTCGATGTCCTCGAAGACATCGAGGCGCAGCAGGCCCTCGATGCCCTCGGCTGTCGTGGCGATGCCGAGGCGCTCGGCACGCGCGAGCCCGTCGGACTTCGGATCGACGCCGACCATCGCACCCATCTCGAGGTGCTGGCTGTTGCGCATGACCTTGATCATCAGGTCGGTGCCGATGTTGCCCGGGCCGATGATCGCGACCTTGAGCTTGTGTGGAGGCATGGTTGGTTCCTAACAAATGAATGATTGGGGCGTGAAGCTGGCGTGGCTTCAGGCGGCGAATGCAGGCAGCGAATTCAGTGGCGAGTTCAAGCCACGCGTTCAGGCGGCGAACTGGGTGGTGACGCTGCCAAGACCACCGATGGTGGTGACCACCGAGTCGCCCGGCGCCACCGCGACCATCGGCCCCAGCGCCCCGCTCATGATCACGTCGCCTTCCTTGAGCGGCCTTCCGACTTCGACCATCTTCCTGGCGAGCCACAGCGCGGCGTTCAGCGGATGGCCCAGGCACGCGGCGCCGGCGCCGACCGAGACCACATCGCCGCGCCGCTCCATGACCATGCCGCACAGCCGCAGGTCGACCTGGTCGAGCTTGCGCGGCTCGGTTCCGAGCGCATAGAGGCCGGATGACGCGTTGTCCGCGATCGTGTCGAGCAGGCGGATGTCCCAGTTCTGGATGCGGCTGCCGACGATCTCGACGGCAGGCAGCACGTAGGCCACGGCGGACATCAGCCGGGACAGCGTCAGCCCTTCGTCCGAGAGGTCGCGCTTCAGGACGATGGCCACCTCGGCTTCCACCTTCGGCTGCATCACGCGGCCGAGGGCCACTTCCTCGCCGGCATCCAGTTCCATGTCCGCGAACAGCATGCCGAAGTCGGGCGCGTCGACGCCCAACTGCAACTGCACGGACTTGGACGTGAGTCCGATCTTGCGTCCGACCAGGCGCCGGCCTTCGGCCAGGTGGAACAGGGTGTTGGCTTCCTGGATCCGGTAGGCCGCATCGGCGCCACCGTCTTTCAGTTCATCGCGGATGGGCGGTATGGCAATGCCGGTCTGGGCCGCGACCCGGAGGCGGGTGGCGATGTCGGCGATCGATGGAGGCATGGTGGTCATGTTTGTCGCTTTCTTTTTCAGGAGGAGGCCAGCGCTGCCGAGGCGAGCGCTGGCTGCAAGGCAGAGGGGTTGCAGAACACGGCGGTCCAGGGCTTGACCAGCACCTGCGCGAACACGCCGCCGGTGAAGAAGGGGTCCTGGCCGATCAGGTGCATGGCGGCGGCTTCGTCCGCTGCCTCGTAGACGAACAGGGCACCGCTGCCGTCGGCGAATGGGCCGGCCAGCACGAGCTCACCCTGGGCCAGCAGGCTGGCGAGATAGGCGCGGTGTCGGGGCCGCAGTTCGGCCACCGTTGCCGCATCCGGGGCGTAGGTGATCCAGCAGGAAAACTTCATGGGAGTCCTTTGAAATGGAGAAGAGCGATCAGCCGAGGAAGCCGATGGAGAACCACGGGAAGACGGCGATCAGGATGGTTCCGGCGAGCAGCGCGAGCATGTAGCCGGCGATCGGCTTGATGCCTTCGCTGGGGCTCACGCGGCTGATGGCGCAAGCGGCGTAGTAGCCCACGCCGAAGGGCGGTGCAAAGAGACCGATGCCCATCGACAGCACCACCACCATCGCGTACTGCACCTCGTGGATGCCCAACTGCTTGGCGATCGGGAACAGCAGCGGCCCGAACAGCACGATCGCCGGAATCCCTTCGAGCACGCTGCCGAGCACGATGAACGCGACGATCGAGACCGCGAGGAAGCCCGCGGCGCCGCCCGGCAGGTGCGTCATGACTTCCGCCAGTTGCCGCGAGAACCCGGACTGCGTCAGCGCCCAGGCCATGCCGGTCGCCGCGCCGATGATGAGCAGGATGGCACCCGACAGCGAAGCCGTTTCCACCAGTGCCGGACCGACCCGGCGCCAGTCGAACTTGCGATAGACGAGCAGGCCCACGCACACCGAGTAGACGATGCCGATGGTCGACACCTCTGTCGCCGTTGCCACGCCCTCGATGACCGCGGCCCGGATCACGAAAGGCAAGGCAAGCGCCGGGGCGGCGATGACCAGTGTCTTGCCGATGACACGCCATGCCGCCTTGCGGTCGACCGCATGCGAGCCCGACCGGTAGCGCCACCACACCACGGCGCTGAGCATGATCGCGAGCACCACGCCGGGCACCAGGCCGCCGGTGAACAGGTCCGCGATCGAGATGCCGGTGACCGAGCCGATGGTGATCAGCACCAGGCTGGGCGGAATGGTCTCGGTCTGCGCGCCGGAGGCGGACAGCAGGGCCACCATGTCGCCCTCCTTGGCGCCCCTGCGCTTCATCTCCGGGAACAGCACCGGCGCGACGGCGGCCATGTCGGCGGCCTTCGATCCCGAGATGCCCGACACCAGATACATCGCGGCGATCAGCACGTACGACAGGCCGCCCTTGATGTGCCCCAGCAGGCTGGCCAGGAAGTCGACCATCGCCTTGGCCATGGCGGTCATCTCGATCAGCAGGCCCAGGAACACGAACATCGGCACCGACAGCAGGATCAGGTGGGACATGCCCTCGTCCATGCGCCCGATCACCACGCCGACCGGCGTCGAGGTCGTCAGGCCGATGTAGCCCAGCGTCGCCAGCCCGAATGCGAAGGCGATCGGCACGCCGGAGAACACCAGCAAGCCGACGACACCCACGAAGAAGATCAGCAGGTTCAGGTTGCCCAGGCCCGCCAGCACCGGCTGCAGCGCCAGCATCGCGCCGACCAGCAAGGCGACCGCCAGGACCACCAGCGCCGCCTGCTTGCGGTTGGCAAAGCTGGCCAGCCGCAGCAAGGCCATCGCCGTGATCAGCACGACACCGACCGGGATGGCCGCCGCACGCCAGACGTTCGAGATGTCCATGGCCGGCAGGGTCACCATCATTTCGTCCACCGCGAACTCGTAGGCCGGATGCGCGATCAGCACCAGATAGGCCAGCGCCGCCACCACCGCGAACAGGTCCAGGCGGGACCGGGTGCCCGGCGAGGCCTTGTCCACGAAGGCCGTCATCCGCATGTGGCTGCCGCGCCGGAACGCGACCGCGGCGCCGAACATGGCCAGCCACAGGAACAGCAGGGAGGCCAGTTCGTCGGCCCAGATGATGGGCGTGTGGAACAGGTAGCGGCTGGTGACACCGGCGAACAGCACGCAGATCTCCGCCAGCACGAGCAGCGCCGCCGGGATCTCGGTGAGATGGCCGAGGAACTTCTCGCACCGGGCGAGCCACGCCGGGATCGACGTGGTTGCAGCGTCCTGGCCCGGCAACTCCGGGATGGGCGCAACGATGGCCTGCGGTTGGCTGTGCATGGAGCCTCCTGGATGTGTCGTGGACCGGACGATGGCCGCGGTGTTCATTGGTGTCCCGGCAGGCCGAGAACGTTCGCGCCGATGGCGGGGTCGACGAAGCGCTCGTACTTCTCCGGGTGCAGCAGCACGGTGATCTCCGAGGAGCCGGTGCCGACCGTCAGGCCGAGCAGATGTCCGCCGCTGGCCATGAAGCTGCCGTCGGTGACCAGGCCGTGCGCGTGGATGGAAGGCTTGCCCTCCTTCCACGCGATGGTCCCGGTGAGGTTGGCAACCTCCACGTTGTTGAAGGTCTTGGGGTCGAAGGCCTTGCGACTGAAGTCGTAGAAGCCGAACGTCGCTTCGCGCATGAAGCCGATGCCGACGAAGCTGGCGCTCGGTATCTGCTCCACCACGGCCAGCCGCTCCAGGTTCGCGATGACGTCGTCGCCGTTGCGCAGGACCATCAGGTAGCCCGTCGGCGTCCTGACGTACTTGCCCTTGAGGTCCTGGGCCTGGGCTTCGCGTGCAGGGAGGGCGGTGGCCACGAGCGCAGCCAGGGCTGCGGCGAGGCCGAGGAGTCGGATCGGTTTCATGTGCATGTCTCGTTTCTGTTGGGATGGCGCAGGCACCCGCCGACGCGGTGCCGCAAGCACCACGTCAACGAACGAATGGGCGAAGTTGGATCAGGACAGGTTGCCCGCGTACTTCTCGAGCGTGGCCCAGGCTTCGGGGCCGAACTTCTTCTTCCAGTCGGCATAGAAGCCCGACTTCTTGAGTTCCTCGCGGAAGGGCGCGAGGTCCGGCGTGTTGAAGGTCATGCCCTTGCTCTTCAGCTCATCGCCCAGCCGCACGTTGAGCGCCCGGATCGCCTGGCGCTGGCGCAGGGCCTGCGCGTCGAAGGTGGTGGACGCCAGCTGGCGCAGGTCTTCCGGCAGCGCGTTCCACTTGCGCAGGTTGGCGACCAGCCAGAAGCCATCCCACACATGCGAGGTCAGCGAGCAGAACTTCTGCACCTCGTACAGCTTGGCCGTGTCGACGATGGTCAGCGGGTTCTCCTGGCCGTCGACGATCTTGGTCTGCAGCGCGGTGTAGACCTCCGCCATGTTGATGCCCGCGGGGGCGGCGCCGAACGCCTTGAACAGGGACGTGAGCGCCGGGCTGAGGGGCACGCGCAGCTTGAACCCGGCGAGGTCCTGCGGCGTCTTGATCTGCCGGCCGCTGCTGGTCACCTGGCGGAAGCCGTGGTCCCAGATCTTCGCCTGGGGCAGCAAGCCGGCCTTGGCGAAGCCCGAGCGGATCTGAGCGCCGAGGTCGCCGTCCATGGCCTTGAAGACGGTGTCGTAGTCGGGAAAGGCAAAGCCCACGCCACTGATCGATGCGCCGGGGATTAGCGTGCCCCAGATCAGACCGGCCGTGCTCACGAAATCGATCGCGCCCGAGCGAACCTGGGAAATCATGTCGGTGTCGCTGCCCAACTGGCTGTTCGGGAACACCTCGATCGAGAGCCGCCCCTTGGACTCGCGCAGGATCGTGGCGCAGGCCTCCTGCAAGCCGGCTGTCGTCGGGTGCGACGGGGCCAGGGCGATGCCGAGCTTGTACGAGAACTCCGCGCCTGCGGCGTTGGCCGTGGACGGTTTCAGCAGCAGCGAGGGCGCGAGCGCCGCGGCGCCGAGCGCGGCGAACTGCCGGAACGACTGGCGCCTCGCATGAGAGGTCGGGCCTCCGTGTGCCACCGTGTCCGAGGCAGGTGCGGTGAAGGGCGCTGGGTTTGTGTTTGTCTGGGTCACGGTGTTGTCTCTGTCGGGTTGTTGTCAGGGTCGTCGGCTGCGCGTCGGCAAGGACCGGCAGACGGTCTACTTGCGGGCCAGGTGCGCCGCGAAGGAGCGGGCGCCGGCCCAGTTCTGCACCAGCGTCAGCTTGCGGCGCAGGAAGAGGCCTTCCGCCACGCGCTCCGCGAACGCTTCATAGGTCTTCGTCGGGTCATCGATCTCGAAGACGAAATAGACCTTGGCCTCTTCGTTGGAAAGCCAGGGGCCTGCGAGGAGCTTGAGGTCCTCCGGCAGGTTGTGCGGCTTGACGCCTTCACGCAGCTTGCCGAGGAAATCGGTCACACCCTTCATGACCGGCGGACTCATGTCCTTCAGCCACACTTCATTGAAAAAAACCGGCATTGAATTTCTCCTTGGAATTCGGCAAACAACTAGATCGCGTTGACGCGGTCGGAATAGGCTTTCATGCCTTCCCAACTGGAAAGCAGCGTGAGCTTGCGATGCGAAAAAAGACCGCTGACGACCCGCTCCGCATAGGCGTCGAACATGTCCGACGGGTCGTTGATCTCGAAGACGAACATCACCTTGGTCTCCTCAGCCGAGAGCCACGGGCCCGCCACCATCCGCAGATCGTTGGGCAGGTTGTCGGGCTTGGAGCCGACGCTCAGGTTGCCGAAAAACTCCACGGCTTCCGCCATGACCGAGGGCGTCATGTCGCCCAACCAGACTTCATTCAGAAACAACGGCATTGGATGTCCTCATTCATGTTGATGGCGGCTGGCGAATCGGCCTTGCCGCTGCAACTTCGACCTATTCGAAATTGACGGGCCAAGCTTAAAAACTGTGCGCCACGCGAGGAAGCGTCAAACGGAGATATCAGCCATTCCGCGAGTGCCAAGGGATGGTGGGAAAACACCAATGGACTTGGGTGGGTGCTCGACAGGGCCGTCGGCTCCCCGCTGTTGCGTGATAGCGGCCACATCTGCCCTTGCGCACGGCAGGGCAGGGGACCGTGGCTTCGGGTCAATGCGCGTTTTGAAATACGCATTATTTGAGAAAAAGTAATGCGGATACTAAAATCCACCAAATGACAGACGCAGACCAGATTCTTGAGCTTGCCAAGCGTCGGCGCATGCTGCGCGCCGCCGACGTTCGGGAGCACGGTTGGTCACCCCAGCAGTTGATCAGCCTGCATCAGGCCGGCAAATTGCAACGCGTTGCCCGCGGCGTCTACAGCCTGCTGGATGTCGAAATCACCGAGCACCAGACGCTCATGGAAGTTTGTGCGCGCGTGCCGAAAGCCGTGGTTTGCCTGCTGTCCGCACTGCAGTTTCACGAGATCGGCACGCAGGCGCCTCATCAGGTCTGGATCGCGCTGCCCGAAGGGACGCAAGCACCGGCGCTGGGCTATCCGTCACTGCGCATCGCGCGCCTGCGAGGGGACGCCTACACGGAGGGCGTCCTGACCGTGTTGGAGCATGGCGCGCCGATTCGCGTCTACAGCGCCGCCAAGACGGTGACGGACTGCTTCAAGTTTCGCAACAAGATCGGGCTCGACGTGGCAATGGAAGCACTGAAGGACGCATGGCGTGAACGCAAGGTCGACATGACCGGGATTGCGCACTTCGCCAAGATCAATCGGGTCGAAAGAGTCATGCAGCCTTACCTCGAGGCCATCGTCGCATGAGCAAAGGCCTGCCTGTGTCCATCCTGGCGCGCCTGCTGACGCTGGCGAAGGAGCGGGGGGACGACTACAACCTGCTGTTGAACCGGTTCGCGCTGGAACGCCTGTTGTTCCGCATCAGCACCTCCGCGCATGCGAATCGGTTCCTTCTCAAGGGAGCGCTGCTGTTTGCGCTCTGGTACGACGAACCGCATCGCCCGACCCGCGATGCGGACCTGCTTGGCTTTGGTCCCGCCGACGCCGAGAGCCTCACCGCCGTCTTCCGCGATCTCGCGGCGATGGTCGAGGATGAAGGAATCGTTTTCGATCCCCGTTCGGTGCGCGCCCAGGTCATTCGCGAAGACAACGCCTACGGCGGCATGCGCATCACCTTGCAGGCGAGGCTTGGTTCGGCGCGCTGTGGATTGCAAATCGACGTAGGCTTCGGCGACGCCGTGACGCCTGCGGCGCAAGCGGTTGCGTTCCCGACATTGCTGGACGGTTTCGACGCGCCAGTGCTCCGCGCCTATCCGGTCTACACCGTCATTGCCGAGAAGTACCAGGCCATGGTGATGCTGGGGCAGGCCAACACGCGCCTGAAGGACTTCTACGATCTGGCGGTGATCGCCCGGCGCACGGAATTGGACCTCGCCACGTTGAGTGACGCCATCGCGGCAACCTTTGCGCGGCGCTCGACGGCATTGCCGACAACGAAGCCGCTTGCGCTGACAACGGTGTTCAGTGATGACCCCGTCAAACAGCGCCAATGGCTGGCCTTCCTGACCAAGAACCGCTTGACCTCGGGTTCGCTGGGCGACGTAGTCAATCTGCTCGGCCGATTGCTCTGGCTCCCAACAGAGGCGGCCGCCAAGAAGGCGGACAAGGGCGCCCAGGAATGGATTCCATTGCTCGCGACCTGGACGGACTGAGCAGCGCAAGCTTGCGTGCCCAGGCCACGCGCCCCGTCAACCGCGCCCCGTCAACCCCGCACTGCCGCCGCTTCCGCCTCGATCCACGCGGCCACCCGCTGCACCTGTTCGCGCGGCTGCGCTTCGGCGCGGATCAGCCAATAGGCAATCGGCGTCTCCGCCTTGTCGGGCGGCGCGGCCACGGCGACGAGTTGGCCGTTGTCGATCAATGGCCGCACCAGCTCGAACCTGGCCAGCGCAATCCCCTGGCCGGCGAGCGCCGCGTGAATGACCTGGTCGTACTGGTTGAAGCGGAGCACGCCGCGCGGCCTGGCCTGTTGCCATCCCCGCTCGCGCAGCCAGGGCCGCCATTGCAGCCATGGCCGCGAGTCGTCGAACTCGAGCAAGTGCACCTGGCGCAGCGCATCCGGCCCTTGCAACGCCCGGATGCCCAGCGACGGGTGCGCCACCGGCACCACCCGCTCGCCGAACAGCCAGACGGCCCCCGCCGGCGCCACGCTGCGCGGGCAGTAGCGCAGCGCGAGGTCGACCTGGCCGACCGTCATGTCGACCACGTCGTTGGTCGCGGACAGGCGCACCTCGATGCCGGGATGCGCCTGCTGCAACCGGCCCAGCCGCGGCAACAGCCAG
Source organism: Variovorax sp. dw_308 (assembly GCF_019207085.1). Taxonomy (GTDB): domain Bacteria; phylum Pseudomonadota; class Gammaproteobacteria; order Burkholderiales; family Burkholderiaceae_C; genus Variovorax. Next base: position 206,097 of record NZ_JAATOM010000006.1, on the reverse strand, counting down.
AGGCCCGAGATGCCGATGCTGGCCGAGATGGTCACGGCCTGCTGCTGCGCGCTGTCGCGCCGGATCTCGCCGAGCACGTCCTGCAACTGCTGCACCGCGCCATCGGCGCTGCGAAACAGCCGCTCGCCGGCCGGCGTGAACTGCACGCCGCGGCTCTTGCGCTCCAGCAGCGTGACGCCGAGTTGCTCTTCGAGCGCGCGCACCTGCCGGCTCACCGCCGATTGCGTCAGGCACAGGTCGTCCGCCGCCTGCGTGATGCTCATGCGACGCCCGACGGCGACAAAGCCCCGGATCAGGTCGAGCGAGGAAAGCCGGACGAGCGGAACGGACATGCGTGGCAGTCTAGCCAGCGATAGCCAGCCCCGCACGCCTCATTGCATGCGGCCTCCCGCATCGATCACCACGCGGCACTCCGGCATGCCGGCCAGCAGCGCCTTCTGGCCGGGCTGCACGCAATGGAAGTCGCCAGCGACCAGGATCACGTCATCGCGTTGCCCCTCGATCGTGATCCATGCCGTGCCCGACTGGCAGATCACGCACACGGTTTCGCGCAGCGGTTCGATCCTGCGCGGTTGCCGGTAGACGACGGTGAGAACGTCGTGCGGAAGGTCGTTCGGTTTCATGGTGCGTGCCTCCTCATCGGCAGAACGAAACGAGTTCCACGAGCGCAACGGCGCGCGATGGTTCGAGCCACAGGCGCAGCGCGATGCATGCGATGACAACGGCGACCAGCACGGCCGCGCCGCCGAGCGCCAGCCCGCGTCTCGTTGTTGTCGTCGAGGTCTTCATGCCATCACCCCTGCGGGAACGACGCCACGCGCCACTTGCCGATCGTCGATGGGCCAATGCAGCGCCGCGGCCAGCAAGCCGAGTGCGATCGAGCCGACCCAGATCAGGTCATAGGACTTCGTCACGTCGAAGACGTGGGCCGCCAGCCAGACGCCGAGGAACGAGCCGACCTGATGACCGAAGAAGACAAGGCCGAACAGCGTCGCGATGTACTGCACGCCGAACACCTGCGCGATGAGCCCGCTCGTCAGCGGCACCGTGCCCAGCCAGAGCAGGCCCATCACCGCGCAGAAGACATAGAGGCTGGTGGCACTCAGCGGCAGCAGGAAGAACGCCGCCATCGCCGCCGAGCGCGCCAGGTAGATGCCCGACAGCAGGTACTTGCGGCGGTAGAAGTCCCCGAGGTAGCCGCAGGCGAAGGTGCCCACCGTGTTGGCCAGCGCGATGATCGCCAGCCCCGCCACCGCGTCGCTCGCGCGCAGCCCCCGCCCCAGCAGGTAGGCCGGCAGGTGCGTGCCGATGAAGGCCAGCTGGAATCCGCATGCGACGAAGCCCGCGTTGAGCAACCAGAAGCCGCGGTGCTGGAAGGCTTCGTGCACCGCTTCGCGGATCGACTGCGTGCGGGCAGGCGCTGCGGATGTCGTAGTTGAAGTCGAAGCCCTGTCGTCCAGGGCCAGGGCCAGCGGACCGAGCAAGCCGATGGCCAGGCCCAGCACCACCAGCGCCGCGGCCCACCCCAGCCAGTGCTGGAGCCCCTGGGTCACCGGCACCATGACGAACTGCCCGAGCCCGCCCACCGCGCCGGTCATGCCTAGCGCCCAGCTTCGCCGGGACGGCTCGGCGATGCGGCTGATGGCGCCGTACACCGTGCCGAAGGCCGTGCACGACAGCGCGACGCCGATGAGCAAGCCCGCGCTCAGCGTGAGTTGCGTGGGCGTGACGGAGAGCGACATCAGGACCAGGCCGACCAGATACAGCAGCGTCCCCAGCGCGATGACCCGCACCGAGCCGAAGCGGTCGGCCAGCATGCCGGTGAAGGGTTGGGCGCAGCCCCAGACCAGGTTCTGGAGCGCGATCGCCAGCCCGAAGGATTCGCGCGACCAGCCGCGATCGAGGGTCATCGGGATGAGGAACAGGCCCTGCACATGGCGCGCGCCGAGCGCGGCGCCCATGATCAAGCCGCCGCAGATGACTGCCCAGAGGATGTTGCCGGGACCGCCCTTGCTGGCGTGGCGCATATGGAGTTCCTTTCGATTTCGCGGCGCCGTCGGCGCCCCGCGTATCGACGATTGAACCCAGGCCGGGCCGGTCGTGGCCCGACTTCTTTGCAGGGCTGCCATGAAGGCGCGGCATGCCCCGCTGCGCGACAAGGCAGTCCGGCGGCTGCCAGCCAGTCGCCGATTCCGTTCGCCGACCATGTCCCTCTGGAGCGCTGATGTGCACTTCTCCTACCCGGCAATCGGATGAATGCCGCTCGCGCCTCGACGACACGCGCCAGCACCCTGATGCCGTCATCGCCGCCCGCGTCCCGACATCGCGTCGACCCATTTCTTCTCCACCCACTTCCGGAGGACTTTCCATGCCACATGCCCACGCCCATCACGAGGACCTGCTCGACGTCTGGTCCGTCGAAGGCCGCTTCCACCACCTCGTCTACAGCCCCAAGGGCGCCATCGAAGGCCTGCTGATCGACACCGATGGCGTGCCTACGCAGTTCGTCGCCGACCCGCACGACCCGTCCGTCGCCGAGCAGTTCACAGGCCTGCGCGAAGGCCAGGCGCTCGTCATCGAAGGCACCGAGGCCGGCCCATCCCCCAAGGGCGAGGCGCTGCACACCGTCTACCGGTTCGAGCGCCTGGTGTCGGTGGACGGCAAGCCGCCGAAGCCTGCGCGCCCGCACGACGACGAAGTCACCGGCACCGTCGTTCGCTTCAACTATGCAAGGCACGGCGCAGCCAACGGCGTGGTGCTGGACAGCGGCGACTTCATCCACACCCGGCCCGAAGGCATGGAGCGCCTGGGCCTGAAGATCGGCGACAAGGTCAGGGCCACGGGCGAAGCCAGGCCGCTCGTCACCGGGGCTGGCCGCGTGGTCGAGGCGCGCAGCGTCAACGGCACGCCGGTCGGCCCGGCGCACTGACAGCGCCACCGGGCCCATGCCATGCCGCGCGGCCGATCCCGGTCCGGCGAGCCCGCATGCCGATGCGCAATGCCTGCTGGCACGCGCAGTGCTTGCTTGCGGGCATGACACCCAAGACCGCCGCACTCCGTACCGCTTCCAAGACCCCGATCGGCGCCGCGCCCCTGGCCAGGGCCGCCAGCGAGATTCGCGCGAAAAAAGCCGCCGACGCGCCTGCACGCAAGGCCAAGGCTCCCGCGCGCTTCGGTCCCGCGGCCCACAACGCATGGACCCTCGAAGGAGACACCGTCAGCCTCGTGCGCACACCGAAGCGACCCCGGCCGGTGCCGCTCCCCGCGCTGCCGCAACCCATCGAATTCGACCTCGCCCGCACCGCCCTCGTCGTCATCGACATGCAGAACGACTTCTGCCATCCCCAAGGCTGGTTCGCGCAGAAGGGCATCGACATCAAGCCCTGCCGCAAGCCCATCCCGACGCTCGCGCAACTGTTGCCAGCCTGGCGCAAGGCCGGCGGCGCGGTCGTGTGGTGCAACTGGGGCATCCGCGCCGACAAGCGCAACCTGAGCCCGACCATCCAGTTCAAGGGCAAGCGCAGCGCCGACGGGGTCGGCTATGCCGAACATTCCCCCATCGACCACGGTCCCTCGCTGGTCCAGGGATCGTGGGGCGCGCAGGTCATCGACGAACTGGCCGTCGCGCCCACCGACATCACGGTGAACAAGCACCGTCTCAGCGGCTTCTGGGACAACGAGTTCGACACGCTGCTGCGCCAGCAAGGCATCACCACGCTGATGTTCGCGGGCATCAACACCGACCGCTGCGTGTTCTCCACGCTGCAGGACGCGGCCTTCCTCGGCTACGACTGCGTGCTGCTGAAGGATGCGTGCAGCACGCCGTCGCCGGCCTACGTCACGCGCGGCATCCATTTCATCGTGCAGCAACTGCATGGCTTCGTGGCGACCGCAGAATCGCTGATCGCCGCACTCGGCACCCCTACGGCAAAGGCCCGCTGAATCCATGTCGACTGCCACCCCGACGATCGCACCACAGCAACTCGACTGCGCCTGGCTGCTGCAGGATCCCGGCGCGCAAGCGGCGCAGGCCGACATGCGCATCGCCATCGGCGCCGATGGCCGCATCGCCTCGATCGCGCCGATCGGTTCCCCGGCGCCCGGTCCGCGCCAGCTCGCACTGCCGGCGCTCTCCAACGCCCACGACCATGGCCGCACCTTCCGCAGCGCCACGCTCGGCGCCTTCGACAAGCCGCTCGAAACCTGGCTCCCCTTCCTCGGCACGGTGCCCGGGCTCGACCCGTACATCTGCGCCGCCACATCGTTCGCCCGCTCGGTGCGGCACGGCGTGGCCAACCTCATGGTCCACTACACCGGCGTGCAGGGCGGCATGCCCTATGTCGACGAGGCCAGGCAGGTTGCACGGGCCGCGAAGGACGTCGGCGTGCGCATCGGCTTCGCCGTCTCCATCCGCGAACGCAACGGCATCGCCTATGCCGACAACGCGTCCGTCCTCCAGGCGCTGCGACCCGGCATCCGCGACGCGGTCGCAGGCCGCCTTTCCGTCAAGACCATCCCTCCCGCACAGTACCTCGAACAGGTCGACGAGGTGGCGCAGATGCTGGAGGAGGGCGGCTACACCGACCACGTCAATGCGCAATACGGCCCGGCGGCAGTGCACTGGTGCAGTACGCCTTTGCTCGAAGCCATCGCACGCGCATCAGCGGACACGGGCCGGCCGATCCACATGCATTGCCTCGAGACGCCGTACCAGCGCGTCTGGGCCGACAAGCACCATCCGCAGGGCATGGTCCGCTTCCTCGATGACATCGGCCTGCTCAGTCCCCGCCTCACGCTCGCGCATTGCGCCATGGCGCGCCCTGACGAACTCGCGTTGCTGGCCGAGCGCGGCGTGACGATCGCGGTCAACACCAGCTCCAACCTCTACCTGAAGTCCGGCATCGCACCAGTGCCCGAGATGCTCCGCCAAGGCTGCCGCGTAGCCATGGGCCTGGACAGCACCGGCTTCGACGAAGACGACGACGCTTTGCGCGAGATGCGCATCGCCTACCAGCTGCACCGCGGCTGGGGCTTCGAGCGGACGATGACGCGCGAGCAGCTGTGGCGCTTCGCAGCCTGCAACGGCGTGCGCAGCGTCAGTGGGTCAGGCGCAATCGCCACCGGCCGCCTCATCCCCGGCGCGCCGGCCGACATGCTCGTGCTTGACTGGGACAAGCTCGACGATGACATGCTGTTCCCCGACGTCGACCCGCTCGACCTGCTGCTCGCGCGCGCCAACGGCACGCACATCGCGAAGGTGATCGTCGGTGGCCGGACGGTGGTCGACGCCGGGCGCGTGCAAGGCATCGACGAGCCGAGGCTGCGCGCGGAATTGATCGCGAGCGCCCGCGCCGCTCTCGCGGCGGACGCCAGGCACCCGGCCTGGCTCGACACCGTGCGCGCGCTAGGAGAAGACCTTGCGCCGTTCTATCGCGACGGGATGGGCGACTGCTGCACCTGACGGCTTGCCGGTCGCCGCCAGTCAGGCCAATCGAGCACGCCGGAGAACGCGCTGGTGACGACGATCATTCGTCACAACGTGAACTCGTAATCCACCGTGATCGGCGCATGGTCGCTGAACTTGATCGTCTTGTAGATCGCCTCATGGCGCGCCAGCGCAGCGATCTCCGGCGTCGCCAGGTGATAGTCCAGCCGCCACCCCACGTTCTTCGCATACGCCTGTCCACGGTTGCTCCACCACGTGTAGCACTCCTCGGTGGTGTCCGGCTTCAGCAACCGGTACACATCCACCAGCCCCGCGCCTTCCGCGCCCGCATCCAGCAGCCGCGTCATCCACGCACGTTCCTCCGGCAGGAAGCCGCTGTTCTTCTGGTTGCCCCGCCAGTTCTTCAGGTCGGCCTGCTGGTGCGCGATGTTGATGTCCCCGCACAGCACGAACTCGCGCGTCTTCTTCAACTCGATCAGGTGCGGGAAGAACCCCTTCAGGAACCGGAACTTCGCGGCCTGCCGCTCCTCGCCCGACGACCCACTCGGAAAGTAGCAGCTGATCACCGAGAACTTGCGCTGCGGCGTGTCGAAGCGCAGCTCCAGATAGCGCCCCTCGGCATCGAACTCCCTGTCGCCCCAGCCGACCACCACATCGCTCGGCGCATGCTTCGTGTAGATCGCGGTGCCCGCGTAGCCCTTCTTCTCGGCGAAGTGAAAGTGGCCCTTCAGCCCCGCCATCTCCTCGAAGCGCCCCTCGATGTCGCTCGCCTGGACGCGGATCTCCTGCATGCAAATACAATCCGGCGCCAGTTCGGCGACCCAGTCGGCGACGCCCTTGGTGGCGGCGGAACGCAAGCCGTTGAGGTTGAGGCTGGTCAGTTTGAACACGAAAGGGATTCCCGATATGGCAGAAAAGGGTGGAGAAGATCTGGCCCAGCGCTTTGTGCAGTTCGCGCTCGATTCAGGCGTGCTGCGCTTCGGCGAGTTCAAGATCAAGTCGGGCCGGATCAGCCCTTATTTCTTCAACGCGGGCCTGTTCGACGACGGCCTCAAGCTGGCGCGGCTGGCCGAATTCTATGCAGAGCGGCTGCTCGAAAGCGGCCTCGAGTTCGACATGATCTTCGGCCCCGCCTACAAGGGCATACCGCTCGGCGCCACGGTCGCAGCGGAACTGGCGCGGCGCGGCCGCAACGTGCCCTTCGCCTACAACCGCAAGGAAGCCAAGGCCCATGGCGAAGGCGGCAGCCTGGTCGGCGCGCTGCTCAAGGGCCGCGTGTTGATCGTCGACGACGTGATGTCGGCCGGCACCGCGGTGCGCGAATCCATCGCCATCATCGAAGCCGCCGGTGCCACGCCGCATGCCGTGGCCATCGCGCTCGACCGGCAGGAGAAGGCGACCGAGAACGGCGTCGACGTGGACCACAGCGCTGTGCAATATGTCCGGAACCAGCTTGGCCTGCAGGTCATGGCCATCGCAACGCTCGGCGACTTGTTACATTACCTCTCGGGCCGTCCGGACAACTCGCTGGACACCCATCGCGAGGGAGTGTTGGCCTACCGGGCACGCTACGGCGCTGTCTGAGGAGGGTCGCATCAAAAGGGTCGATGCTGTGCGCCTTGCCTTTGTTCTTGCAGGATTGCCACTGGCCCTCGGGCTCGCCGCGTCCGCCGTGCAAGCGCAACCGGCGCAGCAGCAGGCCAACCCCGCGGGCATCTTCAGTTGCGTCGATGCCTCTGGCCGCACCATCACCTCCGATCGTCCCATTCCCGATTGCCTCGACCGCGAGCAGCGCGAGCTGAACTCCAGCGGCACCGTGCGCCGCCGCGTCGAGCCCAGCTACACGGCCAAGGAACAGGCCGAGCGTGACGAGCGCACGCGCCAGGCCCAGATCGCGGCCTCCAGGCAGATCGAGGAACGCCGGCGCGAGCGCGCGCTGCTCATGCGCTATCCCAATGACGCCGCCCACGAGCGCGACCGCACCGAAGCCATTGGCCAGATCGACGCGGTGATCCAGTCTGCACGCAAGCGGCAGGGCGAACTTGGCGAAGAACGAAAGAAGCTCGACGCCGAACTGGAGTTCTATCGCAACGACCTCAACAAGGCGCCGCCCTCGTTGCGGCGGCAGGTCGAGGAGAGCAACCAGAGCATCGCGGTGCAGAGCCGCTTCATCGGCGAGCAGGAAGACGAGAAGAAACGCGTCAACCAGCGTTTCGATGACGAGCGCGTCCGCTTGAAGCAGCTCTGGGCACCAGAAGTCATCCGCAAGTAGAGCGCGCCCCCGCATTTGCTCCCTCTCCCCTGGGGGAGAGGGCTGGGGTGAGGGCAAGCGACCTCCAAAGTCGCCGCTGCCTCAGCCCCCCAATCACCCCAGCTTCGCCTTCAACAGCGCATTGACCTGCGCCGGATTGGCCTTGCCCTGACTGGCCTTCATGACCTGCCCGACCAGCGCATTGAAGGCCTTGTCCTTGCCGGCGCGGTATTCGTCGATGTTCTTCTGGTTGGTGGCCAGCACGCCGTCGATGATCTTCTCCAGCGCGCCGGTGTCGTTCATCGGCTTCAGGTCCTTCGCCGCGATGATCGCGTCGACATCGCTGCCTTCGCCACTCCACAGCGCATCGAACACCACGCGCGCCGCGCTGTTCGGGATCGTGCCATCGCTGATGCGCGCGATCAGCTGGCCGAGTTGCGCGGCCTTCACCGGCGCGGCCTCGATACCGACGTCCTGCGCGTTGAGGCGGCGCGCAATCTCGCCGGTGATCCAGTTGCTGGCCAGCTTGGGCGTTGCGCCCTTGCTCACAGCCTCGTCGAAGTAGCGCGCCAGCGCCACGCTTTGCGTGAGCTGCGCCGCGTCATATTCCGACAGCCCATGGTCACGCACATAGCGCTCGGCCATCGCGCGCGGCAGCTCGGGCATGCCGGCCTTCACGCGGTCGATCCATTCCTGCGCGATCGCCAGCGGCGGCAGGTCCGGATCGGGGAAGTAGCGGTAGTCGGCCGCGTCTTCCTTGGTGCGCATCGCGCGCGTCTCGCCCGTGTCGGGGTCGAACAGCACGGTGGCCTGCTGGATCTTGCGGCCGTCCTCGATCTCGCCGATCTGCCAGCGGATCTCGTAGTCGATCGCCTGCTGCATGAAGCGGAAGCTGTTGAGGTTCTTGATCTCGCGCCGCGTGCCGAGCGGCTCGCCGGGGCGGCGCACCGACACGTTGGCATCGCAGCGGAAGCTGCCTTCCTGCATGTTGCCGTCGCAGATGCCGATCCACGTCACGATCTTGTGCAGTTCCTTCGCATAGGCCACGGCCTCGGCGGTGGAGCGCATGTCGGGCTCGGTCACGATCTCCAGCAGCGGCGTGCCGGCGCGGTTCAGGTCGATGCCCGACTGGCCGATGAAGTTCTCGTGCAGCGACTTGCCTGCGTCTTCTTCCAGGTGCGCCCGCACCAGTCGCACGCTCTTCGACTCATCGCCCACGAAGAAGCTCACCGTACCGCCTTGCACCACGGGAATCTCGAACTGGCTGATCTGGTAGCCCTTGGGCAGGTCGGGGTAGAAGTAGTTCTTGCGTGCGAACACGCTGCGGGGCGCGATGTGCGAGCCCAATGCCAGGCCCAGCTTGATGGCGCGCTCGACCGCGCCCTTGTTCATCACCGGCAGCGTGCCTGGCAGGGCCAGGTCCACCGCGCAGGCCTGTGTGTTCGGCTCCGCGCCGAACGCCGTCGAGGCACGGCTGAAGATCTTGCTCTCGGTCGAAAGCTGTGCGTGCGTCTCGAAGCCGATGATGACTTCGAAGCCCTGCACCAGGGGGCCCGTGGGCCGGCCGGCTTGCGCTTCGGCGAATGGGTTCACGACTGCTGTATCACTCATCTCTGTTGCTCCAACTCATGTTCTCTTGCGGGGCAGCCGCAGCGACGGTCAAAAGCCTTCCGGCGTCCGCGTATGCCAGTCTGTCGCCTGCTGGAACCGGTGCGCCGCATTCAGCAACTTCGCTTCGTTGAAGTAGTTGCCGATCAACTGCAGTCCCACCGGCATGTTGCCTTCGCCGAAGCCGACAGGCAGGCTCATGCCCGGCAGTCCGGCGAGCGAACCCGGCAGCGTGAAGATGTCGGCCAGGTAGTCGGCCACCGGATCGTCCCCGTGCTCGCCGATCTTCCAGGCCACGGTCGGCGCGGCCGGCCCGGCGATAACGTCGCAGTCCGTGAACGCCTGCTGGAAGTCGTCCGCGATCATGCGGCGCACCTTCTGCGCCTGCAGGTAGTACGCGTCGTAGTAGCCGTGGCTCAGCACGTAGGTGCCGATCATGATGCGGCGCTTCACCTCGTCGCCGAAGCCTTCCTCGCGCGTCAGTTCGTACATCTGCTCGAGCGCACTCTTCTTCGTATTCGCGGGATCGTAGAAGTCCTTGGCCCGATGGCCGAACTTCACGCCGTCGAAGCGGCTCAGGTTGCTCGAGGCTTCCGCCGCGGCAATGATGTAGTAGACCGGGATCGAGAGTTCGGTGCGCGGCAAGGTGACAGCGACCCGCCTGGCGCCGAGCTTCTCGTACTCCGCCAAGGCCGCGTCGATCGCGGCGCGAACGCCGGGCGCGACGCCATCGCCCAGGAACTCCTTCGGCACGCCGATGCGCAGGCCTTCGAGCGAGTCATCCAGGCTGCGCGAGAAGTCCTCGGCAGGCCGGTCGATCGAGGTCGAATCGCGGTCCAGGTCCGGGCCGCTCATCGCCGACAGCAGCATCGCGCAATCTTCCGCCGAGCGAGCCATCGGCCCCGCTTGGTCGAGGCTCGATGCAAAGGCCACCATGCCGTAGCGCGAGGCGCGGCCATAGGTCGGCTTGATGCCGGTGACGCCGCAGAACGAAGCCGGCTGGCGGATGGAGCCGCCGGTATCGGTACCCGTTGCGGCGGGCGCCAGCCGCGCCGCGACCGCCACGGCACTTCCGCCCGACGAGCCGCCAGGGATGCGCGACGGGTCCCACGGATTGCGCACCGGTGTCGCCGCGTCGAAGCCCACCGCCGGCACCGCGACGTTCTCGTTCGACGAGCCCATCGCGAACTCGTCGCAGCTCAGCTTGCCCAGCGTGACGGCGCCGCCCTCGGCCAGCTTGCGCACCACCGTCGCGTCGAAGGGCGAGCGGTAGCCCGCGAGGATCTTCGAGCCCGCCGTGGTGGGGAAGTCGGTCGTGACGAAGATGTCCTTGTGCGCGATCGGGACGCCGGCCAGCGCGGGTGCGCCGCCTGCGGCCAAGCGCTCATCCGCCGCGCGGGCCTGGGCCAGGGTTACGTCCGCATCGAGCGAGACGAATGCGCCGAGCGCGCCATGCGATGTGATGCGCCCCAGAAAATGCTGAGCCGTTTCATTGGCCGACACCTCGCGCGCAGCCAATGCCTTCGACAGTTGGGCGACGCCCATCTCATGCAGGTCGGGGCGGCTCATTCGATCACCTTCGGCACCAGAAACAGTCCCGCTTCGACCGCCGGCGCGCTGCGCTGGTTGGCTTCACGGCAGTTCAGCTCGCTCACGACGTCATCGCGCAATCGCAAAGAAATGTCTTCGATGGTTGCCACTGGATGCGCCAGAGGCTCGACGCCGGTCGTGTCGACCGCCTGCATGCGCTCGACCAGCGTAAAGAAGCCGTTGATCTGGCCCAGCATGCGCGTGCTCTCCTCGCTGCCGAGCTGCAGCCGGGCGAGCGACGCGATGCGCGCGATATCGGAATCGGTAAGGGACATGGAAAGGTCTGGAATCGGGAGAGAAACGGACGCAATCGCACTTGCGGCAGGGGTGCTGGCGCGCGAGGCGGAGGGGATCGGTTATTATCCCGCCTTTGCCGCAACCCCCGCGAACGCGCCGGCTTTTGCCGCAAAAACCTCTATTCATCCCCGTCAGACGACCCACAAGATTACAGGCGACCGCATGCCGAAGCGCATGCCGTGCCACAAGGATTCCGCAAAATGTTTGGAGTTTTCCGTCGATACTTCTCGACCGACCTTGCCATTGACCTCGGCACCGCCAACACCCTGATCTTCGCCCGCAACAAGGGCATCGTGCTGGATGAGCCCTCGGTCGTGGCCATCCGGCACGAAGGCGGTCCGCATGGCAAGAAGGTGATCCAGGCGGTCGGTGCGGAGGCCAAGGCCATGCTCGGCAAGGTGCCCGGCAACATCGAAGCCATCCGCCCGATGAAGGACGGCGTGATCGCCGACTTCGTGATCACCGAGCAGATGATCAAGCAGTTCATCAAGATGGTGCACCCGCGCTCGTTGTTCACGCCGAGCCCGCGCATCATCATCTGCGTGCCCTGCGGCTCCACCCAGGTCGAGCGGCGCGCCATCAAGGACGCGGCCGAAGCGGCTGGCGCCACCTCCGTCTATCTCATCGAGGAGCCCATGGCCGCGGCCATCGGCGCCGGCCTGCCGGTCAGCGAAGCGAGTGGCTCGATGGTCGTCGACATCGGCGGCGGCACCACGGAAGTCGGCGTGATCTCGCTCGGCGGCATGGTCTACAAGGGCTCGGTGCGCGTCGGCGGCGATCGCTTCGACGAGGCCATCATCAACTACATCCGCCGCAACTACGGCATGCTGATCGGCGAGCCGACGGCCGAAGTCATCAAGAAGACCATCGGTTCGGCTTTCCCCGGCTCCGAGGTCAAGGAAATGGAAGTCAAGGGCCGCAACCTGTCCGAAGGCGTGCCGCGCAGCTTCACCATCAGCAGCAACGAAGTGCTGGAAGCCCTGACCGATCCGCTCAACAACATCGTCTCGGCCGTCAAGAACGCGCTGGAACAGACCCCGCCCGAACTCGGCGCAGACATCGCCGAGCGCGGCATGATGCTGACCGGCGGCGGCGCCTTGCTGCGCGACCTGGATCGCCTGCTGGCGGAAGAAACCGGCCTGCCGGTGCTGGTGGCCGAAGACCCGCTGACCTGCGTGGTGCGCGGCTGCGGCATCGCGCTGGAGCGCATGGACCGTCTCGGAAGCATCTTCACGAGCGAGTGAGTGCGGCCCGCTTCCGGCGGGCGTACATTCTGCGGCGCTCCCGCCGCCATGTGGGGGTGGCGCCAGCGAGCCGGCAGGCGCCGGTTTTCGCGGCACCTCACGAACTCGGGCGTTTCTGGCGTAAAACTCCTCCATGCCACTCGGCACCCTCGATCGCACCGCGCCGCCCCTCTTCAACCAGGGGCCGTCGGCGCTCAGCAAGCTGATCTTCTTCAGCGCGTTGTCACTGTTTCTCATGGTGGCGGATGCGCGCTTCCACATCGTGCAGCCGGTGCGCGCGGCCATTGGTGCGGTGCTGTACCCGGTGCAATGGGTGGCGATGAAGCCGGTGCAGTTCGTGCTCGGCGGCACCCGCTATGTCGAGGACCTGCAAACGGCTCAGCGCAATGAGGCCGAGGCCCGCAAATCGCTCGCGCTGCAGTCGGAGCGCGCCAGCCAATCCGACGCCCTCGCCCAGGAAAACGCGCGGCTGCGCTCGATGCTCGAACTGCGGGCCAGCACCACCACGCCGGGCCGCGTTGCCGAGGTGCTCTATGACGCGGCCGACCCCTACACCCGCAAGCTGATCCTCGACCAGGGCATGACGCACGGCATCCTGCCCGGCTCGCCGGTGATCGACGAGCGCGGCGTGCTCGGACAGGTCACGCAGGTGCAGCCGTTCACGAGCGAGGTCACGCTGGTGACCGACCGCGACCTGGCCATCCCGGTGCAGAACACCCGCACGGGCGCGCGCAGCGTGGCCTTCGGCGAGGCCAATGCCTATGGGGGTGGGCTGGAATTGCGCTTCATGCAGGCCAACTCGGATGTGCAGGAAGGGGATGTGCTGACGACCAGCGGCGTGGACGGTGTCTACCCGGCGGGCTTGCCGGTCGGCAAGATCGACCGCATCGAGCGACGCGCGGATTCTGCCTTCGCGCGCATCCATTGCGTGCCGGCGGGCGGCGTGGCGGCCGCGCGCTACGTGATGGTGCTGGTGCCTGCGAACGTGAATCTGCCGCCCAAGCCGGCGCCGGTCGTGGCGCCGCCGGTCGCTCCCGCGAAGAAGAAGGGCGACAAGCCGGCCAAGGGCGAGAAGGCGGACAAGACGAACAAGGCTGCCCCTGTCGACAAGGCCGACAAGGCCGACAAGCCGGCCAAGGCCGCCGCGCCGCCCCCGCCCGACAAGGCAGACGTGGCCGCGGACAAGGCCGCCGACAAGGCGGCAGAGAAGGCCGACCGCAAAGAGAAAGGAGCCGCGCGATGATCATGCGTCCCGGCCAGCAGCAGCTCCTGCTGCCCGTCAGCCCGCTCTTCATCTGGGGCAGCCTGCTGCTGACCCTGCTGCTGAACATGCTGCCGCTCGGCCGCATCGCCTGGTTCCCTGACCTGATGGCGCTGGCCATCGTGTTCTGGAGCGTGCACCAGCCCACGCGCATCGGCATCGGCGTGGCTTTCGTGTTCGGGCTTTTCATGGACGTGCACCAGGCCGCCATGCTCGGCCAGCATGCGCTCTCGTACACGGCGCTGAGCTTCTTCGCGATCATGATTCACCGGCGCCTGCTCTGGTATTCGGTGGCATCGCAGGCGCTGCAGTTGCTGCCGTTGTTCGCGTTGTCGCACTTCGTCGAGCTCGGTATCCGCATGATCGGCGGCGGCGTGTTTCCAGGCTGGAACCTTGCGCTGGCGCCGTTGATCGAAGCGGTGCTCTGGCCGTTCGTCAGTGCCTTGCTGCTCGCACCGCAACGCCGCACGCCGGAGCCCGACGCCAACCGGCCCCTGTGATCGCCATGCCTTCGCGGGACGTTGCCATTGATATCCCACAAGCCTAAGCTCTAGCCCCCTCGATGACTGAAATCCGCAACGTCGCCGCCGACATCGCGCGCTTCAAGCGTCGCGTGATCGCGATCGGCCTCGTCGTGCTGACGGCCTTCAGCCTGCTCGGCCTGCGACTGACCTACCTGCAGGTGGTGCGCCATGAGGACCTGGCAGAACAGGCCGAGAACAACCGCACCGCGGTCGTGCCGGTGGTGCCCAACCGCGGCCTGATCCTCGACCGCAACGGCATCGTGCTGGCTTCCAACTATTCGGCCTACACGCTGGAAATCACGCCCTCCAAGGTGGCCGACCTCGAGGACACCATTGACGGCCTGGCCACCGTGATCGAGGTCGGGCCGCGTGACCGGCGGCGCTTCAAGCGGCTGCGCGAGGATTCACGCAGCTTCGACTCCATCCCCATCCGCACCCGCCTGAGCGACGAGGAAGTGGCCCGCTTCGCCGCGCAGCGCTATCGCTTCCCCGGCGTGGAGATCAAGGCGCGCCTGTTCCGCAACTATCCGCACGGGGAGATCGCCAGCCACGTGCTCGGCTACATCGGTCGCATCAACCAGACCGAAAAGGCCGCGATGGAGGATTGGAGCGACGAGGACTACGACAACTACCGGGGCACCGAGTACATCGGCAAGCTCGGCATCGAGCAGAGCTACGAGAAGACCCTGCACGGCCTGACCGGCGTCGAGCAGATGGAAACCTCCGCCGGCGGCCGCGCGGTGCGCCGGCTCAACGGCCATCCGGCCACGCCCGGCAACACCGTGATGCTGTCGCTCGACATCAAGCTGCAGAAGATGGTCGAGGACATGTACGGCGAGCGCCGTGGCGCGATGGTAGCCCTCGACCCCAAGACCGGCGAGGTGCTGGCCTTCGTCAGCAAGCCCACATTCGATCCCAACCTCTTCGTCGAAGGCATCGACAGCGAGAGCTGGAAGGAACTCAGCGAGTCCATCGACAAGCCGCTGCTCAACCGGGCGCTGCGCGGCACCTATCCGCCCGGCTCCACCTACAAGCCCTTCATGGCCATGGGCGCGCTGCAGACCGGCAAGCGCGGGCCCAGCGTGCAGATCAACGACCCGGGCTTCTACAACTTCGCCGGCCACCGCTTCGGCAGCCCCGAGGGCAACATCGGCAACGTCGACATGCGCCGCTCGATCCAGCTGTCGAGCAACATCTACTACTACTCGTTGGCCAACGAGATGGGCGTGGACCTGATCCATGACTTCATGAAGCCGATGGGCTTCGGCCAGATCACCGGCATCGACCTGGGCGGCGAGGTGCGCGGCGTGCTGCCCAGCACCGAATGGAAGCGCAACGCCTACAAGCGCCCCGAGATGAAGAAGTGGTATGCCGGGGAGACCATCTCCCTGGGCATCGGGCAGGGCTACAACAGCTTCACGATGCTGCAAATGGCGCAGGCCACCTCCATCATCGCGGACGTCGGCCGCAAGCATCAGCCGCACCTGGTGGTCGCCACGCGCGACACCGTCACCGGAAAGACCACGCCGGTCGAGCCGCCGCCGACCATCGACCTCCACTTCGCACCGGCCAACGTGGCCGTGGTGCGGGAAGGCCTCCAAGCCGTGATCACCGGCGGTACGGCGCGTGCCGTGTTCGTTGGCGCCGGGTACGTCGCGGCCGGCAAGACCGGGACGGCCCAGGCCGTGACGCAGGCGCAGAACACCAAGTACAACGCCAAGGCGCTGGAGGAACATCAGCGCGACCATGCCTTGTTCATTGCCTTCGCGCCGGCCAACGATCCGAAGATCGCGGTGGCTGTGATCGTGGAGAACGCGGGTTGGGGTGCGGGCGCCGCAGCGCCGATCGCGCGGCGGGTGTTCGACTACTGGCTGCTCGGCCAGTATCCGAGCGAGGCCGACATGGCGGCCATCAAGTTGGGCAAGGCCTCTGCGCCCATCGGCAAGCCCCGGCTGGCAAGCGAGGCCGCGTGGCCTGTGCCGGCGTCAACGCCAGGTGGCATGTCGACCAGCGCGCCCGCCGCTACGCCCTGACATTGCGTTTGATGGCCTTGCGCAGAGCTGTCGCTCTCCGTTTTTACGCAGGCCCATAAGCACCCGCGAAACCGCCCTTGCCGGGCCGCCGGGTGCGCCCTCTCGGAGGTGGGCCGGTTTACCACTCCCCCGTTTCACGCACGCGCTGGTCCAGGTCCAGGTGCGCAAGATGATCCTGCCGGCGCTGGGCATTGACGCGACTGCGGTGAGCCGAGAGGAGGTCGAACCGGCGTGCCACGGCTGCGGCGAGGGGGGTCCGTTGTTGAGCGACGGCTGGCGTGCGGACGGTGCTGAGTTGAGTGCGCATTTTTATGGATCCCTTTTGAACGCCTTCGATGATCGTTCCAGCACGCGCCTCACTGTAAAAAATGTTCGTGAACTGCTTGGGGATTCCTGTTGTTATCCGTCGCTCGCACGGGCTAGATCGGTGATCCTGCGGCGGATCGCAATCGCCATGGAGACTCTGATCAAGTCCCGCTAACGTAGAAATGCGTCGTACCCCGTCTTGAGGATCAAGGCGCTCACCACCACGATGAACACGCCGCGCACGAAGCCCGCGCCGTGCTTGAGGGCCACGCGCGTGCCGAGCAAGCTGCCAGCGACGTTCGCCACGGCCATGACCAGGCCGTAGTGCCACCATACGTGCCCCTTGGCCGCCAACAGCATCAAGGCGGCGAGGTTGGTGGCGACGTTGATGCACTTGGCCGAGGCGGACGCGTTGAGAAAGTCGTAGCCGAGCCAGCGCACGAACAGGAACACCAGGAAGCTGCCAGTGCCGGGACCGAAGAAGCCGTCATACAGCCCGATCAGCAGGCCGATCGCGCAGGCGGCCAGGATCTCGTGCCTGCCCGCGAAGCGCGGCACATGGTGGCGTCCCATGTCCTTGCGGGCCAGGGTGTAGCCCAGGACCGCCAGCAGGATGAAGGGCAGCGCGCGCCGCAGGAATTCGCCCGGGAACACGGTGATCGCCCAGGCTCCGAGCAACGATCCTGCAAAGCCGACCGCGGCGGCGGGCAGCAGCGACGCCCATTGCAGTTGAACCTTTCGGCCGAACTGGGCTGCCGCAGCCGCCGTGCCCCAAACCGAAGCGCTCTTGTTGGTGCCCAGCAACGTCGCCGGCGGTGCACCGGGGAAGGTCGCGAAAAGCGCCGGCACCAGGATGAGTCCGCCACCGCCCACGATCGAATCGACAAATCCCCCGAGGAGGGACGCTCCCGTGACCACCAGCATTTCCATCGCGGGCATTGTCTCACCGTGAATTGCTATCGAATTGATAGCAAATGAGGCCCGTGCATGGCCGCCCAGGGCGCCCGGGCATAAAAAAAGCGCCGGCTAGCGGCGCTTTATCAAGGTGCGGCACACAGTGTCAATGCACGGAGGCCTTTTTTAATTTTGTTGTACTTGGTCGCGAAGTTTTGTCTCCTCGGCCCCGCCCAGCGGGCATGGCCCGTTGCGAGTGGCGAGACTTTAGCGTTAGCACCTTCGGAGTGCATTGGGGGATACCCGTTGCTCAGTGGCAACGTCGGCATTAGGTTTGTGTCTTTCGTTCGCAAATGTTAACAACCCGCCGCATCGGGCTTTGCACCGTGCAGAGGCGGATGCTCGACGGTTCCCGCCGTGCAAGTAGCTTCTCGCGACGCTGCTGGTGCGCGCTCGATCAGGCCGCCGCGCGAATCCACGCCGCGGCCTTCTCGGCCATCATCAAGGTTGGACTGTTGGTGTTGCCGCTGGTGATGGTCGGCATGGCCCCGGCATCGACTACGCGCAGCCCCGCGATGAAGCCGCCGCGGCCATCGCGCAGGCGCAGTCGCGAATCGAGCACCGCCATGGGATCGCTGTCGGCACCCATCCTGGTGGTGCCAACCGGGTGGAAGATCGTGGTGGCGATGTCGCCCGCGAGCCGGGCCAGCTCATCGTCGCTCTGGTACTGGACGCCGGGCTTCCATTCCTGCGGCTTGTACCGTGCCAGCGCCGGCTGCGCCACGATGTTGCGCGTGACGCGCAGCGAATCGGCGGCGACCTTGCGGTCTTCCTCGGTGCTCAGGTAGTTGGGCGCGATGGCCGGCGCGTCCTGCCAGCGCGGGGTCTTGATGCGCACGGTGCCTCGGCTCGTCGGGTTGAGGTTGCACACGCTGGCGGTGAACGCGGGGAACGCGTGCAGAGGCTCACCGAAGGCGTCGAGCGACAGCGGCTGCACGTGGTACTCCAGGTTCGGCCATTCGTACGCGGGCGAGCTTCGCGTGAAGGCGCCGAGCTGCGATGGCGCCATGCTCATCGGGCCGCTGCGCTTCATGAGGTATTCGAGGCCGATCTTCGCCTTGCCGAGCATCGAGGAGGCGAGCACGTTGAGCGTCGGCGCGCCGTCGATCTTGAACACCGCCCGGATCTGCAGATGGTCCTGCAGGTTGGCGCCCACGCCGGGTAGTTCGGCCACCACCGGAATGTCGTGCTGCCGCAGCAGTTCCGCCGGACCGATGCCCGAAAGCTGCAGGATCTGCGGCGAGCCGATGCTGCCGCCGGACAGGATCACCTCCTGCGTCGCATGCGCCGTGACCATCTGGTGCCCGTCCCACACCTCCACCCCGGTGCAGCGCTGGCTGCCGTCGGGCTGCGTCTCGACGATCAGCTTCGTGACGTGGGCATTGACCCACATCTCGAAGTTCGGCCGGCCGTAGCAGGCCGGCCGCAGGAAGGCCTTGGCCGTGTTCCAGCGCCAGCCGTTCTTCTGGTTGACCTGGAAGTAGCCGACGCCTTCGTTGGTGCCGCGGTTGAAGTCGGTGGAATGCGGGACGCCGGCCTGCACGGCGGCTTCCGCGAAGGCGTCGAGGATGTCCCAGCGCAGGCGTTGTTTCTCCACGCGCCACTCGCCGCCGGTGCCATGCAGGTCGTCGGCGCCGAGGTAATAGTCCTCGTGCTTCTTGAAGGCCGGGAGCACCTTGTCCCAGCGCCATTCGTCGTCGCCCGTGAGTGCGGCCCACTGGTCGTAGTCACGCGCCTGGCCGCGCATGTAGATCATCCCGTTGATGCTGGAGCAGCCGCCCAGCGTCTTGCCGCGCGGATAGCGCAGGCTGCGCCCGTTGAGGCCGGCGTCCGGCTCGGTGTTGTAGAGCCAGTCGGTGCGCGGGTTGCCGATGCAGTAGAGGTAGCCGACCGGGATGTGGATCCAGTGGTAGTCGTCCTTGCGGCCGGCCTCGATCAGCAGGGTGCGCTTCTGCTTTTGCTGCGTGAGGCGGTTGCACAGCAGCGCGCCGGCGGTGCCGCCGCCGATGACGATGTAGTCGAAAGTGGTGTCGGTCACAGGTCTTCCTGGTGGTAGCCGGATTCGCGTTGGTGCCGGATGGCGAGGATGAGCGCTTCGTCTGCGCGCACATCGAAGTGGTAGAGGGCGAGGTAGCCAGAGCGGCCGCGCGAGATCACCAACTCGCAAAGCTCCTTGCCGACGCGTCGCCCGATCTCCGGATGCCGCGGGAGGATCTGCACAGCCTCGCTGATCAAGTCGGCGGTAGCGCGCGCTGTTTCCGGCTCGGTTTCGGCCAGGAAGTCGACCAGGCGGACCACATCGGCGCGAGCGTCGGACGAATAGGCAATACGTGTCACCCGCGTCCGACCTTCTTCGCGGCCGGCTTGGAACCGCGCCCGCGAATGGGCGTGGGTTCAGGCACCTTTTCGCCGGTGGTGTGCGCCGCGACGCGAGCTTTCACCCATTGGTGGACGTCTTCGGCCGCATACACCGGGCCGCCATTGCGGACATCCTCCAGCGATGCTCCGGCGGCTTCAATGAATGAACGTCGCGCTTCCGCCTGCTCGACGGCGCGTTCAAGCGCGCTGACCATGAAGGCATGTGACGAAAACCCGTGGTGGGACGCCAGCGACTGGATGCGCGTCTTCAGTTCCTCGGGGAGCTTGAGCGAAGTGGTGGCCATGTCGAATCCTTTGGGTGTCACCATGGTAACACCCGCACCTCTTCACTTCGCCGTCGGCATCACGAACTCCGCGCCCTTGCCGATGCTCTCCGGCCAGCGCTGCATGACCGACTTCTGCTTCGTATAGAAGCGCACGCCTTCCTCGCCATAGGCATGCATGTCGCCGAACAGCGAACGCTTCCAGCCGCCGAAGCCGTGCCAGGCCATCGGCACCGGGATCGGCACGTTGATGCCGACCATGCCGACCTGGATGCGCCGGCTGAACTCGCGCGCCACGTTGCCGTCGCGGGTGAAGCAACTCACGCCGTTGCCGAACTCGTGGTCGTTGATGAGGTCCACCGCTTCGGCCAGGTCGTGCACGCGTACGCAGCCCAGCACCGGGCCGAAGATCTCTTCCTTGTAGATGCGCATCTCGGGCGTGACATGGTCGAACAGCGTGCCGCCCATCCAGAATCCGTCGTCGCAACCTTCGCCGGCCTTCTTCGCATCGAAGCCGCGGCCGTCGACCAGCAGCTTGGCGCCTTCCTTCTCGCCCACGCCGATGTAGCCGGTGATGCGCTCGTGCGCCGCCTTGGTCACGATCGGGCCCATCTCGGCCGCGAGGTTCTCGCCGTCGAGCACCTTCAACGTTTGCGTGCGCTCTACGAGCTTGGGCAGCAGGCGGTCGGCCACGTCGCCGACCAGCACCGCCACCGAGATCGCCATGCAGCGCTCGCCGGCCGAGCCGTAGCCGGAGCCGATCAGCGCGTCGACGGCCTGGTCGATGTCGGCGTCGGGCATCACGACCATGTGGTTCTTCGCGCCGCCCAGCGCCTGCACGCGCTTGCCATGGTGCGCGCCGGTCTCGTAGATGTAGTTGGCGATGGGCGTCGAGCCGACGAAGCTGATGGCCTTCACGTCGGGGTGTTCCAGCAGCGCATCGACAGCGACCTTGTCCCCTTGCACGACGTTGAAGACGCCATCCGGCAGGCCGGCTTCCTTGAGCAGTTCGGCGATGCGCAGCGAGGGGCTCGGGTCGGTGGGGCTCGGCTTGAGGATGAAGCAGTTGCCAGCGGCAATGGCCACCGGGAACATCCACATCGGCACCATCACCGGGAAGTTGAACGGCGTGATGCCGGCCACCACGCCGAGCGGCTGGCGCAGCGTCCAGTTGTCGATGCCGGTCGAGACCTGGTCGGTGAAATCTCCCTTCAGCAATTGCGGGATGCCGCAAGCGAACTCCACGATGTCGATGCCGCGCGTGACTTCGCCCTGTGCGTCGGTGAAGACCTTGCCGTGCTCGGCGGTGATCAGGTGGGCCAGTTCGTCCTTGTGCAGGTTCAGCAATTCGAGGAACTTGAACAGCACGCGCGCGCGGCGGATCGGCGGCGTGTCGGCCCAGGCCGGAAAGGCCGCCTTGGCCGCCGCCACGGCCGCGTCGACCTCGACTGCGCTCGCCAGGCCCGCGGCCCCGGTCACCGTGCCGGTGGCGGGATTGGTCACGTCCTGCGTCCGGCCCGAGGTGTTGGCGACCATGCGGCCGTTGATGAAGTGATCGATCGGAGCCTTGATGATTTGCATGGCGATGTCTCTGGTGGTGTCGATGAAGTGCGGGCAGTTTAGGCATGCCGGCCGAGCGCGCCAAGCCATGAAAAGCTGAATTGATTGTTCGTCATCATGAACAATGCAGGCATGGCGCAACAAAAAATCGAATCGCTGTGGATGCACCTGCATTGGCTCACGGTCCTGGCCCAGCAAGGCAGCTACACGGCGGCGGCGCAGCGGCTCGGCGTGAGCAAGGCGGCGATGAGCCAGCGCATCGCCGAACTCGAGCGCGCCGCCGGCGTGCCGCTGGTGCAGCGCACCACCCGCAGCATGCGGCTCACCGACGCCGGCCGGCACCTGGTGGAAGACATGCGGCAGCCGTTCGAGGACATCGCCCACAGCTTCGCGGGCGTGCGCGACCTCGCAGGCGTGCCGCGCGGGCTGGTGCGCGTGACGGCGCCGGTCGCCTTCGCGCGGCAGCAACTGGTGCCGCGGCTGGCGGACTTCTTGCGCGCACAGCCTGAAGTGCGCATCGAACTCGACCTCTCCGACCGTCTCAGTTCCCTCGCCATGGAAGGCTTCGACCTCGCCGTGCGCCACAGCGCTGCGCCGCCCGACACGCACGTCGCCTGGACGCTGTGCGACACGCGTTCCGTGCTGGTCGCGAGCCGCGCCTATCTGCGCCGACGTGGCAATCCCGACACACCGCAGGCACTCGCCGATCACGATTGCCTGCACTACCCACGCGCACAGGACACGCCCGCCTGGCACTTCGAGGCCAGGGCGACAGGACGGACCCCCGTGAATGCCCCGCGCGTCACGGTGGCGGTCACCGGCCCGCTCGCCGCCAACAACAGCGAAGCGCTGCGCGATGCCGCCATCGCGGGCCTCGGCATCGCGCTGCTGCCGGACTTCAGCGCGCAGGCCGCGTTGCAGTCCGGCAAGGTGGTCGAGGTGCTGCCGCAGTGGCAACCCGTCGGTGCCTTCGGCGATCGGCTCTACGCCATCCGCCCGTATGCGACCCATGTGCCGCGCGCCGTCGCATCCTTCGTCGCCTGGCTGCGCGAAACGCTGGCGGGTGGCTTCGGCAGCGGTGCCCGGGTGGGGGTCGTTCCTACACCGCGCGCGCAGCCCCAGCGGTTACGATGACGCGAGCCTTGACACCCCTCCCAACCAGCGCGCTTCCCGGAACACATCGAGCCCATGCCCGCCGTTGCGCCTCCCGCGCCTGACACCGCACCGCGCGTCGAACAGACGTCCGGCACGGTCACGGCCAGTGGCCGCTGGACCGCCATGGCGATTGCCCAGCCGAACGCATGGCAGACGCTGCTGCAAGGCCTGGCCTCTACGCGTTCCGCGACGGCCTGGGACCTGCGGCCCATCGATGCGCTCGACCACGTTGGCGCGCAGGTGCTCTGGAACCATTGGGGCAAGGCATGGCCCGCGCAACTGGAAATGGACGCGCAGCACAAGGCCGTGCTCGACCAGGTCGCGCAGTACACCTGCAGCATGCCCGAGGAGCCGCCGAAGAGCTTGGCCGACCGCGTCCGGGCCTTCGCGCACACCGGCCCGCGCGTCCTGTTCGTGGCGCGCGATTTCCTGCGCATCATCGGCCAGCTCACGCTCGACATCGTCCGGCTCTTCCGCGCGCCGCACCGCGCGCCGTGGCGCGATTTCTCGGGCCAGCTCTACCAGTTCGGCGCCACCGCGCTGCCGATCACCGCGCTGGTCGGCTTGCTCATCGGCGTGGTGCTGGCCTACCTCACCT
Organism: Variovorax sp. dw_308; assembly: GCF_019207085.1. Taxonomy (GTDB): domain Bacteria; phylum Pseudomonadota; class Gammaproteobacteria; order Burkholderiales; family Burkholderiaceae_C; genus Variovorax. The sequence goes on along the minus strand of NZ_JAATOM010000006.1, from coordinate 182,628 downwards.
CGCAACAGTTGCGCAACTTCGGCGCCGAGGCCTTCATCGTCAACATCCTCGGGCTGTCGCTCATCCGCGAACTCGGCCCGGTGCTGGCGGCAGTGCTGATCGCCGGGCGCTCCGGCTCGGCCATCACCGCGCAGATCGGCGTGATGCGCGTGACGGAAGAACTCGACGCCATGCGCGTGATGGGCATCTCGCACGGCTTCCGGCTGGTCATGCCGCGCGTGCTGGCGCTCGCCATCGCGATGCCGCTGATCAGCATGTGGACCTCGATGGCCGCGCTCATTGGCGGCATGATGGCGGCCAACGCGGCGCTCGACATCTCGCCCATCTATTTCCTGACGGCGCTGCCGCGCGCGGTGCCGCTGTCGAACCTCTGGATTGCCCTGTCGAAGTCGGCGGTGTTCGGCATCCTGATCGCGCTGATCGGCTGCTACTTCGGGCTCAAGGTGAAGCCCAACACCGAGAGCCTGGGGCGCGGCACCACATCGTCGGTGGTGACTTCGATCACCATCGTGATCCTTGTCGATGCCCTGTTCGCCGTGCTCTTCAAGGGCTTCGGGTTGCGCCAATGATGGGGCCGGCCAACACAGTCGAGAACGTGGTCGAGATCCGCAATCTCTGGACCGTCTTCAAGTCGCCCGACGGCGACCAGGTCGTGCACCGCGATCTCAACCTGGTGATCCGCCGCGGCGAGGTGCTGTCGCTGGTGGGCGGCTCGGGCACCGGCAAGACGGTGCTGCTGCGCCAGATCCTGGGGCTGGAGCATCCGGACAAGGGCGAGGTCAGCGTGCTCGGCCGGCCGCCCGGCCACTTCCGCGGCATGGCCGCAGCCAACGTCGGCATGCTGTTCCAGCACGGCGCGCTGTTCTCCGCCTTCAGCGTGCTCGACAACATCGCGTTTCCGCTGCGCGAGCTGAAGGTCTTCCCCGACGAACTGATCCGCGACGCGGCGCTGGTCAAGTTGCAGATGGTGGGGCTCGATCCGCAGCAGGCGGCCAAGAGCCCGTCGGACCTGTCGGGCGGGATGATCAAGCGCGTGGCGCTGGCGCGTGCGCTCATCATGGACCCGCCGCTGCTGCTGCTCGACGAGCCCACCGCCGGCCTCGACCCCGAAAGCGCCGATGGTTTCTGCGACCTGCTCAGCGGCCTGCACCGCGAGTTGGGGCTCACCGTGGTGATGGTCACGCACGACCTCGACACGCTGTTCGACCTGAGCACCCGCATTGCCGTGCTCGCCGACAAGAAGGTGATCGTGACCGGCAGCGCGCGCGACGTGATCGCCTATCCGCATCCGTTCATCCACGAGTATTTCCTCGGCGGCCGTGGCCAGCGTGCCATGGAAGCCCTGCACGAGAAACGATAGCGAGGTCGCCATGGAAAACAAGTCCCATGCCATTGCCGCAGGCGCGTTCGTGATCGGCTTGCTGGCCGCGCTCGTCGCGCTGGTAGTCTGGCTCACGCGCGACGACACGGTGCGCAACATCTACGAACTCTCCACGCGCGATGCCGTCAGCGGGCTGCAGCCGCAAGCGATGGTGCGCTACCGCGGCATCGCGGTCGGCAAGGTCGCGTCGATCGACTTCGACCCCAAGGTGAAGGGCAATGTGCGCGTGCGCATCAGCGTCGACGAGAAGGTGCCGCTCACCACGTCGACCTTCGCGTCGCTGAGCTACCAGGGCGTGACAGGCTTGGCCTTCATCGCGCTGGACGACAAGGGCGAGTCGCAAGAGTCGCTCGCGCCCAACAACGACAACCCGCCGCGCATTCCACTGCGGCCCTCCCTGCTGGCGGCGCTGCAGGAACGCGGCGAGGCCATCCTCAACCAGGTCGAGCTGGCGGCCAAGCGCGCGAACGTGCTGCTCGCCGACGAGAACCAGAAGCGCATCGGCGATGCACTCGAGAACATCTCGCAGGCGGCCGCCGGCGCCAATCGCCTCACGCAGACGCTCGACAAGACGATCAAGGCCGACCTGAGCCCAGCGCTCAAGCGCATGCCCGAGACGCTCGACCGTGTGAAGAAGGCCGCCAGCGACGTCTCGCGCGTGGCCAACAACCTCAACACCACGGTCGCGCGGCTCAACCAGCCCGACGGCGCCCTGACGCGTGTCGGCGATGGCGCCAAGTCGCTTGCGGTCGCGGTCGAGAACTTCAGCGGCACGACCATGCCTCGCATCAACCGCGTGGCCGACGACGCCTCGCGCACCGTGCGCCGGCTTGGCCGAACGGCGGACAACATCAACGACAACCCGCAGTCGCTGCTGTACGGCAACGGCGGCGTCGCGCCCGGCCCGGGTGAGCCCGGCTTCTCCGCGCCACCCGCGACCGCGCGACCCTGAAGGTGACACGCATGACCCCTGCCATCCAGACCTTTTTCGATCGCGCTCGCGGCACGGCTGCCGCCGCCTTCCTGGGCATCAGCGCCGTGCTCGCCGGTTGCGGTGCCTTGCCCGACAAGCCCTCGCGCATCACCCTGTACGACTTCGGCCCCGGCGACACCGCGCCCGCGCCGGTCGCCGCCCCGACGCTGCCGACCATCGCGCTCACCGAACCCGAGACCAACCCGCGCCTGGACGGCACCCAGATCCTCTACCGCCTCGGCTATGCCGACGCCAACGAACTGCGCCCCTACGGCCAGGCCCGCTGGAGCATGGCGCCGACGCAGATGGTGCGGCAGCGGCTGCGCAACGGCCTGTCGCAACACCGCCTGGTGCTCAATGCCGAAGAGAACGCCAGCATGACCCGCGCCGAAGGCAAGGCGCCCGACACCCTGCGCGTGACGCTGGAGGAATTCAGCCAGGTCTTCGACACGCCTTCGACCAGCGCCGGCCTGGTGCGCCTGCGGGCTACCCTGATCACCGGCGCGCCGGGCGGCGACCGCGTGCGCGGCCAGAAGACCTTCACCGTGCAGCGTCCGGCAGCGACAGCCGATGCCCCTGGCGGCGTCAAGGCGCTGGCCGCCGCCACCGATGCCGCCGTCAACGACATGGTCCAATGGGTCGACGGCCTGAAGTAGCAGCACATCGAGCAAAGCAATTGACACGCATCGGCCTCATCTCCGACACCCACGGCCTGCTGCGGCCCGAGGCGCTGTCCTTCCTCAAGGGCTGCGACCACATCGTGCACGGTGGCGACATCGGCGGCCCCGAAGTACTGGACCGGCTGGCCGCCATCGCGCCCCTCACCGCCGTGCGCGGCAACAACGACCGCCAGCCCTGGGCCGACGCCGTGCCCGACACCGACATGGTCGAGGTCGGCGGCATCTTCATCTACGCGCTGCACATCCTCGAGGACCTCGACATCGACCCCGCCGCGGCCGGCGTGCAAGTGGTGCTCACCGGGCATTCGCATCGTCCGAAGATCGAGTCGCGCCACGGCGTGCTCTACATCAACCCCGGCAGCGCCGGGCCGCGTCGATTCAGCCTGCCGATCTCGATCGGCGAACTCATCGTGGAGGGCGGCACGATCAAGCCGCGCATCGTCGACCTGGAGACTTCGAGGGATGCCCGTGCCGCGCGTTGAGGCACTTCTGTTCGACCTGGGCAACGTGGTGTTCGAGTTCGACTTCGAACATGCGATCCGGCACTGGGCGCCGCTCTCCGCACTTCCATTGCGCGAACTGCGCGAGCGCTTCGGCCACGACGAGCCCTACCGCCAGTTCGAACGCGGCGAGATCACGCCGGCCGCCTACTTCGATGGCCTGCGCCGCAACCTCGAACTCAGCGCGAGCGACGCCCAGATCGCAGAAGGCTGGAATCGCATCTTCGGGGTGGAGATCAGCGAAACCCTCGACGTTGTTGCGCAGGCGCGCAAGCACTGCCCCTGCTATGCCTTCAGCAACACCAACGCGGAACACCAGCGCGCCTGGAACGCGGCCTATCCGCGCATCGCGGCCACTTTCGACCGCGTGTTCGTGTCCTCCGAAATCGGCATGCGCAAGCCGGAGGCGGCAGCCTTCGTGCACATCGCCGATGCCATCGGCGTCGCGCCCGCGAACATCCTGTTCTTCGACGACCTGGTCGAGAACGTGGTTGGCGCGGTGGCAGCCGGGTTGCAGGCGGTGCAGGTGCGCTCGCCGGCCGACGTGCGCGAGGCACTCGCGCGGCTGGACTTGTAGAAAGACTCCGAACAGCTGAGCCCCTTCATGGCGTCGCTCGGAGTCTCCCTGGCGCGCTGCGCTTCAAGCCGGCGCGCGTGTCAGGGTTGCGGTCGTGTTGAAGCCGTTGCTCGTGTAGGTGCCGGCCAGCGTGCCATTGGCCTGCAGCTTGTAGACCACCGCCGTGCCATTGGGGAACTTGAACTCCAGTGTGCCGGGGCTCACGGTCGCCGTGACCCTTCGCCACTGGGGCGTGATGTTGACGTTCGAAGTGGTCGGCTCTCCAACCGAATAGATGACCGTCGCCTTCGTTGCATCGATCTTCTCGACGACGAGCGTGTGGTCGAGCTGGGTCAGGCTGTTGATCCACCTGCCGGTCCACTTGCCGGAGAACGCCTTGATATCCGGCGCAAGGGAGTCGTTCGGCGCCTCGATCCTGATGTCAGGCGGCAACGGCGCCTTGGATGGGGGCGCGGCGCATGCCGCCAGTAGCGCGACGGACATGCTCAACGCGATTGGACGCAGGTTCATGGACTTCTCCTCGTTGGAAAGAGAAGGCCAGTATGGGCATCGGGATCACTGACTGTAATGCCCGCTGCGGGGCTTGACGATGTAGGCGCCGAGTGCTAACTAACTCCGCCGCCGTGCGACGGCCTCAGGGCGTGCGAAGCAGGATAGGAAAGAGCTTGCCCAACCCGTCCGCCATCACTTCCACCGCCAGCGCCGCAAGTATCAATCCCATCAGCCGCGTCATGACATTGATGCCCGTCCTGCCCAATGCGCGCGCGATCGGCTGGGCCAGCGAGAAGGCGGCTGCCGTTGCAAGGGCGATCACCGCGCCGTAGCCCACGAGCAGCAGCAGTTCCCAGATGTGCCGCGTCTTCTCGGCATAGATCACCACCGTCGACATGGTGGCCGGCCCCGTCAGCAACGGAATCGTCAGCGGCACCACCGCGATCGATGCGCCCAGCGAGGCCTTCACCTCGGTCGCGCGGATTTCCTCGGTCGTGGTCTTCATCTCGGCCGGTTGCGCATTCAGCATCGACAGCGAACTCATCAGCAGCAACAAGCCACCGCCCACCTGGAAACTTGCGATCGAGATGCCGAAGAAGTCCAGCAACTGCAAGCCGAGCAACGCGCAGGTGGCGATCACGATGAACGCGCTGAACGACGACACCAGGATCGTCCTGCGCCGCTGCCCGTCGGTGAAGCCCTGCGTGTAGTGGATGAAGAAGGGCACGATGGCCAACGGGTTCACGATGGCCAGCAGCGAGATCATTGGCTTGATGAGGTCCATCGTCTGCGATGCGGTGGCCACGTCAGCGTCCTCCGGTCACGTCGAGGATCGTCGCCGTGGTATAGCTGGACTCGTCCGACAGCAGCCACACGATGCCGTGCGCCACCTCCTCGGCGCTGCCGGTGCGCTTCATCGGCACTGTCGACGCGAGTTGCCTGGCCCGGTCGGGCAGGCCGCCCGAGGCATGGATCTCGGTGTCGATCAAGCCCGGGCGCACCGCGTTCACGCGGATACCTTCGTCGGCCACTTCCTTGGCCAGGCCGATGGTGAGGCTGTCGATCGCGCCCTTGCTCGCCGCATAGTCCACGTACTGGCCCGGCGAGCCGAGCCGCGCCGCAGCGCTCGAAAGGTTCACGATCACGCCGCCCTTGCCGCCGTGCCGCGTGCTCATGCGCTTCACCGCCTCGCGTGCGCAGACGATGCTGCCGATCACGTTGATGCGCATCATGCGTTCCAGCCGCGCCACGCTCATCTCGTCGACGCGCGCCTGCATGTCGACCACGCCGGCGTTGTTGACCAGGCCGGCGAGCGGGCCGAGCTGGGCGTCCACCCGGGCGAACATCGCCATCACCTGCGCCTCGTCGCCGACGTCGCCCTGCACGGTCATCGCGGTGCCGCCGCCAGCGCGGATGGCTTGCACCACCTCGTCAGCCGCCGCCGCTTGGCTGGCGTAGTTGACCGCCACGGCCCAGCCGCGCTGCGCGGCGAGAAGGGCCGTCGCCGCGCCGATGCCGCGACTGCCGCCAGTGATCAATAGCACCTTGTTCAAAGCCCATCTCCTGCACAGAATCCGTGCCTCAGTTAAAACCCCCTCGAGCGCCGATTACATCATCGAGGAGACGGCATGAGTCGAACCATCGACTACTACTTCACCCCGCAAAGTCCGTGGACCTACCTCGGCCATGCACGTTTGGCCGCCATCGCGAAGGCCGCGGGCGCCACCGTGCGCGTGCGGCCCATAGACATGGGCGCGGTATTCCCGGTGTCGGGCGGCTTGCCGCTCGGCAAGCGTGCGCCACAACGACAGGCCTATCGACTGGTGGAGCTTGCACGCTTCTCGCGCCATCTCGGCATGCCGCTGGTGCCCAAGCCCAAGTTCTTCCCGGTGGCCACCGACGATGCGTCCAAGCTCATCATCGCCGCCGACCTCCACCATGGCACCGACGCCGCGATGAAGCTGGGCAGCGCGATATTCGCGGCGGTGTGGGTTCAGCAACTCAACATCGCCGACCCGAAGCACCTCGAAGGGCTGGTGGTCGAATGCGGCCTGCCCGCGCGCCTCATCGATCAGTCGCAAAGCCAGGCCGCGCAGGAAGCCTACGAGCAGTACACGCAAGAGGCCATCGACGCCGGCGTCTTCGGCGCGCCGAGCTATGTTGTCGACGGTGAGATCTTCTGGGGCCAGGACCGGCTCGATTTCCTCGCCAGCGCGCTGCAATAACCATCACCACCAACGGAGCAAATGACCATGGGCCAATTCATCGATCTCACTGCCAGGGACGGCTTCACTTTCCCGGCGTACGTGGCCGAGCCCGCGGGCCAGCCGAAGGGCGCCGTCGTCGTCGTGCAGGAGATCTTCGGCGTCAACTCGCACATCCGCGCCGTGGCCGACGGCTATGCGGCATCGGGCTATCTCGCCGTGGCGCCCGCCACCTTCCACCGCGTGAAGCAGGGCGTCGAACTCGGCTACACCGAGGACGACATGAAGGCCGGCTTCGCGCTCAAGACGGCCGTGGAAGCCCTGCCGCCGCCGGGTGTGCTGCAGGACATCCAGGCCGCGGTCGACTACGCGGGCAAGGCCGGCAAGGTCGGCATCGTGGGCTATTGCTGGGGCGGTTTGCTCACCTGGCGCGCGGCAGCCGTGGTGTCGGGCCTGTCCGCCGCCGCGCCTTACTACGGCGGCGGCATGACCACGCCGGAAGAAAGCGCGTTGCAACCCAAGGTGCCGGTGCTGGTCCATTTCGGCAACAACGACCACTGGATCCCCATGCCCACCGTCGATGCCTTCCGCGCCGCGCACCCCGAGGTGGAGGTGCACGTGTACGAATGCGGCCACGGCTTCAATTGCGACCAGCGCGGTTCGTACAACGCCGTGGCGGCCAAGCTCGCGCTCGAGCGCACGCTGGCCTTCTTTGCCCAGCACGTCGGCTGACGAGTAACGGCGTCAAGGCCGTCATCGCCAACGCGCGCCCCCATGCCGGGGCGACCGGCAGTTGCTGGAGCCTGGATCAGGCTTTCTTCGGCCGCACGATCCTGGCCGGCCCCTTGATCCGCGTCTCCAGGAAGTCCAGCAGCGCCCTCAACGCGGCGCTGTTGTGGCGGCGTTGCAGGTAGGCCGCAGACAGCCACATGTCGCTGCGCACGTAGGTCTGCAGCACCGGCTCCAGCTCGCCCCGGTCGATGTGCGACTGCACCAGCAGCGCAGGCAGGTACAGCACGCCGTAGCCATGCAGCGCGACCTCGATCAGCGGTGCGCCCTCGGTGGCGTCCATGCGGCTCTTCACATTCACCGTGACCGGCTGGCCATCGACCACGAAGCCCCACTGCGGATGCTGGCCCTGGTTGAAGTTGGTGAGCGCATCGTGATGTGCGAGATCCGACGGGAGCATGGGCTTGCCGTGCTTCTTCCAGTAGCGTGGTGAAGCGCAGACGACCAGGTCCATCAGCAGCAACCGACGCACGATCAGGTTGTCGTCGGTGATGGGGCCGAAGCGCAGGGCCAGGTCGATGCCTTCCTCGGCCATGTCCACGGTGCGGTTCGTCAGTTGCAGGCTGATGTGCACGTCAGGGTAGTGGCCCATGAATTGCGCCAGCAACCCCGGCAGGTTGCCCTGCCCCATGCCGTGGGTCGCCGAGATGCGCAAGCGCCCGCGCGGCTGTTCGGCCAGGCCCTGCATCTCGGCCTGGGTCGACTCGACCATCTCCAGCACCGGCTTGCTGCGCTCCAGCAGCAGGGCGCCGGCATCGGTGAGGCTGACCGAGCGCGTGGACCGGTTCAGCAGGCGCACGCCGAAGCGGGTCTCCAGTTCGGCCACGTACTTGCTGACCGTGGCCTTGGACATGTCGAGCCTGGCGGCGGCTTTGGAGAAGCTGCCACAGGCCGCCACTTCCCTGAAGGTCTTGATGAGGTCGAGGCTGTCCATTGTTTCCAGTTCGTGAACGCGGTGATTCGATTTTCGAGGGTTTTTACCTAGGCAATGCGTCCAAAATTCGATGCACGGAGCGGCACTACTGCCAATCCGACAAAACAAGGACCGGACGAGAAATCCATTCTTGTTGAACCTCGAAAGGAAAAAGAAATGACCGCCAAGTTCATCGACGTACTCAGGGCCCTGCTGACTGTCACCCGCGTGCAAGCAGAAACGTATGCCGCAGCACGCGCGCTGCACATGATGCCCGTTGCTCCCGGCACGGCATCGTTGACGTCTCGTCTGTAAGTCCAGTCCCAACCTAAGGAAACATCATCATGAAGACCTCGAACATCCTCGCCGCCGCTGCCATCGCTCTCTTTGCCGCCGCTGGCGCCCAGGCTGAAACCTATCAAGGCGTGCAAGCGCCGACGAACCAGCGCGCCCGCGCCGAAGTCGCGGCAGAAGCGACCGTCGCCGCCCACTCGGCCAACCCCTACGCCGAAGGTGCCAATGACGGCGTGGTCGCTGCCACCAACAGCACCGTCGATCGCGCCGTGATGCGTGCCGAAGCCTTCGCCAAGGCGCATGACCCGCTGGCCAGCCTCGACCGCCGCGCTTTCTACCGCGACACCGTGCCGGCGCAGTACACCAACGGTTCGCTGGCGGTCCGTCGCCCGGCGGCACAGCGCCAAGCCGCGCTGTGATCCGTCCCCACGCTGCCACACCACCTGATCCGGGAACTCCCATGAAAGCCTCCAATCTTTTCGCATCTGTCGTGTTCGCAGCCGTCGGGCTCATCGCTGCGACGGGCGCCCAGGCAGAGACCTACGAAGGTGTTCAAGCGCCCCGGTCCGGTCTCAATCGTGCGGATGTGCAGGGCGAGGCCATGCGTGCGGCCCGCGCTCCGGACCAGAACGTGACGCGCGGTTCGCGCGGTGCGGAAACCGTCGAGGTTTCGGGTGATCGCAGCGTGGTGAAGGCCGAGGCCGTCCGCACCGCGGCCGCCCCGGACCAGAACGTGAACGCAAGTTCGCGCGTCAACAGCAAGCTCGTGTCGACGATGGGCAACCCGGTCGACGTCCGCGCCGAGCTGGTCCGCAGGAACTCGACCCGGATGTAAGAGTCCGCAGGACGCATGAAGGGCCGGGTAGGTGCGCAGCACCACCCGGCCCTTTTTTTCAGTCAAGCGCCGGCCGGAAGGGGTGAAGATTCCGTAGCGAGGGCGCCGAGGTCGGGTCGAGCAGCGGAACCGCACTCCCGTGCGGTGAGCAGCACAGGCCCGAGATCGGCGTCCGCAGTAGGAAGATTCACCCCTTCCTAACGAGCGGTGCGGGCGAGGTACCGCTTCCGCCAGAACACCACCACCAACACCACCGCGATCACGCCCATCGCCCCCATCGCGATCCAGAAGCCATCGGCCTTGTGCACCAGCGGGATGAACTCGAAGTTCATGCCGAAGATGCCTGCGATGAGATTGAGCGGCAGGAACACCGCCGTCAGCGCCGTCAGCACTCGCATGATGTCGTTGGTGCGATGGCTCTGCACGCTGAAATGCATCTGCACCGCGGTCTCGGCGTTCTGCTCCAGCCGGCGGACGTGGTGCAGCACGCGCTCGATGTGCTCATGCACGTCGCGACTGCGGATCATCACCAGTTCGCGCTCGCGGCGCTCGGCCGGGTCGTCGGGCGTGGGCAGCGTCTCCAGCGCGTCGATCCAGTCCTGCACCGCGCCGCGCTGGTCCTCGCAGATCTCGTCGAGCCGATGCAGGGACTGGCGCGCCTGCATCAGCGCGCCCCAATTGGAGAAGCGACTCTTGATGTCGATCAGTTCCGCCTGCCAGTGGTCGATCTGGCGCGTCATCTCGCGTCGCAGTTCCAGGTACCCATCGACGATCTGGTTGACCAATCGCAGCATCAGGTCGGACGGGCCTGTCGGCAGGCGCTTGCTTGCCGGTCTCCCATCTGGAGCGGGGGAGGGCGCGAATGTGGCCACGCCCGGCGTGCCCGTGGCCAGCAGCTTGGCAGCGTAGGCGTCGCGCACCGCGCCGTCTTCCGGGTGCACCGACAGCAGGACGCGGTCGAACACGGCAAAGCCCACCGGGCGGGTCTCGATGCGCTTGAGCAGCGACTGCCCATCGGGCACGGCGGTCGGGTTGTCCGGCGCGGGCGCCTGCGCGGCAGCGCCCAGGCTTCCCGGGCTCGTCGCCAGGCGCCGGATCACCAGCACGTCGTAGATCGAGGTGTAGTCGTAGTGAGACGGCAACTGCTCGTTGAGCAGGTCCAGCACGTGCAGGTCGACCAGTTGCGTGCCGCAGAGGCTTTGCAGGACGTCCTGCACCGTGTCGAGCTGCGACCGGAATTCCTCCCGCGTCAGGGAAATCCACAGGTAGCTGTCGCCGCCGCAGGCGCCCGGCAGGGCCAGTGGCGCCAAGGCATCATGCTCGCGCACCTGGGAGCTGTTGATCTCGAAGCTGCGCATCGGTGGTCGATGTATTCCGTGAGCCGAACCCGCCCTTGCCCATGCATCGGGCAGACGGCGCTATTGTTTTTGGAGCAGGCGGGCGGCGTCCAGCGCAAAGTAGGTCAGCACGCCATCGGCGCCCGCGCGCTTGAAGGCGAGCAGGCTTTCCAGCATCACGGCGTCGTGGTCGAGCCAGCCGTTGTGCGCAGCGGCCTTCAGCATCGCGTATTCGCCGCTGACCTGGTAGGCGAATGTCGGCACGCGGAACTCTTCCTTCACGCGGCGCACGATGTCGAGGTACGGCATGCCGGGCTTGACCATCACCATGTCCGCGCCTTCGGCAATGTCCATGGCCACTTCCCGCAGCGCCTCGTCGCTGTTGCCCGGGTCCATCTGGTAGACCTTCTTGTTGCTCTTGCCGAGGTTGGCGGCCGAGCCGACCGCGTCACGGAAGGGGCCGTAGAAGGCGCTGGCGTACTTGGCGCTGTAGGCCATGATCCGGGTGTGGATCATGCCGTCGGTTTCGAGCATGTCGCGGATCGCGCCGATGCGCCCGTCCATCATGTCGCTGGGCGCCACAATGTCGACGCCGGCTTCGGCTTGAGTGAGTGCCTGCTTCGTCAGCACTTCCACCGTCTCGTCGTTGAGGATGTAGCCGGTGTCGTCCAGCAAGCCATCCTGGCCGTGGCTGGTGTAGGGGTCCAGCGCGACGTCGGTCATCACGCCCAGTTCGGGGAAGCGCGACTTGAGCGCGGCGACCACGCGGGGAATCAGGCCATCCGGGTTGAAGGCTTCATCGCCCGACGGCGTCTTGAGGCTGCTGTCGATCACCGGAAACAGGGCCATCACCGGGATGCCCAGCGCCACGCATTCCTCCGCCACCGGCAGCAGCAAGTCCAGGCTCAACCGGTCGACGCCCGGCATCGAGGCCACGGCATCGCGCTTCTTCTGGCCCTCCTGCACGAACACGGGGTAGATCAGGTCATGGGCGGTCACGGCATGTTCGCGCACCAGGTTGCGCGAAAAGGCGTCGCGGCGCAGCCTGCGCGGCCGGCCGGCGGGGAAGGGGGCGAGGGGGGTCATGCCGAAAATTGTGCCTGAAGTGATGTCGGCGCCGGCTTGTTGTTTTCGCACGACCGTTCGTCCGGGGATTTCGACGAGATGAAACGTTTGGTTGTATCTTGCGCGCCACAAACGTCAAAAAATAGTTACCACTGGGTTGAAAGGGTCGGAAGGCTTTGTTAAATTCTGTCTTGGGCGACTTGTCGTCCCCCGCTTTTCCTCCCTGAGCGGGTGCCTTGATGTGTGACAGCAAAAGGGCTTCCTGGCCCGGCGTTTTGACGCCGGGCTTTTTTTTGCCCGCTCGCACCGGAGCGTGCGCCCACTAAACTGCGCCGGATGCTCTGGTTCAACGTCGTCAAGTCACTGCATATCGTCTTCGTCGCAAGCTGGTTTGCCGGTCTTTTTTACCTTCCGCGCATCTTTGTGAACCTGGCCATGGTGCCGCCGGAGTCGATCGCCGAACGGGCGCGGCTCCTCCTGATGGCCCGAAAGCTGATGCGCTTCACCACCGTGCTGGCCGTTCCCGCATTGGTCCTCGGCCTGTGGCTCTGGCTGGGATTCGGCGCCGGACGCGGGCCGGGCAATGGCTGGCTGCATGCCAAGCTCGCGCTGGTGCTGGTGGTCATCGGCTACCACCACGGCTGCGGTGTGCTGCTGCGGCGCTTCGAGGCAGGCGAGAACCGGCGCAGCCATCGCTGGTACCGCTGGTTCAACGAGGCGCCAGTATTGCTCTTGCTGGCGATCGTCCTGCTGGTGGTCGTGCGCCCGTTCTGATCCTTGGCCGCCCACAAGACAACCGCTCTCCCCCTTGCGCTGGCCTATGCGGCGCTGATCGTCTACGCCAGCCTGTATCCGTTTGCCGACTGGCGCGACCAGGGGATCGCGCCCTGGGCTTACCTGGCCGCGCCGTGGCCGAAGTACTGGACCGGGTTCGATTTCGCCGTCAACGTGGTGGGCTACGTCCCTTTCGGGTTCCTGTCCGCCTTGACCGTGATGCGCACACGCACGGGACTGGGGGCACCCGGCGCCGTGCTGCGCGCCACGCTCGCCGGCGTGGCGATCTCGTTTGCCATGGAGACGCTGCAAAGCTACCTGCCTGTGCGCGTGCCTTCCAACGTGGACCTCAGCCTGAATTCGGCCGGCGCGCTGGTCGGCGCGGTGCTCGCGGCCGGCCTGGAACGCCTGGGCGTGATTGCGCACTGGCACACCGCCCGTTCGAAATGGTTCGTCGAGGAGCCGCGCGGGGCGCTGGTGCTGATCGCGCTCTGGCCGGTCGCGCTGTTGTTTCCTGCGGCGGTGACCTTCGGCTTGGGGCAGGTGTTCGAGCGCGTCGAGGCGGCCATCTCCGAACTCCTGATGGACACTCCCTTCCTCGACTGGATGCCGGTGCGCCAGTTCGAGTTGCAGCCGCTGGTGCCGGGCGTCGAACTGCTCTGCGTGATGCTGGGCGCTCTGGTGCCCTGCCTGCTGGGCTTCTTCGTGGTACGCGCGGTGGCGCAGCGCGCGCTGCTGCTGTCGCTGACCTTGCTGGCCGGAATTGCCGGCAGCGCGCTGTCGGCGGCCTTGAGCTACGGGCCGCCGCATGCCTGGTCCTGGCTCAGCCTGCCGGTGCAAGTCGGTATCGCGGCGGCCGTTGTGATGGGCGTGCCGCTGCTGTGGGCGCCGCGTCGCCTGTGCGGCGGCTTGCTGATCCTGGCGCTGGTCGTGCACCTGAGCCTGCTCAATCAGGCGCCGGAGAGCGCCTATTTCGCCCAGACGCTGGCGACCTGGGAGCAGGGTCGCTTCATACGCTTCAACGGCCTGGCGCAGTGGCTCGGCTGGCTCTGGCCCTTCGCCACGCTGGGCTACGTGGTGCTGGCGCTCTCGCGCCGCGGCGGCCAAACCTAGAATCGTCCGATGCCCACGCCTCCGCCCCCCGCACAGAGCGGCTACTACGCCCGCCACATCTTCTTCTGCCTGAATGAACGCAAGAACGGCGAAGACTCCTGCTCCCAGAACAACGCGCAGGCCGGCTTCGACCACTGCAAGATGCGCGTCAAGCAGGCCGGACTGGCCGGCCAGGGCAAGGTTCGCGTGAACAAGGCGGGCTGCCTCGATCGTTGCGCGGGCGGTCCGGTGGCCGTGGTGTATCCGGACGCGGTCTGGTACAGCTTCGTCGACACGGAAGACATCGACGAGATCGTTGACTCGCACCTGAAGAACGGCCAGGTCGTCGAGCGCCTGCTGCTGCCGCCCAGCGTGGGGCGCTGAAGGTGAACCCCCGGACCGAAAGAATCCAGTTGCACGGCGGCGCCGGGGTCATCGAGGCCCTGCGCGATGCGCCGGCCGCCGGCACGGCGCCCCAGGGCATTGCCGTCATCGCGCATCCCCATCCACTGTTTGGCGGCACCATGGACAACAAGGTGGTGCAGACGCTGGCGCGCGCATTCGTCGGCGCCGGGTGGACAGCCGTGCGCTTCAACTTCCGCGGCGTCGGCGCCAGCGAAGGCGCGCACGACGAGGGGCGCGGCGAGGCCGAGGACATGCTGGCGGTGGTGCAGCAAGTCGCGCCCGACGGGCCCTTGTCGATCGCCGGCTTCTCCTTCGGCGCCTTCGTCGCCATCAGTGCGCTGCAGTCGCTTTGGGGTTCACGCGACATCCAGCGCATCGCACTGGTCGGCCCGAGCGTCGAGCGCGTGCCGCCGCCGCCGATACCCGCCGCGTCGCACGAGCGCGTGCTGGTGGTCCACGGCGAACAGGACGACACGGTTTCGCTCGCCGCAGTGATGGATTGGTCACGCCCGCAGTCACTTCCTGTCATGGTGGTTCCCGGAGGCGGGCATTTCTTTCACGGACAATTGCCGCTGCTCAAGAATCTCGTCGCCCGCCATCTGCGCCCGAGCTAGTTTTCCCTTCGCTCCCCGTCCTTCCATGACCCGTTTTTCGAATGCGCTGCGTGCGCTTCTGCTCGCTGTCGCATTGCCGTTCTGCATCCCGGCATCCGCCCAGGTTCCCGCGCCGCCGGATGTCGCGGCCCGCAGCTACCTCCTGCTGGACCTCACCGCCAACCAGATCCTTGCGCAGAAGGACATCGACAGCCCCGTCGAACCGGCTTCGCTGACCAAGCTCATGAGCGCCTACGTGGTCTTCGATGCGCTGCGCGCCAGGAAGATCACCCTGACGCAGACCCTGCCGGTCAGCCAGCGCGCCTGGAAGATGCCCGGCTCCCGCATGTTCATCGACCCGAAGATGCAGGTGCCGGTAGAAGACCTGATCAAGGGCCTGATCGTGCAGTCGGGCAACGACGCCACCGTGGCGCTGGCCGAAGGCGTGGGTGGCACCGTCGAGCATTTCGTCGAACTCATGAACGAGCAGGCCAAGGCGCTCGGCATGAAGAACACCACCTACAAAAATCCGGAAGGCCAGACCGCGCCCGGCCACACGACGACCGCAAGGGACCTCGGCATCCTCGCGACGCGCCTGCTGCGCGACTTTCCGGACGAGGTGAAGTACTACGCGATCAAGAAGTACCGCTACCCCGGCACGCCCTCGACCAACGACACCAACCGCAACCTGCTGCTGTTCCGCGACCCGACCGTGGACGGCCTGAAGACCGGCTACACCGAGGCGGCCGGCTTCTGCATGATCGTCACGGCCAAGCGCGATTTCCCCAACCTCGCCGGTGGCCGTCGCCTGCTGAGCATCCTGCTGGGCGCTTCCAGCGAAAACGCACGGGCCAACGAATCCCAAAAGCTGCTGAACTGGGGCTACACGGCCTATGACGCCGTCCGCCTGTTCGACGGCGGTCAGCCCGTTGCCACGCCAGCGGTGTGGAAGGGCAAGCAGAACACGATGAAGATCGGCCGCGTCGAGCCCATCGTCGTGGCCGTGCCTT
Source organism: Variovorax sp. dw_308 (assembly GCF_019207085.1). Classification (GTDB taxonomy): domain Bacteria; phylum Pseudomonadota; class Gammaproteobacteria; order Burkholderiales; family Burkholderiaceae_C; genus Variovorax. The sequence goes on along the minus strand of NZ_JAATOM010000006.1, from coordinate 166,714 downwards.
CGGGCTCGGCCAGCAAGATCAAGACGCAGATCGCGCGTCCCGATCCGCTGGTGGCCCCTTTCGCCAGGAACCAGGCGATCGGCTCGCTTAGGGTCACGCTGGGCGACCAGCCGGTGACGGAGGTTCCTCTGGTGGCGCTCGAGGGCGTCGAGCAGGCCGGCATCACGGGCCGCGCCTGGGATGCCATGCGCCTCTGGATCAAGTAGAGCGCGCCTGCTATAATCGTGGGCTTTTCGGAAAATTCCGAAGGGTTTCACGTTTTCGTCATCTGCAGTCCCTGTGTCACGACAGGGGTCCACACTGCAGAATTTTTGGACTATTCATTCATGCCAACCATCAATCAATTGGTGCGTCAGGGTCGCGAAGTTGAGAAAGTCAACTCCAAGAGCCCTGCCATGCAGAACTCGCCGCAACGTCGCGGTGTCTGCACCCGCGTCTACACCACGACGCCAAAGAAGCCCAACTCGGCGCTTCGCAAAGTTGCCAAGGTCCGTCTGACCAATGGCTTCGAAGTCATCTCCTACATCGGCGGCGAAGGCCACAACCTGCAGGAACACAGCGTCGTGCTGGTTCGCGGCGGTCGTGTCAAGGACTTGCCCGGTGTGCGCTACCACATCGTGCGCGGTTCGCTCGACTTGCAAGGCGTGAAAGACCGCAAGCAGTCGCGTTCCAAGTACGGCGCGAAGCGCCCGAAGAAGGCCTGATAGGTCCTCTGTTTTTTTGAAGGATTCGTCCTTCTGTCGTTCTCATTCAGCGGTGTTCGGCGTGCCTTGGCGGGTGCATCGGACGTAGTGACCCAGGTTCGGGTCGAGTAAGTGAGAGTTTTTGTTAGCTCTCGCGGTGCCGGAAACGGTGCCAACTGAAGCAAAGAGGTTAGAAAAATGCCACGTCGTCGCGAAGTCCCCAAACGTGAAATCCTGCCGGACCCGAAGTTCGGCAATGTCGAGCTGTCCAAATTCATGAACGTGATCATGGAAGGCGGCAAGAAGGCTGTTGCAGAACGCATCATTTATGGCGCGCTCGAACAGATCGAAAAGAAGAACCCGGGCAAGGACCCGGTCGAGGCTTTCACCATGGCCATCAACAATGTGAAGCCCATGGTCGAAGTGAAGTCGCGCCGCGTCGGTGGCGCGAACTACCAGGTGCCCGTCGAAGTGCGCCCGGTCCGTCGCCTCGCCCTGTCGATGCGCTGGATCAAGGAAGCTGCCCGCAAGCGCGGCGAGAAGTCGATGGCCCTGCGTCTGGCCAACGAACTGATGGAAGCCACGGAAGGCCGTGGCGGCGCGATGAAGAAGCGTGACGAAGTGCACCGCATGGCAGAAGCCAACAAGGCTTTCAGCCACTTCCGCTTCTAAGCACCGTCTTTTCAATCAGACCAGGCTTGAGGCCCGACCTGCCATGTGGTGGGCGGGCTTTCCGCCGTTAACGGAGTAATTTCATGGCACGCAATACCCCCATCGAGCGCTACCGCAATATCGGTATCTCGGCGCACATCGACGCTGGCAAGACCACGACGACCGAGCGCATCCTGTTCTACACCGGTGTGAACCACAAGATCGGTGAAGTGCATGACGGCGCCGCCACGATGGACTGGATGGAGCAAGAGCAAGAGCGTGGCATCACGATCACCTCGGCTGCGACCACCTGTTTCTGGAAGGGCATGGGCCAGAATTTCCAGGAACACCGCATCAACATCATCGACACCCCGGGCCACGTGGACTTCACGATTGAAGTCGAGCGCTCGATGCGCGTGCTCGACGGCGCCGTGATGGTGTACGACGCCGTCGGCGGCGTGCAGCCCCAGTCGGAAACCGTCTGGCGCCAGGCCAACAAGTACAAGGTTCCGCGTCTCGCGTTCGTCAACAAGATGGACCGCACCGGTGCCAACTTCCTGCGCGTTCGCCAGATGATGATCGACCGCCTGAAGGCCAACCCCGTTGTGATCCAGATCCCGATCGGCGCCGAGGACAAGTTCCAGGGCATCGTCGACCTCGTGAAGATGAAGGCCATCATCTGGGACGAAGACAAGGGCGTGACCTTCACCTACGGTGAGATCCCGGCCGACCTGGTCGACGTCTGCAACGAATACCACGAGAAGCTCGTGGAAGCCGCCGCTGAATCCAGCGAAGAGCTGATGAACAAGTACCTCGAAGGCGAAAAGCTGACCGAGGAAGAGATCAAGCTGGCCATCCGCACGCGCACGATCGCTGGCGAGATCCAGCCGATGCTCTGCGGCTCGGCTTTCAAGAACAAGGGCGTGCAAGCCATGCTCGACGCCGTCATCGAATACATGCCCGCACCGACCGACATTCCGCCGGTCTCGGGCACCGATGACGACGAGCACCCGGTGGTGCGGCAGGCCGACGACAGCGAAAAATTCTCGGCCCTCGCGTTCAAGCTGATGACCGACCCGTTCGTGGGCCAGCTGACCTTCGTGCGCGTCTACTCCGGCGTGCTGAAGAAGGGCGACAGCGTCTACAACCCGGTGCGCGGCAAGAAAGAGCGCATCGGCCGTATCGTGCAGATGCACGCCAACAACCGCGAAGAAGTCAGCGAAATCCGCGCCGGCGACATCGCTGCCTGCGTCGGCTTGAAGGAAGTGACCACGGGCGAAACCCTGTGCGATCCGGACGCGATCGTCACGCTTGAGCGCATGGTGTTCCCGGAATCGGTGATCTCGCAGGCCGTCGAGCCGAAGACCAAGGTCGACCAGGAAAAGATGGGTATCGCCCTGCAGCGTCTCGCGCAGGAAGATCCTTCGTTCCGCGTCAAGACCGATGAGGAATCGGGCCAGACCATCATTTCGGGCATGGGCGAGCTCCACCTCGAAATCATCGTGGACCGCATGAAGCGCGAATTCGGCGTGGAAGCCAACGTCGGCAAGCCGCAAGTGGCCTACCGCGAAACCATCCGCAAGACGGTGGAAGATGCTGAAGGCAAGTTCGTGCGCCAGTCGGGCGGCAAGGGCCAGTACGGCCACGTGATCCTGAAGGTCGAGCCGCAGGAAGCCGGCAAGGGCTTCGAGTTCGTCGACGCGATCAAGGGCGGTGTGGTTCCTCGCGAATACATCCCCGCGGTCGAAAAGGGCGTCATCGAAGCGCTGGGCCAGGGCGTGCTCGCCGGCTACCCGGTGGTGGACGTCAAGGTCACGCTGCACTTCGGTTCGTACCACGACGTGGACTCGAACGAAATGGCATTCAAGATGGCCGCGATCTTCGGTTTCAAGGAAGGCTGCCGCAAGGCCAGCCCGGTCATCCTTGAGCCGATGATGGCCGTCGAAGTGGAAACGCCTGAAGACTACGCCGGCAACGTGATGGGCGATCTGTCCAGCCGTCGCGGCATGGTGCAGGGCATGGACGACATGATCGGTGGCGGCAAGGCCATCAAGGCCGAAGTGCCGCTGTCGGAAATGTTCGGCTACTCGACCACGCTGCGGTCGATGTCGCAAGGCCGCGCCACGTACACGATGGAGTTCAAGCACTACGCCGAAGCTCCGCGCAACGTCGCCGAAGCCATTGTCGCCGCCCGCGCGAAGTAAGAATAAATCGGACTTGACCGGGCGCGATGAAACGCAAAGGACGCAAAAGAATCCAGATTCATTTTTGGTTTTCTTTTTGCGTCCTTCGCGGAACCTTCGCGTCCTCTGCGTCCGGTACCCGTATTTGAAATTTTGAATCTGTCTGCGATCACACGCCCCTCGCTGCCCGTGGCAAGGGAACCCGCAGTGCGATGCAGACGTTAAACCCCCACACGGGCATGCTCTTTCAAGGATTGAAAAATGGCAAAAGGTAAGTTCACCCGCACCAAGCCGCACGTCAACGTCGGCACGATCGGTCACGTCGACCACGGCAAGACCACGCTGACCGCTGCGATCGCAACGGTGCTGTCGGCCAAGTTCGGCGGCGAAGCCAAGGCATACGACCAGATCGACGCAGCGCCCGAAGAAAAGGCCCGCGGCATCACGATCAACACCGCCCACGTCGAATACGAAACGGCCAACCGCCACTACGCCCACGTCGACTGCCCCGGCCACGCCGACTATGTGAAGAACATGATCACGGGCGCCGCCCAGATGGACGGCGCCATTCTGGTGTGCTCGGCTGCTGACGGCCCGATGCCCCAGACCCGTGAACACATCCTGCTGGCACGCCAGGTGGGTGTGGGCTACATCATCGTGTTCCTGAACAAGTGCGACATGGTCGACGACGCCGAACTGCTCGAGCTCGTCGAAATGGAAGTCCGCGAACTGCTGGACAAGTACGAATTCCCGGGCGACGACACCCCGATCATCCACGGCTCGGCCAAGCTGGCGCTGGAAGGCGACAAGGGCAAGCTCGGTGAAGAAGCCATCATGAAGCTGGCCGACGCACTCGACACCTACATCCCGACGCCGGAACGCGCTGTGGACGGCACCTTCCTGATGCCCGTCGAAGACGTGTTCTCGATCTCGGGTCGCGGCACGGTCGTGACCGGCGCCGTCGAGCGCGGCGTGATCAAGGTCGGCGAAGAAATCGAAATCGTGGGCATCCGCCCGACGGTCAAGACCACCTGCACCGGCGTCGAAATGTTCCGCAAGCTGCTCGACCAGGGCCAGGCGGGCGACAACGTCGGCGTGCTGCTGCGCGGCACCAAGCGCGAAGAAGTCGAACGTGGCCAAGTCCTGTGCAAGCCGGGCTCGATCAAGCCGCACACGCACTTCACCGCCGAGGTGTATGTGCTGTCGAAGGACGAAGGCGGCCGTCACACGCCGTTCTTCAACAACTACCGCCCGCAGTTCTACTTCCGCACGACGGACGTGACTGGCGCGATCGAACTGCCGAAGGACAAGGAAATGGTCATGCCTGGCGACAACGTCAGCATCACCGTGAAGCTGATCAACCCGATCGCGATGGAAGAAGGCCTGCGCTTCGCCATCCGTGAAGGCGGCCGTACCGTGGGTTCGGGCGTCGTTGCCAAGATCCTGGACGTCTAATCAGCTTGGCGAAAAGGAAACATCATGGCTACCAAGCAAAAAATCCGTATCCGCCTGAAGGCGTTTGATTACAAGCTGATCGACCAGTCGGCTGCCGAAATCGTTGACACCGCCAAGCGCACCGGCGCGATCGTCAAGGGCCCCGTGCCCCTGCCGACCCGCATGAAGCGCTTCGACATCCTGCGCTCGCCGCACGTCAACAAGACCTCGCGCGACCAGTTGGAAATCCGCACGCACCAGCGTCTGATGGACATCGTGGACCCGACCGACAAGACCGTAGACGCGCTGATGAAGCTCGACCTGCCGGCTGGCGTCGACGTCGAGATCAAGCTCCAGTAAGTCACGAGCAGTCACTTTGACTTACAAAACCCGCGGGCAGAAATGCCCGCGGGTTTTCGTTTTCAGGGCCGGCTTGTGGCATCCTCAGCCGGCTTGGGCGAAGCCCCGCGTTTTCTGCTGTTCATGGAGGCCCTGCTTGAGCTTGAGTAAATTTTTGGCGTTGCGCTGCCTGGCCATTCTCGTCGCCCTCGTGCTGACCGCCTGCGGTGGCGGAGGGGGCGGTGGCGGCGGCGGAGGAGGCTTCCTTCCAGTCACCGCCGCAACCAGCACAGTGAGCGGCACCGCCACCTACGACTACGTGCCCAACAACACCGGCGCGCTCGATTACGCCGCGACCGCTGCCAAGCCGATCCGCGGCTCGGTCGTCGAGGTGCTGAATTCATCTCAGACCGTGCTCGCCACCACGACCACCGATTCCAAGGGCGGCTACTCGGCCTCGGTTCCAGTCAACACCACCATCTTTGTTCGCGTCAAGGCGCAGATGCTGCAGACTGGCGGCAGCGGTGCGACATGGGATGTGAGCGTGCGCGACAACACGCATGCCAACGCGATCTACGTGATGGACTCGGCAACCTTCAGCTTGGGCGCGGTGGCCGCCACACAAAATCTCCATGCCGCCTCTGGATGGGGCGGCGCGTCCTACACCTCGACGCGCGCAGCGGCTCCGTTCGCCCTGCTCGACACCATCAACACGGCGATGCAAAAGGTGCTGTCCGTCGCCCCCAATTCAGTATTTCCGGCTCTCCAGGTCTTCTGGAGCGCCAACAACGTGCCTGTAGATGGCGATCCAGCCATCGGGCAGATCGGCACCACGGCCTTTTCCGATGCGACCAGTCCGCGCTCCATCTACGTTCTCGGCAAGGAAAATGTCGACACTGACGAATACGATGCTTCCGTCGTCGCGCACGAGTGGGGCCATTACTACCAGGCGGTCTTCAGTCGCGACGACTCGCCCGGCGGCGGTCATTCCGGCGGGGATCGCCTGGACCGCCGTGTCGCCTTCTCCGAGGGTTGGGGCGACGCTTGGTCCGGCATCGCGTTGGCCCGCAGCACCTACACCGACTCCAGCGGCAGTGCGCAAAGCGGCGCGACGCTGATCGATCTGAGCGTGGGCCCGGCCAGCAACCCGGGTTGGTACCGGGAGCCGTCGATTCAGGCGATCCTGTGGAACCTCAACCAAAGTATCGGCTTCCAACCCATCCACGCTGCCATGACCGGCGGGATGAAGACCAGCGTAGCCATGACATCCATTCATTCGTTCTCTGCGGCCTTCGGCGCGGCCTCGCCCGGCAACGTGTCCACTCTGAATGGGTTGCTGAGCGCCCAGAACATCAGCACGGCGGCCAACGATCCGTTTGGCGCCCAGGAGGCCAATGGCGGCGGGACGCCGGCCGTCACGACAGTCTTTCCCATGTACATCCCCGCCAACCTCGGTGGCTCGACACAGGCCTGCGTCTCCACCGCGGCCGGCTTCGTCAACAAGCTCGGCAGCTATGCCTACCTGCGCGTGAGCCTCCCCGCGGCAGGCAGCCATGTGATCACGGTGAAGGGGCCCAACGGTTCCGACCCGGATTTCGAAGTGGATAGCGCAGGCCTGTTGGCCGTGAGCGACGTGGTCGCGCCGACCGAATCGGCCACCGTGGCCATGCGTGCGGGCGACAACATCATCGTGGTCAATGATTTCAATGACTACCTGGAACCGACGCAGGTGACATGCTTTACCGTCACGATCAATTGAGGAACGCGGTGATGAAATCCTGCAGGTGGCCTGGCCCGACATTTCTCGCTCTCGCCTTGCTGGCGCCGGCCATCACGTTCGCCGATGTCCAGGCAAAGGCGGAGGAGGCGGGCACCACGGCAAAGCGGGCGTTGACCCGGGCGGCGGTGAAGAAGAGCGGCTCAGGCGTTGACGTCCAGTATTCCGTCGATGACTCGGTGAACGTCGGGCAAGGCGCGGCCGTCGTGATCCAATTCGGCAACATCAGCGACCCGGCTGGGGGCTCCGCTCGCTTCACCGCAGATGCCGGGCTCACGCTCGTGGGTGCCGATGAACTCCGCCTTCCGGCCGGCCAGACGACCACAGTCACCGTCCGTGCGACGCCGGCCAGCGAAGGCATCGCCTACATCAACGTCTTCACGACGCAAAACGGCATGAGCAGCGCGACTTCCATTCCGGTGCGGGTCGGCGGGGCCACGCCAAAGCTGCGCTCGGCCGGCGAGCTGCAGAAGCTGCCAGCAGGCGACGCGGTCATCTCCATGCCCGCACGCTGACCGCTACGCCGCGGCTCCATCGCCGCTTGCGTAGAAACCCGGAGCCGGGCTATAATCGCTGGCTCTGCCTTTCCTGCGTCCATCATGGGCGTTTGAACTGGCCGGGGTTTATCAACCTTCTCCCGTTACCGGGCTCCCGGGCTTTGCCCGAGGAAATCGGCAAAACGCTGTCGCCAATTGAAGTGGCAGTGGCGGAAGAAGACTTCCATTTTTGGAGAAAACATATGAGTCTGAGCAACTCCCTCGGGTTGCTGGGTCGCAAGGTGGGGATGATGCGTCTCTTCACCGATGATGGGGACGCAGTTCCTGTCACGGTGGTGGATGTGTCCAACAACCGCGTGACCCAGATCAAGTCGCAAGAGACTGACGGCTACGTTGCCCTGCAGGTGACGTTCGGTTCACGCAAAGCATCGCGCGTGACCAAGCCACAAGCCGGCCACCTCGCCAAGGCAGGTGTCGAAGCCGGTGAAATCATCCAGGAATTCCGCGTGACCGCCGATACGGCTGGTCAGCACAAGGCGGGTGGCGTCATTGCCGCAGCCAGCGTGTTCGCGGTTGGCCAGAAGGTGGACGTGCAGGGCACTTCCATCGGCAAGGGCTTCGCTGGCACCATCAAGCGTCACAACATGAGCTCGCAACGCGCGTCGCACGGTAACAGCCGTTCGCACAACGTTCCCGGCTCCATTGGTATGGCGCAGGATCCAGGCCGCGTGTTCCCGGGCAAGCGCATGACGGGCCACCTCGGCGACGTCACCGTGACGACCCAGAACCTCGATGTGTTCCGTATCGACGAAGCGCGTCAGCTGCTGTTGATCAAGGGCGCGATCCCGGGCTCCAAGGGTGGCTTCGTCACCGTGCGCCCGGCTGTCAAAGCCAAGCCGCAAGCTGCTGAAGGAGCGAAGTAATGGAACTCGAACTCCTGAACGAACAAGGCCAGGCCGCGTCGAAGTACGACGCCCCCGAGACCGTGTTCGGCCGTGCCTACAACGAAGACCTGGTCCACCAGATCGTCGTTGCATTCCAGGCCAACGCCCGCCAAGGCACGCGCGCCCAGAAGGACCGCGAGCAGGTCAAGCACTCGACCAAGAAGCCTTTCAAGCAAAAGGGAACGGGCCGCGCCCGTGCCGGTATGACGTCCTCGCCGCTGTGGCGCGGGGGTGGCCGGATTTTCCCGAACATGCCTGACGAAAACTTCTCGCAGAAGATCAACAAGAAGATGTACCGCGCCGGCATGGCGTCGATCTTCTCGCAGCTCGCTCGCGAAGGCCGTCTGGCCGTGGTCGATTCGATCAAGGTCGACTCGCCCAAGACCAAGCCGCTGGCCGCGAAGTTCAAGGCGATGAACCTTGAATCGGTGCTCGTGATCGCCGACGAAGTCGACGAGAACCTGTACCTCGCCTCGCGCAATCTGGTGAACGTGCTCGTCGTCGAGCCGCGTTACGCCGATCCGGTTTCGCTGGTGCATTACAAGAAGGTGCTGGTCACCAAGGCCGCCATCGACAAGCTCAAGGAGATGTTCGCATGAGCCGCATGAATCCTACGCCCACAGAACGCCAGTTCGACGAAGGCCGGCTGATGTCGGTGCTGGTCGCACCGATCGTGTCCGAAAAGGCCACGATGGTCGGCGAGAAGTCGAACGCAGTCACCTTCAAGGTGCTGCAGGACGCCACCAAGCCCGAGATCAAGGCCGCTGTTGAACTGATGTTCAAGGTCGAAGTCCAGGGCGTGTCGGTGCTCAACATCAAGGGCAAGACCAAGCGCTTCGGCAAGTCCATCGGTCGCCGCGACAACGTTCGCAAGGCCTATGTGACGCTGAAGGCCGGTCAAGAGCTCAACCTCGTCGGGGAAGGCGCTTAATCATGGCCGTCATCAAGATGAAACCCACTTCGCCGGGCCAACGCGGCGCGGTGAAGATCTCGCGGGATCACCTGTTCAAGGGTGCTCCCCACGCAGCCCTGCTGGAGCCGCAATTCCAGAAGGCTGGCCGTAACAACAACGGTCACATCACGACGCGTCACAAGGGCGGTGGTCACAAGCATCACTACCGTGTCGTCGACTTCGTGCGCAACAAGGACGGCATCCCGGCCAAGGTCGAACGCATCGAATACGACCCGAACCGTACCGCCCACATCGCGCTGGTCTGCTACGCCGACGGCGAGCGCCGCTACATCATCGCCCCGCGCGGTCTGGAAGCCGGTGCAACGCTGCTGAGCGGTTCGGAAGCCCCGATCCGCGCCGGCAACACGCTGCCGATCCGCAACATCCCGGTGGGTTCGACCATCCATTGCATCGAGCTGCAACCTGGCAAGGGCGCGCAGATCGCGCGTTCGGCTGGCACGTCGGCCACGCTGCTGGCACGCGAAGGCGTCTACGCCCAGGTGCGCATGCGCTCCGGCGAAGTCCGCCGCGTGCACGTCGAATGCCGCGCAACGATCGGTGAAGTCGCCAACGAAGAACACAGCCTGCGCCGCCTCGGCAAGGCCGGTGTGAAGCGTCACATGGGTATCCGCCCGACCGTTCGCGGCGTGGTGATGAACCCGGTGGACCACCCGCACGGTGGTGGTGAAGGCAAGACGGGTGAAGGCCGTCATCCGGTCGACCCGTGGGGCAACCTCACGAAGGGCTATCGGACCCGTAACAACAAGCGCACGCAAGTCTTCATCGTGTCGCGTCGCAAGAAGTAAGGGACAGCCTCATGACTCGCTCTCTCAAAAAGGGTCCGTTCGTCGACCACCACCTCGTGGCCAAGGCCGACAAGGCCGTGACGACCAAGGACAAGAAGCCGATCAAGACCTGGTCGCGTCGCTCGATGGTCCTACCCGAGTTCATCGGCCTGACCATTGCCGTTCACAACGGCAAGCAGCACGTGCCTGTCTACATCACCGATCAGATGGTCGGCCACAAGCTCGGCGAATTTGCGCTCACGCGTACGTTCAAGGGGCACCCCGCGGACAAAAAAGTCCAGAAGAAGTAAGGAACGACCATGTCTGAAACACGTGCAGTCCTCCGCGGCGTTCGCCTTTCGGTCGACAAGGGCCGTCTGGTCGCTGACCTGATCCGCGGCAAGAAGGTCGATCAAGCGCTCAACGTTCTGCAATTCACGCAGAAGAAGGCCGCTGTGATCATCAAGAAGGTGCTCGAGTCGGCCATCGCCAACGCCGAGCACAACGACGGTGCCGACATCGACGAACTGAAGGTCAAGACCATCTACGTCGAGCAAGGCGCAACGCTCAAGCGTTTCACCGCTCGGGCCAAGGGTCGCGGCAATTCCATCAGCAAGCCCACGTGCCATGTGTACGTGACGGTCGGCAACTAAAGAGCTGGAAGACTATGGGACAAAAAATCCACCCGACCGGCTTCCGCCTTGCGGTCACCCGCAACTGGTCCAGCCGCTGGTACGCCAACAACCGCGACTTCGCGGGCATGCTGGCCGAAGACATCAAGGTGCGCGAGTACCTGAAGAAGAAGCTCAAGAACGCATCGGTCTCCCGCGTGATGATCGAACGCCCCGCCAAGAACGCCCGCATCACGATCTACTCGGCACGTCCGGGCGTGGTGATCGGCAAGAAGGGCGAGGACATTGAGAACCTCAAGCGCGAACTCGGCAAGCAGCTGGGCGTGCCGGTGGCAGTGAACATCGAAGAAGTGCGCAAGCCTGAAATCGATGCGCAACTGATCGCCGACTCGATCACGCAGCAGCTCGAGAAGCGGATCATGTTCCGTCGCGCCATGAAGCGTGCGATGCAGAACGCGATGCGCCTGGGCGCACAAGGCATCAAGATCATGTCGTCGGGCCGCCTGAACGGCATCGAAATCGCACGTTGCGAGTGGTACCGCGAAGGTCGCGTGCCGCTTCACACGCTGCGCGCCGACATCGACTACGGCACCTCGGAAGCCAAGACCACGTACGGCGTCATCGGCGTCAAGGTCTGGGTCTACAAGGGCGACACGCTGGGTCGTAACGACCTGCCGGCCGTCGAAACGCCGCGTCCGGACGACGAGCGTCGTCCGCGTGGTCCGCGCCGCGATGGCCGCCCGGGTGGCGACCGTCCGGGCTCGGATCGTCGTGGTCCGGCTCGCCCCGGTGCCCGCGGCCCGATCGGTGGCAACACCGCACCGGCCGACGGCAGCGACAAGCCCGCCGAAGCGGGCGGTGCAGACTCGAAACCCGCCGTTAAGCGCGTCCGCAAAGCCGCGCCAGCTGCAGCAGCTGACGGTGCCAAGAGCGAGTAATCGCTCTTAGAACCAAGGAGTAAACAACATGCTGCAACCTGCACGCAGAAAGTTCCGCAAGGAACAAAAGGGCCGCAACACCGGCATCGCAACCCGGGGCAACTCGGTTGCCTTCGGTGACTTCGGCCTGAAATGCACCGACCGCGGCCGCCTGACGGCACGCCAGCTCGAAGCCGCACGTCGTGCGATTTCGCGCCACGTCAAGCGCGGTGGTCGTATCTGGATTCGTGTGTTCCCCGACAAGCCGATCTCCCACAAGCCCGCAGAAGTGCGGATGGGTAACGGCAAGGGCAACCCCGAGTATTACGTCGCTGAAATCCAGCCAGGCAAGATCGTGTTCGAGATCGTCGGCGTGCCCGAAGAACTCGCCCGCGAAGCGTTCCGCCTGGCTGCTGCCAAGCTGCCGCTGCGCACCACGTTCGTATCGCGCCAACTCGGCGCCTGAACGAGGAGAACATCACATGGCAACACGTAAGAAGGCCGACGCCAAGACGGCCAAGGTATCGAAGGCAGCAACGCTGCGCGACAAGGACGTCGCCGGCCTGCAGACCGAAATCAAGGAATTGCAAAAGGCCCATTTCGGCCTGCGCATGCAGAAAGCCACGCAACAGCTGTCGAACACCTCGACGCTGCGCGTCACGCGTCGCGACATCGCCCGCGCCAAGACCATTCTTGCCCAAAAGCAAGAAACCCAAGCCGCCAAGTAAGGAGTGAACATGACGGAAGCTAAAAGATCCCTCAAGCGCACCTTGATCGGCAAGGTGGTCAGCGACAAGCGTGAGAAGACCGTGACCGTTCTGGTCGAGCGTCGCGTGAAGCACGAGCTCTACGGCAAGATCGTTGCCAAGACGAGCAAGTACCACGCGCACGACGAAAAGGGCGAGTACAAGCTGGGCGACACCATCGAGATCACGGAAAGCAAGCCGATCTCGAAGACCAAGAACTGGGTTGTGACCCGCTTGGTTGAAAAGGCTGCTGCAGTCTGATCCCCAGTCCTGACGGACCCCTCGAAAACGGCCCACAATGTGGGCCGTTTTTGTTTTAACTCTGGAGCAATGTTCATGATCAAAGTTGGCGACACCCTTCCCGCGACCACGCTGATGGAGTATTCGGAAGTCGAAGGCGAAGGCTGCAGCATCGGCCCGAACGCGGTGGACGTGGCCAAGGCTTCGGCCGGCAAGACGATTGCGCTGTTCGCCTTGCCCGGTGCCTTCACGCCAACCTGCTCGGCCCAGCACGTGCCGGGCTACGTCAAGCACTTCGACGAGCTCAAGGCGGCCGGTGTCGACGAGATCTGGTGCGTGAGCGTGAACGATGCCTTCGTGATGGGCGCCTGGGCGCGCGACCAGAAGAGCGGCCGCAAGGTGCGCATGCTGGCGGACGGCAGCGCTGACTTCGCCAAGGCCACCGGCCTGACGCTTGACCTCACGAGCCGCGGCATGGGACTGCGCAGCAACCGCTATTCGATGCTGGTGAAGGACGGCAAGGTGGCTTCGTTGAACGTCGAGGCGCCCGGCAAGTTCGAGGTCAGCAACGCCGAGACCATCCTCGCCCAGGCCAAGGGCTGAATCAAAGCTCCGCCTTGAGGTAGTGCGCGCCCGGAATCGGGTTGTGATAGTAGGGCGGCACTTCCTCGAACCCCAGGTCCTCATACATGGCGCGGGCGAGTTCCATCTCGTCCAGGGTGTCGAGCAGCACGCAGGCATAGCCAGCGCTGCGGGCGGCATCGAGCGCCGCTTCGGCGAGCTGGCGGCCCAGCCCGAAGCCGCGGAAAGCCGGCCGGACATAGAGGCGCTTCATTTCGGCGGCGTTCGGCTCGTCCACCGTGTCGAGCGGGCGGAGCGCGCAGCAGCCGGCAACACAGGCGAGCCTGCCGTCGCTGCGGGTAAGCAAGGGTGCGCCGATGCCCGGCACGACATCCGCGGCATCGACCAGCGCGATCAGCAGTGCGCCGCGCGGCTCGGCGTATTCGCCCGGCAGCCCGGCCACTTCCTCTTCGAAATTCTGGAAGCCGAGGTCAAAGTCGAGCGAGGCAGCGTACTCACGAAAGATGGCGCGCGTGGCCTCCATCTCGTGCGGCTCATCGGGCATGAGCAGGATGATTTCAGGTGCGTCGGCCAGCGGAAGCGGGCGGGAGACGGAATGGCTCATGCGCGTAAGGAGGCGATCCAGGCCGCGAACGCCGCGCACAGCAGGAACAGTATCAGTGCGGTGAACCGGGTGGAGGTGGTGTCGCGGCTTTCCGCCACGCGCAGGCCGGCGAGCAGCTTGTCGCCGGAAATCATGGGTCTCACCAGCCGCTGGCGCTTCACCAGCACGTAGTACAGGACGGCCAGCACGTGCAGGCTGACCAGCGCGATGACGCCCCACTTGCCGAACTGCGTGTGCCATTGGGAGGCAAGGCTCACGGTTGCGTTGGACACGAAGCGCGTGAGCGGCCCGGATGCCGAGACCTCGTCGTCCGAGACGAGTCCAGTGCACACCTGCAAGATAAGCATCCCGAGCACCGCAAAAACCGACAGCGCGCCCAGCGGGGTGTGGCCGACCAGGTGGTCAGGGTGCGAGCGCCCGCGCAGGTAGCCGAGAACCCAGCGCGGCGAATAGACGAAGGACGCGAAGCGCGACCAGCGCCCGCCCACGAAGCCCCACAGCAATCGGAAGAGCAGCAACGCGAGCACGGTGTAGCCGAGCCGGAAATGCCACTCCATGATGCCGCTCATCCCGGTAATGAGCAGCCCGATCACCGCAGCGGCCAGCGCCCAGTGGAACAGGCGCGTCGGCAGGTCCCAGATCCGGGTCGGGCGCGCAAGCTCGTTCCCCAACGCGGCGCGGCGGGTGGTCGGCTCGAACGGAACACTCATCGGATAGGTGGCGGACTGCGGAAGGCGCAGATTAGCAAAGTCGGGGCACCCTGTCTTCGGGTTGTCGCTATGAGCGCTTTGTTGCGCCCTCCTCACACTGACATGCGGCGCGGCCTCAGCGCCCTTTTTTGGAGGACTCACACGATGAAAAGACTTGCCACGTTTGCGATTGCGGCCGTCTGCGCTGCGCTGTCAGTGCCGGCGGCGGCGCAGTTCTCCAAGCCGGAGGACGCCGTCAAGTACCGGCAGAGCGCAATGGCCCTGCAGGGCGCGCATTTCGGGCGCATCGCGGCGATGGCCAACGGCCGCGTTCCCTACGACAAGGCGGCGGTGATCGCCAACGCCGAACTGGTGGCGACGATCTCGCAACTGCCGTGGAGTGGCGCCTATGCGCCCGGCACGGAAGGCGGCAAGGCGAAGCCGGAAATCTGGAAGGACACAGCCAAGTTCAAGGAAACCAGCGACAAGCTGGTGGCGGAGACCGCCAAGCTGCTGACCGTCGCGAAGACCGGTGACCTCGACGCGCTGAAGGCGGCGGTCGCATCGACGGGCGACACCTGCAAGTCCTGCCACGACGCCTTCCGGTCGAAATGACTCGGCGGCGTCCAGCGTTCAAAAAAGTCGTGAAGGTCTCATAGAGGGGCGCCTGCCGGGAGACCGGTTCGCGCAGCGGAACCGCACTCTCGTGCGGTGACATCGAAGCTTCGGCGGAGGCTGACAACTGCGCAAAGCGCTCCGCATGCGGGAGCCAACACCGCAGACCGGAGATCGGCGTCCGCGCCGGAAAGATCACGCCTTTTCAGGCCTCGGCCAGCAGCTTCTCGATGAGTTGGTGCAGCTCGGCGAAATCGGGTTCGCCCACGTACTGCTTGACGATCTCGCCGCGCTTGTTGACCAGGTAGGTGGTCGGGGTGAGTTGCACATCGCCCCACGCCTTGGCCACCGCGCCGGTGTTGTCGATCGCCACCTTGAACGGCAGCTTGCGCGTTTCGGCGAAATTGACCACGTAGCTCGGCGGGTCGTAGCTCATGGCCACGGCCAGCGTGTCGTAGCCCTTGTCCTTGTACTTGTCGTAGGTGGCGATCACCTTGGGCATCTCGCCCACACAGGTGACGCAGCTCGTGGCCCAGAAGTTGACCAGCGTGACCTTGCCCTTGAGGTCGGCCGTGGTCCTCTGGCTGCCGTCGAGCAGGACGAACTTCGATGCCGGGGCGGCCGTGGCGCCCGAGTGCAGGTACACGCCAACGCCGGCTGCCAGGGCGATCGCGGTTGCGGCAACATAGAGGGCTTTTTTCATGGGTACCAAGGCAGATGAGGCGAAGCCATTTTAGTTCCGCAGGGATATTCCTGCCAGCCGCTGCCCTTGCGCTGCTGGCCGCATGCAGCCCGACCTTCAACTGGCGCGATGTCCCGATGGCGGATGGCGACCTGACCGCGCTGCTGCCCTGCAAGCCCGACCGCGCCGAGCGCACGATCCCGCTCGCCGCCACCACGGTCACCGTGCAGATGGCCGGCTGCGAGGCGGGCGACGCCACCTTTGCCGTGGCGACGGCGCGTGCGGGCAACGTGGCCGAGGCAGAAGCCTGGCTCGACGCCTGGCGCGCCAGCACGCGTGCGCAATGGCAGGCAGCCACCGGGGGGCAGATCCAGGAGTCTCCCGTGAGTGTGGTGCGTGCCGCGCCCAGGCCCGCGCCGTGGCAGATCGAGGCGCATGGTGCCGATGCCGCCGGCAAGCCGAACGAAGCCAGCGTGCGGTGGTTTGCCCAGTTCCAGCGCGATGGGGGCGTGGTGATCTTTCAGGCCACCGTGCTGGGCAGGCCGTCGGCGGCCGACGCCACGGGCACATTCTTTGATGGACTGCGGCTGCGTTAAGAGGATCTGAAAAAGTCCCCGCGGGCGCGCGCCTAGGCTCGGGATGCGATGCAAGGCGCGAACCGCAGCCATAGCCGGAGCTATGGCGAGGATTTGCAACGCCGCAGACCGCCTGAGCCGAGGATGCGCGGTCCACGGAGGACTAATTCAGAGCCTCCCTGGCTCACCAGGCGCATGCAGCGTGCCGGATTCGACACACTTGGTCGGTTCAAATGCACGATCGGTGTGTTTTGGGCACGGCCCGTGCTGTCTTACCGCGAAAGTTTCAAGGTGGCCCCGCATAATTGTTGACCACCCACCGTCCCCGCATGAACAGCATCTTCGTCATCGCGCATTCACCGCTGGCCCAGGCCCTGAGGCAGTGCGCGTTGCATGTCTTTCCGGATTGCGAACAAAGCATCGTGGCGCTCGATGTGCTGCCCAATGTTCCACCGGAGGAATCGCTGGCAAGCGCGCGCATCATGCTGGAGCAGCAGTACGACGCGCCGCGTTCGCAGGTGCTGGTGCTGACCGACGTGTTCGGCGCCACACCCTGCAACATCGCTCAGAAGCTCATCGACGGGACGCGCTCGCGGCTCGTGGCCGGCGTCAACCTGCCCATGCTGTTGCGCGCGGTCACCTACCGGCATGAACCGCTCGATGCGCTGGTGCAACGCGCCATCGCGGGCGGCAACGCCGGTGTCATGCAAGTGGCGGTGGCTGCACCCCAGAATCAGGCGAGAAGAAAACACAGTGATCAAGAAATCCGTGACCATCAGCAATAAGCTCGGGCTGCACGCCCGCGCTTCGGCCAAATTCACCAAATTGGCCGGCAGTTTCCCGTGCGAAGTCTTCATGGCGCGTGGCGACCGCCGGGTCAATGCCAAGAGCATCATGGGTGTCATGATGCTGGCTGCCGGAATGGGCATCACGGTGGAAATCGAAACCAGCGGGGAGCGCGAAGAAGAAGCGATGAACGCCCTCGTGGCATTGATGGACGACAAGTTCGGAGAAGGCGAATAACCTTGCCAGCACGCATTGCACCCTGTGTCATCGCCGGCCCCCGCGTGGGCGCGGCCGGCCTGGAGCGTCCCGGCGCCGGCATATGACCTTCGCGGTCCACGGTCTACCAGTCGCTCGCGGCATCGCGATAGGCAGGGCCGTGCTGGTGGTGTCGAGCCGGATCGACGTTGCCCACTACTTCATCAAGCCTGAAGAGGTCGAGACCGAGATCGGGCGACTGCGCACGGCGCGCAAGGCGGTGGCCGAGGAACTGGTCAAGCTGCAGGCCAACATCGCGCAGATGGGGCCGAAGGAAGCGCCGCACGAGCTTTCCGCCCTGCTCGAAGTGCACCAGATGCTGCTGCAGGACGAGGCGCTCAGCGATGGCGTCAAGCACTGGATCACCGACCGGCTCTACAACGCCGAATGGGCGCTGACGACGCAGCTGGAAATCATCGCGCGGCAGTTCGACGAAATGGAAGACGAGTACCTGCGCGAACGCAAGGCCGACCTCGAGCAGGTGGTGGAGCGCCTGCTGCATCGCATGAAGGGCACGGCCGCCGTGCTCGCGCCGACCCCGCCGCGGCGCAAGCGCTCGACCGGCAGCGACGACGGGGAGGACGATCCGACCGCCGGCGACGGCGTCGACGTGCCGCTGGTGCTGATCGCGCACGACCTGTCGCCGGCCGACATGCTTCAGTTCAAGAAGAGCGTGTTCGCCGGCTTCGTCACCGATGTCGGCGGGCGTACCTCGCACACCGCGATCGTGGCGCGCAGCATGGACATCCCGGCCGTGGTCGGCGCGCGAACCGCGAGCCAACTGGTGCGGCAGGACGACTGGGTCATCATCGACGGCGATGCGGGCGTGGTGATCGTCGACCCGTCGCCGATCATCCTGGCCGAATACGGCTTCAAGCAGCGCCAGGGCGACCTCGAGCGCGGGCGGCTCTCGCGGCTGCGCCACAAGCCGGCGGTGACGCTGGACGGCGAGCGCGTGGACCTGCTGGCGAACATCGAGATGCCCGAGGACACGCTCGGCGCGGTGAAGGCCGGCGCCGTCGGCGTGGGGCTGTTCCGCAGCGAGTTCCTGTTCATGGGCCGCGAGACGCCGCGCCAGACCCGTCTTCCCGACGAGGAAGAGCAATACCAGGCCTACAAGCGCGCGGTCGAGGGCATGCAGGGCATGCCGGTCACGATCCGCACCATTGACGTGGGGGCCGACAAGCCGCTCGACGGCAAGTCCGCCGGCAAGCAGGAGCACCTGAACCCGGCGCTCGGACTGCGCGCGATCCGCTGGAGCCTGGCCGACCCGGCCATGTTCCTGACGCAGTTGCGCGCCATCCTGCGCGCGGCCTCGCACGGCGAGATCCATCTGCTCATTCCGATGCTCGCGCATGCCAGCGAGATCCGGCAGACGCTGGCGCTGATCGACTTCGCGCGTGCGGAGCTCGACAACCGCGGCGTGGTGCACGGCAGCGTGAAGCTGGGTGCGATGATCGAGATTCCGGCCGCGGCGCTCACGCTCAAGACCTTCCTGAAGTACTTCGACTTCCTGTCGATCGGCACCAACGACCTGATCCAGTACACGCTGGCCATCGACCGCACGGACGAGGCCGTGGCCCACCTCTACGACCCCGCGCATCCGGCGGTGCTGAAGCTGGTGGCCGACACCATTGCCGAATGCCGGCGCCAGGGCAAGGGCGTGAGCGTGTGCGGCGAAATGGCCGGCGACCCGCTGTTCACGCGACTGTTGCTGGGCCTGGGCCTGCGCAGTTTCTCGATGCATCCGTCGCAGATCCTGACCGTGAAGCAGGAGGTGCTGCGCGCCGACACCACCAAGCTGGTGCCGTGGGCGCAAGAGGTGCTGGAAGCCGACAGCCCGGCTGCGATGCTGGCGCGCTGAGCCCGCCGTCGAAGTCGCGGCGCCCGCTTGCCGCGTCGCAATAAAACGAAACACAGCGATACCGCGGCGAAAGGACTGCGCGGCGCCACGGCCGCACCATCAGGCTTCCTCATTCACACACACGGGAAGTCTCATGAAGCACTGGATCAAACGTTCTCTTTTCGGCCTCTTCGGCGGCGCACTGGTTGTCGGCAGCATCGCGGGTTGCGCGGCCCATCGTCACGGTTGGGGCGAAGGCGATTCGGCCGAGTTCCGGGCCAAGGTGGTCGAACGCGTCAGCAGCAAGCTCGAACTCGACGGCGCGCAGAAGCAGAAGCTCAACGTGCTGGCCGACAAGCTGCACGCCCAACGCATGGCGATGCGCGGCAGCGGCGACCCGCGGGCGCAGTTCAAGGCGCTGTTTGCCGGCGACAAGCTGGACCAGGCGGGTGCTGGCAAGCTGGTCGACGAGAAGACTGCGGCGTTGCGCGCGGGCAGCCCGGAAGTCATCGCCGCCGCGGCTGATTTCTTCGACGGCCTGAATCCGTCACAGCAGCAGAAGGTCCGCGAGTTCATGGACCGCGGCCGTCGCTGGGGCCATCGTGGCTGAGGCCGCAGGCTTTCGGGATTTGCCCGGCTGGGGCCGCGTCGGCCAGCGCGTTACGACGGTGGAACCGGCGGTGCTGCCCGGCGCCGTGCGCGGCGGTGTTCGCGCACTGCTGCGCCTCGAGGGCGTCGTGCTGCTGGCCGGTGCACTCGTCGCCTACGACCAGGTCGGCGCCGGCTGGAGCGCTTTCGCGCTGTGGTTCCTTGTGCCGGACCTTTCGTTGCTCGGCTACCTGGCGGGTGCGCGTACGGGGGCCTTGCTCTACAACGCGGCGCATTCGTATGTCGGGCCGGCCGCCCTGATCGGATTCGGCGCGCTCGCGGCGCAACCGGCTGTGCTGGCGCTGGGCCTGGTGTGGATGGCGCACATCGGGTTCGACCGCATGCTGGGCTATGGCCTCAAGTACGGCAGCGGCTTCGGCGCCACGCACCTGGGCCAAGTCGGTAAGCGCGATGCCTGGTGAGGATTGGAGTGGGGCGGCGACGCCGCTGCGCCGTCACAATCCCGCCATGCCGCGCATCCTCCTGATCGACGACGACGAGCACCTGGCCGCGCCGCTCGCGACCTACTTCGCGCGATTCGACTGTGTGCTCGACAACGCGACGCGGCCGAGCGAAGGACTGGCCAAGCTGCGCGCAACGCACTACGACGCCGCCATCCTCGACGTGATGCTGCCCGAGATGGACGGTTTCGCGCTGTGCCGACAGATCCGCGGCGAAAGCGACATCCCGATCGTGATGCTCACCGCGCGCGGCGAGGTGATGGACCGCGTGGTCGGCCTCGAACTCGGCGCCGACGACTACCTGCCCAAGCCATTCGAGCCGCGCGAACTGGTCGCGCGCGTGCAGACCATCCTGCGGCGGCAACGCGCGCGTCCCGCCGGTCCGGCGGCTGCGGCGCAGCGCCTTGTCTTCGATGGCCTGACCATCGACCTGGACCGGCGCGAAGTGCTGCGCCAGGGCGGGCAAGTCGAGCTCACCGGCACCGAGTTCGAGTTGCTGGCGTTGCTCGCCGCCGAGCCCGGCAAGGTGTTCAGTCGCGACGACATCCTCAACCGCCTTCGGGGTCACGAGGCCGACCTGTACACCCGCGCGGTCGACATCGTCGTGAGTCGGCTGCGCAAGAAGCTGGAACCGCTCGACTGCATCAAGACACTGCGCAACGCGGGCTACACGCTGGCGGTCGCGCGCGGCGAGGGCGCGTGAGGCGCGGCGCGCACAGCGGCAGGCGGCGCTGGAGGCGCTCCTTGCGCGTGCGCCTCGTCATGTGGTTCCTGGTGCTGGCGCTGTTGATGGCGGGCGTGTTCATCTTCGGCATGCAGAAGTCGTTCTCCGGCGGCTGGGCCGAGGCCGCGCGGCCGATGCTCACCGACTACGCCGACCGGCTCGTCGCGGAGATCGGCACGCCACCGGACGTGGCGCGCGCGCAGGCGCTGACACAGCGGCTGCCGATCAGCATCCGGATCATGGGCCCGGCCGTGAACTGGGATTCGCATCCCGACCAGAAGACCGGCCCCTGGCGGTACGAGCGCGGACTCTCCGAAGATCGTTGGTTCGTGCGGCCCACCGCCGACGGCCATCGCATCGTGTTCGGCTGGGCGCCGCGCATCTGGCAGGGCGCGCCGCATGCCATCGGATGGTTCACCCTGGCCGCCTTGCTCCTGCTCGTCGTGCTCGTCTATGCGGCCGTGAGCCGACTGCTTCGGCCGCTCATCGACATCCGCGAAGGTGCGGAGCGCTTCGGGCGCGGCGAATTCGCGCAGCCCATTCCCGTCCGGCGCCGTGACGATCTCGGTGACCTCGCCCAGCGCATCAACACCATGGCGCACGACATCCAGGGCATGCTCGACGCCAAGCGCGCGCTGTTGCTGGCGCTGAGCCACGAACTGCGCTCGCCCCTGACGCGCGCACGGCTCAATGCCGAACTGCTGCCCGATGCACCCGAAGGCGCCGCGGAACGCGACGCGCTGCTGCGCGACCTCAACGAGATGCGCGACTTGATCAGCGACCTGCTCGAAAGCGAGCGTCTGGCGAGCCCGCATGCGGCGCTTCAGCGCGAGCCAGTCGACCTGGCGGCGCTCATTCGTGAGGTGGCGGCCGAGTTGCCGCACGGCGAGTCGATCGCGCTCGAACTTGCCGCCGACCTGCCGCCACGCCCGCTCGACCGCACGCGGGCGCGCCTGCTCGTGCGCAACCTGCTCGACAACGCCTTGCGCTACAGCGCCGGTGCGGCACTGCCGCCGCGCGTCTTGCTGGAAGCGGAAGGCACAGGCGTGCGCCTCGAAGTTCGCGACTTCGGTCCTGGCGTGGACGACGCGCAGCTCGAGCACCTGGCCGAACCGTTCTATCGCACCGACAGCGCACGGCAGCGCGCCACCGGCGGCGTGGGCCTGGGCATGTACCTGTGCCGACTGGTTGCCGAAGCGCACGGCGGTTCGCTGGAAGTGCGCAATGCGCATCCCGGTCTGGCCATTGCCGTGCGGCTTGCGTGACGCGATCGCGCGAGGCTCGCGATCCGGCGAACGGACTTCCTGCATTGCAGTGAGGTACGGGTCCGTGTATTTCAGAAGGACATTCGCGATCGGTTTTTGGCGTACGCTCGCGAGCGTGCGACCGCCCTTTCATGCCGGGCCGCCTTGACGGTTCGGGTCATCGAAAGCATGGTGGGTCGAACTCGAATTCATTCGGAGGAGGACGCGTATGGCCTGGTTTTCGCATCCCCGGAAGCAGCAAAGGGCGCTGACCTCGCTCGCGAGCGAGGCACCGTCATCCCTCTGGTTGCAGGCGCTGGAACCGCGTGTGTTGCTGGACGCCGCCACGGCCGCCACGGCGGCCTCGGCCGTGAAGGTGGTCGAGGCGGCTCACGCCGCCGAAGTGCCTGACGCCGCTGCGGCCAGTGCCGACCTGGTCCATGCGTTGCAGCAGGTCAGTGCGCAGTTCGTTGCCCCCCCGCCGCCGGTCAACGTCTACTTCATCGACCGCACCCTGCCCGACACCCAGGCCCTGGTGGCGTCGCTTGGCCCCGCTGCCGAAGTGCATTTCATCGAGCCCGGTGCCGATGGCTTGCAGACCATCGCGCAGGCGCTGCAAGGCCGCAGCAACATTGCCTCCATACAGATCGTGAGCCATGGCGGCGAAGCTGAGCTGCACCTTGGCCGGGACATCCTCACCGACACGAGCATGCAGGGCGAATACCGCGACGTGCTTGCGGCCATTGGCAGCAGCCTGTCCGCCAACGGCGACATCCTCATCTACGGTTGCGACTTCGCCGAAGGCGCGGATGGTCAGCGGGCGATGCAGGTGTTGGCGGGCATCACGGGGGCCGACGTGGCCGCTTCCAAGGACGCCACCGGCGCGGCATCGCTGGGCGGCGACTGGACCCTGGAAAGCCATGTGGGCAACATCGAGGCCCAACCGATCGCGGCGCCCGATTGGGACCATCTGGCCGCGGCGCCGACGCTGACGCTGGATGCCGACAATTCGACCGGCGTGGGCGGAGGCGGCTTCAAGATCGCATCCGGTCCGGGCGGATCTTTTCCGACGCGCATCACGGACACCGACGTGTCGGCCGCCGACGCGGATGGCGACATCAAGAGCCTCACGCTCACGATGGCGGGCTTTGCCAACGGCGTGAACGAGAGCATCACCTTCGGCCTGGGCAATGGCGCCAAGTACGTGCGGATGGACGGCGTCGCGCACGCGCCCATGCTGATCGCGGCCGGGGGGACGACCTTCAAGGTCGACTTCGACGGCACGCAGATCACCGTCACGCGCGACGGCGGCGGCAACATTCCCACGGCCGACCTGAACGCGCTGATGTCGAACATCGGCTACAAGAACGACGTGGCCGCGGCCAGTGCCGTGGTGGGCAACCGTACCGTGAGCTTCGTCCTGAGCGACGGCACCAGCAGTTCTGCGGCGCGCGTCTCGACCATCGGCGGCACCAAGCAGCCGCGCTTCATCAACTCGACCGATGGCTACGGCACCATCAATGCCTCCAACACGCAGATGGTGACAATCGCGCTTGGCAGTTCAACCTTTGTCACCGCGCCGTCGAATGGCTTCGGCTACAACGCCGTGGGCTTCAACGTGGCGGATGGCTATGCGTATGGCATCAACCAGGCCAACCTCGTGCGCATCGGCTCCGATGGGTCGGCCGTCATCGTAGGGCCGATCAATTCCGCCGGCGCGCCTTCCACATTTGCGGGCGCCTTCATCGCGGGGGACATAGGCCCGGATGGGCTGCTGTACGCCTTCAACGGGACTTCCAAGGAGTTGCACGCCATCAACGTCACGACAAATACGTATGTGCGCTCGATCACCTTCAACACGCCCGGGGCCACCCCGAACATCGCGGACATCGCATGGCGGGCCGCGGACGACAAGTTCTATGGCGTGGCGCCGGGCATAGGGCTGGTCTCGATCGACCGCACCACGGGCGCCACCATCGTCATTGGCGCCACCGGCGTGAACGGCGCGTTCGGCGGCATGTATGCCGACGCGACGGGGAGTGTCTACGGCATTTCCACGACCACCGGCCAGGTCTACAAGTTCGACCTGACGACGGGCAAGGCCACCGCGGTGCCCAATACCAACCTGGGCGCCTTTTCCGGTTCCGATGCGTTTGCAAGCAGCGCTGGCCGGCTGACCAACAGCCCGCCCATCGCGGTGAACGACGGCGTGTTCGCGGTCACCACCGGCTCGCTGGTGCTCAACCCGATGGTCAACGACAGCGATGCCGATGGCGACGTGCTGCGCGTGAGCGCCATCGCGGGCGTCACCATCACGCCGGGCTTGATCCAGAACATTCCGGTGCTGCATGGCACGGTGCAGGTGGCGCGCGACGGCACCATCACCTACATCCCCACGCCGGGCTACGTGGGGCCGTCCAGCTTCGACTACACGGTCGACGACGGCTTCGGCGGGCAGGCCACGGCCACCGAGAGTTTCAACGTGGTCGCGCCGCCCAACCGGCCGCCGGTGCCCGTCAACGACACCGGCACGGCCACCGAGGACTCGCCGCTCGTGGTCTCGGCCAGCACGGGCCTGCTGGCCAACGACGTCGATCCCGATGGCGACACGCTGAGCATCACCAGCTTCACCGTGGCCGGCGTGGCCGGCACCATCACCGCGGGCAACCCGGCCACGATTCCCGGCGTGGGCGTGCTCACCATCAATGCCGACGGCGGCTACCGCTTCGTGCCGGCGCCCAACTACAACGGCCCGGTGCCGGTGGCCACCTACACCGTGAGCGATGGCCTGGTGAGCGCCACCGCCACGCTCACCCTCACGGTCACCGCGGACAACGATCCGCCGGTGGCCGCCAACGACACCGGCACCGCGACCGAGGACATCCCGCTGGTGGTGCCGAAGGCCAGCGGCCTGCTGGCCAACGACACCGACGTGGACGGCGACACGCTGACCATCACCGGCTTCACCATCGCGGGCATCAGCGGCACCCGGCCGGTGGGCAGCCCCACGACCATCCCCGGCGTGGGCGCGCTCACCATCAACGCCGACGGCAGCTACAGCTTCACGCCCGCGCCCAACTACCACGGCCCGGTGCCCGTCGCCACCTACACGGTCAGCGACGGCCAGGTCACGACCACCGCGACGCTCACGCTTTCCGTGACCTCGGTGAACGACCCGCCCGCGCCCGCCAACGACACCGGCACCGCCACCGAGGACACGCCGCTGGTGGTGCCCAAGGCGACCGGCCTGCTCGCCAACGACACCGACGTTGACGGCGACACGCTGACCATCACCAGCTTCACGGTGCCCGGCGTGGCCGGCATCATCACCGCGGGCAGCCCGGCCACCATCCCCGGCGTGGGCGTGCTCACCATCAACCCCGACGGCAGCTACAGCTTCACCCCCGCGCCCAACTACAACGGCGCTGTGCCGGTGGCCACCTACACGGTGAGCGACGGCGTGGCGACCAGCACCGCGACGCTGACGCTGACCGTCACCGCGGTGAACGACCCGCCGACACCCGTCAACGACACGGGCACAGCCACGGAGGACACGCCGCTGATCGTGCCGGCCGCCAGCGGCCTGCTGAGCAACGACAGCGACCCTGACGGCGACCCGTTGACCATCGTCGAATTCAATGTGCCCGGCCTGATCGGCACCACGCCCGCCGGCAGCCCGGCCACGATCCCCGGCGTGGGAGTGCTCGTCATCAACGCAAACGGCAGCTACAGCTTCACCCCGGAGCCCAACTACAACGGCCCCGTTCCCCTCGTCTCCTACACGGTGAGCGACGGCAAGGACACCACCGACGGAACGCTGACCCTCTCGGTGACCCCGGTCAACGACCCACCGGTGGCCGGCGACGACGACATCGGCACGCCCCGCGACACGCCGGTGCCCGTCGACCTGCTGGGCAACGACACCGATGTCGACGGCGACACGCTGACGATCTTCTCCATCAATGGTGTCGTGCTCACGCCCGGCGCGGCGCAGGACATCCCGGTGGCCGGCGGCAGCGTGCACGTCGCCGCCAACGGTGACCTGATCTTCAATCCGGCGCCGGGCTTCGTCGGCACCGGCCAGTTCGACTATGTGGTGCAGGACCCGTCGGGCGCGCAGGGGACGGGCACCGCCAACGTCACCGTGTCGGACATTCCGCTGGCCCAGGACGATGGTCCGCAGCCGACCGAGCCCGGCACGCCGGCGTCCGGCAACGTCCTCGACAACGACATCGCGGGCGTCGGCCCGCCCATCACGGTCACGCAATTCACGCTGGACATCAACGGCGACGGCACGCCCGAAGTCTTCGCCGTGCCCCCGGGCGGCAGCGCCACGACGCCGCTCACCGACAACACCGGCAAGGCGATCGGCACGATGGTCATCGGCGCGAACGGCGACTACACCTTCACGCCGGACCCTGGCTACAAGGGGCCGGTGCCCGTCGCCACCTACACGATCAGCAACGGCATCAGCACAGCCACCGCGACGCTCGGCTTCGACGACGTTCCCGATGCCCCGCCGGTGGCTGCGAACGACGGGCCTTTCACCACGGTGCCGAACACGCCCGTGAACGGCGTGCTCCTCCCCAATGACAGCGACCCGAATGGCGACCCGGTGACCGTCACGCGGTTCAGCATCGACGTGGATGGCGATGGCACGGACGAAGACTTCACGGTGCCCCCGGGCGGCAGTTTCACGGCGCCCATCAAGGACGCCAGCGGCAAGGCCATCGGAACGCTCACCATCGGTTCCGGTGGCAGCTTCACGTTCACGCCAGACCCGGCCTGGGGCGGGCCGGTGCCTGTCGCGAGCTACACGGTCAGCGACGGCACCCTGACCGGCGAGGCGACGCTGGCTTTCACCGACGTGCCCAACGTGCCGCCGGTCGCGGTGGACGATGGCCCGGTGGCGACGGCGCACGACACGCCGGTGACGGGCAACCTGCTCACGAACGACACCGACGCCAACGGCGACCCGCTGACGGTCACGCAGTTCACCATCGACACCAACGGCGATGGCACGCCCGACGGTCCGTTCGCCGTCCCGCCCGGCGGCAGCGTGCCGATCAACATCCTCGACGCCAGCCACAACCCGCTCGGCACGATGGTGATCGGCTCGGATGGAACATTCACCTTCACGCCCGCTCCCACGTACAAGGGCCCGGTGCCCGCCACGACCTACACCGTCAGCGATGGCGTGTCCACCGACACCGGCACGCTGTCCTTTGCCGACGTGCCCGATGCGCCGCCCGTCGCCACGGCGGACGGACCCTTCGTCACGGTCGCCAACGTGCCGGTGTCCGGCAACGTGCTCACCAACGACACCGACCCCAACACCGCCGACACGCTGACCGTCACGCAGTTCAGCGTCGACATCGACGGCGACGGCACGCCCGACGTGTTCACCGTGCCAACGGGCGGCACCGCCACCGCGACAGTCAAGGACAACGTCGGCAAGACCGTGGGCACCGTGACCCTGGGCTCCGACGGCGCGTTCAGCTTCGTGCCCGACCCGGCCTGGAAAGGGCCGGTGCCAGTCACGACCTACACCCTCAGCGACGGCAGCGCCACCGACACCGCCACGCTCAGCTTCGACGACGTGCCCGACCGGCCGCCCGTCGCCACGGCCGACGGCCTGATCCCGACCGCGTCGAACACGCCGGTGTCGGGCAACGTCCTCACCAACGACACCGACCCGAACGGCGACACGCTCACGGTCACGCAGTTCACGGTCGCCACCGACGGCGCGCTGGTGAGCTTCGACGTGCCGCCGGGCGGCAGCTATACCGCCACCTTGCGCGACACCACCGGCAACCCGATCGGCACGCTCACCATCGGTTCCGACGGCGCCTTCACCTTCACGCCGGACGAGTTGTTCAAGGGCCCCGTGCCCGTGACGACCTACACCGTGAGCGACGGCACCACCACCGCCGACAGCACGCTGAGCTTCGCGAACGTGCCCAACGCGCCGCCGGTGGCGGTGGACGACGGTCCGATCATCACGTCGCCCAACGCGCCGGTGCTGGGCAACATGCTCGACAACGACATCAACTCGAACGACGAACCGCTGACGGTCACGCAGTTCAGCATCGACACCAACGGCGACGGCACGCCCGAAGTCTTCACGGTGCCGCCGGGCGGCAGCATCACGGCCAACCTCACCGACAGCAGCGGCACCCCCATCGGCACGCTCACGATCACATCGACCGGCGACTACACCTTCACGCCCACGCCCACCTACAAGGGCCCGGTGCCCGCGACCACCTACACGACCAGCGACGGCGGCAGCACCGACACCGGCATCCTGGGCTTCGCGGACGTGCCCGACGCGCCGCCGGTGGCGCAGGCCTTGGGGCCGCTGCCGACCGCGCCGGACACCCCCGTGTCGGCCAACGTCCTCACGACCGCCACCGACCCCAACGGCGATCCGCTCACGGTCACGCAGTTCGCGGTGGACCTCGACGGCGACGGCAAGCCCGATGCGCTGATCTTCCCGCCGGGCGGCGGCACCATCAGCGTGCCGGCCACCGATGCCAGCCAGCGCGCCATCGGCACGTTCGACTTCGGCTCGGACGGTTCCGTCACCTTCACGCCGGCGCCCGGCTACCAGGGGCCGGTGCCGCTCGTGAGCTTCACGGTCAGCGACGGCACCAACGACGACACCGCATTCCTGACCTTCGCCAACGTGCCGGACTTGCCGCCAGTGGCCGTCGACGACGGGCCGGTGCCGACCCTGCCGGGCGCGCCGGTGTCCGGCAATGCGCTCGCCAACGACACCGATCCGAACAGCGACCCGCTCACCCTCACGCAGTTCACCGTGGACACCAACGGCGACGGCACGCCGGAGGTCTTCACCGTGCCGCTGGGCGGCAGCGTCGAGGTGCCGCTCGCCGATGCCGGAAATCATCCGCTCGGCACACTCGTCATCGGCTCCGACGGCAGCTATGCCTTCACCCCGGCGCCGGGCTACAGGGGACCGGTGCCCGCCTCGAGCTACACGGTCAGCGATGGCCTCCAGACCGACACCGGCACGCTGAGCTTCGCCGACGTGCCCAACGCGCCGCCCGCGCCCGGCAACGACGGGCCGGTCGCCATCGTTCCCGACACGCCGGTCAGCGGCAATGTCATCGCCAACGACATCGACCCCAACGGCGACCCGCTGACGGTCACCGCCTTCAGCGTGGACACGGATGGCGACGGCGTGCCCGAGACATTCACCGTGCCCGCCGGCGGCAGCGCGACAGCCTCGATCAAGGACAACAGCGGCAACCCCGTGGGGACCCTCACGCTGGACTCGGATGGGCGCTACATCTTCACGCCGGCGCCCGGATACCGCGGCCCGGTGCCCGGCGCGAGCGTCACGGTAAGCGACGGCATCGACACCGCCACATCGACGCTGGGTTTCGCGGACGTGCCGACGCTGCCGCCGGTCGTGGCGGGCGAGACGGTCTCGACGGACGAGAACACGCCGCTGGTCGTCGCGGGCCCAGGCTTGCTGGCCAACGACAGCGATCCCGAAGGCCATGCACTGCACGTCGCCAGCTATGCGGTCGATGGCCTGCCGGGCACGATCGCGGCAGGCCAACCCACCGACATCCCCGGTGTCGGCGTGCTGACCATCAACGCCGACGGCAGCTACAGCTTCGTGCCGGCGCCCAACTTCAGCGGGGCGGTGCCGGGTGTGCACTACACGGTCGCCGACAGTGACGGCGGCGAAACCACTGCCAGCCTCGTCATCGCCGTGAAGGCGGTGAACGAACCACCCGTGGTGGCCAACCAGGCCGCGACGGTGACCGCCGGCGGCAGCCTGGACGTGGGTGCGCGCAACGGCCTGCTGTCGAACGACAGCGACCCGGATGGCGACTCCTTGACGATCAGCAACTTCTACGTCGCGGGTGTGCCGGGGCCGGTGGCCGCGGGCGTGCCGCTGGTGATCGACGGCGTCGGCACGCTCACCGTCAACGCCGACGGCAGCTACAGCTTCAAGCCTGTCCCGGACTTCACCGGCGACCTGGTGGTCGACTTCACCGTGGCGGATGGCAGGGGCGGCTTCACGGCCGGCACGTTGACGCTGCATGTCGAGTTGCCGAACCTGTACCTTGGCGACTATCCCTTCGTCTATGCGCCGGAGGAGGCGCCTTCATTCGAGGGTGCCGGCGGACTGCCTCCCCCTGCGTCCGGCGTGATCCTGGGCGTCGTGAACGACATCGCCTGGCTCGGCGGTGCCGGACCGGACCTGGCAATGGAGCCGGCCTTGCGCGCTGGCGTCGGCATGGATCGTCCGTGGCGCCTCGGCGAGGACGGCGTGCAGCGCGACCGGGTCGCGGATCGCCTCGGGCTGCGTGCGCGCGACGGCTTCGACGTCGCGCCGCGCTCGATCATGTCCTTGCGCACCGCCGACGTTCGGCTGGAACTCTACGCTGTCGAGCAGCAGGTCTGGATCGACGTCAACGACCAGCCAGCGTCCGGCAAGTCGCCCATCACGCAGGTTCAGGTGGCCATGGGCAACGGGTCGGCGCGTCCTGCGTGGATCCGGACCGATGGCCGCGGCTACATCGCCATCGATCGTCCGGCCGGCACGGAACGCCTGCAACTTCGCATCACGGTGGAGCGCAGGAACGGCGCGTCGCGCTCGCATGTCATCGAGATCGATTTCAACGGCGGCGAGATGCGGCAGCTCGGCAAGACTGTCGAGCACAAGGCCGGCAAGGACACGCCGAAGGCTGGCGGCAAGACGGCGTCGCTGGACTTCGCGGCGCAACTGGCGCTGGCCATGCGTAGGCCTTCGACGGCCGATCCGGAGCTGCTCGCGGCGCTGGCCTGGCAGGAGGAAGCCGTCGCGCTGGCGCTGGATTGAGCCTTGAGCCCAGGCCCGCTCAATACGCGTGCCAGAGTGCCGCGAAGAAGTGGCAGACGCTGCCGGCCAGCACGAACAGGTGCCAGACGAAGTGCGCGTACCGCAGCTTCGAATCGAGCAGGAACACGACCGCGCCCGCGGTGTACGCCAGCCCGCCCGCGACCAGCCAGCCGAGTCCGGCCGGCGACATGCGCTCGTACAGCGGCACCGCCGCGATCAGGGCCATCCAGCCCATCGCCACGTAGAGGCCGGTGGACCACAGCGGATGCTTCAGCCGGTCGAACAGCTTGGCGCCGACGCCGAGCACGGCCGCGCAGCTGACGGCGGCGAACAGCACCCAGCCCACCGGCCCGCGCAGCACGCCCAGCAGGAAGGGCATGTAGCTGCCCGCGATGAAGAGGTAGATGGCCGCGTGGTCGAGCCGGTTCAGGAGCACCTTGGCGCGGCCGGCCGGCAGCGCGTGGTACAGCGTCGAAACCAGGTAAAGCACGATGGCGGTGCTCGCGAACAGCGATGCGCCGATGATGTTGGCCGCCTGGCCGTGCATCGACGCGTTGTAGACCAGGATCGGCAGTGATGCCACCGCCAGCAGCAGGCCCAGGCCGTGGCTGATCGCGTTGGCGATTTCCTCGCCGAGGGTCTGGATTCGGGGTGGCGTCAGCGTGCTCATCGGGCCATTGTGCACACGTCGGTTGTCGCGCGCGCTACGCCGCACGGCTGATGCCCCGGCTAGCATCCAACTCCATCACGCTATTCCCAAGGAGACACCATGTCCGCCACCACGCTCACCAACCACCAGGTCCGCCTGGCCAAGCGCCCCGAAACCACTGCCACGCGCGAGCACTGGAACTTCACGACCGAACCGGTTGGCGAACCGGCCGAGGGCGGCGTGCTCATCAAGACGCTGACGCTGTCGCTGGACCCGGCCATGCGCGGCTGGCTCAACGATGCGAAGAGCTACATCCCGCCCGTGGCCATCGGCGAAGTGATGCGTGCCGGCGGCATCGGCCGCGTGGTCGCGTCGAAGAACCCGGCGTTTGCCGTGGGCGACACGGTGTACGGCACGCTGGGCGTGCAGGAGTACATGGTCATCGAGCAGGACCAGACCAAGCGCAACGGCCTGGTGAAGATCGACCTGCGCGCCGGCACCATCGGCCAATGGCTCAACGTGCTCGGCATGCCCGGCATGACCGGCTACTTCGGCCTCATGGACGTCGGCCAGCCGAAGCCGGGCGAGACGGTCGTCGTCTCCGGCGCGGCCGGCGCGGTCGGCCAGACGGTGGGCCAACTCGCCAAGATCAAGGGCTGCCGCGTGGTCGGCATCGCGGGCGGCGCCGCCAAGTGCGACTGGGTGGTGAAGGAGCTGGGCTTCGACGCCTGCATCGACTACAAGGCCGGCGAGGGCGCCGTGCGCGCGGGGCTGAAGGAACACTGCCCCAAGGGCGTGGACATCTACTTCGACAACGTCGGCGGCGAGATCCTCGACCAGGTGCTGGCCAAGCTGGCGCGCAAGGCCCGCGTCATCATCTGCGGTGCGATCAGCCAGTACAACAACGCCAACAGCATGCCGGCCGCCGGCCCGCGCAACTACCTGAGCCTGCTGGTCAACCGTGCGCGCATGGAAGGCATCGTCGTATTCGACTATGCCGATCGCTATCACATCGCCATCGCCGAACTCGCCGGCTACCTGAAGGACGGACGCATGAAGAGCAAGGAAGACACGGTGAAGGGCATCGACACCTTCCCCGAGGCGCTGAACAAGCTGTTCGCGGGCGAGAACTTCGGCAAGCTGGTGCTGGAAGTCGCAGCCGACTGACGCCATGGCCGCGCCGGAACCCTGGTACCTGCCCGTCGGCGACGAGGTGCAGGTGTTCGAGGCGGCCCGGCGCGCGCGGCTGCCGGTGCTGCTGAAGGGGCCGACCGGCTGCGGCAAGACGCGCTTCATCGAGCACATGGCCTGGCGCTTGTGGGGCCAGCCGTTGGTCACGGTGGCCTGCCACGAAGACCTCACGGCCAACGACCTGGTCGGACGCTACCTGCTCTCGGCCGACAGCACCGTCTGGACGGACGGCCCGCTGACACGCGCGGTGCGCACCGGCGCGATCTGCTATCTCGACGAAGTAGTCGAGGCGCGCAAGGACACCACCGTCGTGATCCATCCGCTGACCGACCACCGCCGCATGCTGCCGATCGAGAAGACCGGCGAACTGCTCGAGGCGCACCCGGACTTCCTGCTCGTCATCTCCTACAACCCCGGCTACCAGAGCAGCCTCAAGGACCTGAAGCCATCGACGCGGCAGCGCTTCGTGAGCCTGGAGTTCAACTACCCGGCCGTCGATGTCGAGGCGACCATCGTCGCGCATGAAAGCGGTGTCGATGCGGCGATGGCGCATCGGCTCGCGACCATCGGCGACAAGGTGCGTGCGCTGCGTGAACACGGATTGACGGACGGCGTGAGCACGCGCCTGCTGGTCTACACCGGGCAACTGATCGCCGGCGGCATCGCGCCACGCCGCGCCTGCGACATCGCGATCACGCATGCGATCAGCGACGAGCCCGACGTGCAGCAGGCGCTCGCGGACATCGTCGACGTGCTGCTGCCATGAACGACCCCGGCGCGGCGCACGCGGTTCGTTTCGAACAGCTGCACCGCGCGATGGCGCTGTTCGCGCAAGGGCTGGGCGGCAGGGCGAAGGCGGTCCAGCTGGAAGGCGAGGGCGCTGGCGACGCGCAGGCCATCCGCCTGCCTGCGGTGACGGACGACTTCGGCTCGCGGCGAGAGAACCATGGCGCTTGCCGCGTCGCCGTGCTGCGGCAGCTGGGCGATGCCGATGCCGCGCCCGAGTTCCATCGATGGCCGCGACCGACCCTCGCGCGACGGGTTTACCGCTGGCTCGAAAGGCTGCGCATCGACAGCGTGATCGAGCGTCGCTACCCGGGCGCGGTGGGCGATCTGCAGCGTGTTCGAGCGCATGCCTTGGCCCGCCGCGCGCCTGTGTGCGATGAAGCGCGACCGATGCATTCGGTGATCGACGGACTCGCGCGCTTCACGCTGGGCGCGGGACGCTCCGATTCCGTCGATTCCGTCGATCCCCTTGGTCTAGCTGATCCCGTTGGTCTAGTTGGTGCCGTTGATCCCACTGGTCGCACGCAGCCGCGGAGCAACCCCATGCTCGATCGCATCCTCGACCTCGCCGCCACGGTGCAGGCAGAAGCTGCCGATGCACGCCACAGCCTGCGCGTCACAGCTGCGATCTGCGCCGTGCTCGACGCCGCAGCGCGACCGAGGCGGGCGACGTCTTTCGTCGAGGCAACGGGCGAGGCGCCATACGATGGCCTGCGGGCAGGCCGCGTCGATGGCGATGCGCCGGACGGCGATAGCACCAACGGCGATGCCGGCGATGGCGGCTGGAGCGCCGCGCTGGCCTTCAACTTCGACGCGGCGGACGCCGACCCGCCCGCCAAAGCGCAGCGATCCGCCACGAGCGCCCCATCGTCACCCCCGCCAGCCGCCACGCACAGCTACTTCCATGACGAATGGGACCACACCGCGCGGCGCTACCTGCCCGACTGGTGCCAGGTCCGCGAGCGGCGCCTGCGCGGCGACAACATCCGCTTCCTGCACGACCTGCGCGAGCGACATGCCGTCTTGCGCGGCGAGGTGCGCCACCGGTTCGCGGCCATCCGTCCGGCCTTTCGCCAGCGCGTGCATCGAAGGCTCGACGGCGACGAGATCGACCTCGACGCTGCCATCGCGGAAGCCGTGGAGCGTCGCGCGGGCCGGCTCGCCGAGGGCCGCGTCTTCATCGCCGCGCAGCAACCGCGCCGTGACGTGTGCGCCGCCTTCCTGGTCGACATGAGCGGCTCTACCGGCTTCCTCGTACCGGACGCAATGGCGCAGGCCGCGAGCGAAGACGATGACGACGATGACTACCTCTACCAGGGCCGTGTCGCCATGCGCGCCGCGCAGCGCCCCGCGCGCCGCCGCGTGATCGACATCGCCGCCGATGCGCTGGGCCTCATGTGCGATGCGCTGCACGAGTTGGGCGACCGTCATGCGGTCTACGGATTCTCCGGGGAGGGGCGCCACAACGTCGCCTTCCACGTGGCCAAGGCCTTCGACGACCCGTGGTCCGCGCGTACGGCCGCGGCGCTCGCCGCGATGCAGCCGATGGGCGCCACGCGCACCGGCGCGGCCATCCGCCATGCCACGATGCGGCTGGCGCGCGAGCCCGCGGCCACGCGCGTACTCATCGTCGTGTCCGACGGCTATCCGCAGGACAGCGACTACGGCCCCGTGCGAGGCGATGCGGCCTACGGCATCCATGACACGGCACGTGCCTTGCGCGAGGCGGAGCAATCGGGCATCGACACCTTCTGCATCGCCATCGACCCGGCCGGCCACGACTACCTGCGCACCACGTGCGCGCCCGACCGCTACCTCGTCATCGACGATGTCAGCGCCTTGCCGGCGCAGCTCGGCAAGGTCTACCGCGCGCTCACGGTTCGCTGACGACGAAGCGCTCGCCGCCGAGCAGCCCGCTGGCCGCAGCCGCCTCGCGCCGCACCGCCTGGGCGATCACGCCGTCGACCGAAGGGTCGAAACCCCCCGTCGCGCCCAGGGCGGTAAGCACGGCGCAGACATGCCCGGCATGGTCGTACACCGGCGCGGCCACGGCGCTGATGCCGCGCTGGTAGGTGTCGCGCACCGTGGCGCAATGGTGATGTCGCAGTTCTTCGCACACCTGACCGATCGGGTCCTTGGCGTCGAGCTGCGCGCGCATCTCGGGGGAGGCCGCGGTCCATTCCTCCTGGGCCAGCGCCCGAACGCGCGAGCCGGCGAGCAGCCCGAGGAACACGCGCCCGGTGGCCGACCACAGCATCGACATCACCGAGCCGACGCGCACGTTCACCGTCACCGGCAGGCCGGGCTCCTCGAAGCGCACGATGGTCGGCCCCTTGTTGCCCATCACGGCCACGAAGCAGGTCACCTCCAGGCTCTCGCGCAGACGGATCAGCGAAGGCTCGGCCACGCGGATCGGGTCGGCCTGGCGCATCGCGGCCAGCCCGATCTGGATGGCTTCCGCACCCAGGTGGTAGTGCTGCGAGCCGGCGTCCTGCGCCACCAGGCCTTCTTCCATGAGGCTGGCCAGGTAGCGATGGACCTTGGCAGGGCTCTCCTCGATGTGCGCTGCCAATGCCGTCAGGCTGGCGCGACCACCGAGGCGCGCCAGTCCCTTCAGCACGGCCATGCCGGTCTCGGCGGATTGAACGCGCTGGCGGCGGTTGGGGGCGTTGGCGAGTGCAGGCATGAGGTGGAAGGGTAAACACCAAAACGCAATTACGCATTGCGTATCAAACTTACGCTATTCGTACATACCCCTCTCAAGCCGAGCCGTCTCGACTGGATCCCTCGCGGGGGCCGGGCCGGGTGGCTCTGCCTTGGGGGCACTCTCTTTCAAGACCAGGAGACTCCCGATGAAGAAACTGTTGTCCGCCTGCCTGCTGGCCGTTCCCCTGCTGGCCACCTCGCATGCGATGGCGCAAACCTGGCCGGCCAAGCCGATCCGCTGGGTGGTGCCCTACCCGGCGGGCGGCGGATCGGACTTCCTGGCGCGCACCATCGGCCAGGCCTTGTCCACGCAGGTCAAGCAGCCGGTGCTGGTCGACAACAAGCCGGGCGGCAACACGGCCATCGGCGCGTCGGACGTGGCGCGCTCTGCGCCCGACGCCTACACGGTGCTGTCTGCCGACAACGGCACGCTGGTGTTCAACCCGGTGCTCTACAAGTCGCTCAGCTACAGCCCGACCAGGGACCTCGCGCCGGTCACGCTGATGGGGCGCTTCCCGATGATCCTCGTGGTCGGCCCGGGGAATTCGGCGGCCAATGCGAAGGACTTCATCGCGGAGGCCAAGGCCAAGGCCGGCGGCCTCAACTACGCCTCGGCCGGCGCCGGCAGCCCGCACCACCTGGCGATGGAACTGCTCAAGTCGGAGGCCGGGCTGGCCATGGTCCACGTGCCGTACAAGGGCGCCGCGCCCGCGCTGGCCGACCTGGCCGGCGGACAGGTGCCCGCGATGATGATCGACCTGGCTTCCGGAGCGGCCTTCATCAAGAGCGGCAAGATCAGGGCGCTGGCGGTGGCGAGCCCCAAGCGCCTGCCGCAACTGCCCGACGTGCCCACCTTTGCCGAACTCGGCCACAAGAACGTCGAGGCGGCCGCGCTGGTCGGCATGGTGGTGCCCGCCGCCACGCCGGCCGACACCATCGCCGCGCTCAACAAGCAGGTCGTCGCGGCCATCCAGGACCCGGCCGTGAACAAGCGCCTGGTCGACTTCGGCGTGGAACCGGTGGGCGACACGCCGGCGCAGTTCGCCGCGCTGCTGAAGACGGAATCGGCCAAGTGGCAGAAGCTGATCCGCGACCTCAACATCTCGCTGGACTAGGAAGGCAGTATTTCAACTGCGGCCACCGATCTCCAGGACATCTCAACACCTTCAAGGAGGCACCGATGAAGCCAGCCGAAGTCGGCTCCCCGCCCCGCGCCAGCGGCTGCCCCGTGGCCCACGGTCCGTTGTCCACCGAGCGCACGCCCACCGGCTGCCCGGTCAGCCAGCGCGCGGCCGACTTCGACCCCTTCGGGGACGGCTACCAGCAAGACCCGCCCGAGTGCGTGCGATGGGCGCGCGAGCAGGAGCCGATCTTCTGGAGCCCCAAGCTCAATTACTGGGTGGTCACGCGCTACGACGACATCAAGGCCATCTTCCGCGACAACATCACCTTCAGCCCGGCCATCGCGCTGGAGAAGATCACGCCGACCGGCGAGGAGGCCAACGCCGTGCTGGCCTCCTACGGCTTCGCGCTGAACCGCACTTTGGTCAACGAGGACGAGCCCGCGCACATGCCGCGCCGCCGCGCGCTGATGCATTCCTTCATCCCCGAGGAACTCCGGCACCACGAGCCCATGGTGCGCGAACTGGCGCGCGAATACGTCGACCGCTTCATCGATGACGGCCGGGCCGACCTGGTCGACCAGATGCTGTGGGAGATCCCGCTCACCGTGGCGCTGCACTTCCTCGGCGTGCCCGAGGAAGACATGGACACGCTGCGCAAGTATTCGATCGCGCACACCGTCAACACCTGGGGCCGCCCGAAGCCGGAGGAGCAGGTCGCGGTGGCGCACGCCGTCGGCAACTTCTGGCAGTACGCCGGCAAGGTGCTCGACAAGATGCGCGAGAACCCCGAGGGCGGCGGCTGGATGCAGTACGGCTTGCGCAAGCAGCGCGAACAGCCCGAGGTGGTCACCGACTCCTACCTGCACTCGATGATGATGGCCGGCATCGTCGCCGCGCACGAGACGACGGCCAATGCGACGGCCAACGCGATGAAGCTGCTGCTGCAGCACCCGGACGTGTGGCGCGAGGTCTGCGAAGACCCCAGCCTCATTCCGAACGCGGTGGAGGAATGCCTGCGCCACAACGGCTCGGTGGCCGCCTGGCGGCGCATCGTCACGGCCGACGCGCAGGTCGGTGGCGTCGACCTGCCGGCGGGGTCGAAGCTGCTGATCGTCACCTCGTCGGCCAACCATGACGAAGGCCATTTCGCCGACGCCGACCTGTTCGACATCCGCCGCGACAACGCGAGCGACCACCTGACTTTCGGCTACGGCTCGCACCAGTGCATGGGCAAGAACCTGGCGCGCATGGAGATGCAGGTCTTCCTGGAGGAGTTCGCGCGCCGCCTGCCGCACATGCGCCTCGCACCGCAGAAGTTCAGCTACGTGCCCAACACGTCGTTTCGCGGGCCGGAGCACCTATGGGTCGAATGGGATCCTTCGCGGAACCCGGAACGCACGCAGCCAGCGCTTCGCCGTCTCGACGCGCCGGCGCCGGTGCGCATCGGCGAGCCGTCGAAGGGCGCGATCACGCGGCCGGTGGTCGTGGAAAGCGTGACGCCGGTGGCCGAGGGCATCGTCAGGCTGCGCCTCGTCGCACCCGACGGTCGCGCCATGCCGCGCTGGACGCCGGGCTCGCACATCGACATCGAATGCGGCCATCCGGACCTGTCGCGCCAGTACTCGCTGTGCGGCGATCCGGCCGATGCGCATGCGCTGGAAATCGCGGTGCTGCGCGAGCCTGCCGGTCGCGGCGGCTCGGAGTGGGTGCATGGGCATGTGAAGGCCGGCGACAGGCTCAAGATCCGCGGCCCGCGCAACCACTTCCACCTCGACGAATCCACACGCCGCGCAATCTTCATCGCCGGCGGCATCGGCATCACGCCGGTCAGCGCGATGGCCCGGCGCGCGAAGGAACTTGGCATCGACTACCAGCTGCACTACAGCGGCCGTTCGCGCGACACCATGGCCTTCCTCGACGAACTGGCCGCGTTGCACGGCGAGCGCCTGCATGTCCATGCCGGGAGCGAAGGGCAGCGCAACGATCTGTCCGCGCTGCTCGCCACGCCGGATGCGGACACGCAGGTCTACGCCTGCGGCCCGATGCGCATGCTGCAGGCGCTGGAGGCGCATTGCGCCCACTGGCCGGAAGATGCGCTGCATGTGGAGCACTTCGAATCGACGCTGCGTACGCTCGACCCGTCGCGCGAACACGCCTTCGACGTCGAACTGAAAGACTCCGGCATCACGGTCCACGTCCCGGCCGACCAGACGGTGCTGAGCGCCTTGCGCGCCGCCAACATCGACGTGCAGAGCGATTGCGAGGAGGGCCTGTGCGGCTCCTGCGAGGTGCGCGTGCTGGCCGGCAGGATCGATCATCGCGACGTCGTGCTCACGCGCGCCGAACGCGAGGCCGGCACGCGGATGATGGCCTGCTGTTCGCGCGCCTGCGACGGGCGGCTGGTGCTGGAACTTTAGGACCGATCGATTCCGTGCAACCACAACAAGGAGACAGAAAGAAATGAGCAAGCAAGACCCCCTCGTGATCGGAACCGGCCCGCGCAAGGTCATCTGCCTGCATGGCTGGTTCGGCACCGCCCGCAACTGGGGACCGATGGTCCACCACCTCGACGGCAAGGACTTCAGCTATGCCCTCATGGACTACCGCGGCTACGGCGCGCGCAAGGGCAGCGGCGGCCCCTACACCATGGCAGCGATCGCCGAGGACACGCTGGCGCTGGCCGACCAACTCGGCTGGGACCGCTTCGCGCTGATTGGCCATTCGATGGGCGGCATGGCGATCCAGCAGGTGCTGGCCGATGCGCCGGAGCGGGTGAGCGCGCTGGTCGGCATCACGCCGGTGCCCGCATCCGGCGTGCCTTTCGACGACAACGGCTGGGCCTTCTTCTCCGCCGCCGCGGGCGACCCCGGCACGCGCCGCGCCATCATCGACCTGACGACCGGCAACCGCCTGACCGGCACCTGGCTGGACGCGATGGTGGCCGCCTCGGTGGCGAACTCGGACGAAGAGGCCGTGGCCGGCTACCTGCAGGCCTGGGCCAAGACCGATATCGCGCCACGTATCCAGGGCAAGAACCTGCCGGTGCTGGTGCTGCCCGGCGAGCATGACCCGGCCCTCGGCGCCGAGACCAGCAAGGCGACGTGGATGCTGCACTATCCGCAGGCGCGGCTCGAGGTGATCGGCAATGCCGGCCACTATCCGATGGAGGAAACACCCATCGCGCTGGTCAGTCGCTTCGAAGCCTTCTTGCGCGGGGCTTGACACCCACCTCCGAAGCGCCGGAGGCGCTTCCCCCTCGAGGGAGCGGACCCAGCGGCCCGGCAAAGCCGGTTCCACGGGGGGGCCACGAACGGGCTTCGCTTTGCTCGCCGGTTTCATGCGTCGTGGGTGGCGCGCACGCCGTGGAAAGCTGATAAGAATCAGCTGCCGGCCTTGTTCGGATCGCGCCAAGCCCGCTCGAAGGGCAGTCGCCACGCGTGCGGCGCGATCAACTGGTGCACCGCCTTCGGCCCCCATGAGCCCTGCTCGTAGAGCCGCACCGGCGGCGGCGATTCGAGCAAGTGCGTCGACACCTCCCACAGCCGCTCGATGCCTTCCGCCGTGGTGAACAAGGTGCGGTCGCCGCGCATCGCATCGAGGATCAGCCGCTCGTAGGCTTCGAGCACTTCCCCCGCCAGCCCGGTGTCGCGCATCGCGAACTGCAGGCTCAGCTTGTCCAGTCGCATGCCGGGCCCGGGTCGCTTGCCGTAGAACGACAGCGACATCTTCGAGGCATCCGCCAGGTCGAAGGTCAGGTGGTCCGGCCCCTGCGCGCCGACGCCCGAGCCCGGCGGGAACATGCTCTTGGGCGGCTCGCGGAACGCAATCGAGATGATGCGCTGCCCCTCGGCCAGGCGCTTGCCGGTGCGCAGGTAGAAGGGCACGCCGGCCCAGCGCCAGTTGTCGATGTGGCATTTCAGCGCGATGAAGGTCTCGGTGTCGGAGTCCGGGTCCACGCCTTCCTCGCCGCGGTAGCCCATGTACTGGCCGCGCACCACGTCGCTCGGCACGATCGGCTCCATGCTGCGGAAGACCTTGTTCTTCTCCTCACTGATCGGCGCCGGGTCGAGCGCGGTCGGCGGCTCCATCGCCATGAACGCGAGGATCTGGAACAGGTGGGTGACGACCATGTCGCGGTAGGCACCCGTCTGCTCGTAGAAGCCGGCCCGCTTGCCGAGGCCCAGCGTCTCGGGCACGTCGATCTGCACGTGGTCGATGAAGTTGCGGTTCCAGATCGGCTCGAACAGGCCGTTGGCAAAGCGGAAGGCCAGGATGTTCTGCGCCGGCTCCTTGCCGAGGAAGTGGTCGATGCGGAAGATCTGCTCCTCCTGGAACACCTCGTGCAGCTTGCTGTTGAGGGTGACCGCGCTCTTCAGGTCGGTGCCGAAGGGCTTTTCCATGACGATGCGCGAGCGCTCCACCAGCCCCGCCTCGCCCAGCATGCGCACCACGGTCAGCGCCGCGTTGGGCGGCACGCTCAGGTAGTGCAGGCGCCGGCATTCGGCGCCGAAGGATTGCTCCGCACGCTCGACGGCCTCGCGCAGCGCTGGGGCGCCGGCCGACAGCGGCACGTAGTCGAGCGTCGCGGCAAAGGTGTCCCACGCGGCCTGCGTGACCTTGCGGCTGCCGAACTCGTCGAGCGCCGATCGGGCGGACTTGCGAAAGCCTTCGACATCGATTTCGTCGAGCGACACGCCGATGATCCGGCACCCCGGGATGAAGCCCGTGCTGCACAGGT
The DNA here is from genome assembly GCF_019207085.1 of Variovorax sp. dw_308. Taxonomy (GTDB): domain Bacteria; phylum Pseudomonadota; class Gammaproteobacteria; order Burkholderiales; family Burkholderiaceae_C; genus Variovorax. The sequence continues at coordinate 124,175 of NZ_JAATOM010000006.1, read as the reverse complement.
GGAACAAGCCCGGCAGCAGCTTGCGCCGCGCGAGGTCGCCGGTCGCGCCGACCAGCACCACCACTTGCGGAAACCGCGGACCGACGCCGGGAGGAATCTTTGCCATCTTTTGTCACCCTGGAGTTGTCGTCTGCGGCGGGCAAGCGATTTCGATGCCAGCGCCGCAGCGCACCTGCAGATGATGACCGGCGAAATCGATTCGCGCTCCGCAAATTTGGCGTGGGCGCATGCAGCGGCGGCATGCGCCGATGCGCGGGATCAGGCGGATTTCGTACGCGCGCCCAGCACGGCCGCGGAAATGATCAGCGCCGCGGCAAGCGCAATCGTCCAGCTCAGCGGCCGGCCCGTCACCACCAGCAGCAAGGCCGTCGACGCCAGCGGCGTGAGGTAGCTCAGGATGCCGATCTGGCGCACGTCGCCGCCTTTCAGGGCCATGTCCCAGAGGTAGAAGGCAGCGCCGAGCGGTCCGAGCCCGCACACGGCCAGCAGCAGCCAGTCGCGCATCGACAGGCTCGCCGACGGCTCCAGCACCGCATGGCACGCCAGCGAGAGCATCCCCGAGACCAACCCGAACAGCCCGATGGCCGCGGTCGAGAACGCCGGCACCCGCCGTGTCCACAGCGAATAGCTGGACCAGATGAACGCCGAACCGGCGGCCAGCGCGAAGCCCCAGGTCTCGGTGGTCGCGCCGGCCGTGCCGTCGCGCGCGCCGAGGATCGCGATGGCCGCGCCGGTGAAGCCCAGCAACGCCGCCACCAGGTGCGCAGGCCGCAACGAGACGCCCGCCAGCAGCACCGGCGCCAGCACCACCATCAGCAGCGGCCACAGGTAGTTGACCAGGTTGGCTTCCACCGGCGGCGCGTGCCGCAACGCCAGGAACAGCAGGAAGTGGAAGCCGAACAGGCCGTACACGCCCAGCGCCAAGGTGCGAGGCGGTATGCGCCAGACGGCCCGGTCGCGCAGCACGCTCGGCAGGCTGAGCAGGCCGCCTATCGCCAGGGACAGGCCGGTCAGGAGAAAGGGCGGCACATGCGACAGCGCGGTTCCGAGCGAGGCAAGGGTGGCCCAGAGCGCAATGGCCCCCAAGGCATGGAGATACGACTTTGGCATGCACCGAGGCTAGCCGGCGCGGTCGTCGACTAATGCCGGTTTCTCGTCGCGGAACGACGGACCGTGCGCTTCTGCGCCTTCGCAGAGCACCAAAACCGGGAATTTTGCGTAACTCAAAAGTCACACCCCGTGTCAAATAGAAACTTGAGTACTTAAGTTGTGCGAAATACCCGTCACGAGACGTGGAAATGTCTCACGACCGGAGTGCCGATCTCAACAAGGAAACAGGGGGACTTCTGATGAACTGCGTATATCGCGTCGTTTTCAACAAAGCGCTTGGATGCTGGCAGGCCGTTTCGGAGATCGCGCGTGGCCGGGTCAGCGGTTCCGCCAGCGACATTGGCGCAAGTGCTGGAAGCGCCACCGCGGTTCACGGCGCTCGCGTGCGGGCGATCGCCATCGCGGCCACGATGTTGCTGGCCGTGGGCTCGGCCGCGGCTGGCGATGGCGGTGCGGGCGGCCATCCGGCCAATCCCGTCCTCTGGTCCGGTGCAGGCGGCCGGGACAGCACGGGTGGCGCCGGTGCGGTCAATGACACGGAAGTCGGCTCGTATGCCGGCAATGGCGGCAACGCCACACCCGCCGGCCCGACCGCCGGTACTAACGCCTCGATCGGCACACTCGGTTCGGATCCCACGTTCCTGGGCGGCGACGGCGCCGGAGGTGCAGCCGGCACCGCGGCGGCGCCGAACGGTGCACCCGGCCAGGACGATCCAACCACCGGCAATGGCTTCGGCGGCGGCGGTGCCGGCGGCAATGCCGGTGCCACGGGAGTGGTGACATCCAACTCCAGCACCGTGGTCGGCGGCAGCGGTGGCAAAGGCGGCAACGGCTTCTGGGCAGCCGGCGGCGGCGGTGGCGGCGGATATGGCGTCGTGATCGACCCATCCGTCACCGCCATCGGCAACAGCGGCAGTATTTCGGGTGGCCGTGGTGGTGACGGCGGCACGGCAGCTTCGCAAGGCGGCGGCGGTGGCGGCGGCGGCACCGCCGTCTACTTCGCGCCAGCCGATCCGGCCAGCGTGGCCGCCAACAGCGGATCGATCACGGGCGGCAACGGCGGCAACGGTGGCGATGGCCTGGTGCGCAACAACAGGTCCAGCGGCGGCGGCGGGGGCGGTGGCAACGGCATTGCCTTGATGAGCGGACGACTCGACAACAAGGCGGGTGCGGCGATCAGCGGTGGCAACGGCGGCAGTGGCGGCGTCGGCAATCCCACGATCGAAGGCGGCCCCTCGGGCGGCGGCGGCAGCGGCGGTGATGCCGTGAACGTCGCTGCGACCGGTGCGCAGGTCGTCAACGCCGGCAACCTGAGCGGAGGCAATGGCGGCGTCGCTGGCGCAAGCACCGGTCCGCGCGGCGCCGCGGGGGCTGCGGGTGTCGGTGTCAATGTCGTCGGCGATGGCAACAGCGTCGTCAACGCCGGCAGCATTTCGGGCGGATTGGGCGGCGATGGCGTCACACGCGGCAACGCCGTCACCATCGCCGGCAACAACAACACGCTCGAACTGCAATCGGGCTACGGCTTCACAGGCAATGCCGTGGCCACAGGCGCCGCCAATGCGTTCGCGCTCGGCGGCAACACCGACGCCGCATTCGGCGTGTCCGCCATCGGCAACCAGTACCAGGGCTTCACCGACTTCCGCAAGACGGGCGCCAGCACCTGGACATTGAACGGTATCCAGCCCGGCGTCACGCCGTGGACCGTGAAGGCAGGCGCCCTGTCCATCGCCGACGATGCGAGCCTCGGCGCCCTGAGCGGCGCGCTCACCCTCGACGGGGGTGCGTTGCAGACCACGGCCGACATTGCCACCGCGCGCCAACTCAAGCTCGGCGCTGGCGGCGCGACACTGCGCACCAATGCCGGGACCACCTTGAGCCTGGGCACCGGCATGACCGGTGCGGGCGGCCTTGCCAAGGAGGGCGCCGGCACGCTGGTGCTGGCGGGCGCGAACAACTACGGCGGCGCAACCAACGTCAACGCGGGCACCGTGCGAGCGGCTGCGGCCAACGCGCTGAGCGCGGCCAGCGCCCACACAGTGGGGGCGGGCGCCACGCTGGATCTCGCCGGCTTCAACCAGACGGTGGCATCGCTTGCGAATGCCGGTACCGTGAGCCTGCTCGGCGCGGTGCCCGGCACCACGCTGACCGTGACCGGCCCCTATGTGGGCAACAACGGCGTGCTGCGCCTGGGCACCGCGCTCGGCGACAGCGGCAGTCCCTCGGACCGCCTGCTGCTCAGCGGCGCCACCGCCGTGGCGACCGGCACGACCTCGGTGCAAGTCACCAGCCTCGGCGGCCTGGGCGCGCGCACCACCGGCAACGGCATCGAAGTCATCGGCACGGCGAATGGCGGCAGCATCGGCGCCAACGCATTCGCGCTGGCGGGCGGCCATGTCGACGCGGGCGCATTCGAGTACCGCTTGAACACGATGGCCAGTGGCGGCTACCTGCGCTCCGATGTGGAGGTGCCACCGCCGCCACCGCCCGCACCACCGCCTGCACCCGCACCGGCGCCAGCACCCGCGCCCGCACCGGCACCGGCACCGGCGCCCGAGGATGTGGTCAAGCAACAGGCCCCGGCGCCGGCCTCCGTGACTGTCCCGGCCTACCGCGCCGAAGTGCCGCTGCTGGCCGCCTTGCCCGAGCAGTTCCGCCAGCGCAACTACGCGATGCTCGGCAACCTGCACCAGCGCGTGGGAGACGATGCCGGCATGACCGACGGCAGTCGCCAGGGCTGGGCGCGCGTGATCAGCGTCGAGAACACGATCAGCCAGCAAGGGACGGTCAGCCCTCGCAGCAGCGGCCGCGTCACCGGCTTCCAGGCAGGGACGGATCTCCTCGCCAATGGCGGATGGCGCGCCGGCCTCTACGTCGGCCAGCTCGACGGCGACATGCAGGTCAACGGTTTCTCCGGCGGCGTGCTGAACCGCGCGGTCGGGTCCAACGACCAGCGCAACCAGTACCTCGGCGCCTATGCCACCTACCGGGGCCCGTCGGGCTTCTACGCGGACACGGTCGTGCAGGCGGGCCGCCATCGCTACACCTCCTCGACCGGAACGTCCTTGCCCATCTCGGGCAAGGGCGACAGCCTGGTCATGTCGCTGGAACTGGGCCAGTCGATCCGGCTGGCGCCGAACTGGACGATCGAGCCCCAGGTCCAGATCGCGCACCAAAGCCTCAGCCTGGACAGCGCCTGGATCCCCGGTGCAACGCTGGTGCGGCAGTGGACCACCGATGGCTGGCTGGCCCGCGCGGGCGTGCGCGTGAAGGGCGACATCACCACGGGCGTGGGCGTCCTGCAGCCCTATGGCCGCGTCAACCTGTACGCGAGCACCAACGGCACCGATGTCACGAACTTCGGCACGCTGGCGGGCAACACCGCCATCCTCACGAACACCGGTGGCTCCAGCGGCGAAGTCGCGGTCGGCGCAACGCTGTCCGTCACACCGGTCGTGAGCCTCTACGGCGAAGTGGGCAAGCTGTGGGCGCTGGGCGGCGACACGCACGTGCGCAGCAGCCTCAACGGCAGCCTCGGCGTCAAGGTTCGCTGGTAGGCGACGACAGCCGCGACAGTGGCGCGGGGGCCTCCTCGCGCCGCATCGCCGCCGTGAGCGCCGAGGGCGAACGGTAGCCGGTGCGGCGCGCCACCTCGGCCACGCTCATGCCGTGGCCGCGCAGTTGGCGCGCGTGCACCAGTCGCTGCTGGCGCAGCCACTGCATGGCGCCCATGCCCCATTCGTCGCGGCAGCGTTGCGCGAACTGGCTCGGGCTCAGGCACACGACGGCCGCCATGTCGGCCACCGTCAGCGTACGTTGCCAGCGCGCCTGCGCCCAAAGGCTCAGCGCGGCCCAGTCGATGGCACGGCGACGGCTGGCGCTGGCCGGCAACGGCCCCCAGGCCTCCAGCAGCAAGGCCGGACCATGGTGCAGTGCGAGCCTCGGCGAATCGGGCTGCCCCAGGCACAGCGCCAGGTAGCGGGCCAGCGACAAGGTTCTCTGTGCCATCGGCGTGCGTCCTACGGCGCGGGACCAGGGCAGGTCGGAGGTGTCGAGCACCAGGCACTGCGCGCCCTGGCTCGATTCGAAATCATGCTGGTCGCCCGGCGCGATGACCCAGCCTTCCCCGGGCGCGATGTGTCGCCCGCGGCCTTCCACTTCCAGGTCGAGCTGGCCGCTCAGGCCCACGAGCACCTGGAAATGGTCATGCGCATGGCTGCCGCGCGAGGCGCCGTAGCGGCGCAATGACAGGCCGCGCGTGGCAGGCGCGACGGGATCGGCGTGGACTGGCGGTTGCATGATCGGCCTCATTGTCGAACGAGCGCCTCGCCGCCGGCAACGTGCTTCGGTTCAGCCCAGCCGCAGCAGCAGCGCGGAGGCGGCGCACACCAGCAGGAACGGAATGCTGATCCGATGGAAGTCGCGCAGGCCATGAGGCAGCTTCGCCAGGCGAAGCGCGATCAGGTTGGCCAGCGACCCCAGCACGCAGCCGAAGCCGCCCACGCTGACGCCGGCCGCCAGCGCCGGCAGGTCGCGCACCGGGCCGTCCAGCACGATCGCCGCCGGCACGTTGCTGATCACCTGCGAGGTCAGCACCGCGGCGAGGTAGGCGCGCCAGCCTTCCTCGATCGGCCAGCGTCCGAGCAGCGATGCGATGGCGGGCAGCTCGGCCAGCTGCCGCAAGTCGACGAACATCAGCCCGATGATCGCCAGCAACGACCAGTCGATGCCGCGCAGCACGCCGCGGTAGGTCAACAGGTAGACGCCGAAGACCAGGCCCAGGCCGGCCAGCAGCCAATGGCGATCCAGCGCCACCACGAACGCGACAAACAGCGCGGCGGAAAGCCACAGCAGCCGCGGCTGCATCGGCCTGGTCTCGTCCGCGTGCTTCAGCTCGATCGGCGTGGGCGGCATCAGCAGCCACACCGCCGCAAGAAGCCAGAACAGCATGATCCCGACCGTCGGGGCCATCATGCCCATGAAGCCGATGAAACTCTCGCCGGAGCGATGCCACAGGTAGAGGTTCTGGGGATTTCCGATGGGCGTCAGCGCCGAGCCCGCATTCACCGCCAGCGCCTCCAGCACCACCAGCCGGGCCAGCGGCAAGTGCGCCTGCGTCGCCAGCACCCGCGTGAGCGGCACCAGCAGGAACAGGCTCACGTCGTTCGTCACCAGCGCCGACAGCAGTGCCGAAGTCGCCACCAGCAACAGCGCCAGGCTGCGCAGATTGGTGGTGCGCTCCAGCAGGTGTTCGGCCGTCGATTGCAGCATGCCGCTGCGCTCCACGCCTTGCGTGATGGCCAGAAGGCCGGCCAATGCGCCGATGGTCGGCCAGTCGACCAGCTTGAGCAGGTCCACCGGCGCGCGCGGCCGGACGAAAGCCAGCATCACGGCCACCGCCAGCAGCACCCACAACAAGCCGTTGCCGCCGCCCTCCTTGCCGGTCTGCGGCGGCTGCGTGGCCTCAGCTACGCCCATGCCGCTCGCGCAGTTCGCGCTTGAGCACCTTGCCGATGGCGCTGCGCGGCAGTTCGTCGATCAGTTGCACGCTTGCGAGCCGTTGTGTCTTGCCGACCTGGGCATTGGTCCATGCCAGCAACTCGGCCGGATCGGTCGCGTCGCCCTCCCGGCGCACCACGTAGCCGACCGGCGTTTCGCCCCAGAGTTCGGAGGGCACGCCCACCACGGTCACATCGGCCACGGCAGGATGGCCGCGCAGCACCGCCTCAAGATCGCTCGGATAGATGTTGAAGCCGCCGCTGATGATCATGTCCTTCTTGCGGTCGAACAGCGTCAGGAAGCCGTCCGCGTCGAAGCGGCCCACGTCGCCGGTGCGGATGAATCGCTTGCCATCGGGCGCGAACCACTCGGCTTCGCGCGTCTTCTCCGGCTGGCGGTGGTAGCCGACCATCATCCCGGCGGAACTGCCCACCACCTCGCCATCGCCACCGTGCGCGACTTCCAGGCCGGCATCGTCGATCAGCCGGATGTCGCTGCCCTCGGCCGGGCGACCGACCGTGTGCAGCTTGTCGGGATGCAGGTGCGCCTCCAGGATGCAGGTGCCGCCGCCTTCGGTCATGCCGTAGAACTCGACCAGGCCGCCCGGCCAGCGTTTCAGCACGTCCGCCTTGAGCGAGGCGCCAAAGGGCGCGCTGGTGCTGAACTTGTATTGAAACGACGAAAGATCGTGCGTGTCGAACGCCGGGCTTGCCATGAGCCGCTGGTATTGCACCGGCACGAGCATCGTGTGGGTCACCCGGTTGGCATCCGCCAGCCGAAGGTAGCCCGTCACGTCGAACTTCGGCATCAGGATCACTTGCCCGCCAAACGCGATGGTCGGGAAGAACACGACCAGCGTGGTGTTGGAGTAGAGCGGCGTGGAGAGCAGGGTGACGGTCGCCGGCCCGTATTCATAGCGCGCGCCGCGCTTCACATGCGACCAGCGCATGCCGTGCCCCTGGACGATGCCCTTCGGTTCCCCCGTCGTGCCGGACGAATAGATGATGTTGAAGGGCGAAGGGGGCGCCAACGCGACCGCGTCGGGCGTCGAGCCCACCGGCGCCAGCCAGTCGTCGAAGGCGCGGCCGATGCCGGAACCATCGAGCGCGATGCGGGGAATGCCGCTGCCTTCCGGCGACCCGATCACGTCGGCCGTGGTCACATCGGCAAAAAGCAGCCGGGCCTGGGCGTCCCGCTGCATGCGCGCAAGGCTCTCGGGCGTCGATCCCGGCGCCAGCGGCGCAACTGCCACCCCAGCGCGCAGCGCACCCAGAAACACTGTCGCGTAGTTGACAGAAGATGCCGCGCAAATCGCAATGGCGTCGCCCGTTCCGAGGCCTTCGCGCTGCAGCGCCGATGCGACCCGGTCCATCAATTCATTCAGCGAATCATAAGTAAGCGTGCACTCGCTATCTCGCAATGCAAGGCTTTCAGGCCGTTCGATCGCGTGAATGCGGATGAGGTCGGCAATGAGCCCGAAGTCCTGGTCAATGGCGTTTTGCAAGGTGTCCGTGGAGGTCATGGGTGAAGTGATTGAGGCGTCAACGAACGGTCGACGCGCTGCGTTGAATGATGCCGCGAGCCATGAGGCCGCGATTCCAAAAACCAGGACGCATGATGACCCGTTCCAGCAAACCCGACGTTCGCGCAGACGACAAGCGCTCCGGCCCGCCGACCCGCCGCCGTCCGGTCCGTCAATCCAACCCCGCCTGATTGGCCGCTCGCAGGCCGCTGAACAGCGGGCCTGCTCTCGCAAGGTCACACGCCTGCAGCGTGTGCCTGCTGGTCGGCGTGGTAGCTCGACCGCACCATCGCACCGACCGCCGCATGGCTGAAGCCCATCTTGTAGGCTTCTTCCTCGAACATCTTGAAGGTGTCGGGATGCACGTAGCGGCGCACCGGCAGGTGGCTGGTGCTCGGTGACAAGTACTGGCCAATGGTCAGCATCTCGATGTCATGGGCGCGCATGTCGCGCATCACCTGCAGGATTTCTTCATCGGTTTCGCCCAGGCCGACCATGATGCCGCTCTTGGTCGGCACATCCGGATGCAGTGCCTTGAACTTCTTCAGCAGGTTCAGGCTGAACTGGTAATCGCTGCCGGGGCGCGCTTCCTTGTACAGGCGCGGCGCAGTTTCCAGGTTGTGGTTCATCACGTCCGGCGGCGCGGCCTTCAGGATTTCCAGGGCGCGATCATCGCGGCCCCGGAAGTCGGGCACCAGGATCTCGATCTGCGTCATCGGCGAGAGCTCGCGGATGTTGCGGATGCAGTCGACGAAATGCTGGCTGCCGCCGTCGCGCAGGTCGTCGCGGTCCACGCTGGTGATCACCACGTACTTCAGCTTCAGCCTGGCAATCGTCTTGGCCAGGTTCAGCGGTTCATCCGCATCCAGCGGGTCCGGCCGGCCATGTCCAACGTCGCAGAAAGGGCAGCGACGGGTGCACTTGTCGCCCATGATCATGAACGTTGCGGTGCCGTTGCCGAAGCATTCGCCGATGTTCGGGCACGATGCCTCTTCGCAGACCGTGTGCAGGTTGCTCTCGCGCAGGATCTGCTTGATCTCGTAGAAGCGCGTGGTCGGGCTGCCAGCCTTGACGCGGATCCACTCGGGCTTCTTGAGCACCTCGCCCTGCACCACCTTGACGGGAATGCGCGACAGCTTGGCGGCGGCCTTCTGCTTGGCGAGCGGGTTGTAGGTTTCCTGGCTTTGGGCCTCGCGAACGACTTCAGGGGTGCTCATGGTTCAGGGTGCCAGGAAGGTGACGAGCTTCTGGCCCAGTACCTGCGCAGCTTCTTCCCAAGTGGTTTGGACCCCGATTGTAGAAAGATCGACCGTTTTCAGCCCGGCATAACCGCAAGGGTTGATGCGATCGAAGGGTTCCAAGTCCATCGCGACGTTGAACGACACACCGTGGTATGTGCAGTGCCGGCTGACCTTGATGCCCAGCGCCGCGATCTTGCCGAGGCCGCGAAACGGGTCGCCCGGCGCGGTCGGCCCGGTCAGCGCCGCATGCGAGAACGGATCGTCCAGTCGCACGTAGATGCCCGGCGCGCCGCCGACGCGATGTCCTGTCACCGAGAAATGCGCCAGCGTGCGAATCACTGCTTCCTCGAGGCGGTAGACGTATTCCTTGACGTAGTAGCCGGCGCGCTTGAGGTCGATGAGCGGATAGGCAACGACCTGGCCCGGCCCATGAAAGGTGACCTGGCCGCCGCGATCGGTTTGCACCACAGGAATGTCGCGCGGAGTCAACACATGGTCGGGCTTGCCGGCAATGCCCTGCGTGTAGACCGGCGGGTGCTCGCAGATCCACAGCAGGTCTTGCGAGTCCTGTGTGCGCTGCTGGGTGAATTGCCGCATCGCTGCCCAGGTCGGCTCGTAGTCGACCCTGCCAAGCCAATCGACTGCAATGGGGGCCGCAGCCCGGGCCGTCAGAGCACCACCTTGACCATCGGATGCGATGACAACGCGCGGTACAGGTCGTCGAGCTGCTCCCGGCTGGTCGCGGTCACGGTCACGGTCACGCCGAGGTATTTGCCGGTCTTGCTGTCGCGCAGTTCGATCGTCGCGGCGTCGAAGTCGGGGTCGAACTGCCTGGCGATCGACGTGACCGCGTGCACGAAGCCGTCGGCGTTCTCGCCCATCACCTTGATCGGAAATTGAGAGGGGTATTCGATCAGCGACTCCTGTCGCGTCTCGATCTTGTCGTTACTGGGGGTGGTCATGGGGAAACTCCATTGCGTTGCTTGGCCTGCTGGTAGGCCGCATACAAGCGGTGGTAAATGGGGCCGGGGGCGCCGGTTCCAATGGGCATGCCGTCCAGCAGGGTCACGGGCAGCACCTCCTTGCTCGCGGAAGACAGCATGAGCTCGTCGGCGCCAAATACTTCTTCCCGCGTGATCCGCCGCAGCTCGAAAGGGGCGCCGCATTCGTGACACAGGCGCTCCAGCAGGCCATAGCGGATGCCCTTCAGCACCATCTCGTCCGGCACGGGCCCGGCGACGCGGCCATCCTTCACCACCCAGACATTGCTGGACGACGCTTCGCTCAGCGCCTCGCCGCGAAACATGATGGTCTCCGTCGCGCCGGCCTCGATGCTGATCTGCCGCGCAAGCACCGCGCCCAGCAGGCTGGTGCTCTTGATGTGCGCCTTCTGCCACCGGAAGTCCTCGGCCGTCACGCACGCGACGCCCTTTGCGCGCACGCTGTCGGGCACCTGCTTCATCGTGTTGACCATCGCGAAGACGGTGGGCCGAATGCCGCGCGTCATCGCATGGTCGCGGGGGGCGACGCCGCGCGTCACCTGGAAGTACACGGCCAGCGAAGGGCCGCCCACGGGTTCGATCAGTTGCTGCGCGATGGCGCGCCACTCCTTCTCCGTGTGCGGATTCTCGATCTGCAACTCGGCAAGCGAGCGACCCAGCCGGGCGATGTGTTCGTCGAAGCAGAACAGGCGGCCGTGATAGGCCGGCACCACGTCGTACACGCCATCCCCGAAGATGAATCCGCGGTCCAGTACGCTGATCCTGGCGTCGCGCAGGGGTGTGAATGCACCGTCCAGGTAGCACAGGGTGTCAGGCAAATAGGAGGCGTGCGGGGAGGCGTGCGGGGAGGCGTGTGGGTCCATCCCGGAATTATGGGCGGCACGCCCTGCGGCAGCTCCGTGTACAGGCTTCGCAGCGCTGTTGCAACACCCTTCACTGACATCGGACGGCCAAACTGGCGGGAAGGGCTGGGTTCTTACCTATAATCAATGGCTTTGTGAAATTCTGGTTCGACATCCGGGCGCACGCACATGACAAAAACAGCCCACGATGTCGGGTTCGAAGACCCAGAAGAAGAATTCAAGCCGTTGACTGCCGAGGAGGCGCAACGGCTTCGGGAAAAGAGTCCGTCGGTCTCCCCTTGGCGGGTGATTTCGGGTCAGGTGGTGGCAGGCTTGCTGGTGGCGTTGGCTACCTGGGGCCTGACCGGGAGGCAAAATCTGGGTTGGTCGGCCGGTTACGGCGCGCTGTCAGTGGTTATTCCTGCTGCTGTCTTCGCGCGCGGATTGACGGGCCGCCTGTCCTCCCTGAATCCGGCCACTGCGATGGTCGGATTCTTTGTGTGGGAAATGGTCAAGATGGCTTTGACGCTGGCAATGTTGCTGGCGGCGCCAAAGCTGATTACGGCGCTGAGCTGGCCTGCGATGCTGGTCGGTTTGGCGGTGGCAATGCAAGCGTACTGGATGGCGTTGATGTTCGCCCCCAAACGCAAGAAACGAGAGAACGAGTAACAGAATGGCTGCTGAAAACGCTGCGGAACACGGTCAGACCGCTGGTGAATACATCATTCACCATCTGACGCAACTGCAAAACGTCAAGCCCAAGGCGGTTGTCGACTTCTCGGTTTTCAACTACGACTCCATGTTCTTCTCGATCGCGCTCGGCGCGATCGGGTGTTTCATTTTGTGGCTTGCCGCGCGCAAGGCGACTTCGGGTGTCCCGGGGCGCTTCCAGGCTGCCGTCGAGTTCCTCGTCGAAATGGTCGACCAGCAAGCCAAGGGCATCGTCCATAACAAGCAGAGCCGCAAGATGGTCGCGCCGCTCGCGCTGACGATCTTTGTCTGGATCTTCATGCTCAATGCGATGGACTTGCTGCCCGTCGATCTGCTGCCGTTCCTCTGGAGCAAGGTCTATGCTGCCATGGGCCACGAGCCCGAGCATGCCTACCTGCGCGTCGTGGCCACGGCCGACCTGTCGGTGACCATGGGCCTGTCTGTCGGTGTGCTGCTGGTCTGTCTGTTCTATAACGTCAAGATCAAGGGCATTGGCGGCTGGGTCCATGAGCTGTTCACGGCGCCGTTCGGCAACCATTGGGCGCTGTACCCCTTCAATTTCGCGATGCAGATCATCGAGTTCGTCGCCAAGACCGTCTCGCACGGCATGCGGCTGTTCGGCAACATGTATGCCGGCGAACTGATCTTCCTGCTGATCGCCCTCATGGGTGGAGCGTTCACGATGTCGGCCACCGGCATCGGCCTGGCGATCGGTCACATCATCGCAGGCACCGTCTGGTCGATCTTCCACATCCTGATCATCACGCTGCAAGCCTTCGTGTTCATGATGCTGGCGCTGGTCTACATCGGCCAGGCCCACGATCACCACTGATCCGTCTTTTCAGTTTCCGTTTTTCTTTTTCTCGTCAACCAAGTCCCCTTAGGAGTCATCATGGAAGTTATCAGCTTTGTTGCCCTGGCCGCCGGCCTCATCATCGGTCTCGGCGCATTCGGCGCTTGCGTCGGCATCGGCATCATGGGCAGCAAGTACCTCGAATCGGCTGCACGCCAGCCCGAGCTGATGGGTGAACTGCAAACCAAGATGTTCCTGCTGGTCGGCCTGATCGACGCATCGTTCATCATCGGTACCGGTGTGGCGCTGTGGTTCGCAACGGCCAACCCGTTCCTGGCGCAAATCGCCACCCTGGCCAAGTAAGTTTTTCTCCTCGGATCCAGTTGTCATTCCGCCTGGAATGGCTGCGAGTTCCATTGCATAGAGAGGTGAAAAGTGAGCATTACCGGTACCTTAATCGTCCAGTTGATCGTGTTCCTGATCCTGGTCGCCTTCACGATGAAATTCGTGTGGCCACCGATCGCGAAGGCGCTCGACGAGCGCGCCGTCAAGATCGCCGACGGCCTGGCCGCGGCTGACAAGGCCAAGACCGAACTGGCTGCGGCCGACAAGAAGGTCGAATCCGCCTTGAGCCAGGCACGCAACGAATCCGCGCAGCGCCTGGCTGATGCGGAGCGCCGCGCGCAAGCGATCGTGGAAGAGGCCAAGGGCCGCGCCACGGAAGAAGGCAACAAGATCGTCGCCGCTGCACGTGCCGAGGCCGAGCAGCAAGCCGTCAAGGCCCGTGAAGCACTGCGCGAGCAGGTTGCAGCGCTGGCCGTCAAGGGCGCCGAGCAGATCCTGCGCAAGGAAGTGAACCCCGCGGTTCACGCCGACTTGCTGGCCCGCCTGCAGACCGAACTCTGAAGCAGAAGGCGCATCGAGGAACAACATGGCAGAAATCGCCACCATTGCACGCCCCTACGCCGAGGCCTTGTTCAAGGCTGCCGCGTCTGACCTTCAAGGTACGGGCGCCTGGCTGGAGCAAGTCGCCGCCATCGCGGCCGAGCCGCAGTTGCAGCAATTCGCCGACAACCCGAAGGCCACGCCCGAGCAAGTGCTTGGCGTGATCGCCAGCGTTGCCGGTGGACCGCTGTCGGCGCAGGCCAACAACTTCCTCGGCGCACTGCTCGAGAACGGGCGCTTCGCGGCGCTGCCTGAAATCGCGCGCCAATACCGCGTTCTCGCCAACGCACGCAGCGGCTCGTCCGATGCCGTCGTGTACAGCGCATTCCCGATCGACGGCGATGCGCTGGCGCAGTTGTCGACGGCGCTGGAAAAGCGCTTCGATCGGAAGCTGCAGGTCTCGGTCAAGCTCGACCCGTCGTTGATCGGCGGCGTGCGCGTGGCAGTGGGTGACGAGGTGCTCGACACTTCGGTCCGGGCCCGTCTTGAACAAATGAAAGTTGCGCTGGCGGCGTAAGCCTTCGGCCCCTCACAAAGAAAGAAGGAACGAGTCATGCAACTCAATCCCGCAGAAATTTCCGAACTCATCAAGAGCCGTATCGAAGGTCTTGGCGTTTCCGCCAACATCCGCAACGAAGGCACCGTCGTCTCGGTGACCGACGGCATCGTGCGCGTGCACGGCCTGTCGGATGCGATGCAAGGCGAAATGCTGGAATTCCCGCCGAGCGCGGATGGCACGCCTTCGTTCGGCCTGGCGCTGAACCTCGAGCGCGACTCGGTCGGCGCCGTGATTCTGGGCGAGTACGAGCACATTTCCGAAGGCGACACGGTCAAGTGCACCGGCCGCATCTTGGAAGTGCCCGTCGGCCCCGAACTGATCGGCCGCGTGGTGAACGCACTGGGCCAGCCCATCGACGGCAAGGGTCCGATCAACGCCAAGATGACCGACGTGATCGAGAAGGTCGCGCCAGGCGTGATCGCCCGCAAGTCCGTCGACCAGCCGATGCAGACCGGCCTGAAGGCGATCGACTCGATGGTGCCGATCGGCCGGGGCCAGCGCGAGCTGATCATCGGCGACCGCCAGACCGGCAAGACGGCGGTGGCAATCGACGCGATCATCAACCAGAAGGGTCAGAACATGACCTGCGTCTACGTTGCGATCGGCCAGAAGGCTTCGTCGATCAAGAACGTGGTGCGCGCGCTGGAACAAGCTGGCGCGATGGAATACACCATCGTCGTGGCCGCTTCGGCTTCCGAGTCGGCTGCCATGCAGTACGTGTCGGCCTACTCCGGCTGCACGATGGGCGAGTACTTCCGCGACCGCGGCGAAGACGCACTGATCGTCTATGACGATCTGTCGAAGCAAGCCGTTGCCTATCGCCAAGTGTCGCTGCTGCTGCGCCGCCCGCCAGGCCGCGAAGCCTATCCCGGCGACGTGTTCTATCTCCACAGCCGCCTGCTCGAACGCGCAGCCCGCGTGAACGCCGACTACGTCGAAGCCTTCACGAAGGGTGAAGTCAAGGGCAAGACCGGTTCGCTGACCGCGCTGCCGATCATCGAGACGCAAGCCGGCGACGTGTCCGCGTTTGTGCCGACCAACGTGATCTCGATCACCGACGGCCAGATCTTCCTGGAAACCAACCTGTTCAATGCCGGTATCCGCCCCGCCATCAACGCCGGTATCTCGGTGTCGCGCGTGGGTTCGTCGGCGCAGACCAAGGTCATCAAGGGCCTGTCCGGCGGTATCCGTACCGACCTGGCGCAGTACCGTGAACTGGCTGCGTTCGCGCAGTTCGCTTCCGACCTGGACGAAGCCACCCGCAAGCAACTCGACCGCGGTGCCCGCGTGACCGAACTGCTGAAGCAGTCGCAATACAGCCCGCTGCCGATCTCGCTGATGGGCGCGACGCTGTTCGCGGTGAACAAGGGCTTCATGGACGACCTCGACATCAAGAAGGTGCTGTCGTTCGAACACGGCCTGCACCAGTTCCTGAAGTCCAGCCACGCCGCGCTGCTCGACAAGATCGAGAAGACGAAGGCGCTGGACAAGGAAGCCGAAGCCGAGCTGACGACTGCCATCACGTCGTTCAAGAAGTCGTTCGCCTGATCGACCGCACTGAACTGACAAGGAGCTCTCATGGCAGCTGGTAAGGAAATCCGCGGCAAGATCAAATCGGTGGAGAACACCAAGAAGATCACCAAGGCCATGGAAATGGTCTCGGTTTCCAAGATGCGCAAGGCGCAGGAACGCATGCGCGCCGCTCGCCCGTACAGCCAGAAGATTCGCAACATCGCGGCCAACCTTGGCAAGGCGAACCCGGAGTACACGCACGCGTTCATGAGGACGAACGAGGCGAAGGCTGTCGGGTTCATCGTGGTGACCAGCGACAAGGGCTTGTGCGGTGGCTTGAACACCAACTTGCTGCGCCTGGTCACGGCCAAGTTGCGCGAGGCACAGGCTGCCGGCAAGACCGTTGAATCGGTCGCGATCGGCAGCAAGGGCCTTGGCTTCCTGAACCGCATTGGCGGGCGCGTCGTGGCGCATGTCACCCACCTGGGAGACACCCCCCACCTGGAAAAGCTCATTGGCCCGGTCAAGACGCTGCTCGACGCCTATGCGGAAGGCAAGCTCTCGGCCGTGTACCTGTGCTACACCAAGTTCATCAACACCATCAAGCAAGAGCCGATGGTGGAGCAACTCCTGCCATTGGCGGCCGAGTCGCTGCAACCCGAAGCCGGCACGCACTCGTGGGACTACATCTACGAGCCTGATGCGCAGAGCGTGATCGATGAATTGCTGGTTCGCTATGTCGAATCGCTGGTGTACCAGGCGGTCGCCGAAAACATGGCCTCCGAGCACTCGGCTCGCATGGTGGCCATGAAGGCGGCAACCGACAACGCCGGCAACGTGATCGACGAGCTGAAGCTCATCTACAACAAGACACGCCAGGCGGGCATTACCAAGGAACTGTCCGAAATCGTGTCGGGTGCGGCTGCGGCGGCTGGGGTCTGACAAGAAAACTTGCAATGGAAGGGGCCGCATTGCTGCCGCGACACCAGAAGTTCTGCTGAGGTCGCGTTATCACAGGCTTCGCAGTACAGGGACAGAAAAATGAAAAAGGTTATCGCGCTGGTCGCCGTGGCGGCAGCGCTCACGGCTTGTTCGAAGAAGGAAGAGGCGCCTGCAGCGCCGCCAGCACCGGCGCCTGCAGCGGCAGCTCCGGCAGAAGCCCCGGCCGCAGCGCCTGCGGCGGCTCCGGCCGAAGCACCCGCGGCGGCGCCTGCAGCAGCTCCGGCTGCCGCTCCGGCAGAAGCGGCGCCTGCTGCAGCACCGGCCCCGGCTGGCGAGCCAGCCAAGGCTGCGGAGGCGGAAAAGCCAGCTTCTGAAAAGAAGTGAAGCGCTGAAGATGGAAGTGCGGGAATGCTGGCGATAGCCGGCGTTCTTGCAAAAGCGTCTGACAACAGGGTCCGGGCGCTTCTGCAAGAAGTTATTTACGCAGTTTTTTGTTGAAGTAAGTGCCCGGTGGGCCCTGAACACGGTTTGGCGAGAGCCAGTGCAAGTTTGAGATCTTGAAGGAATCGAAAAATGGCTGAAGTGCAAGGCAAGATTGTTCAATGTATCGGCGCCGTGGTCGACGTGGAGTTCCCGCGCGACCAGATGCCGAAAATCTATGACGCCCTGAAGTTCGCAGGCAGTGCGCTGACACTCGAAGTGCAGCAGCAGCTCGGCGACGGCGTGGTGCGTACCATTGCGCTCGGTTCGTCCGACGGCTTGCGCCGCGGCCTGATCGTGACCAACACGCAAGCCCCGATCACGGTGCCCGTGGGCAAGGGCACCCTCGGCCGCATCATGGATGTGCTCGGCGCGCCCATCGACGAACGTGGCCCGGTCGACCAGACGCTGACCGCGTCGATCCATCGCAAGGCACCGGCGTATGACGAACTGTCGCCTTCGCAAGACCTGCTGGAAACCGGCATCAAGGTGATCGACCTTGTGTGTCCGTTCGCCAAGGGCGGCAAGGTGGGCCTGTTCGGTGGCGCCGGCGTGGGCAAGACCGTGAACATGATGGAACTCATCAACAACATCGCCAAGGCTCACTCGGGTCTGTCGGTGTTCGCGGGTGTGGGTGAACGGACCCGCGAAGGCAACGACTTCTATCACGAGATGGCCGACTCCGGCGTCGTGAACCTGGAGAACCTGGCCGAGTCCAAGGTGGCCATGGTCTACGGCCAGATGAACGAACCCCCGGGCAACCGTCTGCGCGTGGCGCTGACCGGCCTGACCATTGCCGAGTCGTTCCGCGACGAAGGCCGTGACGTGCTGTTCTTCGTGGACAACATCTACCGCTACACGCTGGCCGGTACCGAAGTGTCGGCGCTGCTGGGCCGCATGCCTTCCGCCGTGGGCTACCAGCCGACGCTGGCCGAGGAAATGGGCCGCCTGCAAGAGCGGATCACGTCGACCAAGGTCGGCTCGATCACCTCGATCCAGGCCGTGTACGTGCCAGCCGACGACTTGACCGACCCGTCGCCCGCCACGACCTTCGCCCACCTGGATTCCACCGTGGTGCTGTCGCGTGACATCGCTTCGCTGGGTATCTACCCGGCCGTGGACCCGCTGGACTCGACCTCGCGCCAGCTCGACCCGAACGTGGTCGGCGAAGAGCACTACAACGTGGCCCGCGCCGTGCAAGGCACGCTGCAGCGCTACAAGGAACTGCGCGACATCATCGCGATTCTGGGCATGGACGAACTGGCACCGGACGACAAGCTGGCCGTGGCCCGCGCCCGGAAGATTCAGCGTTTCTTGTCGCAGCCGTTCCATGTGGCCGAAGTGTTCACCGGCTCGCCTGGCAAGTACGTGCCGCTGGCCGAAACCATCCGCGGCTTCAAGATGATCGTGAACGGCGAAGCCGACCACCTGCCGGAACAAGCGTTCTACATGGTGGGCGGTATCGACGAGGCTTTCGAGAAGGCGAAGAAGGTCGCGTAAAGCGGCGCATTCGACCGTCTGGCGTCGTTGCCGTGCTCGCCGTACTGTTGTACGGCTCCGCGCGGCGCCTAACCAGACGGCTGACTGCTTGCTTTCCGCACCCTTCTTCAATAAGGCAAAGGACAACCAATGGCAAACACCATTCATGTGGACGTGGTCAGCGCGGAAGAGCAGATCTTCTCGGGCGAGGCCAAGTTCGTCGCGCTGCCCGGTGAAGCCGGCGAGCTCGGCATCTATCCGCGCCACACGCCGCTGATCACGCGCATCCGCCCCGGCGCGGTGCGCATCGAGACCGCCGAGGGCGGCGAAGAGTTCGTGTTCGTCGCCGGCGGCATCCTGGAAGTGCAGCCGACTTCTGTCACCGTGCTGTCCGACACCGCGATCCGCGGCAAGGACCTGGATGAAGAGAAGGCGAACAAGTCCAAGGCCGCGGCCGAAGAGGCGTTGAAGAACGCGAAGAGCGACATCGACATCGCCATGGCGCAGTCGGAACTGGCCGTTATGGCCGCGCAGATCGCAGCGTTGCGCAAGTACCGCCAATCCAAGTAAGCGCAAGATTCGCGCTTTTCGCAAGGCCGCCTTCGGGCGGCTTTTTCACGTCTGGGTGACGGCTGGCGAGCATCGGTGCCCAGGGAGGCATCGATGAAAACAAGACACGGGGCTATTGCACCGGTGTGCGCGGCAACGTGGGTAAAACGTGCTGCACAGCCGAACTCCCCGGCGACGAATGATCTTCAGACTGAAATAGACCAAAGATAGGCCTTGCCCGGCTGAAGCCAAGCTCCTAGTATCCGCCTTCGCCCGGCACGCAGATGCCGTGCAAGAACAACGACGGAGACAAGGTGCTGCTGATGCGCTGGAGCGGGGTCACTGCCGATGAAATGCAGTTGCTGGAGGCGGCCTTCTGGTCGGCCGGTGGCTCGCGGCATGGCATGGCGGAACGCCTCGGCTTCTCCAAGAGCAAGACCAATACGCTGATCGCTGGCCTGATCGACCAGGGCATGCTGGCCGAGTACGGCCTGCAGCCTTCGTCGGGCGGCCGCCGTGCGGAAAACCTCCAGCTCAACGCCGGCCTCGGTGCGCTCATTGGTGTGGACATCGGCGCGACCAGCCTGGACGTGGCGATCCTGCGTCCCGACCTCACGCTGCTGGCGCAGCACGGCGAATCCGCAGACGTGCGGCAGGGGCCCGGCGTGGTGCTGGCGCGGGTGCGCACGCTGATGCGGGAGCTGCTGGCGCAAGCCGGGCTCACGGCCAGGGATGTGCTGGGCGTCGGCATCGGGGTGCCGGGGCCGGTGAACTTCGCGATCGGGCAACTGGTCAGCCCGCCGCTGATGCCGGCCTGGGACAGCTTCTCGATCCGCGACTACCTGCGCGAGGAATATGCCGCGCCGGTGTTCGTCGACAACGACGTCAACTTGATGGCGCTCGGCGAGTTGTGGCGGTTGCGCCGCTCGCTGAGCAATTTCCTGGTGATCAAGGTGGGTACGGGCATCGGTTGCGGCATCGTCTGCCATGGCGAGGTGTACCGCGGCGCCGCGGGTTCGGCCGGCGACGTGGGCCACATCTGCGTGGACCAGGAAGGGCCGCGTTGCCACTGTGGCAACGTGGGTTGCGTGGAAGCGATGGCGGCGGGACCGGCCATTACGCGCATGGCGGTCGAGGCGGCCCAGGCGGGCGAGAGCGCGGCGCTGGCCGCCTGCCTGCGCGAGAAAGGGCGCATCGAGGCCACCGATGTCGGCGAGGCGAGCCGCGCGGGGGATGCCGCAGCGAACGGCATCATCCAGCGTGCCGGCAACCTGATCGGTCAGATGCTGGCGTCGGTCGTCAACTTCTTCAATCCTTCGCATGTGTTCATCGGCGGCGGCATCACCGGCATCGGACCGCTGTTCCTGGCGGCCGTGCGGCAGAGCGTGTACCAGCGCTCGCTCGCGCTGTCGACGCGGCACCTGGAGATCCAGTACACGCCGCTGGGCATGCAGGGCGGCGTGATCGGGGCCGGGGTGCTCGCGTTGCATGAGACCTTGAAGGTTCGCGGGGTGGCGCCATGACCAATCGCTGCGCGTGCGGGCCCTTGGCCGCGGGAGCAATCGCATGAACGCCGTCGTTTCGCCGCAAACCGTGAAGCGCAGTGTCGCGGTCGAGTTCACCGACATCGTCAAGGCCTTCGGACCGGTGCAGGTGCTGCATGGCGTGAGCTTCTCGCTTGCGCCGGGGCGCGTGTACGGGCTGCTGGGCGAGAACGGCGCGGGCAAGTCCACGATGATGAAGATCCTCGCCGGCTACGAGCAACCCACCGCCGGCAGCGTGAGCGTCAACGGCGCGGTTCAGCACTTCGCCAACTCGCGCGACGCCGAGGCGCTGGGCATCGTGCTGATCCACCAGGAGTTCAACCTGGCGGAAGACCTCAGCGTGGCGCAGAACATCTTTCTCGGCCACGAGAAGAAGAAGGGGTTCTGGCTCGACGACGCCGCGATGGAGCGCGAGTCCTCGGCGGCGCTGGCCGAGGTCGGGCTGAAGATCGACCCGCGCACAAAGGTGCGGCGCCTCATCGTCGCGGAGAAGCAGCTGGTCGAGATTGCCAAGGCGATCGCCAGACACGCGCGGCTGTTGATCATGGACGAGCCGACCGCCACGCTCACGCCGGGGGAGACCGAGCGCCTGTTCAAGCTCATCGCGCAGTTGCGCGCGGACGGCGTGACCATCGTCTACATCTCGCACAAGCTCGACGAAGTGGAGCGCGTGACGGACGAGGTGATCGTGATGCGCGATGGCCGCTTCGTGGCGCGGGCGCCGACGGCCGATCTCACGCGGCAACAGATGGCGAACCTCATGGTCGGACGCGAGCTGGCCGATCTCTTTCCGCCGCGCGACCTGGTGGCGCACGACGCCCCGCCCGCGATGCAGGTACGCGACTTCAGCGTGCCCGGATGGGCGCGGGAGGCGAGCTTCGAGGTGCGGCCGGGCGAGATCCTGGGCTTTGCCGGGCTGGTGGGCGCGGGGCGCACGGAACTGTTCGAAGGCCTGATGGGCCTGCGCCCGTCGAGCGGCGACGTGCAGATCCTCGGCAAGCCGGTGCGCCTGCGCAATCCGCGCGATGCGGCGCGGCACGGCTTCACCTACCTGAGCGAGGACCGCAAGGGCAAGGGCCTGCACGTGAACTTCGGGCTGCGCCAGAACCTCACGCTGATGGCGCTGGAGCAATACGCCCGCCCATGGCTGCGGCCCGATGCGGAACGCGCGGCGCTCGGCCAGGCGGTGAAGGACTACGGCATCCGCACCGGAACGCTGGAGGCGAAGGCGTCGTCGCTGTCGGGCGGCAACCAGCAGAAGCTCGCGCTGGCCAAGGTGCTGCAGCCGAAGCCGAGGATCGTGGTGCTCGACGAACCGACGCGCGGCGTCGACGTCGGCGCCAAGCGCGACATCTATTTCCTGATCCAGCGACTGGCCCGCGAAGGGCTCGCCGTGATCGTCGTCTCGTCGGAGTTGATGGAACTGATCGGCCTGTGCCACCGCGTCGCGGTGATGCGCGCGGGCCGGATCGTCGCCACGCTGGACGCGGACCATCTCACCGAAGAGGAGCTGATCGCTCATGCCACCGGAACAAACTAAAGAGTCCGAGGGCGCCCAGCACCGCGCCGAGGCCAAGCCGCGCTGGACCGAGCACCTGCGCGGCATCGGGCCGGTCGCGGGGCTGGTGCTGCTCTGCATCGCCGGCACGCTGCTCAACAGCGACTTCGCGACGCCAGATAACGTGATGAACGTGCTCACCCGCACGGCCTTCATCGGGATCATCGCGGTGGGCATGTGCTTCGTGATCATCTCGGGCGGCATCGACTTGTCGGTGGGCTCGATGGCGGCGCTGATCGCGGGGAGCGTGATCATGTTCATCAATTGGGCGGGACCGGCGACGGGCTCGCCGCTGATGGCGGTGGTGCTGGGCGCGGGGCTGGCGGTGGTGCTGGGTGCGCTGTTCGGGCTGACGCACGGGCTGCTGATCACCAAGGGGCGGATCGAGCCCTTCATCGTGACGCTGGGCACGCTGGGGATCTTTCGGGCATACCTCACGTACTTTGCGAACGGCGGCGCGCTGACGCTGGACAACGATCTGTCGGACCTCTACGCGCCGGTCTATTACGCGAGCCTCGCGGGGATTCCGATTCCGGTGTGGGTGTTCGTCATCGTCGCGGTGGTGGGCGCGCTGATCCTCAACCGCACGGCCTATGGGCGCTACGTGCAGGCGATCGGGTCCAACGAGCAGGTGGCGCGCTACGCCGCCGTGGACGTGGACCGGGTGAAGATCCTGACCTACGTGCTGCTCGGCGTCTGCGTGGGTGTTGCGACGCTGCTTTACGTGCCGCGCCTGGGCTCCGCATCGCCGACCACCGGCCTGCTGTGGGAGTTGGAAGCCATCGCGGCCGTGATCGTCGGCGGCACCGCGCTCAAGGGCGGCGCGGGCAGCATCACCGGGACGGTGATCGGCGCGATCCTGCTCTCGGTCATCAGCAACATCCTGAACCTCACCAGCATCATCAGCGTGTACCTCAACGCGGCGGTGCAGGGCTTCGTGATCATCATCGTCGCGTTCCTGCAGCGCGGTCGTCGCTAGTTCGTTCCCGTCGTTCCAACCACCCCTAGGAGACATCCCGCATGACATCCATCACCCGTCGCATCGCACTCACCGCCGTCGCGGCCGCTGCGTTCGCCAGCCTGCCGGCGCTGGCCGCCGAGAAGGTCAATCTCGGCGTGTCGATCCCGGCCGCCACGCACAGCTTCATGGGCGGCATCAACTACTGGGCCAACCAGGCGAAGAAGGACCTGGAGAAGGCCAACCCGGACCTGAAGATCACGATCAAGACGGCGGCCAACGCCGGCGAGCAGGCGAACCAGCTGCAGGACCTGTCGACCGTGACCAAGATCAACGCGCTGGTCGTGTTCCCGTTCGAATCGGCCGCGCTGACCAAGCCGGTGGCGCAGGTGAAGGCCAAGGGCGCCTACGTGACGGTGGTCGACCGCGGCCTGACCGACACCAGTGCGCAAGACGCCTACGTGGCCGGCGACAACACGGCCTTCGGCAAGATCCCGGCCGAGTACATCGTCAAGCAGCTGGGCGGCAAGGGCAACGTGGTGGCGCTGCGCGGCATCGCGACCACGCTCGACAACGAACGCATGGACGCCTTCAACTCGGTACTCAAGGGCAGCCCCGACGTGAAGCTGCTCGACGCCAAGTACGCCAACTGGAATCGCGACGATGCCTTCAAGGTGACGCAGGACTACCTCACGCGCTTCAAGAGCATCGACGCGATCTGGGCCGCCGACGACGACATGGCGGTGGGCGTGCTGAAGGCCATCGAACAGGCAAAGCGCGACGACATCAAGGTCATCTTCGGCGGCGCCGGTGCGAAGGACATGGTCAAGACCATCATGGACGGCAAGGACAAGCGCATCACGGCCGACGTGAGCTACTCGCCGAAGTTCATCTACGACGCCATCAAGCTCACGGCCGAAGCGCGGCTGAAGGGCGAGAAGCTGCCGGCGACCACGATCATTCCGTCGGTGCTGATCACGAAGGACAACGCGAAGGAGTTCTACCACCCCGATTCGCCGTTCTGAGCGATCGCTCCCCGGTATTGCTCCCTCTCCCGGAGGGAGAGGGGCCAGACAACTTCCAGACCTTGGGCCCATCCATGAGCACTTCAACTTCCCCGCGCAAGCTGCGCTATGCCATGGTCGGCGGCGGGCGCGATGCCTTCATCGGCGCGGTCCATCGCCATGCGATCGCGCTGGACGGGCAGGCCGAGTTCGTGGCGGGCGCGTTGTCCTCCACGCCGGACAAGGCGCGCGCCTCCGGCCGCGACTTGCTGCTGGCCGACGACCGCAACCACGCCGACTGGCAATCGTTGCTCGCCGACGAACTGAAGCGCCCGGCCGACCGACGCATCGACTTCGTGGCGATCGTCACGCCCAACCATGTGCACTACCCTGTGGCGCAGGCTTTCGTCGACGCGGGCTTTCACGTGGTGTGCGACAAGCCGCTGGTGCACACCTGCGCGCAGGCCGATGCGCTCGTGGCGGCGGTGCAAAGGCAGGGAACGGTCTTCGGCGTGACCTACAACTACACCGGCTATCCGATGGTGCGGCAGGCCCGCGCGATGGTGCAGGCCGGCAAGATCGGCGAGGTGCGCAAGGTCGTCGTCGAATACAACCAGGGCTGGCTGGCATCGCACCTGGAAGGCACCGGCAACAAGCAGGCCGACTGGCGCACCGACCCGGCGCGCAGCGGCGCGGCGGGGGCCATCGGCGACATCGGCTCGCACGCCGAGAACCTCGTCGCCACGGTGACCGGGCTGGAGATCGAAAGCCTCTGCGCCGACCTCACGCGCTTCGTGCCGGGCCGCGCGCTGGACGACGACGGCAGCCTGTTGCTGCGCTTCAAGGGCGGCGCGCGCGGCGTGCTGATCGCCTCGCAGATCAACGCCGGGCTCGAGAACGACCTGCGGCTGCGCGTGTCGGGCTCGCTCGGCACGCTGGTCTGGCGACAGGAGCAGCCGAGCCGGCTCGAGCACCTGTCGCACGACGGACCGCTGCGTATCTACACGCGCGGCGCGCCGTGGCTGCATCCGGCGGCGCAGCGCGCAAGCCGCATTCCCGCCGGGCATCCGGAAGGCTTCATCGAGGCCTTTGCCAATGTGTATGGCGGGGTCGTCGCCGACATCCGCGCCAGGCTGGACGGCAGCCAGGCCGACCCGCTGGTCGCCGACTATCCACACGTGGAAGACGGTGCGCGCGGCGTGCGCTTCATCGAGCGCACGGTGGCGTCCGCGGCGAGCGAGGCCAAGTGGACACCCTGGGCCGGCTGAACCGCCGCATCCGCTGAGGTGCGCTGTGGCACGTGGCCACTGCGGCGGGCGGGCGTATGCCGATTGCGCTATATCGGTGCGCGGCGCGGGGCTGTACAAGCCCAGCATGCTTGCGCCTTCCCCGTTCCCGACCCTGAAAAAGCCGCTGACTTGCGTCGCGCTCTGCCTGCTCTGCGGCAGCGCGCTTGCCGCTTCGCCCACCGACTATCCGCCGCGCAAGCCCGGGCTCTGGGAGATGAGCTTGCAGACCGGTGGGGCCACCGGCGCGAAGACGCTCGCGGCGCACGTCACCCAGCAATGCATCGACACCGCGAGCGACAAGGCGATGCGCGAGATGGGCATGGGCATCGGCGAGAAGATGTGCAGCAAGCAGGAAATGCGGGCCGAGGGCGGCGGCTTCGTCGTCGATTCGGTGTGCCGCATCGACCTGGGCAGCGGCACCGCCAGCACCGCGACCACGCACGGCGTGATCAGCGGCGACTTTGGTTCCGCCTACCGCATGGTCATGCGTTCCACCTACGACCCGCCGATGATGGGCCGGACCCAGGGCGAGACCGTCATGGAAGCCAAGTGGCTCGGCCCCTGCAAGGCCGGCCAGAAGCCAGGCGACATGGTCATGCCGGGCGGGCAGACGATGAACGTGCTGGAAATGATGAAGCAGCAGCCGAAGAAGTAACGAGGCCGCGCCCGTATTCCGCTCAACCCATCAGGCTGACGTGGGCAGACACCACCCGCCAGCCTTCGGGCATGCGCACCCAGGTCTGGCTTTGCCGGCCGATGCGGTCGCTGCCGGCGCGCCTGAACTCGACGTTGGTCACGGCGAAGTCCTGGCCGAAGCTGGTGACCGAGGTGGCGGTGATCTCGCGTTCGAGGTTGACCGCCGGACGGCCCTTGCGGAAATCGCGGATCGCGTCGTAGCCGTAGAGGTTCTCGCTCGCGCCATAGCGCAGCGTGTGGGGGGAGTTCCAGAACAGCATGTCGAGCACGGGCACGTCATTGCTCACGAGCGCTTGCTGGTATTGCGCGAAGACGGCTTCGACTTCGGCGAGGACGTCGGGGAGATTGATGGCGGTCATGGCGGCAGCGTAGTGCAAGTTGCATGCCGAATGGCTTCGCCACGTCGCCGATCCATCGGCGGTAGCGCTAACGCGTCGGTAGAATCGCAAGAATGAGCAGTTCCGCCAGCCCCACACGACGTCCTCGGCGCGGCAGCGGCGCCGTCACCCTGCATGACGTGGCCAAGCTGGCCGGCGTGGCGCCGATCACCGCCTCGCGGGCCTTGAGCAAGCCTTCGCAGGTGTCCGCGGACGTGCTGCGCAAGGTGACCGATGCGGTGAGCCGCACCGGATATGTGCGCAACGTGCTGGCCGGCGGCCTGGCGTCGGCGCGCAGCCGGCTGGTGGCCGCGGTGGTTCCGACCATCTCCGGGCCGGTGTTCCAGCAGACGGTGCAGGCGCTCACCGATGCGCTGGCGGCGCACGGCTACCAACTGATGCTCGGCCAGAGCGGGTACGTCGATTCACGCGAGGACGCGCTGCTCGAAGCCATCATCGGGCGGCGGCCCGACGGCATCGTCCTGACCGGCATCGTGCATTCGGCCGAGGGGCGCAAGCGGCTGATGGCCGCGGGCATTCCGGTGGTGGAGACCTGGGACCTGACGCCCACGCCGCTCGACATGCTGGTGGGCTTCTCCCACGCCGAGGTAGGGCGCGCGGTGGCCGGATTCCTCGTTGCGAAGGGGCGCCAGTCGCTGGCGGTGGTGGCTGGCGATGACGAGCGTTCGATCCGGCGGCTGGCCGCCTTCCAGGAAGCGGCCCAGGCCGCCGGCCGGGGCGAGGTGCCGGTGGTGCGGATGCCCGCGCCGACCACGCTCAAGAGCGGCCGGATCGCGCTGGGCGAGTTGCTGGCACGCAGCCCCTCCGTCGACGCGGTGTTCTGCAGTTCCGACCTGCTCGCGCTCGGCGTGATGACAGAGGCGCAGTCGCGCGGCATCGCGGTGCCCGGCCGGCTGGCCGTGGTCGGCTTCGGTGACCTGGAGTTCTCGGCCGACCTGCATCCCGCGCTGACCACGGTCCGCATCGATGGCACCGCGATAGGGCGCCAGGCCGCCCAGTTCATCGTCGACCGGGCCGAAGGGCACGAGATCGCGCAGCGGGTGGTCGACGTCGGTTTTTCCATCGTCGAGCGCGAAAGCGCCTGAGTCTCCTTCAACCAGGTGACCGAAGGACTTGACGGCATGGACGGTAGCGCTATCATTCAATCCTCAACAAATAGATAGCGCTACCAAACCGAGGATCGGCGCGAATTTCCAGGAGACAAGCTCATGAAGCAAGCAATCGCGGCGCTCGCCATCGGCGTGGCAACCGCCACGGGCGCCTTCGCCCAGGCCTGGCCCAGCAAGCCGGTGACCATCGTCGTGCCATTCCCGGCCGGCGGCTCGACCGACATGGTGGGCCGCGCGATCGGCACCAGGCTCGGCGCGAAGTTCGGCCAGTCCTTCGTGGTCGACAACAGGGCCGGCGCGACCGGCACCATCGGCGCCACGCAGGTCAAGCGCGCCGCGCCCGACGGCTACACCTTCCTCGTGACCTCGCTGGGCCCGCTGGTGATCGCGCCGCACCTGATCAAGGGCATGCAGTACGACGCGCTCAAGGACTTCGACCCGATCACCGTCGCCGTGCAGGCGCCCAACGTGCTGGTGGTGCCGGCCAATTCGGCGATGAACAGCGTGGCCGACGTCATCGCCAACGAGAAAAAGAACCCCGGCAAGATGACCTTCGCCTCGTCGGGCAACGGCTCCAGCGACCACCTCACGGCGGAGGTGTTCTGGCAGCAGACCGGCACGACTGGCCTGCACGTGCCGTACAAGGGCGGGGCGCCGGCCATCACCGACCTGCTGGGCGGCCAGGTCGATGCGTCGTTCCAGAACGTCAACGCCGTCGTGCAGAACATCAAGGCCGGCAAGCTCAAGGCGCTGGCCGTCACGGGCGACAAGCGCTCGCCGGTGCTGCCCGACGTGCCGACCCTCGGCGAAGCGGGCGTGAAGGGCGTCGACGTCTATTCCTGGCAGGCGTTGGTCGCGCCCAAGGGACTGCCGGCGGACATCAAGGCGCAGATGCACGAAGCCACTGTCGCCGCGCTCAACGATCCGGGCGTGAAGCAGCAGTTCTCGGCCATCGGGCTCGAGGTCGTCGCCAACACGCCGGCGCAGTTCGCCACGTTTCAGCAGGCCGAGTACGCGCGCTGGAAGAAGGTGATCGAGATCGGAAAGATCACGGCGGATTGAGTGTTGCTCCGCCCCAGCTTGGCCTCACTGCGCGTGGAGCGCCCACCCCCACCGGAGGCGACACCGACGGGTCGGCAACGCCGGCTCCGCAGTTGCGCTTGGCTCGTCCCCAAGTCGCCGCGCACTTCGCGTATCTGCTCCCACCCCGTACCGGGGGCGACACCGGTCGCCCGGCAAGCCGGTCCCCGGGGAGTCTCACGAATCTTGATTGCGCTCGTCGAGATGCGCTTGCCCGACGAATCTGATTGCGCTTGATTCGGGCTCCCATTACTGTCACACCCCCACGTAGAACCATGAACGCACCCGCTTCCTCAGCCACCCCCGTCATCACCGAGTTGCGCGTGATTCCCGTCGCGGGCCGCGACAGCATGTTGCTCAACCTGAGCGGCGCGCACGGGCCGTTCTTCACGCGCAATCTGCTGATCCTCACCGACAGCTCGGGCAACACCGGCGTCGGTGAAGTGCCGGGTGGCGAGAAGATCCGGCAGACGCTGGAGGACGCGCGCGAGTTGATCGTCGGCCAGCCGCTCGGCTCGCAGCAACGGCTGGTGCAGGAGGTGCAGCAGAAGTTCGCCGACCGCGACAGCGGCGGGCGCGGCTTGCAGACCTTTGACCTGCGCATCGCGATCCACGCGGTGACGGCCATCGAGTCGGCGCTGCTCGACCTTCTGGGCAAGCACCTCGGCGTGCCGGTCGCGGCGCTGCTCGGCGAAGGCCAGCAGCGCGAGGCGGTCGAGATGCTCGGCTACCTGTTCTACGTCGGCGACAAGGCGAAGACCGACCTGCCCTATGCCAGCGACCCGGGCGCGGACAACGACTGGCTCCGCCTGCGCCATGAAGCGGCCATGACGCCCGACGCCATCGTCAAGCTGGCAGAGGCCGCCCACGCGCGCTACGGCTTCAACGACTTCAAGCTGAAGGGCGGGACGCTGCGTGCGGAAGAAGAGATCGAGGCCATCGTCGCGTTGCACGAGCGTTTTCCGCAGGCACGCGTCACGCTGGACCCGAACGGCGGCTGGCTGCTGAAGGACGCGATCCGCCTGATGCGCGACATGCGCGGCGTGGTCGCCTATGCCGAGGACCCTTGCGGCGCCGAGGATGGCTTTTCGGGCCGCGAAGTGATGGCCGAGTTCCGCCGCGCCACCGGCCTGCCGACGGCCACCAACATGATCGCCACCGACTGGCGACAGCTCAGCCATGCGCTGGCGCTGCAATCGGTCGACATCCCGTTGGCCGACCCGCACTTCTGGACCATGGCCGGCTCGGTGCGCGTGGCGCAGACCTGCCGCGACTGGGGCCTGACCTGGGGCTCGCATTCGAACAACCACTTCGACGTTTCGCTGGCCATGTTCACCCACGTCGGCGCTGCCGCGCCCGGTCGCGTCACCGCGATCGACACGCACTGGATCTGGCAGGACGGCCAGCGCCTGACCAAGGAGCCGCTGCAGATCGTCGGTGGCCTGGTGCAGGTGCCGAAGAAGCCGGGCCTGGGCGTCGAGCTCGATATGGTGGAGGTCGAGAAGGCGCACCAGCTCTACAAGGCACACGGGCTCGGGTCGCGCGATGATGCGATCGCCATGCAGTTCCTCGTGCCGGGCTGGAAGTTCGATCCGAAACGCCCCGCGCTCGACCGCTGAACTGATTTCAACCCCGACACAACCACGAGAAGGTTCGCCATGAGAGAAAACCGCTTGCGCACACTCTGGAAATCCGGCGGCGCCGCCATCAACGGATGGCTGGCCATTGCCAACAGCTTTTCCGCCGAGACGATGGCGCACCAGGGATGGGACTCGCTGACCATCGACCTGCAGCACGGCGTGGTCGACTACCAGGCCATGATCCCGATGCTGCAGGCGATCTCCACCACCGACACCGTGCCTGTCGTGCGCGTGCCCTGGCTGGACCCGAGCGCGCTCATGAAGACGCTGGATGCCGGCGCGATGGCCGTCATCTGCCCGATGATCAGCACGCGCGAAGAGGCGCAGAAGCTGGTCGCCTACACCCACTACGCGCCGCGCGGCACGCGGAGCTTCGGCCCGATCCGCGCGCTGCTCTACGGCGGCGCCGACTATGCCTCGCATGCCAACGACACCATCGTCACCTTCGCCATGATCGAGACCGCGCAGGCGCTCGACAACCTCGACGCGATCATGTCGGTCGAAGGGCTCGATGCGGTCTACATCGGGCCGTCGGACCTGTCGCTGGCCCTGGGCTGCCGGCCGGTGTTCGACGACGTGGACCCGAAGGCGCAGGAAGCCATCGACCACATCCTCGAACGCGCCAAGGCCCACGGCCTGGTCGCAGGCATCCACAACGGCACGCCCGAAGGCGCGATGAGCCGCATCGCCAAGGGCTTCCAGTTCGTCACCGTCAGCTCGGACGCGCGGCTCATGGCTGCGGGCTCGCAGGCGGTCTTGTCGAAGATGCGCGCCGAGCCGGTCGTCGCAACCTCGTCCGGCTCCTCCACTTACTGAACCCAGAAGGAACAACACATCATGAAGATCGGTTTCATCGGCCTCGGCATCATGGGCGCGCCCATGGCCATGCACCTCGTCAACGCCGGCCACCAGCTCTACTACGTCAAGCGCAGCAAGGTGAATGCGGAGATCGCGGCGAGCAACGCCGTGGCCTGCGCCTCCGCCAGGGAAGTCGCGCAGCAGGCCGAGGTCATCATCCTGATGGTGCCGGACACGCCCGACGTGCAGGCGGTGCTGTTCGGCGAGGGCGGCGTGGCCGAGGGCCTGTCGAAGGGCAAGACGGTGATCGACATGAGCAGCATCTCGCCGATCGAGACCAAGGCCTTCGCGAAGAAGATCGCCGATCTGGGCTGCGACTACCTCGACGCGCCGGTCTCCGGTGGCGAAGTGGGCGCCAAGGCCGCGAGCCTGACCATCATGGTCGGCGGCACCGAGGAAGCCTTTGCCAAGGCCAAGCCGCTGTTCGAGCTGATGGGCAAGAACATCACGCACGTCGGCGGCGTCGGCGACGGGCAGACCACCAAGGTGGCCAACCAGATCATCGTGGCGCTGAACATCGCCGCCGTGGGCGAGGCATTGCTGTTCGCGAGCAAGGCCGGCGCCGACCCGGCGAAGGTGCGGCAGGCGCTGATGGGCGGCTTTGCCTCGTCGCGCATCCTCGAAGTGCACGGCGAACGCATGATCAAGCGCACCTTCAATCCGGGTTTCCGCATCGCGCTGCACCAGAAGGACCTGGCCCTCGCGCTGTCGGGTGCCAAGGCCATCGGCGTCGCATTGCCGCAGACGGCTTCCGCCGCGCAACTCATGGGCGCCTGCGCCGCCAACGGCTGGGACCAGCTCGACCATTCGGCGCTGGTCAAGGCGCTGGAACTGATGGCTTCGCACGAGGTCGCGCAAGGCTGAGCCGCGAAGACCTGCAAGCGCCCGCCGGGTGGGCGGGTTTCCCTCGAAAAACAAGACGGAGACAGACAAATGCAAGATGACACTGGCCTTCAGGCGCGCCGCGGCTTCCTCAAGTCGGCGGCCGGCGCGGGACTCGCGGCGCTGGGCGGCCTGGCCGGCGCGCAGTCCTTCGACTTCAAGCCGGCGCAACGGTACCCCGACCCGGCGGTGCTGATCCTCGACCCGAGCTTTGCCAAGTACCGGCTCTACAGCAGCACGGTCGAGCAGGTCGGCACCGGCATGCGCTGGGCGGAGGGCCCGGTGTACTTCCCGGAAGGCGGCTACCTCCTGTGCAGCGACATCCCGAACAACCGCCTCATGAAGTTCGACGAGAAGACGGGCAAGTTCAGCGTGCACAAGGAGAACGTCAACTATGCCAACGGCAACACGCGCGACCGACAGGGCCGCCTGGTCACCTGCGAGCACTCGGTGACGCGGCGCATCGTGCGCACCGAGAAGAATGGCCAGGTGACGGTGCTGGCCGACAAGTTCGAGGGCAAGCGCCTCAACGCGCCGAACGACATCGTGGTGAAGTCCGACGACACCATCTGGTTCACCGATCCGATCTTCGGCATCGGTGGCGAGTGGGAGGGTGCGCGCGGTACATCCGAGCAGGCCACGACCAACGTCTATCGCCTCGCACCAGACGGCAACCTGACGGCCGTCATCACCGACCTGCTGAATCCGAACGGCATCGCCTTCTCGCCCGACGAGAAGAAGCTTTACGTGGTCGAGTGGAAGGGCACGCCCAACCGCAGCATCTGGAGCTATGACGTGGGCGCCGACGGCAGCGTGTCGGGCAAGACCAAGCTGATCGACGCGGGCGGCCCGGCGTCCATCGACGGCTTCCGTGTCGACCGCGACGGCAACCTCTGGTGCGGCTGGGGCTACACCGGCGCCTTCGCGCCCGAGGCCACCGACGTGCCCGGCGGCATGAAGGCGCACCAGCCGCTGGCCAGGCCGGAAGACATGGACGGCGTGAAGGTGTTCAGCCCGCAAGGCAAGCCGATCGGCTTCATCCGCCTGCCCGAACGCTGCGCCAACCTGGAGTTTGGCGGGCCCAAGCGCAACCGGCTGTACATGGCGAGCAGCCATTCGCTGTACGCGCTCTACGTGGAGTCGCACGGGGCGGTTTGAGACGCCTTAAAACCGACGCAGCCGTTACAGTTCACCGTGGTGAACAACGGTGAAAGGAGTCGGCGTGAAGAAGTGGTTCGTGTCGATGTGCCTGGCTTGCGCCGGGGTGGGCGCATGCGCTGAAACCGCATGGTTCACCGTGGTGGGCAATCCGCAATCGCCCGACGTGGACACGGTGCAGGTCGATCCCGTGGCCCTGACGCTGCCCAGCGGCGTGAAGAACATGTACATGCGGGTCAACCGGTCGAAGCGCCGGCTCAACTGGGACAAGCTGCCCTACCGTTCCTACGAGGCCCGGGTCGCCTTCGATTGCCGCGCGAACAAGGCCAGCTACATCATCGCGACCTTCTACCCCGAGCCCTTGTGGACCGGCCTGCCGGCCATCACCACCGACTACACGACCGAGCCGAAGCCGATGCAGTTCCTCGACGTCGAGCCGAACCCGACCGACCGCATCATTCGGGCGGCCTGCCGCAGCGGCCCGACGTAGTCCGCTGCCCACAGCGCTTCGCGGCGCCCCGTTCCGTGCGCGCACGCGTGCGGCGGCCTACGATGGCACGCCATGACCGAGCCGATGACCGAGCCGATAACGGAGCCGATGTCCGAGCCAACCGCACCATCCGGCAGTTCCGCCTCGCGTCCCGGCGACCTCGTCGTCGCGCGGCCCGAGGGCCTGTACTGCCCGCCCGGCGATTTCTACATCGACCCCTGGCGTCCGGTCGGGCGCGCCGTCATCACGCATGCGCACTCCGACCATGCGCGCGTCGGCCACGGGCACTACCTCGCGCAGGCCGACAGCGAAGGCACGCTGCGCACGCGACTCGGCGCCGACATCCAGTTGCAGACGCTGGCCTACGGCGAGACCATCGAGCACCACGGCGTGCGCGTGTCGCTGCATCCGGCCGGCCACGTACTGGGCTCGGCGCAGGTGCGACTTGAACATGGCGGTCGCGTGTGGGTGGCGTCCGGCGACTACAAGACCGAGCCCGACGGCACCTGCCCGCCGTTCGAGCCGGTGCCCTGCGACACCTTCATCACCGAATCCACCTTCGGCCTGCCGATCTACCGTTGGCCGACGCAAGCCGTGCTGTTCGCCGAGATCGACGACTGGTGGCGGCGCAATGCGGAGGAGGGCCGGGCGTCGGTGCTGTTCTGCTATGCCTTCGGCAAGGCGCAGCGCATCCTGCATGGGGTGGACGCGTCAATCGGGCCGATCGTCGTGCATGGCGCGGTCGAACCGCTGAACGCGGTGTACCGCGCGGCCGGCGTGGCGCTGCCGCCGACGGTGCGCGTGACCGACGTGGGCGTCGATGCGGCGATGCTCAAGCGTGCACTGGTGCTGGCGCCGCCGTCGGCGCAGGGCACGCCGTGGATGCGGCGCTTCGGCAACTATGCGGATGCGTTTGCCAGCGGCTGGATGCAGTTGCGCGGGACGCGGCGCCGGCGCGGCGTCGACCGCGGCTTCGTGATGAGCGACCACGCCGACTGGCCCGGCTTGCAGCTGGCCATCGCCGGCACCGGCGCCGAGCGCGTGCTGGTGACGCACGGCAGCGTCGCGGTGATGGTGCGCTGGCTCTGCGAGAACGGGCTCGATGCGCAAGGCTTCAAGACCGAGTACGGCGATGAAGACGTGGCGGACCGGGCGGAGGCGGCATTGGGATCGGGATCGGGAGCGGGAGCGGACTTGGCCGTACGCGAAGGACGCGAAGGTTCCGCGAAGGACGCGAAAGAACAGCCATGAAAAGGTTTGCGGCGCTGTATCGCGAACTGGACGCGACGACGTCGAGCCTTGGCAAGCAGGCCGCGCTGCAGCGCTACCTGCGCGTCGCGCCACCGCAGGACGCGGCCTGGGCCGTGTACTTCCTCGCGGGCGGCAAGCCGCGCCAGCTCGTGCCGGTGAAGCTGCTGCGCCTGCTCGCGCAGGAGGCGGCCGGCCTGCCGGAGTGGCTCTTCGACGAAAGCTACGAGGCGGTGGGCGACCTGGCCGAAACCATCGCGTTGCTGCTGCCGCCACCCTCGGAACAACACGACCTCGGCCTGGCGACCTGGGTCGAGCAACACCTGCTGCCGCTGCGCAAGACCGCGCCGGAGCAACTCGCCGACACGCTGCGCGCGCAGTGGCGACAACTCGCGCCGGACGAGCGGCTGGTGTACTTCAAGCTCATCACCGGCGCCTTCCGCGTCGGCGTGTCGAAGCTGCAGGTGACGCAGGCGCTGGCGGCAGTGGGCGGCATCGATGCCAAGCGCGTCGCGCAGCGGCTGATGGGCTACACGCACATCGGCGGGCAGCCGACCGCGAAGGACTATGCGGCGCTGATTGCAGCCGAGAGCGACGGCGAACAGAACCAGAAGACCAGCGGCCAGCCCTATCCCTTCTTCCTCGCGCATCCCTTCAACGTGGGTATCGAGCAGTTCGACGCACTGCTCGGGCCGCCCGCCGACTGGATCGTCGAATGGAAATGGGACGGCATCCGCGCGCAGCTTGTGAAGCGTGCCGGCGCGGTGTGGCTGTGGTCGCGCGGCGAGGAACTGGTGACGGACCGCTTCCCGGAACTCGCGACCATGGGCGAGGCATTGCCCGATGGCACCGTGCTGGACGGGGAGATCGTCGTCTGGCGCGGCGATGAGACTTCGCCCGCGGGCGAAGGTCGCGTGCAGCCCTTTGCGGAGTTGCAGCGCCGCATCGGCCGCAAGACGCTGGGCGCCAAGCTGCTGCGCGAGATACCCGTGGTGCTGCTCGCTTACGACCTGCTCGAATGGCAGGGCCGGGACCTGCGCGCGCTGCCGCAGGACGAGCGCCGCGCATTGTTCGATGAACTGGTCGCGCAGCTGCGGCATCCGCAACTCATCGCGAGCCCGATGCTCACCGGCGCGACCTGGGCCGACCTGGCCCGCCAACGCGAGGCCGCGCGCCAGATGGGCGTCGAAGGGATGATGCTGAAGCAGCGCCGCGCCGCGTATGGCGTGGGCCGCACCAAGGACGTCGGTACCTGGTGGAAGTGGAAGATCGATCCGCTCAGCATCGACGCGGTGCTGATCTATGCGCAGCGCGGCCACGGGCGTCGCGCGAGCCTCTACAGCGACTACACCTTCGCGGTGTGGGACGCAGCGCCGGGGCAGGAGGACCGCAAGCTGGTGCCGTTTGCCAAGGCGTACTCGGGCTTGACCGATGCGGAGATGGGCCGCGTCGATGCGGTCATCCGCAAGACCACCGTCGAGAGCTTCGGCCCGGTGCGCAGCGTGCGGCCGACGCTTGTGTTCGAGCTGGGGTTCGAAGGCATCGCGCGCAGCACGCGGCACAAGAGCGGCATCGCGGTGCGCTTTCCGCGCATGCTGCGGTGGCGGGAAGACAAGCCGGTGGAGGAGGCGGACACGCTCGACACGCTGGCTGCGTTGCTGCCGCCTGTTGCGGGAGCGGACACGGGCGCGGGCATGGGTACGGGCATGGGTACGGGCACACGTCGGCGTGGCGCCGTGCAATCCGCGGACGATTCTCCCGATCCCGGGCTGTTGCCGGAGGACGAAGGGGCCTCGCCGTGAAGCAGGCCGATCTGCTCGCATGGCTTGCCTCGCGTGGCTGGAAGCCCTTCAAGTTCCAGCGCGAGGTATGGAAGGCAATCGCCGATGGACGCTCGGGCCTGCTGCATGCGACCACTGGGGCGGGCAAGACGTATGCGGTGTGGCTGGGCGCGCTGAAGGCTTTCGGCAAGGCGCCCGCTGCACGGCCGTCCGTAGCGGGCACTGAATCAGCAGCCGCAGCCGCAACCGCAACCGCAACCGCAACCGCAACCGCAACCGCAACCGCAACCGCAACCGCCAGAAAATCAGCGCCACCCCTCGCGGTGCTCTGGCTCACCCCCATGCGCGCCCTCGCCGCCGACACGCTGCGCGCCCTGCAGCAACCGCTCGAAGCGCTCCAACCCGACTGGACCTCCGGCGCCCGCAGCGGCGACACGCCCTCCGGCGAGCGCAGCGCGCAGAACACGCGCCTGCCGACCGTGCTCGTCACCACGCCCGAAAGCCTCTCCGTCCTGCTCTCCCGCGCCGACGCCAGGGACGTGCTCGACACCGTGCGGATGGTCGTCGTCGACGAGTGGCACGAGCTGCTCGGCAACAAGCGCGGCGTCCAGGTGCAGCTGGCGCTCGCGCGCCTGCGCCGCTGGAATCCGGCGCTGTGCGTGTGGGGCATGTCGGCCACGCTCGGCAACCTGCCCGCGGCCATGCGCACCCTGCTCGCCGGCCAAGAAGGCGTGATGGTGCAGGGCGAGGTGCCGAAGGACCTGGTCATCGATTCCCTGTTGCCCGGCCGTGCCGAGCGCTTCCCCTGGGGCGGCCACTTGGGCCTGACGATGCTGCCGCAGGTCATCGACGAGATAGCAGGAAGCAGCACCACGCTGGTCTTCACCAACACGCGCTCGCAGTCGGAGATCTGGTACCAGGCCATGCTCGAAGCCAGGCCCGAATGGGCCGGCGTGATCGCGCTGCACCATGGCTCGCTCGACCGTGCGGTGCGCGAGTGGGTCGAGGCCGGCCTGAAGAAGGGCGAGCTGCGCGCCGTGGTCTGCACCTCGAGCCTCGACCTGGGCGTGGACTTCCTGCCGGTCGAGCGCGTGCTGCAGATCGGTTCGCCCAAGGGCGTCGCGCGCCTGCTGCAGCGGGCGGGGCGCTCCGGCCACGCGCCCGGTCGTCCGTCGCGCATCACGCTGGTGCCGACGCACAGCATCGAGATGGTCGAGGGCGCCGCCGCGCGCGCCGCCATCGCGGCCGGCCACATCGAGGCGCGCAGCACGCCGATCCAGCCGCTCGACGTGCTGGTGCAGCACCTGGTCACCGTGGCACTCGGCGGCGGCTTCAGGCCCGACGAGCTGTACGACGAAGTGCGCGAGACGGCGGCCTACGAACACCTCGGTCGCGAAAGTTGGGACTGGTGCCTGTCCTTCGTCGCGCAAGGCGGTCCGTCGCTCGCGGCCTACCCCGACTACCGCCGCGCCGTGCCCGACGCCGAAGGCATCTGGCGCGTGCCCGACACGCGGCTGGCGCGGCGTCATCGCATGAACATCGGCACCATCGTCAGCGACGCGAGCATGGCGGTGCAGTACGTCGGCGGGGCGAAGATCGGCAGCGTGGAGGAGGGATTCGTCGCACGCATGAAGCCGGGCGACTGCTTCCTGTTCGGTGGCAGGCTGCTGGAGCTGGTGCGCATCCGCGAGATGACCGCCTGGGTGCGCCGCGCATCAGGCAAGCGGCCGGCGGTGCCGCGCTGGAACGGTGGCCGCATGCCGTTGACCACGACGCTGGCCGATGCGGTCGTGCAGCAACTGGCGCTTGCCGGCGAGGGCCGCTACGAGTCGCCCGAGTTGCAATGCGTGCGCCCGCTGCTGGAGCTTCAGCAGCAGTGGTCGGCGCTGCCCACGCCGCAGACCCTGCTGGCGGAGTTGCTCAAGACGCGCGAGGGCTGGCACCTCTTCCTCTACCCGTTCGCTGGAAGGCAGGTCCACATGGGCCTGGCCAACCTGATCGCCTGGCGCGTGGCGCAACTGGCGCCGCGCACCTTCTCGATCGCCGTCAACGACTACGGCTTCGAGCTGCTGAGTGCCACCGAAGTCGACTGGCCGGCGTTGCTGCCGCAGGTGCTGCAGGCGCGCGATGAAAGCACGCTGCTGCACGAGGTGCTGGAGAGCCTCAACGCGACCGAA
Organism: Variovorax sp. dw_308; assembly: GCF_019207085.1. Classification (GTDB taxonomy): domain Bacteria; phylum Pseudomonadota; class Gammaproteobacteria; order Burkholderiales; family Burkholderiaceae_C; genus Variovorax. The sequence continues at coordinate 85,120 of NZ_JAATOM010000006.1, read as the reverse complement.
CTCGCCCGGCGCCGCTTCCGCGAGATCGCGCGCGTGTCGGGCCTGATCTTCCAGGGCTACCCCGGCGAGAAGCGCAGCAACAAGCAACTGCAGGCTTCGTCATCGCTGTTCTGGGAGGTGTTTCGCAAGTACGACCCGCAGAACATGTTGCTGCTGCAGGCCGAGCAGGAACTGCTGGCGCAGGAACTCGAAATCACCCGCCTGCGCGCCAGCCTCGCGCGCATCGCGACGCAGCAACTGGTGGTGAAGACGCTGGCGCGGCCCACGCCCTTCTCGTTCCCGCTGATGGTCGAGCTGTTCCGCGAGAAGCTCACCAACGAGAGCGTCGCCGACCGCATCGCGCGCATGGTCGAGCAGTTGGAGAAGGCCGCCGGCGGGGCGGTGCCGATGGGGGATGTGGAGCGTGTGAAGAAGACGCTGGCGTTCGGGCAGGAGAACGTGTCGGCGGGAGGTGGCGAGCGCGCGGGAAGGGGGCGCCGGGAGCGCAAGGTCTCGCGGCCGCTGCCGCCGTTGTGAGCGCGACGACACGCCTCCGAATGCATGCTTTCTTCCGCGTTGTCCCGGCAACTGTCCAGGGCGTATAAACAGCGGATGGACGACACGATCGATCTGCACAGGGAAGTCAACGCATTCTTCGACGCATTCGTCGTCGCCTTCAGCACTTTCGACGGCCGCCAGGTGGCGCGGCTGTATCGCGCGCCCTTTCTTGCCGTGCAAAGCGATGGCAGCGCGGTCTGCTTTCAGACGCAAGCGGAAGTCGAGGCGTACTTCCAGATGATGGTGGAGGACTACAGCGGCAAGGGTTGCCATTCGGGCCGCTTCGACGACCTGGTCGTGACGCCGCTCGGCAGCCAGGCCGTGGTGGCCAGCGTCACTTGGCACATCGGCGGCGTGAATGGGGAAACGCTCGCCACCTGGCGCGAGTCGTACAACCTGGTGCGCCTGGATGGCGTGCTGTACGTGGTCGCGTCCGTCGACCATGCCCGGTAGCCCCCTCAGCGCCCCCGGTTCGCCTTCACCCAGCGCACGATATCCGCCGCACCGATCGCGCCGGCCTGGCGCGCCACCTCGCGGCCGCCGCGAAAGAGGGCCAGCGTGGGAATGCTGCGGATGTTGAAGCGCGCACCCAGGTTCGGCACGGCCTCGGTGTCGACCTTGGCCACGCGCACATGCGGCTCCAGTTGCGCCGCGGCCTGCTCATAGCCCGGCGCCATCTGCCGGCATGGCCCGCACCAGGGCGCCCAGAAATCGACCAGCACAGGGATTTCGTTGCGCGCGACGTGGCGGTCGAACGCCGCTTCGTCCAGCGCGGCCGAATGCGCCGTGAACAGCGGCTTGTGGCAGTTGCCGCAATCGGGCGCGCTGCCCAGTTGCGCCTCGCGCACGCGGTTGGTGGTGTGGCAGTGCGGGCAGACGATGTGGAGTGACGGCGATTCGGTCATGGGCCGGAACTGGGGGCGGATTGGCGCAGTGCAAGGCTCAGGCGGTCCTGGGCGGAATCGCGTACGTGCCGACCACATGCGCGACCGGCTCCTCCAGTCCTTCGGAATAGAGGCTCACCTCGCCCACCGCCAGCGTCCGGCCCAGCTTGATGAGCTTGCACTCGCCAATGATGGCCCGGTCAGCCGATGGCTTGCGCAGGAAGTTGATGTTGAGGCTGGTGGTGACCGCCAGTGGGACGATGCCGATCTCCCCCAGCAGGGCCACGTACAGCGCCACGTCCGCGACGGTCATGAGCACCGGGCCGGCGACCGTGCCGCCCGGCCGCAGTTCGGCGATACCGACTTCGTGTCGGATGGTCGCGGCCTTGTCGCCCACGGAGAGCACGGTGCACTTGGATTGCGGAAACTCGGCGGCCAGGAAACTGGCGATCTCGCTCGCTAATGGCATGAAGGTCCTTCGGAAATCGCTGCCATCCTAACCAGCGCCCGGCCTTGGCTCGACGTGGCCGTCGTGCCCGTCGTGACGCTGCGCCCGTCGCTCGCGGGCTCAATTGCCTCAGCTGCCGGCGTCCTTCGGCGGATTCCGGGTGAACCACTCGGCAATGCCCGGCATCATGGGCTCGAAGGGATCGCCCACGCGCAGGCTCATGGCGCCTTCGATGACGTAGAACAGGTCGTCCTCGTCGTGCGAATGGGCGCCGGGCCCCTGCGTCGTCGGCTCGAGCCACCATTCCGAGACCGAGTAGCGCGACGCGGTTTCCGCTTCGTCGGCCTTGAACACGGCCGAGATCCGGCCCATCGGATAGGCGCGGCCCTCGCCAGGGGCCAGGACGACGGGCTTGCGCGGCGATGCAACTGGCTGGCTCATGCGGCTTCCTCTCGCTCGGTTGATCTTCAGGCGGTGGGCGCTGGACTGCTCGGATGGATCTACTGCCGCGGGCGGGCGCTGTCAAGCGTCCTTCGTGCGCCTTTACCTTGAAGTGTCCGGGCGCGTCGGTGCCGCGCGCCAATGCGCTCGCCTACAGCGGCGGCCGTCGCTGGTCGATCCACATTTGCACCGTGGGCCGGAGCCATTGGTGCGCCGCATACGTTTCGAGCCGCCGGGGCACCGGCTCGCCGCTCAGGATGAGCCGGTTCAGCATCAGTGCAAGGTCGACATCGGCGATGGACCATTGGCCGAACAGGTGCTTGGCGCCTTCCTGCAACAGGTTCTGCGCGGCCGCGCAGAGCTTGGCCGCGGCCTCTTGTGCAGTCGCGGAAAGCGCCGGCGGCCGGGCGCCGTAGAACAGGACTTCCGTGGGCCGCTCCTGCCGCAGCGGCATCAGGTCGCTGCGCAGCCATGCCTGGACTTGCCGCGCCCGCGCCTTGTCGCGCGGCTGCGTGGGATACAGCGGATGGCCTTCGAAGACCTCGTCGATGTATTCCGTGATCGCCGACGACTCCGACAACGCAAAGCCGTCGTGAACCAGGGCAGGCACGCGGCGCGTGAGCGACAGCGCCGCGAAAACCGCGGCATGCTGCTCACCGGCGCCGAGGTCCACGGTCGCCATCTCGAAGGCCAGCGCCTTTTCATGAAGCGCGACGAAAACGGACATCGCGTACGGGCTCGCGAACTGCGCATCGACGTGGAGACACAGGGAGGTCATGGATGGAGCGCTACGCGGGCGCGTGGCATACCGCCTCGATGTTGTGCCCGTCCGGATCGCGCACGAACGCCCCGTAGTAGTTCGGGTGGTAGTGCGGCCGCAGTCCCGGTGCGCCGTTGTCCTTGCCGCCCGCGGCCAGGGCCGCGGCATGGAAGGCGTCGACCTGGGCCCGTGTGTCGACGCGGAACGCGATGTGGATGGGCGGGACGTTCGCCGTGCCGGCGGCGATCCAGAAGTCGGGCTTGGGCGCGACGCCGAATCCCGCGTTGTCGCCGTGTCCGCTGAGCGCGGCGGGGACTTCCATCAACAGCGCATAGCCGATGGGCGCGAGCGCCTGGGTGTAGAAGGCCTTGCTTCGCGCGAAGTCGCTGACGCCCAAGCCTGTGTGATCGATCATGAATGCCTCTTCTGTGGGATGAATGACGGACGGTGCGCTATGCGCCAAGGAACCGCTCGACCAGCGCCACGGTCAATGGCGGCATCTCCTGCATCGGATAGTGGCCCGAGTCGGCCAGCGATTCAATGGTGAGCTGGTGGCACAGCGGCCCCAGCGAGCGCTCGACCGCCTCGCGGCGCATCGGTGGCGCATCCTGCTCGCCGGTGATGGCCAGCACCGGCAGCGCGATGCGCGCAGGCGGATCGGGCAAGCCGTCGCGGGCGAACATGGCGACGTACGCGGCCGCCGCGGACGGCTCGGCGCAGGTGCGCCAGCGAGCGGCCTTGTACGCCGTCCAGCCCGGAGACAGGCGGGCGCCGAAGCGCTGCGTGAAGCTCTGCAGGCGCGTCTCGTCATCGGCCAGCGCGAGCCCTTGGGATGCCGCGAGCATCGCGTCGTCCGCGCCGAAACCCGCGGGCGGTGGCGGCGTCAGCACGACGGCCCGCGTGATGCGGTCGGCATGGTGTTGTGCGAGATGCAGCGCCACGAGCGCACTCATCGAATGCCCGACGATCGCGAATCGATCCCACCGAAGAGCCTGCGCCACTGCCATGACATCGGCTGCGGCCTCCGCCAGTGTGCAGGTGCCGGTGCGGTCACGCGACCTGCCGTAGCCGCGTAGATCGACGAGGGCGAAGGCGAAGCGTCTGGTGTCGAGGTACTTGCGCGCGTCGTCCCAGGTCGAGGTGTCGCACAGCCAGTCGTTCATGACCAGCACCGGGATCGGTCCGCGGCCGTACACCTCATGGCCGAGCACGGCGGCGCCGTCGACCACATGAGTGCGCGCGCCGGGCTCGTTGCTTTCCTGCTGCGTCGTCATTGGCGTTTGCTCCAGGCTTGGGGGGGGTGGACCGTTGGCCGCGAAGTATGCCCGCGACGATGTCCCATGATGCAGCTGCGTGGCATGGCCCCGCGTCAGACGATTTCGCGCGGTGATCCGACAATCCGGGCAGCACGCTTTTCGACGACCATCGCGTGGCGCCCAGAACGTCCCATCGGAAGACATGAATGACTGACCCGCAGCTCTCGTTCCTCAACCCCTACGCGCATGGCTTCGCCCGCGTCGCCGTCGCCGTGCCGCGCAATCGCGTGGCCGATCCGGTGTTCAACGCGGCGGAGGCGATCCGGCTCTACCGAGAGGCGGCGGCCGAAGGCGCCGTCGTCGTGGCCTTCCCCGAGCTGGGCCTGTCGGCCTACACCTGCGACGACCTGTTCCACCAGGCCGCCTTGCTCGATGCGTGCGGAGTCGCGCTGCAGCAGGTGGTCGAAGCCTCGGCATCCATTGGCGCGGCGGCCATCGTCGGCCTGCCGCTGCGGGTCGACCATCGGCTCTTCAATTGCGCCGCCGTGGTCGCCGGCGGCAAGCTGCTCGGCGTGCTGCCCAAGACCTACCTGCCCAACTACGGCGAGTTCTACGAAGGCCGCCAGTTCAACGCCGCCGATGCCGCGCTGTCCACCGAGATCGACTGGCGCGGCGAGCGCATCCCCTTCGGCGCCGACCTGTTGTTCCAGTGCCGGCAGATCCCGCTGCTCAAGCTGCACGTCGAGATCTGCGAGGACGTCTGGGTGCCGATCCCGCCATCGAGCTACGCCGCGCTGGCCGGCGCCACGGTGCTGGTGAACCTCTCCGCATCGAACATCACCATCGGCAAGTCGGCCTATCGGCATCAGCTGGTGAGCCTGCATTCGGCGCGTTGCCTGGCGGCCTACCTGTACTCGTCGGCCGGCATCGGCGAGTCGACCACCGACCTGGCCTGGGACGGCCAGGGCCTGATCTACGAAAGCGGCGAGATGCTGGCCGAGAGCGAGCGCTTCAGCAACAGCTCGCACATCGTCTCGGCCGACGTGGACCTGGAGCGCGTCTCGCGCGAGCGCATGCGGCAGAACTCCTTCGGCGTGTCGGTGCAGAAGCACAAGGCCGAACTGTCGAAGTGGCGCACGGTGCCCTTCGACGTGGCCGTGCCGGCGCAGCCGCCGCATGGCCTCATGCGAAAGGTGGAGCGCTTTCCCTACGTGCCGGCCAATGCCAGGACGCGCGACGAGCGCTGCCATGAGGTGTTCAACATCCAGGTGCAGTCATTGGTGCAGCGCATGGAGGCGACCGGCATCTCGAAGCTGGTCATCGGCGTCTCCGGCGGCCTTGATTCGACCCACGCGCTGATGGTCTGCGCGCAGGCCATGGACCGCCTGAAGCTGCCGCGCGCCAACATCCTGGCCTACACGATGCCCGGCTTTGCCACCAGCGACCGCACCCTCTCGCAGGCGCACAAGCTGATGGCCGCGACCGGTTGCTCGGCGCAGGAAATCGACATCCGTCCCAGCTGCCTGCAGATGCTCAAGGACCTGGAGCATCCCCATTCCGACGCGGCGCCCCGATACGACATCACCTTCGAGAACGTGCAGGCCGGCGAGCGCACCAGCCACCTGTTCCGCCTGGCCAACCTGCACAACGGCATCGTGGTCGGCACCGGCGACCTCAGCGAGCTGGCACTCGGCTGGTGCACCTACGGCGTGGGCGACCACATGTCGCACTACAACGTCAACGCCAGCGTGCCGAAGACGCTGATCAAGCACCTGGTGCGCTGGGTCGCCGACACCGGCCAGATCGGCAGTGACGGCAGCGACGTACTGCGCGCCATCCTCGACACCGAGGTCAGCCCCGAACTGATCCCGTCCACGCCCGGCGCCGACCAGCCGAGCCAGAAGACCGAGGACACCATCGGCCCCTACGAGCTGCAGGACTTCAATCTCTACTACACGCTGCGCTACGGCTTCCGCCCGACCAAGGTGGCCTTCCTCGCCTACACGGCATGGCACGACCTCACGCAAGGCGCGTGGCCGGACGATTCGCACGAACTGGTGCGCAACGAGTACGGGCTGCGCGACATCAAGCGCCACCTCGGCACCTTCCTCTGGCGCTTCTTCAAGACCAGCCAGTTCAAGCGCTCCTGCGTGCCGAACGGGCCGAAGGTCGGCTCCGGCGGCTCGCTGTCCCCGCGCGGCGACTGGCGCGCGCCGAGCGATTCGGAGGCCGAGGTCTGGCTGGCGGAATTGAAAGGTGTGCCGGACTAAGCCCACTCCCGAATGCGCCTGCGGCAGGCTTCGCTTTGCTCGCCCTGGGTGCATACGCGCTGGGGCTGTCCACGAGAGGCTTCGGCGCGCCGGGGGCATTCGAACTTTGCGACACTCGACGGACACTGCGCCCATGTCCGTATCCGTATCCGAAACATCGCCTTGCCAGGTCCAATGGGCGGGTGAGTCCCTCTGCCTTCTGCCCCAACGCGCGCTCTGGTGGCCGGCCGGCGGCACGCTGTTCGTCGCCGACCTGCACCTCGGCAAGGCCGCGACGTACCGCGCGCTGGGCCAGCCGGTGCCGGGCGGCACGACGCGGCAGAACCTCGCGCGGCTCGACGATCTGATCGCGCGCCGTGCGCCGCGGCGCATCGTGTTCCTCGGCGACTTCCTGCATGCCGCGCAGGCGCGCACGGTGCTCGCCGCGGTGCAAGCCTGGCGCGCGGGCCATGCCGCCATCGCGATGACGCTGGTGCGCGGCAACCACGACAGCCGCGCCGGCGATCCGCCCGGTGCGCTGGACATCGACGTGGTCGACGAGCCCTGGCTGCTCGGTCCCTTCGCCTGCTGCCACCATCCGCAAGCGCACCCCACGCATTTCGTCCTGGCAGGTCATCTGCATCCGGTATGCAAGTTGCATGGGCGTGGACGCGACAGTTTGCGCTTACCCTGCTTCGTGAGCGAACCGGACCGCGCTATCCTGCCTGCCTTCGGGGAGTTCACTGGCGGCTGGCTGATGGAAGCGATGCCGCACCGGCGATTCCATGGCGTCGGTGGCAACAACGTATGGACGTTGCCGGCACTTTAGTTCCAGACCCTCGATGCTGTTCGACCATCCTTCCTTCGCCGCACCCGACCTGCGCGAGCGCGCGGCCCGGCTGTTGATCGCGTCCGCGCCCATGACCCAGCTCACCCTGGCCGACGCGATGATCATCGTGGACTCGATGGAGCCGGTCTTCGTCACCATGGGCACGGTGGTGATGGAGGAGGGCGAGACCGAGGACACCGGCTACATGGCGCTGGTGCTCGAGGGCGACCTGCGCGCCGAGAGCGGCAACGGCATCGCCGGCGAGCGGCTGGTCATCTCGATGATCGGCCCCGGCAGCCTGCTCGGCGACATGGGCGCCATCGACGGCTCGCCCCGCTCGGCCACCTGCACCGCGCTCACCGACGTCAAGCTGGCCATCCTGTCGAGCGCCATGCTGCTGGCGCTGATCGACACCCACCCGGCCGTCGCGGCGCGGCTGCTGCTGGCCATTTGCACCGGCATGTCGGCGCGGCTGCGCGAGAACAACCGCAGGCTGCTGGCGTTGTCGAACGTCACCCGCGCGGTGCAACTGGAGCTGGACGCGACCCACTCGGTCAACCGCCGCCTCCTGGGAGCCTGACGAAGTCCTTTTCCTGTGCGACCTTTCCCAAAGTCGTGAGGGCCGCTTCTGAAAGCGCGCTCTGGCCATTGTCGAGGGGGGACGCCGACCGGACACTCCCCACTCGCAGCGCCAGATCGCGAGCACGGCCGGTGGAGAACCCGTCCGCGCAGCCCGCAATAAAGGCTCGCACGCCCACCGGCGGCGGCCTGGCGCACCCCGATCTCAGATTTCCCGATTGCCATGTATTCCCCAACGATCAGACCCGTCTTCAAGCGACGCTGGATTCCCGTCGCCATCGCCCTGGCGATCTCGCTCATGTGCACGCTCTTCGCGTTGACCGCCAAGGCCTCCGCGCCAGGCTGCCAGAACGCGAGCGCCAAGCACAGCAAGTACAAGCGAGCCGTGCCGAAATGCGCATCACAGATGGCGCGGCACGACCACGGCGTTGACGTGAAGTCGGCAGCCGCGCGTGCGTCCGGTTCGAGCGAGCGACTGGCCTCGGCCACCGCGCTCACCCGCGGGCCGCGGGCGAGCCAGTAACCTGGCGGCATGTCTTCCGTGGCGGGGGTTCGCAGGGGTTCCAAGGCAGCGGGAATGCGGACTTGACCGTACGCGAAGGACACGAAGGTTTCGCGAAGGACGCGAAAGGAAACCAAAAAATGCTTCTTTGGTTATCTTTTGACTTTTTTGCGTCCTTCGCGTTTCTTCGCGTCCTTCGCGTACGGTCAAGTCCGATTCCGTATTTCCTGCTTCAAACGCCCCCAGCTACCTCAGCCAGCCGCAATCCGGGCCAGCGCGCCGCATAGTCGCGGGCCTTGCGCAGGTACAGCGCACGGTGGTCGCACAGCGCATTCGGCGCCAGCACGCCGTCGTAGATCGCGTCGAGCCCGTGCGGCGCATACAGCGTCGGTCCGTGCGGGCCCGGTTGCAGTGCGACGCAGGTGCCGGCCACCAGGAAGCGGTCGATGCCGTCTCGGGCACAGGTCAGCGCCGGATAGTCATGCCCGAACCAGTCGCCGTACCAGGTATGGACGCGCGCCTGGTTCTTCGCCTCGACCACGATGCCGCGGTCTTCGAACAGGCGATGCACGCGTGCACCCACGGCCTGCTCGGCTTTCTCCGACAAATCGCTGCCATCGAAATAGAACAGGTCGTAGTCGCGGATGCCATCGGTCGGCGCGCGCCCGGCACGGAGGCTCCATACGGTCTGGAACAGGCAGCCCGCCACCAGCCACGCATCGGGCAGCGCCAGCGCCGGCATTCGCGCGAGGATGACGCGGTTGTGATCGTTGCGCAGCACCTCCTCGATGAAGCGTGCCGCTTGTTCCGCCGGCACGTTCACAGGATCACGGGCGCATCGGGCAGTTCGTTGCGCGAGGGCGTATCCGGCGCACTCGGGAAGTGTTCGACCAGCAAGGCCGACACTTCCTCCAGCGCCTGCGTCAGCCCGTCCTCGAAGCGGCCTTCGCGGAAGGCGGCGCCCATGCGCTTCGTCATGGCCGCCCATTCGGCGTCATCGACATGCGCATCGATGCCGCGGTCGGCCACGACCTCGATCGCGTGCTCGGCCAGCAGCAGGTAGACCAGCACGCCGTTGTTCTGTTCGGTGTCCCACACGCGCAGCTTGCCGAACAGCATGATCGCGCGCTGCCGCGCCGGGGCGTCGCGCCACAGGTAGGACATCGGCAGGCCGGCCTCGACGCAGATGCGGATCTCGCCCGTGTGGCGATGCTCGCTGGCGGCCACGCGGCGCGTCAGCCGCTCCAGCATGTCCTCGGGCAGCACGCGGCGCACCTGCGCCTCGTCGAGCCAGCGATGGCGCCAGATGCGCCCGAGCCTGGAGAAGAAATCGGCCATGCCTACCAATCCCCCGAGGCGCCGCCGCCACCGAAATCGCCGCCCCCGCCGGAGCTGAAACCGCCGCCGCCCGATGAGCCGCCGCCAAAGCCGCCACCGCCGCCGAACCCCCCACCGAAGCCGCCCCCGCCAAAGCCGCCGCGCCGCCCGCCGCCCAACGCCGGCAGGCCGATCGCGCCCGACACCAGCGTGAACACCAGCGCCACGATGCCCGCGATCACCGCGAGCACGATGCTCGACGTGATCACCATCGCCACCACGCCCGCGCCCACGCCAGTGACCAGCGGCCCCAGCTTGCTGCCCAGGATCGAGCGTGCCACCCGTCCCACCACCAGCACGCCGAAGAACAGGAAGATGCCCAGTTCGCCCCAGTCCACGTCGCCAATGTGGAAGCCATCGTCGCCGCTGTCGCGGGCCGTCGGCTCCGGCAGCGCCTCGCCATTGATGCGCGCGATGAGCTGGTCGGTGGCAGCGCTGAGCCCGCCCGCGAAGTCGTTGTTGCGGAAGCGCGGCTTCATCTCGTTGTCGATGATGCGCGCCGCCGCCAGGTCGGGCACCGCGCCTTCGAGGGCCTTGGCCACCTCGATGCGCATCTTGCGATCGTCCTTGGCAACGATCACCAGCACGCCGTCGCCGATGTCCTTGCGCCCGATCTTCCAGGTGCTCGCCACGCGGTACGCATAGCTCGCGATGTCCTCGGGCGCCGTGGTCGCGACCATCAGCACGACGATCTGCGAGCCCTTCTTCGTCTCGAAATCGGCGAGCTTGGCCTCCAGCACCTGGCGCTGCGTGGCATCGAGCGTGCCGGTCTGATCGATCACGCGCGCCGTGAGCGCGGGCACCGGCTGCACGTTTTGCGCGAAGGCCGTGCCCAGCACCAGAGTGAACAGCAAGAGGGCGGCGAGGACACGCTTCACCAGTGCCGCCCCCGGCACGGTCCCTTCGGAAATCGCCTCGGACCCGGAATGACCAAGCCGACTGCGTCGTTCTCGGCAAGGGGCGGAAGCGCACGCGGTGCGCGAAGCCTGGAGGGAAGTCACATGTTTTGCGCGGAGACCGGGAGCGCGCCTATTTCTTTTCGAAGTCCACCTTCGGCGGCTTCGAGATCTCGGCCTCGTTCTCGACGCTGAAGGTCGGCTTCGGCGGATAGCCGAAGATCTTCGCCGTGATGTTGGTCGGGAAGCTGCGCGAGAGCACGTTGTACGCCTGCACCGTCTTGATGTAGTTGTTGCGGGCCACGGTGATGCGGTTCTCGGTGCCCTCCAGCGTCACGCGCAGGTCACGAAAAGCCTGATTGGCCTGCAGCTGCGGATACTTCTCGGCCACCACCATGAGCCGCGACAGCGCACCCGACAGTTCGCCCTGCGCCTGCTGGAACTTGTTGAAGGCCTCGGGGTTGTTGAGCGTCTCGGGCGTGACCTGGATCGACGTGGCCTTGGCCCGCGCTTCCACCACCTTGGTCAAGGTGTCCTGCTCGAAGCTGGCCTCGCCCTTCACGCTGGCCACGATGTTCGGCACCAGGTCCGCGCGCCGCTGGTATTGGTTGAGCACCTCGCTCCAGGCCGACTTGCTGCTCTCGTCGAGCGTCTGGAAATCGTTGTAACCACAGCCCGTCAACGACAGGGCCACCATGATCATGAACAGCCAGCGTTTCATCGTTCGTTCCTCCTGCAAGACAAGGCGGCGACGGTAGCATAGATGCCATGGCGGTCGATACCTTTCAAGCGATTCAGGCCGCGGGCCGCCATGTGCCACCGCCTGCACGTACCGCCGCATCCACGCTGCTGCTGGCCGGCGCCACGGGTGCGCTGGGCAACGAGTTGTTCAACCGCCTGGCCGGGGCGCAACGGTATGCGCGGCTGCTGTTGCTCGCGAAGGAGCCGATCACCGATGGCTTGCGCGGCGTCGCGTCCTTGCAGGTGCCCGCCTTGCCGATCGCGCAGTGGCCCTTGTGCGCGGCGGACGTGGCGCTGGTGTCCTTCGATCCGCCTCGGCTCTTTCACGATCGCGAGCGTGCGCTGTGGACACCCGCGCCAACCGACCTGCCCGAGCTCGCGCGCTGGTTGAAGGCCTGCGGCGTGCGGACCATCGCCGTCGTGCAACCGCATGCGCAAGGCCGCATGCCCGACGCCCTCAAGCACGGCCTGGCCGGCCTCGACGAGCATGCCGTCGTCGCATTGGGCTTCGAGCGCGTGCTGCTCGTGCGCTCGGCGCAGAAGCCGACGGCGCAGCGCTTCGCGAATCCAGCCGAGCGACTGGCCGCGTGGATGCTTTCGATCTTTCGCTTCATGGTGCCGAGCAGCGAGCAGCCGGTGCGCGCGAGCAAGGTCGCGGAGTTCGTCGAGCGCGCCCTGCAAGTGGCGCCACCGGGCGTGCACGTGGCCTCGCCGGAGATCGTGTGGCGGGCCACGCAAGGCAGCCTCGACGAGGTGGTGGACGGCTGGCTGGGAGGCACAACAAGGTGAAGCAGTCTGTTGTTGCCAGGAATTCATTCGGGGGCACCCGCGGAACCGACTTTGCCGTGCCGCTGGGTGCACCCGCTTGAGGGACTGAGGGCCGCGGCTCGAGGCCTGCCCGTGCAGGCTTGGACGGCCCGCCCGCAAGAGCAGCCGCCTCCTGCGGCCGCACGTGGCGCCGCAGGCGCATTCGGGGCCTATACCAAGTCGAACAACTCCGGCAGCACATCGATATCGTGCGCATGCCGGATGCCCGCGATCACCGCCGTCATCAAGGGAAACCAGATCGAATCACGGGCGTTGCGCAGGTAGGCGCGGACATTGACGGTCCACTCGGCCGGCGTGCGGTACAGCGCCACCTGCGGGACAAAGGCCGGCGTGGCGTGCGCGTACACCGCGTACTCGGGAAAGCGGTCCTGCATCAGCTGCTCCTCGGCCCTGATCACCGCCGGATACAGGATCGCGAAAGCGGCGACCAGCACGGTCAACACCAGCAGGGAGCCCGTGAGCGCGCCCAGCCCGACCATGCCGATGAGGTTGCAGACATAGAGCGGATGGCGCGACATCGAATAGGGGCCGTCCTTCACCAGCATCGTTCCCTTGCGTCCGGAGATGTAGAGGGCGCACCACAGCCGTCCCACCAGCGCCAGGCTCACGAAGGCAATCGCCACCAGCACCATCGCGCTCATCAGCCACGGCGGCGGCGACGCGGATTCCCCGAGCAACAGCGCGAGCAGGATGCTGCCCAGCAGAACCCGCCAGATGGCGATGCGGCGACGCACCAGGAAGGGCGCGGGCGCCGGCCCGGCAAGGGTGGTCTGGGTGAGCATGCGATCCCCTGGAGTTGTCTGCGCAAGATCGGCCCAACGTGCCGGGCTGTCAAGACTTGACATTTCTTGCTTGACGACACTTATTTGTCAGTTGATCGTGAATCAAAGCCTCCCGACCATCGGACCGATCACGGGAGAGCAAGGCAAAATCGGGCCATGCCCAAGACCCCTCACCGAGCCGCCGCCCTGGGCGGCACCGCCGACGATGTCGAGGCCGCCTTCTACGAGTCGCTGCAGCGTGGCGACGTCGAGGCGTTGATGGCCTGCTGGTCCGACGAGGACGAGGTGTTCTGCGTGCATCCTGGCGGTCCGCGCCTGGTCGGGCCGGTGGCGATCCGGGCAGCCTTCGAGCAGATGTTCGGCAACGGCGCCATCCATGCCACGCCGGCGCATGTGCGCAAGGTCGAGTCGCTGGCCAGCGCGGTGCACAACGTGCTGGAGCGCATCGAGGTGCTCACGCCCGACGGCCCTCGCCACGCCTACGTGCTGGCCACCAACGTCTATCACAAGACCGCCGAGGGCTGGCGCATGGTCGCGCACCATGCCAGCCCCGGCTCCGCCCGCGAACCCGACGACGCGAGCGAACTCCCCCAGACCCTTCATTGATGCAGACCTACGCAGCCCCGCGCTGGTTGCCCGGTGGCAACCTGCAAACCATCTGGCCCGCACTCTATGGCCGTCGCACCGAGGGCCCCGCACCGGTCTATCGGCGCGAGCGCTGGCCCACGCCGGATGGCGACTTCGTCGATGTGGACTTTCTCGAAGCGCCGGTGCGCAAGGGGCAGCCATTGCTGGTGCTGTTCCATGGGCTCGAAGGCTCGTCGCGAAGCCACTATGCCGAGGCTTTTGCGGCCTTTGCGGCGGCGCGCGGCATGGCCTTCGCGGTGCCGCACTTCCGCGGCTGCAGCGGTGAGCTGAACCTGGGGCCGCGCGCCTACCACTCGGGCGACTTCGAGGAGATCGGCTGGATTCTCGGGCGGCTTCGCGCGAAGCACGATGCCGCGGGCGGCGGCGAAATGTATGCAGCGGGCGTGTCGCTTGGCGGCAATGCGCTGCTGCGCTGGGCCGAGGAAGCGGGCAACGGCGCGAGCCGCATCGTGCGGTCCGTGGCGGCGGTGTCGGCGCCGGTCGACCTGGCCGCCGGCGGTCGCGCCATCGGCCAGGGCTTCAACAAGCTGGTCTACACGCGCATGTTCCTGTCGACCATGAAGCCCAAGGCGCTGGCCAAGCTGGAACAGCATCCCGGCCTGTTCGACCGCGAGGCGCTCGTCGCGGCCCGCGACCTCTACACCTTCGACAACGTCTTCACCGCGCCGCTGCACGGCTTCAAGGACACCGAGGACTACTGGCGCCGCGGCTCGGCCAAGCCGCACCTGTCGGAGATCCGCATCCCGGCACTGGTGGTCAACGCGGCCAACGACCCCTTCGTGCCGGCGGACAGCCTGCCGCGTCCGGGTGAGGTGGGGGCCAATGTCACGCTGTGGCAACCGGCGCAGGGCGGGCACGTGGGCTTTCCGCGCGGGTTGCCGCCGGGGCATGTGCAGACGATGCCGCAGGCGGTGGGGGAGTGGTTGCGGGCGCAATAGCGGTGGGCGGCTGCACCGCGCCTGTGGGGCTGCGGATGCCCGCAACCGGGTGGCGCGATGCGGCGCGATCAGGCATGGTGCAGATTCATTCGGACCCGGGCCGTGCGTGCCGGATCCATGCGCGCAAAATGCCCGCATGGATGACATCGTCAAGCAAGCCCTTGTCAAATGGCCCAACGTGCCGCATTGCTACGGCTGGCTCGGTCTCGATGCGCGTGGCAACTGGTATCTGCGCGACGATCGCACGCAGGCGGCCGGATCCTTCGTGGAGGCCCGGGGCTCGCTGCTGGAGCATGCCAAGCTGATCGACTTCATCCAGCGCAACTACGAACACGACGATGCCGGCCAATGGTTCTTCCAGAACGGGCCGCAGCGCGTGTATGTGGAACTGGAAGCGGCGCCTTTCGTATGGCGCATTGCCGAGGGCGACTTCGCCGTGACGGCGCACACCGGCGCTGCCGCCGAACCCACCGCCTGCCTGATGGACGAAGCGGGAAAGCTCTATCTCGTCGCGGATGCCGGCTTGGGCCTGGTCCACACGCAGGATGTGGGCGTGGCGGCCGAAGCCATCGAGCAGGGGCGCTGGCAGCCGGAGGATGTCCTCGCCGCCGATCTGCCCGCGCGCTTTGGGCACGTCATGAGCCCCGCGGCGATGCATGCCGCGCAGCGCGCGTAGCGCTTCACCGGCATCCGGGCGGGTCGGCGTCGGCGCCGGGCAAAGGACTCGGTTTGCGTGCGGCAACGAGCGAGTCACGCGTGGCATCCACCGCGCCAATGAAAAAGCCGACCTCGGGGGTCGGCTTCGTCTTGCAGGGTCTGCGTGCTTACTTGGCCGGTGCCGGTGCAGCAGCAGGCGCCGCCTCGGCGGTGGTGGCGGCAGGGGCTGCCGCAGGAGCCGCCGCCGCAGCAGCAGCCGGTGCACCTTCAGTCGCAGCAGCAGCCGCAGCAGCAGGAGCCGCAGCAGCCGGCGCAGCAGGAGCCGCCGCACCATCCGCCGCCGGCGCGGCGCCTTCGGCCGGCCGTTCCGGCACGGGGAACTTGGCGCCACCCGCATTGGCCATGTAGACCACGGCACGGCCGATTTCCAGGTCTTCGAAGTCGCCACCGCCCTGGGGCGGCATCACGCCCTTGCCCTTCAGCGCATGTTCGAGCAGCGTGGCATAGCCCTGGCCGATACGCGGACCCCAGGCGGCAGCGTCGCCGTAGTGTGGTGCGGTCGGCAGGCCGGGGGCGCCATGGCAAGCGGCGCATTGCGTCTTGAACACCACTTCGCCTTGCACGAGCGGACGGTTGGCGTCACGGATCTCGATGCTGCCGACGCGCTTCAGGCGATCCGCCACTTCCGTGTCGCGCGCCTCCTTGGTGACACCGTACAGGTCGAGCTCGGTCTTGGCCGCGCCAGCGGGCTGCGAGCCCGACACCACGTAGGCAACCAGTGCAAAGATGATCCCGATCGGTACGACGAACGAGAAAAAAACCGCCAGCAGAAGCTGCTTGGGATTCTTGATGGGGCCAGTGTGGGCTTCTTCTGTGGCCTGGTAGTGCGGGTCTGCGCTCATGGCGTCCTCAAAATCGGGGGCTTCTCGGGGGTCTGCAAATCAACCGGCGATTATAGGGAGGGCTATTGCTCGCCTCGGGCCGCGGAACAAAGCTTCTTGCGCCCGTTCATCCCTTCCAGCCGCCCCCCAGCGCCTTGTACAGCGTGACCTGGTTCTGCAGTTGCTGCAGCCGCGCCTGCACCGCGGCCTGCTGCGCGACGAACAGCGCGCGCTGGGAGTCGAGCAGGTCGAGCGAGTTGGCAACGCCGTTGCGCCAGCGCAAGGTGTTGAGCTTCAGGCGCACGTTTTCCGCATCCGTCGATGCACGCAATGCGCGCACCTGCTCGCCGAACGTCTGCCGGCCAGCGAGCGCATCGCCCACTTCGCGGAAAGCGCTCTGGATCGATTTCTCGTACTGCGCCACGGCGATCTCGCGGCCTGCGCGTGCCGAGTCGAGGTTGGCCTGGTTGCGGCCCGCATCGAAGATCGGCAAGGTGATCTGCGGTGCAAAGGCCCACGCCTTGGTGCCGCTGTCGAACAGGTTGGAGAACTGCGTGCTCGCCGTGCCGATCGACGTGGTCAGCGCCACGCGTGGGAAGAAGGCCGCACGCGCTGCGCCGATGTTGGCATTGGCAGCGATCAACTGTTGCTCGGCGGCGCGGATGTCGGGCCGGTCCGTCAGCAGGTCGGATGGCAGGCCGGCCGGCACATCGGCCATGGGCCTGGCGTCTTCGAGGCTGCGGATGCCGCTCATCGATTCGGCCGGCACCGGTGCGCCGAGCAGCAAGGCGAGCGCGTTCTCGTCCTGAATGCGCAGGCGCTGCAGTGCCGCGAGAGCCGCGCGCGCGTTCTCGGCGAGCGAACTGGTCGCCTGGAAGTCGATTTCGGACGACACGCCGTTGTCGAAGCGCATCTTGGTCAGGCGCTGCGAGTCTTCGCGCGTGGCCAGGGTCTGGCGCGTGATCTCCAGCAGTTCCTCGTCGGCCAGCAACTGCAGCCAGCCGTTGGCCACCGCTGCGATCAGGCTGATCTGCGCCGCATTGCGCGCCTCTTCCGTCGCGAGGTACTGGGCCAGCGCCGAGTCCTTCAGGCTGGTGATGCGGCCGAAGAAGTCGAGCTCCCAGGCGGTGATGCCGAGGTTGACCGAATACTGCGACAGCACGCTGCCGCCCAGGCCGATCGCCTGGTACGGATTGGGGCTGGTGCGCGAGCCATTGGCCGATACGCCGACGTTGGGGAACAGCGCCGAGCGCTGTACCTGGAACTGCGCGCGGGCCTGCTCGATGTTCTGCACCGAGACGCGCAGGTCGCGGTTGTTGGCGAGCGCCGTCTCGATGAGCCGGGCCAGGCGCGGGTCGGTGAAGAAGTCCTGCCAGGCCACGGTCGATGCGGCTGCGCCGCCGGGCTGCGACGGGTCGCCGGGGAACACGGTCGGCACCGGTGCGGCCGGGCGCTCGTAGGTGGGCGCGAGCGAACAGCCGGTCACGAACAGTGCCGCGGCCAACGCGAGTGGGATAAGTTTCATGCTGCGTGAAGACATGGCGTGCTCGCGATCAGTCATGGGCTTCCTCCTGGATGCCTGCGGCCTGCGCATGGCGCAAGTCCGCTTCATGCTGGCGCTTGCTGCCCTTGAACAGCGTGCGCACCACCACGAAGAACACCGGAACGAAGAGTACGGCCAGCGAGGTGCCGGTCAGCATGCCGCCCAGCACCCCGGTGCCGATCGCGCGCTGGCTGGCCGAGCCCGCGCCCGAGGCCAGCACCAGCGGCAGCACGCCGAGGCCGAAGGCCAGCGAGGTCATGACGATCGGCCGGAACCGCAGGTGCGCCGCCGCCAGCGCCGACTCGACGATGCCGCGCCCCGAGGCCTGCAGATCCTTCGCGAACTCGATGATCAGGATCGCGTTCTTCGCCGAGAGGCCGATGATCGTGATCAGCCCCACCTGGAAGTACACGTCGTTCGAATAGGCGCGCAGCAGCGTGGCCAGCAGCACGCCCAGCACGCCCAGCGGCACCACCAGGATCACGGCCAGCGGAATGGTCCAGCTCTCGTACAGCGCGGCCAGGCTCAGGAACACCGCGAGGATCGAGAAGCCGTACAGGATGATCGCCTGCGAGCCGGCGAGCTTTTCCTCGCGCGACTGGCCGGTCCATTCGAAACCGAAGCCGGCCGGCAGTTTCGCGGCCAGTTGCTCCATCTCGTTCATCGCCGCGCCCGAGCTGTAGCCCGTCGCGGCCGAGCCCGAGATGCGCACGGCCGGATAGCCGTTGTATCGCACCGTCTGCTGCGCGCCATTGACCCAGCGCGTCGTCGCGAACGTGCTCAGCGGCACCGGCTGGCCCTGCACGTTGCTGGCGTTGAGCTGGAGCAGGTCGCCCGGCTGCATTCGCGCCGGCGCGTCGGCCTGCACCACCACGCGCTGCAGGCGTCCGCGGTTCGGAAAGTCGTTGATGTAGGCGGAGCCGAGCGCGGTCGACAGCGTCGTGTTGATCGCATCGAAGGTCACGCCCAGCGCGTTCGCCTTGTCGCGGTCGATGTCGATCTGCAGTTGCGGCGCATCCTCCAGGCCATCGGGGCGGACCTGCGTCAGCAGCTTGCTCTGGCTCGCCATCCCCAGCAGCTGGTTGCGCGCATTGATCAGCGCCTCGTGACCGAGGCCGCCGCGGTCCTGCAGGCGGAACGTGAAGCCGCTGGCATTGCCCAGTTCGGGAATCGGCGGTGGCGACAGCGGGTAGATGAAGGCGTCGCGCACGCCCATCAGCGCGCCGAAGGCGCGCTGCGCGAGCGCATCGGCAGAGTGGCCCGCTTCGCGGCGCTGGTCCCAGTCCTTCAGCGTCACGAAGGCGAGGCCCGCGTTCTGCCCCTGGCCGGAGAAGCTGAAGCCCAGCACGCCCACCATGCTCTGCACTTCGGGCTGCTTCAGGATGAAGTCCTCCACTTGCTTGACCACCGACAGCGTGCGTTCCTGCGTCGCGCCCGGCGGCAGCTGGATGTTGACGATGATGTTGCCCTGGTCTTCCTGCGGCAGGAACGAGGTGGGCAGGCTGCGGAACACGAACACCACCGCCACGATGATCGCCACGTAGATGATCAGGTAGCGCGCCGCGCGCTTCAGGATGCGCGCCACCAGGCTTTCGTAGCCCTTGGCGGTGCTGGAAAAGCCGCGGTTGAACCAGCCGAAGAAGCCGGTCTTCTCATGGTGGTGCCCGGCCTCGACCGGCTTCAGCAGCGTGGCGCACAGTGCCGGCGTGAGCGACAGCGCCATCGTGGCCGAGAAGGCGATGGAGGCCACCATCACCGCCGAGAACTGGCGGTAGATGTTGCCGGTGGAGCCGGCGAAGAACGCCAGCGGCACGAACACCGAGATCAGCACCACGGTCACGCCGATGATGGCACCCGAGATCTGCTTCATGGCCTTGCGCGTGGCCTCCAGCGGCGGCAGGCCTTCCTCGCTCATGATGCGCTCGACGTTCTCCACCACCACGATCGCATCGTCCACCACGATGCCGATCACCAGCACCATGCCGAACATCGTCAGCACGTTGATCGAGAAGCCCAGTGCGAACAGCACGGCAAAGGTGCCCAGCAGCGCGATCGGCACCACGATGGTCGGGATGATCGTGTAGCGCCAGTTCTGCAGGAACAGGAACATCACCACGAACACCAGCGCCACGGCCTCCAGCAGCGTCTTCACCACTTCGGTGATGGAGATGCTGACGAAGCGCGAGCTGTCGTACGGAATGGTCCACTTCACGCCTTGCGGGAAGTACTTGGCCAGCTCCGTCATCTTGGTGCGGATCGCCTTGGCCGACTGCAGCGCGTTGCCGCTCGGCGCCAGCTGCACGCCGATGCCCACGGCCGGCTGGCCGTTCAGGCGCGCCGAGGTCGAATAGGCCTGGCCGCCCAGTTCGATGCGCGCCACGTCTTTCAGCCGGACGGCGGAGCCGTCGGTGTTGGCGCGCAGCACGATGTTGCCGAACTGCTCGACCGAGGTGAGCTGGCCGTTGACCACGACCGTCGCCGCGATGGCCTGGCCGGTGACGTTGGGCAGGTCGCCGATCGACCCCGAGGCCACCTGCGCGTTCTGCCCGCGGATGGCGTTGTTGACGTCGCCGGCGGACAGGTTCAGGCCCTGCAGCTTGTTCGGGTCGATCCAGATGCGCATGGAGCGCTCGGTGCCGAACAGCTGCGCCTGGCCGATGCCGGGCACGCGCTGCAGTTCGGGCACGACGTTGCGCGAGGCATAGTCGCCCAGCGCGATCGGGTCGATGGCCGGGTTGTCCGACGAGAGGATCGTGAACAGCAGGAAGTTGTTGCGCGACTTGTCGACGCGAACGCCCTGCTGCGTCACCGCGGCCGGCAGCCGCGGCGAGGCGCGCGACAGGCGGTTCTGCACGTCCACCTGCGCGAGGTCGGGATTGGTGCCGGTCTCGAAGCTGATCGTGATGGTGCCGGTGCCGTCGGCCTGCGCCACCGATTCCATGTAGATCAGCCCGGGCGAGCCGTTCATCTCGCGCTCGATCACCGACAGCACACTGTCCTCAAGGGTCTGCGCCGACGCGCCGGGGTAGGCGGCGGTCACGACGATGGCGGGCGGCGCCACCGGCGGATACTGCGAGATCGGCAATTGCGTGATGGCAACGCTGCCCATCACGATGATGAACAGCGCGATCACCCACGCAAAGATCGGACGCTCGATGAAGAACTTGGCCATGCGGGCGGGCTCCTTACTGCTTCGCGGCCGGTGCCGGCTTGTCCGCCTCGGCGGGGGCGGCAGGGGCGGGGGCGGCGGGTTGCGCAGGGGCTGCGGCAGTGGCAGACTCCGCCGGCTTCCACGGCACGGCCTTCACCGGCGTGCCGGGGGGCAACATCTGGAGCTTCTGGAAGCCGTCCACCATCACCTGCTCGCCGGCCTTCAGGCCATCGAGCACGACCCACTGGTTGTTCTGCGCGGCGCTGATCTTCACGGTGCGCTTGGTGATCTTGCCGTCGGCTTCGACCACCGACAACGTGTCGCCTTGCTGGGTGCGCGTCACGGCCTGCTGCGGCACGGTGATGGCATCGTTGACCCGCGCCTGCTCGATGCGCACGCGCACATAGAGGCCCGGCAACAGGTTGCCCTTGGGGTTGGGCACCTCGGCGCGCAGCATGACCTGGCCGCTCGTCGCATCCACCGTCAGGTCGGTGAACAGCAGCTTGCCGGCCAGCGGGTATTCGGTGCCGTCCTCGAGCACGATGCGGACGCTGGCGGCGCCGGAGCCATCGGCCCGCTTGAACTGGCCGTCGTCCATCGCGCGGCGCAGCTTGATCACGTCGGTGGCCGATTGCGTGAAGTTCACGTAGAGCGGGTTGATCTGCTGGATCACCGCCAGCTGCGTCACGTCATTGCCCTGGCCGACCAGTGCGCCTTCGGTGACCAGCGCGCGGCCGATGCGGCCCGAGATCGGCGCCGTCACGGTGGCGTAGGCGAGATTGATGTTGGCGGTCGTCACCGCCGCGCGCCCCACGGCCACGTCGGCCACGCCCGATTTGGCTGACGCCACGGCGGTGGCGTATTCCTGCTTGCTGACCGCATTGGCCTCGACCAGCGGCTTGTAGCGATCGGCCAGCGCCTGGGCTTGCGCGGCGTTGGCCTCGGCACGCGCCAGGGCGGCTGCGGCGCTCTGCGCGGCCGCAGCGTAGGGGGCCGGGTCGATCTTGAACAGCGGCTGCCCGGCCTTCACGTCGCTGCCTTCGCGAAACAGCCGCTCCTGCAGGATGCCGGCGGCGCGGGCGCGCACCTGCGCCACACGCGAGGCTTCGAGGCGGCCCGGCAGTTCGGTCACCAGGCCGATGTTGCCGGGCGTCGCCACGACCACGCCCACTTCCGGCGCCGGCGGCTTGCCGCCACCAGCGCCACCTGCGGGCGCACCGCCGCCTGCTGCCGGCGCCTCGCCCTTGCCGCACCCGGCAAGGGCCAGCAGCGTCACTGTGGTGACGGCGGCGACGAGTGCACGCATCGAAAACGACAAACGTTGAGTGACATGCGAGGCAGGCATGCGGTTCCTTCCAGTGAACAGCGAGGAGAGAGAGACGGGACCAGGCGCAGTCTGCAAAGCAAAAACCGTGGCAATGCCGAGACCTGGGCAGGCCCGCTAGTTTACATACGGCGGTGTATGTATATTGGTGCGCCGGTCGACCGGAACCTGTTTAACCGAGGAGGTGCATTGGCACGCCGTACGAAGGAAGAAGCACTCGCCACCCGCCACCGTCTGCTCGATGCGGCCGAGTTGCTGTTCCAGCAGCAGGGGGTATCGAGCACCTCGCTGCAGCAGATCGCCGAGCATGCGGGCGCCACCCGCGGCGCCGTCTATTGGCATTTCAAGGACAAGGCCGATCTGTTCCACGCGATGCTGGAGCGCGTCACCTTGCCGCTCGAGGCCGCGCGACGCATGGGTGAGCATCCTGCGCTGGACCCGCTGGACGTGATCGAGAACGCGATGGTCACTGCCTTGCGCCAGGTCGCGACCGATCCGCAGGTGCGCCGCGTCTTCGAGGTGGCAACGCACAAGGTCGAGTACGCCGGCGAGACCGCGTCCCTGCAGCGTCGCCATCAGGAATGCCGTGATGCCTGCGTGAGCGATTTCGAGGACGCACTGCGCCGGGCCGCGCGCAGTGCCAAGGTCAAGCTCACCGTGCCCGCGCCGATGGCCGCGCAGGGCCTGCATGCGCTGATCAGCGGGCTGATCCAGAACTGGCTGCTGGATCCGGAGGCCTTCGCGCTGGTGGCGACGGGGCGATGCACTTTCAATGCGTACCTCGCCGGCCTGGGATTCGCTCGAGGCAGTGGGCCAAAGGGGGTCGACGCAAAAGCCCCTGAATATGCGGGTCATGCCACGCAATAGGCGATAATGCGAGGCTCCGGTTCAGCACCGGCGCAAACCTCTCTCGCTGTATTTCAACGGATAGAATTCGGCCCTCCGAAGGCTGAGATCCAGGTTCGATTCCTGGCGGCGGGACCATTCTAGAGTCCGGATCGGTCCTTTACCGTCCGGACTTTTTTGTTTTCCCCTCGAGAGATCTGCTCGATCTGTCCGATGTCGTCCATCCAAGTATGCGCGAATCCGAGCGTACATGGGGGCATCTTTGGGGGCACAGATTCGCGAAGTGGGGGCATATTCCGGACTGCCTCAGAAAGCGCCATGTTTCGCAGCGAGGTGATGGCTGAGCAAGTCGGTGCTGCCCTCTTGAGTTGCGCGCGCTCGCCGAAAACTGTGGAGCGGTCAAACCACCGCTGCGCCCGCCGCCTGGCTGCGGCCTCCGACCCGGGGATTTCTCTCCAGTCCTACGAGGCTGCAAGCCTCGAGTTTGACGATTTCCTCGTCGCCGGGAAGCGTGTGTCGTCTAAACGCGCGTCGCCATTGGACCTCTTGCTGGTCGACTACCCATAGCATCAGCACGAGGAAATCGAGGACTGGCTCGCCAGCACTGTCGAATGGGGGGCAGGCGACGCGGTTCTTCATGGACTTCGACGCCCGGTCTGCGCCATGAACTTGCCAGCGAGAGCGTCGACGGCGATCAGCCCGAGAGCTCCTAATTGGAGCGACCCAACTGCGGCTTCCAAGATGGCAGTGCTCACTCGTCAAAGGTGCCACATCTCCACGTCTGGTATCTGTCGCACCGGTAACAACTGTAGTCTTAGCTTGAAGAGCTGTGCCGATCGACGCGCCTCGCGCCGCGGCTCGTATTCATCGCGATAGGCCGTGAGCGGCTTGCTCGTGCTTCTCCCAGCACAGCTCGGACTCTTGAATCCAATAACAGCCCCTACAAGTCAGGCTCACCGACCCAGCATTCGACCCCTTCGACAAAGTCGCTGTCGATGGGCTTGCCGCTATGCTCGAATTGCGTCTGCCTGGGCTCGGCAAGAAGATGCCGCCCGATCTTCGGGGACAACAGTTGTACGTGTGCGGAAACTCTAAGTCCCGCAGGCCGACGTGCAGTTCTACGCCTACAGCTACGCTCCAACACCAATAGTCACCCGTCATCGTGTAGCTCACTGATATTCGCGTCCAGTGTGATGTTGTAGCGCGCAGGGCCGCCCGCGGGCACCGCGCCGAACATGCAGTGAAGACGGGCTTAGTGGTGTTGGTCGGCGTACTGTGTAGTCGTTGTTTTTGGTGAAGTAACGCTCCAGCCAGCCTTCGCCCTTGAACACCTCGGCGCGGGCCTCGGCCCTTCGGGGAGCGTTTGATGTATTGCGAGTAGTCCGGCAGCGCGATGGCCACGAGGATGGCTACGACCGCCACCACGATCATCAGTTCGATCAGCGTGAAAGCCTGCTTGGCGCCTGGCGTGTTACGGGCGTATTTGTATAAGAGGCTTGCTCAACGGTTACGAAAGTTCTCGCGCCAGATGATGGGGCGGTCATCGGTGCAGGCACCGCAGCGGTTGACCCTCTTCAGCGTGCCGTCGCCGGCGGGAAAAAATCGATCTTGAACTGGCCGCCGCTGGCGCCGTCGAAGTAGTTCAGGTTTGGATTTGCCGACGGCGGCAGCGGCTACGCCGTCGATGGGTCGAGCGCCACCTCAAGTTCCCGTCGAAGCGGCCAACCCGAGGTCACTGTTACTTGTCAGCGCCGCGAGCGGTGCCGGATCGGCTCTCTTGTCATCGCGACGCGCCCAGTCGACTCAAAATCGTTGCGAACTCGCAACGAATAATTTCGCATAGTGGAATAACCCTAGGATGCCTACGGAATTTCAATGGTTCCGAGGACTGGCGAAAAAACCTACGAAAGCGTTGAGCGCTCAACACAATGTTGATACACGAGTACCGCTAACTCATTGATTTGAAAGGGAAATTGAAAATCAGTGATGTGCGCAGAACAGCAAAGGTCGCTATATTCGACCCAGGCCGATGCGAGTTCATCGTGTCTAAAAGGCGGCGCACCTTGGCGAATCTCTTCGCCAGGTGCTGCCAAAGGTCCTTAAGCCGAGCGGCTACAGAACCCAGTCTTGGAAGGACGAGGTGCAGTTTATGACCGCGCGAAAGCGTGGTCAATGCGGCGCTGCAATTGCTCGGTGATGGGACGACAACAAGGAACAAATCATGGCAACAACAAACACCTGCCACACCACCGTCGAATCCGAACGCCTGCTGCGCCTTGCGGGCGTCCTCACCGAGTTCCCAG
Source organism: Variovorax sp. dw_308 (assembly GCF_019207085.1). Classification (GTDB taxonomy): domain Bacteria; phylum Pseudomonadota; class Gammaproteobacteria; order Burkholderiales; family Burkholderiaceae_C; genus Variovorax. The sequence goes on along the minus strand of NZ_JAATOM010000006.1, from coordinate 59,720 downwards.
TCAGCCGCTCAACATGGTGGAAGGGCGTGAAGGAGGGCCGCTATCCCGCCCCTGTGCGGGAGTCCGGCATGACCTTCTGGAAAAAGTCGGATCTGCAGGCCCTTATCAAGTCCTTGGGAAGCACCTGATCATGGCCAAGAATAAGACTATCGAAAGAGTTGCCGCGACACGCTCTCCGTATGGCGATATTTTGCGCGGTGAAGCGGCAGCGTATGACTACCTCCACCAGCTGGAACTGGGGCACGTCGTCAACGGTCAGCTCTACCAGGACACGATGGCGATCTATAACGAGTGTGGCTCGCAGGAGCTTTACGGCTTCCTGTCAGTTCTGGAACACCAATTGCGAAAGCCCGCCCACTAACAGCGTTGGTTGAAGCGCCCTCGCGCACATCCTCCTCCTAGGTCCCGTCCGCTTCCAAGCGTGAAGCGGTACGGCTCTCATCCTGCAGGCCGGCTAAGTCGGTCGCAAGCACCAAATGAACATCAATTTCAATGGCCCAATGCGGCGGCCAGGGACAAACACGCCCGAACAGCCCGCAGCACGATTGTCCCAGGCACCTTTCCGCCCGCGCCGGACGTCATCGAAGCGGCGCAAAGCCTCGCGCGGCGAATCAAGCAACCCGGCCGGAACGCTTTCCCCAAAGTTGACCTCCATCAAGCTCATCTCCGCGCTTCCAGACGGCCGTCCGAGCCGGTGGACCCATCAGCTGCTAACCGGCCTTTTGGCGCGACGCGGACATGACCTCTACTGTGCGAAGACGCCGGACGGCGCTGCAACTTACTTCACTAAGCACTGTGGGCGAATCAAGCAGCACGACACCATCGACGATCTTTGCGCGCTTGTGGACGCAACGCCGGTCTTGGGAGGATCTGCCTGATGGCTCATATCCGCACGATCAAACCGGAGTTCTTCACCAGCGTCGACGTCGTCGGGCTGTCGCCGCTTGCAAGGCTGCTGTATATCGCCACCTGGTTGGAGGCTGATCGAGAAGGGCGCCTCTTGTGGAAGCCTTCGACGTTCAAGCTCCGGTACTTCCCCGCCGACAACTGTGACATCGCGGGGTTGTGCGCCGAACTCCTCGACGCCGAGTTGGTTGTTGTGTACGGCGCTGGCTACGCAGTGGTGCCGTCGTTCAACACCCACCAGCGAGTTAATCCGCGCGAAGGAGCCAGCCGACTGCCGGCACCTCCCTCGGATATGACGCGTGAGGCACGCGTCGGCACGGGTGACGCAGGTGAGATCGACGCGCAGGGGGGAAGGGAAGGAAAGGAAAAGGAAGGAGACATCTCGCGCTCGGCGCTGAACGATCCTCCTTCCGGCTTCGCCGCGTTCTGGGCATCCTGGCCGAAATCCGTTCGCAAGCAGGCGCAGGGCAAGTGTCTTCAGGTCTGGAAGAAGGCCGGCGCCGAGAGCGTCGCGGCCGAGATCCTCGACCACCTGGAGGCGCTCAAGCAATCGCTCGACTGGACCAAGAACGACGGCCAGTTCATTCCGGCGCCTCTCTCCTATCTCAACGGACGCCGCTGGGAAGGCGCTGAGGTCAATGTCGTACAGGAGTCGTTCGTTTGATCGGGGATGAGCCCCTGAAGGTCATGCGTCGCGCGGGGCAGGTGCCTTGCGCGGTGCATATCACCGACGGGCACAACATCCGCGCCCGCGACTGGCATGAAGAGATCAACTGCTTCGACCTGAAATGGCACGCCGAGATCGGCATCGCGGCAAACGAGATCCCAGAAGCGCTTGATCTGCGCTGCGTCATCGGGCTACAGGTTCATCTTTGGGCCGCGCGCGGCAAAGAGCGCGGGCTGAGGCTGCATCGCGCACTGATCGACGCCGGCGCCGATTCGGTGACCACGACGATCGAGCAGGACTTAGAAATCATTCACTACAAGAAAGAAAATGGCACACATCATCATCCCCGACGAGGTCGACTTCGCGAAGTACGAACGCGAGACCGATTTGCAGCAAAAGATCAAGTCGGCACACCTTTGGGTGCAGGAACTGATCGACCGCATCCGCTCACCAATTACTCAGCCGCGCGCGGTTATGCCATGGCGCAAGACGCACAACCTTGTTCAGTTTCGCCCGGGTGAGGTAACCATCTGGGGTGGCGCCAACGGCCAAGGCAAGAGCCTTGTCACCGGCCAGGTCGCGCTGTCGCTGTGCTCGCAGGGCGAGAAGGTTTGCATTGCCAGCTTCGAAATGAAGCCGCTGAAAACGCTGGAGCGAATGGGGCGGCAGTTTTCCGGGCAAAACCCCGACCACCCGTCCATGCGCGGCAGCGAAAAGGCGGCCGACCTTCTGATCGAGGTCTACACAGAATTCCGTGACTGGACCACCGGGCGGCTTTGGCTCTACGACCAGCAGGGCACCGTGGCGCCCTCGCAGGTCGCGGCGGTCGTCCGCTTCTGCGCCAAGGAGCGCGGGATCACCCACTTCTTCGTGGACAGCCTCATGAAGTGCGTCGCTGACGAGGACGACTACAACGGTCAGAAACGGATGGTCGACGAGTTGACCGCAATCGCGCGCGACTACGGCATCCACATCCACCTCGTGCACCACATCAAGAAGCCGCCCAGCGAAGATCACAAGCCCACGAAGTACGACTACAAGGGGTCCGGTGCCATCACCGACCAGGTCGACAACGTGATCAGCGTCTGGCGCAACAAGGCCAAAGAAAAAATGCGTGAAGACAAAAAAGCTGTCAGCGATCGAGACCCCGATGCCTTGCTGATCTGCGACAAGCAGCGCCACGGCGAATGGGAAGGAAAGATCGGGCTTTGGTTCGACAAGGTTTCTATGCAATACGTCGCCGAAGCCGGGGATGAAGCTCTCAAGTTGTACGTCCATCCAGAAGATTAATTAACTTATGAAATATATTGACTTGCCTGTCTATCGCACCGACGCCGAGAACAAAGTTGACTTTGCGCGGCAGCTCGTTCGTGGCGGACTTGAGAATGTGATGACGACGTTCGAGTACTCGAGCGAAGATGCGGCGGACAACCTTGTTGCTGGCGTCGAGGCCATGCAGGAACTGGTCGACAGTGTTAACGCCCGCGATGCCGGCCCCGCCGAGGCGATGCTGGCGTCACAGGCCGTCGCGTTGAATGCTGTCTTCAGTGACCTTGCAAGGAGGGCTTGCAAGAAGTTCGATGGGAACCTGCCGGATGCAGAACGCCTTTTGCGGCTGGCCCTGAAGGCTCAGAGCCAGTGCCGGGCCACGTTTGAGTCGATCGCGGTAATTCAAAACCCTGGCCCTGTATTCGCCCATCAGGCGAACATCGCGCATGGTGCGCAGCAGGTCAACAACATGAGTTCGGCGTTTCCGACCGACCTCGCATCGCAGCGCGCGCGAAAGAAAAAAAAGAAAGTCGGCGGGGTCGAACTAATCACACATGAAGAAGGAAATAACGTTGTCGAACAGATGGACACCGGAGCGGCGCGCCGCGCAGGCAAAGGCAATTCGGACTTGGTCGCCGTGGACTCGGTCGACCGGCCCGCGAACGCTAGAGGGCAAGGCGATGTCGTCAGCTAACGGGCTCGTCAACAAGCCGCAGGTAACGATGCGCTCTTTGCTTCGCGAGCTCGCAGCCTTGATGCGTCAGCAACGGCAGCAGGTCGAGAGCATCGACGGACTTGCCGCAAATGCAACGGATCACGCGTCCGCCCCTGCGGCGCGCCTCCGCACTATGCGTGGCGCGGCCGGACCGGTGCGCGGTGGCGCGATGCCGGCGCACTACTACCGCAACGAATCACCACCAGGGAACTGAATTGCCCAATCGCACTAAAGTTGAGCGCGACGCCATCGAGGCGGCGCTCGAAGCCCAAGACGCCATCAGGCGCGCCGCCGCCGCCAAGGGGCCGGTGCGCTTCGGCGGCCATGTTCTTGGGCCCGCTGAATACTGCGCTGGCCGAGGCCAAGAACTCCATTGTGGGGCCGTCGTGACCAGCCGCGCCGACGCGCAAAGGCGCCTTCAGTTCGCCGATAGCTACTCGCGCATGGAGGCTGTCCTTGGCCTGCGCAAGCACATGAGAGCGCCCGAGTGGCTGGCCGTGCTGGGCGAGCAATGGGAGTGCTGCGACAACATTGCCGGCTATCGCGATGTTCTTGCGTCGCAGTTGGTCCAGGCCATCAAGCGTGCAGAGCACGTGCACATGATGACGCCCGAGGAGCTTGCACAACTGCGCGCGATGCCACCCATGCTCACGGTCTATCGCGGCTGCTATAAGAACAACGCGGACGGCTTGAGTTGGACCTTGGATCGCGGCATCGCGCAGACCTTCCCGTTGCTCAATCGCTACCGCCAGAACGCCCAGGCGCTTGTGCTTACCGGAACGGTGGCGCGGGATCAGTCGATCTTCAAAAACGGGCGCAACGAGCTGGAGATCATCTCGCCGCACGTCGACATCAACCAGAGTCATCGGGCGAGTCCGGCCCCGGAGCACGATCGCTGGCTGAACGTTATATAACAAATGATTACATTTACTGTTTCCTGCTCACGTTATTCACGCCAGAGACCTCCATGAGAATTTTCCCGTTTAGCACTCGACGTACCCTCAGTATTTCCCTCGCGGCAGCAACTGCCTTTGTTCTAGTAGGTTGCCAAAGCGCCGCCGAGGTAAACCTCACAGGGAAGGATGCTGCGTGCACATCTACCTGCCAAGCGGACCACGAGGCATGCATGAGCGGCCCGTCGATGACCCCGATTGCCCGCAACAATCTTTGCGTATACGCGCTGCGTTCGTGCGCCAAAGCTTGCCCCCAAAACGACTCCATCAATTCCAGTGCCAGTCCAAAGGCCCATGGCGACGTCTATACCCAGCTGAAACAGCTGAAAGAACTTCTGGATTCGGGAATCATTACCCAAGCGGAGTTTGACGTGAGGAAGAGTAAGGTACTCGCGCAGTAGGAGCGCCGACTGACTAAAGCCTCGTCGGACGTTGCAGTAGCGGCAGCACACGAACATGAGCAGCAGAAGAGGGCAAGGGCGCGTACTCGTGACCTTCCGGCTGCGTCGAATCCGATTTGCAGGCGGGAGTCACGCGCTGTTCGCGTGCCCGCGTTCCTGCCTGCCTGCCTGCCTGCCGCCCGGCCGCTGCGCGCGCTACGGTGCTGTGGGCGGGACAACGTGCTGGCCGGGCGTCCGTTAAGCGACGCCGAGCCGGCTCTCAGTCGGATTTCTTCACGCAGCGAGGCGACCACAGCGCGCCGCCCTGATCGAGCGCCAAGGCCATGCGCGTCATCGGGTCGGCCGGCACTTGGCGTAGCGACTTGATCAGCGGCTGCAAGTCTGGCTCGCCAGGCCGACAGAATTCCTTTTGCTCGACGGGCAGCGGCCGGATGGCTGGATTGCTGGGGGTCGGCATGTTATGCGGCTTGGTCGTCGCCGAACGGTAGCGCGATGTCCCGCGACGGGTGGTGAGCGTCCTCAAGATGTTGGGCGTAAAGGACACCAGCCCGTGCGCTCGCGGAAGTCTCTACCGCAGCAGCCAGCAGTCCCACTCCTGCGCGCACCAGGCGCGCTCCTCGGTCTGCTCCCAACCCTGCAGGCTGAACTCCTCGCCCGCGGCGGCGCACAGCTTCGGCTCGAAGAGCACCGGCGTCGCGTAGGCCGCTTGGTTGGGCAGTAACTCGAGCGGCGACAGGTGCACGAACGCCACCGGCCGCCCGCCCATCTCGCGCAGGCCGCACACCAGTTCGCCGCGGATCTCCACCTGCTTGCGGAATTTCGCAAGCCACACCCCGTCCTTTCCCCGCATCTCGATTCGCACCCGCATCGCCGGATGGTACTGGATGCACATCCAGTGTTTTGGCGGCCTGCAGAATCGCGCGCCACGGGATTCGTCTCGGCGTTGTCAACCTCCGGCGCGTACCAAGTGCATGGCTGTGGCAATCCCGAGGCGTTGATCGTCGCGCTCGTCAACGGCCAGCAGAACGCGCCGATGTGGGCCCACCACTCTGGTAGCAGGCTCGGCGAAACGGGCTCCTGAGCCCATCTAGAGCTTCCTGGACCCAATCGATCTACCGAGCAGCCTTGGCCGTACGACTTGCCTTCGCCTTGGTGGCGCTCGGCACGATGCATCGCACGTCATCGTCGATCGTCCCATCCCAGCCCACTTCTCCTCTCTTGCGTCGGATACATCTTCACCATGCTGCGACGAAGCGTTCGCCGTCCAGCTCCTGCTCGCCGTCCCAGCGGTACGCCACGAGCGGCCCCGCTTTTGCAGCCGACCAGTCCAGGCACGCTACCTTCGGCGATTGCAGGTGAGGCGTGCCCTCCATCCAGTAGTGGCCGATGAACACCGGCGCGCCCGCGACCGGGCCACCCGGGTAGTCGGGCGGAAGGTCGCACTCCGGCATGCGATCGTCCTGGTGCGCGCCAACGATGGCGACGTCGCGAAAACTGCGCGCGCCTTCCTTCCACCATTTCGCCCGTACGTCATGCCTTTCGATGCCGCCGTGGTCCATGAACGAGTGGCCGGCCGGCAGGCGGATCTCCAGCCCCTTGGTCAGGCCCGCCATCGCTAGGTACTCGGGCGATCCCCTGGCATAGGCGGCATGCAGGAAGTCCTCGTCCATTGCCTTTCCGGGCCGCAGCTGCTTCGTGATCAGGTCCACATACGGCTGGTGCCACCAGGCATGCACCACGCGGGCTCCGCCCAGGTCGAGCACCGGTGGCAAGGTCTTGAACCATTCGACCAACTCGAGTTGGAGGGCAGAGCCACATCCGACCTGGCGCAGAAACTCGGCATGCTGCGCAATGTTCTTGGGGCTATGCCGACGCAAGAAGCCGGTCGGGTCATCAAGGCGCGGCGTCACGAACCCGATCGCGTTGAATTCGTGGTTGCCCAATACCGAGAGCGCGTGTCCGTTGTCGACCATCGCGCGGACGATCTTGACCACCTTGACCTGCTCAGGGCCACGGTCGATCAAGTCGCCGAGGAAGGCGGCCTTGCGTCGGTACGGAGGGGCCCAGCCGCTGGCCTTCTCGACGTAGCCCAGCTCGCGCAGGAGCGCCTCGAGCTTGCCGGCTTGGCCATGGATGTCCCCGATGAAGTCGTAGCCCATTGATCACCACCTTACCCCCTTGAGGTCCGCGAAGGCGAGCAGTAGAGTACTCGCAGTCGCTGATTTATGACCACTTGCAGGGCGACTTAAAAAAATGCTGCTAAAGCGTCGCCTGCGCTGTCAGCCTCCTTGCGCACTTGGCGATGCCACCATCGCCAGGAGGCGCGGAGTTCATCATGCAGTTGCAGTGCAAAGAGGGCGACTTGGCCTTCGTCGTGCGGGATTTTGAAGGCTGTGAAGCAAACCTTGGTCGACTCGTCCAAGTTCGAGGTCCGGTCATTTCACGCGCTGACGTCGGCCCTACCTGGCTGATCACGCCGGTGACATCGGCACCATGGACATTTCTCGAGTTCGACGGCAGCGTCCACACCGAATTTCCCCTGCGCAATTCGGTCGAGCATCCTGATGCATGGCTCCTCCCCATTCGTCAGCAACCCGGCGCGTCAGAGCGCGAGTGTTCGCGAGAGCAATCGGGCGGTGAGGAAAAGGCTGATAGCACGCAGCCAGCTGAGGACCTCGTGGCGGCGAGCGCGTGCGCTGACTTGTTTGCCCGTCGATCCATCGCAACTTCCGCTGAAAGGAATTGACATGTCAATCTTTCTGAACCGTCGGCAGATGCTTGCAAACCTCTTCGCCGTGGGCGCGTCCCTGGTCATGTCCTCGCCCGGTGCGAAAGTCTCGAACGCGCTGGTCGACCAAGAGTGGAGGCGCCTCGTTGAGGACCCGTGGTTTTTTGACGTGATCGACGACAGCGGCACGATCGCGGCGGGTTCGGCCAAGGAGCCATCGATCTACGCCGACGTCTTTTCAATTCAGAGCAACGACCTGACGACGCTCGAGCAGCTGATCAGCGAAGTGGAGGACCGCTATCCCCTGAAGTTCATTTTTCAATTCCATGCGAATTCGGAACTCGACGATCTTCGGCAGGAACTTGCAGACAACTGGGACACCCTCAAGCTCCGCGATCGCAAGCGCATGCAGGCGCTCGAGGAGGCGCTTGAAGATGAGGAGAACGGTTGGGCGGCGTACATCCTCCACGAGGGTGAGGCCGCATTGCCACGCTTGCGCGGCATCGTAGAAGACTGCCTGGCCGATTCGATTGACTGGAGTGATGTCGAACATTTCCCACGCTGCTGGGGTGGGCAAGGTGTGGCGACGCGGTTTTTCGAGGACCTCGACGCGGACCTGCGCCATCAACTTGACGTCGAGATCGTTGATGGCGATCAGCCGGGAAGCTCCTACTTCGGGGCACAGCTTTATAGCGGAATCGACGAGGCCAACACGGTTGCACAAGGGCTCGGTCTGCCGTTTCGATTTCGCGACGCCACGTAGATCGACAATCGAGGGCATTGGCGAGTGCACCGCCTACTGCCGCCATAAGCGGGCATTGAGGATCCCGGGTCACCCGTCGGAAGTGTGCTTGACGCGGGTCACTCGCTGCGCAGACAGCAGCAGCAGTCCTGCGCCGGGTGGCCTTGGCCCTCGCTGTTTCGGAGTGGCGGATCCACACCGGAGCCCCAACTCTCATGGACCATCGCGACCCCACCGGGGGTCTCCGCGTCGCCGACGGGCTTGACGCCCCAGCACGTGTTTCACATGGGCGTGTTCGGTGCCCACTTGTGTGGATTGCCAACTGCGCATAGCGCGCGGAAGATGGGACGCGTACAGCATCTGCGATACGGTCTTGGCCCAAGAAATCTTCATCAGCTACTCGTCGAAGCACCGCGAACTGACGCGCGAACTCGCCGCGGCGATCGAGGCGCAGTACGGCCCCAGCTCGGTTTGGTGGGACCATGCGCTCGAGGCACGCGGGCCATACGCCACGCAGATCCGCGCCGCGCTCGACGCGGCGCGCGTGGTCGTCGTGCTCTGGACTGCCGGCGCGCAGGTGTCGGAGTACGTCTACGCCGAAGCCATGGTGGCGCATGCAGCTCGCAAGCTCGTCAACGTGCGCCCGGCCACCACGCCCTTCGCACAGATCCCTGAGCCGTTCAACATCCATCACGTCGAAGACTTGTGCGCGACAGAGCGAATCCTGCGCGCAGTCGCCGGCGTGATGACTGGCCACCCGGTCGCCACCGTCGTCCCGCTGCACGAGCTCTACTTCCGCCAGCATGGTCACAGGCTGATCGATGCCAAACAGGAAGCGCTGCCCGCCGACGTGCTCGACATCTCGCCGAGCCAACTGCTGCAAGCGCGATACGAACAGGTGGACTACCTCGACGCCACGGGGCAACGCGCCGCGCTGATCGACTGGGCCCTGAACCGCTCGCGCCGGGCCGCCGGACGCCTGCTTCACGGCCCGGGCGGGATCGGCAAGACGCGGTTGCTGATCGAAGTGGCGGCTCAATTGCGGCGCGAGCATGGCTGGATGGCCGGCTTCGTGGAGCACGCCCCGGCCAACGCCGACGACGCCCATCGGAGCCAGCGGCGCCAGGCGCTGCGCCAGCTCGTTGAGCTTGGCGACGAGCCGGGGCTGCTGCTGGTGCTGGACTACGCCGAGGGACGGCAGGACGAACTGCTCGAATTGGCGCAATGGATCGAAGTAAGCCCAGAGCTGGCGCGGCGGCCCGTGCGTCTGGTGCTGCTGGCACGCAGCGCCGGGGAGTGGTGGTCGCGTCTGGCCGACGAGCAGGCAAGCCTACGTATGCTGTTGCGCGCGCAGCCCGGTCGGCCCGCGGTGCTGGAACTGGCGGTCTTCGGATCACCCGCGCAGCGGCGCGCACTGTTCGAGACGAGTTGCGCCACCTATCGGCGGGTGCTCACCATGCAGGGTCTGGCGGGCCCGGCGGCCGATCCGCCGGCCGCCCTGCGTCGGCGCATCGAAGGCGGCGAGAAGCGGAGCCGACCGCTTTCGATCCAGATGGAGGCCTTGGTGTGGCTGGCCTGCAGTGCGCCCGCGTATGAAACCGCGGGTGTTGCCGAACTGCTCGACCAGGTGCTCGGCCTCGAGCGGCGCCATTGGGCTCGGGTGTGCGGCATGCTCGACGAGGCGGCGCTCACCGAGCTCGAGCGTGGCCTCGCGCAGCTCACACTGGTTCAGGGCGCAGCCGACGCGGCGGCAGCGGAGGCGCTGATGGCGCTTGATTCGTACTACCAGGGTTCTCGCGAGGCACCGGCGGACATGGCTTCGGTGCTGAGGCGCCTCGGCCGGCTCTATGGCGACGGCGCCGGTGGCCTGCGTCCCCTCGAGCCTGACCTGTTGGGTGAGCGGCTGGTGGCGCGCGCAGCCGACCTGCGCTTGCTCGAAGCCTGCGTTACCTGGGTCGATGCACAAGCCGAACTGGGAACCGATGACACCTCGCTGCGCCGGGGACAGCTCACGACGGTGCTCCAACGGGTGACGGCGCCCGAGCATGGCCCACACGGCTCGAAGCGGGTCGCGCCCCTGCTCGATCGGCTGGTGCAATCTCATCTCACGCGCTGGGCGCCCGCTGTCGTCGCGACCATCGTCGAGACGCCAGGGCACTTGCTGCAACGCCTGCAGGCCGGCATCGCCCGCCTCGATGTGCCGGCGCTGGCCGCGCTCGACGAGGCTCTTCCTCTGCAGACGCTCGCGCTCGACCAGGTTGCCATGGACGTGGCGTGGTGTCGCCTCGAGCAAGAGCGCGCAGCCCCTCGCAGCGACACGCTGGTCGGCGTCGATGGATGGGCCGGACTCGCCGCCCGTTGGGGGACTTGGGGGCTGCGCTTGTCGGCAGCGGGCCGCCGCGAGGACGCGCTGGCCGCCACCGAGGAGGCGGTGCAGGTCTACCGCGGCCTCGCCCAAGCCCGGCCCGACGCCTTCCTGCCCAACTTGGCTACGAGCCTAAACAATCTGGGCAACATGCTGTCCGACCTCGGCCGCCGCGAGGACGCGCTGGCCGCCACCGAGGAGGCCGTGAAGATCTGCCGCGGCCTCGCTCAAGCCCGGCCCGACGCCTTCCTGCCCGACCTGGCGCTGAGCCTGAGCAATCTGGGCAAACCGCTGTCCGACCTCGGCCGCCGCGAGGACGCGCTGGCCGCCACAGAGGAGGCGGTGCAGGTCTACCGCGGCCTCGCCCAGGCCCGGCCCGACGCCTTCCTGCCCGATCTGGCGATGAGCCGGAACAATCTGGGCAACGTGCTGTCCAAGCTCGGCCGCCGCGAGGACGCGCTGGCCGCCATCGAGGAGGCGGTGCAGGTCTACCGCGGCCTCGCCCAAGCCCGGCCCGACGCCTTCCTGCCCAACCTGGCTGCGAGCCTGAACAATCTGGGCAGCATGCTGTCCAAGCTTGGCCGCCGCGAGGACGCGCTGGCCGCCACCGAGGAGGCGGTGCAGGTCCACCGCGGCCTCGCCCGAGCCCGGCCCGACGCCTTCCTGGCCGATCTGGCTACGAGCCTGAGCAATCTGGGCAACATGCTGTCCGAGCTCGGCCGCCGCGAGGACGCGCTGGCCGCCACCGAGGAGGCCGTGACGATCCGCCGGGGCCTCGCCCACGCCCGGCCCGACGCCTTCCTGCCCAACCTGGCTACGAGCCTGAACAATCTGGGCAACAGGCTGTCCGACCTCGGCCTCCGCGAGGACGCGCTGGCCGCCACCGAGGAGGCCGTGACGATCCGCCGGGGCCTCGCCCAAGCCCTGCCCGACGCCTTCCTGCCCAACCTGGCTACGAGCCTGCACAATCTGGGCAACAGGCTGTCCGACCTCGGCCGCCGCGAGGACGCGCTGGCCGCCATCGAGGAGGCGGTGCAGGTCTACCGCGGCCTCGCCCAGGCCCGGCCCGACGCCTTCGTGCCCGACCTTGCAGGGAGTCTTGGCATGAGGTCGATGGTGCTGGCCGCTATGGGCCAGCACACGGAGGCGGCATTGGGCGCCGGGGAAGGGCTCGCGGTGTTGTTGCCACTGCTCGGACGCTTTCCCGAGACCATCAGACAATTAGCCACCTCGCTTGCGCGACACCACCTGCAGTACGCCAAAACGGCAGCACATGAGCCCAACATCACGCTCATGCAAGAAGTGGCGCAAGTCCTGGGGTTGGGCAAGATCGAAAGCGGCGATGGGGCCGCACCATCGTGAGACCTGTTGCGCTACGCGCGCTGCTCCCATTCTTTCTATGCTTCGCTCAAAAAACGCCTGGCACGAGCGCCCCCAATGAGTCGGGCCGACAGACCAACTTCGACGCGAAGACCCGGCGCCGAGCCACGATCGGCAAACGGTGCTGCGGGGATAGGTGGAGGCGACTCACTGGTGAAATGGCCGCAGAGCGTGGAGCAGCGGCCGCTCGCGGCTGCAGTGGCAAAGACTGGATCGGGTCCGGTGCGGTTCATCAGCTTCAGAAGAAGCTGACCTTCGTCAAAGTCAATGAACGGCTATCTCCGGAAGATCGCCGGCAGAAGTTCTCGCGTCGGCAATGGCCAGTCTCCGTGGGCAAGATACGTAGGTGGACTCCGTAGGTGCAACGAGAAATTCCCAGAATCAGACGTGCAAAATTCAGGGCCACCAAGAGGCAACGAATCGACCAGTTGCTTTCGACCCGATGCCGACCGGCGGTTGATAGCAGCCTGGAAACAAGGGAGCGCGAAGATGGGAGCAAACCTCGATCCGATCAAAGCCGATCTCGCCGCATGCACGGATGACGAGCTCATCGCGCTGATCGACGCCATGAACACATGGCCACAGTTGGCCCCGGACATGGCCGATTGGCTTGGGGCCGCCTGCAGCCGGGAGTTGCAACGGCGACGATCCATGGGGACCGAGTACGAGTTGCAGCCGCCTCAGGCTTGGAACCCAGATGACGAGTGCGACCTCAGACTCGCGGCCGTGATCGCCCTACGCGCCGAATTCGCGAGAGCGTCTACGTCGGTGCTCGCACTCCTCGACGACCTCGAGAAGCTGCTCCGTCCGGCCGTAGGACGAACGGATGAGGTCCTTGCCCCGGATGCATACGAATCGGCGCGCGCACAATGGGAACGTTCCTGCACAAGTTGGGAGGATCAGGTATGGCGAGGCGTCCTCTCGTTCATTTTGAAGCTCGGCGGCTGTCTTCCTGCTTGCCTGGATTTCGCTGAGACAACGCTAAAGTCGTCATCGATAGCGGAACGTGTGGCGCAAGCATGTTTCGGCGACAGAAACCTTGTATACGACTGTACGGCTCGCCTACTCGAGTGCGCCGATTTTGATGCGACCGCAGCGTTGGGAGGGTCGCCTTCGGGCTTTGAAAAGCCACCCGGCGAGACCTTGTCACGGTTCATAGAAACGAGAAAATGTGGCGTAATTGTCTTTGATGATGTTCAGGCCTTCGACGATAGCGCTCTTCGATTTATTGCATGCATCGCAGACACGAGGCTCGCAAATGCAGAGCCTCCAGCAACTTACCAAATATCAGCTACAAACTTTGTGATCTTGGCTCGAGCGCGCGTCTCGGTGCCTTCGCCAAGGGGTCTAGTAGGGGACGAAATTAATCAGCCCACATGGCACGCCGAAGCGGATTGTTATCATTACCCATTTGAAGAAGTGCTCAGAAAGTACCTGACGCAAAGTTACCCGAAGCATTTTGACAATTGGGTTTTTGGGAGACTGGGCAAGTATCCGAAATTGGCTTGGGCGCGTTTTTGTGAACTCGTGAAGGTAGCAAACTATGACGAAGCTATTTTCAACGTCCCTAATGACGCACCCACGTTCTCGCCTCCCCGAGGTTTGGCGGCAATTCCGCGCAATGTCGTATTGGATGTAGAAAACCTCTCGAATGTGACCCCATCACCGGGCCAGTTTGACGTATTCGTCAGCTATAGCTGGATCAGAACTGCTGAGCAAGCTAATTGGCTGGATGAGCAACTTAGGTCGTTGGGTTTTCGTGTATTTCTGGATCGGGAGTATCTAAACCTCGGCACTATCCATGACGAGGGTCAGAAGAAGTATCTGATTGAGAAGCTCGTTTGGGCGGTCAGGTCATCGCGGGCTTGCGTTCTATTTGCGATACGGTTACGGCACTACCGTCCGGCGCCTGGCCTCGATGAAGAAACGGCAATCCAGCGAGGAATAGCGATGCGCGCGGGTGATGGCGGCGATGGCCTTTCGCGCCTAACAGTTGAATGGAGTTGGCAGACGCTTGAGATGCGCCACGCATCGACGTATCTCGTGATCGATGGTGACAGCGCATATATAGTGAGAGGCGGAAAAAAAGAGCATTCCCGCAAGGTCGTGCATCAGCAAGACATGCTGACCGTAGTCCTCGCATACCTGGAAAGCGTAGGTGTGCGCGCTGAAAGGAATGGGAGGCAGTAAAAGGCATACGACCGGTTGCTCCCAGCCTGAAGTTCTCGACGAACTCAGCGGCTACTAAGGTACACCGGTCGCTCGACCCGAACAGCGTCGGGGACGAGTTGGGTCAGGTTTGGGTCGTGAGCGGCGTCGAGTGGCCGCTTTCTTCATCCACATTGAACGGCTGGTGATGGCCAATTGTGGTAAAAACTCGAGTTGCCGACAAGGCTTGCCGGCGCCCAAATGTCAGGCGTAGAGCGCGCGTCTTGTATCGATGCTCATCAGAGCCGCGTAGAGCCGCTCAGGCGAATTTCCTTCTGCGGTAGGTCGGGTGCCCCTTCGACGCCTCGTGCGTTGAAATCGACTGCGTCGCAACGCCGAAACCGAGTTTTTCAACACAATTGGCCGTTCATTCCACTTCGAGCTTCAAGGTCGGAGGGCGGCTCCCGCTGCGTACCTGGCCGGCCGCCAGTGAGGACAGGCCGGGTTGAGCTCTCTGCTGCTGCCTGCCAACAGACAAGAGACACCCGGCAACGCGCGGTAGACCGTCGCCATCAGCATTCGATCCGAAGGGTTACGCGGAAATTTGCTGATCGGGTGCACGAGCCCGCATGATCGTTTGACGACTGGTCTTTAGAGCCCGAGCGATCGCCGCGGTGGTCTCGCCTGCCGACAGGCGGCGACGCACCTCTGCAATTTGAGTTGGCGACAGCGCTGACGGTCGCCCCAACGTCTTGCCCTCAGCCTTGGCTCGCGCCAATCCTGACTGGGTGCGTTCGATCAAGAGATCGCGCTCGAACTCTGCGACTGCTGCGATCACGCCCATCGTCATCTTGCCTGCCGGGCTCGTCAGATCCACCCCGCCGAGCGCAAGGCAGTGAACTCGAACTCCGAGTCCCGTGAGCGCCTCCACCGTGGCCCTCACGTCCATCGCATTGCGCCCAAGGCGGTCCAGCTTCGTGACGACGAGCACGTCGCCTGTTTCTAGCCTGTCCAAGAGTTTGCCGAAACCCTCTCGCTCAGAAGTTGCTACGGACCCGGAGACAGTTTCGGTGACTGTTCGTTGGGCGGTCACACTGAAGCCAGCCGCGGCGATCTCCTGGACTTGGTTGTCGGTGGTCTGATTGGCGGTGCTGACGCGGCAGTATGCAAACACGCGAGACATCGTAGGGGGCCTCCAAATATGTCCATAAAGGATGTCCATATCTTGGCCCATGTCCACAAGTCCGTCAAGCTAGGTTTTGAACAGTGATTCGCAACGCTGTCCGAATTCGGTCGATTTCGTACGCTCGCTCAATAAAAGGCTGTCGCAGCGGGGTTCGATGGCGTCTGCCGCACGACTATTCGCAGTCCTTTGCTTTGCGCAGGATGGCGCTATGAGCGCGCCAGCAATGCTGTTCAAGGACTTCAATTTGTCCGAGGCAGCTCTGGCAGCGCTATAGAACCATGGCGCTGCAGTTACGCGCACGGATTGGCTCGCGGCCACCGATTCCCGGGAGTTCCTGGGCTGTGTTGGCAGTTGGTGGAACTCTAAAGTGACACGGTCGGCCCGTAGGCGCCCCAGTCCGATCAGCGGCCCGCCTTGAGCTGCTGCAACACTCGTTCAAGCCGGCGCAGCAGGTCGTCGTACGTGACTACGTCGATGACGTTCTTGTGCTGGCGTCGATACATCTCAAAGTCTCCTCTCTGCTCGGTCGTGAGGTCGTCATCGCGCCCCATGATGATGAGCCCGCAGGGATTGACGATGCGCAGCTTCAACTGTGGCGGCAACTCTGCCCTGTAGCGCTTCGTGAGCGCGTCTTCACCCGCCGTCCCCCACCGGCTCATGTGGAACAGGTACTTCTCCACTTGCATGACGGTGCCGACGAGCTCTCGGTGCGGAACGTGGTTGTCTCGGTAGGTGGTCGTCGTGACGATGCGTGCATCGAACGGTTTTTTGATCTCGATGACGTCGACGTGGCCGTTTACGTCGACCAGCATGATGTCGACCTGGCGGTGCCCGCCGGTGAGGCTGTCCTTGATCGTGACAGACGCAAAGGCCGCGATGTATTTAGGGTTGAGCAGCCGGACGATGTCCAGAATCTGGGCTTGCCACTGCCGCTCCGGCATCCCAGCATCGTCCTGGAGCATCGCCAGCAAGTTGGAGTGCAAGAATTCATATTTCGAGACTTCCAATTGTCGGAACGGCTGGATCAGGTCCTTCGGTTTGACCTTGACCCGCTTCGCCACATATTTGCCGAGCTTTTCGCCGGCGTCGACGTTTGCGTCCGTGAGCTCGCGGAAGACGACAGCTAGGCGCGACTGCACGTACAACCGCATCTCGTGTGGCGAGGGAAACTGGTTGATCAGCTTCTCATATTCCGCGACGGGGATGGCGTCCTGGAGGGGTCCACCGATCACTATGCGGGTGGGCCTGAGCTCGGCCAGCCGCCGCATCACGGAGGTTCGCTCCTCGGCGGTGAACCATTTCCAAGTCGGCCGGGAGTCGCGGGCGACCATGACCGGCACGTCGACGTTCAAGACCGCCGGGTCGAAGACAAAGTATTTGCCCTCGGCCTTGGCGACCACGAAGCGCATCACTAAATCGTCGTCCTCCCAGTCGTTCGGGTCGCGCTTCACCCGGCCCTTGAATAAGTAAGCCTCGGTCAGGTGGTAGGTGCCCTTGATGGTCACCAATTTGCCCTTGGCGAGGTCTATGCGCAGGTGCTCGGGGTCCCTGATGTCCGGTCGGTAGACGAGGTGGAGCTTTGTGCCTTGGGCAACGAATTCGACAGCGGCCTTCGCCATTGGTGCTTTCCTGAGCGTGGGAGTCGTGCAGTCTAGGGCCCGCGGTAGGAGGCGGGGCCTCTGCAGGCCGTTGAGGAACCCTTACGCGCACGACGAGGTGCCCCGTATCGAGGCCAACTTCAAGGGCGATGAAATCCCCGTGGGCTGCGTCTGCTGGCGCGTGAATGAACGCACGAGTCTGGGTCGTGCGGCTGCGGTCGTGCTCGGTGATCCACGCGACCCCAAGTGCATCGCGCGCAGCCTGCGCTGTGGCTACGAAGACGACCACGACGTGTCGCCCTTGGACCTGCCAGTGCTTTCGAAGGGTCAATGCGCTGGACAGTGCAACTACGCTGCGGGATTTGGTCCGCCCGGCCCGTGTCACAATTCGGTGCACTTTTAGGCAGCTTGACCTTCTCTAAGAGATCGGTGCCTTGCGACCGGCACTTACTCGCGATTTAGAGGGGCGCAGCGATGTCAGGTCAAAGAAACTGCCGAGCGCGACGCTTCATCATTTCCATAGAAACCACATGTCTGACGTTTTTCAGCGCGCAGCAGAGATCCGGGTGGTCATCGGCTACATGGCCGAGCAACATGCAGGCTGGGTTACTAGCCAATTCTTTGGTGCGAGGACTGGCGCATTTCTCGTACCGGTATTCGCGCGAACCACTTTCCAGGCGCAGTGCCACGGAGTCACGGCCGCCGTCGCGCGCCTGCATGACGAGTTCATCGGTGTAGGTCGGACGCATCACCTCTTCCGCCTGCCCGAGGTCTTTGAGCAGGGCATCGCTACCGCGCTGAACGACAGTGCTTTTGCTTCAGAACTTCAAAGGCAGACGGAGTCGCAGGCCACCGCGCTCGCGCGGCTAAGAGTGTTGTCGACCGCCGGCAAGGCAGCTGAAGGCGCAGTTGTCGTCGCTGGTCACTTCGACGACGACCCGACGCCGCTAATGCAAGTCCTTGCAGGCCTGTACATTGACGCATTCCAACGGGGAATCCGAACCTTCCCCTTCGTTCGGCGGGTCTAATGGCGCGTCCGAAGTTCTACACGACGCAGTTGCAGGCGGGCCTAGGACTCGTCGAGGAGACCCGGCTGCTGCTCTCCCTCTATGAGACCGGCATAGAGCCACAAACTTTGCTGGCTCGCGCGTTGGATTCGGGCCTATTCGCGCGCGTGACCGCCCGGCGCTTGCGAAACGTCGTCATCGAATGCTTCGCGCCACGTTATATGCGCGACGTTGGTGTCGCTCGCGCATTGAAGCGACTCGCGGACCTTCTCAGCCGCGCAGAGTTTCTGCAGCTTCTACTGATCCACACCGCTCGCGCCAACCTGATCCTGGCGGACTTCGTTTCGCAGCTGTACTGGCCGCGTTACGCCGCCGGCCGTGACTCCCTGACGCTGGATGACGCGAAGGAGTTCGTTCTCGCAGGAGTTCGAGGGGGGCGAACTCAGAAGCCCTGGGCCGATGGCACTGTTCGCCGGGTGGGCACTTATTTGCTGAGTTGCTGCGCCGACTACGAACTGCTCTCCAACAACGTCCGCGGCCCGCGGCGCATTCAAGCACTCCGCGTGCAGGACCGCGTAGCGGCCTACCTGGCACACGACCTCAAGTTTCAGGGCTTGGCTGACAACCAGATCGTTGCGCACTCTGATTGGCAACTACTCGGTTTGCAGCCCAACGACGTTCGTGACGTCCTGAAACGCTTGTCGCTGCAGGGCTACCTCATCCTTCAGGCCGCGGGAGAGGTGGTCCACATCGGTTGGCACTACAAAACCATGGAGGAACTGATCGATGTCCTCGCTCGACCATGATTTCAATGAGCTGATCGAACGCATCAAACATGGCCGCGAGTTCGGCCATGCCAGCTTCGAACCAATCTTCTACCTCGTCTTCCACCCGGAGCAGATCCTAGACGTGAAGCGGCGCCATGCCGCCTGGGAAAGCCGCCTAGCCAATGAAGGCTGGGCCGTTCACCGATTCTCCGTGGCACATGAGGTAGGCGACATCCTGGCCAATGCCCCAATGCGCAAGATCTGGGTGGCGGCCGACCAGAAGGCGCCCCTGACCTGGGAGAAGACAAACAAGTCGCTGGCCAACGCCGTGGCTCAAGGTGCGTTGCAGCAACGGCTGGAGGCGCGTCTCGCAGAGTTGGAAGGTAAGCTCCGCTCGATACTGCTGGTCACCGATCTGGAAGCCCTGCACCCCTATATGCGCATTGGCGTCGTCGAAGGCCAGTTGCAGGGCAAATTCCATGTGCCCACGGTCTTCCTTTACCCGGGCGTGCGCACCGGCAAGACACGTCTCAAGTTCTTGGGCTTCTACCCGGAAGACGGCAACTACCGTTCGGTCCATGTGGGCGGCTGAATCCGGAATTTCTGATCATGAACATTAAGCAACTCTTTGACCCGTCCAAGGACATCTACCGCAGCATCGAAAAGGTCATCGCCTACGGTGTCTCGCAGGAAGAACGGCTGAAGAAGGAAATCACCGAATACGTGGTCACCGACAGCATCGACGAGCAGTTCAACAAATTGCTGTTGAAGATGCAGGCGGCCATGGATGCCGGCGGCGAAAACGAGGTCGGCGTTTGGGTCTCTGGTTTCTACGGCTCAGGCAAGAGCTCGTTCACCAAGTACCTGGGCCTCGCGTTTGATGACCGCATCCAAATCGATGGCGCCCCGTTTAGGCAACACCTTCAAGACCGCCTCAAGCGCAACACCACGCGCCAACTGCTCAGCACCGTCGCCAAGCGCTTCCCTGCCGCCGTGCTGCTGCTGGATCTGGCCAGCGAGCAGCTGGCAGGCGCCACGATGGAAGAGGTGTCCACAGTCCTCTTCTACAAGGTGCTGCAGTGGGCCGGCTACTCGCGCAACTTGAAGGTGGCGGCGCTGGAACGCCGACTGCGCAAGGAGGGCCGCTACGACGAATTCCTGAACCTGTTTAAGGGAGCCACTGGCGGCGAACCTTGGTCGCAGTACCGCAATGACGACCTGGTAGTCGACAGCCTGGTGCCGGGCATTGCGCACCAGCTGTACCCGCAGCTATTCAAGACGGAAACCTCGTTCACCACCGAGACAAGCGATGTGGTGGTGTTCGAGAACGATCGCGTCAAGGAGATGCTGGCTATTGCCCGAGAGGCCTCGGGCAAGGACTACATCATCTTCATCATCGACGAGGTGGGCCAGTACGTTGGCTCACGCCAAAACCTCATCCTCAACCTTGACGGCCTGTCCAAGAACCTCAAGGCCCTGGGCGGCGGCAAGGTATGGATCATCGGCACTGCCCAACAGACGTTGACCGAGGATGACCCGCGCGCCGCGCTCAACTCGCCGCAACTCTTCAAGCTGAAGGATCGCTTCCCGATCCAGATCGACCTGGAAGCCAATGACATCAAGGAAATTTGCTTCACCCGCTTGCTAGGAAAATCGCCTCACGGCGTAGGCGCCCTTGGCGCGTTGTTCGACCAGCACGGCCAAGCATTGCGTCACCACACCAAGCTTGAAGACGCGCGCGCTTTTGGCGCCGATTTCGACCGCCAGACCTTCGTCAATCTCTACCCTTTCCTTCCAGCGCATTTCGACATCCTGCTGCACTTGTTGGGCGCACTCGCGCGGTCCACCGGCGGCATCGGGCTGCGCTCCGCAATCAAGGTCATACAAGACATATTGATCGACTCCGATGCCGGGCGCGCCGCTGTGGCCGACCAGTCAGTAGGCTGGCTGGCCACCACCGCCACACTGTTCGACGCGCTCGACAAAGACATCCAACGCGCCTTCCCCAACCTGCACAAGCCTGTGCAAGACGTCTGCCGCAACCGCTTTGCTGGCTCACCGTTGCACCAGCAGGTGGGCAAGACCGTCGCCATCCTGCAGATACTGGGCAACCTGCCGGTCACGCGACAGAACGTGGCCGGCCTCATGCACGATGGCGTGGCGGCCGCCAACCGAGCCGACGACGTCAACCGCGCTATCGAAGAGCTCATCACCGATCGCTTTGTTCCATTCGGCGAGCAAGACGGACAGTTGCGCTTCTTCAGCGAAAAGCTCAACAACGTCGAACAGGAACGTAGTCAAATCCCGCTGCGTGGCGTAGAACTCAAGCGCATCGCGAACTCTGCCTTGACCGAGGTGTATTCCCCGCTGCCCAGCACCCAGCTGAACGGCACGCTGGCCGTGCAATCGGGCCTGAAAGCCCAAGGTCCTGGCGGCCTACATACACCGCTGGCGGGGGATCGCAACC
Source organism: Variovorax sp. dw_308 (assembly GCF_019207085.1). Taxonomy (GTDB): domain Bacteria; phylum Pseudomonadota; class Gammaproteobacteria; order Burkholderiales; family Burkholderiaceae_C; genus Variovorax. Next base: position 38,421 of record NZ_JAATOM010000006.1, on the reverse strand, counting down.
CCATCCAGACGCTGGTGGAGTTCACCGATCCCAAAGAGTACGAAGCCACTCGCACCCGCCTGCAAGAAGAATCGCGCCAGGCCGCAGGTAAATACCAGGTGTTCCTGATCGGTCGAGCCACGCCTGAGATCGACGAATTGACGGCCGAGGTCTTTCGCTGCCGCGAGATCGCTAACAAGCACCGCAACGACCCCGACCAGGAGGTCAAAGATTACTGCAGCGGTCAGCTCGACCGTGCCGGTCGCCTCGAAGGGGATCTGCAACGCCTGATCCGCCGCAGCCTACTGCAAGGCTCCTTCATCTTCCGTGGCCAAGTAGCGGCGGCGGAATCACAGGCTCCACAGCTGTTGGATGCCGCCCGCAAGCAACTGGCCAGCGTAGCCGAGCAGGTGTTCGACCGCTATGGCGAAGCGCCGGTGCGTGTGTCCACCGACACCGCCGAGCGCTTCCTGCGCGCTGGCAACTTGGCCGCCATCACCTTGCAGATCGACCCGCTGGGCCTGGTGCAGATCAAGTCTGGAAAGCCCTCGGTGAAGGTGGAGCACAAAGCCCTCGTAAGCATCCGCGACACCATCGAGCGCATGGGCGTGATCGAGGGCAAGAGCTTGTCGGACCGGTTTGCCGACGCGCCTTTCGGCTGGTCGCCCGATACGCTGCGCTATCTGGTGGCTGCGCTGTTGGTGGCAGGTGAGGTGAAGCTCAAGGTTGCCGGGCGAGAAGTTACCGTCAATGGCCAGCAGGCCGTGGACGCGTTGAAGACCAACAACAGCTTCAAGAATGTGGGCGTGTCACTGCGCGAAGACAAGCCTTCGATGGACATGTTGGCACTGGCGGCCGAGCGGCTGACTGACCTCAGCGGTGACTTGGTGGTGCCGCTGGAAGACGACATCAGCAAGGCCACCATCCGCCTTTTCCCCGGCCTGCAGCAGCGCTACGCGCCGCTGGCCGAGAAACTGAAGAGCCTGGACCTGCCGGGCGAAGATCGACTCAATACGCTGAGCCATGAACTGGCAGAGGTGTTGCTCAGCGATGCATCCGACGCGTCTCAGCGACTAGGTAAGCCCGAGTCTCCGCTGTATGCCGGCCTGAGGTGGGCAGCCGAACTGCGCCAAGCGCTGGAGCAAGGCCTGGAAGCTACGCTCCGCGAGCTGCGCGCATTGCGCACCCTGGTGGACCACCTGCCCAACACTGGCGCGCCCGCAGCGTTAAAGGCCGACCTGGCCGAGCCCTTCAGCCAGTTGGACGCTCAACTGGCGCAAGACGACTTCTACCGCGCCGCCGCTGACCTGAGCAGCCGCTTGACCGCCCAGCACGCGCGCATACGCGAGGCCGCCCTGGCCCAGCAAGCCACGCAGGCACAGCGCCTGAAACAGGTGGCCGCCGAGTTGCAGCGCGTGCCGGAATGGGCCGAGCTGACCCAGCAAGAGCAGCAGGAACTGCTGGCCGACTTGGACGCCCTGGCCGTGCAGGCCGAGCCCGATGCCGAGGGTCTGCGCACCCTGGTGAACCACGAGTTCGGCATCCAGACCCACGCCCAAGACGCCAAGGCCCGCATTGAACGCCTGGGCCGCGAACGCGTGCAGGCCCGCATCAAGGCCGAAACCGAGCTCCCCGCCGGCGCTGGGGTACAGGAGCCCAAACTCACAATCCAGCGCCACATCAAGGCCCGGGGCCACATCACCACGCTGACCGATTTGGACGCGCTGATTCAAGACCTGCAGCGCCTCCGCGGCGAACTGCGCTACGCCCATGCCTTCGAGCTGGACCTGAAGCTAGAGGACTGACAGCCGTGGCCTTTGACGACAAGACCCGCGGCCGGCTGCAGAAGCTGGTCACCGAATGCAGGGGGCTGCTGACCGACGAGTTCCGTATCCAAGTGCAGCAAACCTACGGCCTGGACCCGCATACCGGGGACGTGACGCCGTTGGAGCGGCTGCCACATCTCTCTGCCGCCGAACGCGACATCGCCGAAGTGTTGCGCCAGACCTTGGACCACTATCTCGCGGCCGATGGCGCCGCAGAGAGCATGGCCCGGCGAGTGCCTGTCATCGACCGCATCGTGCGTGAGCAGGCGTTCACCGTGCTCAATCGCCTGGCCGCGCTGCTGATGATGGAAGCACGTGGTGTGCTGCTGCCCGCCGTCGGTCAAGGCCAGCAGTCCAAGGCGTTCGAGCTCTACAAGTTCGCCGCCGGCAGTGCCCTGGGCGAAACGGGCGTGGCCTATCGCCATTTTCTCTTTAGCCTGTTCGATGAATTCTCGCAAGAATTGCCGGCGTTGTTCGACCGCTTCGCGCCACAGTGCCGCCTGTTCCCTCGCGAGGGCGCGCTTCTGCAGGTGCTGACCGCGTTGAACCATCATGAGATCCAACCGCTGTGGGCGCAAGACGAAACCATCGGCTGGATCTACCAATACTTCAACAGCAAGGAAGAACGCAAAGCCATGCGCGACGCCAGTCAGGCCCCGCGCGACAGCCGCGAACTCGCCGTGCGCAACCAGTTCTTCACTCCACGCTACGTAGTGGAGTTCCTGGTGGACAACACGCTGGGCCGCCTGTGGTTCGACGCCACCGTCGGCCAGACCAGTCTGCGCGAGCGCTGCCAGTACCTGCTGGTCAAGCCCGATGAACAGCCCTTCAACGCGCTGCGCCTGCGCGACCCACGCACCCTGAAGCTACTTGACCCGGCCTGCGGCTCCATGCATTTCGGCCTGTATGCCTTCGACCTGTTCCTGACCATCTATCGCGAGGCCTGGGATTGGGAGCACACCCACGGCGCCGGTAGCCTGGACGTGAGCACCCAGCCCAGTGCTGGGTTGCTGCCGCTGTGCCGGACCTATGCCGACCAGCAGGCCTACCTGCGCGACGTGCCGCGCCTGGTGATCGAGCACAACATCTACGGCGTAGACATCGACCCGCGCGCTGCGCAAATCGCCTCGCTGGCACTGTGGTTGCGGGCACAACGGGCGTGGCACGACGAAGGCATCAAGGCCAACGCCCGGCCGGAAATCGAGCGAAGCCACATCATTGCCGCTACCGCGCCGCCGGCCGAGAAGGAACTGCGCGAGCAGTTCTCGGCACAGTTGGATAGCCTAGATGCCGAGCTGTTCACCAAGACGCTGCAACTGCTGAAGGGCGTGCCCGAGTTGGGCGTACTACTGCAGGTGGAGCGCGACCTGCCCAGCTTGGTGCGCGAGGTCTTTGGCGAGCACGGCAGCTTGTTCCAGGATGCGGATGCGGAGCAGTGGCGCAAGGCCGAGACTCGGCTGCGGGCAGCACTCACCGATTTTGCGCAGGCGGCCAAGGCCACCTACCAGGGGCGCCTATTTGCGCAGGATGCCTTGCAGGGGCTGCGGTTGATTGATCTGTGCCGCGAGGAGTTTGACGTGGTGGTGATGAATCCGCCGTTCGGCGCGCCGGCCATGATCACGAAGGATGCGCTATCAAGGACTTACCCGCACGGAAAGAACGACCTGCTGGCCGTCTTTGTAGAACGAGGTATTAACCTTCTACGTGTAGGAGGCCGACTAGGGGCAATTACGTCAAGGACCCCATTTTTTCTGGCTTCATTTGAGCAATGGAGAAAAAACATCGTACTCGGGGGCTCAGAGGCCGTTGCAATGGCGGATTTGGGGCTTGGCGTTATGGATGATGCGTTGGTGGAGTCAGCCGCCTATGTTCTGGAGCGCGATTCATGATCATCATTCGATTGCTGGAGGATTTGGACAAAAAACTTGGGCTAGACGAAGCGGTTTCGGCATTTAGGGCAAACAGTGCCTCTGCTCGAATATTCAGTGCAGCGCCGCAAGAGTTTCAGTTGATACCTGGCTCGCCATTTGCGTATTGGGCGAGTTCTCGAATTCGGAAAACCTTCGAAAGGATGCAATCCTTCGAGACTGATGAGCGGACAGCACGAGTTGGCTTGCAAACTGGTGATGACTTTCGGTTCATGCGCTTGGCTTGGGAGGTTGACTCTGAATCGGACGCTTCTTGGCGTCCGCTTGCAAAGGGTGGGCCGTACTCGCCCATGTATGCCGACATATATTTGACTACAAGGTGGGCAAGAGACGGCATAGAAGTAAAGGACTTTCCGGGGAGCGTTCTTCGAAATCCTGCCTTCTACTCCCGAAGGGGACTCACATGGTCGCTGAGAACGAAGAGTCGTCTATCGATGCGCGCCATGCCGAAGGGTTGTATATTTACAAATAAGGGTCCCGCAATATTTGTATCCGGCGATGATTCGGAAGTACTTCTCGCGCTTCTCGCGCTCAGCAATAGTTCGGCATTTTACGAATTTATAAAGTTGCAACTTGCGGCTGGCGATGTTCGCGCTGGCGGGGCCGCGCATTCATTTGAGGTTGGGGTTATACAGAAGGTCCCAATTCCAGAAATCGACAGCGCAAGAATGCGAAGGCTTGCCGATTGTGCTCGCCGAGCCTGGACCCTCCAGCGTACGTTGGATTCGGTCGTCGAAACTTCACACGCGTTTGCCCTCTCGTCCGCACTTCGCGAGCGGACTGGCTACTATGATCCGCCGGCAATCGAAACTGAGCTGGCCCGCATCCAGTCCGAAGTCGAAACAATTGCGGCCGACCTCTACGGCGTCGGCGAGGACCATCGCACGGCCGCGCAGCCCGGCCACAACGCGGCCGGCAACAATGGGGACTCCGGGACCGGTGCAGACGACGAGGCCGACGACGAAGACAACACCGCACCCGTCGCTCAGACCGACGGCTTGTTGTCCTGGGCCGTGGGCGTGGCCTTCGGCCGCTTCGACTGGCGCCTGGCCACCGGCGAGAGAACTGCGCCGCCCGATCCGGAACCCTTCGACCCGCTGTCCGCCAAGAGCCCCGGTATGCTGCCCGATGGCGCGGCGCCCTTCCACGCCCACGCTGGTATCCTGGTGGACGATCCCGGTCATCCACACGACCTGTTGCGCGTGGTGGAAGAGGTGCTGACCCACGTGGACGCCCTGGTGTCCGAAGACTTGCGCCGCTGGCTGCAGAAGGACTTCTTCTCCCTCCACCTGCAGCGCTATTCCAAGAGTCGACGCAAGGCCCCTATCTACTGGCCAATGAGTACAGTTTCAGGTGGCTACACGCTATGGGTGTATTACCCCAGCCTCAGCCGCCAGACGCTGTATACCGCCATCAACGACTTCGTCGAACCCAAGCTCAAGCAGGCGGGCGACGACGTGGCCGCTTTGCAAAGTAAGGGCACAGCGCGCACGCGCGATGACGAGAAACGACTCGAGGCACTGCAGACCTTGGCGCTGGAATTGAGCGATCTGCGCGACACCTTGCAGGATCTGGCTGACACCTACCAACCCAATCACGATGACGGCGTGCAGATCAACGCTGCTCCTCTGTGGCCGCTGTTCCGCCACAAGCCCTGGCAGAAGCTGTTGAAGGACACCTGGGCCAAGCTGGAGAAAGGCGACTACGACTGGGCGCACCTCGCTATGACCTATTGGCCCGAGCGCGTGCGCGGGAAGTGCAAGGCCGACAAGAGCCTGGCCATCGCCCACGGATTGGAAGATCTGTACATCGAACCCGAAGCGGCGCCCAAGAAAACCCGAGGCCGCAAGAAGGCCGTCTGATTCTTGGAATCTGCCTACACCACCCACAACAATGCGTATAGAAACCTTTGTCCGGCAGGAGATTCTGGCGCCCCGCATGGCCGACAAGGGCGTGTTGGTGGTTTACGACCCCGAGCTTCGCTACCAAGCAATCTGCCAGGCCCTGGCCGACGAGCGCTGCACTGTGGTGGATGCCAGCGGCAGCAGCATTACCAGCCGCGAGCAGGCCACGCAGGCGCTGGTGGCGCTGGGCCAGGGCGGCATCGACCACCTGCTGATCTATGTGCCCGTACCTGCGCCGCTGAGCGACGAGGCCCGGCAGCATGATCCTTTTAGCCCTTACGCAGCCTGCGGCCGGGTGTTCCCCGATGGCGATGGCGATCGTTTTGAAAGCCTCTGCCTGGCGGCGAAACCCGACCAGACACTGGAACTGCGGCGCATCTTCGATGCCGACGCCCAACCCTCGTTTGCGGTGATCGATGCACTGGGCGGCGGCCTAGGCTGGCCCAACCTGCGCGCCTTGCTGGACGTGGAATCGGGCCGCGACATCCTGCTGTCGCTGATGGCGCCCAACGCAGCGCAAGAGCGGGCCCTGAAAACCAGTGACACCTGGGTGAACGAGGCGCGCGAGCTGCTGAAGGCCAGCCTGGAGCTTACGTTGCGAACCCGTGGGCGCAGCTGGGCGAGCATTGCCGAGGAACTGTGGCGCTATGTGCTGTTCAGCGAGTTCGCGTTTGACCTGCCCAGTCCGCTGCCCGCCGCTTTGCAAGACTTGCCGCGTGCCCCTGTCGCCGGCCAGATAGTGGTTTTTGCGCTGTGTGACGACTTGCGCAGCGACCACCGCACCCAGCCGGTCTACATCGACCGGGCGCAGACACTGGAGCAAGAGTTGGCTTTGGCCCAGCACTGCGCCACCATCCAAGACTTGGGTCCGCGCGAGACCTTTCCATTCGAAGAACGTAGCGCGCTGGCCCGCGGCATCGCGGCCCTGCTGCGCGACGACGTAGACGCAGTGCGTCTAGTGCTGGAGCACCAGCGCCGCTCCGTGTGGGCAGCGCGTGGTGAAAGCCGCCTGAAGTGGGACTTGCTGCGCGCCGCGCTGGAGCTGGGCCTGCGCTGCGACGAACTTGATCAGCAACTGCCCCAGCACAGCAAGGACATGGCGCGCCTTCTGGCCTTCTACACGGGCCAGCTGCGTGAGGCAGACCGCCTGCAGCGCGAGTTCGAACAGGCCTTGGGCGACTTCGAGTGGCAAGACACGCAGGGCGAGATGAAGCCCGTCCGTCAGCAAGCTCGACGCGCCTACGGCCGCCTTGCGGAGAAGGCGCAGCTGGCCTTCACGCGCCACCTGCAGGTCGGTGGCTGGCCGCTACCGGAGCAACTGGCCAATGCCGACGTGTTCGACCGCCTGGTGGCGCCCAAGCTGCAGCAGCACGGTCACAAGGTGGCCTATCTGATGATCGATGCGCTGCGCTATGAGTTGGGAGTGGCCTTGGAGCAGCAGCTGGCTGAGGACGGTGCCGTGACCCTGCAGGCGGCCCTTGCGCCGCTGCCCACCATCACGCCGGTGGGCATGGCCGCGCTGCTACCAGGCGCCGGCCAACTGTTGAGCCTGCGCCGTGATGGCACGGCGCTGGTGCCCATGCTCGGCGACCAGCCTTTGACCACAGTGGGGCAGCGCATGGAGGTGCTGCGCAAGCGCTACGGCCAACGCTTTGCCGAAGGGCGCCTGGAAGAATACGTGCGCGGCCGATTTGACGTGCCCGCCGATGCCGACCTGTTGGTGCTGCGCGCGGTGGAGATCGACAGCCACTTCGAGAACCACCCTGACACCGCGCCGGCCGAAATCATCAATGCGCTGCGCCGCATCCGCGTGGCCGTCCACCGTCTGGCCGAAGCCGGTTTCCGTGAAGTGGTGATCGCCACCGACCACGGCTTCTTCATCAATACCCATGCTGGTGCGGGTGACGTGTGCGGTAAGCCCGATGGCAATTGGCTGATCGAGCACGACCGCTTAGCTTTGGGCGATGGCGCGGTGGGCAGCACCCATTTTGTGCTGGCGGCTGACAAAGCGGGGCTGCGTGGCGATGTGGCCAAAGTGGCCGGGCCCATGACGCTGGCCACCTACCGTGCTGGGCTGTCGTACTTCCACGGCGGCGCATCGTTGCAGGAATGCGTGGTGCCAGTGCTGACGCTGCAGATCAAGTTGCAAGCCCAGCCCGAGATGACCCGTGCCGTGGTTCGGCTGAGCTACAAGAACGGCGCGACGAAGGTGACGACGCGCGTGCCGGTGATCGAGGTCGCCGTGGATGGCGCCGATATGTTTTCGGCTGACAGCGCGTTCGAGATTCTGCTGGAAGCGCAGGATGCTAAGGGCCAAGTGGTGGGTGAAGCCCGCGCCGGCGGCGCCGTGAACGCCGCCACTGGAACGCTTACGCTGCGCGCCGGCGAAAAGGTGCAAGTGGCCTTGAAAATGCTTTTGGACTTCGAGGGCAAGTTCAAGGTGAAGGCGCTCGACCCGAAGACAAATGTCGCCTACTGCCAGATCGATCTGGCGACTGACTACACGGTGTAAACCATGGAATATAGCCCCGACGATCTGGACCGCAAGCTGGCCGCCGCATTCGATGGCAAGGTGGTGCGCAAGGACCTGCTTCACCGCATCAAGAAGGGCACCAACGTGCCTACGTTCGTGCTGGAGTTCTTGCTGGCGCGCTACTGCGCCAGCGATGACCCGGCGGAGATCCAGGCCGGCATGGAAGCTGTGCTGGACACGTTGAACGAGAACTACGTTCGCCCCAACGATGCCAACGCAGCGCAGTCGCGAGTGGCCACCAAGGGCAAGCACCGCTTCATCGACAAGGTGCACGTCAACTACGTCGAGAAAGACCGGCGGCACTGGGCCGCACTCGAGAATTTCGATTCCAGGCGTGTGGCCATCAGCGAGAAATACTACCGTGACACCGACCGTCTGCTTCAGGGCGGCCTGTGGGCGGAGATCACGGTGGCCTTCAACGAAGTGGAGGACGACAAGTACACCTTCTACGTGGAAGACCTGCGACCCATCCAGCTCAGCCGCTTCGACTTCGACCGCTACTGCGAAGGCCGCTCGGGCTTCAGCCGCGACGAGTGGATGGATGTGATCCTCCGCTCGGTGGGCCTGGAGCCGAGCAAGTTAACTCAGCGAGTGAAGTTCCACTTCATCGCTCGCCTGGCCCCGCTGATTGAGGCCAATTACAATTTCATCGAGCTGGGGCCTCGCGGCACCGGCAAGTCGTATTTCTTTAGCGAGTTCTCGCCGTATTCCACGCTGATCAGCGGTGGCCAAGCCACGAAGGCGGTGCTGTTCTACAACAGCCAACGCCATAAGATTGGTCTGGTCGGCTACTGGGACACCGTGGCCTTTGACGAGGTGGGCGGCCTGAAGGTGAAAGATCCGGACACGATCCAGATCATGAAGGACTTCATGGCCAACGGCCGTTTCTCGCGTGGCGTGGAGGTGATCGCCGACGCGTCCATGGCCTTCGTTGGCAACCTGGACCTGTCGGTGGAGCAGATCGTCCACTCCGAGGTCTACGACCTGTTCCAGCCGCTGCCCAAGGAGTTCGACCTGGCGGTGCAGGACCGTTTTGCCTGCTACCTGCCGGGCTGGGAAATGCCCAAGAACAGCAGCGAGTTTTTGACGGGACGCTACGGCTTCATCACCGACTACCTGGCCGAGGCCTTTCACCACCAGCTTAAGCAGACCAATCGCTACGAGGAGGTCAGCAAGCGCATCAAGCTGGGTCGTGCGGTTGAAGGGCGCGACGAGAAAGGCATCAAGAAGACCGTCTGCGCCTTCCTGAAGATCCTCCACCCGAACGGCAGCCCGACCGACGCTGAGTTCGAGGAATATGTGGCCTACGCGGTGGAGGGCCGCCGACGGGTCAAGGAACAGATGAACAAGCGCAAGACCGATGACGAGTACGCGCGCATCAATTTGTCCTACTTCGACACCGCCGGCCAAGAGGTTGTGGTGTTCTGCCCTGAGTCACGAACGGCCACGGCTACTCTGGAGCCGAGCCGACGCAGCATCCATGGGGACGCGTCGCTGCCGCCGCTGGTGCCGTCCGCGCCGCCCGCGCCGGCGGCCGCTGCATTGTCCACGCCAACGGCCGTTGGTACGCCTGCGCTGGACGCCAACGCATTGGCCAATGTCTTGGTGCAGCCTGCCGAGCTTGCGCCGACTGAAGCCGTATTGGGAGAGCAGCACTACACGATCCACTATGGTGATTCAGGTCATAGCTACGAAACCATTGCGCTGCCCTACCTGCGCGGCGCGCGCACCATCACCATCGAGGATCCCTATATTCGCGCCACGCATCAGGTACAGAACTTCGTACGCTTTTGCGAGGCCGTGATCAAGGCGCCTTCGGTGCGCAACATCGTGCTTGTGACCAGCTACGACGAGGCCACCAATTTGCAGGAACTGGCTTCACGCCTGGATGAGCTCAAGCAAAGTTTGTTGGAATTGGACGTCGCGCTGGAGGTCAAGGTTAACGAAAACCTGCACGATCGCGAAATCCGGATCGACAACGGCTGGACTATCAAAATAGGCCGCGGTCTGGACTTTTTTCAGAAACCGGACAGTTGGTTTGGCGTGGGAGCCAACGACCTCAGCCTGCGCCGCTGCCTGGAAACCAAGGTGGATGTCTTTCGCAGTTGATTCGGAGTAGACGCACTCTGTCTTCTCGTTCCGAATACCAGTGACAGCTCAAAAATTCGATCGACGTCAACATTCGAGTTCAAGCTTTCTTCTAAATTCGCCGCGCACTGCACGCAGTGCTGCTTAACTGGATTACGTTCGTCTGCAGTAATCCTTTGGCGCTATTCGTTTGGGGCGCCGGAGATTCGTCTCGTTAATAACTAGATAATTCACGCAGCCGATTTCTTTTGTCTATCCGCGCTCCGTCGAATTTGGTCGGCGGCCTTGCGGAAACGTTGCCGTGAACACGTTAGTATCCGATGGCTCGATAACGGTGACCGTACGGCCGGCCGCCCTCAACCTCGCATCTAGTTCCTGAAGATGCTCTTCCCAATCGAACTTCGGCTGTGCTAACGGAGGGTCAGCGGCTGCAGCAGGTTCTTTTGCCTTGGTTTGCCACCCTTTAACTGGCTCTTCGTTCAGAAAAACGCGTGCCTCGCTGAGTCGACCGTCAAGGTGCACGCCGCCGTCGTCGTAGCCGACATAGAGCGTGCCGGCCCGCGATCCGTTGAAAGTCCAATCGCTGGTAAATTTCTTGCCTTCGTACCAATAGGGGACTTCGCAGCAGAACACTTCGCCGGCTTGGATGCAATGCCAATCCTCCATCGTCAGCGTGCAAGACAGGACTTCGTATCCAGCGTCAATGTCGACTCGGACTGGCAGGGTAGATTTTTTTCTCATGGCATGATTCTGGGGCAGCTTCAAGCAATTTTCGAAAACATTTCGGCAAGTAGTAAATGTTGAGGCGCGTCGTTGGTGCTCAATTCATACGCTTGCGGAGTGCAATAACCTTCCCGACTTTTCGGCCATCCAGATAGTCGGCCCACCATTGCATGAGCTTTTCGCGGTCTTGCAAATAGGTTGACCGGTTGTATGCCGCGCGTACCTGGTTGCGCTCGACATGGGCGAGCTGGCGCTCGATCACGTCGGGAGACCAGCCGGCTTCGTTGGCCACCGTCGAAAAGAGAGATCGGAAGCCGTGCGCTGTCGCAGTGCCCTTGTAGCCCATGCGCGCGAGGGCGCTGTTGATGGTGTTCTCGCTGAGCGATTTGCTTGGGTAAAAAGGGCTCGGGAAGACCAGGTCCCGGTCGCTGCTGAGTGGCTGCATCGCTTTGAGCACATCGATGGCCTGCACCGACAGCGGCACCAGGTGCTCCGAGCGCATCTTCATGCGCTCCGCGGGAATCCGCCACAGCGCCGCGTCGAGATCAAATTCACTCCAACGCGCTCCGCGCACTTCGCCCGGTCGTACGGCGGTCAACATCAGCAGTCGCAGCGCGTGCAAGGTGTGGGGGTCGCCTTCATACTCGGCCAGCTTCTTGAAGAATGTTGGAAGTTCGCGATCGGCGAGTGCGGGCCGATGCTGCACGCGGCGCGGCTTGAGGATTTCCGAGGGCACTAAGTCGAGCATGGGGTTGTGATCAATGCGCCCATGTGTCACGGCGTAGCGGAAGGTGCTCTTGATTCGCTGCAGCACCCGCACAGCCACCTCGCTTGATCCGCGCTTTTCAATCTTTTTCACGGCGTTCATCACATCACGCGCCGTGATGCTCGCCATGGGCAGGCTGCCGAGCGTCGGAAAGATGTCTGCTTCCAACGAAGCGGTGGCACGCGCGAGCGTGACGGGATCCCAGCGACCGGATTGGTGGGCCAGCCAGTCGCGGGTCACGATCTCCAAGGAATTTGCAGATTCATGTGCCGCCTGAACCTTTGCGGCTTTGCGCAGTGCGCCCGGATCCTCGCCACGGTCAAGTGCCTGCTTCGCGATGGCGCATTTGTCGCGGGCATCCTTGAGCGAGACATCGGGATAGACGCCGAGCGCCAAGCGCTTCTCCTTGCCGGCAAACCGGTACTTCTGGCGCCAGTAGCGGCCGCCGGCAGCCGTGACTTCGAGATACAGGCCGCGGCCATCGGCGTGTTTGCCGGTCGTGTTGAGGTTGCGCAGCTTTGCGTCGGTCAGTTTCATAGCATCCTTGATGCGGTGGGGGCACATTTGGGGGCATATTCTGCCACCAAGCCGACGACATCAAGGATCCATGCGGGTTTCAGGCCGATTTTAGGTTCCTGGCGGCGACCAAATGCAAAGGCCGGAAGCTTCCAAGAGCTTCCGGCCTTTTTCGTTTCTCCGCGAGGCAGGCTCACACAGCCTGCCAGCACGATCGCCCTGTCGCTCAGTGTGCCGCGCTTTCTTCCATTTCCTTCCGCAGCATGTGCTTTTGCACCTTGCCCGTCGGCGTGTGCGGCAAATCAGCGCGCATGATGAACTCGCGCGGAATCTTGTACTTGGCGATCCGCTCCGTCAGAAAGGCTCGCAAGTTGTCGACATCGATCGCTGCGCCAGGTTGCGGGACCACGAACGCGACCACGGTTTCGCCCCATTCCGGATGCGGACGGCCCACCACGGCCACGCCGGCGACAGAGGGATGCGCCGACACCGCGTCTTCCACTTCCTTCGAATAGACGTTCTCGCCGCCGGTGATGATCATGTCCTTGCTGCGGTCGGCCATGAAGAGGTAGCCGTCGGCATCGAGCCGGGCCAGGTCGCCCGACTTGTACCAGCCGTTGCTCATGGACTTGGCCGTGGCGTCGGCGTCGTCGAGGTATTCCATCATGGCCGACTCGGCCTTGATCCAGATCTCGCCGATGTCGCCCGGCCTGGCATCGCTGCCGTCTTCACGCACCACGCGCATGTCGATGCCGGGCGTCGCGACGCGGCCGATGGAGCCGGCCTTGTCGATCTGTTCTTCCGGATAGAGCACGGTGCCGCCGGGGCCAGTTTCGGTCATGCCGTACACCTGGAAGAAGCAATCGCTCTTGTACGCCGCCGACAGCCTGCGGGCCACGTCGGCGCCGATCGGTCCGCCGCCGTAGATGTAGGCCCGCACCGAACTCAGGTCGAAGCTGTCGAAATCGGGGACCACCTGCAGCGGCATCGTGTAGGCCACGGGCGCGCCGAAGAACAGCGTCACCTTTTCGTCCTGGATGACCTGGAGGAAGTGGCGCGGATGGAACTCGCGCATGAGCACGACGGTGCCGCCGACGTACATCGTGCCCATGAACCAGTTGTTGAGCGGCGACGAGTGCCAGATAGGCATGGCGATCAAGGTTCGCTCGTTGCGCGTCATCGACAGCGCCGCCGCGGTGGTCAACGCGACATGGCACACGGCATGGTGGCTGTGCAGGCAGCCCTTGGGCTTGCCGGTGGTCCCGGAGGTGTAGAGCACCTCGGCCGCATCGGCGGCGGCCGGCTCGCTGCCGTCGATGCCCTGCGCCTGCTCGATCGCAGCGTCGAAGGATGCATGGCCTTCCGCCGCCGAATCGGTGCTCAGCGCGGCGACGCGCACCGACAGCTTGTCGATCACCGGCGCCAGCGCACCGTCGAACACGCAGATGCGGGCGCCGGAGTGCGACAGCACGTAGTCGACTTCGGGGGCCTGCATCTTGTGATTGACCGGCACGACCACGCAGCCGAGCCGCCATGCACCGAGCATCGCGACCACGACGCCGGGCGTGTTGTAGCCCATCACCGCCACCTTGTCGCCGGCCGCGGCGCCCTGGGCCTGGAGCACCGCGGCAGCACGGCGCGACTGGTCCAGCACCTGGGCGTAGGTATGGCTCTGGCCTTGATAGCGCAAGAACGGCTTCGATGGGTACTTGCGGACGTTGCTTTCGAAAAGCGAATTGATGTTCATGGTTTGTCTCCTTCGATGACTGGGGCTGCCTGGCGACGGCGCGCGCCTCCCGGCCGACCGCCGCCCGAGGCTATCTGCAGTCGTCGCCTGCAACACGCGCATTGGCGTCAATCGGCCGCCGATCTACCTCAGCGTTTTCCCTTGACTGTCACAACGGCGCATTTTCGGCCGCGGCCCGCTGCATAGAGTGACCGGCCGTGCAAGACGTCACGGCTCTTCACCAAACCAAGCGAGCACCGCATGAACGAAATGAACCACCTCAGCGCCCTGGACGCCGGCTTCCTGCACATGGAAACCGCCGAGACACCGATGCACGTCGGCAGCCTGCACCACTTCGAGATGCCGGATGGCTATGCAGGCAACTGGTTCGAGGACGTCAAGGCCCACGTCGCCCAGCGCATGCACCTGGCGCCGGTGTTCACGCGCAAGCTGGCGGCCATGCCCTTCGAACTGGCCAACCCGATCTGGATCGAGGACGACGACATCGACCTCGACCAGCACATCCGGCACGTCACGCTTCCGGCGCCCTACAGCGAAGTTCGCCTGCATGCGCTGATCGCGCGGCTGCACTCCACCTTGCTCGACCGCAGCCGCCCGCTGTGGGAGTTCTATGCCATCGACGGCTTGCCGGGCAACAGCCGCGCGTTCTACATGAAGCTGCACCACGCGGGCATCGACGGCAAGGCCGGCGTCGCGTTCGCGAGCGCCATGTTCGACGCGACGCCCGAGCCGCGCGTCATCCGCAAGCCTCACCGCCGCAAGTCAGCCGGCCGCTATCAGCTCGGCTTCGCGGAACTGCTCGGCGCAGCGGTCCAGAACAACGTCGCGCAAACGGCCAAGCTGGTCACCATGCTCCCGCGCACGGCCCGTGCCATGTACGCGGCATGGGACGAGGGCAACAAGGAATGGGCCAAGGGCGCGGCAAGCAATGGCCTGCTCGCGCAATTGAAGACGATGAAGTTCAAGGCCGCCCCTCGCACCCCCTTCAACGTGACCATCACGAACCAGCGCAGCTTCACTGGCGTGAGCCTGCTCGTCGACGACGTGAAGCGGGTGGCCAAGCTCCACGGCGCGTCCGTCAACGACGTGGGCATGTGGATCTGCAGCACGGCGCTGCGCCGCTATCTCAAGGACGCGAACGAATTGCCCGACGAATCGCTGATGGCCGCTGTGCCCATCTCGGTGCGCGCCGAAGGCGATACCTCCGCCAACAACCAGGTCACGATGGGGCGCGTGGAGCTGTTCACCAACGAGGGTGATCCCCTCAAGCGGCTGGCGGGCATCAAGGCCTCGGCGCAGGAGATGAAGCAGAACGCCGGAGGCATGCGCGGCGCGATCCCGATGGATTTCCCCTCGTTGGGCGTACCCATGCTGGCCTCGGGCATGGCTTCGCTCATGGGCCGCTCGAAGCTGTCCGAACGGCTGCCGGCCGTTGCCAACGTGCTCATCTCCAACGTGCCGCGTCCGCGCGAGCCGCTCTACATGGCAGGCGGGAAGATGACCACCTACCTTCCGGTGTCGGCCATCTCCCACGGCATGGCGCTGAACATGACCATCCACGGCTACAACGACCAACTGGCATTCGGCCTGCTGGCCTGCCGCCGCACGGTGCCGGACATCGAAGTGCTGGGTTCCTACATCCTGCCGGCGTTCGAGGAGCTTTGCATCCTGTCGCAACACGTCGCGGTGCGCGACGCAACGGCCAAGCCGCCGGAAAAGCGCCGGCCGGAGAAAGCCTCCGCGGCTTGATCCAGGCGTTCACCCGTCGAACGACGGGGCCACCAGGATGATCTTCCGGTATGCGAGCTTGAGGAAGCCCGCATCCTCGAGCTTGCGCAGTTCCATGTGCACGCGCTGCCGCGAGGCGCCGACCGCCGCGGCGAGGTCGTCCTGGGCAATCTCGAGCACCGTCTGTCCCTCGCCGTCCTTCTGCCCGAACTGCTCGGCGATGCGCAGCAGTTGCGCCCTGACACGCGAGGTCAGGGTGCGATAGCCGCTGGCGTTGATGATGTCGAACATCAACCCCACGCGATGGCTCAGGGCCACGGCAACGCCGATCGCGGCCTCCGGCACCTGGTGCAGCACTTCCATGAAGTCCTCGCTCGCCACCTGCAGGATGACAGCGGGGCTGTCGGCAATGATGTTGACGGCGAACGGCATGCCGCCGAGCACGTTGGGCACGCCGAACAACTCGTACTCCTTGAGCCAGCCCAGCAGGCTCTCGTCCCCATCGGAGGTCAGCGTGGAAGCTCGGACCCGGCCCTCGAGCACGATCATCACCGCCTGCAACTTGTCTCCGCGCGAAACGATGGACTGGCCGCGCTGCCAGTGCTTGCGCTGTCCTCGCTGCAGCAGCAACTCGACTGCCTCGGCTGGAAGATGCGCCAGCACCGGGCCGTCGGTGGCCATGGACCAGGGCGGATTCGACGGGGTGTTCACGGTCGCGACCATTCGCAATTATTTGCCTTGCCGGTTGATTGCGCCGCATCAATCAGGGAAAACGACAGGCAACGAATGCGCGACATTGTCACTAACGGGAAGGTCGCAGCGGCACAAGAGGCCTAACCTCCATGGGGTCGACGCGCTCACGGCGCGGAGGGAGGGAATCAAGTCCGAACGAACTGCAACGCCAAAGTCGTGGCCGCCGCCATGACCCCAGGGCCACCGGCCGCCCTGTGCGGCGGCAGCGCGATTCACCCGGGATCTCAAGATGATTCGCCTCAATGCAAGGCAGTCACCGTGATCTTCCGAAGCCACGACACCACCAAAACAATGGGCGCACTCCGGGGCGCCGCCATGTGCCGCAACCCGCGGCATCAACCTGAGGAGACAAGAGAATGAGTTCCAGTGCGACAGTGGGTCTGGCGACCATGCCAACGCCGGCCGAGATGGGTCGGGCCGAATCGTTGTATTCGAAGGTTGGCTGGCGCCTGTTGCCGGTGCTGCTGGTGGCCTACATGGTCGCCTACCTCGACCGCATCAACATCGGCTATGCGCAGCTGGGTATGAAGCAGACGCTGCCCTTCAGCAACGAGGTCTACGGCCTCGGCGCGGGCATCTTCTTCATCGGCTACCTGATCTTCGAAGTGCCCAGCAACCTGATGCTGGTGAAGATCGGCGCGCGCAAGACGATGCTGCGCATCATGGTGCTGTGGGGCCTGGCGGCGACGGCGATGATGTTCGTCACCACGCCGACGGAGTTCTACGTGGTCCGCTTCCTGCTCGGTGCATTCGAAGCGGGTTTCTTCCCCGGCATCATCCTGTACTTCACCTACTGGTACCCGTCGATCCGGCGTGGCCAGGTGATCGCGATCTTCATGTCGGCCACCACCCTCATGAGCGTGGTGGCCGGGCCGATGAGCGGCGCGACGCTGAAGTTCCTGGACGGCGTCAATGGCTGGCATGGCTGGCAGTGGTTGTTCCTGGTGCAGGGAATGCCAGCGGCGATCCTCGGCGTGGTCCTCTTCTTCTGGCTCGATGACAAGCCGGCCCAGGCGAAATGGCTGAGCCCGGCCGAGAAGAACCTGCTGCAGTTCAACCTCGAGAACGACATCGACACCAGCGGCAAGGCCGGTCACTCGTTCGGCAAGTCGCTGCGTGACCCCAAGGTGTACCTGCTGTCGCTGGCGTACTTCCTCCTGCTGGGCGCCACCTATGCGCTGGTGTTCTGGCTGCCCACGCTGATCCAGAGTTGGGGCGTGAACGACGTGCTGATGGTCGGCATCTATGCGGCCATCCCCAATGCGGTGGGCGTGGTCGGGATGATCTGGCTGGGTCGCAGTTCCGACAAGAACGGCGAGCGTCGCTGGCACTACTTCGCGTGCGTGTTCATCGCAGCGATCGGCCTGGGCATCACCACCCTGCTGACCGGCGCACTGGTGCCCTCGCTGGCAGCGCTGTCCTTCGCGGTGATCGGCGTCGCCGCCGCCACGCCGCTGTTCTGGACCGCGGTGACGGAGTACCTGCCCAAGTCGTCCGCGGCCGGCGGCATCGCCTTCATCAGCAGCCTGGGCGCCTTCGGCCCGTCGGTGAGCCCGTCGGTCAACGCGGCCATCACCAAGGCGACCGGCAACGGCGTCTACAGCATGTACGCTGTGATGGCGGCATACATCGTCTCGGGAATCCTCCTGCTGATGGTCGTGCGCGCTAAAAAAACCAAGGGATAAAACATCATGATCGGCATCCACCCCAACAACCAGGCCATCGACCTGAAGGACTACAACCTCTACACCAGCGACCCCGTGCTGCGCCGCGCGGTCAAGCGGGCCGGCGCCGAATGGTGCGATGCCGAACTCGTGGCCCAGGGTGCCGAATACGGCTCGGCCGAGACACTGCAGGCCGGCGAGGACGCCAATACCTACGAGCCCGAACTGCACACGCTCTCGCGCACCGGCGAGCGCATCGACTGGGTCAAGTTCCATCCGGCGTGGCACAAGATGATGGCCATGGCGCGCCGCAACGGCATGGCCAACCGGCCCAGCAACGACAGCCGCCCCTCCGCATGGGCCGCCTATGCCGCCACGCTCTACATGCAGTGCCAGGTCGAGGCCGGCTCCACCTGCCCGACGACCATGACCAAGGGCAGCGTCCCGGTGCTGAAACTCAATCCCGCCCTCTACGCCTCGATCGCCGACAAGCTCGCCTCGATGGAACATGACGAGCGCGACATCCCGGTCGCCCAGAAGCGGTCGATGACCGTCGGCATGGGCATGACGGAAAAGCAGGGCGGCAGCGACCTGCGCACCAACATCACCCGCGCGGTGCCCATCGGCAGCGGGCCGCTCGGAGAAGAGTTCGAGCTCACCGGCCACAAGTGGTTCTTCTCCGCGCCGATGTGCGATGCCCACCTGGTGCTGGCCAAGACCGATGAGCGCGGCGCCTCCTGCTTCTACGTCCCGCGCTGGAAGCCGGACGGCACCAAGAACCCGATCCACATCCAGCGCCTGAAAAACAAGGTGGGCAACCGTTCCAACTCCAGCAGCGAGGTGGAGTTTCATGGTGCCTGGGGCGTGCTGGTCGGCGAGGAAGGCCGCGGCATCCCGACCATCATCTCCATGGCGGCCATCACCCGCCTCGACTGCGCGCTCGCCGGCGCGGCCCAGATGCGTGCGGCCTTCGCCCAGGCGCTGCACTACACCCGCAATCGCCATGCCTTCGGCAAGGCATTGGTCGACCAGCCGCTGATGACCGAGGTGCTCGCCGACATGGCGCTCGAATCCGAAGCCGCCACGCTGCTGGTGATGGACCTGGCCGAGCACTTCGCGTCGACCGAACCGCTGGACATGGCCTGGCGCCGCGTCCTCACGCCGGCGGCCAAGTTCTGGGTCACCAAGCGAGCGATCGCCGTGACGGCCGAGGCGATGGAAGTGTTCGGCGGCAACGGCTATGTGGAGACCGGTCCGATGGGTCGCCTCTTCCGCGAGGCGCCGGTCAACTCGATCTGGGAAGGCTCGGGCAACGTGATGTGCCTGGACGTGTTGCGCGCCATTTCGCGCAACCCGAACGACGCGCTGATGGTGCTGGTCCGCCTGGGCGAGATCGCGGCGAACGAACCGCGCGTGATGGCCCAGGTGCAAGCGTTGCGCGATGACTTGCAACTCCCGCCTGATGCGCTGGAACGCAAGGCTCGCCGCTTCACGAAGCGCCTGGCGCTGACGGTGCAGTCCTGCCTGATGCTCCAGCATGCCGAGCCGATTGCGGCGCAAGCCTTCATCAACAGCCGCTTCGATCCGGAGTGGGGTGCGGTGGGCGGCATCACCTGCGGCACCGAAGACGCCGCTGCATTGCTGCGCGCTGCCTGGGTTTGAGCGGAGCCAGAGGAATCGGGGGAGCCCCCGCGACTCACATTCAAGACCGGAGGCTTCAAGGCTTCCGGTCTTTTTGCTTTCAGGCGCTTGGGAGTTCCGCCATCACCGCGGTGCCACGGATGCGGCCAGCTTGCCCGCCAGTCCACCGACACGATCGACCCGCCGCGCAATCGCGGCCTGCAGCAGTTGCGGCGCCGCCGCGAGCGTGAACCAGTGGCGTGCGCGCGTGATGCCGGTGTAGACCAACTCGCGCGTCACGATCGGGCTCGGCCGCTCCGGCAGCAGCAAGGCGGTGTGCGTGAACTCGGAACCTTGCGACTTGTGCACGGTCATCGCGAACACCGTTTCCACCGCGCGCAGGCGGCTGGGCAGCACCCAGTGGATGCCACCCTTGCCGTCGCTGGCGGCGAAGGCGACGCGCAGGATCCAGCGCGGTCGTGATTCGCCCGGCGGCGTCGTCGGCAATACCAGCGTCACGCCCACGTCGCCGTTCATCAGGCCCAGTCCGTAGTCGTTGCGCGTGACCAGCACGGGGCGGCCCGGGTACCAGCCGCCGTGTTCGGCTTCGAGAAGGTTCTCGGTGCGCAGCAGCGCCGCGATGCGCAGGTTCAGTCCTTCGACGCCCTGCGGCCCGCCACGCAGCGCGCACAGCAACTGGAACTGGCCGTAGGCTGTCAGCACCTCTTGCGCCCACGCGTCGAACGCGGGCTGCGGCGCGTCGATGCCCGGCTGGCGCTCGCGCATCAGCGTCAGGTAGTGGCGGTAGCCGACCGGCGGGGCCACGGGCTGGTTGTCGCCCTCGACCCGACCTCGGCCCTGAGCGGCAAAGCCTTCGGCAGCGCCGTCGACCACCAGCCGCCGCAGCGTCGCGTCGTCGACGGGCCATTGCTGCGACACATCCGGATAGCCCCTGTCGAAGACGTGTTGCACCTTCAGGCCATCGCCGGCGTTGACGGCCTCGGCCAGCTTGCCGATGCCGCTCTGTGCGCTGAAGCGGTGGCTCACGCGCAGCTTGACGACGGCCTGGTCGAGCGGCTTGCCGGTGGCGTCGCACAGTTCGGGGTCGAAGAATTCGCCGGTGACGGCCTGCAGCCACGCCGCCGTGTCGGCGTTGTAGTGGCCGGCGTCGGCGCGTGCGCAGAGGTCGCCCAGCACCGCGCCAGCTTCCACCGAGGCGAGCTGGTCCTTGTCGCCCAGCAGGATGAGACGCGCGTGCGGCGGCAGCGCGGCGAACACCGAGGCCATCATCTCCAGGTCGAGCATCGAGGCTTCGTCGAGCACCAGCAGGTCGAGCGGCAGCGGGTTGCGCGCGTTGTGTCGGAAGTGCCGCGTGTCGGGGCGGCTGCCGAGCAGGCGGTGGACGGTGCTGACGTCGGTCGGGATGGCGGCGCGCACGGCTTCGGCGTTGGGCAGGCCCTGCAGCGGCAGGCGCGCGACCGCGCCGGCGATGGATTCGTTCAAGCGTGCCGCTGCCTTGCCGGTGGGCGCTGCGAGGCGGATGCGCAGGCGTCCGGCCGCGCCGTGGCCCGCCGACAGCGCCAGGTGCTGCAATATGGCCAGCAGGCGCACCACGGTCGTCGTCTTGCCGGTGCCGGGACCGCCGGTGATGATGCTGAAGCCCTGCCGCACCGCGATGGCGCAGGCGATCTTCTGCCAGTCGGTACCGGAGCCGTCGCGGGGCGGGAACAGGGCGTCCAGCGCTGCCGCCAAGTCGGACTGCACCTCGGGCCCAGCGGCGGGCGTGGGCATCGCGACACGGCGGGCGATGGCCTCGCTCACCGATTGTTCGTACTGCCAGTAGCGGCGCAGGTACAGGCGGTCGCCGGCGTGGACCAGCGGCGTGGCGCCGGGGCCGGCGGCGACCAGCGCGGGATGCTTGAGGGCCTTGTTCCACCTGGCCAGCGTGACGCCCGCGAGCAGGGTGGAGGGCGGCGTCGGCGGCAGGCCCTCGACCTCCCGCGCCAGGCCTTCGGGTGGCATCGACAAGGCCTGGCCCGCATCGGCCAACGCCGCGCGCAAGTCCAGGCAGGCATGGCCGCGACCCAACTGGTGGCTTGCGAGCGCGGCGCCGAGGATCAGCAGCGGGTCGGCGTCGGGCGCCTGCTGGGAGAGGAACGCGGCGAAGCTGCGGTCCAGCGCGCGCAGCCAGCCTTGCGCGACCCATCGGTCCAGGTCGGCGAGCAACGGCGCGTGGCGTTCCGGCAAGGGGCTGAGGAAGACGCGAGGCATGACGACTGGCGTGATCATGGGGCGACCTCCGCGCGCCGCACTGCGGTGCCGCTGAAGAGCGCATCGAGCGCGTCGATCAGCACCCTCGGCGGCCGCTCGCAATGCAGGCCTTGCCCCGGCGCCGCATGGCCGCGCAGGAACACATAGACGGCCCCACCGACATGGCGCTCGTAGTCGTAGTCGGGCAGCCGCGATCGCAGCAGGCGATGGAGCGCGAAGATGTAGAGCACGTATTGCAGTTCGTAGCGGTGATGGAGCACGGCCTTGCGCAGGGCAGCGGGCGTGTAGTCGGCGTCGCGCGGGCCGAGCCAGTTGGACTTGTAGTCGGCCACGAAGTAGCGGCCCTCGTGCTCGAACACCAGGTCGATGAAGCCCTTGAGCATGCCGTTGACCTGCTGCGGCAGCAGCTTCGGGCGGGGCGCGGCATCGAGCGTGTGGCGCGTGACCAGCGCGTCCAGCGCGCGCGTGTCGACCTGCTGCGCGGCCAGCCAGAACTCCATCTCGATCTGCACGCGGCCCAGCGATGCGGGGCTCACGGACGTGGCGCCCGTGGCCCCAGGGTCGGCCAGCGCCTCGCCCGCCACCCGCAAGGGTTCATCAAGTCGAGTTGGCGAAGCCACGTCTCCTTGAGAGATCAACGCATCGAGCCGCAACGGCGTGCCGAGCCAGTCGAGCATCCAGTTGCGCAAGGGCTCGATCCAGGTGCTCCAGCCGTTCAGGTTGCAGCGCCGGGCGATCAGGTCGGCCAGGTCGGCTTGCGCGTCCGCATCGGCATGCACGCGCGCGAAGCCCTTGCGGCCGACCCATTCGAGCAGGCCGTGCAGGAAGCTGCCGGGGCCGGCGCCGCGCGGGAAGCCGTGCAGCCCGCCGACCGCGGCTTCGGCTGCGTGCCCAGCGTCCGCGTCTTCAGCGACCGATTCGCTGCCGACGCGGCTCTCGGCGTAGATGTCCTCGGCGGCCGTGGCGGGGCTGGGCAGCATGGCCGGTGGCAAGGCGGGGGTCGTGTCGTCGACGGGCGTGTCGTCGATCGCGCCCACGCTGCGCAGGGCCGAGTAGCTGGCGATCCACCAGCTCTCGCGCGGGCCGGCGGGCAGCGGCGGTTCGGGCGCGGGCAGGACCGCGGTGGCTGGCGGCTGGTAGCGCGTGTCGTCGGGCGCGGGGGCGGCATGGACGGCGATGCCGTCGCCGCTCTGCGCCAGTTCGGCGAGCGCTTCGTTGAGTGCCGTCGGCGACAGCGGCAGGCCATTGCCCGCAGGCCGGGCGAGCCTGGCCTGCGCGACCGGCTCCCCCGCCGGGGGCGGGCCGGCCTGGACCCCGCCAGAGGGGTTGAGCAAGTACCCGAGCGCGCTGCGCTCCACGCCGGACAACGGCGCCACGCCCACCCAGGTTGCGTAGCGGGCGCGGGTCAGCGCGACGTAGAGCTTGCGCAGGTCTTCGCCCAGGCGCTCCTCGTCCACGCGCGCAACGGCTTCGTCACCGGCCTGCAATGCCACCACGAGCCGGCCCTGGTCGTCGTGCCATTTGAGCGGCAGGTCTTTCGCCGTGGCGGCGCGGAAGGCGGTCGCGAAGGGCAGGAACACCAGCGGGTACTCCAGGCCCTTCGACTTGTGCACCGTCACCACCTTGACCAGGTCGGCGTCGCTTTCCAGCCGCAGCTTGCGCGCGTCGTTCTCGTTGTCGGTCTCGCTCTCGCCGCGCTGCTCGGACAGCCAGCGGATCAGCCCGTGCTCGCCCTCGACCTGGACGCTGGCGTGCTGCAGGAGTTCGGCCAGGTGCAGCAGGTCGGTGAGGGTGCGGTCGTCGCCGGCGGCCAGGAGGCGCTGCGGCACGGCAAAGTCCTGCAGCAACTGGCGCAGCATCGGCAGCACGCCCTGGCGCTGCCACATCTGCTGGTAGCGGCGGAACTGCAGCACGCGGTCTTCCCAGGCCAGTTCGTCATGGTTGAGGCGGTCGAGTTCGGGCCAGCTCAGGGCGAGTACGGCGCAGGCCAGGGCGGCGCGCAGCGGGCGGTCATCGTCGGGTTCGGCACAGGCCATGAGCAGCCGTTCCAGCTCGACGGCGACCGGGCTCTGGAACACCAGGCCCTTGTCGGAGAGGTAGACGCTGCGCACGTTGCGCGCACCCAAGGCCTGGCGCACGGCCGTCGCCTCGCCGCCCTTGTTGACGAGGATCGCGATGTCGCCGGGCTGCACGGGGCGCAGCGTGCCGGTGGCGGCGTCGACAAAGCCGGTGGTGCCGGCCTGGCCGCCGGCCAGCAGGCGCACGATCTCGGTGGCACATGCGGCGGACATCGATTGCTGCGCTTCGCCGCTGCCGATGGTCTCGCCGCCTTCGACGGTCCAGCAGGTGAGGGCGGGTGCGGGCGCGTCGTCGCGGGTCCATCGCTCCTTGCGGCCTTGCGCTTCGACGGCGTGGAAGGGCAGGGGGTTGTCGTCCGCGCTGCGGAAGAGGAAGGCGCCCTTGCCGTCCTCGCGGTCCTCGGCCAGCCGGAACACGCGATTGACCGCATCGACCATCGCGGTGGTGGAGCGGTAGTTGGTGCCCAGCGTCGAATGGCGGTCGGCGGCGTCGCGGCGCGCGGCCAGGTAGGTGTGGATGTCCGCGCCGCGGAAGGCGTAGATGGCCTGCTTGGGGTCGCCGATGAGGACCAGCGCCGTGTCCTGCGCGTTGGCCGCGACGCCGTACACCGCGTCGAAGATGCGGTATTGCAGCGGGTCGGTGTCCTGGAATTCGTCGATCAGCGCGACGGGGAACTGCGTGCGGATCAGCGCGGCCAGGCGCGGGCCGTTCGGGCCTTGCAGGGCCGCGTCGAGGCGCGTGAGGAGTTCGTCGAAACCCATCTCGGCCCGGCGTGCCTGCTCGGTGGCCAGGCGCGCGGCGGCCCAGTGCGCGACGTGGCGTAGCACCTCGTCATGCGCGTCCGGCAGCGCGGCCAGGCGCTCGCGCAGGGTGAGCATGTCGTCGAGCGCGGGATGGTCCGGCGCCGGCACGCCCTTGGTGAAAGCTTCGGCGATGCCGCCGGGCGTCAGGCGGGTCCACGCGGTGCTGCCCTTCTGCAGGGGTTGCACCGCATCGCCGTGGGCCCAGTCGCGCAGGTCGCTCAACCACGATTGGTAGAAGCGGGCTTGCAGCTTGCGGCCATCGACCTGCTTCGCGGCGCAGGCCTTGTCGAAGATCGCCTCCAGTTCGTCAGCCCACTTGGACCACGGCGCCTTCATGTCGGCCAGCTCGCGGGTCACCTCCTCGCGCGCGGCCCGCAACGCGACGGCCGGCTCCGTTCCTGCCTCCAGCGACTGCGTCAGCGTCAGCAGGTTGCGGACCGATTGCGACAGCACCGCCGGCGTCGCCCACCACTCGCTCACCTGCGTCGCATCCTCCAGCGTCAGCGGCGTGAAGAAGGTGCGCCAGTAGTCGCGCAGCACTTCGGCGCGAAGCTCGGCCTGGTCGGCTTCGAGGGTCTGCGTGAACAGAGCACCGCTGTCGAAGGCGTGCTCGCGCAGCATGCGGTTGCACCAGCCGTGGATGGTCGACACGGCCGCTTCGTCCATCCACTCGGCGGCCAGGCGCAGGGCGCGTGCGCAGCCCAGCCATTCGGTGGGCGGGTAGTCGGCGCGCAACTGGTGGAGCAGGTCGTCGCCCGGCGCCGGCGGGCTGACCGTGGCCGGGTCGACCGCGAAGGCTTCCGCCGCCTCGGCCAGGCGCGCACGGATGCGATCGCGAAGCTCCTTGGTGGCGGCCTCGGTGAAAGTGACGACGAGGATCTCCGGCGGCGTCAGCGCGCGTGTGAAGGCCGCCGCGCCGCCGTGGCCGAGCACCAGGCGTAGGTACAGCGCGGCGATGGTGAAGGTCTTGCCGGTGCCGGCGCTGGCCTCGATCAGGCGGCTGCCGCGCAGCGGGAAGGACAGGGGCTGCAGCAAGGGAGGGGTCACGGCGCGGGTCATGCGTTCTCCCTGGCGGCGGCCGGTGCGCCCTTGGCTGACTTGATGCGGGCGTTGCCCACCGCGTCGCCCAGGGGCTTGAGCAAGGCCAATGTCCATTGCGCGAATTCGCCGCCAGACCAGAGCGCGTCGAAGTCGGGGAAGGCGCGCAGCAGGTAGTCGCTGAATTGCACCTCGCCGCTGCCGGTGACTCGCGCGTCGCCGTAGCACTTGCGTGCCGCTTCGAACGCGGCTTCGTGCGGCGCATCGGCCTGCGTGCCGCCAGCGTCGAGCCAGGCGAAGGCCGTCTGCTGTGCCAATGGCAGCGGACGGCACTGGCCCTGCTGCCATGCGTCCAGCAGCGCGGACCACCAGGCGCGGGCGTCCTCGGTGGCCAGGGGTTGCAGGATCACGTTGCCTGCCTTGCTGATGATGTGGGTGGTGATCGATCCACCGGCCAGATGCGCGGCAACGTGGGCGATCCAGAAAGGCCCCAGCTTGTCGCGCCGGTAGCGGTCGTCCTTGACCAAGCTGCTGCTGTGGAGCACCAGCCTGCAGCGGTCGCCGTTGGCGTTGGCGCGCAGGCCGTCGAGCCAGTCGACGAGGCGCAGCGATTCATCAAGGCCGTCGGGCAGATGGTCCAGTGCCTCGTCGGGCAGCACCGTGGGCCACTCGGCCTGCGCCTTGGCGTACTCGGCGAACATGGGCTCCATGGGCTCGGCGAGTGCCTGCTGTTGAAGGATGCCGAAGGGGCCCACCGGCAGTGCGCCGCGACGCGCGATGCGTTCGAGCTGGTCGTTCATCGCGTCTTCGCGCAGCGCGCCGGCTTCCAGCGCGCTGCGTTGCGACTGGATCAGTTCGTCCTGCAGCTTCCAGTTCTCCAGCGCGTCGAGGTCGAAGGGCTCCTGGTCCTCGCTCGCGCTCTCGCGGGAATCGAGGAAGACGCCGAGGCGCAAGCGGAAGAAGGCGCGCGGCGGCTCCTTGAGGAAGTCGGCGAGCATGCGCAGCGTCAGCGGGCCTTCGAATGGACGCGGTGGCAGTGCCTGGTCGTCTGGTGCGTTCTCCGGCGACGAAGTGTCGACGCGCCATCCGGTCGCGTAGCTGAACAGGCGGTCGTCGCCACCGAGCGTGAAGTAGGCGGGGTGGAAGGGCTGCAGCCGGTGCTCGACCGTCAGCGCGTGCAGCAGGCGCTGGCCCGCCTTGTCTTGCGGCAAGTCCTCGTCGCCGGCCCCTCGCCAGCCCGCGGCCAGGTGATCGCGCAACTGCGCCACCAGCACCGAGGGCGGTCGTTCGGAGTTGTCCAGGATGCTGTGCCCGACCCAGCTGATGTGCAGCTTCTCGCGCGCCGACAGCACCGCTTCGAGGAACAGGTAGCGATCGTCCTCGCGGCGCGAGCGGTCGCCGGGGCGGTAGTCGTGGCCCATCAGGTCGAAGTCCATCGGCACGCGGCTGCGCGGATAGTCGCCGTCGTTCATGCCCAGCAGCGCCACCACGCGGAAGGGGATGGCGCGCATCGGCATCAGCGTCGCGAAGGTCACTGCGCCGGCGAAGAAGGGCTGGTTGAGCGTCGGCTGGTCGATCTGGGCGAGCCAGTGTTCGCGCACCACCGACAGCGGAAGTTCCTCGACGAGGCCGGCGTTGTCGCAGGCGACGAGCCAGTCCTGCAGCGAGGTCCCGAGCCGCATCAGCGTGAAGCCGTCGGCGTCTTCGCCCGCTTCGAAGAAGTCGGCCAGCAGGGCGCGCAGGCGTTCGCCCCATGCCTTGGGCGCGGCCGGCGTGGCGAGCGTGCGCCAGTGCGCTTCGAGCGTGGTCGACAGTTGCACCAGCGGGCCGAGCAAGGCGGCGTCGAGGCCGCCCACTTCATCGAGCGGCTCCACGCCGGCCCAGGCCTCGCTGGAACCGACGGCATAGCCCAGCAACATGCGCTGCAGGCCGAAGTCCCAGCTGTTCTGCGCCAGCGCCTCGGGCAGGTCCAGCGATTGGCGCTGCTCCGCGTGCAGGCCCCAGCGGATGTTGGCCGCGGAGATCCAGCGGTGCAGCAGCGGCACCTGGCTTTCCTCGATGCCGAAGCGCGCGCGCAATGCGGGCACCTCCAGCCAGTCCAGCACGTCGCTCACCGCGATGCGCGACTGCGGCAGCGCCAGCAGTTTTTCCAGTGCGCCCAGCAGCGGGTCGTGGTGGCGCTGGCCCTGGTCGGCGAGCGTGAAGGGGATGTGTCGCGGATCGTCCGGCGTGAGCAGGCCGAACACGGCCTGGACGTGCGGCGCGTAGGCGGCCACGTCCGGCACCATCACGATCACGTCGCGTGGATGCAGCGTGGCGTCGGCGGCGAAGGCAGCGAGCAGCTGGTCGTGCAGCACCTCGACTTCGCGCTGGGGGCCGTGCGTGACGTGGAAGGCGATGGAGCGGTCGTCGCTCGGATCGATCTCGGGCCAGGCGGCGCGGGTCTCGGGCAGCGGGCGCAGGTCGCGGATGTCGTCCTGCAACTGGCGCAACACGGTGTCCTGCGGGTTGGCATCGAAGCAGGCGATGCGCTGGCCGATAGCCTCGAAGCGCTGCGCATAGGCTTCCTGCTCGTCGTGCAGGTCCAGCAGACGGATGAAGTCGCGGCCCTGCTTGCCCCAGGCCGCGAGCAAGGGTTGCGCATGCAGGTGCAGCGCCTCGTCGGCGATCGGGCCTTCGCTGCCGGGGCGGCGTTGCTGGCGCCAGCGCTCGGCGCGCAGCAGGTCCTTGTCGGCCACGATGTGGGACCAGTCGTGCTCGCAGGGGTTGTGCACGCACATCAGAACCTGCACCCAGCGCGCGAGCATCGCCAGCACTTCCAGCGACTGCTGCGGCAGCGACGAGATGCCGAACACCACCAGCCGGCGCGGCAATGCGGCCGGCCGCTCGCCTTGCCACTCCGCAGCCCTGGCCATGAAGCGCTGGTGCACGGCGGCCCGGCTGCTCGTGGCGCCCTCGGGGCCGACGTCATCGAGCAGCGCGCGCCAGAGCCGCGGCTGCCAGCGGAGTTCCGGCGGGATGGGTTGGCGACCGCCCCGGCTGGCCACGATCTCGTCCCGGCCCGCGGCCCAGTCCGCGAGCCAGTCGGCGCGGTAGACCTGGTACTGGTCGAACAGGTCGGCCAGGCGCTCGGCCAGCTGGTGGCGCTTGCGCAGGTCCTTGTCGTCGACGAGGAAGCGTGACAGCGGCGCGAACACGTCCTCGGCCAGCAGCGCGGGCAGCAGGCGCATGAGGCGCCAGACCAGCAGCGTCTTGTCGAAGGGCGATGTTGCCGGCACGCCCTGTGCGCCGAGCACGGCCCGGTAGGCCTGCCAGATGAAGCTGGAAGGCAGCTCGGTCTGGATCGCGGCGGCAACGCCCACGCCGCCCTGGTCCGCATCGCGCGCCAACGAGAGCTTGAGCCACTGCGCCACGCCGTTGCTCTGCACCAGCACCCATTCGTCTTCCAGCGGCGCCAGGGGGTGGCTCGCCATCCAGGCCAGCATGAGGTCGCGCAGGGCTTCGGGGTGGTTGCCGTGCACGGCCATGAAGCCGGGGAGTAGAACGGTGTCTGTCATTGCGAGGTCGGAAAGCCAGGGGGCCGGATCATGGATGGGGATGGAGTTTCGTTGCTGGCAGGCTCGCCGGATGCGGCAGGGTCAAAAAGATTGCCCTTCGCCGGGCCCGGCCTTGGGCTTTACCCGATGCGCCCCGAGGGTCCGGGCGCTTAAATGGTACTTTCCGTTCAAACGGGGATTCGACCGTGGATGCACGCGTGGGGACAACAAGCAGCAGCCCGCTCTACCTGCTGGAGCGCAGCGATGTCGGGCTGGTCCAGCTCGACCGCGACCTCAAGGTCGTCGCGATGAACAGCTTTGCCCGGCGCGCGCTGCCGGTGGAAGACAAGCAGCCCTTCGAGAAGATGGTGCTCTCGTTCCACCCGGAACGCTCCCAGTCGAAGGTCAAGTTCCTGCTCGACCAGGCCGAATGCCCGGTCAGCAATCCGCCGCCGATGACGATGATCATCAACATCCCCGAGAGCGTGTTGCTGATCAAGGTGAGCAAGATGTCGGACGGCCGCGGCGACACCTTCGGCTACACGCTGGTGTTCTACGACATCACCGATGCCGTGACGCGCGACGACGCAGCCGGCCAGCGGCCCGGCACCAAGCGGCAACTGCTCAAGATTCCGACCGTCTCGGGCAACCGTATCGTGCTGGTGGATGCGTCCACCGTGCGCTACATCCGCTCCGAGGGCCACTACACCTGGGTGCACACGGCGCAGGGGTCGAGCTTCTGCAACCTCACCATCAGCGACCTCGAGGGACGGCTCGACAGCGGCTCCTTCCTGCGCATCCATCGCAGCTACGTCGCGAACCTCGACTTCGCAGAACAGATCGTGCGCGACGACGGCAAGGTCATGCTCAAGCTGAGCGGTGGCGACGACCATGGATTGCCGGTAGCGCGCACCAGCGTGCCGCGGCTGCTCGACCGGCTCGGCATTGCCGAGACCGTGGCCGAGCGCTGAGGAGACTCTGAACAAGTCCTTCGCGGATCGCGCATCCTCGGCGCTCGCCCTCGCGAGGACTTGTTCAGGGTCTCCCTGATCGCAGCCCGTTCTGCGTTCTTCGTGCGCTGAACGCCGCCGTTCGTGTACGGCGGCGCGCGGTTCGTGCAATGCCTGCGCTTGCTGCACCGCACTGTAGATATGGTCGAAGCCGTTGCATTTGGAGACAGCGACCATGACGCCAGCCGCATTCGAATACCACGCACCCCGCTCGGTGGCCGATGCCATCCGCCTGCTCGGCGAACTCGGCCCCGACGCCAAGCTGCTGGCAGGCGGCCACAGCCTGTTGCCGATGATGAAGCTGCGCTTTGCGACGCCGACGCACCTGATCGACCTGGGCAAGGTGCCGGGGCTGCGCGGCATCCGGCAGGTCGGCGACGCGATCCACATCGGCGCGATGACGACCGAGAACGACCTGCTGACCTCGGCGCTGCTGGCCGAGAAGCTGCCCTTGCTGGTCGAAGGCGCGGGCTGGATCGCCGATCCGCAGGTGCGCTACAAGGGCACCATCGGCGGCGACATCTCGCATGGCGACCCGGGCAACGACCACCCGGCGCTGATGCTGGCACTCGATGCATCGTTCGTGCTGGCGGGCGCGCAGGGCGAGCGTGTCGTGAAGGCCGATGGCTACTTCCTCGGCATGTATTCGACGCTGCTGGAGCCGGATGAGATCCTGTCGGAGATCCGCATCCCGATCCCGCCGGCGGGGACCGGATGGTCGTACCAGAAGCTCAAGCGCAAGACGGGCGACTTTGCCACGGCGGCGACAGCGGTGCAGTTGCAGATGGATGGCGCGAAAGTCGCCAGCGTCCGCATCGCGCTGACCAACGCAGCATCAACCGCGCTCAGGGCGAACGATGCCGAGCAATCCCTCATCGGCCAGCCCATCGACAACGCAAGCCTCGCCGAAGCCGCGCGCTTGGCCATGGCCATCTGCGACCCGGCACCCGACCAGCGTGGCGACGCCCAATACAAGGTCGCGATGTGCGGCGAGATGACCCGCCGCGCCTTGCAGGCCGCGTGGGCCCGCACCCAACACTGACACCAGGAGACAGCAGGATGGCGAACAATCACACCGTGTCGTTCAAGCTCAACGGCAAGCCCGTCGACGTGTCGGTCGAGCCGCGCGAACTCTTGATCCACACGCTGCGCGAACGGCTCGCGCACACCGGCCCGCACATCGGCTGCGAGACCTCGCATTGCGGGGCCTGCACGGTCGACCTCGATGGCATGTCGGTCAAGTCTTGCACCGTGCTCACCGTGCAGTGCGATGGTTCCGAGATGGTGACCATCGAGGGCCTGGAACAAGCCGGCGTGCTGCACGCGCTGCAACAGGCCTTCCATGAGGAACATGGCCTCCAATGCGGCTACTGCACGCCCGGGATGATCACGCGCGCCTGGCGGCTGTTGCAGGAGAACCCGGATCCGAGCGAACAGGAGATCCGCTACGGCATCGCCGGCAACCTGTGCCGATGTACCGGCTACCAGAACATCGTGAAGGCGGTGCAGTCCGCCGCGAAGAAGCTCGCCGCCGCAAAGGCCGCCAGCGCAGCGCCTGCCGCCGCTGCCGCGGCCGAGGAAGCCACCCCGGCACAGCAGCCTGTCACGGCCTGACAGCGCCCATCCCCACCCGATCACCACCGGAGGTTTCCATGGGCGACATGTCCGAACTCCAG
This sequence comes from Variovorax sp. dw_308, assembly GCF_019207085.1. GTDB lineage: Bacteria > Pseudomonadota > Gammaproteobacteria > Burkholderiales > Burkholderiaceae_C > Variovorax. The sequence continues at coordinate 6,233 of NZ_JAATOM010000006.1, read as the reverse complement.
CAGCGCGAACTCAATCTGCAAGGCATGGGCACCTCCCTGCTGCGCAAGGAAGACGCGCGGTTCATCCGCGGCCAGGGCAGCTATGTCGACGACATCAAGCTGCCCGGCATGCTCTTCGGCGCAGTCGTGCGCAGCCCCTACGCGCATGCGCGCATCAAGTCCATCGACAAGTCGAAGGCACTGGCTGCGCCGGGCGTCGTGGCGGTGCTCACGGCCGATGACCTCAAGCCGGTCAACCTGCACTGGATGCCCACGCTCGGCGGCGACGTGCAGGCGGTGCTGGCCGACAAGAAGGTCTGCTTCCAGATGCAGGAAGTGGCGATGGTGCTGGGCACCGACCGCTATGCCGCGGCCGATGGCGCGGCGCTGGTGGAGGTCGACTACGAGGAGTTGCCGGCCATCGTCGACCCCAAGAAGTCGATGGACCTCGACGCGGTGGTCATCCGAGAGGACATCGCCGACAAGACCGAGGTGGGCCACGGCCCGCGCACCCATCCCAACCACATCTTCACCTGGGAGGCCGGCGACAAGGCCGCGGCCGATGCGGCCTTCGCCAGCGCGGAGATCACGGTGCGCGAGGAGATCCTGAACCCGCGCGTGCATCCCTGCCCGCTGGAGACCTGTGGCTGCGTCGCCTCCTTCAACAAGGCCACCGGCTACCTCACCGTCTACATGACGACGCAGGCACCGCACCTGGTGCGCACCGTGCTCGCGATGCTCTCGGGCGTGGCGGAAAGCAAGATCCGCGTGGTGGGCGGCGACATCGGCGGCGGCTTCGGCAACAAGGTGCCGGTGTATCCGGGGTATGTGGTGGCGATCGTCGCGTCGATCGTCACGGGCGTGCCGGTGAAGTGGATCGAATCGCGCATCGACAACATCTCGACCACCGGCTTCGCGCGGGACTACCACGGCGTCGGTGAGCTGGCGGCGGACAGCCAGGGCCGCATCAAGGGCCTGCGCTTCACGGCACTCGCAGACCACGGCGCCTTCAACTCGCATGTGTCGGCGACCAAGCTGCCGGCCGGGTTGTTCTCGATCTGCACCGGCTCGTATGCGATCCCGAATGCCTACTGCCGCGTCGATGCGGTCTACACCAACAAGGCACCGGGCGGCGTGGCCTACCGCTGCTCGCTGCGCGTGACCGAGGCCGTGTACCTCATCGAACGCATGATCGACATCCTGGCGCTCAAGCTCGGCATCGACAAGGCCGAGATACGCCGACGCAACTTCGTGAAGACGGAGGACTTCCCCTACACCACCTCGCTCGGCTGGACGCTGGACAGTGGCAACTACGAGCCCGCGCTGGACAAGGTGCTCAAGGCCTGCGACTACGAGGGATTGCGCCGCGAGCAGGCGGCACGCCGCGCCGATCCGAATTCGGAAACGCTGATGGGCATCGGCCTCGCGACCTTCACCGAGATCGTCGGCGCCGGGCCGACCAAGGTCTGCGACATCCTCGGCATCGGCCTGTTCGACAGCTGCGAGATCCGCGTGCATCCGACCGGCGGCGTGATCGCGCGGCTCGGCACCATGACCCAAGGCCAGGGCCACGCGACCACTTATGCACAGATCATCGCGACCGAGCTCGGCCTGCCGGCCAGCGACATCGTGGTGGAAGAGGGCGACACCGACAAGGCCCCCTACGGCGCCGGCACCTGGGGCTCGCGCTCCACACCGGTGTCGGGCGCGGCGACCGCGATGGCCGCACGCAAGATCAAGGACAAGGCGAAGAAGATCGCCGCGCACCTGCTCGAAGTGGCCGAGGGCGACCTCGAATGGGAGATCGACCGCTTCAAGGTCAAGGGCAATCCGAGCGCGGCCAAGACCATGAAGGAAATCTGCATGGTCTCGCACACCAGCAACATCCCGGCCGGCATGGAGCAGGGGCTGAACGCGGTCTCCTACTACGACCCGCCGAACATGACCTACCCCTTCGGCACCTACCTCTGCGTGGTCGACGTCGACAAGTTCACCGGCGTGGTCCACGTGCGCCGCTTCTACGCGCTCGACGACTGCGGCACGCGCATCAATCCGATGGTCATCGAAGGCCAGATCCACGGCGGCCTGACCGAAGCCTTCGCGGTGGCGATGGGCCAGCAGATTCCCTTCGACGAGAACGGCAACCACTTGGGCAACAGCCTGATGGACTACTTCCTGCCAACCGCGATGGAAACGCCGCACTGGGAGACCGACCACACGGTGACGCCGTGCCCGCACCACCCGATCGGCGCCAAGGGCGTGGCCGAGTCGCCGCACGTGGGCGGCATCCCCTGCTTCAGCAACGCGGTGATCGATGCGTTCTCGCACCTGGGCGTGACGCACATGGACATGCCGCACAACGCCTGGCGCGTGTGGAAGCAATGCCACGCGCTGGGCATCGACAAGCGCCCATGAAGGTACAGCTCGAAAAGACCTTTCCCATGCCCGGGTCCTCGGACGCGGCATGGACGGTCCTGCAAGACATCGACGCCGTCGCGGGTTGCATGCCCGGCGCGAAGATCACCGAGCGCATCGACGCGACGCACTTCAAGGGCACGGTTGGCGTGAAGTTCGGGCCGGCCAGCATGTCGTTCCGGGGTGACGTGGAGATCCTGGCGCTCGATGCGACCGGCCGGACGCTGCGGCTCATGGGCAAGGGCACCGACAGCACGGGCAGCTCGGGTGCGTCGATGGATCTGACGGCGCGTGTCGAGGCGATCGATGCGGCTGCCTGCAACCTCGTGGGCACGAGCGAGGTCGCGATGAGCGGCAAGGCCGCGGCCTTCGGCGGACGCATGATGGATTCGGTGGCGGACCAGGTGCTGAAGCAGTTCGCGGCGAACTTTGCGGGGCGGGTGAAGGCGGTGCGGGCGGCGGGGCCGGTGGGTGGGCCTGCGGAGCCCGCTTCACCGGCGATAGCGGCGGAGGTGCCATCCGGCGCGGGCGTCGCGGCTGGATCGCCAGCGGCATCCACATTGGCAGGCACCGGCGTATCAGGAACGACGTTCGCTTCGGAGGCGGCGTTGACAGGGGCAATGTCGCCCACTGCGGCGGCATCGTTGGCATCGCCAACGACGCTCACTCCGGCGTCATCGTCGGCATCGACAGCGGCGTCCACCGAAGCGGCGTCCCTGGCATCCGGCGCGGCGGGGTCAGCGCAAGTCGGTTCCGCAACGCCCGTGCGCTCGCCCGGCGCGTCGGTGTCGACTTCCGCGGCGCCTTCCGTTGCGATGGTCGCAGCCTCGACAGCCCCTGCCGAAGCCGCGCAACTCAACGCCTTCGCGATCGCATGGGCCATCTTCAAGGACTGGCTGCGCTCGCTCTTCGGCGCCAGACGCGCATGAGCACCTCCGAGCGCTCCCTCGCGCTCGCCGGCTTGCAGCAGCAACTCGGCGACGCGGGCTATGTCGCGGAGCCGGGCCTCGTGGCTGCGCTGCTGCTGATGCAGGACCTCGGACGCCCGCTGCTGCTCGAAGGCGATGCCGGCGTCGGCAAGACCGAGGTCGCGAAGGTCCTGGCCGCGGTGCGCAACACCCGCCTGATCCGCCTGCAATGCTATGAAGGCCTGGACGCGCACGCGGCGATGTACGAGTGGAACTACCAGCGCCAGTTGCTCGCCATCAAGCTGCTCGAGCAGGACGAGCGCGCAAGCTCGAAGGACCTTGCCCAGAAAGAGCAGGACATCTTCTCCGAGCGCTACCTGCTCAAGCGCCCGCTGCTAGAGGCCATCACCTGCGACGAACCACCGGTGCTGCTGATCGACGAGGTCGACCGCGCGGACGAAGCCTTCGAGGCCTACCTGCTGGAACTGCTCTCCGACTTCCAGTTGTCGATCCCCGAGCTCGGCACCGTGCATGCCACCAGCCGGCCGATCGTGGTGATCACGTCGAACGGCACGCGCGAGCTGTCCGACGCGCTACGCCGCCGCTGCCTCTACCAGTTCATCGACTATCCCGACCACGAGAAGGAACTCGCCATCGTGCACAAGAAGGCGCCCGATGCAGCAGCCCAACTGGCGCAGCAGATTGTCTCCTTCGTGCAGTCCGTGCGGCGCATGGACTTGCAGAAGAAGCCCGGCATCGCCGAGACGCTCGACTGGACCGCCGCGCTGCTGCGCCTGGGCATCTCGGTGATCGACATCGACGGCGCCGAGCGCATCATGGAAACGCTCAGCGCGCTCATCAAGACACGCGATGACCGTGCCGCCTTACCGCGCGCCGTGGTGGCGCGACTGGCGGCCGCATGCTGACATTCCAAGCCCCCGCGGCAGGCGAGCGGGCCGCGCAGCGCCTGGCCGGCTTCCCCGGCTTCCTGCGCGCCAATGGCTTTTCCGTCGGCGGCGCCGATGCGGTCGACGTCCTGCAGGCCGCGCAGCGCATCGATGTGCTGGACCGGCCCGTCCTGCGCTGGAGCCTGCAGGCGCTGCTGTGCGGCCGCCGCGACGAATGGCATCGCTTCGACGAACTCTTCGATGCCTGGTTCCTGCCCGCCAACAAATGGCAGCGCCCCGAACGTCGCGGACCCGATGCCGAAGGCATGAGCGGCGACCGGTCGGCCAGCCATCCGCGCGAGGGCGATGCCGCCAACGACGATGACAAGGGCGCGCAACGCCGCGACACCGCGAGCCGCCAGCAGGTCCTGAGTTCCGCCGATTTCCGCGACCTCGTCGCACGCGAACACACGCTCGACATCGAGGCCTTGATGCGCCGCTTCGCGCGCCGGCTGAAGCACATCGAGTTGCGCCGCCAGGCCACCGCCCTGCACGGCCGCCGCCTCGACCTGCGCGCCACCATCCGCCGCAGCGTGGCCAGCGGCGGGACGCCTTTTCATCTCGCGTGGAAGGACCGCCGACGCGTGCGCCCGCGCATCGTGCTGCTGATCGACGTGAGCCGCTCGATGGCCGCCTACAGCTTCTTCTACCTGCGCCTGGCACGCGCCCTCGGCGCCGAGCTGACGGACGTGCACAGCTTCATCTTCCACACCCGCGTGACCGCGGTGACGCGCGCGCTGCACGACCCCGACCCGTGGCGCGCGCAGGAGCAACTGCACCTCATCGCCCAGGGCTGGGCCGGCGGCACGCGCATCGGCGAGAGCCTGGCGCAGTTCAACCGGGAGCATGCGCCGCGCATCGTGCATTCGCGCACCGCCGTCATCGTCATGAGCGATGGCTACGACACCGGCGAGCCCTCGCAGCTGTCGGACGCGCTGGTGCAACTGCGCCGCCGCGCACGCCGCATCGTCTGGCTCAACCCGCTGTGCAACAGGCCGGGCTATGCCCCGGTCAGCCAGGGCATGCAGGCCGCCCTGCCGCACCTCGACCTGCTCGCGCCGGGCGCGGACCTCGCGAGCATCGCCGCGGTGCTGCCTGCGCTGATGAGCGCGCTGCGTTGAAAGGAGCCATCGACCATGGGCTGCATCCTCAAGGGCAACAGCGGCTTGTACAGCCGCATGACGGTGGGCGCCGTGCTGCTCGCGGCCGGCGCAGGGTCGCGCCTGGGCGGGCGGCCCAAGGCGCTGCTGGAACTCGGCGGCGTGCCGCTGATCCTGCGCCAGCTGATCGCACTCTCGGGCGCCGGCGTGGACGAAGTCGTGGTGGTGCTCGGCCACCATGCGGAAGCGGTCGAGGCGGCGGTACGCACCTTCCCGATCACGCTGGTGCACAACCCGGATCCCGATGCGGGCCAGCCTTCGTCGGTACGCATCGGCCTGCAGGCCCTGTCGCCCAGGCTCGACGCCGTGATGGTGGCGCTGGCCGACCAGCCCATGATCGACGCGCAAGACGTGATCGACCTCATCGGCGCCTTCAAGAAGCGCGGCGACGCGGCCATGGTCGTGCCGCGCGTGCGCGAAGAAGGCGGTGAGACCTCGCCTGGCAACCCCGTCATCTTCGATGCCGCGCTGCGCGACGAATGGCTCGCCGGCGATGCCAACCTCGCCTGCCGCAAGTGGCGGCAAGCGCATCCCGAACGCGTGCGCTGGTTCGACACCGACAACCGCCGCTACCGCATCGACATCGACACGCCCGAGGACATCGAACGCTTCGCGGCAGCGACCGGCCACCGCTTGACATGGCCCGCCTCGCCGGCACTCGCCGCCACGCCATGAACGATGCTGCCGCGCCGGACGCCTTCTCGCCGCGCCTGACCATCGCGCGCGCCACGGCCTGGGCGCTGCTGCTGGCGGGCTGGGTCGGGCTGGGTGGCCTGGCGCTGTCGTTGACGCCGAGCCTCGAGGGCGTGCATGCGCTGGTGGCC
>NZ_JAATOM010000059.1 GCF_019207085.1 Variovorax sp. dw_308 | reverse complement strand
GGTTTTATGTCTCCTGAATGGGTATGGAATCGATGAGGTAACTGTAGGGATCGCGGCCCGGCGACGCTTCGCAAGTCACGACACGCATTTCGCTTTTCGTGCCTGAACCTGCAGCGCCGAATTCACTGTTCACAGCATCGGGATGCGCCCGATCGGCACGCCGACCGGGCCATGGCTCGCCACTCCCGGCAGTCCCGTCGAATCGGCTTCAATCGCGCGAGCATCCGGTCGGGCTGCTCGACCCAGGGCCTGCATGCCGCTGGCCGGTCGAAATTGATCTTGGACAGTTCGAATCGCGGTCGCCGCACTATGCTGGCACCGTGGGCGAGGTGCCAGGGACACGAGGGTGCCCGATGCCTTGCTGACCCCGCCGCCCGACTTCGCGTCGCCGATGCCCGAGGGCTATCTGATGCTCGAAGCGCCAAGCGGAGACTGCCTGCCGGGGCCGGGCACGCGATTGCAAGGAGACAACGATGAGCAGATCTACTGAAGCCGGCGCCCCTGCCGCAGCAACGATCGCGCGCGGCCGTTCGAGCGCCATCCGGGTTGAAAAGCTGACCCCCACCATCGGCGCCGAGTTGCACGGCGTCGATCTGGCTGACGCAGTTCACGACGACGCGCTGTTCGGCGAAATCCGGGCCCTGCTGCTCGCGCACAAGGTCCTGTTCCTGCGCGACCAGCATTTCACGCGCGCCGAGCACGTCGCCTTCGCCCGTCGCTTCGGCCCCCTGGAAGATCATCCGGTCGTCGGCACCGACCCTGACCACCCGGGGCTGGTACGCATCTACAAAGGCCCCGACAGCCGCCAGGAGCAATACGAAAACGCCTGGCACTGCGACGCGACCTGGCGCGAGTGTCCGCAGATGGGCGCGGTCCTGCGCTGCGTTGAAGGTCCCGACGTCGGTGGCGACATGTTGTGGGCCAACATGGCCGAGGCTTATCGCCGCCTGCCCGAGCACATCAAGGCACAGATCGCGCCGCTGCGCGCGCGCCACAGCATCGAAGCCAGCTTCGGCGCCGTGATGCCGACCGAAAAGCGCCTGGCGCTGCACGCGCAATACCCCGACGCCGAGCACCCGGTGGTGCGCACGCACCCGGAAACGGGCGAGAAGGTCCTGTTCGTCAACGCCTTCACCACGCATTTCACGAACTTCCATACGCCCGTGAACGTGCGCCTGGGCCAGGACTACGCACCCGGCGCAAGCCTGCTGCTGAACTACCTCATGGGCCAGGCCAGCGTGCCCGAGTACCAGGTGCGGTTCCGTTGGAAGACAAACAGCGTCGCCATCTGGGACAACCGTTGCACCCAGCACTATGCGGCGCAGGATTTCTGGCCGGCGGTACGCAACCTGGAACGCGCCGGCATCGTCGGCGACGCGCCGCACTGAAGCAGGCAAGCGCGATCACACCATCGACGTGATCCTGACGCGCTGTCGTTGATCGGCCGGCACAACGCGGCGTGTGTTGGGCTGAGGGCGGTGGGTATCCCCCGCAGCGAAATAAAGGAGGAGCCGAAGGCGGGGGACATTCGCGGAGGGGGATACCCACCGCCCTCGGACCGCGCCCCTGCTTCCGTCCGGGTTTCTCAATGAAGATCGCATTCGGCAGCTTGCACCCAGCCCTCACCACCGATCCGCGGGCGCCCCCGTCTCGCGCCCCTCAGTTCCCCCAGGTCCCGACGACCTGGACCAACAGGATCTTTAGCACCGTCATCGACGGGAAGATCATCGCGTAGCCGATGTCCGGCCTGTCCGTCGGTGCGATGCGGTTGGCGAATGACAGGATGGCCGGGTTGCCGGTCACGCCCGAAATGATGCCCGCGGCCGCATCGAAGGGCATCCGGAAGACGAAGACCGTGACCAGCAGCGTCACGATGACGAGTACCGCCACGATGGCGCTGCCCAGCAGCAGGTAGAGCAGGCCGCTCTTGGCGATGGTGGCGGCAAAGGTCGCGCCCGACGAGATGCCGACCACGGCCAGGAAAAGCGTCAACCCGAAATTGCGCAGCACCAGGTTGGCCGACACGGGCATCGACCACTGGAAAGGCCCGGTGCGGCGGCGCCATCCGAGGAACAAGGCGATCAGCAGCAGCCCCGCAAAGCCCAGCGTGAAGCGTCCGATGAACGGGAGCGGCCATGCAATGGCACCGAAGCCCAGGCCCAGTGTGACGCCGACGCCGATGGCGATGTAGCTCACCTCGCCCGTGCCGCGCACCGAGTCGCCGAAGATCTTGCCGATCTCGGGAAAGCTCGCGCGCGGGGCCAGCACGCCCACACGGTCGCCGAATTCGAGCAGGCGATCCGGGTCGGGATGGAGGTCGGCATCGCTGCGGCGCAGGTGGAGGATGCGTGCGCCCAGTTCGGGCGCCAACTCGACGTCTCCCAGCCGTTTCCCGGCGATCTTTGCGTTGGACACGAAAAAGCGGTTGTAGTCCAGGTCGCTGCGGTCGCGCACCATGCGGCCCGGATCCGACGTGCCGAAGCGCGATGCGGCGTTGACGAGCGCCGCCTTGTCGGTGCCGGTGAGAAGCAGCACGTCGTCGCGTTCCAGGGTCGTCTCGCCGGTTGCAGGAATGTTGTGATGGCTGCGCCGGATCGCCACGATCGACACGCCCGCAGGCAGGTTGCGCGACGCGTGGCTCAGGGTCATGCCCAGCACGCCGAACTCGGTCACGTCCACTTCCTCCGTAAGCATCACGACTGCGCCACGCTTTTCGAGTGGGGGCTTGGCCATGGCGTTGTACAGCCCCAGCAGCAGGATCGGCACGGCGACGCCGAGCGGGTAGGCCACCGAGTAGCCCGTCGCGGGCGCGGTGCCGAACACGGCGATCGCGGCCTGCAGCGCCGCTGTGCTGGTGCCGGCACCGGCGAACGCGCCCAGCGCCTCACCCAGCTCGACGCCAGGAATCCATCGAACCGCGGCCAGGGTCAGGGCCAGCGCAGCGGCGACCGCGATGACGGAGGCCAGGTTGGCCTTCGCGCCCTCCGCGCTGCTCAGGCCCCGGAAGAACTGGGCACCGTAGGCGATGCCCACGCCATAGAGGAACAGCAGCAGGCCGACGTTGCCCAGCAATGCCGGCAACACGAGCTTGGGCGCAAACGCGCCCACCGCCAGCCCCACGAAAAGTACGGCGCCTGAGCCCAATGAGAATCCGCCGAGGTTGACAGCACCCAGCAAATAACCCAAAGCTATGGTGAGAAACACTGCCAGCAGGGGCTGGGCCGTCAGGAAGGTGCTGATCGATGTCATGGTGCTCCCGGAAGATGGCCGCCAACAACGGTGAGCGCAGTGTAAGGATTCAGCCCGGTCTTGAGTCACTTTCATCCAGCGACCGCATCGCACGAGGAGATCCCATGAAGACAGCCGTGTTCGGCACGCGAAGAAACGACAAGGCCATCATGGCGGCGGCGAACGCCAGGGCGGGGGCCGGGCTGGTCAACCGTGTGCCGGCTTCGTGACTGCCTTGCCGGAGGGCTCCGCGCCAGGCGCTGTATCGGGCCCCGACATGAACAGCCTTCGCTGGATCTCGCTCCCCGGCTTCGCGCCCCCACAGGCCGGCACCAGACGCTTCTTGCGTGTGGAGGATCGCAGCCTCCTGGTCTTTTGCATTGACGACGTCATGCATGCCATCGAGGATGGCTGCCCGCACGCCGGTGCCTCCTTCTTTGGCGCCTCGCTGGAAGGATGTGTCGTGAAGTGTCCGGCACACGGCCTCCGGTTCGACCTGAGAACCGGCTGCATGGTGGGCGGGCCCGGGCTGAAATTGAAGAAGCTGCCCATCGTCTTCCTGGACGGCACATGGCGCGTCGCATTCGACGAGCCGCCTGCCTGACGCCCCCGGACACTTTTTGCATCCGGGCGATTCCCGATGGGGTATTTATCTTGTCGCTCGCCTGCGTCACACTCCGGGTCGGGAGGCACAACACCCATTTCTCCAGCCATAGAGGCCAACCATGGACAACATGAGATTCCAGTCTGGGCGCGGACGGCGTTTGCTCGCTTCTGCGGTATTGCCTGTTGCGGCCGCGCTGCTCTGGATGGCGGCCCCGGCGGCGCGCGCCGATGGCTTGTTGACGCCGTTCTCGACCGCGCCGGGTCCGCAGGCGCCCGCGCCCTGGCGCTTCACGACCTTGCCCAACAAGGCGCCGACGAAATTCGAGGTCACCCAGCTCGATGGCCAGAAGGTGCTCAAGGTCGATGCCGACAAGTCCTACGGCAACCTTGTGCATCCCACGCGGGTCCAGCTCAACGACGAGGCCACACTCGCCTGGCGCTGGAAGGTGGAGGAATTCGTGGAAGGCGCCGATCTGCGCACCAAGGGCGGCGACGACGGCGCTGCCAAGATGTGCGTCTTCTTCGACTTTCCTGCCGACCGGCTGTCGGTGGGCGAGCGCACCAAGCTCGCACTGGCGAAAACCTCGACCGGCGAATCGGTGCCCACCCAGACGCTCTGCTACGTCTGGGATGTGAAGGAAAGCAAGGGCAGCGAATTCGACAACGCCTTCACCAAGCGCATTCACATGGACGTGCTCGAATCAGGCGCGACCGACAAGACCGGTGGCTGGCTGACCGAGCGCCGCAAGCTTCTGGCTGATTACAAGCGAGCCTTTGGCGCCGAGGCCGGCGATACGACGCCGGACGTGGTGGGGGTCGCGATCCAGGCCGATGCGGATAACACCAAGGCTCACGGGATCTCCTATTTCTCCGACGTCGATCTGCGCGGCGTACCCGCCGCAAAACCTGCGCAATAGCGGCCCGCCCGTGGTTCTCACATACCCCAGTGCAACATCGCCGCGACGAGCGCCGCGAGGAAGACGGTTTCCCCGACCATCAGCACGATCGGCTTGATGCCGACGCTGGCGAGTTCCTTGAGCTGGGTCTTCATGCCCAGCGCGCTGATGGCGACGACCAGGCACCAGCCCGAGAGGTCGTTCGCAAAGGTCTGCACCGACTTCGGAATCCAGCCGGTGCTGTTGACAGCGGCCAGCAGGACGAAGCCCACCGCGAACCAGGGCAGGATCGGCGGGCGCTTGCCGCCTTGCTCGCCCCCGTGGCGGCGGCTGATCATGACCGCGCAGACGATGACCGGCAGCAGCATGGCCACGCGCATCAGCTTGACCACCGTGGCTGCATCACCCGTCTCCGGCGACATGCCGTAGCCCGCGCCCACCACCTGCGCCACGTCATGGATGGTGCCGCCCAGGAACATGCCCGCATGCGTGGCATCGAAGCCCAGCAGCCTGACGATGAGCGGGTAGACGATCATGGCCAGCGTGGACAACGCCGACACGCCGATGACTGTGAACAGCGTGGCGCGCTCCTTGCCCGGATGCGAGGGCAGGGCCGCAGCCAGCGCCATCGCGGCCGAAGCGCCGCAGATCGCGGTGGCACCGCCGCTGAGCAGGCCGAACAGCGTGTTGAAGCCCATTGCCCGGGCGGCAATCATCGCCACGACGATGGTGATGACCACCGAGGCCACCACCATCACCACCGGATGCCAGCCCAGCGCCGCAATCTGCGAGAAGGTGATGCGCATGCCCAGCAGCGCGACACCGATGCGCAGCACTTCGCGCGAGGTGAACTCGATGCCCGGCTTGCAGGAGCCCTCCACGGCCAGGAAGTTGACGGCCATGCCGAGCAGCAGCGCGAACAGCATGACCGGTGCGTGGTAGTGGCCCGCCAGGAAGGTGGCGGCCGCAGCCACCACGACGCTGATCAGGAAGCCGGGGACGAGCGGGTGGACGCGTGCGCGCAGCACGCCGATGGAAATGGCAGTCATGGGGGAAATCCTGAGCTAGGAGATGGCGCGGCCGGCGCCGAGGGCACCGGCCGCAGCAGGAGTGGAGGAGGGATGCGTCAGC
>NZ_JAATOM010000058.1 GCF_019207085.1 Variovorax sp. dw_308 | reverse complement strand
TCAATGCGGCGACCTCCTGGCGCGACAAGGCCTTGTGGTTGCTTCTGGCGGCATCAGGCATCCGTATGAGCGAGGCGCGCAATATGTTGCTCGAGGACGTGCTGCCGGACGAACAGAAGGTATATGTCATTGATCCCACCAAAAGAAGATTCCAGCCGCCGCCTAGCGTCCTGATGCAGCCCCGCTTCAAGGGGCGAGAGATCGCGGCGACGTATTTGTTCCCACCGCTGCGACAGCAGTTCTTCTCTGCCTTGGAACAGTATCTCAAGCTCGAATACGTGCCTACCGCAAAGCCCGGGGAAGCCAAGTTCCTGTTTCAGTACGACGAACCAACGAGGCGAGGCCTGCCATTGGTGAACGCAAGCGACACAGCGCTCACGAACTCGTTTAAGAAGGCTGCAAGAAAGGCGAATGTGCCCCTGCGATTCGACGGGCGTGAGTACACGGTGCATTCTCTGCGTCACCTCTATGGGGTCTATATGCTGAACGACTATCCTGTGGACGTCAGCAATCGCAGGTACGGCCTGCCGCTCACCGATGTCCAGATGCTTATGGGCCACGCGAAAATCAGCTCAACGCAAATGTATGCTCGCGCGAAGCGCGATCGCTTGATGCAAAAGCTTGAGGCCTCGGATCAAGCGCTATTGCACCTTGCTCCGCAAGAACTCAAATTGCTTCCAGTTGCGATAGTTGAGGGCCTGGAGCGTGGCCATGACTAGAGTCACGAAGGGGATTCCGAAACAGATCTACGGCTACCTCTTGTTCTATTGCTATGCCGTCGAAGAGTTCGGCATGCGATTGGAGGCATTGGCCAAATCTGATGCTTTGCCGCACGATCGAAGGGCTTTGGGCACCGCACAGCGTTTTGAGACAGGCGCTTTCGGGGAGGTGCCGCAGATGACTTACCGTGGTCACAGCTACCCGTTGACTGCCGTTCCGAATGTGTTCAGTTGGGCAGAGCGCGAATTGAAGCTTCCGGAGCCAGCTGGTGGCAGTGTCGTCTACCTGCCGCATTGCACGGTGCTGCGGCTACTCATCACTTCGCTAGAGACCGGCCTGCGGCTGCAGTCCGTGCAGTGGTTGGATCGGGAGAGCTGGCGAAGTCTGGGGACGCAGACGCCGGAGGAGAGTTATGCGTTCCCATTGCTGGTCAATACCGACAAGAGCGAGACCACCAACTGGCCGACCTACATCGTCCATCGCGTGAAGAACGTGCTTCAGCGACAGGAGGCATTCCAGGCTCAGTTTGCTGACGCAGACTCGTTCGGCCCCGTGGAATATGAAGGTCTCGATTTGTCGCCCTTCGACTCGATTCGTCCATTGTTCCGATCCCCCAACTCGGCGTATCCGGTTAGCGACGAGCTCTGCAACAAACATTGGAAGCGTCTGATGGTGGCATTCGAAGAGTTCTACCGAGAAGCCACCAAGGAGCGCCACGTTCGCATGTTCAAGCTGCAGCCGCTTCTGCATGACGATGGAACTCCGATCATCAAGGGCACGGGCGGCGCTGTGGAGCGCACATATTGTCCAATCAAGATACTTGCCATTCACACGCCACGTGCTTGCCGCGCTACCTTCGCCACGTACCGTAACGGTAGTCTCGAACTGTCAGACTTTGCAGAGTTGCTGGGCCATAGCAATGTGGTTGTCACCGCACACTACGCCAAGTCCGGTGAGGACGGCGTCGAGCCTTCCAACCAAACGCTCTTGCATCTGTCTCCAGAAGACGAGAAGTTGCCTCCCGCCGCGAGTGCTGATGAACTGAAGGATTGTCCATGATTAACGTCACGGACAAGATTCAATTTCTAGTCGACGGCGACGAGTTGCACGCCGCTGCGCAGCAGGCAATCCGTCGATCCATCGAGCTTCTTGAACAGCATTTTGGTAGCCCGGCGGGGCATGCCAACTATCAGCAATATGCGTTCGCTACGATGTTTCGAGATGGGACGTTACCTCAGGGCAGGAGGTACGATGAAGAGTTCGTGGTGGCGACGTTTGCAGCGAGTCAAGTTCCGCCAAGCTCTTCCGTGAAGGGGGCGACAGATTCGCTTCGTGCTTACACCAATGCGCCCCCACCTCCGGCGACCGGCTTGGCCTCATTAAAGCGCGGACTGAAGCTCTTTCTGGTTGAAATGTGGCGGCAGCGGACATTGATGCTACCGACAGTCTTCAACTCGGGCGCGTACTTTCCTATCGCGAAATTCGCCCACCCTTTACTCGACTGGGTGCGGACTTTCGGCCCAGAGAGCGAGCGCGGTTCAGCTGATGCTCGGCGAATGTACTACTATGCGCCCCGTCTAATATGGGCCACAGACTGGCGGGGCCCTCGAGACGCAACCCTCGACGAAATCGCTGAGATCGCACGTGCCCGTGTACTACATGCACGCGGAATATCGACGCAGGCGATCGCAGGCTGGAGTACGCTCCCACTGAGCTTGTTCGGCACCAAATTGCAACAGGCCTTTCCCGCGGAAGTCTCATTCACATCCTCGGACCTTTCGCGCTATTCGAACTGGTCAATGTCCCATGCTATTGCCGACGTTCCGTTCGCAGGCTACGACCCAGAGGAGAGAAAGCGCAATTTAAAGGATCGCGTGTTGCCTCCCAGGGCTAAAAAAGAGCGACGCCCGCAAGTCGCGCAGATTGCCGCCGACGAAGATGCGCACGAAGTCATTCTGCGACACTTCAAGGACCTGAAAGGTCATGCCCGCCACGGCTTTGATTGGCAAGTCAATGACCGCGTTGCCTACCCCGGTCGTGAACATGTTGACTTGGGTCGACTCATGCCTGTGTGGGTCAGGTGCTTCAAGTCTTTCATGCGAAACCGAGTGGATGTGAAGGGCTACCGCAGTTCGAACGACACGTCCGCGAGTCTCAACCTTCTTGCGGATTACTTGTTCTACTATCTTCCCTGGTGGAAGGAGGTGGCCACGGGGGGCAAGGTCGAGTTACCCGTAAGCCCGCGTGATTTCCTGCGATACGCATTTGTCGCGCGGCACACAGCGGCGGCGTGGACCGAACTTCCTGCCACGCTATTGGAGCTGATTCGGCTGCGTCGACCCAGCAACGCCTCCGCGAAGGTATTGATCCATCAATTGACGCTTTTCTTTGCGTTCATCGAGACCGACTTCTCCGACGACGATGAAGTTGCGGGTCCTCTGTTCACGAGTCCCCTGAATCCCCGGTTCGACGCGCCTCGCATTCAGACGAAAAACAAGACAACAAAGGTGGTCATACCGAAGGAGATCTACGGCTACCTCTTGTTCTACTGCTACGCCGTTGAAGATTTCGGCATGCGATTGGAAACAATGGCCAAGGCTGGGGCGTTGTCGCCTAGTCGAAAGGATTTGCGTACCGCGCTGTTCTTTGAGACAAGCGCCTTCGGGGAGGTGCCGAATGTGTCTTACCGTGGACGCAGCTACCCCTTGGCCGCCGTTCCCAATGTGTTCACCTGGGGTGAGCGCGAGGTGATGTCAGCCGGGGAGGCAGTCGGCAGCGACGTCTACGTGCCGCACTGCACTGTGCTCCGGCTGCTCATCACAGCGCTGGAAACGGGGCTTCGCGCGCAGTCAGTGCAGTGGTTGGATCGGGCGAGTTGGCGCAGTCTGGGGACGGCGACGCCTGACGATAGCTACACATTTCCATTGCTGGTTAACACCGACAAGACCAAGACTACCAGCTGGACGACCTACATCGTTCACCGCGTGAAGAACTTGTTACGGCGGCAGGAAGCGTTCCAAGCTCAGTTTGCCGATGCAGATGCGTTCGGGCCTGTGGACTATGAAAATCTCGATTCGTCGCCTTTTGATTCGATCAGGCCGCTGTTCCGATCAACCGATTCGGCCTTTCCGGTGAACGATGCAATCTACGAAAGATATTGGAGGCGTCTAATGGTGGCCTTCGAAGAGTTCTACCGCGGTGCCACTAACGAACGCCACGTTCGCATGTTCAAGCTTCAACCGCTTTTGCATGATGATGGAACTCCGATTATCAAGGGAACGGGTGACGCTGAAGAGCGGCCATATTGCCCAATCAGCATCCTTGCCATTCATACGCCGCATTCCTGCCGCGCCACCTTCGCGACGAACCGCAAGGGCGTACTCGAACTGTCAGACGCTGCTGAGTTGCTGGGCCATAGCGATGTGGTCGTCACGGCGCACTACGACAAGCCCGGTGAGGACGATCTGCGGCAGCGATTGCATGAAAGCGATGCTGCGATTGTGGGGGACTTTGTGCAGTTCCAAGAAGATTCAGCCAGTCACGTACGCGCAGATCAGCCGGACAGCGCATTGGTCAAGAGCTTTACCAAAAACCGTGAGAGTACGGTTAAGGCATTCAAGTTCATGCCGCCCATTGCGTTGTGGTCGATTGCCGAATCGAATGATGAGGCGAGCGGGATGCAACTGCTGAAGGAAGGGCCAATGTCTCGAATCCGATTCAGGGAGACTCACATTTGCCCTGTCGGCGAAGAGTGTCCCTCTGACATTTTGGAGCAGATTGGGGAGCCTCGACGCTGCGGTAGTTGTCCTCTGGCGATGAAGTGCGTTGACCACCTCACGGCGATCGCGGCCAAGCGCAATCAACTGCTTGAACGCATTAAGTACCAGCATCGTCGTCGGAAGCAGCTTGAGGCTGCGGGAGAGCCCATCGCAGTGCTCGACGAGATTTGGGAGGTGATTGAATTGGACGCCAACGAGTGGATAGGTTGGCAGCTAAGCGAGGAAATCCTAGCGCGTATGCGACTTGAACCGCTGGACGATGGCGATGTAGTTCTGCATGTCGAAAAGCCAGACGTGGTCAAGAGACATCTCGAGCGCGTAGCGCGCTCTTCTAGCGCCGCGGAATTCGTACTGCAGCGGATTGCTGACAGCAGCGCGTACCCAAGCATGATGACTCCGCAAGTGCAGCTTGCGGCCAGGCAGGTAAAGCGTAGGCTTCTCGCTGGTCGAGACTTCGATGCACTGAGCTTTGAAGACGACGGGCTCATCGAAGTCAAGGAAGTGGCAGCCATGCTAGCGCTCATGATGAAGACCGAGGGCATGTCGATGAAACAGGTAGCAAATCAACTGTCCACGCCGGCTCGCGACATTAGGCCCGTGCTGACTCTTGAGGTGAGCGGTGGGGCGTGAGCGCGGAGCGGCGAATCTTGCTCGATACAACGACGAACGGTCCGCGGACATAGTCCCAAAGATAGTGCACGAGCTTCGCCTTATTAAGAAGCACAAACTGGAGTTTAGGACCCACGGATTGCTCGCCGCTTACCTCGCAGCCCGCGTGGGGGCGCACAGGTCGACCTTGACCCGAAATGAAACGTACTTAGGGTTGCTTCGGGAGCACCTCGATGGCCGGCCTGGCGTCGTGTCTCGCACGCCAGACTCTACAAGCGACCCGGCAATTCTCCAGACAATGGTTGTTGCGGCGAAGCTCGAAGCATCCAACTTGCGCGAAGAGCTTACGCGCTGCAGGGCGCAACTTGGTCGACTTGAACAGGGCTCGCGCTCTGATGGTTCCCGTGGCGACTTAGACGTTGCCTTTTCAGATTTGGCAATGGCAATGGTTAACGTACTTCATCGCTTCCCTGAATTCATGGAGCTTGACCGTGAACGTCGTGAACTGGTGGACCTTTCAGCCAAACCTTCCGAGCGCGTCGTCATGGGGAAGGAGCGCATGGGTAGATTCGTGGAGTGGGTGGAGCTCAACCAGGCGCTGCCAATGGTCCAGGCCCTTGTGCTTGGCAGTGCAGGCAAACTTTGAAGGGTGATGGCATGGCAAATGGGCGGCAATTGTCGAGGGAAAACTTCGAAACCTTCCTTGTATGGATGGCTTCGAAAAGCGATCAAGACTTCCAATCGCTGGAGAGCCGAGGCGTCTTGTCGCGTACCAAAGTTTCGAGGGAATGCGGCTTCTCCAAAAGCTCACTTGACCAGAATCCTCACATAAAAAAAGCACTTAGAACTCTCGAATCTGAGCTTCGCGACCGCGGTGTGCTTCCCTCCTTGGTGAAGCGAAGC
>NZ_JAATOM010000057.1 GCF_019207085.1 Variovorax sp. dw_308 | reverse complement strand
CCGGCGTGGTCGGCGGCCTCGAGGTCAACCACCGGCTGGAGGCGGTTCCCGAAGCCGAAGGCGGCGGCACGCAGTTGCGCCTGTTCATCGAGCCCGGCCAGGCCCTGGCCGCCAGCGGCGAGGACGTGACGCTGATGCGCCCGATCTCCCTGCGCCTGGCCGACCTGCCGGTGCTGGCCCCGGCCGAGTGGTCCACAGCGGCAGGCCCGACACCGCCCGCCCCGCCACCCGACCCGACGGACCCCACGGACCCGACGCCACCCGTCGCGCTGCCCACGCTGAACTCGCGCAGCATCGGCGACCTGCCGCTGTCGCAATTGCTCGCCACGGCCGGCGCCCGCATGTCCCGCGTCGGCATCCTGGTGGCGCAGCCGGTGGTGGTCGATGTCTCCAGCATCGACCCCGACGACCCGTGCGACCTCTGCGCCTGCGGCGGTTCGGCCGAAGACGGCGCGAGCTACGAGGACGTGCGCATCGGCGACGGCCTGCGCCTGCTCTGGTACCCATGGCCCGAGGAATGGCAGCCGCTGCCGACCAGCGTGCTGCGCTTTCGCAATGCGCTGGCCCATGCCATCTTCGAGGCCGAGGCGAGGCTCGCGCCCGGCGAGGTGCTGCCCTGGGCCGATGCCGGCGTGCCGCTGGCCCTGATCGCGCTCGACACCGCTGCAACGGCCACCGATGCCACCCGCGTGATGCCGCTGTTCAGCGACCGCGCCAGCGTGGTGCGCCAGGGCGGCCGTGCGCGCGAGGCCCGTCTCCAGTCCGGGGCCACGCTCGACGGCCGCACGCCCCTGCTGGCTGACAGCCGCCTGCCCGCGCTGTGGCAGGCGCGCATCGAGCAGTTCGCCGAGCAGATCGCGGAACTGGGCGACCCGGCACCGCCGGCCGACCAGATGGGCGACCCTTTCCTCACGCTGCCGCCCTGCGGACTGCTGCCGACCAATGCGTTGAACTTTTCCACATGGCACAGCGACTTCTTTCCGCCGCTGTGCACGCTGGACGCCGTGCCGGTGCCGATCGAGCAACTCGATGCCGCCTTCCACGATGCCGCGGCGCTCGCGACGATCGACCTGTCGGCGCCCAACCGCGTCCGCATGCTGGTGCCCGTGCCGCAGGCCTCGTGGGAACCGCGCCTGCTGAAAACCGATGTGATCGACCCCGAGTTCGACACCACGCTCAACCGCTTCCTGCTGCGCCGCGCGCGTGAACTCGGCGCGCGCCAGGGCCTGCGCCAGGAACTCGCGCTGCTCACACGCGTGCTGACCGGCCAGCCCCAGACCGTGCCGGCCTACAACGACGACCCGCTCGCCGTGGAGACCGAGACCCTGCTGCCCTGGGGCCCGCCGCCGGTCGGTGGCGGCCACCGCAGCACGCTGCGCGCGGGCGCGCACCAGCACTACTTCGACAGCGCGACGGAGATCCTCACGCCCGGTGCCGCCGACGCGATGTCGCAATGGGTCTTCCTCGACCCCGACAACCCGCCGCGCATGCTGATGCTGCAATGGCATGTGCGCGGGCTCGACTGGGAGCATCGGGCGATCTGGGGCGAGGACCTGCTGCCGCAATACGGCGCGCCCAACACGGCCGGCCACCGCCTGATGGGCCCGCTGCCGGACCTCGGGCGCTGGGTGCAGCTCGAGGTGCAAGCCGCGCTCGTCGGCGCGGCCGGCGTCGCCATCGACGGCATGGCCTTCACGCTCTTCGACGGCCGCGCCGCCTACGGCATGGCCGGCACGCGCACGGCCAACCAGCAGCCCAAGTGGTTCTGCAACGTGCTGCCGCTGGGTGCGCGGCGCCAGGGCGACGAGCCCTGGGACCTGCTCACGCAGAACGACCTTTGGGCGCCCTTCGAACCGGCGCGCGGCGTGGTGCCGGCCATACCGGACAGCGTGCCGGCGGCGCCCGGCGTCGCCAACGGCGGCTTCCTGGAGCCTTCGGGCGTCGGCGTCCACCAGCATTACTTCGAAGGCGCCAACCCGCCCTTCACGCCGGGCGCGGCGGAACAGCTCTACGCCTGGGTCTACATCGACCCGAACGATCCGCCGCGCGAAGTGATGCTGCAGTGGCATGCCGCCGGCACCTGGGAGCACCGCGCCTTCTGGGGCGCCGACCTGATCGGCTGGGGCAACACCGACACGGTCTCGCGCCGTCGCAGCGGCGGCTTGCCGCTGCCCGGGCAATGGGTGCGACTGGTGGTGGCTGCAGCCGATGTCGGGTTGGCACCAAGCACACCCATCGACGGCATGGCCTTCGCCCTGCACGGCGGCAGCGCGGCTTTCGCGGCGACCGGCGCGGCGACGATCACGCAGACGCAGACCTCCACCGGCGCCACCCTCACCAACGTCGTGGAGCGACCGTGGTTCGCCTCCACCCTGCCACCGAACGCCCGTCCCTCCGGCCCCTGGGTGCCGATCGAGGCGCGCGACCTTTATGCACCGACGAACACATCGCGCATCGGCCGGGTGGAGTCGGTGGCCAGCCTGCTGGCCGATCCAGTGCTGTCGGTGCTGTCCGAGCAGGAGCGCGCACAACTGACGGTGCGCGGCCTCGGCCCCTTCGTCGACTACCTGCGCGCCCGCATCGACCGCACCGACGACCTGACCGACCACGGCTTCGTCAAGATGCAGACCGACATCTACCGTGTGCGGCAGTTGATGCTCAGCAGCACCGATGCCCTGCGCATTGCCGTGTCGCCCACGCTGGCGTCCATTGCCAAGGCCGAGACGGCGGTCGCCTCGCAGGCGCAGATCGCGAGCTACATCGCGGGCCTGAAGCAGACGACGGCGACCGTGCTGCGCGCCGCTGCTGCACCCGCCGCAGCCGCCGCGGCCGCGCCCCTGGTCGCGACGCCGCCGCAGGCCGCATCGCGCTTCTTCTCCAGTCCCGCCGTCAGCGCGGTCAGCGCGGTGAGCGCGGTGAGCGCGGTGAGCGCGGTCAACCTCAACCTCGCGGGGAAGCTCGATCTCGGGGTGAAGGTCGACGTCGCCCCAAGGATCAACGTGCGCGCCGACCTGTCCGCCAAGGCCGACTCGCCGGTGCAGCGGATCGCCGCGCTGGCGACCTACCAGCCGATCTACACGGTCAACATGCCCAGCCCGGTCGACGTGGTGCTTTCGGCGCCCGTGATCGGCAAGTCGCCGATCCGCACCACCGCCATCGCCGAGCGGCTGAAGGCTTCCGCCTCGCAGGAGGCACGCGACTACGCGCTGGCGACCCGGCGCGACACGGTGCTGAAGCTGGTGGGCCTGCTCAACGAGTTCATGGCCGAGGACGGCGGCGCGCCCTCCGGACTGTTCAGCGCGGTGCCGGGCGTGAGCGACTATTTCTATGTGTTCGGGCTGGAGAAGGACCCCATCCTCACGGGCGGATCCGACGACGACGTGAAGAACCGGCGCCGTCGGCTGCTGGATTTCCGCATCGATCCCAGCCTGCAAGGCAGGCTGGACGACTCGCCACCGCTGCCGGTCAACGCAGCCGGCACGACGCTGACGCTGGACGAATCGACGCTGTTCTCGCAGCTTTCCGACCTGTCCGACAACACCGTCGCGATGCTGCGCCAGCTCGAAGGCCGCATCAACGGCTATCGCAACGCATTGACGCGCTGCGAACTGGCCCTGACGGCGCTGCAAGGCGACCGTGCCGACGCCGCCTTGCGTGTCGGCGCCGCAGGCGACCGGCTGGCCGAGGCACGCCATGACGTGGGTGTCGCCCGCGCGCTCATTGCGGAGGAGCAGGCCCGCATCGACGCGGTCAACGCGCGCCGGGCACAGGTGCTGGCCGAGGAGGTGCGTTTCCTCGCCTTCATGCGGCCGCGCGAAACGGCCACGATGCAGGAACTGCCGCGCCGCGCCATCGACCCGGCCCTGGCCGAGGCGCCGGTGCCGGCCTGCCTGCGCGACCATGCCGACGTGCCCGACGAACTGGAGGAAATGCTGCGCGTGGTGCGCGAGGCGCCGGCGAGCTGGTTCGTGCACGCGCCGACCCTGCTGCGCCAACTCGACCGCAGCGACCTGCTGCTGCGCACGCTGCAGAGTTCGCAACTGCGCACCACGCTGGTCGCGCAACGCGTCAATGCCAGCGCGGCGATGACGGCCTCGCTCGGCGGCGCGTTGCGCAGCGCGACGCCGACCCTGGGCGTGTCGGTGAGCAACGTCATCGCCAGGCAGACGCCGTTGCTCGCGGCCCGCGTCAGCGCGGTCAACAGCATCGACCTGGTGCGCGCCGCATCGCTGAGCTGGCAGGCGCTGCATGCGCAGGCGGCCGAGGTGGTGTCGCTCGGCGACATCATCGACGGCGACCATGGCCGCAGCATCGTGAGCCAGCGCGCGGCCGACCTCTACGGTTCGATCGCGCAGGTCTGCGCCTGCCTGCATGCCGAGTTCTGCGGCGTCAGCGCATCGATCCGGCTTGACTGGGCCGAGCTGATGTCGCAATACGACGCCGCGCCGTCGCTGCGCAACGGGGCCAACCTGCCGCGCTGGAGCGAGATCGACTCGACCGACCGCCGCCAGATGCAGGCCTACATCGACTGGCTGTTCGCGCAGGTCGACCCGGCGAAGGACGATGCGCAATCGCTGGTCAGCGACGTGGTGCGCATGTGCCTGCTGCTGGCCAGCCATGCGCCCGTCGGCCGCATCGTGGCGGGCCGCATGCCGCGGCCCGCGGTGGGCGTGCGGCCGGGGGTGCGCATCCCGCTGGTCGCGCTCGACGCCGGCGACAAGCTGCGCGTGGGCATGCAGGCGATGCTCTATCGCGGCAGCAGCCTGGTGGCGCGCGCGGCGATCGAAGACGTGGGCAGCGGCGAGGTGTCGGCGCGCGTGCTGTCGACGGTAAGCGCCACGGTGGACCTGGGGCTGGACGTGCGCGTGCAGTTCGCCGCCGGTGAAGTGGTCAGCGCCAAGGCCGCGCGCACCGCGGCGATCGCGGCGCGATAGCCACAAGGGCAAGCCATGACCCGCACCGTGCGCCACCTGCGAATGCGCGTTCCCAGCGAATCGCATGCCTGGCAATTGCAGGCGCGGCTGGACGATGCGCTGCGCTGCGCAAGCCTGCCGGACACGGGCGAGCGCCTGCTGCTGGTGCGACGGCTCGACCTGGGCCGCATGCCCGCGGGATGGGGCGCGCAGCGGCTGTCCCTGCACATCGAGCGGTGCGTGCAGGCGGCGGGTTTGCATTGGGTCCACGGCGACGCGGCGGAGGCAGCCGAGGCCAGTGCGGTGTGGTTCGCGAGCCCCTTCGAGGCGATGCGCTGCTACGCCGTGAGGCTGGCGAGCGGCGCCGGGGCTGCCGCGTGGCACTGGCGTCTGGCGCTGCCTGCGGAAGTGCTTGCGCCGGATGCCGACGCGGGTGAGCGCCTGCGCCGCATCGTGCGGGAGCTGGTGTTGTCGCCGGGCGCGGTCAACACCGTGCCGGCGTTGCTGGAGGCATTGGCCGATGCGGGGCATGCCCGCTGGGCGCGCGCGCAGACGTTGCCTGCGCTGGGTGCGCTGCTGCGGGAGCATGGGGTCAGGCTGCCGCTGTCGTGGGCCGGGGGGCATCTGATGGCCGCCGGTCCCGAAAGCACGCCGTCGCGCGAGCGAGTTGCGGGAGCGGTGGCCTCCGAAGCTGATACGGCCGCGTTTGCAACCCCCATGAAAGCGGCTCCGCAAGACGCACCTCACGCGCAACCGACGCCTGCCACGCCCGCCCGACCCCGAGCGAGCGCACCAAGGCTGTCCCTGGCGGCGCAGGCATCTTTCGAAACTGCGCCGCCCGCGCCGGACGATACGTCGATGCAAGCTGCATTCGTGGTGACGGACCCGGCGATCGCCGACCCCGTCGCGCCGCGAAGCGGCGTGACGCTCACCGCCGCAGACGCGGCGACCCGGGGCCTTCACGCGCCGCCATCGGCCGCCATCGACGCGCCTTCGCCGCCGCCCTCGCGTCTGCACGACGACGGCGAGGCATCGCACCCCCGCATCCTCGAAGCCATCGGCCAATTCACTGCGGCCGGCGGCCTGCTGTGCCTGGTGCCCGTGCTGTCCCGAATGCGCATCGACGCGGTCGACAGCGAGCTGGCGCCCCTGGCGCAACGGCTCCTGCAACGCATCGCCGCCCGGCTCGACCTTCACGGCGACGACGCCACCTGGTCGCTCGCTGCCGCACTCGCCGCACCCGACGCCCCCCGCGCCGCCGATCTGCACGCGCGCACCACGCACTGGCTGAACACCCTTCGCCGCCACCTGCGGCTGCAATGCGGCATCGGCCTGGCCAGCCTCGCCCTGCGCCCCGGCTGGCTCGACTGGGGCCCCACCCACATCGACGTGCACCTGCCACTCGCGCAAGTCGACCTGCGCATACGCCGCGCCGGCCTCGACATCGACCCCGGCTGGGTGCCCTGGCTGCAGCGCATCGTCCGCTTCCACTATTTCAGCGGCAGGCAACCCGAGACCTTTCGATGAAACGCGACGAATCCCTGGCCGGCGCGGCGCCCACCATTGCCAGCGACGACCTCCCGCTGGCGCAACGCCTGCTGGCAATGCTCGCCCCCGGCAGCGCCTTGCCCGACGCCGCGCCGGAGGCCCACTGGCTGATGGCGCAGGCCGGCGCCTCGCCCTGGCTCGACCTGCCGAGCGCGTGGTCCGACTGGCGCGCGCGTCCACCCGCGGCCGACGCCCGCCTGCATCGCCTCGTGATGGCGCTTCGACTCAACGCGAGCGAGGCTTTCGCCCTCGCGCTGTCCCACGCGGCCGACAGTGACGTGATGCACAGCCGCGCGCTGGCCTGGCTGCAGGCGCCGTTGCGCGAGGCCCGGCCCACGCTCGGCCTCATCGCCTGCCTGGATGCGCAACGCGGCCTGGAAGCCGCCGCCTCTCTGACCGCTCTGCTCGACGGCGCTGCGCTCGCCTGCGGCCTCCTGCACATCGAGGAACCGGTGGATCGCGCCAGCTCGCGTGCCGAT
>NZ_JAATOM010000056.1 GCF_019207085.1 Variovorax sp. dw_308 | reverse complement strand
GGACTGTCTGTTCACCAACCTCGCCGATAGCAGTCCTTGGTCAACCAGACGATCACGCCGAAGGCCTGCTGGCGGGCACGTCAGCGAACTGGTACTCGCGGCCATGACCGGTCCTTGGGCCGCGTCAATCACGCGGCAGTTCAAGGCTGATTGCTGACATTCATCGGCGCCGTTTACCCGGCAAGCTCAAGCCCCTGCTGCCTCAGGGTACCCGCCCCTCATTTGGATGTGGGATATTCGGTCCCCTGTCACGCCGACACCGCCGGAGGCGAAGTGATGATCACGCGAAGACGACTCGGACTGGTTTCATTGAGCCTGACGGTTGCAATGTGGATGCGAGGCGCGCGAGCCGCGGCCGGCGACGATGCGTCGAGGAAGATGCACATCGCGACCCTAGGGCCGGGCCTGCACGGTTGTCCTCCCGGTCCTGCTGGTGATGCCTTCACCAAGGGCCTCAGCGTTTTGGGATACGGCCCGCATAACCTCAGCGTGGAGTCGAGGTGCTATACCGAACTTGCGGATATTCCGCGGTTCGTCGTCGAACTCCTGAGCACCGATCCGGTCTTGGTCGTGGTCTGGGGTTCGGTTGTGGCGGTGGGCTCAGTGCGGCGGGCTGCCCCGACGCTTCCCATCGTTTTCATAGACGTCGCCGACCCCGTGCAATTTGGCCTGGTGGAGTCGCTCGGACATCCGGGGGGATACACGACGGGAATTTCAAACAATGCAGATGAAGTCATGGCGAAAAAGGTGCAAATCCTGAGGGATGCTCTGCCGCATGCCGCGCGACTTGCGCTGCTGTTCAATCTTTCAAATCCGCTGCAAGAGGGCTACTTGCGAACGCTCCAGGCAGCCGCTCGAACCATGAACTTCGAGACGCACACGTACTCTGTTCAATCGCGGGGAGAACTTGACGGTGCCTTCGCGGCCATGTCCGCAGACCGAATGGATGGAATGGTCCTCGGGCCGGATGCGTGGTTCTATCCGCTTCGAGAGCAGGTCGTCATGCTCGCGGCTCTCCATCAAATTCCGGCGATTTTCGGTAACACCGCGTACTCGGAGGCGGGTGCGTTGTTCTCCTACGGGGCCGATTTGAATGAGATGAGTTACCACGCCACAGCGTTTGTCGACAAGATTCTCAAGGGTGCGAAGCCGGGAAGCTTGCCAGTGGAACTGCCGACCAAATACAACTTGCTGATCAATGCGAAGGCGGCGCGAGCCCTCGGACTCAGCATACCGCCGGGTGTGATGCTCCGTGCGACCCAAGTGATAGAGTAGTTTGCTTTGCAATCGTCGTGATAGGCAGAGGTGATCTGGCTGGCATTGCTCACCCGCCGACTGCTACCTCTACATACCTGCCTTTGAGAGATCGAGAGGGACGGACCGCAAAGGGCCCAGACCCCCATTTGTGCGGCCAAGAAAGCAGTCGTCCGAATTAGCGATAGCGGTTCGCCGCCAGGATGCCGACGAGCTACGACTGCAATACCTTCGGACCGGCCATTGATGCCGCGGATTTCTCCCGCCTGTGACGACTGGAATAGTGCTGACAGCGTGAGTTGGTCGAGCAGCCCTCAAAGACAACAATCGCTGCCCTGCTGCCGTCCGCCGGCATTTCTCGACAGACCGAGTTGGGCCCGGACCACCATTTCGCGGCATTCAGAAGCAGCCATTCATGCCCGCGTCTTTCTTGATCGAACATCGACGATGTTTGCGAAGGTCAAGTTCCGAGGCAGACGAGCCGTACGTCGAGGAAGGTGCCAAAGTCGGCTTTCGTCAACCGCTGTCATTCATCCCAGAAAAATGAACTTCGGCAACCAGTCTTGAGCGCGTCTTCCCCGTCTTCCGGCTCCGAGTCGATGCGGAGGTAGTGCCGTCTCACTGCGCCGAGCAGCAATGGCGCGCAACAATGCTGCTCGCCGTTCGCGTCGACCTGAACGTCCCTGGTCGCGGTCCATCGCTGCGCCGTTCGCGCATCGCACAGAAGGCCTGGCGTCTGTCTCAGCGCGACAGCTCTTCGAGCAACGCCCTCGCGTCGCGCAGGTCGACATAGTCATGTCCCTCCTGGAACCTTGAATACACCGGCTTCAGCAGGGCCAGCGCCTCTTCGGCGCGACCTTCCCCTGCGCGCAGGCGGGCCCAATCACAAGCGGCTCGCAAGGCGAGAAGCAGCATTCCCTGTCGCTCACTGGTCGCGAGCGCACTCAGGTAGGCCGACCCAGCACCCTGTACGTCACCATCGACCTGTAGCAATCGCCCCGCGATTCTCAGTAATTCGGACTCGTAATACCGCTCGTCGGTAGTAGCCTGCACGGCTTGCGCTTCCGCTAGAAATGCTCGTGCTTCGTCGATGCGCCCGACGCGCAGAAGATTGTCTGCACCATGCGCCAGCATCTCAGCCAAGTGAAACTTCCCGCCGGAGCTCGCCCAAACGTCGCAACCGCGGCGCAAAAAAACCGCGCCTTCGTCGACTCTGCCCAGGGCAATCGTCGCGCGCCCCAGATTGACAAGGCCGAAGCCAATGCGTGTCTTGATGCCGAAGCGTTCGGCGAATTCAATCAATTGCATCGACATCGCTTCCGCCTGCGCATAGTCCCCCTTCCAGAGAAGGATGTGCAGTGTCCCTTGCTTCGCCCATGCAATAGACGGAGCATGGCCTCGCGCTGCGGCGATCGCCATCGCTTCGTCAGAAATCGATGCGGCCCGATCCAGATGCCCCTGCATCGCGGCACAACGCAGAGAATAGGCGCGAAGCGCAATCGCTGGATCGCCTCCGCCGATGGGATGCAAATGGGTGAGTTTGATGACATCGTCGAGCTTCCTGGCCGATTCGAGGTATTCCCAAGCCTGATGCGAATGGCCCATCAAGAAGTTGGCCACGCCTAGGATGGTCGTCGCATCGACGCGTAGCCCTTTTGGCAGCAAGTCCATCTGCTGGCTCGTCACGTTTCGCATGCTCTCGATCACTTCGCCAGGACGCCCGGCGCCGAATAGTGTCGGAGCCGAACTGGCCCAGGCCCGAACGAAGTCATCCAGTCGTCCAAGCTCCTGGGCGATTCCGCGAGCTCGCTCGAAGCTGCGGTATGTGTCCTGCGACCCATAGCCGCTGGTCACGCTGAGCGCGTGACCCTGTTTCAGGCTCAGGGTCAGTTCGGTCTCGTTTCGTTCGAGGCTCGCGGGCTGTCTCGCGAGCAAGGCGAGCGCACTGGCAAAGTGAATCGTTGCCTCGCGGACGGCCGCGCGGCTCCACGCAATGTCGCCCGCTGCATGCAAATACCGAATCGCTTCTGCTGCGTTGCCAGCTTCTTGATGGTGCAGGGCCAGCAGTTCAGGTTGGGTTGTTGCCAGCGTCGGCGAGACGCGCTCCATCGCGAGTGCAATCCTTCCGTGCAGCGATGCTCGCCGGCTCCGCACCATGCTGTTGTAGGCGATGTCCCGTATCAATGCGTGCTTGAACGAGTAGAGGGCTTCGGCTTGCGAGCTGCGCTTGAAGATAATCTCGGCACGCAACAATTCTTCCACGGCCTTTTCGAAGTCGTCAGCAGTCATCTGCAAGACCGCAAACAGCAGCTCCTGGCTGAACTCACGTCCAATGGTCGCGGCGACCTGCGCGACCTCCTTGGCAGTTCCCAACCGATCCAGCCGTGCCATCAGCGAATCCTGCAGCGTTGCGGGGATCACTGGTGACTGTAGTGTTCCATCTATCGATCGCCCCTTCGCCCTCGCGGCGGCGGCGTCCAGCACCGTCTTTGTCAGCTCCTCTATGAAAAGCGGCATGCCTTCGGTCTTCTCGATGATTTCGGCGACTGCCTGGTCAGGCAGCGACTCGCCCGCAACCGCCTCGATGAGCAACGCGGCCTGGCGTTGATTCAGCTTGTTCACGGACAATCGAGTGAGGTTGGCTGGATTGCCCCAAGTGGGAGCGTATTCCGGCCGGGAGGTGATCAGGATCAGCACGCGCGCGTCGCGCAGTTGATCCACCGCCTTTGCAATCCATTCCTCTGTTGTCGGATCGATCCAGTGGGCATCCTCGGGGATCAGGAGGACGGGCGCCCTGCGCGAGAACGAGAGGACGATGTCGGTGAGTGTTTGTAGCGTTTGGTCCTTTTGCTGGAGCCGCGTCGCATCGGCCACGGACTCACGCGAGTCGTCGGGCGGAGCCATCAATCGCCGCAGGCAAGCCAGCGAGGATTGCTCTAGTGACACGCCATGCCCTCCAAGATACGCAACGAGCAACGCTTCGCGCTCGGCTGTCGAGTGTGCCGCCGTGATTCTGGCGGCGACCTCAAGTGCGCGAACGACCGGGTAGAGGGCGCTGTTGCGATGGGATGGTGAGCACTGGAGCAGGATCGTCTCAGACGGCACTCCGCCTTCGACCCGCTTGCGAAAGGTTTGAGCGAGCCTCGATTTGCCAATGCCGGCCTCGCCAGAGATCAGCACGGCTTGCCCTTCGCCTTCGCACGCGGCGCCCCATCGATCAAGTAGCAGTGCCACTTCGCTGTCACGCCCAACAAACGGCGACAGTTGATGCGCATGCCTTGCCTCGAAGCGACTGGCGGCCTGACGCTCGCCGACGACCTGCCAGGCGGGCATCGGGGCGCTGAAGCCCTTCAGCATGAGGTCACCCAAGGGCTCGAGCTCGAATGCGTTCTCGACCATAGCGCGCGTGCGCTCCGAAATCACGATTCTCCCCGGTGCGGCAAGACCTTGCAGTCGTGCAGCGAGATTAGGCGTCTCCCCGGTTGCGGAGAGCTCGGCGGCGGTCGTTCCCGTTCCGATGTGCCCGACGACTACCAGGCCAGTCGCGATGCCGATTCGGGTTTGAAGTGTGGTTGGCAAGGCAGGCTGTGGTGAGAGCCGGGACACGGCCGAAACCACATCCACAGCAGCCCGAATCGCGCTGGCGACGGCGTCCTCGTTCGCATGGGGATACCCGAAGTAGACGAGCACACCATCGCCAAGAAACTGCGCAACGTAGCCGCTGTGAGGGGCCACAGCACCCGCGACCGCGTCATGATAGACGGCCACAACTCGTTGAAAATCCTCCGGGTCCATACGGGTTGCCATCTCCGTGGAGGCAACGAGATCGCAAAACATGACCGACAACTGTCGACGCTCGCCATCGATACCTGCAGGTCGGAAAGCTGGCGCCGGACTTGCAGTCGCGGGTGCGGGATCGGTTGCCGCAGAGATTTCTGGCACCGACTGAGCATCTCGCGAGAGAGCAGAAAAAGCCTTGAGGAGTCGCTTGCGGTCCCCGAGCGCGGAGATTCCGATTGTCTCGAGGTCTTTGTCGGTCAGATCCTGAAGCAGGTCGAACTCGATTTTTTGAACGCGAAACGCCTCCGCGCAGTGGGCCATGCCCAGCACTTCAAGCAAGGCGAGAAGGTTCTCCATCGCATTCCCCAAGCAAGATCCCGGAGCGAACGACATTGGAACGCATCCTCCGCTCTTTTTGAAGCG
Organism: Variovorax sp. dw_308; assembly: GCF_019207085.1. Taxonomy (GTDB): domain Bacteria; phylum Pseudomonadota; class Gammaproteobacteria; order Burkholderiales; family Burkholderiaceae_C; genus Variovorax. The sequence continues at coordinate 2,258 of NZ_JAATOM010000056.1, read as the reverse complement.
GGGCGAATCGCCAAATGTGAGGATGGAAGCCCACGGTGGGGCCTGCACTCGAATGTTTATCGGGTTTGGTCGACGCTCGCTGGTTCTCGAAAGTGAACGCAACCGGCACGCAGCGGAGATCGTCGCGACGATGCCCCGTCACCCTAGGCGACGGCACAGGTAACTTCTCCAACGCAGCGCTTGCGGTTGTTCCCCGGCGCGGGTCGAATTCACGCTGGACGGCTGAGACCGGTCTTCCCAGCGTAAAGCCGACTGCGGCATCTACGGCCGGTCACAAGGTAATGCAGGCGTGCTCGGCATGCTCTTGGGCGACTCGCCTTGGCAGGATCGAACGACCGCTACTTGGTCCTCCAAGTGGAGGTCGGGGCCCGGGACTGCCTGTTCACCGACCTCGCCGATAGCAATCCCTGGTCAACCAGACGATCACGCCGAAGGTCTGATGGCAGGCAAGTCCGTCAACTGGTCCTCGCGGCCATGAGCAGTCCTCGGGTCGCGCCGTTCGTCCGGCAGGAAGAGACACCGCATGGCCGGGCGCCGAGCAGCTGCGGAAGGCTGCATAAGCTGCGAAGGCGCAGTTCGTGGCATTAACGCGGATTACCGCAATGGCCCTGAGCGCCATTCCGTGACTTTTGGAAGTCAGCCGCTGATACGCCTTGCCGAGCGCGGCAAAGCGAAATATTCATTCGCAAACTAGACCTTCATGGCGGGCATCGCCGCGATCCTGCCGGCGCACCGAGCTTCATCAGCGCGCCGCCATCCGCAGAAGCCGGGACGCCTCTTCGGCGCGCACGTCGTTGACCTCACGCAGCACGGCGCCCAGGTCCACCGGCCCATTCGGACGGGCGAACCTGCCCGTCAGCGTGGAGCCAACGTGCAACTCGCCACGCTCGTAGAGGTTCCATATTTCCTCGCCGTAGCTTGTGGAAAGCAACTCGGGCGCGAACTGCCCGAAGAAGTCCGCGAGGTTCGCCACATCGCGCAGCAACATCCGCCGCGCGTGATTGTTGCCCGCGGCATCGACCGCCTGCGGCAAGTCGATGATCACCGGGCCGTCGGCGGCGAGCAATACGTTGAACTCAGAGAGGTCGCCGTGGATGACACCCGCGCACAGCATGCGAACAACTTCCACCAGCAGCGTGGCGTGGTGCAGCCGCGCGTCCTCCGGCGTGAACCCCACGTCGTTGAGGCGCGGTGCGGCATCGCCCTGCGCGTCGGTGACCAGCTCCATCAGCAGCACGCCGTCGCAGAGGGAAGTTGTGCGGCACCGGCACGCGCACGCCCGCCGCCGCCAACCGGTAGAGCGCGTCGACCTCGGCGCTTTGCCAAGCTGCTTCGGTGGCCTGCCGGCCGAACTTGGTGCCCTTGGCCATCGCGCGCTGCAGCCGCGTATTCTTCACCTTGCGGTTCTCGGTGTAGTCGACGGCTTGGCGGAAACTGCGCTGGGTCGCTTCCTTGTAGATCTTGGCGCAGCGCGTCTCGACCCCGCAGCGCACCACGTAGACCATGGCCTCCTTGCCGCTCATGAGCTGCCGAACCACGCTGTCGATCAGTCCTTCGTCGATGAGTGCCTGTAGTCGAGGGGGTGCTTTCATGGTGCATTTTGCCTGCCTGCCGGATAGCCTCGCGCCAAGGAGGCCGATGTCTATTGCAGCGGCAAGCGCAAGAAGACGAACTTCGTCTGTAAGACAGGACATTCAAGGCGGCCGGCTCGGGTGCTGCCCTGGATCGGAGGTGCTCATCAGAAGTGACCTGCTGCTGGTGGCAGCTGCTAACGGGTTTGCGCTAGGGAAGGGCGGATTCGCTCGATGGTGCGTGGGTGAAAAGCGCCGCAATACGAAATTGAAGTCGTCCGCCAAGTCGCTTCCGGCGAGAAAATGGCCACCTTCAGCGACCAGTCTGCAGCGCTATGAATCACAGTGACTTCACCATTGGTGGCGAATTTTGGTGCGGAGGCGCGAAGTGGCGCTGTACCGACAAAGGCACTCGCGTCATCATCGCCATCAAGCTCGAACACGCCGACCCGAACTGGTACTCCGGCCCGACGTACGCGGTTGCAGAGCAAGTGTTCGACGAGGATGACTTTGGCGGATGCTCGCTGTCGTCGTCGGGGTAGTTGCCGCGCCGCAAGACTTCTGCCTGCAGCCAGTCAGACTCCCACTCCAGAGGCGAAAGAAGCTGAACCCGCCATAGCACGATCGCCAGAGGGGGTGGACCTGTAGCGGCTCTGCTCGCTGCGAAAAGTGGGCGATAAAGCACGC
>NZ_JAATOM010000055.1 GCF_019207085.1 Variovorax sp. dw_308 | reverse complement strand
CGGGCGAGCGTGTAGTCAGCGGCTGCCAGGCTGTAATCGAGAGCTTGATCGTCGCCGAAGCCGGCGGCACCAGATCACGCGAGTGATGCCGGCTTCTCCCAAGCGCTGTCACGGCGTCACGGCAGACCCAGCACCAGCGCATCGAACTGCGTTCGGCTCAGACTCAGGGTATGCACGCTGTCGGCCGATCAGACGAACTTGCCCACGTTAAGTCGTCGGGCGGCCAGCCACACACCGATGCCGTCATGCACGAGGACCTTCACGCGGTTGGCTCGTCGATTGGCGAATACGAACGGACTTCCCGATATGGAAATGGGCGAAAAGTAACCGGCCAGTCATCCCATCTTGAGGCCAGAGGCCAAGGCGCTGACCATGATGTCCATCTAAGTTTGATGGACGCCTATGCATGTTGGCGCCGGCCGAAAATTGACCCGGTGGGTCAAAGTTCAGCTGGCGCCGACACGCCTTGGGTCATTAAGGTCGACGATCTTCAACGACCCGAAGTGCGGTCATCCATTGTTAGCCCCGGCGGCGGCCCGCTACCAGAAGACCCGTCGCAAATATCCATTGAATTTCAATAACGTGGTGAGGTGAGCATCATGTCGCGTGATCGGGCCCGCTGACCAGGACAACGTTGTGCGCCTCGTCGGTGAAGGCCATTTCCGCCAACTGCATCACCAGCTTGCGATCGACTGGCGAGACCTCGAAGTCGAAGCCCGCCAAGTCCCGATGCACCGGGAACTTTGCTGCGTTCATCTGGTGGCTCACCGAGCGCGTGGCACGCTCGGTCGTCTCGGCACGCAGCATCTGCTCGACCAGCCAGCGCGATCGCTCCAGCTCGGCCTTGTTCTGCTCCAGCAGATCCGCCCAAGTCCCGGCCATGCCGTGCAGGCGCAGCGCCTTGAATTCGGCAATCACGTCACGCGTCATGGCCGGCCTCCTGGATGTCGCGCAGCCGGTCGTAGCGGGCGGTGTCGGCGCTCGGCGGCGTCAGCACCTGCAGCGACGTCACCACGTTGGCCGGCCGCGGCGCAGCGTTCAGACGCCCCAGCACGTTGATGACGTGCTCGACGCTCACCCGCCCGGACGGGGGCGCTCCGTCGAGCGCCAACTCCACGGCCACCAGCACCGCCTCCAGTCCCGCCGTCGGCACCAGGGCCAGCACCTTGGCCATGACGCGATCGCCACCGTTCTCGCGCAGCAACCCGCGGCGCAGCCGTTGCAATGCCGGCGGCAGGTCGGCGAACGGCGCCCCGTTGCGTAGCGCCCCCGGCTTCCTCTGCACCAGCGGTACGTAGTGCTGCCAGTCGTAGCGCGTCTTGCCCTTGTCGCTCAGGCGCTCGTGCTCGGCCACGACGGCATCGCCGGCCACCACCGTCACGCGCGTCGGATACAGGTGGGTGCTGACCATCTGCCCGGCCAGCTCGCACGGCACCGAGTAGCGGTTGCGCGCCACCGACACCAGGCAGGTGCTGCTGACCCGCGCCACCTCCTCGACGCAGCCATCGAAGGCAGTGGGCATCGGCATCAGTTGCAGCCGCTCGTGCTCGAGCATCTCGGCGATGCTGAACGGCTTGTGTTCGGGATGCATGATCTCCTGCCACAGTGCCCGGCAGCGCTCGCCCAGCCAAGCATTGAGCTCGTCGAAGCTGGCGAAGCGCCGCTCCCGCGCCTCGATCCAAATGCGCCGGCGGCTGTCCTGCACGTTCTTCTCGACCACCCCCTTCTCCCAGCCCGAGGCCACATTGCAGAAGTCGGGGTCGTACAGATAGTGCGCGCACATCACCGAGAAGCGCGCGTTGACGGTGCGGCCCTTGCCCTTGTGCACCTTGTCCACGGCCGTGCGCATGTTGTCGTAGATTCCCCGGCGCGCCACCCCGCCCAGCGCGGCAAATGATCTCGTATGGGTATCGAACAGCATCTCATGGCCCTGGCTCGGATACGCCACAAGGAAGAACGCGCGGCTCGCGCACAGCTTCATGTGCGAGACCTGAAGCTTGCGGTAGATGCCCCCGATCACCAGCGCTTCCTCGCTCCAATCGAATTGGAACGCCTCGCCCAGCTCGAAGGCCAGTGGCACGAACGCCTTGCCCAGCGCAACGCCGCCTTGCTGCGTTCGCCACGCACGGATGAAATCGGTCAGCTGGCTATAGCCGCCTTCGTAGCCGGCTTCAGCAAGCTGCTGCAGCAGCGCACGGGCCGTTCTGCGTTCCTTCTTCGGGCAATGCGCATCCGCAGCAGTGCCAGCTTCACCGTCTCGACGAACGGCGTCAACTTCGTCAACGCCGCGCACCGCTCGTACTTCGGCACCTGCGCCACAGGCGCTCGCAGGTACTTCCTCACCGTATTGCGCGACAGGCTCGTCGCCCTCGCGATCTCTCGCACCGATTTGCTCTCGCGGTGGTGCATCCGCAGGACCTTGCCAATCATGGCCATAGCGATCAATCCTCATACCCCCGCCGCTTAAAAAAGCAGCAGGGTAGGCTGAACACCCGGGTCAAAAAAGTGACTCAACGGACTCGCAAGAGGCCAACGACAAGGTCACAGTCAGGCAACTTCTCCCCGAGGAGAAGGCGCGGCGCGTGAAGGCGGATTGCGCGGCGGAACGACCACGCAAATTTTTGCCCCATATCCGTTCGGTCGGGTCGTCACGTGTTACACGTCCCGACAAGATCTATTCCACAGTACCCTTTTTGGCCCTATCTCTCGACAGCCAGTCGAGCCAATTTCGACAAGCATGCTCTCCCTTGGATCCCCGACAACTACTATTCCCACAGATCAGCCGCCGCCGATGAGCGCGATGGTCGGCGAGCCGCGGGAATTCCTGCCCCACCAGCGGTCGCTGGCGAGGCAGGCACTTGCGGACCGGCGGTTACAAGGCCACTAGTTGCTGCTGCCGTGCGGCGACTCGAGCTTGGCCATCGCCATCTCGATGTTCTTCTTCATGCTCAGCGAGTCCGCACCCTGTGACGGCGGGAACTCCGCCAGGCTCTGCAGGTGTGCCGCCAGGAACGGACCGCCGGCGGTCGGCGCCCACAGCTTGGAGGCGAGGAACTTGCGCCCGACGTAACCCCACTCGTGCGACTCGGGGTCCATCTTCTCCATCGGATCCATCAGCAGGTTGAACACGTAGGGCACGCTCGGGTACTGCTTGGCGTTGAACCAGCTGCCGTCCTTCTTCACGCCGATGTGCATCTTCCAGCCATCGACGCGCACCGCCATCAGGTCGGTCTCGTCGTAGTAGTAGATCTCGCGGCGCGCCGACTTGGCCGCCTTGCCGGTCCAGTGGTCAAGGTTGTTGTAACCGTCGAGGTGCACCTTGTAGGTGATGCCGTTGGCCGCCTTGTGGCCCTTGAGCAGCTCTTCCTTGATGTTGGGCATGCCGGCGGCGGCGCACAGCGTGACGAACAGGTCCTCATGGTTCTGGATGCCGTTGGAGACACTTCCCGCAGGCACCTTCGCCGGCCACTTGGCCAGGCACGGCACGCGCACGCCGCCTTCCCAGGTGGTGCCCTTCTCCCCGCGGAACGGGGCATAGCCGCCGTCCGGCCACATCATGAGCTCGTTGCCGTTGTCGGTGGTGTAGATGACGATGGTGTTGTCGTCCACGCCCAGGTCCTTGAGCTTCTTCAGCAGCACGCCGATCTGCTCGTCGTGCTCGATCATCTTGGCGCGCACCACGTCCTCCTCGGCACGGCCCTCGTCGACCGCGGCCTGGACGTACTTCTTCGGCGGGTGCGACCAGATGTGGATCGCAGTGGTGTTGAACCAGCAGAAGAAGGGCTTGTCGGTCTTGGCGGTGCGGTCCAGCCAGTCGAGGGTCTTGTCGAGCACCTCGCCGTCGAAGGTCTCCATGCGCTTGCGCGTGAGCGGGCCGGTGTCCTCGATCTTCTGCTTGCCGGTCTTGCCGAACTTCGGGTCCTCGGTCGGGTCGTCCTTGTCGGTGGCCCAGCAGTGCAGCACGCCGCGCGGGCCGAACTTCTTCTTGTACTCGGGGTTCTTCTGGCCAGGGTAGTCGAGCTCCTCGGGCTCTTCCTCGGCGTTCAGGTGGTAGAGGTTGCCGAACCATTCGTCGAAGCCATGCGAAGTCGGCAGGAACTCGTTGCGGTCGCCCAGGTGGTTCTTGCCGAACTGGCCCGTGGCATAGCCGCCGGCCTTGAGCACTTCGGCGAGGGTCGGGTCTTCCTTCTGGATGCCGCGCGCGGAGCCCGGGATGCCGATGGTGGTCATGCCGGTGCGCACCGGCAACTGGCCCATGATGAATGCCGCGCGTCCCGCGGTGCAGCTCGGCTGGCCGTAGTGGTCGGTGAACAGGATGCCGTCCTTGGCAATGCTGTCGATGTTGGGGGTGTGGCCCATCAGGCCGTGCGTGTACGCGCCTACGTTCCACATGCCGATGTCATCCCCGAAGATGACCAGGATGTTCGGCTTGCTCTTGTCTGCCATGATTCGGCTCCTTTGTGTGTGAGTGAACAGTCAAAGGTTTTAGCCCGACGCAGGCTGGCGTGAAACTAGTCTTTGGTTAAGCGATGAGGCGCACGGCCCGGCATACGCCTCGAGCGGATCCCCGAACGCTGCGGGACGCAGCCGACCATCTTGTGAGCAGTGGCGAGGAATAGCGCTCACGCACAACCGCGCAGCAGCAAGTCGCGATCTTTCATCCGGCAATCGCCCCTGAATTGGGTGCGTACTGAATTTCCGCGATTGCCCTGCGAGCCACCGTTTGGTTCGTCGGCGGACCTTCGATTTGCTTTTCTTAACGGCTCGGCGCCGGAACGGTCGTCACGGTTTCCCGGATCACCCCGCCGCCCATCACGCTGCCGCTGGTCGTGGTGGTGCCACTTCCGGTGCCCTGCATGCGCGCCTCGCAGTCCGCGCGCTCGGTGGCGGGGAGTGCCTGGCAGCGCGCCGACGCATTCTGGTTGGCTGCGGTGGCGCCGGGCTGTGTCAGGCCGCCGCGCGCGGCCTCCTGACGCGCCGCGCCGGCCTCGCGCAGGCAGGCGGCCGTGTCCTGGCGCGCATCGCAGTTGGCCGCCTGGGTGGCTTGGGTGGCTTGGGTGGCTTGGGAATAGGCCACGCCGCAAGCCAGGATGCCCGCAACTGCGATCAACGCGCTACCTGCCGATGAGCGAAGGGTTTTCAATTGGATCTCCTGGGGGTGCGGCTGGAGCATGCGCCCGTCCTCGCGGACCGGTGTAAGCGGGAGTCGCGACTTGCGGGAAGCACTCGCCGGGTGATGGATCCGCGCCGGGGCCGAGCAAAGGATGCGGGGTCTGCAGCGGGCTTGATCGGGAGTCGCGCTAAAGCGTGTCGCGCGCCCCGAATCCTTCGAATGCGCTGTCCGGCGCAGGCGCTTGCACTACGTCCACGCGCTCGACGCGCCCATCCGGCGGGCCGCGATGGGCCCACGCGACCAAGGCATCCACGGCGGCCGCGTCGCCCGACACGAAAACCTCCACCGTGCCATCGCGCCGATTGCGCACCCAGCCCTGCACGCCCAGTCGCTCGGCCGCCTGGACCATGGACCAGCGATAGCCGACGCCCTGGACCAGGCCATGCACGGTGAGATGCCTGTGGACGGTTGTCATGCGGATCGATCCGGCCGGACTTCAGGCTCGGGCAGCCGCGGAAAGTTGCGGACCGCGTGCCGGCGCGAAGGCAAGGGCTGGCGGCTGAAGTGCCGGCGTTCAGGGGCGCGCGCATCGCCGACCAATGCCTGCACCCGCGCGGGCAGTTGCGTCCGGTTCGTGTTGAGGTGCATGTTGTGATTGAAGCAAGGACCGTGCGGGGTCGAGTCAGGTGGCCATGCTAGTCCCGATGTCGTTGAACTGCAGGAGGGAGGTGCCGCTCCATTCACTTCATGGCCCCGACGCGCGGCTCATTTCCGCGCCCCCGCGATCGACCACGGCGAGTGCCTGCTCGCCGGCGAGGCGGCCACCTTTTCGAGGGAAACCCTGGAGGCGCACCTGATGGTGTGAGCGCGGCGATTCGCGGAAGATGCACGCCCACCTCAACACACCCCTGGAGCCCCCGGATGATCTATGAATTGCGGATCTATCGCACCCTGCCGGGCCGCATGCCCAACCTGCTGGCCCGGTTCAACGATCACACCATCCACATCTGGGCCCGGCTCGGCATCCAGCCGGCCGGGTTCTGGACCACGCTGGTCGGGGATTCGGAATTGAACGTGCTGACCTACCTGATCGCATGGGAGTCGCTGGCCGACCGGGAGGCGAAATGGCCGGTGTTCCTGGCCGACGCCGAATGGATCCGCGTGAAAACCGAAAGCGAGAAGGACGGGCCGATCATAGGCAACATCACCAACGAGCTGCTGACGCCGACGAAATTCTCGAAGATGCAGTAGCCGCCCGCGTGTCACCCCGCCCCGAGCTACGCCAGGCGCTGAAGGGCTGGTGGCGTGACGGCCGATGGCCAAAGGGGCATCGCCACGGGCCCCAGCCTGTGCAATGCTTCGCGCCATGACTCCGCGCCCGCCGCCAGACGACGATGAGCGCACCGTGATGCCAGGTGCGACGCGCCCCCCTGGCTCGGCCGACATCAGCGAGCACGCCCTGCCCAATGGCACGCTGATCGAGGGATTCCGCATCACCCGCGCGCTCGGCGAAGGCGGCTTCGGCATCGTCTACCTGGCATGGGACGTGGCGCTGGAGCGCCCCGTGGCGATCAAGGAATACATGCCTTCCTCGCTGGCGGTGCGGGCCCATACCTCCCTGGGCGTGTCGGCGCGATCGGAGCAATACCGCGACACCTTCGCGGCCGGGCTGAAAAGCTTCCTCAACGAGGCCCGGCTGCTCGCACGCTTCGACCATCCGGCGCTGGTCAAGGTGCTGCGCTTCTGGGAGGCCAATCGCACCGCGTACATGGCCATGCCCTACTACGAAGGGCCGACGCTCAAGGCCGCGCTGGCGCTGCGCGAAGGCCCGGTGCCGGAAGCGCAACTGCGCGCCTGGCTGAAACCACTGCTCGACGCGCTGGCGGCGATCCATCGCGAGCAGTGTTATCACCGCGACGTTTCGCCGGACAACATCCTGCTCACGGCCGCAGGGCCGCTGCTGCTCGATTTCGGAGCGGCCAGGCGCGTGATCAGCGACATGACGCAGGCGCTGACGGCGGTCCTCAAGCCCGGGTACGCGCCGATCGAGCAATATGGCGGCGCCATGGCGCAGGGGCCGTGGACCGACCTCTACGCGCTGGCAGGGGTGGTGCACTTCGCGATCACGGGCCGCCCGCCCGTGCAGTCGGTGGAACGCGTCGTCAACGACACGCAAGCGCCGCTGGCAACGACCCATGCCGGCCAATACGGCGAGGGCTTCCTGCGCACGATCGACGCCGCGTTGTCGGTGCGGCCCGAGGCCCGGCCAAGGGACGTGGCGCAGTTCATCGCGATGCTCGATGCGGCCCCGGCCTCGGCCCCGTCGCAGGCACCCTCGCCGGCACCGGCCCCCGTGCCGGTGGGCGCGGCGCCGGAGACCGCTTCGGTGTTCCGGCGCATGGGCAACGCGGTCACGCAGCGACTGTCCCCGCCGCGCGACCGGCCGCGCACCAAGGCTCGCGGGCAACCGCCGCCCAGCGCCAGCGTCCCTCCGCGACCGGCGTTGGCGCCGCGCGAAGTCACACCGTCGCGCGGCACGGGCAAGACCGTCGTTGCGCTCGCAGTCGCGGCCTTGCTGCTGGCGGGCGGGGCTGCATGGTGGTGGAAGACGCGTGGTTCGACCGCTCCGCCCGCGGCATCCATCCCTTCGACGGCGGAAACCCCGACGCCGGCGACTGCCGCTCCGGCATCGCAGCCCACGTCCGCAACGGGACCTGCACC
>NZ_JAATOM010000054.1 GCF_019207085.1 Variovorax sp. dw_308 | reverse complement strand
CCGCGCTGGTCGAGGCGGCCACGCCGGCGACGGTGCGGGTCAATGCCACCGTCGCCCGGGCCCTCGGCCTGCGCCTGCCGGAAGAGCGCGAGCTGACCGAACGCGTCACGGCGGTGCGATGAAGGCCCGCAGCACGGCAGGGTCCACCCGCAACGCGGTGAGCAACACCGAAGCCGCCTCGCTGCAACAACAGCGCGCGCCGCTGGTCGTGCGCGGAAACCTGCAGCACGACCTGCTGCGGCTGGGACTGGTGCCCTGCGCCGTCGCGGCGCTGGCGCTCACCACCTGGTTCACGCAGAGCCGGCTCAGTGCGCTGGACGCGGCCTTCAACGCCGAAGGCCACGCCGTGGCGCTGCAGGTGGCCGCGATGTCGGACCTGAGCCTCTACGCGGGCGACCTGCCGGCGCTGCAGAACGTGGCCAATGCCGCCCTGCGCGGCGGCCAGGTCACCCGCATCGAGATCAGCAACAGCGCCGGCGTCTATGTCAACGCCGGGAGCAACACCGCGCCGGTCGACCAGTTGCGCGTGTACACCGCGCCCGTCACCCTGCGCGAGGCATCGCGGGCGACGGCCTTCTCGCCGGAGGGCGCCAGCTCCGCCGGGCAGGCGCCGATCGGACTGGTGCAGGCCTTTCGCGACACCACCAGCTACACCCGGCAGCGCACGCTGTCGCTCATGACGGGCATCGGCATCGCCCTGCTGACCTTGCTGGTGGCCTGGGCCGCCGTGCGGCACATGGCGCGCACCGTGACGCGTCCACTGCGCCGCATCTCCCGCACCGTGGCGCAACTGGAGGCCGGACAGTTCGACGCGCGCTGCGAAGTCGTCGGCAGCAAGGAGTCGCCCAAGCGCGGGCATGAACTGGCGTGGCTGGCGCATGACATCAACCGCCTGGCCGAGCGATTGCAGCGCAACCAGCAGATCAGCGAGGAGCGCGTGCGCGAGGCCACCTCGGTGGCGCTGGAACGCATGGCCGAGGCCGAGCAGGCCGCGCTCTCGCGCGCCCGTTTCCTCGCGGCGGCCAGCCACGACCTGCGCCAGCCGCTGCATGCGATGGGCCTGTTCATCGACGGCCTGGTCGCCACCGCCAGCGCCGCGCAACGGCCGGCGGTGCAGCGCCTGCAGGAAAGCACCGGCTTCATGGGCGTGCTGCTGGACGACCTGCTGGAGATCTCGCGGCTCGATGCGCAGGTGCTGACGCCGAGCGTGACCACCGTGCCGCTGGAGGCCCTGTTCGACCAGCTGGCGGCGCAGCATGCCGCGCAGGCCGCCGAGGCCAACGTGCGGCTGATCTGGAAGCCGCGCGGCCTGGCCGTGCGCAGCGATCCGGGCCTGCTGCAGCGCGTGCTGGGCAACCTGGTGTCGAACGCGATCCGCCATGCGCCCGAGCGCACCGTGATGGTGGTTGCGCGACGCCGCGGCGAGCAGGTGCGCATCGAGGTGCGCGACAACGGCGTGGGCATCGCGCCGATCCACCAGGCGCGCATCTTCGAGGAGTTCTACCAGGTGGCCAACACCGAGCGCGACCGGCGCCAGGGCTTCGGCCTGGGACTGGCGATCTGCGCGCGCATCGCGGCGCTGCTGGGCACCCGCATCTCGCTGCGCTCCGCCTTGCAGGCGGGCAGCACTTTCTCGCTCAAGCTGCCGCTCGCCGAGGCCGTGCCTGCACCGGTGCGCGTGCCCGAGGCCAAGCCGCCGTCGCAGCTCGCCGGCCTGCACTGCCTGGTGCTCGACGACGATCCGGTCATCCTCGACGGCAGCCGTACGCTGCTGTCGCAATGGGGCTGCCGCGTCGACTGCGTGGCCACGGCGGCCGAGGCGCAGGCCCTGATGGCCCGGCCCGGCAACCCCTTCGACGCGATCCTCTGCGACCTGCAACTGGCCGGCGACGACGACGGCATGACCGTGATCCGCAGCGCCCGCACCCTGCAACCCGATGCGCTGGCCGTGCTGATCTCCGGTGCGACCGGACCCGATGTGCTGCAGCGATTGCGCCAGGAAGGCGTGCTGCTGCTGACCAAGCCGGTGGCGCCGGCGAAGCTGCGGGCGCTGCTGTCTACGCGGCGGGTGGCGGTGTCGGCTTGATCGGCGCATGCTTCCCCTGAGCGCGCTCCAAGGCATCCGCCCCTTCATCGCCACGCCCAACTACGGCGGCGTGCTCACGTCGATCTACGTGCGCAGCCTGCTCGGGCTGGTCAACCTGGCGTGGACGCATGGCTTCTCGATGCAGACGCGTTTTCTCGATGGCGACAGCCTGGTCACGCGGGCGCGCAACCGGCTGGTGGCCGAGTTCATGGCCGACACACGATGGACGCACCTTTTCTGGATCGATGCCGACATCGGCTTCGAGCCCGAGGCCGCGTTGCGATTGCTGCTCGCCGGGCACGAGGTGGCGGCTGGCATCTATCCCTGCAAGACCGATGGCTGGCCCGCCGATGGCCTGCGCTCGGCGATGCCCGCAGGCAGCACGCGCGCCGACTTCGAGGCACGGCATGCGCAGTTCCCGTTCAATGCATTGCCGCAGCCGCGCACGGTCGACGCGGACGGCTTCGTCGAGGTGCTGGATGCGCCCACCGGTTTCATGCTGATCGAGCGTTCGGTGTTCACCCGGCTGGCCGAAGCCATGCCGGAACTGCGCTACACGCCCGACGCCTCGCTAGACACGCGCGCCGCCGGCTGGCCGCACTACCGCTTCTTCGACGTGATGGCCGAGCCCGGCAACGGCCGCTACCTGACCGAGGACTACGCGTTCTGCCGCCGCTGGCAATCCATCGGCGGGCGCGTGTTCGCGGACACGCAATCGCGGTTGGAGCACCAGGGGCTGCGGACCTATACGGGTGACCTGCAGCGTGCGCTGGAGGTGCGCGCGGGGAGGATCTGATCGAGCGGTGCAAGGCTCGACTGGATCAGTCAGCCCCGGTTTTTGTCAGCCCCTGGTCTTGGCGACTAGCGGAAACGCCTCAGGATGACGAATGGACTCCACGGAAAGGTCGATGTCCAGTTGAGGCCAGTACAAATGGCCCCGACTGGGCCATTCCACGTCCGTCAGTTGCTCGATAGTGGCGCGCTTGAACCAGGGGAATTCCGCAAACGGCACGAGCAGTTCCTCGCTGTCAAGAAGCAGCCAGAAGCCATGCTTGGACACATGGGTGACTTCAATTGCCGAAGTGGTGATTCCAGGCATTGCGTATCTCCTCAATATGAGCCTCGACAACGGCATGTGCCTCGCGCTGTTGCTTGGCTGACAAGCCCGTTTGCGTGGCCAAAGCGACTTGCGGCGTGAGCCAGAACTTTGCCTCGCCGTCGGGATGCGAGACATGCACATGAATGCGCTCTTCTTCCCGAGAGAAGAAGAACAATCGGAATTGCCCGTCGCGGACAACTGTTGGTGCCATCGCGCGACTGTAGCGGACTGCATATCCTGAGGGCTCATCAGGTCGCAACAACACAGGCGCCGCGAGCCGGAAACGCCGGCTCCGTGCGGTTCACCTTGCGGCGCGCCTAGAAATCCGCACACCCATTGCGCCGATCCGTATTCACGCAGTTGAGCAGGTTCGGCCGCGAGCGCACGCGTGACCATTCACGCGCCAGCACGTCGCCGCCCTGGTCGGCGCGGTCGCCGTCGAGCGCACCGCCGGCCAGGCAGATCGGCGCCTGGCCGAGGTTGCGATCGTAGACATAGGTAGTGGGCTCCTCGCGCACCACGTCCGGCTTTGGCAGGCCGGAGAAGTCCGTGCGCCTGAGCGCCGGCGGTGGAGGCGGCGCGTTGGGTGGCGGTGGCAGCAGCGGTGGCGGCGGTGGCGCCTCCGTCACCGTCAAGCGCCCGGGCGTGACGGTGAACGCATAACCCGCGGGCGACACGAAGTTGACGCCGTCGATCGTGTAGACGCCCGGCGGGCTGTTGCGGTCTGCCGCCGACCTGAGGGCGCCGCTGAACGCGGCATTCGAGTCGCTGAACATCAGCCCGCTCACGCTGAACACGAAGGGCGGGTTGTCGGTGCCGGCCACGCGCGACGCATTGGCGATGGCGACGACCGCCGTCGGTTGCTGCGCATAGATGAAGTGGTTGTCGGTGGTCGACACCGTCACCGTGCACAGGCCGAGGTAGGCGCAGTGGTAGTAGTTGGGCAGCGGCCCGGAGCCCGCCAGTCCGCCGCGCGTCTCGCCGACCCAGGTGTTTGCCCAGACGCGCCACGGCGCGCCGCTGATGGTGAAGTTGCCGGGGTTCTGGAAGGTGGCCGCGGCGACCAGGTCGGTGGACGTGGTGCTGCTCACGTTGCCGGCCAGCACGAGGTCGCCGGTCAAGGTACGCACAAGCACCTGGTCGGCCGCCATCGAGGTGCTGGCGACGGGCTGCGGCAGGTTGCCGGCCGCATCGAATCCGGTGACGGTGACCGCGCCGATCGCGACGCTGTCGGCATCGACATAAGTGAACCGGCCGGCCGCGCCGCCACCCACCGTGTCGGTGCTGACGTTGTTGGCCGGGTTGTCGAGCAGCACGTCGCCGCCGCTCGATAGTGCCAGCAGCTTGCCCGCCGTGATTGGCGCGCCCGCCGTCTGCGTGATGTTGCCGCCGCTGATGAGGCCGAGCTGTGTCGCCACGACCGGCGCGTTCAGCGTGATGTTGCCGCCGCCGCCGTTCTGCAGCGTGAGGTTGGCGAAGTTCAGCGGGCCGACCACGTCGATGTTGCCGGCATGCGCGTTGCTGCCGGCCACGATGGTCGGCGCCTGCATGCGCGCGAAGGTGTCGGCCGATATCGCGAAGCCGTTGGCCGCCGCGCCGCCCAGCGTGATCGGGTTGGCCGTGCGATCGACCGGCGTGACCACCAGCGCGCTCGCCGGCCCCGCCACGTCGACGCCGCCCGGACGCAGGTTCAGCACCGTCCCCGCGATGACGGACGGCCCCTCGTCGCGCGCGCCCACCGACAACGCGTCGGTGGTGCCGTCGTTCGCGGCGCGCAGCACCACGACGTTGTTGCCGGACACGAGTGCACCGGGGTCGCCCGGGATCTCCTGTTGCGGCAGCGGCGGCGTCGCCGCCTCGATCAGCACGCCCGCGCCGGCCCCCTTGGTTTCGCCGGTGATGGAGATGTTGCCGGTGCCGGTGGTCGTGACCAGCGAACGGCCGCCCAGGTACACGCCGTTGTCCGGCGGTGTGCGGTCCAGGCCGGCCTGCCGCAGGCCGCTCACCGTGATGTTGCCGTCCGCGCTCTGAAGCGTCGCCGTGGCGCCCGAGAATGGCTGCGCGTCGATCTGCACACCGTGGCCGGCCGTGGAGAAACTGTTCGCGGCATAGCTGCCCACGCCGGTGAGCGTGATGCCGCCGCTGGTCGTGAAGATGCCGGTGGGGACCTGGTTGGTGGTCAACACGACGCCGCTGCCGACGGTGCTGGTGCCGAGCACGTCGACATTGCCGGTGGAGGCGCTGATGACGCTGCCGTTGATGAGCACCGCGCCCGAGGTCTGCTGGAAATCGGTGGGCGTCCGGCTGTCGCGCCCGATCAGGGAGACGTTGCCCCCCGGGTTGGCATCGTTGCCGCCGGAGTAGGTGTTGATGCCCGTTTCCCCGTCGGTGGCCGTCACGGTGTTGCCCGCGCGGGTGTCGATTTTCGAGGCGGCGATGCAAATGACGCAATTGCCGAAGTCCTGGTTGCCCTGCGCGCCCTTCATGGTGACGCTGCCGCCGTTGCTGTAGATCTGGCTGTTGAACACGTTGACCGACCCGCCGAGGCCGGTGGTCGCGGCGCCGTTGTTGGCATCGGCATTGAGCACCACGTTGAGAGGCCCGCCGCCATCGGCAGACGCGATGGCCGTGCCGAAGTTCAGCTGGATGCTTCGATTGGCATTGAGCGTGAAGGTGCGCGTGCCCGTGCCGGTATAGAGGATCTGCGCGCCATTCACGGTGATGTTGCCCTGGTTCGCGGCCCCGGCGGCCAGCGCGCCGGTGTTGATCGTGACGTCGGTGCCGCCGTTCAGCGCGTTGCTGATGTCGCTGTCCTGGATGGTCGAGTCGGTGATCGGCGTGAAGGTGCCATCGCCGGGCAGGGTGGCCGTGCCCGTGCCGGGAGCGATGGTGACGTTGAAGGGGTCGATCAACCAGTTGCCGGGGGTGCCATGCGGGGCGGACGCATCGACCGTGATGCCCCGCACATCGAAAGCGCCGCCCGAGGTCTCGATGGTGCCGCCATTGCCGCCGGACGCCCCGCCCTTCGCCTCGAAGGCACCGTAGGCCAGGATCGTGTTGTCGCCCTTCGCGAAGATGTTGCCGGCGTTGCCCACGGCGGAATTGGCGCTCGCCGCGATGCCCACCGTCGAATCGATGGCCAGCACGCCGCTGGTTTCCGGGCCATCGGCTCCGATCGCGTGGATGTTGATGTTGCCCGCCTTGCCGACGCCGCTGCTGTCGATCACCACGCCGCGATTCGGGTCGCCTTCGAAGCCCTGGGAGCCCTGGAGCCAGATGTTGCGGCCCTGGATCGTGATGTTGCCGCCGGGCCCGGTGGTGCTTGCCGTGCTGATCAGCGTGTCGATGTTGCCGGGATCGAAGACCGGCGCACGCGATGCGGCGAAGCCTTCCGATTCGCTGCAGCAGGCTTGCACCCGCACGCTGCTGCCCTGTCCGTCGATCGTCAGTTGCCCGCCTTCCGCCGTCAGGCTGCCGGTGGAGATGTCCACCGCGAACGGGTTGCCGAACGGCTGGATCAAGGGACCGCCGACCTCCTGGTTGACGACGGAGAACGAACCGCTCGGCACCTTGCCCAGCACGGTGAGTTCCTGCCCCTTGCCCGCGGATATCGTGCTGTCGGAGAGCTCGATACCCGTCCCGGCCGTGACGGTGTTGCCCGTGGCCGCGGCATTGGCCAGGAATGCCTTGTCCTGCGCGACGGCACTGAAGTCGCTCGCGGTGCCTTCGAGCTTGACATTGCCACCGGTCGCGATCGTCGTCGAAGACAGCGCGATGCCGGTGCCGCCATTGAGGAAGTCGAGGTCGGTCTCGCCGGTCATGCCGGCCACCCAGTTGCGCGAGTCGCCGACCAGGTGAATCGTGCCGGTGCCCGACTGCAGCGTCGGCACCAGGTCGGAGGTGACGTTGTATGTCGACTGCGCATCGATGCCGGTGGCGCCGATGCCGCCTCGGCCGTCGATCGTCATCGCCCCGGAGCCCGTGGTCAGCGTGCTGCCCGCGATGAGGACGCCCTCGCCGCCATTGCTGAAGGTCAGTTGCTGCCCCTCCCCGACGTTGAAGGCATCGATGAGCGAATAGCCCCCGCCGCGCATGCTGATGCTGCCGCCACCGGTGCAACTGACTTGGTCCTTGCCGCAGGTCGACACGGTGCTGCGATTCAATTCGATGCCTGCAGTGGCCTGCGTCTGGACGATCGTTTCGCCATCGCTGTTGAAGGTGATGAGCCGCTCGCCGCCGATGGCGCGGCCCTTGTCCGGGTCCGACTGCCCATAGAAGCGGATGTTGCCGCCGTTGGTCTGGATCGTGGCGCCACCCGTCGGGACGGCATTGCCCACGTCATCGCCGTCCAGGTTCGCGCTCCCGAGCAGGATGGCGCCGCCGCGCGGCATTTCAGTGGAGAGCGGCGGCGGCTCCAGCGCACCCTTGGAGTCCGCGTTGAAATCGACATTCAGCGCGCCTGCGCTGGAGGCGATCACGGAATAGTTCTCCATCGTGATGTTGCGCTCCGAGTTAACGGTGAGCGTGGCCGTGCCGCCGGTGTCCTTGATCACCTTGCTGTTCTGCGCAAAGTCGACACCGTAGCCTGGCGAATCGCCGATCGCGACCGCCTTGCTTTCGAGGACCACGTCGGTCCCCTTGCCGAGCGTGTTGCCGATCGTCTTCGTGTCCACGGTGCTGAGTTGTGCGAAGGCGGTGGTCTCGTCGGGCGAGCGCACGCGCAGGTCGGTGTCGGCGGTCAGGGTCCAGCTCCCGTTGGCGCCGTTCGCGCCGCCGTGGGCATCGATGCTGACGGTGGGCGCCACGGTGACCGTGGCGCCCACGGTCGCAATGGTTCCGCCGCTACCCGCATCCGCCGCACTGGCATCGAGTGTCCCGCCGACCTGGACGACGCCGCCGGCGCCTTCCAGCACGATCTCGCCATTGCGCTGCGTCATCGACTGCGCGCGCACCGTGCCCGTCTGGTTGATCACCGTTTGCGCCACCGCATCCAGGCCGATGCCGGCTCTCAGGTTGACCCGCCCGCCATCGGCTTGCAGCGTACCGGTGTTCTCGACCAGCGCCTTGGCCGCATCCGCGGAAACCACGAAGGTGGTGAGCCCGTCGCCATTCGCGTCGATGCCGATCTGCGCGGTGCGCCCCGACAGCAGGCCGATCGAGCCCTGCGCCACGTTGATCGTCCCGGTGTTGTGAACCTCCCCGCCGACCAGCGCCACGGTTCCCCGCGCACCGACCACGATGTTGGTGTCGTTGGTCACCTTGCCGGTGCTGTCGGCAACACCGCCGAACTTGTACTGGCCCGCAAGGAAATCCGCGGGGTCGATGGCCAGCGTGGAGGCCACCAGGCCGCCCACGTTGACGGACGAATCCTTGGAAAAGGTCACGCCGCTCGGATTCACCAGGAAGATGATGCCGTCGGACTTCAGCGATCCCATGATCTGCGACTCGCCGCCGCCCAGCACGCGGTTGAGGATCACGCTCTTCGGACTGGGCTGTTTGAAGTACACGGAGTTGCCGACACCGATCGAGAAAGTGGCCCACGTCGCCACGTCGCGCGTGTTGAGCTTGCCCTGCGTGACCATGATCGACGGCGTGTCGGCGCCCGTGATCGAGAGATTGTTGGAGCTCGTCGTGAACCCCGACGGAATCTGCGCCAGCGCCGACCCGCATCCCATGCAGACCAGCGACAGCGCGAGCGGCCGCAGCGCCGGTCTCTTGTTGAATTGCTTCATGTCTGGCCTTTTCAGAAACTCTTCTGCGCCTGCACGAAGAGCCGCGGGTTGTGCCCGCCGCCGTCGGTGATGGCGGGCGGGGTGCCGCTGCGCCAG
>NZ_JAATOM010000053.1 GCF_019207085.1 Variovorax sp. dw_308 | reverse complement strand
GATTGAACCCGTGAACCCTGATGGCGCTATCAATCCCCAGGGAGCGGTCTGCCGATCGCGGCATGTCGTTGTCGATTCATGCTGCGCGTTCGGCGTCGACATGGCAAGGGCATCGGGTCCGGGCGTTGCGCAGTGCCATGCCTATCAGCACATCCAACTCAGATGAACAGGATGCGTGATGGATGTCGCCGCTGAGCATCGGCCCCGCGATTCGAATCGCGACAGCGCCAGGGCACGCGCCCTGAAGGCTGGTCGCTGCTGCGTCCCCCTCGCTTGCGATTGCCGCATCGCCGCGGTCGCCTCGCTGACGCGGCGCCTTGACCGACTCCGAGTCCCAGTCCGGCACAGAGGCAAAAATGGTCCACCAACAACTTTAGGCTCCCAGCCATTACGTCATCGTTCAAAACGCTCACGAATTCGCCACATGCGACGGTTTCAGGCAATAGATGAAGTGCTCGCCGTCCTTCACCTCGACGCCGTGGGTCTCATGCCCAAATCCCGGGAAGCGATGGTCCCAGGCACGCAGCGCCTTGAGATAGCCGATGTTGGGCCCGTCCTCGGCCCCGGCGCTTTCGCCGGGCATCAGCATCGGGATGCCGGGCGGATACGGCACCACGCTCGTCGCAACGATGCGCTGTGCCATGTCGTCGAGACCGACACGCTCCACCTCGTTTCGCACCAGCCGCCGGTAGGCCTCCGCCGGCGTCATCTGCGACGCCGGCAGGCTGGAAAATGCGCCCTGCAAATGGTGCATCTGGTTCGATGTCCTGTAGTGCTCGAACATCTCGTCGCTCAGGTCACGCAATCCCATGCCGTGGTAGCGCTCGCCGCCAGCAGCAGCCTGGTCCGGCAGGGCCACGCCGAGCGGCGTGTTGGCGTCGTAGTCATCCTTGAACTTGATCAGCGTG
The DNA here is from genome assembly GCF_019207085.1 of Variovorax sp. dw_308. Lineage (GTDB taxonomy): Bacteria > Pseudomonadota > Gammaproteobacteria > Burkholderiales > Burkholderiaceae_C > Variovorax. Next base: position 9,097 of record NZ_JAATOM010000053.1, on the reverse strand, counting down.
GTCAGCAGCGTGCCCCACTTGGCCTTGGTCATGCCGATCGAGAACAGGAACAGGATCGTGAAGTCCTGCGTCTTCTCGTACTCGAAGCCGTGCCGCACCAGGTAGGCCGAGATCAGCGCCGCTGGAATGCCATGGCCCTCGAAAGTGCCGTCAATCGCAATGCCGGGCGAGACCACCGTGACCTTGATGGGGTCCAGCATGCAGTACCCGTCCTCGAGCCCTTCGAACCCGTGCCACGACTCGCCAGGGTGCAGCACCCAGCACTCCGGGTCCGTGACCAGCAGCGATTCGCGCGCTTCCTCGAATGCGACGCGCTGGCCGCTCTCGGGATCTGTCACTTCGGGCGCGTTCCACGTGCCGAAGAACCATTCGCCGGCCTCGGCATATTGCCGCTGGATGCGTCCCATCGTCTGGCGGAAACTGACGGCCTCGCGAATGGATTCGGTCGTGAGGGCGACGCCACTCGCGCCATCCATCATCGCCGCCGAAATCTCGTTCGACGCAATGATCGGATAGAAGGGCGAGGTCGACGCATGCATCATGAACGACTCGTTGAAACGCACATGCTCGATCGGATCGCGTCCGTCGCGAATGTGGATGAACGAAGCCTGGGAGAACGCCGCCAGCAGCTTGTGGGTCGAATGTGTCGCGAACAGGGTCGGGCCATCGGCGTACTCGTCGGCATTGCCGAACATCGCGTGACGCTTGCTGTAGAGCGGATTGAAGCGTGCGTAGGCGTACCAGGCCTCGTCGAAATGCAGACGGTCGATGGCGTCCGCTCCGATCTCGATCACGCGTGCCACGTTGTAGATGAGCCCGTCGTAGGTCGAGTTCGTGATGATGGTGTGACGCGGCTTCGGGCTGTTGGCCGAGCCGGCGAGCGCATGCGCCGCGATGCGTTTCCTGAGTGCTTCCGGCTGCAGGTCCTCTGGATAGATCGGGCCGATGATGCCGTAGCGATTGCGGTGCGGCACCAGGAACACCGGGATCGCACCGGTCATCGTCAATCCGTGCTCTATCGATTTGTGGCAGTTGCGGTCGCACAGGGCGATGTCGTTCTGCGTCAGGCTGGCCATGAAGATGATGCGATTCGAGCTCGACGTGCCGTTGGTGACGGTGTAGGAGCGGTGCGAGCCGAACACGCGCGCCGCATATTTCTCGCTCTCGCCGATCGGCCCGCTGTGATCGAGCAGCGAGCCCACGGCCGCCATCCCGATCGAAAGATCCGAACGGAACATGTTCTCGCCGAAGTAGTCGAAGAACACCTTGGACACCGGCGTCTTCAGGAAGGCAGTGCCGCCGAGATGGCCGGGCGTGCCGAACGCATAGTCGCGCATGTTGGCTTGCGCAAGCATGGACGCAAACATCGGCGGCAGGAGGTTCTCGCGGTAGCGCCGGACCGCCGCTTCCACGCGGCCCGCGATGAAGGCCGGGGTGTCTTCGGTCAGCCAGACGAATTCGTCGGCCAGCTTCAGCGTCGCGAGCGGAATGGCAGGAATCAGGCTGCGCTCCCCGAACAGGAAGGCCGGCGCCCGATCGTTGCGGGCACGAAACGCCTTCAGCACTGCCTCCGCGCCATTCGATTCCGACAGATCGGCATCCACGATCACGCATCCGATCAGCGGGTCCGAGCGGATGGCGGACACGCCATCGTCGACCGAGCGCGCCGAGATGACGTTGAATCCGCGCGTACGCAACTTCTCGATCAAGGCGCTTCCCGACCTGCCCAGCGTGGTCCCGGCCTCGATGGCACCATAGACCACCAGCACGGTGAGCTGCGACGTCAATACTTCATGACCCATGAGACTGTCTCCCGCTTCTGAACGTAAGAGCAGCGCCCCTCCACACGAGCGCCTTCTTGCTCACTCCGTCAAGGTACTGACCCTAAAATAATTCAGCGTGTTGGGGCCGAGCGGGCCAAACCACTTCACGAAGACCGCCGGGAATTCGTCGGACCGGAACAGCTTGCTCAAGGCGGTGTCCACCGAAAGACGCAAATCCTCGTCGCCACGCGGCAACGCGAAAGCTACCATCTCGAGCGTGAAGTAGCGATCGAGCAGCTGCAGCTCGCCTGGAAAGTTGCCTCGGCGGATGGCATCGAGCAATATCGCCCTGTCGCCGAAGAAGATGTTCGACCGACCGTCGACCACCCGCGCGAGACCTGCCGCGTAGTCGCTCACGGGGACAATGCGGGGGATCAGCTGCAGGTCGCCAAGTCTGTCGGCCACGACGGTTTCCGCGCGCGTGCCCGCCACCACAGAAATCGTGCTGTCGCGCAGCAGCCGGTCGGCATTGCCGCGCCAACTTGGCGCGGTGGGCGGGGTACGGCCGAGAAGGATGTCCTTGAGCCGATCCGACGCGCTACGGCGAACGACCGCGCCGACACCGCTTGCGAAAACCGGGATCGAGTAGGACACCAGCTTGCGCGTTGCAGTCGTCGGCACCGTCACATCGCATAGAACATCGACCTTTCCCTCGACAACCGCGCGCAAGGAGGCGTCACGAGGCAGGGGCACGTACTCCACCTTGAGCGCAGGCAAGCCGAGGTCGGCCTTGACGCCGTCCGCAACGGTCCTGCAAAGATCGAGCGCAAATCCCCCAGGATTGCCCGAGCCTTCCTTGCTCGTGTAGGGGCCGTCAGGCCCATAGCCGAGCTTGAGCACACCCGCCTGCTTGATACGGTCCAGCGTGGCGCCGGCCGCGGCCGTTGACGGCGAGAACAGAGCCAGTACAGGCAGCAATGCTGTGGCGATGGGCAACAGCAGCGATCCACGACTACGGCTGAGGTTGCGGTGCCCGGTGGAGCATGAGATGGCGTGCATGTTCTCTCCTTGTATCGGGTGCGTGGGTTGCATGGGTTCCGTGGCTGTCATTTGACGACCCCTGCCGGTGTTACGACGACTTGGCCGGACGCGAAGCGGGGCGCGATGAAGCCCCAGACAATGTAGGTCAATGCCAGGATGATCATTCCCCCAAGCACCGCATCCTTGCCGGAGGCATAGAGCGCATAGGTTGAATAGAGCATCGCGATCAGTCCGACGGCTGTATTGCGCTTGAATACCGATGCGTCCGCCCCGGCGCGTCGCATCATCACGGTCAGCGCGGACAACGCGATGATGTAGGGAAGCACGTTGGTCACGACGGCCAGGTTGACCAGCGCACTGAACTGTTCGCTCAAGGAAGGCGAGATCGTGGAAAGCGCCAGTGCCGACTGCACCACACCCATGACGGTCATGCCCACCACCGGCGCGCCCATGCCGTTCAGTTTCGAGAATACGGCCGGAAACATGCGTTCTTCGGCCGCGGCCTTGGCGGTCTGCCCGATAGTGAATTGCCATCCCAGCAGCGAACCGATGCAGGCAATCACCGCCAGCGCCATGATGATGGAGCCGACGGTCGGATTGAACATGTGGGCATAGGCCAGCCCGAAGGGCCCGGTCGATTTCGCCAGCTCGGGATTGGGCACGATGCCCTGGATCACCGTGGTGGATAGGATGTAGATCACGGCAGCGCCCAGCGTGCCGAACATGCAGGCCAGCGGTACATTCTTCTTCGGATTCTCGACCGCGTCGGAGTTCTGGGCCGCAGACTCCATCCCAAGAAATGCCCACAGCGTGAGTGAGATGCTGGAGCCCAATCCCTCGCCGATGCTCATGCCTTTCGGATTCCAGGCCTGCGCGAAGACGTCGCTCTTGAACCAGAACCAGCCGATGATGCACAGCCCCGCCACCGGGATGATGACTCCCCAGACCGTCAGCGAGCCGATCTTCCCGGTGATGGAAGGACCGCCGAAATTCGCCACGGTCGTCAGCCAGAGCAATGCGATCACGGTGATGCAGGTCGCGATCGGAGTGGCCGACATCGCCGGAAAGAACGTGGCCAGATAGCCCACCGCCGAGATCGCGATCGCGACGTTGCCGATGGCCAGCGAGAAGAAATAGAGCAGGAAGACGACGAAGTAGCCCGGCTTGCCGTGCGCGTCCTCCGCATAGGCCGACATGCCGCCCGGTCGGTTGTTGAACAGGCCGGCCTGGGCAAAGCCGTAGGCGATGGCCATCGAGCCCAGTGCCGTCACGATCCACGACAGCAGCGAGATCGCCCCGACCTTGGCCATGTTGGTCGGCAGCATGATGATGCCGGAGCCCATCATGTTCACAGCAACCAGGATGGTCAGCTGCATCACGTTCATCTTCTTTGCAGGTGCTGTTGCCATGGTCTGGTCGCTCCGTGGTGTTGCTGTGCACTACTTCTTCACGCACAGGACGTGATACGTTCCATCGATCATCTCGGCGCCTTCGATGACACCGGCGAATCCGGGAAACTGCCGCTCCCGGCTTTCCATGCTGCGTAAATAACCGATCTGGGGCGACTTCGCACTGCCGAAGTTCTCACCCGACATCAACATCGGGATGCCGGGGGGATACGGCATGACGGCGTTGGCCGCGGTACGACCGCCCAGATTCGCCACCGGGACCGCTTCCACGTTGCCGTCGACGAGGTGTTCATACGCCTCGCGCGGTGTCATGTCCGCGGCGGGGAGGCTCTCATAGGCATCGTTGAGGAGGTCGCCCGGGCGCTCCTTGCGCAGGTACTCGAACAACTCGTCGCCGAGTTCGTGCATCCCGACGTTGCGGTAGCGCTGCGGGTACTGCGCCGCGATCTCCGGCAGCGCCTCGACGATCGGGCAGTTGGCGTCGTAGTCGCGCTTGAATGCCAGCAAGTTGGACAGCAGCGTGCCCCACTTGCCCTTGGTGATGCCGATGGAAAACAGGAACATCACCTGGAAATCGGTGACGCGCGTCGGGACGATGCCAAACCGGTTGAAGTACGCATTGACCAGCGCGGCGGGAACGCCCGTCTTCTCGAGCTTGCCGTCGATGCCCATTCCCGGCGCAAGGATGCTGACCTTGATCGGATCGAGCATGCACCAGTTGTCGGCGATGTTGCCAAAGCCGTGCCATGCGTCGCCGGGCCGAAGGATCCAGGGATCCTGGCTCGTGCAAAGGTATTCCGAGGATGCCTCGTGGAACGGAACCCGCCGACCCTTGGTTCCTTTCACCAAGTCTACATTCCAGGGTGCGAAGAACCAGTCCTTGCGCTGCTCGAAGTGGTGCCGGATGCGGCCCACGGCCTGGCGGAAGTCCACCGCTTCCTGGATCGTCTCCTGGGTGAGCGACAGGCCCCCGTTGCCGTCCATCATGGACGAGGTGATGTCGTTCGACGCCACGATGCTGTAGAGCGGCGACGTCGTCGTGTGCATCATGTACGCCTGGTTGAACCGGTGGTGGTTGATCGCACTCTTGCCGTCGCGCACATGGATGTAAGACGCCTGCGACAGCGCGGCCAGCAGCTTGTGCGTCGAATGCGTTGCGAACACGGTCGGACCCTGGTGCGCTGCCGGATCGCCGCGCATCGCGAAATGGTCCGCATACATCGGATTGAAGCGCGCATAGCCGTACCAGGCTTCGTCGAAGTGGATCCGGTCGCTCGATTTTTCGAGCAACGCCTGCGCACGCACCGCGTTGTAGCAAAGCCCGTCGTAGGTGCTGTTGGTCACGACCGCATAGACAGGCTTCTTGTCCGCGACGCCTTTCGTGAGCGCGCCTGTCTTCGCCTTCTCGCGGATGGTTTTCGGATCCATCTCCGAGGGTGGAATCGGACCGATGATGCCGTAGCGATTGCGCGTGGGAACCATGTAGACCGGCCGCGCACCGGTCAGCATCAGGCCCTGCTCGATCGACTTGTGGCAGTTGCGATCGAGCACCACGAGGTCATCTGCCTTCATGCAGGCCTGCATGATGCTGCGGTTCGAACCCGAGGTGCCGACCACGCCAGAGTAGCTGCGGTGCGCGCCGAACACTCGCGCGGCATAGCGCTCGCTTTCGGCGACCGGGCCGGTGTGATCCAGCAGCGAGCCCAGCACGCCGCGTTCAATGCCCATGTCGGTGCGAAAGACGTTCTCGCCCATGAAATCGAAGAACGCGCGCCCGGAAGGGAGCTTGGTGAAAGCGATGCCGCCCTGATGTCCGGGCGCCGACCACGAATGCTCGCGGATCTGCGAGTACGCGGCCATGGCCCGCGCGTAAGGCGGCAACAGTTGCGACTGGTAGCGTTGGACCGCGGCAAGCACGCGGCCTGCAACGAAGTCGGCCGTATCCTCCAGCAGCCACACGAATTCATCGATCATCTCCACCGCTTCGATGGTGATCGAGGTCTTGGCGATCTCGCGCACGGCAAGCAGGAAGACGGGGGCATCTGCGTGACGCTCGCCGAGTTTCTTCAGCAACGCGGTCGCCTGCGCATGCGTGTCAGCGCCGTCGTCACCGAGATTCCAGTTAAGCAGGACCGCACGAAGCGATGCGTCGGCCCCAACGATCGCCAAACCATCCTCCAATGACAACGCGCGAACGACCTCGATATTGCGTGCTTCCAGCGAGTGCGCAAGACCTTCAGTCGCACGACCAATCGCAGTGTCGAGCTTGGCCAGGCCATCGTCGACCATCAGCACACGAGGCCTCAACGGACCAGCTGTCGGATTCAACATTGTCTTTTGCCTTTCCGGTTCAATCGACCCTTCGAACGCGCGCTACTCCCGCACCACGTAAGTGTGGAACTTGATCCGCCCGTCCACCCGCTCCTGGAACACGCCTTGGACTTCGTAGTTGAACCCGGGGAAACGGTTGAACGACTCTTCGAAGGCGAAAAAGTAATCGAGCATCGGCTGTGCCCTGGCATCCCAACGCTCGCCAGGAACGACTACCCCGATACCCGGCGGGTAGATCAGGGCCAGCGTCGCCGAAATCCGGCCCCGGGCCTGCTCCAGCGGCACGTAGTCCACGTCATTGCCCACCAGTGCCCGATAGGCCTCTTGAGGCGACATCGCAAGCTCCGGAAAACTCTCGGCGCGAAATGACAGGCGCTGAAGTTCCTTGACGTTGGCCTTGCGATAGAACGCGTGCATCTCGTTGCAGACCTGGCGCAGCGTGTAGCCGGCGTAGCGCTCGCTATAGTTGGCGCAAACCGAAGGCAACACCTCGGCGAGCGCGGCGTCGCGGTCCCAAAGCGCCTTGAACTTGACGAGTTTCGCGATGAGCGTGTTGAGCTTGCCTTCGTCTTCCGCAGGCGTCATCAGGAACAGGATGCTGTTGAGGTCGCACTTCTCCGGGACGATGCGCTGCTCACGCAGGTAGTTCGCAACGACGGTCGCCGGCACGCCAAAGTCCAGGTAGTCGCCGGTCTTGCGGTCGATTCCCGGCGTCAGCAATGCGAGCTTGTTGGGATCGACCATCGCCTGGCCCTCAGCGTAGCCCTTGTAGCCGTGCCAAGTGCCCTGCGGGTGGAAATTCCAGCACTGCTGCTCATGCTTGATAACGGACGTCGGCAGGTCCTCCCAGGGCACATCCGTTGCGTCCGCGGTGAAGTTGGAGCCCTTGATCGTCACCACGTCCGGCACGAAGGGGTCGAAGAACCATTGCTCCTCGGCGCTCTGGCCGGTCTTCTCGAAATGGTGGCAGAACTCGCGCAGTTTCTTGCGCGTGTCGATGGCGAGTTCGATGCACCGATCCCACAGCATCTCCCCGGCCTTGCCTTCGTGCACTTTCGCATTCACGTCGAGCGATGCGAACAACGGATAGAAGGGCGACGTCGATGCGTTCATGAGGAACGACTCGTTGAAGCGCTTGTGCTCGACAAAGCGCTTTTGGCCCCGAATGTGCTCGTCGCGCTTGTGGATCTGAGACGCCTGGGAGAAGCCCGCCCCCTGCTTGTGCACCGATTGCGTGGAAAACAGGCCCGGCATCTCGGGCGACAGGTTTTCCAAGCGCATCGGACTGTGATCGGTGAACAGCGGATGGAACGCGTTGTAGCCAATCCATGCCTCGTCCCAGAGGAAGTACTCGCACAGGTGGCCCACCTTGTCGAGCACCTTGCGCACGTTGTAGACCGTGCCGTCGTAGGTTGCCAGTTGGATGCAGGCCATCCGGAAGGGCTGCGCCGAATCGGCGCGTTCCTTGTCCTTCACCAGCGGGCACGTGCGTATCTGCTCGCGCAGGTAGTCCTCGTCGAGCGCAGCCCAGTCGACCGCGCCGATCATGCCGAACGCATTGCGCGCCGTCGGCAGAAAGATAGGGATCGCGCCCGCCTGCACCAACGCCCCCTGATGGAGCGACTTGTGGTTGTTCCGATCGAACAGCACCAGGTCGCCCAACCGCAGCACCGCGTTTGTAACGATCTTGTTGGACGTGCTCGTGCCGTTCAGGACAAAATAGGTCTTGTCCGCGCCGAAGACCTGCGCAGCGTACCGCTGCGCGTCTACCGCCGTACCTTCGTGAATCAGCAGGTCGCCGAGATCCACATCCGCGTTGCACAGGTCGCTCCTGAAGATGTTCTCGCCGTAGTGCCTGAAGAACATCTGACCGGCTGGCGATTTGCGGTAGAACTGCCCGCCCTGATGCCCAGGGCAGTCGAATGCGATCGTGGCCTCGCCGTCGTAGGACATCAGTCCCTTGAAGAACGGCGGCAGCAGGCTCATGCCGTACTTGATCAGGCTCGCGACGATCTGCTTGGCATAGAAAACCGGCGTCTGTTGACCCAGATAGATGTAGCCTTCGACTTCGCCCTGCCCCACCACCATGAGATCGGAAATCTTGTGCGAATTCGCCAACGCCCACAACGGCGTGCGAAAGCCGATGGCGCGCACCCCCTCCCCCAGCTTTCTTGCCGACTCCAGACGTTCGCCATCGATCAAGGCAACGTATGCGCCGACAGAGGAGTCCTCGAATAAATCCCGATCGAAGCTCTCTGTGACTTCGACCTCATAGTTATCCGCGCGAATCTCGTCCAGCAGTTCGCGGATTTGCTGGCTCGCAGTGTCGACGATGGCCACCACCTTCAGCTTCCGGTGGAAAGAGATCGGAATCGTCGGCGGCTTGACCGCACTCGGAATCATGGCATCGCTCCTTCCTTGATGCAGTCGACCAGCCAGCGCTTGTGGCCCTGTGCATCGAGATCGAATCGCAGTCCGTGGATGTCCGCCTCGAAGCCCGGGAAGCGGTCGTCGGTGTCGCGTGCGAACTTCAGGTAGTCGATGATCGAGTCG
>NZ_JAATOM010000052.1 GCF_019207085.1 Variovorax sp. dw_308 | reverse complement strand
TGGGCCGCACTTGCGCCACCGTCGCCGGCGCCGCGCAGAGCGTTGTCGCCGCCACGGCCGCCTGCGGCCTGCCGGTCGCCAGCGCCCTGGCGGCCGCCGGCCCCTTGCCTGTCTCCGGCTGGACCTTGGCGGTCCCCGGCGCCCTGCCGATTGCCGGCCCCTTGGCGGTCTCCAGCCCCCTGGCGGTCGCCGGCACCTTGCCTGTCCCCGGCACCCTGCCGTTCGCGACCGGTTCGGTCCGCAGCGGACTGGGCGCGTTCCCGGGTGGCCGGATCGTTGCGGAGTTCGTTGCGACCCTGGCCGGGGTCCATGCCGCGATCCCTCAACTGCGATTGCGCCTGGTCGCGTTGAGCGTCCCGCCCGGTGTCACGGCCGCGGTAGTCGGAACGACGGTCGGCGCCTGCCACGTCCTTGCCGAAGCGCTGCTGGCTCGCGGAATCCCTGTACGGAACGCCGCGCCGGTTGGCAGCGTTGTGCTGGAACGCCGAGTTGCCGCTGATCTGCCGGTTCACGTTCACGCTGTTGTAGCGGCTGGCATTGATGTTCACGTTGCCGCCGCCCCAGTTGCAATTGCCCCAGAGCGCCGCCGTGGCCGCGACGCCCACGCCGAACGCGATTCCCGTGGCGAGCGCCGCGCCGGGGTAGTAGGCAGCCACGGGCGGATAGTAGTAGGGCGGGTAGGCCGGGTAGGGCCATGTGCCGTACACCACTGTCGGGTTGTACGAGGGCACGTAGACCACCTCCGGATTGGCCGGCTCGATCTTGATCACGGTCTGCTGCGTCTGCGGTTCCTGTTCGACGATCACCTTCTGCTGTTCGCTGGTCTTGAGACTGCCGTTTTTCTGCGCCTGTGCGCGCAGGCGCTGCGCCGAGTCGAGCACGTCCTTGGACGAGGCGAGGAAGGCGTCACCGAGGTTCTGCACCCAGTCGGGCTTGTCGCCCATGGTCTGCAGCACCTGCGGGAAGGCGACCAGCGACTTCACGCTGGGGTCCCACGGTTGGCTGTCCACGGCCTTGAGCGCCGCATCGCCCTTCTGATTGGGATTGGCCTTGGACCATTTCGCTGCGTCGGCGACGTCCGCGGGATAGGTGGCGGCCATCAGCACCTGCGACAGCAGCGAATCGGGGTACAGCGCGATCGGCGCCATCATCTGGTCGAGTTGCTCGATCGAGAAGGACGGCGCCTGTTGCGCCCCCGCCGACCCTGCCAGCAATGAAGCAGCCAGCATCAGCGCCTGCGCGAGTCGGACGGCAAAGGCACGCATATCGCCTCCTGTTTGGATTGCGTCATCTTCGATGGAAGCGGCGTTCTACCATTGATTGAAATCAATTCGCAACGCAACATGGCAGGCGAATGCAGCAAAAAGGGGCCTTGGCATGCACGCAGTCGACCGGCTTGTCGCAGGCGCCGGCGCCATGGGGCCGGACCGTTGCAAGGGGGCGCCGGCGCGACTTGATCCGCGTCAATCCGGCTGGCCGGACGCCGATCGAGAATGACGCCGCCGGCCACTACCCGCGCTTGCAAGGACCGGGCAGCCCATGGGTGGTGGCTGCCCTGTTTTGCCTGTGCTCGAACGCAACAAGTCGAAGGAGACTGCCGTGGGTCCATGTCGTTCTGGGGCCGTCGCGACGACGGTCGCGGTGGCCGTGCTGATCGCGGGCTGTGCCGCCCCGGTGCAGGCGCCTCCCGTCTTGCCGCCAGCGCCGGCGCCCGCGCCAAGTGTCGCGGCGCCGCCCCTTGCACCTGCCTCCGGTTCCACAGCGTCGACCTTCAGCCAGGCACAAATCGACCAGATGATGGCGCCGATCGCGCTGTATCCGGATTCGCTGCTGTCGCAGGTGCTGATGGCATCGACGTATCCGGCGGACGTCGCGGATGCGGCCGCCTGGTCGAAGGCGCATCCCGGCCAATCGGGGGATGCGGCGGTCAGGGCTGTCGATGCACAGCCCTGGGATCCCAGCGTGAAGTCGCTGGTCGCGTTCCCGCAGGTCATCCAGACGATGGGCGACAAGCCCGACTGGGTGCAGAACCTGGGTGACGCCTTCCTCGCTTCGTCGAAGGACGTGCTGGATTCCGCGCAGCGCCTGCGCAGCCGCGCGCAGGCCAACGGCAGCCTGAAGTCCTCGGAGCAGCAGACCGTCGCGCTCGCGCAAGACCCGCAGACGCAACAGAGTGTCGTCACGATCGAGCCGGCGAACCCACAGGTGGTCTACGTGCCGGCCTACGACCCGGCCATCGTCTACGGCACCTGGCCTTATCCGGCCTACCCTCCGTACTACTACCCTCCTGCGGCCTATTACTACCCCGGCGCCGCGCTGGCCACGGGGATCGCGTTCGGCATCGGTGTGGCCGCGACCGCGGCGCTCTGGGGCAATTGCAATTGGGGCGGCGGCAACGTGAACATCAATGCCAGCCGCTACAACAGCATCAACGTGAACCGGAAGATCAGCGGCAACTCCACTTTCCAGCACAACGCGGCCAACCGCCGCGGCGTGCCGTACCGCGACAACCGCAGCCAGCAGCAGTACGGGCGCAATGTGCCGGGCGCGGACCAGCGCGGCGATTTCCGTGGGCGCGACGCCCAGCGCCAGCAGGCGCAATCGACGATGCAGCAGCGCGGCTTCGACCCCGGGCCGCGCAATGACGCGTTTCGCGGTGTGGGCGACACCGGACAGATGCAGCGGGACTTCAATCGCGACAGCGTCAACCGGCAACCCCCGGCGCGGCACTCGGGCGCTGCCAGCGGAGGGGCTCGATACGGCGGCTCGCCCGGCGCGGCTCACGGCGGCGGCGGCGCGCGGATGAGCGGCGGCGGGCGCGGTGGCGGAGGGCGCGGCGGGGGACGCCGCTAGGGCAAGGTTCATCACCATGCGGATTCCATCCATGTTGCACTTCACCCTCACGCGATTCGTCGCCGGTGCGCTCGTCGCGTGCGCAGCAATCGTCTTCGCGACGCCTTCGATGGCGCAGCACGCCTACCCGAGCGCGGAAGCCGCGTCGGAGGCACTGGTCGATGCGATCTCCCAAAACGATGAAGCCGAGTTGCGGCGCGTACTCGGCGCCAACTGGCGCAGCTTCGTTCCTGAAGGCAGCATGGGGCGCGACGATATCGACGCATTCCTTGCGGCCTGGAAAAAGCAGCACAGGATCGTTCGGGGTGTGCGCGGCGAGTCCCTGCTGGAGGTGGGAGATGCGGGCTGGACCCTGCCCATCCCGCTCCTCGAGAGAGCCGGCCGCTGGAATTTCGACGTGGCCGCCGGCGCCTTGATCATGCGGGAGCGGGGTGTCCGTCGCAACGAGATGGCTGCGGTGCAGGCCGCGCTCGCGTACTACGACGCGCAAAAGGAATACGCGTCGCGTGATCGCGATGGCAACGGCGTGCTCGAGTACGCGCAGAAGTTCGTCAGCGCACCGGGTCGCCACGACGGGCTCTACTGGGCCGACAGCACCGCCCAGGAGCAGAGCCCGCTCGGCCCGCTCTATGTGACCCAGGCGCCGGGCGCCGGCTACCACGGATACCGTTTCAAGATCCTGAAGGCGCAGGGCATGAGCGCGCCCGGCGGCGCCTACCGCTATGTCATCGGCGGGCGCATGCGCAGCGGCTTCGCACTCGTTGCATGGCCTTTGCGCTACGGGCAAACCGGCCTTGAAAGCTTCATCGTCAGCCATGCCGGCGTGGTCTACCAGAAGGACCTCGGGCCGGACACCAGCAAGGCCGCCGCAGCGATGGAGGTGTTCAACCCCGATGCGTCGTGGCGGAAGGTCAACGTCCCCTGAGATAGGCCCACCCCCGAATGCGCCTTCGGCGTTCCCCCTCAAGGGGGCGCACCCAGCGGCCCGGCAAAGCCGGTTCCGCGGGTGCCCACGAAGGGGCTTCGCTCACGTTGGTTCTTGCGTGGCATGAAATGGGAAACGCATGTCGCCAAATGCAGAGTCGATCCGGGCGCGAACGCGAACAATGGCCGGCCGCTACGACAAGGCATCGACGCGTCCCCGCGACGGCATGTCTTGCCGCGCGCCGCCGTCGCAAACCATCCTCCTTCCCATCGCACGAATCCCCCAATGGCAAGCCCCTCCCAAACCTCGACCGAAGCCCGGCAGGACCGTGCGTCCCTGGTCCGGATGCAATCCACGCGCAAGCCGCATCGCCTCGGCACATCGCTGCGGGCCATGGCTGGCGCGGCGGCAAAGCGGCCGCAAGAAACGGTCGGTGCCGTCGGCCGTGCGGCCGGTGAACTGGCGAAGGTGGCCCTCGGCCGTTCCGCCGTGGAGCCGGCGGCGGGCGATCGCCGTTTCGATGACCCTGCCTGGCGTGACAACGCCGTCTACAAGCGCGTGATGCAAGGCCATCTGGCCCTGTCGCGCGAGACGCTGCGGCTGGCCGGCCAACTCGGCTTGCCGGCGCACGAGGCCGCGCGGGCGAAGATGATCCTCGGCATCGTGGCCGACGCACTGGCGCCGACCAACGTGCTGCCGGGCAACCCCGCTGCGATCAAGCGCACCATCGAGACAGGCGGCCTCAATCTTGCGCGTGGGCTGGCGCAACTGGTCGACGACTGGCGCCACAACGGCGGCATGCCGGCCATGGTGGATGAGTCCAGCTTCGAGGTCGGCGAGAACCTCGCGGCAACCCCGGGCGACGTGGTGTTCCGCAGCGAGCAACTCGAATTGATCCAGTACAAGCCGCAGACGCCGGACGTGGCGGGCACGCCGCTCTTCATCGTGCCGCCGCAGATCAACAAGTACTACGTCTGGGACCTCGCACCCGGGCGCAGCCTCATCGAGTTCCTGGTCCAGCAAGGCTTCCAGGTCTTCGTCGTCAGCTGGTTCAATCCCACGGTCGCCCAGGCCGACTGGGACTTGCCGACCTATGTCACGGCGCTGGAGGATGCGGTCGGCGTGGCGCGCGAGGTGACGCGCTCGGACCAGGTGCATCTGCTCGGGGCCTGCTCCGGCGGCATCACGTCGGCGGCGCTGCTGGCCTACCTGGCCAGCAAGGGCCGCGATTGGGCTCGCAGCCTGACGCTGCTGGTGTCGATCCTCGACACCGACGCGATCGCCGACAGCTCGATGGGCCTGTTCGCCCACCTGGAGACGCTGGAGCTGGCGCGATCGATGAGTGGCGCACGCGGCGTGCTCGAGGGCAAGGACCTGGCCAAGGTGTTCGCGTGGCTGCGGCCGAACGAACTGGTCTTCAACTACTGGATCAACAACTACCTGATGGGCCGCAAGCCGGCGGCCTTCGATGTGCTGTACTGGAACGCGGACACCACGCGCTTGCCGGCGCGCCTGCACGACGACTTCCTGGCGCTGCTCGCGTCGAACGCGTTCGCACAGCCCGGCGGCGTCACGGTCGAAGGCCAGGCGCTGGACCTGCGCGACGTGCGCTGCGACGCCTACATCCTCGGTGGCCGCACCGACCACATCACGCCCTGGCAGGGCTGCTACCGCACGCGCGAGCTGCTCGGCGGCAACAGCGAGTTCGTGCTGACCTCCAGCGGGCACGTGCAGTCGATCGTCAACCCGCCGGGCAACAAGAGGGCATCCTTCCTCACCAACGCCAGGAAGCACGACACGCCGGACGCCTTCGAGCAAGGCGCGACCGCGCACGACGGCAGCTGGTGGCCGCACCTGGCGGCCTGGTTGCGGGCCCGCTCGGATGCGGACCGACGCGCGCCGCGCCAGGCTGGGTCGAAGCGCCATCCGCCGCTTTGCGCCGCCCCCGGCGACTATGTGAAGCAGCGGTGCTGAGCAAGGTGGCGCGCCCGCATTCGGCGACGTTGTTGCCGGCGGCGCGCACCGTCATGGTCGGACGCCAGCCGATCCGTTACGCGGACCACGGCGCGGGCTCTGCCGAACGGGTGCTGCTGCTGTTGAACGGCATCGGTGCCGACCTTGAAACCTCGGCCGCCTTTGCCCGCGCGTTCGAGAACACGCGTGTCATAGCGTTCGACGTGCCCGGCGTCGGCGCGTCGCCGGCGCCGCTGCTGCCGTACCGGATGCGCGATGTCGCCGATCTCGCGGCGGCGCTGCTGGACCAGCTCGGCCTGGACCGTGTCGATGTGTTCGGCGTGTCGTGGGGTGGCACCGCGGCGCAGGAGTTTGCGCTGCGCCATCCGGCGCGCTGTCGCACCATGACGCTGGCGGCCACCAGCGCCGGCTGCGTGGTGCTGCCGGGCGGGCCGGGTCAGCTCCTGCAGATCGGGGCGAGGCTCCTCGGCGGCAAGCTGCGGCTCGACCGCGACCTGATCCCGCTGCAAGCGATGCTGGCAAGCAGGCCCAACCTGCGCGGCTACCTGTACCAACTGTTCGCACTGTGCGGGTGGATGAGTTGGTTCCGCTTGCCGCGCGTGCAGTTGCCGGTGCTGGTGCTCATGGGCTCGGACGACCCGATCGTGGCGCCGGTGAACGGACGGATCATCGTGTCGCGCTTGCCACGGGCGACCATGGAGACCCTCGATTGCGGTCACCTGTTCATGCTGACGCGACCGGTCGAGATCGCGCGTCGCGTCGAGCGCTTCATGATGGCGCACGAATCGCCGGCCTGACGCCGGCGACGGCGCTACATCGAAACGCTTGTGGCCGCGACCGCTTCGTCCATGGCTTCGAGCAGCGCCTCCACCGGTTGCGCACCGCTGAGCGAAATCCGCTGATTGAAGACGAACAGGGGCACGCCGTCGGCTTGCTCCAGTTGCGCTGGGTTCGTGCTCATCCACGTCTTCCAGGCTGCAGCGTCGAGGCCGTGGCGACCAGCGATGTCCGACAGCGTTCCTTCGTTGCCGATGTCTGCGCCTTGCTGGAAATACCCGAGCAGCAGCGCGTCGAGCAGTGCATCCAGCTTCTCGGGCGACAACTGCGCCTGGCCGTAGGCCAGCAGGCGGTGCGCGAGCAGCGTGTTGGGGAAGCGGCGGATCCGCTCGAAGTGCACGTCGGTGCCGGCGTGCCTTGCAGCCGCTCGTACCTGTGCCTGCCGCGCGCGCACGCGTTCGACGCTGCCCAGGCGCCGCGTGTAGAAGGCTTCGAAGTCCACGCCGTCCACGGGCAGGCCCTGGATCAACTGCACCGAGCGCCAATGCACCCGCACCGCGGGATTGCCGGGAACGCCGGTGAACAGGGCCAGCGCCCGCTCCAGGTGCTTCTTGCCGATCAGGCACCAGGGGCAGATCAGGTCGAGGTAGACGTCGAGGTCGATCGTGGACGGCATTGCCGTCGCTGTGTCTTCTTGCTGTTGCACGTTCGGGCCCAGCGATCCGGGGATGGTGGGCGTCATGCGCAGCGCTCGAAGATCGCGGCGATACCCTGGCCGCCGCCGATGCACATCGTCACCAGCGCATAGCGCCCGCCGGTGCGGTGCAGTTCGGCAATCGCCTTCACCGTGATGATCGCGCCGGTCGCGCCGACCGGGTGGCCCAGCGAAATGCCCGAGCCGTTCGGGTTGACCTTGGCCGGATCGAAGCCCAGTTCCTGGATCACCGCGCAGGCCTGCGCCGCAAAGGCCTCGTTCGACTCGATCACGTCAAGGTCGCTGATCTTCAGCCCGGTGCGCTCCAGCACCTTGCGCGTGGCCGGCACCGGGCCGATGCCCATGTACGCCGGCTCGACGCCCGCATGCGCATAGCCGACCAGCCGGGCCAGCGGCTTCAGCCCCAGCGCCTGCACGCGCGAACCCTCGGCCAGCACGATGGCGGCCGCGCCGTCGTTGATGCCCGAGGCGTTGCCGGCGGTGACCAGGCCGTCCTTCTTGAACGCGGGCTTCATTTTTGCCAGCGTCTCGAGCGTGGTGTCGGCACGCACGTGCTCGTCGGTGTCGAACAGCACGACGCCCTTGCGCGTTTTCACCTCGACCGGAACGATCTGCTCCTTGAAGCGGCCCGCCGCGATCGCGGCCGCCGCGCGCTGCTGGCTCAGCACGGCCAGGGCATCCTGCTGGTCGCGCGTGATGCCGTGGCGCGCTGCGACGTTCTCTGCCGTGATGCCCATGTGCATCTTTTCCCAGGGGTCGTGCAGGATGCCGAGCATGTAGTCGACCAGCACCGCATCGCCCATGCGTGCGCCATAGCGGGCCGAGGTGTCGAAGTACGGGCCGCGGCTCATCGACTCCGAGCCGGCACCGATCGCGACGTCGCAATCGCCCAGCGCAATCGCCTGCGCCGCCGACACGATCGCCTGCAGGCCCGAGCCGCAAAGGCGGTTGACGTTGAAGGCCGGCGTCTCGATGGGGCAGCCCGCATCGATCGCGGCCACGCGGCTCAGGTACGCATCCTTGACATCGGTCGGGATGACGTTGCCCATCACCACGTGGCCGATGGCATCGGCCGCCACGCCACTGCGCTCGATGGCAGCCTTGACGGCGGTGGTGGCGAGCTGGGTGTTGGGAACGTCCTTCAGCGAACCGCCGAAGGTGCCGATGGCGGTGCGGGCCGTGCCGACCACGAAGATGTCGCGAGTAGTCATGAATGGTTCCTGGAATGGAGAGTAGCGGGCGAGGGCCTGTTCACAGGCCCTGGGCCATTGGGTTGCGCGTACTGCTCCACAAGCCGATGCGCGCAGCCGGGACTCGACAGTACGGGATCGGGCGCGACGGCGTACGGCTTTTGATGCCACTGGCTTCGCATTTGATGCCGGACGTCGCTGCGCAGGGCAGGACAGCGAAGCTGCCATGCCATGGCGCCGTGCCATGGCTGGCATCAATTGCTAAACGCGTGTCGTCAATTGAGACGCAGCTTGCGATCGCCTGCGGGAGCATTGACCCCAGGCGCTCCTGACAACGCGCCGAAGCCGCAGGAGCCCCCTGCAGAAGCTTTCCCCAGCCCCCTTTCGGAGACAAGACCAATGACGCAGAGACCCTGGATTCCTTCGTACGGCAACGTGCCCGCTCAAATCAACGCCGATGCCTACAGTTCCATCGTGGAACTGCTCGAGCAGGCAATGGCCCGCTACAGCGACAAGACCGCCTTCCGCTCGTTTGGGCAGAGCCTGAGCTTTAGCGAAGTCGACCGGCTGTCGGCTCGCTTCGCCGCCTTCCTGCAGCATGAACTGCACATCGGCAAGGGTGACCGCATCGCCGTCATGATGCCCAACCTGGCGGCCTTCCCGGTGGTCTTCCTCGGCATCGTCCGCCTGGGTGCGATCCAGGTCAATGTGAACCCGCTCTACACCGCTCGCGAACTGGCCCACCAGCTCAACGACGCCGGCGTGAAAGCCATCGTCGTGTACGACGGTTCCACCGCGACGCTCGCCGAAGTGGTCGATCAGACCGTGCTGGAACACATCATCACGGTCAGCCCGGGCGATGGCCTGGCGGCACCGGTGGCCGGGCCCGCACCCGACGCTCGCCTGGTCGGTTCGCTGCCGCTGTCGGACATCCTGCGCGAGGGCCAACCGACGAACTACAGCGCCCCGGTGATCACGGGCGACGACCTGCTGTTCCTGCAATACACCGGCGGCACCACCGGCGTCTCGAAGGGCGCCTGCCTGTCGCATCGCAACCTGGTGGCCAACACCGAGCAGTTCAAGGCCCTGATGGGCGACAGCATCCGCGCCGGCGAAGAGGTGGTGGTGACGGCCTTGCCGCTGTATCACATCTTCGCGCTGATGGTGAATCTCATCAGCTACTTCTCGGTCGGTGCGGAGAACTGGCTGGTGGCCAATCCGCGCGACATGGATGGGCTGATCGACACCTTCAAGCAGTCGCGCCTGACCGTGTTCACCGGCGTGAACACCCTGTACTCTGGCCTGGCTGCGCATCCCCGTCTCAAGGAAGTCGATTTCTCGAACCTGCGCCTGTCCATCGGCGGCGGGGCCGCGGTGATCCCGGCCACCTCGGCGCGCTGGAAGGAAGTGACCGGCCGCCTGATCCTGGAGGGCTACGGCCTGTCGGAGACCAGCCCGATCCTGTCCATCAACCCGCCCTTCGTCAGCGAGTTCTCCGGCACGACCGGGCTGCCCCTGCCGTCCACCGACATCAAGCTGGTCGACGACTCGGGCAACGAGGTGCCCCTGGGCCAGCCCGGCGAGATCTGCGCCAGTGGCCCCCAGGTCATGCGCGGCTACTGGCAGCGACCCGAATCCACTGTCACGGCCTTCACGCCCGATGGCTACTTCCGCACCGGCGACGTCGGCGTCTTCGACAGCCGCGGCTTCCTGAAGATCGTCGATCGCATCAAGGACATGATCATCGTCTCGGGCTTCAACGTCTATCCGAACGAGATCGAAGCGGTGGCGACGGCGTGCCCCGGCGTGGCCGAGTGCGCCTGCATCGGCGTGCCGGACGAGAAGACCGGCGAGGCGCTGAGGCTGTTCGTGGTGAACCAGCCAGGCAAGACCCTGGCGCAGCAGGATGTCATCGACTACTGCCGTGCGCTACTCACCGGCTACAAGGTGCCCAAGTCCGTGTCGATCGTCGAAGCCTTGCCCAAGTCCACCGTGGGCAAGATCCTGCGGCGCGAGTTGCGCGACGTCGCCTGAGCCACGCAACTGTGCGAACGAGCATGGCGAACGAACCCACCTTCAAGTCTTCCACCCTCGACGCCTGGACCAAGGCTGCCGCCAAGTCCGCGCCCGGCGGCGACTTGTCCGCGCTCAACTGGCTCACGCCCGACGGCATCACCGTCAAGCCGCTGTACACCGCGGCTGACCTGCAAGGCCTGAAGTACACCGACACGCTGCCCGGCTTCGAGCCCTACCTGCGTGGCCCGCAGGCGACCATGTACGCGGTGCGTCCGTGGACCATCCGCCAGTACGCAGGCTTCTCGACGGCGGAAGAGTCCAACGCCTTCTATCGCAAGGCCTTGGCCGCTGGCGGCCAAGGCGTCAGCGTGGCCTTCGACCTGGCC
>NZ_JAATOM010000051.1 GCF_019207085.1 Variovorax sp. dw_308 | reverse complement strand
TTTGGCTGCATGAAAGAGGCGACAAGTACCTTGACGCGCGCCGAAACACCGCCGGCGCCCTGTACTGATGGCCCGCAGCCGCGAACTCACACGCTTCCGTGCCTCGCTCAACGTGTTCTCAGAAGCGGCGCAGCTCTACCTGAAGGCCGAGGCCGACCAGAAAGAACTTCTGATCCACGGCGCTCAGCTTTATCAGGCTCTGCAGCTTCGCGCGGGCCAACGGCGCGCCGAGCAGGCGAGAGAGATTGATTTTGCGAAAACCCAGCGCTCCATCTCGGAACAAGCATCGACCGGCGCGACGGCATCTCTGAAGGACTCTACGACATCACTGGCGCTCTACTTTGAGAAATCTGTTGCCGCCGCCGCCGAGCGCGTGAAGCTGGCGATCCAAGAAGTCGACCGTCTGGAGACGAAGATTGAGCACATCCGTGCCGCCCGGCTACAGGGCGAGATATTGGGCATGAACGCGGAGATAGAAGAGCTGGAGGCGTTGGCGGCCGCCGAGGAGGAGGGCTTGAAGCCTGCGAAGGATCATGTCGACATTCAGGGCGCACTTCTGCGCCGAGCGATTGCGAACGAAGAGCGCAGGGTCAAAGATGAGATCGCAACATTCGACGCCAACAGTGCGGTACGTCAAGAAGAACTGCGGGGCGCAGCGACAGCCAAGAAGCATGCGGAAAGGGACGAACTCGATTTCACGAAAGAGCAAAGTGGTCTGCGGCATGCTGAAGACGCTTGCACGCGTCGGCGGCAGATACTGGTAAATCAGGGTAGATTGGAGAGCGTAGAGGAACCTCCCGAAAGCGCGGTTGAGCGTTGGAACGAAACCGGAAGGATCGTCGCCGGCCAGTTGCAGGAACTGCGCGAATCTCGCGAAGCATTTGCGCAGCAAGGGCGTCAGTATCGGATTGACGCTGGCAATGCCATGGTCAAGCGCAACGAGCTCCGCGCGCAGATTAAGACACTGAACGAATTCATTGACGCTGGATTGAAGCAGGCGGAGCACTTGGCTTTGCTGCCGGCCATCCTCAACGCTGTTGAGTCGGATCGAGGCGATCCCTACTCTCCCTCGTTGCCGGGTCGTCTGCAGGATGTAGTCCACGATTCAGCCCGCGAAGTGTCGCGCTCCGACGTCCGGCTGGCGGAACTGCGTGCCACGAGGCAAGCCATCGAGGAAACCGGCGTTGCTGGCTACAACCCTGACGTCCACATCGTGGTGGAAGAATTGCGCCGTGTCGGCCGGATCAAATCGGCCAGGCCGTTCAACGAATACCTGGCCAAGTCGATCCCGGATGCCGAGAAAGCGCGCGAGCTGGTGTTGAGCGATCCAGCCCGCTATCTCGGTGTGTGCGTCGCACAGTCCGAGTTCGAGCTCGCGCAACGCATGACATGGGATGGAACTCGACCAAACAAGCCGGTGGTCATTTCAATTGCCTCGCTAGATCGCGCTGCAGCACTGGCAGGTCAGTCCATCGTTCCCCCCGCAGACGATTCTGCATTCAGCCTGGGAGCAGCCCAGGCGCTTTCCACTTCGCTGGAAGCCAAGCTGCGCATTGAAGAAGAACGCCGCGATGCCTATGCACAGCGGCACGCGGCAACGTTGCGCGCATTGCAGGAGCTCGCCACGTTCCTCGATGTATATGGCGAAGAGAAGATGAAGGAGACCCGCGGCACGGTCGAAAGCCTGGTCCAAGATGAGGCCGCTGCCAGCCAGCGCGAGCAGTCTCTAACGCAACTAGCGGAAGGCGCTGAGAATCAGGCGGACGAGTGCGAACGTCAGATCGAACCAGCCAATCAACGGCGCATCGATGCAGCGCATTCGGTCGAGGCGTTGCGGGAATTCATCATTGAGCATGAGACGGGGCGGCCGTCGAGGCTGTCAAGGCTGGAGGAAATCGATGCTCTGATCATGGACGCTCACCTGCGAAAGGAGCTTGCGGAAGACACCGCGACGCGGCTGCAGAACGAGCAAAACACGGACTATCGCCTGAAATCAGAGGCCGAAGTCTTGCAGAAGTCCTTGGCGGAGGACCGCGGCAAGATCGAGTACTACTCGCACGACTACCCCGCCCAAGAACAGTTGGCACAGAAGCCACGCACGCTTGACACGCTGCGGAGGTCGTACAACGACGCACGAGATGCTTACAACATGCAGGCCAGCAATCGGCTCGGCGCTCTGCATGAAAAGATCAAGGGTAAGCGAGATCAAAAACTTGGCAAAACCCACGAGTACGCCCGTGATTTCGCCAAGTATGGAGTAGCGGATACGAAACCCTTCCTCTATGCCGACCATGGTCGGCTTATCGCGGAAACGCAACGTGAACACGGGCCGGCAAGGGCCGAGCAGATCCAGGCCTCGGCAGCTGGCGAACGCCTCAAGGCGGAGTCTGCAAAGTTTCTTTCAAGCTCGCAGACTAAAGCAAACCTGAGGGCGCCGACGCCTGCGATGCAGACGATGAGCTTCACTGAACTCGCCCAGCTGTCGGAGGAGTGCGAAAGGGAATATGAGAGGGCGTCGAACCAGGCTCGGGAGGCGGCAGGCGAGGCCACAAAGGCCGAAGAGCGAGGTCAACGAAGGGCGTTGGCGGCAGACAGCGACCAGCGAGCGGCGGAGTCATTTCGGGTTGGTGTGGGACTTCCCGAAAATCCTGATCCCGCGCTGATCGCTGCGGAAATCTCGGGGGCCTTGGGGGTAACCGTCGAAGTACCGGCGCAGGACTCGTTTTTTCTGCACGAAGACGCTCACGCGCAGACGATGCAGCTGCAAAAACAATGGGGCGCGAAGGGCCAAGGTGTCGCCAAGCTCAAGGAGACCGCTGGCCTTGCGTTCGACCAAGTAAAAAAGGCGGCGGCACTCCAGGCGTTCCGCGAGATCGATCCGACCGTCTCGAGCGAGATGGAGAACAACAGCTTTGCAGCGGCCTGCACCGATGCCGACCGGCTGCTCGAACACCTGGATGACCGCATCAGCACGACGGACGCCACGCTCGCGAAGATGCAGGAGGACTTTGATCTCTGCGTAGAGGACGTCCTGGGCGTCGTGAAGAACGCGATCCACACTCTCAATCAAGCATCTGGGCCGGGCAAGTGCGTCCCACGCGAAGCGCCCTACGTCGGCGGCAAGCAGGTGCTGAAAATGCGCGCGAACTTTGGCTCCATTTCCGCTGATCTGCGCCGTCAAGCGATCCACGCGTACTTGGAGTACTTGGGTCAAAGCGCTGTCGTTCCAGTGACAGGCACCGATCTGGTAGCGGATGCGCTCCTCCGCATCAATGGGAAGCCGCTGGGCCTTCAAGTCTTGAAGTTTTCGATTGAAGAAACCGAGCAGTATGTGCCGGTAGAGAAAATTTCCAACTCTGGCGGCGAGGGGGTAGTGATGGCCATGTTTCTCTATTTGCTGATCAATCAGCTGCGCGCGGAAAACCACGCGCAACTGCGCAAGAACGGCGGTGGTCCTCTGTTGCTGGACAACCCCTTTGCGAAGGCCACGAGCGCGCCTCTCTGGCGCGCTCAGCGCGCGCTGGCCAAGGCCATGAATGTCCAGCTCATCTTCGCAACGGCGCAACAGGACTTCAACACGATCGGTGAGTTTCGCCGGTTCATTCGCCTGCGCCGCGTCGGTCAGAACACAAAGACGAGACGATGGCAGATCGAGATTGCGCCACTTCAACTGATCGATCCACAGGAGCCAATGGTCGCATGAGCGAGTTTCTTGAGCGTCTTCGCTCGGGCCGACGCAAGCGAGTCGATCTTCAGGAGGTGATGCAGCATTACTATTCCGTTCACCCATCCGCGCAGAACAGCCACGAACGAAGGCAACTCCTTCTTGCCGAACTCCAGAGTCTGGCGGGCGCGGGGGTCATCGAATTGCCAGCAAGGGGAAGTTGGGAGCAGGTCGGCTCGCCTCCCCTGCCCCTCTGGATTCAAATCCATCGAGTTAGTCCGGCTGCATCTCAGGCACTCGATCTTTCGAGCGTGGCTTGGGCCCCAGAACTGGGCTTTTGGCCACAGCTTCGTGTGGCGCAATTGCAAACACTGCATGCGATCAACGAGTTTCTCATCCGTCGACGTGGAAAGTTCGCGCTCGTGCCGATCAAGGAGCGATCACTCGAGATTTTCGGAGACGAGAAGCGGCTTGACGACCTTGCCACGGGCGACACGCTTTTCAACGGCAAGCTGCACCTGAAGACGATTGGTTGCTTTCGCGTTCCGCAGCCCTTGCCCTATCGCAAAGCAAACGCAGCCGGAAAGGCGGTGTTGGTCATCGAAAATCACAACACGTTTTGGAGCTTCGGCGAATGGAACGAGGTGGCTTGCCGGTATGCCGCGGTGGTCTATGGACAGGGGTTGAACTTTCGCCTGACCGGACGTGCGCTGCACCAAGTTATTGATGAAGCCGATGCTGTGGGTGCAGAGTACTTCGGAGACTTGGACCCAACCGGGGTTAGCATTCCAAGGGAGTTCAACGCCTGCGTTGAATCCGGGTATCCGACGGTGCGTCCTGCGATCGCCTTGTACGAGGCCCTCATCGCGCGAGGTGTGCAGAGATTGAAGGCCGAATGCGCCAACTTCGACGAGAAGATCGCTATGGAGTGGCTCGGGCGCGAGCTCGGAGTCGCGGTAACCGACGCTTGGAGACTGGGGCTCTGGTACCCTCAAGAGGCGCTGGGCACCGAGCAACTAATTCTGCTGGGTTCGCAGGCGTTTGCCTGACGGGGCGCGTTCGGCAGATCGAGCTGCAAGCCCTCGGCAAGTGCCGAGCGCTTCTGGCCGCGCACGGCTACGAGCTTTCTGACCTGATCGGCGGCGACGCGCGCGAGACAGGGATCGTCGGCAAGAGATTCCACCGCAGCGAGTAGCTGCATGCCCCTTCACGTGGCAGGGGTCAGGCGCAGCGTTGCAAACCGATTTTTCCTGAGCACGAGTACGCCAGTCGTGGGCCCGTCCTTGAACAGAGCGGCGTACTCCGCTTTGGTGAGTTCGTAGACCTTCAATCCGAGCCCGATGTTTTGCCTGTTGCAAGCGTAAAAGTTCACCGTCTCCCAAGCGTCCGTCGTCCACTCCTCGACTGCTCTGCTCTTGTGCAACTCGTCGAAGTCTCCGGTTGGAACCCACACCTTCGCGGAGTAGCTGCCATCGGCATCTGGTTGAAGGGCCGAATAGCCATTCACCCGGATGATTTCATGCTCCATGGGCTCAGTGAGGATGCCGATGCCCAAGTCGTCGGGAAAGTCGATTTCAATCGTGTATTCATAGGCGCGGTCCTTCGTCCTCAAGCCATTCGTGATCACTGCGGCCACCGAGACATGCTCGATGCGCTCGGGGAGATGGCTGAGGTAGGAACGGTAGGTTTGTGCGAACGACGCCGAGAGGTGCCCGACTGTTTGTCCTTCGATCACCACCCTGACTGCGTTCGGGTCGTGTGGGTTCTGATCATCTGGGACGAGGTACCCGAGGCAAATGACCAAGGCATGCGTGTTGATCGGGTTCTGCGCAATCGCAGCGATCGCGCCGCGATAGTGCGATGTCCCGGCGATCGTCATCTTGAAAGTCCCTGCGGAACTCCAGTGCGCGTACCTTGGCAAGTCACTCATTCCCAACCGCTCCATTTTCCTTCGGGCCGAAAGTGGCCGCGCCGATTCTCGTGCAGGCAGTGCCGCCCGGGGCTGCGCGACAAGGTTCCTGCATACTCGCGCCCCAAGCAAATACCGGAGGGGTGACGATGTTCGATGGACCGTGGGAGTCCTGCATGTTGGTGCGCGGGCTCAATCCGAGCGAGTGCGCGTCGTGGGTTCAGGCTTGGGGCGCAATAGCCGCGATCATCGCCTCAGCCGCCGTGGTGCTGCTGGTTCAGCGACACGAGGCGCAGCGCGAGCGCGCGGTCAAGAATGCCGAAGAGGTGCGCATTCTCAAGATCGTCGGCCAGTTCGTTTTCGACGTGCGCGCGAAGCTGCGGGACATCGAGGAGCACCCCCTTCCGCACCTCCATCGAACCTGGACCGCGGTCGAGGCGCCGGTCGCGAGCTTGGATGCCGTCCCGTTCGACAGGTACCCGGCAGAGAACGCTGCATTCGCGGTGGCCGTCGCGATGCTGAGCTATGGATTCATGCGCGAAGCATATGCGACGCTCGACGAGGGAGAGATGGGAACATCTGAGCAAATAATTCACATCGAGGCTTCGAGGCACCACGCGCTAGGCGGGTTCTTTCGCGCTGAGCAGGAGATCGAAGCTGCGCTCGTCGCCCGCGGCTCCCGGCTCCCGCGCATGCAAATCAACTTCGAGCACGGCGTGTCTGTCCGAACGCTTGAGGCCGATCCCGTGCTCGGCTCACTAGCCGACGCGGTCAGTGCCGCGTCGATGCCTTTGCATGCTGGCTCGCTGTGACGACGGCGACAGAAATCGCACCGCCGGCATCGGAGAACGATTCGAACAATCCGCAGATCACGCCGTGTGCGAGCTGCTCAGCTTCGGCAGGCTCGACGCGCCCGAACTCAAGCCGGCCAATCAGATCGAGTTTCAGTTTCTCGCTGTTGATCTACCAGGCTGCGATCGAGGGGCTGGGTGTCGGCATCGCACAGCCCGAAATCGTGGAAGAGGACCCGGCGTCAGGCCGTCTTGTCGCGCCGTCAAGGAGGTCGTTTCGACTGGAAGGAAACACTTTCTTGTCTGTCCGCCGCGAGAGCGGAACGATCCTGCGGTCGCGCGGTTCTTCTAATGGGTGCAGTCAATCGCGAAGGCGCACCGTTGACCCCAGAGATTTGAAGTGATCGGCGCCGTCAACCTCAATGTCAGTGCCGCGCGCATTCCCGACATACATCGCTAAGTGTCGTGGGGCAGCAGTGGGCCATCTCAGACCGGCAGCATCGACTGGTGTCCGGCAGGTCCGCAGCGGTTGCCGCCAGTGCACACCGTCGGGCGTAAGTACGCTACCTGGCATCAAGCCGACGTTAAGACCATCGTGAAACGCCATCCGTTAGTCGGCAATGTCGTCAAAGATGCTTCTGGTTCCCTTTGGAGAGGCGACCGTCGTTTCCTCGGCCCCGATGTCGTGGGGTGAGTCGACCGGCTTCACCGCCTGCTTCTCGCGCAATTCAACCCAAGATAGTGCTCGCTTCCTCTGTGCACGAACTACGTTCTGGATCCGACGACTTGTCGGGAAATGGTCAGAGATTCCCGTTAACGATTGATCGAAGCGCCTCATATGCCACTCCGGACCCCAGTCCTCCTCCTTGTATCCGTTCTCAAGCGCAACGCGGAAATCCTCAATCCGAGGAAGGAGCTGCGTCCTGATGCCATGAGAGAGTCGCGAGGATTCAGGGGATGTCATAAGTGAACGCAACTTAGGCTCCGTGAGGATGCGGGGATCACCCCCGGTCAAAGCGCAATTCGCTGCGAATGACACGACCGACGCGCGAATGTTCTCCGGCAGAATTCCAAAAGCGGCCATGCGGATGGCGAGGTCGACATCCTCGGAGTACTAGCTATCTCGGGAATAAAACGCGGATGGTTTGCTACTTCCTCCAGAAACTCTTTTATCCTTTCACGGAACTCTTGAGGCTGTTGGCCCAGCTTTATGTGGTTGTAGAGGATCTGCGCTCGTTCGTCCGCCGTTAGGTCGTGAACATTGACCACAGTCTGGCTCTCTTGGAACAGCGGGAAAGCCGACTCTTTCAGCTTCTGACGTGCCTGCTTGTAGATGTAGTCCCGCGAGGTCATGACGATCTTGGACCCTCGGTTGATCATCGCGCGTATCTCCGGCAGCACGCGATTCCAACCCGAGACCAAATTGCTCTCGTGCTGGGTCACGCCGAATGCGTCATCGACCCAAAAGAACTGAGACGACTCATTGGGGTTCCAATGAGCCACCATCTCTTTTGCACTGGGCGCTTTGACCACTCTGGCGCCCCACTTGTCAGCAGATGCCATGGCCAGGAGCGAAGCCACCGTTGTCTTGCCCGCCGCAGGCTCACCAATCAGCAAGACAAACCCGTGCGCATCCAGCGCCCTCGCGGCAAGCCTATAGGACTCGGTCATGACGACCTGGCGAGGTCCTCCCGCATGGAGTCGAGCACAGCGGCTGCTTGCTCGTAGGCACGTTTGTCTAGGATCTCGCTGAGGTCGCCCAATCCGTACACGCGCGGGACCATCGACCGCAGATTCTTGCTCTCAAGAATTTGTCGTTCAATCCATGGGCCATGAAATATTCGCACCTGCTTGACGCCAGCGTCACGCAATTTCTCGACGATCAGTTCGTCCGCTGTGGCGGACTGGCCAGCGTTCGTGAGAAGAACATAAACGTCACAAAGTCCCTGCTCGACAAGGCGTCTCGCTTTGTCTATATCGTCGGACATCTCAGAGAGGTGCAGGTTCTTCCCGGCGATCTTGGTGAACTTGCACTGGACGACGAACTTGCCGCTGAAATCTTCCGCACCGGTCGGATTCCAGACACCTGAAAACGCGCCATCACGCCCACCATCATGCTCGTCTAAGAACGACTGGACCGGCTGACCCAGATTCTCCCGAAGTATGGAATGGCAAAGCTGCTGGAAGCTATGCCAGCCCAAGGTATGGAGGTTGAATGTCACCTCAGGCATTGCCACCAGCGGCAGCGCTCCCCAGACGTGCCGCCATTGCCTCGTCGCCAAGCATGATCGTGTAGCGGAAGTCGCGAAAATCCTCGACCGTGCATCGGGCGGGTTCCTTGATGTTCATGAGCCAAAGTGATACTTTTCGCTGCGCCGCTTGAAGGCTTCCTCGGAGCCTTCCATCACGTCGACCACCGCTCGCGTTACTTCCGGCCTGTCGAGCCCGCCCTGCGCAAGGACGTGACCGCCATCCTTCGCCTCGATAGCATAGATCAGCTCTGCGTCTCCGTTTACTGGAAGGTTGGCGTTGTGCGTCGCAACGATGATCTGACGTTGACCTTTGACGTTGCGGATGAAGGGAACAAGGTCTCTGAAGATGTAGTTCGCGTCGAGTTCATCTTCAGGCTGGTCGATGATGATCGGGCCGTTACCCTGTGCCAGCAACAAGCTAAGCAGTGCCGTATTGCGTTGACCTTCCGAGAGGCTGCGGCCACCTGCGCCACTCATGCTGCCAGCGCTCTGACCGTCAGGCCGGAACAGTTCGACGTCAACGAAGTCCGCCACTCGGGACAAGCGAACCTGCTCCCACACACGCCGCACCGAATCCGCTTCGAGATGGGCGTTCAGCTCTGCGAAGTGCGCCGATACCGACGCCGGAGCCTCTAGGAACCCGTCAGGCGATACTCTCCATTGATCAATGAGTTCCCAGGGTGACGGGACTGACGACTGCTCGCCATGGGCCTTGAACAATGCGTCTCCGATGTCGTCCCAGTTCTTGCCAAGGCGCTTGCGGTTGTCGTTGGGGTTCAGCCGTCGCCACGCAATGTCGAAAGATTCCTTGTCGCGCATGTAGGCGACTACGATCTTCGTAGCCTTGGCCGACTTCTGAATTCTGGACGCGGCAAGACTGCGAGCATCGAACTGCTCGCGCCAGACCGCGTGCAACTCAGCCAACTTGTCTGCCCAGCCCGCAGCCTGGTCATTCAGGTCGCTCAGCTGCCGCGTCTTCCCGTCGAGCTCAGCTTGCTTGCTCTCCTTGGCCCTTGCGACCTCCTGCAAGCGGCTCACATCGGCAGCGGTCAGACCCTTCTCAAGACACGCGGCTGAGAACTTCGTCTCCGCTTGATCCAGTTCCGCTTTCACCGACGGCCACGACGAGTTCTCGGCGAATGTGGAGTCGATCACCAGCTTGAAGGACACTGCAGCCTGTTCGATCGTTTTGATGAACTCCGCGCGTGCGAGGTCGATCTTCTGTCCGGCCTCTTCCAGAAAGTCGCGTGCCGGCCACCGGTTGGATTCTGGCGGGAGCTTCGTGTAGCGGACGGTGAGCTCTCCCGTGAACGCGGCCAGCCAGCTGACATTTTGCTCCGCGTCGCTCTTTATTTTCTCCGCAAAAGATGCAGCCTCCGTTGCAGCCTGCTGAGCTTGAGCATCGCCCTGAATGTCGTTTCGAGCTTGCCATTGCCGACTGAGTTCCAGGACTTCCTGCGTCAGCTTCTGGACCTCCCTGGCAACAGTTCTCGCGCGGCTTGACGCGGCGCCGAGTTGCTCCAGCTCCGCCCGTACGGATTGTTCTGTGCGCGCGAGTGCAGGAAGCTTCTCTCCCGCCGACGCATCCACCAGACGCAACACATGGTTCTGTCCTGGTTTCGCCAGGCGCGTGAGCTCGCCTTGGCTAAAGAACTGCGCTTGCAGCTGACCAAGCACGGTGCTGAGATCCACGACGTCGCGCCCCGCGATGAAGCGCCTACGTTCTGCCGGCTTCATCACCACAGTGTCACGCACTCCAGGCGAGGCCTCGAACGTGACCTGCAGCTCAACGTTTGCGCCTTGCAGCGTCGAACGAATTGCTTCGTGCTTCTCCTTGATGTCGTCGTGCAAGGACTTGTTTGCTTCTGGCTCAAGACAGAACCTCAGGTACTCGAGGATCGACGATTTACCGCTGCCACGGCCGCCTATGACGCAGTTGAAGTTTGGCGAGAAATGAACCTCTTGATCTTCGAGGAAGGCCGCACCCTTGATTACTAGCTTCACGATGCGGGGATGCTTCTCGCCGTCGGAAGGGCAGGCGTCATACAGGTTGATCCGAGACTCGTTATCAACAAAGGCTTGGCGCAGAGCTTCGATCGATGGCTCGGACATCTTGAGCCAGGTGTATCGGTAGCCGATGGAATTCGCAAGAGGCTTCTTGTCCTCATCGACGGCCAGGGACTTTGCATCCGAAGATCGAACGTAAGCCGGCGGACGTCCGTCCCGTTTCCAGTCGGGGTTCGAGCCGTCAAGCACGACCTTTGCCTTGCCTTTCAGCGGGAAGTCGGCGACCTCTACGCACATGAGTCCAGGGAGAGCGTAGTCGCCCATGTGCATGGGGTTGCTGCACATACCCTTGTCGCTGAACGCATGTGCCGCAATCACAATTCCGCCGGAAGCGCCCTGAACCTTGCTTAACACCGTGCGCAGAGGGACAAGCGCATTCTCATGACGCAGTTGGGTCGGCAATCCGCTATTGAAGCGTTGATTCGGCGGAAGACCTAGGGATGTGACCAAGTCGTTCAAGGCGGTCAGATTGGCGCCCTTCTTGACCTGCTCAAACAGGCATAAAACGTGGTAGCCGATGTCAGCCTCGAAGCCTGGGAATATCGCGAGCGGCGGCCGCCCGAACTCTTCAGCGACGGCATCGTTTTGCTCGATAAGGTGCGTCAGGAACCACTCGCGATGGTTGGCGCGCGCAGAGAAGTTGTGGTCAGTCACGCCGATGACGTTCAACCCCACCTCGTGGCAGCGGCGAAGATACGTGCGCGCCTTCGTTTGAATGTCGTCTTCCATCCGGGGGTCGCCCAGCTTGGTTTCAGCGTCGGCCCAGTGCCGCGAGTCCTCAGGCGTCTGAACCTGGAAATCGCATCGGTGCCACTTCATCCCCTGGTATTTGCCCATCAACACTCCTTGAATGTGTGGGAATGCTACCAAGGCCTCAACCTTAACGGCCGACTGGCCTTCCGTCCGTTTCCCTCGTCTGTGCGTGCTCGTGCGGGTGCTGGAATACGGTGCGCATCCTCCGGCGGATGCGTCAGCGTCCGCTTCTTTTGGGAGCGGACCTAGCTTTGGCAGGAGCAACCGACCGCCACCAGTCTTATCAAGACTCAGCTTTCCTAGCCAACTTGGCATGTGAGGCCACTGCAATGGGTCCGTCCTCGAGATGGCGAGCAAGGTCCCTCCCTGCGTTGCAATGAAAGAGGTGGGGGATCACACTTCGACGTGTTTTTCTAAGGAGCACCTCGTGACGCCAAAACCTATCCAGAGAAGGCGCCCTGAA
>NZ_JAATOM010000050.1 GCF_019207085.1 Variovorax sp. dw_308 | reverse complement strand
GGCCTGTTCGACTGCTCGCTACCCGCGTGGCCCGCTGGCGCGTGGCGCGACGCGCAGCAATGGCCGGTGCTGCTCGCCGGCCTGGCGATGCTGCCGATGATGGCGACGCTGCCGATGATGGTGGCCTGGTGCCGCACCGACGCGATGGCGCCGCAGGGCATGGTGGCGCTGCATTTCGCCGCGATGTTCCTGCCGGCACTGTTGCTTCGGCAATCGGTCGGCCGTTGGCCGGCGCGCGTCCTGGCGCTGGCGTGCACGCTGCTGCTGGCGGCGGGCGCAGTCGCGGCCGTCTGGGCGAGCGCGCCGTGGAACCTGCTCGGCGTCGCACTGGCGCATGGGAGCGCCTGGTCGCTCGCATGGACGGGACAGCTCTGGTCGCCGGACCGACGCAGCCGCCAGGGCACGTCGCCCTTGCGCCCCGCCATCGGCTACGCGGCGCTGACGATGGGCGTGGGCCTGGCCGTCGCGCAATGGGGGCCGGCCGGGCTGGCGCTCACACAGGCCGGCTTGGGGCTCGCGGCGGTGCTGGCGTGGATCGGCGTGGTGGCGTGTCGGGGGCATGTGCTCGTTCACAGGCCGTAATGCCTGGGCCGTTCGCCACGTCGCATCCCGGCACCCGGGCTCCCGCGTCAATGGGCGTTTGAACCTCGACCGGATCCGCTGCGGATCGCGGCACCGGCGGCATTGCGCGCGACCCGCGCCGGCATGGCCCGAAAGCGGCGCTGCCTCAGAAAGTGGAAGTCGCCCATTTCGCCGCCTTGCGAAATGAAGGGAAGGTGCTGAATTCCTTGCGCAGCCGTTCGCGCGCGGCCCGCCGCTGCGCGACGGACTCCAGCGCGGTGGCCACGGCCTGGGCGGTCCGGGCGTCGGCCGCCGGCTGTGCGCGCACCGTGCGGGCAATCTGAAACAGTTGATCGCCAGTCAGGCGCAGCGCACCGTCCGCCGGCCCCTCCAGGCGCTCGCGTGACGAATCCCCCAGACTCACAAGGCAACCACCAGGCGGATCAACAGTGGCGTGGCCACCGCCAGCACCAGCAGCATCATGTTGCGGCGCCATCCGGCCTTGCGCCGTTCGCGTTCCGCCGCAAGGTAGGACTCCCGGAAAGCCGCCAACTCCGTCGGGTCGGACTTATCTTTCCACCATTCGTGAGAACTGTGTGCTCTTTGTGACATGTAAGCGATTGTGCTTACATTCGGATCTGAAATCCAGCAAATTTCACATACGAAAGTTCACAAAAGTCACAAGCACGTGTCCGAACTGTCGCTTGGCGCCGATCAGCTCCAGCCGGCGTCCACGATGAAGTTCTGCGCGCTGCACATGCGCGAATCGTCCGCCGCCAGGAACAGCGCCATCGCGGCGATGTCGGTGCCCATCACGCGGCCCGGCAGGCATTGGGCGGCGTCGATCTCGGCGCCGGATTCGGGCTTGACCCAGAGCTTCAGCTGGCGCTCCGTCATCACCCAGCCCGGCACGATCGTGTTGACCCGGATGTTCTGCTTGCCGAGGTCGCGCGCGAGTGTCCGCGTGAGGCCTTGCGCCGCCGACTTGCAGGTGGCGTAGACCGAGAGGTCGGCGTTCTTGTTCATCCAGCTCACCGAACCCAGGTTGATGATGCTGCCCATGCCCAGTTGCGCCATGTCCGGCGCCACCGCCTGGGCCGCGAAGTACTGGTGCTTGAGGTTGACCGCCACCGTGCGGTCGAAGAACTCGGGCGTCACCTCGGCCACCTTGTGGCGGGTGTCGTTGGCGGCGTTGTTGACCAGCGCGCCAATCGGGCCGAAGCGCGCGCGCACGGCGGCGATGGCGGCACGCAGGGCCTCGATGTCGGTGATGTCGCAGTGTTGGTAGAACACCGTGCCGGCGCCGAGCTTCTGCGCCAGCGCCTCGCCCGACTTGTCGTCGATGTCGACGAAGCCGACGTTCGAGCCCTGCGCCGCGAAGGCCGCGACCACGTCGGCGCCAATGCCCGAGGCGCCTCCGGAGATGAAAACGGTACGGCCCTTCAGCGAGGGATAGATGGCATGGGACATCGCGACTCTTTCGGGAAATTAAGGAGGGAGGGAAGGGGAGACTGTAGCGGCGAAACGAGTTAGTTCGAGTGTCGATCAAAGTCCATTTCTTCGGGTCAACCCTGACTTTGCCCTGCGCGGATACCAGCGCAGCCATCGCTGCGCGCCCGGGTCTGGCTTGAAGCTTGCAAGCGAAACACGGCAAAAATATCGAGACTATTCGAGATGACCTACCAACTGCACTACTGGCCCACGATCCAGGGCCGTGGCGAATTCGTCCGGCTGGCGCTCGAGGCGAGCGGCGTCGACTACGTCGACGTGGCGCGCGAAAAGCCCGGGCGCGGCGGCGGCCAGACGGCCCTGGTGCGTCACCTGAAGGACCCGCACAATCCCTGGCCGCCTTTCGCGCCGCCTTTTCTCGTCCACGGCAGCGTCGTGATCGGCCAGACCGCCGCCATCCTGCTGTACCTCGGCCCGCGCCTGCACCTTGTCGGCGACACGGAACAGGAGCGGGTCTGGACCCACCAGATCCAGCTCACCATCGCGGACGCGGTGGCCGAGGCGCACGACACGCACCACCCGGTCGGCACCGGTCTCTACTACGAGGACCAGAAGCCCGAAGCCGCGCGCGTGGCCCAATCGTTCCGCGAGGAGCGCATCCCCAAGTTCCTGAACTGGTTCGAGCAGGTGCTGCGACGCAACCCCGTCGGCGACACGCACCTCGTCGGCGATACGCTGAGCTATGCGGACCTGTCGCTGTTCCAGTTGGTGGAAGGCTTGCGCTACGCCTTCCCGAAGGCCTCCGCCCGTGCACTGGCGGCGGCCCCGGCGGTGGTGAAGCTGCACGACAACGTGGCGCGGCGGCAGCGGGTGCAGGAGTACCTGAAAAGCCCGCGGCGGATTGCTTTCAACGAGGATGGGATCTTCAGGCGCTATCCGGAGCTGGATGAGTGAAATGAAACCCACCCCCGAATGCGCCTGCGGCGCTCCCCCTCAAGGGGGCGCACCCAGCGGCCCGGCAAAGCCGGTTCCGCGGGTGCCCACGAACAGGCGGTGCTCACCCTCGTTTCATGCGTGCCGTGAAACCGAATCAGGCCGTGCCGTTCAGTCCTCGCGCGAATCGCCCGCCCGCAGCTTCAGCGCCATCTCATAGAGCCCGTTGCGCGGCGCGCCGCTGATTTCCGCGGCGAGCTTCACCGCCGTCTTCACCGGCAACTCGGCCAGCAGCAGTCTCAGGACGCGCTCGCCGTCGCCGGCGCCGTCCGGCGTCTTCGCGGCAGGGTGCAGCACCAGGGCAAATTCGCCGCGCGTGCGTTGCGATCCCGCGGCCAGCCAGCCGGCCAGGTCCTGCGCGGGGACGGTCGCGATCTCCTCGAACTGCTTGGTCAACTCGCGACCCAATGTCACCCGTCGCGTCCCCAGCACGGCCAGTGCGCGCGCCATCGCCTCGATGCGATGCGGAGCTTCCAGCAGCAGCACCGCGCGCGGCTCCTGCGCGAGCCGCTGCACGGCCGCGTCGCGCTCGCCGGCCTTGGTCGGCAGGAAGCCGGCAAAGACGAAGGCGCTGCCGTCGTCCTCCGCGCCCACCAGGCCGGCCGCACTCAACAGCGTCGTGACGCTGCTCGCTCCCGGCAGAGGCAACACCCGGTGGCCGGCCTCGCGCACCGCGGCTGCAAGTCGCGCGCCGGGGTCGCTCACGCCGGGCGTGCCGGCGTCGCTCACATAGGCGATGCGTTCCCCTTGCGCCAGTCGCGCGATCACGCCGTGCGCCGCCTCGGCTTCGTTGTGCTGGTGCACGGCCAGCAGTCGCGCGCCCGGCCGGTCGATGCCATAGGCGCGCAGCATGCCCTGGGTGTGGCGCGTGTCCTCGCAGGCGATGGCATCGGCGATCTCCAGCACATGCAGGGCACGCAAGGTGATGTCGGCCAGGTTGCCGATCGGCGTCGCGACGACGTACAGCGTGCCTTGCGGATAATGCTGCGCACCCGCGGCATCGCGTGCCGCCTGGAGTGCGGCGCCGAACGAGGCGGGTATCAGGGAGCTCAAAGGTGTTTCTCCAGAACAAGCCATCAGGAAGAAGCGGTGCTGTGCGCACCGGCGTGACAACCAAGCAGCGCGGCGATGCCGGCGAGGACGCGGCGCTTGCGCATCTGCTCGAGGCGGGCCTCGTGTTTGTCGCGCGCAATTATCGGACCCCGGGTCGCGGCGGCGGCGAGATCGACCTGATCATGCGCGACCCGCGCGACCAGACGCTGGTGTTCGTCGAGGTGCGGCGGCGTGCGAGCGGCTCGCATGGCGGCGCCGGTGGCAGCATCACCGGCCTCAAGCAGCATCGCGTCATCCTCGCCGCGCGGCACTACCTGATGAAACTGCGCACCCTGCCGCCGTGCCGCTTTGACGTGGTGCTGGTCGAGGCCGGCCGCATCGAGTGGCTCCAGGGCGCATTCTCCTGAAGGTGTGAATATTTCTACTGCGGACGCCGATCTCGGGCCTGCGGTGCTCACCGTACAGGAGTACGGTTCCGCTCCGCGAACCGGCCTCCCGGCAGCGCCCTCGCTACGAAATCTGCACACCGTAAAGGCTGGCAAGGAACCACTGCGGCCATCGGCCTTCAATAGCCAAGTACATCGTTAACATCAGGACCATGCTCGAGCAACGCATCCAGCAGCACTTCATCGACAGCGCCGACCTCAAGTACCAGGCGGGCACTGTCCTCAGCAAGCCCATTTCCCAGGCAATGCAGGCGCTGCTTGCGTGCGTCACCAGCGGCGGCAAGATCCTCGCGTGCGGCGCCGGCGTGTCCGGCTTGCTGGCCGCGCAGTTCGCTGCGCAATTCGTGGGCCGCTTCGAACGCGACCGGCCGGAACTCGGCGCCATCGCGCTCGCCGGCGACAGCGCCGACCCGCTGGCCGATACGCCCCAGGCCGCCGACGCCGACCGCTTCGCGCGCCAGGTGCGCGCCCTGGGCCAGGCCGGCGACGTGCTGCTGGTGCTCAGCGCCAGCGGCCAATCGGCGGGGGTCCTGGCCGCGGTGGAGGCGGCGCATGCGCGCGACATGACTGTCGTGGCCTTGCTCGGCCTCGCGCCCGGCGGCGGACGCACAAGCAATGGCGGCGTCGTCGGACGCGCCTTGCGCGAGACCGATGTCCAGGTCTGCGTACCCCACGAACGCGCGGCGCGCATCCACGAAGTCCACCTGCTGGCCCTGCATTGCCTCTGCGATGGCGTGGACGCGCAACTGCTCGGCGAGCAGGAGAACGACGCATCGCAACTCCCGGCCTGAAGAAGCTGTGAATATTTCTACTGCGGCTACCGACCTCGCTGCGAAATCTTCACGCCTTCCTGGCATCGCTCGCATGAAAAACAGTGGGCTAAACTGACTGCGCGACCGCTGCTTGCACCCCAAAACGCACAGGAAAAACCGTCCATGAAGACCCGTTCCGCACAACGCCTGCTCATTGCCTTCACAGCGGTCGCCGCATTGGCCGCCAGCCTTCCGGGCTGCGTGCCGCTGGTGGTGGGCGGCGCGGCGGTGGCGGGTGCGGGCATGGTCGCGACGGACCGCCGCAGCTCGGGCGTGCAGGTCGATGACCAGGCCATCGAACTGCGCGGCGCCGCGCGCGTCAGCCAGATCGCCAACGACAACATGAACGTGACGGTGGTCAGCTACAACCGCCAGGTGCTGCTGGTCGGCACGGTCGGCAGCGAGGCCGACAAGCAGCGCGTGGGCAGCGAGATCCAGCGCATCGAGAACGTGCGCGCGGTGGTCAACGAAGTCGTGGTGGGCCCGGGCAGCAACCTGGCCGACCGCTCGAACGACACCTACCTCACCGGCAAGGTCAAGGCCTCCCTGCTCGATGCCAAGGACATCTTTGCCAACTCATTCAAGGTCGTGACCGAGCGCAGCGTGGTCTACATCATGGGCATCGCCACGCGCCGCGAGGCCGACCGCGCCAGCGACATCGCGCGCGGCGTCTCGGGCGTCTCGAAGGTGGTGCGTGTGCTCGATATCGTCACCGATGCCGAGCTGGCCAATATGCAGCGCACGGGTAGCGCTGCCGCGCCCGCCGCGCCGGCGCAGGCGCCGGTGCAGGACGCGGGGGCGGGGACTTCTGCGTCGTCGTCACGCGTGCCGCTGCCGCCAATGGCGCCGCTGCCGCCGGCGAACGGCGCGCCGCCCGCGAACAATGGCGTGGTGACCTCGCCGGTTCGCTGATACGACTTCGCAATCAAACGCATCACTGCGCTGGATTGCCTTGCTACAGCACTGTCTGCGGCGCTCCGCCTTGTCCTGCGCTCGATTGCAAAGTCGCAAGAGCCGCCTTTACTTCAATCGCGTGATCAGGCTTGAGGTGTCCCAGCGTCGGCCTCCGGCCTGCTGCACATCTGCGTAGAACTGGTCGACCAGCGCCGTCACCGGCAGGCGCGCACCGTTGCGCTTGGCCTCGTCGAGCACCAGGCCCAGGTCCTTGCGCATCCAGTCGACCGCGAAGCCGTAGTCGAACTTGCCGTCGATCATGGTCTTGCCGCGGTTGTCCATCTGCCAGCTCTGCGCCGCGCCCTTGCCGATGACCGCGAGCACCGCCTCCATGTCCAGGCCCGCGCGCTGGCCGAAGGCGATGGCCTCGCTCAAACCCTGCACCAGCCCGGCGATGCAGATCTGGTTGACCATCTTGGCCAGTTGGCCCGCGCCGCTGTCGCCCAGCAAGGTGACGGCGCGTGCGAAGTGCGCAATCGCCGGCTTGACCTGCTCGAAAGCGGCCGCGTCGCCGCCGCACATCACGGTGAGCCCACCGTTCTGGGCGCCGGCCTGGCCGCCCGACACCGGGGCATCGATGAACTGCAGGCCCGCGGCCAGCGCCGACCTGGAAAGCTCGCGCGCCACGTCGGCCGACGCGGTGGTGTGGTCTACGAACACTGCGCCCTTCGTCATGCCTGCGAACGCGCCGTCGTCGCCGAGCACGACGGAACGCAAGTCGTCGTCATTGCCGACGCAGCAGAACACGATGTCGGCTCCCGCAGCGGCTTCGCGCGGCGTGGTGGCATGGGCCAGCGTGCCCGGCGCCTTGGCCTCTGTGAGTTGCGCAACCCAGTCGGCTGATTTGGCGGCGGTTCGGTTGTAGACGGTGACGCTGTGACCCGCGAGGGCAAGATGCCCTGCCATCGGATAGCCCATCACGCCGAGGCCAAGGAAGGCGAGCTTGCGTGGGGGAATGGCGTCGTAGGTCCTGGAGGAGATGAGGGAAGTCATCCGGCGAGCTTATCAACGCCGCGTGTCATGTCAGCCGCCTTGTGGGAACTACACGAATGCGGGATCGGGCTTGACCGTACGCGAAGGACGCGAAGGACGCAAAGAAACGCGAAGGACGCAAAGAAGGCAAGGAAGCCAAAGAAGCCAAGGCTCACAATGAAAGCCTTTGGTCTTCTTTCGCGTCCTTCGCGTAACCTTCGCGTCCTCTGCGTACGGCCAAGTCCGCTTTTGGCTGCGACCGAACAGGCACAAGCCTCAGACGATCGCGAAGTGCTCCGTGCCGGCCGACAGGTCCGTGGTCCGCGCACGCTGGCTGTTGAGCTTGATCTGCAGCCGCAGATCGTTCTGCGAGTCGGCGTTGCGCAGCGCGTCTTCCAGCGAGATCGCGTTGTATTCGAACAGGTCGTACAGCGCCTGGTCGAAGGTCTGCATGCCGAGGTTGCGGCTCTTCCTCATGATCTCCTTGATCTCGCCGACTTCGCCCTTGAAGATCATGTCGGAGATCAGCGGCGTGTTCAGCAGGATCTCCACCGCCGCGACGCGGCCGCGCCCGTCTTCGGTCGGGATCAGGCGTTGCGACACCAGCGAGCGCAGGTTCAGCGACAGGTCCATCAGCAACTGCGCGCGGCGCTCCTCGGGGAAGAAGTTGATGATGCGGTCCAGCGCCTGGTTGGCGCTGTTGGCATGCAGCGTGGCCAGGCACAGGTGGCCGGTCTCGGCGAAGGCGATGGCATGGTCCATCGTCTCGCGGTCGCGGATCTCGCCCATCAGGATCACGTCCGGCGCCTGGCGCAGCGTGTTCTTGAGCGCCGCTTCCCAACTGTCGGTGTCGATGCCCACTTCGCGTTGCGTCACCACGCAGTTCTTGTGCGGATGCACGAACTCGATCGGGTCTTCCACCGTCACGATGTGGCCCTGCGAATTCTCGTTGCGCCAGTCGACGATGGCGGCCAGCGTGGTCGACTTGCCGGAGCCCGTCGCGCCCACCAGGATGGTCAGGCCGCGCTTGCTCATCGCCACGTCCTTCAGGATCTGCGGCATGCCCAGGCCGTCGATGGTCGGCAGCTTCTGCGGGATGGTCCGCATCACCATGCCGACCTTGCCCTGCTGCACGAAGGCGTTCACGCGGAAGCGTCCGATCGAGGTCGGCGAGATCGCGAAATTGCACTCCTTGGTGCGCTCGAACTCGGCCGTCTGCCGGTCGTTCATGATCGAGCGCACCAAGGCCAGCGTGTGCTGCGCACCGAGCGCCTGCCCCGAGACCTTGATCACCTTGCCGTCGACCTTGATCGCCGGCGGAAAGTCCGCAGTGATGAACAAGTCGCTGCCGTTGCGGCTCACCATGAGCTTGAGCAGGTCGTTGATGAACTGGCTGGCTTGATCGCGTTCCATGATGAACTCCTGTTGTCGCTTAGTTGCTCACGCTGATGTCGAAGATGCCGAAGTCCAGAATGCAAGCCATCCCCTTCCAGGGACACCGCGGAACCGGCTTTGCCGGGCCGCTGGTGTCGCCCCCGGTGAGGGGGTGAGAGTGGCGCACGCAGTGCGCAACGACCTGGGGGAGAGCCATGGTCAGCCGGGGAAATTCTCGGGAATCTTGGCCTTGCCGCGCGCTTCTGCCGCGGAAATAACACTGCGGCGAACAAGGTCGGTGAGGTTCTGGTCCAGCGTCTGCATGCCCTGGCCCTGGCCGGTCTGGATCGAGGAATACATCTGCGCGACCTTGCCTTCGCGGATCAGGTTCCGGATGGCGGGCGTGCCCAGCATGATCTCGTGTGCCGCGACGCGGCCCTGGCCGTCCTTGGTCTTGCACAGCGTCTGCGAGATCACGGCCTGCAAGGACTCCGAGAGCATCGCGCGGATCATGTCCTTCTCTTCGCCGGGGAACACGTCGATGATCCGGTCGATGGTCTTGGCCGCGGAGGACGTGTGCAGCGTGCCGAACACCAGATGGCCCGTTTCAGCCGCCGTCATGGCCAGGCGGATCGTTTCCAGGTCGCGCATTTCACCGACCAGGATCGCGTCCGGGTCTTCGCGCAGCGCCGAGCGCAGGGCGGCGGCGAAACTCAGCGTCATCGGGCCGACTTCGCGCTGGTTGATCAGGCACTTCTTCGACTCGTGCACGAACTCGATCGGATCTTCCACCGTGAGGATGTGGCCGTACTCGGTTTCGTTGAGGTAGTTGACCATCGCCGCCAGCGTGGTCGACTTGCCGGAGCCGGTCGGCCCCGTCACCAGCACCAGGCCGCGCGGGCGCAGGGCCAGGTCGGCGAAGATCTTCGGCGCGTTGAGTTGCTCCAGCGACAGGATCTTCGAGGGAATGGTCCGGAACACCGCTGCCGCGCCGCGCGACTGGTTGAAGGCATTGACGCGGAAGCGGGCCAGGCCTTCGATCTCGAACGAGAAGTCGACTTCCAGGAACTCTTCGTAGTGCTTGCGGTGGGTGTCGCTCATGATGTCATACACCATCGCATGCACCTGCTTGTGGTCGAGCGCGTCGACATTGATGCGCCGCACATCGCCGTGCACCCGGATCATCGGGGGCAGCCCCGAGGAAAGGTGCAGGTCCGAGGCCTTGTTCTTGACGCTGAACGCCAGCAATTGGGTAATGTCCACGAGGCTCCTCAATCAGCAGTGACGCGCCGGCCGAAATCCGTCCGGTGACGTTTTGATACGATTTTTGACGATTATGACGATGATTGCGAACAAGCTCCAGCAAGTTCAGGCGCGGATTGTGACGGCCTGCACAGCGGCTGGGCGAGATCCTGCAAGCGTGCGCCTGCTTGCAGTGTCGAAAACGTTTCCGGCCGAGGCGTTGCGGGAGGCCCGCGCAGCAGGCCAGCGCGCCTTTGGCGAGAACTACGTGCAGGAGGGCCTGGCCAAGATCGAGATGCTCGCCGATCTGCGCGGCGAAATCGAATGGCACTGTATCGGCCCGTTGCAGAGCAACAAGACGCGGCCCGTGGCCGGGCAATTCGACTGGGTGCACAGCATCGACCGGCTGAAGATCGCCGAGCGGCTGAGCGAGCAGCGGCCGGCCGGACTGGCGCCATTGCAGGTCTGCCTGCAGGTGAACGTGGATGGCGGGGCGAACAAGTCGGGCGTGGCGGCGGATGAGGCGCTGGCATTGGCGCGGGCCGTTGCGGCGCTGCCACGGCTCCGGCTCCGGGGTTTGATGGCGATTCCGGAGCCGGCGGCGGATTTCGAGGCGCAGCGGGCGTTATTCCTGCGAGCGGCTGCCGTCTATGAGCAGATCCGGGCCGACGGCATCGCGCTCGACGTGCTGTCGATGGGGATGTCGGCGGACCTTGAAGCCGCGGTTGCGGCGGGGAGCACGATGGTGCGGATCGGGACGGCGATATTTGGCGGGCGGGGCTGAGGGACGCCACGGGCTGCGGCGCAACGCACTTCGAAGATTTGCAACCGGCGGGTCAGGCCGGGTCGAGGGTGAAGACCTCGTGCACCCGAAGCTTCAGGACGTCGGCGACTTGCTGCAATCGCTCGGTCGAAGCACTCAGGTATTGCGTTGCTTCGTAGCGCTGCACCTGCTGTTCGGCAATATCCAGTCGCTCAGCAAGCTCCTTTTGCGTCAGGTTGCGCACGATGCGTGCCTTGATCAGCGCGCCGCCTATCCCGACGATGGACTCGGCCTCGAGTGAAGTCACGCTCCCTTGGCGCAAGGCGTCGTATTCGGCCAGTTCCTCTTCCAGGTCATCAAGCTGGCTACGCACACCATCCCGCATCGCCTTTGCCGCCTTTGGATGCAGCCCCCCCGCATCGGGTGCTGCGAGAGCCTGGCGAAATCGGTCGGCCGCGCTCTGGGCAATCATGTACTGGCGTTGGTTGGTGATCATGGCAGGTCCTTCAAATCGATGACTACGATGCCTTTTCGTCGGCCCTCGCGGTCGGTCTGGAAGAAATCGCGAAACAAAGTCCCTTGCGGGTCGGCGCCACTGTCGGCGACGAAGAATTCGCCCATGAAAGCGGCTTTTTGCGTGGCGCGGCCCCGGTCGAATGTCAGCAGTCGCTCGTCGATCAGGTCAAAGTCCACGCCGTCTGCATCCCAGCAGGCGTCAAAGTCACCAGGCACCTCTTTCGAAGTGACAAAACTGCCGTCGATGAAGACGCGCTTGCAACCCGCTGCCTTCAACAGACGCAACGCATCCAGCATTCCGGCGAGCAGTTTGAGTCGCCACGGGGTGATGCCATAGCGGGCGAGCATCTCCTGCCAGGTGGCAGTGTGCTCGCCTGCGGGAAGGTTCCCAGTGGTGGAGTCGAATGGGGGAATCACAACACAACTTTATCATTGTGTTTATGCATGCGCAAGCAGGCAAGGCTCCGTAGGCCTCAGCCCTTCGAAGATCGAGTCGATCACCTGCAAGGCGCGGCCTTCCATCGGGATTCCCCTTACCTCTTTCGCATAACACCCGCTGCATCCACGCATAAGCGTGGCGCTTCACGGGCGACAGGGCTATCGTCCAGCCCATCCATCCACCCAAGGCAACCAAGGCTTCGTCATGAGCGAAAAACTTTCCTTCGTCAATCCCACTCCCAACAGCCCCTGGGGCACCTATCTCCAGCAAGTCGACCGCGTGATTCCGTATCTCGGCGACCTCGCGCGCTGGTCGGAGACGCTCAAGCGCCCCAAGCGCGCGCTGATCGTCGACGTGCCGATCGAGATGGATGACGGCAGCGTCGCGCACTTCGAGGGTTACCGGGTGCAGCACAACATGTCGCGCGGACCGGGCAAGGGCGGCGTGCGCTTCCACCCCGACGTGACGCTGGAAGAAGTGATGGCCCTGTCGGCCTGGATGACGGTCAAGACCGCCGCGGTGAACCTGCCCTACGGCGGCGCCAAGGGCGGTATCCGCGTCGACCCGAAGACGCTGTCGCTGAAGGAACTGGAAAAGGTCACGCGCCGCTACACCAGCGAGATCGGCATCATCATCGGCCCGCACACCGACATCCCCGCGCCCGACGTCAACACCAACGGCCAGATCATGGCCTGGATGATGGACACCTATTCGATGAACGTCGGCGGCACGGCCACCGGCGTGGTCACGGGCAAGCCGCTGCACCTGGGCGGGTCGCTCGGCCGTGTCAAGGCGACGGGACGTGGCGTGTTCGTCACCGGCCGGGAGGCGGCGCGCCGGCTCGGGCTCGACCTGCGCGGCGCGCGCATCGCGGTGCAGGGCTTCGGCAACGTGGGCTCGGTGGCGGCGGAACTGTTTGCCGAGGCGGGCGCGAAGATCGTCGCGGTGCAGGACCACACTGGCACCATCGTCAACGAGAACGGACTCGACCTGTCCAAGCTGATCCCGATCGCCCGCACGGTGGCCGGCGCG
Organism: Variovorax sp. dw_308; assembly: GCF_019207085.1. Taxonomy (GTDB): domain Bacteria; phylum Pseudomonadota; class Gammaproteobacteria; order Burkholderiales; family Burkholderiaceae_C; genus Variovorax. The sequence continues at coordinate 3,680 of NZ_JAATOM010000050.1, read as the reverse complement.
GTGAGCTTCAAGGGCGGCGACGTGGTGCCCAACGACAAGTTCTGGGACGTGGCCTGCGACATCCTCATCCCCGCCGCGCTGGAAGGCCAGATCACCGCCGAGCGCGCGAAGAAGACCACGGCCAAGCTGGTGCTCGAAGGCGCCAACGGCCCGACCGTGCCGGAAGCCGACGACATCCTGGCCGAGCGCGGCGTGCTGGTGGTGCCCGACGTGATCTGCAACGCCGGCGGCGTGACGGTGTCGTACTTCGAATGGGTGCAGGACTTCTCGTCCTTCTTCTGGGACGAGGACGAGATCAACGTGCGGCTCGACCGCATCATGATGAACGCGCTCAACCACATCTGGGACACGGCCGACAAGCACAAGATCACGCTGCGCACCGCCACCTATGCCGTGGCTTGCGAACGCATCCTGATGGCGCGGCAGGAGCGCGGCCTGTACCCGTGACGCCTTGAGTTGATACGGCCCGGGTGCCGGGTTCCCCACGGCGATGGCGCGACAGCGTCGTGCATTCGCCGCACCGGCGGCGGTATGACTTGTACGCAGGCGCCGGCTGGACGAGGATGTCGTTCTTCATAACGACTCCAACATCGAAGGGGATCCCAAGGTGCAAACTACCGTCAGTCTCTGGCCGCTCATCGGCGTGGCCGTCATCATCGCGGGCTTCGCCCTGCGCTTCAACCCGATGCTGGTGGTGGTCGTCACCGCCATCGTCACCGCCTTTGCCGCGGGCTTTCCGGTGGAGAAGGTGCTGGCCGAGATCGGCACCGGCTTCATCAAGACGCGCAACCTGCCGCTGATCATCCTGCTGCCGCTGGCGGTGATCGGGCTGCTGGAGCGGCATGGCCTGCGTCAGCATGCGCAGAACTGGATCAGCCGCATCAAGTCGGCGACCACCGGGCGCCTGCTCATCGTGTACCTGGCCGCGCGCGAACTCACGGCCGCGGTCGGCCTGACCAGCCTGGGCGGCCATCCGCAGATGGTGCGGCCGCTGATCGCGCCGATGGCAGAGGGTGCCGCCGAAGCGCGCTACGGCAGCCTGCCCGATCGCATCCGCTACAAGCTGCGCGCCTTTGCCGCGGCGACCGACAACGTCGGCCTGTTCTTCGGCGAGGACATCTTCGTGGCCTTCGGCGCCATCGTGCTGATGTCGACCTTCCTGCACGAGGCTGGCATCGACGTCGAGCCGCTGCACATCGCGCTGTGGGGCATTCCGACGGCGATCTCGGCCTTCATCATCCACGCGTGGCGCCTGCGCCGGCTCGACAAGGCGTTGCACAAGGAACTGGCCAACGGCGCGCTCGCCGAAGAGGCCGCGCGCGATGAAGCCGCGAGGGCCGCATCGTGATCCTCTCGATCGACTACCTCTACTACCTGGTCGGCGCGATCCTGTTGCTGACCGCAGGGATGACGCTGGCCGACAGCCACCATCCCAAGCGCTTCACCAGTGCGCTGTTCTGGGCGCTCTATGCCCTGGTCTTCCTGGTCGGCGACCTGATCCCGCCGGTCTGGATGGGCGCGGGCGTGGTGCTGATGGCATTGATCGCCGGCTTTGGCGGCGTCGGCCACGGCAAGCACCATGCGTTGCCCGAGAAGGAAGCCAAGGCCAGCGCCGCGCGGCTGGGCCACAAGCTGTTCATCCCGGCGCTGGCGATTCCGGTGGTCACGGTCATCGGCACGGTGCTGATGAGCAAGGTGAAGATCGGCGACGCCTTCCTGCTCGACCCGAAGAACACCACGCTGGTCAGCCTGGGCGTCGGCTGCATCGTGGCGCTCATCCTCGCATGCTGGCTCACGCGTGACACGCCGGCGCAGGCGATGCGCGAATCGCGCCGCCTCACCGATGCGCTCGGCTGGGCCGTGGTGCTGCCGCAGATGCTGGGCATGCTCGGCCTGGTGTTCTCGGACGCGGGCGTCGGCAAGGCGGTGGCGTACGTCACCACGGCCTACATCAACATGGACATGCGCCTGGTCGCGGTGGTCGTCTACGTGGTGGGCATGGCGCTCTTCACCATCATCATGGGCAACGGCTTCGCGGCGTTCCCGGTGATGACGGGCGGCGTCGGCGTGCCGGTGCTGGTGGGCATCCACCACGGCGACCCGGCGGTGATGGCGGCCATCGGCATGTTCTCCGGTTACTGCGGCACGTTGATGACGCCGATGGCGGCCAACTTCAACATCGTGCCGGCCGCACTGCTGGAGCTGCCCGACAAGAACGCGGTGATCAAGGTGCAGATACCCACCGCGGCCGCGCTGTTGCTGGTCAACATCTTCCTGTTGTACTTCCTGATGTTCAGGTGATCGCATGATGCAGGTTCCAGCCACGGCGCTCGAGCGCGTCGAATCCTTGCTTGCATCGGGCCGCCGCAGGCTGCTGGGGTTGGTCGGTGCGCCGGGCTCCGGCAAGTCGACCTTCGCAGCCGCGTTGCAGGCCGCGTTCGGCGAGCGTGCGCAGGTGGTGCCGATGGACGGCTTCCACCTGGCCAACGTCGAGCTGACGCGACTTGGTCGCGCCGAGCGCAAGGGTGCGCCGGACACCTTCGACCAGGCCGGCTACGGCACGTTGCTGGAGCGGCTGCGCTCGCAGGACGACGACGAGATCGTCTACGCGCCCGAATTCCGGCGCGAGATCGAGGAGCCTGTCGCCGGGGCCATCGCGGTATTGCCGCAGACGCAGTTGATCATCAGCGAAGGCAACTACCTGCTGCATTGGCACACCATCGCGCCGCTGTTCGACGAGGTCTGGTACATCGACGTGGATGAAGCGCTCCGGCATGAGCGGCTGGTGCGGCGGCACGAGCAATTCGGTCGCAGCCCCGAGGCCGCCCGCGCATGGGTGGCCGCCACGGACGAGCCGAACGCACGGCTCATCGAGGCCAGGCGCGTGCGGGCCCATCATGTCGTGCATCTGGGCGCTTGAGGGACCATGCGATTTCCGTTGGCAGTGTGAACAGGTCCTGGACCGGGGAACGCTTGCCTGCCGCGCGTGCTCGAAGTTGGGCCGGCAATGTGCCGGGTAGCATCCCACTCCCATGACGTCCAAGTGTTCCCGCCCCGTTGAATCTGTTTCGAGTGCCCGCTGGTGGGCGATCGGTGCCGCGCTGGCGGCCCTGGCATTGGCAGGGTGCACCACGTTTTCGGCGCGGCGCATCTCCTATGACACCGAGGAGTTCGACTCCACCACCACGCATACACGTACCTTTGCGGCGACTTCCGCGCAGACCTGCGAGGCGGCGCGCCGTGCGCTGCTGAGCCAGGGCTACCTGATCACCGGCGCCAACGCCGACCTGGTGACCGGCCGCAAGAACTTCCAGCCGGCCAATGAAGTGCACCTGGAGGTCGAGGTGCGCGTGGTCTGCGCCAGGGAGGCGCAGCCGGCCAAGGGCAAGGCCAGGCGCGAAAGCACCCTGGCCTTCGTCAGTGCACTGCAGGACCGCTACAGCCTGAAGAAGACCAACAACTCCGCGAGCGTCGGCGTCGGCGTGCTGGGGTCGCTGTCGGTGCCCATTTCCGCGAGTGACGATGCCATGGTCAAGGTGGCCAGCGAGACAGTGACGGACGCCCGCTTCTATGACCGCTTCTTCGTGCTGCTGGACCAGTACCTGGCAGCGGACGTCGAGACGCAGGCGGATGATCCGCCGCCGGTGGCCGCGGCTGCGGGCCCAGCGGCGCCGACGACC
>NZ_JAATOM010000005.1 GCF_019207085.1 Variovorax sp. dw_308 | reverse complement strand
CTCGCCGGCATAGGCGGCGGCCACGCGTTCGCTCTGCTCGGCCTGGGCCAGGTCGGCGATGGCATGCACCGCGGCGATCTCCATCTCGTCGGTGATGGTGGTCGCGCCGCAGTCCAGCGCGCCGCGGAAGATGTACGGGAAGCACAGGACGTTGTTGACCTGGTTCGGGTAGTCGGTGCGGCCGGTGGCCATGATCACGTCGTCGCGCACGGCGTGCGCGTCCTCGGGCGCGATCTCGGGGTTGGGGTTGGCCAGCGCGAAGATCACCGGGCGGGGCGCCATGCTCTTGACCATGTCGGCCTTCAGCACGCCGCCGGCCGACAGGCCGAGGAACACGTCCGCGCCGACGATGACTTCCGACAGCTTGCGCATGTCGGTCTTCTGCATGTACTGGCGCTTGTCGTCGTCCATGAGTTCTTCGCGGCCTTCGTAAACCACGCCGGCCAGGTCGGTGACGAACACGTTCTCGCGCTTCAACCCGACCTTGAGCAGCAGGTTCAGGCAAGCCAGTGCCGCGGCGCCCGCGCCCGAGGCCACGAGCTTGACCTTGCCGATGTCCTTGCCCGCGACCTTGAGGCCGTTGACCATGGCCGCCGCGACAGTGATGGCCGTGCCGTGCTGGTCGTCATGGAACACCGGGATCCTCATGCGCTTGCGCAGTTCGCGCTCGACGTAGAAGCAGTCCGGGGCCTTGATGTCCTCGAGGTTGATGGCGCCAAACGTCGGCTCCAGTGCGGCAATGATCTCGACCAGCTTGGCCGGGTCCTTCTCGTCGATCTCGATGTCGAACACGTCGACGCCGGCGAACTTCTTGAACAGCACGCCCTTGCCTTCCATCACCGGCTTGGAAGCCAGCGGGCCGATGTCGCCGAGGCCGAGCACGGCGGTGCCGTTGCTGATGACGCCGACCAGGTTGCCGCGCGAGGTGTACTTGAAGGCGTTGGCCGGGTCCTTGACGATTTCCTCGCAGGGGGCGGCCACGCCGGGCGAGTAGGCCAGCGACAGGTCGCGCTGGTTCGTCATCTGCTTGGTTGCCGCGATGGCGATCTTGCCGGGGACCGGGAACTCGTGGTACTCGAGCGCTGCGCGGCGCAGCTCGGCGCGCTTGTCTTCAGCGCTGGGGGTGGTCGTGGACGCGGGGGAATCGGACATGGACACCTGGCTCCTGCAGTCGCTGGGCACACGCATTCAGCCGTCGGCGACATGGTTTGTTGGGGGCGCGATTGTAGACCTCGGTTTGCAGGCGATACCGCGGCAGGGCGCGGCGCACGGGCATGAAATCAAGGCATGCCGCGATGCCGATGTGGCAATATCCGCGCCGCAGAACCACCTTGCCGACCACCCAGTTGAGGAGCGCGACCATGGCCCTGATGGATTTCATCAAGAAGCAGTTCATCGACATCATCCAGTGGACCGAAACCGGCGACGGCACGCTGGCCTGGCGCTTCCCGATGGCGGACATGGAAATCCAGAACGGTGGGTCGCTCACCGTGCGCGAGTCGCAGGTCGCGGTCTTCGTGAACGAGGGCAAGGTGGCCGACGTGTTCGGCCCCGGCATGTACAAGCTCACGACGCAGACGCTGCCGGTGCTGACCTACCTGAAGAACTGGGACAAGCTGTTCGAGTCCCCGTTCAAGAGCGACGTCTACTTCTTCAGCACGCGCCAGCAGGTCGACCAGAAGTGGGGCACGCCGCAGCCGATCACGGTGCGCGACAAGGACTTCGGCGCGGTGCGCATCCGCGCCTTCGGCAACTACTCGTTCCGCATCGGCGATGCCAGGCTGTTCCATACGGAGATCTCGGGCACGCGCGATGTCTACACCGCGGCCGACCTGGACGGCCAACTGCGCGGGCTGGTGCTGCAGAACATCAGCGACGCGATCGCGTCGAGCGGAGTGCCCTTCCTGGACCTGGCGGCCAACCAGATCCAGTTTGCGACGGCGCTGGCCACGCAATTGGTGCCCGAATTCGCCAAGATCGGCATCAAGCTCGAGAACATCACGGTGCAGAACCTGTCGCTTCCCGAGGAGCTGCAGAAGATCCTCGACCAGAAGATCGGCATGGGCATGGTCGGCAACGACATGGGCAAGTTCATGCAGTACCAGACGGCGCAGGCGATTCCGAAGTTCGCGGAAGGCGCGGGCGGCGGTGGCGGCATCGCCGGGGACGCGATGGGGCTGGGCGCCGGCGTGGCGCTCGGGCAGGTGCTGGCGCACAACCTCGCGCAGGGCTTGAACACGAACAGCAATGCCGCGGCGGCCGGCCCGGCGGTGGCCCAGCCGGTGGTGGCGGTGGTCAGCGCGGCCGATGTGATGACGACGCTGGAGAAGCTCGGGGAGCTCAAGTCCAAGGGCATCCTGACGCAGGAAGAATTCGACGCCAAGAAGGCGGAACTGCTCAAGAAGCTGGTGTAGCGATTGGCTGAGGAAACTCAGCGCGCCTACCGCGCGCCCTGCCCCGGCTGCGGCGCGCCGGTCGAGTTTCGCTCGGCGCAGTCGACCTTCGCCGTCTGCCCCTACTGCCAGAGCACGGTGGTGCGGCAGGGCGAGACGCTCGCGCGCATCGGCAAGATGGCCGAGCTGTTCGATGACTTCAGCCCGCTGCAGCTCTTTGCGGCCGGGCGCGTCCGGGACAGGCCCTTCACGCTGGTCGGGCGGCTGCAGTACAGCTATGCGGGCGGGCGCTGGACCGAGTGGATCGCCGCGCTCGACGGCGATCAGACAGGCACGCTGAGCGAGGACAACGGGGCCTTCGTCTTCTCGCTGCCGCTCAACTTGCTGCAGGCCGCGCCGCCGGCCGCCACGTTGCGCGTCGGCGCCACCGCCGCGATCAATGGCGAGCGCTACACGGTCGCTTCCAACGAGCAGGTGCAGCTGCTGTCAGCGCAGGGCGAGTTGCCGAAGCTGCCTGAACTGGGCCGACCCTTCGCCGTGGTCGAGCTGCGCAGCGACAAGGGTGCCGTGCTGAGCCTCGACTACGGCTCCGATCCACCCGGCGCCTACCTCGGCCGTGCGGTGCAGCTCGACGACCTGAAGCTCACCGGCCTGCGCGGCGAGTCGGCCAGGGAGGACAAGGGACGCAGCTTCAACTGTCCGAACTGCGGCGCGACGGTCACGGTCAATTTCGAAAGCAGCAAGAGCATCACCTGCCGCAACTGCAGCAGCATCATCGACCTGACGCAAGGCATTGGCGGCGAGCTGAGGCATGCCGAGCAGGATGAGCCGGTGCGCCCGCTGATCGCGCTCGGCTCGCTGGGCACATTGCAGGGCGTGCAGTGGCAGGTGGTCGGCTTCCAGCACCGCATGGGCCATGCGGCCGGCGATGACGAGCACTTCGGCTGGGACGAATACCTGCTGTTCAACAAGAAGCGCGGCTTCAGCTTCCTGGTCGATGCCGAGGACGGCTGGAGCGTGGTCAAGCCGACCACCGGCGCACCGACCATGGGCCAGAACGGCGCCTCGGCCACCTATCTCGGCAAGCGCTACCTGCAGCAATACGCGTACAACGCCGAGACGACGTATGTGGCGGGCGAGTTCTACTGGAAGGTCGAGCGCGGGCAGACCACCTCCAACCGCGATTTCGCGAGCGGCAACAGCCTGCTGTCGATGGAGCGCTCGCCCAACGAGTTGACCTGGTCGTCCGGCGACAAGATCGACAGCGCAACCGTGGCAACCGCCTTCAAGCTCGACGCGAAGAAGGAAATGTTCAAGCGCGCGGACGCGTCGCCGGTGAGCGCCGCGTCGGGCCTGGGCTGCGGCACCATCATCCTGATCGTGGTGGTGATCATCATCCTCTTGATCATCCTGAGCACCTGCAGCAGTTCGTCGGGTGGCGGCTACCGCAGTTCGGGTGGTTCATCGGGCGGATTCTCGAGTGGCGGTGGGCATAAGTGAAATGACTTTTGACTGGAGGTCCCCATGGGATTTGAATGGCTGAAACCGGGGGTGATCCTCGGCTCGCTCATCTACGCCGTGATCGGTGTGGCGGTGTTCTGGGTCGCGTTCGTGATCATCGACAAGATCACGCCCTACGACCTGTGGCGCGAGATCGTCGAGAAGCAGAACATGGCGCTGGGGCTTGTGGTGGCCGCGATGAGCCTGGGCATCTGCGTGATCGTCGCGGCGGCGATTCATTGACGCTGGCGTTGTCGTGAGCGCCGTGCTTCCGCAAGCGCGGGCCAGCGCCGGCGCGCGGCCGGTCGAGGTTGCGTTGCTGGCGAGCGTGTTCGTCATCGCGGCCTGCGGGCTGGTCTACGAGCTGAGCGCGGCCGCGCTCAGCTCGTACCTGCTCGGCGATTCGGTGCTGCAGTTCAGCACGGTCATCGGCACCTACCTGTTCGCGATGGGCGTGGGATCTTGGCTGTCGCGCTATTTCGAGCGGCAGCTGCCCGCGCACTTCCTGCGCATTGAGCTGCTGGTGGCGCTGGTGGGCGGCGCGCTGCCGGCCATCCTGTTCATCGCGAACGCCTGGCTGCCGGGGGCGTTTCGCCTGCTGTTGTACGGGCTGGTGCTGGTGGTCGGCATGCTGGTGGGGCTGGAGATTCCGCTGGTCATGCGCATCCTCAAGCGCAACGTGGCGCTGAAGGACCTGGTGTCGCAAGTGCTGACCTTCGACTACCTGGGCGCGCTGGCGGTGTCGATCGCGTTTCCGCTGCTGCTGGTGCCGCAGCTCGGGATGATCCGCACGGGCCTGCTGTTCGGATTCATGAACGCGGCGGTGGCGGTGTGGGCGCTTTGGCTGTTCCGGCATGAACTGCGGCGCGTGGGCTCGCATGCGGTGGCTTGTGCGCTGACGCTCGCGGTCATCGCCGCGGCCTTCGCCGGCGCCGACCACATCACCACGGTGGCGGAGGACAAGTTCTACCAGGACCGCATCGTGTTCAGCGCCACCTCGCCGTACCAGCGCATCGTGGTGACGCGGGGGCAACTCGGGCATCGACTGTTCCTCAACGGCAACCTGCAGTTCGCGGAGCGCGACGAGTACCGGTATCACGAGGCGCTGGTGCATCCGGCGATGGCTGCGCACGGTGCGCCGAAACGGGTGGCCGTGCTGGGCGGCGGCGACGGCATGGCGGTGCGCGAGATCCTCAAATATCCGTCGGTCGAGCAGGTGACGCTGGTCGAACTCGATCCGAACATGACGAAGCTGTTCACCGAGCACGAGACGCTCGCTGCCCTGAACGGCGGTTCGCTGAAGTCGCCGAAGGTGCGGATCGTGAACGCCGACGCGTTCCAGTGGTTGCAGCAGGTGGGTGCGGCAAGCGCGGGGGCCGACGATCTGTTCGATGTCATCGTGGTGGACTTCCCCGATCCGACCAACTTCGCGATCGGCAAGCTCTACACGAATGCCTTCTATGCCTTGCTCGACAAGCGCCTGTCGGCCAGCGGCTATGCGGTGATCCAGACCACCTCGCCGCTGGTTGCGCGCCGGAGTTTCTGGACCGTGGTGACAACCATCGAATCGGTCGGCATGACCGCGACGCCCTACCACGCGCATGTGCCGAGCTTCGGCGAATGGGGCTACATCATCGCGAGCCGGCGGCCCTATCGACTGCCGGACACGCTGCCCGATGGCCTGCAATTCCTGACGCCCGGCACCTTGCCATTGCTGTTCGCCTTTCCGAAGGACATGGCCCGCGTGCCGGCGGAGGTCAATCGGCTGTCCAACCAGGTCCTCGTCACCACCTACGAGCGGGAGTGGGGCAAGGTGGTTGCGCATTGATGAAGGGCACGACGGCAGCGCCCCGGCGAGGCCGGCCCCGCGGTGTTTCACGCCGATGAGACGGCGGACATTTCTTGGCGCGGGTGCAAGTGCGCTGGCGCTCGGCGCTTGCGAATCGCCGGACGCCGGGATCGAAGGTGGCTTCACCGGCATTGACGTGGTGCGCGGGCACGCCTTGCGCGACGGCGCCCTCCACGGCGCAACGCCTTCGCAGACGCGACGTGCCCGTGTCGTGATCGCAGGCGGCGGCGTGGCGGGTCTTGCGGCGGCGCGGGCACTGCGCCTGTCGGGCATCGAAGACTTCGCGCTGCTCGAACTCGAGGACACGGCCGGCGGCAACAGCCGTGGTGGCGCGGTTGGCGGCATCCCCTGCCCGCTTGGTGCGCACTACCTTCCCGTGCCCGGCGATGAGACGCACGAAGTGCAGGACCTGCTCGAGGAACTCGGCCTGCGCCAGCGCGTGGCCGGCCGCTGGCAGTACGACGAACGGCACCTGTGCCACAGCCCGCAGGAGCGCCTCTTCATCGAGGGCGAATGGCAGGACGGCTTGTTGCCGGTGCAAGGCGTCGGCGCGACCGCGCTGGCGCAGTACCGCCTGTTCAGCCAGCGTGTCGATACGCTGCAGGCCGAGGCTCGCTTCGTCATCCCCACCCTGCGCGCCCCGCTCGCGCCGACCTTGCTGGCGCTGGATGCCTTGCCCTTCGCCGCGTGGCTGGACCGCGAGGGCTTCGACGAACCCCATCTGCGCTGGTACCTCGACTATTGCTGCCGCGACGACTACGGCGCCGGCGCTGCGCATGTCTCGGCATGGGCCGGCATCCACTACTTCGCGAGCCGGCACGGTTTTCATGCGCCGGGCGATGACAACGCGGAGCGCGACGCGGTGCTGACCTGGCCCGAGGGCAATGGCTGGCTCACGCGCCGCATGGCGCAGCCGCTGGGGGACCGCATCCGCAAGGGCCACGTCGTCACGCGCATTGCCGAGACGCGCAGCGGTGTCGAGGTCGATGCCTTCGATACGGCGACGAAAGCGATGGTGCGCTGGCAGGCCGAGCGGTGCATCGTCGCGTTGCCGGTGTTCATCGCTGCGCGTGTGGTCGAGAACCCGCCCGAGGTGCTGCGCAACGCGGCGGCCCACGTGCGCCATGCGCCCTGGCTGGTTGCCAATGTGCATCTTCGCGCCCCGCTGACCGACCGTGCCGGCGCCGCGCCGAGCTGGGACAACGTGGTCTACGGCAGCCGCGGGCTGGGTTATGTCGACGCACGTCACCAATCGCTGGATCCGACGCCGGGGCCCACGGTGCTGAGCTGGTATCGCCCGCTCGGGCCGAGCGGGTACGACACGGGCGACGGGCGGCGCTTGCTGCTCGACCTGCCCTGGGCGGCATGGCGCGATGAGTTGCTGGCCGAACTCTCGGCGCCGCATGCGGATCTGCGCTCCAAGGCGACGCGCATCGACATCACGCGATATGGCCATGCGATGGCCATGCCGGCGCCCGGACTGCTGGGCCAGTTGGCGTCGCGGGGCCAAGCCCCGGGGCCGGTGACCGCAGGCCGGCTGGCATTCGCGCATGCGGACTGGTCGGCCTACTCGATTTTCGAGGAAGCCTTCACGCGGGGGCACATCGCCGGCTCGGCCGCCTGAGCTCCATCTGACGCCACGCGAAGTCGTCGTCCAGCTTAGTCAGTGACATTTGATTGACATTGATCCGGGCTGTGCGTTGTAGGACGTGAACGCACGCTCTCGTAGTTTCTTAGGCTGCGCGGGTCTTCACAGTGGCCGAGCCCCGGCGCATCGGCCAAAAACGTCACCGTGTATTTGTAACGACGACATGTTGCAGCGCAGCACACCCCTGAAAGGGTTTGAAAGTCCATTTGCCTCGGCACGGCGCATGCATGTAAAAACCGCAGCTGTCAATTGAGGGTAAGTAGTTTGAACGTAATACATAAGACATATTTGTCGGTTTTGGCGACTTTCGCGTTGGTGGGCTGTGGCGGTGGAGGTGGTAGCGGTGGAGGGATTGCCTTCGCGCCGGCCGCGACCACGTCCGGCGCGGCCGCAACTGCTGCACCGGCAACAACGGCCGCTGGCGTGTCGGCGGATGGCAAGACCATTGTTGCTGGTGGGGCCGGCGCCGCCACCGGCACCGGTGCCACGACTGGCAGTACGGCCGGAAGCACGACGGGCAGCGCGGCCGGCGGTACGACAGGAAGCACGACCGGCAGCGCGACCGGTTCCGCCAGCACCGCCACCGGCTCAGTCCCCGCCAACACCACGACCTGCAGCACCACCAGCGCGGACATCGTCGATGCGTCGCTGAACGTAGTCCCGGCGTCCTACAAGTCCATGGCCGGCCAACTCAGCAAGGACGCGGGCATCGCGTACCGCTACGGCCCCGATTCGTCGTCCTGCGGCGCGACCAGCACCGGCCCGGCGCTGTTCAAGCGCAGCGACTCGCAACTGATCGTCCCCGGCACCGCGGTCAACAATTTCTTCTACCAGATCGGTTCGCCCTCCGGAACTGCCGGTGCCTTCTCGACCAACCAGGCGAACCTGGTGTATGTGCCCGACGACTCGGTCGCACGCGTCGGCGTGACCGACTTCCAGGTGTCGGGCTACATGTACAACACCTTCGCCCAGTTGCCGCAATTGAGCTGGACTGGCCCGCAACTCGACAGCGCGACGCTGAAGGGCTACCAGGCCGCGGGCACGATCAGCGGCAACCCGATCGCCGCGAGCCGCTGCGTCACGGCGGGCTTCTGCACCGAGAGCGTGGTCGTGTTCCAGAACGGCGTCATCGCCACGTCCGGCACCAACACCGCGACCAACCGGACCACCGTGACGCTGCCGGCCAACAAGGTGCCGACGGCGGTCGCGCTGACCAATCAAAGCGAATTCGCGCTGGTCACCGTATGGGACACGACGGCGCTCAAGGGCCAGGTCGCCGTGGTGGCGCTGGCCGGCCTGTGCGACGGCTGCAGCACGGGCAATCCGACCGGCTGGTACAACTGGTGGAACGAGTGGCTGGGCGTCTACCCCGGGCTGCCGAACGTGGGCAACATCGGCTTCATGAAGATCCTCGGCTACGTCGACCTGCCCGGCATGACGGCGCCGACCGAGATCGCGGCGACCACCGGCATGCATCCGTACAAGACCATCAAGGTCGGCGGCGGCTTCCTGGGCGCGACCAATTCGCCGCTGAGCGCCAACTGGCCGAAGTTCGCCAGCGGCGGCGCGAACTACGCCACCTATGCCAAGGGCGGCGTGGCGGTGGTGATTTCGAAGTCGGAGCAGAAGGTGGCCTTCATCGACCTGAAGCCGCTCTTCAGTTTCGTCAACAGCGTCTACTTCAGCTCGCGCAACAGCGAGACGGCCAACTTCGGCGCGGCTGACGCGCAGTGGCCCTACAGCTTTGCCAACACGCCATCGCAAACGCCGACGGTGATCAAGACGGTGTCACTCGCCAACCGGCCGACCGCGGTGAAGGCGGCGATCTCGGGTGGCGCGGTGCAGGGCTGGGTCGCCACCCAGGACGGCACGCTGCACATCTACAGCCTGGGCGGCTACGCGCCAGGTGAATCGGTCGCGAACCCGGCGGCCAGCGCCATCGCCGAGCTGGGCAGCGTCGCGGGCATCGGCCGCAACCCGACCTCGCTGGCTACCTCCCGCAACGAGCCTTCGAACAGCAGCGTCGATGCGCCGAACCAGCAAGTCATCGTGTCTTCGCGCGGCGACCGGACGGTCTCGTGGGTGCGCTTCAGCGGCAACGGCGGCAGCATCGTGCGCAGCTTCCAGCACAACCTGCTGGTGGATCCGGTGGCGGTCGACGATTCGGACAACTTCGCGAACCAGAACAACGTGCTGAGCGTGGCCGACTACAACGGCAAGTCCGTGCGCAACTACCGCTACGGTCCGGTCATCTTCCAGGACGGCGGCGCGTGCCCGAATGCCGGTTCGTGCCCGGTGCAGGCCACGGGCTCGACGCCGGTCGAGTACGGCGGCGGCATGGCCGTGGCCGGCAAGCCCTTCCAGGTGACGGGCACCAACGTGCCCTGACACTCCGAAGGCGTCGTCAGCGCATCAGCGCCTCGATCTCGTCCCCGTCCACCGGCACGCCGCGCGAGATCAGTTCGCAACCGGTGGCGGTGACGATCGCATCGTCCTCGATGCGGATGCCGATGTTGTGGAACTGCTCCGGCACGCCTTCGCCGGGCCGCACGTAGATGCCCGGCTCGATGGTCAGCACCATGCCCGGTTGCAGGATGCGGCTGGGCCGGTTCTTGATGAGCTCGTTGGACAGCGGGTCCTTGCGCTCGCTCACCTCGCCGACCTGCGAGGGCTCGACGTAGCTGCCGCAGTCGTGCACGTCCATGCCGAGCCAGTGGCCGGTGCGGTGCATGTAGAAAGGAAAGTAGGCGCGCTTCTCGATCACGTCGTCGACGTTGCCGACCTTGTTGGCATCGAGCAGGCCGACGTCCAGCATGCCCTGCGACAGCACGCGCAACGTGGCGTCGTGCGGGTCGGTGAAGCGGGCGCCGGCCTTGGTCACGTCGACGGCGGCCTGCTGGCTGGCCAGCACCAGGTCGTACAGCACGCGCTGCGGGCCAGAGAACTTGCCGTTGGCCGGGAAGGTGCGGGTGATGTCGCTGGCATAGCCGTCGAGTTCGCAGCCGGCGTCGATCAGCACCAGTTCGCCGTCGCGCACCGGCGCGGCGTCGGCGCGGTAGTGCAGCACGCAGGCATTGGCGCCGGCCGCGACGATGGAGCCGTAGGCCGGGTATTGCGAGCCGCCCAGGCGGAATTCGTGCAGCAGTTCGGCATCGAGGTGGTACTCGCGCACGTCCTTGCCCTCGCGCAGCATCCGGGCGCTGAGCTGCATGGCGCGGATGTGGGCGCGGGCGCTGATCTGCGCAGCGCGGCGCATCACGTCCTGCTCATGGGCGTCCTTCACGAGGCGCATCTCGTCCAGCGGGCCGCACAGGTCGCGCTGCTCCTCGGGGCACAGGGCGCCGTAGCGCACCCGCGCCCGCACGGAAGACAGCCAGCCGTCGATGCGCGATTCCAGCCCCTTGTGCGTCGCGAAGGGGTACCAGACGACGGAACGGTTTTCCAGCAGCTTGGGCAGGCGGCTGTCCAGCTCGCCGATCGCGAAGGCCTGGTCGACGCCGAGCGCGGCCGGCGCGGCTTCCGGTCCCAAACGGTAGCCATCCCAGATTTCGCGCTCCAGATCCTTGGCTGCGCAGAAGAGCGTGCTCGCGCCTTCACCGGTTAGTACTAAAAAGGCGTTTGGCTCGACAAAACCGGTCAAGTAAAAAAAGTAACTGTCGTGTCGGTACAAGAAATCGCTATCGCGATTTCGGCCATGTTCGGGTGCGGTGGGAATCACGGTAATTCCGTCCCGCCCCAATTGGGCGGCGAGCCGTGCGCGACGGTCTGAATAAAGGGTCGAAGTCATGCCTAGACGATGCCACAGGTCTGTAACAAGCGCTTGTTGTAAGCGCAGCACCCACTAACCAATTTTGAAAGTACATTTGCCGGGCAATTCGTTGCTGCCACCAAATGTTCTTTAAGTCAATTGGAAATACTACTATGTTTGTATTAAGCCGGAAAAAATTGCATCTTTTAGTATCTATTGCGGTTGCCGGGTGCGGCGGCGGAGGGGCAGGAGGCGGCGGTGGTGCTTTTGTGGCGTCCGCCGCGACCTTCAGCACGGCGGCCGAGGAGAAGTCCGCGCCAGCCACCACCGCCAGTGCGACCACGGGGAGCACTGGCGCTGTGGACATCGGCAGGTCCGTCAATAGCGGCGCCGAGGGCACGGGCGGCGGCACGATCGTCGTCGTCGGCGGAACCGGAACCGGAACCGGAACCGGAACCGGAACAGGTTCCGGCAACAGCAGCGGCAGCAGCGGCGCATCTTCCGGCGTAGCCATCAGCTCGACCTTCTGCAACACCACCATCACCGACGTCGTCGATGCGTCGCTCAAGGTCGTGCCGGACGCGTACCGTGCGATGGCAGGCCAGCTCAGCAAGGAGGCGGGCATCGCCTACCGCTACGGCCCCCCTGCGGCCGCCTGCGGCGCCAGCGGCGGCGTCCCGCTGTATGGCCCGCGCCCCAACAACCTCACGCTGAACTACTCCTACATGTCTGCCGATGCCCAGAACCTGTGGCAACTCGGCAAGCAAGTGGCCAACCCGGGGCTGTATTCCAGCAATCAGGCCAACGTGGCCTTCGTTGCCGACACGCCGGCACGCGTCGGCATCACCGACTTCCAGACGACCAACCATATGCTGGGCACCTTCGCGCAACTGCCGCAGCTGAGCTGGACCCATTACGGTTCCGGCACCGACAGTGTCAGTGTGCTGGCCTACAGGAAGGCCGGCATCGTGAGCGGCAGCCCGATCGCCATCGCGCGTTGTTCGGGCCGCCGCGCCGGCTACTGCGCCTCGGGCCTGGCCGTGTTCCAGAACGGCGTGATTGGCACCCTGGGCAACAACACCGCGACCAACCAGGCGACGCTCAAGCTGCCGGCCAACAAGGTGCCGACGGGCATTGCCATGACCAACGACAGCGAGTTCGCGCTGGTCACGGTGTGGGACACGACTGCCCTGAAGGGCCAGGTGGCGGTGGTGGCGCTGGCCGGCCTGTGCAACGACTGCAGCCCGTACAACCGCAATGCCAACGGCAGCTACAGCGCCTGGTACAACTGGTGGCGGGAGTGGAGCGGCGTGTACCCCGGCCTGCCGAACGTGGGGAATATCGCCTTCATGAAGATCCTGGGCTACGTCGACCTCGTCGCGTCGGACGGCAGCGCCATGAACGCACCCACCGAGATCACCACGGCCACCGGCCTGGATCCGTTCAACACGGTCGCGGAGGCGAGGATCACGGCGGCGTTGACCAGCAACCTGGCGAAGGACGATGACCAGGCCGGCATCGGATTCATGGGCTTCACCCATCCGCTGACGGTCCAAGCCAACCGGCAGGCCTTCCTGAACGGCAATCTCTCGAAAAAGTACGCCAAGGGCGGCGTGGCGGTGGTGCTTTCCAAGTCCGAGAAGAAGGTCGCCTTCCTCGACCTGAAGCCGCTGTTCAGCTACGTCAACAGCGTGTATTTCGGTGGCGACATCGGCGCCTTCAACACGCGCATGGCCAGCCTCGGCCAGGCCGACAACCAGTGGCCGTACACCTTCGCCAACCAGCCGAGGCAGGCGCCGACCGTGGTGAAGATGATCTCCCTGTCCGACAAGCCGACCGCGGTGAAGACCACCGTGTGGGGGCCGAACCAGCGCGCCTGGATCGCAACGCAGGATGGAACGCTGCGTGTGTACAGCCTCGGCGGCTATGCGCCGGGCGGCATCGCGGCGACGCCGGCAGCCAGGGACATTGCCGAGTTGCCGCAGTTCGCGATCAAGGTCGGCCGCAACCCGACCTCGCTGGGAATCTCGCGCGGCGAGCCGGAAGACCCGGACATCTACAGCCCCGAGCAGCAGTACGCCGACCAGAACAAGCAGGTGCTCGTGAACTCGCGGGGCGATCGCAAGATCACCTGGGTCCGCTTCGGCGCCAACAGCAGCAGCATCGTGCGCACCTTGCAGGACCCGCGCATGCAGGACCCGATCACCATCGAGGACGCGGACAACTTCGCGAACTGGGCCTTCGTGCTCACAGTGGCCGACTACGAGGGCAAGGCGGTGCACAACTTCCGCTACGGCCCGGTGCTCTTCATCGACGACATTGCCTGCCCGAGGCCCACGGGCTGCCCCGTGGAGCCGACCAACGGGGTCAAGATCGAATACGGCGGCAAGATGGACTTGCAGGGCAAGCCGTTCCAGTTGACCGGGACGAACGTGCCGTAGCGCGCAGCCGCAGACGGTGGTGCGGCACGGCATGGCGATCCGACGCAGTGATGCGTTCGATCGCGCAGTCGTATCAGGCGGGCCGTTCTTCCGGGGCGTTCAGCTGGGCCAGCCGCTCCGGTGTCCCGACATCGGTCCACGCGCCCGTGTAGAGCTCGGCGCTGACGCGGCCGGCAGCCATCGCGGCGCGCAGCAACGGCGCCAGCGCGGCCTTCTCGCCCTCCGGATTGCCGGCGGGAATGGCGCACCAGGGTGGCGCGAACAGGGCCGCGCGGTACAGCGCGATCGTGGAGAAGGTGTACTTGTGCGCGGCCTCGCCCAGGGCCCGGCCATCGTCCGCGATGCCGAAATCCCCACGTGGGTTGTGCGCCGGATTCGGGACGAGCCACAGGTGGGCCAGCATCCCGCCTGCCCGGAATCGCGCAACGGCTTCCTGCGTGAAGCGGAAGTCCGGTGCGTAGACATCGCCGGCCGCGACCCAGAAGACTTCATCCAGCAAGGGCAGCGCGCGAACCACGCCGCCGGCCGTCTCCAGCGCACCGCCGAAATCGCGGCCCTCGTGGGAATAGGTCACTGACGGCCCGAAGCGGCTGGCGATCTGCTCGCCGAGCCAGGCGGTGTTCACCACCAGGTCGGTGAAGCCGCCCGCCGCCAACGCCTCCATCGGCCATTGCATCAGCGGCTTGCCGTGCACCTCCAGCAGGGGCTTGGGCGTGGTGTCGGTCAGGGGGCGCATGCGCTCGCCGCGGCCGGCGGCGAGGATCATTGCTGTCGCATTCATCGAATTTCGAGGTCCTCAGGCGTTCGCCGCCGCCAGCCTGCCGCGCGTCACCGCATGGCGCTCGACATGGGTCGGCGCGAACAGGGCCAGCAAGCGTTCCATCAACGCATGCGCCTTGTCCGAATGGTCGCCGCCGAAGTTGCAGACGTAGACATCGAGCGTCACGGCAAGCTGCTCCGGCCAGGTGTGGATGCACAGGTGCGATTCGGCAAGCAACACGGTGGCCGTGACGCCGCCGGCGCCTTGTGCGGTCGATGGAAAGGTATGGAAAAGCCGAGCCACGCCCTGCAGGCCCGCCGCCTCGACGGCTTCGACGCACACGGCGCTCAACGCCTGTGCATCGAGCATCCAGCGCGCTTCGCATTGGCAATCGTGAAGGTCGGCGGTAAGGTGCAGGCCGTGCATGCGCGGCACTCTAGCAGCCCGCTGGCAGCCCGTCCGAGCGGGCCGGGAGGGCTCGGTCGCTAAAATCGCGGGCTCCCCCCAATCCCCCTCCTCGAAAGCCTTCCCAAATGGCCAACCAAGCCCTGATGGCCAACGCGATCCGCGCGTTGGCAATGGACGCCGTGCAAACCGCCAACTCGGGCCACCCGGGTGCGCCGATGGGCATGGCCGACATGGCCGTCGCGCTCTGGGGCGAACACCTGCAGTTCAACCCGACCAACCCGCACTGGGCCAACCGCGACCGCTTCATCCTGTCGAACGGCCATGCGTCGATGCTGCAGTACGCCGTGCTGCACCTCACCGGCTATGACCTGCCGATCGAGCAACTCAAGCACTTCCGCCAGCTGCACAGCAAGACGCCGGGCCACCCCGAAGTCGACGTCACGCCCGGCGTGGAAACCACCACCGGCCCGCTCGGACAGGGCATCGCCAACGCGGTCGGCTTCGCGCTCGCCGAGAAGCTGCTGGCCAGCGAGTTCAACCGCAGCGGCCACGACATCGTCGACCACCACACCTACGTCTTCCTGGGCGATGGCTGCATGATGGAAGGCATCAGCCATGAGGCCTGCGCCATCGCCGGCGCCTGGCGCCTGGGCAAGCTGATCGCGCTGTACGACGACAACGGCATCAGCATCGACGGCCAGGTCAAGCCCTGGTTCATCGACAACACCCCGGAGCGCTTCAAGGCCTACGGCTGGCATGTGATCGGCCCGATCGAAGGCAACGACGCCGCCGAAGTGTCGAAGGCCATCAGCGAAGCCAAGGCGCACGGCGCCAGCGCGAACCAGCCCACGCTGATCGTCTGCAAGACGGTGATCGGCAAGGGCAGCCCGAACCGTGCCGGCACCGCCAAGGCCCACGGCGAGGCGCTGGGCGCCGATGAAATCAAGCTCACGCGCGAAGCGATCGGCTGGCCCTACCCGGCCTTCGAAGTCCCGGCCGAGGTGTATGCCGACTGGGATGGGAAGGAACGCGGCGCGAAGGAAGAAGCGGCCTGGAACGAAAAGTTCGCTTCCTACGGCGCGGCGCACCCCGCGCTGGCCGCTGAGTTCACCCGCCGCATGAAGGGCGAGCTGCCGGCCGACTTCAACCAGGTCGCCTTCGACACCGTGGTCGCGGCCCACACCAAGGCCGAGACGGTCGCCTCGCGCAAGGCTTCGCAACTGGCGCTGGAGTCCTTCACGGCCGCCCTGCCCGAGATGCTGGGCGGCAGCGCCGACCTGACCGGCTCCAACCTCACCAACACCAAGAGCACGCCGGCCCTGCGCTTCGACGCCAAGGGCGATGTGGTCCTGACCGCGCCAGTGGCGCAGCCCGACCAGGGCGCCGAAGACGAGGCCAGGCCGGCCAGCACCACCAACGGCGCCGAGCCGGCGCATGGCCAGATCGGCCGCCACATCAACTACGGCGTGCGCGAGTTCGGCATGGCCGCGATCATGAACGGCGTGGCGCTGCACGGCGGCTACATCCCCTACGGCGGCACCTTCCTCACCTTCAGCGACTACAGCCGCAATGCGATCCGCATGGCCGCGCTGATGAAGCGTCGCATCATCCACGTGTTCACGCACGACTCCATCGGCCTGGGCGAAGACGGCCCGACGCACCAGTCGATCGAGCATGCGGCGTCGCTGCGCCTGATTCCCAACCTGGACGTCTGGCGTCCGGGCGACACGGCTGAAACCGCAGTGGCATGGGCCGTGGCGTTGCAGACGCAGGGCCGCCCGAGCGCGCTGCTGCTGTCGCGCCAGAACATCGCCTATGCGGCGAAGTCGGACCTGGCCGACATCAGCAAGGGCGCCTACGTGCTCAGCGAACCGGCCGACGTTGGCCTGAAGAAGAAGGCCAAGGCCGTGCTGATCGCCACCGGTTCCGAAGTGCAGCACGCCATCGCGGCGCAAAAACTGCTTGCGGAAAAGAAGATCCCGGTGCGCGTGGTCTCCATGCCCAGCACGTCGGTGTTCGACCGCCAGACCACGGCCTACAAGAAGGCCGTGCTGCCGGCCGGCCTGCCGCGCATCGCCGTCGAGATGGGCGTGACGGACGGCTGGTGGAAGTACGGCTGCGCGGCCGTCGTCGGCATCGACACCTTCGGCGAATCGGCACCGGCGCCGGCGCTGTTCAAGCACTTCGGCTTCACGCCCGAGAACGTGGCGGACACGGTTCGCGCCGTGCTCGCGAAGTAACCCTTTTTCAAGCAACCAAGGAGCTATCTGTGGCAATCAAGATCGGTATCAACGGCTTCGGCCGCATCGGACGCATGGTTTTTCGTGCAGCCGTGCAGAATTTCAGGGACGTCGAAGTGGTCGGCATCAACGACCTCCTCGAACCCGAATACCTGGCCTACATGCTGCAGTACGACTCCGTGCATGGCCGCTTCAAGGGCGAGGTCTCGGTCGACGGCAACACGCTCGTCGTCAACGGCAAGAAGATCCGCCTGACGCAGGAACGCGACCCGGCCAACCTCAAGTGGGGCGACATCGGCGCCGACATCGTGATCGAAGCCACCGGCCTGTTCCTCACCAAGGAAACCGGCCAGAAGCACATCGACGCGGGCGCCAAGAAGGTCGTGATGTCGGCGCCGAGCAAGGACGACACGCCGATGTACGTCTACGGCGTCAACGACAACACCTACAAGGGCGAAGCCATCATCAGCAACGCCAGCTGCACCACCAACTGCCTGGCACCCGTGGCCAAGGTGTTGCACGACAAGTGGGGCATCAAGCGCGGCCTGATGACCACCGTGCACGCCACCACCGCCACGCAGAAGACCGTCGACGGCCCGAGCAACAAGGACTGGCGCGGCGGCCGCGGCATCCTGGAAAACATCATCCCCTCGAGCACCGGCGCCGCCAAGGCCGTGGGCGTGGTGATCCCGTCGCTCAACAAGAAGCTGACCGGCATGAGCTTCCGCGTGCCGACCTCCGACGTGTCGGTGGTCGACCTGGTGGTCGAGCTGGAAACGGCCGCCACCTACGCCGAGATCTGCGCCGAGATGAAGGCCCAATCCGAAGGCGCGCTCAAGGGCGTGCTGGGCTACACGGAAGACAAGGTCGTCTCGACCGACTTCCGCGGCGAGCCGCGCACCTCGGTGTTCGACGCCGACGCCGGCATCGCGCTGGATGGCACCTTCGTCAAGGTCGTGAGCTGGTACGACAACGAATGGGGCTATTCGAACAAGGTGCTCGAGATGGTGCGCGTGGTCTCGAAGTAAGGCGCCCCACCCGCCTCCCGAAAAGCGCGCCTGGCGACAGGCGCGCTTTTCTTTTGGCAGCTTCGGCGAGTGACGCATTGCGCGAACTCGGCAAGCATCCGCGTCTTGTCCAAGAACAGGGCCGCATCGATGTCCGTCTCCACGAAGAAATGGCTGCGCCGGGTCGGCGTGGTGGTGCTGTTCCTGCTGGCGCTCGCAGCGGCGGCCATCTGGCTGGGCCAGCAAATGGCCGATCGCAAGATGCAGCGCAAGCTCGACATTCCGGTGCAGGCCGTTGCGCTGCGCGACGACGCGGCGGCGGTCGCACGGGGGCAATACCTGTTCCAGTCGCGTGGCTGCGCGGATTGCCATGGCGCCAATGGCGGCGGGCGCGTCTTCATCGACGACCCGAAGACCGGCATGCGCGTGGCCGGTCCGCACATCAGCCCGGGCCCGGGCAGCGTCACCGCGGGCTACCAGCCGGTCGACTGGGTGCGGGCGATCCGGCACGGCGTCAGTCCGGCCGGCCGCGCCCTGATCGTCATGCCCAGCGAGGACTACAACCGCTACACCGACGATGACCTCGCGTCACTCATCGCCTGGCTGCGCTCGATGCCGGCGGCGCAAGGCGGCGCCGCGGTGCTGGATCTTCCGCTGCCGGTGCGCGTGATGTACGGCTTTGGCCTGATCCAGGATGCCGCCGCGAAGATCGACCACAAGCTGCCGCCGCCCGCGCCCGTGGCGCAGGGTGTGTCGCGCGAGCACGGCGCCTATGTGGCGAACATGTGCCTGGGCTGCCACGGCCCGACGCTGGCCGGCGGCAAGGTGCCAGGCGGCCCGCCGGACTGGCCGCCGGCCGCGCGCCTCGCGCCAGGCGAGGGCTCGGTGATGGCCCGTTACCCCGATGCCGCCAGCCTCACCCACCTGTTCCGCACCGGCAAGCGCGCCGACGGCTCGGAAGTGAAGGTGATGCCCTTCGAATCGCTGGGCAAGATGAGCGACACCGACCTGCAGGCGCTGCACCTCTACCTGCAATCGCTGCAGAAGAGCTGAGCGGCGCGCAGCGCGCGGGCGAGGAGCGCTTACACCGGCGAGAGCACGTGGATGACGCGGCTCTCCAGCATCTCCTTCGTCTTCGCACCATAGGCCGCCATGTGCGGCGCGGCGGCATGGGCCTTGAGCGCGTCCAGCGTCTCCCATTTTTCGACGACCACGAAGGTGTCGTCACCGAAGGTTCCGCGCGAGGGTGGCATGCCGGCGGCGTCGATGGTTGCGACGTATTCGATGCAACCGGCTTCGGCCAGCACCGCCGTGCGGTTGGCGGCGAAGGCTTCGAGCACCTGGGCGCGCTGGCCGGACTTGGCGGTGATGATGGCGACGACGTGGATCATGATGGACTGTGGCTCCGTGGTGGTGGATGGTGGCCGCTCGCTGGAATAACCGGCAGCGGCCCGCGTCGAATCTAGACGAACGGCGCCATCCGCGCTGTCGCGCTCGCGGCCCGCGCCTTTGGCCTACTCGCGGAGTCTGGTTCGACGCACGCCAACAAGCCGTGCGCCGCCGGACAGTGGCTGCTCACGCAACGCGGGATACGCCCTGGGCGCCGCCCGGTCGCCCGAGCCGCTCGCAGCGTGGAGGTTACGCAATGAGCCCGAAGCAACTGTATGAACTCTGCCGCGACGCCGTCTCGGCCTGGGTCGACGACTTTGCGCCGAGCATGGGCGCGGCGATCTCGTACTACACGATGTTCTCGCTCGCGCCCCTGCTGGTCATCGTGATCGCCGTGGCCGGGGCCCTGTTCGGGCGCGAAGCGGTGCAGGGAGAAATCGTTGAGCAACTGGGCGGCCTGATCGGCCACGACGGCGCCACCGCCGTGCAGGGCCTGGTGGCCAGCGCGAGCGAGCCCAGGCGCGGCCTCATCGCGGGCGGCATCAGCATCGCCGTGTTGCTGGTCGGCGCAACCACCGTGTTCGCCGAGTTGCAAAGCGCCCTGGACCGCATCTGGCATGTGCCCGCCTCCGAGAAGCCGAGCGGCGTGTGGGCGCTGCTGCGTGCGCGGGTGCTGTCCTTCGGCCTGATCCTCGGGCTGGCCTTCCTGCTGATGGTGTCGCTGCTCGTAAGCGCCGGCCTGGCCGTGCTGGGCAACTGGACAGGCGGGCTGATGCCGGGCTGGGAACTGCTGCTGCAGGGCGTCAACATCCTGATCTCGGTGTCGGTGAGCGCGCTGCTGTTCGCGATGATCTTCAAGTTCATGCCGACCGCGCCCATCGCCTGGCGCGACGTGTGGATCGGCGCCGCAGTGACGGCGGTACTGTTCGAAGTCGGCAAATTCCTGATTGGCCTCTATCTCGGCAAGAGCGGCATGACCGAGTCCTTCGCCGCCGCCGGCTCGCTGGTGGTGCTGCTGGCCTGGGTCTACTACGCGGCGCAGATCTTCCTGCTGGGGGCCGAGTTCACCAAGGTCTATGCCAACGCGCACGGCTCCGTGGCCGGCGCCAAGGCGGTCGCCGCCACCGAGCATGCGGCACAGGTCCACAAGGCGGGCACCGACGCATTGGCGCAGCCCGTGCAGCCACCGGCCGGCAACGCGGCCGTGGTGCGCACCGAGCAGACCGAGCGCGAAGTCTCGAAGCGCCTCGACGCGGCGACGCAGGCGCTGGCCCGGCAGGTTGCGGCCTTCGCCGTCGCGTCGCTCGCCAGCGCGATCCTCACGCGCTGGCAGAAGCGGCGGCGCCAGCACGTGCGCCGGCAGCGGATCTAGTGTTCAATGACCCACCGGCGCAGCGATCCTGCTGTGGCGGCACCTGAAAGTCCCCCATGGCCGAGTCGCTGCTCCTTTCCACCGCCCGCGTCTCGACCTTCGATGGCGACCGGCTCCTCACCGGCGCGAGCGGCTTCTTCTTCGAGCGCGACGACCGCCTCTTCTTCGTTACCAGCCGCCACGTGGTGATCGACGCGCCGACCAAGCATTTCCCCAATCGCATCGAGATCGAGCTGCACACCGACGCGGTCGACCTGACACGCTCCACCGCCATCTCGGTTTGGCTCTACGTGGACGGCAAGAGCGCCTGGCGCCAGGGCAGCGACATGGGCGGCGAGATCGACGTGGCCGCCATCGAGATCCCGCGTGCGGCGTTGCCGCCGAATGCCGCGATGTTCGCCTTCACGCCCCGGCACCTGCCGCGCTCGCTCGATGAGGTGGAGGTCGGCAGCGTGCTGTTGATCGTGGGCTTTCCGCTGGGCTTCCATGACGTGGTGCATCACCTGCCGGTGGTGCGCCAGGCGGTGGTGGCGTCGGCCTTCGGCGTGCGTTTCCAGGGGCAGGGTTTCTTCCTCACCGATGCACGCACCCACCGGGGCACCAGCGGGGCGCCGGTGGTCAAGCGCGTCCCGGCCGCCGGCGGCAAGCTGCCGTGGACGCTGCTGGGTGTGCATTCCGCGCGCATGGACATGAGCACGCGGGACCTGCAACTGGACGAGTCGCTAGGTCTCAACAGCGCCTGGTATGCGGACATCCTGATGACGCTGACGGCAGCCCCTGCCAGCGCGAATGCTGCCCAGGTCCAGGCGCAGGGTGCGAAGTAGGGCGGCGCTGCCAGGCGATCACATGGATCGCACTTCAAGCTGGTTGTCGACCGAGGCGACGCCGCTCACCGACCTGGCAATGTCGCTGGCGCGTGCCTTGGCTTGGGCGCTGGGCGCCGGCCCGACCAGCTTGACCGCGCCCGCGCGCGTCTCGACGTTGATTTGGCGCGCGCTCAGTTCCGTGTCCCTGGCGAGGCCGGCCGAGACGGATGCGGTGATCGCCGCATCGTCCACTTTCGCGGAAGCGACGGTGCCCACGTTCTTCATCGCATCGACGACCTTGCTGGCGTCCTCGCGCACCTGGGGCGACTTGGCGAAGGCGACCGTCTGGTCGCGCGCCTTCTCGGCCAGGTCGGCCGCCTTGTTCGCGACGGCGACGGTGGCGTCGCGGGTCTTGTCGATCGCAGCATCCACTTGCGCGCGGTCGGGCCCGCTCACGGGGCGGTTGTCGGTGACCGGGCGGTGGTCGCAGGCTGTCAGCGACAGCGCGCTGGCCAGCAGCAATGCAGCCAAAGGCAACGGGAGGATAGATTTCGAGGTCATGCCTGCATGCTCGAATGGCCGGGCCGCAGCGGCAAGCCGGGTCATTCGCCAGCGCCTGTAGGACCGCGCCGCCGGTGCATCAGCGCGGGTCAATCACGTCATCGATCCGTCATGCCGATCAGGCACGCGGCTCGGTGATGCGGCTCGGTCTCGCGGCTCCTCGCGTGCGGCGGGCCGGGTTCGACCCGGCCCTGAGGGCTCAATAGTGCGGCGGCAGCTCGTCGCGCAAGTTGCGCGGCGCGCCGGTGCCGGCTTCTGCGCCTTGCTGCCGCAGCAGCGCCACCTGTTCGACGAGGCTGTCGATCTGCTGCTGCTGCCGGTAGATGACCATGTTGAGCTGGTCCAGCAGGTCATCGGCATAGCTCGCCTTGATCTCCAGTTCGTTCAGGCGGCGTATGACATCTTGCGGTTGTTCCATGCCGCTATTGGATCACCTGGTCCACCGAATCACCGGAATAGGAGGGTGCTGTCCACCCTCAGCGCCCATTTCAATGATTCAGCGGCCGCTCATGCCGGTCGTTCCTCGCGCCCGTCCGGATGCCGGGCGAAACGTGCCGGGTCGCGCCCGTGCACCGGCGCCTGATCAGGCCACGGCCAGCCGCCGAACTGGGTGCGGCGGAAGTCCTGCATCGCCTGCTGGATCTCGGCCTGCGTGTTCATCACGAACGGGCCGTACTGCGCCACCGGCTCCGCGATCGGGCGGCCCTGCAGCACCAGGAACTCGGACACCGTGTCGGGGCCGTTCACCAGCTCGACCTCCTCCGAAGCGCGCAGTTCGACCATCGCGGGGCGATCGACCTCCTCGCCCGCGATGCGGACCGACTGGCCCTTGAAGAAATAAAGCGCCCGCCGCGTGCCCTTGCCCGTCGCGGCCGGCAGCGTCCAGCGCGCGCCGGGCGACATGCGCAGAGTCCAGATCGCGACATCGGCGTCGGGCTGGGCGGCCCAGGAATCGGGTGGCGGCGCGAGCGGGCCGCCTTCGCCGGGCTTGCCGTCGACCGGGCCGATGCGGCCGGCCACGCTGGACACGTCGGTGGTTCGGCCGGCCTCGTCGGTGGCGGTGAAATGCGGGATGTCCTCGGCCCAGAACATCGTGAAGTGCGGCGCCACCATCTTGTTGCGCGCGGGCAGGTTGAGCCAGATCTGGAACAGCTCCAGCGGATTGGGCGCGGCCGCGTCCATCAGCGGGAACATCTCCGAATGCACGATGCCCTTGCCGGCCGTGAGCCACTGCACGTCGCCGCCGCCGAAGCGGGCCGCCGCGCCGAGCGAGTCCGAATGGTCGATCAGGCCCTTGCGAACGATGGTCACCGTCTCGAAGCCGCGGTGCGGGTGCCCCGGAAAGCCCGGCACCGGGTTGCCGTGGTACATGCTCCAGCCGTCCTTGCGGCTGAAGTCGCTGCCGAGGTTGCGCCCGGCCAGCAGGGCCTCGTCCACGGCCATCTGGCCGTTGCCCTGGGGATAGGCGTCGTCGTGGTAGGCGCAGAACAGGAAGGGGTCGATCGTCTCCCACGGAAAGCCCAGGGGCTTGATCTGGACGATGGGGCTCGCAAATATCGTGGACACGGCAAGGTCTCCTTGAGTGGCACGGCGCGCAGCAATGTCGAGCGCGTCCGGCATGCACAACACATGGGGGCGGGATTTTGCGCGAAAAGGGGCCGGCGCGGGACACTGCGATCCGTCAGCAGGACGATGCGCGCCCGGCGCGGCGTGCACAACCCCGCGTCGTCGGCGGATTTGGCTGTGGGTGTGGCCGTGTCGCAGGCGTTGCGGCATGCTCCGTCCACATTCCATCCATTCCAGAGAGACACATGACCTTCGACGCACTGCTCCTCACCAAGGCCGAAGACGGCAGCACCCAGGCCGCCATCACCTCGCTCGACGAGGCGCAATTGCCGGAGGGCGAGGTGCGCGTCAACGTCGCGTACTCCACGCTCAACTACAAGGACGGCCTGGCCATCACGGGCAAGTCGCCGGTGGTGCGCAAGTTCCCGATGGTGCCGGGCATCGACTTCGCCGGCACCGTCGCCGAGAGCAGCGACGCGCGCTACAAGCCGGGCGACGCGGTGCTGCTCAACGGCTGGGGCGTGGGCGAGACGCACTGGGGTGGGCTCGCCCAGCAGGCCCGCGTGAAAGCCGATTGGCTGGTGCCGACGCCCGCAGGGCTCGACGCGCGCCAGTGCATGGCCATCGGCACGGCCGGGTACACCTCGATGCTGTGCGTGATGGCGCTGCAGGCGCACGGCGTCAAGCCCTCCGACGGCCCGGTGCTCGTGACCGGCGCGAACGGCGGCGTCGGCACCATCGCGATCGCGCTGCTGGCCCGGCTGGGCTTCGAGGTGCATGCCTCGACCGGGCGTGCCGCCGAGGCCGAATATCTGAAGCACTTGGGTGCGAGCGAAATCGTCGACCGCGCCACCTTGTCCGCGCCGGGCAAGCCGCTGCAGAAGGAGCGCTGGGCCGCTGCCGTCGACAGCGTCGGCAGCCACACGCTGGCCAACGTCTGCGCGAGCCTGCGCTACGGCGGCACGGTGGCCGCTTGCGGCCTGGCGCAGGGCCTGGACCTGCCGGCCAGTGTTGCGCCCTTCATCCTGCGCGGCATCACGCTGGCGGGCGTGGACAGCGTGATGGCGCCGCATGCGAAGCGGGTCGAGGCGTGGGCGCGGCTGGCCAGGGAACTGCCGCTGGATCTGCTGGAAGCCAACACGGAGACGATCGGCCTCGGCGCCGCTGCCGCCACCGCGTCGAAGCTGCTGGCCGGCCAGGTGCGCGGGCGCGTGCGGGTGGACGTGAACGCGGCCTGACCCGCTGGCCCGGCGGCTCATGCGCATCGCCTCGTACAATGTCAACGGGGTGGTCAATCGCCTGCCGCAGCTGTGCGCCTGGCTCGACGTGACGCAGCCCGACGTGGCCTGCCTGCAGGAACTCAAGTGCACCAGCGCCGCGTTTCCGGCGAAGGAACTGCGGGCGCTGGGCTACGAGGCGCTGGTGCTCGGCCAGCCCACCTGGAATGGCGTCGCCATCCTCGCGCGCGGGGCGCCGCCGCTGGAAACGCGACGCGGCCTGCCCCTGTTGAAAGGCGAGCCGGCCGACACCGAAAGCCGCTACCTCGAAGCTGCGGTCGACGGCATCGTCATCGCCTGCCTCTACCTGCCAAATGGCAACCCCCAACCCGGGCCCAAGTTCGACTACAAGCTCGCCTGGTTCAAGCGCCTGAACCGGCATGCGGCCAGCCTGATCAAGACCGGGCACCCGGTGGTCCTCGCGGGCGACTTCAACGTGGTGCCGACCGATGCCGACATCTACTCGACCGCGTCATGGAAGGACAACGCGCTGCTGCAACCCGAGCCCCGCGCTGCATGGCGGGCCTTGCTCAAGCAGGGATGGACGGACGCATTGGAACGGCAGTTCCCGGACAAGACGCCCTACACCTTCTGGAGCTACCTGCGCAACCGCTGGCCGCGTGATGCCGGGCTGCGGATCGATCATGTGCTGCTAAGCCCGTCGGCAGCCGGACGCATGACCAATGCCGGCGTCGACAGGGCGGTGCGCGGGCTGGAAGGCGCGAGCGACCATGCGCCGGTGTGGGTCGAATTGACGGATTGAGGCAGCCTGTGCCTTGACGACGCGAAGACCCTGGGCTCCCGATCTCTTCGACTGCCGAACGTTGACGAATTCCGAAGGTCACCGAAGGCCGTCAGGACTTCCCCGCATCCGCCGTGGCCGGAGGCGGCAAGGCAGCCCGTTTTGCGCTTAGGATCGTGATTGTTACTATATGTGAACAATCCGCGCCTCCGCCGATTCCCTCCTCGACTTCATCCCCTCCCGTGAGTCCCATCCGACGGTGCAACCGGCTTTCGAAGCAGTTGCCAACGTGAACGCAGCCGCGCCACCGCCCTCCTGGGTGTGCAGCGTCCTGTACCTGCAACCCGCCCGCGACCTGAAATGGGACGCCGCGGCCATGCCGGCCTGGCCGGACGCGCTTCGGACGCTGGTCCGCAGGATCCTCGCGGGCATTCCGGTCACCGAATACACCCTCTTCCCTACCGGCGAAGGCATCGCCATCGGCTTCCTGCGAGATGCCGAGGCGGCCATGACCGCCGTCTTCCGGCTGACGCCCGCGCTGCACGATGACGCGTCCCCGGTGGTCCGGGCGGGCATCCATGCGGGCGTGGTGATGTCCGGCATGGACGGCAACGGCCATCCCAGCCTGTTCGGGGATGGTGTCGATGTGGCGGCCCGCGTGATGCAGCATGCGAGCGCCGGCCAGATCCAGGCGTCCGCGGAGTTCCGCGATGCGCTGGGCCACCTTTCGAGTGACTATCGACCGGTGTTCGCGCCGAGCGGGAGCTTCACCGAAGGCGATGGCCGGCAGGTGGGCGCCTTCCTGCTGACGCGGCCGCCGTCGGAATTGCGCATGCGCCTGGAAGCGCGCCATGGCGTCAAGCCTGTCGCCGCACCAGCGCAACCCGAGCCTGACGCGCCAGCCGCGCCTGCCGCTTCCACCGCGCCGGAGCCGGTGGTGACGACCGAGCAGCAGATCCTCAAGACGATCAGCACCTGGATCCTGCCCTTCAACGCCCTGGCCGCCTTCGTGGGCATCGGCATTTCGTGGCTGGAGCGCCTGGCTCCCGGTGGCTCGCTGACCCGGATCGGCTTCTTCGCCAGCCTGGGCCTGGCGGTGGCCATTGCGTTGCTGGACTTGATGCGCGTGACAGGGTGGCCGGCCGCACTGTGGGCACGCCCCGGCAAGCTGTTGCGCGGGCTGGGCAGCCGTGCGGCGACCGTGCTCAGCGCCGTGGTCACGCTGATGTTCGGCTTCTGCGCGCTGGTGCTCTCGCCGGCGAAGCCTGCGGAGCCGGCGCCCGCGGTTGCAACGCCGCCGAGCGTGACGGTTCCCGCGTCGGCCGTTGCGGCGCCGCAAGGCAGGTCATCGCCATCGCCGCAACCGCAGCCGCAACCGCAACCGCAGCCTGCGCCGCAGCCAGCACCGAAGCTCGCCGAGCCTGCGAACCCCCCGTCGGAATTGCCAGCCGCCCCGGCGTCGCCGCAGTCTGCCCCGGCCGCCGTGGCCGCCAAATCGGCGCCCTTGGCCGACCACCCCGCACGCAAGCCCGAGACCCGGCCACCCGCCACGGCAAGCAGCGATCCGTCCGCCCGCACCGAGGCGAAGCGCGCCGCCACCGCCGCCCAATGCAGCGATATCGTCTCGCGCGCCTCCCTGGGCGCCCCACTGTCCCCTGCCGAAGCCGAAACCCTGAGATCCCGATGCCGATAGCCTTCCCCAAAGTCCACGCCACGCTGCGCACCCTCCTGTTGATCGGCATCGTCACCCTGGCAGCCTGCGCGGCCCATGTCTCCGAGCGCGAGACTGGCGTGCCCTTCGAGCAGGCGGTGGACCAGTCGGTCGACGACCTGTTCGCGCAGACGCAGAAGTTGCCGGCTTTCATGGCGACGGTGGAATCGAAGGTCAAGCCCTCCCAGGCCATCGTCATCGACCCTTTGCTGGACGGCGCCAGCGGCCAGCAGACCGATGCCACCAAGGGGGCCGAGCAGCGCATCGCGGAGCGCGTCCGCCTGCGCTTCCGCCAGTTCTCCGTCTCGACCTTCGACGCCTCCGGCCTCGCCGGCGCGCAGTACGTGCTGAACGGCACCTTGACCCGGACCGGCGCCGGCCAGTACCGGCTCAGCCTCGCCCTGACCGAAATCAGGTCCGGCGTGGTGCTGGCCCAGGCCGCGTCCCGCGTGGCCGACAACGCGCTCAATGCCAACCCGACGGCGGCCTACCGCGACAGCCCGGTCATCGCGAAGGACCGCGTCGTCGAAGGCTACATCCGCACTTCGCAGACCCGGGCCGGGCAGCCGGCGGACGCGCTGTACCTGGAGCGGCTGCCGACCTCGGCGCTGCTCGCGGATGCCAATGCCGCCTACAACGACAAGCGCTATGCCGATGCGCTGGCGCGCTACGAGGCCGCGTCGCAGCGCCCGGATGGCCAGCAGATGAGCATCTACAGCGGCCTCTACCTGACCCAGACCCAGCTCGGCCAGCGCGAGGCCGCGGAGAAGACCTTCGGGCAGATGGCCCGGCTCGGCCTCGCGACCAACAACCTCAGCGTCAAGTTCCTGTTCAAGCCCGGGTCGACAGACTTCGTCGGCGATGCGCGGGTCAGCGGCCCCTACCCGATGTGGTTGCGGCAGATTGCGCGCCAGAGCGCACAGATCGATTCCTGCGTGGTGGTGACCGGCCACACCAGCAAGACCGGTTCCGAGACGGTCAACGACCGGCTGTCGCTGCAACGCGCCACGGTCGTGAAGAAGCGGCTGGAGACGGAAACGCCGGAGCTCGGGCGCAAGCTGCGGGAAGCCGGTCTCGGATTCCGCGAGAACATCGTCGGCACCGGCACCGACGACATGCGCGACGCGCTCGACCGGCGCGTCGAATTCAAGGTCGTGGGCTGCGTCTCATAGCGCGCCGTTCTGCATCGGTCACGGCCTGCGTGATTGGGATCGAGCAGCATCAGCTTCACGACACCGCGCCAGCCTTGACGTTCGCGAGCCAATGGCGCGCGATCTGCTCGCGCGTGGCGCACCAGGCACCGCGGCTCTGGCGAATATGGGCCAGCAGCTTGGCGAGCCCGCCGATACGGCCGGGCCTGCCGATGATGCGCGTGTGCAAGCCGATCGACATCATGCGCGGCGCGTCCCGCGATTCGCGCAACAGGCATTCGAAGGCGTCGATCGCGTAGTCCGCGAAGTCATCGCCGCGCACGTACGCGAAGCTGTCGAAAAAGCGCATGTCGTTGGTATCGAAGGCGTAGGGCAGCACCAGGTGGGCCCGGTCGGCGACCTGCACGTAATAGGGCAGGTCGTCGTTGTAGGCGTCGCTGTCGTAAAGGAAGCCGCCGTGCTCGACCAGCAGCCGGCGCGTGTTGACCGAGGCGGACGACTTGGTGTGCCAGCCCACCGGCGCGCGACCATGCAGCCGGTGGATGGTTTCCACGCTGCGCGCGATCCGCTCGCGCTCTTCGTTCTCCGCCATGCCCGCATGCGACTCCCAGCGCCAGCCGTGGCAGCAGACCTCGAAGCCCTGCTGCGCCGCGTCGCTGGCGATCCAGGGCGTTGCTTCGAGCGCACGCGCACAGGCGTTGAGCGTGAGCGGCACGCCGCTTTCCATCAGCAGGCGCGTGATGCGCCAATAGCCGACGCGCGCGCCGTACTCGAACTGGCTTTCCATGCAGAGGTCGGGCGCGCCCAGCACTT
This sequence comes from Variovorax sp. dw_308, assembly GCF_019207085.1. Lineage (GTDB taxonomy): Bacteria > Pseudomonadota > Gammaproteobacteria > Burkholderiales > Burkholderiaceae_C > Variovorax. Next base: position 463,531 of record NZ_JAATOM010000005.1, on the reverse strand, counting down.
CGTGGTTGACCTCGTGCCGGCTCTCGTTGCGCTCGTCGCCCGCACTCAACGAAAGCTCGGCGCCTTCCTCGACGTTGAGAACGAAGGAAACCGCCAAGCCCGCGTCGCCGGGCCAGCGCAGCGCGGGGTAGTTCCAGCGGTAGCCGGAGAAGTCGCGGGTGGCGTCCATCGGTCGATCTACGTGCGGGACGACGGGCCGTAGAACGGCTGGCGCAGCGGCTCTTCCGCCAGGTAGTCCACATAGAAGGCCTTCACATGCGGAAAGACTTCCTTGCCGAGCCAGCGCCGTTTCTCCTCTTCCGGCGTCCGCGGCTTCGACAGCATCTCCGCGATGTCACCCAGCACCTTGTCACGGTCGATGTACTTGAAGCGGCCCTGTGCGTAGATCGGGTCTCCGCCGACGTAGACGGTGTCGACGTGCCTGGTCGATGCGCGCTGCATCAGCGCATCGAGCGGCGGAATGTCGGTGTCCTGGAAGGGCCAGGTGGCGCCGTGGTAGTCGATGGCCACCGCGTCGAAGTTCATCCCCACGTCGAGCCGGCCGATCTCGCCACGGAAGGCGGTCGTCTTCGCGCCATGCTCGGTCGCCATGCGCAGCACCTGTGGGCAGCTGGGCACCTCGTCTTCCTCGAGGCCCGGCACGCGATGCGCTCGCAACGCCAGCTTCATCTCCTGGAGCATGTCGCGGTCTTCGTTGATGCCCGCTTCGTCCAGCCCCATGCCGATGGTCACACCGCGCTTCTCCAGTGCGTTGACCGGCGCGATGCCGCTGCGCAAGCGGAAGTTGGAGCTGCAGTTGTGGCACACGCAAGTCGACGTGTGCGCCACGATGTCGACGTCTTCCTCGGTGAGCCAGACCGCGTGGCCGAGCGTCATCCACGGGCCGAGCGCGCCCATCTTCTCGAGATGCTTGACGGCCGTGGTGCCGGTGCGGCGGCGGGCGTATTCCTTCTGGTAGACCGTCTCCAGCAGGTGCATGTGCATCGGCACGTCGTCGGCCTTGGCCTGCTCGACCAGCGTCATCAGGCCATCGTCCGTGATCCAGTGGAAGTTGGCCGGCGCGAGCTGGATGTGCGTGAGCGATTCGTTGGCGTTGTCGTCGCGCAGCACCTTGTAGAGCTTCATGTGATCGTCGAGGCTCATGGTCGCCTGCTTCAGGTGCGCGGCTAGCGGCACGCCGATGTCGCTCGGCAGGCTCGCGCAGAACTTGGCGTCGTCTTCGTACACGAGGCGGTTCTGCTCGCGCACCGAATAGCAGTACGAGGCACGCAGGCCGATGGCGCGGTAGGCGCGCAGCACGGCGCTCGACGATTCATGCACCTGCTCGAAACTGCCGCGCAGCCAGCCGTGGATGTGCTGCACCGTGGTGATGCCGGAGGCGATCATCTCGAAGGCCGAATACAGCGTGTCCAGGTAGCCGTCGACCGTGCGCGCCGCCATGCGGCTCGCGAACCACAATTCCAGCGCGTGGTCGGGCGAGCCGAGTTGCAGCGGTGTAAGGCCGACGTGATGGTGGCTGTTGACGAAACCCGGCAGCAGCATGTGCTGCGAATGCTGGGTGACCGGCGCATCGGGGAATCGCATGCGCATCTCGTTGAACGGGCCGACGGCAACGACCTTGCCGTGCTCGTGGACGAGGGCGCCGTCGTCGATGACCTCGGGCGTGTGGCGGTCGCGTACGCCGGTGACGATCCATTTCGCGCGAACCATGGCTTGTGTCATGGGGTGTGTCTTTCTTCAGTGTGTGGCAAGCCGCGCCGACGGTTCCAGAACCGTCGGGCGTGCGAGAGGTTTGAACAGATCTAGAGGGACGCTTCCTGCTCGAGGAAGGCGCGGTCCACTTCGTCGGCCAGCAAGTCGGCCAGGTGCTGCTGCAGCTCGATGAGCAGGGGGTCGCGCATCGAGCGCGGACGCGGCTGCTTGACCGGCACGATCTCCTTGATGCGGCCCGGCCGCGCGGTGAACACGACGATGCGGTCCGCCAGCGCCAACGCTTCATCGATGGAGTGCGTGACCAGCAGCACGCTGGCGCCGCTCGCGCGCCAGACCGCGAGCAGATGGCCCTGCATCTTGGCCCGCGTCTGGATGTCCAGTGCCGCGAAGGGCTCGTCCATCATCAGCACCTTGGGCTGCATCGACAGCGCGCGCGCCAATGCGGCGCGCTGGCGCATGCCGCCCGACAGCTCGTCGGGTCGCTTCGAGGCGACATCGCCGAGTCCCACCTTGCGCAGCAGTTCCAGTGCCGTCGCCTGCCGTTCGGTTGCAGGCACGCCCTGCAGCTTCAGCCCGAACGAGACGTTGTCCGCGATGGTGAGCCACGGGTACAGCGAGGCCTCCTGGAAGATCATGCCGCGCTGCGGATCCGGCCCGGTGATGGGCACGCCTTCGCAGAGCAGCTCGCCTCCGGTGGCAGGCTCGAGGCCCGCGACCATGTAGAGCAGGCTGCTCTTGCCGCAACCCGACGGCCCGAGCAGCACGACGAATTCGCCGGCCTTCACTTCGAGGTCGAGATCCGCCACGGCCGACACCGCCTTGGGCGTGTCGGGGTTCCAGACCTTGCGCACCTGGCGCATGCTGATCATCGAATTCATCATCGCCATCACCTCCCCGCCATGGCCGAAGGGCCGACCCACCACAGCACGCGCTGCTGCACCCACAGCAGGCCGCGGTCGAACGTGAAACCGAGCACGCCGATCAATGTCATCGTGAAGAACACGAGGCTCGCGTTGAAGGTGTTGCGCGCCATCATCACGATCTGACCGAGTCCCGAGCCGACGCCGACCGCCTCGGCGATGAGCACCACCATCCAGGCGGCAAACAGGTTCAGGCGCAGCGTCACGCACAGGCTGGGCAGGATGGCCGGCAGGATGACCTGGCGAAACAGCTGGCGCTTCGTCGCACCCATGATCCGCGCGACCTGCAGGTAGGCCGCCGGCACCGAATCGATCTGCGACAAGGTCGACAGGACGATGACGAAGAACACCGAGATGCACACCAGGAAGATCGCCGGCACGTTGCCGATGCCGAAGACGAACACCGCTACTGGCAGCCACGCCACGGGCGAGATGGGCGTCAGCAACGTGGTGACGGGCAGCACGAGCTTGCCGAAGAGCTTGAAGTAGCGGATCGCCACGCCGATGGCCACGCCCGCCACGAAGCCGATGGCGAGCCCGAGCACGACGCGCATCGATGTCCACGCCATGACGAGCAGCACCGACAGGATGCCGCCGCCTTCGTCGTCCGGGCCACGAAAGCCCGGCGCGTCGAAGAACTTGAACTGCTCCGGCAGGTTGGCCAGGAACAGGTGCGGCGGCGGCAACAGCAGGGGATCGGCGATGCCTCGCCACCAGCAGAGCTCCCAGATGGCGATGAAGGTGCCGACGGATGCGATCCACCAGAACACGCGCGCCGCGAGTTCGCGGCCACGGCCCGGTGGATGGTGGGACTTCGCCATGGCGGCCTTGTCGGCCTTGGGTGCCACGGGCGAAGGTGCAGGGACAGGAAGAGAGGCGGGCGCGTCCGCGCCGCCGAGCGACATGGATGTCATGGGCTGTTTCGGTTGCAGGTCTGCAGGCATCAAGTCGTGACGGTCTTGAGCTTGAGCGAGGCGTAGAGGTCCTTGTTCTCGGCGATGACCTGCTCGAGCAGGGTCCAGTCGATCGCGGCGCGGGTGGGGATCTTCTTGATGTAGCCCAGTTCCTTCATCGACTGGCCGCGGTCCAGGATGAACTGCGTGTTGTTGCGCTGGTCGATCATCGCGGGCTGCTTGGCGGCCGCCATCTTGGCGGACTCGAGCGATGTCTTGTAGTACTCGCCGACGGTGTCCTTCATGGCCGCGTCCGGGTCTTTCTCGGCCTGGCTTTGCGCAAGCATCATGGCCTTGATGATGGCCTTCACCGCCTTCGGGTTCTTTTCGATGAGGGGTGTGCGAACGGCGAGCACGCAGTCTGAGTAATGCGCGCCATACAGGTCCTTGCCGTCCGAGATGATGGTCGAGCCCTTGCGCAGCGTGAGGCACTGCGTCGCATAGGGCTCGACCTGGCAGGCCGCGTCGATGGCGCCGGAGGTGAAGGCCTGGGCCAACTCGGGCGAACTGTTGAAGTAGCGCACCTGCACGTCCTTGAAGCTCAGGCCGCCCTTCTTCAGGTAGTCGTAGGGAAGGACTTCGAGCGTGTCGGCCTGGAAGGTGCCGATGGTCTTGCCCTTGAGGTCGGCTGCGCTCTTGATGCCTTCCTTCGCGGTCAGGATGCACCCTTCGACCCCTGCGCCCGCGACGATCTTCACCGGTGCGCCGGCGTCGTAGAGCGTCATGAAGTTCGAATACGGGATCACCGACATCTCGACCTGCCCCGAGCCGAACAGCGTGGCGATGTCGGCGTTGGTGGGCGTCACGACGAAGTCCAGTTCCACGCCATCGGCCTTGGCCAGGTCGCGCTTCTTCGCGAGGAAGAAAGCCAGGTTGCACAGGCCTGCGCCGTGCGTGGCCTTGATCCTCGTCGTCTCCGCGTGGGCCGCGGTCGACATCAGCATGGTGGCCAGGCCCGCCGGCATGGCGATGCTTGCGCTGGCGACGCCACTGGTCTTCAGGAAACCGCGGCGCGAGAGTTCAACGAGTTGGGAATGGGTTCTGCCGTTGCGTTCACACATGATGACTACCTCTACGTTGCAGCGCACCCGGCGTGCGCTCATTGGGACAAGGACGTGGTCCTCGCGAGGTAGGTAGATTGCGGTCGGCCTACACAAGCGATTCCCACGTTTCGCTTGGCACGCCAACCGGAGGGCTTTCGCCCTGCGCTGGAAAGCATTTAGCAAGAGCCGTTCCACCGGGTCGGTCGTGGCAGTTCGCTGGTGAGGAGAACGATTGGCTTAGTCACGCAAGGCGACTCCGGCCCGTGGTAACCCATCGTGGTGCACTGGGCATGGTTTTGGCGCACGGCGGTGGACCGCCGCGCCGCGTTTCAGCGACGAGCCGAAGGCCGATACGCCCCTCGACGTTAGCGGGCGACGCGTCGACTCAAGGCGTGCGGCGCCGCGCGAATCTGTCAGCCGGCACTCACCTCAGCGCTGGCCCCGCTCGTTGAGCATCGGAAACCCGCGCTGGTGCCACACCGGGTACGCCGCCGGCACATCGCTCGCCGCATCCAGCGCCGCCACCTGCTCGGTCGTCAGCTTCCACCCGACCGCGCCGATGTTCTGCACCAGTTGCGCCTCGTCGCGCGCGCCGATGATCACGCTGGCCACGGTCGGCCGTTGCAGCAGCCAGTTCAGCGCCACCTGCGGAATGGTCTTGCCCGTTTCGGCGGCCACGGCATCCAGCGCGTCGACGATGCGGAACAGCCGCTCTTCCTCGAATTGCGGCCCGGTGCCCGCGATGTCGTGCGCGCGCGTGCCGGGCTTGGCCGGCTGGCCGCGGCGGATCTTGCCGGTGAGCTTGCCCCAGCCCAGCGGGCTCCAGATCACCGCGCCCACGCCCTGGTCGAGGCCGAGCGGCATCAGCTCCCACTCGTAGTCGCGGTTCAGCAGCGAGTAGTAGGCCTGGTGCGCCACGTGCCGCGGCCAGCCGTGGCGGTCCGACACGGCCAGCGACTTCATCAGGTGCCAGCCCGAGAAGTTCGAGCAGCCGATATAGCGCACCTTGCCCGAGCGCACGATCTGGTCGAGCGTCGACAAGGTCTCCTCGACCGGTGTGTTGTAGTCCTGTCCGTGCAACTGCAGCAGGTCGATGTGTTCGACGCCGAGCCGCAGCAGCGCCTTGTCGACCGCGTCGATCAAGTGCTGCCGTGACGAGCCGTAGTCGTTGGGTCCGTCGCCCGACGGAAAGGTGGCCTTGGTCGAGATCAGCAGCCGGTTGCGCTTGCCCTTGATGGCCTGGCCAAGGATCTCCTCGGCCAGCCCCGAGGAGTAGCCGTCGGCGCTGTCGAACATCGACACGCCGTGGTCCAGGCACACGTCGATGAGCCTTGTGGCGCCGCCCGCGTCGGTCGAGCCCCAGGCCTTGAAGAAGTCGTTGCCGCCGCCGAAGGTGCCTGTGCCGAAGCTGAGCGCGGGCACGCGCAGGCCGGAGTGGCCGAGACGCCGATGTTCCATGGTGATGAATCCTTGCGTTGCTTGCGAAGACGAAGCCCCGCAATCTATCCCTTTGCGCAGGGACGTGCAGGCGGGCAAGATTGGCGCAAAACCACGCACGCCCATGCCCACCTTCAAGACGATCGCGCTCACCGCGGCGGCGATGCTCGCCTTCGCCGCCAACTCGCTGCTCTGCCGGGCCGCGCTGCAACAGGCCGGCATCGACCCGGCGAGCTTCGGCAGCATCCGGCTGGTGTCGGGCGCGCTGGCGCTTGCCCTCATCGTTCGCATGCGCTCGCAGCCCGCGCCGCGTGGCGCAGTGGACCGGGTTGCGCCGCTCATGCTGTTCGCCTACGTGGGCTGCTTTTCATTCGCGTACCTGAGCCTGTCGGCCGGCACGGGTGCGCTGATCCTGTTCGGCGCGGTGCAACTGACGATGTTCGGCGCGGGCCTGCGTGCGGGCGAGCGCTTCGACACGGTGGCGCTGGCCGGCCTGGCGCTGGCAGTCGGCGGCCTCGTCTATCTCGTGTCGCCGGGCGTCGCTGCCCCGCCGCTACTGGGCGCCGCGCTGATGGCCATTGCCGGCGTCGCATGGGGCGTGTACTCGCTGCGAGGTCGCGGCGTGACCGATCCGCTGGCCGCCACCGCACGCAATTTCGCCTGGGCGGCGCCGTGGGGGTTGCTGCTCAACCTGCTGTTCGTGCAGGGCGTGCATGCGAACGCCAGCGGCGTCGCGCTGGCCGTCGCATCCGGCGCCATCACCTCGGGCCTGGGGTACGTGATCTGGTACGCCGCGCTATCCCATCTTTCCGCGATGCGGGCAGCGACGGTCCAATTGTCGGTGCCGTTGATCGCCGCGCTGGGCGGCGCGCTGATGTTGACGGAAGCCATTACGCCGCGCTTAATTGCCTGCTCTGCAGCGATCCTCGGCGGCATTGCGCTGGTGCTGTTCGCTCGGTCGCCGACGCGAAGGAAGCCCTGACATGATGCATGTGACATTCATCGGTGCTGGTGCCATTGCGACCGAGGTCTTCGACCGCCTCGCGCCGTATCACAACGCGCTGCAGATCACCGCGGTGGTGCGTGCCGACGCCTCGGCCCGGACCTGGCGCGACGTGCCGGTGTATTCGTCCGTGCCCAACGACTACTGCGACCTCGTCATCGAGATGGCTGGCGAGGCCGCCGTGACCCAGCACGTGGTGCCGGCCTTGCGCAACGGCGTGCCCTGCTTCATCTGCTCGGTCGGCGCACTGGCCGCGCCGCAGGTGCAGGCGGCCGTGCGCGGCGCCGCCCAGCAAGGCGGCACCACCGCGCAACTCATGAGCGGCGCGATCGGCTCGCTCGATGCGTTGGCCGCGGCGGCCATCGGCGGACTCGACCGCGTGCACTACACCGGCCGCAAGCCACCGGCCGCCTGGGAGGGCACGCCCGCCGATGCGCCAGGGGCGCTGGACGCGTTGACGCAGCCCACCGTCATCTTCGAAGGCAGCGCGCGAGACGCGGCGCTCAAGTACCCGCAGAACGCCAACGTCGCGGCCACCATCGCGTTGTCCGGCGTGGGGCTGGACAAGACCCGCGTCACCCTCATCGCCGACCCCTGCGTGCAGTGCAACGTGCATCACATCGAGGCATCGGGTGCCTTCGGCCGGCTCGATTTCTGCTCGCACAACCTGCCCTCGCCGGACAACCCCAAGACCTCAGCGCTCGCGGCCTGGAGCGTGGTGCGCGCGGTGCTCGACAGGGTGAGCGCATTCAGGTCGTAGCAACGCTCAGAAGGTGTGAAGATTTCGTAGCGAGGGCGCCGAGGTCGGGTTGAGGACCGGAGCCGCACTCTCGTGCGGTGAGGACCGCAGGCCCGAGATCGGTGGCCGCAGTAGAAATATTCACACCTTCTCAGTCGCCGGCTGTGGTGCCCAGCATCTTGCGCATGCGCGCGTTGCGCAGGCGTTCGCCACGCACGTCGACCTGCTGGCGCTGTTCGACGACGAAGCCGCAGCGGAAGAAGAAGCCTTCGGCGGAAAGGCTGACGTCCGCGTGCAGTTGGCCGATGCCGCGTGCATGAGCCGACTGGTGCAGATGCGCCATCAGCGCGGTGCCGACGCCGCGGCCGCCGAATGCGCCGTCGACGAAGAAATGATCGATGAGGCCCGCGTCCTGCAGGTCGGCAAAGCCGGCGATACGGCCTTCGAATTCGGCGACGAAGGGCCGGTTGCTGCGCAGCCCTTCGGCCCACGCGGCGGCGTCGTAGTCGCGCGGCGCCCAGGCTTCGAGTTGCGCCGGGGTGTACCAGGCCGTGCCCATCTGGTGGACGGAGGCGCGGAAGACGGCGCGCAGCGCGGCTTCGTCGGCGCCGGGTCGGAAGTCGCGGATGCGCATGGGACCGGCGCCGCGCGACGGATCGCTATTGCCCGACCACCGACCAACCCGCCTTCTGGTTGGTCTTGTCGTTCTCGTATTCCCACTTGGTGCCGCAGGCGTCGCAGCGGTAGGTGGTGACGTTCACCGAATGCCCCTCGCGCTCTTCCTTGCGGGTGGACTGCTGCACCAGCTCGGCATGGCCCGGGGCCTTGCGCCAGTTGCGCTGGATGCCGGCGCAGCTCGCGCACAGCGGCATCTTCTTCTGGTCAGCGGCGCGGGCTGAGCGCTTGGGGTCGACGGTGGTCATGGAGTGCCCGATCGTGGTGGCGTTCAATGGTGATGGCCGTGCTCGCCATGCACGTGGCGATGCGCGATCTCTTCCTCGGAAGCTGGGCGCACCTCGGTGACCTTGAGGCTGAAGCGAAGCTCCATGCCGGCCAGCGGATGGTTGCCGTCGAGCATCACGACAGGGCCCTTGATCTTCACGACGTTGAAGATCTGCTGCTCGCCCTTGTCGTTGCGCCCTTCGAGTTGGCCGCCGACCTTCACGCCGGGCGGGAATTCCGACTTGGGGATGGTGCGCACCAGCGATTCGTCGCGCTCGCCGAAGCCGTCCTCGGGCTTCAGCTCCAGCGTGACCTGGTAGCCGGGCATGCGCCCGTCGAGCGCGGCCTCGATCTTGGGCAGAGTGTTGCCGTAGCCGCCGTGGAGATAGACCATCGGGTCCTTGCTCTCCTCGATGAGCTTGCCCTTGGCATCCGCGACCTTGTAGCGCAGGGTGACGACGGTGTCTTTGGTGATTTGCATGGGGGGTGATTCTCTCGCAGGTGCCCCGGTGAGCTTGCGACCTGCACACGCAAAGGTTTCAGGCTGCGAACGACACGCTCGGTGCATTGCCTGGCGCCACGGCCCGCATGGCGCCGACAGCGGCCGCCTGCATGAACCCCGCCTTGCGGAACGCATCGAGCACGGCAGGCGCGCTGTTAGGACTGCAGCTGACGAGCAGGCCGCCGCTGGTCTGCGGATCCGACACCAGCGCGCGCTGCCAGTCCGCGGCCGCTTCCGGCCAGGCGATCTGCCCGCCGTAGCCGGCCCAGTTGCGCCCCGACGCACCCGTGACGATGCCCTGCCGCGCGAACGGCACGGCGCTCTCGATCAGCGGCAGCGCACTGAGCGAAACATCGGCCGCGAGCCCCGAGCCGCGGCAGATCTCCAGCAGATGGCCGGCCAGGCCGAAGCCGGTCACGTCGGTCATCGCATGCAGTCCGTCGAGGCCGGCGAGTGCTGTGCCGACGCGGTTGAGCTGCGTGGTGTGCCGGATCATCTCCGCGTAGCCCGCCGCATCCAGCAGCCCCTTCTTGAGCGCCGCCGACAGGATGCCCACGCCCAGCGGCTTGCCCAGCACCAGCACGTCGCCCGCCTCGGCCGCCGAGTTGCGCCGCACGCGGTCCGGATGCACCAGACCTAGCCCGACCAGCCCGTAGATCGGCTCCAGCACGTCGATGCTGTGGCCGCCCGCGATCGGGATGCCGGCCTCGCGGCAGATGCTCGCGCCGCCTTCGAGCACCCGCCCGATCACCTCGGGCGGCAGCTTGTCGATCGGCATGCCGACCAGCGCCAGCGCCATGATCGGCGTGCCGCCCATCGCGTAGATGTCGGACAGCGCGTTGGTCGCGGCGATGCGGCCGAAGTCGAACGGGTCGTCGACGATCGGCGTGAAGAAGTCGGTAGTGGCGACCAGCGCCTGCGTGTCGTTGAGGCGGTAGACGGCCGCGTCGTCGCTGGTCTCCGTGCCGACCAGCAGTTCCGGCGGCACCAGGCCCTGCGGTGCGCGTGCCAGAATCTCCGCCAGCAAGCCGGGGGCGATCTTGCAGCCGCAACCGCCGCCGTGCGAGAAACGTGTGAGAGCGATTGGTTCCATGCCCATGAGAATAAGCCCATGACCCATCGCGGCCCCGTTCGCGTCGCGGACATCCACGAATTCGACGCGCTGATCGACGCGCGCTCGCCCGCCGAGTTCGCGCTCGACCACATCCCCGGCGCCATCAACTGCCCGGTGCTCGACGACGACGAGCGCCGCATCGTCGGCACCCTCTACAAGCAGACCGGCGCCTTCGAGGCGCGGCGCGTGGGCGGCGCGATGGTCGCCGCCAACCTGGCGCGTCACCTCAACGAAAGCTTCGCGGACAAGCCGGCCGGCTGGAAGCCGCTGGTGTATTGCTGGCGCGGCGGGCTGCGCAGCGGCTCGATGGTCACGTGGCTGCGCCTAGTCGGCTGGGATGCGCAGCAGTTGGCCGGCGGCTACAAGAGCTTCAGGCACCACGTGCTCGATGAGCTGGCGGCGTTCATTCCGCAACTGAGATTGCATGTCGTCTGCGGTGCCACCGGCAGCGCCAAGACGCGCGTGCTCCAGGCGCTGGAGAAACGCGGCGCACAGGTGCTGGACCTCGAAGGCATGGCGCGGCACAAGGGTTCGCTGCTGGGTGCATTGCCGGGCGTGCCGCAGCCCTCGCAGAAGGCCTTCGAGACGCAGCTGGCCACGGCGCTGGAGCGCTTCGATCTGGGGCGCACGGTGTATGTCGAGGGCGAGAGCGCGCGCATCGGCCGGATCACATTGCCGATCCCGCTGGTCGAACGCATGCGCGCCAGCGACTGCATCGAGATCGTTGCAACGCCCGAGGCGCGGCTGGCCTACCTGCTGCGCGACTACGCCTACCTCGGCGACGACCCCGAGGCGCTCGCAAGACAACTCGGGCTGCTCAAGGAAATGCAGGGCAAGGAAACGGTCGGCCGGTGGCAAGCCTGGGCGCGCGAGCATGCGCTCTCGCCGCTGTTCGACGAACTGATGCGCAGGCACTACGACCCGCATTACGCGCGCTCGCAGGAACGCCACTTCGCCCACTGGAAGGCGCGCCGCGCCGTGGTTGCGTCGGACCTTTCCGACGCGGGGATCGAGGCCTTGGCTGACGCGGTCCTGGCCTTGCCGCCGCCACACTGAAGCATTCGGTTGCGCCTTGTTGTACGCAACCATAGTTCACTGTTTTTAGGGGTTTTCCGTGCTTGCTGCGCGCCTCCAGCAGGCGTCCACTCCATCTTGTTCGAGGAAAGCAGCCATGTACTCCCGATACGCGCGCGTCGTGGTCTTGCTCGGTGCAGTCTTGGCCGTGTCAGCGTGCGATCGCAATGCACCGGCGGTGCCTGCACCCAAGGCGGACAGCGCGCCGCTTCCCGGCGCGGCAGCGTCTGAGATCAAGCCGCACACGGGCGGCGAGCTTCCCGCCTCGGCGGCACCGGCCGGTCCCGCCGAAGGCACGACCGCCATCGGCGGCATGACGGGCGGCAAGCAGGACGGCGGGGCTGCGAAGGGCGGCGCGCCCGAATCGACTGGCGGCGACGGCACGAATGCGAAGCCATAGGACAGGGGGCGGTCAGCGCAGGAAGCAGCTGGCCGTGAGGATCGATATCAACGCGGCCGCGTTGCCGCTGGAGGGTCATCGATGGACATGAATCGACGGCAGTTCTTTCGTGTGAGTGGCGCGGGGCTTGCCGCCTCGAGCCTGGTCGCGCTGGGCTTCTCGCCCACGCAGGCCCTGGCCGAGACGCGCAACTTCAAGCTCGCGCGCACCACGGAAACGCGCAACACCTGCCCGTACTGCTCGGTCGGTTGCGGCATCATCATGTACAGCCTTGGCGACAAGGCGAAGAACGTGATCGGCAGCATCATCCACATCGAGGGCGACCCCGATCATCCGGTCAACCGCGGCACGCTGTGCCCCAAGGGCGCGGGGCTGCTGGACTTCGTGCACAGCCCGAGCCGCCTGAAGTACCCCGAGGTGCGCGAGCCCGGTGGCAGCGAATGGAAGCGCATCTCGTGGGACGAGGCCATGTCGCGCATCGCCAAGCTGCTGAAGGCCGACCGCGATGCCAACTTCATCGCCAAGAACGCCGACGGCCAGGTCGTCAACCGCTGGACTTCCAGCGGCATGCTGGCCGCATCCGCATCGTCCAACGAATCGGGCTACATCACGCACAAGGTGATGCGCTCGATGGGGATGCTCGTATTCGACAACCAGGCGCGTGTTTGACACGGCCCGACGGTGGCCGGTCTGGCCCCGACGTTTGGCCGCGGTGCGATGACCAACCATTGGGTGGACATCAAGAACGCGAACCTGGTTTTGATCATGGGTGGCAATGCCGCCGAGGCGCACCCGTGCGGCTTCAAGTGGGTGATCGAGGCCAAGCACAACAACAAGGCCAAGCTCGTCGTCGTCGATCCGCGCTTCACGCGGTCTGCGGCCATGAGCGACTACTACGCGCCGATCCGCGCGGGGAGCGACATCGCCTTCCTCGCCGGCGTGATCAATTACCTGCTCACCAATAACAAGATCCAGCAGGAGTACGTCAGGAGCTACACGAACGCGCCCTTCATCGTCGGCGAGGCCTATGGCTTCAACGACGGCCTGTTCACGGGCTACGACGAAGCCAAGCGCCGCTACGACAACACGAGCTGGGGCTACGAGCTCGACGAGCAGGGCTTCGCCAAGGTCGACCCGACGATGGAGCACCCGCGCTGCGTGCTCCAGGTCATGAAGAAGCACTTCGGGCGCTACACACCAGAGCTGGTGACCCGCATCACCGGCACGCCGAAGGACAAGTTCCTGAAGGTCTGCGAGATGATCGCCTCGACCGCGGTGCCCGACCGGGCCATGACGGTCATGTATGCCCTCGGCTGGACGCAGCACAGCCAGGGTTCGCAGATCATCCGCACCGGCGCCATCATGCAGTTGCTGCTCGGCAACATGGGCATTGCCGGCGGCGGCATGAACGCACTGCGCGGCCACAGCAACATCCAGGGGCTGACCGACCTGGGCCTGCTGTCGAACTCGTTGCCGGGCTACATGTCGCTGGCGCTCGACAAGGAACAGGACCTCGACACCTACTACAAGACCCGCGCCCTGAAGCCGCTGCGTCCCAACCAGATGAGCTACTGGCAGAACTATCCGAAATTCTTCGTCAGCCTGCAAAAGTCGTGGTGGGGCAAGGCCGCGACCGCCGAGAACGACTGGGCCTTCCACTACCTGCCCAAGATCGACAAGCTGTACGACGTGCTGCAAGCCTTCGAGTTGATGAACCAGGGCAAGCTCAACAACTACATCTGCCAGGGCTTCAACCCGGTGGGGTCGTTTCCCAACAAGAAGAAGATCATCGCGGGGTTGTCGAAGCTCAAGTGCCTGGTGACCATCGATCCGCTGAACACCGAGACTTCGGAGTTCTGGAAGAACTTCGGCGATCACAACGACGTGAAGACGGCCGAGATCCAGACCACGGTCTTCCGCCTGCCGTGCACCTGCTTTGCGGAAGAAGATGGCTCGGCCACCAATTCGAGCCGCTGGCTCCAGTGGCACTGGAAGGGCGCGAGCCCGCCCGGCGAGGCACGCGGCGATCCGGAGATCATGGCGGACATCTTCCACCGGATGAAGACCGCCTACGAGAAGGATGGCGGGGCCTTCCCGGACCCGATCGTCAACCTCACCTGGCCTTACAAGATCCCGCACAGCCCCTCGCCCGAGGAACTGGCGATGGAATACAACGGCAAGGCGCTCACCGACGTGCTCGACCCCGCCGACAAGACCAAGGTGCTGGCGAAGGCCGGCGAGCAGCTGTCGGGTTTCGGCCTGCTGCGCGACGATGGCTCGACCGCCTCCGGCTGCTGGATCTTCGCGGGCGCATGGACGCAGGCGGGCAACCAGATGGCGCGGCGGGACAACGCCGACCCGTGGGGCCTCGGCCAGACGCTGGGCTGGGCCTGGGCCTGGCCGGCCAACCGGCGCATCCTCTACAACGCTGCCTCCAGCGCGCCTGATGGCAAGCCCTGGGATGCCACCCGGCGCCTGGTGCAATGGGACGGCAAGGCCTGGAGTGGATCCGACGTACCGGACATCGGCACCAACGCGAACCCGGGCGATCCGGACCGGGTGCAGCCGTTCATCATGACGGCCGAAGGTGTCTCGCGCCTGTTCGCGCCCACCGGCATGGCCGAAGGCCCGCTGCCGGTTCACTATGAACCCTTCGAGTCGCCGATGGCCACGAACCTGATGCACCCGGAGAACATGAAGGCGCGGTCCAATCCCGCCGCGCGTGTCTTCAAGGGCGACCTGGAGGCCTTCGGCACGGCCAAGGACTTCCCGTACGTGGCCACCAGCTACCGCTTGACGGAGCACTTCCACTACTGGACCAAGCACGTCCGCACCTCGGCCATCATCCAGCCGCAGCAGTTCGTGGAGATCGGCGAGGAACTGGCCAAGGCCAAGGGCATCGCCAACGGCGAAACCGTCAAGGTCTCTTCCAACCGCGGCTACATCAAGGCCGTGGCACTGGTGACCAAGCGCATCCCGCAACTGGACTGCGATGGCCACAAGGTCGACACGGTGGGCCTGCCCAACCACTGGGGATTCGTCGGACTGGCCAAGCCCGGCTACCTGGTGAACACGCTGACGCCCTTCGTCGGCGACGCGAACACGCAGACGCCCGAGTTCAAGTCCTTCCTCGTGAACATCGAGAAGGCCTGAGGGAGAAAAGAAAAATGTCATCCCTGCAATCACTGGACATCGCCGCCCGCTCGGCCACCACCACGCAACCGCCGCACGCGCGCAACACGGCGGAAGTCGCCAAGCTCATCGATGTCAGCAGCTGCATCGGCTGCAAGGCGTGCCAGGTGGCCTGCATGCAATGGAACGACCTGCGCGACACCATCGGCAACAACGTCGGCGTCTATGACAACCCGGCCGACCTGTCGCCGGAGTCGTGGACGGTCATGCGCTACTCCGAGGTGGAGATGAAAGTCTCCGGCACCGAGGAGACGCGGCTCGAATGGCTGATCCGCAAGGACGGCTGCATGCACTGCGAAGACCCCGGCTGCCTCAAGGCGTGCCCGGCGCCCGGCGCCATCGTCAAGTACACCAACGGCATCGTCGACTTCATCAGCGAGAACTGCATCGGCTGCGGCAACTGCGTCACGGGTTGCCCCTTCGACGTGCCGCGCATCAGCAAGAAGGACGACCGGGCCTACAAGTGCTCGCTGTGCTCCGACCGCGTCACGGTCGGGCTGGAGCCGGCCTGCGTGAAGGCCTGCCCGACGGGTGCCATCCACTTCGGCACCAAGAGCGACATGCTCGACTACGGCGGCGAGCGGGTCGCGGACCTGAAGGAGCGCGGCTATGCGCAAGCGGCCGTCTACAACCCGTCGGGCGTGGGCGGCACGCATGTGATGTACGTGCTCCAGCATGGCGACAAGCCCGAGCTGTACCACGGCCTGCCGAACAACCCGACGATCAGCCCGCTGGTCTCGTTGTGGAAGGGCGCCGTGAAGCCGCTGGCGCTGGCCGCGATGGTCGGCGCGGCGGTGGTCAGCTTCTTCCACTACAACAAGGTCGGCCCGCTGGAAGTGGAGGAAGACGAGCCGGACGATGCCCTGGCCAATGCCGTCATCGACGAGGCACCGGCCCGCAACAAGACCGATACCTGAGGAGCGCCGACATGAAGCACATCATCCGGCGCTACACCGACCTCACCCGCGCCAACCACTGGTTCGTGGCGGGGCTCTTCATCTGCGCCGGTCTGTCGGGCCTGGCGATCTTCCATCCGGCGTTGTTCTTCTTCAGCAACCTGTTCGGTGGCGGTCAGTGGACGCGCATCCTGCATCCCTTCTTCGGGCTGCTGATGGTGTTCGGCTTCGCCTTGCTGTTCATCCAGTTCTGGCATGAGAACCTCTGGAAGCCCATCGATACGCAATGGGTGCGCAAGGCCCCGGACCTGATCATCAAGGGCGACGAGGACGCGATGCCGCCGGTCGGCAAGTACAACGCCGGCCAGAAGGGCGTGTTCTGGCTCTTCACCATCTGCCTGCTGCTGTTGCTCGTCACCGGCTTCATGTTCTGGCGGCCGTGGTTCGTCGACTATTTCCCCATCACCTTGCGGCGCATCGCCGTGCTGGTGCATTCGCTGTCGGCGATCGCGTTGATCCTCGGCGTGATCACGCACGTGTATGCGGCGATCTGGGTCAAGGGCTCGGTCCACGCCATGATGCGCGGCACCGTCACCTACAACTGGGCGCGCAAGCACCACCTGCTCTGGTACCGCGAAATCGTCGCGGAGGAATCGGCGGCCGAGCGCAGAATGAAGGGATGAGCTTGACCCAGGCTGCACCCCTGCTGACGCCCGAGGAGATCGCCATTCGCGCGGGCGGACAGCAGCAGGTTCCTTTCCTGGTCCTGCCCCAGCGTGCCAGCGTCTTTGCCGAGAGGGAAATCCGCTTGCGGCAGCTGGCGGCCGGCCATCCGATGCGCGACTTCCTCATCTTCATGGCCGAGGTCGTGCATGCGCAGCACCGTGCGTTGCAGGACTGCCCCGCCGTGGAGGTGCCGGACGACGCGGCGCTGGAATCGGCCGCGCGCCTCGGGATGCCTGCCGTGCCGGCCACCGACTGGCCGCGCGATCCGGCATGGCGGGCGGTCTTCCGGTCGCTGCTCGACAGCCTGGTGCCGCGCTTGGCCGGCAGTCCGGCGCTGGCGACGGTCCAGGCCCTGCGCGAAGTCGACGACGAATGGCTCGACGCGCAGGCCGACCTCCTGCTGCACAACCTCATGCTGGGCCTGGAGCTTGGCCCCGCCCCTCTCATCGGCGCGGCCTTGCAGGTGTACTGGACGCACCTGGTGTTGTCCACACAGGCCGCGGGCGAGAAGAGCCGGCTTGCGCCCTTCGGCCGCACCGACGACGCGACGGCCTGCCCCTGCTGCGGCAGCCATCCGACCGCCAGCGTCTCGCGCGTCAATGCGACGGCCGGCAACTACCGCTACCTGCATTGCTCGCTGTGCTCGACGCAATGGCACATGGTGCGCATCAAGTGCAGCCACTGCGAGGGCACCAAGGGTATCCAGTACCAATCGCTGGAGCCCGTCGGCGCCGCAACCGCGGAGGGCAACAGGGCCGTCAAGCACCCGGTCGAGGCCGAGACCTGCGATGAATGCGGCCACTACCTGAAGATCGTGCACATGGAGCGCGACGCGCAGGTCGAACCGGTGGCCGACGACCTGGCCAGCGTGACCCTCGACCTGCTGGTGTCCGAAGCGGGCTTCCAGCGCCACGGCGTCAACCTGATGCTGCTGTTCGGCGAGCCCGACATTCCCGACGACGGCGGAGGCGGCTGATGGCTGCGACCGACGAATCCGTGGTTCACGGTTCGAAGGCCAGGCCCCAGGATCTGCCTTCTGTGGACAAGCTGCTTCGGCTGGAAGCGGCGCGTGCGTTGCTCGATGAACATGGCCACACGCTGGTGGCCAACGAGGCGCGTGCCTTGCTGGACAGCTTGCGTGCGCAGGCTCTGGCAGGCAGCTTGAACAAGGCGCACATCGAAGCGGATGCGTTGGCGGATGCGCTGGCGTCGCGCGTGCAGGCTCGCCTCGCGCCGCGCATGCGCCCGGTGCTGAACCTGACCGGCACCGTCATCCACACCAACCTCGGTCGCGCGGTGCTGGCCGATGCGGCGATGCAGCGCCTGCTCGCGGTGATGGCCGCGCCCAACAACCTCGAATACGACCTGGCCTCGGGTGGTCGTGGCGACCGCGATTCGCTCGTCGAAGACTTGCTGTGCACCATCACCGGCGCGCAGGCCGCCACTGTCGTCAACAACAATGCGGCGGCCGTGCTGCTCAGCATTGCCGCGTTGGCGCGCGAGCGCGAAGTCATCATCTCGCGCGGCGAACTCGTCGAGATCGGCGGTGCCTTCCGCATGCCGGACGTGATGGCGAGCGCGGGTGCGCGCATGGTCGAGGTCGGCACCACCAACCGCACCCATCCGCAGGACTACGAACGCGCCATCAACGCCAACACCGCGCTGCTGATGAAGGTGCACACCAGCAACTACGCGGTGCAGGGTTTCACCGCGGCGGTCGACGAGGCCACGCTCGCCGGCATCGCGCACGCCCGCGGGGTGCCGCTGGCCACGGACCTGGGCAGCGGCTCGCTGGTCGACTTGGCGCACTACGGCCTGCCGCGCGAGCCCCTGCCCCAGGAGATGCTCGCGGCCGGTTGCGACGTCGTCACCTTTTCCGGCGACAAGCTGCTCGGCGGCCCGCAGGCGGGACTCATCGTCGGCAGCAAGGAGGCCGTGGGGCGCATCCGCAAGTTCCCGATGAAGCGTGCGCTGCGCATGAGCAAGCTGCCGCTGGCCGCGCTCGAGGCGACGTTGATGCTCTATCTGCGGCCCGAGCGGCTCGCCAAAGATTTGCCCACGCTGCGCATGCTCACGCGGCCTGCCGATGCGATCCGTTCGATGGCGCAGGCGTTGCAGCCGAAGGTTGCGGCAGCGGTGGCACCGCGCTTCACGGTCGGGGTCGTCGAGTTGCTGGGGCAGATCGGCTCGGGCTCCTTGCCGGTGGCGCGGCTGCCGTCGGCCGGCCTCGCGCTGGCGCCAGCCGGCACGGCGAAGAAAGGCCTCGGCACCGCGCTCGATGCCATCGCCACTGCGCTGCGCGCCTTGCCGTTGCCCGTGATCGGCCGGGTCGCTGAGGATCGGCTGTTGCTCGACCTGCGCTGCCTCGAAGACAGTGCCGCCTTCGAGGAGCAGTTGCCCCTTCTCCACGAAATGCTGGCCTAAGATTTTTCCACCAGAAGAACCACCATGGACCATCTCTCCGCACTCGCCCCCATCCTTGCCGAAACACTGGCGCCGCTGGCCTTGCGCACCGACCGAGAGGGACGCTTTCCGCGAGAGGTGATCGAGGCCTTGGGCAAGGCAGGCCTGCTTGGCATGACGTCGGCGGCGGCCGTGGGCGGCATGGGGCTTGGCATGAAGGAAGCCGCGCAGGTCGTGTCGCGCATCGCGCAAGACTGCCCCTCCACCGCCATGGTGCTCTGCATGCACTATTGCGCCACCGCGGTGATCGAACAGTTCGGCAAGGAGACTGTGCGAAAGGCCATCGCGCAGGGCCAGCACCTGAGCACGCTGGCCTTCTCCGAAGCGGATTCGCGCAGCCACTTCTGGGCACCGACCGGCACCGCGCGCGCAGACGCAGAGCAGATCTTGCTCGACGCGCGCAAGAGCTGGGTGACCTCGGCCTTCGAGGCGGACAGCTACGTCTGGTCGAGCAAGCCGCTCGCGGCCGAGGGCGCAAGCACGCTCTGGTACGTGGATGCCAAAGCCGATGGCCTGTCGCAACCCGGCAGCTTCGACGGCCTCGGCCTGCGCGGCAATGCCTCGACACCGATCACGGCGCAGGGTGTTCGCGTCGCCGCGGCCGATCGACTGGGCGAAGACGGCAAGGGCTTCGACGTCATGATGGGCGTGGTGCTGCCGTGGTTCTCCGTGCTGAGCGCGGCCTGCTCGGTAGGCCTCATGGATGGCGCGCTGTCGCGGGCCGTGTCCCACGTCAGCCAGACGAAGCACCTGCACCTCGGCTCGTCGCTGGCAGACCTTCCGACCATCCGCGCCTACCTGGCCCGCGCGCGCATCAAGACCGACATGGCGCAGGCCCTTCTGGACGACACCGTCGCGGCCATCGGCGCCGGTCGCGCCGACACCATGTTGCGCGTGCTCGAAGTCAAGGCCGCCGCCGGCGAAACCGCATTGGAAGTCACCGACATCGCGATGCGCGTGTGCGGTGGCGCCGCCTTCCGCAAGGAGGTCGGCATCGAGCGGCTGTTCCGCGACGCACGCGCCGCGAGCGTGATGGCGCCGACATCCGACGTGCTCTACGACTTCATCGGCAAGGCCATCACCGGCCTGCCATTGTTCTGAGGGAGCCGGCGATGTCCGAACCGACGCTGATCATGGGTGCGGTGGCCTATGCCCCGAAGGTCGTCACCATCTGGGAAGGCTTCAAGGCCTTCTTTGCGCAGAACGGCCTGGCCTTCGACTACGTGCTGTATTCGAACTACGAACGCCAGGTCGAAGCGCAGTTCGACGGCACGATCCACCTTGCATGGAATTCGCCGCTGGCCTGGGTGCGCGCGGACCGCATGGCGCGCAGCCGCGGGCAGGCCGTGCAGGCGGTGGCCATGCGCGACACCGACTGCGACCTGCGCTCGGTCATCGTCGTTCGTGCCGACAGCGAGCTGCGCACGCTGGCGGACCTGCGCGGCAAGACGGTGGGCCTTGGAGCCGTCGATTCACCGCAGGCCACGCTGATCCCGCTGGACCATCTGCGCGGCAATGGCCTGGTGAAGGAGCGCGACTTCACGGCGCGCTATTTCGATGTGCTCGGCGGCAAGCATGGCGACCATATCGGCGGCGAACGCGATGCCGCACTGGCGCTGATGGCGAGCGAGATCCAGGCGTGTTGCCTGATCGATGGCAACCACCTGGCCTTCGGTTTAGACGGCACCTTGCCGGCCGGCAGCACGCGCGTCATCGCCACCACGCAGCCCTTCGACCACTGCAACTTCACCACCAGTCCTGATGCACCGGCTGCCCTGGTCGAGCGCTTCCTGTCGCTGCTGATGGCCATGCGCTGGGACGATCCGCAAGTCCGGCCCTTGCTCGAACTGGAAGGACTTCGGGAATGGCGGGTCGGCCGCACCAGCGGCTACGCGCTGCTGGAGCGCGCCATCGACGACGAACACTTCTACAGCCCCGATGGACGCATCACCGCCGCCGACTATCGATATTGAGTCGCTCGGACTGGACCAGGGCGCCCTGCTGCTGATCCGCCGCGCGCTCGCCGAAGTGCCGGCGGGCGGGCAGTTGCGCGTGTGCGGACATGCGCCCGCGTGGGAGATGCATCTGGCGGCATGGTGTCGTCAGCAGGGGCACGCGATGCGCCTCGACGATGGGGCTGCGGGCCGCGTCGAGGCGTGGGTGACGAACGGGGGGCAGGTCGAAGGCCGCTGGCGCGGCGCGTTGTCGACCGGGCACGCGGCGTCGGACGCGCCCGGCATGCCTGCGGAAGAAGCGTCGCCGGCATGGGGCCTGGCGGCGCGCGGCGCCGTGGTCGAGGCGGGCAGTACGCCATTCCACTTCGGCCTGCGTCGCCGTGACGAGATCTGGGCCGCCACTGCGGGCGAGCTTTACCGCCAGGGCGCCGCGGCGCAGTGGGACCCCGAAACGGCCATCGACTGGCATGCGGATTTCGAGCTGCCTGCGGCGATCGAGGCGGCGGTCGTGCAGGTCATGACCTACCTGATCGAGAACGAGAACGCGGCGTTGCTCGTGCCGGCGCGGCACCTCGGACAGATCCATCCACACTACCGCGAGGTGCTGCAATTGCTCGCGTTGCAGTGCGCCGACGAGGCACGGCATGTCGAGGTGTTCACCCGCCGCGCGACGCTGCGCGGCCACGAGCCTGCGCTGTCGACGGCCGGTGGACAGGCATCGTTGCGCACCCTGTTCGACGCACCCGACTTCTCCGTGTCCACCTTTCTTCTGGCGGTGCTCGGCGAAGGCAGCTTCGTGAACCTGCTGAACTTCCTGCAAGAGCATGCGCCTGATCCGGTGACGCGTCAGATCGCGCGCCTGACGGCCCGTGACGAGGCGCGTCACGTCGCCTTTGGCATGGCGCATCTGGAGCACCGGCTTGCGGCACAGCCCGACTTTCAGCCGCGACTGCGCAACGCGGTGGAAGTTCGCTACGACATGCTGGCGGGCACGGCGGGACTGAATGAGGAGGTCTTCGACGCATTGGTGCTGCTGGCGGCGGGCGAGCTGGCGCCGGGCGCCATCGCGCGCGGTCACCAGGCGGTGCAGGGGCTCAAGCGCGACATGGCGGCCGGCCGCCGTGCACGCCTCGCCCGGCTGGGCTTCTCGCGCGCCGAAGCCGAGCGTCTGGCCAATCTGCACACACGGAACTTCATGTAGCCATGATCGTCGGAACCGCAGGCCACATCGACCACGGCAAGACCACGCTGGTGCGCGCGCTCACCGGCGTGGACACCGATCGCCTGCCGGAAGAAAAGAAGCGCGGCATTTCCATCGAGCTGGGCTATGCCTTCCTCGACGTGCCCGGCCACCCGCAGGACGAGCGCATCGGCTTCATCGATGTCCCCGGGCATGAGCGGCTGGTGCACACCATGCTCGCGGGTGCGACCGGCATCGACTTCGCGCTGCTGCTGGTCGCGGCCGACGACGGCGTGATGCCGCAGACGCGCGAACACCTGGCGGTGCTGTCGCTGCTCGGGCTCGCGCGTGGAGCAGTTGCGATCACGAAGGTCGATCGGGTTGATGCGCAGCGGGTGGACCAAGTGCGTGCCGAGGTGGGCGCGTTGCTGGCGGGCTCGCCGCTCTCGCGCGCGCCCGTCATCGCGGTGTCTGCGCACAGTGGTGAAGGCGTGGAGACGCTGCGTGCGTTGCTCTTCGAGGCGGCCCGCGCCGTGCCCCTTCGGTTGCAGGACGCGTCGTCGTTCCGACTGGCCATCGACCGTGCGTTCACGCTCGATGGCGTCGGCACCGTCGTCACGGGCACGGTGCATGCGGGGCAAGTGGCGGTCGGCGACGAAGTGGTGTTGACGCCCAGCGCGACACAGCTGCACGCACGCGTTCGCAGCCTGCACGCACAGAACCGCACGGTGACGCGCGCGCACGCCGGGCAGCGCTGTGCGGTGTCACTGGCGGGCATCGGCAAGGACCAGGTGGCGCGGGGCCAGTGGCTGGTGGCGCTGGGCTGCGCATCGGCCACGGACCGGATCGATGCGTCGCTCACGTTGTGGCATGACGAGGCGAAGGCCTTGCGGTCCGGCACGCCCGTGCATGCGCACATCGGTTCGGTCGATGTGCTGGGCACCGTCGCGGTGTTGCAGGTGCAGGGCGACGAGAGCGATGGCGCCGCGTCATCCATCGCGCCGGGTTCGTCGGCGCTCGTCCAACTGGTGCTGCGCCAGCCCATCGGCGCGTGGCATGGCGACCGCGTGGTACTGCGTGACAACTCGGCCAGTCGCACGCTCGCGGGCGGGCGGGTGCTCGATCCTTTTGCCCCCGTGCGCTATCGCCGCACGCCGCAGCGCCTGGCTGAATTGCATGCGTGGTCACAGCCGGATGCGGGCTCGCGCCTCGCTGCACTCATCGGTGCCGCGCCCTCCGGCGTGTCGCTCCGGCGCTGGGCCCTGGCGGAAGGGATGCCGGCGAATGAGCTGCCAGCGCTGCCGTACGGGACGCTGCATGTAGTCGACGCGGCGCAGGGCGACTGGGCGCTTGGCGAGGCGTTTGCACATGCTGCACAGGAAGCGGTGCTGGCGGCGCTGGCAACGTTCCATGCACGCGAGCCCAACGCGCTGGGCCCCGACGCGGGACGCTTGCGCCGGCTCGCGGCGCCCCGCCTGGCTGAACCGCTCTGGCGCGCGCTGCTGTCGTCGCTGCGCGCCGAGGGCAAGGTGGTGCTGCGCGGGACGTTCGTGCATCTGCCGGAGCATGGGCTGCGGCTGTCTGCAACCGACGAACGGCTGGCGCAAAAGGTCAAGCCTTTGATGTCCACCACCGGCTTCGAAGGCTGCTGGGTGCGTGACCTGGCGGCCGACACGCGCGAGAGCGAGACGCTGATGCGCACCACGCTGGCCCGCCTGGCGCAGCAAGGTGAGCTGCATCAGGTCATCAAGGACCTCTACTACTCGCAGGACTGCGTGGTGCGCATGGCGGAGATCCTGCGATCGGTCGCCGCAGGGACACCCGGCGAAGTGACGGCGGCCCGCTTCCGCGACGCGACCGGGCTGGGTCGCAAGCGCGCCATCCAGGTGCTGGAATACTTCGATCGCGTGGGACTGCTGCGACGTGTGGGCGACGTGCACCGGCTGCGCAGCGACACGCAACTGTTCCTGGGGCAGGTGGCGGCATGACGGCATGCGCACGGCCTGGCGGCAAATTGGTTTTGTGGATCATGGAGGGGGAGCGTCCCTGGTGGGACGGCCGGGCTTCAAACCCGGTGGGTGGCGCCATGCGTCGCCGCGAAAGTTCGACTCTTTCCCCCCTCCGCCAAAGGCATTGTCTCGCCTACTGCGCGGCCGGATCTTGCACCTGCGATGCTCGCCGTACGCGTGTACGGCTGCGCTTCCCGGCGCAACCTCCAGTCGCTCGCTACGGCGATACAACGCCTTTGTCTGTCGCATTTTGAGGTTGATGAATGCCGGTTGATTTGTCATTGCAGTTTCCATCGGGCCTGCTCTACCTTGTCGAGCATGACGTCTGGGCGCGCGTGCATGGCGACGGGACGGCGACGGTCGGCATCACGGCGCTGGGAATCAAGCTGTCGGGCGAGATCTACATGTGCCGCGCCAAGCCCGTCGGCACGGAGATCGAGCAGGGACGCGCGGTCGCGGTGGTGGAGCTGGCGAAGGCCATCGTGTCGGTGAAGAGCGCGGTGACGGGGACGGTGGTGGAAGTCAATCCGCGGCTAGAGGAGACGCCGGAACTGGTGCATCGTGATCCATACGGCGAAGGATGGCTGGCACGGCTGACGCTGCGCGACTTCGAGGCCGACCGGCCGCAACTGATGCAGGGCGACGCGGTGGCCGAGGCGATGGCACAACATGCGGCCCAGGTGATAAAGGATCTGGAATGAATGTCGCTGTCGACCCCACAGCGGCAGGCATCGCGATCCTCTTGTGGGCAAGCGAGCCCGAGGCGCCGCATCGACTCGCCACGCCCTTCTTCCACGCGGCCGCCGCGGCCGCGCTGGACATGCCGGTGGAGATCTACTTCACGGCGCGCAGCGTGCTGCTGTTGCAGCCGGGCGTGGCCGCGTCGCTGCGGCCTTCGAGCCATCCCAAGACGGTGTACGACGCGATGCAGGAGGCCGCCAGCCACGGCGCGGTGTTCTTCGCCTGTTCCGATGCGTTGCAGGCGCACGGGCTGTCAGCCGCGACGCTGGTGCCGGAATGCACGCGGCGCGGCGGCGCGGTGCAGTTCATGGCGCGTGCAAGCGACCTGCGCTGGCGCACGCTGGTTTTTTAGCGTTCATCCATGCGCGGGCGCCCGTCTCGCATGGCGTCACACGCGCCGTCGAAGCGCCGGCAGCCGGAAGCCACCAACCGACTCCAGCCAACTACCGCTGCGGCTGCGGCGCCTCCTTCACCGCGATGTCGATCCAGCCGCCGCCCAGCGCCTTGTAGAGCGCAATGCTCTGCAGCAGCACCTCGCCTTCCGATTGCGCGAGCTGGATGCGGGCCGCGAAGAGGCTGCGCTCGGCATCGGTCACCTCCAGGTAGCTGGTGTAGCCGCCTTCGTAGCGGCGCCATGCGAGGCGCAGGTAGCGGTCGAGCGAACTCACCGCCAGCTTCTGGGCGTCGAGCGCCTTGCGGCTGGTGACGATGCCGGAGAGCGCGTTCTCCGTTTCGCCGAACGCCGTCTGCACGCTCTTGCGGTATTGCGCAAGCGCCTCTCGCTGCGCCGCCTCGGCGCTGCGCACCTGGCCCGCGATGGCACCCGCGGTGAAGATCGGCACGCTGACATCCGCGCCATAGGTCCACACGCGCGCCGCGCCACCCCAGAGGTCCGACAGCGAACGGCTCGACTGCCCGAACGCCCCGGTCAGCGAGATGCTCGGGAAATACGCCGCCTTCGCCGCGCCGATACGCGCATTGGCCGCGACCAGCGCCTGTTCGGCCTGCAGGATGTCGGGCCGGCGGTCCAGCAAGTCCGATGGCAGGCCGGCTGGCACCGCCGGCGCCGTCAGCGCGCTGAGGGGGCCGCCGCGCGCGATCGGGCCGGGATTGCGCCCGAGCAGCAGGCACAACGCGTTCTCCAGTTCCGCGATGGATTGCTCCAGCAGCGGGATGTTGCGCAGCGCCGTGGCGTAGTCCGAACGCGCCTGGCTCACCTCGACCTCGGACACCACGCCGCCCTTGAATCGCTTCTCGAACAGCGTCAGCGCATCCTGGCGGATGCGCAGCGTTTCACGCGTCACTTCCAGCTCCCGGTCCAGGTCGAGCAGGCGCACGTAGCCTGTGACCACGGCGGCCACGAGCGACAGCACCGTGCCGCGGCGGAAGGCTTCGCTGCCCTGCAGGTCGGCGGCGACCGCCTCGCTGAGCCGGCGCGTGCGGCCGAACAGGTCGATCTCCCAGCTGGCCAGCAGCGTCGCCTGCACGGCGTTGTAGGGGTTGGTCGCGGGAGCGGGCGAGATGGTCTGTTCGCTGGCACGCGTGCGGCTGCCCGCGGCGTCGGCGCCGAGTTGCGGAAAGAGCGGTGCGCGGGTGGTGCCGAGCACGCCGTAGTAGCGGTCGACACGCGCGGCGGCGGCCACCAGGTCGTCGTTGCTGCGCAGGCCTTCGTCGACCAGCGCATCGAGCTTCGGGTCGCCGAACTGCCGCCACCAGGCCGTGTCGCTGGCGTTCGCGACGGCGTTGGCCTGCGTTGCGGCACCCCGGAATTGCGCCGGCACCTCGATGGCCGGGCGCTGGTAGTCCGGGCCCAGCATGCAGCCCGTGAGCAGGGCGGCCATCGCGGCCGCGAGTGCCGGCGCGCAACGTTCAATGCGGCGCATCGGGCACGTCCTCGGCGCCGGGCGCGGGCTCCGCCTCCTGCGGCGGCGTCTTCTTCTTCGCGAATCGTTCGGCCAGCGTCTCGAAGCCCCAGAAGAACATCGGGATGAAGAAGATCGCGATCAGCGTCGCGCCCAGCATGCCGCCGATCACGCCGGTGCCCAGCGACCGCCGGCTCGCGGACGAGGCGCCGCTGGCGATCGCCAGCGGAATGCAGCCGAGGATGAAGGCGAGCGAGGTCATGATGATCGGCCGCAGCCGCAGCCGGGCGGCGCTCAGCGCGGACTCGTAGGGCGACTTGCCTTTCGCGCGCTCCTCGATCGCGAACTCGAAGATCAGGATCGCGTTCTTCGCGGCCAGCGCGATCAGCACCGTCAGCCCGATCTGGAAGTACACGTCGTTCTGGATGCCGCGCATCCAGATGGCCGCGATGGCGCCGAACAGCGCGAAGGGCACGGCCAGCAGCACGCCGATCGGCAGCGTCCACTTCTCGTACTGCGCCGCGAGGATCAGGAACACCATCACCAGCGCGAAGCCGAACACCAGCCCCGCGGTCGAGCCCGCCTTGCGCTCCTCGTACGACTGCCCCGACCACGCATACGAGAAGCCTGCGGGCAGCACCTCGCGCGCCAGTTCCTCCATCGCGTCGAGGGCCTGTCCCGAGCTGTAGCCGACGGCCGCATCGCCGGTGATCTTGGCCGCGGTGAAGTTGTTGAAGCGCGTGACGATGTCGCCACCCGCCACGTAGCGCGTGGTGGCCAGCGCCTTCAGCGGCACCATCTTGCCGTCGCGGTTGCGCACGTACATGTTCTGCAGGTCGTCGGGCTTGGTGCGGTAGTCGGGCTCGGCCTGCAGGATCACTTGGAACAGCCGGCTGTTCTTCGGGAACTGGCTCACGTAGAGCGAGCCGAACAGCGTCTGCAGCGTGGTGTAGACGGCCTCGACCGGCACGCCCAGGCTCTCCGCCTTGTCGCGGTCGACGTCGACCATCAGCTGGCGCGAGCGCGTGTTGATGGTCGAGGTGACGCCGCGCAGTTCGGGCCGCTCGCGCGACTTGGCGATGAGCTCGCGCGTCACCTGCTCGACGCGCTGCAGCGTGGCATCGCCCTCGCTCTGCACCCAGAATTCGAAGCCGCCCGTGGTGCCGAGGCCGGGGATCGACGGCGGGTTCACCGGGATCATCACCGCGTCCTGGTACGACGCGAATTCCTTGCCGGCCTCGTGGATCAGCGCGTCGGCCTTGTCGCCCGGCGCCTGCCGTTCCGCGAAACCCTTGAGCGAGACGAACAGCACGCCGGCGTTCGACTTGAGCTGCGAATCGATGAGGCTGAAGCCGGGCACGGAGGCCACCGACTTCACCGCCGGCTGCTTGCTGAACCAGGCTTGGGCGCGATCGGTCGCGAGCTCGGTGCGGTCGAGGCTGGCGGCGTCCGGCATGATCGCCGCGGTGAAGATGTAGCCCTGGTCCTCCACCGGCAGGAAGGACGATGGCACCTTCCTGAACAAGCCCATCATGATCGCCACCATGCCGACGATCAGGATCGCCGCGATGCCCACCCGCTTGATCGCCAGCTGCACACTGCGGCCGTAGCCGTCGGTCAGCCGATCGAACTTCTTGTTGAACCAGCCGAAGAAGCCCTTCTTCTCGCCATGCGCCTGCGGCTTCAGCAGGATCGCCGCCAGGGCCGGCGACAGCGTCAATGCCACCAGCCCCGACAGCACCACCGACACCGCGATGGTGATCGCGAACTGCTTGTAGAGCTGCCCTGTGATGCCCGAGAGAAAGGCCACGGGGATGAACACGGCGCACAGCACCAGCACGATCGCGACCACCGGCCCGCTGACCTCGTCCATCGCGTGCTTGGCCGCCTCCTTGGGCGGCAGCCCGAACTCGGCCATGTTGCGCTCGACGTTCTCCACCACCACGATCGCGTCGTCGACCACGATGCCGATCGCCAGCACCATGCCGAACAGCGTCAGCATGTTGATCGAGAAGCCCATCGCCGTCATGCCGATGAAGGCACCCAGGATCGACACCGGCACCGCGAGGATCGGCACCAGCGTCGCGCGAAAGCTCTGCAGGAAGAGGAACACCACCAGCACCACCAGCACCAGCGCCTCGACGAAGGTGTGCACCACCTCCTTGATCGACTCCTGCACGAACTCGGTGGTGTCCAGCGCGATGTCGTAGTCCAGTCCCGGCGGGAAGCTCTTCTTCATCTCGGCCAGCAGCACCTTCACGTCCTTCGCCACCTGCAGCGCATTGGCCCCGGGCTGCTGGTAGATGGCGATCAGCGTGGCGGTCTTGCCGTTGTACTTGGAGCGGATCGAATAGTCCTTGGCGCCGAGTTCGGCGCGGCCGATGTCCTTGACCCGCACGATCGCGCCATTGCTGTCGCGCGACGCGCGCAGGATGATGTTCTCGAACTCCGAGGGCTCGGTCATGCGCCCCGAGGTCGCGACCGGGATCGTCTGCTGCACCGGCCCGGCGGTGGGCGATGCGCCGAGGCGGCCGGCGGCGTACTGCTGGTTCTGCGCCGCCACGGCCTGCTGCACGTCGGTGGCGGTGAGGCCGAGCGAGGCCATGCGGTCGGGCTTGAGCCACAGCCGCATCGCGTAGTCCGGCGAACCGAAGATCGAGCTCTGGTTGGCGCCCGGCACGCGCTTGATCGCGTCGAGCACGCTGATGTTGGCGTAGTTCGCGATGAAGGTCGGATCGTTGCTGTTGTCCGGCGAATAGATCGCCACGATCATCATGAAGGCCTGCGACTTCTTCGCCACCGACACGCCCTGCGAACTCACCGCGGATGGCAGCGTCGGCAGCGCGAGGTTCACGCGGTTCTGCACGTCCACCTGCGCCAGCGAGGGGTCGGTGCCGATCTCGAAGTACACCGACAGCGTCATGTTGCCGGTCGAACTCGACGTCGAGTTCATGTACATCATGTGGTCGGCGCCGTTGACCTGCTGCTCGATCGGCGCGGCGATGTTCTGCGACACCACCTCGGAACTCGCGCCGGGGTAGGTCGCGGTAACGGAAATCTGCGGCGGCGTGATCTCCGGGAACTGCGCGATCGGCAGGTTCAGCATCGCCACCGCACCGGCCAGCACCAGCACGATCGAGATGACGGAGGCGAAGATGGGGCGGTCGATGAAGAAGTGCGAGAACTTCATCGCGCCCCCGCCACCACGACGTCGACGCGACGCGCGAGTGCGGGTGACTGGTCGCCGACGATGTCGGCCGGCGCCTGCATGTCGATGCGTTCGCGCGGCACGCCGGCGGCGACCAGCGCATCGCGCACCGCCTGCGCGCGCGCCTTGGCCAGTTGCGCGTTGGCCTGTGGATTGCCGCTTGCGTCGACGAAGCCGTGCAGCGCGACACGTGCATCGGGCCTGGCCTTCAGCGTGGCCGCAACGCCGAGCAGGTGCGCGCGGCCGGTGGCATCGAGCGTGGTCCGTGCCGGGTCGAAGTAGACGGCCTCGGTGCCGAGGGTCGCTGCAGGAGCCGGGGCGGCGATGGCGCCGGCCGCACCGCTGGGTGTGGCACCGGCGCCCGCAGCCGCTGCGGCCGATTGCCCGGCAGCGCGCGCAACCGGCGTCGCAGCGAAAGCGGCAACGGGCAAGGGCTCGGCCGCGACCTCCTTCACGCGCACCGGCGCGCCGGGTCCGAGCCGCATGAACCCATCGACCACCACGCGGTCGCCATCCTTCAGCCCTCGGCTCACCAGCCACTGGTCGCCCAGCCAGTCGCCGGCCGTGACCGGCTGCTGCAGGACCTTGTTCTCCGCGTCCACCGTCCAGACGAAGGCGCCGCGCGGGCCCTGCTGCACGGCGCGCTGCGGCACCACGATCGCATTGGGACGCTGGAGGCCGTGGACCCTGACGCGCACGAACTGGCCCGGCCGCAGCACGCCCTCGCGGTTGGGCACTTCGGCGCGCAGCAGGAAGGTGCCCGTGTCCTGGCTGAACGCGGCATCGAAGAAGGTGATGCGCCCTTGCGCCGGGTAGCTGGTCCCGTCGGCCATCAGCAGTTCCACCGCATAGTCGTTGCGCGGCGTCCGCAGCAGCTTGCCGCTGGCCACTTCGTCGTGCATGCGCAGCGATTCGTTCTCCGACAAGCTGAAATTGACGCGCATCGGGTCCAGCTTCGCCACATAAGTCAGCAGGCTGTTCTGTCCGTTGACATAGGCGCCGTCCTGCACCTTCGCGAAGGACGAGAGTCCGTCGAGGGGCGAAGTGATCGTGGCATAGCCGACGTTCAGGGACGCATCCGTGACCTTGGCCCTGGCGGCCTCCACCGCCGCGGCGGCGGCCTGCTCGCTGCCGGTGGCATCGTCCAGGTCCTTCGCCGCCAGCGCGTTGTCGGCGACCAACGGCTTCACGCGCCGGAGGTTGGCGCGCGCCGTGGAGAGCCGCGCCTGCTGCTGCGCCAGTTCGGCCTGCGCGGCCTTCAGGTCCGAATTGAAGGGCTTCGGGTCGATCTGGAACAGCACCTGCCCGGCCTTCACGAAGCTGCCTTCGGTGTACACGCGCTTTTCCAGGAAGCCGTCGACCCGCGCGCGGATCTCGACCTGCTGCGAGCTTTCGGTCTGGCCGACGAAGTCGTAGGTGATCGGGACCAGCTGCGCCTTGACCGTCTGCACCGAGACTTCCGTCGGTGCTGGCGCCGGCTTCTCGGCCTCTTTCCTGGAGCATGCCGCCAGCAGCGCGCAGGCGATCAGCGCACCGGCCTGCAGTGTGCGCAGTGAATTGCCGGTACTTGCCATGGCAGGCATCAGAGGCGGTCCCTCATCGCAGCACTCTCCAGACGTTCAGGTCGCTCGGCGTCCCGCTGCCGGGAGGCAAAGACGGATTCTTGCCTGCCTCGCGGGCTGCATCAATTGCCCTCCCATGCGCTTCCGATTGCCCCGAAGGGCAGAAATCTGCCGCGCCTGGATCGATAGACGGCGTTGCCTTGGAGAGCGTCAGGCGGCAAATTGGCCAATGGCAAGCAGCTGTCCAGATCGGAGGCATCGATGAGAAACGTTGGCGGCGAGGAAAAGATCGGCGGCGCAACGCGCATGGATGGGCAGCGAGGCGAAGCAGCGGACTCTCGCGAAGCCGAAGTCACGCTGAATGTGGCAGGCCCCGGCGTAGCCGCGTCGATCGTCCGGCTGACCAATGCGATCAGCATTCGCCTGGAAGACGACTTGAAGGCCAAGGCGACTTCGTCCAGTCACTCGGAGCTCGCCGCAGCGCGCAGGCAGCAGTACGAATTCATCTCGGCACAGATTTCGCGTGAGGATGGACTCGTCCATCAGCGCATGACCTGGGCGTTCCAGCTCAACGGCTTGCTGTTCGTCGCGCTCGCGCTCATCCAGGCATCTGCGGCAAGCGAAGCCGGGAACGCCGCCGTCATCGCGCCATGGCTGGTCGACTTTCTCCTTGCTGCGCTCCCGCTCGCGGGCCTGGGCATCACCGTGGCCGGATGGCTCGGGGTTCGGGCAGCCGATCGTCAACTCAGGTATCTGCGTGGGCAGTATGCGGAGGATGTCGATGACTTTGCGCGCGACAACAAGTGGCCCAAGCCTTTTGGAGATCGCCGGTCCTTCCTGGATGGCGCCGCCGCGATACAACTGTCGTTTGCGGCGCTGTGCTTCTTCTGGTTGTGGCTTGCCGCGCATCGGGCATGGCCCGCGGCCGTGGAAACGTATTCGCACCTCATTGTTCAAGGTCTGGCTCGCATCGCGAATTGAAGACGCAAGGCGAAAACCTGACGGGAAATGGCCAACGTGAAGGGCGCTGCGCCCGCACGTCATGCGCCCGGGCGCACGCGTCGCAGAAGCTTACAAAAGTCCTGATGGCTGTACATCGGTGAATCCACAGGCCTGAACGGGAACGCCGGGCGTCCGAGAATCACCCCGACCCAACCCGCTCTTGCACCCATGAACATCGTCGACTCCTTCGCCAACGTCGCCCGCTTCATCGACATCCGCCGCGACATCCACGCCCATCCCGAACTCGGCTTCGAGGAGCACCGCACCTCCGAGAAGGTCGCTTCACTGTTGACCGAATGGGGCATCGAAGTCCACCGCGGCATCGCCGGCACCGGCCTGGTCGGCGTGCTGCGCAAGGGCACGAGCAAACGCACCATCGGCCTGCGCGCCGACATGGACGCCCTGCCCCTGCACGAGGCCAACGAGTTCCCGCACAAGTCCACCCACGCCGGTCGCATGCATGCCTGCGGCCACGATGGCCACACGACGATGCTGCTCGCCGCCGCATGGCACCTGTCCCGGCAAGGCCCGGATGACTTCGACGGGACGGTCCACTTCATCTTCCAGCCTGCCGAGGAGATGGGCAAGGCCGGCGCGAAGAAGATGATCCAGGACGGCCTGTTCGAGCGCTTCCCCTGCGACGCGGTGTTCGCGCTGCACAACTTCCCGGTCGGCGAGGTAGGCCGTTTCGCGCTCAACGAGGGTGCGCTGATGGCGTCGAGCAACACCTGGAAGGTCACGATGCGCGGCCGAGGCACGCATGCCTCGATGCCCCACACCGGCATCGACCCGGTGGCGGCGGTGGTCACGCTGGCGCAGCAGCTGCAGACCATCGTGCCGCGCACCATCGCCAGCACCGAGCGCGCCCTGCTCGCGGTCACGCAGTTGCAGGGCTCCGATGCACCCAACGTGATCCCCGACGTGGCCACGGTCGGCGGCACGGTGCGCACCTTCTCCATCGACGCGCTCGACAAGATCGAGGAGCGCCTGCGCACCGTGGCCAAAGGCGTGGCCGAGGCGCATGGCTGCACGGCAGAGGTGAGCTTCATCCGCGCCTCGCCGCCGGTGGTCAACCACAAGGACGAGGCGCGCTTCGCCGCCAGCGTGATGCGCGAGGTGGTCGGCGACGACATGGTCACCGACGACTGGCCCGCCGTGATGGGCGCCGAGGACTTCGCCCACATGCTGATGGTGCGGCCGGGCTGCTATGCCTTCCTCGGCAACGGCGATGGCGACCACCGCCTGGACGGCCACGGGCCCGGGCCTTGCATCATCCACAACACCTCGTTCGACTTCAACGACGAGATCATCCCGATCGGCGCCAGCTACTTCGTGAAACTGGCGCAGCGTTGGCTGCCGGTCGCCGCATGAATCCGTTCAACCCCCTGGAAGAAAAAAGCCCTCCCGCCATGTCCTTCGCGCTCGACCGCCGTTCCTTCATCGCCGCCGCCGCAGCAGCTGCCGCCCTTCCCGCCATGGCCCAGCAGCGCGTGATCCACATCATCGTGCCCTTCGCCACCGGCGCCGTGCAGGACACCGTGGCGCGCGCCTTCAACAGCGAACTGGGCGTGGCGCTGGGCGCAACGACCATCGTGGAGAACCGCGCAGGCGCAGGCGGCAGCGTGGGCGCGGCCCTCGTGGCCAAGGCCCCTGCCGACGGCAATACGCTGGTCCTCGCCGCTGCCAGCCATCACATCGCCGGCCACCTCTACAGCAAGCTCGGCTACGACCCGCTGAAGGACTTCGTCGGCGTCGCCAACCTCGGCAATGCGGGCTATGCGCTGGCGGTGTCGAGCGCGATGAACGTCGGCACCACGGCGGACTTCATCAAGGAGGTCAAGGCCAACCCGGGCAAGTACAACTACGCCTCGGCCGGCAACGGCAGCGCCACGCACCTGGCGATGGCGTCCTTCCTTGCCAGGGCCGGCCTGCAGATGACGCACATCCCGACCAAGTCCACCGGCGAGGCCGTCAACGAGTTGCTGGCCGGCCGCGTGCAGGCGGTGATCTCGTCGAGCATCGGCGTGATCGGCTTCCAGACCGATGCGCGCATCAAGCTGCTGGCGACAACCGGCATCCGGCGCAGCCCCTTCCTGCCCAACCTGCCGACCGTGGCGGAGAGCGGCCTGCCCGGCTATTCCTTCGACTCGTGGATCGGCCTGCTCGCGCCAGCGGCCACGCCCAAGGCCGAGGTCGAGAGGCTCAACGCCGCCGTCAACAAGGTGCTGGCCGATCCGGCGATCCAGGAGCGCTTCGCGCGCCTCGGCGTCGAGCCGCGCACGCAGACGGCGGCCGAGTTCCAGCAACTGCTGCGCAGCGACTGGGATGCGATGGGCGTGGTGGTGAAGGCGTCCGGCGCGAAGGTGGACTGAAGAGGGCGGCCACGGGGCGGTCTGGAACGAGCGTCCCCGTCCGACACACTCGCACGCGATTCGTGGGCAGAATCCGGGCGGCAGCCGCCGGACAACAACGCCGGGCCAACGCCATACATCACATGTCGACAACGACACCCTCTTCATCCGACGCGCCCGCCGCGGCAGGCCCGGCCCGCAGTTCGCTGAATTTCCCCGTGGTCGGCATCGGCGCTTCCGCCGGCGGGCTGGAAGCCCTGCTGCGATTCTTCGAACAGATGCCCGCCCACGCCGGCATGGCCTTCGTGGCGATCATGCATCTCTCGCCCAAGCACGAAAGCAGCGCCGCGGCGATCCTGCAGCGCGCCACCCGGATGCCGGTGCGCCAGGTCACCGAGCCGACGAAGATCGAGTCCGACCACGTGTACGTGATCCCCCCGGGCGTCGACCTGCTCATGAACGACGGCTACCTGCAGCCCAAGCCCAGCCAGGGCACGGGCGGACCTCGCATGGCCATCGATGTGTTCTTCCGCACGCTGGCGCAGGTCCATCGCGAGCGCGCAGTGTGCATCGTGCTCTCGGGCACGGGCAGCGACGGATCCGTCGGCCTCACGCGCATCAAGGAGCACGGCGGCATCGCGATGGCGCAGACGCCCGACGACGCGGCCCATGAAGGCATGCCGCGCGCGGCCATCTCCACCGGCATGGTCGACATCGTGCTGCCGGCGGTGGACATGCCGCAGCGCCTGGTCGACCTGTGGCAGAACGCGCGAAATATCCGCCTGCCTGACGCGGAGGACATCGCGCCCTTCATCGAACCGCCCGCCGGCCCCGCCGCCGCCCAGCAGGCCGAGCAGGCCTTGCAGGAAGTGATGGGCTTGCTGCGTGGCTATACGCGGCACGACTTTCGCCACTACAAGCGCGCCACCGTGCTGCGCCGCATCGAGCGGCGGCTGCAGGTCAACCGCCTCGCCGACCTGCCCGCCTACCGCGACCACCTGCGCGACCACCCCGAAGAAGCCGTCCCGCTGCTGCAGGACATGCTGATCAGCGTCACCAACTTCTTCCGCGACCGCGACGCTTTCGAGGCGCTGGAGCGCGAGGCGATTCCCGCGCTGTTCACGGACAAGGAGCCGGGCGAGCAGGTGCGCGCCTGGGCCGCCGGCTGCGCCACCGGCGAAGAGGCCTACTCGCTCAGCGTGCTGCTGCGCGAGGCGGCCGAGCTGCACGACAAGCCGGTCGAGGTGCAGGTATTCGCCACCGATATCGACGAGCGTGCGATTGCAGTCGCGCGCAAGGGCAGCTACCCCGAAGGCATCGTCGCGGACATCTCGCCGGCACGGCTGCGCCAGTACTTCCTGAAGGACCAGGACCGCTTCCGCGTCGCCGGCATGGTGCGCGAGCAGGTGCTCTTCGCAGTGCACGACCTGCTGCGCGACCCGCCGTTCTCGCGGCTCGACCTGATCTGCTGCCGCAACCTGCTGATCTACCTCGATCGCGAGGCGCAGGCGCGTGCACTCGAGATATTCCGCGTGGCGCTTCGCCCGGGCGGCTACCTGTTCCTCGGCTCATCCGAATCGGCCGACGCGGCAGGCAACCTGTTCACCGCGGTCGACAAGAAGCACCGCATCTTCCGCGCCAATCCGCAGGCGACGCATGCGCGCCATCTGCCGCTGATCAGCGACCTGCCCGGCGACCGGCCCAAGGTCGCACGCACGGGCCTGCATCCGAATGCGGTGCGCCACGAGCGTCCGGGTTTTGCGGAGCTCCACCTGCGCGCATTGGAGCAACTGTCGCCGCCGAGCGTGCTGCTGGATGCCGATCACAACGTGCTGCATCTTTCCGACGGCGTCGGCCGCTTCCTCGAACGCGCGGGCGGCGAGCCGTCGCACAACCTGCTTCACAACGTCCGCCCGGACATCCGGCTCGAACTGCGCACCGCGCTGTTCCGCGCCGCGCAGACCAACCGCAGCGTCGAGACGCGCATCGCCCAGAAGCGCGGCGATGGCCGCAAGGTCTATCTCAATCTCACGGTGCGTCCTCTCGAGCAGGATGAAGGTCGTCCGCCGCTGATGCTGGTGGTGTTCGACGAGGTCGATGAGAGCCTGGGCGTCGACAAGGACGCCGCGCCAGACGTCGCGCGCGAGCTCATGGTCAGCCAGCTCGAGGAAGAGATCCGCCAACTCAAGCTGCATCTCCAGAACACGCTCGAAAGTTCCGAAAGCTCGACCGAGGAACTCAAGGCGTCCAACGAGGAACTGCAGGCCATCAACGAAGAGTTGCGCTCCGCAACCGAGGAACTGGAAACCAGCAAGGAAGAGCTGCAGTCGATCAACGAGGAACTCATCACCGTCAACTACGAGCTCAAGGTCAAGGTCGAGGAGCGCGGCAACATCAACGACGACCTGCAGAACCTGATCGCATCGTCGGAAGTCGCCACCGTGTTCGTCGACCAGGCGATGCGCATCAAGCGCTACACGCCGCATGCGAGCACCCTCTTCAACCTCATTCCATCGGACCTCGGCCGGCCGTTGTTCGACATGACGAGCCGCCTCGACTATCCCGACCTGGCGCAAGACGCCGAGGCAGCCTTCCAGAAGCTGCGCGCCATCGAGCGGCGCGTCCAGAGCACCGATGGCCGGCACTTCGTCGCGCGCATCCTGCCGTACCGCACCGCCGGCGACAAGATCGACGGTGCCGTGCTCAACTTCTTCGACGTGACGGAGTTGCGCCGGGCCGAGGAGCAGGTGCGCGCCGGCGAGGAACGCCTGCGCGTGGCCGCATCGACGACGCGCGACTTCGCGATCATCACCACCGACGAGGGCGGCGCCATCGTCACCTGGAATGCGGGTGCGCAACGCATCTTCGGCTACCGCGACGACGAGATGATCGGCCGCCCGTTCGCGGCCATCTTCACGCCGGAAGACCGGGCCAAGGGCGTGCCCGAAGCGGAGCTGCGCAAGGCCCGCGAGGAAGGCCGCTCGGAAGACGAGCGCTGGCATCAACGCAAGGACGGCAGCCGCCTGTTCTGCAGTGGCGTCACCACGCCGCTGGAGAGCGATGTCGGCAAGGGCTTCGCCAAGATCGCGCGCGACATGACCGGCACCAAGCAGCAGGAGATGGCGCAGGAGCACCTGCTGTACAAGGAGCAGCGCGCCAGCCTCAACGCGCAGACCGCCAACGAGCTGAAGGACAAGTTCCTGGCCGTGATGTCGCACGAACTCAAGCAGCCGCTCAACCTGATCCAGATGAATGCCGAGTTGCTCACGCGGCTGCCCGAGGTCGCCGGGCATCCGGGCGTACGGCGCATCGGCGAGACCATCAAGCGCGCCGTCGGCAGCCAGAGCAAGATCATCAACGACCTGCTCGACCTGCTCGACCTGTCGCGCATCCGCACCGGCAAGCTGCGCCTGAACCGCACGGCGGTGGCACTCGACGAGGTGGCGCACACGCTGGCGCATGCCGGGTCGGCCGACCTCGAACGCAAGAAGCTGGCGCTGGAAGTGAATGCGGAGGAAGGCCTGGTCTGCCACGGTGACCGGGTGCGTATCGAACAGGTGGTGTGGAACCTGATCAACAACGCGGTCAAGTTCACGCCCGAAGGCGGCCGCATCACCGTCGAGGCGGTACGCGAGGGCGACATGGCGCGGATCTCGGTGTCCGACACCGGCTCCGGCATTGCGCCGGAGTTCGTGCCGCATGTGTTCGGCATGTTCAACCAGGCAGGCGGCGAGGACACGGCGGCCAATACGGGGCTGGGCATCGGGCTGGCGCTGGTGCAGGAACTGACGCACGCGCATGGCGGTGAGGTTGCGGTGGCGTCCGATGGCCTGGGCAAGGGCGCCACCTTCACGGTGCGTTTTCCATTGCAGGAGGGATTGGCGCAAGCCACGCCGGAGCAGCCCGCGAAGGCCGTGAGCTTCGCCCATTGGCGCGTGCTCGCCGTCGACGATTACGCCGAAGGCCTCATGCCGTTCGCGGAAGTGCTGCGCCTCGAAGGCGCGATCGTCGACGTTGCCCAAAGCGGCCAGAGTGCGCTCGCCATGCTCGAAGCCAACAAGTACGACTTGCTGATCTCCGATCTCGGCATGCCGGGCATGGACGGCTACGAACTCATCGCCGAGGTCCGTCGTCGGCCGGCCAGCGCCGATATTCCCGCCATTGCGATGTCCGGTTACGGTCGCCGCGCCGATGCGCGGCGGGCGCTGAACGCCGGCTTCAACGCGCACGTGCCGAAGCCGGCTTCGGTCGAGGAACTGAAGGCGGTGCTGGGCCGGCTCTGACGCCCCCGGCCCGGCGGGCTCAGGGCGAGTGGAACACCAGCATCGACCGCCCGGTCACCATGTAGCGATGCCCCGGCCGGAACACATCCTCTTCCTGCACCTCCAGCGCCGTATCGACCACGCGCGTCCAGACCTTGCCCCTGGCCCTGCCGCGTGACGGCAGCCTGAATTCGAGCGCGCCTTCCCACGCGTTGAACACCATCAGCACGCTCGCATCGGCCACTGGCTGGGGCAGCGACGAGCCCGGCACGCTGCCTTCCAGCAGCAAGCCGAAGCAACGGGTCTGAGGATCGTGCCAGTGGCTCGCGTGCATCTCGGCGCCGCTGGGCAGGCGCCAGGTCGCGTCTCG
The DNA here is from genome assembly GCF_019207085.1 of Variovorax sp. dw_308. Lineage (GTDB taxonomy): Bacteria > Pseudomonadota > Gammaproteobacteria > Burkholderiales > Burkholderiaceae_C > Variovorax. Next base: position 423,912 of record NZ_JAATOM010000005.1, on the reverse strand, counting down.
CAGGCGGGTGCCTTCGACGGTCTTGCCGGTCAGGAAGCGGTTGCGGCGCAGCACCGGCAGCGTCTTCCGCAGATGCATGAGGTGCTGCACGAACTGCCTCAACGCCCTGCTGGGCGCCTCGCCGGCCGCGTCCCAGTCGACCCAGCTGATGAAGTTGTCCTGGCAATAGGCGTTGTTGTTGCCCTGCTGCGTGCGGCCGAACTCGTCGCCGGCGAGCAGCATCGGCGTGCCCTGCGAGAGCAGCAGCGTGGCCAGCAGGTTGCGTTGCTGGCGCGCGCGCAGCGTGAGCACTTCTTCGTCGTCGGTGACGCCTTCGGCACCACAGTTCCAGGAGCGGTTGTGCGAGTGGCCGTCGCGGTTGTCCTCGCCGTTGGCCTCGTTGTGCTTGTCGTTGTAGCTCACAGTGTCGGCTAGCGTGAAGCCGTCGTGCGCGGTGATGAAGTTGACGCTGGCCCACGGCCTGCGGCCGCGGTGGTTGAAGCAGTCGCCGCTGGCGGTGAGGCATTGCGCGAGCGCTGGCGCCATGCCCTCGTCGCCCTTCCAGAAGGCGCGCACGTTGTCGCGGAACTTGTCGTTCCATTCGGCCCAGCCCGGCGGAAAGCGGCCGACCTGGTAGCCGCCGGGCCCGATGTCCCACGGCTCGGCGATGAGCTTGACGCTGGAGAGCACCGGGTCCTGCCGGCAACTGTCCAGGAAGCCGCCGCCCTCGTCGAAGCCATGCGGTTCGCGCGCGAGGATCGTGGCCAGGTCGAAGCGGAAGCCGTCGACGCGCATCTCGGTCACCCAGTAGCGCAGGCTGTCGGTCACCATCTGCAGCACGCGCGGATGACTCAGGTTGACGGTGTTGCCGGTGCCGGTGTCGTTGATGTAGTAGCGCGGGCCGGGGCCGTCGTGGTTGGGCATCAGGCGGTAGTAGCTCGCGTTGTCGATGCCCTTGAAGGACAGCGTCGGGCCGAGTTCGTTGCCCTCGGGCGTGTGGTTGTAGACCACGTCGAGGATCACCTCCAGCCCGTGCGCATGGAAGCGGTCGACCATGTGCTTGAACTCGTCGATGTTCGGGCCGTCCAGGTAGCGCTGGTCGAGCGCGAAGAAGCCGATGGTGTCGTAGCCCCAGAAGTTGATCAGTCCCTTTTCGGTGAGGAAGGGCTGGTTCAGGAACATCTGGATCGGCAGCAGTTCCACGCTGGTCACGCCCAGCTCGCGGATCGGGCCGAGGACCTCGTCGCGTGCCAGTCCGGCGAAGGTGCCGCGCATGTGCTCCGGCACGCCGGGATGCTTCATCGTGAAGCCGCGCACATGCGTCTCGTAGAACACGGTCTGGTTCCACGGCACGCGCACCGCATCCGTCTGCGTCCACTTGAAGCGCGAATCCACCACCACGCACTTGGGCATGAAGGGTGCGCTGTCGCGCTCGTCGAAGCTCAGGTCGCCGTCCGGATGGCCGACGGTGTAGCCGAACACCTCGGGGCCCCACTTGAGCTCGCCCATGTGCGCCTTGGCATAGGGGTCGAGTAGCAGCTTGTGGTGGTTGAAACGGTGGCCCTTCGCGGGTTCATACGGGCCGTGCACGCGCAGGCCGTAGCGCGTGCCCGGCAACAGGCCCGGCACGAAGCCGTGCCAGACCTCGTCCGTGTATTCGGGCAGCGTGATGCATTCCGTCTCGTTGGTGCCCGACTCGTCGTAGAGGCAAACCTGTACCTTGGTCGCGTGCGCGGAGAACACGGCGAAGTTGACGCCCCGCCCGGTGTACGTGGCGCCAAGCGGGTGCGGTGCGCCTTCTTCGAGCGCGTGGCGGTAACCGGGGTCTGGCATCGAGGCTCCAGGCAAAGAGCAGTACTTTGCAGTATTGCGGCAAAAGCCGGAATGGACGGCCCGCCGGACTTTACGTAGGCCAACAGCCATCTGCAAGGCGCGTGCCCGCCCGAATTGACTGGCAGGGTCGCGGTCTCCATGGGAACATGTCGCCTCCGACGCACGGGAGAAACGTCATGAGCAAGCACTGTACGCACACCGGCAGCATCACGCGCGTGGTGCCGAGCGCCCCGGGTTGCGAGGAATGCCTGAAGGCCGGCAGCCGCTGGGTGCACTTGCGCCTGTGTCGCACATGTGGACACGTCGGCTGTTGCGACGACTCGCCCCATCGCCACGCCACTGCGCACTTTCACGCAACACAGCATCCGATCATCGAAGGCTATGACCCGCCCGAGGGCTGGGGATGGTGCTTCGTCGACCGCGTGGCGCTGGACCTGGGCGAGGACACTACGCCGCAGAACGGGCCGATTCCGCGTTACGTGTGAGTCAGGGGCATGCGCGCATCTGCGCTGGTCAGGCTACAGTGCTTGTTCGGCAAACGTGGGATTCAAGGGAGGAACAAAAGGGCTGGCTGAGCGTTTGCCACTGGTGGTCAACCCGAAAATCAATATGTACGCATTACATTCTGCAGACTACGCGCCCGATGCCTTCGAGGTCCGGGTTTCCGAGTTGCTCGTTGCCACCGCCGAGGGTGGCGACGCGCTCATCAGCAGCGCCGTCACCGAGGTGCTGCAACTGTTGCGCGAGAAACTCAACATGGACGTGGTGTTCGTCTCCGAGTTCGTCGACGGTCACCGCGTGTTCCGCCGCGTCGAGGCCGATGCCGGCAAGCGCGTGTTCGAGGAGGGGCAGTCGCATCCGCTCGAATACACCTTCTGCCAGCGCGTGGTCGACGGCAGGCTGCCGCAGATGGTCAAGCACTGGTCGACCGATCCGGCCACGCAGGGCATGCCCAAGCTGCCTTTCCCGATCGGCAGCTATCTCAGCGTGCCGGTGGTGTTGCGCGACGGGAACGTCTACGGCACGCTCTGCTGCTTCAGCTTCGCAGAGAACGATGCGCTCACGCAGCGGGACCTCAAGAAGCTGGAGATGTCGGCGCAGTTCACGGCACGCCGCATCGACGAGGTTCGCGAGCGAGACGCGGCGGCCGCGGCCGCAACGCCGGCGCCGCGGCGCGACCATTGATTGCTCAATGCAAACTCGCAAGTACACCGGCCTCAGCAATGCCTCGCTGCATGACGATGGGCTGACCTTCAACATCACCATCGATACGGAGGATGGCGCGGTCCCGCTCGAAGTGCCTGTGGCTGAAATCAGCAAGCTCACGCACATGCTGGCGAAGGTGTCGATTGCCTCCGGCGAGATCCGGGCGCTGCCGCGGCACTTTGGCGGGGACGGCACACTGACCTTGCGCCCGGTCGACGCCAGCGCGATGGCCGTGATGAAAGGCGAACCCGGGCGCGCGCTGGTGCTGCTGCAGGTCGGCGCGACCACGATGGCCTATTCGCTGGATGCCCGGCAGGTGGTGGCTTTCTCGCAGGAACTGCAAGGGGTGGTGGGGCAATTGGGTGCGGCGGAATAACGGCGTGCCCAGCCCATTGGGTCCGCCGGATCCACGCGCCCGTTGCAGGCCAAACTTTTGTCATGAACCGGGGTCCGGGCTGCGGGCCATGGTGGTCGGCAGACGGGGGCTGCGGCTATCATTTCCCGCTTCCCAAGGGAGCACGCAGCCACGGCCGACGGTGCCCCAGCCGCATGTCCGTGCCCCGGATGCGCAGAACACCCCCGGTAAACGTGCCCGACCTTCAGAACCCCCACTTTTCACTCACCGGCATGCCCACGCACGACAGTACCGCTGACCGCATCTCGATGGTCATCCCCGACGAGGCCGGCGGGGTGATGGACTATGCCCACGCGATGGCCGAGCGCATGGGCAATGCCCGCGTGCTCGGGTACCGCAAGGACCTCGAGGTCGACGGCGACGCCGTGCTGCTGCATGTCAGCGGGTACGGCTACTCGCGCTACGGCGCCCCCTTCCACCTGTTGAACTGGGTCAAGCGCAACAAGCCGCGCATGAAGCGCTTCGGCGTCTTCATGCACGAGGCCTACGCCGTCAGCAACCGCATCACTTCGTCCGTGTTCTGGGTCTGGCGCGCGCAGCGCTACATCGCGAGCCAACTGGCCAGGGAATCCGAGTTCTGGATCTCGAACACCCACTACATCCACGACTGGCTGGAGACGCAGGCCGGTCACCTGCCGCATCTGTGGATGCCGATCTATTCCACGGTCGGCGAGCTTTCCGGGTTGCCGGCGGTGCGCGAGAAGAAACTGATCGTGTTCGGCACGGCGCCCGTGCGCGTCAACACCTGGCGCGCGGGTGGCGAGGCGCTGTTTCGCTGGGCCGCCGCGAGCGGGCTGGAAATCCATGACATCGGATCGCCGGTGAAAGACCCGGAAATCGCAGCCTTGTTGAAGTCGCATGGCGTCATCGAGCATGGTCGGCTGTCGGTCGAGGCGATATCCGCGCTGATGCGCACCGCAACCTACGGCGTGGTCGCCTACTCGCCACACGACGTGGCCAAGAGCGGCATCTTCGGGTCCTATTGCGCGCACGGCGCGGTGCCCGTGCTGCTGTCGCCCAACACCGGTGCCTACGACGGCCTGGCGCCCGGCGTGCAGTACCTCAAGGGCATCCCGCCTGCCGATCAGTCCCCCGCCGAGGTCGCGCGCATGTCGCGGGCGGCCTTCGACTGGTACCAGGGGCACAGCATCGCGGCGACCTGCGATCCGATCGAAGCGCTGCTGCGCCCGAAGAAGATGTGAATATTTCTACTGCGGCCGCCGATCTCGGGTCCGCAGTGTTGGCTCCGGCGTGACAAGCGCTTTGCGCAGTTGTCAGCCTATGCCGCAACTGCGTTGTCACCGCCGAGAGTGCGGTTCCGCGCCGCAGACCCGACCTCGGCGCCCTCGCTACGAAATCTTCACGCCTTCATCAGTGGTTGTCTCGAGGCACGCCAAACGTGGCGTGGATGCGCTGGTACTTCACCGCCGGCTTCAGCACCATGCCCTCCGACAACTCGGCCACGACGCTGCGCTGGATCTCCTGCCACGGCGTCTGGCTCGGCGGGTACTTGTAGCCGCCGGCCGCGTCGAGCTTCTCCCGGCGCAACTTCAGTTCCTCGTCCGACACCAGCATGTTGGCCGTGCGCTTCTTCAGGTCGATGCGGATGCGGTCGCCGGTCTGCACCAGCGCCAGGTTGCCGCCGGTCGCCGCTTCGGGTGAGGCATTGAGGATCGACGGCGAACCCGAGGTGCCCGACTGCCGACCGTCGCCGATGCAAGGCAATGCGGTGATGCCCTTCTTCAGCAGGTAGTCCGGCGCGCGCATGTTGACCACTTCCGCCGCGCCCGGATAGCCGACCGGCCCCACGCCGCGCATGAACAGCACGCTGTGCGCGTCGATCTTCATCTTCGGGTCGTCGATGCGGTGGTGGTAGTCCTCCGGGCCGTCGAACACGACGGCGGTGCCCTCGAAAGCCATCGGGTCCTTCTCGTCCTCGAGGTAGCGCTTCCTGAATTCGTCGGTGATCACGCTGGTCTTCATGATCGCGGAGTCGAACAGGTTGCCCTTGAGGTTGAGGAAGCCGGCATCCTTCTTCATCGGCTTGTTGTAGGCAAAGATCACCTTGCGGTCGCTGGTGAATTGGCCTTCGCAGTTGTCCTTGAGCGTCTTGCCGTTGGCCGTCATCGCGGGCTTGATCTTGTCCTTGGCAACGAGTTCGGCCACCACGGCGGGCACGCCGCCGGCACGATAGAAGTCTTCGCCGAGGTACTCGCCTGCGGGCTGCAGGTTCACCAGCAACGGCACCTTGTAGCCGTGCTTTTCCCAGTCGTCCGTGCTCAGCTCCACGCCGATGTGCCGCGCGATCGCGTTCAGGTGGATCGGTGCGTTGGTCGAGCCGCCGATCGCCGAGTTCACGATGATCGCGTTCTCGAAGGCTTCGCGCGTGAGGATGTCGGACGGCTTGAGGTCCTCGCGCACCATCTCGACGATGCGCTTGCCGGTCATGTACGCCATCTCCTGCCGGTCGCGGTACGGCGCGGGAATGGCGGCGCTGCCCGGCAATGTCAGCCCCAGTGCCTCGGCCAGCGAATTCATCGTCGAGGCCGTGCCCATGGTGTTGCAGTGGCCGGTCGACGGCGCGGACGAAGCCACCAGTTTCAGGAAGCCTTCGTAGCCGATCTCCCCTGCGGCCATCATCTCGCGCGCACGCCAGACGATGGTGCCCGAGCCGGTGCGCTCACCATTGAACCAGCCGTTGAGCATCGGCCCGGCGTTCAGTGCGATCGCCGGGATGTCGACCGTGGCCGCGGCCATGATCTGCGCCGGCGTGGTCTTGTCGCAGCCGGTGGTCAGCACCACGCCGTCAATCGGATAGCCGTACAGGATCTCGACCAGCGAGAGGTATTGCAGGTTGCGGTCGAGCGAGGCGGTCGGGCGCTTGCAAGTCTCTTGAATGGGATGGATCGGGAATTCGAAGGCGATGCCACCCGCGTCGCGGATGCCCTCGCGCACGCGCTCGGCCAGCACGATGTGATGGCGGTTGCACGGCGCGATATCGGAGCCGGTCTGCGCGATGCCGATGATCGGCCGGCCCGACTGCAACTCGTCGAAGCTCAGGCCGAAGTTCATCGTGCGCTCGAGGTAGAGCGCGGTCATGTCCGCGTTGTTGGGGTTGTCGAACCAGGCTTGCGAGCGCAGGCCGGTGGGCTTGCCCTTGACGGCCTTGGCCTTCGAGGTCTTGGAGGCGCCCTTGGCGGTGGCCTTGGCCTTCTTGTCGGACTTGTCGGTTTTCATCAGTTCATTCCCTTCAGGGTTTCGTTCGCGTTGGGTAGTGCCGCGCAGTCGGCCACGTACTGCCGGATGATGTCGGCGAAGTTGTCGTGCGGATGCAGGCCCAGCTTGCCCGCGCGCGCGGCGGTCGCGCCCGTGGGCCAGTTGGCCACGATGCCGGCGATGCGCTCGTCGCGTTCGAAGCGCACCAGCCCGCGCACCTTGGCGCCCGCCACTTCCTCGAGTGCGTCGAGCATGTCGCCCACGCGCACGTTGATCGACGGCAGGTTGAGCGCGAGCCGGCCCTCGAAGGCCTCGCGGCTGGCTTCGTAGACGGCAATCAATCCATCGATGGTGCGGCCCGGCGAGGACATCGGATGCGACACGTCGGCCGACACCGGGCAGATAGCTTCCACACCGGCCAGCGGCTCGCGGATGATGCCGCTGAAGAAGGAGGAGGCCGCGCCATTTGGCCGGCCCGGACGCACCGTCACGGTCATGAGTCGCGCGGCGCGGCCGTCGACATAACCCTTGCGCGTGTAGTCGGCAATCAGGTGTTCGCAGATCAGCTTCTGCACGCCATAGGAGGTCTGCGGCGCCGGCAGCGTGTCGTCGGCCACGAGCTTGGGCATCGGCACGGCCGCGTCCGGCCCGAACACCGCCACCGAGCTGGAGAACAGGAAGCGCGGCACCTTGCCGCCCGCGGTGACGTTGGCGCGGATCGCGTCGAGCAGGGCGCGCGTGCTGTCGAGGTTGGACCGCATGCCGAGGTCGAAGTCCAGTTCGCACTCGCCCGACACGGCCGACGCCAGGTGGAAGATCCCATCGAAGGACTCCGTGCGCAGCGCGTCGGTTTGCGTGAGCAACGGACCGGTGCGGGCCTCGACCCGGGCATCGGCCAGCAGGTCGGCCGGTGGCGGGGCGATGTCCGTCAGCACGATGCGGTCGACGGGTTGGCCGGCCAGCGTGCCGCGTTGCAGCAGCGTGCGCGCAAGCCGTGCGCCGACGAAGCCACCGCCTCCGGTGATCATCAGTTTCATGGGATTTCCTTGTGTTGATGGGTTGCCTTGGCGGCGGCCTGCCGGCGCCTGCCGTGGATGATTCCGCCCTCGACGAGCCGTTGCTCGCCGCGGATCAGGTGTTCGTTTGCGTGGTGGCGTGCGGCCACCGGGTCGCGCGCCGCAATGGCCTCGTAGATGGCCCGGTGCTCGGCCTGCACGGCCACCATGAAGTCGGACCGCCGCGCCTCGTTGCCGCGCGTGATGCGCATGCCCTCGCGCAGGTATTGCTCCAGGAAGCCGAGCAGCAGCCGGAACTGCGGGTTGCCGGTCGATTCGCCAATGACCCGATGGAATTCAAGGTCTTCCGCCACGCCATCCTGCCCCGCGGCCACGGCGTCGTCGATGCCCTTGAGCGCACGGCGCAGGGCGGCGATCTGGCTGCGCGTGGCGCGCTCGGCCGCCAGCGCGGCAATCTCGCCCTCCAGCACGCGCCGCACTTCCACCACATGCACCACCGACTGCACCGAGTCGAGCACGGTCGGGTCGAACATCAGGGGCTGGTTGACGGGGCTCGGCGCCACGAACACGCCCGAGCCCTGGCGCGATTGCACCAGGGCGCGGGACTTGAGCTGGTGCACTGCCTCGCGCACCACCGTGCGCGACACGCCGTGCGCCAGCGCGAGTTGCTGCTCGGTCGGCAGCCGGTCGCCGGGGCGCAGCACACCCGTATCGATCTGCGCGCTCAGGCGCGCGGCCAGCCGGTCTGACAGGCGATCGACGGTGAGCGGGGGAGGGGCGGAAAGAGCAGAGGTCCGCATGGGCGCGGAGGAAATGGACGTAGTTATGTGGTCATCATACAAATTTCCGGGGGTTAGTGCGTAACGGTTTGCCCTGATAGCGCTGCCAAGTCGCACCGCGAATACTGCGCGGCTGCCAACCCGTTATCGGTTGCCGACGATTGACTTGCGAACTTTCAGGACCCAGTGCATGGCCAGTGTCACGATCCAGTCGGTGAAGAAGAACTTCGGAGAGGTGCCCATCCTCCATGGCGTGGACATCGATATCCAGGACGGCTCCTTCACCGTGCTCGTGGGCCCGTCGGGCTGCGGCAAGTCCACGCTGCTGCGCATGATCGCGGGGCTGGAGCAGATCAACGGCGGCGAGATCCGTATCGGCGACAAGCGCGTCAACGATCTGCCGCCCAAGGAACGCGACATCGCAATGGTGTTCCAGAACTACGCGCTCTATCCGCACATGACGGTGCGCGACAACATGGCCTTCGCGCTCGCGCTGGCCAAGACCGACAAGCCGACCATCGAATCCAAGGTGAAGCGCGCCGCCGAGATCCTCGCGCTCACGCCCTTGCTCGATCGCTATCCGCGCCAGTTGTCGGGCGGCCAGCGCCAGCGCGTCGCCATGGGCCGGGCCATCGTGCGCGACCCGCAGGTGTTCCTGTTCGACGAGCCCCTGTCCAACCTCGACGCCAAGCTGCGCGTGGCCATGCGCAGCGAGATCAAGGAACTGCACCAGCGCCTGAAGACCACCTCGATCTACGTCACGCACGACCAGATCGAGGCCATGACCATGGGCGACAAGATCGTCGTCATGCGCGACGGCCGCATCGAGCAGACCGGCAGTCCGCTCGACCTCTACGACAACCCGGCCAACCAGTTCGTGGCGGGCTTCATCGGCTCGCCGGCGATGAACTTCCTGCCGGGCACCTTGCATCGCAATGGCAGCGGCGCGTATGTGGAACTGAACGACGGCACGCGGCTCGACGCACCGGTTCGCGCGGGTGGCATCGACGGCCAGCCGGTCGTCTACGGCACGCGGCCGGAACACCTGTCGCTGGCGGATTCGGGCGGCATTCCATCGCAGGTGGTGGTGATGGAGCCGACCGGCATGGACACATTCGTCGCCTGCCGGCATGAAGGCGCCGACCTCTCCGCCGTGTTCCGCGAGCGATACGACTTCGCACCCGGCAGCACCATCCTGCTGCAGCCGGACCTGCAGCGCGCACACCTTTTCGACGCGAGCAACGGGCACAGGCTCGTGGCTTGATCACCACGACAGTTCCACTTCCACCGGCACGTCAAACCCCCAGGAGACGACATGACATCCATGAGTGACTTCAACAACCGCCGCAAGATCCTCAAAGGCTCGGCCGGCTTCGCTGCCGCAGCCACTGTCGGCACCGGCTCCGTGCTGTTCTCGTCGCTGGCGCAGGCGCAGAACATGACCTTCAAGCCCGAGAAGGGCGCCAAGTTGCGCGTGCTGCGGTGGAGCCGCTTCGTGCAGGGCGACATCGACACCTACATGGCCAACGTCAAGAAGTTCCAGGACGCCACCGGCATCGAGGTGCGCGTCGACAACGAAGGCTGGGAAGACGTGCGCCCCAAGGCAGCGGTGGCCGCCAACACCGGCGCCGGCCCGGACATCATCCTGTCGACCAACGACGACGCCAACCTCTACCCCGACAAGCTGCTCGACTGCACCGATCTGGCCGAATACCTCGGCAAGAAATACGGCGGCTGGTATCCCGCCGCGGAGGCCTTCATGCGCCCCGACGGCAAGAAGTGGCTGGGCCTGCCGTTGGGCGCCTCGGGCTCGCTCATGGTGTATCGCGAGAGCATGCTCAAGGCCGCCGGCTACGACGCCTTCCCCAAGAACACCGACGACTTCCTGAAGATGTACAAGGCCCTGAAGGAAAAGGGCACGCCGGGCGGCATGGCGCTCGGCAACGCCACCGGCGACAGTACCTGGTGCAACTGGCTCACCTGGGCCTTCGGCGGCAAGCTGGTGGACAAGAGCAACAAGGTCGTCCTCGACAGCCCCGAGACCCTGAAGGCGCTGGAGTACGCCAAGGAGCTCTACGCCAACTTCATCCCCGGCACGCTGTCCTGGCTGGACCCGAACAACAACAAGGCCTTCCTCGACGGGCAGATCAGCGTCACCAACAACGGCATCTCGGTCTACTACGCGGCCAAGAACTCGCCGGACCCGAAGGTCAAGGAAATGGCGGCCGACATCAACCATGCCGTCTTCCCGGTCGGGCCGGTGGGCGTGCCGACCGAGTCGCACCTGTTCTTCAACCAGATGATCATGAAGTACACCAAGTACCCGCAGGCCTCCAAGGAGTTCCTGCGCTTCATGATGGAGAAGGAGCAGTTCGACGCCTGGCTGATCGGCGCCGGCGGCTACGTCGCGCAACCGCTGCGCGCCTACGAGGCCAATTCGATCTGGACCTCCGACCCGAAGAACACGCCCTACCGCGACTCGGTCAAGAACCTGCGCCCGGCCGGTTACGACGGCAAGCTGGGCTATGCCTCGGCCGGCGTCGCGGCGGACTTCATCATTCCGAACATGGTGGCGGAAGCAGCGAGCGGTTCGAAGACGCCGAAGGAAGCCGCCGAGCGTGCGCAGAAGCGCGCCGAGCGTTACTACAAGGTCTAAGAAGGTGTGAATCTTTCTACTGCGGCCACCGATCTCGGGTCTGCGGTGCTCGCCGTACGGGAGTACGGCTCCGCTCCTCAACCCGACCTCGATGCCCTCGCTACGAAAGCTTCACGCCTTCTGCGCGGCACTTCCGAGCCCGCGCCGCTCGCCTGTCAGATTCGCGGAGTTTCTGGAAAAGAGTTGGTGATCTCACTGGCATTTAACGAGGCTTCATGACACTGATTCAGCGAATCCAGAACAGTCGCAACGCCCTCGGCCTCATGTTCATGTTGCCGGCGGCGGTGTTGCTGCTGCTGTTCCTGACCTATCCCCTCGGCCTGGGCACCTACCTCGGCTTCACGGACGCCAAGGTCGGCCGCCCGGGCGAGTGGATCGGGCTGGAGAACTACGAGTTCCTGTGGGGCGACGCGGTCACGCGGCTGGCCCTGTTCAACACGATCTTCTACACGGCGGTGGCGAGCGTCTTCAAGTTCTTCCTGGGCCTGTGGCTCGCATTGCTGCTCAACAAGAACATCCGCTTCAAGACCTTCTTCCGCGCCGTCATCCTGCTGCCCTACATCGTGCCGACGGCGCTGTCGGCCATCGCCTTCTGGTGGATCTACGACTCGCAGTTCTCGATCATCAGCTGGGCGCTGGTGAAGATGGGGCTGATCGACACCTACATCGACTTCCTCGGCTCGCCGTGGAACGCGCGCATCGCGGTGATCATCGCCAACGTCTGGCGCGGCGTGCCCTTCGTGGCGATCACGCTGCTGGCCGGCCTGCAGACCATCTCGCCCTCCTATTACGAAGCCTCGGCGATCGACGGCGCCACGCCGTGGCAGCAGTTCCGCCACGTGACGATGCCGCTGCTGACGCCGATCATCGCGGTGGTCATGACCTTCTCGGTGCTGTTCACCTTCACCGACTTCCAGCTCATCTACGTCATCACGCGCGGCGGCCCGCTGAACGCCACGCACCTGATGGCGACGCTCTCGTTCCAGCGCGCGATCTCGGGCGGTGCGCTCGGCGAAGGCGCGGCCATCGCCATCGCGATGGTGCCTTTCCTGCTGGCCTGCGTGATGTTCAGTTTCTTCGGCCTGCAGCGCCGCGCGTGGCAACAGGGAGGGTCCGACAAATGAGCAGCAATCCAGGCCAGGTCGACACGGTCGGCATGAGCTTCCTCGACTCGCTGCCGCGCAAGGTGGTGACGGTGTACGTGCCGCTGCTCGTATTCCTGGTCGTGCTGCTGTTCCCGTTCTACTGGATGGCCATCACCTCGGTGAAGCCGGAGGCCGAACTGCTCTCGCGCGAGGGCAATCCGTTCTGGGTCATCCACCCGACGTTGGCGCACTTCCACAAGCTGCTGTTCGAGACCTCGTATCCCCAATGGCTGTGGAACACGGTGCTGGTGTCGGTGGTCTCGACCTTCGCCTCGCTGGCGGCTTCGGTGTTCGCCGCCTATGCCATCGAGCGGCTGCGCTTCAAGGGTGCGAAGCATGTCGGCCTGTCGATCTTCCTGGCCTACCTGGTGCCGCCGTCGATCCTGTTCATTCCGCTGGCCAACGTGGTGTTCAGCCTCGGCCTGTTCGACACGCGCTGGGCGCTGATCCTCACCTATCCGACCTTCCTGATCCCGTTCTGCACATGGCTGCTGATGGGCTACTTCCGCTCCATCCCGGCGGAGCTGGAGGAGTGCGCGCTGATCGACGGCGCCAACCGCTGGCAGATCCTCGTGAAGATCGTGCTGCCGCTGGCGGTGCCGGGGCTCATCTCCGCCGGCATCTTCGCGTTCACGCTGTCGTGGAACGAGTTCATCTATGCGCTGACCTTCATCTCCTCCTCCGAGGTGAAGACGCTTCCGGTCGGCGTCGTCACGGAGCTGGTGCAGGGCGACGTCTACCAGTGGGGGCCGCTGATGGCCGGTGCCTTGCTGGGCTCGCTGCCGGTGGCGTTCATCTACTCGTTCTTCGTCGAGTACTACGTGTCGGGGATGACGGGGTCGGTGAAGGAATAGCGCTGCCCAGCTCGCGGACGGCGCCCCCGGCACAATCGCGGCCGTCACGCATCACCCCGAACGTCATGGACCCGTCGACCATCGTCGAGCCGCAGCCGCAACCGCCCGCGAGCACGGTCTACTCCACGCCCACTGGCACGGCCATCGCGCAGGCCGTGGCGCAGCACTGGCCAGCGCTCGGCCCGGTTGAAGGCTGCCGCCTGCTGCGGCGCGGATTCAACGACGTCTACGCTGTGCAGTTCAAGGCTGGCGGCCAACGGGTGGCGCGGCTGAGCGCAAGGCGCGCCCGTGGCCCGGCCAACGTCGACTACGAGGCCGGGCTGCTGTCGCACCTTCAGCGCGCGGGCGCGTCCGTGGCGGCCAGCCTGCGCACGTGCGCAGGCGCCAGCGCCGGGGAACTCGCGGCGCCGGAAGGCATGCGAACCTTGATGCTGTTCGACTTCCTGCCCGGCGAACCGCCCGGCGATGTATTGGCCGACATCGAGGCGACCGGCCGCGACCTCGCCCGCATCCACGTCGCCAGCCAGCACTACAGCGGCCCGCCCAGCCTCTACGCACTCGCCTTGCCGCACCTGCTGGACCAACCCCTGCGCTGGCTGCTCGCGGCGCCGACGCTGGACGCCGGCCTGCGCGCGGATTTCACCGCCATCGGCGAGCGCTTGCGCGCGCGCATCGACGGCCTCGCGCGGCTCCCCGAGGGTGCCTGCCACGGCGACGCGCACGCCGGCAACATGCACCTCGCCGACGACCCCGCGGGCGGGCGCGTCGCCTCTTTCTTCGACTTCGACGACGCAGGGCCGGGCTGCCTGGCCTACGACCTGGCCACATGGCTCTGGAGCCTGCTGCTGCGCGCCGGCCCGGCGGGCCCGGACGCTGCCGCGCTGGAGCGATGGCGCCGCTTCCTGCACGGCTACCAGAGCGTTCGCGAAATCGATGCGCAGGAGTTCGACGCCATCGCACGCTTCGTCCCCGTGCGCCATACCTGGTTCATGGGCGAATACGCGAGCCGCATGGCTGAATGGGGTACGCAGACGATGCCATCCTCGTGGCTGCGCAAGCAGGTCGACCAGATGATCGCCTGGGAGTCGTTGCAGACACCGGCTTGACGTGGAACACTGCACTGAGAAGGTGTAGACGAACCCGCCATGCCCGCTCGGCCACGCCGGATTCATCCACACCTTCCGACACTTTCGGGATGCGCAGGGAGCCACAGGCCCATAGACGGGCCCAAGCAGCGATGCACTCCATGAATTCGACCCACGTCCCAGTCTGTGCACGGATCCGCCTGAAGAACGGCGTGCTGCCCCGCGTGCGCGAATGGGCAGCGCACATGTCGGCGCACCGTGCCGATGCCTTGCAGCGTCTGGTCGCCGAGGGGGTGTCGATCGAGTCGGTGTTCCTCGACGTCACGACCGAGGGCGAATATCTTGTCTACTACATGCGCGCCGCCTCGCACGAGGAGGCGCACCGGGTCGCCGCGCAATCCGCGGCCGAACTCGACCGGTATCACAAGCTCTTCCAGCGCGAGACCTGGGGGGCCGCGCAACGGCTCGAACTGCTGCTGGACCTGCGCCGCGATACGGGTTGACGGCCGCGCCGCGCCGGCTCGTCTTCTACGCGTCCTCGAACGTCGGACAACGCCAGTTCAGCAACTCCGCCAGCCGCCGCACGATCCACGTCGCCTCCACCGCGGACACCCCCGATTCGGCCGTGAGCAGCCCGTCGCGGCAGCGATGCAGGATCTCGTCCTCGGACGGCACGGCCATGTGGTGCAGCCTCTGCGCCTGCTCGACGAGGAGCGTGGCGAGGTCCTCGCACAACTCGTAGCGCGCACGCACGATGCCGATCGGTTCGCTCAGCCGCTGGCGCGCGTCGGCATAGACCGCCAGGAAGGACGGGGGGACTTCGATCTGGTTGTCGTCCGACATGAGGCCTGCTTCAGAGGAAATTCAACAAAGGTTGCAAAGGGAAAGTTCCCGGCCGGTGCGCCGCGTCGCAAGCGCGCCGCGTCATTCCGGTGAAATCGCACGAACATTCGTGGCTGCCGTGCAGGCTTGGTGCAGTCGTGACTTTGTGCACGGGCTGAAAGGCGACGTTCGCTTACAAATGGCGCCTACAGTTTGCATTTTGAAAGAATTACTTTGGTCGCGAATGGCATTGCTTTGATCGTGGAAGAACCGTCTCCCGGTCAGTTTTACTGGGTCCTGGAAGAACAGCAGGTCCGCGCTGCGCGGGACGCCCAGCTGGATCGGGCGGAGCGCCCCATGCCGAGTTACGGACTGGCCGTGATGGCCGGCATTGCCGCGCTCGAACAGCGCGCCGGCGTCACGTCCGGTCGCCAGGGCCGGATCTCGGAGCATGCCGCCATGGATTTCGGCCCGACCACCATCGCCGGAACACTCTGAACCCGTCCAGCGCCCTGCATCAGAGCAGCCGCACCTTCACGCTCTTGCCCTTGACCCGTCCGATCGACAGCTTGCGCAGCGCCTGCTCCGCGATGCGCCGATCCACCGCCACATAGGTCGAGAACTCGTTCACGTTGATCTTGCCGACCTGCTCGCGCGTGAAGCCGGCCTCGCCGGTGAGCGCACCCAGCACGTCGCCGGCGCGGATCTTCTCCTTGCGTCCGCCGACGATCTGCAGCGTGGCCATTGGCGGCTGCAGCGGGCCGCCGCCCGCGGGCGTGAGGTTCGACAGCGCCTGCCAGTCCGACTCGCGGCCCTGCAACTGCTCGATCTTCCCGACGTAGCCCATCTCGTCCATGCTGGCGAGATTCAGCGCCAGCCCGTCGGCATCGCCCCGGCCGGTGCGGCCGATGCGGTGGATGTGCAGTTCGGGGTCGGGCGTCACGTCGACGTTGATCACCGCTTCGAGCTGGGCGATGTCGAGCCCGCGCGAGGCCACGTCGGTCGCCACCAGCACCGAGCAGCTGCGATTGGCGAACTGCACCAGCACCTGGTCGCGCTCGCGCTGCTCCAGCTCGCCGAACAGCGCCATCGCGCTGAAGCCCTGCGCCTGCAGCACCTCGACCAGCTCGCGGCACTGCTGCTTGGTGTTGCAGAAGGCCAGCGTGCTCTCGGGCCGGTAGTGGTTCAGCAGCAGGCTCACCGCATGCAACCGCTCGCTCTCCTTGACCTGCCACCAGAGCTGGCGGATCTTGCCGGCCTCGTGCTGGGCCTGCACCGTCACCTGCTGCGGGGCCTTCATGAACTGCTGGCTGAGCTTCGCGATGCCTTCCGGGTAGGTGGCCGAGAACAGCAGCGTCTGGCGATTGGCGGGACACTGGCGCGCCACCTTGGCGATGTCGTCGAAGAAGCCCATGTCGAGCATGCGATCGGCTTCGTCGAGCACCAGCGTGTTGAGTGCTTCCAGGTCGAGATTGCCGCGCTCCAGGTGGTCCATGATGCGGCCCGGCGTGCCCACCACGACGTGCGCGCCGTGCTCCAGGCTGGCGGTCTGCCCGCGCAGCGCGACGCCGCCGCACAGCGTGACGACCTTGATGTTTTCCTCGGCCCGCGCCAGGCGGCGGATCTCGGTCGTCACCTGGTCGGCCAATTCGCGCGTCGGGCACAGCACCATCGCCTGCACCGCGAAACGGCGCGCATTCAGGTTGGCCAGCAGCGCCAGCGCAAACGCGGCGGTCTTGCCGCTGCCGGTCTTGGCTTGCGCGATCAGGTCCTTGCCGAGCAATGCCAGCGGCAACGCGGCGGCCTGGATCGGCGTCATGCGCGTGTAGCCGAGCTGCGTGAGGTTGGCCAGTGCCTGCGGGGAAAGCGGCAACGTGCTGAAGTCGTGGGTGTCTGTCGTCATGATGGAGCGAAGTGTGGGGTCGAGGCGGCGTAGCGGGTCAATGCGCCCCGACCCGGCAGCGGCGTCATGGCGGCGAACAGTGCGCTGCAGGAATCGGAGCCCTGTGGGCGGCGCTGGGCAAGTCTTCACGGTGCGCATCGCGCGGGACTTGTCGAGGGCCTCGCCGGGTCGCGGCGCTGCGGGTCACGGCGCGTGCGGGAGGGCTGCCTCAGGAAAATAAAAAGCCCCCGGCGCCCGTGCTGCTTGTGCAGGAGCTATCCGCGGATAGCAACGGGAGCCCGGAGGCCGGTTCGACGCGCGCCAGCACGGGGGCTGGCGGCACGCTTCAGCGACGGGGAGTCGTGTTCGACGGCGGCATCGGGCCGCGACCGTTCAGGTGGCGGAACGTGATGCGGCCCTTGGTCAGATCGTAGGGCGACAGCTCCAGCGACACCTTGTCACCCGCCAGGATGCGGATGTGGTGCTTGCGCATCTTGCCGCCGCTGTAGGCGATGAGCTGGTGCCCGTTGTCGAGCGTGACGCGATAGCGTGAATCGGGCAGCACTTCCGTGACTGCACCGTTCATTTCAATCAGTTCTTCCTTGGCCATGAATGATTTACCTCTGCGTGATTATCGTGAATTGTGCTGAAAAAGGCTTAGACCGGTGTCACGCCACTACAACGCGCGAGGCCGTGCGTTCGCGTACCCAGCCCAGGCCTTGTTCGGTTGCGTAGCGCTGCGCCTGTGCATGGCTGTCGAAGCGTGGTGTGAACCGCATCACGCGGTCGTGCATGCCCCGGCCACGGCCGGAGCTGATGGAGACGGACGCGGCGTAATCGCCGTCAGCCGTGTGCCGGATCAGCGGCGAGATAAGGTACTTGCCCACTGCGACAGTGGTGTGAATGAGATCCATGAATTGCAATGCCCGATGGCCACGCTTTGCGTGACGCACCCTGAAAAATGTTTGAAAACGGCGCGCGGCGTTGCCGACGAAAGGTCGGCCGACAAGGCGCGAAATTCGCTTTACAAGACAGAAGGCAGTGGTGGCAATCATGGGCGCCCGGTCTGGCGCTCCAACGCACTGTGAGGGCCGGCTTCAGGGAAGTCAGAGGCCCGGGATGCGGGCCAACCGGCGGTATGACGAAAAGTGCTTCGTCGTGTCAGCGAACCCTCGATTATAGCCTGATAGGCACAATGGTTGCTAGAACACGTGCAAAACGTGTCCTCAGGGCCGCTCGCCGATGGCTTGCACCGTGATGCGCGCCGAGCGGTCGCGGGCACGGCCCTCGGCCGTGAACGGGCCGTAGCCCTCGCGCCGGGTGACCGCCACGGGTGTCGCGGAGTCCAGGCCCGCGGATGCGAGGTAGGCGCGGACCATTTCGGCCCGGGCGCGAGCCAGGTGTTCGCCGTCGCCCAACGCGGCTTCGTAGCTGTCGCTGCCGCCGGCGATCCGGATCGCTTCGACGCGCGTCTCCTTGCCAAGGCGTGCGATCAGCTGGTCCAGTTTCTCGAAACCGATCGGCAGGGTGCGGGTCTGGTGCAGGTTGAAGAACACGTCGGCCTCGAGGCTGACGCGCACCGTGTTCTGCTCCTGGCCGGCAGGCCGAAGCCGGAGGGTGGCAGCCTTGGGGAGCGGCAATGCGTTGAGTTGGCGCAGCGCCGCGAAGTAGCCGCGTTCGTCGCCGCAGCGGGAGACCAGGCTGCGCAGGTCTTCGTCGGTGCGCGCGGCCGGCAACCCCTTGGCATAGCAGGCGCCTGCACTCCTGGAATCCCGGTCCGCGAAGCGAAGCGCACCGGGCTGGACTTCCGCAGCACATTCGTCGGGAGCCCCCAGCCCGTCATTGCCGTAGACGATCACTGCATCGGTCCAGAGCAGATCGACCTTGCCGTCGGATTCCGGCGGCGGCGGTGGAAAGGGCGCTGCCCGCGACGCCGCTGCAATGACCGAGTCATCCAGCCGCGCGTCGCCCAACGACACCGGCATGCTCGCCGCCTGCAGGTCCCCGGAACGCTCCACAGTCAGCATCAGCCGTCCGCGCCCGGGGCCCTTCGGCAGCGACCCCGGCGCGTTCAGGCTCGCGTGCACGGCGACGATGCGGCAATACGTGCCCCGCAGCCATGCCGCGTAGGACGTGTCGGCGGCCGTGCCGCCATACACGACGTACTTGCCTCGTCGCCGCGGCCCGGGCGCCTTGTCGAGTGGTTCCTGGAGCCTTTCCTGGATCTGCGCTCGCAATCGAGCCAGTTCCTGCGCCTTCGCTTCGGTCGATTCTTGCGCGATGGCGCACGTGGTCGCGCTCCAGAGCGCCAGAAGCAATACCAAGGTCTTCATGAATTCGTGAGGCAGGCGGCCATGTGCGCGAGAAACGCAAAGCTTATCGGCTGGCGGGTCGCCATCGGTGAAGTGAGTGTGCACAATGAACTTCCTCGCCCTGCAGGTATCGACCCGCCATGCCCAAGACCGTTGCCGGCCGCCTCAAGATCGGCCTCTCCGCCTGTTTCCAGCATGCGGACCCCACGCGCTCGCTGTTCACCAACAAGACGCTGCAGTACGTGGAGCAGTCGATCGCGCACTGGCTCATGTCGGCCGGGGCGATGGTGGTCATGGTGCCGTGCCCTACCGGCGAGACGGCGCGCGGCGACACCCGGCTCTCGCACTACGCCGAGTGGCTCGACGGCGTCGTGATGCACGGTGGCGCCGACGTGTGGCCAGGCAGCTATGGCGAAACGCCGCTGAAGGAGGCCTGGATCGGCGACCGCATCCGCGATCTTTATGACCTGG
Source organism: Variovorax sp. dw_308 (assembly GCF_019207085.1). GTDB lineage: Bacteria > Pseudomonadota > Gammaproteobacteria > Burkholderiales > Burkholderiaceae_C > Variovorax. The sequence goes on along the minus strand of NZ_JAATOM010000005.1, from coordinate 404,241 downwards.
CCTTGGTCGAGGCCTTCGAGCAGGTCGGCAAGCCGATCTTCGGCGTATGCCGCGGCCTGCAACTCATCAACGTGGCCTTCGGCGGCACGCTCTACCAGGACATCGAGACCCAGCATGCCGGCGCGCTCACGCACCGCGATGCGGTGAGCTACGACAAGAACTACCACGACCTGGTGCTGGTCGAGGGCACGCGGCTGGCCGGCATGTACCCCGGCGTCACGCACACGCGCGTCAACAGCATCCACCACCAGGGCATCAAGGACCTGGCGCCCGGTTTCGAGATCGAGGCCTGGAGCTATCCGGACCACGTGCCCGAAGCCATTCGCCGCACGACCACCCGCGGCGGCCATGGCTACATCGCGGCGACGCAATGGCATCCGGAGTTCCATGGCAGCGGCAGCGTGATCACCACGGTCGACGACACGCCGATCCTCAACGACTTCCTCAATGCATGCGCGGCCGGCAGGCGTCAGCCGCAACGTTGGCGCCATCGCATGCCGGGGCAGATCCGCGACCGCGCCGCGCGGTTGCTGCGTCAGGCGCTGCTGCGCCGATAGCCCCATGCAGACGCCTTGGCGACACCGCCCCGTCCTTGCGCATCGGGAACAGGGTTTTCCGTAGACGGGGGCTGCAAATCGGTCGCTATTCTCGAAATGGGCGTCAAACGTCGGGGCGCGCTGGCCGCATCGCGCAGGCCCGGGTGGCATAGTGACTTCACGCAGGTACAGGGATACCAGATGACAACAGGGACAGAGTTTTCGATCGCGACGTTGCCGTCGTTCGCCTCTTTCAACCATGGCTTGAACAAGGTCCGATTCATCGCACCGGTCAAGGTGAGTTCGCGTGTGCGGGCTCGGGTGACAATGGGATCCGTCGTGGACCAGGGCAAAGGAAGGCATCCGGTCACGATGGTTAACACGGTGGAGATCGAGGGCGAGGCAAAGCCTGCCTTGATCGCCGAGACGCTGGTTGTACTGGCGGGGGCGGCATGAGCGACCCTGTCGATACGAAAGCATTCAACGGTGCGCAAAGCGCGGAGAACCTGATGAGCGAAGAGACAAATCCGAAGAGGCAGGCTGCGGCAACCAAGCGTGCCAAGGCCACGACCACTGTCCCGGTCAAGAAAGTGGCCGCGAAGTCAGCCAAGCCTGTGAAGAAGGCCGCTGTGAAAGCGACCAAGGTGGCCAGGGCCGCGCCTGTGGCGCCGAAGGCGGTGGCGAAGCGGCCGGCCGTCGCAAAGCCGAAGGCAGCCAAGCCAGACACGCGTGCCAAGCCAGCCGCGCCTGCCGAAGCAGCGAACTCCGCAGAACTGGTCAGCCGGCTGACCGAAGACGCTGCCAACAACACCCTGGCCGTGAACCCGTTCATCGGGCTGCGCTTCGAGGACCTCGGCGAAGGCGTCAAGGCCTTGTTCGGCTCGGCCGTCCAGCAGCCGGCAAAGGTCGCGCAGCACTGGGCTGCCTATGCGCTCGAACTGGGCAAGGTCGTTTCCGGCGCATCCGACGCGGAGCCCTATCCCAAGGACAAGCGCTTCGCGGATCCGGCCTGGCGCAGCAGTGGCCTGCTCAAGCGCCTGCTCCAGGCGCATGCGGCCACCGGCAGCGTCATCAACAACTACCTCGATGCCATCGAGATGGACCCGCGCGACAAGGCACGTGCCCAGCTGGTGGCCTCCATCTACATCGACGCGATCGCGCCGAGCAACGCCCTGATCAATCCTGCCGCAATCAAGCGCGCCAAGGAAACGCGCGGCCAGAGCCTGGTCAAGGGCATGAAGAACCTCGTGGGCGACTGGCGCGACAACGGTGGCTTGCCATCGTCGGTAGACAAGTCGAAGTTCGAACTCGGCAAGAACCTGTGCCTGACGCCGGGCCAGGTAGTGTTCAGGAACGACGTGCTCGAGTTGATCCAGTACAAGCCGCAAACCGCCGAGGTCTACACCCGTCCGCTCGTGATCTGCCCGCCGCAGGTCAACAAGTTCTACGCCATGGACCTCTCGCCGGAGAAGAGCCTGGTCAAGTTCGTCGTCGAGCAGGGTGTCCAGATCTTCTGCGTGAGCTGGTTCAATCCCGGCGAAAAGCAGCGCGACTGGGACATGTCGACCTATTGCAAGGCACTCGACGAAGCGGTGGATGCCGCGCGCGACATCACCGGCAGTCCCGACATCACCCTGTGGGGCGCCTGCTCGGGCGGCATGACCGCGGCTTCCTATGTCGGCTGGCTCGCCGCCACCGGGCAAAGCAAGGTCGCGAACGTGGTCAGCCCGGTGTGCACGCTGGATCCGGAAAACGTGTCGGACACCAGCATGGGCTTGTTCATGACGCCCGAAAGCGTGGCCACCATCAAGGCCGCGACCAAGGCCAAGGGCTACATCGACGGTGAGGCGCTGGCGCGCGTGTTTGCCTGGCTGCGCCCCAACGACCTGATCTGGAGCTATTGGGTCAACAACTACCTGCTGGGCAACGACCCACCCGCCTTCGACATCCTGTACTGGAATGCCGACACGACCCGCCTGCCGGCCGCGTTCCATGCCGACCTGCTGGACATCATGCAGGAGAGCCCGTTCATCCATGCCAACAAGCTGAAGGTGCTGGGTGAGCCCATCGACATGCGCAAGGTCAAGGTCGACGCCTACATCGTGGCCGGCATCACCGACCACATCACGCCCTGGAAGGCGTGCTACCCGACGGCGCGCATCTACGGCGACAAGAGCACGTTCACGCTGGTCAATGCCGGCCACCTGCAGAGCCTGCTCAATCCGCCCGGCGCGGCCAAGTCCTTCTTTCTGACCGGCAAGGTCGGCGGACCGGACGCCGAGGCGTGGACGGCGGGTGCGACGCGCATCGACGGAAGCTGGTGGCCGAACTGGATGGACTGGATGCACCGGCGCTCCGGCGACAAGGTGCGGGCGCCCGCCAAGCTTGGCAGCGCGAAGAACAAGCCGGGCGTTGCTGCGCCGGGCGAATACGTCATGCAAAAGTGAGCGCCGCCGTCTTGCGCCTCTGTGCGCCGCTCCGCCTCGCGAACTGGGCTACATCACTCATGGGCACCGCCAAGAAAACCAGCGTTGCGGTCGCAGCGCCCCAGGATCGGCTCAAGGACGTGCAGTTCGATCCCAAATCGGGGATGTACATCGGCACCCTGACGATCGGCGAACAGCTGCTGCGCGTGGGCATCCGGCCCGGCGCGCGCGTCGGTGGCGCGCTCACAGGCAAGCCGTTGCTGATGTTCAACGGGATCGGCGCCAATCTCGAACTGGTCAGCCCCTTCATCGCCGAACTCGGCGACACCGAGACGGTGATCTTCGACGTGCCCGGCGCCGGCAAGTCGCCGGCACCCAAGGGGCCGTACCGCCTGTTCATGATGGCGCGCCTCGCCGCGAATGTGCTGGACGAACTGGGCTACGACCAGGTCGATGTGCTGGGGGTTTCATGGGGCGGCGGGCTCGCACAGCAGTTCGCCATCCAGTTTCCGGCGCGCGTGCGCAGGCTGGTGCTCGCGGCGACGACCATGGGCGGGCAAACCATGCTGCCCGGCAAGCCCAGCGTGCTCTGGAAAATGATCAATCCGAAGCGCTACCGGGACAAGGGCTACATGAAGAGCATCGCGCCCGACATCTACGGTGGCTCGTTGCGCGCCGACCCCGATGCCATCAAGCTTTTCACCGACCATGCGCGCGGCGGCGACTCCAAGGGCTATCGCTACCAGCTGCTGGCCATGGCAGCGTGGAGCAGCCTGCCGTTCCTGTGGCGCATCCACCATCCGACGTTGTTGATGGCAGGGAGCGACGATCCGCTGGTGCCGCTGGTCAATGCGCGCCTGCAGGCCTCGCTCATGCGCAATGCAAGACTGCACATCGTGGATGACGGCCACCTGTTCCTGATGAACAAGGCGACCGAGGTGGCACCGGTGGTTCGCGAGTTCCTTCGGTAGCGGCGACCAGGCAGACCCGCAAAGAACAACGGGCCCCGATCAGCGCGATCGGGGCCCGTTTGCCTTGTGCGCCCTGGCGCGTCAGTCGGCCGACAGGTGCTTGCCGACGATGCCGGCCAGTTCGAACATCGTCACCTGGTCCTTGCCGAACACCGGCTTCAGCTTGGCATCGGCATTGATCGCGCGCTTGTTGGCCGCATCCTGCAGGCCGTTGGCCTTGATGTAGTCCCAGAGCTTCTTGATGACCTCGGTGCGCGCCACCGGTTCGGCGCCGATCACGGCGGCCAGCTCGCTGCTGGGCTTGAGGCCGGCGCCGGTCTTGCGCGGAGCCTTGGGCGCGGCGGCCTTCTTGGCAGCGGCCTTCTTTGCTGCAGGCGCCTTCTTCGCGGCGGCGGTCTTTGCGGAGGCCGTCGTCTTCGCGGGCGCGGCCTTGCCGAAGGTCTTGCGCGGCGGGAACTTGCTGGCGCGCGGCTCGAACTCGAAGGTCACCTTGCCTTCATCCTTGTTCCAGGCGAGGAAGGCCTTGAACGCGCGGCGGGTGCGCATCGACACGAACTTGTCGAGCAGGTCCGTCTTGCCGGTGGCCAGCAGCTTCTTGAGCTGCTCATGGTCGACCGGTTGCTGCAGGATGATCTTCCCGCTCTTGAAGGTGCAGCTCGGCGTCGGTTGCTCCAGGGTCGGCACCGACTTCTCGCAGACGTAGTTGCTGCCGGACTCGAACACCCGGGCCGCGCAGATCGGGCACGGCCCCAGCGAGGCCTGGCCGCTGAAGTCGATGATCTCGCCGCTGTCCTCGTTCTTGTCGTCGCCGAAGTCGAACTCCAGCTTCCAGTTGCTGGCCTCTTCGTCGAACTTGAGGATGATCTCCGACGTGAAGGGCCAGCCCGCCTTGGAGCGGAAGCCTTCCAGCGGGCCGATGTGCCGGTCGCGCAGCAGCGATTCGGCCTCGGCCACTTCGAAGGTGCGGCCGGCCGGCGACTTGCCGAAGGAGAAGCCGCAGGCGTCCTCGCCGGTGCCGCTCTTGCCGGTGCAGGCATAGCGGCGGTAGTTTTCCTTCACGATGCCGCCGCAGTTGGGGCAGGGCGCCTGCAGCGTGGCGTAGTCGCCGGGGACGGTGTCGCGGTCGTACTCCTTCGCCTTCTTGACGATGTGCTCCGTCATCTTGGCGATCTCGCGCATGAACGAGTCGCGGCTGAGCTTGCCGTGCTCCATCTGCGCGAGCTTGAACTCCCATTCGCCGGTGAGTTCGGCGCGCGAGAGTTCCTCCACGCCCAGGCCGCGCAGCAGCGTCATGAGCTGGAAGGCCTTGGCCGTCGGGATCAGTTCGCGGCCCTCGCGCAGCATGTACTTCTCGGCGATCAGGCCTTCGATGGTGGCCGCGCGCGTGGCGGGCGTGCCGAGGCCCTTCTCCTGCATCGCTTCGCGCAATTCGTCGTCGTCGATGAGCTTGCCCGCGCCTTCCATCGCGCCGAGCAAGGTGGCTTCGGAGTAGCGCGCCGGCGGACGCGTTTTCAGGCCCTTCATGTCGGCGGACTCGGTCTTCACGATCTCGCCCGGCTTCACCGGCACCAGGTTCTTGCCGTCCTTCTCGTCGTCGTCCGACACGGCTTCCTTGCCGTAGATGGCGAGCCAGCCCGGCTTGACCAGCACCTTGCCGTCGCTGCGGAACGGGTACTTCTTGCCGTTGGTCTCGACCGTGCTGATGCGCGTGGTGACCTGGTACTCGGCGCTCGGGAAGAACACCGACATGAAGCGCCGCACGACGAAGTCGTACAGCCGCTGCTCCGCTTCGCTCAGGCCGCTGGGTGGCTGCAGCGTGGGGATGATGGCGAAGTGATCCGACACCTTGGCGTTGTCGAAGATGCGCTTGTTGGGCTTGACGTAGTTGCCCTCGACCGCCTGCTTGGCGAACGGCGCGAGATGCTTCATGCCGCTGTTGGCGAGCATCTTCATGGTGTCCTTCACCACCGGCAGGTAGTCCTCGGGCAGCGCGCGCGAATCGGTCCGCGGATAGGTGAGCGCCTTGTGGCGTTCATACAGGCTCTGGGCCAGTGCGAGCGTGGTCTTGGCGCTGTAGCCGAAGCGGCTGTTGGCCTCGCGTTGCAACGAGGTCAGGTCGAACAGCATCGGCGAAGCCGAAGTCGTGGGCTTGCTTTCCTCGGCGACGGTGGCGGGCTTGCCGCGCGATGCATCGGCGATCTCGCGCGCCTCGCGTTCATTCCAGACGCGGTCGGCGCGTTGCTCGGCATCCGGCTCGCCGTTCGCGAGCAGGGGTGCGTTGGCCTTCTTCCAGCTGGCGTCGAACCACTTGCCGGGGTACTGGCCGGCTTCGGCCGCGAAGCTCGCGTGGATCTCCCAGTAGTCGCGCGAGACGAACTTGCGGATCTGCTCCTCGCGCTCCACCACCACCGACAGCGTCGGCGTCTGCACGCGGCCCACGGTCGTCAGGAAGAAGCCGCCATCGCGCGAGTTGAAGGCCGTCATGGCCCGTGTGCCGTTGATGCCCACCAGCCAGTCGGCCTCGGAGCGCGAACGCGCGGCGTCGGCCAGGCCCTGCATCTGCTTTTCGGTGCGCAGCGAGTCGAAGCCATCGCGGATGGCCTGCGGCGTCATCGACTGCAACCAGAGGCGCCGCACCGGCTTGCCCAGCGGCTTGGCGCCGCCCGCGTATTGCTCGATCAGGCGGAAGATCAGCTCGCCCTCGCGGCCTGCGTCGCAGGCGTTGATGAGTTGCGTCACATCCTTGCGCTTGGCCTGCCGGACCACGGCGTTGAGCCGGGTCTTGGTCTTGTCGACCGGCTTCAGGTCGAAGTGCGGTGGAATCACCGGCAGGTTGGCAAAGCTCCATTTGCCGCGCTTCACATCGAACTCTTCAGGCGCCTGGATCTCGACCAGGTGGCCCACCGCGCTGGTCACGACGTAGTGTTCGTTCTCGAAGTGCTCGTCGTGCTTGTCGAACTTGCCAGCCGTAGGCGTGAGTGCGCGAACGATGTCCTGCGCCACCGACGGTTTTTCTGCAATCACCAGAGTCTTGGTCATCTTTTCTCTCTATCTACAATCTGCCGCTTCTCGCGTGTGTACGCGCGCGCACGCATACGTGTGCATATTCAAACTAACAGACTTCGGCGATGCCTTCCAAATCCCCTTTGAACACAGGTCGTCGCATCCAGACGCGCCGCTCCGAAGTCCACGGCAACGGTGTTTTTGCCATGCAGGACATTGCCGAGGGCGAGACGATCGTCGAATACAAGGGCGAGGTGATCAGCTGGAAGGAAGCCCTGCGCCGTCATCCGCATGACCCGGCGCAGCCGAACCATACCTTTTACTTCCATATCGACGACAAGCATGTCATCGACGGTAAGGTGAACGGCAATGCCGCCCGCTGGATCAATCATGCCTGCGCGCCGAACTGCGAGGCCGACGAGCAGGAGGGCCGCATCTTCATCAAGGCGCTGCGCGACATCGCCGCCGGCGAGGAACTCAACTACGACTACGGCCTGATCATCGACGAGGAGTACACGCCCGAACTGCTGGCCGAGTACCCGTGCTGGTGCGGCGCCGAGACCTGCCGGGGCACCCTGCTGTCGCCCAAGGGCGATGACGATGGGGCCAAGGCGGAGCCGGTCCGGAAGAAGAAAAAGAAGAAGGTGGAAAAGGTCGCGAAGGCTGGCAAGGGCGAGAAGGCGGACAAGGTCGAGAAGCTGGAGAAGAAGGCCAAGGCCGCCAAGCCGAAGAAGCAGGACGGGAAGGCCGGGAAGTCGGACAAGAAGTCCGGCAAGAAGGCCGACAAGCCATGACCCCTGCCTGGCCGGTCACCGAACTGCACGCCGCGCTCGGCGCGCTGGTGGCTGGCATGACGGTCGAGTGGGTGCCCGAGATCGACTCGACCAACACCGAGCTCATGCGCCGCGCACGTGCGGGCGATGCGGCGCCGGTGCTGCTGGTGGCCGAGCGCCAGACCGCGGGCCGCGGCCGCCTTGGACGGCCCTGGCAGAGCGCCAGCGATGCCGGGCCGGGCACGCTCGACGAATCGCTGACTTTTTCGCTCGGACTGCCGCTGGCGCCGGCCGACTGGTCGGGCCTGTCGCTGGCCGTCGGCGCAAGCGTGGCCGACAGCCTCGATCCGGAGGGCGCGCAGATTCGCCTCAAGTGGCCCAACGACCTGTGGACGGCGCAAGACCGCAAGCTCGGCGGCATCCTCATCGAGACCGCCATGCCGCACGGCGGCGAGGCGCAGCGCTTCGTGGTCATCGGCATCGGCCTCAACATCGGACCGCGCCCGGCCGAGGGCTTGAACACGGCGCCGGCCTGGCTTCGGGAATTCCGCGCCGATGCGACCGCACCGCAGGCCCTGGCCGCCATCGCGGCGCCACTGGTGCGCGACGTGTTGCGCTTCGCCGCGCAGGGATTCGCGCCCTTCACACAGGCCTTCGCCGCGCGCGACGCGTTGCACGGGCGAGAGCTGAGCCTGAGCGACGGCACCATCGGCGCCTGCGAGGGCGTCGGCGCGGGCGGTGAATTGCTCGTGCGCACGTCGGCCGGCTTGCAGTCGATCACCAGCTCGGAGGTCAGCGTGCGCCCCAAGGCGGGCGAGGTGCGAGGATGAAGCGGGCGCGCCTGCTGCTGATGGCGCTGGTCGCGCTCAACCTCCTGTACTTCGCCTGGACCCAGGGCGGGCTCGCGATGTTCGGTGCTGCGCCGGCGTCGCTGTCGGAGCGCGAGCCGCAGCGAATGGCGCAGCAGGTCCGGCCTGCGGCATTGCAGATTCGCAAGGAGTCGGACGTCGTTGCACCCGTGCCGGCCGCCGCGGCATCGCCGTCCGAGCCGGCGCCAGCACCCCCGACTTCGCCGAACGCGCCGTCCACATCCAGCGCCGATCACGAAGGCCTCTGACGCCGCCGGGTTCCCCCGCGCGAGGCCGGATGCGCCTTCAAGACAATCGAGCGTGGCACTGCTGGACGGACGCCGACAGACCGGCTTGTGCTCGCAAGTCGATGTGGCTCTGCCATCTCGACTTGATGCCCTTCGGGGGCGGGCCGGGCGCAGCCCCCCGTGGGCTCAGTAATTCGTCTGAAAGCGCACGCTGAACAACGCCCCGCGCGGCTGCCTGCCCGGCCGCGCATCGCCCAGCTCCACTGTGGCATTGTGCTGGCGCGCGATCTCCAGCACGATGGGCAGGCCCAGCCCCGAACCGTCGGCCTCGTTGCCGAGGACGCGGTAGAAGGGCTGGAACACCAGCTCGCGCTCGTGCACGGCAATGCCAGGCCCCGAGTCTTCCACTTGCAGCAACGTCACCCGCCCGAAGGGGTCCGCCAGCACCCGCGCCGTGATCACGCCGGGCCGCTCGCTCGATGACGGCGTGTAGTTGATGGCGTTGTCGATCAGGTTGCGCACCAGTTCCTTCAGCAAGGTCGGGTTGCCGTGGATCATCACCCCCGCCGTGCCGGCTTCCACGCCGTCGTAGCCGAGGTCGATGCGCCGCTCGATCGCACGCGGCACCGCTTCGCGCACCACCTCGATGGTGATCCGCGCCAGGTCGCAGCCTTGCCGGGCCACCGCGCCGCCGCCGCCTTCGGCACGGGCCAGCGCCAGCAGCTGGTTCACCGTGTGCGTGGCCCGGATGCTGGAGCGGCCGATCTGCTTGAGCGACTGCTTCAGGTCTTCCGCGCTTGCGCCTTCGCGCTGCGCCAGGTCGGCCTGCATGCGCAGCCCGGCCAGCGGCGTCTTGAGCTGGTGCGCCGCGTCGGCCAGGAAGCGGCGCTGCGTCGCGATGGTTTCGTTCAGCCGCGTCAGCAGCCCGTTGACCGAGGCCACCAGCGGCGCCACCTCGACCGGCACCGCGCTGTCGTCGAGCGGGCTCAGGTCGTCGGACTTGCGCTCGCGGATGCGGTCTTCCAGCTCCGACAGCGGCTTGATGCCGCGCACCAGCGCCAGCCAGATCAGCAGGATCGCCAGCGGCAGGATCGCGAACTGCGGCAGCAACACGCCCTTGATGATCTCCGTGGCCAGCACCTCCTGCTTGCGCCGCGTCTCCGCCACCTGCACCAGCACCAGGCCGGCGCCGGGCAGGCGCGGCTGGACCCAGGTGTAGGCCACGCGCACCGTCTCGTCGCGCATCCGGTCCTCGCGGATCAGCACGCGCTCGCTCGATGGCGACTCGTCGTCCGGCGGCGGCGGCAGGTCGGCGTCGCCGCCGAGCAGTTCGCCTTCGGCCCCTCGCACCTGGTAGTAGACATGGTCGGTGTCGTCGGCCCGCATGATGTCGCGCGACGGCTGCGGCAGGTAGAACTGCACGCGCTCCCCCTGCACCGTGACCAGCGTGCCCAGCGTCTGGACGTTGTATTCGAGCGCACGGTCGAACGGCCGGTTGGCGATGCCCTGCGCCACCAGCCAGGTCACGCTGATGCTCACCGGCACCAGCAGCAGGAGCGGCGTGAGCATCCAGTCCAGGATCTCGCCGAACAGCGAGCGCTGGCCGCGATTGAAGAATCTCAAGTGACGTTTTCCTCAGACATGAAACGGATTGTCAATTGTGAGGAAGTTTCCGCCTGCGACGCGGAAGGCGCCGATGGCCGCGCGATGGATCGAAAACTATCGTCGGTGCTTCTGTTCAGCCATCCGAAACGTCAGGGAGAAATCCAATTGAATATTGAATCGTCGCGCCTGCGCGCAAAGCCTTTGTTCACCGCCGCGGCCGCCGCCGCCTTGTGCGTCGCAATGACCGCTTGCGGCGGTGGAGGTGGAGGTGGGGGTGGAGGCGGGTTCCTCCCCATGGCCACAGGGACAACGACGCCCGCCGCCGCCTCGACCGAAGGGCAATCGGGCCCGACGACGGCCACGTCAACGCCTGACGGCGCAACCCCAGCCGCAACGCCAACGCAAGCGCTCGCGGTCACGCCAGCGCAAACCGGCACGCCTGCGACTGTGCCGGGCTCTGTGCCACCTGCGCCCGCGGCGCCGACACCTCCTGCGCCCGCACCCGCACCCGCACCCACGATTCCAGCGCCCGATCGCTATGCCCCTGTGGCGGGCAGCGAGCCCGCACCGTCCCTCGTCGCGCCGCAGCCCGGCTCGACGGCCGAGGTCGGCGTCAATGGCGAAGGCATCTACGAAGACATGTGGGGCTTCACGCTGGTCGGCGCGCAGGGGTCGCTGGTGCGCCGCGGCCTCCTCGATTGGACCTGGGGCTCCATCAGCGTCACCGGTGGCTCGAACTGGGTGTTCAACGGCGACACGCGCTCGCTCGGGTTCATTGACGAACCGGTCATCAAGGGCTCCGGCACATTCAGCGCGAAGGCCTCGATGGATGGCAGCTACGCGAGGGACGGCCGCTCATCCCAGGCCTGGGGGCCGCTGAAGTACAGCAACGCCAATGCGCTGGCCGTGAGCCAGCAAAGCGTCGCGGGCAAATGGGGCGTCAGCGAATCGAATGTCACTGTCTCGATCAAGATCGACGAGAAGGGCGTGCTGACCGGGACGACCGGCGGCTCGGAATTCGGGACCTGCAAGCTCTGGGGCACGCTGCTGCAGTCGGAGCCGAAGACCGCGAAGAACATGTACGACCTGACATTGAACACGGCCAATGCGGCGACAGGCACACAGAAGGCGTGCGAACTGGACACCGCCGGAGACTACGCCGGCCCGAGCGCAATCTACTTGACCGGGGCCGGCGACTACGTCGGGAATGGCTATTTCCGCTCGCTGGTCATGATCGCCAAGTCGCCCCGCTACGTCATGACGATGTATCTGGACAAGCAGCAGTAAGGCGGCTTCCAGGCTACGCCTGGATCTTCTCCAGGCAGTAGCCCAGCCCGCGCACCGTTGCGATGCGGATCGGGCCCTTCTCGATCTTCTTGCGCAGGCGGTGGATGTAGACCTCGATCGCGTTGAGGCTCACCTCCTCGCCCCATTCGCACAGCCGCTCCACCAACTGGTCCTTGCTTACCAGCCGGCCGGCGCGCTGCAGCAGCACTTCGAGCAGGCCCAGTTCGCGCGCCGACAGCTCGATCATCCGCCCGTCGATGGTCGCCACGCGGCCGGCCTGGTCGTACACCAGCGGGCCGTGCCGGATCGCGTTGCTGGTGCCGCCCATGCCGCGGCGCGTGAGCGCGCGAACCCGCGCCTCCAGCTCCTGCAGGGAGAACGGCTTGGCCATGTAGTCATCGGCGCCGTAGTCCAGCCCCTTGACGCGCTCCTCCACGCTGTCGGCGGCGGTCAGCACCAACACCGGCAGCGAGGAGCCGCGGGCGCGCAGCCGCTTCAGGATTTCCAGGCCGTGCAGGTTGGGCAGGCCGAGGTCGAGGATGAGCAGGTCGAATTCGCTGTTGGTCATCAGCGCGGCATCGGCCTGCGAGCCGGTGGCCACGTGGTCGACCGCCGCGCCCGAGGTGCGCAAGCTGCGCAGCAGGGCATCGGCCAGGACCTGGTCATCTTCGGCAATCAGGATTCGCATGGGTGGTGTCCCCGTTGGTGTGGCGTCCCTGCGATATAGCTCTATCGAGCGCCGATTCTAGAAGTGCGTCCATGCCCTTTCGCTCAGGTTGCATAGGCTTCCAGCCCGATCGTCACCACCGTCGCCACCTCGTCGCCCACGCTGGCGCGGAACTCCTGCTCCGCCTGCGCTACGGCGCGCCGGAAGGCATCGAGCCAGGCCAGCCCGTCGGTGGTGAACATGACGCGGCGCGCCCGCGCATCGAGCGGGTCGGGCCCGCGCGTCACGATGCCCCAGGCCTCGCATTGGTCGACCAGCGTGCCCATCGCCTGCTTGGTCATGCCGGCGCGCTCGGCCAGTTCGGTCAGGCGCGAGCCGTTGCGCGCCAGGTGCCGCGTGATGTGGATGTGGGCGGCGCTGACCTGCTGGCGCGCGGCGAGGTTCGACAACGCCAGCGGCACGTCGATGTCGTGCGCCATCAGCGCCAGCACGCGCTCGTCGAAGCGGCGCATCGCGTGGCCGAGCAGGCGGCCCAGGTGGGTCTGCCGCCAGTCGTCTTCGGGGTCCGTGGTCATCGTGCATATGGTAAAGCAAACTGACTAAAAATCGACTTTACGGATTTATACAGCCGCATACACTACTGTTCAAGCATCCAGCCTGTTATCAAACACAGATGCGAAAACCAAACACAAACCGTTGATATTCAAGGAGATTTTTCATGGACGCACTCGTCAAGGGCACCAGCATCTCGGTCCCGAACAGCGAAAAGGCCAAGGCCCTTCAGGCCGCACTGGCCCAGATCGAAAAGCAGTTCGGCAAGGGCACGATCATGCGGCTGGGCGAGGGCGAGGCGCTGGAAGACATCCAGGTGGTCTCCACCGGTTCGCTGGGCCTGGACATCGCGCTGGGCGTCGGCGGTCTGCCGCGCGGCCGCGTCATCGAGATCTACGGCCCCGAATCCTCGGGCAAGACCACGCTCACGCTGCAGGTCATCGCCGAGATGCAGCGCCAGGCCGGCACCTGCGCCTTCGTCGATGCCGAGCATGCGCTCGACGTGCAGTACGCCCAGAAGCTCGGCGTGAACCTGTCCGACCTGCTCATCAGCCAGCCCGACACCGGCGAGCAAGCCCTTGAAATCGTCGACTCGCTGGTGCGTTCCGGTGCTGTGGACCTGATCGTGGTCGACTCGGTCGCCGCGCTCACGCCCAAGGCCGAAATCGAAGGCGAAATGGGCGACTCGCTGCCCGGCCTGCAGGCCCGCTTGATGAGCCAGGCGCTGCGCAAGCTCACCGCCACGATCAAGAAGACCAACTGCATGGTCATCTTCATCAACCAGATCCGCATGAAGATCGGCGTGATGTTCGGCTCGCCCGAAACCACCACCGGCGGCAACGCGCTGAAGTTCTACGCCTCGGTGCGGCTGGACATTCGCCGCATCGGCACCATCAAGAAGGGCGACGAAGCCATCGGCAACGAGACCAAGGTCAAGGTGGTGAAGAACAAGGTCTCGCCCCCCTTCAAGACGGCCGAGTTCGACATCCTGTTCGGCGAAGGCATCAGCCGCGAGGGCGAGATCATCGACATGGGCGTCACGGCCAAGATCGTCGACAAGTCCGGCGCCTGGTACGCCTACAACGGCGAGAAGATCGGCCAGGGCCGCGACAACGCCCGCGAGTTCCTGCGCGAGAACCCCGAGCTGTCGCGCGAGATCGAGAACAAGGTGCGCGAATCGCTGGGCATTCCGCTGCTGGCCGCCGATGCGAATGCGCCCGAAGCGCCCGTGGCCAAGCCCGTGAAGGCTGAGAAGGCCGACAAGGCCGAGAAGTAAGCGACACGCCAGCCGATGGCATTTGGAGCCCCTTCCCTCAAAGGCCGCGCGCTGCGCCTGCTGAGCCAACGAGAGCATTCGCGCGCGGAGTTGGAACGCAAGCTCGCGCGGCATGAGGAAGAACCCGGCTCCCTGGGCCGGGCGCTCGATGAACTCGCGGCGAAGGACTTCATCAGCGAGGCGCGCGTGGTCCAGTCCGTGCTGAACCAGCGTGCCTCACGCGTCGGCGGCGCGCGCGTCCGGCAGGAGCTGGCGCACAAGGGCATTGCCCCGGAGGCCATTGCCGAGGCCGTGGCCAGCCTGCGCGACACCGAGTTGCCCCGTGCCCTGGAAGTCTGGCGCCGCCGCTTCGGCGTGCCCCCGGCGGACGCAGCCGAGCGCGCCCGGCAGGTGCGCTTCCTGCTGGCCCGCGGCTTCTCGGCCGACGTGGTCGCCAAGACGCTGAAAACTAACGCAGACAGCAATTAAACGCACCCATTGCGTGCGTGGACTGGCATGATTCGAAGGCGCGGCGCGGACCGCAATTCAGGGAGGAATTCTTGCCATCGAATGCATCAACGGCGGCTTCGCCGTCGCTCACGCGCACCGGCTTCAAGGCCGGCGCGGCCTTCGCGCGGTCCGTCGTCGTGGGCGGACTGCTGGCGCTGCTGCTCGGCGCTGGCGCGTTCGCCTGGTACCTGGTCCGCTTCAATGGACCGGGCATGTCGGCAGCCCATGCCGGCGGCGTCGGCGCCGTGCTGGCAATGCTGGCCTCGCCACCCTTGCTGGTGGCCATGTCGCTGATGCTGTACGTCCCGCTCTACCTGATGATCGGCGTGAAGCAAGGCCATGCGCGAGCGCTGCAACAGGTGGTCAGGGCCCACGGCCAGACCATCTCCCTGCGACTGGCCTCTGCCATCGCGGGCCGCATCGAGGCCATGCCCCGCACGTACGGCGCATTGCAGCGTGTACCGGAATGGCTCACCGTGGAAACCTTGAGCCGTCAACTCGCGCCGGTCCTCGGGGAGAGCAAGGCGCTGTCCAGGGCCATCGGCTTCGTGCTTGCGCGGCTGCCGCTGTCGGACATGGTGGCGCATTGGCAGCAAACTCAGGGTGAATTCGGTGCGGCAGCGGCAGGCGCCGAGGACCCCGCCTTGCGCACCATGCTCGGCCAGCGCATCGGCGATGCGCTTCAGGATGCGGCCACGCCCTCCCGCACGATCTGGTGGATTGCCGTCGCCGCGCACGCGGCGCTGGCGGCCGTGGGTTTCTATCTCACGCGCTGAGACCCGCGCAGCGGGCGTCCGGCTTTCGCAGGCCGCTCAGGCCACGTCGGGCTCGTCCGCCAAGCCGGGCGTGTCGCTCTTGTGCGCAGCCATGTCACGCACGTTCTTCTGCACGGCGACCGCACCGAACAGCGCGAGCAGGAACGCCATGCCATAGAAGCCCTTCTCGCTCCCCGCCAGCGTCGCATTGAAGAGGCCCACGGCCAACAGCGCAACCGACAACAACAGCGAGACCCAGCACAGGCTGTAGTAGATGTTGGTGACCGGAATGCCCTCGAGCCGGTCGCGCACCGACTTCTGCAGGGACACGGCGGAGAACAGGCCGTACATCAGGATGGTGAAGTAGTAGCCTTTCTCATTGAGCTGCATCGAGGCGCTCCACAATCCGGTGAGGAAGACGATCGCACCGACGAGCAGTGCGGCCCAGGATGCGGCCACGAAAGCGCCGGTGGGCTTCTGGAATTTGGCGGCCATGTTGAGCGCTCCTCTTGTTTGGATCGCCGGATGATAGCCATATTTGCACGCCCGGAACTGCCGAAATGCGCGCCACAATTGCACGGATTGCTATCAAATGTGTAGCGCCGGCCGGAGGGTCGAGCCGGTTCTGCGAGCCAGGGAAACGCTACGCACACACGCGTCGTGCCTGGGAATCCGTGCTGCTTCGGCGTTGCCCGAGGCGCCAAGGCTGTAGCCCCGCCTGCGCAGCGACGAGGCTCAGAGCCCCAGCATCAATTCCAGGTTCTGCACCGCCGCGCCGCTCGCGCCCTTGCCCAGGTTGTCGAGCCGCGCGATGACGACCGCGTGGCGGTGGTCTTCGTTCGGGAACACGCGGATCTCGAGTTCGTTGGTGTCGTTGAGCGCCAACGGATCGATCTTGCCGCTGTCGGTGGGCGGAAGCACCTTCACGTATCGGGCCGGCGTGTTGCTCCTGGCATAGTGCGCGGCGAGCGCATCGTGCAGGTCGCCGGCCTTCGGCTTGCCTGGCAGTTGGTCCAGGTCCAATGGCAACTGCACCAGCATGCCCTGTTTGAAGTTGCCGACCGAGGGGATGAAGACGGGGCGATGCGTGAGCCCCGTGTACTTCATGATCTCGGGGATGTGCTTGTGCTTGAGCCCGAGCGCGTAGGTCTCGAACGCCGGCGCCGCGCCCGATTCGTAGGCCTCGATCATGGTCCGGCCGCCGCCCGAGAAGCCGCTGACCGATGGCAGGGCGATCGGCTGGTCCGCGCGCAGCAGTCCGGCGTCGATCAGCGGACGCACGATGGCGATGGCGCCGGTGGCGTAGCAACCCGGGTTGGCCACGCGGTCGGCCTTCGCCACCGCTTCCCAGTGGCCGGCCACCAGTTCGGGGAAACCGAAGGTCCACGTTGGGTTCACACGATGCGCCGTCGACGCATCGATGATCTTCGGCTTCTTGCCGCTCAACTGATCGATCAACGCCACCGACTCGATGGCCGCATCGTCGTGCAGGCAGAGGATCACCAGGTCGACCCCGGCCATCAGCTCCCGCTTGGCGTTCACGTCCTTGCGCAATGCGGGATCGATGCTCACCACCTCGATGCCGGGCATGGTGGCGAGACGTTCGCGGATTTGCAGGCCGGTGGTGCCGGCTTCGCCGTCGATGAAGACCTTGACCATGGAGTTCTTTTTTCGCTGGAGTAACTACGTATTGACCGCAAGCAGATGCCTGCGGTTGGTGCAGCGCACCATGATACATTCCCCGGTTGTTCGCCGGCCAGTCTTGCAGCGCACGTGGCCCTCGGACAACATCCCCATCTCCCGTCCCAACCTCCTCTTCCGAGAGACATCCTCATGAAGATTCACGAATACCAAGGCAAGGAAATTCTTGCCAAGTTTGGTGTGCCGGTGCCGCGTGGCATTCCGGCATACACGGTGCAGGAGGCGGTTGAGGCCGCCCAGAAGCTCGGCGGCCCGGTATGGGTGGTCAAGGCCCAGATCCACGCGGGCGGCCGAGGCAAGGGCGGCGGCGTCAAGGTCGCCAAGACCATCGAAGACGTCAAGCGTCTGGCCGGCGAGATCCTCGGCATGCAACTCGTCACGCACCAGACCGGCCCCGAAGGCCAGAAGGTCCGCCGCCTCTACATCGAGGACGGCGCCGACATCAACAAGGAATACTACGTGTCGGCCGTGACCGACCGCGCCACGCAGAAGGTCGCGTTCATCGCCTCCAGCGAAGGCGGCATGGACATCGAGGCCGTCGCGCACGACACGCCCGAGAAGATCATCACCGTCATGGCCGACCCCAAGGTGGGCCTGACCGACGCGCAAGCCAAGGAAATCGCCGACGGCATCGGCATGCCGGCCGACTCCACCGCGCAGACCGTCGACATCCTCAAGAAGCTCTATGCCTGCTACATGGAGACGGACGCCTCGCTGGTCGAGATCAACCCGCTCAACCGCGACAGCAAGGGCAAGGTCATGGCGCTCGACGCCAAGTTCAACTTCGACAGCAACGCGCTGTTCCGCCACCCCGAGATCGTCGCCCTGCGCGACCTCGACGAAGAGGATGCGGCAGAAGTCGAAGCCAGCAAATTCGACCTGGCCTACATCTCGCTCGACGGCAACATCGGCTGCCTGGTGAACGGCGCCGGCCTGGCCATGGCCACGATGGACACCATCAAGCTGTTCGGCGGCGAGCCGGCCAACTTCCTCGACGTGGGCGGCGGCGCCACCCCCGAGAAGGTCACCGAAGCCTTCAAGATCATGCTGAAGAACAAGAACGTGGAAGCCATCCTCGTGAACATCTTCGGCGGCATCATGAAGTGCGACACCATCGCCACCGGCGTGATCGCAGCCTGCAAGGCGGTGAACCTGCAAGTGCCGCTGGTCGTGCGCATGAAGGGCACCAACGAAGTCGAAGGCAAGAAGCTGCTGGCCGATTCGGGCCTGCCGATCATCAGCGCCGACACCATGGCGGAAGCGGCCCAGAAGGTCGTCGCAGCAGTCAAAGCCAAGGCCTAAGGAACAAGCATGTCGATCTACATCAACAAAGACACCAAGGTCATCACCCAGGGCATCACCGGCAAGACCGGTCAGTTCCACACGGAAAAGTGCCAGGAATACGCGAACGGCAAGAACTGCTTCGTCGCGGGCGTGAACCCGAAGAAGGCCGGCGAGTCGATCTTCAACATCCCGATCTTCGGCTCGGTGAAGGAAGCAGCCCAGCAGACCGGCGCGACCGTGTCGGTGATCTACGTGCCGCCTCCGGGCGCCGCCGCCGCCATCTGGGAGGCCGTCGAAGCCGACCTGGACATGGCGATCTGCATCACCGAAGGCATCCCCGTCCGGGACATGCTCGAAGTGCGCAACAGGATGAAGGCCAAGGAAGCGGCTGGCGGCAAGAAGACCCTGCTGCTGGGCCCGAACTGCCCCGGCCTGATCACGCCCGACGAAATCAAGATCGGCATCATGCCCGGCCACATCCACCGCAAGGGCCGCATCGGCGTGGTCTCGCGCTCGGGCACGCTGACCTATGAAGCCGTGGCTCAGCTGACGGAAATCGGCCTCGGCCAATCGACCGCGGTCGGCATCGGCGGCGACCCGATCAACGGCCTCAAGCACATCGACGTGATGAAGGCCTTCAACGACGACCCCGACACCGACGCCGTCATCATGATCGGCGAAATCGGCGGCCCGGACGAAGCCGACGCCGCGCGCTGGTGCAAGGACAACATGAAGAAGCCGATCGTCGGCTTCATCGCTGGCGTCACCGCGCCTCCGGGCAAGCGCATGGGCCACGCCGGCGCGCTGATCTCGGGCGGCGCCGACACGGCCGACGCCAAGCTGGCGATCATGGAAGAGTGCGGGTTCACCGTGACGCGCAACTTCTCGGAATTGGGCAAACTGCTGAAGTCACGTTTGTAAATTCGCGCTTGGCAAAACAACTGCCTGCATCTGGAAAAAGGCGCCCGCAACGTTGGTTGCCGGCGCTTTTTTGGTTCCAGACATAGGGCTCGGAGCACGATGGATGGAATTCCTTTATTCGACTGATTTCTGGTTGGGCCTGATGAAGATCGTCTGGATCAACATCATCCTTTCCGGTGACAACGCGGTGGTCATCGCGCTGGCTGCGCGCTCGCTGCCGCCGCAACAGCAAAAGAAAGCCGTGATGTTCGGCTCCGGGGCTGCCGTGGTGCTGCGCATCGTGCTCACGGTCGTTGCCGCCAAATTGTTGGCGCTGCCCTACCTGCAAATCGCCGGCGGCCTGCTGTTGCTCTGGATCGGCGTGCAACTGCTCAGCGACGACGAGCAAGACGAGGGCGAGGGCAAGGAATACGGAACCCTGGCCGCAGCGATCCGCACAATTCTGATTGCCGACCTGGTGATGAGCCTCGACAACGTCATTGCCGTCGCGGCCGCGGCAAGCGGCGACATGGTGTTGCTGATCCTGGGCCTGGCGATCAGCATTCCGCTGGTGATCTTCGGCAGCACGTTGATGATCAAGGTGATGGAGCGCTTCCCGATCATCGTGATGCTGGGTGCCGCGCTGATCGGTTGGGTGGGTGGCGAGACGATCGTGCAAGATGTTTCGCTGCATGACGTACTGGCGGTGAATCCGTGGCTGCATTACGCTGCTGCGGCGGCTGGGGCGGCCATCGTGGTGGCCATCGGTCGCTCCATGCAGCAGCGCGCCCACGCGGCGACTTGACACGAAAGACCTCGCACATGGCAATCACCGGCGCCGCATATTCCCCTGGAGCCGTGTCCTTGCCTTGGGATTTCGCGGCGCTGACGGATTCCGGGCGGGTGCGGGCGAACAACGAAGACGCCATAGCCTTCGATCCCGCGCTCGGCCTGGCCATCCTGGCCGACGGCATGGGGGGCTACAACGGCGGCGAGGTGGCGAGCGGCATGGCCATCGCGCTGCTGCAGGCGAGCTTCGGGCGCTGGCTGGCCCACGCCGGTCCCCGCGCCCATGCGCGCGCGGTCCGGCGTGCGTTGCAGGCCGGCGTGGACGAGGCCAACGACGCCATCCTGGAAGCGGGCGTTGCAAATTTGCAACTCCAGGGCATGGGGACAACCCTTGTCGTGGCCGCGTTCGGGCCTCATCGCGTGATCGTCGGCCACATTGGCGACTCGCGTTGTTACAGGTTGCGGGCGGGCGTTCTGGAACAGTTGACGCGCGACCACTCTCTCCTGCAGGAACAGATGGACTCGGGCGCCATCACGGCGGCGCAAGCGGCGCTGTCGCCGCACCGCAATCTGGTCACTCGCGCACTGGGCATCGAGCGCCACGTCGACCTGGAAATGCACGAACACAGTGTGCGCCCCGGCGACCTGTACCTGTTATGTTCGGACGGACTGAGTGAAATGGTTCTCGAAGAGCAGCTTTTCACGCTTTTGTTACAAGATATCGAATTGTCAGAAAAGGCAACGCTTTTGGTTGCAATTGCAAACGAGAATGGCGGCCGGGACAACATATCTGTAGTTCTTGCTCGCGCCGGCAACATTTCCGCACCCGATGCCTCGGCTTGAATGGCAATGCGTGCGGAGACGGGGCTGGCGAGCATCTTGCTGATACTTAAAACGTTCGTACTGAGATCCAGGAGTCGGCCATGCCGAAATTGATCGTTTCGATCGACGGAGTCGTGATCAAGGAAGTCACGCTTGCCAAGGACCGCACCACGCTCGGGCGGCGGCCCTACAACGATATCGTGATCGACAATCTGGCGATCAGCGGGGAGCATGCCGTTCTGCACATGATCGGCAGCGATGTCTATCTTGAAGATCTCAACAGCACCAACGGTACCTACATCAACGCCCGCGCCATCAAGAAGCAGGCGCTGGAGCACAACGACGTCATCGAAGTCGGCAAGTACAAGATCCGGTACCTGGCCACCAGCGCCGCGTCTGAACACGCCATGCCGGTACGCACCGCGGTTGCGTCGGCACCCATTCCGCTGTCCACCGCACCCACTGAAATCGCGCCGCTCGTGCCCGCGAGCGGCATCGCGGTCATACGCGTGCTCTCCGGCGCCGGGGCTGGCCGCGAACTCTCGCTGCAAAAAGTCGTCACCACCATCGGCAAGCCGGGCGTCGCGGTGGCCGCGGTCACGCGCCGGCTGCAGGGCTATGTGGTGGCGCCGATCGACGGCGGCACCGTGCTCAATGGCGAACCGCTCGGCACCGATGCGGTGGCGCTGCAGGACGGCGACGTGCTCGAACTCGGCGGCACCCGGATGCAATTCGTCCACACCTGATCCCCTCGCGCGATGGCTGCGCTGCTGAAACACTGGCAGCGCATCCTGATCACGCTGGTGCCGGTGGCGCTGGTGCTGACGCATGCCGTGCTGATGCCGCGGCGCCCTTTCATCGACAGCCTCGACAGCTTCGTCTACGACTGGCGCCTGCGCGCCACGATGCCGCAGACGCTCGACCCGCGCATCGTCATCGTCGACATCGACGACGCCAGCATCCAGGCGATCGGGCAATGGCCCTGGAGCCGCAACCAGCTGGCGCGCCTCACCCATGAAATCGTGGACCGGCAACAGGCGGCGGTGCTCGGCTTCGACGTGGTGTTCGCGGAGGTCGACGAAAGCTCCGGGCTTGCGAACCTGCGCGCGCTGTCGCGCGGCCCGCTGCAGCACGATGCGGCGCTGGCGAAGGAACTGGCGCGGCTCGAAGAGTCGCTGGACTACGACGGCAGTTTCGCGCGCGCCATCCAGGGGCGCCCGGTGGCGCTCGGGTACTACTTCACGCAAGGCGCGAAGCCGCTCTCCAAGGGAACGCTGCCGCCGCCGCTGCTTGCCCTGACCGCTTTTCCGCCGCACGGCGCCTATGCGCCGGAATGGAATGGCTATGGCGGCAATATCGACGTGCTCGCGCATGCGGCCAGTACCGCGGGTTTCATCAATGCGGACCTGGGATCGGCCAGCGACGGCCTGCTGCGCGCCGCGCCCCTGATCGCCCGGTATGAAGGCGGCGCGGCGCCGGCCGGGTACTACGAATCGCTCGGGCTCGCGATATTCCGGCTGGCGTCGGGCATGCAGAGCGTGACGCCGACCTTTGCATCGTTTCCGCTGCGCGAAGACGCCGACCGGCCGCCCCTGCAGACGCTGATGCTCGGCGACGGCCAAAAGGCGTTGCGCGTGCCGGTCGACCAGCGCGCACGCATGCTGATCCCGTACCGCGGCCCCGGCGGTGCGCTGGGCGGATCATTCCGGTATGTCCCGGCCATGGCGGTGCTGGCGGGCGAGCTTCCGGCGGCTGAGCTCCGGGGCAAGATCGTGCTCGTGGGCACCACGGCGCCCGGGTTGCAGGATCTGCGCGCCACACCGACCAGCGCAACCTTCCCGGGCGTGGAAGTGCATGCCAATGTCTTGTCGGCCCTGCTGGACCGCCGGCTGCTTGTCGTGCCGGACTATGCGCTGGGCTACGAAATCGTCGTCGTCCTTGTTGCCGGGCTCATCCTCGCGGTGGGTCTTTCCTTGCTGCGGATGTCTCGCGCGGTGGGCCTTGTCCTGGCCACATTCGCGGCCGTGGTGGCGCTGAACGCATGGCTCTTCGCGTCGGCCGGGCTCGTCCTGCCGATCGCGTCGGCGCTGCTCATGATGGCCACGGCCTTTGCGGTCAACATGGGGTGGGGCTACTTCGTGGAAGAGCGCGGCCGGCGCGGGCTGGCCAACCTGTTCGGCACCTACGTGCCGCCGGAACTCGTCGAGAAGATGCTCGAGCACCCGGCGCAGTACAGCATGCGCGCGGAGAGCAAGGAACTCACCGTGATGTTCTGCGACATGCGCGGCTTCACGAATCTTTCGGAGCAGCTCCCGCCGCAGGCGCTGCAGGAGTTCCTCAACACCGTTTTCAACCGCCTCACCCAGGTCATCAGCCGGTACGGCGGCACGGTCGACAAATACATGGGCGACTGCGTGATGGCCTTCTGGGGTGCGCCGGTGGAAGCGCCGAACCATGCGGCGCTGGCCGTGCAGGCGGCTGTCGACATGGCCGCGGCCATCCGGGAACTCAGCGAACAGAATCGCCAGGCCGGCCGGGCGGAAGTCAGCGTGGGCATCGGCATCAACACGGGCGTGATGAGCGTCGGCGACATGGGCTCCGCCGTACGGCGCAGCTACACCGTGCTCGGCGATGCGGTGAACCTGGCGTCGCGTCTCGAAGGCCTCGGTGCCACCTACGGCGCGACCGTCGTAGCCAGTGAAACCACGATGCAGTCGGCCCCTGCCTATGCATGGCAGGAACTGGACCGCGTGCGCGTCAAGGGCCGGCAGCAGGCCGTCACCATCTACGCGCCGGTCGGCCGAGCGACGGACTTGGGCGCGGAGGAAGCCAGCCAACTCCGGCTGTGGACCAGGATGCTGGCGGCGTACCAAACGCAGCAGCCCGAAGAAGCGCAGACTGCGCTGGACGCGCTGTTGGCACGGGATGCCAAAAAAGTCCTTTACCGGTTGTATGCGGAGCGTTTAGCCTCAATGAAGTTGCGGCCCTTTGACCCGGAGTGGGACGGCGCAACCCGGTTCGATTCCAAGTAGCGATCAAGAGAAGAGGCGGCTGCAACATGCAGGTGCGAGTTTTGGGGTGCTCAGGCGCCATTGCCAAGGACTGCCGGACGACCTCGTTCCTGATCGACAACGACCTGCTGGTCGACGCCGGCACCGGTGTGGGCGACCTCTCCCTCGAGGAAATGGCGAGCATCGACGACGTGGTGCTGACGCATTCGCACCTCGACCACATTGCCTCCCTGCCCCTGATGCTCGACACCGTGGCGAGCCTGCGCACCAAGCCGCTACGGGTGCATGCGCTGCGCGCGACCATCGAGGCGCTGCGCGCCCATGTATTCAACAACGTGATCTGGCCCGACTTCGCCAGCATCCCCAGTACCGAATCGCCCTTCGTCACCTTTCACCCCGTGACGATCGGGCAGACCTTGCAACTGGGTACCAGCCTGCCGAAGCACATCGAGGTCTTGCCGGCCGTGCATACCGTGCCTGCCTGCGGCTACGCGGTGCGCTGCGCCAATGGGACGAGCCATTGGGTTTTCAGTGGGGACACCGAACGCAACGAGCCCTTCTGGCGTCGCGTGAACGAGCTTGACGTGGGCGTGCTGGTGATTGAAACGGCGTTCAGCAATCGCGAGCAGGCATTGGCGCGGCGCAGCTTGCACCTGTCGCCTGCGACGCTCGCGCATGAACTGGCGCAGATCGGCGCCGGGAAGAACTACCCGATCTACATCACCCACACCAAGCCGGCCGAGACGGAAGAGATCATGAGCCAGATCGGGGCGCTTGCCGAAGGGTGGAAGGCGGAGGGGGTGGAGGCGCGGGACATCCGGTGGTTGAAGGCGGCTGCGGTGCTGACGCTGTGACGCGGGCTGGAACGACGCAATTGGGTCAATTGACAAAAATTGTCACTTGAACTGCAAGTCGCGCCGACAAGTTATGTCATTTGCAGTAAGCAGAATGTGAACAAATCCGCGAACCGGCTGGCTGCCAAGATGGATACATCATCTGGCACAGATGCTGCGGAACACCATCGCTCCGGGTAGGTTCCCGGGCTCTCTCAATCAACCTGGAGTTTGTGAATGAACCGTCGTTCCATCGCCCGCCGCGCTCAAGCCGGCTTTACCCTTATCGAATTGATGATCGTTGTGGCGATCATTGGTATCTTGGCCGCCGTTGCGCTGCCGGCTTATCAGGACTACACGACCCGCTCCAAGATGACGGAAGTATTGATCATGGGGGCGCCTGCGAAGCTCGCCGTCGCTGAAACAACTTCGTCGTTGGGCTTGCTGTCTTCGGTCACTGCAGCCAATAGCGGTTACAGCTTCCCTGGCGCGACCAAGTACGTTTCAAATGTCGTAATCACCGACGGAAGCGGTATTGTCACGATTACCTCCACTGTCCCCAATGCCACCGGCACTGTCACGTTGACCCCAGCCACGGTGGGCACCAACACCGGCCAACTGAAGTGGACCTGCGCATCTAGTATTGCTCCGAAGTACCTGCCTTCGGAATGCCGCCCCTAAGCTGGCTAGCTTTGCAAAAGCCGCCTTCGGGCGGTTTTTTGTGCGCCGGACAACGGGTTGGACGCCACATGCTCGCATCGCTGCTGACTTGCTACGCCGCTGCGGGAAGATCTATGTGGGCTGAACGCCTTGGGGCATACGCGTTGTGCACCGTCCTCGCAATTGCATGGACCTTATTTGCCGGTAAGGATGTGCCGTGGGACGCGCTGCACTATCACCTGTACGCTGGCTACAGCGTTTTTCACGACAGAGTGGCCGTTGACTATTTCCCGGCCAGCTCCCAGACCTATTTTGTTCCCTACGCGCACGCTCCGCTGTCGCTGATGGTGGCCGCCGGCTGGCCGTCGCTGGCTATTGGCATTGCGTTCGCGTGTTTGCATTCCACCGCGTTGTGGCTGACTTGGGAGTTGGCCCGTGCAGTCAGCCGGGATGCAGAAGGCCGCAGTCGGGCACTGGTGGTCTGGGGTTCAGTTGCCTTGGCCTTGGCCAACCCGGTTCTGTTGCAGGCCCTGGGCTCGTCCTTTACCGACATCACTACAGGCGCATTGGCCCTGGGGGGCTATGTGGCCCTGGTCAATACCTTTCATGGTCACCGTGTTCATCGGTTAGCCCTTGCAGGTGTTTTGCTTGGCGCTGCTGCGGCCCTCAAGATGTCGAACGCCGTCTTCGCCTTGATTCCCGCCTTGCCGCTGGTGCTGGGCACGACGCAGAACTGGCGCACGCGCTGGCGGGGCCTGCTGCTGTTTGCCGCATGTGCAGCAGGCGCGCTGGTTCTGATCGGCGGGGCATGGGGCTACACGCTCTGGACGACATTCGGCAATCCGGTGTTTCCAATGCTGGACGGTCTGTTCAACCCGACTACACCCGTGGGTGGTGCGGTTGCAGTCGCCGCGGAGCCGGCGTCGCTACTGTTCAGATTGCTGGGGGCGATGGATGTCATGCGCGACCCGCGCTTCCTTCCCTCATCGCTGGCCGAGGCGCTCATGCGCCCATTCGACATGCTGGCCGCTCGGCGCGGGATCCACACGGAGACGATGGCGGCTGATATGCGCTATGCGGCGCTGATGTGCTTGCCCGTGCTGTGGCTGGTCGTTGCTCTGTGGCGCCGGTCGAAGTCGGCGCCGTCTGCTGCCTATCCACGGAGCCAGCGCTCCTGGGCCAGCCTGGCAATTTCCTTTGTTCTTGGCTGGGTGCTCTGGCTGCTCGTCAGCGGTAACAGCCGATATTTTCTTCCCATGGCCTGCATCGCGGCTGTGATCTTGGTGGCTGGCGTGCATCGCGTCCTGACCGGCATGCCCCACGTCCAGGGTTTCGCCGTGGCGATGTTGTTGAGCGTACAGGCGCTCTTGCTCTGCGAAGCCGCAGAATTACGATGGGACGCCCAACCTTGGGACGGCTCCTGGACTCAGCCTACTGTGTCCACAAATCTCCAGTCGCAGCCATTTCTGTATCTCTCGATGGATTCACAGTCGCAGTCTTTCCTGGTGCCGTCCCTGGCACCGGGTTCGGCATTTGTAGGGATGGGGGTCGACGTCGACCCTGAGAGCCGCGACGGCCAGCGCATCCGCGCCCTGATCAAAACCCACTCGCCTCAACTGCGGATGCTTACCTCAGTGCGGCGAGTGGAACTGGATGGCCGGCCAATTGCCCCGGCCGCTGCCACGTTTGACTATCCGCTTCGGCGGCTCGGCCTGCGCGTCGATGTCAGTGACTGCGAATACATCCGTTACCGTGGCAACTCCGATGCGCTTGAGCAGGCCGGGCCCAAGTCTGGCTCGCGCGATCAGATTTATGTCTACACCTGCCGCTTGCTGCCCGGAGGTGGGCTGACCGAGGCCGAATTGGCGAGCAAGCGCTTGGCTGATCAGGTGCTCGATCGCGTTGAGAGCGCCTGTCCTGATTTTTTCCGCTCGCGACACGCCACCGCCGTGCGCAACGGCTCCATCTGGCGCCGCAGTTATCCAGATTTCGCAACCTGGGTGAACGATGATGGCTTCGTGCGGTTTGCAGATCTTTTTCGGGGCGGCGGCGATATCTCGGGCTTGGGCACCGCGAATGAGTGGATCAAATCGCCACGCCCGTTGAAGTGTTGGCGTGAAGGAGGACGGCTCCATGTTGAACGAAATGATTTCTGAAAAGCGGGCGCAGGTCGGGACGCCAAACGAGCAGGACGGCAAGGTCGAATTGACCATTCTGATGCCATGCCTGAACGAGGCACGCACGTTGCCGGCCTGCATCGCCAAGGCTCAAGACTTCCTGACTCGCAGCGGCGTTCGAGGTGAAGTCCTCGTCTCGGATAACGGATCGAGCGACGGCTCGCAAACCTTGGCCATGGCATGCGGGGCGCGCGTCGTCTCTGTGCCCGTGCGTGGCTACGGCGCGGCGTTGATCGCCGGCATTGAAGCTGCAAAAGGGCAATATGTCATCATGGGCGATGCCGACCAAAGTTACGACTTCGGCGAGCTTGACGGCTTCGTCGCTGCACTCCGCAGCGGCAGTCAGCTGGTGATGGGCAACCGCTTTCGCGGCAAGATCTTGCCCGGTGCCATGCCGCCGCTGCATCGTTACCTCGGCAATCCGGTGCTCAGTTTTGTCGGACGGTTGTTCTTCAAATCGCCAATTGGTGACTTTCACTGTGGTCTGCGCGGCTTTGAACGGCAAGCGATCCTGCAATTGCGGCTGTGCTGTGATGGGATGGAGTTCGCCAGCGAGATGGTCGTCAAGGCAACCTTGAGCCACTTACGCATTGCCGAGGTTCCGACCACTTTGTCTCCCGACGGGCGCGATCGGCCGCCGCACTTGCGCACATGGCGTGATGGTTGGCGCCATCTGCGCTTTCTATTGCTGTTCACGCCACGATGGCTGTTTCTCTACCCGGGTGCCGCGCTCGCTCTGTTGGGTTTCACCCAGCTGGTGCTCGCGCAGTTCCATCCTGGTGGTTGGGGTCGGTGGCCGGTCGGCATTCACACCCAGTTGCTGGCCTCCGCTGGCATGGTGCTGGGCTATCAGACCATGCTCTTCGCGATGGGCGCGGTGCTGGCGCGGCATTGCGCGCGATTGAACACTATTCACCCGCGCGAACGATGGGCGCTTCATGTTGCTGGTGGATCCTTGCTGCCTGTCGGCGGGGGGCTGGCCACGCTGGCGGGTCTGGGGTTGTGTGCGAGCCTCACTTGGGAATGGGGAAGCAGCGGATTCGGCTCTCTAGATCCTGAAGCCGCCATGCGCCAGATCATTCCTGGCATCGCCCTACTGCTGATGGGAACGCAGTCTGTGCTGGCTTCCGCCTTCTTTGCTGCACTGCGCAGCGCCTTTGATTCGCGCGGGCCGGCACGGTTAGTCGCGTCTCGGTTGGCTTAAAGTCAGTGAAGCCTCTTCCGATTCCCCAGGTTTCCCTGTTGCCCGACGTGTCTCCGGTCGTAGCGTTCACTTCGCCGCGGGTGGCGGTGCTCATGTCGACCTATCAAGGCGCGCGGTACATAACCGAGCAATTGCAGTCGGTGTTGGCTCAGCTTCCCGCTCAAGGGACGGTTATTGTGCGTGACGACGGTTCTTCTGACGAGACAGTGGCAAAGATCGCTGCGTTGGCTGACCTGCGCGTCAATGTCGTGCAGGGTCCGAATTTGGGATTCGGCCAGAGCTTTCTCACTTTGTTGGCACGGGCACCTGTTGATGTAGACATGGTCATGTTTGCGGATCAAGACGACGTCTGGCTTCCCGGGAAGATAGAGCGAGCTTGGCAACAACTCAGTGCCCTTGGCGACGTGCCTGCGTTGTACGGCAGCGCGCAAATGCTTGCTGACCAAGACCTCCGTCCTTTGAAGACGTCATGGAGACCGCCGCGAGGCCCGTCATTTACGAACGCATTGACAGAAAACATCATCGTGGGATGTACGACGGCAATCAATCGCCCCGCAGTGAAGATTTTGCAGCGAGCAGGCATTCCGCCGGGCCTTCGCTTTCATGACTGGTGGATTTACCTTGTTGTAAGCGCTTTGGGTGTAGTGACATACGACGAGGAAGCTACGCTGTTGTACCGCCAGCATGATGCAAACGTCATTGGTCGACATCCCGGCCGGGTGGCAGGCTTTCGGCGGGCTTGGAAAGTGATTATCCGCAACGACTGGTTGGGCAGTCTGTTCCGGCAAATTCACGCGTTTCTGGGGAATTACGGTGACTTGCTGTCACCTGAGGACAAAATGCGCGTCGCGCGATACTTCTACAAGCAGCAAAAACAAACTACGCCTCGCTGGAGCTTGATATTCAGTTTGGTCAGATGGCGCCAATTGCTAAAAGACGAGCTGATTTTACGGTGCATGCTTGCGCTGTATAAGCTGGGTCTTTTGCGCGGCCCAGGTTGATGACACTGATCGGTTGAAAAAATAAATAAAGCCATGGATATTTTAAGATTCGCCCAACTTTGGGCCCGTCGCTTTGGCTTCGACATCTTCCATTACAACTCAGGCGAGCATCCTGTCGCCCGGCGGCAACGCCTTATCGAAAATTATTGTATCGACACCGTGCTGGATGTCGGCGCAAACGCCGATCAATTTGGACTTGAGTTGCGGCGCCAGCTTGAATATCGCGGTCATATTGTGTCATTCGAGCCCCTGCGTGCGGCCTACGCAGAGTTGCGGCAAGCAGCGCGTGGCGATGCAAGCTGGAAGGTGCTGTGCACTGGGAGATACGCAAAGCACGCAAACCATCCATGTCGGGTCCAATTCGGAAAGCAGTTAAATTTTGGAGATGATGCCATTGCGTGTCGAGGCAGCGCCCAACTCGCTTTACGCCGGTGAGGAGGTTATTCAGGTTGAAACGCTGGACGCTCTCTTTGAGCAGGTTTGCTCCAACGCAAAAATATCTATCTGAAAATTGATACTCAAGGTTTCGAAGCACAAGTCCTGAGAGGGGGCGGCGAAGCCTGGATCGCAATAAGACGATTCAGATAGAGACGTCGCTGGCGCCACTTTACGCTGGACAAGCGCTGATCGATGCTCTGTACTCGGATCTTCGTCAGAGGGAGTATGGCTTGGTGGGAGTGGAGAGCAATTTCGGCAATGCCAGAACGGATCAATTGCTGCAGGTCGATGGCATATTCCACCGCGAATGAAACAGTTTATGACGCCGCTTTTAAGTATCATTGTTCCGACCCTCAGTGTTGACCTTGAGTTGCGCCGCTGCATTGATTCGGTCGAGTTAACGATTCCCGATTTTACGCTATGGGAGCTCGTACTGGTGCTGCCAAAAGGAACTTCCGGAGCCACTGCGTTTTCCGAAGCCACTGCGTTGTATCCCAGGGCGCGTATCATTGTTGAATCGCGCCCCAGCGTGTATGCGGCAATGAACGACGGTGCAGCGGCGAGTACTGGCCGTTATCTGTATTTTCTCGGAAAAGATGACATTCTTTTACCCTCAATGTGTGAGGTCTTGAAATTGGTGGCCTCAGTATCGCCTTCTGCTTTATTCGCCGATGTGTACTGGGGAACCCGGGGACTTCGCAAGGGACGTACTTCTCGATGGCAGATTCTTTTCGTGAATGCCTGCCATCAGGGTATTATCTATTCGCGCGAGTCCTTCGCTGTGCACGGACCATATATTCGTCGATTCCGAATGCACGCCGATCAGCTACTGAATATTCGGTTATTCTGGGATGAGGGCATACGCCAACGCATGATTTACATGCCGCGCCCGATTGCCTTGTATTCCGGCACCGGCATTTCATCCAGAACGTTTGATGCGAATTTCGTTCGCGTTCAGCCGGCAATCATTCAGCGATTCATCGGTCCCGTGCCCGCGTGTCTCTGGCGGGTTTTTAAATGGTTTCGGCTTCGATGGCATAGGGGCAATTGATGCGCCTCCAACACGCGCCTTTGCGCCCTGTCCTTGCCTACACGGATGCCGCACGCGAGCAATATCTTCCAGATGCGTGGCCAGTCGTAGCCGCCGCGTGTCTCGGCATGAATGGCCTTGATATGCACCAGCACAGCGTCGTCGCTCAGGTGGCTTATCTGGATGAGCGAGCTAGGCGATAACCGTGAATCTTGTCGTCGTCGCGCGCCATCTGCGGATAAAGTCTTTCCCTGCCGACACCGAGGAAGGCCGGGCGGCCGAGCGCTACCGGCGAGCCTCGTGGACCATGTTGGCGCACGCAGCAAGCAGTGCCGCCAGCATGCTCGCCTTGGTGCTATCCATTAGTTGGACAGTCCCTTATCTCGGCGCAGAGCGTTTTGGCGCATGGATGACTATTGCCAGCTTGGCCGCTGTGTTGAGCTTCCTCGACCTGGGGGTCGGTAATGGCCTGACCAACCGCATCGCGCGTGCTGCGTCCGAGCCTGGGATCAATGAGCTTTCGCAGGCCGTCAGTGGCGGACTTGGAGTGCTGGCTATTCTGGCCTTCGCGCTGTTGCTATTGCTGGGCGCCGCTGCATGGTTGCTGCCGTGGCAGGTGTTGATCAAGACAACCTCGGACGCACTGGTCGACGAAATCCGCATCACTGTATTGATGTTTGCAGGTTTGTTTGCCGCATCCATCTTCACCAATGGCGTGCTGCGGGTCTACCATGGCCTGCAGCGTGGCTTTGAGGTCTTCGCCACCAGCGTGCCCTGCACCTTTGTTGGGCTTCTGCTTTTGTACATCGCGACGCGATACCACGCTGGCATGCTAGTGCTGCTCCTATGTAGCATGGTGGGGGGCATGTTGCCCGGAGTCTGGCTGTGGATTCAACTGGGGCGCAAAGGATTATTTCGCCTTGCCGGCTGGGTGCATTCAACCAAAATTGAGAAACCGAAGTTGCTACGCGTCAGTCTGCTTTTCTTCATCCTGCAGATCGGCACTGCGTTTGGGTGGGGACTTGACAGCTTGATCATCTCCAGCACGCTGGGCGCGTCCGCCGTTGCCGCCTTCACGCTGGTTCAGCATATGTATCTGTTCGCTGCCCAGCCAATAGTCATCTTGAATAGCCCATTGTGGCCCGCATACGCAGATGCCAATGCACGAAATGACCGGGCGTTCATTCGCAAGACGCTGAGCTCGGCAGCCCAGTTGACACTCGCGTATTCCGCCTCGTCGGTGGTGGTCTTGGCCTTTTTGAGCGCTCCCTTGCTGCGGTATTGGACGGACGGTCAGGTCGTCCCATCGGCCAGTCTTGTCTATGCCCTTGGTACGTGGACCATTGCAGTGGCAATGGCTAATTGCTTTGCGATGTTTATGAATGGCATGGGAATACTCCGGCCGCAGGCCGTTGCAGTTCTAATCATCGTTGCTGTCGGCGTTCCCTTGAAATTTCTTATGGTCCGAACGGTGGGAATCGACGCTATGGTCTATGTATTCACCGCATTCTTTGCCATCACACTTGGCACACTGTATGGGATCTTGTATCGCCCCCAGATCGAGAAGCAGTTAGGACTCTCCTTCTCGAAAATCGACCGCAAATGAACATCTGGATTCCTCTGAAGTTCGCCAAGCGCTGGCTCGCAAAACGGCAACATCGCTATTATGTCGTTGGGACACACCGTATCACGCTGCCACCTGGGCACCGGCTGGACGAATACCAGCAGGCGTTTCTCAACTACGATCTAAAACTGCTCGTCATTGCAGACTGGGTCGACAGCAGTATTCAGGCATGGTGACACGGGATATCGGCGCCAACATTGGCGATTCGGCCATCGCAATCCGATCGATCGTAAGCGGCCCCATCCTGTGCGTGGGAGGCAATTCGGCGTTCCTGCCATATCTGCAGGCCAACCTTTTACCGTTGCCCGGCACGAACCGAGTGATTCCAACTTTCATCCGTCCGTCGGGGGCCGACGACGTGGATTTCGAAGTACTAACCACGGGAGGCACGGCGAATCTGATGCCAAGGCGGATGGGGACGGGTATGGGTGAACAGGGCGCCAGTCGCACGACCACGGTGCAGGAAATATTGACGAAGAATGCCGATCTTGGGCCCGTCAAACTCATCAAGACAGACACGGACGGTTTCGACTTTGCCATCTTGCTCGGGGCGCTGGACAGCTTGGCCCTGGACATGCCGATCCTGTTCTTCGAATTTGACCCTCTCATCGGGAATTCGAACCCCTCGGACGCCGTCGCAGCAGTCGAAGGCTTGGGTGGTATCGGTTATCGCTCGGTCGTTGTATATGACAACAATGGCAACTATCTGATGGGTACTGACCTCACGCGCGGCCTGGCGCAAGACTTGGTCGCCAATGTGATGCAACGCCACGGCGCAGGTGGCGGGGCAATCTACTTCGACCTCTGCTGCTTCTCGGTCGCAGACGCGGACATTTTCCAAGCTCTGATCCAGCATGAACGTGAGGGGATCAGGGCGTCATGAAGATCGCCTTTGATCACCAGATCTTCAGCATTCAGTCGTTCGGAGGCGTTTCCCGCTATGCCGTCCGTCTGGCGGAGCATCTGGGACAACACGGCCACGACGCGAGGATCTTCGCTCCATTGCACATCAACCAGTTTCTGGATGATTTTGCTGCCCAGCGCGGCAGCATCCGCCTGCCGTTTTTTCCGCCTGAAGCAGCCCCTTTGCTGCTTGCGACAAATCGAACAATACTCAAACTGCGGAACCGCCAAACTTGGCGACCCGACCTCGTGCACGAGACCTACTACACAGATCGCCCCGTGAACTTGGGCGGCACCAAGGTGGTGGTCACTGTGTACGACATGATCCATGAACGGATGCCCGAGTGCTTCCGTCCGCAGGACGGGACCACACGACGTAAGAAAAGTTCGATCCGCAGGGCCGATCACCTGATCGCGATTTCGAAGTCAGCGAAGAATGATCTGTGCGACCTGTTCGACGTGTCGCCGGACAAGGTGAGCGTCGTTTACCTCGGCTTCGACCCACTGCCGTACCCGACTAGCACCGTTGCGACGGAGAAGGGCCGGCCGTTCCTGTTGTATGTGGGGCAGCGCCATGGCTACAAGAATTTCCGAGGCCTATTGCGCGCTGTCGGCTCCCGTCCGGCACTGCGGTCAGCGTATGACATCCTGGCCTTCGGTGGCCGGCCCTTCGGTAGAGAGGAAAGGCAAGCAGCCGTCGACGCGGGCGTGCGCGTGGATGGTCTGCACCATCTGGGTGGCAACGACGCGGTGCTGGCAGCGTGCTACCG
Source organism: Variovorax sp. dw_308 (assembly GCF_019207085.1). Taxonomy (GTDB): domain Bacteria; phylum Pseudomonadota; class Gammaproteobacteria; order Burkholderiales; family Burkholderiaceae_C; genus Variovorax. The sequence continues at coordinate 369,658 of NZ_JAATOM010000005.1, read as the reverse complement.
TTCTGCGGCAGCCTTCGTCTACCCCTCACTTTACGAAGGTTTCGGTCTTCCTCCCTTGGAAGCGATGTCGTGCGAGTGCCCTGTCATCTCAAGCAACGCTGCTTCACTACCCGAAGTCATCGGTGATGCTGCTGAATTCTTCGATCCGAACGACCCGGACTCGATCGCGCACGCGGTCGACACCGTGTTGTCAGACCAGGATCGGCAACGCCAACTTGTACAGGTTGGACTCCGGCGGCTGCAGTTTTTCTCTTGGGACCAGTGCGCACGGGAAACGTCGGCTGCTTATGAGGTCGCGCTGGCCCATAGGTAATGATCTCGAACAGTCAGCGCTTCTGGTGCGCGCGGCCATGCACGACACCGTTGTTTCCGTGATCACCGTTCCGCGACGCGGGCGTTGCACTGGAACGCGCGCGGCGCTGCGAATTCCGGTCGACATCAGCCGATCGGCGTGCCCAGGATGTTGCGCAGTACTGCCTGGTTCGCGCCTAACTCAGCGGTCGAGCCGACCGCCTACGGCGTCGGCTCACCTCGTCCGTTGTGCATCAATTCACAGAGAGAGCAACATGAGATTTTTCAATAAGCTAAAGGGCTTGGCTCGTTTGAGTGACGTGATGAGGCGTCAATTGGAAATGCGCGAACTACAGTTGCTGGCGATAGGGAAGCAGCTATCTTGGGCCTGCTATCGAGCAGGCCAGCTTGACTCGCTGGCAGATGTTGAGTTCAAGATTTTTTCTCAGTTCGGAGATGATGGAATCATTCAGTGGTTGATTCACCACCTTGATATTCCACATAAAACATTTATTGAGTTTGGTGTGGAAAATTACCGCGAATCCAACACTAGATTTTTGATGATGAACAATAATTGGTCCGGGTTTGTAATGGACGGATCAGAGCGCAACATTGTTGATATAGTTAACGCTGATTACTTTTGGAAATACGACCTCGCTGCAAAATGCGCATTTATTGACCGCAACAATGTAAACGAATTAGTGTCTTTATCTTCATTTGATAAGGAGGTCGGCCTACTTCACATTGATTTAGATGGCAATGACTACTGGATATGGAAAGAGCTTACTATAATTTCCCCTGTGATTGTTATCATTGAATTCAACAGCATTTTCGGGGCGGATAGAGCCATTACGGTTCCATACGACAAAGGCTTCCAAAGAACTGAGAAACACCACAGCAACCTGTATTTCGGAGCATCTCTATCTGCCGTACACAACTTGGCGGAGCGGAAAGGATATTCTTTCATAGGCTGTAACAGCGCTGGCAACAATGCCTACTTCGTTCGAAAAGATAAGCTTAATGGCGTTGTCGGCGAGAGGGCTCTGAAAAATGGATACGTCGCTTGCAAATTTCGAGAGAGTAGAAACGAAGTTGGCGACCTCACGTTTGTATCTGGCTACAACCGGACGGCCCTTATACGGGGGATGCCCGTTCATAATATATTAACGGATGAGATCGAAGCGTTCTGAGGGTCGCTGCCCAACAGGCGGTTCAAGGCGACCGGCACACCTCCGCGGCTGCGCCGCTACGGCGCGCCGGCGGCTTAACCTCTAGGGACACTCTCCTTTGCTGGTCCTGCTTTTGCCCCCGCGCCGTACGGTGACTTGACGCGGATCGGTCGGATCCGAGGATCTGTTTGGATGGACACGTGTCCAGCCGATCATCGAAGATTCTTACCGCGCCACCTATCCAATCGACAAGGCGGATGTCCTTGTAATTGGGGGCGGCTTTTCGAGCACGATTGTATGGCAGTCCATTCTCCAAAAGGCAGGGGTGAAGGTCCCCACTACGAGATGGGAAAATGTGTAGGGTGTGGCTCCAACTTCCAAACTTGGCTGAACGAGAATGGATTCAAAGGGCGATTCGTAATCATTGAATCAGTTGAGCGCTATTTATTGAGACGCGTAACATAGACCCATCGCGCGGAGCTCAACTTCCGGCCGCGCTCAATGAGCTTCAATTGGGGTCGGACCTATTCGCGGGCGCAGCGGTTGGTCGTTGGAAGGTTAAAGACCTGTACTGGCTGGCCGAACGATTGGTCAATAGCCGGCCATCTCCATAATTGGCAGGCAGTGATGAATTTTATTTTGCCGGCGCGGTCGCCGCGACAAGACGTGAGTGTTGGTCCAGGCAGACACGGCATGCACTAGCTTCACTAAGCTGCTAGGGGTAAGTTGCTTTGGGCGCATACCGTGTCTCAAAGGAATCGTCCGCCGCCTTCGGGCGCTGACGATCGAATCAGAGAGCGCCATCACTTTCATAGCCTTGCGGATTTTGCTGCTGCCAGCGCCAAGTGTCGGCACACATCTGGTCCATTCCCCGGCGGGCGCGCCAGCCGAGGGTTACCTGTGCGAGCGAGGGATCGCCCCAGTAGGCGGCCACATCGCCGGGCCGGCGTGGGCCAACCTCATACGCGATACGCTGCCCGCTGGCGCGCTCGAAAGCCTTGACCACGTCCAGCACCGACGCGCCTTGGCCGGTACTCAAATTCAGCGTCACAAGGCCCGGCCCGCTAGCCGCATGTCGTAGCGCGGCAACGTGCCCCTCGGCCAAGTCCATCACGTGGACGTAGTCGCGAATGCCGGTGCCATCATGAGTGGGGTAGTCGTTGCCGTGCACCGCCAACTGGTCCCGCACGCCCACCGCAACCTGCGACACAAGGGGCATCAGGTTATTCGGATTGCCTAGCGGGTGCTCGCCGATCAGTCCACTTTGGTGTGCGCCCACCGGGTTGAAGTAGCGCAGCAGCGAGATCCGCCAATCGGGTTGCGAATGCTGGAGGTCGGCCAGCATCTGCTCCACCATCCGTTTTGAACGCCCATATGGATTGGCGGGCCGACACGGCGCGCTTTCAGGAATCGGCGAACGTTCGGGGGTGCCATATACGGTGGCCGAGGACGAAAAAATCAGCGTCTTGACGGCAGCTGCCTGCATCGCTTCGGCGAGCACCAGCGCGCCGGTCACGTTGTTTCCGTAGTACAGGATCGGGTCAGTAACCGAATCGCCTACGGCCTTGAGGCCCGCGAAATGCATCACGCCAGAGATGTTGTGCTCGCGAAAAATGCGATCGAGCAGCGTTCGGTCGCGCACGTCGCCTTTGATGAAGCTGGGGGGACGACCTGTAATCTTGGCGAGCCGTTCGAGTACGCGCACGTCGCTGTTGTTGAGATTGTCGAGGATCAGCGGCCTGTATCCGGCCGCCGATAGGGCAACGCAGGTGTGGCTTCCGATGAAGCCAGCGCCGCCGGTCACCAAGATGAGATTGTCCATATCGCTCGCTGCAATGCATCGTTTCGAAAGAGATCATTCTGCGTGACTGCGGCATCCCGGAATCCAATCCCTTGTAATACGTTAGTAGTCACTGTTTTTCGACAAGCGGCACCATTTTGGGGTCTAAACGGTAACACCTTTGCTGCGGTCTGGTGACAATCAGACACATGTGTGACAAACGCGCAGCCTTTCATCCCCCGTCAAGCCCCGCCAGAGCCCGCGGCGTGACGCTCCTGGAACTGCTCGTCACCGTCATCGTCCTCAGCGTCATCGTCGCCCTCGCCATGCCCAGCATGCGCGACTTCCTGGTCAGCAACCGCCTCTCCTCCAGCGTCAACGGCTTCATCGGCCTCGCCAATCTCGCACGCAGCGAAGCCATCGTCCGCAATCAGGACGTGGTCATCTGCCCCAAGAACGGCGGCAGCAACGCCTGCGTCTCCACCACCGCGTGGAACACCCATGACATCCAGGCCTTCGTGGACGTCGATGGCGACGGCACCTTCAGCGCCGGCGACATCCTGCTCAAGACGCAAGCAGCGGTCGACCCGGCCAACACCCAGATGGGCATGGACCGCTCCGCCGCCGGCGTCCTGACCTTCGGCAGCGCCGGTTACGCCCGCGAAGCCCAGTACTTCAAGGTCTACGCGATCTCGTCCGACACCGCCTACCAGGCCCGCTACGGCCGAATGATCTGCGTCAGCAAGGTGGGCCGCATCCGCGTGGCCGACTACACGCTGACCACCTGCCCCGACTTCTGAACCGGAGACGCGGAAATGAGCAAGGCAACTCCCCACCGCAGCACACAGCGATACGCGCGCAGGCAGCACAAATGCCAGCTCAAGGGCGCCACCCTGATCGAAGCCCTGGTGTCCCTGCTGGTCATGTCCTTCGGCCTGCTCGGCCTGGCCGGCCTGCAAGCCAGCGGCCTCACCTTCCAGAAGGCCGCCTGGTCCATGCATCGTGTGACCGACATCACCAGCGACATTGGCGAGCGCATTCGCGCCAACCCGAAGGCAATGGATGCGGATTACCAGTACACGTCCAGCTATGCGACCGGCAAGGCCGCGACGCTGACCAAGCTCAACTGCCGCACTACCGGCGCGTGCACCGCCGCGCAGACCGCTGCGGACGACCTCGCCGATCTGCTGCTGAAAGCACAGACGCTGCTGCCGCAGGGCTCCATGCAGATCACGGGCACGGTGGCAGGCGGCTTCGTGGTCACGTCGATGTACATGGACAAGGACTTCCTGACCACTGCCGGCACCCTCGACCAGACCGCGACCTGCACCGCCACCACCACCGGCATCGACGTGCGCAATTGCTGTCCCGCTGCGGCGGCAGCCCCTGCGGGCGTGCGCTGCCGCAACTTCACGATCGTCCCGTGAACGCAGCAGCGAAGCCAGCCATGTACTCTCACCCCCTCGCCCTCAAGCAACAACGCGGCGTGACCCTGGTCGAACTGATGGTCGGCCTGACCATCGGCCTGATCCTGGTCATCATCGCGTCGGCCGTCTACCTCTATTCCAAGCAGTCGTACAACGCCGTCTCCGAGAACTCGCAGATGGAGGAGAACGGCCGCTTCGCGATCAACCTGCTGACCAAGTCGATCCAGAGCGCCGGTTTCGCAATGGTCGACCCGACCGCACCCGGCCCCACGCTGCCGCTCGGCGACAAGCTCGAAGGCTGCGACTTCGGCTATGTGAACGCCAGTTCGAGTGCCACCTTGACGATGGCCGACCTGGCATGCCGAACCTCCACGCCCGCAGGCCAGCGACCCTCGGCGACGATCTTCACGCGCTATGAAACCGACACGCCCGCCTCCGGCGGCGGTAAGCAACAGGGCTTCGATTGCACCAGCGGCGCAGCCGCAAGCAAGCAGCTCCCGGGCGGCGTGCAGACCTATGAAGTCCGCTCCTACTTCTTCGTCTCGCAGGTCAACGTGCAGACACCGAGCGGCACCCGGTCGATGGGCCAGCTCGGCTGTGCGTCCGACGCCACGCCGGTGCTCAACGGCGTGCCGGTCGGCCTTGTGCTGCGCAGCCAGCCGATGGTGCCGGGCATCGAGCAACTGGCCTTCAACTACATCTCGACGGCGGGCAAGGTGGTGCCCATCCCGGCCAGCGCGCCGGACTGGCAAAACATCGCCGCCGTCGACGTCTGCGTGCTGGCCCGCACCATCCAGGCCTCGGGCAACGACACCGGCACCAGCTACACGGATTGCTACGGCACGGCCATCACGCCCGGCCCCTCCGAGAGCTATCGCACCTATCGCGCCACGGTGGCGCTGCGCAACACGGCCGCTCCATGAACGACATGCAAGTCCGACCCACGGGGCCATGCCCCGCAGCAGCGCGCAGCGACGCCAGCGCGGCATCTCGCTGTTCCTGGTGATGATGTTCCTCATCATCCTGAGCATCCTCGGCATCACCGCCATCCAGAGCTCGTCGCTCTCGGCCCGCATCGCCGGCAACGAGGCCGATCGCACGCTGGCCTTCCAGGCGGCCGAGTCGGCGCTGCGCGATGCGGAGAAGGACATCAAGGGCGCCTGCGTCGCGCCCGCCTGCCGCTCGACGCCCATCGCCCCGGAGACTGCTGATCAGTTCGACTCCACCTGCGCGCTGGGCCTGTGCCTGCCCGATGCCACGACGCCCGTCTGGGAGCTGAAAGACAACTGGACCATCGATGGCCGCGCCGCCCTCTATGGCGCCTACACGGGCGCAAAGGCGTTGCCCGCCGTGGCCCAACAGCCGAAGTACCTCATCGAGTACTTCAAGCTCGGCGAGTCCTTCGTCTACCGCGTCTCGGCCACCGGCTATGGCGCCATCGGCCCCAGCAACAACCCGACGACGCATGTCCTGCTGCAAACCACCGTGAAGGCCCTGAAATGAACGCACGCATCCTGAACCGATGGCTCATGCGTGCGATCGGCGCGATGGTGCTGCTGGCCGCGGGCCTCTTCGCGACCTCGGCCTCCGCCGTCAACCTCACGCCCCTGCCCCCGTATCTCACGGAGACCAAGGGCTCGCCTATGGTGATGCTGAACCTGTCGCGGGACCACCAGCTCTCCTACAAGGCCTACAACGAGTTCTCCGACCTCGACGGCGATGGCGTCATCGAGACCCAGTACAGCCACACCTACAAGTACTACGGCTACTTCGACAACCAGCGCTGCTACACCTACGACACGGCCAACAACTACTACGTGCCGACCCGCAAGGTCGATGCCACCAACTATTGCAACTACGGCGGCGCCCTCGCCAACGAGTGGAGCGGCAACTTCCTCAATTGGGCCACCATGACGCGGATGGACGTGATCCGCCGCATCCTTTATGGCGGCATGCGTTCCAACGGCGCCGCGTCGACGACCATCCTGGAGCGGGCGCACCTGCCGACCGACGCGCATGCCTTCGCCAAGTACTACAACAACAACGATATCGCGAAGCTCACGCCCTACTCAGGCACCAGCGAGATCACCATCTGCAATGCGACGTTCCGCAACGGCACCCTGCAGTATTCGCATGACCTGCCCGGCCCGCCGGCCATGCTGGTGGCCAAAGGCAACTACTCCCTCTGGAACTCCAACGAGCGCTGGCAGTGCTACTGGTCCGAAGACAAGGGCGCCAGCAACGGCAACAACCCGAGCGTCACCGGGCTGAGCGCGAGCGGCAGCAACCCGTCGCGGACCAGCAATGGCCTGGGGCCGGGCGGCAACGGGCTCGGCGCGGGTACCTACACGGTCAGGGTGCAGGTCTGCAAGACCGGGCTGGACCTGACCGATCCGACCAAGCCCGACTCGTGGACTTTCACCGACGACGAAAAGAACCGCTGCAAGCTCTACCCCAATGGCAACTACAAGCCGGTCGGGCTGCTGCAGAAGTACGGTGAGCGCAACGAGGCCGGATTCGGCCTGATGACCGGCAGCTATCAAAAGAACATTTCGGGCGGCGTGCTGCGCAAGAACATCGCGCCATTCGCGCCGGAAGTGGACCTTCCCTCCGGCAATTTCACCGGCGTCGACGGCATCGTCTCAACGCTCGACAAGCTGCGCATCTATGGCTACGACTACGATCAAGGCTACTACCTCAGCGCCGACCAGTGCGACTATGGAATGATCGGGCTGGTGGAGGGGCGCTGCGGAAGCTGGGGCAACCCGATCGGCGAGATGTACCTGGAGTCGCTGCGCTACATGGCGGGCGCGGCGCCCACGGGCGCCTTCAACACCAGCGGCGGCAAGGATGCTGCCCTGGGCCTGACGGTCGCCACCTGGACCGACCCGTTCGCGGACAGCACCGTCGCCACCTTCGGCGCGGTGAGTTGCAGGCGCTCCAGCGTGGTCAACTTCAATGCCAGCGTCAGCTCCTACGACAACGACCAATGGAGCAGCGCGACCGGCGTGAAGGGGCTGACCGAAGGCATGGTCTCCACGCTCACCAACGACATCGGCGCGGCCGAGGGCCTCTACGCGACGGGCAAGAAGTGGACGGTCGGCCGCACCACCGGCGACACCAACAACCTGTGCAGCGACAAGACCATCACCGCCCTCGCCGACAGCGTCGGCATCTGCCCGGAGGCGCCGACCGGCTACGGCGGCTTCCTCATGGCGGGCGCCGCGCAATATGCGCACACCAACCGTATCCGGGACACCACGCCGCCGCTGGGCACGATCTTCACGGACGCGTTCAAGGTCGATACCTACGGCGTCGCGCTGGCCACTTCCACGCCGCGCATCCAGATACCGGTGCCCAACCAGGCCGGCAAGTTCGTCGTGATCCAGCCGGCCATGCGCCTGTTTTCCGGCACCGGCGGCGCGGGCGCGCTGGTCGACTTCCGCGTCGTCAGCCAGACGCCCACGAACGGCAAGTTCGTGGTGCAGTGGGAAGACTCGGAACAGGGCGGCGACTACGACCAGGACATGTGGGGCACGCTGGAGTACAGCGTGAACGCGGCCACCGGCAAGATCACCGTCACGACCTATGCGGCCTTCAACTCGACGCCGTATGCGATGGGCTTCGGCTATGCCATCGGGGGCACCGACAGGGACGGCGTGCACATGCACTCGGGCATCAACGGCGCGGTCTACGCAGACCCGAATCCGCCGGTGACGGTCACGCCGGCCACCAACCTCAGCAACGGCGGTTGCAACGGCTGCTACATCCAGCAGACCGCCACGGCGGCCGTCTTCACCATGACCGGCGTCTCCGGCGACGCGCTGCGCGACCCGATGTGGTACGCAGCCAAGTACGGCGGCTTCGACCGCGGCGTGGTAGCCAACTACGCCTCCGGCTCCGTGCTGCCCACCAATGCCTGGGACTCGAAGAAGGCCGACGGTAGCCCCGGCAGCGACGGCATCCCCGACAAGTACTTCTACGCGATCGATCCCGCGCAACTGGAGCGCTCGCTGGCCAGCGTGTTCAACTCGGTGTTTGCTGCAGGCGGCGCGGCGCCGGCGGCCGCAACGACATCGAGAACGCAGACCGGCGGCTACGTCTACGCCAGCACCTACAGCGTCAAGCCCAAGACGGTGGGCAGCCCCATCGACGCAGACAACAGCGGCGAGTTCTCACGCTACAGCTTCGACGCGAACGGCGTCGTCCAGCTCACCAGCGACTGGAACGCTGGCGCGCTGCTCACGACCGCGCTCAGCGGCCTCGGATGGAACGGCAACCGGACCGTGCTGACCTTGCGGGACACAGGCCCGACATCATTTCGGTGGGACAGCCTGTCCACGACGCAGCAGACCGCGCTGAACACCAATCCAGCCAACGGCGTAGTCGATGCCAATGGCCCCAGCCGCCTCAACTGGCTGCGCGGCGACGCATCGAATGAATCCGACACCGGCTACCGCATCCGCACGGCCAGGCTCGGCGCCATCATCAACTCCACGCCCTGGTACGTGGGTGCACCTGCCGCCGGCTACACCAACGCGCAATATGGCGGCGGCTATGGCGCCTTCCGCACCGGCATCGTGGCGGCCAACGGCAACAAGCAGCGGGCGGCGGTCTTCGTCGGCGCCAACGACGGCATGCTGCACGCATTCGACGGGGCCGACGGGCACGAGCTCTTCGCCTACGTGCCCCGCGCCTTCTACACCACCACCTCGGCCCCGCCGTATTCGAAGCTGACGGCCCTCACCGCCAAGGACTTCTACCTCGGCGAGTCGACCGATCGGCTCACCATGGACGGCAGCGTCATGGCCGCCGACGTCAAGATCGGCACCACCTGGTCGACCTACCTCTTCGGCGCTTTTGGCCGCGGCGCCAAGGGCGTCTATGCGCTGGACGTGACCAAGCCGCACACCATCACGGAAACCTCGGGCGCCAACCTCGTGAAGTGGGAGTTCACGGACGCCTCGGAGGCCGCGCCAAGCGACATGGGCTACATCACCGGCCGCACCAACATCCGCTCGAACGGACAGCCCTTCCAGTCCGGCTACATGGCCAACGGCAAGTGGGCGGCCATCTACGGCAACGGCTACAACAGCGCCACCGGCAGGGCCGCGCTCTACATCCTGTTCGCCGACGGACCGGCGACAGCGGGCGCGACGGGCTGGGCCGCGGGCACCGAGTTCATCAAGATCGTGACGCCCGTGGTCGCGGGCGACGGCGCCGACAACGGCCTCGCGTCGCCCACGGCCGTCGACATCAACAACGACGGGATCATCGACCGCATCTATGCCGGCGACCTGAAGGGCAACGTCTGGAAGTTCGACGTGAGCAGTGCGAACCCGGCCAACTGGAAGATCGCGAACGTCGACGGGTCGAACAACCCGGTGCCGCTGTACAAGGCCACCACGCTGGTCGGTACGGTCATCACGCCGCAACCCATCACCACGCCGATCATCACCTTCCCGAATCCGCAAGGCGGCTACCAGCTTGTGTTCGCCACCGGCAAGGCACTCGAGTCGAACGACTACCCGATGACCGTGCCGTACACCAACAGCATGTACGGCATCTACGACAAGCCGGGCACCACCGGCACGCTGACCACCGGCAAGACCGACCTGGTGCAGCAGACGCTGACCGACGTGTCGGGCATCCGGTACATCACCTCTGCCACGGTCAACTACACAGGCGGCAAGCTGGGCTGGTACGCCGACCTGCCGGTGAGTTCGGAAGGCGTGGTGTTCAACCCCTTCGGCGAGGACACCAACCGCGTCAACATCCGCTCCCTGGCGCCCGCGGCAACGTCCAACGGCTGCCGCTTCGATGGCAACTCCTTCGACATGGCGCTCGACCCCATCAACGGCGTTGCCATTCCGGGCGCCGTGCCGGGCGTGACCACCGCGGGCGCCGTCGGCATCACCAACCTCAACTACTTCGAAGGCGCGAGCGGCGGCCAGTTCAGGATTCCCGCGACGCCGCCGCCCAACCCCGACGGCAGCCCCGGTACGCCCGGTGCCTGCGCGGGCCAGTGCCTGTTCCGCTCGATCATTTCCGCCGGCGACGGCACGCTGAAGACGGTCAACCGCTGCGGCGCCTGCACCGACGGCCGCATCACCTGGCGCGAGATCTTCCGCAACCGCTGATGAACACCATGCACGCACTTCCGCATCCGCATCCAGCAGCACGCGCCAGGCGCAAGGCCGGCTTCACCCTGATCGAACTGATGATCGTGGTGGCGGTCGTGGCCATCCTCGCGGCCATCGCGCTGCCGGCGTATTCGCAGTACATCAAGCGCTCCAACCGGGCGCAGGCGCGGGCCGAGGTGCTCAAGGGCGAGGGCTGGCTCGAGCGGTACTTCACCGAGAACAACCGCTACAGCAGTACGACGGGGGGCACCAGCAACACCGTGTTCGACGGCATGTTCGGCGCGGTGCCCACGAGCGGTCCCGTGCTTTACAACATCAAGCTGGACTACGCGGATGCCGTGAGATACACGATGACCGCGACGCCGGCTGGCGGGATGGCGGGGGACTATTGCGGGGTCTATACCAAGACCAACACCACGCCGCTTGCCTCGGCGACGGATGACCCGGCGAAATGCATGAAGTGATGGGGCGCGCCGGAATCAGATGCAAGGCTACGTGACATAGAGACTCAGCGAGCAGTGGAAAACCCTTCATCCGCCCCTTCCAGCACGTCCCGTGTCCGGCTCCGATCCCGCAGCCCCACCACCGGCGCATGCGCAGGTTCTGGACCAGCGGCGCGATCCACGGCAAAGAGATAGGTCTCCAATGCGAACGGCATCGGCGTGCCGCCAATGTGCCGCTTGAAACGCAAGGTCTTCAGGAGGTGCTGCATGGCGCGGGCGTACTTGGTGCAGTAGACAGTCACGATCGCGCCATCGGGTTGGGCTGCCAGGAACGCCTTCACAGCGGCGGCGCCGAACCCCATGTTCCTGTACTCAGGTTTGAATGCAAGGTGCACGAGCACTGTCGTTGCAGCGCCCTTGCCATCCACGCCGCTTTTGGTGTTCATGAATCCAATGGTTTCGCCCTGTGCATCGAGCATCGTCCATGCCGTCAGGCCACGCGAGCCAAGCCACCATCGGGATCGAAAAACACCAACGACGATCAGCAGCATCAAGCGAAACATCCCCGTACCTGTCAGGAACCGGTCGGTGAACGCACCGTTCTCGCTACCGTCCATCATCAACTCGAACAGGAGGGGAACATCCAGAAGCGTGGCTGCTCGAGACGCAACACCCACCGCGGATTTCTTGTCTTTAACTTTCATGCGAACCCAACCCCTCGACGAACTCCATTTTTTCAATTCGCAGACAAGCGATCACCGCGGTGAACTTGGCCCAGAGATCAATACCCTGGCGTGTTGTCGATGCGACAGAGCCACGCGCGCTACTGTCCGTTCACCAACTCCCGCCACGACACGCGGCGCGTGCCTTGGCTGCTGCTTCTTGTGGGTATCGGATCTTGATGCTGCTTGCCATTCGACAAATTGGTCCAGCTGAAGGTCTTGCCCGTTGTCGATCTACCGAGGATCGGGGTGCTGGCCAATGCAGTCGTGCCGCCATACGACAGCATGCCGCCGGCATTGCTGGCGCCCGCTACCGTGAGTCCGCTGGCGTAGTCGACGTAGTTGAGATAGCTGACACCGCCGATGTTGCAGGCGCTGGAGTTGTTCGGGATGTTGGACGTGAATACCAAAGTTCCGAGCTGCAGTTGCAGATCGGTGTTGATGCGTTCGCCGGTCTCGGGCATATCTTCATACCAGCCGTACATCGCGGTCAGGTTGGTCGCGGCGCTGATCGTCGACGCGACCGTCCGTACGTTGGCGGTGCTGTCAGTCAGGGTTTGCTTCACGAAGCAGTTGGTCACCGACGTGTTGTTGCAAGTCTTTGAGCGCGGACTGCCGTAAATGCCCGTGGTCGCCGTGCTGGTCGTCAGCGGATCCTTGATGGCATAAAGCGTTTGCACCTGCGTGCTGGTGACGTCGGGCAGGCTCAGGTAGCTGCCCGTGCCTACGAAGACCAGGGCGTTGGCGCCGCTCATGCCCAACTGCGGGGTGGACGTGATCGGTTGCCGGTTGCCGCTCGAATCTGCCAGGGTCGCAAGCAGTTGCACACTGGCCGTGCCCGTGCCGTCGCCCTTGAGTGCACTGATGTCGAAACGCCAGAGGTTGCCAAACAGGTCACCGCCATAGACACGTGGCGACGTGTTGTTTGCAGCAGTGCCCTGGAAGGCCGCGATCTTTGCCAGGCCGCTCGGACATGGTGAGGCAGAGCAGCCGGTGACGGCGGCGCCGGTCGCCGAACTGCCGACCCCGGTGTCGATCTTCTTGATGATGGCGCCTGTCTGCGCATTCAGTACCCACAGGATGCCGTGGCCGGTACCCGCGCCGGTCCCCCCCGATACCGGATAAGTGACGTTGTCATAGCCGGAAGTGACAAGTGCCACCCAGGTACCGTCCGACAGCTTGGTCATGACCGGTGCGCCGTAGCTGTAGCCGAGGTCCGCATCCCTGATGTAGGGCGCTGCTTTGGACGTGTCGTTGGTGAACTCCCACAGGACCGATGGGGATGCGGGATTGGTCACGTCGAGGGCGTAGTAGCCGCGCCCGCCCGCTGCGAGTCCACCGACCAGGATGGTGTGCCAGCCATCGTTGAACTGCACATCCGCCACCTGGGGCGAACCGTCCACATAGAACTGGTGGTTCGACGCGTAGTTCTTGTCTGCCAGCTTGTAGAGGTTGGGCAGGACCATCGAGGGGATATATGCCCACGACTCGGCGCCGGTGCTGGAGTTGAACGCATGCAACATGCCATCGTTGGCACCGACGTAGACCATGCCCTGGCGCGAGGCGTTGGTTGACTTGAAGGTGGCATAACCGCTGTCAATGTATGCATAGCCCGGCGCCTGCACGTAAGCCGCCTGCGAATCGACGATGTCTCCAAGCACGTGCGTGCGCTGGAAGTAGTAGGTGCTGGAATCCGGGCCTTCGTTGGTGCGATCGCCGCGCAGGTAATTCACAAGGTTGATGCCGCCGGCGCCCGCCGTGGTGGCCGTGCCGGAGGTCGTGCTGTCCACCTGCACGGAACTGTCGAGGCAGGTTGTGCCGGAGGCGCACATCTGCGACAGCGGACTGGTCGATGAAGCGCCGATGGCCGCGAGCTGGAAGAAATTCTTCATGGCCGTCGACATCGACGACCACTGGAACGGGATCAGGCCCCCGTTGCTCGGGTCATACGTCAGGATGTTGCGCGAGGTGTACGCGAGTTGGTCGAGCAACGGCGCCGTGGACGTCTGCGCCGCGGCGTTCGAGAAAGCCGTTCCCGATTCGGACCAGTCCGCGTTCGGCGAGATGGTCCCGGTCGCGTTGTCGACGCTGTAGCGCGCCAACTCGCCATACCATTGGCCAGACCGGAAAGTCGACGCAAAGATGTAGTTGCCGGTCTGGGTCAGGTTGGCACTCGTGGTCGACAGCGCGGCGCCGCTCGACGTGGCGGAGTTGACGCTCTGGATGAAGTTGCTGAGGCCCGTTTTCAACGCAGCCGGGTTGCCGGCGCTGTAGTACGTGCCGTGGCCATTCACGGCAGCGTGCCAGAGGTCGTCGATCGTGGTCTGCGTGTCACCCACCGGTGTCGGCCAAGTGCACGTCGTACCCGTGCCCTGCCACAGGCAACTGGTGCTGGTCGCCAGGTTACCCTGCGCCACGCTGTAGTAGTCGCCGCTGGTGGCACTGCTGTAGTTCGACTGGTACTGCATCTGCCCGGAGACACCCAACCCGATGGTCGACGTGTACATGCGCTGTTGCGCGTCCGCGATGTTGTTGCTGGCAACGTCGGTGCCAAGCATGCCGCTGTTGTTGCCCAGGGCCGTCGTGCGCAGGTCGGTGTTGTAGTAGTAGGCCGCGACGTCCGCGAGCGTGTTCGAAGTCGAATTTCCGTCAAGGTACGGCCTCGATAGCCCGCTGCTCGTGCCGTCCTGGTCGCCAATCTGGCTCGAGCCGCCGATTTGCAGGTTGTCGTCGTCGGTACCCTTGTTCCAGTATCCATCGGTCGACGCAATGGTGTAGTTGCGCTGGCAGGCGTACTGCATTGGATCGGTGGTCGTTTGCCCGTTGATCAGGGTGAGCTGGTTGGCGTAGTAGCGCCCCGCGATCGACAGCGCACCGCGCAACGGCGTACCCCCGCTGGGCCGCGCCGCAGTGAACTTCCGATACCACAGGTCTTTCTGGCCCCCGCTGCCCGTGGTGATGTCGGACACGTTCAGGAAGTCGCTCTTCGTGTTGTTGTCGATGCTCATGTAGCCGAGGCGGTAGTTCGTCGACAGCGTGGCAAAAGCGATGGTGACGGCGCTCTTCGTCATCTGCATCCGCGTGCGGTAGTAGGCCCACCAGTTCGCGAAATTGGTCATCTCCTCGGCGAAGTTGCAGGTCGTGCCCGCGCAGTCGGTGCGGGTCGAGGCCTTCGCCGTCGTGTTGGGGTAGGGATAGCTGGTGGTCGAACTCTGGATCGTCACCTGGATGTTCTGTCCGGGTATCCGGATCGTGCCCGCGACGAATCCCGAGAATTTGGCACTGCTGATGGACATCCCCCCACTGATCGACGGGATCGGCGTGTAGGTAATCGCACCCGCCGAATACGGCGAAACGATGGTTACGACGTTGCCGTTCGAATTCGCGGTGTAGCCTGTGCTACCTGCGTTGATGCCGTCGGCAATGTACGATGCCACCGTGCTGGTGGTTTTCGACGATTTGGTACTGCCGCCAGTCAAGAGTTCCACACCATTGACCTTGATGTTGTTCACGGTCGAACTGCCGCTGCCACTCACGGTCAATGTCGTCGTTGAACCTTGCGCATCAGCGAGTTGGTAGGGGTAGCGAGCATAGGTGTAAGTCACCCCGTTAATGGGTGTGTCGATGCGCGATGCCTGGCATGTGGTCAGCGTGCTGTCAGTGCACCAGCGGACGTAGGCGGCAAACGGATACGCGGTCGTTGGCGCCGACTGGCTCTGGCAATTGCGCCGCGCGGATTCGGCGCAATACTCGCCTGGAACGAAGGTGCTGTAGACGGCCACGCCGGTTGCGGTGAGGTCCTGGGTGGTGCCGGAAGATGAATCGGTAAAGAGGTTGCCCGGATTCGGCGGATCGCCTGCCTTCTGCACGCCGTTGAATCCGTCATATGGCACGGCTTTCCAGGAAGAAGTATTGGCCGAGGTCTGCGACGGATAGCTGCTGCCGTCGTACTTCATCGGCGGCGAGTAGGTGGTGGCGGGGTCGTAGTAGATGCCGTTGTATCGGCTGTTGCGAATCGGCGGAACGACGCCGGTGGCGTAATTGGTCAACGAGGAGTTCTTGATGTCGGTCCCTACCGTGTCGGGCAAGAAGTCCCACGACATACTGCCCGAATCGTCGAGCACGTAGAAGATGTTCGGCTTCACCAATGTTGCCGAAGATGTTTGCAGTGGCGCAGTGGCAAGGACGGTCACAGCCGCGGGAGACTCGCTGACGGCGGCCAGGAGCACAAAGCCGCACAGCAAGGTTCGAAGGGCGACTTTGACTTTGAAAGTATTGAGCATGGGAGTCCCTCGCGTGTCGGCTGGGTTTCGTGTTGTTCGAGGTGGCGGCGGGGGCGAGTGCCGTGGTGCGTTCAAAGCGCCACGATGGTCTGGACCATGCTTTGTGTATTGCGCGGCCCGGTGACCTGGACGGTGATGCGGTAATACACCTGGCTGGCCGCATTGAGGTTGTTGCTGCCGGCGTTGCAACTGCTGCCTCCCGCGCAGCTACCGGCCAACGCGATAGGCGGATACGAACAGGAGTTGGTGGTGAGCGTCGAATCGCCGGCCGTGGTGCACATGCGCTGGATGAAGTACGACACGGTGTTGCCGTTGTCTACGGTCGGCAGCGTGTAGGTTTTTCCCTCGCCTTTCATGCTGGCCCAGAACGCCGGCCAGGTGGTCGGCGGCGTCGCAGCCAAGTCCGGATCCTGGCGATGGGCAATATAGCCGCGGGCAGTCTGGTCGCAAGCCAGCACCGAGCTGCCTGTGCCGCAGGTGGTGGCCGTTGCCGAGGCGGTCTGCCCGTTGTTGTTCTCCAGCCAGGCGATGGCGGCCTCTACACCCAGGTCGGCGGAGTGTGTCGAGGCCTGCTGGAACGCTAGGTTGCCGGCAATGGTGTTGCTGGTGGTGACCGATCGCGTCAAGGCGACGGCCGCCAGTGTGAGCGCGACAAGAACGATGAGCGCGAGGACCACGACGATGCCGTCCTGCCGGCCGGTGCCGCGCCGGTGAAACGCTGGCTTGGGGTGGATTTTGTGGATCAGCATCCGCTTTGCGAGCCTTGCCAGACAACGTTGCGCAACGGCACGGTGGTCTGGTTGGTTTTGTATCGGTAGTTCTGCCAGTTGGTCTGGCCGGAGAGGTCGATGGGCGTCGCCGTGTTGAGCGGATAGCCGGGCGACGCCGTCGAGTTGGCGGCGGTGCCGGTCCAGGTCGGCGACGCACTGGTCGGAGCCGCCTTGTCGAAGGCCGGGCTGCGGGCCACAAGCACCAGGCGCACGGCCAGGGCGCGGGCCCAGCTGCAATAAGGTGGCAAGCCGCTGGTGTCGGCAGTGCTGCCAGGCGTCGTCTGGTCGAAGGTGTCCACGACGCCGGACATCTGCGCAGGCGAGGCTGCCATGCCGGAGGTGTCGCGGCCATACTGCGCGCGCAGGCTGACGATGTTGCCGTTGGCGGGCACCCACACGGTCGAATTCAACGGGCTGGCGTAGGAAGCCTTGCCGCAGTCGTAGGCGGTGTAGTCGCACACCGTCAGATTGCCGTTGCGCACCGCGTAGGCGCGGACCGTGAGCGTCTGGCCCAAATTGAAGATCACGCTGTTGGCGGCCATCCCGGCGGCGCCGGTCTTCACATTGAGAGTGGACGTCGAAGCGTTCACGGACGTGACCTGGTCGAGGGTTAGCGCGCAGGGCGAAGGACGCGTCGAGGCCTCGGCGAGGATGTAGTCGTTGGCAGCAAACGATGCCGGCGTCGAGACCCGGTAGACCGTGGAGGTCGACACGGCGAGGGTGGGGTCGCCTTCGGCCGGGCTGTTCGAGTTGCCGTACATCACCAGGAGCGTGTCGGTCTTTGCATCGCCGGCCGGCACCAGCGCTGCAGGGGGATTGATGGTGACCGGCCCGATGCCGCTGCCATTGAGCGTGACGGCGGCATCGTTTTTCGGCTTGTAGCTAAGGCTGCAGCCCAGCAGGTTGAAGGCGTTCACGCCGTAGCCAGCCGCCCGCACGTCGCGTTCGATGCCGTAGAGGGCGAGGCCGCCGTTCATCTGGGCATCGCCTCCGCCGGTCATGTTGCGCTTGTTGGCTTCAGAGGTGGAGAAGACCTGCATGATGATGATGACCGCCAGCATGCCGATCACGATCCCGACCATGATTTCAACCAGTGAGAAGCCGGACTGGCGCGATTTGCCGATGCGTTGGTGAAGGAACATGTGTTGCACGGCTCCGGTCACTTGAGTGCCGCTTCGACGTTGTAGTTGTGCGTTGTCGCGTCCGATGCTTTCCACTGAATCGTGATCGCCACGAGGCTGCTTGGCGTCGACGTGGCGCCACCGCCCGGAACGGAGGTGACAGTGACAGTGGGCGTCAGAACCGTCGACGACGTACCCGGAAGGAATTTTGACCAGGCCGCCCACCAGGCCGCATAACCGGCCCCGGGGGTCGCCCCGCCTGCGAAGCTGGTGCTGAGCGTCGCGTAGGTGCGATCGGTGATCCACATGCGGCTGATGAGGTCGTTCGCTGCGAGTTGCGCCGTCGAGCGGTATTCGGCGGCGGCCGCCTGCCGGATCGAAGCGGTCTGCAAGCCGAGCAGGCCCACCACGCCGACGGCAAAGATCAATATCGCTACGAGTACTTCCAGCAGCATGAAGCCTGCTTGCGACGAAGCGCGGCAACGGTTGGCAGATTGGCACTTGCTCATGGTGGCGGGAATTCAGCAGGCTGTCGGGGTCGAGCCGGCGGTAAGGCTCGGGTCGCACATGCGCACCTGGCCCATCGTCGACACGGTGACGCGCAGGCAGCGCAGCGTGCCGCCGTTGGCGACACAGGAACTGGTATTGACGGGCGTGATGTCGACGGAGAACTGAGCGGCCGGCGTTGCCGGATTGACGGATGCCGTCTGCCGGCCCAGCCCGTCGAAGCTGATGACCTTCTGCGACGCCGCCACCGTCATCGAGGTCAATGCCCTGGTGGAGACAACGGGGCTGAATTGCAGGATGTAGGGCGACGTTGCGTCGCTCGGCGTTGCGCCGCACGCTCCTACTGGCGTGGCTGCCGCCGTGGTCGGCATGTTGACGACCCAGTACGGCCCGGCGGTGGCCAGGGCGCAAGTGTTGTCCGTCGTGCTGACGAACTGGAACTGGGTTGGATTGTTGCGCCGCACGGCTTCCGCGCGCGCAAACTGGATGCCGTTCTGCATCGACTCGGCGGTGCTCCGCAGTTGCGAGTTCTGGAGCCACTCGCCGAAAGAAGGGATGCTCAGCGTCAGCGCGATGGCGAAGATCGTGATGGAAACCATCAATTCGATCAGCGTCATGCCGCGCACCGACGCGGTCGAAGCAAACTTGCGCATCAGCACGACCCGCCCGTGTTCGTGACCCAGCAGTTGTTGGGCGAAGGGCTTGCCCAGCCCGAGACCGACGTCACCGTTGTCGTCTTGCTGCCCCCCTGATCGACCGTGTACTTGAAGCCTGTCATGCCCCCAGTGCCAGTCGCGGTCAGCGTATAGGCAGTGGTCGACGCGCCTGAGCAGGTGAATCCGAAGTACTTGCCCGTGACGGCCGTGGCGGTGTTCGTGCAGGTCGCGCCGACATAAGTCAAGTTGTCCTGGTAGAACTGTTCCATCTTCACCTGCTGCGAAGCCAGCGCCGATGTCGCCTCGGGGATGCGGCCGCGGATTACGTAGTTCTTGTAGGCAGGCAGTGCGATGGAGGCGAGGATCGCGACAATCGCCACGACGATCATCATTTCGATAAGCGTGAAGCCCCGGGAGCGCAGTGGGGTCGCGGCGTCGTTTGGCACTTTAAAACCTTTGTATCTCAATCGTTCAATGGTGACAAAGTGTCACACGATGTGAGAGTGCAGAGTGGCCGCTCGTCTAGCCGGACGCGCCTTTCGTCTGAGCGAAGCGGCGCAGGTGTGTACTATTTCGCGGGCTTCTGGGCGAGTGAATACAAACTTCTACGTGTGAGACAAGTCCGTTGCTGCGTTGCAACAGTATGTATGACGTGGGCCGGCCGCGAAGGGTCACGGCGGCGAGATTGAACCCGCCGTGAAACTCCCCGACTTCCCCCCGTGCTTCTCCAGCACCCGCACGCCGCTGATCGTCATCCCCCGGTCCACCGCCTTGCACATGTCGTAGATCGTCAGCAGCGCCACCTGCACGGCGGTCAGCGCCTCCATCTCCACGCCGGTCGGCCCGACGGTCTCCACCGTCGCGCTGCAGACCACATGCGGCGGCAGCCCGGCCTCGGCGGCGTGCGTGGTGAATCCCACGGCCACGCGCGTCAGCGCCAGCGGATGGCACAGCGGAATCAGATCGCTGGTCTTCTTCGCCGCCTGGATCCCCGCAATCCGTGCCACGCCCAGCACATCGCCCTTCTTCGCGCTCCCCGACTCGATCAGCGCCAGCGTGCTCGCCAGCATCTCGATGCGGCCGGTGGCGATGGCGACACGGTGCGTGGCGGCCTTGCCGGCCACGTCGACCATGTGGGCCTGCCCCTCGCGGTCAAAGTGTGTAAGGGAACTCATGAGTGAACATTCGGTGCGGTCGCGCATCATACGAGGCCGACTCAACAACCAGGAAAGCTGCGGTTGACTTCAATTTCCAGGCCAAAAACGGGTGTCGTGCCCGCCCTGCGGGCGCTTTGCGCCACCGTCCTGATCGCGTGCCAGATCGTGATGCCGCCGCTCGCGGCCGCCCAGATGCAGGGCTTGCCCGGCATGGGCGACGGCGAAATGACCGCCAGCGCCGAACGCCAGCTGGGCGACACCGTCGCACGCCAGATCTACCGAGACAACGACTACCTCGACGACCCGGTGCTGGTCGAGTACATCAACGACATCTGGCAGAAGCTGCTGGCCGCCGCCCGCGTGCGCGGCGAACTCACGCCGGAACTCGACGAGCGCTTCGCCTGGACGATCCTGCTCGGCCGTGACCGCGACATCAATGCCTTCGCCCTGCCGGGCGGCTACATGGGCGTGAACACCGGCCTGATCGCCGTTGTCGGCAGCCGCGACGAGATGGCCACCGTGCTCGGCCACGAGCTGTCGCACATCACGCAGCGGCACATCTCGCGGATGCTCAGCCGCGACGCCCGCAACATGCCGGTGATGCTCGCGGCCATGGTGCTGGGCATGCTCGCCGCAGCCAAGAGCGGCAGCCGCAGCGGCGCCGACATCGGCCAGGCCGTGGCGATGGGCGGCCAGGCGGCGGCCATGCAGGGGCAGCTCAACTTCTCGCGCGACATGGAGCGCGAGGCCGACCGCATCGGCTTCGGCGTGATGACGCAGGCCGGCTATGCGCCCCAGGGCGCGGCCGCGATGTTCGAGAAGCTGCAATACGCCTCCCGCCTCAACGACAACGGCTCCTATCCCTACCTGCGCAGCCACCCGCTGACCACCGAGCGCATCGCCGACATGCAGGGCCGCGCCCAGTTCAAGCCGGGCGCCGACGTCGTCATGCCGCTGGTGATGGACCACGCCATGATCTCGTCGCGCGCGCGGGTTATGTCGCGCCCCGGCGTCGACATCCTGCGGGTCTGGATCCAGTCCGTGGCCACCGGTGAATTCGCCAGGAGCCCGCCGGCGCAGCAAGCCGGCATGCTCTACGCTGCGGCCCTGTCGGCCAATGAGCTGAAGGATTTCGGCGCCGCGCGCGACCTGGTCGCACGCCTGCGCGAACGCACGGCCGGCAACGCGCCGGCGGCCCGGCTGGCACGACTGCTTGCCGCCGAGATCGAACTCTCCGCCGGCCAGCCCGCGCGCGCCGCCGCCCTGCTCGACGCCAAGGCCCGCGACCGGCCCGAGATGCTGCTGTCCGCGCAAGCCGGCGTCGCCACGCGCAACCCGGCGCCCATGATCCCGCCGCTGCGCGACTGGGTCGCCACCCATCCGCGCGACGCGACCGCCTGGCGCACCCTCAGCCTTCTCTACAACGCCCAGGACGAACCGCTGCGCGCGATCCGCGCCGACGCGGAAGCCAACGTCGCCATCCTCGACTACGTCGCCGCGCGGGACCGCTTCAAGGCGGCCCAGGACCTGGCCCGCCAGCCCGGCGCCGGTCCGGTGGACCATTACGAGGCTTCCATCATCGATACCCGGGCGCGCGAGGTCGACCGGTTGTTGCGGGAGCAAATGATCGAGGAGAAGAAGGGCCAGCGGTGACCTGCGTCACGATTCGGGGGAATCATCGGTATCGGCAGGGCGAGGTACGCCGCTACTATCAGCGCTAGTACTTCCTGTTACCCCCAGCCTTGCCCGCCGCTATCCGCAGCGCGGGCGGACCAAGTTTCCCTGTTTTGACCCAAGCCATCTATCCAGGGAGGGCCGCGCAAATCGCGGTCACTCACCGCACACTTGCGGCACTTTTCGAATCGCGATGCGCCGAGGGAGGCGACCGCGTGGCGTATGCCGTGGTGCGCGACGACCTGACATTGGCCGAAAGCGTGAGCTTTGCCGAACTCGGGGTGCGATGCCGCGACCTGGCACGACACCTGGCCCAGGTCACGCGCCCTGGCGACCGCATATTGCTCGCGCTGCCCACCGGCCTGGATTTCGCCTGCGCATTCTGGGCATGCATGCTGTCGGGCCGTGTGGCCGTGCCGGTGCCGGCCCCGGACCCGATCCGCTGGCGCCGGGCCGCCCCGCGGCTGCGCGGCATCGTCGAGGATGCCGGCGCCAGCCTGGTCCTGATCGCCGAATCCATGCGCCAGGCCGCAGCCGACCTGGCCGGCGCGCACGTCGGCACCGGCTCGCGCTGGTTGACGCCCGCTGAACTCCAGGCCATCGAGCCCGATCCGGCCGCGCTTGGCGATCCGGTCGTGGAGCCTGGAACGCTGGCCTACCTCCAGTACACCTCGGGCTCGACCTCGGCGCCGCGCGGCGTGTGCCTCAGCCATGCCAACGCGCTGGCCAATGCGCGTTCGCTGGCCACGGCGGCCGGTGTGCAGCGGGACAGCCGGCCGCTCACCTGGCTGCCGCATTTCCACGACTTCGGCCTGATGACCGGCTTGCTCGCGCCAATGATGGCCGGCGCCAGCAGCTGGTTGATGTCCCCCCTGACCTTCCTGCGTCGGCCGCTGCGTTGGCTCGATGCCATCAGCGCGTTCGGCATCACGCACAGCGGCGCGCCCGATTCCGCCTACGCCGCATGCCTGCGCCAGTTGGCGGGCCAGCCCTATGCCGGCGATCTTTCAAGGATGGTGTCGTTCAGCTGCGGCGCAGAGCCGGTGCGTGTCGCCACCGTGCAAGGTTTCCTGGAAGCCTGCGCCCCCGCGGGCCTGCGGCCTCAGGCGTTTTCAGCGGCCTTCGGCCTTGCCGAGGCGGTGCTCGCGGTGACGATCAGCAAGCCCGACCAGCCACCGCGCCTGCTGGGCGTCAATGCGGCGGCCTTGCGCTCCCATCTCGTCCTGCCCCAGGCCATCGACCATCCTGCCAGCCAGGCGCTCGTCAGTTGCGGGCCGCCACTGCAGGACACCGGATTGGCCATCGTCGACATCGACACGCGCTCGCGCTGCGCCAGCGATGGCGTCGGCGAAATCTGGGTGCGCTCGCCGAGCGTCGGCTCGGGCTACTGGCGCCAGGACGCGTTGTCGAGTGCCACTTTCGGGGCCACCCTGGCGGACGGCTCGGGCCCCTGGTTGCGCACCGGCGACTTCGGCTTTGTCGAAGGCGGCGAGCTGTTCGTCACCGGCCGCCACAAGGACCTGATCATCGTCCACGGCGAGAACCACTACCCGCAGGATCTCGAACAAACCGCGGAACAAACGCATCCCGGTCTGCGTGCTGGCTTCACCGCGGCCTTCGGTGTCGACGACGGCCAGGGCGAAGCCGTGGTGCTGCTGCTCGAGATGGAGCGCCGCGCGGACCCGGACGCCTCCGCCGCCATCGCGCGCACGGTGCGCCGCGCCGTCGCGCAGGCGCACGACGTGCCCGTCGAGGCCGTGGCATTGGTCCGGGCGGGCGCCCTGCCGCGCACCTCCAGCGGCAAGATCCAGCGCCATGCATGCCGCAGCGCGTACCTCGCCGGTGAACTCGAGCTCCTGGCGCGCGAGGCGCAAGCGCCGGATGCACGGCAAGTGCCGCCGCGCGATGCAGCCGAACAGGCCGTGTGGGACATCTGGCAGGAAGTGCTCGGCACCCGCGCGTTCGGCGTCCACGATCACTTTGCCGAATTGGGCGGCACCTCGCTGACGATGTCGCAGGTCGCATCGCGCCTGCAGGATCGCCTGGGCGTGGTGCTTCCGCTGCAGGCGCTGTTCGAGCAGCCCACGGTCGCCGCGCTGGCGGGACGGGTGGCCGAGGCCTTGCGCGACGACCCGCCGCGCGCGCCGGAAACGCCGATCCTGCCGGTGCCGCGTGGCCAGCCGCTGCCTGCATCGCTGTCGCAACGGCGCATGTGGGTCATCCAGCAGTTCAATCCGGCTTCCGTGGCCTACAACGTGGCGGTCTCGCTGCGGCTGCGGGGTCCGCTCGACCGCGGCCTGCTGCAGCGCGTGATCGACCATCTGGTCGAGCGCCACGAAGGCTTGCGCACGCATTTCGAGATGCAGGGGCCGGAGCCCGTCCAGCTGATCGCGGCAAGCCTGCAGCGTGACATCGAATACATCCCGCTCCAGTCCCTGCAACCCGCCGAGCGGATGCACAAGGGGCGCGCCCTGCTGCGCGATCGCGCGTCCACGCCCTTCGACCTGGCGCAGCCGCCGTTGCACCGCGCCACGCTCGTGGGCCTGGATGACGACGACCATCTCTTCCTGTGGCTCATGCACCATGCCATCACCGACAACTGGTCGATGGCGGTCCTGATGCGCGAAGTGCTGGCGCTCTATTCCGCCTGGCTCGGCGGGCGCGAGGCGCGCCTCCCGGCTTTGCCCGTCGAATATGCCGACTATGCCGCCTGGCAGCGTGCGCCGGAAACGGTGCGTCAGCGCCAGCACCAGATGGTGTACTGGATCGAGCGCCTGCGCGGCTTGCAGCCCATGCAGTTGCCGACCGACTTCTCGCGGCCCGCATTCGCCGGCTTTCACGGGGCCAAGGTCACGGCGAGCCTGCCTGCACGGTTGAGCGAGGCCCTGCGCAGCTTTTGCGCGCGTCATGCGGCGACGCCGTTCATGGTCCTGCTGGCGGCGTTCAAGCTCATGCTCTCGCGCCAGGCCGGCAGCGCCGACATCGCGGTCGGAACGCCCATCGCCAACCGCCACCACCTCGCCACCGAGCAACTGGTCGGCACGCTGGTCAACACGCTGGTGATGCGCACCGACCTCTCGGGCGACCCCGCGTTCTCGCAACTCGTGCTGCGCGTGCGCGAGACCGCGCTGGGCGCCTATGCGCACCAGGACGCGCCCTTCGACGAACTGGTCGAGGCGCTGGGGCAGGGCGGCGTCGCGCAGCCCGATGGCCTCGTGCGCGTGCTGTTCAACGTGCTCAATGCGCCGCTCGGACGGCTGGAGCCGGTGCCCTTCGCCTACGAGGAATACCCGCTCGAGCGCACCGCGTCGCAGTTCGATTTCTCGCTGCACATCGACACCGAATTCGCACACCGCATCCACCTCGAATACTCCACCGACCTGTATGCCGCGGTGACGGCCGAGCGCATGCTGGAGAACTACGTCGCGCTGGTGGAGCAGGTGCTGCTCGAACCGGAACGGCCGCTGTCGGCCTATCCGATCGTCGCCCCAGCCCAACTCGCGTTGCTGCACAAGCAGTGGAATGCCACGCAACTGGCCCTGCCGGCCCAATTGCTGGTGCACCGCCATCTGCGCACGGACAGCGCGACATTGCGGGATGCCGTCGCCGTCGTGGACGCATCGGACCTGCGCTTGCGCTATGCGGAGCTGGACGCGCGCTCCAATGCGCTGGCGCGCGCGTTGCGCAGCCGCGGCATTGCCCGCGGCCATCGTGTCGGGCTGTGCCTGCCGCGCGACGCGGGCATGCTGGTGGCGCTGCTCGCGGTGCTGAAGTCCGGCGCGGCCTACGTCCCGCTGGATCCCGCCTTCCCGGTCAGCCGGCTGGCCTACATGGCCGCCGATGCGGAGCTGTCCGCCATCCTGACGCCGCCGGAGCTGACCGCGCCCTTGCGCGGCGTCGATGTGCCGCTGCTCGACCCGCGGGATCCCGGCCTGGTCGCAGGCGCATCGGAAGCCGCGCTGCCCGCCGACCCCGAGCTGGACGCCGGCCCGCTGGACGCCGCCTACATCATCTACACCTCCGGTTCCACCGGCCAGCCCAAGGGCGTCACGTTGCCGCACCGGGCGGTGGTCAATTTCCTCACGGCGATGGCGCAGGCGCCGGGGCTGCTTGCGAGCGATCGCCTGGTGGCGGTCACCACCTTGTCATTCGACATCGCCGTGCTCGAACTGCTGCTGCCGCTGGCCCTCGGCGCCCAGGTCATCGTGGCCAGCCGCGAGCAGGTCGGGGATCCGACGCAATTGCGCGAACTGCTGGATCGCCACGAAGCCACCGTGATGCAGGCCACGCCATCGGCCTGGCGCGCGCTGATCGACGCGGGCTGGGCGGGCGGGCCCGGTTTCCGTGCGCTCATCGGCGGCGAGTCGCTCCAGCCTGCGCTGGCCGAGCAGCTCATGGAGCGTTGCACCGCACTCTGGAACATGTACGGCCCGACCGAAACCACCGTGTGGTCGACCTGCTGGCAGGTGCAGGCGCCGGGCCAGGGCATCGCGATCGGCCGGCCGATCGCCAACACCACGGTATGGGTGCTGGATCCGCACGGTCATGCGTGCCCCCCGGGCGTGCCCGGAGAGGCCTGCATCGGCGGCCTGGGCGTGGCGCTCGGCTATCACCGGCGCGACGAACTGACAGCGAGCCGTTTCGTGCCGGATCGGTGGAGCGACGAGCCCGCCGCGCGCCTGTACCGCACCGGCGACCTGGCCCGCTGGCGGCATGACGGCCTGCTCGAACACCTCGGCCGGCTGGATCACCAGGTCAAGGTGCGCGGCTATCGGATCGAACTGGGCGAGATCGAGAGTGCCCTGTCCGAGCATGCCTCGGTGGCCGACAACGTGGTCGTCACGCACACCGAGGGCGAGGACGACGTCCGCCTCGTGGCCTACTGCGTCGCCCGCACGCAGCTGCTCGATCCGGCGGCGCTGCGGGAGCACCTGCGCGCGCGCCTGCCGGAGTACATGCTGCCGCAGCACATCGTGCGACTGGAGGTGCTGCCCTTGCTGCCCAACGGCAAGATCGACCGCAGGGCGCTGCCGCGGCCGGTCGGCGAGGTCCTGCGCGAACCCCGGCAACGCGCGGCGCGCCTCGCCACGCCCGAGGAAATCGCCATTGCGCAGATCTGGTCCGCGCTGCTGGGCGCGGACGACATCTCGCCAGTCGACAACTTCTTCGACCTGGGCGGCCATTCGCTGCTGGCCATGCGCGCCGTGCTCAACATCCGCGAGCGCCTGGGCTGGAACGTCGCGCCCGACCGGCTCATCTATGAAACGCTGGGCCAGATCGCCCGCAAGGAAAACCTGTCGGTGAATTGACGGCGAGCACGCTTGCGGCGAGCAACTCGAAGTTCATTCGTGGGCACCCGCGGAACCGGCCTTGCCGGGCCGCCGGGTGCGCCCCCTGGAGGGGGTGGCGCCGCAGGCGCTTCGGGGGTGGGTCATTTCCCGAGGGCCGCCTCGATGACGATGCCCAGCAGGGAATAGAGCACCGAGCCGATGAGCGCCGCGCTGAAATCGGTCACGTGGAAGCCATCCAGCAAGCCCGACGCAGCCCAGAACATCAAGGCGTTGATCACGAAGAGGAACAGCCCCAGCGTGACGATGGTGACCGGCAAGGTCAGCAGCACCAGCACGGGCCGCACGATCGTATTCAGGAAGCCGATCACGGCGGCCGCGATCAGGGCCGAGCCGAAGCTGCTCACCTGCACCTGGTGATAGAAGTAGGCCACGGTCAGCAGCGCAAAGGCGCTCAGCAGCCATTTGAGGATCAGTCGCATGTTCTCAGGATAACGCGGCGCGACGAAGCGCGGCGAGGGCCGCCGGGGACCAGTTCACACCGGCCAGCGGGAACGGCCCTTACTCCCCCAGTTCGTTGGCCAGCACCAGCAAGGCGCCCATGCCCACCACCGCGCCCGGCAACGCCCAGCCCGAGTGGCCGGCAGCCGGCACATCGGGCGCCACCGGCTCCAGGTCCACGCCCAGCTTGGGCCGGCGTGCGTCGATCACCTTCGACGCGCCGTGCGCCAGCCGCAATTGCTGCGTCATGTCGGCCAGGCGGCCCGTTGCAAGCGAGGGGGTGATCTGGTCGCCGGGACCGCAGAGCACCGGCGTGACCTCGGCCACCGTCTTGGCGAACCATTTGGCGCGCCAGTTCTCGCGTGCGCTGTGACTCACCCATTTGCTGATCCGGTGCGTCATGCGCGGCGCGCAAGCCACCAGGATCCAGTGGCGCGCGCCTCCGGCGGCATCGGTTGCCGGCGCCACCAACCGGGCCATGTGATCGCGCGCATAGGCCGCGTCGTCCACGTACACGATGATCTTTTCCATGATGTGCTCCTGTTGTGAAGGGTGGGACCCGAGCGGGATGCGGCCGCTCGACAAGTCTTACGCGGCAACCTTGTCGTTGCCCGCGCGGCCTTCTTCCGGGGTCCGCGCGCGACGACGCGTCTTCAGCCAGCCGGCGGCCAGGACGCCCACGATGCACAGGGCGCACACGCCCCAGTAGGCGATCTGGTTGCTGGTGCTCGAGCCGCCGAACCAGGTGGCAAGCATCTTCTCGTTCACGATCATCTTGCCGGCCGTGAAGGCAAGCACTGCGGCGCCCAGCTGGATGATCACGGGGAAGCGTTGCACCAGCTTCAACACCAGGGTGCTTCCGAACACGACGATCGGCACGCTGATCAGCAAGCCCAGGATCACCAGCACGAAGTCGCCATGCGCAGCGCCGGCCACGCCCAGCACGTTGTCGATGCCCATCAGTGCGTCGGCGATCACGATGGTCTTCATCGCGCCCCAGAAGGTGGTCACGCCGGCGCTGGCGTGTTCATCGTCGCCGTCATGCGTGTCGGCCAGCAGCTTGTAGGCGATGTAGAGCAGGCCCAGTCCGCCCACGAGCATCAAGCCCGGAATCTTCAGCAGCCAGACCACGCCGACTGTCATGGCCGAGCGCACGACGATCGCGCCCACCGTGCCCCAGACGATGGCCTTTCGTTGATGTTCCCTGGGCAGGCTGCGCGCGGCCAACGCGATGACGATTGCGTTGTCGCCCGCGAGGACGAGATCGATCAGGATGATGGCCAGCAAGGCCGAAAACCAGGGGGCGGAAAAAAGCTCCATGTGCAAGTCACTCCAGTACGTTTCGATTCATTCCGCAGGTGGGGAAGAGTCGACTGGAGGATCGGGGCCGGGTGTTCCGGAGATCTCTAGAGCGCTTCGACCAAACCTTTGACGGGTTCAAATCGAAGGTCTTGCTCAACAGCGCGCCAGAGGCGCGATGCCCGACAGACCGGAAGTGTTGTGCTTCGTATTGACGGCCTGACGATATCCATTGCAAGGTGCGATGGACGGGAGCTACTCCCCTTCGGAAGGTGGATTAAAGCATCGCGGCTACCCGCGCCGCAACCTCGAATGCGGCGTTTCACATGGAAAAAAGGCCCACTACGCCTATCCTGAGGGAGTCTGTTGCTATGAATTCAATAGCACAAAGACCTTTAGAGCGCTCGGGGCTTGCCCGGTCTATGATGCGCGTCCGCCGCTTCCGCCCCGTCCATGGCCGCCATTCACATCACCGACATCGAGGCCGCCATCAATTACTGGCGCGACAGGAACCCGTCGCCCGACGGCATCACGCTGGCGCCCGAATTGCGCGCGCTGGCAGAGGTCTATGCGCTGATGGTCTACCACCGCGAGGACGAGGTCAGCGAGGTCGGCTTCCCGGCCAAGGCCTGGGCCGCGTGGCTGGAGTGGTATCGCACCACGCCCGACACACCCTGCATCGCCATCTGCTCCACGAGCCAGGGCGACGACCAGTGCAAGGGCTGCGGCCGCAGCTTCGACGAAGTGCAGCACTGGCCCGCGATGACGCCCGCCGAGAAGCGCGGCACCTGGCGCCGAATCACCATGGAGGACTCGGCCTGGCGCTTCAACAAGTACGCCGAGCGTGCGCGCGAAGCGGAGCACGTCTGGCCTGACGAGTCCGCCCCCGACATTCCGTCAACCGTCGGCGACTGACGCGGCTTGGCTGCCTACGCGTTCGTGCTGCTCGTGGGGCTGGTGGCGGGCGCCGTGAGCGGCGTCATCGGCACGGGCTCCTCGATCATGTTGCTGCCGGTGCTCGTCTACGCCTTCGGGCCCAAGCAGGCGGTGCCGGTGATGGCCGTCGCCGCGATCATGGCCAACCTCTCGCGCGTGATGGCATGGTGGCGCGAGGTCGACTGGCGTGCCTTCGCAGCCTATTCGGTGACCGGCGCCCCGGCCGCGGCGCTGGGTGCGCGCACCCTGCTGCAGCTGCCGGCCACGCTCATCGACGTGTTGCTGGGCATCTTCTTCATTTCGATGGTGCCGTTTCGCCATTGGGTGCAACGGCGCGCCTTCAAGGTCCGGCTGTGGCAGATGGCCGTTGCGGGCGGGGCCATCGGCTTTCTCACGGGGGTGGTGCTGTCCACCGGGCCGCTGAGCGTGCCGGTGTTCGCGGCCTATGGCCTGGTCAAGGGCGCGTTCCTCTCGACCGAGGCGGCCAGTTCGCTGGTGCTGTACGTCAGCAAGGTGCTGACCTTCCGGGGGCTGGGCGCCATGCCGGCGGAGGTGCTGGTACAGGGGCTGGTCGTCGGGTCGTCGCTGATGGCCGGCACCTTTGCGGGCAAGGCGATGGTGCTGCGACTCAGCCCGCGCGCCTTCCAGTACATGCTTGACGCCTTGTTGCTGGGATCGGGCGTGGCGTTGCTGCTGGCCGCCACGCAGCACTGATACGACTTCGCAATCAACGCATCACTGCGTCGGATCGCATTGCCGTGCTACAGCACTGTCTGCGGCGCTTCGCCTTGTTCTGCGCTTGATTTCAAAGTCGTGTGAGGCGCTACTTCAGACGGACCAGCTCGATGTCGATGCTTTCGGCGCCATTGCCGAGCGTCAACGTGTTCTCGTGCACCGTGGCCTGCAGTTGCATGCTGCGCTCCGCAAGCCTGGCGACGGCCTGCGAAGTCTCGCTCGGCACCCGCCATACCTGCAGGTTCTGCGGGCGCGTCAGCTTGTTCTCGATGCCCTTCCACCAGATGCCCGCCGCATGGCTGAAGCAATAGACGATCACCTGGTCGGCCTTGCCGCAGGCCTTGATGATGGGCTTCTCTTCAGGCTGGCCGACTTCTATCCATAGCTTCACCTCGCCGGTGAAGTCGCGCAGCCAGACGTCCGGTTCATCGACGTTCGACAGCCCCGCGCCGAAGGTCAGCGTGCCATCGCCCTGGACCACGTCCTGCAGCTTGTACGCATTGAGCGCGAGCGCGACGAGCCGGATCATCATCCGCTCGTCGTTCTCGCTTGGATGCCGAGCCAGCGTCAGCGCATGGTCGGCGTAGTAGTTGTGGTCGATGTCGGCAACGGCGACGTTCGCCTTGAAGATGGTGGATTTGAGGGCCATCAGGTTCGCCGACGAATCAGCCCCCTTGGGGGGCAGGGAGGAAGAGTGTTTTCGCTCATGCGCGCTTCGCGAGTTCGGCGGCCTTGCCCGTATACGAGCCGGGCGTCATGGCCAGCAAGCGGTCCTTCTCCGGTTGCGGAATCTCCAGCGAGCGGATCAGCCCATGCAAGGCCTCGGCCGTCACGGTCTTGCCGCGCGTGACTTCCTTCAGTTGCTCGTAGGCACCCTGCACGCCAAAACGGCGCATGACGGTCTGGATCGGCTCGGCCAGCACTTCCCACGAGGCGTCGAGGTCGTCCGCCAGCGCCTGCTCGTTGAGCTCCAGCTTGCCGAGTCCCGTGGCCAGGCTCGCATACGCCAGCGCCGTGTAGCCGAAGCCCACGCCGATGTTGCGCAGCACCGTGCTGTCGGTCAGGTCGCGTTGCCAGCGACTGATCGGCAGCTTCTCGCTCAGGTGGCGCAGCACCGCGTTGGCCAGGCCGAGGTTGCCTTCGGCGTTCTCGAAGTCGATCGGGTTGACCTTGTGCGGCATCGTCGACGAGCCGATCTCGCCCTTCTTCAGGCGCTGCTTGAAGTAACCCAGGCTCACGTAGCCCCAGATGTCGCGCGCGAAGTCGATCAGGATCGTGTTGGTGCGCGCGAACGCGTCAAACAGCTCGGCCATGTAGTCGTGCGGCTCGATCTGGATGCTGTAGGGCTGGAAACCCAGGCCCAGGCCCTGGGGCGCCGGCGTCTCGACGACCTTGCGGCTGAAGCCTTCCCAGTCGAACTCCGGCCAGGCCGCGATGTGCGCGTTGTAGTTGCCCACGGCGCCGTTCATCTTGCCGAGCAGGGCCACCGATGCGATCTGCCCGCGGGCCTTGGCCAGCCGCACCGCCACGTTGGCGATCTCCTTGCCGACCGTGGTCGGGCTGGCGGTCTGGCCGTGGGTGCGGCTCAGCATCGGCACTTCGGCGAACTTGCCGGCCATGTCGCGCAGGGTGGCAATGATGCCGTCGAGCGCGGGCAGCATCACCTTGTCGCGTGCGACCTGGATCTGCAGGGCGTGGCTGGTGTTGTTGATGTCTTCGCTGGTGCAGGCGAAATGGACGAACTCGGAGGCGGCGAGCAATTCAGGCCGGGCCTCGAACTTCGACTTGATCCAGTACTCCACGGCCTTGACGTCGTGGTTGGTGGTTTTCTCGATGTCCTTGATGGCCAGGGCGTCGGCCTCGGAAAAGTTGGATACCAGCCCCATGAGGTACTTGCGGGCGCCGCCGCTGAGCGGCTTGAATTCGGCGAACCCGGCGTCCGACAGCGCGATGAACCATGCCACCTCGACCTGGACGCGCCGGTGCATGTAGCCCTGCTCGCTCATCAGCGGCCGCAGCGCGCCGAGTTTGCCGGCATAACGGCCGTCGAGGGGAGACAGGGCGGAAACAGTGGAGAAGGTCATCCTTCAATTTTAGGTGCCGGCTGTGGCGTTTCCCCCTCGCTCTCCGCCGACGGTCAGTTCCCCGCGGGGAGGTTCCCCTAGAATCAAAAAGCTACAACGAATGTCACCCTGAGGGAAGAGCCCGCATGAAATTGATCGGATCCGCCGCCAGTCCTTATGTGCGCAAGGTGCGCGTGGTCATGGCCGAGAAGCGGCTGGATTACCAGTTCATCAAGGAAGATGTCTGGGCCGATGACACCACCATCAGCCAGTCCAACCCGCTGGGCAAGGTGCCGTGCCTGATCATGGACGGCAGTGAGGCGATGTTCGATTCGCGCGTCATCGTCGAATACCTCGACACCCTCTCTCCTGTCGGCAAGCTCATTCCCCAGCAAAGCCGCGAGCGCGCCGAGGTCAAGACCTGGGAAGCGCTGGCCGATGGCGTGATGGACGCGGGCATCCTCTGGCGCCTGGAAGCCACTTGGCCCAAGCGCGCCGACGGCGAGCGCAGCCAGGCCTGGATGGATCGCCAGCGCGCCAAGGTCGAAGGCGGCATTGCCGCCATGTCCAAGGGACTCGGCGACAAGCCCTTCTGCAGCGGTATCCACCTGAGTCTGTCCGACATTGCGGTCGGCTGTGCGCTGGGCTGGGTCAGCTTCCGCTTTCCCGACATTGACTGGCGCGGCGAGCATGCCAACCTGGCCAAGCTGTCCGACAAGCTGCACTTGCGGCCGAGCTTCGCGGACACGCTGCCGGCCTGAACCCGGCGCTTTTCCTGGCGCGTTCCCGTTGGGCCCTCACGGAGCCCGCCGGTCCTTCCAATACAAAAATGCTGCGAGGCGCCCCGTGCGAAGAGGGAGGGAGGGAGGAGGAGAAGAATCGCCTCGGGATTTCAGCCGGACATGAATGCCCGGAAGACCTCGCAGCATGAAAACCAATCAGGCGCTCATCGCCTGTGGGTTTAGGAGGAAAGCCGCTGCGTCGAGGTTCCCGCCCCGAAGGTAAACATTTGTGAAGCAGATGCCGGAAGCTGTCGATACCGTTTTCGATTCGCCGTCACTCACTTCGCGGCCAGCTGCTTTTCAAGCTCGCGGACGAAATCCTTGCTGTCGGGCGTCGTCATGCTCGAATAGCTGTCGACCACCTTTCCATCGCGGCCGATCAGGTACTTGTAGAAGTTCCACTTGGGCGTCGTGCCCGAGATCTGGGCGAGTTCCTTGAACAGCGGATTGGCCTCCGGGCCGCGCACCGACGACTTGGCGAACATCGGGAATTTCACGCCGAAAGTGCTCTCGCAAAAATCGGCAATCTCCTTGTTGGAGCCAGTTTCCTGGGCGAAATCGTTCGACGGGAAGCCCAGCACCGCGAGGCCGCGCCCACGGTATTTGCTGTCGAGCGCCTCCAGACCCTTGTACTGCGGCGTGAAGCCGCAGAAGCTCGCGGTGTTGACGATCAGCACCACCTTGCCGGAATACTGGCAAAGAGATTGGGGTTTTTCGTCTTGCAAACGTGGGAAGGTGTGGTGCAGGATCGGAGGGCAGGCGGCCTCCGGCTGGGCCAGCGCTGCGGCGGGGGCCAACGCGGCGGCCGTCAATGACGTGAAAAGCAGGGAGCGTAAGTGCATCGGGTATCTCCAGCGGCATGGCGCATCCAATTCGGCGATGCGCGTGTTCCGCATCATCGCGCGCTTGTCACGGCCGTGCCAAACCCTGCCGACTAAAATCCCTCGGCTTAAGAAAGACATCGATGCTCTACCCGGAACTTTTCAGACAACTCGAATCCGTCCGTTGGGACATGGACCGGGACATTCCGTGGCAGTCCTTCGATGCGACCAAGCTGTCGGCAGAGCAGGCGCAAACCATCAAGATGAATGCCATCACCGAATGGTCGGCCCTCCCGGCCACGGAGATGTTCCTGCGCGACAACCGGCACGACAGCGATTTTTCGGCGTTCATGTCGATCTGGTTCTTCGAGGAGCAGAAGCATTCGCTGGTGCTGATGGAATATCTCAAGCGCTTCAGCCCCGAACATGCCCCGACCGAGCAGGAACTGCATGAAGTCCGCTTCGACTTCGATCCGGCGCCGCCGCTGGAGACGCTGATGCTGCATTTCTGCGGCGAGATCCGGCTCAATCACTGGTATCGCCGCGCGGCCGAATGGCACACCGAACCGGTCATCAAGCACATCTACACCACGCTGAGCCAGGACGAGGCCCGCCACGGCGGCGCGTACCTGCGCTACATGAAGCGCGCGATGGAAAAGTTCGGCGACGAGGCCCGTGCCGCCTTCACCAAGGTCGGCGTGCTGATGGCCAGCGCGCGCCGCACAGCACAGGCGCTGCATCCGACCAACCTGCACGTGAACAAGGCGCTGTTTCCAAACGACACCATCCAGAGCCGCATGCCCGACCCGGACTGGCTCGAGCACTGGCTCGACAAGCAGATCAAGTTCGACGCCGTCTGGGAAACCAAGGTCGGCGAGCGCATCCTGCACAACATGAGCCTGCTGATGAACCGCAGCTTCAAGACGGTGCAGGAACTCAATCGCTACCGCAAGGAGCTCGCAGCGAGTCTGGGGCCCAAGCCCGAATACCAGGGCGCCTGACCGAAGGCAGGCATCTTTCTGCCACGGCCACCGGTCGCGGGCCTGCGGCAGGGGTCCTTCAGCGCCGCTCGACGATGACCGGCGCCAGGTTCAGGCCGTTGCGGACCTGCTCGCCAGCCGTCTGGGCCGATTCGCGCGTGGCGTAGGGGCCGGCCTGCAGGCGGTGCATGCCGTTCTCGCTGAACACCATCATCTTCAGCGCCGGCATCTGCTTCGACACCTTCTCCTGGAAGGCGGCTGCGCCCTCGCGCTGGCTGAAGGCGCCCAATTGCACCCAGAAGCCGGTTGCGGGCGCAGGCTTCTCCGCGGCGCCTGTCGCGGTGCCGGGCGGGGGATTCGCGGTGGCGCGCGGCAACGGGATGGGGCTCATGGGCGCCAGGTCCGTGCCCATGGCGCCACGCGGCGGCGGCGCGGAGACTTCCGTTGTCAGGCCGACCGGCACGGCGACTGCGTCCGATGGCGGCAGTCGCGCCGACGTATCTTGCGCCACGGCGGCGTCGCCTGGACGTCGCCACGCGCCCGTGCGGATGTCCTGGTTGGTGATGCGCTCGATCTCCACCGGCGCCACGCCACGCAGCAGGTCGAGCTTCAGTGCCGCCGTGTAGCTCAGGTCGATGACGCGGCCATCGACGAAGGGGCCGCGGTCGTTCACCCGCACGATCACCTCGCGCCCGTTGGCCGGGTTGCGCACGCGCGCGTAGCTGGGCAGCGGCAGCGTCTTGTGCGCGGCCGTCATGGCGTACATGTCGTAGGGTTCGCCGCTCGCGGTCGAGCCACTGTGGAACTTGCGGCCATACCAGGAGGCCAGGCCGCTCTCGCGGAACGGTCGATCGTCGACCATGGGCACATAGGTCTGGCCCAGCGCGACATAGGGCTTGCTGGTGCTGCCGCTGGCGCGGATGCTTTCGACGCGCGGCTCCGCATCGGGCACGCGGTCGAGGTTGGCGGGTACGCTGGCTTCGGCGCCATCGCTGCCGCTGCGCGGACCGCTGGCGCAGCCGGCGAGTGCAGCGGCCAGTGCCGCGGCCACCAGCACCGGTGCGGCGCAGGTGAACGGCGTCAGCGCCTCGCGTGTTGCCCCCGGCATGCCGCGCTCAGCCAAAGGCCGCATTCCACAAGGCGAGCATCGCCGTGCGCTCGGCCACCAGCGAGGTCAGCGGCACCTGGGTCGGATCTTCGTTGAGGCGGGCCACGTGCTGCACGCGGCGCAGCTCACGATAGGCCACGCCCGCGTCGCGGCCCACGCCGGGTGGCAGCAGGCCGGCGTCTTCGGCGCGCTGCAGCAGCGCGATGTTGCCGACATTCGGCAGCAGCGTCGGAAAACGTGCGCTGGCCGACAGCACCATGTACTGCACCACGAACTCGGCATCGACCATGCCGCCGGGGCTGTGCTTGACGTCGAACCGATCGGCCTTGACCGGGTGCGCCGAACGCACCTTGTCGCGCATCGCGACGATCTGCACCTTGAGCGCATCGAGGTCGCGGATCGAGGTGATCGTGGCCTCGCGCACGGCGTCGAAACGCCGGCCGAGTTCCGGGTCGCCGAGCACGAAGCGAGCGCGGGTCATGGCCTGGTGCTCCCAGGTCCACGCGGTGTTGCTGCCGCGGCCGAGCTGGTACTTCTCGTAGGCGTCGAAGCTGATGGTCAGCAGGCCGGAGTTGCCGTTGGGACGCAGGGCCGTGTCGATCTCGAACAGGTCGCCCTCGGCCGTCTTGACGGTGAGCCAGTTGATGAGCTTGCGCACGTAGGCGGCGTAGACCTCGGCGGCCCGCTCGTCGTCGTCTTCGTAGAGGAAGACGATGTCGAGGTCGCTGCCGTAGCCCAGTTCCTTACCGCCGAGCTTGCCGTAGCCGACGATGGCGAACTGCGGTTGCGGGCGATGGTGGTTGCGCACCAGTGGCCAGCACCAGCGGGCCGTCACGCGCAGCACGGTGTCGGCCAGCGCGCTGAGGTCGTCGGCGACCTGCTCGACGGTGATGCGGCCTTCGACGTCGCGCGCCAGAGTGCGGAACACCTCGGCGTGATGGGCACGCCGCAGCAGGTTGAGCATGGCTTCTTCGTCCGCCTCGCCGGTGCTGCGCAGGGCGCCGCGGCGTTCTTCCAGCTCCTGCTCGAACACCTTGGCGTCGAAGCGGCTGGTCAGCATGTGGTCGTCGGCCAGTTCGTCGATCACACCTGGGTGTTTCAGCAGGTAGCGGGCGGGCCACTTGGCCGCGCCCAGCAGCCGCAGCAGGCGGCGCTGCACGGCGGGCCGTTCGACCAGCAGCGCGAGGTAGCTTTCGCGGCGCAGCAGCGGTTCGATCCAGTCGGCCCAGCGCAACGCGGCCTGCAGGTGGTCGGCGACCTCGCCGGCGCCGTCGCCGTCCGCTTCGTCTCGCATCCATTGGCCGGTGCGCTGCACGAGCTGACGCAGGCGCCCCTGGGCTTCCTCGCGCAGGGCCAGCACGCGCGGATGGTCGACCCAGCGCTTGACGCGCTCGGCGAAGGCGGGGGGCAGTTCGTCGAGCAGTCCGGTGATGTCCGCCGGCGTGGCCTGGCCCGACTTGCCGTTGCATTTGCCGTTGCACGGCTTCGGCTCGCCGCCCAGCAGCTTGTCGAACTCCTGCGCCACCAGCTCGCGATGCGCGTCGAGCTGGGTCAGGAATTCGCAGCAATCCGCGTAGCCGAGCGTCTGCGCGATCCAGCGCAGGTCGTCGTCGTTGACGGGCAGTGCGTGGGTCTGCTGGTCGTCGAGATACTGGATGCGGTGCTCGACGCGGCGCAGGAAGACATAGGCCTCGGCCAGCGCGTCGGCGGTCGCCTGCTCCATCAGTCCGGCGCGGGCGAGGCGCTGCAAGGCGTCGAGCGTGGGGCGGGTGCGCAGCTCGGGGTATTGGCCGCCGCGCACCACCTGCAGCAGTTGCACGGTGAATTCGATCTCGCGGATGCCGCCACGCGACAGCTTCACGTCGTTGGCGCGCGATGGACGGCCTGCGCTGCGGCGCGCAGCCTGCTCGCGGATCTGCCGGTGCAGCACGCGCAGCGAGTCGAACACGTTGTAGTCGAGGTAGCGGCGGAAGACGAAGGGCAGCACCACGGTGCGCAGCGCCTGCGCGGAGGCATCCGCGATGCAGTCGAAGGGCGCCACAACCCGGCTCTTGAGCCAGGCGAAGCGCTCCCATTCGCGGCCCTGCACCTGGAAATATTCTTCGAGTGCGTCAAGCGAGACCGCGTTCGGCCCCGAGTTGCCGTTGGGCCGCAAGGCGAGGTCGACGCGGAACACGAAGCCGTGCTCGGTGGTGTCGCCGACGAGCGCGTAGATGCGCTTGACCATGCGCCCGAAGAAGTCCTGGTTGGCGAGCCTGCCGCGGCCTGTCGCATCGCCGGCGGTCTCGCCATCGGCGTCGTAGAGGTAGATCAGGTCGATGTCGCTGGAGACGTTGAGTTCGCGTGCGCCCAGCTTGCCCATGCCGACGACCCAGAGGCTGGCCGGCTGGCCGTCCGGGCCGAGCGGTTGGCCGTGCACCAGGACCAGCTCGCGCCGGGCTTCGTGGCAGGACGTGTCGAGCGCGAACTCGGCAAGCTGCGTCACCGCAGTGGTCACGACCTCCAGGGACGCCTGCGCCTCGCAGTCGAGCGTGACGAGGCGCTCCATCACCAGATTGCGAACGATGCGCAAGGCGTCCGCCACCGAGGAGCCGCGCGCGCGCAAGGCTTCGTAGGCCTGCGTGAAATGGCCGCGCACGGGTGCGCCGGGCGGCAGCAGCGCCAGGTCGGCGGCATAGCGGCGTCGCAGCCGTTGCACGAATCGGGAATGCGATGAAAGCTGCACGGCGGGCGCCGCGGTGGCACCATGGCCATGCGCGTCCGGATTGGAACTGGTCTGAATGCTGGCGGTCATAATTCCTGACACAGCGCGCGATCCTTAATGAACGACACGACGTCATCCCCCTCACGTCTGCTCCAGGTCACCGCTGTCACGGCGCGCTGGATGCTTGGACTCCTGATCGCCGCCTGGTTGTTGTTCGCACTGTCGGTCGTTGTCCTACACGGATGGATTGTGCCGCGAATCGGCGAGTACCGCGGCGTGCTGGAGGCGCAGGCCACGAAGGCCATCGGGGTGCCCGTGAGAATCGGCGCGATCACCGCCGTTTCCGAAGGCCTTTTCCCGA
The DNA here is from genome assembly GCF_019207085.1 of Variovorax sp. dw_308. Taxonomy (GTDB): domain Bacteria; phylum Pseudomonadota; class Gammaproteobacteria; order Burkholderiales; family Burkholderiaceae_C; genus Variovorax. Next base: position 329,937 of record NZ_JAATOM010000005.1, on the reverse strand, counting down.
CCTTCGAGCTGCATGACGTGGTGCTCCACGACAGCCTGGACCGCCAGGCTCTGAAGCTGGCGCGCGTGGTGGCCAGCGTGTCGCCGCGTTCACTGTGGCGCTTCAATTTCGAGCAGATCTACATCGAGAACCCCGAGGTTGAGGTGCGGCGCGACGCCATGGGCAAGCTGCACGTTGCCGGTCTCGACATGCACGCGGACACCAGCGGCGACACCCGCGCGGCCGACTGGTTCTTCTCGCAGCGCGAATTCGCCGTGCGGGGCGGCACCGTGCGCTGGACGGACGAGACGCGCCACGCCGAGCCGCTGTTGCTGACCGACGTGAGCCTGGTCGTGCGCAACAGCACGCGCCGCCATGCCATGCGCCTCGATGCCACGCCGCCCGAAGGCTGGGGCCAGCGTTTCACCTTGCGCGGCCAGTTCCGGCAACCTTTCCTGACCACGCACGCCGGCAAGTGGCTGACCTGGGACGGGCAGATCTATGCCGAGTTTCCCCACATGGATGTCGCGCGCCTGGGCGCCTATGTTTCGCTCGACGCGCGCATCCGCGAAGCCAACGGCGCGCTGCGGCTGTGGGCGGATGTGAACGACGGCGAGGTCCATGGCGGCGCGCTCGACCTGGCCCTCCTTCACGTCGACGCGGTGCTGAGCGAGAAGCTGGAGCCGCTGGTGTTGAGTCGCGTCACCGGGCGGCTGGCCGGCGACATGAACGACGAGCACTTGACCTTCTCGACCACCGACCTGCAGTTCGACACCGCCGACGGCACGCGCTGGCCCGGCGGCAACCTGAGCTTCGAGCGCATTCCCGCGAAGGGGCGCACCGGATCCGAACGCGGTGTGTTCAAGGCCGACCGGCTCGACCTCGGGGCGCTCACGCAGATCGCCAGCCGGCTGCCGCTCGACGAGCCCACCCATCGCGCGCTCTCGACCCATGACTTGCGCGGGCTGCTCGAGCGCATCGATGCGAGCTGGCAAGGGCCGTTGGGCGCACCCGACAAGTACCAGGCGCGCGGCCGTGTCAGCGACCTGGCCGTCGCCTCGCAACCCGGCGAGCCGGCGCCGGCCAGGCCGCCCGCGGCACGCGGAACCAACGTGCCCGCCGCCGTGCCGACCGGCACGCCCGGCCTGCGCGGGGCCACCGTCGCCTTCGACGCGACCCAGGCCGGCGGCACTGCAGACATCGCGATCGCGAACGGCGCGCTCGACTTCCCCGGCGTCTTCGAGGAGCCGGTGGTGCCGATCGACCAGCTCACGGGCAAGGTCGCCTGGAAGCTCGACGGGCCCGCCACGCAGGTCCAGGTGACGGGCCTGCGCTTTTCCAATGCCGATACGCAAGGCGAGGCCAGGGCCGACTGGCGCACCAGCGACCCCGCCAGCTCGCGCGGGCGCTATCCGGGCGTGCTCGACCTGCAAGGCCAGCTCACCAAGGCCGACGGCACCCGGGTGTTTCGCTACCTGCCGCTGGTCATACCCAAGTCCACGCGCGACTATGTGCGCGACAGCGTGAACAAGGGCACTGCGTCTACGGTCGATTTCAAGGTGCGCGGCGACCTGCACGACATGCCCTTCAACGATCCGAAGCAGGGCGACTTCCGCATCGTGGCCAAGGTGAACGACGTGACTTACGCCTACGTGCCGCCGCCCGCGCCCGGTGCGCCGCCGGCCGCGGGTGCGTGGCCGGCCTTGACCGGCCTCTCGGGCGAGTTGATCTTCGAGCGCGCCGGCATGCAGGTGCACAACGCGCGCGGCCATTTCGCCGGCGTGCAGGGCATCGAGGTGGCCAAGGCCGATGCCGAGATTGCCGACATGGCGCATGCCGCCCCGTTGCTCAAGGTGGATGGCCTTGCCAAGGGACCGCTGTTCTCGCTGATCAAGGCGGCTGCGCCCATCGTGGGCGGCGCGCCGGGCGAAGCCATCGCGCGCGCCCGTGCCACCGGCAATGCGGACTACAAGGTGCGCCTCGAACTCCCGCTCGAGGCCATGGACAAGTTCAAGCTCCAGACCAGCGTCACGCTGGCCGACAACGAGGTGCAGCCGATGCCGGAGGCGCCCGCTTTCACGCAGGCGCGCGGCATGCTCACGTTCACCGAAAGCGGCTTCTCGCTGGCCGGCGTGCAGGCCCGCGTGGCCGGCGGCGACGTCAAGCTGGAAGGGCAGGGACGCTACGCCGGCAGCGGCAGCGAGATGGTCTACAAGGCCCAGGGCACGGCCACTGCCGAGGGTCTGCGCGGCCTGCGCGAGGTGAGCTGGCTGAGCCGGTTGGCCAAGCGCGCCAGCGGCAGCACGCCCTATGCAGGCACGCTGTCGGTGCGCGACGGCGTCGCCGAATTCAGCCTCGCCAGCAGCCTGCAGGGCCTGGCGCTCGACCTGCCCGCTCCGCTGGCCAAGCCGGCGGCCGATGCCCTGCCGTTGCGCCTCGAGAAGAAGCTCCTGCCCCGCGCATCGGCGACGGCGGCGGCACGCGACGAACTGCAGTTGGACCTCGGCCGGCTCGCGTCGATCCGCTACCAGCGCGACATCTCCGGCAACGAACCGAAGGTCATCAACGGCGCGATCGGCGTGGGGCTCGAGGCCGGCGAGTCGGCCGCCTCGCCGGCGCGGGGCGTGCTGGCCAACATCCGGCTCGCGCGCTTTGATGTGGATGCCTGGAAATCGGTGTTCGGCGAGGCCACGGGCAGCCCGCCGGAAGCGCTCGGCGCAGCGGCGGCGACGGAGGAGGAGGCCTCGGGCTACCTGCCCACGGTGATCGCCGTACGCGCGCAGGAGTTGGTGATGTCGCGGCGGAAGCTCCAGAACGTCGTGCTGGGCGGCAGCCGGGACGGGCAGGTCTGGCGCGCCAATATCGACGCCAACGATCTCAACGGCTACGCCGAATACCGGCAGTCGCAGGATGGCCGCCTGTACGCGCGGCTGGCGCGGCTGCGCATCGCGCCCAGCGAGGCCACGGAGGTCGAGTCGCTGCTCGACGAGCAACCCGGCACGCTGCCGGCGCTCGACATCGTGGTCGACGATTTCGAGCTGTTCAACCGGCGGCTGGGCCGGGCGGAGATCAACGCGGTCAACCTGGGCGGCGCCAGCCACGAATGGCGGCTGAACAAGCTGGGTCTCAGCACCCCCGAGGCCAGCTTCGTGGCCGAGGGCAGCTGGAGCGCACTGCCGGCGACCGCGGCGCCCGGCCCGCGAAGCGATGCACGGCGCACCAGCATGCAGTTCACGCTGGACATCACGGATGTGGGCCTGCTGCTCAACCGCTTCAACATGAAGGACGTGGTGCGGCGCGGCCATGGGCGGCTTGACGGAGCAGTCGAGTGGCGCGGCTCACCGTTCTCGCTCGACTATCCGAGCCTGGGCGGCAAGCTTCACATCGACGTGGAGTCCGGCCAGTTCCTGAAGGCCGACCCGGGGCTGGCCAAGCTGCTCGGGGTGCTGAGCCTGCAGGCGCTGCCGCGTCGGCTGACGCTGGATTTCCGGGACATCTTCAGCCAGGGCTTCCAGTTCGACTTCATCCGCGGCGACGCCAAGATCAGCGACGGCACCGCCAGCACCAACAACCTGCAGATGAAGGGCGTGAACGCGGCCGTGCTGATGGAGGGCACGGCCAACATCACGCGTGAAACCCAGTCGCTGCGCGTGGTGGTGGTGCCCGAGATATCGGCTGGCACCGCGGCGTTGGCGGCGACCGTCATCAACCCCGCCATCGGACTCGCCGCCTTCCTCGCCCAATACGCGCTGAGCAAGCCGCTGAGCGCCGCGGCGACGCAGGAATTCCTGATCGACGGCACCTGGGCCGATCCGAAGATCACCAAGGTCGCGCGCCGGGTGGCGCAGGAGGCGAAGCCTTGAGCGCCGCCTCCTTTGGGGGGCAGCGAGGACACGAAGCGCCGGGCGCAGGGGCACAACACAGGCATGGAGAACACATGAAAGTTGCAGCGATCCAGATGGTCTCGTCGGTCGAACGCGAGGCCAACCTTGCCCGCGCCCGTGCGCTGCTGGGCGAGGCGGCCGCCGCCGGCGCCGAACTCGCGGTGCTGCCCGAATACTTCTGCGTCATGGGCCGGCGCGACACCGACAAGCTCGCACTGCGCGAGCAGCCCGGCGATGGCCCGGTGCAGCGCTTCCTGGCCGATGCGGCGCGCGAGTTCGGCCTCTGGATCGTGGGCGGCACCTTGCCACTCGTGAGCCCGGAGGACGATCTCCACGTGCTCAACACTTCGCTCGCGTTCTCGCCGGCCGGCGACTGCGTGGCGCGCTACGACAAGATCCATCTCTTCCACTATGACAACGGCACCGAACGCTACGACGAGCGACGCGTCATCACGCCCGGCACTCAGCCGGTGCTGTTCGAGCTGCCTTCGCGCGACGGGCATGTCTGGCGCGTCGGCATGAGCGTCTGCTACGACCTGCGTTTTCCGGAGCTGTACCGCGCGCTGGCGGCGCGGGGCGCGGAGTTGCTGCTGGTGCCCAGCGCCTTCACGCACACCACCGGCTCCGCGCACTGGGAGGTGCTGTTGCGCGCCCGCGCCATCGAGAACCTGGCCTGGGCGATGGCCCCGGCCCAGGGTGGCACGCACGAGAACGGGCGGCGCACCTGGGGCCAGTCGCTGGTGGTGGACCCCTGGGGCACGATCGCTGCGCAGCGCCCGACGGGCGAGGGCGTGGTGAGCTGCGACATCGACATCGCCCGGGTGATGGCGGCGCGGCAGCAGTTGCCGGCGCTTGCGCACCGCGTCATCGCCGGGTGATGAAGCACCCCCGAAGCGCCTGCGCTACCCCGGGGCACTGAATGCACGAGCCGATGCACTCATCCGTCGCGCCGGCAGGGCAGGCCTTCGCGCGGCTGCGTTCGTTGTGGCAGCGCTGGTTCCTGTGGTTGTTGCTGGCGATGCTGGTGCTGGTGCTGCTCGCGACCGTGGTGTGGCTGGCCGGGCGGCACGAGGCCGAGCAGATGCAGGTCGTACTCGACCACGACACCGCCGACGCGCTGTCCGAACTCCGAGGTGGCCTCCAGCGCAACGCGCAGAGCCTGAACGCGTTGCTGACCGAAACCGCCAACGCCAAGCGCTGGCCCGAGATGGAAGCCACGAGCCAGTTGCGCGCGCACCGCGAATGGTTGCGCCTTGAGTGGCGCGACGCGCAGTTGCGCCTGCTCGCCGCCACCGATACGCCCTATCGCATGCGCCTTTTCGAGCAGGACGCGCGCGGGGCCATGCAGTCCGACATCGCGCTGGCCTGCACCGCCGCGAGCAAGCTGTCGGCGCCGGCCTATTCGCCCAGCCACTACGTCTCGAACAGCGCCGGCAACGGGTTGGAGGTGCTGGAGATCTGCCTGCCCTCCGAAGCGGGCGGCTACCTGGTCGCGACCTATTCGCTGCGCGACACCTTGACCGAATTGGTCGGGCCGACGCTGCGGCGCGGGCAGGAGGTCATCTTCTCCGAGCCCGACGGCACCCGTCTCGCCTCCGTGGGCGTGGCGCGCCGCACCGGCAACCGCGTCTTCACATCGCAGCAATTGCTGGACCTGCCCGGCGTCACGTTGATGTTTCGGGTCGATGGCTGGCGCTCCGAGCCGGACCTGTTCCCGAACCTGCTGACGGCGCTGGTCACGGCGGTGTCGATCGCGCTGGTGTCGGTGCTGGTGCTGCTGGCGCGCGACACGCGGCGGCGCCTCAAGGCCGAACGCGAGCTGGCCGACACGCTCGCCTTTCGCAAGGCGATGGAAGACTCGGTCATCACCGGGTTGCGCGCGCGCGACCTGCAGGGCCGCATCACCTACGTCAACCCGGCCTTCTGCGCGATGGTCGGCTTCACCCCCGAGGAGCTGATCGGCACCGTGGAGGCGCCCTACTGGCCGACCGAGCTGGCGCACGAATACCAGCAGCGGCAGGACATGCGGATCGGCGGCAGCGTGCCCCCGCGCAACGGCTTCGAATCGGTCTACATGCGCAAGGACGGCGCGCGCTTTCCGGTGCTGATCTTCGAGGCGCCGCTGATCAATGCGCAGGGTCTGCAGACCGGCTGGATGAGCGCCTTCGTCGATCTCAGCGAACAGCGCCGCATCGAGGAAATCTCGCGCGCCAGCCAGGAGCGCCTGCAGGCCAGCGCACGCCTGGCCACCGTCGGCGAAATGGCGTCGCTGCTGAGCCATGAGCTGACACAGCCGCTGGCCGCCATCGCCAGCTATGCCACCGGTTCGCTCAACCTGCTCGGCGGCCAGACCGACGGCGCCTCGGCCGAACTTTCCATGGCCATGCGGCGCATCGGCGAGCAGGCCGAGCGCGCCGGCCAGGTGATCCGCAGCGTGCATGACTTCGTGCGCCGCCGCGACCGCACGCGCGAGCCGGTCGCGCCGCAGGTGCTGCTCGACGCGGTAATGCCGCTGGTGAGGTTGCAGGCGCAAAAGCTCGGCGTGCGCATCGACATCGTGCTGGAGCCCGCCTTGCCGCAGGTGTTGTGCGACCGCACGCTGGTCGAGCAGGTGCTGCTGAACCTCACCCGCAATGCCATGCAGGCGATGGACCAGCCCACCATCACCGAGCGCGTTCTGCTGCTGCGGGTGGCGTCCGTGCCCGGCCGCGCGGATCCGGCGCCCGAAGCGCGGCGCTGGCTCGAATTTGCGGTGGCCGATATCGGCAGCGGTATCGACGACGCGGTGGCGCGACGCCTGTTCACGCCCTTCTTCACCACCCGCACGGACGGCATGGGCCTGGGCCTCAGCCTGTGCCGCACCGTGGTCGAGCAACATGGCGGCGCGCTGCTGTTCGAGCCGAACCGACCGCGCGGGACCGTGTTTCGATTTACATTGCCGGCGATCGTGATCGCGCCCTTCGAACTTCCCGCCCCTGCCCTTGCCGCCGACGCCTGACCCATGCAACCTCCGATCGATGCCCTGATCTTCATCGTCGACGACGACGCCAGCGTACGCGAGGCACTCGCCTGGCTGCTGCGCTCGCGACGGCTCATGAGCGAGCACTTCGCCAGCGCCGAGGCTTTCGAGGACCGGCTGGCCGGTGACCCCGGGCTCTCCGCCCCGACACAGCCGCGCTGCCTGCTGCTCGACGTGCGCATGCCCGGCACCAGCGGCCTGGTGCTGTTCGAGCGACTCGCGGAGCGCGGCCTGATCGACACCATGCCGGTGATCTTTCTCACGGGCCATGCCGACGTGCCGACCGCGGTGGACCTGGTCAAGCGCGGCGCCTTCGACTTCTGCGAGAAGCCCTTCTCCGACAACGCGCTGGTCGACCGCATCGAGCAGGCGCTGGGCGCGTCCCTGCGTGCAGTCGAGCGTCAGAAGGAGCGCTCGCGCCTGTCGGCGCGCATGGGCGAACTGACCGAGCGCGAGCGCGACGTCATGCAAAGGGTGGTGGAAGGCCTGCCGAACAAGCTGATCGCCGACCAGCTCGCGATCAGCGTGCGCACGGTGGAGGTCCACCGCGCGCGGATTTTCGAGAAGATGGATGTCAAGTCGGCCGTGGAGCTGGCCAACTTGCTGCGGGCGATGTAGGGGTACGAGTCAGGTGAAGCCGGCGAGGACGGCTTCTGCGAGCGCGCCTGCCCGGCCCGCCAATGGCCCGGGCATGTAGACTTTCGGGTCAATCAAAAAAAATAGCTTTTAGGGAGTGAAGGTCATGAACGTTGCCGAGTTGCGCGAGTTGTTCGCGGGTCAGGGCTTGTCTCAATCCGATCGAGCGCTTCGGCTCAAGCTTGGGAGATCAAATGCCCTCGGCGATGTTCTTCTCCTGCAGCGTATAGACATACGTGAAGCGATATGCGAGGGCATTGACGCCCTTCTCACCTGCCTGAGCACACGCGCAGACCTCCCCCTCAAGACCTTCATCGGCCAACCGGTCGAGGTTCAATTCGTCACGGACACAGGTGGCTTGCGCAGCATCTGCGCGATTGTCACTGGCGCGAAGCTCGGCCAGTCCGATGGTGCGCTCACGGTCTACGAACTCACCGCCACCGATGCCGTCCAGATCATGCGCGGCAGAAGGAACTCCAGGATATTTCGCGGCAAGAGCGACTTGGAGATCACGGAGACCGTCCTGATCGAATGGCGCCAGCGCAGCACGGCGCTGGCGTGGGCTTTCGAGTACGACATCAAGCACATCGACCCTGCCCGCTATCCGCAGCGCGAGTTCGTGCATCAATGCAATGAAAGCGACGCAGCCTTCCTGGGTCGTCTGTGGAAGCGCTCCGGCATCGCGTGGTTCTTCCGTCCCGCTGAAAACAGCAAGGGCACACCGGTACATGAGCTCGTGTTGTTCGACGATGCTTACCGGTTGGACGCCTACCCTGGCGGGATCGTCCAGTTCCACCGGGACGCCGCTACCGAGCGGCGCGATGCCATCACCGGCCTCGTCTTCGAGCGCGAGCTTTCGCCTGCAGGTGTGTCGCGTCGCAGTTGGGACTACAAGACCGTCCAGATGACCGAAGCCACCGAGTCGACGGGCGTGGATCAGGGAAAAGGCGGGGATGCATTCAGCCGGTTATTGCAAGACGGCCAGATCGAAATGCCTCATGCGGCCGACGACTCCGCAGACCACATGCGCCGCACAAGGCTGCGCGCGAACAGACATGCCCTTGCATCGAAGACCCTGCATGGCGAAAGCGGTGTGCGTGACCTGCCGGTGGGGCAATACATCCATATCAACGGGCATCCGACGATTGATGCGCACCCAGCGCACGAGCGTGAATACGTGATTGTCGAAATCCGGCACCTCGGCGAGAACAACCTTCCCAAGGAACTCGACGCTCGCATCAATCTGTTGATCGGTAGGAGCGAGCACACCCTGGACGAAGAGAGGCGCTACCGAAATCAATTCAAGGCGGTCCGGCGCGATACGCCGATCGTTCCAGCGTGGAATCCGGGCGAAGACTTGCCGCCGGTGTACCCGCTGACCGCCCTCGTCGTGGCACCCCCGGGCGAGGAAGTCTGGTGTGACGAGCAGGGACGCTTCAAGATCCAGTTCCAGGGCTACAACCCGGAAGACCACGCGCATTCCAGTGGCGCCGGCACGAGTGGAACCGACCGCGACAGTGGCTGGGTACGCGCGGGCTTTGCGATGGCCGGCGCGAACTTTGGCGAGTTCTATCCACTGCGCGAGGGCATGGAAGTCATCGTGAACTTCCTGGGCGGCGACCCGGACAAGCCCGTGATCGTGGGCCTTGTCTACAACGGCCGCAACCCGCCGCCCACCTTCAGCAACGCCGGCCGGTTGCCCGGCAATCGCTATCTCTCCGGTGTCAAGACCAAGGAGATTCACGGCAGCGGCTTCAGCCAGACACGCTACGACGACAGCCCGGGCCAGGTCAGCGTGCAGGTCGGCACCACGCACGCGAACACGCAACTCAACGCAGGCTTTCTCACCCATCCACGAACCGACGGCCGAGCCACGCCGCGCGGGGAAGGCGCGGAGTTGCGCAGCGATGAAAGCGTGGCGATCCGCTCTGCCAAGGCCCTGTTGATCTCAGCCTGGAAGCAGTTGAACGCCAACGACAAGCAACTGGCTCGGTCGGAGTACCTTGGCCTGATGCAGGATTGCCTCGACCTCTTCAAGGCACTGGGTCAATACGCCAGCGAACATGAGGGGATGGCCATCGACGACAAGCCGCAGGCCGAACTCAAGGACAGCGTCAAGAACTGGGAGGCTGGGTCCAACACCGACGAAAACGGCATGGACGGCGGCGCGCCTGTGGTGGCCATCACCGCGCCAGGGGGCATCAGCGTTGCCACGTCGAAGTCCTTCGTGAGCTATGCCGGAATCAATGCTGACGCCGTAGCGCAGAAGCACATGCAGTACACCGCTGGCCAGCGTTTCAACGTCAACGCAGGCCAAGGCATTGGCCTGTTCGCGCACAGCGGCGGCATCAAGGCGATTGCCAACCAGGGCAAGTTCCTGCTGCAGAGCCAGCACGACGACTTCGAGGTCAACGCCGCCAAGAATATCAAGTGGACCGCCACTGACGGCAATATCGTCGGCATGGCCAAGAAGTTCACCTTCATCACGGAGGGTGGCGCCTTCATCGAGATCAGCGATGACATCGTGCTGGGCACCAAGGGCGGCATCATTTTCAAGTCTGCCAGCGTCAACAGCACGGGGCCGGCAACCAAAAGCACGGACCTGCCGCAGTTCGAAAAAGGCACGCCTGACCAGAAGTTTCGCCTGCATTACGAAGGTGCTGACGGCGACAAGTCCAGCCCCGCGGCCAACCGCCGCTACGAGATCCGGATGGCGGATGGCAGCGTCAAGGCCGGGACCAGCGATGGAGGCGGCCTGACCGAGCTTCTGAAGAGCGAGGCCATGCAGATAGCGGCGATCCAGATCTTTCACGACTGAGCGCCGGCAAAAGCGCCACGAAAAAAACATACAGCAGACAGGGAGCGGAATTCATGGGCAGCATTTACGAGAAATCCAAGCAGGCCGTCGCCAGCGATACAAGTTGCTTGCAGGTGGATCGCGTGGCGGACAAGAAGGTGGCTGTCCCGCCGGACTTGCCGGGCACGGTCATCGTCATTCACGGCGTCAACGATGTGGGAACGTCCTTCGATTCCGTCGAAGGCGGTTTGTGTGACGGACTCGCCGATCGACTGGGTCGGCCCTTCACGTCAGGTGTCTATCGGATGCCGGCCAAGGACGACAAGGGGAAACTCGTCGTCGATCCGGATGCCGTTTTCTTCAAGCGCAAGATCGACGACAGCACGCGGAGCCCGCTCATTCCGTTTTACTGGGGATTCCGCGAGCTTGATGCCAAGGCCAGGCCAGGAAGTCAGACCAAACACGGGCAAGCCGTCGATCGTTTCGGCAACCGCCTGGACAAGGACTTGAGCAAGGGCGGTGGCCCGTTTGCCAACGCGACCGCGACCATTCCCGACATGTGGGGTCGCGGAAAGTGGGGTGCACTGGGTCTGCTGAACATGGCCGCTGGCGACCCACTGCGGCCTGTTCTCGGCAACCCAGGGCGCATGTACATGATCCTGGCGGCCCAACGAATGGCTGCGCTGATTTCAATGATTCGCGACTACGACGCGGATGAGTCGGTGTCCATCGTGGCGCACAGTCAAGGATGCCTCATCAGCCTGCTGGCGCAGGCATTCCTGCAGCAAAAGGGGCTACCCCCCGCCGACACCGTGGTGATCACCCATCCACCCTACAGCTTGGTCGACGATGTGTCATGGATGGCCGACGCCGTGGACCTGGCAAGCGCGGACGGGGACGATGCAATGAAGGGCGGATACAAGTACCTGCAGGACGGCCAGACCTTGCGTGCCCGGGCGGAAACCTTGGCCAACATCGTGAAGCACGTGCACGCCAGCAAGCATCAGGAGCCGCAGTTCACCGCACTGGGCGATGCAAAGTGCCGGGGCGTGGTCGGCAGCAAATGGGAGCCCGGCAAGGACCGGGACAACCGCGGCAAGGTCTACCTCTACTTCTGCCCGGAAGACATGACGGTGGCTTTGCAAAGCATGCAGGGCATTGGCTGGCAAGGCGTGCCTGATTTCCAACGCGGGACGAAGCTCGGTGTGAAGATTGAACCGCGCTCCAGCACACCCCTTCCAGGGCCGGTGCAACACCTCAGAGAGCCCTTCAAGGAACTGGGGAGCGGATTCTTCCAGCGTGTATTCACCGCCAAGAAGCGCCCTGACCCAGGCGCCGGTCAGTCCGTGCTTATCGGGCAGGACAAGGTCCACGATTTCGCCTTGCTCGTGAAGGGAGAAAGCGGGTTCGACCACGCGGCCGGAATGACCGGCATGGCTCGTACCGCGCGCCAGAAGCTGGAACAGGCGAACGCCGACAGCGCCGGCAAGCCCATACCAGCCCCGGCAGGTTCCGGACTCGATACAGAAGCCGTCGCGCGAAAGGGTTGGCGCACCATCAACGGCGAGCCCCTGCAAAAAAAGGTCACAGCGGACCTCTACGCTGGCGCGCTGCAGACCAGTGACCTTCCCCTCGATGTCGCCAGAAATGCGCCAGTCGGCGCGTATGAGGAGGTTGACCCCATCGATGCTTCCATCGCTGCTACGAGTGCCTACGGCAAAGCCGGCGATCACGTGCTGCAAGGCAATGAAGATCACTACATCTGGCAGGTCATGCGCAATCCGGACGCTGACGCCAAACAACTGATGACGCGCGGTGAAATACAACAAAGCCCCAATGAGGCGACCTACCCGTACAGGGTTGCACGCGTGGACTGGATGCGCGCGCACGTGGAGATGGTGCTCAACGCGGGCAAGCCGAACACGCAGTCATGCGTAGTGGCGGAAGCGTATCTCTGCATGGAAGGCAACTCTGGACCCAGCAGGCCTATCGGCCAGTTGCTGATCAAGCGCCTGGAATCGCCCGATGAAATGCGCCTGCGCTGGCAGAACTCGGCGTCGGGTCGTTCATTCCATGGCGCGATCTTCGGCAGCCGGGCGAACCACCGGAACGTAACGGCTTATGACGTGGCGATAGGGCAAGGGAAGGCGCCGAGTGATCCGCTGTTCTACCAATATTTGTGTGCGGTCGCCGATTGGCGGTTGCAGGATTTGACGCTGATGCCACACGGATGGATTTCGCGGCCGGGCATCATGCAGTGGGGGAGATTCATGAGCCTCTACGGTTGCTTTTTCGCTGGCGAGGCCGGATGGCGACAGGAACTCATCCGAGGCAACTGCGAGTACTACAGCAACGGAAAACTACCGGAAATTTTGCCGGTGTTGCCTGATGGTCTGCCTTCGCTAGTGGTGTGCGAAACCATGAATGGCAAGCAGGTGACACAAGGGGCGAAAAAGGTCGCGCAGGCCGACGAGGATGAGGGGAGAGCGTTGACATGAAGTCAGCTCTAGTTGAATCGAAACACTGGCGCCCGGCGCTGGCGACCCTATTGGCCTTAGCAATTGTGTTTCCGCTGTGGGCACTCGGTGGCATCTGGCTACTTCAACCAGAACTTTTTCCGTATCCGGAGCGTGCAATGACAAACAAGATGTGGGCGTGGTTGATTGTGCCGGTGGTTGCGTTGGCAGTATTTGCAGGTTGGCGCTGGTTGGGCCCTTCGGCTATCGCAAACATGGAGCCAGGGCAGAGCGCTCCGCAACCCACTGCCGGGCCTGCCAAGGCGGCCTCATCCGACTGTGTTCTCGAAATCATCGGCATGGGTGTGACTCTCGACAAATTCCGCCAAGGTGCGCTATGGGATGTGCTGAAGCAAGGGCATCCATTTGCCACAACCCGGGAGCTGGATCCGCGGAAGTATGACTGGAGCGGCACCGACAAAATCGGCACATCCGGTGGGCGGGCCTATGACGCGCTGGAAAATGGCGCAAAAGGGATACCCGATTACTGGGGCGTGCCCTCCTTCTCTGCCGGTGCGCCAGATCATTCCGGTGATCCTCGACCTTGGGCGGGATTGGTTGCGGGCGCAGGCTCCGTCGGTATGGGGGGCATGCTTTTCGTCACGGCGCCTTGGGAGTTGTCTGAACGCCCGGACCGTTTGCTGGAAAGGGTTTTTGCGTTCTTCGATGAGCACCCTGAAGTGCCCTTTGTGGTTGTATCAGCCAATGACGACATGGGATCGCGAGACACTTATCGCGCACCCGGCACGCCGGATCTCGTCCGCGACGGCTATTACGTACTTGAGCGACCCGACGCCACTGCCGTGTTCGTTCTCGCGCGCCGAGAGCGACTCGACGCGCTGCGTCCTTTCGCCTTCGAAGACATCAATGAAAACGACTTCGACATCGACGAGATCAATCGCCGCGGCTTCGGGCGTCGCCTCTTCCTGCGCTACAACGAGCTGAGGCGCTCCGTGAGCGTCGCAGATTGGCTCAAGGAAACCGCAGCCTTCGCCCAGCGCCCCGACATCTACCCAAAGGGCGCGTCCGCCCTGGTCAACGAAGTCAACCCATGGTCCACCCGCCTGCCGCGCGACTTCAAGCCCACGCCTTGGTTCCCGATCCCCTGGAGCAGGTACCAGTTCGCGGCTTTCGATCGCTTGCCCACCCTGGGCTATCTGCATCGCCCGGTCTTCGTCAAGATGGCCGATGCGGAAGGCAAACCCTTGACGCGCCGTGACGAGCGAGAAGCAGCACTCGCCACCGGCTGGCAGCAAGCCCTGCAAACGCTGCCGGAGGGAGAGCGCAAAGCCTCGCCCGCACGTGTTGTGACGGCCACAGGAGGCAACCCGGAACAGACCATCGAGCTGGCCAGCCTGATCAGCGGCTGGACCGCCAAGGGTGGCCCTGAAATCGACGCGGCCAAGCCCGACCGCTGGATCAACACCGATGCGCGCCTCGGCAACACGGGCGCCGCGACCTGGTTCGTTCAAATGGCCATCGGCACGATGGGGAGCTACCTCGAAGGCGGCGCGAGCGCGGCCATCAACATGCGCGACCCCGGCGAAGCCAGCATCGTCTTCGTCACGCCTCCCCCGCCAGACAAGCGCAAGGCGCAGCAGTCCAGCGATGGAGGCAACGTGTTCCGCAGCAACGTAACGCCGGCGATCGATCCGGGCAACTACAAGAATTGAGATCGATATGAGTCAAGACCCACCCAGCAAGTGGACAGAACGCTATGTCGTCGGAAGCGTCGCGTTGTTTGTCGTGGCACTGCTCACCGTTACCACGCACACTGGCATTGCGCTGCTATTCACGTTGCCGGGCTTTATTGCCGTCTGCGTCGGATTCATCAACGTTCCGATCGTGCTCATCGTGTGCATGATCTGCCCCCCGCCGAGCGGGAGAGTCAATTGAGCTCGGGCGGTTCAGGCCTGCCGGTCATCATGGTCGGCGACAAGACGACCCACGGCGGCTTCGTCATCGAAGGCATCGATGATTTCAAGATCGATGGCGTCCCTGTTTCCGGCGTCGGCCACAAAGTCGTGTGCCCTCGATGCTTCGGCGTGCATCAAATTGCGGAAGGCTCCGCTCGCACGGTCGTTCATGGCATCCCGATCGCCACTGAATCGATGAAGACGACTTGCGGCGCGCTCCTGATTGCATCGCAGAAGCGGTTCTGCCTCGATCCCTCGACCATCCTGACAAGCCGGACCGGGCAGGCCGCATGAAAGCACCCTTGGGGCAACACGCGGCGCTGCGCAAGGTCTTGTTCATCAAGCCTGCGCTGATGCTCGGGGAGCGATTGGCCGAGGCGGAACAGCCCTCGAACACACGAACGGCGCTCGCCAAGCGAGCGCCGTCTGCAATCGAGCGAGGTACTGCTGCGCCTGCGAGTCAGTGCTTCGTCCGCTCACCCACGAAGATTTCCACGCGCCGGTTCTGCGCACGCCCGGCCGCGCTGGTGTTCTCGGCGATCGGGTCTTGCGAACCCTTGCCTTCGACGGTGATCTGGTTGACGGCGAGCCCGCGGGTGCCCAGGTAGTCGCGCACCGAGGTGGCGCGCGCGACGGAGAGTTTCTCGTTGGTGCTGGCGCCGCCGGTGCTGTCGGTATGGCCGACCACGTACACGGCGATGGCCGGGTTCTTCTGCAGGCCGGCCGCGATCTGGTCGAGAACCGGCGCCAGCTTCAGCTTGACGACGGAGCGGCCCACGTCGAACGAGGTGTCGGCCGGCAAGGTCACCTGCAGGCGGTTGTCGGCGGTCTTGACGATCTTGATGCTGCTGCCGCGCGTGGACTCCTCCAGGGCCTTCTTGAGCGCTTCGAGCTGGGTGGTCCAGCTGTAGGTCTGGACGACCGGCGCCGGTTCCGGCTTGGGTGGGGGCGGTGGTGTGGTGCAACCGGCGATGAACAGCAACGCGCCGAGCGTCGTGCCCAGAAGGACTTTTTTCTGCATTTGAATGCTCTCCCTGATGACTATTTGCAAAGGCGCCGCGGCGTCGAGGCCGCGGCGCCTGGCGATTATCAGCCTTGCGGCGGACGCTCGCCCACGTAGATCTCGACGCGGCGGTTCTGTGCGCGACCGGCATCCGTGGAATTGTCTGCAATCGGTTCACGCGATCCGCGGCCGTCGATGTTGAAGGCGTTGGAACGCACGCCGCGCGAGATCAGGTAGTCGCGCGTGCTGGCAGCGCGCTCGACCGACAGCGGGTTGTTGATGGCGTCGGTGCCGGTGCTGTCGGTATGGCCGATGATTTTGACCTCGGCATTGGCGTTGTTGCGCAGGCCGGTGGCGAACTGGTCGAGCACGCGCGCGAAGTTGGGTTTGATCGCAGCGCGGCCGGTGTCGAAGGAAGCATCGCTCGGAATGGCGAGCTTGAGTTCGTTGTTGGCGGTCTGCGACACCGCAATGCCGGTGCCCTGGGTGGCCTGTTCCATTTCCTTCTTCTGGTTTTCCATCCGTTGCGACCAGAGGTAGCCGCCGAGCGCGCCTGCCGCCGCGCCGAGAGCCGCGCCGCCGGCGATGGCCTGGCGGTTGCCGCCGGTGGCGGAGCCGATGGCCGCGCCGGCGAGCGCGCCAATGCCCGCGCCGGTGCCTGTGGTCTTCTGCGTGTCGGACATGCCGGCGCAGCCGGTCAGCAGGACGGCCAGGGCACAAGTGCTGAGAACGAGTTTTTTCATGGTTTCCCTTTCGGAGAGAGTGGCAAGGAGGAGCCGACGATTATGGGGAACGTCTACGGGGTGTTTTTGTGTCCGCATGTAAACAGGGCGGCATGGAAAAAGCAGCGGAATGGCCCATGGCCAAGCCATTGCGTGCTATCAAGTCGATAGCATCCAGCGTGCTTGAGTACGCGCTGACAGGACCGACTACTACAACAAATCAATCACGCTTCGACGCCTTGGCGTCCTCGGCCGCAGGGGGCGCGTCGTCGCCATGGTCGATCTCGCCGCCCTTGCGTCCCGAGAACATCGTCCACCAGACGATCAGGACGAACACGGCGCCCGCGAGAAAGGCTTCGAGCAGAATCAGGCCCATGAAAAAAGGACTCCTGTGGCGATTGGGTGGGCCCGCGATGGTAGTGGCATTGATGGCGGGGTGCTCGTTCGGCCCGCGCACGCCCGATGTCGCCGTGACGCCGAGCGTCACGCCGCCGCCGTCCTTGCCGCCGCTCACCGGCTCGCTGGCCCATCCCAAGAGTCGCTGGGTGCCGGTGGCCTGGACGGACCTGCCCGGCTTCGGCGACGACCCGCTGCATGAAGGCTGGGTGGCCCTGGTCTCGAACTGCACCCGGCCTAATGCGGCCATCGCGCCGCTGTGCCAGGACGTGCGCCGGCTGGCGATTGCCGACGCACCCACGCAGCGGCAATGGATCACCGAGCGGCTGCAGCCCTACCGCGTCGAGTCGCTCAGCGGCCAGAGCGACGGCCAGCTCACCAGCTACTACGAGCCCGTGTACGACGCCGCGCGCCGGCCCAGTGCGCAGTTCAGCGTGCCGCTCTACCGCGCGCCCGGCGATATCGCCATCCGCAAGCCCTGGTACACGCGCCAGCAGATCGAGACGCTGCCCGAGGCGCAGGCCGCCTTGCGCGGCCGCGAGATCGCCTGGCTGGCCGACCCGATCGACGCGATGATGCTGCACATCCAGGGCACCGGCCGCCTGCGCCTCACCGAGGCCGACGGCTCGCAGCGCGTGGTGCGCGTGGCCTTCGCCGCCACCAACGACCAGCCCTACAAGAGCATCCAGCAGTGGCTGACGAACCAGGGCGTGCGCGCCGGCAAGTGGCCGGACGACACCAAGGATTGGGCCGCGCAGAATCCGCAGCGCGTGCCGCAGCTGCTGTGGAGCAACCCGCGCTACGTGTTCTTCCGCGAGGAGGAGATGAGCGAGCTGGAGGCTTCGGCCGGTCCGCGCGGCGCCCAGGGCGTGCCGCTCACGGCCGGGCGCTCGATCGCGGTCGATCGCGACAGCATTCCCTACGGCACGCCGGTCTGGCTCGCCTCGAGCGGGCCGGCCGCGCAACTGCAGAAGCTGGTGGTGGCGCAGGACACCGGCAAGGCCATCACCGGTGCCGTGCGCGCCGACTACTTCGCCGGCACCGGGCCGGAGGCGGGCCGGCTGGCCGCGGGCATGAACCAGCCCTTGCGCCTCTGGGCGTTGTGGCCAAAGGCGCCTGCACCCTGATCAGAGACCGATCACGCCGCCGTCGTCCCTGGTGATCATCACGGTCGCCGAGCGCGGCCTTGCCGTCGCGCCGCCGGGGCCGTAGGGCGCCGCGATGCCGGCGCCGTTGCCGGGCCAGTGGCTCTCGTACTTGCTGGCGTCGGCGATGTCGGCGGCGGCGGTGTTCTCGCCGGGGTGCTGGATGTTGATGAACAGCGCCTTGCCGTCCGGTGACTCGGCAAGGCCCGTGACTTCGGAGCCTTTCGGCGCGGTCAGGAAGCGCTTGAAGATGGTGTCGTTCATCTTCTTGCCGGCATACGTCGAGACCGTCACCGGGCCAGTGCCGGCGGCGCCGGGCTTGCCGTTGGCCTGGTTGACCACGTCGAGCTTGCCGCCGTCGCCGTATGTGCCCGGCACGGCGGCCAGCAGCATGCAGTTGGTGACGTCGTAGTAGGCGTTGTCATCGGTCTCGATCCAGAGGATGCCGCTGGCGCGCGAGAACCAGCAGCCGTCGGGCTTGGAGAGGTCGTTGAAGTCCGACAGGCCCGACAGGTTCACGTTCTGCTGGTAGTTGGCATCGTCCAGGCCAGCATCGGCCCTGGCCTGGCTGCCGAACAGGTAGATGTCCCAGTTGAACGTGGTGGCCGAGGCGTCGTTGCCGGTCTCGCGGATGCGCATGACCTGGCCGTTGACGTCGCCCTTGTTGGCCTGCGTGGCCGCGTTTTGCGCGGTGATGCCCTTGTTGTCGAGCCAGTAGCGCGGGAAGGCTGGTTCCACGTCGGGGTTGGGCACGTTGTTGCTGCTCAGGCTGCCGACATTGCCACGGTCGGGGTTCTCGGTCATGGTGACGTAGATCTCGCCGTTCTGCGGGTTCACGGCGGTCCATTCGGGGCGGTCGCACCTGGTGGCGCCGGCGGCGTCGGCGGCCAGGCGCGCGTTGACCAGCACGTCGGCCAGGTCGGCGAAGGCGTAGGCGGCGTTGCCCGACACGGCGCTGTTGCCGAGGTCGAGCGGCAGCCAGGTTCCGGTGCCATCGGCATTGAACTTGGCGGCGTAGAGGGTGCCGTCGTCGAGGTACTTGGCACCGGTGGCGAGGCGGTCCGCCGGGTTGGCGTCGGCGGCGTTCCAGGTCGCCTTGGACACGTACTTGTAGACGTACTCGCTGCGCGAATCGTCGCCCATGTAGAAGGCCAGCGGCTTGCCGACGACCGGGTTGCTTGGCCATGCGCCCTCGTGCGCGAAGCGGCCCAGCGCGGTGTGCTTGACCGGTGTCGAGGCCGGGTCGTAGGGATCGATCTCCACCACGCAGCCGAAGGTGTTGTGGGTGTTGCGGAAGTCGTCGATGCCGTCGGCGGATGTGCCGGTCTTGCTGGCGTTCCAGCGCTGGTATTCGGTGTTGGTGGCGTCGGCGGGTACCACGGTCGACCAGCGCTGGCCGCCGGTCACGTTCTGCTTCAGGCCGATGCGCTTGAAGGCGGTGAGTTCCTTGGCACTGCGCGCCGCGTCGTCGGTGGCGGAGCGGGTGAAGAAGCCGGCGAAGTTCTCCTCGCAAGTGAGGTAGGTGCCCCAAGGCGTGTAGCCGCTCGCGCAGTTGCCGATCATGCCGCGCGTGGCGGTGCCGTCTGGCGAGTAGAGGGTCTTGAGCAGCGCGGAACCCTTGGCCGGGCCGCCGAAGACCATCGGCGTGCGTGGCGTGACGCGGCGGTTGAAGGTGGTGTTCTTGACGACGGCCAGCTTGCCTGCGCTGCGTGCGAGTTCGACCACCGAGGCGCCGTGCGCCTCCACTTCCTTGAGGGCTTCGGCCTCGGGGCGTGCGCCGGAAGACGCGTTGGTCTGGCCGTTCGGATGCATGAAGGCCACGGTGCCGTTGATGGCCTCGTGGTTGATGCACATGAGGGCGCGTTCGGTGCTCGACACGGAAGGCTTGCCGTCGGGGGTGAGGCCGAAGAAGTGCATGCCGTCGTGCTGGTCGCCGCTGCGGCGGGCGAAGTCGGCGTCGGTGCCGTCGTTCCTGTAGTCGCCGACGGCGGGGTCGATCGAGTCGCCGGTCGCGTAGATCACGGTGGCGGTGTAGCCGGCGGGGACGACGAGGGTGTCGGCGAGGCTCTTGCCGACGGCATTGAAGCCGAGCGTGGGGCCGGCGGCGGGTGCGGGAGCGGGTGTCGGGGCGGGTGCCGGCGAAGGAGCGGGCGCCGGTGCGGCTGGCAGGATCGGAAAGCCTTTGCTGCCCCCGCCACCGCAAGCGCTCAGCGCCAGCGGTCCGAGGGTGGCGGCTGCCAGGGCGCCGACGCCGCCGCGCAGCACATGGCGACGGTGCATGCGCGTCGCGATGAGTTCATGCAGGGCGGTGTTCGCGCTGGGGTTGTTGTCGAGATCGTCGGGATCGACGTGCGAATACGTTTCGGTGGGGTGTGTCATCGTGGTTCAAGGCTGACGGAAGCCTGACCATAACGACCGCATATGTAGGTTTCATGGCACCCGGGCAGTCCGCTGGTCGGCATCGGTCAGGGTGCGCAGGAAGGCCACCACGTCCCGCACTTCTGCATCGCTCAATGCCGGCCGGTCGCCCGGTTGCCTGTCGAATGGCGGGTCGGTGTTCAGGTTGTCGTGGTACGCGGGTGCCAGGTCGTCGAACTTGCGCACCCGGCCGTCCTTGCCACGCGGGTACCAGCGGGATGGATGCGTGTCGCGCTGCGCGTAGAAGCGCACTGCCTCTTCGAGCGAGTGAAACACGCCGTTGTGAAAGAAGCTCTGGCGCACCGCCACGTTGCGCAGGGAGGGCGTGCGGAACAGGCCGCAGTAGTCGGCGCGGTCCCTGAAGTCGGTGCGCAGCGGCCCGCACAGGCCCAAGTCGTGGAAGGCCGGGTCGGCATTGGCCGGCAGCCGGCGGTTGCGCGGAACGCCGATGGCGATCAGGCCGAAGTCGGTGAACAGCGGAAAGGCGCCATCGGCGGTGACCGCGCTGATGTGGCACGACGCGCAGTTGCCCTTGTCGGGGTCGTTGAACACCCTGAGGCCGCGCGTCTCGGCCGCGTTCAGCTTCTGCTGGCCGCGCAGCCAGGCGTCGTACTTGCTCGTGAAGGGATAGAAGTCGGTGGGCGATTGCTGGAACACCTCGAGCGCCATCGACGCGGCGCGGAACGCGCTGGCCGGGTCGGCGAACACGTCATCGCCGAATGCGGCGCGCACCTTGTCGGCGTAAGGTGCGCGCGCCAGCTTGCGTGCGATGGCTTCGATCGATCCATTGGCCATCTCGGTGGCCGAGAGCAGCGGCAGGCCGGCCTGTTCGTGTGCCGAGCCGGCGCGGCCGTCCCACATGCGGCCGCCGGTGGGGCCGGCGTCGATGCTGTCGTCGCCGTCGTTGTCGTGATGGTGTTCGGTGAACGGCGGCAACGTCTGCAGGTAGCGCAGCGAGGGCGTCGCGCGCACGCCCGTGGTGCGCAGCCCGGGGCCGCCAGGTTGCACCGACAGGGCATTCGGCGGGCCGTAGGCATGGCGGGGATCGTGGCAGCTCGCGCACGACATGCGGCCTGATGCGGACAACGAGGCATCGGAGAACATCAGGCGGCCGAGTGCGGCGAGTTGCGCGGCGCCGGGTTGCGGCTTGCCGGCCGCGGCGGGTGCGTAGGCGGCGCCGACGTGCGCGGGGGCTTCAACAGGGGGCGCACCGGCGTTGCAAACCGCGACGAGTGCTGCAAGCCCCATGGTGCAGATCGAAGCGAGGCTGCGGGGAGTCGAGAAGGATTGCAAGGGTGGCGCGTTGCGGTGGCGTCCCGCTACAGTAGCAGCATCGCGTTGCAGAGGGAGGGCGCGGTCGATGTTCCAGGCCCTGATTGCGCGTCTGCCACGACGCTGTCATTCCGGCGCCCGACCATCGGGGCATTTTGAGAGCCGTCGCACTCCGTCGCCGCAAAAACCACGCCATGCACCGATGATTCCTCCATCCAATCCATCTCGCGCGCGCGTTCCGCGTTCTGTTCTCCGGTTCGGCCTCCGATACGGCGCCGCCGCAATGGCCGGATTGCTCGCCGCCTGCAGCAGTTCCGGCGGTGTTGGCGGCGCCAGCGGTGCGTCGACGAGCGGCATCGTTACGGACGGCGGCTACTACCGCAACGCGAAGGTCTGCGTCGACGCCAATGCCAACGGTCGCTGCGATGCCGGTGAAGCCAGCACCATGACCGATGCCAACGGCGCCTTCACCGTCGGCAGCCGGGGTGCGCTGGTGGCCGAGATCGGCACGTCGAGCAAGCGCATCGACCCCGTGACCGGTGCGGAGGCCGCCGTCACGCAGCCGCTGGTGTTTCGCGCGCCGGCCGATGCCAACGGCGTGCTGAGCGCCATCAGCACCCAACTGGTGGCGCTGGCCGCCGCCAACGGCGGCGACATGGCCGCTGCACGCGCTGCGCTCGCGGCGCGGCTCGGCGTCAGCGAGGCGCGACTCATGGCGGACCCCGTCAAGCTGGCCGACCCCAAGGACAGGGCGACGCTGCAGAGAGAAAGCGCCCAGTCCTTGCAACGCATCGCAGAAGCCGTCGCCGAGGCGGGCAGGAACGGCGACATCCCGCGCGCCCTGCGCAACCGCTTCGCGCTCGATCCGATCAAGACCGTCGTCATCATCTATGCCGAGAACCGCGCCTTCGACAATCTCTACGGCCTGTTTCCCGGCGCCAACGGCGTGCCCGGCGTCAACCCCTCGTCCACCGGCGCCGAGCCGCAGAAGGACTTCGACGGCGCGGTGCTGCCGGCGCTGCCGCCCGCCTGGGGCGGCATGACGGCCGCCGGCCAGCCCGTGGTGGTCACTCAGGCGCAGACCGTCGGCATGCCCAACAGGATGTACCGCATCGATGATCCGGCCGGCTTCTTCAACACCGGCGCCATGCTCACGCACCAGTCCATCACCCGCGACCTGACGCACCGCTTCTACGTCAACCAGATGCAGATCAACGGTGGCAGGAACGACAAGTTCGCGGCCTACTCCGATGTCGGAGCCCTGAGCATGGGCTACCTCGACGGCAGCCACATGAAGCTCTGGCAGCTGGCGCGCCGATTCACGCTGGCCGACAACTTCTTCATGGGCGCGTTCGGCGGCTCCTACCTCAATCACCAATACCTGGTGTGCGCCTGCGTGCCGACCTATCCGAACGCCGATGCGGACAACTCGCCCGCCAAGGGCCTGGTCACGGCGGTCGATGTCGATGGCAACGGCAACTTCCTGCGCCTGACGCCTGCGGCCTCGTCGCCGGCCTCGGTGCTGAACGGGCCGCCGGTCTTCAAGCACGACAGCACGCTGACGCCCAAGGATGCGAGCGGCATGTTCCACGCGGTCAACACCATGCAGCCGCCCTACCAGCCGAGCAGCAACGCGCCGGCTGCCAGCGACAGCCGCAAGCTCTTCGCCGACCCGTCCAAGGCCACCACCCTGCCGCCGCAGACGCAGGCCACCATCGGCGACCTGCTCAGCGCCAAGGGCCTCGGTTGGGCCTGGTACGGCGGCGCATGGGCCAGCACCACGGCCATCGCGACAGGCGATCGGGCCTTCCGGAACACCGCTGCGGCGCCAGCCGCGCCGTCGCCCAACTTCCAGTTCCACCACCAGCCCTTCAACTACTACGCCCGCTTCGATCCGGCCGTGCATCCCGAGGAACGTGCCGCGCACCTCAAGGACTTCGACGCCGATTTCCTCAAGGACATGGCGGCCGGCACGCTGCCCGCCGTGAGCTTCTACAAGCCGCAGGGCAACCTCAACCAGCATCCAGGCTATGCCAATGTCTCGGATGGCGATGCCCACATTGCCGAGCTTGTCGGCAAGCTGCAGGCGAGCCCGCAATGGAAGAACATGCTCATCGTCGTCACCTACGACGAGAACGGCGGCTTCTACGACCATGCCACCGTGCCCCGCGGCGACCGCTGGGGGCCGGGCACGCGCATTCCGGCCATCGTCATCTCGCCCTTCGCAAGAAAGGGCTTCGTCGACAAGACGCAGTACGACACCGCGTCGACGCTGCGCTTCATCACCCATCGCTGGTCGCTGCCGCTGCTGCCGGGGCTGGTGGAACGCGACAACGCGCTGTTGAAGAACGGTGGCCGGCCGATGGGCGACTTGACCGGCGCATTGGACTTCGGCGCCTAGAACCCCCTCCCGACTGCGCCAAGAAGCGGGTTCCGCGGATACCTGCGGAGCGGCTTCTCTTGCTCGCGCTGGATCCGGTTTCATGCGTCATCATCTGTGTCCCTCCAGGAGACACAGACCAATGACGACCCTCACCACCGGATTGATCGGCCTCGGCGCCATGGGCGGCGGCATGGCGCAATCGCTGCGCCGCGCCGGCCATGCCCTCCATGTATTCGACGTGCGCCCTGGCGTGGCAGAAGCCTTCGCGAAGGACGGCGGCCATGCCTGCGCCACCCTGGCCGAACTCGGCGCGGGTTGCGACATCGTGGTGTCGGTCGTCGTCAATGCGGCGCAGACCGAAAGCGTGCTGTTCGGCGCGGATGGCAACAGCGGCGTCGCGGCCAGCATGAAGCCCGGCAGCGTGTTCGTGATGTGCTCGACGGTGGATCCGAACGTGTCGATCGCCTTCGAGTCGAGGCTGGCCGGGAAGGGCCTGCTCTACATCGACGCGCCGATCTCCGGCGGCGCTGCCAAGGCCGCCAGCGGCGACATGACCATGATGACCGCCGCCACGCCCGAGGCCTATGCCAAGGCAGGCGCGGTGCTCGACGCCATGGCCGCGAAGGTCTACCGGCTCGGCGACAGGGCGGGCGCCGGCAGCAAGGTCAAGGTCATCAACCAGTTGCTCGCAGGCGTGCACATCGCGGCAGCCGCCGAAGCCATGGCGCTCGGCCTGCGCGAAGGCGTGGATGCGGCGGCGCTCTACGAGGTCATCACGCACAGCGCCGGCAACAGCTGGATGTTCGAGAACCGCATGGCCCACGTGCTGGCGGCCGACTACACGCCGCTGTCGGCCGTCGACATCTTCGTGAAGGACCTGGGTATCGTGCTCGACATGGCGCGCGCCACCAAGTTTCCGCTGCCGCTGTCGTCGACCGCACACCAGATGTTCATGCAGGCCTCGACGGCGGGCTTCGCGAAGGAAGACGACAGCGCGGTCATCAAGATCTTCCCCGGGATCGAGCTGCCGAAGAAGGCGTCGTAGCGACGCACTTACTCAGTGCCGCGGAGCTCTGGGGCGGGCGCTATCTCTGGACCACGTACCGCGTCACCACCGGCGGGTCCTCGCCGTGGTGGAACGCGAGCCGCCGTTCACGCAGCGCCAGGTCGGCGGCGGTGGCGCGGTTGAAGCGGCGCAGGTGCTCAGTCCATGACTCGTCGACGATCTGCTCCACGTAGCGCCCGGGTTGCGCGATGTCGTGCAGCAGGTCCCAGTCGATCGCGCCTTCGCTCAGCCGCGTGCGGCGCGTCTGGTGCATCACGATGAGGAAGGAAGCCGCGCGTGCGGGGTCGATGATGTACTCGACGTTGATCACCACGCGGCCTTCGCCGGGCGCAGGATGCGCGGGCGCCTTGCTCCAGCCGGGCTGGGCGGGGCTCACGTCGTCGTCCGTGCCATGGTCGCGCACCAGTCGCAGCGCCACCAGCATCACCAGCGTGCCGCTCCCGGCCGCGATGCACAGGCTCAATTGCAAGGTGGACACGGTGGCGATCTGGCCCCAGAACGCGGCGCCGATGGCGGTCGCGCCCATGATCGCCATCTGGTAGGTCGACATGCCGCGTGCGCGCACCCAGTCCGGCAACGCGAGCTGCGCAGAGACGGACAGCGAATTGGCCACCGTGATCCACGCCGCGCCGCCGAACATCATGGCCGGCACCGCGACCCACACGTTGGGCGCAATGGCCATGATGCCCGTTGCAATCGACTGCACCACCGTACCTATCAGCACCAGCTGGTCCCGCTCGTAGCCCTGCCGCAGCCTGGGCAGGAACAGCACCGCGATGATCGCGCCCGCACCCATCGCCGCCAGCAGCAGTGTGAAGGTGCCGGCATCGCCGCCCTTCAGTCCGCGCGCCAGCAACGGCAGCAGCGCAAGCAGGGCGGTCGAGTGCAGGAAGAAGATCGCGATGCGCGTCAGCACGGCGCGCATGCGCTGCGACTGCCAGACGAACTGCACGCCCACGCGCATCGCGCTGATGAGCTTCTCGCGGCCCAGTGGGTTGGGCGTGTGCTCGCGCCGCCAGCGCAGCACGATGAAGCCCGAGGCCACCGACATCACCGCGTTCAGCACGAAGACCCACAAGGAGCCGAAGCTCGCGATCAGCGCGCCCGCCACCAGCGGACCAATGATGCGCGAGGCATTCATCGCGATGCCGTTGAGCCCCAGCGCGGCGGGCAGGTACGTGCGCGGCACCAGTTCCGGCACGATCGCAGAGAAGACTGGCCAGCGCAGTGCCAGCCCGATGCCGTTGGCAAAGGTCAGCGCCAGCAGCAGCGGCGCCGTCATCCAGCCCATCGCCACCGCGGCGCACAGCACGATCGCCACGAAGGCGAGCCAGAACTGCGTGGCCATCAGCCAGCGGCGCCGGTCGAGGATGTCGGCCAGCGCGCCGCTCGGCAGGCCGAGCAGGAACACCGGCAGCGTCGAGGCGGATTGCACCAGCGCCACCCAGATCGGCGTGCTGGTCAACGTGGTCATCATCCAGGCCGCCGCCACGTCGTTCATCCACATGGAGATGTTGGCGATGAGCCAGGTGCTCCACAGCATGCGGAACACGGGGAGCTTGAGCGGCGTGAGGGCGCCGATGCGCGCAGGCGCCGGGCGCAGCGGTTGCGGCGGTGCGTCCTCGATGGAGATGGGTGGCATGGGGGCTATTGTTATCCGCTCGATCCTGTGGGCCGTGATGGGTGCTGCCGCCTCGTCGACAATTCGGCCCCATGACGCCAGAAGCCAAAGCCCGCGAACAGATCGACCAGAAGCTGGTTGCCGCCGGATGGGTGCTGCAGGACATGAAGCAACTCAACCTGGGCGCCGGCCTTGGCGTGGCAGTGCGGGAGTACCCCACCGACACGGGCCCGGCCGACTACGCGTTGTTTCTCGACCGCAAGGCCATCGGCGTGATCGAGGCGAAACCGGACCACACGATCCTCACCTTCGTCGAGGACCAGACCGCCCGCTACGCCTTCGGCGCACTGAAATGGCGGATGCAGGCGGAACCACTGCCCTTCCTGTTCGAAAGCACTGGCCAGGTCATCCGCTTCACGGATGGGCGGGATCCGGCCCCGCGCTCGCGCGAACTCTTTCACTTCTTTCGCCCTGAGCACCTGGCAGAAATGCTGTCGCAGCCGGACACCTTGCGTGGCCGCCTCGTCGCCCGGATGCCTGCGTTGCCTGAGCGCAACCTGCGCGATTGCCAGGTCAGTGCCGTCACCGGACTTGAAAAATCCCTCGCCCTCAACAAGCCGCGTGCCCTCGTCCACATGGCGACGGGCGCCGGCAAGACATTCACCGCCATCACTTCGGTGTATCGCCTGTTGAAGTTCGGCGGTGCCAGGCGGGTGCTGTTCCTGGTCGACACCCGCAACCTCGGCAAGCAGGCCCATCAGGAATTCATGGCCTACACGCCGCCCGACGACGGCCGCAAGTTCACCGAGCTGTACAACGTGCAGCGCCTTGCCTCCAGCACCATCGACCCGCACGCGCAGGTCGTCATCAGCACCATCCAGCGCATGTATTCGGTGCTGTCGGGCGAGCCCATCGACGAATCGGCCGAAGACGTGTCGCTCAACGAGGTGCAGCAGTCGCCCAGGCAGGCCAAGCTCGTGCGCTACAACCCCGACCTCCCGGTGGAGACCTTCGACTTCATCGTCATCGACGAGTGCCATCGCAGCATTTACAACCTGTGGATGCAGGTGCTCGACTACTTCGACGCCTTCCTCATCGGCCTGACGGCCACGCCCGACAAGCGCACCTTCGGCTTCTTCAAAGAAAACATCGTCGCCGAGTACACCTATGAGCAATCGGTGGCCGATGGCGTGAACGTGGGCTATGACGTGTTCGAGATCGAAACCGAGGTGACGAAGAAGGGCGCGCTGCTCGCCGCCAGGGAGTGGGTCGACCACCGCGACCGCCAGACCCGAAAGCGCCGCTGGGCCGAGACCGAGGAAGACAGCGCCTACACGGGCAAGGAGCTCGACCGCTCCGTCGTCAACCCCAGCCAGATCCGGCAGGTCATCCAGGCCATGAAGACGGCCTTGGAAACCACCATCTTCCCCACCCGCAAGGAAGTGCCCAAGACCCTGATCTTCGCCAAGACCGACAGCCACGCCGACGACATCATCCAGATCGTGCGCGAGGTCTACGGACAGGGCAACGCCTTCTGCAAGAAGGTGACCTACAAGGCCGAGGAAGACGCGGACACCATCCTCAGCAACTTTCGCAACGACTACAACCCGCGCATCGCCGTCACGGTCGACATGATCGCCACCGGCACCGACGTCAAGCCGCTCGAAGTGCTTCTTTTCATGCGCGACGTGCGCAGCAAGGGCTACTACGAGCAGATGAAGGGCCGGGGCGTGCGCAGCCTGGGCTTCGACGACCTGCAACGCGTGAGCAACAGCGCCGACAGCGCCAAGACCCGCTTCGTGCTCATCGATGCGGTCGGCGTGGAGAAGTCGCTCAAGACCGAAAGCCGCCCGCTAGAGAAGAAGCCCGGCATGCCGCTCAAGGACCTGCTGCAAGGCGTGGCCATGGGCCACCGCGACGACGACACCGTGCTGAGCCTGGCAAACCGGCTGGTGCGCCTGGCCAAGCAACTCGACGAGAAGGCGCACAAGCGCATCGAGAAGACCTCCGGCGGCGTGCCGGTCGGTGAACTCGGCAAGGCGTTGCTGGTGGCGCTGGACCCCGACCGCATCGTCGCCACCGCGCTGGCCACGGCGCAGTCGCGCGGCATCACGCGCATCGAAGGCACGCTGACCGAAGGCGAATTGCAGGAAGCGCGCAACCAGCGCGTCGCCGCCGCCTGCCTGCCCTTCGATGCGCCTGAACTGCGCGACCAGATCGAAGGCGCCCGGCGCGAGCGCGAGCAACTCATCGACCACGTCAACCTCGACCAGGTGACTTTCGCGGGCTACAGCGCGCAGGCCGAAGACGAGGCGCGCAAGGTGATCCAGACTTTCAGCGACTACCTTGCCGCGCAACGCGACGAGATCGCGGCGCTGGGCTTCTTCTACCAGCAGCCCTACCAGCGCCGCGCCGTGACTTTCGAGATGATCGAGGAACTGCACGACCACCTGAGCCGCCCGCCGCTGATGCTGACCACCGAGCGGCTCTGGAGCGCCTATGCGCGTGTTCACGCGAGCCGGGTGAAAGGTGCGGACCAGAAGCGCCAGCTCACCGACCTGATCTCGCTGGTTCGCTTTGCCTCAGGCATGAGTGCGGCCGGGGGCGAGCAGGCCGAACAGGCTGAACTGAGGCCCTTTGCCGATGAAGTCGACAAGCGTTTTGCCGACTGGGTGTTCCGCCATAACGCGCAGCGCGCCACCGCCTTCACGCCCGAGCAGATGGACTGGCTGCGGCTGATGAAAGACCACATCGCGGCAAGCTGCGCGATCGAGCGGGGCCATTTCAACTACGCGGCGTTTGCGGCCAAGGGTGGGTTGCAGAAGGCCTGGGGGGTGTTTGGGGAACAACTGGATCCGTTGATGGATGAGATGAATATGGAGTTGGTGGCATAGCCGTGATGCGACCAAGAATCGATTTATCAGGTTTTATCTGAGATTCAATAATTCGCAGAAAACGACGAATGCAAGCTGAAATGAACTTGGTGTGGACAACGTGACCGAATTGAGCGACGACTTGTGGTCGCTGCCTGACTCGTGGAAGTGGGTGCCGATCGGGGATATCGCAGAAGTGGTTGGGGGCGGCACGCCAAGCACGACTGATCCCGCTAACTTTGGCGGAGATGTACCTTGGATCACGCCCGCCGACATGTCCCGCCATGTCGGAAAGCAGATCGCCGGAGGTACACGGTTCATCTCTGAAAAGGGATTGGCAGACTCCGGCGCTCGTTGGCTGCCCAAGGGGGCTGTACTTTTCAGCTCGCGCGCACCTATCGGATATGTCGCAGTGGCCGCCAAGCCAGTTACCACCAATCAAGGGTTCAAGAGCTTTGTTCCAGTGCTTGGATTGGGCTCGGACTTCATGTATTACTGGCTTACGAGCGCTAAGCCAATAGCCGAAAAACTTGCGAGCGGCACTACCTTTTTGGAAATCTCGGGTGCCAAAGCCGCACTCATCCCTTTTCCGCTAGCGCCGGCTGCAGAGCAAACCCGCATCGCCGACAAGCTCGAAGAACTGCTGTCCGACCTCGATGCCGGCGTGGCCGAACTCAAGGCCGCGCAAAGGAAGCTCGCGCAATACCGCCAGTCGCTGCTCAAGGCCGCCATGGAGGGCCGGCTCACGCAGGCTTGGCGCGAGCAGCTCGGCGAACCCGAGGAAAGTGGCGCGCAACTGCTGGATCGCATCCTGCGCGAGCGGCGGGAGCGATGGGAGGCCAAGCAGCTCGCCAAGTTCGAGGCGCAGGGGAAGGCACCGCCGAAGGGCTGGAGAGACAGGTACCCGGTACCGGCGGCCTTGGAGCCGGCAGGTCTTGCAGAGTTGCCGCCAGGCTGGGTCTGGGCGAGTTTGGACATGCTCGCTGAAGTTCAAGGCGGCGTTCAGAAGCAGCCATCCCGAGCGCCTGTACAAAATAGATATCCGTTCTTGCGCGTTGCTAACGTCGCGCGCGGCCTACTGAAGCTCGATGAAGTTCATGAAATCGAACTGTTTGACGGGGAGTTGGAGCGCTTGGCGCTTGAGCGCGGTGACATATTGATAGTCGAGGGCAACGGCAGCCTCACCGAGATTGGGCGGTGTGCGCGGTGGGATGGTTCAATAGAAAACGCGGTTCATCAGAACCATTTGATTCGCGCCCGGCCGATCGTGATGTTCAGTGAGTTCCTCGAAGCGTGGCTGAACTCGTTGGGAGGGGTTGAAATCTTGATGAAGCTCGCTGCTACTACGAGTGGGTTGTACACGCTTAGCGTGAGCAAACTCTGCAAGGTTCCGGTGCCGTTGCCGCCCTTGAACGAACAGGCGAGTGCCGTTGGCGCTTTGACAGACGCATTGGCTGCGCAACTGCTAATGGCGTCCTATATTCAAAAGGCCCTCCGCCAAGCCACCGCCCAACGCAAAAACATCCTCCAAGCCGCCTTCTCCGGCCAACTCGTCCCCCAAGACCCGAACGACGAACCGGCAAGCAGGTTGCTGGAGCGCATCCGCGCCGAGCGCGCGGCATCTGGCGCAACGAAAGCCCGGCGCGGACGCCACGCCGCAAACATGTCATGAACCACGATCTCACAACAGAAGAACTGATCGCACTCGGCGAGAGCGCTGATCTGGAGTGCAAGGCTGCACAGGGGCGTGACGGACGCGGCGAGCTTCCCGACGATTTCTGGCGCAGCTACAGCGCGATGGCCAACTCCGACGGCGGCCTGATCCTTTTGGGTGTGCAGGAGAAGCCTCGGGGTCAATTCAAGGCCGTCGGCTTGGCGGATCTGGAGAAGGTGCGAAAGGCACTTTGGGACAATCTGCACAACCGCAAGCAGATCAGCTCGAACCTGCTCGGTGAACCGGATGTTCAGCCCATTCGGGTGGACGGGGAATCGGTGCTCCAGGTGCGCGTGCCCCGCGCCACGCGGCAGCAACGACCGGTTCATTTGGGCGCCAACCCTTTCGGCGGCACATGGCTGCGGCGCTACGAAGGCGACTACGCCGCCGATGATGAAGCCGTGCGGCGCATGCTGGCCGAACGCGTGGAGGACTCGCGCGACGAGCGTGTGCTGGAAGGCTTTGACTTTGCGGATCTGGACATGGAATCGGTGGCGGCCTACCGCAATCGATTCGCAGCGGTTCGCCCGGGCCATGTGTGGACCGAGTTGCCGGCGCCGGAATTTCTTGAGCGGATCGGCGCATGGGGCAAGAACCGCGAGAAGGGTATTTCGGGTTTGCGTGTCGCCGGGCTGCTCATGTTCGGGCGCGCGGAGGTCATCCGGGACGCGTTGCCGCACTACATGGTGGACTTCCAGGAGCGCCCGGAAGCCCGCACGGAACGACGCTGGATCGACCGGCTCGTGCCCGATGGCACGTGGTCCGGCAATCTCTACGACTTTTTTCGGAAGGTCTATCAAAAGCTCACTGCTGGCTTGAAGGTTCCGTTCCAGTTGCGGGACGGGCAACGAGTAGACGACACTCCGGTGCATGAGGCGCTGCGCGAGGCGCTCGCCAACACCTTGATCCACGCGGACTATTCAGGTCGTGTGTCGGTGCTTGTGGTGAAGCGGCCCGACATGTACGGCTTTCGCAATCCGGGTCGCATGCGCATTCCGCCGGAGCTGGCGATTCACGGTGGCAACAGCGACTGCCGCAATCGGCGTCTGCAGACCATGTTCCAACTTGTGGGCTATGGCGACCACGCGGGTTCGGGGCTCCCCAAGATTTACACGAACTGGGCAGGTCAGCATTGGCGCCGCCCTGTTCTGTATGAACTGCCCGAGCCCGAGCAGACGCTGATGGAACTGCGGATGAGCAGCCTGGTGCCGGCGGATGCGGTGGCGCAACTGGAGGAACGCTTGGGCACGCGATTCAGTTTTCTGCCGGACAGCGCCCGGCTGGCATTGATCACTGCGCAAGTGGAAGGGGTGGTGAGCCACGACCGGCTCAAGCAGATTTGCACGGACCATCCCGCTGATCTCACCAAGATGCTGGGCGGCTTGGTGCGTGACGGGTTGCTTTCGCCGGACGGCGCAGGCAGAGGCACGGTTTACTTCCTGCCTTGGCAAAGGCGTTTGACGGCGACAGTCTTCGATATCGCCGATGAAGCAGTCGCACCCCCGGAGCTTGGCGCCGTAACACCGGAGCCAGCAGGGCAATCACCGGAGCTAGTGGCGCTATCACCGGAGCCTGCTTTGGCGAAAGCTCCCGTTCAGCCTCTGCTCGACTGGGCGACCCTCTCGCCTGCGATTCAGGCCCAACTGACAGACCTGGGGCGACCGGTGGCACGGCGCGGACGCGTGGCGCCATCAACACTGCGCGCGAGCATTGTTGCCCTTTGCTCTGGCCGCCATCTGGGGCTGCGGGTCTTGGCCCACGCGCTGGAACGTGATCCGGACGATCTGCGCAAGCGCTCGCTCACGCCGATGGTCAGAGAAGGCGTTCTGCGCACGACCTACGCAAATCCGCGCGATCCGAGACAGGCATACACAGCGGCTTCCAGCGCTTCGGAAGCGCAGACCGACGGATGAACGCGGCCCATTTGTTTGACGGGTATTTGGCACGGTGCCTTTCAGAGGCCATCTGCCACCAAGAAAATCCATATAAATCAAAGATTTATGCGGCGATGCCGTATTTGATGGGTATTTGATGAACGCATCCTCTCTCGTCCAGAAAATCTGGAACTTCTGCCACACCCTGCGCGACGACGGGGTGGGCTACGGCGACTACCTCGAGCAACTCACCTACCTGCTGTTCCTCAAGCTGGCGCACGAATACGCGCAGCCGCCCTATGAGCGCCCCACCCACATCCCCAAGGGCTTCGACTGGCCCAGCCTCAAGAGCAAGACCGGCGAACCGCTGGAAGCGCACTACCTCGCGCTCCTGCACGAACTGGCCACCAAGCCGGGAATGCTCGGCGCGATCTTCTTCAAGGCGCAGAACAAGATCCAGGACCCGGCCAAGCTGTCGCGCCTGGTGCAGCTGATCGACGCGGAGAACTGGATCAGCCTCGATGCCGACACCAAGGGCGACCTGTACGAAGGCCTGCTGCAGAAGAATGCCGAAGACACCAAGAGCGGCGCCGGCCAGTACTTCACGCCGCGCGTGCTGATCGAGGCGATGGTGGCCTGCGTGCGGCCGCAGCCGATGAAGACCATTGCCGACCCGGCCTGCGGGACGGGCGGGTTCTTCCTCGGCGCGTACGACTGGCTGGCGAGCAAGAGCGGCCACAAGCTCAACCTTCGGCAGATGGAGTTCCTGCACAACCAGACCTTCTTCGGCAACGAGATCGTCGCAGCCACGCGCCGGCTGTGCCTGATGAACCTGTTCCTGCACAACGTCGGTGAACTGGACGGCGAGCCGGCCGTAGACCGCGCCGACGCGTTGATCTCGGCGCCGGAGAAGCGCTTCGACTACGTGCTGGCCAATCCGCCCTTCGGCAAGAAGAGCAGCATGACGATCACCAACGCGGAAGGCGAGGAAGACCGCGACGCGTTGACCTACGAGCGGCAGGACTTCTGGCAGACCACGTCGAACAAGCAGCTCAACTTTTTGCAGCACATCGTCACCATCCTCAAGACGACCGGACAAGCGGCGGTGGTGTTGCCCGACAACGTGCTGTTCGAAGGCGGTGCCGGCGAGAAGATCCGCAAGAAGCTGCTGGAAACCTGCGACGTTCACACGCTGCTGCGCCTGCCCACGGGCATTTTCTACGCGCAGGGCGTGAAGGCCAACGTGCTGTTCTTCGACAAGAAGCCGGCCGACGGCAAGGTGCATACCCAAGGCGTGTGGATCTACGACCTGCGCACCAACAAGCACTTCACGCTCAAGACCAGGCCGCTGGCCACCGCCGATCTCAGCGACTTCATCGCAAGCTATCGCCCCGACAACCGCCATGAGCGGGTCGAGTCGGAGCGCTTCAAGTACTTCAGCTACGCCGACCTGGTGGCGCGCGACAAGGCCAGTCTCGACATCTTCTGGCTCAAGGACGACAGCCTCGACAACCTTGATGACCTGCCGCCGCCTGACGTGCTGCAACAGGAAATCATCGATCACCTCGAAGCGGCGCTGGCCTCGTTCAGGGATGTGGCGGCGGGGCTGGCGCGCTCTTGAACACCTAACCCCGGTCGCTGCGCGCTAGCCGATGCTCCAGCCGCCGCAGCATCGTCGCCAGCGCCAGCGTCATCAACCAGTAGATCAGCGAGATCGCCAGGTAAGGTTCCCAGTAGCGCGCATATGCCCCGGCCACCGTGCGCGCCGCATAGGCCAACTCCGCCAGTCCGATCGCAGACACCAGCGACGTGTCCTTCAGCAGCGAGATCGCGTTGTTGCCCAGCGGCGGCAACATGCGCCGGAAGGCTTGCGGCAGCACCACGTAGCGCATCACCTGTGCCGGCGTGAAGCCGATCGAACGGCCTGCGTCCACCTGCCCCTTCGAGATCGACTGGATGCCCGCACGGAACACTTCCGAGATGTAGGCCGCCGAGTTCAACGTGAGCGCCACGATGCCGGAGATCAGCGCGCCGTGCTCCTGCTTGAGTTCGCGCGCCAGCTCGCCGGTGATCAGCAAGCCGCTGGTCGGATGGATGAACACCGGCATCACCGCGAAGTGGATCAGCAGGATCTGCACGAACAGCGGCGTCCCCCGGAAGAAGCTCACGTACACCGTCGACGGCCAGCGCAGGAAGTAGCGCGTGACCCAGGTCCACGGCGCATGCCGGGCATTCGCGAGGCGCGCAATGGCCAGGCACAAGCCCCAGCTCGAACCCAGCAGCACGCAGACCACGGTCATGCGCAGCGTCATCCATGCGCCCTGGATAAACAGGTCCTTGTATTCCAGGAGGATGTCGACCCGGAACCAGCCGAACCAGACGATGGGTTCCATGGCGGTCAGCGGGCGTTAGGGTCCTTGTTGAACCACTTCTTGTAGATCGTGTTGTAGCTGCCGTCCGCGCGAATCGCGGCCAGTCCCGCGGCCAGCTTGTCCTGCAGCGCCTTGTCGCCCTTCTTCACGACGATGCCGAAGCCTTCCTCGGGGAAGGACTTGTCGTCGACGGTCTTGAGGTCCGCGTTCTGCGCCACGCGGTAGGCGATCACGCCGTTGTCCCCCACGGCCGCATCGACGCCGCCGCCGGCCAGTTCCGAGATGATCAGCGGCGTGCTCTCGAAGCGGCGGATGTTCGCATTGGTCTTGCCGAACTCGCGCGAGACCACGTCATCGGCCGTCGAGGCGTTGACCACGGCAATCTTCTTGCCGGCCAGGTCCTTCAGCGACGCCACGGTGCTGGCCTTGGGCACCGCGATCAACTGCTTGGCCGCGAAGTACGAGGGCGAGAAATCGTAGCTTTGCTTGCGCTTCTCGTTGATGGTCACGCCCGAGATGATCAGGTCGACATCGCCGTTGTTGAGCGCCGCGAAGATGCCGCTCCAGGGCGTGTTGACCAGCTTGATCTTCAGGCCCTGGTTCCTGGCGATGGCATTGATGATGTCGACGTCGAAGCCGACGATCTGCTTGTCCTTGTTCTCGAACGCGAACGGTGCGTAGGTGGCGCTGGAGGCCACGGTGAGTTCGCGGTTCTGCGCTTGCGCGCCGAAAGCCAGGGTGGCGGCTGCGAGGCCCAGCGCGAGTGCGCGGCGAAGGGGGTTCATTTCGTCTCCCGATTGAAATGTTGGTGCTTGGAAATTGCGTGAGGGCAGGCAAAACGCTGGAAAACGCATCGCCGGTCCTGGAACGATCATGTCTAATCCCTGCCGTACCAAAAATTATTCAGGGAGAAGATCGAATATGTCACGATTTCACGTGATTGTTTTGGCATTGGGGTGCACTGTGCTGGCCTCGTGCGGTGGTGGCGGCAACGGAGGGGGGAGCGCCAGCATGGGCGGCCTTCCGCATGCGGCAAGCGCGGCGCCGGTGGCGGTGGACGCAGGTCAGGCCGTTCGCACCGCGAAGCTTGGTGAATCCGTCGAGGCGATCCGGAACTTTTCGGGCCGGGTCGATGTTGCCATACCGGCTGCGGGTATCCAGGTCTGCCTCGATGTGGATGGCGATTTCGACTGTAGCGCGGCGGAGCCCGCCATCACCACCGATGCCGCCGGCAACTTCTCGCTGACGCTGGCGGCCCGCACCGCGCTCACCTCGCCTCCTCCGCTTCTCGTGGCCAGGATTCCGGCCGGCTTCGATGCGACCGGCGCGATGCAGGAGGCGTACCGGCTGGCGTCGCGTCCGATGCCGGTCACTGTCATCAGTGCCTTGACGACCCTCGACGCCCTGCGCGCGCCGACAGGCGGCGCGGTTCCGCCCATGCCCACGCCATGGCTCGGCCTGGCATCGACGATCGACATCCATGACCCGGACGATGTGACGGCCCGTCGAATCGGCATGGCCGTCCTGCCCGCGTTGGCAAGCGCCACGACAAGGCTGATGACCGGGTCGGCCCCGATGAACATCCAGGCCGCCACCGCCGGGGCTGCCCGCGCCGCCCGGCAAGTTCTGGCGGCCTACATCGACCCCGCCACTGGCAACCTGCTGCACACCGTGGCGCCGAGGACGCTGCGTGTCGAGACGCTGCACCAGGTCCAGCCTGAAACCTGCGCCGCGCAGCCGGTGACGCCGATCAGCATCCGGACCCGGGACGCTGCCCCGATCGACTCGAAGGTGACCTACGTTCCCGCCACCCTGCAGATCGAGGGAGCCGACACGGCGGTCGCCACCGACATCCGCGGCCGCGGCAACAGCACCTGGGAATTGATGCCCAAGAAGCCCTATCGCCTCAAGCTGGGCAAGAAGGCGGCGCTGCTCGGCCTGCCGGCCAGCAAGAACTGGGCGCTGCTTGCCAACTACGCGGACAAGACGCTGATGCGCAACGCCCTCGCCGCCTGCCTCAGCCGCATGCTCGGCATGGACTACACGCCGGGGCAACGCTACGTGGAGCTGACCCTCAACGGTGACTACGTGGGCGTCTACCAATTGAGCGAACTGGTCGAGGTGGCCGACAAGCGGGTCAACATCGGCGAGCCCGCCACCGAGGCGGTCGACCCCGGCATGGGCTTCCTGCTCGAGATCGATGGGCGGCTCGATGAAGTCCTCTGGTACTACAGCCAGGCCGGCGTGCCGTACACCGTGAAGTCCGACATGACCCCTGCGCAGATGCCGAACCTCGTGTCCTTCGTCGACCGCATGGAGGGGGAGTTGTACAGCACCAGCTTCAAGGATCCGCAGGCCGGCTATGACGCCCACCTCGATGCCGACTCGCTCATCGACCTGTACCTGATCAACGAACTCTTCCGCAACAACGACGGCTTCAACTCCAGCACCTTTGCCTATCGTCCGCGCGGCGGGCGGCTGCAGTTCGGCCCCGTGTGGGACTTCGACATCGCGGCAGGCAACGTCAACTACAACGGAAACGACGCCATCGAAGGCTGGTGGACGCGCTATCAGAACCCCTATTTC
The DNA here is from genome assembly GCF_019207085.1 of Variovorax sp. dw_308. Lineage (GTDB taxonomy): Bacteria > Pseudomonadota > Gammaproteobacteria > Burkholderiales > Burkholderiaceae_C > Variovorax. The sequence continues at coordinate 291,745 of NZ_JAATOM010000005.1, read as the reverse complement.
CAGCGACTGCTGCAGGACGAGCAGTTCCGGCGCCACATGCAGGTCCGTTGGCGCTATCTCGCCGGGCGGCTGCCGGACCTTGGGGGCTTCGCCTTCGCGACGGCCGCCACACTGGCCGAGCCGCAAGCCCGCAATTTCACACGTTGGCCCATCCTCGACACCTGGGTCTGGCCCAACGCCGTGGTGAAGGGCTCCTATGCCCGTGAACTCAAATACCTGGTCGATTGGCTCGGTGGCCGCGCCGGATGGATGAACGTCCAGCTCGACAACGCGCCGTAGTCGCTTTCTTCACCGACGCGGCGGCGCCAGGTGCGCCAGCGGCAAGGCGCTGCTGGCCTTCACCTCGCCGAGCGAGAAACTGGTGTGCAGGTCTTTCACGTTCGGCAGGTTCATCAAATGCTCGCGCGCGAAGGTCGAGAAGGTGTCGAGGTCTTGCGCCACCACTTGCAACTCGAAGGTGCCGGTGCCGCTGATGTAGTGGCAGGACACCACTTCGGGCAACTTGCGGATCGCCTCCTCCAGCTTGCGGGTCGCGTCGCCCTGCACCCGTTCGGCGTCGACGCGCACGAAAGCGAGCACGCCCAGCCCGATCATGTGGCGGTCGATCTCGGCGTGATAGCCCTTGATGAAACCGGCCTCCTCCAGCGCCCGCACGCGGCGCCAGCACGGCGCAGCGGACAGGCCGACGCGCAATGCCAGCTCGGCATTGGTGAGCCGTCCATCGGCCTGCAGTTCTTGCAGTATCGCAAGGTCAAACTTGTCAATGCTTTCCATAGACTGGCATTTTAAGAAAGATCCTTTCTGGGACGCGGGTTTTCGAGGCAAAGAACGCAAACACCTGTCAGAGGCGCAGGCATACACTTTGCGTCACTATTGGGGAGCGCCCTACCAGGGTTCAAAACACCTTTTCAGCCACGCCCACAAGGCAAAGCCACCGGAGACCGACACATGAACGCCCCGCTGCCAGAGCACATCCGCAAGGCTCTCGAGACCGTCACGCTCGACGACAAATATTCTTTGGATTACGGCCGCGCCTTCATGAGCGGCGTCCAGGCCCTGGTCAAGCTGCCGATGCTGCAGCGCCTGCGCGACCAGCAGAACGGCAAGAACACAGCCGGCTTCATCAGCGGCTACCGCGGATCTCCGCTCGGCGGCTATGACCAGGCCCTGTGGAAGGCCAGCAAGTACCTGAAGGCGCAGAACATCGTCTTCCAGCCCGGCGTGAACGAGGAGTTGGCGGCCACGGCGTTGTGGGGCACGCAGCAACTGGGCTTCTCCCCCCAGGGCACCAACAAGTTCGACGGCGTCTTCGGCATCTGGTATGGCAAGGGCCCCGGCGTGGACCGCTGCTCCGACGTGTTCAAGCACGCCAACATGGCCGGCACCACCGAATTCGGCGGCGTGATCGCGGTGGCGGGCGACGACCACATCTCCAAGAGCAGCACGGCCGCGCACCAGAGCGACCACATCTTCAAGGCCTGCGGCACGCCGGTGTTCTTCCCGACCAACGTGCAGGAGATCCTCGACCTCGGCATCCACGCCTTCGCGCTGAGCCGCTTCTCGGGCGTGTGGTCGGGCATGAAGACGATCCAGGAAATCGTCGAGTCCAGCGCCACAGCGATGATCGACCCGGAGCGCGTCGAGATCATCACGCCCACCGATTTCCAGATGCCGCCCGGCGGCCTGCACATCCGCTGGCCTGATCACGCGCTGGAGCAGGAAGCGCGCCTGATGCACTACAAGTGGTACGCCGCGCTGGCCTACATCCGCGCCAACCGGCTCAACCACAACGTCATCCAGGGGCCGAACGACCGCTTCGGCATCATGGCCAGCGGCAAGGCCTTCAACGACACGCGCCAGGCGCTGATCGACCTCGGCCTCGATGACGCCGCCTGCCGCCAGCTCGGCATCCGCCTGCACAAGGTCGCCGTCGTGTGGCCGCTGGAGGCGCAACTCACGCGCGACTTCGCGACCGGCCTGCAGGAGATCCTGGTGGTCGAGGAGAAGCGCCAGGTGATCGAGTACCAACTCAAGGAAGAGCTCTACAACTGGCGCTCGGACGTGCGCCCCAACGTGGTCGGCAAGTTCGACGAGGGCGAAGTGCATGCGGCCGAGGGCTATTCGGGCGGCGAATGGTCGATGCCCAATCCCACCGCGCACACGCTGCTGCGCGCCAATGCCGACCTGAACCCCGCAATGATCGCCAAGGCGATCGCGCAGCGCCTGAAGAAGACCGGCCTGCTCGCGAAGGCAGGCGCCGACATGGTCGCGCGCATCGACGCGCAGCTCGCGATCCTCGAGGCGAAAGAGCGCTCGATGGACGTGCTGCAGGTCGGCGGTGTGAAGGATGGCCGCCAGCCCTGGTTCTGCTCGGGCTGCCCCCACAACACCAGCACCGTCGTGCCTGAGGGCTCGCGCGCCATGGGCGGCATCGGCTGCCACTTCATGGCCACCTGGATGGACCGCTCCACCATCGGCTTCACGCAGATGGGCGGCGAGGGCGTGCCATGGGTCGGCCAGCAGCCCTTCACGACCGACCAGCACATCTTCGCCAACCTGGGCGACGGCACCTACTTCCACAGCGGCCTGCTCGCCATCCGCCAGAGCATCGCGGCCGGCGTGAACATCACCTACAAGATCCTCTACAACGACGCCGTCGCCATGACCGGCGGCCAGCAGGTGGGAGAACGACCCGAGGGCCATTCGGTGCTGCAGATCGCCGAGAGCATGCATGCCGAGGGCGCGAAGAAGGTCGTCATCGTCACCGACGAACCCGAGAAGTACCAGGGCGTGAGCGTGCCTGGCGACCACGTCGAGATCAAGCATCGCGACCTGCTCGACGACATCCAGCGCGAGTTCCGCGAGATGAAGGGCACCACGGTCATCATCTACGACCAGACCTGCGCCACCGAGAAGCGCCGCCGCCGCAAGCGGGGCACGGCTGTCGACCCGGCCAAGCGCGTCGTCATCAACGAGCTGGTCTGCGAAGGGTGCGGCGACTGCAGCGTGCAGAGCAATTGCCTCAGCGTGGAGCCGCTGGAGACCGAGTTCGGCCGCAAGCGCACCATCAACCAGAGCACCTGCAACAAGGACATGAGCTGCCTCAAGGGCTTCTGCCCGAGCTTCGTCACCGTCGAAGGCGGCCAGCTCAAGAAGAAGTCGAAGGGCAAGGCCAACTCGCCATTCGAAATGGGCGAGATGCCCGAGCCCGCGGTCCCGACGCTGGCGCGCGACCAGGTGTGGGGCGTGGTGGTGGCCGGCGTCGGCGGTACCGGCGTCATCACCATCGGCCAGCTGCTCGGCATGGCGACGCACATCGAAGGCAAGGGCATCGTCACGCAGGATGCCGCGGGCCTGGCGCAGAAGGGCGGCGCGACTTGGAGCCATGTGTTGATCGGTGAATCGCAGGACGCGATCCGCACGACGCGCGTGGGCACGGCCGCGGCCGACCTCATCCTGGCGGCCGATCCGCTGGTGGCCGTCAACGGCGAGACGCTGGCCCGCATGCGCGAAGGACGCACGCATGTCGCGCTCAACAGCCACAGCGCGCCGACGGCGGCATTCGTGCGCAACGCCAACTGGCAGAACCCGCAGGACGATTGCGCCAACGAAATCGCGCGCGCGGTCGGCGCCGAGGGCGTCGCCAGCTTCGATGCCGACGCCACCGCCGTGGCGCTGATGGGCGACAGCCTTTATGCCAACCCGATGCTGCTCGGCTTCGCCTGGCAAAAGGGCTGGGTGCCGCTGGAGCATGAATCGCTGATGCGGGCGATCGAGTTGAACGCGGTGGCGGTCGAGAACAACAAGACCGCTTTCGAATGGGGTCGCCGCGCCGCGCACAGCCCTGTCGCCGTGCAAAAGCTCGTGACGCCTGGCCAGGTGATTGAGTTCAAGAAGCGAGAAACGGTCGAAAGCCTGGTGAAGCGCCGCGTCGAGTTCCTGACGGCCTACCAGAACGCTGCTTATGCGGAGCAATACAAGGCCTTCGTCGGCCGGGTGCAGCAGGTCGAGACCGCGCGGGTCGGCAAGAACACCCTGACCGAAGCCGTGGCGCGCTACCTCTTCAAGCTGATGGCTTACAAGGACGAGTACGAGGTCGCCCGCCTGCACACCGACCGCAGCTTCCTCGATCGTGTCGAAGGCATGTTCGAGGGCGACTTCAAGCTCAACTACCACTTGGCGCCGCCGCTCATTGCGAAGAAGAACTCGAAGGGCGAACTGCAGAAGCAGAAATTCGGCCCCGGCATGCTGACCGGCTTCAAGTTGCTGGCCAAATTGAAGAGCCTGCGCGGCACGGCGCTCGACATCTTCGGCCGTACCGAGGAGCGCAAGACCGAGCGTGCGCTGATCGGCGAATACAAGGCGAGCATCGAGGAAGTGATGTCCGGCCTGACCGCCGCCAACCACGCCACGGCGCTTGACATCGCCGCGCTGCCGGAGCAGATCCGCGGCTACGGCCATGTGAAGGACCGCAACCTGGCCGCGGCCCGCACGCGCTGGGCGGCGCTGATGACCCAGTGGCGCCAGCCGCAGGCGTCCCGCGCCGCGGCCTGAAACGAAGCCCAGCCGCGGATGCATCTGCCGCGCTACGGGCGCCCGCCAGAGGCAACTGCTCTTGCGGGCCGTCCGAGCTGGCGCCGGCTGGCTTGCAGTCGCGTCCCTCAGCACCTGAGGGAGCGCATCCAGCGGCCCGTCAAAGCCGGTTCCGCGCGTGCCCACGAACAGGCATTGCCCGCCATCGCCTGAGTAGCAGCGCAACGGCCCCGCGCGCCACTTTCAAAGCCCCGTTCCCAGCGCCGGATTAGCCGGCGGCAGCGGTTGCACCCACGAATACAATGCCCGGTGCTTGCGCGCGGGCATGGGCCTGCGCCGCAGGGCCGCACCCCGCGGTCGCCGCGACTTGCTGCGGGCATCGCGCCTGCGTTCCTGACATCCCTCTGCTGGAGACTCCCTTGTTCATTTCCTCTGCCTTTGCCCAGACCGCTGCTGCTCCCGCACCTGCTTCTACCGGCGGCGATATGTTGTCTGCGTTCGGCGGCCTTCAATTGCCCATGATGATTGCAATCTTTGCCGTCTTCTACTTCGTCATCATCCGCCCGCAGCAGAAGCGCCAGAAGGAAGCCCGCGCCATGATCGAGGCGCTGGCCAAGGGCGATGAAGTCGTCACCGGCGGCGGCGTGCTCGGCAAGATCACGTCGATCAACGACCAGTACCTTGGTCTCGAAGTCGCCAATGGCGTCGAGATCAAGATCCAGCGCAGCGCCGTGGTCCAGGTGCTGCCCAAAGGCGCGATCAAGTAATCGCCGGCCGGGGACCGCCCGGCAACCCCTGCGCCACGCCGAACTTCCAACGCTCAACCTCCCGCCATGAATCGATATCCGGTCTGGAAGTACACCATCATCGTCATCGTGCTCCTGTTGGGGCTGATCTACGCACTTCCCAATTTCTTCGGCGAGGCGCCAGCCGTGCAGGTGTCGCCCGCCAAGTCGACCGCCAGGATCGATGCGTCGACCCAGGCCCGTGTCGAGGAGGCGCTCAAGACGGCCGGCCTCAAGCCCGACCTGCTCACGATCGACGCCTCCGCCGTGCGCGTGCGTTTCGCCAGCACCGATGACCAGCTGAAGGCGCGTGACGCCCTGCAGCATGCCTTCGTGCCCAATGCGGAAGACCCGTCCTACGTGGTCGCGTTGAACCTGGTGTCGCGCTCGCCGGGTTGGCTCACGGCGCTGCATGCCTACCCGATGTACCTCGGCCTGGACCTGCGCGGTGGCGTGGACTTCCTGCTGCAGGTGGACATGAAGGGCGTGCTCGACAAGCGCGCCGAGACCATCTCCGGCGACGTTCGTTCCGCGTTGCGCGACAAGAGCGTGCGTGGCGCGGCGGTCAGCCGCAATGGCCAGAGCGTGGAGGTGCGCGCCCGCGACACGACCGCACTGGAAGCCGCCAGGCGCCTGATCCAGGACCAGTACCCCGACCTCGTCACCACCGACAGGCGCGAGGGCGACGACTACCTGCTGGCCGCCACTTTCCGGCCCGAGGCCGCCGTCCGCATCCAGGGCGAGGCGCTCAAGCAGAACGTCACCACGCTGCACAACCGGATCAATGAACTCGGCGTGGCCGAACCCGTGATCCAGCAACAGGGCATCGACCGCATCGTGGTGCAGTTGCCCGGCGTGCAGGACCCGACGCGCGCCAAGGACATCCTCGGTCGCACTGCCACGCTAGAAATGCGCATGGTCGACGAGAGCGCCGAGGCACGCGCTGCCAAGACCGGCGGCCCGGTGCCCTTCGGCTCCGAGAAATTTCCCGACGTCAGCGGCCAGCCGGTGATCGTCAAGAAGCAAGTGCTCGTCACCGGCGAAAACCTCACCGACGCGCGCGCCGGCCTCGACCAGCAGCAGAACCTGCCCAACGTGTCGCTCGACCTGGACGCCAAGGGCGGCCGCATCATGCGCGACACCAGCCGCGAGAACATCGGCAAGCTGATGGCCATCCTGCTGTTCGAGAAGGGCAAGGGGCAGGCGATTTCGGTCGCCACCATCCGCGGCGAGCTGGGCACGCACTTCAGCATCTCGGGCGCGATGAGCAGCGTCGATGCCAACAACCTGGCGCTGCTGCTGCGCGCCGGTTCGCTGGCCGCGCCCATGGAGATCATCCAGGAGCGCACCATCGGCCCAAGCCTGGGCGCCGACAACATCGCCAAGGGCTTCGACAGCGTGATGTACGGCTTTGCCGCGATCATGGTCTTCATGTGCATCTACTACGCGTTGTTCGGCGTGTTCTCGTCGATCGCGCTGGCGGTCAACCTGCTGTTGTTGGTGGCCGTGCTCTCCATCCTGCAGGCCACGCTTACCCTGCCCGGCATCGCGGCCATGGCGCTGGCCATCGGTGTCGCGATCGACTCCAACGTGCTGATCAACGAGCGCGTGCGCGAGGAACTGCGCAACGGCGCGGCACCGCAGGCGGCCATCCATGCCGGCTACGACCGCGCGTGGGGCACCATCCTCGACTCCAACGTGACCACGCTCATCGCCGGCATTGCCTTGCTGGCCTTCGGCTCGGGCCCGGTGCGCGGTTTTGCGGTGGTGCATTGCATCGGCATCGTCACCTCGATGTTCTCGGCCGTGTTCTTCTCGCGCGGCCTGGTGAACTTCTGGTACGGACGCAAGAAGAAGCTCAAGACCGTCTCCATCGGCACCGTGTGGCGCCCCAAGACCGACGGCGTGGCCGTGGCCGAATAAGGAATCAAGATGGAGTTTTTCCGAATCCACAAGACGATCCCGTTCATGCGCCATGCGCTGGTGCTGAACGCGGTGTCCTTCATCACTTTCGCGCTGGCAGTGTTCTTCCTGTTCCACCGCGGCTTGCACCTGTCGGTGGAGTTCACCGGCGGCACGGTGATGGAGGTGGCCTACAAGCAATCGGCCGACGTCGGCAAGGTACGCGAGACCATCGCCAAGCTCGGCTACGCCGATGTGCAGGTGCAGAACTTCGGCACCTCGCGCGACGTGCAGATCCGCCTGCCGGTGCAAAAGGGCATGAGCTCGGCCCAGCAGAGCGAGCAGGTCATGGGCGCACTGAAGGCGAGCGACCCCGAGGTCGAGTTGCGCGGCAATGAATTCGTCGGCCCGCAGGTCGGCGACGAACTGACCACCAACGGGCTCAAGGCGCTCGGCATGGTGGTGGTCGGCATCATGATCTACCTGGCCTTCCGCTTCGAGTGGAAGTTCGCACTGGCGACGGTGCTGGCCAACATGCATGACGTGGTCATCATCCTGGGCTTCTTCGCCTTCTTCCAGTGGGAGTTTTCGCTGGCGGTGCTGGCGGCGGTGCTGGCGGTGCTGGGCTATTCGGTGAACGAATCGGTCGTGATCTTCGACCGCGTGCGCGAGAACTTCCGGCGCTACCGCAAGCTGAACACGCACGAGATCATCGACAACGCGATCACGTCCACCATCAGCCGGACCATCATCACCCACGGCTGCACGCAGCTGGTGGTGCTGTCGATGTTCTTCTTCGGCGGCCCGACGCTGCACTACTTCGCGCTGGCGCTGACCATCGGCATCTGCTTCGGCATCTATTCGTCGGCCTTCGTGGCGGCGGCCATCGCGATGTGGCTCGGTGTCAAGCGCGAGGACCTGGTCAAGGGTCCGGTCAAGCGCGATGGCGATCCGGACGATCCGAACGCCGGTGCCGTGGTGTGATTCAATTGCTGAAAATTGCGGGTTGGCGAGCATGCAACGGGTCTTGTGTCAAAAGGCTTCCCGATGCAAGCTCGGTGATCGCCAAAGTTCCCGAGCCGTCCTGATCTATTCATGAGCACCCAGCGGTCCCACGTCGCCTCCTTGCAGCTAGCCCGTGAGGCCCGCGAGCGTTTCGTGACCGCCACCGGCGGCGTGATCGCGCCGTCCGCGCATGCGATCCGGGAGCGCCTGACGTCGCTCTCGCAGGCCGTCGGCAATGCCCGCGAGATGCAGGAGCACCGAGACGACTTCCTGACCTTCCGGACCAAGGAATCGAACTGGGTTTCGCTGGCGCAGGACAGCTGGCGCAAGGCCTTGGCCCAAGTGGCCACCAGCACCGGCAATTCGCACAATTCCTTGTCCTCGCTCGAACTCATCGGCGACGAGGTGGTGGAAAACAACATCCTGTCCTCACGGCTGGCACTGGTGATCCAGGACAAGGCCAGCTTCGAGCTGAACGACCTGCGCCTGCGCATCCAGTACCTGGAAGGCACCACCGAACTCGATTCCAAGGACGTGCTGCGCCCCGAGTCGCTGGCCAAGATGCTGGTCGAGCAATGGCTGGCCGCCGGGCTCAGCCGGCAGCTCTGGACCAAGGTGCAGGAGGTTGTCCATACTCGTTTGCTGGAAGTGGTGGTCAGTGCTTATCACGACGCCAATGCATTCCTGATCTCCAAGGGCGTGATGCCCGAGATCGACCTCAAGAATTTCGTCAAGCGCACCGGCGCCGCGACCAACTCCGGTGCGCTCGGCGGCAGCTTCGCCCATGAAGCAGGCAGCCATGCGCACACGGGTGGCGGCGGATTTGGCGGCGGCGCAGCAGGCGGATTCGCTGGCGGCGTGCAAGGCGGTGGCGTGCAAGGTGGTGGCCTGCAACGTGGGGGCGGAGGCGGCGGCTATGCCGGCGGCTTCGGCATTCCCCCCGGCAGCTTTGCGCCTGCGGCGATCGGCGTGGTGCAGGGCGGCGGCGCGGGTGGCGGCAATGGAAGCGGCGGCAGTTCCAGCGGTCGCGGCTATGGCGGCGCAGGCCTGCCCGGCATGGATGGCGCGGGTGGATCGCCCTTTTTTGTAGCGCGCCAGCGCGCCCAGGGCGTGCTGCTGAATCTGAAGCGCTTCGTCACGGCGCGCATCGGCGGTGAAACCGTGGCCCAGCGCGGCGGCGCGATGGGCGGCGGGGTCGGCGCCACTGGCGTGGGCGTCCGGTCGTCGGGCGGTGGCGGTGGTGGCGGCGGCGCCGGTGGTGTCGGCGGCGGGATGGCCGGCGGTGTCAGTGGCGGCGTCGGCGGCGCAGCCTTTGCCGCGGCCATCGCGGATGCGGAGGCGGCCTATCAGATTGCCGCATCGCAATACCTGCTGGCCGCCGACGAAGCGACGGCCGTGCAGCAGACCGCCGTCGACCTGCGCCGGCGCAGTGCCGAACTGAAGAAGAAAGCGCCGACCACCGCCGACAAGGCCACGGTCGAGATCGTGGCGCTGATGTTCCAGGCCATCCTGGCCGAAGAACGCATTCCGTTTTCGGCGCGCGTGTGGTTCGCGCGCCTGCAAATGCCCGTGCTGCGCGTGGCGATTGCCGAGCCCGAGTTCTTCGGCACCCTGCAGCATCCCGCGCGCATGCTGATCGACCGCATGGGCTCCTGCGTCATGGGCTTCGACGCGGCCGCCATCTCGGGCAGCGCGCTCGAAGGCGAAATCCGCCGCGTCGTTCAGGTCATCGAGCAATACCCGGAAACCGGCCAGCGGGTGTTCAAGCTGGTGTTCGACGAGTTCGTCGCATTCCTGAACAAGTACCTGACGCAGAGCGATGCCACCCAGCGCCTCATGAGCGTCGCGCAGCAGGTCGAGCAGAAGGAAACGATGGCGATCCAGTACACCATCGAGCTGCGCAAGATGCTCAACGACATGCCGGTGCGCGAGGAGATCCGCGAGTTCCTGTTCAAGGTCTGGGCCGAGGTGCTGGCCATCGCCGCGCTGCGCTACGGCGGGCAGGACGAACAGACCGTGACACTCAAGCGCGCGGCCTCCGAACTGGTCTGGGCCGCCAGCGCCAAGCCCAACCGCAACGACCGAACCCGCGTGATCCAGGATCTGCCGAAGCTGCTGCAGCGCCTGCGCGCCGGCATGACGCTGCTGGGCATCGTGGGCGAGCCGCAGGAAGTGCACATCAAGATCATCGGCGACACGCTGGCCGACGCCTTCATGTCGAAGACCGAAGCCATTCCCGCCGCGCAGATCGAAGCCATGGCCAAGCGCCTGGCCAACCTGGAAGACTTCGTCACCGACGAGGCGGGGGATGTCTCGGGTGAGCTGCCGATCGACGCCGGCAGCATCGAACTGTTGCTCGGCGTGGACGCCGCGTCGATCGAGGTCATTCCGAACGCGGGCACCAAGGTCAGCGAAGACATGCTGGCCTGGGCGCATGAGCTCCAGGTGGGCACCTGGTTCATGCTCGACCACAACGGCCATGTGAGCCAGGTTCAATTCGTCTGGCGCAGCGACCGCAAACAGCTGCACCTGTTCGCCGCGACCCACGGGCGCAACTTCCTGATCCAGGCCGGGCGACTCGCTTCCTACCTGCAAGCCGGCCTGCTGGTGCCGGCCGAAGAGGAAACGCTCACCGTGCGCGCCACGCGCGAAGCGTTGGCCAAGCTCGACGCGAACCCCGAACGCTTGCTGAACTAGAACCAGAGGCCACGACGGCCGCGAAACCGGCTTCGCGGGGCTGCGCGCGGGGGGTGCTTCGCCGACCTCGGGCGCAGCAGCCTTTCGGCGCCTGCGGGCCCGCAACGCTCAATGCGCCACGCGCCCGGCGCGGGTTTCGCAGAGTTCGTCGAGCACCAGGGCGTCGGGCTCGATGCCGGTGCTCCAGTGCACCATCAGCACGATGATCTTCAACTCGTCGAGCGCCACCGGGTCACCCGGCGCCGCCATGGCGCGCTCGATGACGATCTCGCGCAAGCCGCCGTCAAGCACCTTCGAGGCTTCGAGGAAGTTGATGAAGCCCAGGCATTCGGCGCCCAGGTGGTCCTGCTCGGCGCCCGAGTAGACGCGCATCGCGTAGGCCGATTGGGGCAGGGCGGCCTCATCCGGGGCGCGCAGGGTGACGGTGGCTGTGCTGCCGTCACCCTCGAACTTCAATTGGGCGCCCCGTGTGGCGAGGCTCAAACCGTCCAGCCATTGGAGCGCATCGCGGATCTCATCGTGGTCGAAGCCGTGGGCGCTGAGCTTGCGGCCCAGTTGCTCGGGTTCGGGGCACGCGTCGCCGCGCCAGTAGTTTTCATAGACGAATACGAGCACTTCGAACATGCCCCAATATAGCCCAGCCGCCCGAAATGGCGTATGAAATGTGTCATCCGGCGCCGAAGGGGCTTCGGCATGGGCTCATTCACGCCGAAGCGATGCGCTGGAACAGGCCGCCCGGGAGCCGCGCCACATGGCCGTCCAGTTCGAGTTCCAGGAACTTGACCTGCAGGTCGGCCGCGCTCCAGCCGGTGCGCGCGGAGAGTGCGTCCAGGCTCACGGGATCGTGTCCGAGCGCTTCGAGCAGCGGGCTTTCAGGCGTTCCGGTGCCGGAGACCCCCGCAGATGCCGCGCCGGCGCCTGCCGAATTCATGGCCTCCGGGAAGCGCAGTTCCTCCAGGATGTCCTGCACCGATTCGACCAGCTTGGCCCCCTGCCGGATCAGCGCGTGGCAACCGCGGGATTGCGGCGCATGGATCGAACCCGGGATTGCGAACACTTCCTTGCCCTGCTCGACCGCCTGCCGCGCGGTGATCAGCGAGCCGGATTGCAACGCAGCCTCGACCACCAGCGTGCCTTGAGACAGCCCGGCGATGAGCCGGTTGCGCTTGGGGAAGTTCTGGGTGAGCGGCGGCGTGCCCAGCGGGAACTCGCTGACGAGCATGCCCTGCCCGACGATGCGGCGCGCCAGGTCGCGGTGGCGCGCGGGATAGACGCGGTCGAGTCCTGTGCCGACGAAGGCGATCGTCGCCAGCCGCTGTGCGCTGCCGGCAGCGTCCAGTGCACCTTGATGCGCCGCGCCATCGATGCCGAGTGCCAGGCCCGACACGACCACGATGTGCGCTTCACCCAGCGCCTGCGCAAAGGCTCGTGCATTTGAAAGCCCTTGCGGCGTCGGGTTGCGACTGCCCACCATCGCCAGGCTGCGATCGACCTGTGCCAGGTCGAACCCTGGGGCGCCAAGCGTGTAGAGCATCAAGGGCGGGTCGGGCATCTGCAGCAGCCCGGCCGGATAGCCGGCATCGGCGAGGGTCAGCACCCGGCGCGCGGCGCCGGTGGCGTCACTGCCGTGCAGCCACTGCCATGTCTCTTCCACGAGGGCTTCGAGACCGGCGGGCGGTTGCCGGAGCGTGGCAACGGTGCCTTCGGGCACGATCTGGCCAAGCGCGGCCGGCGTTTGCCGGAACACGTCGCCGGGCAACCCGAAGGCGCCCAGCAACTTGCGCGCGGTGATGTCGCCGACGCCCGGCGTGAGGGTCAGCCGCAGCCAGCCCGCGAGTTCTTCACGTTCCACTCCCTACCCACTCCCCTGTTGTTTTTCAGGGGTTGATGAGCAAATCCCCTGCCTTCGGAGTGTCGCTGATCTCGAGCACCAGGGCGTACGACACCTTTTCGAACGGACGGAACACCATCAGCAGCCCGATGCGTTCGTTTGGCAGCTTGAGTGTGTCCTTGTTGCCGTTGGTGCGGTCGACGATCGTCTCGCCATTCTTCAGGATGGCCAGCACGTTGCCGGTTTCGATGCCGTCGCGGGTGCCCTTGTTGATGGACACCACCTGGTTCTGCGCCGCGAACTGCACGGCGTTACCGTAGACGGAAATGATGCGGCCGTTGGTGATGGTGCCCGCGGGCGCACGCGGCGCGTAGCTCAGCAACTGGCGCGGTGGTTCGGGCAGCAGGCGGTCGCCGGCGCGGATTTCCTCCTTGGCCGCCACCACGTCGACGGTGGCAGGCACCACGTTGGTGACCTCCTTGCCATCCTGCATCATGGTTTCGGTCGTCTCGCTGCGCTGCAGCTGGACCTTGCCGAGGTACTGCGCCTCGTAGCCGAGGATTTCGGCAGTGGCCGGGTCCTTCAGCGGCGTGGCATTGCGGAACACGCGGTACTGGTTGATCGGACCGGGCTTCTCGATCAGTGGCGCATTGGCTTCGCCGCGCGCATAGGCCCGATCACCCCGGGACAGCAGCACGTGGTTGTCGTTGCCGGCCACGATGCGGGGCGCGAACTTGACGGTGTCCTCGTCCACCACGATCGGCTCGGTGAGGAAGGGCTCGATCAGCGCCGCGTTCAGCGTCGGCAACGCCATGCCGGACAGCGATTCAGTGCGGGTGTGCGGCGACAGCTTGATCGTGCCCTCGGGCGCGCCGGTGCCGCGGCGGGTGCTCAGGCGGGCGCGGCCGCCCGTCTTGTCGAGGTACAGCACCTGGCCCGGATAGATCAGGTGCGGGTTGCGGATGTCGTTGAGGTTCATGCCCCACAACTCCGGCCAGCGCCACGGCGTGCGCAGGTACATGCGCGAAATCGCCCAGAGCGTGTCGCCGCGCTTGACGGTGTATTCGTCCGGCGCGTTGGGCGCCAGTTCGCTCACCGGAATGCCGGTTTGCGCCGTCTGCTGGGCGGTGGCGCGTTGCGTCGGCGTGACCGGATAGGTTTGCGCCGAGGCCACCGTGGCAGAGCCGAACAGTGTCATGGCCGCGAGCGAGGTGATGGCCCCCAGGACCGGGCGGCGCCCGGCCCGCCCCCGCTGGGAGATTGAGTCGAGCTGGCAAAGCCACATCGACGCAAGAATGGTCGGACGCAAGCCGGCGATGGTTCGGAATGTTTTCATGAGTTGGATGGTGTGCACACACTACCGCCACGAACAGCGGAAACGAATCCTCACAATTTGCAACGAATTTTGCGCTGAAGCCCTGGAGAGGGCAACGTTTATCCCTTTTGGTGTCCGCGAGGCGTCGCGGAATTGGCGAAAATAGCCACAACTTTCCCACGCTTTCATGGCCAAACGACCCATTCTGAGTTTTCCCGACAAACGTCTGCACACCATTGCCAAGCCGGTGCAGGGCGTGGACGCCCGCATCAAGACCTTGGTGGCCGATATGCTGGAAACCATGTACGACGCCCAGGGCATCGGCTTGGCGGCCACCCAGGTCGACGTCCACGAACGTCTTGTGGTGATTGACGTTTCGGAGGAGCGTAACGCCCCGCTGATATTGATCAACCCCGAAATCGTGTGGGCCAGTGACGAGAAAGTGATGAACGAAGAGGGCTGTTTGTCGGTCCCGGGCATCTACGACGGGGTCGAACGGTCCACCTCCGTGCGCTGCACGGCCCTCGACCTGGATGGCGAACCGCGCACGATCGAGGCCGACGGCCTGCTGGCGGTCTGCATCCAGCACGAACTCGACCACCTGCTGGGCAAGGTGTTCGTCGAATACCTGTCGCCGCTGAAACGCAACCGGATCAAGAGCAAGCTGCTGAAGCAACAACGCGAAGATCAGCGCGAAGGGCGGGGATGAGCATGCTTCGCTGTCGGCAGGGCCTGGCTGCGGGGCTGGCGGCGCTTGTTCTGGTGGGCAGCCTGACGGGATGCGCTGGCGAGCCGACCCGCCTTCCGCTCGACAGCACCCGGGCAGAGACGCTCCAGCGCCTGGGCCCGCCCACCGCGACGTATGCGCTCGCTGACGGCGGAGAGCGCTTGCAGTATTCGCGCGCGCCGGCTGGCTTCGAAGTCAACAACGTCGACCTGGACAAAGCCGGCCGGGTCGTGTCCATCCGGCAGGAACTCGACGAGGGCTTGTTCGGCAACACCATCCAGCCCGGCGCCTGGCGCGAGCCCGACGTGCTGCGCACCTACGGCCGGCCGTTCGAGATCAGCCGGGTGACTTCTTTCGATGGCGACGTCTGGACCTGGCGCTACAAGTGGCACAACACGATTCGCCTGCTGTACCTGTATGTGGATCCGCAAGGCGTGGTTGACCATTACAACGTCGGCGACGACCTGTCGCTCGAGCGCCGGATCCGCTGAACCTGCGAGCACCCCTTGAGAATTGTCTTTGCGGGCACTCCCGCCTTTGCCGCGACCGCGCTGGCCCGGCTCGACGTCGCCGGCGTTGAAATCGTCTTGGTGCTGACCCAGCCCGACCGTCCCGCAGGCCGCGGCCTCAAGTTGCAGGCCTCGCCGGTCAAGACGCTGGCCTTGCTGCGCGGGTGGCGCGTGGCGCAACCGCGCAGCCTGCGCCTGGACGGCAAGTACCCGGACGACGCGGCCGCCGCGCGCGAAGCCTTGCTGGCCGCCAACGCAGATGCGATGGTGGTGGCCGCCTACGGCCTGATCCTGCCGCAGTGGGTGCTCGACCTGCCACGGCTCGGCTGCCTCAACATCCATGCCAGCCTGCTGCCGCGCTGGCGCGGGGCCGCGCCGATCCATCGTGCGATCGAGGCCGGCGATGCGGAAACCGGCGTGACCATCATGCAGATGGACGCCGGGCTGGACACCGGCGACATGCTGCTGCGCGAGTCGCTCGCCATCGGCGACGACAGCACCGCGAAGCTGCACGACCGGCTGGCCGACATGGGTGGACGGTTTGTCGTCGACGCGTTGCGCCTGGCCGAAGCCGGCGGGTTGAAGCCGCAGCCCCAACCCGCCGAAGGCGTGACCTACGCCCACAAGGTCGAGAAACACGAAGCGAAGGTCGACTGGGGCCAGCCGGCCGAAGCGATCGTGCGCCGCATCCGCGCCTTCGACCCGTTTCCCGGTGCCACCGGCGAACTCAACGGCGAGATTGTCAAGCTGTGGGCGGCCCGCGTGGAGGCGGGGTCCACAGACGACCGGGCGCCCGGCACGATCCTGTCCGTTGCGCCTTCGGGCATTGCGGTCGCCGCGCGGGATTCGACCATCGTCCTCACCGAACTGCAGCGGCCCGGTGGCAAGCGCCTGCCGGCGGCGGAGTTCGTGCGCGGCTTCGGTGCGCAGCCGGGCCAGGTCTTCGGGCGCTGATCGTTGTTCTTCCTTCGCGCCGTCCGCAACCATCCGGCCTTCAAGGAAGGCGCCCGCCACATGGCGCCGCTGGCGCTCGGCATCTCGGCCTGGGGCCTGATGACGGGCGTGGCGATGGTGCAGTCGGGCATGAGCGTGTTCGAGGCGGTTGCCATGACGCTGCTGGTCTATGCGGGCAGTTCGCAGCTGGCGGCGATTCCCTTGCTCATGGCGGGCGCGCCGGGCTGGGTGATCCTGGCGACCGCCTTCTGCGTCAACCTGCGCTTCGTGGTGTTCAGCCTGCATCTGCGGCCCTACCTCATGCATTTGCCGCGCTGGCGCCGGCTGGTCAACGGCTACATGACGGCGGACCTCAGCTACGTGATGTTCACGCGGCGCTACCCGGAGCCCGCACAGGATGTGGCTGGGCGCCACGAGCAGGAGGCGTACCTGGCGGGCGGTTACTTCATCACGTGGGCGGCATGGATGGGACTGAGCCTGATCGGCGTGGCGCTCGCGAACTTCATTCCGCTGGCCTGGGGGCTGGGCTTCGCAGGTGTGTTGAGCCTGGTCGCCATCCTGTGCTCGATGGCGACCAGCAAGTTGCGCATGGTCGCGATCGGCATCGCCGGTGCGACCGCCGTGATGGCCTACAACCTGCCGCTCAAGCTCAACATCGTGGCCGGGATCGGCGTCGCGGTGCTGCTGTGCTTCTGGCTGGAGAAGCAGCTTGGGCTCGATCCGAACGAAGGGGATGAAAAATGACTGCAGGCGTCACCGACGGCTGGACGCTGCTGATCATCCTCGGTCTCGCAGCCATCAGCGTACTCACGCGCTGCTTCTTCTTCATCCTCGATCGGCCCTGGGGCTTGCCGCCCTGGGCGCATCGGGCGCTGCACTATGCGCCGGTGGCGGCGCTGGCGGCGGTGGTGATTCCCGAGATCGTGATGACGCAGGGCCACTTCATCGCGACGTGGCAGGACGCCCGGCTTTACGCCGCGGCTGCGGGTGCCGCGTACTACTTCAAGCGTCATGGCGTGCTTGGCACCATCGTGGCGGGCATGGTGGTCTACCTGCCGCTGCACCTGGGGTTGGGCTGGTAGCCGATACCGCAGTCCCGCCGTGCATCGAATTTGGGGGCGGCGTGCCAGTGCGTACAGGCAGCGTCATGTCGGACTCCTAGAATCAACCGCATGAACGTCATCCGCTTTACCGACCTGTGCGCCCAAGGCAAAGTTGCCGGCCAGCGCGTTTTCATTCGCGCCGATCTCAACGTGCCCCAAGACGACACCGGCCGCATCACCGAAGACACCCGCATCCGCGCCTCGGTGCCCTGCATCCAGCAGGCGCTGGCCGCAGGCGCAGCCGTCATGGTGACCTCGCACTTGGGCCGCCCGACCGAGGGCGAGTTCAAGCCCGAAGACTCCCTGGCGCCCGTCGCGGCGCGGCTGGCCGAACTCCTGGGCCGCGAGGTGCCGCTGGTGGCCAACTGGGTCGACGGCGTCGACGTCAAGCCGGGCAATGTCGTGCTGCTGGAGAACTGCCGCGTCAACAAGGGTGAGAAGAAGAACGACCCCGCGCTCGCGAAGAAGATGGCCGCGCTGTGCGACATCTACGTGAACGACGCCTTCGGCACCGCCCACCGAGCCGAAGGCACCACCTACGGCATCGCCGAGTACGCAAAGATCGCTTCGGCCGGCCCGCTGCTGGCGGCCGAGATCGACGCCATCACCCGCGCGCTGGCCACGCCCAAGCGGCCATTGGTCGCCATCGTTGCGGGCTCCAAGGTCAGTACCAAGCTCACCATCCTCAAGAGCCTGGCCGAGAAGGTCGACCAGCTCATCGTCGGCGGCGGCATCGCCAACACCTTCATGCTGGCTGCCGGCCTGCCGATCGGCAAGTCGCTCGCCGAGCCCGATCTGCTCGACCAGGCCAAGGCCGTCATCGAAGCCATGCGCGCGCGCGGCGCCGCCGTGCCGATCCCGGTCGACGTGGTCACGGCCAAGGCCTTCGCCGCCGATGCGCCCGCGACGGTCAAGGCCGCGACCGATGTGGCCGCCGACGACCTGATCCTCGACATCGGCCCGAAGACCGCCGCGCAACTGGCCGCGCAGTTGCGCGAAGCCGGCACCATCGTGTGGAACGGTCCGGTCGGCGTGTTCGAGTTCGATGCGTTCGCCAATGGCACCAAAGTCATTGCCGAAGCCATCGCGGACAGCCCCGCGTTCTCGATCGCCGGCGGCGGCGACACGCTGGCCGCGATTGCCAAGTACGGCATCGAATCGAAGGTCGGCTACATCTCGACCGGCGGCGGCGCCTTCCTCGAGATCCTCGAGGGCAAGACGCTGCCCGCATTCGAGATCCTGACCCGGCGCGCCGCACAGTGAGCCGCGCGAACTGACACCTGCGCGCCGGTCCCGAAGGCGGCGCGGTCGAATTCCTCGAAGATTCCCAAACCACAACAACCGCTTCTGGAGACAAGCCCCATGGACACCGTCCGCCTTCCCCGTCACGCCACCAAGATCGTCGCCACCCTCGGCCCGGCCTCCAACACGCTGGAGCTGCTCGAACAGATGATCCTGAACAAGGTCAGCGTGGTCAGGCTGAACTTCAGCCACGGCACGGCGCAGGATCACATCGACCGCGCGGCCATGGTGCGCGAAGCCGCGCGCCGCACCGGCCGCGAGGTGGCGATCATGGCCGACCTGCAGGGCCCGAAGATCCGCGTCGGCAAGTTCGCGGAAGGCAAGGTCTGGCTGGAGCCCGGTGCGAAGTTCGTGCTCGACGCGGCACGCACCGAACTCGGTGACATCAATGGCGTAGGCCTCGACTACAAGGACCTGCCGCGCGACGTGAAGGCCGGCGACAGGCTGCTGCTGAACGACGGCCTGATCGTGCTGACGGTCGATGCGGTCAAGGGCGAGACCGTGCTGACCACCGTCAAGCTCGGCGGCGAGTTGTCCAACAACAAGGGCATCAACAAGCAGGGCGGCGGCCTCACCGCGCCGGCGCTCACCGGTAAAGACATGGAAGACATCAAGACCGCGATGAGCTTCAAGGCCGACTACGTGGCGGTGAGCTTTCCGAAGAACGCGACCGACATGGAAATGGCGCGCCAGCTCTGCAACGTGGCCGCGGCGGAGCATGGCCACAAGCCGGGCCTCATCGCCAAGATCGAGCGCGCCGAGGCGATTCCCAAGCTGGAGGAAATCATCCGCGCCAGCGACGGCATCATGGTGGCGCGCGGCGACCTGGCCGTGGAAGTGGGCAACGCGGCCGTGCCGGCGCTGCAGAAGAAGATGATCCGCATGGCGCGCGAGATGGACCGCGTGGTCATCACCGCCACGCAGATGATGGAGTCGATGATCACCAACCCGGTGCCGACCCGCGCCGAGGTCAGCGACGTGGCCAACGCCGTGCTCGACGGCACCGACGCCGTGATGCTCTCGGCCGAGACCGCCTCGGGCCGCTACCCGCTCGAGACGGTGCAGGAAATGAGCCGCATCTGCGAAGCCGCCGAAGCGGCCGAGGACAAGACGCTCGACACCGACTTCAGCGGCCACACCTACAACCGCATCGACCAGTCGATCGCGATGGGCGCGCTGTTCACGGCGCATCACCTGGGCGCCAAGGCGATCGTCGCGATGACCGAATCGGGCTCGACGCCGCTGTGGATGAGCCGGCATGCCGCGCATATCCCGGTCTACGCGCTGACCTCGCGCCTCGCCACGCAGCGCAAGATGGCGCTCTACCGCAACGTGCGCCCGTTGTTGATGGATTCGCAAAGCGACCGCGACACCGCCCTCGAACAGGCCGAGGCGCACCTGAAGAAGCGCGGCATCGTGCAGAGCGGCGACGTCTACGCGATCACCTGCGGCGAGCCGATGGGCGCGCCCGGGGGCACCAACATGCTGAAGATCTGCCGGGCTACCTGACCGGGGCGTGAAGGGCCGGTTGATTGCGCTCGATCACCCGACTCATTCAGGCTGTGGCCCGGACTCGCGAATCCATGTCGCGCTGTCCGGCGTATTGAAGCCATGACTCACGCTCCCTTCGTGCGCCGTGCCGCGTTGTTCGTTGCCGCCATTGGCGCCGCGCTGCTGTCGGCCTGCTCGCCCGCCAGGCTGCTGGACCGAGCAGTGCCGCAGGACACCTACGATTTCGAGGGCGACGTGGCCTATGGCCCGGCGCCACGACAGAGGCTGGACGTGTTCCGGCCGCTGCCAGCCGCATTGCCGGCAGCGGGGCGACGGCCCCTCGTGGTGTTCTTCTTCGGCGGCGCCTGGACCACCGGCGACCGGGCCGGCTTCCGCTTCGTCGGCGAAGCGCTGGCGTCGCGCGGGGCGGTGGTTGTGCTGCCCGACTACGGGCTGTCGCCCGCGTTCAGGTATCCCGTGTTCGTGCAGGACAGCGCGCTAGCCGTCAAATGGGCGCTCGACAACGCGGCGCGCCTCGGCGCCGATCCGAAGCAGGTCTATGTGATGGGCCACAGCGCGGGCGGTTACAACGCGGCGATGGTGGCACTGGACGATCGCTGGCTCGGCGCGGTCGGCACGAGCCCGAAGCAACTCGCCGGCTGGATCGGCCTGGCCGGCCCCTACGATTTCCTGCCCATCGAGAACCCCGACGCCAGGATCGCCTTCGACTGGCCCGCCACGCAGCCCGAGTCGCAGCCCATTGGCCATGTCTCGGCCGCGGCGCCACGCACGTTGCTCATGGCGGTGAGCAAGGACACGCTGGTCAATCCGGTCCGCAACACCCGGCAAATGGCCGAGCGGCTGCGCGCCGCGGGCGTCGACGTAGAGGTGCGCGAGTTCGACAACCTGGGCCACGTGACACTGATTGCCGCGGTTGCGAAGCCGCTCCGGTGGCTGGGTGGCCCGGTTCTGCCGCCGATCGTGAAATTCCTCGGGTTGCCGTAGGCGCACATCGACGCGTGTGTGGTCAATGCCCGCCGCTGCGCCGGGAGGGCGTCGATAGAATCAGCGGCTGTACTTTTTCCTGATCCCCCTAACACATATCGCGAGGCAACCCCATGGCACTTGTATCGATGCGCGAGCTGCTGGACCACGCAGCCGCTAACGGCTACGGCATTCCGGCATTCAACGTCAACAACCTCGAGCAGGTCCAGGCCGTCATGGAAGCGGCCAAGGAAGTCGGCGCTCCCGTCATCCTGCAAGCCAGCGCCGGCGCCCGCAAATACGCTGGCGAGGCGTTCATCAAGCACCTGATCCAGGCGGCCATCGAGGCCTACCCCACCGTACCGCTGGTCATGCACCAGGACCACGGCCAGAGCCCCGAGGTCTGCAAGGGCGCCATCGACCTGGGCTTCAGCTCGGTGATGATGGACGGCTCGCTCGAAGCCGACGGCAAGACCATCGCCAGCTACGAATACAACGTCGAGACCACCAAGAAGGTGTCCGACATGGCGCACCGTGTGGGCGTGACCGTCGAAGGTGAACTCGGCTGCCTCGGCTCGCTGGAAACCATGAAGGGCGACAAGGAAGACGGCCACGGCACCGACGCCACCATGACGCGCGAGCAACTGCTGACCGACCCCGAGCAGGCGGCCGACTTCGTCAAGCGCACGCAGATCGACGCGCTGGCCATCGCCATCGGTACCAGCCATGGCGCCTACAAGTTCACGCGCAAGCCCACTGGCGACATCCTGGCAATCGACCGCATCAAGGAAATCCACCGCCGCATTCCCAACACCCACCTGGTGATGCACGGTTCGTCGAGCGTGCCGCAGGACTTGCTGGCGATCATCCGCCAGTACGGCGGCGCGATGAAGGAGACCTTCGGCGTGCCGGTCGAGGAAATCCAGGAAGCCATCAAGCACGGCGTGCGCAAGATCAACATCGACACCGACATCCGCCTGGCCATGACTGCCGCGGTGCGCAAGTTCCTGTTCGAGAACCCCGAGAAGTTCGACG
This sequence comes from Variovorax sp. dw_308, assembly GCF_019207085.1. Classification (GTDB taxonomy): domain Bacteria; phylum Pseudomonadota; class Gammaproteobacteria; order Burkholderiales; family Burkholderiaceae_C; genus Variovorax. The sequence continues at coordinate 269,572 of NZ_JAATOM010000005.1, read as the reverse complement.
CCCGTGAATGGCTCAAGCCCGCGCGCGAAGCCGCCAGGCAGATCTGCAAGCAACGCTACATCGAGTTCGGCTGCGAAGGCCAGGGCGCGAAGATCAAGGGCGACAACCTGCAGATCGTCGCCGCCCGGTACGCCAAGGGGGAACTCGCGCAAGCGGTGGTCTGATCCCCGCCCGGACGCGATGCAGGCCACCGTTCGCGGTGGCTTTTTTCTGCGCGCACAATCGACACCCCCCGCTTCGTTTTCCATATCGCTACCAGCCCATGACGACCGTCCACACGTCCTCCATCAAGAGCCTGCCCCTGCTTGCGCGCGGCAAGGTGCGCGACAACTACACCGTCGGCGACGATCGCATCCTGATGGTGGCGAGCGACCGGCTGAGCGCCTTCGACGTGATCATGGGCGAGCCGATCCCCGGCAAGGGCGAGATCCTCACGCAGATGGCGCTGTGGTGGTTCGACCGCCTCGGCCACATCTGCCCGAACCACCTGACCGGCGATGCGCCCGAGAGCGCCGTCCAGCCCGACGAAGTGGCGCAGGTCGCAGGCCGCTCGATGCTCGTCAAGCGCCTGAAGCCGATCCCGGTCGAGGCCGTGGTGCGCGGCTACCTGGCCGGCAGCGGCTGGAAGGAATATCAAGAGAACCGTGCCGTCTGCGGCGTGCCGCTGCCCGAAGGCCTCACCAACGCAAGCAAGCTGCCGTTGCCGATCTTCACGCCTGCGGCCAAGGCGGCGGCCGGCGAACATGACGAGAACATCAGCTATGACCGCGTGGTGGAAATCGTCGGCCCCGCGCTGGCCCAGCAGATCCGCGAGACCAGCATCCAGCTCTACGAGACCGCCGCCGAGATCGCGCTGGGCCAGGGGATGATCATTGCCGACACCAAGTTCGAGTTCGGCCTCGACGAAGCCGGCACGCTGGTGCTGATGGACGAGGTGCTGACGCCCGACAGCTCGCGCTACTGGCCCGTCGAAGGCTACGAGGAGGCGCTGCGCACGGGCGCGAATCCGCCAAGCTACGACAAGCAGTTCGTGCGCGACTGGCTGGAGGCCACCAAGATCAACGGCAAGCCCTGGGACAAGACGCCGCCCGCGCCGCGACTGCCTGCCGACGTGATCCAGAAGACCGCCGCCAAGTACCGCGAGGCTCTGGAGCGGCTGACCGGATAAGCCAACAGTTTCCGGCCGCCGAGTCAATGTGAATAAGTCACAAATGCTGCGGCAATAGTCCCCACCTGCCAGCGTACAGAATCCGCAAACTCTTCTCATCCCAACGATTGAGGAGAGCGAAATGAATCTGGCAACCCAACCGCAGACCTGGACCTCTTACAGCGTCGCGAGCATGCCGCCGCCGGAAGCCTTGCATGCGGGCATGCTGGCCCGCGTGCTCGACGAAATCGACCACGGGCTGATGTTGGTGGACCTCACCGGGCGCATCCTGCACGCAAACCATCCGGCGCTGCGCGAACTCGCAGCGCAGCGCACCTTGCGCAATGTCGACGGCATGCTCAATGCTGCGCAGAACGGTTGGCAAACCCCGATCCGCCAGGCGTTGAAGGATGCGGAGCGCGGCTGCCGCAGCATCGTCGAACTGGAGCACGCGACCGAGCCACTGTCGCTCGCCTTCATTCCGCTGGGCCCGCGCGACACCGGCGCCGACGTCGACACCGTGCTCATCATGTGCAGCCGCTCGGCGGGCTGCGAAACCATCACCATGCAGATGTTCGCGCGCGCCAAGCAACTCACCCGCGCCGAGCAGAACGTGCTGGCCCAGCTCTGCGCCGGGCATGGCGCCGAGGAAATCGCGTGCCTTCAGGGCATCTGCCTGTCGACCGTGCGCACCCATATCAAGAACGTGCGGCAGAAGACCGGCAGCGGCAGCATCCGCGAGGTCGTGCACCGCGTCTCGCGCATGCCGCAGGTGGTATCGGCCCTGCGCATGCACGTGAACTGAGAAGGTGCGAATCTTTCTACTGCGGCCGCCGATCTCGGGTCTGCGGTGCTCACTGCACGTGAGTGCAGTTCCGCTCCTCAACCCGACCTCGGCGCCCTCGCTACGAAATCTTCACACCTTCTGAGCCCGCGGGGGACCAAGTCGAGATGGCAGGGCCATCTACTTGAGAGTCCACCCCGATGCGCCTGCGAAGCCATCGCAAGAGGGAAATCGACAAGCGGTCTGGCGAGCACGCAAGGAGCGGCTCGCCGAGGTCGTCCCTATATATTCGGTGGATGCCGCCGTCCGCCTCCGAATCGCATGCCGACTCGACTTCCATCCTGCCTTCCCACGTGCTCAAGCTGGCCGCCCTGGGCGTGCAGCGCCGCTACCGGACGCATGCGGTGCTGATCAACGAGGGCGATCGGGGCGATGCGATCTACGTCGTGCTCGCCGGTCGGTTGCGTGCCTTCGTTTCCGATTCGCGCGGACGCGAGGCCACGCTCAGTCACCATGGTCCGGGCGAGTACGTGGGAGAGATGTCGCTCGATGGCGGCCTGCGTTCAGCCAGCGTGCAGGCGGTGGAGCCGACGCTCTGCGCCGTGGTCACGCGCGAGACCGTGCTGCGCCACATCGCGGCCGAGCCGGAGTTCGCGATGGGCCTGATCCTGCGCCTGATCCGTCGCGCCCGCCTGGCCACCGAAAGCGCCCGCAGCATGGCGCTGCTCGACGTGTACACCCGCCTCAAGCTGCTGCTGGAGCAACGCGCGCAGGTACAAGCCGACGGCACGCTGGTGGTCGGCCGCCTCACGCACCAGACCATCGCCAGCGAGATCGGCTGCTCCCGCGAAATGGTGAGCCGCCTCCTGATGGACCTCAAGCGCGGCGACTACCTGCTCGATGAACGAAGCACCCTGACCATACTCAAGACGCTGCCCGCGCGCTGGTAGGGCTGTGCAAGCCTGAGGTGCTCAAACATTGTGAAAGCTGCGCCTCCTTCACAGTTCGGTGCGGCGAGCCAGGCAGAGTCCAACCTCATCGACTTCAGCAGTGACGGCAGCATGGACGCCTGGACCGCTCCGCCGGCGCCTTCCGGCAGCAGTGTCGCCGGCCAAGCCGGTGCGCGCTTCAACGACGGAGCCCGCCCTCCCACGTCAAGGCGGCGGTGCCGTCCGCAGGCCGAGGTCCAGCACCGCCAGAGGCATCGAGCGCCCATCGAGCAGCGTGAGTTGGCCGCCCTTGACGGTGTAGCCGGCGGTCGCTTCGAGCGCGGCCAGGAAGCGTCCTTCCAGCCTGGATCGGTCGGCGTCGATGCAGGCCTTGCGGGTCGAGGCGAGCGGCCCGATGCGCAGCGCATTGCCGCTGCGCCTGTAGCCGCCCGAGAGGTTGTTGCAGCCGCCGCTGCCGCTCACCCGCTGCGTGCCGGCGTCGAACTGGATGGTCGGATCGATCTTCGGATCGGCGCCGAACATCACCTGCTGGCCATCGAGTTGTGTCAGCCGCCAAGGCGTGCCTTCGAGCGGCTCGTCGAGGCTCACGCTGGAGCAAGCCGAGAGCGCGGCCAATGCGATTCCGGCGCAGGCGAGGCGCGCCGCGCTGCGTAGCCGGGAGGCGGCCGAAGGGGCCGGAGCCTGCGATGGGATTGAGGCCATGTTGCGTGCGCCGTCCAGGGGCGAATCAGCTCAGGACGACGCTGCTCAGGCGGCGCCGGTACGTCGACACGGTCGGGTCGGCGGGCGGTATCTGGCCGTCGGCGACCTTGACCTTGGGCGGCTCGATGATTTCGAGGATGGCCACGTAGGTCTTGCGCGCCAGCTCCTCGCTCCAGCCCTTGTCGCGCATGAGAATCTCCAGCAGTTCGTCCATCGCGTCGGTCCATTGCTGCGCGGCCATCAGCAGGCGGGCGCGATCGAAGCGGGCCGGGAAATCGCGCTTGGCGGCAGCGATCTTCGCGTCAATGTCGGCCAGCGCGGGCGCGGCGCCGGTCGGCGGGTTGGCGAAATCGATGGCGTCCATCCAGCGCTGCAGCGCATCGAATCGGCGCACCACCGGGGCCTTGCTGATGACTGGCGCAAAAGCCACCTTCGCGTCGTCATCGCGGCCCTGCTGCAGCAGCAGCTTGATGTAGTCGAAGCGCGTGTCGTCGTTGGACGGGTCGGTGGCCACCGCATGCTGCAGCTTTTCGAGCGCGCCTTCGGTGTCGCCTTCGGCCAGCGCGTCCTGCGCGGCTTCTTCCTGCGCGGCGGCTTCGAGTTCCTCGGCGGCGGGCACGTGCTTGTCGAGGAAGGTGCGGATGTCCGCGGCGGGAATGGCGCCGACGAAGCCGTCCACCGGCTGGCCGCCCTTGAACATCACGCAGAACGGGATGCTGCGCACGCCGAACATCTGGCTGAGCTGCTGCGAGATCTGCGGCACCTTGTCGGCGTCGAGCTTGGCCAGCATGAAGCGGCCGGCGTATTCGACCTCGAGTTGTTCGAGCACGGGCCCGAGCTGCTTGCAAGGGCCGCACCATTCGGCCCAGATGTCCAGCAGCACGGGTACGGCCATCGAGCCATCGATGAGCTCGGTCTGAAAGTTGTCCAGGGTGATGTCGATCATCGGGAAAGGTGGGTCAAACGTAAAATTGCAACCATGAACCAAGCAATCCAGGTCGGTGTGGTGATGGGCTCGAACTCCGACTGGGAGACGATGCGCCACGCCGTCGAGATTCTCCAGCAATTCGGCATTGCGCACGAAGCGCAAGTGGTCTCTGCCCATCGCATGCCCGACCAGCTCTTCGCCTACGCCGAGAACGCCGCCCCGCGCGGCCTCGCCGCCATCATCGCAGGCGCGGGCGGAGCGGCCCACCTGCCGGGCATGCTCGCGTCCAAGACGACGGTGCCGGTGCTCGGCGTGCCGGTCGCCAGCCGGCACCTGCAGGGTGTCGATTCGCTCTACAGCATCGTGCAGATGCCCAAGGGCGTGCCGGTCGCCACCTTCGCCATCGGCAATGCGGGCGCGGCCAACGCGGCGCTGTTCGCGGTGGCCATGCTGGCCGTGAACAACCCGCGCCTGCGGACCCAGCTCGACACCTTCCGCGCAGCGCAGACGGCCGCGGCGCAAGCCATGACCTTGCCGCCGCCGGGCGCGGATGCCGCGTCGCCCGGCGCCGCAGCCCCGCTCTTCTCGCCGCAAGGCGGGGGCGCGCTGTGAGCGTGGCGCGCGAGAACGGCGCACCCATTCTTCCCGGCGCCACGCTCGGCGTGATGGGCGGCGGGCAGCTCGGCCGCATGTTCGTGCACGAGGCGCAGCGGATGGGCTACGCCACGGCGGTGCTGGACCCGGACCCGGACAGCCCGGCTGGGCAAGTCAGCCACCACCACGTCTCTTCCGGCTATGCGGATGTCGACGGCCTGGCGCGGTTGGCCGGCCTGGCGGACGCCATCACCACCGAATTCGAGAACGTGCCCGCGCCTTCGCTGCAGCACCTCGCCGTGGCGCGGCCCGTTTCCCCGGCCGCGGCGTCCGTGGCGATTGCGCAGGACCGCATCCGCGAGAAGTCGCACTTTATCCGCTGCGGCGTGAGCTGTGCGCCGCATGCGGTGCTTCAGGACCAGGCCGACCTGGCCACCGTCGGCGACGAACTGCTGCCCGGCATCCTGAAGACCGCGCGCCTCGGCTACGACGGCAAGGGCCAGCAGCGTGTGCGCACGCGCGACGAGTTGGCCGCGGCATGGCAGGCCGCTGGCGGCGTCGCCTGCGTGCTCGAAAAGATGCTGCCGCTGGACTTCGAATGCTCGGTGATCGTGGCGCGCGGCCGCGATGGCCTGATGGTGCACCTGCCGCCGCAGCGCAACCTGCACCGCGACGGCATCCTCGCGGTGACCGAGGTCCATGAATACAGCATGCCCGCCGACGTGGCGCAGCAGGCCACGGCCGCGGCCCGCTCGATCGCGGAGGGCCTCGAATACGTCGGCGTGCTGTGCGTCGAGTTCTTCGTGCTGATGGACGGCACCCTGGTCGTCAACGAAATGGCACCGCGGCCCCACAACAGCGGCCACTGGAGCATGGACGCGAGCGACATCTCGCAGTTCGAGCTGCAGGTACGCACGCTGGCCGGCCTGCCGCTCACGCAGCCGCGCCAGCACAGCCCGGCGATCATGCTGAACCTGCTGGGCGACCTGTGGTTCCCCGACAGCGACACGCCCCGCGAGCCACCGTGGGCCGACGTGCTCGCGCTCCCGGGCGTGCACCTGCATCTCTACGGCAAGGCGGAAGCGCGACGTGGCCGCAAGATGGGCCACCTCAACGTGACCGGCGCCGACATCGATGCGGTGCGCGGGACGGCCGATTTCGTGGCGGCCTTGCTGGGCTTGCCGATACCGCTGTCGGAATGAGCGCGCGTATTCCATGATCCTCGACGGCCACTCGCCAGATTCCATCCACCAGGCCGCGGCGCGGTTGCGCGCCGGTGGGCTGGTTGCCTTTCCCACCGAGACGGTCTACGGCCTGGGGGCGGATGCCGCCAGCGACACGGCGGTGGCAGGCATCTTTGCGGCCAAGGGGCGCCCGAGCGACCACCCGTTGATCGTGCATGTGGCTGCCGGCGCCGCCGGCGCGGAGGCGGTGGCGCGTTTCGCGCAGCCGCTGCCGCCGTTCGCCGAATTGCTGGAGAAGGCGTTCTGGCCCGGTCCGCTGACCTTGATCGTTTCGCGCCAGCCTGGCGTGGGCGCGGCCGCGGCCGGCGGGCAGGACACCATCGGCCTGCGCTGCCCGGCGCATCCGGTGGCACAGGCGCTGCTGGTGGCCTGCCTGGCGCAGGACGTTCCCGGCCTGGCCGGGCCGAGCGCCAACCGCTTCGGCCGCGTGAGCCCGACCACAGCGGCGCATGTGCACGATGAGTTCGGCGACGGCCTCATGGTCATCGACGGCGGCCCATGCCATGTCGGCATCGAGTCGACCATCATCGATTGCAGCCGCGGTGCGCCGGTGTTGCTGCGGCCCGGCGGCATCACGCGCGCGCAGATCGAGGCCGCCTGCGGCGAGCGGGTGCGCGATCCCGCCGAACTGGCCCAGCCCGACCCGCGCGCCTCCGGCACGCTGGAAGCGCACTACGCGCCCCATGCCAAGGTGCGCCTGATGGACGCGCGCGCGTTGCAGACCGGGCTCGATGTGCTCGGGGCCGAGGCAGCGCATATCGCGGTGTGGTCGCGCAGCCTGGTCAAGAGCCGCTCGCAGCGCGTGCTGCAGCGGCGCATGCCGGATGACGCGGTGGCGGCGGCGCAGCAACTCTTTGCAGTGCTGCGCGAATTCGATGCGGGCGGAGCCCGCCTGATCTGGATCGAGACGCCGCCCGATGCGCCCGAGTGGGAAGGCGTGCGCGACCGGCTTCGGCGCGCCGCGGCGGCGGATTGACGACTCCGTAGTTCGAACGCCGCCGTTCGCTTCCTGCACGGTTTCGGGCGTCAAGGCGGCCGGCCGCGCGGCGCCGCCATACGCAGCCCCGGCGGCCTGCCAAGCCTTCCAGCCCCGCCGCTACTTCAGCGTGTTGAACAACGTGCGCGCGGCGAGGAGGCAGAACGGCGGCTCGTAGGTGCCGTGGTACTTGCCGTAGTAGGCGGCGAAGTCGGGCGATGCCGGGTCGGTCGGCGCTGCGCCGCCCGGCCCGTAGGCGGCCTGGATCTGGGAGTCCACGTCCAGGCTGGTCACCGTCGTCACGCCGCGCGCCTGGAAGTCCGCCATCAGCGGGACCATGTGCGCCGCCGGCGGCACGGTCGGGTCGCCGGCGCCGCCGCACAGCAGGGTGCTGGCCTTGGGGCTCCAGCCAAGCAGGTCGTTCTTCTTCGCGGCCAGGTACAGCGTGCTGGTCTTGTCTGTCTGTACCCTGGACATGAAAGCCGGCTGGAACAGCGCATCGCGCGCCTGGGCCGGCGTCTCCCCGTTGGCGCCGGGCACGGCGCCGCTGGTCACGAGCGTCGTGTAGCTGAGGGTCGGGCTGGGGAGCAGGTCGGCGATGCTGCCGAACTTCGTGTCGTAGGCGGCGCTGGTGTAGGCGTCCTGGTAGACCACGCTGGTGTTCGCGTACACGTCACCGTAGACCTTCTGGTACGAATTGACGAGGAATGGCACGAAGATCTGGTAGCCGGCGATGGCGTCGGTGGACCTGAGCGTGTTCGACAGGTAGTAGGGGCCGGCCAGGTGGGCGGCCGCCACGACGTTGAACTCGGCGGCGTTGTCGCGTTCGGCGGCCCGGTGCGCGGACATCGACGAGTGGCCGCCCTGCGAGTAGCCGGTGAACATCACCTTGCCCGACAGCAGCGCTCCCTGGCTGGTCGCCGCCAGGCGCGCGGCGCGCAGGGAGTCCACAACCGCGCTGGCTTCCGAGTCGGCATGCAGGTAAGGGTGGAATGCGTAGGTCGACCTGGCATAGCCGAGGTAGTCGGTGGCCACCACCGCGTAGCCCTGCGCCGCGAACATGGCCAGGAGCAATTGCGTCTCACCGTCCTGCGGATTGGCCATGGTGCGCGATTTCGACACTTCGGTGCCCCGGGCATAGGCCAGCAGCGGCGCGGCGGTGCTGGCGCAAGCCCCGGCCGGCAACAGCAGCACGCCCGATGCATTGGCCGGCTCGCCCTTGACGCCGATGGTGTTGTAGTGGATCGGCACGAGCTTGACGTCGCACTTGGCCTTGCCGCTGAGGGCCTGCAAGCCGCTGGCACTGGTGGCGCCGTTGATCTGGGCGGCGGTGAACGTGGTCGCCACCATGGCGGGTTCACGCAGGGAGCCTGGCGCGGGAGTCTCGGGGGTGGTTGCCGCCGGCGCGGTGGCGGTGGGCGCGACGATCGGCAGGAACGCGTTGCCGCCGCCTCCCCCGCCGCATGCCGTCAAGACGGCGGCCGCAGCCGCCACGCTCCACATCTGGAAGTGTTTCATTTGTTTCCCTGAATGTTGTTTTGAACGAAGGCGCTGGCCATCCTAGCCCATCACCTACGCCAAAAGAACTACCCGAGGAGATTGAAACGGGGGGCCGCTTCGAAAGCGGTTCAGTCTTGCGTGGCCCAGTCCACCAGCGCATCGAAGGCCGGGCGCGCGGCGGCGGCATTGGCATGGTTGGCGATGGCCACCAGCACGTAGCGGCGGCCGCTTTCGCCATCGACATAGCCTGCCACCCCGGCCACGTCGCGCAGCGACCCGGTCTTGAGGTGCGCGGTGCCGCCGGAGCGCAGGGTGCGCTGCTTCAACGTGCCGTCCACGCCACTGGCGGGCAGTGAGGACATCAGCTCGGGCATCACCGGCGAGCGCCATGCATGCTGCAGCATCCTGGCCAGCGCCGCCGCGGTGATGCGCTCCTCGCGCGACAGGCCGGAGCCGTTGTCGAGCATCGGCTGGCCTTCGCCGGTGCCGATGCGGTCGTTCCACCACTGGCGCACGGCGGTGCGCGCGCCGTCGAGCGTGCCGCGGTTCTTCTGCTGCAGCCCGAGGGTGAGGAACAACTGCTGCGCCATCACGTTGTTGCTGTACTTGTTGATGTCGCGGATCACCTCGGCCAGCGGGGGCGAGACAGCCTCGAAAGCCGGCTTGAGCCCGGCCGGCACGCGGCCTTCGCGCACCTGGCCCTTGAGCTGGTTGCCCATGTCGTTCCACATGCCGCCGACCGCGCGCACCGCATAGCTGCGTGGATCGGCATAGGCGACGGCCCAGGTCTTCTCGCCGCAGGCCGCCGCAAAACTGCCGCCGAAGCGGATGCGCGTCGGGTCGCTGAAATCGGCGCGAAGACTGGTGCGGTAGTCGCCGCATCCTTCGTTCGACAGGGGCACCGTCGACTGCATCGCGACGCCCGCGAGCGAGGGCTCGAAGTTGACCTGCGCGACCTGGGCCTGCCGGTCGGGCACGAAGGTCATCACCACCGACTTGAAGTTGATCAGCAGCGCGTCCGGCGATGCGTTGTAGGGCCGCAGCGGCTCGCCGTCGAAGGCGGCGGGGTCGGGCTCGCTCTGGTTCTCGAAGGCGCTGCGGTCGATCACGATGTCGCCGGTCACGCTATGAATACCGAGTCCCTGCACGCGGCGCATCAGCAGCCAGAGCCGCTCGACCACCAGCTTCGGATCGCCTTGCCCCTTGATGTAGAGGTTGCCGTTGAGAACGCCGTTGCTCACCGGGCCGTCGATGTACACGGGCGTGGTCCAGGTGTAGGCGGGGCCGAGCAGGTCGAGCCCGGCATAGGTGGTGACCAGCTTCATGACCGATGCGGGGTTCACCGGCGCTTGCGAACGCCAGGCGAGCCGGGGCGGCTTGCCGCCTTCGGCATCGATCACCAGCATCGTCACGGCATCGCGCGGCACCTTGGCGCGCGCCAGCGCCGCGTCGACTTCAGGCGGCAGGCTTTGCTGGGCGGCGGCGCCGATGCTGAACAGCGCGGCAACGGCAAGGGAAACGAGGGGGGCGAATCGCATCGATGGATTATCCCGGCCGGGCGGTGCCGGCAACTGCATCCGCAGCGGGATCGCCATCGGCATCGGCATCGGGACGTGTATTGGCACGGGCATCGACGCCCGGCTCCGTCCCCGCCCCGGAAATGCCCCGCCGACGTAGCAAATACCATGCGGCCGGCATCACCAGCATGCTTAGCAGCGGCGCGCTCAGCATGCCGCCGACCATGGGCGCGGCGATGCGGGTCATCACCTCCGATCCGGTGCCGCTGCCCCACAGGATGGGCAGCAGGCCGGCCATCACGACGGCCACGGTCATGGCCTTGGGCCGCACGCGCAGCACGGCGCCTTCGCGGATGGCGGCGAGCAGGGTCTGCTCAGTCAGGGACTCGCCGGCCGCAAGGCGCCGCGCCAGCGCGTTCTGCAGGTAGACCAGCATGACCACGCCGAACTCGGCCGCCACGCCGGCCAGCGCGATGAAGCCCACGGCAGTAGCCACCGACACGGCATGCCCGAGCGCCCACACCAGCCACAGGCCGCCGATGAGGGAGAACGGCACGGCGGCCATCACCAGCACCGCATCGCCGAACGACCTGAACAGCAGGTACAGCAACAGGAAGATCACAGCCAGGGTCGCCGGCACCGCCAGCTTCAGTCGCTCGGTCGCACGCTCCAGGTATTCGAACTGGCCGGACCAGGACACCGCATAGCCCGCCGGCAGCTTCACCGACTTGGCGACGGCCGCCTGCATGTCGTTCACGGCGGAGCGCAGGTCGCGGTCGCGCACATCGACATACACCCAGCCGGACAGCCGCGCGTTCTCGCTGCGCAGCATGGGCGGGCCGTCCTCGATGCGGATCCTGGCCACATCCTGCAGCAGCAGTTGCGCGCCCTTGTCGGTGACGAAGGGCAAGGTGCGCAGGCGTTCCAGCGAGTCGCGGATCTCGCGCGGATAGCGCACGTTGATGGGGTAGCGTTCGCGCCCCTGGATCACCTCGCCGACGTTGTCTCCGCCGATCGCGGTGGACACCACGGCCTGCACGTCGGCCACCGACAGTCCGTAGCGTGCCGCGGCCGCGCGGTCGACGTCGACATCGACGTAGCGCCCGCCGGTGAGGCGCTCGGCCAGCGCGGACGACACGCCGGGCACGTTCTTCACCGCCGCTTCGATCTGCGCGGTGAGCGCATCGATGGTGGCCAGATCCGCGCCCGCGACCTTGATGCCGACGGGACTCTTGATGCCGGTGGCCAGCATGTCGATGCGGTTGCGGATCGGCGGCACCCAGACGCTGGACAAGCCCGGCACCCGCACGGTGCGGTCCAGTTCCGCGACCAGCTTGTCGGCCGTCATGCCGGCGCGCCACTGGTCGCGCGGCTTGAACTGGATGGTGGTCTCGAACATCTCCAGCGGCGCCGGGTCGGTGGCGGTGTCGGCGCGGCCGGCCTTGCCGAAGACGCGTGCCACTTCCGGCACGGTCTTGATCAGGCGGTCGGTCTGCTGCAGCAGTTCAGCGGCCTTCGACACCGACAGGCCGGGCTGGGCGGACGGCATGTACAGCAGGTCGCCCTCGTCGAGCGGCGGCATGAATTCGCCGCCCAGCCGCAGCAGCGGCACGATGGTCAAGGCCAGCAGGATCGCGGGGACGGCCAGCGTGGCCTTCGGAAAGCGCAGCACCGCTTCGAGCGCGGGCCGGTAGATCGCCATCAGGAACCGGTTCACCGGATTGACCGCCTCATGCGGTATGCGGCCGCGCACCAGATAGCCCATCAGCACCGGGATCAAGGTCACCGACAAACCGGCCGCAGCCGCCATCGCATACGTCTTGGTGAACGCCAGCGGCGAGAAGAGGCGCCCCTCCTGCGCCTCCAGCGAGAACACCGGCACGAAGCTCAGCGTGATCACCAGCAGCGAGAAGAACAGGGCAGGCCCGACCTCCACCGAGGCATCGGCGACCAGGCGCCAGCGTTCAGGCGAGTCCGGCCGTCGCCCCTCTCGGGTCTCGAAGGCCTCGATGTGCCTGTGCAGGTTCTCCACCATCACGATGGCGCCGTCGACCATCGCGCCGATGGCGATCGCGATGCCACCCAGCGACATGATGTTGGCGTTGACACCCTGCCAGTGCATGACGATGAACGCGGCCAACACGCCGACCGGCAATGCCACCACGGCCACCAGGGCGGAGCGCAGGTGGAACAGGAACACCGCGCACACCAGCGCGACCACGATGAATTCCTCGACCAGCTTGTCGCGCAGGTTGTCGACGGCGCGATCGATGAGCAGCGAGCGGTCGTAGACCGGCACGATCTCGACGCCCGCCGGCAGGCCCGGCTTCAGCGATTCCAGCCGGGCCTTGACCGCCGCGATGGTCGTGCGGGCGTTCTTGCCGGAGCGCATGACCACCACGCCGCCCGCGACTTCGCCCTGCCCGTCCAGCTCGGCGATGCCGCGGCGCATCTCGGGCCCGATCTGCACGGTGGCCACGTCGCGCAGCAGCACCGGCGTGGCGCCGGACAGCGCCAGCGGAATGGTCCTGAAGTCATCGAGCGACTGAAGGTAGCCGCGCGAACGCACCATGTATTCGGCCTCGGCCATCTCGACCACCGACCCGCCGCTGGCCTGGTTGGCCTTCTGCAGCGCATCGACCACCACCGCCTGCGTGATGCCGAGCGAGCGCATGCGGTCGGGGTCCAGCACCACCTGGTACTGCCGCACCATGCCGCCGATGCTGGCGACCTCGGCCACGTCGGGTACGGTCTTCAGTTCGAACCTGAGGAACCAGTCGTTCAGTGCGCGCAGTTGCCCGAGGTCGTGGGCGCCAGTGCGATCGACCAGCGCGTACTCGTAGATCCAGCCCACGCCCGTCGCGTCGGGCCCCAGCGTGGCCCTGGCGCCGGCGGGCAACCGGGCCTGCACCTGGTCGAGGTACTCGACGACCCGCGACCTGGCCCAGTACGGATCGGTCTTGTCGTCGAACAGCACATAGACGAAGGAGTCGCCGAAGAACGAGTAGCCGCGCACCGTCTTCGCGCCTGGCACGCCGAGCATGGTGGTGGTCATCGGATAGGTGACCAGGTCCTCGACCACCTGCGGCGCCTTGCCGGGCCAGGGCGTGCGGATGATGACCTGCGTGTCCGACAGGTCCGGCAGGGCGTCGAGCGGCGTGCGCAAGACCGACCAGAGCCCGGCCGCGACGAGCAGCAGCGTCGCCATCAGCACCAGCAGCCGGTTGCCGATGGCCCAGCGGATCAGCGACGCAATCATGGCTTTTGCGGGGCCATGTTGCCGAGCACGGTACGCAACCGCGCTTCCGAGTCGATGAGGAACTGGCCGCTCGCCACGACCTGCTCGCCCTCGGCCAGCCCCTGGACGATCTCGATGTCATCGCCGAGGTCCGCGCCGAGGGTCACGTCGCGCGGCTCGAATGCGCCCGTGTCCCTGCGCACGATCACGACCGCGCGCCGGCCGGTGCGGATGACGGCCTCCGACGTGACGACCAGGCGCGTGGTCGTCGGCCCGGCCACCTGCAGCCGCAACAGCATGCCCGGCACGAGCCTGCGTTGCGCGTTGTCGACCGTGAAGCGCGCCTTCAGGGTGCGCGTGGCGGCATCGATCTGCGGCAGGATCTCGGTCAACTCGCCGTCGAAGGACTGCGTGGCATCGGACTGCAAGACCGCCCTGGCCTTTTGCCCGACGCGGATGCGCATCGCCTGCGCTTCGGGAATCTCGGCAACGGCCCAGACCTTGTCGAGGCCGCCGATGCGGAACAGCGTCGTGCCGGGCGTGACGGCCACGCCTTCGCGCACCCCCAGTTCGGTGACGACGCCGCTGGAAGGCGCGGTCAAGGTGAAACGGGCTTGCGCGGTGCCGGCCTTCTCGCTCTGGCGGATGAGGTCCGCGGGAATGGACATCGCCCGCATGCGCTCGCGCGCCGCCGCGATGAAATCCTGTGAAACACCCGAGCGCTGCAAGGCCAGCCACTCGTTCTGAGGCGCCAGCCATTCCGGCGCGAAGACCGTTGCCAGCGGCTGGCCCTTGCGAACCTGTTCCATCGGCGCGCGCACCGCGAGATGCTCGACATAGCCGGCGACACGGGTCTGCACCGCCACGCCGAGCCGTTCGTCGAACTGCACCGAGCCGATGGCGTCGATCGATGTACTCGACTCGATACGTCGCACCGTGGCATGGCGGATGCCGAGGTTCTGCTGCACGGCGGGGTCGATCTTCGTGCCGCTTGTGCTGTCGGCGTCGGCATACACCGGGACGAGCTGCATGTCCATGAAGGGCGACTTTCCGGGCTTGTCGAAGCGCGTGCCGGGGACCATGGGGTCGTGCCAGTAGAGGATCTTTCTTTCGGGCGTGCTACCGGCAGTTTGTGCGGCCGTGTTTGCACCCGTGTCCCCTGCCGCGCTTCCGGTCGCGTTTCCGGTCGCGTCTGCTGCGATGGCCGGCGCGTGCGCAGCGTGCTCGCCGGACGCGTGGCCGAGTGTGCGACCCGCATGAAAGGCGCCGCCCGCGACCAGCAGGGCAGCGAGCAGCGACAACGCTGCGAGATGTGTGCGTTTCATGGTGCCACCTCGTCAGCGAAGGCGATGGGACGGAAGGCCAGTTGGGCCAGCGTCCTGGCCAGGTCGCGCTGCAGCGCCAGCAGCTTGCGTTGCGCCTCGACTTCCGCATGGCGCGACTCGAACAGCGTCGCCAATGTCGCCTGGTTGGAGCGGTAGGCGGCCATCGCGGCAGAGCTTCTTTGCGCGGCGGTCGCGAGCACGCTGGCGCGGTAGCGTTCGATG
Organism: Variovorax sp. dw_308; assembly: GCF_019207085.1. Classification (GTDB taxonomy): domain Bacteria; phylum Pseudomonadota; class Gammaproteobacteria; order Burkholderiales; family Burkholderiaceae_C; genus Variovorax. The sequence continues at coordinate 254,445 of NZ_JAATOM010000005.1, read as the reverse complement.
CGTTCCCGCAGTCGGCGGGCGTCGCTCTGGAGCGTCTGGTATTGCGTCGCGGCCACGCGCGTGGCTTCGGCCAGGTCGGCTTCGGCCTTGTCGGCCAAGGCCAGCCGCGCCGCGGTGTCGCGGTCCTGCCGCGCGTCGAGCGCCACCGGGATCGGGATGCTCACGCCGAAGGTCACCAGGTCCGCGTAGCCGGTGCGCTGGCCATAGCCGACCTCCCATGTCCAGTTCGGCGAACGGTTGCTGGCTGCCACGGCTGCGGCGCGCTTCGCCACTTCCAGGTCGCGCTGCAACGCGGCGACCGTCGGATGGCCGGCCACGTACGCGTCTTCGCCGGGGACCGGCACTTCGGCCAGGGGCGCGAGCGCGTCGGGCATCACGCCGACCCAGCGCTGCAGTGCGAGCCGGGCGGCGTCCTGCTGCTGCAGCGCGTCGCTGGACTCGTCCTCGGCCGTGCCCCTGGCGACGCCGAGTGCAAGCACTTCCTGGCTGCCCACCGCCGCGGCAGCGAGCCGGGCGCGCGCGGCCTCGAACTCCTCCCGCGCATGGTGTTCCATCGCGGTCGCGAGCTTCGAGCTCTCGGCGGCGTAGAAGGCATCGACATACGCGAGCGTCGTCTGCAGGCGAATGTCGGCGATGGCCGCGCGCGCCTGCACGGTCTCGCGCTCGACCGTGGCGTCGGCTGCAGCCTGGCGTGCGTTGCGCTTGTCCGTCGACAGCCACTCCTGGCTGATGCCGACCCGCTTCATCGTCATCGGCTCGCGCGTGGTGCTGAAGCGGTCAGGCCCGGTGACGGGCAGGTTGTCGATGCCGACGCGCAGCGTCGGGTCGGGCAACTGGCCGGCGGCGCGTGCGCTCTCGGTCGCACCCAGGATGCCGGCACGCGATGCGCGCGCGGCTTCGGAGCGCTGGACCGCAAGCTGCAGCGCCGCCTCCAGGGTAAGGGTTGCTGCAGCACTGGCAAGGCAGGGCAGCAGCGCCACGGCCAGCAAGGCCGAACGTATCAAGGGAAAGGACATGGGATCTCCGCAATCGAACGAGGCGATGGCTGGCAAGCGGCCAGGCCGCACCAGCACTGGTCAGGTCGACGGAGATGTCAGACGCGCAGTCTGCGGGTCGCGAGAAAAACGGGATCAGGCGGAGGTCGCTGATCGGGCTCGTTGGCCAATGGCAGGCTCAGGCCTTCGGCCATCGGCACCAGCGTTGGCGCCGGAAGCACCTGGACCACGATCGGCAGCGAGGGCGTGACCGGCTTGGCCGGCTCGAACGACTGCGACGCGTTGACGGCATGCTGATGGCACAGCACCGGCTGCGCCTCGTCGCTGCCCTCGCACGGCGCGCCCCGGGCCATGCGCTCTGCCATCGACTCGGGCGCGGCCATGGCGGGGCACGAATAGCCGGCCAGCGCCAGTTGCGAGAACAACAGCGACAGCATCACCACGAAGATGGTGAAGCAGCGATGGGCGGACCGGAGGCGGAACATGTGGGGGGAGTGTAGCGATGGACGCCTGCACGACGTCACACGGCGGCGATACCCGTTCGCCGCCACGTGACTTGCTGACCGTCCTACGCGAACAGATGCAGGCGGGCGTGATAAAGCAGCGTTACGGTCTTGCCGTCGACGATGCGGCCGTCCGCCACCATCGCGAGCGCTTCGTCGATGCCCAGTTCCAGCACCTCGATGTCTTCGCCTTCATGGGCCAGCCCGCCGCCGTCACTGATGCGCATCGTGGCGTCGTAGGGCGCGACGAAGAAGTGCAGCTTTTCAGTGACCGAGCCGGGGCTCATGAAGCATTCGAAGACTTTGTGGATGTGGCCCATGCGGTAGCCCAGTTCTTCCTCGACCTCGGCGCGGATGCGCTCCTCGGGCGCGGCATCGTCGAGCAGCCCGGCAGCCGCCTCGATGAGCAGGTCGCCATGACCATTGACGAAGGCCGGGTAGCGGAACTGCCGCGTCAGCAGCACGGTGCGGCGCGCGATGTCGTAGGGCAGCAGCGTGGCGCCGTTGCCGCGGTCGTAGGTCTCGCGCTCCATGGACTGCCACTGGCCGTCGTTGCGGCGCCAGTCGAAGGCGGTCTTCTTCAGTACGTACCAGTTGTCGGAGAGCAGGGTGACTTCGCGCACCCGGACGCGTTCATGCAGGTTCATGGCGGCCATCGTAGGGGCAAAGTCGTGCAGGTTCAAGATAAAACGTGCAGATTCGTGCAGGATTCGCTTAGCATCGCGTCATGCTCACCCGTCAGCGCAAGCAACACATCATCAGCGCGCTGCGGAGCGACGGGCAGGTCATCGCCCGCTCGCTCAGCGAGGAACTGGGACTGTCGGAAGACACGATCCGGCGCGACCTGCGCGAACTGGCAGCCGAGGGCCTGCTGCAGCGCGTGCACGGCGGCGCGCTGCCGCTGGCGCCGGCCGAGGCCGACTTCGCCGGCCGGGAAAAACTGGCCACGGCCGACAAGCGCCTGATCGGCCGCGCCGCGGCACACATGGTGCTGCCAGGGCAGGTGGTGTTCATCGACGGCGGCACGACGGCCGTGCAGATGGCGCGGCACCTGCCGGCGTCGCTGCGTGCCACGGTGGTCACGCACAGCCCCTCGGTGGCCGTCGAGCTGGCCGGGCATGCGGGTGTCGAGGTGGTGCTGGTGGGCGGGCGTCTGTTCAAGCATTCGGTGGTCGCCGTCGGCGCGGCGGCGTTGCAGACGATCGCGCAGGTCCGTGCCGACACCTTCTTCATGGGCGTGACCGGCGTGCACGCGCAGGCCGGCCTGACCACGGCCGACCTGGAGGAGGCGCACATCAAGCGTGCGCTCATGGCGGCGTCGGCCGAGACGGTGGTGCTAACGTCCCCGGAAAAGATCGGCGCCGCTTCGGCCTGCGTGATCAACCCGCTGGGCCCGGGCGTCACGCTGCTGGTGGCGCCCACGGCGCCGGCAAAGGCGCTGGCCGCCTTGCGCAAGGCCGGGGCGCGGATCGTGCAGGCCGATCCCGCGGCGTGACCGGTGCCAGCACTTCCGGCGCATTGGCCCCCGCCCGCAGGGGTTGGCGGCCGGCCCTCGATAATCCCCCGATGCCCGCCGCTCCCCGCCTCTCCCCGCGCACCATCGGCATCGGCGCGGCCGTGATCACGGTGCTCGTCTGGACCGCCTTCATCGTCATCGCCCGGGCCTCGGCTGCACGCTCGCTGACGCCTTTCGACATCGCCGTCGCGCGCATGTGCGGCGCCAGCCTGGTGCTGATGCCGTGGGGCGCCTGGCTGGTTCGCAAGGCGCGGCGCGAGGCGAGGGGTGCGCCGGTCGCCAGCTCGATGTTCGGCTTGTCGCCGCTGGGCCTGCGGGTGACGGCGGTGGGCGGCGTGTTCGGCGGACTGGGCTATGCGCTGCTGGCGTATTCCGGCTTCTTCTACGCGCCCGCGGCGCATGCGTCGGTGCTGTTGCCCGGCAGCCTTCCTCTCTGGACCGCGGTGCTGGCCGCCGTGGTGCTGCGCGATCGGATCACGCCGCTGCGCGCGGCCGGGCTGGCGCTGATCGTGGTCGGGGACCTGCTGGTGGGCGGCAGCAGCCTGCTGCATTCATTCGAGGGCGGCGATGTCTGGAAGGGCGACCTGCTCTTCATGAGCGCCGCCTTCTGCTGGGCCTGCTACAGCATCCTGGCGCGCCGCGAGGGACTCGATGCGGTGCGCGCCACCATCGCGATCACGGTGTTCGCGACGCTGACCTTCGTGCCGGTGTACGCGTTGCTGGCGACGGCCGGCTGGGTCAGCAGCCATCTCGGCAGCGCGCCGGTGGGCGAAATCGCCTTCCAGATGCTGTTCCAGGGGATCGGCTCGGTGGTGATCTCGGGCATCACCTTCACCAAGATGATCCAGTACTTCGGGCCGGTGCGCTCCACCATGATCACGGCGCTGGTGCCGGGTTTGTCGGCCTTTGCCGCCGTGGCCCTGCTGGGCGAGCCATTGCACTGGAGCCTGCTGGCCGGGCTGCTGCTGGTGACGGGCGGCATCCTGTTCGGCGTGCAGCGGGCGTGGCCGGGCGCGCCGGCAACCGCCACGCCCCTGGTGCCTGCCGCGAGGAAAGCCGATGCCTAAGCTGCTCGCCTTCGACACCAGCACCGAGCACCTCTCGGTGGCCGTACGCGATGGCGATGCGCTGTTCGTCCATACCGGCGCCGGTGGTGCGCAGTCGTCCACCACGCTGATCCCGCTGATCCAGCAGCTGCTGGCCGACGCCGGGCTGACGCTGCAGGCGCTGGACGCCATCGCCTTCGGCCGCGGGCCGGGTTCCTTCACCGGGCTGCGCACGGCGTGCTCGGTGGCGCAAGGCCTGGGCTTTGGCGCGGGCGTGCGCCTGCTGCCCATCGACACCCTGCATGCCGTGGCAGAGGAAGCGCGCGAGCGGTCTGGCGTGCGGCGGGTGGTGGCGCTGCTGGACGCGCGCATGGACCAGGTCTATGCGGCGGAATACGACTTCGATGCGGACGCATGTGCCGGCAGCGAGCCGCGCCTGCTGGCGCCGGAGGAAGTGCATGTGCCCGAGGGTTGGGCATTGGCGGGCAATGCGTTCGGCGCGTACGGCGACCGCCTGCCGTCTGCCGCCGTGCGTCTCGAGGTGTTGCCCACCGCGTCCGCCCTGTTGCGGCTCGCCCCTTCGATGATTGCGGCCGGCCGTCTGGTGGCGCCGGCCGACGCCTGGCCGCTCTACGTCCGCGATAAAGTCGCGCAGACCACCGAAGAGCGCATGCGCATCCGCAACGCCACCACCACCTGAAATCGATGAGCGCCGTACCGCAGCCACCGTTGCAAGCACGCCTGGAGCCGCTCGTTATCGAGCGGCTCGACCAGGTCTGCGCCGTCGAGAACGTCGCCTACACCCATCCATGGACGCGGGCCAACTTCATCGACTCGCTGCATGCGGGCTACCACTGCCAGCTGTTGGTGGGCCCCTCGCCCGGCGTCGATGTACCGGTGCCGGCGTCTGCCGGGAATCGTGCGACCCGGCGCAGCGCCGCGGACCCTGCGGGGCGAGAGCCGATCGAACTCATCGGCTACTTCGTCGCCATGAAGGGCGTGGACGAGGTGCACCTGCTCAATCTCACCGTGGCCTCCGCGTTCCAGCGCCAGGGCTGGGCGCCGATGCTGCTCGAAACCCTGGCCGGATGGTCGCGCGGGCAAGGCGCGCAATGGCTGTGGCTCGAAGTGCGTGCCTCCAACGCGCGCGCCATTGCCGTCTACGAGCGGGGCGGCTTCCGCCGCGTGGGCGTGCGCAAGGGCTACTACCCGGCGCTGCAGAACCAGCGCGAGGACGCGATCGTCATGAGCCTCCTGCTCAATGAATCGGCCAGCGCCTGGGGCCAGTTGAAATGAGCACGCTCGCACTGGATGCGCGGCAACGCGCGATGCTGGAGGAGATGGGCGTCAAGGTCTGGTGGCCAGCCGAACCCGTGGTGGCGGAGCCGTTGTTGCGCGATGCCCGCGAGACGGCGACTGCGCCCGACGAGCCGGCAGCGGGTGATGGACGGCCAGAAGCCCACGCCATGCCGGCTGGCGTGGCTCCTCGCCCCGCTGCTGTCCGGCCGCCCGTCGCGGCGCCGGCCCCGCCGGTGGCACAGGCGCGTGTCGCCCGGCCCGCCGGTGCAGGCGAGGAGGTGACGCAAATCGAAGCCCCGCAGCGCCTCTACGGCGGCAGCGCGGCGCAAGGCGGCTGGCTGATCGTGGTCGACATGCCGCCCCAGGCCGACGGCCGCCATGGCGAACCCTTCGCCGGCGAGGCTGGCCGCTTGCTCGACAACATGCTGCGCGCCCTGCAACTGGAGAGCGGCGCCGTGCCTGTGCACCTGATGCGCACGCACCGTGGCGCCACCCACCCGGCGTCCACGTCGCAACCGTTCGAACAAGGCTTCGACGCGCATCTCGCCGCCATTGCGCCGCGCATCGTGCTCGCGATGGGACCGCTCGCGGCGCAATGCCTGCTGGGGCGCAATGAGCCGCTCGGCAAGCTGCGCGGCCAGGCGGCCGAACTGCCGGCAATGCCCGGCGTGCAGGTCGTCGCGACCTATCACCCGGCCTACCTGCTGCGCAACCGGGGCGACAAGGCGCGGGCCTGGGCCGATCTCTGCCTGGCCGCGGCCCGGTTCTAGCAGCCATCCGGCAGCGCCTGCGGTAGCCGCGGCCGTCAGCGGCGGCTGCTCTTGCGAGCCTGCAGCCGAGGCGCACGCTCTCCCCCGGAACCTAAAATCCCGCCCCATGACTTTTCTCTACAAGCTGCGCGCGGCCGAGCAGCAAAACGCATCCATGCTGTGCGTCGGCCTCGATCCGGAACCCAGCCGTTTTCCGGCGCAGCTCAAGGGCGATGCCAGCCGCATCTACGACTTCTGCGCCCGCATCGTCGACGCGACGGCCGACCTCGCCATCGCGTTCAAGCCGCAGATCGCCTACTTCGCCGCGCACCGCGCCGAAGACCAGCTGGAGCGCCTGATGGAGCACATGCGCCGCAATGCGCCCCACGTGCCCACGATCCTCGACGCCAAGCGCGGCGACATCGGCTCGACCGCCGAGCAATACGCCATCGAGGCCTTCGAACGCTACGGCGCCGATGCGGTCACGCTGTCGCCGTTCATGGGTTTCGATTCGGTCGAGCCCTATCTTCGGCATGCGGGCAAGGGCGCCTTCCTGCTGTGCCGCACCAGCAACCCCGGCGGCGCCGACCTGCAGGGGCAGCGCCTCGCGGGCGTGGAGGGCGAACCCTTCCTCTACGAGCACATCGCGCGGCTGGCCCAGGGGCCGTGGAACCTGAACGGCCAGCTCGGCCTCGTGGTGGGCGCGACCTATCCGGCAGAGATCGAGCGCGTGCGTGCGCTCGCGCCCACCGTGCCGCTGCTGATCCCCGGCGTCGGCGCGCAAGGCGGCGACGCGGCCGCGACGGTACGCGCCGGCTGGCGCGAAGACGCGCCGATCGTCGTCAATTCGTCGCGCGCCATCTGCTATGCGTCGTCCGGCGACGACTACGAGCAAGCTGCGCGGCGCGAGGCGCTGCGGACCCGCGACATGCTGCACGCGGCACGCGGCTGAGCACTGCGCGCCAAGGCTCCTACCGTTGCGAGCCCGGCGCGCCGATCGCCCCGGGCGTCACCTGACCAGGGCCGGCGCCGCTTCCTGGCGTGACGCCGACCCGCTGCTGCGCAACGCGGGCAGCACCTCGGCCCAGCGCAGCAGCTCCTTCAGCATGGCCTCGCAGGCCACGCCTTCCTCCGGCGTCGCTTCGAAGGCGCCGTCCACGATCCGCCGCGCGACCCACGGAATGGCCACGGCCTCCAACAAGGGCACCACCTTGAAGGTCGTGAGCAACTGCTTGGCCACCTGCACCGCGCGCATGCCGCCCCCGACGCCGCCGTAGCTCACGAAAGCGGCGGGCTTGTAGTGCCATTCGCGCACCAGGTAGGTCATCGCGTTCAGCCAGGACGGTGGCGGGCCGTAGTTGTATTCGGGCATCACGAACACGAAGGCATCGGCACCGTCGACCTGTTGGCTCCATCGCCGGGTGTGCGCATGCTGGTAGTTGCCGCTCTTCGGGTGCTCGGGCTCGTCGAACAACGGCAGCCCGACGTCCGCGAGTTCGACCAGCTGGACATCGAAACCGCCGTGCGCGAGCGCGACGCGATGCGCCCATTGCCCGACCGGGCTGCCGACGCGGTGGGGCCGGGTGCTGCAGACAATGACGTGGAGTACGGGCTTCATGCGGTTCTTGCAGGGGCGAGCCGGAAATCATAGTGCGCCGACCAGTAGGGCTGGTCCATCTCGCGGCCGTCCGCGGCGGTGCCCGGCGGGTGCTGCTCGAAGGGCACGATCAGGCTTTCTCGCACGCCGAAGACGATATCGGACTCGATGTAGGGGCTGTCGGCGACGAACAGGTGCGTGGTGACGGGCACATGCCCGTCGGCCGAGACGATCATGTGGATGTGGCCGGGCCGGTTCGGGTCGCGACCCATGCGCTCGATCATGGCGCCGACGGGGCCGTCCATCGGAATCGGATAGAAGCTCGGACGGATCGACCAGAGCCAGAAACGCCCTTGCGCATCGGTGCGGAACACGCCGCGCGCGAGCATCTGGTCGGAGCCCTCCACCTGCATGTCGTAGACGCCGTCGCCGTCGCCGGACCAGACGTCGAGCCGTGCATCCGCCAGCGGCCTGCCCTCGGTGTCGGTGACGCGGCCGGTGTAGAGCGTGGGCTCACCCGGCACGCTTTCGCCGATGTCGTAGCCCAGCGGACGCTCCGGCGCGCCGGCCCAGTAATACGGGCCTTGCACCGTCGCCTCGGTCGCCGGCGTGGCGCCGCTGGCGTCGGCCGATGCGCGTGCCTGGGCCAGCGCGACGACCAGCATCGAGACGCCCAGCGTGTCCGACAGCAGGATGAATTCCTGCCGCTTGTCGTTGCAGGCCTGCCCGGTGGCGGTCAGGAACTGGATCGTGTTCATCCACTCCTCGCCGGTCAGGTCGACGGAGCGCACGAAGTCGTGGACATGGCGCACGAGCGAAGTCATGACCTCCTTGAAGCGGGCGTCGGTGCAGCCGTCCAGGCGGGCGATGACTTCGTCGGTGAGGGTCTGGGTGGCGTGTGGGGCTTCGGCCATTGGAGGTCTCCTGTGTTCTAGGGCGCCTACGTTATCCATAGATGCAATGCAGTCAAAGTGAAGAATTTCGATAAAGTCTATCTACGTCATCGATTGAACTGGAACCCAAGATGGAGCTGCGCCACCTCCGCTACTTCTGCGCCCTGGCCGAATGCCTCAACTTCACCCGCGCCGCCGAGCGGGTGCATGTGACGCAATCGACCCTCTCGCACCAGATCCGCCAGCTGGAAGACGAACTCGGCCATGAACTGTTCGACCGCATCGGCCGGCGCGTGCTGCTGACCGAGGCCGGCGAGACCTTCCTGGGCTATGCCTCGAAGGCGCTGCGCGAGGTCGACCAGGGTCTTGGTGAACTCAAGCGCTCGGCCGGCGCGCTGTCCGGCGAGGTGCGCATCGGCGCCACGCACACCTTCAACATCGCCTTCGTGCCCGAATGCCTCGCCGCCTTCCTGGCCCGCCACCCGACGGTGAAGGTCTGTGTGGACGAGCTGGCGGCGCAGGCCATCGGCCAGCGGCTGGTGGAAGGCACGCTCGACGTGGGCATCGCCTACGAGCCGACCGAGCCCGACCTGCTGTGGTTCGAGCCGCTCTACAACGAGGAAATGATGCTGGTCGTCGGTGCCGGGCACCCGTTCGCGTCGCGCAAGCGCCTGCGCATGGTCGAGCTGCACAAGCAACCGCTGGTGCTGCTGCCGCCCATGTTCACGACGCGGACGCTGCTCGAGCAGTGCTTTTCGAGCTGCGGCGCCGAGCCCCTGGTCGCCGCGGAGCTCAACACCATCGCGCCGATGATCGACCTGGTGGCGCGCACGCACCTGGCGGCGATCGTGTCGCGCAATGCCGTGCCGGCGCGCGACGACATCTGCGTGATCCCGCTGGAAAGCCCGACCCCGATGCGCACGCCCGGCCTGCTCTGGCGGCGCGACGCGCGGCAGAGCGCGGCGGTCAAGTCCTTTGCGCGGGATATCCGCAAGGCGGCGCTCAAGCGCAGCCTGCAACCCACGCCTTAGCCGGGCGCCTGGGCGGCAGGGCGCCGGAACGGCAACCGCCAACCGCCAACCGCCAACCGCCAACCGCCAACCGCCAACCGCCAACCGCCAACCGCCAACCGCCAACCGCCAACCGCCGTGCGTTCCGCTCCCGCATTCGTCGCCCGCGCCCGGAGGGCTCTGCCTTGAATCGACTGTATCGATCAATGGCATCGAAATTCTTCATTTCCTCGCCTCACTATCAATCGTTAAGGTTCGCCCACCTCAGCGAAAAGGATTGACATGAAGATTGGCAAGGAGACATTGCCCCGCACTGCGATCTCGACCTCCGACGAGCACACCATCGTCGTGCGTGGCCGCAACCTGTGCACCGAGCTCATCGGCAAGGTGTCGTTCACGGACTACTTCCACCTGCTGGTCACCGGCAGGATGCCCGACGCCGCAGGGACTGCCGTGCTGGACGCGACCCTGGTCGCCATCGCCGAGCATGGCCTGGTGCCCAGCGTGCAGGCCAGTCGGATGACGCTCGCCGCCGCCCCGGATGCGATGCAGGGCGCCGTGGCGGCCGGCATCCTGGGTTGCGGCTCGGTGATCCTCGGGGCCTCCGAAACGGCCGGCCGCCTGTTCAGCGAGATCGACCAGCGCGCCGGCAGCGATGGCGATCTGGACGAGGCCGCGCTCGCCGTGCTGGGCGAGTACCGCCAGGCCCGCAAGGCGATCCCGGGCTACGGGCACCCGCTTCACAAGGAACGCGACCCGCGCGTCGACGCGCTGTTCGAGGTGGCGCGGACCCACGGCGCCGACCTGCGCTTCGTCGCCATCGCCGAAGCCGTCGAGCGCGTGATCCCGCAGGTGCTGGGCAAGGAGCTCAAGCTCAACGTCTCGGCGGCCATTCCGGCCGTGCTGCTCGGCATCGGATTTCCGCTGCCAGCGCTCAAGGGCGTCCCGATCCTGGCCCGTACCGCGGGCCTGATCGCGCACCTCAACGAAGAGCTCGAGAAGTCGATCGGCTTTGCGCTGTCGTACCAGGCGTCGCGCGAAGTGGTCTACGAAGGCGAAGTGCCGGCTGGCTTCGGCGGCGCGCACTGAAGCGGCGGCCTCGCGTGCCGTCCACCCCCATTCATCAGCAACAAGACATTCAACAGGAGACATGACATGGACTTCGCAAGAAGGCATCTGGTAGCAGCGGCTGCATTGGCACTCACCGGTGCCAGCGGATTGGCGCAGGCGCAGCAGGCGGACTGGCCCATCCGGCCGATCAGGATCGTGGTCGGCTTCGCCGCCGGCACGCCGCCCGACGTCTTCGCCCGCATGTACGGGGACTACGCCGCCAAGAAGCTGGGCGTGGCCGTCGTCATCGACAACAAGCCTGGCTCGGCGGGCAACCTGGCGACCGATGTGGTGGCCAAGGCGCCGGCTGACGGGTACACCGTGCTCTACAACGTCTCCACTGCGTTCACGATCAACCCATTCATCTACGGCAAGCTGCCCTTCGACCCGCAGAAGGACCTGGTGCCCGTGGCCACGACCATGCGGCAGGGCCTGGTGCTCATCGCCGGCCCGCAACTGAAGGCCAACTCGGTGAGGGACGTGGTGGCCGAGTCGCGCAGCAAGCCCGATTCGCTGTCGCATGCGTCCTATGGCGCCGGCAGCCCGTCGCACCTGATCATGGAGTGGCTGAAGGACGAGACCAAGATCAGCATGGTGCACGTGCCCTACCGCACGACGCCCATCACCGAGCTGATCGGCGGGCAGGTCGACATGGTGCTGGAGCCGATGGCGACGGCCTATCCGCTGATCAGCGGCGGCCGCGTGAAGGCGCTGGCTTATTCCGGTCCGCAGCGGCATCCCGCGATGCCGAACGTGCCGACCTTTGCAGAGACCACCCCCGGCCTGACGATGACGTCGTGGCACGGCATCTGGGCCCCAGCGGCCACGCCGGCGCCGATCGTCGAGCGCCTGCATGCCACCTTGCTGGCCGCCAGCCAGGATCCCGAGATGCAGCGCCGCATCAAGGACCTGAACTGCGAGCCGCTGGGTCTGAGCCGGCCCGAGATGGCGGAGCTGGTCAAGCGCGACGCCGATATCTACGGCCGCATCGTCAAGACCAGGAACATCCGTGTCGACTGAGCCCGCACGCTTGCACATCGAGGGACTGTCACTCATGACGCTGCATTCGAATGCGAGCCGGTGGCTGGGCCGCGCGCTTGGCGCCCTGGTCGGCCTGCTCGGGCTGGCAAACGCCGGCACGGTCGCCGCGCAGCAGCCGGCCACGGCGGTGCGCCTGGTCGTGCCGTTCTCGGCCGGCACCACCACCGACAACGTCGCCCGGGTGGTCGGCACGCCGCTGGGCAAGCGGCTGGGGCAGCCCGTCATCATCGACAACCGGCCGGGTGCCGGCGGCTCGATGGGCACCGAGCAGGTCGCGCGGGCGCCATCGGACGGCGGCACCCTGGTGATGGGGACGGTCGGCACCCACGCGATCAACGCGTCGCTGTACCGCAAGCTGCCCTACGACCCGCAGAAGCAGTTCACGCCGGTGGCCTTCGTCGGCTACACGCCGCTGCTGCTGGTCGTGCCGGCCAATTCCGCCGCCAAGACGCCCGCGGACCTCGCGCGCATGGCGCAGCGGCCCCAGGGCATCACCTTCGCTTCCGCCGGCAATGGCACCTCGGGCCACCTGGCCGGGGAGTTGCTGGCGAAGCTGGGCGGCACGATGATCCACGTGCCCTACAAGGACGGCGCCCAGGCGCTGACCGACCTGATGGCGGGCAACGTGGACTTCATGTTCTATCACCCGACCGCCGTGCTGCAGCACATCAAGAGCGGCAAGCTCAGGGCGATCGGCGTCAGCAGCGCCGAGCGCAGCAAGGCCGCGCCGGACGTGCCGACGCTCGCCGAGCAAGGCCTTGCCGGCTTCGACCTGGTCGCGTGGTTCGCCCTCTATGCGCCCGTGGCCACGCCCGCACCGGCGCTGGAGCGGCTGCGTTCCGCGGCCGACGCCACCCTGTCCGATGCCGACACGCAAGCCCGTCTCGCCGCACAGGGCGTCGAGGTGCGGCCGATGCGCGGCGACGAACTGGCCCGCTTCACCGGCACCGAGGTCGCCAAGTGGGCGGAACTGGTCAAGCGCTCGGGCGCGCAGGTGGATTGATGAACAAAAAGCCCTCACAGGAAGCTTCAACATGTCCAAAGTCCTCGAAGGCATCACCGTCCTCGAACAGGGAACCTTCATCACCGGCCCGGCCGCCGGCATGCTGCTGGCCGACCTGGGCGCACGCGTCATCAAGATCGAGCAGCCCGGCTCCGGCGACCCGTTCCGCGCCTTTCGCGGCGGCCTCTACAGCCCGCACTTCCAGACCTACAACCGCAACAAGCAGAGCATCACGCTCAACACCAAGCATCCCGAAGACGCGGCCGCGTTCGACGAACTGGTGCGCGAGGCCGACGTCTACATCCAGAACTTCAGGCCCGGCGCCGCGGAGCGGCTGGGCGCGGGCTGGGAGCGGCTGCACGCGCTGAACCCGCGGCTCGTCTACTGCGCGATCAGCGGCTTCGGCCAGGATGGACCGGCCTCGGGCCGGCCGGCCTACGACACCGTCGCGCAGGCCGCCAGCGCCTATCTGAAGCTGCTCGTCAATCCGTCGAACCCACGCGTGGTGGGCCCCGCGCTTGCCGATGCGATGACCGGCTTCTACGCGGCTTACGGCGTGATGGGCGCGCTGATCGAGCGCGGGCGCACCGGCGTCGGGCGCCGCGTCGAGGTGTCGATGCTCGAGGCGATGTGCCACTTCAACCTCGATGCGTTCACCCACTACTTCTCGGAAGGCGAGGTGATGGGGCCGTTCAGCCGGCCGAGCGTGTCGCAGTCGTACGTGCTCGAGTGTGCGGACGGCAAGTGGATTGCGCTGCACATGTCCTCGCCGGAAAAGTTCTGGCAGGGCCTGGCCGACGCTGTAGAGCGCACGGACATCTTCGACGACCCGCGCTTCGCCACGCGCGAGGCCCGCATCGCGCACCAGGACGACATGATCCTGGTCCTCGGCGAGCTGTTCAAGCGGCGCACGCGCGAGCAATGGTGCGCGCGCCTGCTGGCGCGCGACGTGCCGCACGCGCCGATGTACGACACCAGCGAGGCGCTGGAAGACCCCCAGGCCCGGCACCTGCAACTGGCGATCGAGGCGCCGCATCCGACCATGGGCACGTGGCGCACCGTGCGTTCGCCGGTGAGCTTCGATGGGGAGCGCGCGTTGACCGTGACGCCGCCGCCGGTGCTGGGGCAGCACGACGAGGAAGTGCTGGGGCCGATTCGGGAGCGGTTGCGTCGGCAGGGGTGAGCGGGGTGCGGTTTTCGCCGTGGACGCACTACTATCAAAGTTCTGCTTTCGCGGAGATTCTCGAGATGACATCGTCCCGTTCGGCACGCATCACGACGCATCCACCAGGGGGAACAATGAACTACGACATCAACGCCACGCACGACCCGAACCTGCGCAGCTGGGTGGCGACCGCCAACGTGCCGGGCTGCGACTTCCCGATCCAGAACCTGCCCTTCGGCCGGTTCAGGCCGGCCGGCAGCGCGGAGCCGTTTCGCATCGGCGTGGCGATCGGCGACCGCGTGCTGGACCTGGAGGCTGCCCACGTGCTGGAGCACTCCGACATGAACATCGTCATGTCGGCATCGCCCGCCGAGCGGGCAGCATTGCGCGCCCTGTTGTCCGAGGACCTGCGCGAAGGCAGCCCCAAGGAGAAGCATTGGCAGCTGGCGCTGTATGCCCAGGCCGACGTCGAGATGACCGTGCCTTGCACCATCGGCGACTACACCGACTTCTACACCGGCATCCATCACGCGACCACCGTCGGCAAGCTGTTCCGCCCCGACGCGCCGCTGATGCCCAACTACAAGTGGATGCCCATCGGCTACCACGGCCGCGCCTCGTCCATCGGCGTGAGTGGCCAGCGCTTCAAGCGGCCCAAGGGGCAGACCAAGGCGCCCGATGCGGAAACGCCGAGCTTCGGCCCGTCGAAGCGGCTCGACTACGAACTCGAACTCGGCTTCTTCATCGGCCAGGGCAACGCGCTGGGCGAGCCGATCGGCATCGCCGAGGCCGAGCAGCACCTTTTCGGCGTGACCCTGCTCAACGACTGGTCGGCGCGCGACCTTCAGGCCTGGGAATACCAGCCGCTCGGCCCGTTCCTCGCGAAGAACTTCGCCACCACCTTGTCGCCCTGGCTGGTGACGATGGAGGCGCTGGCGCCCTTCCGTGCCAAGGCTTTCGAGCGTCCGGCGGGCGATCCGCTGCCGCTGCCGTACCTCGACAGCGACGTCAACCGCCACACCGGCGGGCTCGACATCACGCTCGAGGTCCTGCTGCAGACCGCGAAGATGCGCGCGGCCGGCCAACCCGCGACGCGGCTCACGCGCGGCAACGCCACGCAGGCCGCCTACTGGACCGCCGCGCAACTGGTCGCGCATCACACGGTGAATGGCTGCAACCTGCAGCCGGGCGATCTGCTCGGCTCCGGCACCCTTTCCGGTCCCGAGGCCGACCAGGCGGGGTCGCTGCTGGAACTCACGCTGGGCGGCAAGAACCCGATCACGCTGCCGAATGGCGAGAGCCGCACCTTTCTCGAAGACGGCGACACGCTTACGCTGCGCGGCTACTGCGAGCGTAAGGGGGCGGTGCGCATCGGGTTGGGTGAGGTGAGCGGAACGGTGGTCGGTTGAGGCAGCGCTGCCGCATCGAACCTGTCGCTACGGATTCGACGCCGCCCGCGCCGCATCCAGATTCGCCTTCGCCCGCTCCGCCAGCGCCATCTCGCCCGGCGTGCTGGGCGTGAAGGCCTCCGCCGGCATCGGCCTGCCATGCGAATCGACCGAGACGAACACGATCAGGCATTCGGTGGTCTTGGTCATGACGCCGCCCTTCATGTCGCCGCTGCGCACTTCGACCGAGATGTTCATGCTGGTCTTGCCGGTGTAGGCCAGGCGCGCCTCCACTTCGACCAGGTCGCCGATCATGATCGGGTGGTGAAAGCGGATGCCGCCGATGAAGGCCGTCACGCAGTAGCGCTTGGCCCAGCTCGTGGCGCACGCGTAGCCGGCCTCGTCGATCCACTTCATGACCGTGCCGCCGTGCACCTTGCCGCCGAAGTTGACCGTGCTGGGCTCGGCGAGAAAACGAAGCGTGATGGAGGACATGGAACCCTTTGAGGACGGCCAAGGCGGCGATGGTCTGATTATCCTGAGGACCCGTTTCCGCGCCACTCCGACGCGCACGAGGTGACGGACGGCGGATACCTCGCAACGCGGAAAACCGCAGCGCAAAAGGTCCGAATCGCGCATCTACATGTCGGCGAAGGCGCATCCAGCCCGTCGGAAACGACGCAACGTTGCAACAGACGGCGTCCTACATCTTCCTTTGTTGCGCGCCTGCAACGCCATAACTGCACCAAACGGGAGCAAAAACGCACATTCTTGGCGCATTTTCGATGCTTGTAACCCGCTATCTGTTTCAGAAACGTGGACATGTGCTTGGCCCGGAACGAAGGCCTCCGAGGGAAAAGGCATATATCGATCGAACGATTGTTGATCTGTAACTAACAATTGTTGCTGCAGCGCAGCAGGCAGAAAACGTTTGAAAGACAAGTTGCCTAAAAAAGGTCGTCTATGTACCAATAAGTAATGACGAAATTCGGCAATCAACCTTAATGTAATGAAGAAGACAACACTACTCGCGCTGATCCTCGCGACGACCCTGGCCGCGTGCGGGGGCGGAAGCGGCAGCAGCGGCACCTCCTCCCTCGGCACAGTCGCCGCGCTCGATAAGCCTTCCACCACAGTCGAAGCCGCCACCACGCCAGACACCACAGCCGACCCGAAGGGCACCACCCGCCAGAAAACCGTCTACACGCACCTGGCCAACGAAGGTGAAATCTTCACGTTGCCCGCGGTGACCACGGTGCGCTTCGGCAGCGGCAGCAACTGGAAAACGGTCGACATGCCCGCGAACATCGCGATCATGTGCCACGTCGACATCTTCGGTAATCCCGGCGTGCCTGCACCCCGGGTCTGCGAGACAGTGGTCAATGTGCCCGACACGACCACGACCACGCCGGCAACGCCGGCGACGACCACGGGAACCGCGCCGGCGGGCTCGTCGGTGATCCCGGGAAAGACGATCACGCACCTGGCCAACGAAGGTGAAATCTTCAAGTTGACGGCGATCACCACGGTGCGCTTCGGCAGCGGCAGCAGTTGGAAAACGGTCGACATGCCCGCGAACATCGCGATCATGTGCCACGTCGACATCTTCGGTAACCCTGGCGTGCCTGCACCCCGGGTCTGCGAGACGGTGGTCGACGCGGGGGCTTCGACCTCGCCGCCCGCATCGACGCCAAGCACACCTGCCACAACGCCGCCTGCCACGACGCCTTCCACCCCTGCCACGTCGACGCCGACGGCGCCTGCAGGCTCCAGCACGATTCCCGGGAAGACGATCACGCACCTGGCCAACGAAGGTGAAATCTTCAAGTTGACGGCGATCACCACGGTGCGCTTCGGCAGCGGCAGCAGTTGGAAAACGGTCGACATGCCCGCGAACATCGCGATCATGTGCCACGTCGACATCTTCGGTAACCCCGGCGTGCCCGCACCCCGGGTCTGCGAAACCGTGGTCGACACAGTGGCTTCCGCCCCCTCGACGCCGGTGGTGACGCCCCCCGCCACCACGACGCCGCCCGTCGTCACGACGCCGCCCGTGACCACGCCCCCGGCGTCCGGCGGCAGCAGTGGCACGGCCTTGTCCGGCGATGTCGTCGATTCCTCCGGCAAGGTCGTTGCGGCCGCCTACAACAAGATGGCCTCCCTGATGAGCGACCCGGTCGGGCTGGCCTACCGCTACGGTCCGGACGCACCGTCGTACGGCGCCAGCGGCGGCGTGCAGTTGTACGGTCCGCGCCCCAACATCCTGTTCAACAACTACCAGTACATCGCGGCCAACGCCCCGTACAACTGGCAGGTGGGTGCGCGTTCCGCCAGCGCCGGCGCCTATTCCAGCAACCAGGCCAACGTCGCCTTCGCCGCCGACAGCTCTGCCAACGTGGGCATCACCGACTTCCAGACGACGACCCACATGTTCAGCACCTTTGCGCAGTTGCCGCAGTTGAGCTGGACCCTCTACGGGGGCGGCCTCGACAGCATCAACGTGGTGGACTACCGGTCCAAGGGCGTCGTCAGCGGCGCCCCGGTCGCGGTCGCGCGATGCGGCGGACGCCCCGGCTTCTGCAATGAAGGCATCGCGGTGTTCCAGAACGGTGTGATCGGCACCGTGGGCACCAACACCGCCAACAACAGGGCAACGACCCAGCTGCCGGCCAACAAGGTGCCCACGGGCATCGCCCTGACCAACAACAGCGAGTTCGCGCTGGTCACCGTGTGGGACACCAACACGCAAAAGGGCCAGGTGGCGGTGGTGGCCATGGCCGGGCTGTGCAACAGCTGCAACCCGCTCAACAGCCAGGCCAACGGCAGCTACAGCGCCTGGTACAACTGGTGGAACGAGTGGATGGGCGTGTACCCTGGCCTGACGAACGTCGGCAACATCGCCTTCATGAAGATCCTGGGCTATGTCGACCTCGTCGCCACCGATGGCACCGCGATGAACGCTCCGACGGAGATCGCCGCGACGACCGGGTATGACGCATTCAACACCCTGGTGGCGGGCGGCGCCTTCGTGGGCTACCCCAATCCCCTGACCAGCCAGACCAACCGCCAGGCCTTCCTGAGTGGCAATCTTTCCGACAAGTACGCCAAGGGCGGCATGGCAGTCGTGATCTCCAAGTCGGAGAAGAAGGCGGCCTTCATCGACCTGAAGCCATTGTTCACGTACTTCAACGGCGTGTACTTTGGTGGTGACATCGGCACGTTCAACGCGCGAATGGCCACCTTGGGCCAGGGGGCCAACCAGTGGCCCAACATCACGAACGCGACGGCGCAGATGCCGACGGTCGTCAAGATGATCGCCACGGCCGACAAGCCGACAGCCGTCAAGACCACGGTGTTTGGCGCCAACCAGCGCGCCTGGATCGCGACGCAGGATGGCACATTGCGCGTCTACAGCCTTGGCAGTTATGCGCCGGGCCCGACCGTGGCTTCGCCGACGCCGTCGTCGATCAGCGAACTGACACAGTTCGCGATCAACGTCGGCCGCAACCCGACTTCGATGTCCGTCTCGAAGGGTGAACCGGACATTCCCGTGACCTATGCCGATCCGAACTTCCAGGTGCTGGTGAATTCGCGCGGCGACCGCAAGATCTCATGGGTTCGCTTCGGCAGCAACAGCAGCACCATTGCGCGCACCTTGCAGGATCCGCGGATGCTGGACCCGATCGCGGTCGAGGATGCAGACAACTTCGCGAACTGGGGCTACGTGGTGACCGTTGCCGACTACGGGGGCAAGGCCGTCCATAACTTCCGCTACGGTCCGGTGATCTTCATCGATGGCGGGGCCTGCCCCAACGCCAACAGTTGCCCGGTCGTTCCGACCAACGGGACGCCCTTCGGGACGATGAAGATCGAATACGGCGGCAAGATGACCCTCCCGGGGCGGCCGTTCCAACTGAGCGGGACCAACGTGTCCTGAGCCGCGAGGCCCGCCGGGCCGGCTCGAGTCGAGGTGGCAATGCCCACATCGACTTGAGATCGGCGCATCCGGCGCATCGCCGCACATTCGAAAGGGCCCGCCTCGCGCGGGCCTTTTTTCGTCCGGCAGTGCCGTCAATGCGCGCGGGGGCGCTCGGCGCCAAGCGCGGTTTGGTTGTCGTGAAATTGCAACGATTTCATGTCGCCAACTGCCTGCACTGTTGCTCGAAGGCAACGTGATTTTTTCCTGAGCTTGAAAGAAAGACGTTGGCACTGACGCCTGCGCGTCCAGGGCAACCCGAGTTGTTACAAGCCGGCGGATCCGGTGCCAGTCAAATCCAACGGATTCGGGCCCATTCCGCATGAAGCGCCCGTTCGTTTCTTTACATTTGCCCCCCAATGTTGTGACAACACCGCAGATAGAAACATTTGAAAGAACGGTTGCGTGGAAAGTGCCTGCTATGTACAAATAAGTAATTACAGGGAACGGAAAACAATTAGAACGTAATGAAGAAGTCAGCATTTGCCGCGCTCGTCCTCGCGTCCATCTTGACCGCATGCGGCGGTGGCAGCGGCGGCAGCAATGCCTCATCCTTTGCCGGCGCGACCGGCGCAGTCGACAAGACCATCAGCGTCCCGAGTGCCGAAGCCTCGTCCGGTTCCACCGACGCCAAGGCCAGCGCCCGCGAGAAAATCGTCACCACGCACCTGGCCAACGAAGGCGAGATCTTCAAGCTGTCGGTGCCGACCTGGGTGCGCTTTGGCAGTGGCAGCAATTGGCGCGAGATCATCATGCCCGCCAACATCGCCATCATGTGCCACGTCGACATCTTCGGATACCCCGGCGTGGCCGCGCCCAGGGTCTGCGAGACGATGATCGACGTACCGGACACCGCGCCGGCCACCGGAAAGACCTACACGGCCCTGGCAAAGGAAGGCGAGATCTTCAGGCTGGCGACGCCGACCGTCGTGCGCTTTGGCAGCGGCAACAACTGGCGCGAGGTCACCATGCCCGCCAACATCGCCATCATGTGCCACGTCGACCTCTTCGGGTACCCCGGCGTGGGCGCACCCAGGGTCTGCGAGACGGTGACCGACACACCGGCGCAGCCGGCGACGTCTTCGCAGATTCCGGGGAAGACGATCGTCCGCGTGGCCAACGAGGGCGGGATCTTCAATCTGGCAGCAATCACCCCGGTCCGCTTTGGCAACGGCAGCAGTTGGCGCACGGTCACCATGCCCCCCAACATCCCCATCATGTGCCACGTCGACCTCTTCGGAAACCCCGGCGTGCCTGCGCCCAGGGTCTGCGAATCGGTGGTCGACACGCCGGCGGCGCCCCCGCCGGCTCCGGGCAAGTTGATCGAACCCCTGGTCAGGGAAGGTGAGATCTTCAAGCTGACGTCGCCGACCGTGGTGCGCTTTGGCAGCGGCAACAACTGGCGCGAGGTCCTGATGCCCGCGGACATCGCCATCATGTGCCACATCGACCTCTTCGGGAATCCTGGCGTTCCGGCGCCCAGGGTCTGCGAGACCGTGCGCGACGGGGCGAGTTCCGGCGGCGCCCAGACGCTGCCGAGCATCGGCTCGTCCCTGGTCGGCGACGTGGTCGACGCATCCGGCAAGATCGTCGACGCGGCCTATTCCGCCATGGCGGCGTTGCTGAGCAAGCCGGAAGGCATGACCTACCGCTACGGTCCGAATGCGGCCTCGTACGGCGCGGGCGGAGGTGCCCAGTTGTTCGGGCCGCGGCCCAACAACAACTTTCTGGGCTACCAGTACATGTCTCCCGATGCGCCGTATCTCTGGCAGGTCGGGGCGCGTTCCGCCAGTCCGGGCCTGTATTCCAGCAACAAGGCCAACGTCAGCTTCGTGGCCGACAGCAATGCGGCCCACGTGGGGATCGCCGATTTCCAGACGACGACCCACATGTTCAGCACTTTCGCGCAGTTGCCGCAGTTGAGCTGGACCCTCTACGGGGCGGGCCTCAACAGCATCAACGTGGCGGACTACAGGGCCAAGGGCATCGTGGGCGGCGACCCGGTCGCGGTCACGCGTTGCGGGGGGCGTCCCGGTTTCTGCAACCAGGGCCTGGCGGCGTTCCAGAACGGTGTGATCGGCACCGTCGGCACCAACACCGCCACCAACAGGTCGACGGTGAAGCTGCCTCCCAACAAGGTCCCAACAGGCATCGCCATGACCAACAACAGCGAGTTCGCGCTGGTCACGGTGTGGGACACCACCGCCATGAAGGGCCAGGTAGCGGTGGTGGCGCTGGCTGGCCTCTGCGACAACTGCAACCCGTTCAACAGCCAGGCCAACGGCGACTACAGCGCCTGGTACAACTGGTGGAACGAGTGGATGGGCGTGTACCCCGGCCTGCCCAACATCGGCAACATCGCCTTCATGAAGATCCTGGGCTACATCGACCTCGTCGGCCCGGATGGCTCCGTGATGAAGGCGCCGACGGAGATTGCGGTGACCACCGGGGTGGACCCGTTCGACACCATGCTGCCCGGCGGCATCTTCGTGGGCACGCCGCTTCCGTTGACCAACCAGGCCAACCGGCAGGCTTTCCTGAACGGCGAGAACGCATGGAAGTACGCCAAGGGCGGGATGGCGGTGGTGATCTCCAAGTCGGAGAAGAAGGCCGCCTTCATCGACCTGAAGCCGTTGTTCGCCTTCGTCAACAGCATCTACTTCGGTGGCGACCTGGGCACCTTCAACGCGCGCATGGCCAGCCTGGGCCAGGCCGACAGCCAATGGCCGTACACGTTCGCCAACCAGCCGCAACAGGCGCCCACGGTGGTCAAGATGATCTCGTTGCCGGAGAAGCCGACCGCGGTCAAGACCACCGTGTGGGGGCCGAACCAGCGCGCCTGGATCGCGACGCAGGAGGGCGTCCTGCGTGTCTACAGCCTCGGAAACTATGCGCCCGGCCGGACGGCGACGGCGACCACGGCGTCCTCGATCGCCGAGTTGCCGCAGTTCGCGGCCAATGTCGGCCGCAACCCGACATCGCTGTCGTGGTCGAAGGGCGAGCCGGACATTCCCACCGAATATGCCGATCCCAACATGCAGGTGATCGTGACTTCGCGCGGTGATCGCAAGATCTCCTGGGTCCGTTTCGGCGCCAACAGCAGCAGCATCGTGCGCACGCTGCAGGATCCGCGGATGCAGGACCCGATCGCCGTCGAGGACGCGGACAACTTCGCGAACTGGGGTTACGTCGTGACGGTCGCCGACCATGAAGGCAGGGCCGTCCACAACTTCCGCTACGGCCCGGTCTCCTTCATCGATGGCGGCGCCTGCCCCAAGGCCACCGGCGGCTGCCCGGTGATTGCAACCAACGGCGTGAAGATCGAATACGGCGGCAAGATGGACTTGCCCGGCAAGCCGTTCCAGGTCAGCGGGGCCAACGTCCCCTGAGAAGGTGTGAATCCGAGGCCCGCCGTGCGCGGGCCTCTTCACATGGGCGCTCGCAAGAAAGCCCTGTGCGATCATGCCGGCCATGCCAATCTCCCGTCGAAACCTCCTGCTTGCGGCTAGCGCCGCGCCTCTTTTTGCGCCTCTTCTTGCGCCTCTTGCCAGCCATGCCCAGGGCAACACCTGGCCGACCCGGCCGGTGCATCTCGTGGTCGGCTTTCCGGGCGGCTCCACACCCGACATTGCAGCGCGTGTGCTGGCCGAAGCGCTGGCGCGCGCGCTGGGCCAGCCGGTCGTCGTGGACAACAAGCCGGGCGCCTCCGGCAACATCGCCGCGGACTTCGTGGCCAAGGCCACGGACGACCACACGCTGGGTATCGTCATCAACGGCAACCTGACCTCGTCGAAGCTTCTTTACCCGAGCCTGCCCTACGACCCGGCGCGCGATTTCACCGAACTGTCGCTGCTGGTCACCGCGCCGCTGGTGCTGGTGGCCTTGCCCTCGCTGCCATCGGGTCCGACGTTCTTCGACGCGGCCCGTGTCGCGGGCGACAAGTGGAACTACGGTTCGGTCGGCGTCGGCTCGGTCGGGCACCTCGGCATGGAATTGCTCAAGTCCCGCGTGCGCGGCTTTGCGCCGGTGCATGTGCCGTTCCAGGGCAATCCGCAGGTCATCACCGCGATGCTCGGCGGGCAGGTGCAGATGGCGCTGGTTCCACCCGGCGTGGCCATGCCGCAAGTGCGCACCGGCAAGATCAAGGCCATCGGCCTGACCAGTGGGCGCAGTCCGCTCGCGCCCGAAGTCGCGCCCTTGGCCAATGCCGGCGTGCGCGACTTCGACCTGGAGGTGTGGGCCGCGCTGCTCGGGCCGGCCAGCCTGTCGAAGGCGGCGCAGGAACGCATCGCGCACGAACTCGGGCCGATCATGAAATCGGCCGACGTGCGGCAGAAGCTGTTCGACCAGGGCTGGCAGGCGGTGGGCACCTCGCCCGACGGCATGCGCGCGCGGGTGAAGAAAGAGGCCGCGATCATGGCCGGCATCATCAATGCCCAGGGCATCAAGCTTGAATAGTGTCGGCGGCATGCTCACCGAGCCGGCGCGCAGGCTGCCGGTTTTCGGCGAGTACGACGTGGTCGTGATCGGTGGCGGCCCGGCCGGCCTGGCCGCGAGCGCCAGTGCGGCGCGCCACGGTGCGCGCACCTTGCTCGTCGAGCGCTATGGCTTCCTGGGCGGCATGGGCACGGCGGGCGGCGTGACCAACTTCGCCGGGCTCCATGGCCGGCGCGGCGGCGAGATGACGCAGGTGGTGCACGGCGTGGTGGACGAATTGCTGGACCGCATCGATGCGCTCGGCGGCCTCAACAAGCCGCAGGACGGCATGCAGGGCCGCATCCGGGTGCGCTCCTACGATGTGTCGGCCTACAAGTGCGCGGCCGACCAGTTGCTGCTCGCGGCGGGCGTGGATGTGTTGTTCCACGCGTGGGCCGCATCCGTGCTGATGGAGGATGCGGCGGAAGGTGCGCCGGCGCGCATCGCCGCCCTGGTGGTCGAGACCAAGTCGGGCCGGCAGGCCATCCGGGCCGGCGCCTTCGTCGACTGCTCCGGCGACGCCGATGTGGCCGCCTTTGCCGGCGTGCCTTTCGAGGTGGGCGACGGGCAGGGCAACAGCCTGTTCCCGACCACGATGTTCCGCGTCGGCCATGTCGAGCCAGGGCCGGCGCTCGCAGCCATCGGCGAGTTCAAGGCCATCAACGACCTGATGGAAGCCGCGCTGCGCGACGAGCCCGGTCGCTACAGGTTTCCGCGCGAGGGCGCGATCGTGCGGCCGCAGATCAACCCGAGCGAATGGCGCGCCAACGTGACGCAGATCCGCAATGCCGAGGGCCGTGCGATGAGCGGGGTGGACGCGCGTCAGCTCAGCGCCGGCGAAACCGAGGGCCGGCGCCAGATCGTCGAGTACTTCCGCTTCATGCGCGACAAGGTGCCGGGCTTTGCCCAGGCGCAGATCGTCGACATCGCGGCGCAGGTCGGCATCCGCGAGACCCGGCGCATCGATGGCGCCTATGCGCTCACCGGCGAGGACATCCTGTCGTCGGCCCGCTTCGACGATGCGATCGGCATCAACGCCTGGCCGATGGAGCTGCACCGCGACGGCCGCATCGACTGGGGCTTTCCGCGCGACGCCGACAACGCCTGCAACGACCTGCCCTGGCGCATGCTGGTGCCCCACAAGGTCGACAACCTGCTCGTCGCCGGGCGTTGCGCCTCGATGACGCACGAAGGCCAATCAGCCGCGCGGGCGAGCGGAGGCTGCTTCGTGATGGGTCAGGCTGCCGGCACCGCGGCGGCGATGGCCCGGGGCGCGTCGATGCGTGCCGTCGACGTCGCGGCGCTGCAAGGGGCGCTGGCGGCGGATGGCGTGCTTCTTGCGCGTTAGCGTGCGGTCCCGCAAATAGCCGCGCAACGATTTCGCGCCTCGTGGGCCACATGCCACGCGGCGCCGCTGGAACCCAGGCGACGCGCCCCCGCATTTCGCCGATCCGACGGCGGCAAAATCAAAGCCATGAGTCTCACCACCGCCCACGCCGACCGCATCGTCAAGGACCTCGTCACTCTGCTGCGGCTGGAGCAACTTGACGCCGACCGCTTCCGCGGTGCCACCGAGGACATCGGCACGCGCAACGTGTTCGGCGGACAGGTGCTGGGCCAGGCCCTGATGGCCGCCATCCGCACGGTCGACGCGTCGCGCCCGGTGCATTCGCTGCATGCCTACTTCCTGCTCGCCGGCGACAAGCGCGAGGCCATCGACTACGTGGTCGACCGCGTGCGCGATGGCCGCAGCTTCGCAACGCGGCGCGTGTCGGCGATCCAGAAGGGCCGCACCATCTTCACGATGATGGCCTCGTTCCAGGCCGGCGAGACAGGCGCCTTCGAGCACCAGCACACGATGCCCGACGTGCCCGCGCCGGAGACGCTGGTGAGCGACGCCGCATTGCGTCGCGCGATGGTGACTCGCGTGCCGGACCTGGCAGCCCGCTCCAAGTTCGACGCCGAGCGGCCCATCGAGTACCGCACGGTTGACCCGACCGACCCGCTGGAGCCAGAGCCGCGCCCGGACGACTACCGCCTCTGGATGCGATCGCTGACCGCCTTGCCCGACGACCATGCGCTGCATTGCGCGATGCTGGCCTACGCGTCGGACCACGGCCTGCTGCGCGCGGCCTTGCTGCCGCACGGCCTGAGCTTCATGCAGCCCGACCTGGTGGCCGCGAGCCTCGACCATGCGATGTGGTTCCACCGCGACTTCCGCATGGACGACTGGCTGCTGTATTCGATCGATTCGCCCAACGGCGTGGATTCGCGCGGCCTGTGCCGCGGCGAGATCTATTCGCGCGACGGCCGGCTGGTCGCGTCGGTGGCGCAGGAGGGCGTGGTGCGCCTGATCGACCCGGAGACGCTCAGCCGAGCTCGAAAGAAGTGACGCCGTAGACGCGCTCGATCTCGCAGGCCGGCGTGGCCCCGGCATACATGCGCGCCGTCTCGAACACCCGTTGCAGTCCGAGCGAAGTGGCCAGCAAGGCGGCATCGGCATTGCGCAGCGGCACGTCGAGGAACACCGTGTCGCCGACCGGCACGCTGCGGCACAGCGCCAGGTAGAGCGACTTGGCCACGTCGCGGCTCTCGGCCACGAGCGGGCCGATCTTGTGGCCCTCGCGGCACTTGCGGATCAGGCCCCACCCGGCCAGGCGCTTGCGCTCCATCCAGGCCAGCCCGGTGGCGTCGGGCATGCCGACCCAGGCGCGCAGGAACTCATCGCGCGCGGCCGGGAACACGCGGCGGTCGTCGCTGCGAACCAGCTTGAAGTCGACGCCCGACAACGGCACGATCTGTCCCGCCACCGCCTGCCCCGCGGGGCGGGCCACGCCGGCGAAGCGCGCGTTGTTCCACGCCAGCGTGAAGCCGCTGCGCCGGTAGTTGTCCTGCTGCGCCGGCACGCCGTCCAGGCCGATCACGCGCCCTTCCAGCCGGGCCATTCCCGCCTGCCACAGCTTCAGGCCGAAGCCCTTGCCGCGCCACGGCGGCGCGACCACGTAGAAGCCGATGAAGCCGAAGTGCGCCTCGTAGCGCACGGCGGCGATGCAGCCCACGGGCTTGCCCTCGTGTTCGCCGATCAGGAAGCCCTCGGGGTCGGCCGCATGGAAGCAGGCGGCATCGTGCAGGCCCGGGTTCCAGCCCTCGAGCGCGGCGAAGTCGATGGCCAGGCGCATTTCGTTCGGGCGCAAGGTGCGGATGTGCAGGTCCATGGACCCGATTGGACGCCAAACACGGGCTTGTGTCTGCCATCCGCCGCCAACTCACCCCCGGAACGGATTCGAGGTCGCAAACCAGAGACCGATGCCGGTGGCGATGATGAAGGCGCCATCGGTCACGCCCGCGATCAGGAAGAACTTGGTCTGCAACGTGTCGACCAGTTCCGGCTGCCGCGCGGTGCCTTCGAGGAACTTCGAGCCGACGATGCCGATGCCGATGCAGGAGCCGAAGGCGGCGACGCCGATGAGCAGCGAGACGCCGAGGGGGAGGAGGTCGAAGCCGTTCATGGACTGGTTCCTTGTGCGGGTTGTGAGTCGTGCCCTCACTGTCGTGCCCTGGCTGCGTCGGGTCGATGACGCCGCAGGTCATGCGGGACAGCACACCAGTCGGTGTAAGGTCGCGGCAACGCCGGAAACTTTCTGCAATGATTTCAAAGCTGCCGCTGTCGTTCCCTTTCCCTTTCCCTTCGCCTGCGACGCGCCGGATGTTCGCTTCGCGCCTCGCGCTCGCCGCTGCCGCGCTCGGTTGCGCCGCCAGCGGCTGGGCACGGGGGCCGGCGGCGCCACCGGTTGCCCCGACCATCGAATTCATCTACGAAGGCGCGCTGGGCACCGACGCCATCGGCATGACGCTGGCGCCGGTCAAGGGTGCGGAAGGGCAGCTGACGGGGCACTACTTCCTCGGCAAGGCGCTGGCGGACATTCCGTTGACCGGCAGCCAGCAAAACGGGCGGCTGCTGCTCCTCGAAGCGGGCGGCGGCGTTTTCGACCTCGAGCTGGTGGGCGCGGGCAATGGCGATGGCAAGCCGCCGGAGCTGGCCAACAGCATCGGCGCGACCGGGACGTGGACGCTGGCGAAGCGGCGCCTGGACGTGACCCTTGGCAACACCGGCAAGCGCGAGAGCAGCGCGCGACGCTACGAGAAAGTCACCAGCGAGCCCGATGCGGCCTTCGAGGCGCGCGTGCAGGACTTCTACAAGGCCGTGCTGGCAAGCGAGCGTGCCGAGGCTGCGCGCTTCGTCGACTATCCGCTGAAGGTCAAGCAGGGCGGCAAGACGCGCCAGATCGCGAGCACCGAGCAACTGGTCGCCGCATGGGACCAGGTCTTCACCAAACCTTTCATCGAGGCGCTGAAGGTGGCGCTGCCGCACGACATGTCCGTTGCGAACGGGCAGGCGATGATGGGAAGCGGAGTGATCTGGTTCGGGGCGAAGGGGGCGGCGGTGATCAATTTGCCGTAGCAGGCATCGATATGGAGGCACGGTGCGCCTGCGATGCCGCGCCTCCCCCATCCGGCGGAGAAAGTGGCACGCGGCGCTTGATAAAAAGCAGCCGCAGCCTGATGCTTGCGCGGTGAGCGACGACCTGTTTGACGAGTTCTTTTGGAACGACCTGCTCGACTACATCGACGATCGCAGGGTCGTGGTGGTCATCGACAGCGGGCTGCTTCCCGTGGCTTGCGATGGGCAAACGCAAACCTTCGACGCACTGGTGGCGTCACGCCTGGCCGCGAAGCTGCGCATCGACCTGAACGGCGCCGGCCACGCGCCGCGCCTGGTGGATGTGATCAGCCGCTACCTGATGCTGCCGAGGTCGCGCAAGGAAGACCTCTACGTGCGCATCGCGCAAGTCATCAAGGACCTGCAAGTCGAACCCCCGCAGGCCATGCTCGACCTCGCCGCGGTGAGCCCGTTGAACCTTTTCGTGACGCTCTCGTTCGATGCGATGCTGGAGCGCGCGATCGATCTGGTTCGCCACGGCGGGGATGCCCGCACGGAGGTGGTGACCTTCGCGCCCAACCGCGCGACCGACTTGCCGACGCCGCTCGAACGTCTTGCCGCCCCCACTGTGTTCCACCTGCTGGGCCGTCAGTCTTCTGCGCCTGAATGGGTGATCTGTGACGAAGACAGGCTGGAATTCCTGCATGCGCTGCAGGACGATGCGCGCAAGCCCAAGCTCCTGTTCGACGCACTGCGCGACAGCCACCTGCTGCTGCTGGGCTGCCGCCTCCCCGACTGGCTTGCCCGATTCTTCCTGCGAGCCGCCAAGAACGCACCCCTGTCGTCACGACGCGTGACGCTGGAGTATCTGGTCGAGCCCATGGCAACGGGCGATGCCGAACTCGCGACATTCCTCGCGGACTTCAGCCCCAACACGCGCCTGGTCGCGCTCGATCCTTCGGTTTTCTGCGCGGAGCTGCGCAAGCGCTGGGGCGAGCGGCACCCCGAGGGCAACCCGGTGCGCCTTGACGAAGTGCCACCCCCGAAGGCCGGTGCCGACGGCGCCGTGTTCCTGAGCTATTCCAGCCAGGATGCGGTGGCCGTGCGCCGCCTCGCCCAGTCGCTGGACGCGGCCGGCATCGACGTCTGGTTCGACCGGGAGCAGCTCCAGGCGGGCGCCGAATGGGACCGACGCATCCGGCGCGGCGTCGACGCCAGCATCCTGTTCATCCCGGTGATCTCCCGCGCCACCCAGGACGAGACGCGAAGGCGCGACTACTTCTGGAGCGAGTGGAATGCCGCTGACGATCGGGCCAGCGGCATGGCGCCGGACGAGCCGTTCATCGTTCCCGTGGTCATCGATGACACGCCGCCCTACACCAGCGTCGTGCCCGACCGCTTTCGAAAGGCACAGTGGACCGTGCTGCAGGATGGCGAGGCCTCCGCCGCCTTCATCGATCGCATGCGCGAGATGTACCGGTCGATCTCGGCGCGCGCCAGGCGCCAATGAAGATGGAAGCTTCTGCAACCCCTGCGTCTGACGGTGACCCGGACACCGCGCGGCTGTCGTCGGTGCACCCCTGGCCCGGACTCGCCTCCTTTACCGAGGCCGACCGCGCCTTCTTCCGTGGCCGTGAGCGCGAATCCGACGAGCTCGCTCGCCTGGTGCGGCGCGAGGCACTGACGATACTGTTCGGACGCTCGGGACTCGGCAAGACCTCGCTCATCGGAGCGGGCCTCTTTCCGCGTTTGCGAGGGGACCTTCACCTGCCGGTGCTCATCCGCCTGGCCCACGGCGCCGCCCTGCCGATGCGCGAGCAGGTCCTGCAGGCGCTGGATGCGGCCTGTACCGAGGTCGCGGCCGAAGCCACCGCGCCTCTGGCGGGCGCAACGCTGTGGGAGCATTTCCACCGAAGCGATGCAGGCGTCTGGAGCCGCCGCAACAAGGCACTGACGCCGGTGCTGGTCTTCGACCAGTTCGAGGAGATCTTCACGCACGGGCAGGCAGATGACGAGACGCGCCGCAGCACCGAGGCATTCATCTCTGAACTGTCCGACCTGATCGAGGACCGTCCGCCCGAGGCATTGCGTCGCGCACTCGAAGACGATCTCTCGCTGACCACGCAATTCGATTTCCGGCGCAGGGGTTGCAAGGTGGTGTTGAGCTTCCGCGAAGACTTCCTGGCGGAGATGGAGGGCCTGCGCCAGCGCATTCCATCCCTCATGCGCAATCGCTATCGCCTGCTGCCGATGAACGGGTACCAGGCCCGCGAAGTCGTCGCCAGCGGTTCAGCGTTGGTGGCAGACGGCGTCGCGGACCGCATCATCGGCCTGGCGTGGCGCAACCACGCCGAGGCGCCGGCGGCCGAGGACTACGAGCGCATGGAGGTCGACCCCGCGCTGTTGAGCGTGATCTGCAGTGAACTGAACCTGCGCCGCATCGCCGAAGGCAGCGACCGCATCGGCGCCGAACTGCTCGCCGGGGCGGAACGCGAGATCCTCGTCGACTTCTACCTTCGCTCGCTGCGCGACCTCGACCCGCGCGTGCGCGTCTTCGTCGAGGACGAACTGATCACCGAAGCGGGCTTTCGCGACAGCCACGCCTACGACGATGCACTCGCGCTGTCCGGCGTCACGCGCGCGGCGATCGACCAACTGGTGGCCGGGCGCCTGCTGCGCGTGGACGATCGCTTCGGCGTCCGGCGCCTGGAACTGACGCACGACGTGCTCACGCGCGTCGTCAAGGACAGTCGCGACGCCCGGGTGGCACGTGAAGCGGAAGAGGCGGCCAAGGCGCGCGAACGGGAAGCGTTGGCGGCGCAGAAGCGCAACAAGGTCAAGAACCTGACGAGTTCCATCGTCATCGCAAGCGCGCTCGTCCTGTTCCTGATCGCGGGCGTTTCGATGTTCCGGGCCTGGAACGCGACCGACCGGGCCGAGAAGCTGTCGGTGGATGCGGTCGCGACGGATCTCCTCACCAACGCGGATCGTGCCCAGGTACTGAAGCCCGATCTCGCGCTGCTGCTCGGTACGCAAGCGAGCCTGATCTATCCGGAGCGCATCGATGCGCAACTGTCGCAGCTGGCACGGCTGATTGCCTACCATGGCGTTCGCAGGCTCCTTCCCGCCCAAGGCCAGGTGAACGTCTCGGCGGTGAGCCCCGACGGCAAGCGCGGTTTGCTCGGCATGGAAGACGGTGACATCTTCGAAATCGACTTCGCCAACTGGGACGTCGTGCGGCACCTGGAGAACGCGCACAGGGGCTCCATCCGCACGCTGGCGTACAGCCCGGATGGCACCCGGTGGGCGTCGGCCGGCGGCAACTCGGTGGTCGTCTGGAAGGCGGACGATGGCGTCCCCATCGCAAGGGTGGGCGCCTGGTTTCCCGGCGAGCCCGGCCGTGTCAGGCGGTTGACCTTCGACCGGGGCGGCCGGCATCTGGCCTGGACTTACGGGGGCAAGGCCACGGTGTGGAGCATGGCCGACTCGAAAACCGCCGTGCAGGTTGGCGAGACGGATGGCCGCTGCATCACCTTCGGAGACGACGGCGACACATTGCTGTACAGCACGGAGGAACGCCTCGAGGACAACGGCCGCCCCAGCACCGGCATCGTTGCCACCCGGCTCGCGAGCGGGGAAACGGTGCAGATGCCGCAAACGTCCGGGACCGTCTTGCGGCGCTCCAGTGATTGCCGCCTTGCCGTGTTGCGGACCGTGAACCCGGAAGGCAAGGCCGGCCTCGAATTGCGCGATGCCATGACCGGTTCGACCGTCGGATTCCTGGGGGATGCCGTAGATGACGAGGAGGAAGAAGCGGAGTTCGGGCCCGACGACCGTTTCCTCACGATCCGTCAGGGCGGGACCACCCGGGTCTGGCGCACGAAGCCGTTCGAGCCGCTCGGATCCGTGAATCACGACGAGGAAATAGTCGCTTCAGCGGTCAGCCCTGACGGGCGGTGGCTTGCGATCGGAATGCGCAGCGGCGAGGCCCTGGTCCAGTCGATTGCCGACAACGTCACGGTGGTGAACAGCCAGGAGCGACCGGCACAAGTGACGGCATTCCTGTTTTCGCCGGACGGAAAGTCAATGGCCAGTTTCAAGCCGACCTGGCAATCCCACCAGACGGTGCACAAGGTGTGGTCGCTTGAACAGGGCCCGGTGCTGGCTTCCGCCGGCAAGGTCCATCGTGCGGAGGAAATCGAATTCAACAGCGCAGGGACCGTCCTGGGAACGTCCATGTACAGCGCGAATTTCTGGAACGCGAGCGACGGTCGCCTGCTGAAGGCCGACGAGGATCTGGTGCTCGCGGAGTTCAGCCCCGACGGGACGCGGGTCGCCATCGAGCGACCCGGCGGCAAGGTTGACGTTGTCGATGTCCTGACGGTCGGCAAACCGATCCTGTCGCTGCCCGCACCCGCGGACGCGTCCCACAAGGTCAGGCATTTCGCGATCAGCGGCGACAACAAGTTGCTCGGTGTTGCTGCGACGGACGGCTCGATCTGGTTGCGCGAGATCCGTCAGGACGGCGCCACCACCACGCTGCCTTCGGCGCCGGGCACGAATGCCATCGCGTTCAGCCCGGACGACAAGACGCTTGCCGTGGGCGGGGACAAAGGCAGTGTCCAGCTCTATCGGCTCGGTGCGAAGACGACGGTCGACGTCCTGCCCAAGGTGCAGGAGGGCGAGAGCAGACGGGGCGCGGAGAACGACGGGGAAGCCGAGCGTCGCGCCGTCGGTCAGGGGGTGCTGAAGCTGACATTCAGTCCCGACGGGAAGCAGATCGTGCTGGGCCGGAAGGACGGCTTGACCGTCGTGCAGAACATTGCCGATGGACAGGTCGTGGCCACCTTCGGACCGCAGGAAACAGGGGGTGACCCGAACGTGGCTCGGAAAGACAACTCGAAGGACCGCCGGAACGACGATCAGGCCGGCGATCGGGACGGCGATTGGGTTGCCAATCGGGCGGCCGATCTGGTGGTTGACCGGTTGGTATTCATCGAAGGCGGCGATGCGTTGGTCAGCGGCAACTCAAAGGGCGGACGCGAAGTCTGGGATCTGCGAAAACGATGGCAACTCGCCCGATTGAGCGACCTGGGCGGGCGGGTGAAAAGCGTGGACATCAGCCCGGCCGGTCGGCGCGTGGCGATTCTGCAGTACGATGCGTCGGTCTCGATCCAGAACTGGGACCAGCAGACCATGCTGGAGGACGCGTGTCGCATTGCCGGTCGCAACCTGACTTGTGGCGAATGGCGGCAATACCTGCACGATGCCAAATACCATCTGATCTGTCCGGCGTCGCCACCGCCGGAGGATTCCTGCCAGTAGGCCCTAGCGCGCGGTGAGGCTACCGCGGAGCGATTGCTCCAGCGCCGCAGCGTGCAAGCGGCCGCGCAGGCCGATCGCGACGAGGGTGTTGTCGGTGGTAGCGGGCTGGGGCGTTCCGGCCGGCCATGCGCGCAGTGAGCCGTGGCGGCCGGCGAATTGCAATACGGCCAGGCCTTGGGCATCGGTGTGAACCACGCCCTTGAGCCGGATCACGCCGGGAGGCATGGCGCGCAGCAGGGCTCGTAGCGCATCGGCGCGGAACACACCGGGAGCGGTCAGCGACCACGTGTCGAACTCGGCGCCGTGATCGGGTGCGTGATCGTGGTCATGAGCGGTATGCGAACAGCCGGCGGCGCAATGCGGGCCGTGCGATGTGTCGCGCGTCGCAAGCGGTAGCGCCCCGCCGAGCAGCGCCACGGGTACCTCGCCGAACCGGGTTTCGAAGCGAGGCGTATCGGGCAACTGCGCATCGAACCTCGCGCGCACGGCAGCCAGGGTCCCCGCGTCCGCGCGGTCGCACTGATTGAGCACGAGCAGGTCGGCGGCGCGGAGCTGTCGGTCCACCGTGTCGGCGAGCAGGGGGTCGGCGGCTTGCGCCAGCACGCTCGTGACGTCGACCAGCACCACCACGCCGTCGAGTGCGAGCGCCGGGTCCGCGAGGCTCACCTGCGCGATGCGCCAGGGGTCCGACACGCCGCTGGCTTCGATCACGATCGCGTCGGGCCGGGGCGTGCTGTCGATGACGCGGATCAGCGCATCGGTGAGGTCGCCGCCGATCTGGCAGCAGACGCAGCCGTTGGCGAGGCTGATCATGTCGGCGCCGCGCGCACTGACCAGCGAGGCGTCGATGTTGATGGCGCCGAAGTCGTTGACCAGCACCGCCAGCCGCCGGCCGTCGTTGCCTTGCAGCATGTGGTTGAGAAGGGTGGTCTTGCCGCTGCCGAGGAAGCCGCCGATCACGGTCAATGGGATGCGGCCGGCGTGGAAGGTGTCGGTCATTTCAGTGTTCCATCGCGTTGGAGGCCGCATGAGTTGCTGACGGGGCGCGTGCCGAGGGCGCTGGGTATCCCCCTCCGCGAATGTCCCCCGCCTTCGGCTCCTCCTTTATTTCGCTGCGGGGGATACCCAGCACCCTCGGCACGGGGTACGCCGCGTTGTGCGGGCGGATCAACCATTGCGCGTCCGGATCACGTCGATGGTGTGCTCTGCGCAGCGAAATAGAGGAGGAGGCCGAAGGGCGGGGGACATTCGCGGAGCAGAGTACGCCGTCGGCGTGATCTCGCTCCCAACGCCACTCGTTCGCGGCCTCGTCCGGCAGCGAACGTCGGCGCTGTTTCATGTCCGCCTCATGCGTTGAACTGCGCATCCTTGCTGCCCGCGAAGGGCGAAGAGAACCGCCAGCGCCTCTCACTCACGCCGCCCGCGGCAACGCGATCACGCGACCGCCGATCACGGTGCCCAGCACCGGCACGTCCTTGAGTTTCTCCGGCGCCATCGCGAGTGGGTCTTCGGCGAGCACGCAGAAGTCGGCGTACTTGCCGATCTCGATGGAGCCGACCAGGTGGTCCATCGACAGCGTGAAGGCCGCGCCCATGGTGATGGCGTAGAGCGCATCGGGCACCGGGATGCATTCCGCATCGCCGAGCTTCCTGCCGGTGGATGTGAGTCGATTGACCGCGCAC
Organism: Variovorax sp. dw_308; assembly: GCF_019207085.1. Taxonomy (GTDB): domain Bacteria; phylum Pseudomonadota; class Gammaproteobacteria; order Burkholderiales; family Burkholderiaceae_C; genus Variovorax. The sequence goes on along the minus strand of NZ_JAATOM010000005.1, from coordinate 219,230 downwards.
CACGCGGTGAACAGCGGGCCCAGCGGTGTGATCGGCGCGTCGGAGTGGATGGCCATTGGAACGCCATGCGCGAGCGCGGTGGCGCAGGCGTCCATGCGCATCGCGCGGTCGGGGCCCATCGTGAGTTCGCGGTGCGCGTCGCCCCAGTAGTAGATGTGGTTGGCGAACAGGTTCACGCACATGCCCAGCCGCGCCATGCGCGCGAACTGCGCGGCGTCGGCCATCTGGCAGTGCTGCAGCGTGTGGCGATGGTCGCTGCGCGGATGGGCTTCGAGCGCGGCCTCGATCGCGTCGAGCGCGAGTTCGGTGGCCTCGTCGCCGTTGGTGTGCAGGTGCAGCTGGAAGCCGGCCGCATGGAACTGCGCGATCATGGCCTTGAGCTGCGCCGGCGGATGGATCCAGATGCCATTGGGCGCGCCGTTGAAGTAGCCGGGCCAGCGTACGCGCGCGGTGAAGCCCTGGATCGAGCCGTCGATCACGATCTTCACCAGGCCGTAGTGCAGCTTGTCGTTGCTGCCATTGGCCTGGCGGTCGCGGATGCGCGCGGCGCTCGCGTCGATGCCCAGCGCTTCCATCATGCTGAGGAAGGCCGGCACGATGCGCACGGGGAAGTCGGGCTCCGATGTGACCGTCGACAAGCCGGCGGCGTTGTAGTCGGAGAGGTCGTTGACCAGGTCGGTCGCCGTCGTCACGCCGGCGAGCTGCGCCATCTGGCCGAACAGGCGCAGGCTGGCCGGGTCCGCCCCGGCCACGCGGAAGATGTTGCCGGTGAGTCGCGTCACAGGGAACATCGCCGCGAACTCCTGCAACTCGCCGCTCGGCTCGCCATCGTCGTAGCGCGCGACGCCTTCGACCTCGGTGTCGCGCGTGATGCCGGATTGCACCAACGCCGGCGTGTTGACGTTCATCAGGTGCTGGCTCGCATGCAGGATCACCACCGGGCGCGTGGTCGAGACCTGGTCGAGGTGGCGCGTGGTCATGCGCTCCTTGCCGAAGAAGATCGGGTCGAAGCCCCAAGCCAGCAACGGCTTGGCCGGGTCGCTCATCGTGGCTTCGATGGCGCGCAGGCGTTCGATCACTGCCTCGAAATCGGTGGAGCCGGTCCAGACCTTGCCGTCGGGCGCCGTGCGGGCATGGAAGCCGACGAAGGGGAATTGCCAGAGTCCGCCGGCCATCAGGTGGCAGTGGCCTTCGACGAGGCCCGGCATCAGCACCTGGTCGGCAAAGCGCGTGTCGAGCGTGAACTCGCCCCAGGACTGCATGCGCGCCAAGTCGCCCACCGCGAGCACCTTGCCGTCGCGCACGGCGACGTGCGTGGCCTCGGGCTGCATCGGGTTCATCGTGAGGATCTTGCGGGCCTGGAAGACGGTGATGTCGGTCATGTATCGAGCGGTGAGGGAATGAGGGTCATGCGGCCATGGCCTGCAATGACGACGGCGATTGTGGCGAAGGGAGGGACGGGGCGCTACCGGCTTGCCGTCGATGATTTCCACGCGGCGGCATCGCACCGATCAGGCCGTGCGTGATGAACAGGATGGCGATGCCCTTCTCACGCTGCAGGTCGCGCTTCAGAGGAGCTCGTCGCGCAGGTAGTACCAGCGGTACAGCATGCTCTGTCCGAAGCGACGGAAGCGTGCAGCCCATTCGCCTTGTGCGGGGAATTGCAATGGACTGTTGTAGATCGGCAGGTCGAAGGCCGCATCGCCCTCGCCTGCGATGCGCTGCGCCATGCGCCGGCCCGCATGCGCGGAGAACGACACGCCGTTGCCGCCATAGCCCAGCGCGTAGAACACGCTCTGCTTCGGATCGGGCCGCACCACGCGCGGCATCATGTCGTGCGCGACGTCGACCCAGCCCCACCACGAGTAGTCGACTTGTATGCCCTTGAGCGGCGGGAACTTGCGCGCGAGGCCGTCGACCAGCAGCTTGTAGTGCGCGTCGCGGCTCGCGTCGGCGCCGGTGATGGCGCTGCGGCTGCCGATCTGCACGCGCTTGTCGGGCAGCAGGCGGTAGTAGAAGCGCAGCGTGCGCGTGTCGGTAATGGCTTCGTGCGTGAGGAAGTTGGTGGCCTTGAGTTCCGCATCGGTCAGCGGTCGCGTAACGATGGAATTCGACAGCACCGGAAAGTAGCGATTGGTCAGCGTCGGGTGCAGGCCGGGCGCGGTGTAGGCGCCGGTGGCGATGCCCACCGTCTTCGCGCGCACGATGCCGCCGGGCGTCTTCAGGTGGTGCACGCCGTTCTTCGTTTCCCAGCCGATCACCGGGCTCGATGTGTGCACGCGTGCGCCGCCGTCGCGAGCGCGTCGCAGGTAGCTGTAGGCCAGCTTGAGCGGATGCACGCAGATGCCCTCGGCCTCATGCATGGCGCCGGCCGCGTCCTGGTCGTTGCAGTATTCGCTGCGCACTTCCTCGGTGCTGAGCATGCGCGTGGCATAGCCGAACTGGTCGGCCATCACGCGCGCCTCGTTGCGCAGGAAGGCCATCTTCTTCTCGCGGTGCGCGATGTAGAGATGGCCGCCGGGCTGCGGGTCGCAATTCGCATCGGCGACCAGTTCCTTGAAGGTGTCGAAGCCGAAACGGATCTCGGCGTCGAGCCGCCGCGCGGTGGCCAGGCCCCAGCGCTCGATCCACTGCGAGCGGTAGAGGCGGCCGCTTGCGTTCTGGCCCTGGCCGCCATTGCGGCTGGTGCAGCCCCAGGCGACACGATTGGCTTCGAGCACCACGGCCTTGATGCCGTGTTCCTTCGCGAGGAAGAGCGCGGTGGCGAGGCCGGTGAAGCCCGAGCCGATGATGACCACGTCGGCGTCGAAGTCGCCGTGCACCGGCCCGTCGTCGTCGGGGGCGGGGCCGGCAGTGGCGGCCCAGTAGGTGGGTGCGTAGTCGCGGTTGCGGCCGGGCCCGTCGGAGACCAGCGGGTCGTAGGCCGGGTCGTAGGGCGCGAAGAGTTCGCGCGGGGTGGCGATGCTCATGTCAGTTTTCCAATGCGCATGAAACCCGAAGCGGGACGGGTGCGGGCCGAGGACACCGGGTATTCCCCTCCGCGAATGTCCCCCGGCCTTCGGCCTCCTCCTGGGACCCTGGAGCCCACGGCCCCATGCACCCGATCGCACCGCGCTCGACGCGCCATGCGGCGTTGCTCCTCCTTGTGGGCAGGAGCCCACCGCGTCGTCGCGCCTTGCCTGGCACGCCGATCACGGCACGCTCGGATGCACGCGACCGTGGTTCCAGGGTCATTTCGCTGCGGGGAACACCCGATGCCCTTGGCCCAGGGCACGCCGTGTCGTGCCGGCCGATCAACGACAGCGCGTCTGGATCACGTCGATGGTGTGCTCTGCGCAGCGAAACAAAGGAGGAGCTGCGGGAGCCGGCAGCCGCAGGCTGACGGCGGGGGACATTCGCGGAGCAGAGTACGCCGTCGGCGTGATCCCGTTCCCGGCCGTCTCCACGGCTGGTCGTTGCACACATGATCCGGCCTCGCTTCAAGCCGCAGGCAGCAATGGGCGCGCCTTGCGGAACACGTTCTTCACGAGGATCTTGCCGTCCTTGAAGGTGAACAGGTCCACGCCGTCGGACTCGCTGCGCTGGCCGTCCAATGCGGTGCCCGTGAAGGTCCATTCCGACATGCCGCGGTCGCCCAGCACCAGATGTTTTCCATTCCGCCACTGCGCGTCCGGGAAGTTCGTCCACGCGGCGACGAAGGCCTTGGCCACCGCTTCGTGGCCGGTGTGCCGCGCACCCCAGGCATCGGGGCCGGCGGCAGTCTCGAACACGCAATCAGGATGCATGAAGGACATCAGCGCCGGCAGGTCGTGGCGGTTCCATGCGTCGGAAAAAGCTTCGAGGGTGGCTGCGGTGACGGGGGTGGCAACGGCGTTCAAGACGGCTCCTGCGGGTGATCAAATCTTGAGCAAAGGTTAAGCTCCGCTTGTCCCGACTCATAGAGCCAGTCCAGCCTTATCGTGAAAGCCAGATGCATCGCCCGATGCACTTTTGAAGAGCGTAGATGACCCCCGCCGTGACCACGAAGCTTCCATCGACGACGCCGCTGTGGGCGCAGCTCTTTGCGCTGGACGACCACACCGGGCTGCCCTTGCAATCGCGCCTGCGCCTGAAGGTGGTGCAGGTGATCCTCGACGGCCGGCTCGCCGCCGGCGCGGCGCTGCCATCGTCGCGCGACCTCGCGCAGGCGCTGGGGCTGAGCCGCAACACCGTCACCGCCGTCTATCAGCAACTGGTGGACGAGGGCTACCTGGAGTCGCGCCCGCGCTCCGGCGTGTTCGTCCATGCGGGTGCGCTGCCGTCATCGATCGGCGAGGCCCGCATCGTCATCGACCCCTTCAGCGCCGACGGCGCCAGCGCCGGTGCGCCACCGCAATGGAACGAGCGGGTGCTGCGCTCCTTACGCGAGCAACCGACGCTCTCCAAGCCCGCTCAATGGCGCAAGTTCGCCTATCCCTTCGTCTACGGCACGCACGACGCGCAGCTCTTTCCGACCGAAGACTTCCGCGAATGCTGCGTGCGCAGCCTGGCCCGCTCGCAACTGCCGAACTGGACGCCGGACTTCGAGACCGACGACATGCCCGACCTGATCGAGCAGATCCGCATCCGGCTGCTGCCCAAGCGCGGCGTGTTCGCGCGGCCCGAGGAAATCCTCGTGACGGTGGGCGCGCAGCACGCGCTCTACCTGGTGGCCGAGGCCTTGTTCGATCGCGGCACGCGCGTCGGCTTCGAGGAGCCGGGCTATCCGCATGCGCGCAACGCGTTCTCGCTGCGGACCTCGCAGCTGGTGGGCATTCCGGTCGACGACGAGGGCCTGGTCGTCGATGCGCTGCCCGCGCTCGACTATGTCTTCGTCACCCCTTCGCACCAGAGCCCGACCACGCGCACGCTGAGCCTGGAGCGTCGCCAATGGCTGCTGCGCAAGGCTGCCTTGCAGGACTTCGTCGTCATCGAGGACGACTACGAAGCCGAGAACCTCTATGCCGGCGAGCCCACGCCCGCCCTCAAGAGCCTGGACCGGACCGGGCGCGTGATCTACATCGGCTCGCTGTCCAAGAGCCTCGCGCCGGCGATGCGGCTCGGCTACATCGTGGCCTCGAAGGAACTGATCGGCGAGCTGCGCCTGCTTCGGCATGCGATGGTGCGGCATCCGAGCGCCTTCCTGCAGCATGCCTATGCGCTGTTCCTCTCGCTCGGCCACCACGACTCGCATGCGCGCCGCGTGAACCAGGTGCTGCGGCAGCGCATGGACGCGGCGATGGCTGCGCTGGCGCGGCACATTCCGGAGTTCGAGGCCACGGTGCCGAACGGCGGCGCCTCGGTGTGGGTCAAGATGCCCGAGGGGCTCGATGGCGCCGCACTGTCGCTGCGCGCGCGAGAGCATGGCGTGCTGATCGAGCCAGGCGACGTGTTCTTCGCGCAACCGCCGCGGCCTTGTCCCTACTTCCGACTGCGCCTGTCGTCGATCGACGTGGAGAAGATCGAGCCCGGCATCCTCGCCTTGCGCGACGCGGTGCGGGCGATGGCGCGCGAGGGTTGACCGGCTCGGGCCGGGTGCCCGCGGAATGCCCCGCGCCGAGCACGCGCGCAGCGGCCCCGATATAAGTCAACGCTGGCCAATATCCCGGTTCGCCGCGCGCGTCGCACGAGGGATTTGTCCGGCGTTGCCATCACCCGCCCCTTCGCGACAGGAATCCCATGAGTTCACTCTTCTCCGCCGGCACGCTCGGCCCGATCGAACTGCGCAACCGCATCGTCATCGCGCCGATGTGCCAGTACTCGGCGCAGGACGGCAATGCCACCGACTGGCATCTCATGCACCTGGGGCAGTTGTCGCTGTCGGGGGCGGGGCTGCTGATCATCGAGGCGACCGCGGTGGAGCGCCAGGGCCGCATCACGCCCGGCTGCCTCGGCCTGTATTCGGACGACAACGAGGCGGCGCTGAAGCGCGTGCTGGATGCGGTCCGGGCTTATTCGAAGATGCCGGTCGGCATCCAGCTCGCCCATGCGGGCCGCAAGGCGTCGAGCCACGTGCCGTGGAACGGCGGGCAGAGCCTGAAGCCGGACGAAGGCGCGTGGCAGACCGAAGCACCCTCCGCGCTGCCGCATGCGCCCGGGGAGCCGCCGCCCATCGCGCTCGACGCTGCAGGGCTGGCGCGCGTCAAGGCCGCCTTCGCGCGTGCTGCGCAACGCGCAGAGGCGCTCGGGCTCGACTCAATCGAGCTGCACGCGGCGCATGGCTACCTGCTGCACCAGTTCCTCTCGCCCATCGCCAACCAGCGCACGGACGAATACGGCGGTTCGCTGGCCAATCGCATGCGCTTTCCGCTGGAGGTGTTCGATGCGGTGCGCGGGGCGGTGGCGGCGCACATCGCCGTGGGCATGCGCCTCTCGGCCAGCGACTGGGTCGACGAAGGCGAGAGCTGGACGGTCGACCAGAGCGTGCAGTTCGCGAAGGCCCTGGCCGCGCGTGGCGGCAGCTTCATCCATGTGTCGTCGGGCGGCGTCTCGCAGAAGCAGAAGATCCCGCTGGTCGACGGTTACCAGGTGCCCTTCGCCGAACGCATCCGGGCCGAGTCCGGGCTGCCGACGATCGCGGTGGGCCTCATCACCCATCCGCAACAGGCCGAGGCCATCGTCGGCAACGGACAGGCCGACTTCGTGGCGATCGCCCGCGCGATCCTGTTCGAGCCGCACTGGCCCTGGCGCGCCGCCGCCGAGCTTGGCGCGCAGGTGGATGCGCCGAAGCAGTACTGGCGCTCGCAGCCGCGGGAACTGAAGGGCCTGTTCGGGGACGGCGCGCGCATCGGCCAGCGCTGAAGGAACTCGCGGCTCGCGCGATCGCGCGGTGGCAACTGACCACTTTCGTAGTCATGCGCCATTTGCAAATCTGAAATGAGTGTTGCGCGATTGTGTCTCCGAGGCGACTGCCTAGACTTGCAGGCATGAATGCTGTCACGCGCCACCTCCGCGTTTCCCTCGGTGAAAGCACCGTTTCCTCGCGCATTGCGTACAAGCTGTGGGGCGAGTCGTCGCACCCGCTGGTGCTCTGCGTGCATGGCCTGAGCCGCAACTCCAGCGATTTCGATGAACTGGCGCAGGCACTGGCTGGCCAGTACTGCGTCGTGTGCGTCGACTTGCCCGGCCGCGGGCAGAGCGACTGGCTGGCCGACGCCAGCCTCTACAACAGCCGCACCTACCTGACAGTGCTGGAAGAGCTCGTCAGGCACCTGGCGGTGCGCACGGTGCATTGGGTCGGCACGTCGATGGGCGGCCTGCTCGGCTTGCAGATGGCGGCGCGCCACCCCCAACTGGTTCGTTCGCTGGTGCTCAACGACGTCGGCGCCGAGCTGGACGGCGCGGAGCTGCAGCGGCTGCGCGACCAGGCAGCCACGCCGGTGGAGTTCCGGGACCTCAGGGAAGCCGCGGTCTACTTCCGGGCCACGCTCGGGGGCTTCGGCCAGCTGGACGTCGCCCGCTGGGAGGCGCTGGCGAAGTCCAGCGTGATCGCCGACAAGCAGGGCGGGCTGCGCAGCCGCTTCGATGTGCGCGCGGTTCCGCTGGAGCCGGTGACCAGCCGGGTCTACCTGTGGCCGGTGTGGAATGTCGTGAACTGCCCGGTCCTGATACTTCGCGGCGAGCATTCCAGGCTCCTGAGCAGGGAGGTCTGCATGCGCATGCAGGAGGAGCATGCCGACGCGCGCTGGCTCGAGATTCCCGGTACGGGCCATGCACCGCTTTTCGTCGACGAGCGGACAATCGGGCCGATCGGCATGTTCCTCCATCGCGCCATGCGCCTGGCTCACTACCAGGACGCATTACAGGGTTGAAGTTCAATCCACTGCTTCTACTTGTCGTGACTGCCGTGTTCGCGCTCCCGCTCCAAGCCCTCGCTGCCGACGAGCCTGCCGCGACACGCATCGTCGTGGGATACCCGGCCGGTGGCGGCGCGGATGGCCTGGCTCGCGCCTATGCGCAGGCGATGAGCAAGTCGCTGGAGCGTCCGGTGATCGTCGAGAACAAGCCCGGTGCCGGCGGCACGATGGCGGCGGTCGCGGTCAAGGGCGCGCCGGCCGACGGATCGGTGCTCCTGCTGGGCAACATCGTGGTGAACGTGCTCAGCGAGTTCACCTACAACAAGCTCCCGTACGACCCCAAGGCCGATTTCGTGGCCGTGGGCCAGGCGGCGCGGCTCGAGATCGCGCTGGCGGTGCCGCCCGACTCGGCGGCCAGGACCGTCGCCGACTACCTGGCGGCGGCGAAGGCCGATCCGCAGCACGCTGCTTTTTTCGCTTCGCCGGCGGCCGGCAGCCTTCCGCATTTCTTCGGCCTGTTGCTGGGCAAAGCGGCTGGCGTCGAGCTGTCGCACGTGCCGTACAAGGGCGGCGCGCCCATGAACCTGGACCTGATGGCCGGCCGGGTGCCGGCGGCGTTCAGCGCCGCTTCGGAGTTCGTCCAGCTGCACAAGGCCGGACGCGTGCGGATGCTGGCGACCAGCGGCGACCGGCGCTCCGAGCAGACACCCGATGTGCCCACCTTCGCCGAGGCCGGCTTCCCGACGGTGCACGGCAGCAGCTGGCTCGCGCTGTTCGCGCCCGCGCGGACACGCCCGGAGACGCTGGCGCGGCTGGAGGCGGCCATGCAGGCCGCATCCGCCGACCCGGAGGTGCGCAAGGCGATCGATGCGCTGGGCATGGAATACCCGAACATGACGCGCGAACAGTTCAGCCAGCAGCTCCCGGAGGAGCGGCAGCGCTGGGGCGCGATCGTCAGGGCCTCCGGCTTCAAGGCGGATTGAACGGGCACCGGCACGGCGATGATCCTTCCATCCGACGACGACTCCGCGCCATCCGATGCCCCGGCCGGCCCGCTGGCCGGCATCCGTGTGCTCGATCTTTCGACCATCGTCGCGGGCCCGCTCGGCGCCGCGCTGCTGGCCGACCTGGGCGCCGAGGTGCTCAAGGTGGAGATGCCCGGCGAGGGCGACCACATCCGGCAGCTGCCGCCCCACAAGGACGGGATCTCGCTGTGGTCCAAGGTCACCAACCGCAACAAGCGCGGCGTGACGCTGGACCTGCGCGACCCGCGTGGCCGCGCCGTGCTGGAGCGCATGCTGCCGTCCTACGACGTGCTGGTCGAGAACTTCCGGCCGGGCACGCTGGCCGCGTGGGGGCTCGACGCCGACCGGCTGCGCAAGCTGAACCCGCGGCTCATCGTCACGCGGGTCACGGGGTTCGGGCAGACCGGCCCGTATGCCAACCGACCGGGTTTCGCCCGCATCTTCGAGGCCCTGTCCGGCTTCGTGAACCTGTGCGGCGAACCTGGTTCGCCGCCCACCTTTCCCGGCGTGCCGGTGGCCGACGTGCTCACCGGCGTGTTCACGGCCTTCTCGGTCTGCGCCGCGCTGGTGCGGCGCAACGCGGACCCGGAGGGCGAAGGCCAGGAGATCGACCTGTCGGCCACCGAGGCGATGTTCAGGGTCATGGACTTCATGGCCATCGAGTACGACCAGCTCGGCAAGATCCGCGGGCGCACCGGCAACCTCAATGCCTACTCGGCGCCCGGCGACGTCTACCGTACACGTGACGGCAAGTGGGTGGCGCTCGCCGTCAGCGCGCCGGCCGTGTTCCGCCGGCTGGCCACGGCCTGGCAGCGGCCGGACCTGCTGGCCGACCCGCGCTTCGTGTCGAATGCCGACCGCCTGAGCCACCGCGAGGCGATCGAGGCCATCGCGCAGGCCTGGTTCGGCGAGCGGACGCTGGTCGAGGCAAGTTCGGTGCTGCTGGCGCACGACGTCAGCTTCAGCCCCATCTTCGACATCCGGGACATCTTCAACGACCCGCACTTCGAGGCCCGCAAGGCGATCGTCTCCGTCAAGGACGACCAGCTGGGCTGGGTCCGGATGCAGGGCGTGGTGCCGCGCTTCTCGAAGACCCCGGGCCGGGTCTGGGCCAGCGGGCCCGAGGCGGGGCAGCACAACGCCGATGTCTATGGCGCAGAGATGGGGATGTCCGACAGCGTCCTCCAGGAGCTGCGCGAAAAGGGAGTGATCTGATCATGATGGAAGCTGTACTTGCGCCGGTCACCTATGTCCGCGGCGCCTTCCTGTTCGGCGAGGACGACATCGCGACCTACCTCGCGATGGTCGGCGGCGGCCATCCGGTGCACAGCTCGCAGGCGCTCGCACAGCGCGCGGGGCTGCGCGCCGTGCCGGTGCCCGGCGTGCTTGTCACCGGCGCGGCCGTCGCCGTGCTGGGCCGGCATTTCAGCGGCCAGCCGATGGCGCTGGTCGACGTGCAGGCGCGATTCCGGGCGCCCATCGCGGTGGACGCGGAAGTGCGCGTGACCTGGACGCCGGCCGAGACCTCGCCACTGCGCTCGGGGCGCCGCACCGTCGAATATGTCGGGCTGTGCCAACTGGTCGGCGACGAGACCGCGGCGGAGTTGTCGGCGCGCATTCAACTCAGCGAAATGCCACCGGCGGGAGACTGAAGCGAGCCAGGTCCGCTGCCGGCACGACGCGGCGTGTCCTGGGTCGAGGGCGGTGGGTGTCCCCCGCAGCGAAATAAAGGAGGAGCCGAAGGCGGGGGACATTCGCGGAGGGGGATACCTGCCGTCCTCGGCCCGCGCACCACCCGGTTCAAGCTTCATGCTTCATGCGAAGAGTGGTGCCATGGTTCAAGCCCCGGAACTACCGCCTGGATGACGGCACCTGCGCGCCATGCTGTGCCGCGCTGGGCGCCAGTTCCACGAGCAGGCGCTGGACGACACGCGCGGCCGCATCGATGGGATGCGCGCTGGTGGTGGCCAGCCAGGTGTGCTGCACCAGGCTGGGCTCGACGATCTGCGACCAGGCATAGCGCTCGGGCCCATAGTCCCGGAACGCCACATGCAGCGGCACGATGGTGAAGAGGGCGCCGTTGCCCACGGCCGCGCGGATGATCGTGTCCGATGTGCTCTCGAACGCAATGTCCAGCGAGATCTTGCAGCGCTTCGCCGTGGCTTCGAGCATGGTCACGAGGGCATTCGGCTTGGTCGCCATGGCCAGCGGTACGCCATCCAGCTTGCGGAAAGCCACCGTGGGCGCCTCCTTCGCCGTCTCGCGCAATCCCAGCACCACCAGCGGCGCACGCAGCACCGCCTCAGCGTTCTTGACGGGGGCGGAGCTGTAGCGATTGAACAGGCCGATGTCGACCTTGCCGTTGGCAATCCACTCCTCGACCTGCCCGCTGTAGGCCTCGCGCGTGCGCAGCTTGATCCGGGGATAGGCCTCCTGCAGCGACTTGAACACCTGCACCGCCAGCGGCCGGACGGAGGGCACCATCGCGAGTTCCACCGTTCCCGAGGGGCCGCTGCGCTCACCGGCCATTTCCGCGACCAGATCGTCGAGGCCCTGCAGCAGCAGGGCGGCCTGCGGCAGGATGCGCAGGCCCAGTTCGGTGGGTGCCACGCCGCGCCCGGTTCGGTGCAGCAGCTTGGCGCCGACGTGGGTTTCCAGTGCGGCGATCTGCCGGCTCAGGATGGACTGGGTCACCCCCAGCGCCACCGAGCCGCGCGTCAGGCTGCCATGCTCGGCGACGGCGCAAAGCGCCTTCAGGCTGCCCAGGAGGTCCATTCATCGACAGGTCGTTGAGAGGGACACGATCCTATAGTCGCCGGCCGGCCTACGCCAGCAGCCGTTTGAGGTATTTGCCCGTGTGGCTCGCCTCGTTCGCCGCGATGTCCTCCGGCGTGCCTTCGCCCACCACCGTGCCGCCGCCGGCGCCGCCCTCGGGGCCCATGTCGATGAGCCAGTCGGCCGTCTTGATAACGTCGAGGTTGTGCTCGATCACGACGATGGTGTTGCCCGCATCGCGCAACTGGTGCAGCACCTTCAGCAGCAGCTCGATGTCCGCGAAGTGCAGGCCGGTGGTCGGCTCGTCGAGGATGTAGAGGGTGCGACCGGTGTCGCGCTTGCTCAGTTCCAGCGCGAGCTTCACGCGCTGCGCCTCGCCGCCAGAGAGCGTGGTCGCCGCCTGCCCGAGCTTGATGTAGCTGAGGCCCACGTCCAGCAGCGTGTGCAGCTTGCGCTCGATGGTCGGCACGGCCTTGAGGAATTCGTAGGCCGTCTCGACCGTCATCTCGAGGATCTGCGCGATGTTCCGGCCCTTGTACTGCACCTCCAGCGTCTCGCGGTTGTAGCGCTGGCCGTGGCAGACCTCGCAGGGCACGTAGACGTCGGGCAGGAAATGCATCTCGACCTTCACCACGCCGTCGCCCTGGCAGGCCTCGCAGCGGCCACCCGCCACGTTGAAGCTGAAGCGGCCCGGGCCGTAGCCGCGTTCGCGCGCGGTGTTGGTCTCGGCCATCAGCTCGCGGATCGGCGTGAACAGTCCGGTGTAGGTGGCGGGGTTGCTGCGCGGCGTGCGGCCGATCGGCGACTGGTCGACGTTGATGACCTTGTCGAAGTACTCGATGCCTTCGACCGACTCGTGCGCCGCAGGCTCCTCGTGCGCGCGATACAGCGTGCGCGCGACAGCGGTGTAGAGCGTGTCGTTCACCAGCGTCGACTTGCCCGAGCCAGACACGCCCGTCACGCAGGTCAGCAAGCCGACCGGGAAGGCGACACTGACGTCCTTCAGGTTGTTGCCGGTCGCGCCGATGACGCGGATCTCCTGCAGGTCGGTCTGCGAGGCGAGATGCGCCGCTTCGCGGGCCTGCCGCTTCAACGCGGCGGGGCTGGGCGGGAACTTCGGCTTGATCGGCTTCTTGTCCTCTTCAGGCTTGCGCAGCACCGGCAGCCAGGGCGTGCGGCGCTTCGGAACCTCGATCTTCCGGGTGCCGAGCAGGTACTGGCCGGTCAGCGACTCGGGGTTGTCGCGCACCTGCTCGAAGGTGCCTTGCGCCATCACGCGCCCGCCGTGAACGCCAGCGCCCGGGCCCATGTCGATCACATGGTCGGCGGCATGGATCATGTCCTCGTCATGCTCGACCACGAGCACGCTGTTGCCGATGTCGCGCAGGTGCTTCAGCGTGCCGATCAGGCGGTCGTTGTCGCGCTGGTGCAGGCCGATGCTGGGCTCGTCGAGCACGTACATCACACCGGTCAGGCCCGAGCCGATCTGCGAGGCCAGGCGGATGCGCTGCGCCTCGCCGCCGGACAAGGTCTCTGCGCTACGGTCCAGGCTCAGGTAGTTGAGCCCCACGTCGTTCAGGAACTTGAGCCGCAGGCCGATCTCGCGGATCACCTTGTCGGCGATCTCGGCCTTGGCGCCGCGCAGCTTCAGCGTCTGGAAGTAGGCCAGGCTGTCGCGCAGCGTGACATGGCTGATCGCGAAGATGCTCATGCGCTTCGACTCGCTGCCGGAGTCGTCGACGAGGAACACATGCCGCGCCTCGCGCCGCAGTCGCGTGCCGTGGCAATCCGGGCAGGGCTGGTTGTTGCGGTAGCGGGCCAGTTCCTCCCGCACGGCGATGGAATCCGTCTCGCGATAGCGCCGCTCCATGTTCGGGATGATCCCTTCGAAGGGATGCTTGCGCACGAGCTTGCGGCCGGCACTCGCCCCGGACTCCATCACATAGCTGAACTTGATCTCTTCCTCGCCAGAGCCGTGCAGGATCGCGTTGCGCGCGTTCTCCGGCAGGTCCTCGAAGGCCTTGTCGATGTCCACGCCGTAATGCTTGGCCACGCACTCCAGCATGCTGAAGTAATAGCCGTTGCGCCGGTCCCAGCCCTTGACCGCCCCGCTCGCGAGCGACAGCGTCGGGAAGGCGACCACGCGCGTCCAGTCGAACACCTCGCGGTTGCCCAGGCCGTCGCAGCTCGGGCAGGCGCCCACCGGCGAGTTGAACGAGAACAGGCGCGGCTCCAGTTCGGCCAGCGAGTAGTGGCAGATGGGGCAGGCGAACTTGGCGTTGTAGAGGTGCTCCTTGTCGGGCGCGCCTTCCACGCCGAGTTGCAGGGCGATCGCGCGGCCATCGGCCAGGCGCAAGGCGGTCTCGAAGCTCTCGGCCAGGCGCTGCTGCACGTCGGGGCGCGCGCGCAGCCGGTCGATCACCACGTCGATGTCGTGCTTCTCGGTCTTCTTGAGCTTGGGCAGGTCGTTGTATTCGTAGGTCTGTCCGTCGACGCGGAAGCGCACATAGCCTTGCGCCTGCATCTCGGCGAAGAGTTCCAGGAACTCGCCCTTCTTCTCGCGCGCCACCGGCGCCAGGATCATCAGGCGCGGCTCGTCGGGCATGGCAAGCACCGCATCGACCATCTGCGACACCGTCTGCGCCTGCAGCGGCAGGTCGTGGTCGGGGCAGAAGGGCGTACCGGCGCGGGCATACAGCAGGCGCAGGTAGTCGTGGATCTCGGTCACCGTGCCCACGGTGGAGCGCGGGTTGTGGCTGGTGGCCTTCTGCTCGATGCTGATCGCGGGCGAAAGCCCTTCGATCACGTCGACATCGGGCTTGTCCATCAACTGCAGGAACTGCCGCGCATAGGCCGACAGGCTTTCCACATAGCGCCGCTGGCCTTCGGCATACAGCGTGTCGAAGGCCAGGCTCGACTTGCCCGAGCCCGACAGGCCGGTGATCACCACCAGCTTGTTGCGCGGGATGTCGAGGTCGATGTTCTTCAGGTTGTGCGTGCGTGCGCCGCGGATGCTGATGCGCTGCTGCGCGAGCAGGGCGCCTAGGTAGGCGCGATCGATGTGATCGACGTTGTCCGGGGTGGGGGAATTCACTTGGGGGTCGGTTCTGGGCAACCGGACATCATAAATCCCCGGGGCTTTTCAGCGGGGCGGGGCGGATTCGGGCTCCGGCGGGGAAAGGGTATCGGTCCGGGGCGGGGTGGCGTCGGGGCCATGTTCTGGCGAGGCGGACGGCTCGGCGCTGACCGGCGACGGCGACCCGATCGCCGCCGCCACCATGTGCTCGGCCAGCGTGTCGTACAGCGGCCGGCTGATCATGCGCGACACCAGGCTCGCCAGCATCGCGCCCGCCATCAGGCTCAGCACCATCGCGTGACCGTCGACCATCTCCATGACGATGATGAAGGAGGTCAGCGGCGCCTGCGTCACCGCGGCCAGGAAGGCGGCCATGCCGATGGCGATGAGCGCGGGCCCGAGGTTCGCATTGGCGATCTGCGCCACCACCTCGCCGATGCCCGCGCCGATGGACAGCGAGGGCGCGAAGATGCCGCCCGGCGCGCCGCTCCAGGCGCTGAGCCAGGTGGCCACGAACTTGAGCAGCGTGTCGATGGCCGGCAGGCGGTCGTGGCCCTTGAGCATGTCCTTCACCGCCTCCGAGCCCGCGCCGAAGGTCACGCCGCCCGTCGCCAGCCCGATCACCGCGATCGCCAGCCCGCAACCCGCGGCAAAGCGGTACGGGTAGCGCGCGCGCCATGCGTTGAAGCGCCCCGGCGCCCCGGTGAGCGAGGCGATGAACAGCCGCCCGAACAGCCCGCCCGCCGCGCCGCAGAGCAGCGCCACCAGCAGGCCGGGCAGCAGCGCCTCCCAGCCGAAAGGCGGCACCTTGAGCACGCCGAAATAGCTGGTATTGCCGAAAGCCGAGACCGCCACGAGGCCGGCCAGCACGATGGCCGTGATGATCAGCCCACTTGCGCGCGACTCGATGCGGCCCGACAGTTCCTCGATGGCGAACAGCACGCCCGCCAGCGGTGCATTGAATGCGGCCGCGATGCCCGCCGCGCCGCCGGCCATGAGCAGGGCGCGCGAGTCGATGGTGGTGTTGGGCGACAGCCAGCGGCGTGCATGCTGCATCACGCCCGCCGCGATCTGCACCGAAGGCCCTTCGCGCCCGATGGAGAGCCCCGCTGCGAAGCCTGCGGTGGTGAGCACCATCTTGCCGACCGCGAGCCGCAGCGACACGAACATGGACCGCCGCTCGGGCGGCAAGGCGGGACTCAGCGCCGCCTTGACCTGCGGGATGCCCGAGCCGCCAGCGGCCGGGAAGAATCGCCGTGTGGCCCAGACGACGCCCACTGTGATCAGCGGCATGGTGACCAGCGGCAGCCACGGCTGCCATGCGAAGACGCGCTGGAAGCCGGTGAATATCCAGTCGACCGCCATCGTGAGCGCGACCACCGAAAGCCCTGCCGCCACCGCATAAGCCAACACGATGGCCCGGTCCAGCCACATCCGCCCGCCGCGCAACTCTGTGCGCAGGTGCTCGAAGAAGTCGGGCTCGTGGTGGTTCATGCAGCGGGGGCCATTCTGACGGTGCGCAATAGTTGTGCCCACCCCCGGAAATCACGCCCCCGCCGATCGGGCACAATCTCGCCTCGCGTTTTTCTCGTTAAAACCTCCTCTTTCATCCATTCATCAGGGGCAGTGCACATGGCATCCGTCAACAAAGTCATCCTCGTCGGCAATCTCGGGCGCGACCCGGAAACCCGTACCTTTCCAAGCGGCGATTCGATCTGCAACGTGACGATCGCGACCACCGACAAGTGGAAGGACAAGCAAAGCGGCGAAATGCGCGAGGCCACCGAGTGGCACCGCCTCGTCTTCAACGGCCGCCTGGCCGAGATCGCCGCGCAATACCTGCGCAAGGGCTCGCAGATCTACGTCGAAGGCTCGATCCGCACCCGCAAGTACCAGGACAAGGACGGCGTCGAGAAGTACGCCACCGACATCCGTGTCGACCAGATGCAGATGCTGGGCAGCCGGCAAGGCCAGGGCGGTCCTGCCGCGGGTGGCGGCGGCGGTGACGACGAATACGGCCAGGGTGGCGGCTACTCGCAAGGTGGCGGTGGTGGTGGCGGCTACGCGTCGCGCGCCCCGGCAGCCGCACCGCGCGCACCAGCGCCCGCACCGCGCCCGGCGCCGTCCAAGTCGCCGTCGGGCTTCGACGACATGGACGACGACATTCCGTTCTGATCGCAAGTTCTTCGGTCTTCCTGACTGAAGAGGCCCGCAGCTTCGCCGCTGCGGGCCTTTTACTTTGTGCGCACCGGCATCCCCATAATGTCCCTCGCATCACATCGGAGACCGCCATGTTCGATCTTTTGGCATGGGCCATTGCAGCCGTCATGGTTGTCATCTCGGTCATGGTGCATTTCGAGACGATGACGCTCATCTCCGACCGACTCGTGCCGTGGGGGCTGCGGCGGTTGCAGGGGCGGCGCACCATCATCCTGGCGATGATGGCCCTCATGCTGGGGCACATCGCCGAGATCTGGCTGTTCGCGTTGACGCTTCGCGTGATGTCGGCGATCCCGGCATTCGGCGGCATCGGAGGAACGTTCGAGGGCAAGGTCGGCGACTTCCTGTACCTGTCGGCCGTCAATTACACGTCGCTGGGCTACGGCGAGGTCTATCCAATGGGCAGCATCCGCGCGATCGCCGTGACCGAGGCCTTGACCGGCCTCATGATGATCGGCTGGTCGGCCTCCTTCACCTACCTGAAGATGGAGCAGCTCTGGCAGTCGCGCGCAGCCCGCACCCAGGTGCAGCACGCCAGGCATGAGAAGCCGTGACGTGATCGCTGCCGCGTGGTGAAGGGGACCAGTACCTGCATCACCGTGCCTTGGTCGTCCCCCGTGCCGTCGGCATGGCGCGCATCGGAACAAAGTGGGTCGGATGCCATCGAACAGCCCCGCGCGCTACGGCATTCCTGCGATGCAGCTATCGTGCCGGCGTAGCCCCACTTCGTATCGACGCGCGGAGACCCCGATGCCCCCCACCCTGCCCCACGAGAAGTTCGACCAGGACCTGCTGACCCTCTTCGACGCCTACGTCCATGGCGACGTCGACCGCCGCGGCTTCCTTGACAAGGCTCGCCGCTTCGCCAAGGCCGGCATGACGGCAGCCGGACTGCTGGCCGCGCTGAGCCCGGACTTCGCGGCAGGCCAGCAGGTCAAGCCCGACGATGCGCGGCTCCAGGCCGAACGGATCAACGTGCCGTCGCCCGCCGGCAGCGGCACCATCCGCGGCTACCTGGTGCGACCGGCGTCGGCGGGCATGTCGAAGCTGCCTGCCGTGCTGGTCATCCACGAAAACCGCGGCCTGAACCCGCACATCGAGGACATCACGCGCCGCCTCGCACTCGACGGCTTCATGGCCTTCGCGCCCGACGCGTTGACGTCCTCGGGCGGCTATCCCGGCGACGAGGACAAGGCGCGCGACGCCTTCGGCAAGCTCGACCAGGCGAAGACGCGCGAGGACTTCCTGGCCTCGGCCAACTGGCTGCGCGGCCGCGCCGATGGCAACGGCAAGATGGGCGCGGTGGGCTTCTGCTGGGGCGGCGGCATGGTGCACTGGCTGTCCACGCGCCTGCCCGACCTGAATGCCGGCGTGCCCTTCTACGGCAACACGCCGGCGCCCTCGGAGGCGGCCAAGGTCAAGGCGCCGCTGCTGGTGCAGCAGGCTGCGATCGACGAGCGCATCAACGCGGCCTGGCCCGGGTACGAAGCGGCGTTGAAAGCCGCGGGCGTGAAATACACGGCCTGGCGCTACCCCGGCACGCAACACGGCTTCAACAACGACACCACACCTCGCTACGACCCGGCCGCGGCCAAGCTGGCGTGGGAGCGGACGGTGGCCTTCCTGAAGGCCAACCTGGACTGATGCGTTCATACGACTTTGCAATCAAGCGCGGGACAAGGCGGAGCGCCGCAGACAGGCCGTAGCATGGCAAGGCGGTCCAACGCAGTTATGCGCTTGATTGCGAAGTCGGATCAGCCGTCCACCGGCTGGGCCGGCGTGTCCAGCACCAGTTGATAGAAGCCCAGGTCCAGCCATCGACCGAACTTGAACGCGGCTTGCACGATCGTCCCTGCATTCGAGAAGCCCAGCTTCTCATGCAGCGCGATGCTGCCGGTATTGGCGACGTCGATGGCGCCGACCATCACGTGGACCTCCTGCTTGCGGGCCGCCGAGATGAGTTCCTTCATCAGCGCGATGCCGATGCCCTCGCCACGATGGTCCCGGTGCACGTAGACCGAATGCTCGACCGTGTACTTGTACGCCGGCCAGGCGCGAAAGGTGCCGTAGCTCGCGAAGCCCCGCAGCCGCCCGTCCGGCCCGGTTGCGCCGATCACGGGAAAGCGCCCGGCTTCCTTCGCCTTGAACCAGCCGACCATGCTTTCCGGCGTGCGAGGCTTGTAGTCGTACAGCGCCGCGGAACTGACGATGGCCTCGTTGAAGATCTCCAGGATCTCGGCGGCATGGGACTCGTAGGTACAGGTGACGAACTGCATGGTGGGACTCCAGTGGGTCGATGCTAGCCACCGGCGACTCGGAAGAAAAGTTCGAGTCGCTGTCCGGCCGCGGCGCAAGGCGGCCTTCGTTCAAGCCGGCGCCTTCACACGCTCTTCCGGTAGAACACCCGGTCATACCCATCCTGCGCCCGGCGGTCGTATTCGACGTAGCCGATCCGGGGATAGAACACCTGGTTCTCCGTCATCATCGAGTTGGTGCAGAGGTAGAGGGATTCGTAGCCTCGCGCACGGGCCTCGGCCTCCGCGAACACCAGCAATGCCCGGCCCACGCCGGTGCCCTGACTTTGCGGCGAGGCCGCCACGGTATCGATGTAGAAGCCGTCCTCGGTCTCGTACTGCACCAGCACCCCGACCACCTGGCCTTTCAGTTCCGCGACCCAGGCCTGGCCCCGGGCGATGACGGCCGGGTAGACCAGCAGCATCGGCGCGGGCGGCCGGCCGATGCGCGGCACATAGCGCTCGAATGCCGCACGGACGCAGGCCGCCGCCGCATCCGCATCGTTCTCGCGCGCCGCGCGAACCTTCACTTCGGTGGTTTTCATCGATCAGCCTCGACCTGTTTCGCAATGCCTGGGGCATGAAGATACGACATCGTGCTTCGGGCGCGTTCGACCCGTGGCTGCGCCCGGGCCCCTGCGTCGGACAGCCCTCGGTCCGCGCCCGCATGAATCCCGACCCAAGGGTTTACGCACATCGCCAAAGCGTCCTCGCTGTCTACAATATGGACCATTATCCACAATATGGACGAGCTAAATGCCCATCGATGACGCGGATCCCAACCCCAAGACCCCGTACCAGTACCCGAACCCGCCGGACGCGCTGCCCGAGATCGTGGTGCAGCACGCCATCCCGACGGACGAGCGGCTCTGGGTGCCGCAGGCGGAGAACGTGTGGTTCCGGCCGCTCTGCCTCAACGCGAGCCAGGGCTACTGGATGAACCTGCTGCGCGTGCGCAAGTCGGGCGTGTTGAGCCGCCACCGGCATCCGCAGGCGGTGCACGGCTTCGTGCTCAAGGGCCGCTGGCGCTACCTGGAACACGACTGGGAAGCCACCGAAGGCAGCTACGTCTTCGAGCCGCCGGGCGAGACGCACACCCTCTACGTGCCGGAGGACGTCGAGGAAATGATCACCTACTTCCAGGTCAACGGTGTCATGTACTACACCGACCCGTGGGGCAAGGGCATGGGCTACGAGGACGTGTTCACCAAGATCGACATGTGCCGCAAGCACTTCGAGGCGGTCGGCCTCGGCGCCGACTACACCAAGCAGTTCATCCGGTAGGCGCCATGACGTACGCGGCAGGACTTTTCAAGGGCAAGAGGGCGCTCGTCTCCGGCGCGACGCAAGGCATCGGCGCGGTCATCGCCAACCACCTCGCGGCGCTTGGCGCGACCGTGACGGCCATCGGACTGGGCCCGGGCGACGGCACGCTCGACGCCGCGGTCGAGGTGCGGCAGGCCGACGTGACATCGGAGGCCAGCCTGGGAGCGGCACTGGGCGAAATCGCCACGCTCGACATCGTCTTCAACTGCGCGGGCATCATCCAGCGTGGCGCGGAGCATGAGCTCGCCGTCTTCGAGAAAGTGCTGGCCGTGAACCTCACCGGGACCATGCGCGTCTGCGCCATGACGCGCGAGCGCCTCAAGGCGAGCGGCGGCTGCATCGTCAACACCGCCTCGATGCTCAGCTTCTTCGGCGGCGGGCTGGTGCCGGGGTATTCGGCCAGCAAGGGCGGGGTGGCGCAGCTCACCAAGTCGCTGGCCATCGCCTATGCCGCGGATGGCATCCGCGTCAACGCGGTGGCCCCGGGCTGGATCGCGACGCCCCTCACCAGGGCCCTGCAGGACGACCCCGCGCGCGCCGGTCCGATCCTCGCCCGCACGCCATTGGCGCGCTGGGGTACGCCGGACGACGTGGCGCGGGCTGCGATGTTCCTGTGCACGCCCGCCGCGTCGTTCATGACGGGCGTGATCCTGCCGGTCGATGGCGGCTACATGGTGTCCTGACCGATGCCCGCTCCCGTTGCTTCGTCCTCCGCCGAATCGCCCCTCCAGGCCCAGGTCGCGGGCACCGCATCCTTCTCCAAGTTCATGCGCGTGCTGCAGCTGGTGGCCGATGCCGAGGAGCCGGTGAACGTCGGCGCCCTGATGCGCGCCAGCGGCTATCCGCGGCCCACGGTGCATCGCATCGTGGCGGCGCTGGTTGCCGAGCGAATGCTGGTGGAAAACCCCGGCGCCGCGACCTTGGCCCTGGGCCCTCGCCTGATCCAGCTTGCGAACCGCAGCTGGGGCCGCTCCGAGCTTCGACTGGCCGCCGTCGAGGAACTCAAGCGCCTGCGCGACCTGACCGGCGAGACCGTGCACCTCGCCGTGCCCAACGGCGCCAGCATGGTCTACATCGAGAAGCTCGAAAGCCCCAGCGCCGTGCGCATGGCCTCGCGCATCGGCACCAGCGTGTCGCTGCATTCGACGGCCGTCGGCAAGGCCTACATGGCCGCGCTCGATGACAAGCGCTTCAAGGCGCTGGTCAAGGGGTTGCCGATGCCCCGCCATGCCGCGAACACAGTGACCGATGCCGCCGTCCTGCGCGCGCAGATCGAACAGGTGCGCGAACGCGGCTGGTCGGTGGACGACGAGGAGAACGAGGCGGGCATCTTCTGCTTCGGCGCGGCCATCCGCAACGCCGCGGGCCAGCCTGTGGCCGCTATCAGCGTGAGCACCCTGCTGTTCCGCCAGAAGGAGAACCCCGAGCAAGCCTATGTCGCGCCCTTGCTGGAAGCCTGCCGCGTGATCTCCGAGCGCATCGCTCAGACGCCGTCGCTGCAGGGGAGGGACGTGCGGTAGCGCAGCCGGCAAAGAGCGCCCTGCCGCACAACGCGTGGTCTCGGGCATCGCCTACACGCGCCGCCCTGCAATGGACTCAGATCGCCTGCAGGTCGCGTCCCACGATCACCGGCCCGCTGTAGAACTTGCGAACACCCGCGATGTAGTCGTCGTCGCTGAGCGGCTGCTTCTCCAGGCCACCCGGGATCAGGTGGTTCAGCACCAGCAGCTTGACGCCGGCGGCGGCGGCGACGCGGCCGACGTCCTCGGTCGAGGTGTGCTTCGTCAGCACATGGGTGATCAGGGACTCGACCTCGGCCGGTGGCCGTCCCTGCTGCTGGAACATGCCCCGGAGGATGGCGCGCGTAGCCTCCAGGTGCATGGCCTCGTGCACCAGCACGTCGGCGCCTTTGGCCAGCGCGATCACGTTCTCGCTGTAGCCGGTGTCGCCCGAGAAAACCACCGAGCGGCTGGCGGTGTCGAAGCGGTACGACAGCGACTGCTCATCCGGCACCTCGAAGTGCGTGTTCTCCACGCAGGTCACGCGCACGTTGGCATCCTGGTACACCGCGCCGGGCCTGACGTCGTGGCCCTTCCAGAGCGTCTGCGGCAGCTGCTTGCGGCCTTCGTCCACGCGGCGGATGGTTGCGTTCGCCCGGCCGTAGTCGATCGCCGAGCGGACCAGTCCCACGGTGCCGACCGGGCCGTACACGTCGGTCGCGCCCGCTTGCCATTGCTCCAGGCGACCCCCAGCAGCGGCGACACGCCCGCGTTGTGGTCGTCGTGGTGGTGGGTGATGAAGATCCTGTTGACCGCGGAATGCCGGATCCCGGCACGCTCCAGCTGGTTCAGCGTGCCTTCTCCGCAGTCGACCAGATAGGGCTCGCCGTTCACGACCAGCACGTTGGCAGGCTGCGCGCGGTCCAGGCGCGGCGGCGGCCCGCCCGCCGTGCCGAGCAGCACCAGGCGATTGGCAGGATCCTTGCCTGCATTCGACGCGGGCGACGTGTTGGCCGTCGATCCGGTGCGATCACCCGAAGCGCAGCCCACGATGGGCATTGCACCGAGCAGCAGGGCTGCGTTGGCGGCGAAGCGGAGCACACCACGGCGCGTGGCCTCGGGCTGCTCGCGTGCCGAAGCCTTCGCAAGGATGGCGTTGGACGAAGGATGGCGATCAAGAGTGTTCATGGAGTGTCTCTGTGAGTGGGTTGACGGCGATGTGAAGGGGTCGCAACGAGCGGCATTTCAAGGCAGCCGAACCGTCTCCCGCCCCTTCAGCCCCAGCATCTGGCGCGCCTCGTCAGGCGAGGCGATCTCCATCCCCAACCGCTCCAGCACATCGCGGATCAACGTCACCTGCTGCGCATTCGACGTCGCCAGCTTCCCGGCGCCGATCGACAGCGAATCCTCCAGCCCCACGCGCACGTTGCCGCCCATCAGCGCGGCCTGCGTCACCAGCGGCATCTGGTGCCGGCCGGCGCCGAGCACCGACCATTGGTAGCTCTCGCCGAACAGCTTGTCCGCGATGCACTTCATGTGCACCAGGTTCTCCGGGTCCGGCCCCATGCCGCCGAGCACGCCCAGCACGAACTGCAGGAAGATCGGCCCATGCACCAGGCCGCGATCGACGAAGTGTTTGAGGTTGTAGAGATGGCCGACCTCGTAGCACTCGAACTCGAAGCGCGTGCCATGCGCCTGGCCCAGGCGCTGCAGCACCTCCTCGATGTCGGCGAAGGTGTTGCGGAAGATGTTGCGCCGCGTGCCCTCGATGTAGTCGCGCTCCCAGTCGTGCTTGAACTCCTTCATCTTGTCCAGCACCGGAAAGATCGCGAAGTTCATCGAGCCCATGTTGCACGACGCCATCTCGGCCGAGATGTCGAGCGCGCCGGCCATGCGCTGGTCCAGCGTCATCGTGATCGAGCCGCCGGTGGTGATGTTGATCACCGCGTCGGTGGCCGCATGGATGCGCGGCAGGAACTGGCGGTAGATGACGGGGTCGAACGCGGGGCGGCCGTCGACCGGATCGCGCGCGTGCAGGTGCAGGATGGACGCGCCGGCCTCGGCCGCAGCGATGGCCTGTTCGGCGATCTCGTCGGGCGTGACCGGCAGATGCGGCGACATGCTCGGCGTGTGGATCGAGCCCGTGACCGCGCAGGAGATGATGACCTTGCGTGCCATGGTTCAACCCCCAGCCGGCTCGGCCACGACGACGCTCTCGATGTGGCCGATGCCATCGATCTCCACGCGCATCACGTCGCCCACCTTGACGAACGACGGCGGCGTCATGCCCACGCCGACGCCCGAGGGCGTGCCGGTGGCGAGCACGTCGCCCGGCTCCAGCGTCATCACGGTCGAGAGGTAGGCGATCTGGGCCCAGATGTCGTAGATCATCTCGCCGGTCGAGATCTCCTGGCGCACCTCGCCGTTGAGCTTCATGCGCAGTTGCAGCGCATGCGGGTCGGGCACCTCGTCGGCTGTGACGATCCACGGGCCGAAGGGACCATGCGTGTTGAAGGACTTGCCGAGCATCATCGTGGGCGAGCGCATCTGCCAGTCGCGCACCGACACGTCGTTGCAGACCACGTAGCCCGCGACCACCGAAGGCGCGTCTTCCACCGACACGTGCCGGCAGCGGCGGCCGATGATCACGCCGAGTTCGGCCTCGTAGTCGAGCTTGTCGGAGGCACGCGGCATCTGCACCGGCTCATACGGCCCATGCACGCACGAGACCTGCTTGTTGAACCAGACCTGGCTGTCCGGCACCTTGATGCCGGCGGCGATGGCCTCGGCCACGTGCTTGCGGTAGTTCATGCCGATGGCGAGGTACTTCGACGGGTTGGGCACCGGCGCATCGAGCCGCACGTCGGCCAGCGGGTAGCTGACGCCGACGCTGGCATCGACGGCGCGCGCACGCGCCATCGCGGCGGGGCCCGCCTGCAGCAGTTCGCGCATGGTGCGCGGCAGCGATGCATCGCTCGCGGGCAGGTCGATGACCTGCTGGCCGATGACCTTGCCGATCGACTGGTGGCCGCGGCAGTTGAATGTGACGAGTCTCATGGTTTCGCTTCGAGAAAATGGGAAGGAGAAGTTATGGAGGTCATGCCCAGGCGCCCGCCTCGGAGTACGCGAACATCGCGGGCGGTACGTCCGGCCCCCACAGGTAGAACGAGTCCTCGGGCGGGTGGTCCAGGCCTTGCCAGTCGACTGCCGCGGGGATGTAGTCGATGGTGGCGCTGTACTCGCAGAAGCTGCCCCACGGGTCCTGCGCGTAGTAGAAGTAGTTGGAGCCCAGCACATGACGGCCCACGCCCCAGCCGTCGGTGTAGCCCGCCGCCTGCATCGTGATCGCGCCGAGGCCGACCTGGTCGATGGTCGGCACGTCCCAGCTCAGGTGATGCAGCCCCGGCCCGGCGCTGGCCGCCAACGCAACCAGGTGGTGGTCGCTGCCATGCGCGCCATGCAGGAAGGCGACGCCCTCGCCCGAATGGTCGGACAGGCGCAGGCCGAGTACGCGCGTGTAGAAGTCCATCTGGGCCGGCACGCTCGACGTGGTGAGCGCGATGTGCGACAGCCGCTGTGGTTGCACCAGGCTTGCGTGCCGCCGATAGGGCGCGCAGCGCGTGCCGTCCAAAGGCAATGGCGAACTCTGATGCGTGACAGCATCGGGGGCGGTCTTGGCACCCGCGCGAACCTGCAGCAGCATCCCGTCGGGGCTGCGCAGCCACAGGCCGCCTGCGGGCGCACCCTCGGGCGTGGGCAGCAGCGCGACGCCTTGCGCCTCGATGTGCCGGCGCATCGCATCCAGCTCGTCTTCGAAGCAGTGGAAGGTGAGCTGCTCGAACTTCTTGTGCGGCCCCGCGCGCAGCCGGCCCCAGACATGGTCATTGCCATGGGTGCGCAACGCCAGGCCGCCGTGCTCGTCGCTGACGTCGAGCCCGAAGGTGCCGTAGAAGCGCCGTGCATCGTCCAGCGAGGGCACGGTCATCAGGAATTCGCCGATCGAGTGGATGCCCAGCCGATCGCGCCTGCGGTGTTCGTTCATGCGGACCTCGCGGGCAAGGCCTGGATGATGCGGTCCAGCTCGTTGGCGAAGGCTTCCGCCTCGAAGCGGTAGCCCAGGTGATTGCCCACGATGTCCACGCACGGGCACGGCAACTGCCGCGCAAGCTCGCGCGCCGTCTGTGCGTAGAAGGCGTCGCCACTGGCACGTCCCACAGCCGTGACCATGGGAACGCCGCCGCGCCTCAGCGCATCGAGGTCCGGCACGTAACTGTTGATGTGCTGGAACTCATGCGCCAGGAATCGGTCGTGATTGCCGCCAGGCTGGTCGCCAGGCACCGTCACGGTCTGGTCGAAGCCGACGAAGGACGAGGCGAACAGGCCCATCGCCGGCCCCGCGCCTTTGGTGCGAAAGGTCTCGCTGACCTTGTCGAAGAATGCGCGCCACTTGCCGGCATCGGGCTCCGGCAGGAAGTCGGTGATGGGCGGCTCATGGTCGACCAGGCCGCGCACGAGTTGCGGGTGGTCGGCGGTCAGCTTCAGCGCGATGTTGGCGCCGGCGCTGTTGCCGAACACGAAGGCTTGTCCGCGGTCGAGCGCCCGGATGACTGCGGCCGCATCGCGGCCGGCTTGCGCCATGTCCATTTCGCCTTCGAAGTCGCCGGTGCTGCGCGAGTTGGCGCGGCGGTCGTACTTGACGACGGTGTAGCGGTCGGCCAGATGCGCCGAGAGCTGCGTGAAGAGCCGGCTGTCGCCGTTGCCGCCGACCACCAGCAGGAGCAGCGGGCCCTGGCCCTCGATGTCGAAGGCGATGTCGGCGCCTTCGGTGTGCACGGTTCTGGATTCGATCATGGTGTTTCCTTTTCTTGTCAGTGATGGGTGGTTGAAGGTCAGGGCAGGCGGCCGTCGATCGGCGCGCCGACACCGATGCGCATCAGGTCGTTGCCCACGATCAGTCGACCCGTGAAGCCGTCCTGCGCGCGCGCCCAGCGCTGGGGGCTCGCGTCGGCCGGTCCGAAATGGTTGAGCACCAGTGTCTTGACACCGGCGGCCTGCGCAACGCCGCCCACGTCTTCCGCCGCGGTGTGCGAATGGACCAGGTGACGCGCCACGGCCTCGGCGCCTGCGTTGCGCGGCTTGGGCAGGAAGGAGTCGATCCAGGCCGTGTCGATGACTTCGTGCACCAGCACGTCCGCCCCGCGCGCGAGACGGACCAGGTTCTTGTCCGGCCCCGTGTCGCCCGAGAACACCACCGCCCCATCGGCCGTGTCGAAGCGGTAGGCGAAGCACAGGAACTCCGGCGCATGGCTCACGAGGACGGCGGTGACCCGGACCTTCTCGTCCTCGTAGACCAGCACCGGTTCCATCGACGGCGCCGTCTCGGCGTTCGGGTCGACCGCGAGGCCGTCCGGAAGCCGGATGTCGAAGGCCTGCACCAGCGAATGCGGGTCGGGCTTGCGGCCTTCCCGCATGCCGGTGTTGATGTCGCTGGCGAAGGTCTGAATCACCAGTTCGGTCATGTCGACCGTGCCCGGATTCGGATTGCCCGGTGCGACCAGCGTGCCGGCCGCCGTCTGGTCCGGGCCGGGGATGGGGATCGGCGCGCCGCGGCGACCGGGCCCGAAGACCTTCATCGGCACCTTGCGATTCGCCAGGCCATCGGTCATGCCGAAGGTGAACAGCGACGGGTAGCCGATGACGTGGTCCGCATGCATGTGCGTGATGAAGGCGGCGCGCAGGGCGGCCATGCCCTGGTTGCCGAAGCGCGCGCCCAGCCGGGCCTGGAAGTAGCGTCGCGCCCAGCCTTCGCCGAAGTCGACCAGGTACACGTCGCCATCGACTTCCAGCGCCGACGCGATGCCCGCGAGCGGCGTGCCGTTCCACGACGTGCGGCCCCCTGCCGTGCCCAGCAGCACGAGGTTGGTGCGAGGGCGCGAACGGGCGGGCCGCTGCGCCGCTTCCCTTGCGGCTTCCTGCGCGACCGATTGCGATGCAGCGGGCTGCGCTTGCGCCAAGCCGCCGGCCAGCACGGCCACGAGGGCCGCGGTGCAGGCAACGATGAACTGCTTTTTCATTTGCAAGCGCCCGGTCGATCAAAAGTAATGGCGCATGCCGAAGTCGTAGCCCGTGCCATTGCCCTTCGACGTAATCAGGCCCGGCGTCAGCGCCGGGAACGAGCCGCCATTGCCACCGACGAAGCTGAAGGTGGCGCCGTTCTTGTTCTTGATGTGGGCGATGGACGTGTACAGCGAAGTGCGTCGCGAGAGGAAGTAGACATAGCCTGCGGCGATCTGCTCCACGCTGCTGTTCGCCGCGTTGTTCTGCCTGGCCGCGATGTACGAGAGCGGGATGTAGCCGGCGCCGATCGTGATCTCGGTGCCCACGGCCCAATGGGTGAAGCGCGTGTTGGGCACGTCGGAATCGTTGGCGCCGACATGGCCCATCAACTTGACGTTGTCGAACTGGTACCAGGCGCCCAGATTGCTTTCCTTGAACGTCGTCGGCGTGCCGTAGCGGGGGCCCAGCGTACCGAAGGGACCCTTTGATTCGGCGTAGGCCACAGCGACATTCCACGGGCCGACGGCGTAGCCGGCACGGCCACCCGCGTAGCGCCCGATCGGCGGCTTGCCGGTCACGTTCTCGGGCAGTGCAACCATCACGCTGCCATAGAACCCGGTCCCGACGACGGCTTGGGCGTTGGCCGCGAAGCCCCAGAGGTACTGGATCGAGTTGCTGACGCGAATCGAAGTCGTCGGGTTGGAGCCGGTGCCCAGCACGCCCGGCAGTACCGGCAAGGTGATGTTGGCGCCCGAGGCGGGCCCCATGTTGCGGAAGGGGTCGAACACGCCCTGGTTCAGAGAGCCGGGCGGGTAGTCGCGGCCCAGTCGGACCTCGCCGAACGGGCCCGCCAGGCTGACCGTGCTGCGAAATGCGAAGTCCATCGGGCGCGTGCCGCCGTCGTCGGGCGAGGTGCTGCTCGCCAGCCAGAAGTTGGCGGACAGGCCATCCCCAAGGTCTTCCGTCCCGCGAAATCCGATCTGGCTGGGCGCGTTGCCGCTGTGGGACAGCATCGTCCTGCTGACGCCGTTCTGGCTGAAGTGGTCGATGTCCACGTCGACCACGCCGAACAGGGTGACCGTGCTCTGGGCTGATGCGACGCCCGCGAATGCCGCGACCGTCGCTGCGAATATGTTCTTGTTCATTGCTTTGTGTTGTTCTCGTGCGCAGACGTGTCAGGCGAACTTGGGGAACAGTGCGAGCGCGTTGTTGCGCATGAAGTCCTGCCGCAGCTGGTTCGAGATCTGCGGGCTGCCATCGAGCTGTGCCGCGAGCGCGGCGACCAGCGGCTCCGGCGTGAACGGGTAGTCGCTGCCGTACAGGATGCGTTGCGGATCGGCGATCTCGAGCAGCGCCTTCAACTGCCGCGGCAAGGGGAAGCCCGCCAGGTCGTAGTGCATGCCGCGCAGCAGGTCGAAGACATGCTTCGGGTCGAGCTTCTCGGCCAGGCCCAGCGCAGGCGCGATGCCGGCCACGCGGTCGGCCAGCACCGGGAGGGTGGCGCCCGCGTGCGGCACGATGACCTGCAGGTTCGGGTTGCGCGTCAGCGTGCCGGAGAGGATCAGGTTGAAGACCGCGCGCGTGGTCTCGAACATGAACTCGATCATGGGATACGGGTAGCCGATCGGCGGCAGCGACGCCGCGTCCTCGCCCTTGGGCTGCACCTGGCAGCACGGGCAATGCGGGTTGGTCGGATGGATGAAGACCTTGGCATTGCGGCGGTTCAGTTCCGCGAACACCGGTTCGAGCCGGCGGTCGCCCAGATACACGCCGTGGAAGTTGCTCTCCAGCGCCACGCCATCCGCTTTCAGCACGTCGAAGGCATGGTCGATCTCCTTCAGCGCGCCGTCGACGTCGGGCAGCGGCAGCGATGCGAACAGGCCGAAGCGCTTCGGATGCGCCTGCATCGCCTTCGCGCCCTCCTCGTTGACGTGGCGTGCCAGTCCGCGCGCTGCCGCGTCATCGCCGAAGTGAAGGCCCGGCGCCGAGATGGAGAGGACGGACGACGCGATGTCGTTGCGGTCCATCATCTCGATGTGCTGCTCGACGCTCCACTTCGGGATGCCGGGCATGCCCGACGGCTTCGCGTGGCCCGCCGCGGCCAGTGCGCTGCGGTACTTCTCGGGCAGGAAATGCGCGTGCACGTCGATGCGGCGCTGCGGTCCGGGTGCGGTGGCTGCGGGTGCGGGTGCGGGCGCAGGCTGGGCGCCCGCCGTGCCGGCGATGAGCGCAGCGCTGCTCGCCAGGAAGCCGCGACGGCCCTGTGCGTGTTTCGAATCCATGGTCTCTCTCCGTTGTGGTTGTTGTGTTCTGGCCGGCGCGATGCGGCACGATCCGGCGCGGTGCGTCAGGTCACCAGCCGTCGTTGCTGGCCCAGAAGACCTGGGGCGCGTGGATGTTCACTTGCTTGTAGGCGCCGCTGTAGAAGACCAGCGGCTTGCGCTCCACGCCGAGCGCCATGTGCTCGACCTGGCCGATGTAGAGCAGGTGGTCGCCGGCCTCGTGCACGTCGACGGTTTTCAGCACCAGTTGCGCGAGGCTGTCGCGCAGCAGCGGCGTGCCGTCGTGCGTCTCGAAAGGCGAGGGCCTGCCGGCCACCGGGCGGCCGCCGAAATGCGTGCTCAGGTCCTGCTGGCTTTCCAGCAGGAAGTTGACGCCGAAGCGGTCGCCTTCCTTGACCACCGCGGCGAAGCGCGCCGCGCGCCGCACCGAGATCACGGCGAGCGGCGGGTCCAGCGACACCGACATGAACGCATTGGCCGTCATGCCGCACGGATCGCCTTCGTGCAGGTAGCTCACCACCGTGACGCCGGTGGCGAAGTGCCCCATCACGTCGCGGAACAGCTTGGGGTCGAAACTCGTGGCCATCGGGGTGCCTGCGCGTCGTGGGTCAGACCA
This sequence comes from Variovorax sp. dw_308, assembly GCF_019207085.1. Classification (GTDB taxonomy): domain Bacteria; phylum Pseudomonadota; class Gammaproteobacteria; order Burkholderiales; family Burkholderiaceae_C; genus Variovorax. The sequence goes on along the minus strand of NZ_JAATOM010000005.1, from coordinate 188,246 downwards.
GCGGCGTGACGGTGTTCTCGGCGTCGAGCAGCGCCTTGCCGTAGATCTCGTCGCCCACGGGCTGCAGCACGATGGCATGGCGCGCGGCGGTATTGGCATCGCGCCAGATGCGCTGCATCGGGCTGGCATCGGCAAAGCTGCCGGCGCCGTGCGCGGTCATCAGCATGTTGATCGCGTCGGTGGCGTACTGCGCGACATAGCCGGTGTCGGCACGCACGCGGGCACGCGTCTTGTAGTCGAGGTACTCGCCGCGCTGCGCCGCGGAATCGATGTCGTCCGCCGCACGGAAGGCATGCAGGTGCGCGGTGTCGATCTTCAGCGCGGCCTTGGCGATCTGCATCTGGAACGCGACCGAGTCCGACTGCTTCTTGAAAGAGGTGTAGGCAATCGCGCGCTGCGAGGCCTTCTCGATCACGTAGTTGAGCGCGGCCCGCGCCATGCCGAGTTGCGCGCCCACCAGCACCAGCGCAGCCACCGGGATGAACGCGGCCCGGTAGGCCGCCTCGTCCTTGAACGGCGTGGGGTAGTCGCCGTGCACCGCCGGCATCGTCGACAGCAGGCGATGTGTCGGCACGAACACATCGTTGGCCACCACGCAGTTGCTGCCGGTGCCCTTCATGCCGGCGGTGAACCAGGTGTTCTCGATGCTCAGTTCGCTCATCGGGATCACGGCCATGTACTGGTTCAGCGGCGCGCCGTTCTTGTCCAGTTCGAGCACGCCCAGCATGCCCCAGTCGGCGTGCATGCAGCCCGACGACCAGAACCACTTGCCCGAGACCTTCAGCCCGCCTTCGACGCGCTGCACCTGCGTCGATGGCGATAGCACGCCGGCCACGCGGGCGTTCGGGTTGGCGCCGAAGATCTCGTCCTGCGCCTGCTGGCCGTACAGGCTCGCGAACCAGTTGCACACGTTGGTCAATGCCAGCACCCAGGCCGACGAGCCGCAGGCCTCGGCCACGGCGGCCGTCACTTCGAGGTGCGTGCGGATCGAGCCTTCGAAGCCGTCGTAGCGCCTGGGCACCATCGTGCGAAACAGGCCGGCCTCGGCCATGGCCTGGATGTTCTCCTCGACGACGCGGCGGTCGGTCTCGGTCTGCAGCGCGTTCTTCGAGAGCACGCCGTGCAGGCCGCGCGCACGCTCGACGAGCATGGCGCGCGCCTGGGCGTCGCTGAGGTGAATGGGCGTTGCGGCGGGGCGGGTGGCGGTCAGCATGGCGTGTGTCTCCTTGGGTTGATAGAAATGTCAGAATGACGAGTGAGTTCACTTTAGACAGCGACCTCCCCGCATTCCAGCGGGACATTCCCCACGTCAGAACACCGATCCATCAGACTGACGGATCGTCATTGCAAGAAGGAAGAGCCATGCGCGATGCAGCACAGGACAAGGCGCCGGCGCCGCCAGACCATCGCGTCGAGGTGGCCGCCCGCAAGCGCGCACAGATGCGCTCGCGCCTGCTCGAAGCCACCATGAAGGTCTTCGCCAGGACCGGCGACCGCGCGCCGGCGATAGAGGACGTGGTGCGCGAGGCAGGCGTGTCGCGCGGCACCTTCTACCTGCACTTCCTGTCGCTCGACGAGGCCTTGCAGGCGCTGGCCGCGGCATTGAGCGACCAGATGACGCGCGACGCCATGCCCTTCTACGATCTGTTGAAGGAGCCGTGGCAGCGCTTCGCGACCGGCTTCCGGGGCTTCCTGCAACGCGCCGTCGCCGACCCCGCATGGGCGCGGTTCGTCACGCGCTCCAGCTCCGAGGCGAACAAGCTGCTGGCACGCGACTACATGACGGCGGACCTGCAACTCGGGCGCCACCTCGGGCAGTTCTCGTTCACGGACCTCGACAGCGCCGTCGACTTCATGATGGGCGCGTCGGCCGCGGGCATCGCCGCGCTCGGCCATGGCGTTGCCGACCCGGATTCGTACATGGACGGCAGCGTGCGGATGGCGCTGGCCGCGCTGGGCTGCTCGAGCCGGCATTGCGAGCGCGGCGTGAAGTTCTCGCGCGACTACCTCGAGGGCTGGGCGAGCAAGGCGCGAGGCGACGGCCACACCCTGCTCGCGCGCGCGCCGGTCGCCTGAAATGGGATGCGCCGTCGGGTGCCTGGCAGTCTCCGCAATATCCCTGCACCCTCCCGGCTTGCCCCATTCGGGCCAAGATCGCGCCCATGGCTCCCCTCTCCATCCTCGACCTCTCCCCCATCTGCGAAGGCGGCGACGCCTCGCACTCCTTCCGCAACTCGCTCGCGCTCGCGCAGCATGGCGAAAAGCTCGGCTACCGCCGCTACTGGCTGGCCGAGCACCATGGCATGCCCGGCATTGCCAGCGCGGCCACCGCCGTGCTGCTGGCCTACGTCGGCGCGGGCACCTCGACGATCCGCATCGGCGCCGGCGGCGTGATGCTGCCGAACCATTCGCCGCTGGTGATCGCCGAGCAGTTCGGCACGCTCGAATCGCTCTACCCCGGCCGCATCGACCTGGGCCTTGGCCGCGCGCCGGGCTCCGACCAGCGCACCGCGCAGGCGCTGCGGCGCAACCTCGACTCCGACTCGGACCAGTTCCCGCAGGACGTGGTCGAGCTCATGGACTTCATGTCGAAGGCGCCGCGCCAGGCCGTGCGCGCCGTGCCGGGCATGGGACTCGAAGTGCCGGTGTGGATCCTCGGCTCCAGCACCTTCGGCGCGCAACTGGCTGCCCACCTGGGCCTGCCCTACGCCTTCGCCTCGCACTTCGCGCCGCAGCAGATGATGCAGGCCATCGAGATCTACCGGAAGACCTTCAAGCCCTCGGCGCAGCTGCAGAAGCCGCATGTGATGCTCGGGTTCAACGTGTTCGTGGCCGACACCGACGCGCAGGCGCGCTTCCATGCGACGTCCTGGCAGCAGGCCTTCGTGAACCTGCGCAGCGGCCGGCCGGGCCGGCTGCCGGCGCCGGTGGAGGGCTACTACGAACGCGCGGGGCCGGCCGAGCGGGCGCTGCTCGACTCGGTGCTGTCATGCTCGGCGGTGGGCTCGCCCGACACCGTGCGCGAACAGGTCAACGCCTTCATCGCGCGCACCGGCGCCGACGAATTGATGATCACCTCGCAGGTGTTCGACCACCAGGCGCGGCTGCATTCCTACGGCTTGCTCGCGGAGGTGCGCGAAGGCGCCGTGTCGAAGGTCTAAGCCGGGAAGCCGCGCGCCCGCCTCGCATGGCTCGCCGCGCCAGCGCTCCCCACCTGACAGATTTGTCATGTAGCTGTCAGGCTGGCGTTCGTGCCGGCTTCCTAGAGTGGGCCGATGTTTCGAATACTGTGTCTGGCCCTGGCAGCCGCTTCACTGGCGGGCTGTGCCGTCGGCCCTGACTACCAGCGCCCCGCGCTGACCGGGGGCGTCACCGCCCCGACCTTCAAGGAAATCGGCGACAACGCAAAGGGCGGCGGCCAATGGAAGGCGGCCACGCCGGGCAGCGTCGATGCCACCCAGCCGTGGTGGACCGCCTACGGCGACACCCGGCTCAACGCGCTCGTCGAGCAGGCCGATACGGCCAACCAGGACATCCGGCTGGCCGAGGCCCGCTATCGGCAGGCCCAGGCGCTGGTGCAAGGCGCCGAGTCCGCCTGGTATCCCACCGTGGGCGCGAGCGGCGGCGCGGGCCGTGCGCGGGCGAAGAATGCGCAAGGCATCTCCACGGTCGGCGACTCGCATGCGTGGTCAGTGCAGGCGAGCTGGGAGCCGGACCTCTGGGGCCGCGTCCGCCGCGCCGTCGAAGGCGCGAGCGACACGGCGCAGGCGAGCGAGGCCGACCTTGCCGCGGCCCGCCTCGCGGTGCAGGCCTCGATGGCCACCGACTACATCGCGCTGCGCGTCGCCGACGCGCAGCAGGCGCTCTATGGGCGCACGGTCGAGGCCTTCAAGAAGTCGGCGCAGATCACGCAGAGCCAGTACCGCGCCGGCATCGTCACGCGCGCCGACGTGGAGCTGGCCAACACCACCTTGCAGGCCGCCCAGGCGCAGGCGATCGACATCGAGATCGCGCGCCGCCAACTCGAGCACGCGATCGCGGTGCTGCTCGGCAAGACGCCTTCCGAGTTCTCGCTGCCGCCCGATGCGCTCGCGCTCACGCTGCCGCAAACGCCCGTCGGCGTGCCCTCGGAACTGCTCGAAAGACGGCCCGACATCGCTGGCGCCGAGCGCCGCGCCGCCTCGGCCAACGCCGGCATCGGCTATGCGCAGGCGGCGTACTACCCGAACCTCACGCTGTCGGCCGCGGCCGGCTTCGCGGGCGTCGGGCTTGGCAACTGGCTGAATGCACCGGACAAGGTCTGGTCGCTCGGTGCCGCGTTGGCGGGCACGCTGTTCGACGGTGGCTTGCGCAGCGCGCAAGTGGCGCAGGCGCGTGCCACCTTCGACGCCTCGGCCGCGCAATACCGCCAGACCGTGCTGGCCGGCTTCCAGGACGTCGAGGACAACCTGGCCGCGCTCGACCTGCTGGCACAGGAGCGGACCGTGCAGGACGCCGCCGTGCAGTCGGCGCGCGTGGCGGAGCGCGTGTCGCTGGCGCAATATCGCGCCGGCACTGCCACCTACCTCGCGGTGATCACCGCGCAGACGCTGGCCCTCAACAACGAGCGCACCGCGCTGCAGTTGCAGGGTCGCCAGTACGCCGCCAGCGTCGCGCTGGTCAAGGCCGTCGGCGGCGGCTGGGACGCCAGCCAGATCCAGGCCGGCACCGCGGCCAGCCCCACAACTTCCGGCCCCGTGGCATCCGCCGCCAGGTGACCAAACGACTGCAAATGAACGCCATGGATTCGACCACCCCTCCCAACCTTCCTCCCCACCGACGCAAGACCTGGCCGACCGTGCTGGCGGTGCTCGTCGTCGTCGCGCTGCTGCTCTTCTTCGGCCGCAAGCTGTTCACGCACGAGGCACCCAAGGCCGCGGCTGCGCCGTCGGTGCCCGTGACCACGACGAAGGTCGCGACCGAGACCGTGCCTGTCACCCGCAGCAACGTCGGCACGGTGATGACCGTGGCGACCGTCACAGTGCGCTCGCGCGTCGATGGACAGCTCGACCGCGTCGACTTCAAGGAAGGCCAGGACGTGAAGGCCGGCCAGGTGCTGGCGCGCATCGACCCGCGCACCTACCAGGCGCAGCTCGAGCAGGCGCAGGCGCAGAAGGCCAAGGACCAGGCCACGCTGGCCAACGCACAGGCCGACCTCAAGCGCTACGGCGACCTCATCAAGGAAGACGCGACCAGCCAGCAGACGCTCGACACGCAGAAGGCGCTGGTCAACCAGCTGCAGGCCGCGCTCAAGAGCGACGATGCGCAGGTCCACTTCGCTCAGGTGCAGCTCGACTTCACGACCATCACCGCGCCCATCAGCGGCCGCATCGGCGCACGCCTGGTCGACCCCGGCAACATCGTGCACGCGACCGATGCCAACGGCCTGCTGGTCATCAACCAGATCGACCCGATCGCCGTGCAGTTCACGCTGCCCGAGAGCAGCTTCCAGGCCGTGAACAAGGCGCTGCGCGGCACGCAGGAGCCGCTGCAGGTGCAGGCCAGCGACCGCGACACGCACGAGACGCTGGCGGCCGGCAAGCTGGTGCTGCTGAACAACCAGATCGACGTCGCCACCGGCACCATTGCGCTGAAGGCGCAGTTCCCGAACGGCGAGCACAAGCTGTGGCCCGGCCAGTCGGTCGATGCGCGCGTGGTGCTTGGCCAGCGCGCCGATGCGCTCACCGTGCCTGCCGCCGTCGTGCAGCGCGGCCCCGACGGCTTCTTCGCCTATGTGGTCGGCGACGACGACAAGGTGCGCGTGCAGCCGATCGGCGTGGCCGACACGGTCAACGGCAAGGCCACCATCGACAAGGGCCTGAACGCCGGTGAGCGCGTGGTGGTTGACGGCCAGTACAAGCTCACGCCGGGTGCGCGCATCACGGAATCGAACAAGGGCAGCGCGGCGCCCGGGACGGCGCCGGCCGAAGCATCGTCCGCATCGCCCGCATCGCCGTCCAGCGGCGCGGCCACCGTCGCGGGAGCAAAGCCATGAGCATTTCCGCCGGTTTCATCAAGCGGCCCATCGGCACCTCTCTGCTGGCGCTCGCGATCCTGCTGATCGGCCTCGTCTCCTGGCCACTGCTGCCGGTCGCGCCGCTGCCGCAGGTCGACTTCCCGACCATCCAGGTCACGGGAAGGCTGCCGGGTGCGAGCCCGGAGACCATGGCCTCCAACGTCGCGCAGCCGCTGGAGCGCCAGTTCTCGCTGATCGCGGGCCTGAGCCAGATGACGTCGAACAGTTCGCTCGGCCTCACGCAGATCACGCTGCAGTTCGACCTCGACCGCAACATCGACGCCGCGGCGCTCGACGTGCAGACGGCCATCAACGCGGCGGGCGGGCAGTTGCCCAACAACCTGCCGAGCCCGCCGAGCTACCGCAAGATCAACCCGGCCGATTCGGCGGTGCTCATCCTCGGCGCGCAGTCGAAGGTGCTGCCGCTGATCCAGGTCAACGACTACGCCGACAACGTGCTCGCGCAGCAGATCTCGCGCATCGCGGGCGTGGGCCTGGTCAACATCTTCGGCCAGCAGAAGCCCGCCGTGCGCGTGCAGATCGACCCGGCCAAGATCAAGGCCATCGGCATGAGCCTGGAAGACGTGCGCGGCGTGATCGCGCAGACCACGGTGAGCCAGCCCACCGGCACGCTCGACGGCGAGACCCAGGCGCTCAACGTCTACACCAACGACCAGCTCCTGAAGGCGGCGCCCTGGAACGACATGGTGCTGGCCTGGCGCAACGGCGCGCCCGTGCGCGTGCGCGACGTCGGCGTGGCCGTCGACGGCCCCGAGAACGCCAAGGTGGCCGCATGGGGCTACGCCGGCGCGGCAGCCGACAAGGACACCGACATCAACAACGGCCGCGCGATCCTGCTCGCCATCACCAAGCAGCCGGGCGCGAACGTGATCGAGACGGTCGACCGCATCCAGGCCGCGCTGCCCAGGCTGCGCGGCGCGATACCGCCGAGCATCACGGTCGACACGCTGATCGACCGCACGCAGACCATCCGCGCGTCGGTCAAGGACGTGGAGTTCACGCTGATCCTGTCGATCTCGCTGGTGGTGATGGTGATCTTCGTGTTCCTGCGCAACGTGACCGTCACGCTGATCCCGAGCGTCACCGTCCCGCTCGCGCTGCTGGGCACCGCCGCCGTGATGTACGTGGTCGGCTACAGCCTCGACAACCTCTCGCTGATGGCGCTGACCATCGCGGTCGGCTTCGTGGTGGACGATGCGATCGTGATGCTGGAGAACATCTACCGCCACATCGAGGACGGCATGGCGCCGATGGAGGCGGCGCTCCAGGGCGCGGGCGAGATCGGCTTCACCATCATCTCGATCTCGGTGTCGCTGGTGGCGGTGTTCATCCCGCTGCTGCTGATGGGCGGCATCGTCGGGCGGCTGTTCCGCGAGTTCGCGGTGACGGTGACGCTGACCATCGCGGTGTCGGTGATCATCTCGCTCACGCTCACGCCGATGATGTGCGCGAAGTTCCTCAAGCCGGTGGACCACAACCAGAAGCACGGGCGCATGTACCAGATGTTCGAGCGCTTCTTCGAGGGCATGCTCAACGGCTACAAGCGCGGCCTGCACGTGGTGCTGCGCCATCCGTTCATCACGCTGATGAGCTTCATCGCGACGGTGATGGCCACGGTGGTGCTGTTCATCGTGATTCCCAAGGGCTTCTTCCCGCAGCAGGACACCGGCTTCATCTTCGGCTCGGCCGACTCGGCGCAGGACTCGTCCTCCGAGATCATGCATGGGCGCATGCTGCAGATGGCCGACATCGTCCGCCAGGACCCGGACGTGTCGACTTTCGGGCTGCAGGCCGGCGCCAGCACCTTCAACTCGGGCAACTTCTTCATCGGCCTGCGGCCCAAGGACGAAGGCCGCACGGCCAATGCCGACGAGGTCATCGCGCGCCTGCGGCCCAAGCTCGCGGCGGTGCAGGGCGTCACGCTGTTCATGCAGGCGGGGCAGGACATCACGGTGGGCGGCCGGCAGTCGCGCACGCAGTACCAGTACACGCTGACCGACCCGAACCTGGCCGAGCTCAACGAGTGGTCGCCGAAGGTGCTCGACACCCTCAAGAAGCTGCCTGAGCTGACCGACGTCACCTCCGACCAGCAGAACCGCGCACCGACCGCGATGGTCACGGTCGACCGCCAGCGCGCGTCCAGCTTCGGCATCTCGCCCGCGATGGTCGATGCGACCATCTACGACGCCATCGGCCAGCGGCAGGTCGCGCAGTACTTCACCCAGCTCAACAGCTACAACGTGGTGCTCGAAGTCACGCCCGAACTGCAGAAGGACCCGTCGCTGTTCAGCCGGCTCTACCTGACCTCGCCGATCAACGGCCAGCAGATACCGCTGTCGACCTTCGTGAGCGTGGACACCAGCAAGACCGGCTACCTCGCCATCGCGCACCAGGGCCAGTTCCCCGCGGTGACGCTGTCGTTCAACCTGAAGCCCGGCACCTCGCTGGGCCAGGCAGTGGACTCGATCAACAAGGCGCAGGCGAGGATGGGCGTGCCCGCCACCTTGAGCGGCACCTTCCAGGGCACGGCGCAGGCCTTCGGGGACTCGTTGCGCACGCAGCCCTACCTGATCGCGGCGGCGCTGATCTCGGTCTACATCGTGCTGGGCCTGCTCTACGAGAGCTACATCCATCCATTGACCATTCTCTCGACGCTGCCCTCGGCCGGCGTGGGCGCATTGCTGATCCTCATGGCCGGCGGGTACGATCTGAGCGTGATCGCGCTCATCGGCATCATCTTGCTGATCGGGATCGTCAAGAAGAACGGCATCATGATGGTTGACTTCGCACTGCACGCCGAGCGCGACAAGGGCATGTCGCCGCAGGACGCGATCTATGAGGCCTGCGTGCTGCGCTTCCGCCCGATCATGATGACCACCATGTGCGCCCTGCTGAGCGGCCTGCCCCTGATGCTGGGCCACGGCGCCGGCTCCGAACTGCGCCGGCCGCTGGGCTATGCAATGGTGGGCGGCCTGATCCTCTCGCAGATGCTGACGCTCTTCACTACGCCGATCATCTATCTCTACCTCGACCGCGCGCACCACTGGTACGTGCGCCGCAAGGATGCGCGCCGGCAACGCCAGGGCCTTCCGCCGCTGGCGGCCGCGGGAGCCGGCATCGAATGACAACCGCGGGCAGCATCCGATGAAAGTCCTGATCGTCGAGGACGAGCGCAAGACGGCCGAGTACCTGCACCAGGGCCTGACCGAGCAGGGCTGCACGGTCGACCTCGCCTTCGACGGCATCGACGGGCAGCACATGGCGCTGCACTACGACTTCGACGTGATCGTGCTCGACGTGATGCTGCCGGGGCTCGACGGCTTCTCGATCCTCAAGTCGCTGCGCAGCGTGAAGAACACGCCGGTGATCATGCTCACCGCGCGCGACGGCGTGGCCGACCGCGTGCGCGGCCTGCAGGACGGCGCGGACGACTACCTGGTCAAGCCCTTCTCCTTCATCGAGCTGCTCGCGCGGCTGCAGGCCTTGACGCGGCGGGGGCGCACCCATGAATCGACGCTGCTGCGGGTGAGCGACCTGCACATCGACCTGATCGGCCGCAAGGCGATGCGACAGGGCCAGCGCATCGACCTCACGGCCAAGGAATTCGCGCTGCTGGCGGTGCTGGCACGCCGCCAGGGCGAGATCCTCTCGAAGACGGTGATTGCCGAACTCGTCTGGGACATGAACTTCGACAGCAATACCAACGTGGTCGAGGTCGCGATCAAGCGCCTGCGCACCAAGATCGACGCGCCCTTCGAGCGCAGCCTGCTGCACACCATCCGCGGCATGGGCTACGTCCTGGAAGACCGGGGCGACGTCGTCACCACGGACTAGGCCCCAGCGAGACCGGCCATGAGGAAGTCCATCGCCGTGCGCCTCGCGCTGATGTTCGCGGCGGCCGCGCTGCTGGCCTTCGCGATGATCGGCGGCGCGCTGCACCATGTGCTGTCCAACGAACTGGTGCGGCACCAGCAGGAGCAGATCAGCGCGCGTCTCGAGGACATGGTCTACATGCTGCAGCACGGTCGTTCCGCCGACCTCGGCGAGCGCATCCAGGAAAAGCTCGACACGCTCGACGCTGCCGATTCGCACACGCACTCGTGGATGTGGAGCGAGAACCCGTCCTACCGCTTCGGTGGCGACCTGCCGGTGATCGCGCCCGACCAGCAGGGCGACGTGGTGATGGAAGTGGGTTCGCCGCCCCAGCGCATGCGCTTGCGCACGCTGTCGCTGGTGGCCAGCGACAGGCGGCCGGCGGTGCGCTTCGTGGTCGGCGTCGACTCCGAACCGTTCCGCGTGACGTTGCGCAAGTTCCGCACCGCGGTGCTGATGCTCACGCTGCTGGGCACGGCGCTGTCGGCCGCGCTCGGCTACTGGATCGCGCGCATCGGCCTCGCGCCGGTGCAGCGCCTGTCGGCGGATGCGCAACGCATCGGGCCGGACAACCGCGAGCAGCGCCTGCAGTTGCCCGCGCTGCCGGGTGAGCTGGCCGACCTGGGCGCCTCCTTCAACGCCGCGCTCGACCGGCTCGATGCGGCCTATCGCCAGCTCGCGACCTTCAGCGACGACGTGGCGCACGAGCTGCGCACGCCGCTGGCCAACATGATCGGCCAGACGCAGGTCGCGCTGGCTCGTGCCCGCACGGCGGACGCCTTGCGCGAGGTGCTGCAGTCCGACCTGGAGGAGCTGGAGCGGCTGCGCGCCATCGTCGCCGACATGCTCTTCCTCGCGCGCGCCGAGCAGGGCGTGCGGGCGCGCGACCTGGTCGCGTCGTCGATTGCGCAGGAGGTCGGCAAGACGGTGGAATTTCTCGACCTGCTGCTCGACGAGGCCGGCATGACGGTGCACGTGGAGGGCGACGCGGTCGCGCCGATCCAGACCTCGCTGTTCCGCCGCGCGCTCACCAACCTGCTGCAGAACGCGATCCAGCATTCGCGGCCCGGCGCGCGCGTGGACGTGCACATCGCGCAGGGCGAACGGTCTGCGGAGGTCAGCTTCACCAACCCGAGCGAGACGATTGCGCCGGACTCGTTGCTGCGCCTGTTCGACCGCTTCTACCGCGTCGACACCTCGCGCCGCAACAGCGGCGAGAACCATGGGTTGGGCCTGTCGATCGTAAAGGCGGTGGCGGTGATGCACAACGGCCAGGTGTTCGCGCACTCGGAGGACGGCACGACGACCGTGGGCTTCAGCGTCTCGACCGCCATCGACGACCGTGTGCACAGCCAGCTTGGTGAACTGCCGGCGGAGCGGGGCAAGACTTCGCCCGTGGCCGCACAGGCATGAGCGCCGCCCGGCTGCTCCGAAGGCGCTCGCACCAAAGCGCGCAGCGCGGAGGTTACCCAATGAGTGCCGCCCGGCCGCCGGAAGCCGCTCGCACCACGGCCCGATCTGGCATAACTTTGCGGCATGCCCGCATCGATCCTCGCTGAGCTCGCCCACGGCCTGCGCCATCGCCTTCGCCTTGCTGCCGGTCCTCGAAGGGCACGCGTGCAGCGTCCATCCGCGAAAGCATCGAGGGACGCCGCAGCAAGGAGCGCCGCGGTCAACAGAACGTGCCTCACCATTCCGCCGAAAGCATCCCTACTCCCCCAACCCCATCACCGCCATCCGCCCCTGCACCGCCGCCACGTCGTGGCTCAGCACCACGATGTCGTGCTTGCGGCCGCTGCGGTCGCGCACGTGGCCGGCGAGCAGGGCTTCGGGGCGGAAGCCCATGCTTTCGAACAGGGCGATGGCGCCGCGCTGATCGGTCGTCATCTGGGCCATGAGCTTGTCGAGGCCCGAGGCCAGCGCCTGCGTGAAGGCCTCCTGGATGAGCTGCCGCCCCAGCCCGAGACCGCGCGCCTCGGCGCCGACCACCGCGCGCAACTCGCCCACGTGTGGCGACCACGAATGGTCGTCGTGCATCAGCGCGGTACAGCCGATCACCCTGCCGTTCGCGCGCGCCAGCAGGCTCGGCATGCGCCGCAGTTCGACGGACTCGCGGATCCAGGCCTTCACCACGCGCGGCTGGCCGATGTCGCGCGACATGAACAGCAGGTCGTGCTCCGGCAGCGATTGCGCGAACGCCAGCAACTCGGCCTCGTCGCCGGCACGCAGCAGGTCGATCTGCACCTCGGTGCCATTGCAGTCCACGCTGCGCGGGTAGGTGTGCGCCGTATCTTCCTTCTTTGTGGCAGTCGCCTGCTTCATATCGATCGTCCTCCGAGCCATTGGTCCAGCTTTGGCCACATGCGCTTGACGGCGTTCGGTCCCGCCACCAGGCTCACGTGTCCCCCCTTCAGAATCACTTCTTCCTTGTCGGTCGAGCCGACCTTCTCCATCAGTGGATGCGCGGCGTCGTAGGGCACGATGTGGTCGTGCTCCGCCACGATCGACAGCAGCGGCAGCTTGATGTTGCCGAGGTCCACCGTCTTGCCGCCGATCTTCAGCGTGCCGTTGAACAGCGCGTTGTCCCACATCAGCGTCTTGATGGTCTGCTTGAAGTACGCACCCGCCAGCGGCAGGGTCTCCGCGCCCCAGCGATCCATCATGCGGTACTGCTTGACGTAGGCGTCGTTCCAGAGGTTGTCCCACAGGCGGATGTTGCCGGTGAGGCGGCCGGTGGGCCGCAGTGCGTCGAAGCCGCTGGTGATGATCGGCGCCGGCACGATGCCGAAGGCGTCAGCCATCTTGTCGACCTTGAAGTGCCGCCTGTTCGACCAGGCCTGGAACTCGGTCATCTTGCTGAAGTCGATCGGCGTGGTGAAGCACACCAGGTTCTTCACCGGGCCATCCGCATGCGTGGCCGCGTACATGGTCGCCAGCACGCCGCCCATGCAGTAGCCGATCATGTTGACGTCCTGCACGCCGGAGTCTTCCTGCACCCGGCGCACGCACTCGGGAATGAAGCGCTGCGTGTAGTCCTCGAAGCGCAGGCCGGCCTCGTCGGGGCGCGGCGGGTTCCAGTCCATCACGTAGACGTCGTAGCCGGCCTTGAGCAGGAACTCCACCAGGCTCTGCCCCGGCGCCAGGTCGAAGATGTAGGCCTTGTTGGTCGTGGCCATCACCAGCAGCAAGGGGATCCGGTAGATCTCGTCGGCCATCGGCCGGTAGTGGTAGAGGCTGAGCGTGCCGCGGCTGTAGATCACATCCTTGGGCGTGGGGCCGACCTCCGCCGGCTCGGCGGCCAGGTATTCCACGCCCTTGATGCTGCGCTTGACGGCCCGGTCGATCTCATCGCGCACGCGCGAGACCCAGGAGGGGTCCGGCGCGGCTTCCGCCCTGGGGCTGCTTGACATGGCGGTCAGGCCTTCTTGCGCGCTGGACGCTTGCTCGCAGGCGCCGCCTTGGCCGGACGCTTGGCGGCGGCCTTGACCGCAGGCTTGGCAGCAGCCTTGGGCGCGACACTGGCGGCGGCCTTGGGGGTGGTGGCCGCTTCCGCCGCCGGCGCCGCGGCAACCGGCGCGTCGGCGGGGGTGGGTGGCACGCGGGTGCGCGGCGGCATCGGCGCCGGCATGGACGAGGGTGCCTTGCCGCTGACCTGTCGGCACAGGAACTCCAGCATGTCCTCGATGCGGTGCAGGCGCTCGCCGATCTCGGTGAGGTCGTCGCGGCTTGCGAGGTTCATTTCCTTGAGCATCGACTTGTTGGCCTTGGCCAGGGCCTGCTGCATGCCGAGCGTCGCGCCCGAGACCGTGTGCAGCACCTTCGAAAACTCTTCCGTCTTCAACTGCTTGCCGGCCACCTTGTTGGCCGTTCCTTCCCATTGCGCGAGCGCATCGCGCCACATCTCCAACGGGTCGAGTATGGATAGTCCGCTCTTGGCCATGTTGCCTTCTCCTTCAATGTTGCCTCGTCGGGCGATGCTACTCGCAGGACCAACGCTTGCGCAGGGCTTTTGTGCGGGTCGCCACGCCCGCGCAGGGTGTTGGTGCTCAATGAGCCAGGGCGAGCACGGCGATGCATGTTCGGGGGCACCCGCGGAACCGGCTTCGCCGGGCCGCTGGGTGCGCCCCCTTGAGGGGGAGCGCCGCAGGCGCATTCGGGGGTGGGCTATTTCGCCTGTGCGATCACGCCGCCGCCCAGGCATACCTCGCCGTCGTACAGCACCGCCGACTGCCCCGGCGTGACGGCCCATTGCGCCTGCTGAAAGTCGAGCCGGATGCGGCCGTTGGCCCCGTCGGCGAGTGCGCATCCCGCGTCGGCCTGGCGGTAGCGCGACTTGGCCGCGTATTCACCGGCGACAGGCGCAGGCCCGGCGACCCAGCTCGTGTCATCGGCTTCCAGCGAATGGCTCAGGAGCCACGGGTGGTCATGGCCCTGCACCACCCACAGCGTGTTCTTCTCGATGTCCTTGCGCGCGACGAACCACGGCGAATGGTCGCCGCCGCCGCGCTGCGCGCCCTTCTCCTTCACGCCGCCGATGCCCAGGCCCTGCCGTTGGCCCAGCGTGTAGAAGCTCAGCCCTTGGTGCTCGCCGATGGTCCGTCCGCGGGCATCCTTGATCGGCCCCGGAGCCTTGCTGATGTAGCGGTTGAGGAACTCCCGGAAGGGCCGCTCGCCGATGAAGCAGATGCCCGTCGAATCCTTCTTCTTCGCATTCGGCAGCCCGATCTCGTCGGCGATGCGGCGCACCTCGGTCTTGTGCAGCTCGCCGACCGGGAACAGCGTCTTCGCCAGCTGCGCCTGGTTCAGGCGGTGCAGGAAGTAGCTCTGGTCCTTGGACGGGTCCAGTCCCTTCAGGAGCTCGTGCCGCCCCGTGCCTTCGTTCAGGCGCACCCGGGCGTAGTGGCCGGTCGCGATCTTCCCGGCGCCCAGGCGCATCGCATGGTCGAGGAAGGCCTTGAACTTGATCTCGGCATTGCACAGCACGTCGGGATTGGGCGTGCGGCCGGCCTGGTACTCGCGCAGGAACTCGGCGAAGACGCGGTCCTTGTAGTCGGCCGCGAAGTTGACGTGCTCGATCTCGATGCCCAGCACGTCGGCCACGCTGGCCGCATCGATGAAGTCGATGTTCGACGAGCAGTATTCGCTGTCGTCATCGTCCTCCCAGTTCTTCATGAAGATGCCGATGACCTCGTGGCCCTGCTGCTTGAGCAGGTGCGCCGTGACCGCGGAGTCCACCCCGCCACTCAGACCCACCACGACGCGTTGCTTTTTCATGAGGCGTGGATTGTCCCAGCCCGGGCCAAGGCGGTGCCCGCGTGCGGGAAATTTGGCTCTCCCCCAGGTCGCTGCGCGCTTCAGCGGAGGGCGGTGCCTTGCGTCACCGATGGATCGACGTGGATCAGGCCGAGCGGATAGCGCTGGCCGCGCAGGTAATCCTCGATGCATTGCAGCAGCAGCGGGCTGCGGTGCCGCTTGGTGCTGGCGCGGAGTTCGTCGATGGTGAGCCACAGCGTGCGCACGATGCCGGTGTCGAGCGGGCGGTCGGGCTCGAAGGCACCGAGTTCTCCGGCAAAGGCGAAGCGCATGTAGGTGATGTCTTCGCCGTCCGCCTGCTTCTGGAATCGCGCCATGTACACGCCGACCAGCGCCGTCGGCGCGAAGTGGTGAGCCGTCTCTTCCAGCGTCTCGCGCGCGCAGCCTTCGGCCGGCGATTCGCCCGGGTCCAGGTGCCCGGCGGGCGTATTGAGCTTCAGCCCACCGCCCGTGTGCTCTTCCACCAGCAGGAAGCGCCCGTCGCGCTCGATCACCGCCGCGACGGTCACGTTGGGTTTCCAGCGCACCTGGCTGATGGCGCCTTCGGGCTTGTGCATCGCTACCTCAGCAGGTAACCGCTGAACCGCCAGATCTTGTCGCGGTCCAGGTGAAAGCTCACCAGCTCGCGCATCGAGTTGCGGTTGGCCGCCGTGTTGGTGAAGCGGGTTTCGTACTCGATGCTCACGTATTGCCCGGCCACGTCGGCATTGCTGTCGGCCACCACCTGCCGGTTGACGGCGACCCAGGTGCGCTGCACCGCCGCCCCCAGCGGGCCGCGCGCCTTGGAGATCTGCGCCATGAATTCGCTGCGGGCCACCTGCTTCTTTGCCGCCGCCGTGGCACCGTCCCACAGTTCGCCGGTCTTGCCCTGGTCGACCATCTGGATCACCTGCATGCCGCCGCGCACCATGTCGCTGGCTTCCACCTCCTGCGCGGCGGCCGGGGCCAGCCAGCCGAGGAGCAGCGACAGGCCGAGCAGCATGGGGATCGTCAGGGGCCGATTCATAGGTCTTCCTTGTCGTCACCGAGTGCGGCAAGCTCCGCAGCGGTGGGTTTGGGCAGCACCAGCGTCACGGTGCAGCCCGCATTCTCCACGCTGTCGATCTCGACGCTTCCGCCGTGGCGCTGCACCACGGTGCGCACCAGCAACAGGCCCAGGCCGACGCCGTGCACCTCGGGGTGCGACTCGCTATGCAGGCGATGGAAGGGCTGGAACAGCTGCGACTGCATGGCCACCGGAATGCCCGGCCCCTGGTCCTGGATGGCCAGCGCCCAATGCCCGGGCCGCTCGATGACGTGGCAGCGCAGGTCCGCGCCGGCCGGCGAATACTTCAGGGCGTTGCTCAGCACATTCTTCAGCGCGCGCATGAGCAGGCTGCGGTCGACCAGGCACAGGGCCTCGTCGACGCTGTTCACCAGCACGATCCGCACGTTGCGCTTGCGGGCCTGCGCCCAGGCGTCGTCAATGGTCTGTTCCAGCAGGCTCGCGACGTCGAGCATCTCGGGGCGGAAAGGCTGCGCCTCGGCACGCGCCAGGTTGACGAAGCCGTCGGCCAGTTCCAGCCCGGTCTCGGCATGGCGCCGGATGCGCTGCTGGATCTGCTCGTCGCTCAAAGCCCCCGGACTGGCGCGCAGCAGTTCCAGGATGGTGAGGATGGCGGCGCTCGGCTCGCGGATGTCATGCGAGATGAAGCGCAGCGCCTCGTCGCGCTGGCTCTGGATCTGGCGCATGCGCGTGATGTCGACCAGCGCCACCATCCAGCCCGCGTGCGAATTGCCGGCGTTGTAGAAGGGCACGCAACGCAGCAGCAAGGAGCGTCCCTGCGAATCCTGCCCCTCGCCGAGCAGTGGCTTCGGGTCGGGCCCCACCAGCAAGCTCGGCGGCATCATCGGCGCCTCGGTGGTCCGCCAGCGCAGGTCGGCCAGCAACTCGTGCGCGTCGCGGCCGACCAGCCCGTTCGCCCCGGCCTGCCAGTGCCGCGACGCCGCGATGTTGCCGAGGAAGACCACCCCGACTCGGCTCAGGATCATGGTCGCGTCGGGCAGGTGGTCGATGCCGTCGCGGATGAAACGCTGCAGGTCGCGCATGCGCAGGCCGGCCTGCGAGGTCACGGCCATCTCGCGGTCCAGGAAGTCGCCGCTCAGCGGGCGCAGCGGCATCGGCGGCAGGCCGGCCATCGCCTCGTTGAGTTGCTCGGTGCCCCAGCGCAGGTAGCGGATGGCGGCGGTGAGGCGCATCAGGCTCCACAGCGGGTACACCAGCAGCAGCCCGAAGAAGCCCGCTGCCGGCGCGAACTGCACACCGATCAGCGGCCGCGACGCATGCAGCCCCAGGCGCAGCGCAAGCATCGCGCAGATCAGGATCACCACGCCGACCGGGCGCAGCCACAGCAGGCCCAGCAGCGCCACCACCAACGGGCCGAGGTTGAACGCGAGGTCCTGCAGCGGGGTCGCCAGGATCACCTGCCTGTCGGTGATCAGGCCTTGCAGCACGCTGCCGAAGATCGTGACGCCCGGCGTCAGCCCGGTGGTCGACGTGGCCGAGGTGGCATACAGGTCGCCCAACCCGGCGGCCGTGGTGCCCACCAGCACGTAGTGGTTCGTGAAGGTGCCCTTGGGCACCAACCCGCGGATGACGTCGACGTACGAGACGGTCTTGAAGGGCGGATCGCCCCGGGTGAACACGACGACCTGGTGATCCCTGCGCAGCCATGGGCCGGTCGGTTCGCGCGCGACGGTGTGCGGGTTGGGTGCGGGCGGCAATGGCGTGCCCCTGGCATAGGCCTCGGCTGCGTCTTCGATCGCCTTGGTGAAGTGAGGCCAGGTCCGGCCCGCAAAGCCCTCCTGCAGGTAGATGGTGCGGGCCACGCCGTCTTCGTCGATGGACACATGGCTGTGGCCGATGGACGTCGCCGCGTCGGCCAGTGCCGGCAGTGGCAGCAGTTCGGATTGCGTCTTGCCGCCGCGCACCTGCAGCGCCATCGGCAGCACGACGCAGCCGCTGTCTGAAATGCCGTTGGCGAGCACCCTGTCGTCGCCGGGGTGCTCGGTGTCGGGTTCGGTCATCAGCAGGTCGAGGCCGATGCAGCGGGGCGCGTCGGCCGCGATGCGGCGCAGCAACTCGGCGTGCAGTGCGCGGCGCCAGGGCCAGCGGCCGATCGCCTCGATGCTTTTCTCGTCGATCGCGACGATCACGATTTCATTCGTGGGGGCCTGGCTGATCTCTGCACGCGCGTTGTCCTGCAGCATGCGGTCGACGCGCGGCAGCGGTTGCAAGAGCACCAGGATCGCGACGAAGGCGAGCATGCCGACCGACAGCAACAACCATGGAACGCGCTTGCGCAAACTGCGCCACCAGCGTTGGCGGCGACTGGCCTCAGGGGATGCAGGCGGCTGGTAGGGCATGGAGGGTTGGCACTGCGCGCGATCTTAGGTCAAGCCGGACAAGTCCCTCATTTGCAGCGCGTCCCGTTCAACAGCCTGTGAAAGCGGCTCGCGGCACCGGCGATTGCCTGTGACAGGTCGCCTGCTACGGCCGCTCGATGGGCGCGCCGTCGCTCGTCGTCAGTCCGTCGCCAAAGCCGCTGCGCACCACCGCGCCGATGCGGACCCGGCGTGCCGGCGAGAACGGCCCGGCCAGCCCGTCTGCATCGCGTGCCTGCAAGCGCACGAAGTATTGGCCGCGCGGTTGGCCGCTCAAGGTCCAGGCGGGTGATGCCAGTTCGACATCCGCCACCAGTTGGGTAAAGGCCTCGTCCCGCGCCAACTGGCCGCGGAATTTGTCGGCGGAGCCTGCTTGCCAGTGCAGGGTCGGGCTCTCGCCGCTGTCGTCGATGTCCACGACGCCGGTGGAGGGCGCCACGGCAACAGTAAACGCCTGCCCTGCTGCGAAGGGCCCGCGTTGCGCTTCCCCGCCGCCTCTCGGCAGCGAAGCCACGCGCCACCAGTAGTCGCCGGCGGGCAGCCCCGCGATGCCGATGCGGCAATCGCCCGCGCGCACCTCATGCAGACGGACGTTGCGGAAGTCGGCATCGCTCGCCACCTCGAACAGCACCCCGCCACTGCCCGCCACCTCCGAACAGACCAGTTGCCCGGCTTCGCTGATGACCCGGCCGCCCGGCGCGGGACTCTGGTAGAGCGGCGGCACCGGGTTGGCATGCACGCGGATCGCACGGTGCGACTCCGGTCCGGCCAGGCCGTCGGGATTGATCGTCCGGACGCCGACCGTGTAGTCGCCATCCTCGAGCGCCGCGAACTTCACCTTCTCGCTCTGGAAGACGCCATTGCGCACCACCTCGTGCAGGCGCTCGTCGCGTGCGATGCGCACTTCGTAGCCGCTGCCCGTCACGGTCAGGGGCGCCATGGCCAGCGTGAGCGCGTCGGGATCCTGGAATTCCTGCGGCAAGGGCGTGAGGTCGGGCGCACCGGGCAGCGACTGGCGCGAACTCAGTTGGCCCTTGCCGTCGAACACGGCCCCTTGCCCGGCCGCCACCATGGCCGTCTTGCCGTTCCTGCGCGCCTTGCGCGGCTTCATCAGCACCGTGCCTTCGGTGACCGCGGCGCACATCTGCCCTTCATGGCCGACGGCGACATCGAAGCGCGTGCCGCGCACGCTGGCAACCGCGCCGGGCGCCTGCACCTCGAAGGTCCGGCCCCGGGGTTGCGGCGCCACTTCGGATTCGACCTTGCCCTTCTGCACCTCGATCACCGACTGGTACGAAGCCCCGGGGCGCTTGCCGCGCAGGCGCTTGAGTTCCACGTCGGAATCGGCCAGCACCCGCACCACCGAGCCATCCGCCAGCTTGAGCCGGAGATAGCCGTCCTCGGGGACGCTGAGCCTGGTGCCCTCGGTGACTGCGTCGCCTGCGGCAAGGGGTGTCGGCGCTGGCGCAGGTGCAGCCGCTTCCTTGCCCGCGTGCATGGTGCCGGTGGTCGCGCCCTGCACAAACTCGACCTGCGCCACGGCCATGCCGGCCGGACGCACCAGGCGGCGCGGCAACTTCACGATGCTGCCGGGAACGAGCTTCTGCGGATCGGCAATGTTGTTGATCGATTGCAGATCGCGCCACAGGGTGGGCGTGCGCAGGTAGCGCTCGCCGATGGACGCGAGGGTTTCGCCCGCGGTCACGCGGTGCTGAACGAAACCCGGGGGGGCTGCCCACGCGCCGGTGCCTCCCAGCACCATCGTCAGCGCGAACGCGGCAGCCGCGCGTGACCAGCCTGGCGTGGACATGGACAGCTCAGGCGATTGCGCTGAGGGAGCCCGGTTGGCTCGCCGGCATGGCGCCGAGCGAATCGACGTCGATGGCTTCGAGGCGATAGCCAAGGCCATAGACAGCCGACAGCAGGAAGCCGTTCGACGGGCGCAGGTCGAGCTTGGTGCGCAGGCGCGACATGTGCGTGTCGAGCGAGCGCGACGGCGCGTCCGGACCCATGCCCCACACCGCCTCGCGCAGATGCTCGCGCGACAGCAGGCGGCCGATGTTCTGGAACAGGAACAGCGCGAGTTCGTATTCGCGGTGTTTCAGTTCGATCGGTGCGCCGTTGACGTGCAGCGTGCGCGAATTGAGATGAAAGTGGTAAGGCCCGAACAGCACCTCGGCCTCGTGCTGGCTGGGGTATGCGCGGCGCAGCAGCGCCTTGACGCGCGCCTCGAGTTCGCCCACGCGGATCGGCTTGACCATGAAGTCGTCGGCGCCGGCCGTGAGGCCTTCGACCATGTCGGCTTCTTCGCGACGGTTGGTCACGAACAGGATGGGCAGTCGGCTGGCGAGGTCCTGGCGAATCCACTTGACGATCGTCGGGCCGGAGACTTCCGGCAGCGTCCAGTCAAGGATCAGCAGGTCGAAGCTTTGCTGGCGTAGATCGCGCAGCAGTGTCTTCCCTTCGGTGTATCCATGGCATTCGTGTCCGATGCCTTCCATCGTGTGCCGTATCAGCTCGAGCTGAGACGGCTCGTCATCGAGCGCTGCGATTCGCATTCCAATCCCTTGCGTTTTATTAGAACTTCCGAGTCTAGGGGTTGTCTTTGTGACGCGACAGACTCCCGACCGATTTCAACTGTCAACTTCCGCACGAAGCGCGGCGTCAAACGTCAACTACGGTCAGAATTAGTCAAAAGTACCAATTTCCACCCCCAACTGCATTAAACCGCAACCGGCACATTGACTATCAAATATGTAGCCGACCGTTCAAATGCAGCACAAAGAGTGACAGGAGGGGCCCTTCAGTTAAAGTCTGCGCCGAATGTCATCGAGGAACCGAGGCGCTTGGCCCGAGGAGAAAAACTATGCTGATTGGTGTGCCCGGCGAAACCGCCGAGGGCGAAACCCGAGTGGCGGTCACGCCCGAAACGGCTAAAAAACTCACGGCGCAAGGCCACACCGTCCGGGTCCAGTCCGGTGCCGGCGTGGCCGCCAGCGTCACCGACGCGGCCTACCAGGCGGCAGGCGCCGAGATCACCGACGCCGATGGCGCCTATGCCGCGGACATCGTGCTGAAGGTGCGCACCCCCAACGATGCCGAAGCCGCGCGCATGAAGCCCGGCACCGTCGTCATCGGCATGCTCAACCCCTTCGACGCCGCAGGCCTGC
Source organism: Variovorax sp. dw_308 (assembly GCF_019207085.1). Taxonomy (GTDB): domain Bacteria; phylum Pseudomonadota; class Gammaproteobacteria; order Burkholderiales; family Burkholderiaceae_C; genus Variovorax. The sequence goes on along the minus strand of NZ_JAATOM010000005.1, from coordinate 166,391 downwards.
AGCGCCTGGCCAGCGCCGGCCTGACCAGCTTCGCGCTCGAAGCCGCGCCCCGCACCACCCGGGCCCAGAGCATGGACGTGCTCTCTTCGCAAGCCAACATCGCCGGCTACAAGGCCGTGATGATTGCGGCCGACAAATACCAGCGCTTCTTCCCGATGCTGATGACGGCGGCCGGCACGGTGAAGGCCGCGCGTGTCGTGATCCTCGGCGTGGGCGTGGCCGGCCTGCAGGCCATTGCCACCGCCAAGCGCCTGGGCGCGGTGATCGAGGCCAGCGACGTGCGGCCCAGCGTCAAGGAGCAGATCGAATCGCTGGGCGCCAAGTTCATCGAGGTCTCCTACGACACCGACGAAGAGAAGGAAGCCGCCGTCGGCGTCGGGGGTTATGCCAAGCCGATGCCGCCGAGCTGGCTGGCGCGCCAGCAGGTCGAGGTGGCCAAGCGCGTGGCGCTGGCCGACATCGTGATCAGCACCGCGCTGATCCCGGGCCGTGCGGCGCCCACGCTCATCTCCGAGGACATGGTCAAGTCGATGAAGGCCGGCTCGGTCATCGTGGACATCGCGGCCGGCAAGGGGCCGGATGGCATCGGTGGCAACTGCCCGCTGTCGGAAGCGGACAAGACGGTGATCAAGCATGGCGTGACCCTGGTGGGCGAGACCAATCTCGCCGCGCTCGTGGCGGCCGACGCATCGGCCCTCTATGCGCGCAACGTGCTCGACTTCCTGAAGCTGGTCATCACCAAGGAGGGCGCACTCAAGATCGACCTCGAGGACGACATCGTCGCCGCCTGCCGCATGACGCAGGACGGCCAGGTCACGCGCAAATAACGAGGAGGAAGAAGCCATGGATCCCGTTTCCCACACAGTCATCAACCTGATCATCTTCGTGCTGGCCATCTACGTGGGCTACCACGTGGTCTGGACCGTCACGCCCGCGCTGCACACGCCGCTCATGGCGGTGACCAATGCGATCTCGGCGATCGTCATTGTCGGCGCGATGCTGGCCGCGGCGATGACCAGCTCCGTCTTCGGCAAGACCATGGGCGTGCTCGCCGTGGCGCTGGCCGCGGTGAACGTCTTCGGCGGCTTTCTCGTCACGCGGCGAATGCTGGAGATGTTCAAGAAGAAGGACAAGAAGACGACGCCGGCGGGAGACAAGTCATGAGCATGAATGTCGTCACGCTGCTGTACCTCGTTGCCAGCGTCTTCTTCATCCAGGCCTTGAAGGGCCTGAGCCATCCGACCACCTCGATCCGCGGCAACGTCTTCGGGATGGCCGGCATGGCCATCGCCATCCTCACCACCGCCGCGCTGATCGTGCAGATCTCGTCGGGCAGTCTGATCGGCATGGGCTGGGTGTTGCTCGGCCTCGTGGTTGGCGGCGGCTATGGCGCCTACCGCGCCAAGACTGTCGAGATGACGGCCATGCCCGAGCTGGTCGCGTTCTTCCACAGCATGATCGGCATGGCGGCGGTGTTCATCGCCATCGCCGCGGTGGTCGAGCCCTGGGCCTTCGGCATCACGCCGCTGCCGGTTGCGGCGGCCGGCACGGTCAACACGCCCGAAGGCGCGATGATCGTCGACGGCTTCCTGCGCTATGCCATTCCGGCGGGCAACCGCTTCGAACTGTTCCTGGGCGCGGCCATCGGTGCGATCACCTTCAGCGGTTCGGTGATCGCTTTCGGCAAGCTGTCGGGCAAGTACAAGTTCCGCCTGTTCCAGGGCGCGCCGGTGCAGTTCAAGGGCCAGCACATGGTCAACCTGGTGCTGGGCCTGATCACCATCGGCCTGGGCCTGGTGTTCGTTGTCACCGAGAGCTGGACGGCCTTCTTCCTGATGGTGCTGCTGTCCTTCGTGATGGGCGTGCTGATCATCATCCCGATCGGTGGCGCCGACATGCCGGTGGTGGTGTCGATGCTCAACAGCTATTCGGGCTGGGCGGCGGCGGGCATCGGCTTCTCGCTCAACAACGCGATGCTGATCGTGGCCGGCTCGCTGGTGGGATCCTCGGGTGCGATCCTGAGCTACATCATGTGCAAGGCGATGAACCGCTCCTTCTTCAGCGTGATCCTGGGGGGCTTCGGCGGCGAGGCGGTCACCGCTGGCGGCGGCGCCAAGGAGCAGCGTCCGGTCAAGAGCGGCAGCGCTGACGATGCGGCCTTCGTGCTGTCGAACGCCGAGACCGTGATCATCGTGCCGGGCTATGGCCTGGCCGTGGCCCGCGCGCAGCACGCGGTGAAGGAGCTGGCGCAGAAGCTCACCGAGCACGGGGTGACTGTGAAGTACGCGATCCACCCGGTGGCCGGCCGCATGCCCGGGCACATGAACGTGCTGCTGGCCGAGGCCGAAGTGCCTTACGACCAGGTCTTCGAGATGGAAGACATCAACGGCGAGTTCGGCCAGGCCGACGTCGCCATCATCCTGGGCGCCAACGACGTGGTGAACCCTGCCGCGCTCACGAAGGGCACGCCGATCTACGGCATGCCGATCCTGGAGGCCTACAAGGCCAAGACGGTGATCGTGAACAAGCGCTCCATGGCCGCGGGCTACGCCGGCCTGGACAACGAGCTGTTCTACATGGACAAGACCATGATGGTCTTCGGCGACGCCAAGAAGGTGGTCGAGGACATGGGCAAGGCGATCGAGTAGCCGGGCGACCGACCGTCGCCCTCGGTTCTGTCGCCGGGCCGACAGCGCCCGCTCGACCCCCTCACGGCTTTGATCTAATACAGGCATGCGCACGCCTTGCGGCGGCGCATGCACTTTCCCGTTTTGGAGACTCAAGAAATGACCGATCGTCCCTGGCTCGCGGGCTATCCGGAAGGCGTGCCTGCCGACGTCGATGCCTCGCAATACATCTCGCTGGTGGGGCTGATGGAGGAAAGCTTCTCGCGCTACTCGGAGCGCGTGGCCTATAGCTTCATGGGCAAGGACCTGAGCTACGCCCAGACCGACAAGATGAGCGCGGCGCTCGCGGCGTATTTCCAGAACCTCGGCCTGGTCAAGGGCGACCGCGTCGCGCTGATGATGCCGAACATCCCGCAGTACCCGATCGCGGTGGCCGCCGTGCTGCGCGCGGGCCTGGTGATCGTGAACGTGAATCCGCTGTACACGCCGCGCGAACTCGAGCACCAGTTGAAGGATTCCGGGGCCAAGGCGATCGTCATCATCGAGAACTTCGCGGCCACGCTGCAGAAGTGCATCGCGGCCACGCAGGTCAAGCACGTCGTCCTGTGCGCCATGGGCGACCAGCTCGGCTTCCCGAAGGGCCTCATCGTCAACTACGTGGTGCGCAACGTGAAGAAGATGGTGCCCGCGTTCAGCCTGCCGGGCGCCGTGCGCTTCAACGACGCGGTCGAGAAGGGCAGCGCGCGCAAGCTCGACAAGCATGCCATCGGCCCGGACGACGTGGCCCTGCTGCAGTACACCGGCGGCACCACCGGCGTGTCGAAGGGCGCGGTGCTGCTGCATCGCAACGTGATTGCCAACGTGCTGCAGTCCGAGGCCTGGAACGAGCCGGTCATGCGCGCGATTCCCGCAGGTGAACAACCGACCAGCGTGTGCGCCCTGCCGCTCTATCACATCTTCGCCTTCACGGTGAACATGATGCTGGGCATGCGCACCGGCGGAAAGACCATCCTCATCCCGAACCCGCGCGACCTGCCGGCGGTGCTGAAGGAACTGGCCAAGCACACCTTCCACAGCTTTCCGGCGGTCAACACCCTGTTCAACGGCCTCGCCAACCATCCGGATTTCGGCCTGGTCAACTGGCGCAACCTGAAGGTGTCGGTCGGCGGCGGCACGGCGGTGCAGGGCGCGGTGGCCAAGCTGTGGCTCGAGAAGACCGGCTGCCCGATCGTCGAGGGCTACGGTCTGTCGGAAACCTCGCCATCGGTCACCTGCAACCCGGTCACCAGCAAGTCGTTCTCCGGCACCATCGGGCTGCCGCTGCCTAGCACCTGGGTGAAGCTGCTCGACGACGACGGGATCGAAGTCCCGCACGGCGAGCGAGGCGAGATCGCCATCAAGGGTCCGCAGGTCATGGCCGGCTACTGGCAGCGCCCCGACGAGACGGCCAAGGTCATGACGCCCGACGGCTACTTCAAGACCGGCGACATCGGCACCGTCGATGAGCGCGGCTACTTCAAGGTGGTCGATCGCAAGAAGGACATGGTGATCGTCAGCGGCTTCAACGTGTTCCCGAACGAGGTCGAGGAAGTGGTCGCGATGATGCCCGGCGTGCTCGAATGCGCGGTGGTCGGCGTGCCCGACGACAAGACCGGCGAGGCCGTCAAGCTGGTCATCGTGAAGAAGGCGCCGGAGCTCACCGAGCAGCAGGTGCGCGACTTCTGCCGCGCCAATCTCACGGGCTACAAGCAGCCGCGCGTGATCGAGTTCCGTACCGACCTGCCGAAGACGCCGGTCGGCAAGATCCTGCGTCGCGAACTCAGGTAACCCCAGGGTCCGCGCACTGCGTGCGCTCCTCCAACCCCTGCCGGGGCGCAATCCAGCGGGCCGACGAAGCCGGTTCTGCGGATGCCCACGAACAGGCCTCGCTGCGCTCACCGCGTGTCGGGTGCCCGGCCCAAGGTCGCGCACGCTGTTTTTGTACAAAGGTCGTAAGGGTTCAGCCGGAGGTCAAGGCCGGCATTGGACTTGCATAGTCAGCGGCGATGCTTCGTTTCATCTTCACGCGCCTGAGCCTGCTCGTGCCGACCTTCATCGGCATGACGATGCTGGCCTTTTTCCTGATCCGGCTGGTGCCGGGCGATCCGATCGAGACGCTCGCCGGCGAGCGCGGCATCGATGCGGCGCGCCATGCCGAATTGCTCACGGCCTACGGGCTCGACAAGCCCTTGATCACGCAATACGGCATCTACGTCTGGCGTGTGCTGCATGGCGACCTGGGCAAGTCGATGATCACGCAGGAGCCGGTGATGAGCGAGTTCCTGTCGCTGTTCCCGGCAACGGTCGAGCTGGCGGTGTGCGCCATCCTGTTCGCGCTGCTGCTCGGTATTCCGGCCGGCATCATCGCGGCGGTGCGGCGCAACTCGGTGTTCGACCATGGCGTGATGGCTGTGTCGCTGACCGGCTATTCGATGCCGATCTTCTGGTGGGGCCTGCTGCTGATCCTGTTCTTCTCGGTACAGCTGGGCTGGACGCCGGTGTCGGGCCGCATCGCGGTGCAGTACTTCATCGAGCCGACCACCGGCTTCCTGCTGATCGATTCGCTCAAGGCCGACGAGCCCGGCGCCTTCTGGTCGGCGCTCAGGCACCTGATCCTGCCGGCAATCGTGCTGGGCACCAATCCGCTGGCGGTGATCGCGCGCATGACGCGCTCGGCGATGCTAGAAGTGCTCGGCGAAGACTACATTCGCACGGCGCGCGCCAAGGGCCTGTCCAAGTTCCGCGTGGTGGCGCTCCATGCGCTGCGCAATGCGCTGATCCCGGTGGTGACCGTGATCGGGCTGCAGGTGGGCGTGCTTTTCACCGGCGCCATCCTCACCGAGACCATCTTTTCGTGGCCTGGCGTGGGCAAGTGGCTGATCGAGGCGATCGGACGGCGCGACTATCCGGTGCTGCAGGGCGGCATGTTGTTGCTGGGCGTGATCGTGATGGTGGTCAACCTGCTCGTCGACGTCGCCTACGGCGTCATCAATCCGAGGATCAGGAAGTGAGCGCGCCCGCAACCATGCCTGTCGGCACCACCGCGTCCACCCCGCCCGGGCCGTGGCGCGAATTCTGGACATCGTTCTCGGCCAACAAGGGCGCCGTCATGGGCCTGGCCGTGATCGTGGTGCTGCTGGTCGTCGCGCTGCTGGCGCCGTGGATCGCCCCGCATGCGCCCAACGAGACCGACAGCGCCGCCTTCCTGCGGCCACCGGCCTGGCAGGAGGGCGGATCGACGCAGTTCCTGCTGGGCACCGACGCCATCGGCCGCGACATCCTTTCGCGCCTGATGTGGGGTTCGCGGCTGTCGCTGTCCATCGGCATCGCGGTGGTGGCGTTGTCGATGGCGGTCGGCATCTCACTGGGCCTGATCGCCGGCTTCTTCCGCGGCATCGTCGAGATCGCGATCATGCGGCTGATGGACATCGTGCTCACGCTGCCGAGCCTGCTGCTGGCCATCGTGATCGTGGCGATCCTCGGGCCCGGGCTCATCAACGCGATGCTCGCGGTGGCGGTGGTCGTGCTGCCGCACTACGTGCGGATCACGCGCGCGGCGGTGATCTCGGAGGTCTCGCGCGATTACGTCACGGCCGCGCGCCTGAGCGGCGCGGGCCTGTTGCGCCTGATGTTCCGCGAAGTGCTGCCGAACTGCGCCGCACCATTGATCGTGCAGGCTTCGCTCGGCGTGTCGACCGCGATCCTGGATGCCGCCGCGCTGGGCTTCCTCGGCCTCGGCGCGCAGCCGCCTTCGCCCGAGTGGGGCACGATGCTCGCGGATGCCCGCGAGTTCGTGCTGCGCGCCTGGTGGGTCGTGACCTTCCCGGGCCTCGCGATCCTGGCCGCGGTGCTGGCGTTCAACCTCGTCGGTGACGGCCTGCGCGATGCGCTCGATCCGAAATTGAAGCGTTGACCATGGCACTTCTCCAAATCCAGGACCTCCAGGTCGAGTTCCCCACGCAGGGCGGCATCATGCATGCCGTCGACGGCGTGAGCCTGCAGGTCGACGAGGGGGAGGTGCTCGGCATCGTCGGTGAATCGGGCTCCGGCAAGAGCGTCACGATGATGGCGTTGATGGGGCTCATCGGCTCGCCTGGCAAGGTGCGCGCCACGCACTTGCGCTTTGCCGGGCAGGACCTGCTCGGCCTGTCCGATCGCGCGCGCCGCACGCTGGTCGGCAAGGACGTGGCGATGATCTTCCAGGAACCGACCACGAGCCTGAATCCGTGCTTCACGGTCGGCTTCCAGATCGTCGAGACGCTGCGCCTGCACCTCAAGCTCGACAAGCGTGCTGCGCACAAGCGCGCGATCGAGTTGCTGGAACAGGTCGGCATCCCCGCGCCCGCGACGCGCATCAACTCCTTCCCGCACCAGCTCTCCGGCGGCATGAACCAGCGCGTGATGATCGCCATGGCCATCGCCTGCAACCCGCGGCTGTTGATCGCCGACGAGCCGACCACCGCGCTCGACGTCACCATCCAGGCGCAGATCCTCGACCTTCTGCGCAGCCTGCAGAAGGAGCGCGGCATGGCGCTGGTGCTCATCACGCACAACATGGGCGTGGTGGCTGACATGGCGCAGCGCGTGGCCGTGATGTATGCCGGCCAGGTGGTGGAGCAGCAGCGCGTCGACCGCCTGTTCGCCCAGCCGCAGCATCCCTACACCGAGGCACTGCTCGCGGCCCTGCCCGAACGCGCCGCGCCGGAAGGCCGCCTGGCCACCATCGCCGGCGTCGTGCCCGGCGTGCACGATCGCCCCGCCGGCTGCCTGTTCGCGCCACGCTGCAGCTACGCCACCGCCCACTCGCGCGCCGTGCGCCCGGAGTTGCGCCCGATCGCCGCCGGCGAGGGCGGCGAGGTGCGCTGCCACTACGCGCTCGGCGACCCGAACCGCGAAGTGCTGATCCAGCGCGACGGCCCACAGCCTGTAGAGGCCTTGCCATGAACCCACGGCCGATGAATGCGGACTTGACCGTACGCGAAGGACGCGAAGAAACGCAAAGGACGCGAAAGATTCAAAAGGAAGGAATCTTTCTTGGTATTCCTTTCGCGTCCTTCGCGAAACCTTCGCGTCCTCTGCGTCCGGAAGTCCGCTCCCGCATTTCGCAGCCTCAGCTATGACCACGACATCCAGCGAAGTCGTCGCCGAAGCCAAGGGCCTGCGCAAGGTCTACGACATCAAGCGCGGCATGTTCAAGGCGCCTGCGCAGTTGCAGGCCGTGGGCGAGGTCTCGTTCAGGCTCGAGCGGGGCCGCACGCTGGCCGTGGTCGGCGAATCGGGCTGCGGCAAGTCGACGCTCGCGCGCATGGTCACGCTGATCGAGAAGCCGACCGCGGGCCAGCTCAGCATCGTGGGCATGGACGCGGTCCACCCGCCGGCGGAACGCAAGCGCGAGCTGCGGCAGGCGGTGCAGTTGGTCTTCCAGAACCCCTACGGCTCGCTCAACCCGCGCAAGAAGATCGCGGCCGTGCTGGAAGACCCGCTGGCCATCAACACCAGCCTCGGCAAGACCGAGCGCGCCGCCAAGGCGCGCGAGATGCTGTCGCGCGTCGGCCTCCGGCCGGAGCATGCCAACCGCTATCCGCACATGTTCTCCGGCGGGCAACGCCAGCGCATCGCCATCGCGCGCGCGCTCATGCTGTCGCCGCGCTTGCTGGTGGCGGACGAGCCGGTCTCCGCGCTGGACGTGTCGATCCAGGCGCAGGTGCTGAACCTGCTGGCCGACCTGCAGAAGGAACTGGGCCTGGCCTACCTTTTCATCTCGCACGACCTCGGCGTGGTGCGCCACATCGCGCACGACCTGATGGTGATGTACCTCGGCCACGTGGTCGAGCAGGGCGCCAAGTCGCGCATCTTCGCGCGGCCGCTGCATCCGTACACGCAGGCGCTGCTGGCCTCGACGCCCGGCCTGGCCACCAGCCAGCGCATCGTGCTGCAGGGCGAACTGCCTTCGCCGCTGAATCCGCCCCCGGGCTGCGTGTTCAACACGCGCTGTTCCCATGCAACCGAGCGTTGCCGCGTCGAGCGTCCGGTGCTGCGCGCGCTCGACGAGCGCATGGTGTCCTGCCACCACGCCGAGAAGTTCCTCGATGGCGCCGCCCCTGCCGGTGCCCATAATCCGCAGCTTGCGCCGGCCTAGGTACCCCATTTCATAAGTACGAGCACATGAAACCGCGCCTTTCGCGCCATGGCGGCGTTGCAAATCCTCGCGATACCTTCGGGTATCGCTGCGGTTTGCGCCTTGCCCTGACACGAAACGCATCGATTTCATTTGTGCCCGTACTTATGAAACGGGGTACCAAGCCGGCGTGCAGACCTTTTCCCGTTTCCCGTCCGAAGGAGTTTCCGCAATGAAAGCCAAGTCCCCTGTTGCGCGCCGCCTGCGTGCCGCCGCCGCCCTGATCATCCCGACCGCGCTGGCGCTCGCCTGCGGCGCTGCCGCCGCGAAGACGCTGGTGTTCTGCTCCGAAGGCAGCCCCGAGAACTTCTATGCGGCGATCAACACCACCGGCACCTCCTTCGACGTGACCACGCAGGTCTACGACAACCTCGTGCAGTTCGAGCGCGGCGGCACCAAGGTCGTGCCGGGCCTGGCCGAGAAGTGGGACATCAACGCCGACGGCACCGAGTACACCTTCCACCTGCGCAAGGGCGTGAAGTGGCACAACACGAGCAAGAGCTTCAAGCCCACGCGCGACCTCAACGCCGATGACGTGATCTTCATGATCGAGCGCCAGTGGAAGGAAAACGACCCCTACTTCAAGGTCACCAGCCCCAACCATTCGTACTTCAACGACATGGGCATGCCCAAGCTGCTGAAGTCCGTCGATCGCATCGACGACTACACGATCAAGATGGTGCTCAACAAGCCCGAGGCGCCCTTCCTGGCCAACCTGGCCATGCCCTATGCCGGCGTGCAGTCCAAGGAATACGCCATCGCGATGCTGAAGGCGGGCACGCCCGAGAAGATCGACCAGGACCCGATCGGCACCGGCCCGTACTACCTCGTGCAGTACCAGAAGGACGCGATCGTCCGCTTCAAGGCCTTCCCGCAATACTGGGATGGCAAGGCCAAGATCGACGACCTGATCTTCTCGATCACGCCCGACGCCTCGGTGCGCTGGGCCAAGCTGCAGAAGGGCGAGTGCCACGTCATGCCCTACCCGAACCCGGCCGACCTCGACGCGATCCGCAAGGACCCGAACGTGCAGGTGCTGGAACAGCCCGGGCTCAACATCGGCTACCTCGCCTACAACACCACCAAGAAGCCCTTCGACGACGTGCGCGTGCGCAAGGCCGTCAACATGGCCATCAACAAGAAGGCCATCATCGACGGCGTCTACCTGAGCACCGGCGTGGCCGCCAAGAACCCGATCCCGCCGACGATGTGGTCGTACAACGATGCGGTCAAGGACGACCCGTACGATCCCGAAGGCGCCAAGAAGCTGCTGGCCGCCGCCGGCCACGCCGACGGCTTCACCACCGACTTGTGGGCCATGCCGGTGCAGCGCCCCTACAACCCGAACGCCAAGCGCATCGCCGAACTGATGCAGGCCGACCTGGCCAAGGTCGGCATCAAGGCCGAGATCAAGACCTTCGAATGGGGTGAATACCGCAAGCGCATGCAGAACGGCGAGCACCAGATGGGCATGCTGGGCTGGACCGGCGACAACGGCGATCCGGACAACTTCTTCTATACGCTGCTCGGCTGCGCATCGGCGCAGTCCAACGGCTCGAACGTCGCCAAGTTCTGCTACCAGCCTTATGAAGAACTGGTGCTCAAGGCCAAGACCGTGGCCAAGCAGGCCGACCGCGATGCGCTCTACAAGAAGGCGCAGGTCGTCTTCAAGGAACAGGCGCCGTGGTTCACCATCGCGCATGCGGTGCAGCTGAAGCCTGTGCGCAAGGAAGTGGTCGACTTCAAGCTGAGCCCGTTCGGCCGCCACACCTTCTATGGCGTGGATATCAAGTAGCTTGTTGCTCGTCCACAGGATCCGCGTCGCTTCGTGAGGCGGATCCAACACCTTGCCTTCTGGCAAATGCAGAAGCGTCATGACCACTGCGATCCTCAGTGCGCTGCCCGAAGAGCAGGAAGGCCTGGCCGTTCAGCTTGAAGGGTTGCGCGTCGTGCGCCATGCGGGGCGCGACTTCCATGCGGGTGAGTGGCTCGGGCGGCCCGTGGTGTTCGCGCTGTCGGGCATCGGCAAGGTGGCTGCGGCCACGACGGCGGCGGCGCTCATCGAGCGCTTCAACACGCGGCGCATCGTGTTCACGGGTGTGGCGGGCGGGCTGCATCCCGATGTGCGGGTGGGCGACACGGTCGTCGGCGCCGAATTCCTGCAGCACGACATGGATGCCTCGCCGCTGTTCCCGCGCTTCGAGGTGCCCTTGTATGGGCGGTCGCGCTTCGTGGCGGATGCGGCGCTGGCCGCGCTGCTGCTGGCGGCGGCGCGCGCTCCGTCGGTGAATGCGAAGTCGCTCTTCGATGCACAGACGCTGGCGCGCTTCGGCATCGACACGCCGCATGTTCATCAAGGCTTGCTGATCAGCGGCGACCGCTTCGTTGCGCGCGCCGATGAAGCGCGCGCACTGCGCGCGGCGCTCCCTGATGCGATGGCCGTCGAAATGGAGGCCGCCGCGGTCGCGCAGGTCTGCCACGACCACGGCGTGCCCTTTGCCGCCGTGCGCAACATCTCGGACCGTGCGGACGACCAGGCGCATGTGGACTTTCCGGCCTATCTCACGCAGGTGGCCGGGCGGCAGGCCCGCGCGCTCATCGCCGCGCTGTTGCCGACGCTGCCGCCATGAACGGCCTGCGCGAACTCACGAGCCGATTCGCGCACGCGGGCCGGCTCGACGCGATCCTGCTGCGACCGGCGCGAGGCGCGCCCGTGCAGCCCGTCGCGCAGGTCATGGCGCTGGCCGGGCGCGGCCTGGCCGGTGATCGCATCGCGGCACGGATGCCCTCCGCAGCCGGCGGGGGCAGGCGACAGGTCACGCTGATCCAGGCCGAGCATCTGCCGGTCATCGCTGCGTTGTCGCGCCGCGAGGTGGTGAGCGTCGAATGGCTGCGTCGCAACCTGGTCGTCTCTGGCCTGAACCTGCTGGCCGCGCGTGCGCTGTTCCGCGACCAGCCCTTGCAACTGCGCATCGGCGCGGAGGTCGTGCTGGAAGTCAGCGGTCCCTGCGAACCTTGCTCGCGCATGGAAGAAGCCCTGGGTCCAGGCGGCTACAACGCCATGCGCGGGCACGGTGGCATCACGGCACGCATACTGGCGGGCGGCACGCTTCGCTGCGGCGACGCGGTGACGGTCACGCATTCCCTGAGACCCGATGAAACCCCTTCCTGACGCGCATCCTCTGCACTCGACCTGGCTTGAGAAAGCGCGGGCGGCATGCAGCGCCCTGAAGAGGCGCCTGGGCCGCGAAGAGGGCGGCGGAATGAAGCTGCTGCTGTTTCCGCTGGCCGGGGCGATGCTCGGCTACTACCTGAGCGAACGCGGCGGCGTGGGTCTCAGCGCCGTCATCGGCGCGCTGGCCACGCTCGTCTTCACACTGGCGGGCGCCGGCATCGGGCTGCTCGCCAGCCTGGCCATCGCAGGCATCCAGGCACAGACGCCCGAGACCGAAAAGCGGCACCTGCGCGTCTGCAACGGCACCGACGTGTGCCCCGGCACCGGCGAGTGGATCGGCAGCGTTGACGCCCGTCATCCGCAGGCGCGCACCTTCAATGTCTGGAATCGCACGGCCTACGTCGTGGAAGGGCAGGCTTTCCCGGATCCGCAGGCGCTTGTCGCGGGCGTGCAGGCGGTGGAAGTCACGTGGAAATGGGTGCGCCCGGCGCCCGCGGAGCAATCCTGAAAAACGCGCGTCGCGCATTCGCCCCGCCGTTGCAGCGAGCGCCGCCGCGACATTGCGTTTCATGGCAAAGTCCATGCGCTGGCCGCTGGGGCCATTGATTGATGAGGTCGACACTTGAACGCTTCCGTCTCCACCCCCACCCCCGTCCCTGCAGCCGGCCGCTTCGGCAGCGGCAAGGAAGTCCGCCGCGTCGAAGACGACACGCTGGTGGCGGGCCTCGGCCGCTACACCGACGACATTTCCTTTGCCGAGCAGGCCCAGCTCAGCTTCTCGCGATCGCCCTATCCGCATGCGCGCATCGTCTCCATCGACACCTCCGCCGCGGCCGCGATGCCTGGCGTACTCCGGGTCATCACGGGTGCGGACCTGGTCGCCGCCGGCGTGGAGCCCCTGCCGGGCGTGGCCGGCTTCGTGCGCGCCGACGGCACTGCCGCCGCGACCGCGCCGCGCCGCCCGCTGGCGCATGAGCGCGTGCGCTTTGTCGGCGAACCCGTGGTCGCGGTGGTGGCCCGGACCCTGCAGCAGGCGCGCGACGCGGCCGAGGCGGTGTCCATCGACTATGAAGCGCTGCCCATGGTGATCGACCCCGAGCTGGCCATCGCGCCCGGCGCGCCGGTGCTGTGCGATGACGCGCCCGACAACATCTCCTGCGAAATGCGCCACGGCAGCGCCGAGGCCGCGGACGCCGCCTTTGCCAAGGCCGCGCACGTGGTCAAGCTGCACATCGTCAACCAGCGCCTAGCCGCCGTCACGCTGGAGCCGCGCTCGATCGTCGCCGACTTCGACAAGGCCAGCGGCCGCACCACGGTCCACATGAGCACGCAGATGCCCTCCGGCGTGCGCGACACGCTGTGCGATGCGGTGCTCAAGATCCCGCGCGACCAGATCCGCGTGCGCGTGCCCGACGTCGGCGGTGGCTTCGGCATGAAGACCGGCATGTACCCGGAGGATGCGGTGGTCGTGTTCGCCGCCCGCGCGCTCAAGACGCCGGTCAAGTGGATCGCCGACCGCAGCGAGGAATTCACCTCCACCACGCACGGCCGCGACGTGCACGTGGACGCCGAACTGGCGCTGGCCGTCGACGGCAAGATCCTCGCGCTGCGCGTGCATTCGCTGGCCAACGTGGGCGCCTATGGCACCGGCGTGGGCGTGGCGATCCAGCTGCTGATCGGACCGTGGGTGCAGACCAGCATCTACGACATCCAGACCATCGATTTCCATTTCAAGGCGGTGATGACGAACACCGCGCCCACCGGCGCCTACCGCGGCGCCGGCCGGCCCGAGGCGATCCACAACATGGAGCGCCTGATGGACGAGGCGGCCCGCCAGACCGGCATGGACCGCATCGCGCTGCGCCGCCGCAACTTCATCCAGCCGGAGCAGATGCCCTACACCAACCCGATGGGCCAGGTCTACGACACCGGCCGCTTCGAGCACGTGATGAACCAGGGCCTGGCGCTGGCCGACTGGAGCGGCTTCGAAGCGCGCGCCGCCGAGTCGAAGCAGCGCGGCAAGCTGCGCGGCCTCGGTATCGCGACCTTCCTCGAATGGACCGGCGGCAACGTGTTCGAGGAACGCGTGACCGTGTCGGTGCTGGCGGACGGCATCATCGAGGTGTTCTCTGCCGTCAACGCGATGGGCCAGGGGATCGCCACCTCGCTGATGCAACTCGTGGTCGATGCCTTCGGCGTGCTGCCCGAGCAGGTGCGCGTGGTGCTCGGCGACACCGACCGCGGCGACGGCTTCGGCAGCGCCGGTTCGCGCTCGATCTTCACCGGCGGCTCGGCCGTGCGCGTGGGATCGGAGCGCACCATCGACCACGCCCGCGGCCTGGCCGCGAAAGAGCTCGAAGCCGCGCCGGAAGACGTGAAGTACGCCGAAGGCAGCTTCACGGTGGCCGGCACCGACCTGAAGATCGGCCTGTTCGAGCTGGCCGGCAAGCAGCCCGACCACCGCATCTTCATGGACTCCACCAGCACCGTGGCCGGCCCGACCTGGCCCAACGGCTGCCACATCAGCGAAGTCGAGGTCGACCCGTTGACGGCGGATGTCGAAGTGGTGGCCTATGCCTCGGTCAACGACGTGGGCAACGTGGTGAACCCGATGATCGTGCGCGGCCAGCTCGACGGCGGCGCGGTGCAGGGCATCGGCCAGGCGCTGCTCGAGCAGATCGTCTATGACGCCGAGACCGGCCAGCCCCTGACCGGCAGCTTCATGGACTACGCCATGCCGGTGGCCCGCACCTCGCCCGACTTCAAGACCGAGATGGACCAGTCCACGCCCTGCAAGAACAACCCGTTGGGCGTGAAGGGCGTGGGCGAACTGGGCACCATCGGGGCCACGCCGTCGGTGGTCAACGCGGTGGCGGATGCGCTGGCGCGCAACGGCTTCGGGGCCAGGACGACGCAGTTGCAGATGCCCTTGAGCCCGACGCGGCTCTGGGACCAGATGCACGGCTGATATGAGGCCGCCCTGCGGCGCGCCCGATACGGTTCATACGGTTCGCCTTCCAATGCATGGGTGCGCCGTGCCGTGCCATGGCGGCCTTGCGCCCCTGGTCTGCGCCGGAACGCGCAGGCCTCGTCAGGCGCCTTTCGCGTTCCGCGTCAGGACCAGATGCATTGCTTTCTCCGAAGCGGCGCGCTCGCTGCAGCTGTAGCCCAGGTCGCGCAGGTCGAGGCCGTGGAAGAGGTGTTCCCCCTGGCCGAGCAGCACTGGCGCCACCGCCAGGTGCATCTCGTCGATGAGCCCTGCCTCTAGATAGGCGCGGATGACGCTCACCCCGCCGCCCACCCGGATGTCCTTGCCACCGGCAGCTTCCCGAGCCCTCGTCAACGCTTCATGAATTCCGCCCGTGATGAAGTGAAAGGTCGTCCCGCCCTCCATCTCCAGCGGGGGGCGCGGATGGTGCGTCAGCACGAAGACCGGCACGTGATACGGCGGGTTGGCGCCCCACCACCCTTTCCATTCGAGATCGGGCCACGGTCCCCGAACCGGGCCGAACATGTTCCTGCCAAGGATCCAGGCGCCGAGGTTCGCGAAGCCCCTGGCGGCGAAGTCGTCATCGACGCCGGTGCTTCCCTCATCGCGTCCGAAAAGCGTTCGCTGGAAGGTGCGCGTGGGGAAAACCCAGCCGTGCAGTTCGCCGCCGTTGCGTCCCAGCGGGTTGTCGATGGACTGATCCGGCCCCGCCCCGTAGCCGTCCAGCGAGATTGAAAAGCTTGCGACCCTGAGTTTCGACATGTCGTGTTTCCTGGAATCCGCCAAACGGCGCCGAAAGGATATCGCTGTTCGCGAAACACCGCGGAACCGGCTTTGCCGGGCCGCCGGTGTTGCCCCCGGTAGGGGGTGAGAGCCGCGACGCGGCGACCTGGGGGCGAGCCTAGCTCAACCAGCCCTTCCGCCCGAAGTACCACATCGGCACCAGCGCACTCGCCGCCATCATGATCACCACGTACGGATACGACAGGCTCCCCAAGGCCTGCAGTTCCGGAAACTGCATGTTCATGCCGTAGATGCTCGCCACCAGCGTCGGCGGAAGCAGCGCCACGCTGGCCACCGAGAAGATCTTGATGATCTTGTTCTGGTTGATGTTGATGAAACCGACGGTCGCATCCATCAGGAAGTTGATCTTGTCGAACAGGAAGGCCGTGTGGTTGTCCAGCGACTCGATGTCGCGCAGGATCTGCCGCGCCTCCTCGAACTGCTCGGCGCTGAGCATCTTGCTGCGCATCATGAAGCTCACCGCGCGGCGCGTGTCCATCACGTTGCGGCGGATGCGGCTGTTCAGGTCTTCGTGGCGCGCGATCTCGCCGAGCACCTCGCTGGCCAGCGCGTCGGTCATGTTGCCGCGCAGCACCTTCTCGCTGACCTTCTTCAGGTCGTCGTAGATGTTCTCCAGCGTGTCGGCGGAATATTCGGCGTCGGCGTCGAACAGCTTCAGGAGCACTTCCTTGGCGTCCTCGATCAGCCCCGGCGCCCGGCGCGCGCGCATGCGCACCAGACGGAACACCGGCACGTCCTCGTCGTGGATCGAGAACAGCACGCCGCGGCTGCGCAACTCGGCGTTGTGCTGGTTCAGGATGAAGGCGACCCGCACCGAGCGCGGGTCCTCGCTGTCATCGATCAGGAAGTCGCTGCGAATGTGCAGCTCGCCGTTGTCTTCCTCGTAGAACCGGGCCGATTCCTCGATGTCCTCGTCCATCGCGTCTTCAGGAATCGACAGCCCGTAGTACTGCTTGACCCAACGCTTTTCCTCGACCGACGGCGACTCCAGGTCGACCCAGATCGGCTGGAACTTGGACAGCTCTTCCAGCGACTCGATTTCTTCCTGGACGAGTCGGCCGTTGGCGAGCGTGAAGATATTCAGCATGGCGCGGATTATCTGTTGCCGCCTGTGACGTGCGCGTTGCATCGTGCCGGGGTGCCTCCCTCTCCACTCGGGGAGAGGGCCGGGGTGAGGGCGGCACCCGCGTCTCGGCGAGCTCTACGCGCTGGATGAATGTACAGTTCACTTTCCCATGTCGCTGACAGCCGAAGCTCCCTCCCAAGCCGCCGAAACACCCGCGCAACGTCTGGCGTCGGTCCTCGCCGCGCTCAACGACGAGCAGCGTGCGGCCGTCATGCATCCAGGGCCCGAGCCGCTGCTCGTGATTGCCGGCGCCGGCTCGGGCAAGACCAGCACGCTGGCGCATCGTGTCGCGCACCTGATCGCCCAGGGCGCAGATCCCCAGCGCATCCTGTTGCTGACCTTCTCGCGCCGGGCAGCGCAGGAAATGGAGAGGCGCGCCGGACAGGTGGTGGCGCGCGTGCTGGGCCTGCGCTCCGAAGCGCCGCCGGCCCTGCCCTGGGCCGGCACCTTTCACGGCGTCGGTGCACGCATCTTGCGCGAGCACGCCACGCAGATCGGCCTCGACGAGAACTTCACTATCCACGACCGCGGTGATGCCGAGGACCTCATGGGCCTGGTGCGGCATGAGATCGGGCTGTCCGCCACCACGCGGCGCTTCCCGCGCAAGGGCACCTGCCTCGCGATCTATTCGCGCTGCGTCAACACTCGCGAGCCGCTCGAAAGCGTGCTCAAGCACACCTTCCCCTGGTGCGCGGAATGGGCTGCCGAACTCAAGCGGCTGTTCGGCGGCTACGTCGAGGCCAAGCAGCAGCAGAACCTGCTCGACTACGACGACCTGCTGCTTTGCTGGGCCGAGATGATGAGCGAGCCGTCCCTGGCCGAACTCGTCGGCTCGCGCTTCGACCATGTGCTGGTCGACGAATACCAGGACACCAACCGCCTGCAGGCCGCGATCCTGATTGCGCTCAAGCCCGATGGCCGCGGCCTGACCGTGGTGGGGGACGACGCGCAATCGATCTACTCGTTCCGTGGCGCCACCGTGCGCAACATCCTCGACTTCCCCGGCCAGTTCTCGCAGGCGGCACGCATCGTTACGCTGGAGCGCAACTACCGCTCCACGCAGCCGATCCTCGATGTGTCCAACGCCGTCATTGCGCATGCCGCCGAGCGCCATGCCAAGACCCTCTGGACCGACAAGCCGTCCGCCGGCCTTCCCCAACTGGTGCTGGTGCCCGACGAGGCGCAGCAGGCCACCTGGGTGTGCGACCGCATCCTGGCGCACCGCGAGGGCGGCCTCGCGTTGAAGTCGCAAGCCGTGCTGTTCCGCACCTCCAGCCACAGCGCCGCACTGGAACTCGAACTGGCGCGCCGCAACATTCCCTTCGTCAAGTACGGCGGCCTCAAGTTCCTGGAGGCGGCCCACGTCAAGGACCTGCTGGCGGTGCTGCGATTCGTGCAGAACCCGCGCGGGCGCATGGCCGGCTTTCGGGTGACGCAGCTCATTCCGGGCGTCGGCCCGGCCACCTCGTCGCGGTTGCTCGACGCCATGGGCGAGGCGGCCGATCCGGGCGCCGTGGTGCGGGACTTCCAGCCGCCGCCGGGGGCTCGCGAAGAATGGCAACGTTTTGCCGATATCTACGGGGAGTTGCGAGCAGCGGCTTCGCCCTGGCCTGCCGACATGGAAGCGGCGCTGCGCTGGTACCTGCCGCATCTCGAACGACTGCATGACGATGCCGGCGTGCGCCGCGGCGACCTCGAACAATTGGCCCGGCTTGCGTCGGGATATTCATCGCGTGAAAGTTTTCTTACGGAACTTACGCTCGACCCGCCGTCGGCCACCAGCGACCGCGCCGGCCCGCCGCTGCTCGATGAGGATTACCTGATCCTGTCGACCATCCATTCGGCCAAGGGGCAGCAGTGGCGCTCGGTGCATGTGCTCAACGTGGTGGACGGCTGCATGCCGGCCGACGTGGCCCAGGGCGCGGCCGAACTGGAGGAGGAGCGCCGGCTGCTGTACGTCGCAATGACGCGTGCGCGCGACCATTTGCACCTGGTCGTGCCGCAGCGCTTCTATGTAACGCAGCAGGCCGCGCGGGGCGACCGCCATGTGTACGCCGGCCGCACTCGCTTCATCGATGCGGCCGACGCCGCGCGCTTCGAGCACGTCACCTGGCCGCCGCCACCCGAGCGCCCTGTCTTCGTGCCGCCGCCGGCGGCCGCCATCGACCTTCGAAATCGCCTGCGCAACGCCTGGAAATAGCGCCGTCGCGCGCTCGCTGGACGAAGTGAATAAAAACTCACTACAGCGTTTTTGAAACCGACGGTAACTACCTGCAACGTGTGCAATGCATCACGGTTTTCCCTGCCATTCGGGGATTGCAATTCGATGACACGGGGGGCATAGTGAACCGGACCCCCAGCGGGTTTTCTGCAACCACCTCTCTTTCCCTTCCCTTCCACACCTCTTTTTCCGCTCCCTTCCCGTCCCTTCCACTCCCTATCCATGTTGTCCCCGTGGCCCCTCCCTCAGTCGAGGGGAGGTCCTTTTCACCAACGGTCTATCAACGGTCTATCCCAGGAGGTCATTCATGAATCTGACGATCAGCGGTCATCACCTCGACGTCACTCCAGCATTGCGCAGCTATGTCACTAGCAAGCTTGATCGGATCACCCGCCACTTCGACCAGGTGGTCGATGTCAAGGTGCTGCTAACGGTTGAAAAGCAGAAGGAAAAGGAGCGCAGGCAACGGGCCGAGTGCAACATCCACGTGAAGGGCAATGACATGTTCGCCGAGTCGAGCCATGCTGATCTTTACGCCGCTGTCGACGAGCTGGTCGACAAGCTGGACCGCCAGGTGGTGCGCCACAAGGACCGTCTGCAGGACCATCATCACGCCGCGCCCAAGCGCATCATGTAATACGGACTGTTTCGAGCCGCTGACGTGGCTCAGGGCAAACACTCTTGCGGGCCGCCTTTTGGCGGCCCTTTGCTTTTCGCGAGGTCGGTGCATAATCGCCATCGCCCTGCCCCAAACATGAATCGCCTCGCGTCCATCCTGCCGCCCGCTCAAGTCCTTGTGAGCGTCGACGCTACAAGCAAGAAACGTGCCTTCGAAGAGGCCGGCTTGCTGTTTGAAAACCTCCACGGCCTCGGTCGCGCCTTGATCACCGACAGCCTGTTCGCGCGCGAACGGCTCGGATCGACCGGGCTTGGTCACGGCGTGGCGATACCACACGGTCGCATCAAGGGCCTCAAGGCGCCGATGGCGGCCGTGTTCCAGTTGGCCGATCCGATCGGCTTCGACGCGCCCGACGAGCAACCGGTCGTGCTGCTGATCTTCCTGCTGGTGCCGGAGGCGGCCACGCAGAAGCACCTCGAAATCCTCTCCGAGATTGCCGAATTGCTCAGCGATTCCGGCCTGCGCGAAAAGATCAAGTCCAGCACCGATGCGCGCGCCCTCCATGCGCTGATCGCGGGCTGGCAGTCCGCGCAAGTCGCGTAACTTCCGCTCGCCTTTGAATGGCGCATTTCGTGCGCTTTCCCAGCCGCTGCTGCGGCCTCTTCCCATGCATCGCAGACGCCGGTTCCCCGGCGCAATCGCCGCTCGCCCTCAGGCGCCGCGCCATCGCGTGCCCTGCCAGCGAGGCCATGCCAGTGGCCCCGCAATGCCGGTTCCACGTTATTCTTGGACTGAATACCCCAGAGCATTCGTCCTTTCCCATCACCCATGAAGCACACAGTCATCAGCGCGGACGCGATGTTCGAGGAATTTCGCGGATCGCTTCGCTGGGAGTGGCTGGCCGGGCTGGGCGCATCGGAGCGGCAGTTCGAATCGGACGTCATCAGCCGCGCCCAGTCGGCGGCGGACCTGGTCGGCTACCTCAACTACATCCATCCTTATCGCGTGCAGATCCTTGGCGCACGCGAGGTGGCCTACCTCACGCGCGGCACCAAGGAAGACTGCGCCCGGCGCATTGCGCGCATCGTCACGCTGGAGCCGCCGATGCTGGTGCTGGCCGACGCGCAGACCGCGCCGGACGAACTGCTGTCAATCTGCGAACGCGCGCAATTGCCGCTGTTCGCCACGCGCGAGTCCTCGGCCTTCGTGATCGACCTGCTGCGCGCCTACCTGTCCAAGCACTTCGCCGAGCGCACCTCGATGCACGGCGTGTTCATGGACATCCTGGGCATGGGCGTGCTGATCACCGGGGAATCGGGGCTGGGCAAGAGCGAACTGGGGCTGGAGCTCATCTCCCGCGGCAACGGGCTGGTGGCCGACGACGCGGTGGACGTGTTCCGCATCAACCAGAACACCATCGAAGGCCGTTGCCCCGAACTGCTGCAGAACCTGCTGGAGGTGCGCGGCATCGGCCTGCTCGACATCCGCGCGATCTTCGGCGAGACGGCGGTGCGCCGCCGCATGCGGCTCAAGCTGATCGTGCACCTGGTGCGGCGCGACAGCTTCGAGCGTGACTACGAGCGCATGCCTTCGGCGCCGCTGACGCAGGATGTGCTGGGGGTGCCGGTGCGCAAGGTCATCATCCAGGTGGTGGCCGGCCGCAACATCGCCGTGCTGGTGGAGGCGGCGGTGCGCAATTCGATCCTGCAGTTGCGCGGCATCGACACGTACGCCGATTTCGTCGCGCGCCACCACAAGGCGATGGAGAGCGGCCTGGCGGAGTGACCGGCCGTCTTTACCCGGCTTTACCTTCGACTGGTGCAGCTGGCGCAGAGGCCGTAGAGGGACATCGCGTGATCCTGCAGGATCCAGCCCTTGTCCTGGGCGATCATCTGCTGTCGGCGCTCGATCTCGGGGTCGTAGAACTCCTCGACCTTGCCGCATCCGGTGCAGATCAGGTGATCGTGGTGCTTGCCTTCGTTGAGTTCGTAGACCGCCTTGCCGCTCTCGAAGTGGCTGCGCTCCAGGATGCCGGCCTGCTCGAACTGCGTCAGCACCCGGTAGACGGTGGCCAGGCCGATGTCGGAATGCTCGTTGAGCAGTACGCGGAAAACGTCTTCCGCCGTCATGTGCCGCTGCCCGCCGGTCTGGAAGATCTCGAGGATCTTCAGGCGCGGGAGCGTGGCCTTCAGGCCGGTGTTCTTGAGTTCTTCGATGTTGGCCATGGTGGTTTCAGTGATGGCCCGCGGACCGGGTCCGCCGGGGGCCAGCCGCTACAATGGTTCGATCATATCGCTACCCTTTCTCCCCATGCCCGTCATCCCCCATTGCCGATCGGGCGCGCTGGCCGCCGCACTGCTGACGTGCTTGAGCCTGGCGGCTTGCAGCAGCGTTGCGGACAGCACGCGCGGCGCGCTCACGGCGGTCACGCCCTACAAGATCGAAGTGGTGCAGGGCAATTTCGTTTCCAAGGAACAGGTCGGCGCGCTTCGCACCGGCATGTCCCGCCAGCAGGTACGTGACATCCTCGGCACCTCCTTGCTGAGCGATGTGTTCCATGCCAGTCGCTGGGACTACGTGTTCACGATTCGGCGCCAGGGCGTGGAGCCGCAGCAGCGTCGCCTGACGCTGTACTTCGACGGCGAATTGCTGCAGCGCTTCGAAGGCGACGAGATGCCGAGCGAGGAAGAATTCGTTGCCACGCTCGACACGCGTCGCAAGAGCGGCAAGGTGCCCGAGCTCGAGGTTCCGGAAGACAAGCTCAAGAAGATCGCGCCGGCCGAGCCGGAAAAGCCCGTTGAAGAGACCGCCGCGCGCGCGCCGCTGCCGGCGAGCTATCCCCCCCTCGAATCGACGGGTCGCTGATGCATCGCATTGCCATTGCCGGCGCGTCCGGCCGCATGGGGCGCATGCTGATCGAGGGTGTTCGCGACGCAGACGACTGCCAGCTCGCCGGTGCGCTCGATATCGCCGCAAGCCCCGCCATCGGTAGCGATGCCGGCGCCTTTCTCGGATTCAACTCGGGCGTCCCGATCGTCGCCGACCTGCGCCAGGGCCTCCAGAACGCACAGGTGCTGATCGACTTCACGCGACCTGAAGGCACGCTGGCGCATCTCGCGGCATGCCGCGAGCTTGGTGTGCAGGCGGTCATCGGCACCACCGGCTTCAGCGATGCGCAGAAGGTGGAGATCGCCGCGTTCGCCAAGGACATCGCGATCGTGCTGGCGCCGAACTTCAGCGTCGGCGTGAACGTCACCTTCAAGCTGCTCGAAATGGCCGCCAAGGCGCTCTCGACGGGCTACGACATCGAGATCATCGAGGCGCATCACCGGCACAAGGTCGATGCGCCTTCGGGCACCGCGCTCAAGATGGGCGAGGTCATCGCGGACGCGCTGGGCCGCGACCTGAAGGATTGCGCCGTGTACGCCCGCGACGGCATCACTGGCGAGCGCGACCCGTCCACCATCGGCTTTTCCGCGATACGCGGCGGCGACATCGTGGGCGAACACACCGTGCTGTTCGCCGGCACCGGCGAGCGCATCGAGATCACGCACAAGTCGGGCAACCGGGCGCACTACGTCCAGGGCAGCCTGCGGGCGGTGCGTTTCCTGGCCGACAAGAAGGCCGGCCTGTTCGACATGTTCGACGTGCTCGGCCTGAAGTGACGGACTTCGGGCCCGCTGTCACCGGATGACCGTCCTCGAGCAGCTGACCCAGGGCGACGGTGTCAGCC
The DNA here is from genome assembly GCF_019207085.1 of Variovorax sp. dw_308. GTDB lineage: Bacteria > Pseudomonadota > Gammaproteobacteria > Burkholderiales > Burkholderiaceae_C > Variovorax. The sequence goes on along the minus strand of NZ_JAATOM010000005.1, from coordinate 142,880 downwards.
GCGGCGTGGCGGCGCTGTTGCTGGCGATGTCGATCGGGAGTTGGGTCGTCATTCTCTGGAAGACCTGGTTCCTGCGCGGCGGCACGCGCGACCTGCTGCGCAGCGTCGCGGCCTTCTGGCAGGCGCACACGCTCACCGAGGCGCTGCACCACGTCAAGTCCTTCGACCGCGGCATGCTGGTGCTGCCCTCGGTGCTGGCATTGCAGGGCTTGGCAAGTTCACCGGCGACGAAGGGCAGCCTCGGCGCCACGGGCGGGCGCGACGCGCACCTGACGCGGGTGCTCCGCGTGGCATTGCACGGGACCATGCGGCGCGTGTCGGCCGGGCAGATCCTGCTGGCCACCGTGGGCGCGACCGCACCCTTCGTCGGCTTGCTGGGCACGGTCTGGGGCATCTACCACGCGCTGACGGGCATCGCGCAGTCCGGCGCCTTCACCATCGACAAGGTGGCCGGTCCCGTCGGCGAGGCGCTGATCATGACGGCCGCCGGGCTGGCGGTCGCCATTCCTGCCGTGCTGGCCTACAACTGGTTCGGCCGCGTGATCGGGCGGATCGAGGCGGAACTGGAAGGCTTTGCGCACGACCTGCTGGCGGTGTTCGGCGAGCGGCCCGAAGCGGGCTTGCCGACGGCCGGGACGATGTTGATCTGAACATGACCCCCACGCTTGCTCACTTCGTGTGCTCGCTGCCCCCGAGAGGGCTGCAGGCCGCCTTGGGAGCGGCCCGGCGTCGGCCTGGACATGACGACCCCCACCCTCGTTCACTTCGTGTGCTCTCTGCCCCCGAGGGGGTTGCAGCCCGCCTTGGGAGCGGCCCGGCGCCGGCCTGGACATGACCCCCACGCTCGCTCACTTCGTGTGCTCGCTGCCCCCCAAGGGGGCGGCAGGCCGCCTTGGGAGCGGCCCGGCGCCGGCCTGATCATGCCCTTCGGTCGCTCAGCCCTGGGAAGCAGCAGCGGCAGCGGCGGTCGGGCCACGGGCGCGGGCGGGCAGCGGCCGCTGTCGGACATCAACGTGACGCCGCTGGTGGACGTGATGCTGGTGCTGCTGGTGATCTTCATCATCACGGCGCCGTTGCTGGCCAGTTCGATCCGGCTCGACCTGCCGCAGACCGATGCGGGCAAGCCGAACGACGAGCCGCGCTTCGTGAGCCTGGTGGTGGATGCCAAGGGGATCGTCTATCTCAACGACGTGCCCATGGACGATGCGCAACTCGCCGCGCGCCTGAAGCAGGCAGCGCTCGAAAATCGCGATACCGAGGTGCAACTGCGCGCGGACATCACCGTGCCCTACGGCAAGGTGGTCCAGATCATGGGGATCGCGAACACGGCGGGGTTGAGCCGGATCGGCTTCGTGACGGAAGCGCCTGCGCGCTGAATTGCTGGTCTTGCGATGCGAGGCTGCCGAACGCGGGTAGCCGGACGCAGAGGACGCGAAGGTTACGCGAAGGACGCGAAAGGAAGACAAACGGCCTTCTTACCTTCTTTCTGTCTTTTTTTGCGTCCTTCGCGTTCCTTCGCGTTCCTTCGCGTCCTTCGCGTACGGCCAAGTCCGCTTTCCGCAGCCTCGGCCCCAGGGCCCGACCTCAGCTCTCCAAGTGCACCGGCTTGGTCTTCCAGATATCGTACGAATACTCGGCGATCGTGCGGTCTGACGAGAACGCGCCCATGCCGGCGACGTTGAGGATCGCCATGCGGGTCCATGCGTCGCTGTCGCGGTAGAGCGCGTCGACCTTCTCCTGCATTTCGACGTAGCTCGCGTAGTCGGCCAGCAGCAGGTAGTTGTCGCCCCAGTTCACCAGCGTGTCGAAGACCTGCTGGTAGCGCGAAGGCTCGCCGTGCGAGAACATGCCGTCGCGGATCGCGTCGAGCACCCGCTTGAGTTCGAGGTCGTTGTCGTAGTAGTCGCGCGGCTGGTAGCCCTTGGCGCGGATGTCGGCAACCTCCGGCGTGGTGTGGCCGAAGATGAAGATGTTCTCGGCGCCGACGTTCTGCTGCATCTCGACATTGGCGCCGTCCAGCGTGCCGATGGTAAGCGCGCCGTTGAGCGCGAACTTCATGTTGCCGGTGCCGGAGGCCTCGGTGCCGGCGGTGGAGATCTGCTCGCTGAGGTCGGCGGCCGGGATGATGCATTCGGCCAGGCTCACGCTGTAGTTGGGCAGGAACACCACCTTCAGCAGCTTGCCCACGCGCTCGTCGTTGTTGATGACCGTGCCGACGTCGTTGATGAGGCGGATCACCATCTTGGCCATGGCATAGGCCGACGCGGCCTTGCCGGCGAACACCACCACGCGCGGCACATGGGGCGCATCGGGCTCGTCGAGGATGCGGTGGTAGCGCGTGATGACGTGCAGCACGTTGAGCAGCTGGCGCTTGTATTCGTGCATGCGCTTGACCTGCACGTCGAACATGGCGTCGGTGTCGACGACGATGCCCATGTGCTGCTCGATCCAGTTGGCCAGGCGCAGCTTGTTCTCGCGCTTGGCATGGCGGAAGGCACGAACGAAGGGCGCCTGCGCGGCCATCGGCCGCAACGCCTGCAGCTGGTTGAGGTCGCGCCGCCAGCCGCGGCCGATCCGGGCGTCCAGCAGGCTGGCCAGCGGCGGGTTGGCTTGTGCCAGCCAGCGGCGCGGCGTGACGCCGTTGGTCTTGTTGTTGAAGCGCTCGGGGAAGATCTTGTTGAAGTCGGCAAAGATCGACTGCTTCATCAGCTCCGAATGCAGGCCCGAGACCCCGTTGATCGAGTGGCTCGCGAGCACCGCCACGTAGGCCATGCGCACGCGGCGCTCGCCCGATTCGTCGACCAGCGACAGGCGCCGCATCAGTTCGTGGTCGCCACCGAACTTCAGCGCCACCGAGCCGAGGAATCGCGCGTTCAGGTCATAGATGATTTGCAGGTGGCGCGGCAGGATGCGGCCCATCATCTCGACCGGCCAGGTCTCCAGCGCCTCGTGCATCAGCGTGTGGTTGGTGTAGCTGAACACCTTCTGGACCTGCTCCCAGGCGGCGTCCCACGGCAGGTTGTGCTCGTCCAGCAGCAAGCGCATCAGCTCGGGCACGGCCAGCACGGGGTGCGTGTCGTTCAGGTGGATGCTGACCTTTTCGGCGAGCTTGTCGAAGTTGGTGTGGGTGCGCAGGTAGCGGCGCAGCAGGTCCTGCACGCTGGCGCTGCAGAAGAAATATTCCTGGTGCAGGCGAAGCTCGCGGCCGGACGGCGTGGAGTCGTCGGGATAGAGCACGCGCGAGACGTTCTCGGAGTGGTTCTTGCTCTCCACCGCTGCCATGTAGTTGCCGCGGTTGAAGGCCGAGAGGTCGATCTCCTCCGTAGCGCGCGCCGACCAGAGCCGCAGGGTGTTGGTGGCCGGCGTGCCGTAGCCGGGAATGATGGTGTCGTAGGCCACGGCCAGCACGTCGTGCGTGTCGACCCAGTGGGCGGCGCCGTAGGGCTCGTCATGGCCGACGCGCTTCTGCACGTGGCCGCCGAAGCGCACGCGGTAGTTGACCTCGGGGCGCTGGAATTCCCAGGGGTTGCCGCGCGTGAGCCAGTAGTCGGGCGTCTCGACCTGCTGGCCGTCGACGATGCGCTGGCGGAACATGCCGTATTCGTAGCGGATGCCGTAACCCATGCCGGGCACGCCGAGCGTGGCCATGGAATCCAGGAAGCAGGCCGCCAGCCGACCGAGGCCGCCGTTGCCCAGCGCCGCGTCGGGCTCGCGCTCGGTCAGCGCCTCGATGTCGACCCCGAAGTCGGTCAGTGCCTGCTTCACCGTGCCGTACAGCTCCAGCGCGAGCAGCGCGTTGGTGAAGGTGCGCCCGATGAGGAACTCCATCGAGAGGTAGTAGACGCGCTTCAGGTCCTGCTTGTAGTTGGCGCGGGTGGTCGCCATCCAGCGCTCGACGAGTTGGTCTCGCACCGCCGCCGCCGTGGCGTGCAGCCAGTCGTCCTGGCTGGCGGCGACGGGATCCTTGCCGACCGTGTAGATCAGCTTGTTGGCGACGGCCCGCTTGAAGGCCGCGACGTCGCGGTCGGGGTGGTCGTAGGCAAATTCTTCGATCGTCATGCGCGTATCCCTAGAGTCGTCTTTCTTGTAAGCAAGAGCGGGGCCGGGTTGGCTTTTTTTCAACTCAACGCCCATTTGTAGACCTCGATGTAGCGCGCGGCGGCCGTGCCCCAGTCGGCGGGGCGGCGCATGGCGGTGGCACGCACGCGGCGCCAGTCTGACGGGCGGGCATACAGGGCGAAGGCGCGGCGCATGGCACGCTGGTAGCCCTCGCCGCTGAACTCGTCGAAGGTGAAGCCGGTCGCGGTGCCGGCGGCCATGTCTTCCAGCGTGGTGTCGACCACGGTGTCGGCCAGCCCGCCCACGCGATGCACCAAGGGGAGGCTGCCGTAGCGCAGGCCGTACATCTGGGTCAGGCCGCAGGGCTCGAACAGCGAGGGCACCAGCGTCACGTCGCTGCCGCCGAACAACTGGTGCGCAAGCGGCTCGTCGTAGCCTATGGTGACGCTCACCGAGTCAGGCGCGGCGGCTGCGCGCTGGCGGAAAGCGTCTTCGAGCCACCCGTCGCCGCTGCCGAGCAGGGCCAGCTGGCCGCCCTGGGCGAGCAGGGCGTCCAGGCCGTCGAGCACCAGCGGCAGGCCCTTCTGTTCCGTCAGGCGGCTCACGATGACGAAGAGGGGGGCGTCGGACGCTGCGGCCAGGCCGAGCTTCTGTTGCAGGGCGGCCTTGCAGGCGGCCTTGCCGCCGGGGCGGCGCACGTCGAAGGGCGCGGCGAGCAGCGGGTCGCTGGCGGGGTTCCAGATGGCGTCGTCGACCGCGTTGAGGATGCCGTGCAGGGTGTAGCTGCGGCTGCGCAGCAGGCCGTCGAGGCCGAAACCCTGCTCGGGCGTCTGGATCTCGCCGGCGTAGGTCGGGCTTACCGTGCTGAGGCGATCGGCGTAGAAGAGGCCGGCTTTCATGAACGAGACCTGGCCGTGGTATTCAAGGCCGTTGAGATGGAAGGCCTGGTGCGGCAGGCCGAGTTCGGTGAAGGTCCACGGCGGGAACACGCCCTGGTAGGCCAGGTTATGGATCGTGTAGAGGCTGCGCACGCGCGGTCGGCCGGTCCAGTCGGCGAAGGCGAGGTAGGCGGGCGCCAGCGCGGCGTGCCAATCGTGTGCGTGCACCAGTTCGGGTTGCCAGCTTGGGTCGAGCCCTTGCGCGATGCGTGCGGCGGCCCAGCCGAGCAGGGCGAAGCGCCGGTGGTTGTCGGCATAGGGCTGCCGGTTGCCGTCTTCGTAGGGGTTGCCGGGGCGGTCGTAGAGGCTGGGCGCCTCGATGACGTAGGTGGGCAGGTCGGGTGCGCCGGCGGTGCCGATGTGGCCCTTGAGCAGGCGGACCGCCTCGCCCCAGGGCGCCTGGAAGTCGGCGACGGGCGCGAGGCCCTTCACGCCCGAAAGGATGGCCGGGAAGCCCGGCAGCAAGGCGCGTACCTCCTGGCCGGCTGCCGCCAGCGCCAGCGGCAGCGCACCGGCGATGTCGGCCAGTCCGCCGGTCTTGAGGAGGGGAAATATCTCGGCGCTGACCTGGAGGATTCGCATCGGCAACGGGCTTACGTTGCCAAGCGGGCGAGCATCTCGCGCGTGACGAGAGTCACGCCGGCCTCGGTGCGTTCGAAGCGGGCGGCATCGGCGGCGGCGTCCTCGCCGATCACGGTGTCGTCCGGCAGCACGCAGCCGCGGTCGATGACTACCTTGCTGAGGCGGCAGTTGCGGCCGACTTCCACGTCCGGCAGCAGCACGGCCTGCGTGATGGTGCAGAACGAATGCACGCGCACGCCGGAGAACAGCACCGAGTCGCTCACCGACGAGCCCGAGACGATGCAGCCGCCCGAGACGATGGTGTTGTAGGTGATGCCCGGCTTGCCATCGGCGCCGAACACGAACTTGGCCGGCGGCAGCTGGCGCTGGTAGGTCCAGATCGGCCAGTTGGTGTCGTAGATGTCCAGTTCGGGCGTGATCGAGGCGAGGTCGAGGTTGGCGGCCCAGAACGCGTCGATGGTGCCGACATCGCGCCAGTAGGCCGGGCTGTCGCCGCCGCGCGTGGCGCGGGTCACGCAGGACATGCCGAACGGGTGGGCCAGTGCCCGGCCCTCGGCGACTGCGCGGGGGATGATGTCCTTGCCGAAGTCGTGGTCGGAATTTGGGTTGTTGCTGTCGTCCTCGAGCAGCTTGTAGAGGTACTCGGAGTCGAAGATGTAGATGCCCATGCTGGCCAGCGCGATGTCGGGCTTGCCGGGCATGGCGGGCGGGTCGGCCGGCTTCTCCAGGAAGGCCGTGACCTTGCGGTCGTCGGTGATGTGCATCACGCCGAAGGCGACGGCTTCCATGCGCGGCACCTCGATGCAGCCGACCGTGCAGCCCAGGCCGCTCTGCACGTGGTCGGCCAGCATGATCGAGTAGTCCATCTTGTAGATGTGGTCGCCGGCCAGCACCACCACGTAGTCATGCGGCGTGGAGCGGGTCTGGATGATGTCGAGGTTCTGGAACACCGCATCGGCCGTGCCGCGGTACCAGTGCTCGTCGCCGACGCGCTGCTGCGCGGGCAGCACGTCGACCATCTCGTTGAGCTCCGCCCGCAGGAAGCTCCAGCCGCGCTGCAGGTGCCGCATCAGCGAATGCGACTTGTACTGCGTGACCACCGCCATGCGCCGGATGCCGGAGTTGAGGCAGTTGGACAGCGCGAAGTCGATGATGCGGAACTTGCCGCCGAAGTACACGGCCGGCTTGGCGCGTCGGTCGGTCAGTTGCTTGAGGCGGGAGCCGCGTCCGCCAGCCAGCACCAGTGCGATGGTGCGGCGGACCAGTTGATGGGCTTGCTGGGTCGGTTGGGCAATGTTCGAGTCCATGGGTTGTCTCCCGGTTGTTGTGATGCGCGTTGGAGGTGCGGTCAGCGTAGCACCGGCCGTGCCAAATGGCTGCTACGTTCTTGCGACCCAAAGGCTCGATGGCGGCAGGTTGGCGCCTGCCGCCAGTAGGCGTGGCGTGTCTTGCGGGTTGTCGCTGGCGAGTTGCAGGGTCCAGTTGCCGGGGGGCAGGGCGAAGTCGATGGCTTGTGTTCCGGCGTTGACCAGCACCAGCCACTGCGGCGCGGGTGCAGGCGTTTCGAACAGGATGGCCAGCGCGGGCGTGTCGGGGCGTTGCCAGTCGCCAGGGGTCAGGTCGCTGCCCTCGGGAGTGCGCCAGCGCAAGGCCGGCTCGCCATCGAACGGCGTGCCGGGCCACCAGCCGGCGTGCCGAAGCGGCTCGGCCTCGCGGCGCAGCGCCAGCACGCGCGCCACGAAGTCGGTGAGGCCGCCATCGTCCTGCTGCCAGTCGAGCCAGGTCAGCGGGCCGTCCTGGCAATAGGCGTTGTTGTTGCCCTGCTGTGTCTGGCCGAGTTCGCTGCCGGCCAGCATCATGGGCGTGCCTTGCGAAAGCAGCAGCGAGGCGAGCAGTGCGCGTTGCAGCCTGGCGCGCTGGGCCAGCACGGCGGCATCGTCGGTCTCGCCTTCGACACCGCAGTTGTTGCTGTGGTTCTGGCTGCTGCCGTCGCGGCCTTGCTCGCCATTGGCTTCGTTGTGGCGCTCGTTGTAGCTGACCAGGTCGCGCAGCGTGAAGCCGTCATGCGCGACCACGAAGTTGATGCTCGCGCCGGGTGCTCGGCCGTCGTGGTGGAAGCGGTCGCTGGAGGCGGTGAAGCGCTGGGCGAACTCACCGCGGGAGACCCCGCCTTGCAGCCAGAACGCGCGCTGCGTGTCGCGGAAGCGGTCGTTCCATTCGAGCCAGCCGGGCGGGAATTCGCCGACGCGGTAGCCGCCCATGCCGATGTCCCAGGGTTCGGCGATCCACAGCGCGTCGGCCAGCACGGGGTCTTGCCGGGCGGCGGCGAGGAAGGGGGCGCGTGGATCGAATTCGCCGTCGGCGCCGCGCGCGAGCACGGTGGCCAGGTCGAAACGGAAGCCGTCGACGCCGAGCTGGATGACCCAGTGGCGCAGGCTGTCCATGCAGAGCTGGACCACGCGCGGCTGGCTGAAGTCGAGGCAGTTGCCGCAGCCGGTCCAGTTCTCGTAGAGCGCGCGGTCGTCGCGGCGCAGGTGGTAGTAGAGGGCGTTGTCGATGCCGCGCATCTGCAGGGTCGGGCCGAGTTCGTCGGTCTCGGCGCTGTGGTTGTAGACGACGTCGATGACCAGTTCCATGCCGCGCGCGTGGATCGCGTCGGCCATGGCGCGGAACTCGCTGGCGGGCGTGGTGCCGGCGCGGCCGCTCCAGTAGCGCGCTTCCGGCGCGAACCAGCCGATGGTGCTATAGCCCCAGTAGTTGCTGAGGCCCATGCCGAGCAGGCGCTGTTCGTCGGCGCGATGCTGGACGGGCAACAGGCTCAGCGTGGTGACGCCCAGGCGCTGCAGGTGGTCGAGCACGGCGGGTTCGGCGAGGCCGGCGTAGGTTCCTTGCAATTCGGTAGGCACCTCCGGATGCAGCCGGGTCTGGCCGCGCACGTGCAGTTCGTAGATGACGCGCTGGCCGGCTTCGACGCGCGGGCGCGAAGGCGCCGCCGGTGCGAGCGGCAATGCCACGCGAGCCTTGAGGGCGACCGCACCGTTGTCGCGTGGATCGGGCTGTTGGGGGTTCGCGGGGTCGTGGCCCCAGAAGATGTCGCTGCCGTCGTAGCTGCCGACGATCTCCCGGGCGTAGGGGTCGAGCACGAGCTTGGCGGGGTTGTAGCGATGGCCGTCGTGCGGCGCCCACGGGCCGTGGACGCGGTAGCCATAGACGAGGCCGGCCTGCCCCTGCGGCAGCCGTCCATGCCAGACGCCGTCGGTGCAGGCGGGGAGTTGCAGGCGCTGCTGTTCGTGCGTGCCGGTGCTGTCGAAGAGGCAGAGTTCGACGGCGGTGGCGTTGGGCGCGACGAGTGCGAAGTTGACGCCGTCGGTGTACGGGATCGAGCCCAGCGGGGTGGGCCAGCCGATGCGTAGCGTCATGTCTTTGTGCCTTCTCTGACGGTTATTGGAAGTGCCCTTTGGACGGAGCGCCCGGTGCGTGGTGCGGGCCGGGCGACCCTACTGCACCGGCCCCTTCGGGGCTGCCCTGCGCTGCTCGCGTTTCGCGGGGTCCACGTGAACTCGCTTCGCTCAAACAGCACGTGGCCCTGATCCGCAAAACACTGCGCTGCTCGGCGGCGCAGAAGGGATCGCCCGACCCACACCACGCACCGGGCTTGGGGCGATCGAAGCGCGCGCCCTCTTTGCGGAAATGCGGATGCGGAGACTTGCAATGCTCAACGATCGCGTCCACGGCGGTGGGCGGCATGCGCCGGGCCGGCCGTTGAGGCACCGCCGAGCAGCACAGCGGCAGGCGGATCAGGGCCGCGCGCTGTTTGAGCCGAAGGCGAGTTTGCGCGGACCCCGCCTGCCGCGAGCAGCGCAGGGAAGCCCCGCAGGGGCCGGTGACGTCGGCCGGCCCGGCGCATGCCGCCCGCCGCCGCACCCCCGCAGACAACCGGCTCTGCAATCGCACCGGCAATCTCAATGCAGCTGCCCCCTTCACTCCAGCACCCACATCACCGTGGCCAGCGGCGGCACGCTCATCACCAACGACTGCGAACGCCCATGGTGCGAAACAGCTTCGGAAGCCAGCACCCCATTGCCGACGCCGCTGCCCCCATAAACGCCGTTGTCGGTATTGACAAGTTCCCGATACGACCCCGCTTCAGGCACGCCGAGCCGATAGCCATGCCGCACCACCGGCGTGAAGTTGCACACCGCGATCACGAAGGCCCCGTCGCTGGCCTTGCGGATGAACGCGAAGATCGACTGGTCGACGTCGTCGTGCACGATCCAGTCGAAGCCGGCGCCATCGCAGTCCAGCTCATGCAGCGCCGGGAAGTGGCGGTAGACGTTGTTGAGGTCGCGCACCAGGCGATGCACGCCCTGGTTCGGCGCGTTGTGCTGCAGCAGGTGCCAGTCGAGGCTCTTGTCCGCATTCCACTCGGCTTGCTGGGCGAACTCGCAGCCCATGAACAGCAGCTTCTTGCCGGGGTAGGCCCACAGGTAGCCGTAGAGATTGCGCAAGCCCGCGAACTTCTGCCATTCGTCGCCTGGCATGCGACCGATCATCGAGCCCTTGCCGTGCACCACCTCGTCGTGCGAGAAAGGCAGCACGAAGTTCTCGCTGTGTGCGTACATCAGGCCGAAGGTCACCTTGCGGTGATGGTGCTTGCGATGCACCGGGTCGATCCCGGCATACGACAGCGTGTCGTTCATCCAGCCCATGTTCCACTTGTAGTGAAAGCCCAGGCCGCCGTCCTCGGGCGGGCGCGTCACCCCGGGGAAGCTGGTGGACTCTTCCGCAAGCGTCATCGTGCCGGGCCGCTCGACGCCCACCACATGGTTCATGCGGCGCAGGAAGGCGATGGCTTCCAGGTTCTCGCGGCCGCCATAGGCGTTCGGCACCCACTGGCCCTGCTCGCGGCTGTAGTCGCGGTACAGCATCGACGCGACAGCATCGACGCGCAGGCCGTCCACGCCATAGCGCTCCAGCCAGTACAACGCATTGCCGACCAGGTAGTTGCGCACCTCGATGCGCGAGTAGTTGAAGATCAGCGTCTGCCAGTCGTTGTGGAAGCCCTCGCGCGGATCGGCGTATTCGTAGAGCGCGGTGCCGTCGAACTGGCCGAGGCCGTGCGCGTCGGTGGGGAAGTGCGCGGGTACCCAGTCGAGGATGACGCCCAGGCCGGCCGCATGCGCCGTCTCCACGAAGTAGCGAAAGTCGCCCGGTGTGCCGAAGCGCGATGTGGGCGCATAGAGGCCGATCGGCTGGTAGCCCCAGGAGCCGTCGAAGGGATGCTCGCTGACCGGCAGCAGCTCGATGTGCGTGAAGCCCATGTCGCGCGCATAGGGCACCAGCGAGTCGGCCAGTTCGCGGTAGTCCAGCCAGTCGATGCCGTTGTTCTTGCGGCGCCAGGAGCCCAGGTGCACCTCGTAGATGCTGATGGGCGCGTGTCGCTCGTTGGCGGCGGCGCGTTCGGCCGGCACCTCGGCCACGCCGGGCAAGGGCTGCACGACGCTGGCCGTGTCGGGCCGCAGCTGGGCGGAGAAGCCGAAGGGATCGGCCTTGCGCAACACCTCGCCCCTGGAGGACAGGATCTCGTACTCGTAGACATCGCCCGGCGCCAGGCCCGGCGCGAAGATCTCCCACACGCCGCATTCGCTGCGCAGCCGCATCATGTGGCGGCGGCCGTCCCAGTTGTTGAAGTTGCCGACCACCGACACGCGCCGCGCATTCGGCGCCCACACGGTGAAGGCCACGCCCTTGACGCCGTCCATCTCGCGGATGTGCGCGCCCATCTTCTCGTAGGGCCGCAGGTGGGTGCCCTCGGCCAGCAGCCACACATCCATATCGCCGAGCACCTGGCCGAAGCGGTAAGGGTCCTCGATGTCGGAGGTGTGATCGGCCCAGGTCACCCGCAGGCTGTAGCCGCTGCGGCCCGGGTCGGCCGGAACGAGGCCCTGGAAGAGGTCGCTGTCCGCCGCCCGTTCCAGCGTGGCCAGCGGCCAGCCGGAACTCGCATGCATCACCGCCACGGCTTGTGCGCCGGGCAGCAGCACCCGCACCGCGAGGCCCTCGCCCGTCTCGTGCGGCCCCAGGACGGCGAAGGGGTCGCCATGTTCGGCGCGCATCAGCGCGCGGATCTCGGATTCGGGCAGCGTGGGCATGGGCAGGCTCTCGGCAGAAAAATCCGCAGTCGGGCGAAGGCACAGCATGATGGCACGGGACCTCGCTTCCGTCCCCGCAGTCGTGAATTCATTCCATGGCCGCATTGCGCGATCCCGCAGAATGGCGTCCTTTCGAGCAACGAGCCGGCTGGCCAGGGAGTGGAAGTGATCGTGAATGCCATCAGGGCGGTGACGCGTGCGGGTGTTGCGTGGGGCGCCGCATTCGTTTGCCTTGCGTGGGCCCCGCTTGCGCAAGCCGATGCGATCGAGGACGGCTTCACCGACTTCAGCGTGTGCGATGCGGGCTTCTTTCGCACGCTGAACCGCGACGCCGCGGCCTGGAGCCACATCGTTCCGCTCGAAGCCCGCGGCGACCGAAGCTGGCCGAGGGCGCCCGACCGCAAGCCGGCCGGGCTCAACGAGGTGGCGTTCCGCACGCCTGCGGACATCGGCGGGATGAAGGCGGTCTCGTACTTCGACGAAGCCGCGGACCTCGGCAGCGCGGGCCTGTCCTACCGCTGGGGCTTCCTGGTCGAGGGTGACGTCGATGCGGTCTACAACAGGCTCGGCCCGCTGGCCTACCAGGGCGGTCGCTTGCGCCCCAGCGATGCGGGCGGCTATGCGCGCACCGAGATCAAGGTGCTGGGCTTTCGCTGGCTGCCGGTGGACGTGCCGGCCCGCACCCCGCCCGGCTACGCCAGGACCGAGCGCGCATTGCTGATCGAACCTGATGGCAGGCGCAGGAACCTGACGCGCGTGAGTTGCCGCTTGCAGGGCGGCGTCAATGCGGAACTGCTGCAGGAGGTTCGCCCCGACATCGACCCGGCTGACTACCCCGTGCAACTGAGGCCCGCGCTGTTCGATGAAGTGGAGGTGCCGCCCGGGGTGCGCGCGAGCCTCGATGCCGCGCGCGCCGGCAAGGACCTCTGGACGCCGAAGTTCAGGAAGCTGCGCTACACCGTGGCGGCCAAGCCGTCGAAGCATGACTCGGAGACCACGTACACCGTCGAGGTGGAAGCGCAGCCGGACGGCCTGCTGCGCACGCGGGAAACCTACGACCCTTCGTTCAACGTGCAGCGGCTCGGCCTGGCGGGCCTTGTGCCGCTCAAGACGCGGATGAACGGCCTTTCCGACGGCCGCGTGCTGCTCGTCGGCGGGCTTGCGGCCTCCCTGCCGGCCAGCCTGCCGCCGGGCGAGGACATCCTGCTCTCCACCGAACAGCGCGACGTTCCAGCGCGATCCTTTGCCGATGCGCGCCAGAAGACGACCACCACCTGCAAGGTGAAGGCGGCGTACGAGGCGAGCGCGATCCTTTCCTCGATCCCGGGCCGGGCCATCGGGCTGACTTGCCGGTCAGGCGACGCTGGCGCCGACACCGAGGAACGCGCGTTCCTGGAAGGCCTGGGCCTGGTCATCAGCCTGGGCAGCCGCAACGAATCGTCAGGTCCCGGCAGCGTGCGGATCGTGCGCTTCGAAGTGGAACGGTAGCGGCACTTATCCTTGCGCCGGCCCTTGTCGCGAAGGCGCAAAAGGCGTGTCAACCCCTCCCTGAAGGTCGCGCTTTCCCTCAAAAGGCCCGAGCCTCGGCCCTGGCACCCCTCCAGCCGCGATAATCGCCTTCCCCGGCCGCCTGGCGCCGGGTTCCAGCGAATGCCATGAACCCCAGCTACACCCCCAGCGACGTCGAGTCTGCCGCCCAGGCCGACTGGCGTGCCGCAGACGCCTACCGCGTCACCGAAGACACCAAAAAGAAGAAGTACTACGCCTGCTCGATGCTGCCGTACCCCAGCGGGCGGCTGCACATGGGCCACGTGCGCAACTACACCATCAACGACATGCTCACGCGCTACCTGCGCATGAGCGGCTACAACGTGCTGATGCCGATGGGCTGGGACGCCTTCGGCCTGCCCGCCGAGAACGCGGCGCTGAAGAACGGCGTGCCGCCGGCCCAATGGACCTACGAGAACATCGCGTCCATGAAGGAGCAGCTGCAGGCGATGGGCCTGGCCATCGACTGGAGCCGCGAGATCGCCACCTGTGACCCGGCCTACTACAAGTGGAACCAGTGGCTGTTCCTGAAGATGCTGGAGAAGGGCATCGCCTACCGCAAGACGCAGGTCGTCAACTGGGACCCGGTGGACCAGACCGTGCTGGCCAACGAGCAGGTCATCGACGGCAAGGGCTGGCGCACCGGCGCCACGGTCGAGCGCCGCGAGATCCCCGGCTACTACCTGAAGATCAGCGACTACGCCGAGGAGTTGCTCGAGCACACGCAGAACAAGCTGCCCGGCTGGCCCGAGCGCGTCAAGCTGATGCAGGAGAACTGGATCGGCAAGTCCAGCGGCGTGCGCTTCGCCTTCCCGCACGACATCAAGGATGCCGGCGGCAAGCTGATCCAGGACGGCCGCATGTACGTGTTCACCACGCGTGCCGACACGATCATGGGCGTGACCTTCTGCGCCGTCGCGCCGGAGCATCCGCTGGCCTTGCATGCTGCAAAGACCAACCCCAAGGTCGCTGCCTTCATCGAGGAATGCAAGAGTGGCGGCACGACCGAGGCCGAGCTCGCCACGCAGGAGAAGAAGGGCGTGGCCACCGGCCTCTTCGTGCACCACCCGATCACCGAGGAACCGATCCCGGTGTGGGTGGGCAACTACGTGCTCATGAGCTACGGCGACGGCGCCGTGATGGGCGTGCCTGCGCACGACGAGCGCGACTTCGCCTTCGCCAACAAGTACGGCCTCGAGATCCTGCAGGTGATCATCGACGACGACGCACCCCACTTCAACTACAGGAAGTGGCAGGACTGGTACGCCGACAAGACCAACGGCGTGACCATCAACTCCGACGTCTTCAGCGGCATGCGCCACGAAGAGGCGGTCAACGCCGTGGCGCACGCGCTGCAACTCAAGCGCCTGGGCGACAAGCAGACCACCTGGCGCCTGCGGGACTGGGGCGTGAGCCGCCAGCGCTACTGGGGCACGCCGATCCCGATCATCCATTGCGAAGAGCACGGCGCGGTGCCCGTGCCCGAGAAGGACCTGCCGGTGGTGCTGCCCACCGACTGCGTGCCCGACGGCAGCGGCAACCCGCTGAACAAGCACGAGGGCTTCCATGCCGGCGTGACCTGCCCCGTCTGCGGCAAGCCCGCGCGGCGCGAGACCGACACGATGGATACCTTCGTCGACTCGTCCTGGTACTTCATGCGCTATTGCGACCCGCACAGCGACAACGCCATGGTCGACGGCGGCGCCAAGTACTGGATGGCGATGGACCAGTACATCGGCGGCATCGAGCACGCGATCCTGCATTTGCTCTATGCGCGCTTCTGGACCAAGGTGATGCGCGACCTGAAGCTGGTCACGGTCGACGAGCCCTTCAGCAAGTTGCTCACGCAGGGCATGGTGCTCAACCACATCTACTACACCCGCGGCGAGAAGGGCGGCAAGGACTACTACCCGCCGGCCGATGTGACGCCGGTGGTCGACGCGCAGGGCCGCATCACCGGCGGCACGCTGGCCGACGGCACGGTTGTCGAATACGGCGGCGTCGGCAAGATGGGCAAGACCGAGCGCAACGGCGTCGACCCGCAGGACCTGATCGAGAAGTACGGCGCCGACACCGCGCGCCTCTACACCATGTTCACCGCGCCGCCCGAGGCCACGCTCGAATGGAACGATGCCGCCGTCGAAGGCAGCTACCGCTTCCTGCGCCGGGTGTGGAACTTCGGCGTGGGCCTGCATGACATGGCCGCCGACGTCATGGGCGCGAAGGCCGCGACGGGCTACAGCGCCGAGGCGAAGAAGCTGCGCCGCGAGGTGCACACCGTGCTGCGCCAGATCGACTACGACTACCAGCGCATGCAATACAACACGGTGGTGTCGGGCGCGATGAAGCTGCTCAACGCGCTGGAAGGCTTCAAGCCGCAACCCGGCAACGTGGGCGACACAGCAGCCGTACGCGAGGGCTTCGGCATCCTGCTGCGCTGCCTCTACCCGGCGACGCCGCACATCGCACAGCAACTCTGGAAGGAACTGGGCTACCGCGACGGCCACGGCGACCTGCTCGACACGGCCTGGCCCAAGGTCGATGCCGGCGCGCTGGAGCAGGACGAGATCGAGCTGATGCTGCAGGTCAACGGCAAGCTGCGCGGCGCGGTGCGCGTTCCCTCGGCGGCCTCGAAGCAGGACATCGAGAAGCTGGCCGTGACCAGCGACGACTTCGTCAAGTTCGCGCCGGGCGCGGCGGTCAAGCGCGTGATCGTTGTGCCGGGCCGGCTCGTCAACGTGGTCGTGTGATGGCGAGCGCCCCCAAGCTTCGTGCCGCTACGCCAACCTGCTTCGATGGGGCAACGCCGACGACAGGGCTAGGCCGCTCTGGTGGTGTTGCCGGCATGAACCGCCGCAGCCTCTTGCTGGGCGCCACCTTCGCGCTGGCGGGCTGCGGTTTCGAATTGCGCAAGGCGCCCAACTTCGCGTTCAAGACCATCGCGGTCATGGGCACCTCGTGGGTGGCGATCCGCTTGCGGCGCAACCTGCAGGCCGCCGGCAATGTCGTCGTCGTGCCCGAGGCCGACGCGAAGACGGCCGACGTGATCTTCGACATCCTGGCCGAACCGCGCGAGTCGCTGGTGCTGTCCACCACCTCGGCCGGCCAGGTGCGCGAACTGACGCTGCGTCTGACAGTGCGTTTCCGCCTGCGCACGCCGGCCGGCAAGGAACTGATCAGCGCCGGCGAGATCCGGCAATCGCGCGACATCACGTACAACGAAACCAATGCGCTCGCGAAAGAAACCGAGCAGAACCTGCTCTACCGCGACATGCAGAACGACATCGCGCAGCAGATCGTGCGGCAACTCGGAGCCGTGAAGACACTCTGATGGCGTCTTTCGACCGCGTCGACCGGCTCCTGATCGAATTGCTCCAGGCCGACGGCCGGCAGAGCATGCAGGCGCTCTCGGAGGCGGTACACCTGTCGGCCCGCGCCACGCTGAACCGGGTGCGCCGGCTGGAGGCGGAAGGCATCATCGAAGGCTACCGCGCGCAGATCAACCGGGCGGCGCTCGGGGAGCACGTCGCCGTGTTCGCCGAAGTCACGCTGAAGGACCAGCGCCAGGCCACGGTGCAGCGTTTCGAACGGCACATCGGCGCCTGCCGGGAGGTGGTGGGCTGCTGGCTGGTCAGCGGCCGCTACGACTACCTGCTGCGCCTGGGCTGCCGCGACCTCACGCACTACCGCAACCTCACCAATGCGTGGCTGGATGAAGTCGGCCTGGGCATCGACCGGATCGTGACCAGCACCGAACTGCAGACGGTCAAGGAATTCACCGGCTTCCCGGTCGTGCAGTGATCCCCGGCTGGAACGCATCGCGCGTGCGGGTCGGCATGCGCCCCGCGCTTTCGTACCATCGGCCCCTGCATTCGGGGCCTTTCACATTGCAGACGACACCAGAAAAACGATTGGGAGACACATCATGGGTTTGATCCAGAATTTGCTCCGGACCAAGGGGATCGATGGCGATGCGGGTGAGCAGGGCGCGCACGGCGGCGCCGGCCTCGCGCCCTCCTTCGGGCTGTTCTCGCTCACGATGCTGGGCGTCGGCGCCACCATCGGCACCGGTATCTTCTTCGTCATGGCCGAGGCCGTGCCCAAGGCGGGGCCGGCCGTGCTGCTGGCCTTCCTGCTGGCCGGCTTCACGGCGGGGCTGACGGCGCTCTGCTATGCCGAACTGGCCGCGTCCATTCCCGCCTCGGGCTCCTCGTATTCCTATGCCTACGTGGGGCTGGGCGAGTTCGCCGCCTTCATCGTCGCCGCCTGCCTGATGCTCGAGTACGCGTTGTCGGCCAGCGCCACGGCCATCGGCTGGTCGGGGTACCTCAACAATTTCCTCGTCAACCTGGTCGGCGTGCCGATCCCGGAGGCCCTGCGCAGCCCGATGCTGGTGCTGGGTGAGCAGGGGCTCGAGATCCATACCGACCAGTTCAACCTGCCGCCGGTGATCCTGGTCGGGCTCTGCGGCCTGCTGCTGCTGCGCGGCGCCAGGGAATCGGCCACCGCCAACGCGATCATGGTGATGCTCAAGCTGGCCGTGCTGATCTTCTTCTCGGTAGTCGCCCTGACCGCCTTCAAGGCCGACAACTTCACGCCCTTCTTCAACGAGGCGGGCATGAAGGGCGTGACCGCCGCGGCGGGCACGGTGTTCTTCTCGTTCATCGGCCTGGACGCGATCTCGACCGCCGGCGCCGAGGTGCGCAATCCCAAGCGCAACGTGCCGCTGGGCATCGTGCTGGCGCTGATCATCGTGATGACCGGCTACGTGATCGTGGCGATGGCGGCGCTGGGTGCGCAACCGGCATCGGAGTTCGCCCACCAGGAAGCCGGCCTCGCGGTGATCCTGCAGAAGGTCACCGGCCACGGCTGGCCTTCTGTCGTGCTGTCCGCCGGCGCCGTCATCTCGGTGTTCAGCGTGACGCTGGTCGCCATCTACGGCCAGACCCGGATCCTGTTCGCGATCGCCCGCGACGGGCTGATCCCCAGGACCTTCCAGCAGGTCAACCCGCGCACCCTCGCCCCGGTCAACAACATCGTCTACGTCTGCATCGGCGTGGCGATCGTGGCCGGGACGGTGGACTCCAGCTACCTCTGGGACATGGTCAGCATGGGCACGCTGGTCGCGTTCATGGCGGTGTCGGCGAGCGTGCCGGTGGTGCGCGCGCGGCTCAAGGCCGCATCGACGGTGCAGGGCTTCCGCCTGCCGTTGGGGCCCTACCTGATCCCCGGGTTGAGCATCGCGGCCTGCTGCTACATCCTGAAGGACCTGTCGCACGCGACCTACGTGGTGTTCTTCAGCTGGATCACGGTGGCGCTGGTGGCGTACTTCGGCTACGGCATGCGGCATTCGAACCTGGCGCGCGCGGCGACACGAAGGGAGCAGGCGTGAAGACCGTCATCGTCGGCTACACCCAGGACACGGGCGGCCAGGACGCCCTGGCCCTGGCCCGGTCGATCGCCGCGCACGGCGGCACCACGCTCGTGGTGTGCGTGGTGGCGCCCGAGAGCTGGGGCCCTTCGTCCCTTGGCGTCGACCAGGACTACAACCGCTTCGTCGACGAGCATGCGACCGCGTTGCTCGACAGCGCCCGCGCCATCCTGCGCGATGCGCCGAACGTGCGCTACGAGCGCATCGCCGCCAAGTCCGCGACGGTCGGCCTCACGCAGGCGGCCGAGCGCGAGGCCGCCGACCTCATCGTGCTCGGCTCGGCGAGCGGCAACGCGGTCGGGCGCCTGCTGCTGGGCGACGTGACAGATGAATTGCTGCACATGTCGTCGCGACCGGTGGCCGTGGCGCCGCAAGGCTTTGCGTCGACCGCGCCGCCGACCCGCGTGACGATCGGCTTCTCCGGCACCGAAGGCGCCAGCAGCACGGTGCTGCATGCGCTGGGCCTGGCCGGCGCACTGACGGTCCCGCTGCGCATCGCCAGCTTCGCGGTGCGCGACCGGCTGGCCTTTCCGTCGCGCTTCGGGCCGGAACTCGAGTTCGCCATCCTCGAACGGTGGACGGCGCAGGCGCAAGCCGCGCTCGATGCGGTGCGGGCGCAGATCGCGGTGACGGGCTATCCGGTGGAAACGGCGATCGGCGTTGGTGCGAACTGGGAAGAAGCGCTCGCGGCCGTCGATTGGCTGGAGGGCGAGCTGATGCTGCTCGGCTCCAGCCGGCTCGGCGCGCTGCAGCGCGTGTTCCTGGGTTCGAACGCCGCCAAGATGGTTCGCGCGTCGCGCGTGCCGGTGATCATCGTGCCAAGGACCTGACACTTGCTCCCCGTGGGGTTCGCCGAAGCTGTCTCATGGCGGGACCTGCGTGGAAGGCGGGACTTCCGAATCGGAAGTGATTGAGCCTCAAGACTGCCTGAAAAGGCCTCGGCACGACGTACAACGTCCTTTGCAGAGAGGGCTGCGAACCTAGACTTCCTTATCGGCCGCGGTGGCCTTCAAGGAAGACAAATGACACGCTACGTCGACATCCACGACATGCGGCACCTGATCCGGCAACTCGGTGCGCAGCGCATGAGCCGGGAGATGGAAGCCTGCATCCGCGAGGACTTCCTGCGCTGGGAAGACTTCCAGAAGAGCGCCCGCACCGCCAACCATTCGAAGGGCGGCGTCATCGAGCTGATGCCGGTGTCGGACCAGCAGCTCTACGCCTTCAAGTACGTCAACGGCCATCCCGGCAACCCGCGCGTGCAGATGTCCACCGTGATGGCCTTCGGCGTGCTGGCCGACGTGGCCACCGGCTACCCGATGCTGCTGAGCGAGCTGACCATGACCACCGCGCTGCGCACCGCGGCCACGTCCGTCATGGCCGCCGCCGCGCTGGCCCGGCCCGGTTCGCGCTCGATGGCGCTGATCGGCAACGGCGCGCAATCGGAGTTCCAGGCGCTGGCCTTCATGGACCGGCTCGGCATCCGCGAACTGCGCGTGTACGACGTCGATCCGCGGGCCACCAGCAAGCTGCTCGCCAACCTCGCGCCGCAGATTCGCAGCGGTGCGCTGCAGGTGCGCCGCGCCACCAGCGTGCGCGATGCGGTGCAGGGCGCGGACATCGTGACGACCGTGACAGCCGACAAGGCCTACGCGACCATCCTCACGGCCGACCTGCTGGAGCCCGGCATGCACCTGAACGCGGTCGGCGGCGACTGCCCGGGCAAGACCGAGCTGGAGGCGGAGATCCTCAATCGCGCCAAGGTGTTCGTCGAGTACGAGCCGCAGACCCGCGTCGAGGGCGAGCTGCAGCAGATGCCGGCCGATTTCGCCGTCACCGCGCTGTGGGAAGTGCTGGCCGGCCGGGTCGCCGGGCGGGACAACGCAGAGCAGGTCACGCTGTTCGATTCGGTCGGCTTCGCGCTCGAAGACCTGTCCGCCCTGCGCTACGTGCATCGACTGGCCCTCGCGCACGACGTGGGCCGCGAGATTGACCTGGTGCCGACCATGGACGATCCAAAGGACCTGTTCGGCTACTCCCTGCAAGGCGCCGACACCGTGCGAAAGGCGGCTTGAAATGCTGAAGTACAAACCCCTGGCCCTGATCGGCGCCGAGGTCGGCGAGGGCGCCAGCGACAGCGGCTGCAAGCTGGGCGCGCGGGCGCTGCGCGAGCGCGGTCTCGCGCAGCACCTGGCCGGGCCGCATCGCGACGCCCGATGGGTCGACATGGTGCAAGCGCGTCCGGAAGATCAACCCCAGGCGCGGCTGGACTCGGTCGAGGAGTTCAGCGTCAGGCTGGCCGCTGCCGTGCGCCGGCAGTTGCAGCAGGGCGCGATGCCGGTGGTCGTCGGCGGCGACCATTCCTGCGCGGTCGGCACCTGGAGCGCCGTCGCCGACGCGTGGCGCGAGAAGGGCGACATCGGCCTCATCTGGATCGACGCGCACCTCGATGCGCACACGCCTGAATCTTCCGACAGCCTGGCGCCGCACGGCATGCCGGTGGCCGCGCTGCTTGGCCATGGCACGCCGGGACTCACCTCGCTCTACGGCTGGAAGGGCAAGGTCAAGCCGGGCAACCTGGTCATCATCGGGGCGCGCAGCTACGAGGTGGGCGAGCGCGCCTTGCTGGAATCGCTGGGCGTGCGCGTGATGTACATGCCGGAAGTCGATCGCCGCGGCTTCGGCGCCTGCCTTGCGGAGGGGCTCGCGCTGGTGCGCCGGCACACCGCGGCCTGGGGCCTGAGCTTCGACCTCGACGCGCTCGACCCCGCCGATGCACCCGGCACCGGCACGCCGGTCGAGGCGGGCATCGCGCTGGTCGACGCACTGCAGGCCCTCCACGGCCATGCCGCCGACCCGGCCTGCGTGGCCATAGAGCTGACCGAGTACAACCCTTGGCGCGACATCGGCGGGCGCACGGCGGCGTCCGCGTTCGCGCTGCTGTCGGCTTTCGCGCGGGCCGAGTTGCAGGAGCAAGCGCTGGCCGCCTGAGCATCAACAGCCTGCCAACGGAGGCTGCGGCCCGGTCCTCCGCGGTCCGGACCAGAGTCTCCTAAACTCCGGCCCCATGGAACTCCCCCTGGGCCGGCTCGCGGCGCACCTCAAGGATGGGCTGCGCCCCCTCTACACCCTGCATGGCGACGAGCCCCTGCTCGCGCAGGAAGCGGCCGACGCGATCCGCACGGCCGCGCGCACCCAGGGCTACACCGAGCGCAGTTCGTACACCGTGGCCGGCGCCCATTTCGACTGGAGCGCCGTGCTCGCGGCCGGCGGCTCGCTGAGCCTGTTCGCCGACAAGCAGATCGTCGAGATCCGCATTCCCTCCGGCAAGCCCGGCAAGGACGGCAGCGTGGCGCTGCAACAGCTCGGCCAGTCGGCCATCGGCAACGACAGCACGCTCACGCTGGTGGTGCTGCCCCGGCTCGACAAGGCCACGCGCACCGGCGCCTGGTTCGGCGCGCTCGAATCGAACGGCGTGACGCTGCAGATCGACCCGATCGAGCGTGCCGCCCTGCCGCAGTGGATCGCCCAGCGGCTGGGGCTGCAGGGCCAGCGGGTGAAGGCCGGCGAGGAGGGCCAGCGCACCCTGCAGTTCTTCGCCGACCGCGTCGAAGGCAACCTGCTGGCCGCCCACCAGGAAATCCAGAAGCTCGCGCTGCTGCATCCGCCCGGCGAACTGGGCTGGGAACAGGTCGAGAGCGCCGTGCACAACGTGGCGCGCTATGACGTGTTCAAGCTCGGCGAGGCGGTGCTGGCGGGCAATTCGCAGCGCGTGGCCCGCATGCTCGACGGCCTGCAGGCCGAGGGCGAGGCCGAGGTGCTGGTGCACTACACGCTGGCCGAGGACATCCGCGCGCTCAAGCGAGTGAAGGACGCGATGGCCGCGGGCCGCCCGCTGCCGATGGCCTTGCGCGAGAACCGCATCTGGGGCAACAAGGAGCGCGCTTTCGAGCGCGTGCTGCCGCGTATCGACGAGCGCCGGCTGAACCAGCTCTTGCGTTCTGCCCACGTGGTCGACGGCATCGTCAAGGGCCTCAAGCAGCCCGACTGGCCCGCCAATGGCTGGCAGGCGCTGCACCGGCTGGCGCAAATGACCTGCCGCGCCTGCGCGGGCGCAAGCGGTGGGAAAATCCCGGCATGAACGCGTTCAACGTCAACGAACACATGCAGGCGCTCGGCCTGCAAGCCAAGGCCGCCGCCGCACAGATGGCGCGTGCGGATGCCGCCATCAAGAACAAGGCGCTCAGGGCGCTCGCACGCCGCCTGCGCGAAGCCGGGCCGGAACTGGCCGAAGCCAACGCCCGCGACATCGACCGCGCCGTCGCGGCCGGCCTGTCGGCACCGATGGTCGACCGCCTCAAGCTCACCCCCAAGGTGCTCGCCACCGTGGCCGAGGGCTGCGAACAGCTCGCCGCCATGCCCGACGTGATCGGCGAGATCATCGGCATGAAGCAGATGCCCAGCGGCATCCGCGTCGGCCAGATGCGCGTACCGCTCGGCGTGTTCGGCATGATCTTCGAGAGCCGCCCCAACGTGACCATCGAGGCCGCCAGCCTGGCGATCAAGAGCGGCAACGCGGCCATCCTGCGCGGCGGCTCGGAGGCGATCGAATCGAACAAGGCGCTGGCGCTGCTGGTCTCCGAATCGCTGGCCGAGGTCGGCCTGCCGGTCGATGCGGTGCAACTGGTGCAGACCACCGACCGCGAAGCCGTCGGCCGCCTCATCGCCATGCCCGAATACGTCGACGTGATCATCCCGCGCGGCGGCAAGGGCCTGATCGAGCGCATCAGCCGCGAGGCCAAGGTGCCGGTCATCAAGCACCTGGACGGCAACTGCCACGTCTTCGTCGATGACACGGCCGAGATCGACATGGCGCTGAAGATCGTCGACAACGCCAAGACGCAGAAGTACAGCCCCTGCAATGCCGCCGAGGGCCTGCTGGTCACGGAGGGCGCGGCGCCGAAGTTCCTGCCGCTGATCGGTGAGGTGTTCGCTGCCAAGGGCGTGGAGATGCGCTGCGACGCGGCCGCCGGCGCCATCGTGCGCGGCGCAGGGCTGGCGGCGGTGGATGCAGTCGAATCCGACTGGTCGGAGGAATACCTCGCCGCCGTGATCAGCATCAAGGTGGTGAAGGACGTGGACGAGGCCATCGCCCACATCAACCGCTATTCGAGCCACCACACCGACGCCATCGTCACGCGCGACCACGTCCATGCCCAACGCTTCCTGCGCGAGGTGGATTCGGCCAGCGTGATGGTCAATACGAGCACCCGCTTCGCAGACGGCTTCGAATTCGGCCTCGGCGCGGAAATCGGCATCAGCACCGACAAGTTCCATGCGCGCGGCCCGGTCGGCATCGAGGGGCTGACCTCGCTCAAGTACGTGGTCCTCGGGCAAGGCGAAGTTCGCGGTTGATGCGGGCTCCTTCAGGCGTATAAAGCGCCCCGGGGGAGCACCACTTGAAAATCATCATCCTCGGCGCAGGCCGGATCGGCGAGAGCGTCGCGGGCACGCTCGTGTCCGAGCGCAATGACATCACCGTCATCGACACGGACGCCCGGCGCCTGCGCGAGCTGGAAGACCGCTTCGAACTGCGCGGCGTGGTCGGCAGCGGCATCGAGCCCGAGGTGCTGGCCGAGGCCGGCGCGCGCGACGCCGACATGCTGATTGCCTGCGCCGCGCTCGACGAAACCAACCTCGTGGCCTGCAAGGTGGCCTACCAGGTCTTCGGCATTCCCACGCGCATCGCGCGCGTGCGCTCCAGCGCCTACACGGACGACAGCCCGCTCACCGGCAAGGAAGGCTTCGCGGTCGACCGCATCATCTGCCCCGAGGAATCGCTCACCCGCTACATCGGCAAGCTGGTGGAGTATCCGGAGGCCTTGCAGGTGCGCGAGTTTGCCGGCGGGCTGGCTTGCCTGGTGTCGGTGCGGGCCGTGGCCGGCGCGCCGCTGGTGATGCACAGCATCGCGGAACTGAGCGAGTGCGTGCCGAATGCCGACATGCGCATCGTCGCGATCTACCGCCGCCTGGAAGACAAGCCCGACGTGTTCATCACGTGCGAGGGCATCACGCGCATCGAGCCGGGCGACGAGGTGTTCGTGCTGTCGGCGCGCGAGCACCTGCCGGCCGTGCTCGGGGCACTGCACCGCTACGACCAGTCGGCCAAGCGGGAGGTGGAGCGCATCATGATCGCCGGCGGTGGCCGGGTCGGGCTGCGGCTGGCCAAGCAGCTGCTGGCCACGGGACGCGACTACCAGCTCAAGGTGCTCGAGCGCGACCACGACCGCTGCGTGCAGCTGGCCTCCGAACTGCCCGGCGTGCTGGTCCTGCACGGCGACGGCACCGACGAGGACATGCTGGAGGAAGAAGGCATCGAGACGATCGACCTCTTCATGTCGCTCACCAGCGACGACGAGGACAACATCATGGCCAGCCTGCTGGCCAAGCGCATGGGCGCGACGCGCGTGCTGGCGCTGGTCAACCGCCGCACCTATGCCGAACTGATGCACGGCACGCAGATCGACATCGCCTTGTCGCCCTCGCAGACCATGCTGGGCGAGTTGCTGGCCTATGTGCGGCAGGGCGACGTGCAGGCGGTGCACAGCCTGCGGCGGGGCGTGGCCGAGGCGATGGAGATCGTGGCGCGCGGCGACCGCAGGACCTCGCGCGTGGTCGGGCGCAGCATCGACGACCTCAAGCTGCCCAAGGGCGCGCAGGTCGGGCTCATCATGCGCGGCCTGCCCGAGATCGGCGAGGGCGCGCCGCCCGCCAAGGAGCCGCCGCTGCCGCCACAGGTGATCATCCCGCACGGCAACACCGTCATCGAGAGCAACGACCACATCGTCATCTTCATCCCGCGCAAGCGGCAGATCCGGGACGTGGAGAAGCTGTTCCGCGTGGGCGCGACTTTCTTCTGAAGTCATGAGCGACTTCTTTCCTGTCCTGCGCGTGCTGGGTGCGCTGCTGGGCTTCTTCTCGCTGGGCATGCTGCTGCCCGGCGTGGTGTCCTGGGTGCAGAAGGACGGCCTGCTGCACGTCTGGTGCACTTCGGCCGGGGTGACGTTCGTCGTCGGCTTCCTCCTGTGGGGCGGCTTGCGCAAGTTCAAGCGCGAGCTGCAGCCGCGCCACGGCATCTTCCTGGTGTCGCTGACCTGGGTGCTGCTGCCCGTCTTCGCCAGCGTGCCGCTGATGTGGGCGCTCCAGCAGATCGGCCGGCCTGTCAATTTCACGCACGCCTACTTCGAGGCCGTGTCGGGGCTGACCACGACCGGCGCCACGGTGCTGACCAAGCTCGACGATCTGCCGCTGTCGATCAACTTCTGGCGCACCTTCCTGCAGTGGCTCGGCGGCATGGGCATCCTGGTGCTGGCGGTGGCGGTCCTGCCGCTGCTGGGCGTGGGCGGCAGCCAGCTCTTCAAGGCCGAGATCGCCGGGCCGATCAAGGACAGCAAGCTCACGCCGCGCGTGAAGGAAACCGCCAAGGGGCTGTGGGGCATCTACTCGACCTTCTCCGTGGTCTGCGGACTGGCCTACTGGGCCGCCGGCATGACGCCGATGGACGCGCTCATGCACATGTTCAGCACGGTGAGCCTGGGCGGGTTGTCCTCGCATGACGCGAGCTTTGCGCACTTCAATTCGCCTTGGCTGGAAGCGATCGCCGTCCTGTTCATGCTGGCCGCGAGTTGCAACTTCGCGCTGTATTTCATCGCCGTGCGCAAGCGCAGCCTGCGCGGCTTCTGGCGCGATCCCGAGATGCGCGCGACGCTCATCGCGTTGGTTGGCGGCGGCCTGGTGGTTTCGGCCGTGCTGTGGATCAAGGGCGTCTACGGCCCGCTCGACGCGTTGCGCTACGGCATCTTCCACACTATCTCGGTGGGCAGCACGACCGGCTACGCCACCGTCGACTACCTGAAATGGCCGGCCTTCGCGCCCATGCTCATGCTGCTGCTCTCGGGGCTGGCCACCAGCGCCGGTTCGGCCGGCTGCGGCATCAAGATGGTGCGCGTGCTGATCCTGGTGAAGCAGGCACTGCGCGAGATGACGCGGCTGGTGCATCCGCGCGCCGTGCAGCCGGTGACGCTGGGGAACACGGTGATCGACAACCGGGTGATCTTCTCGGTGCTGGCCTTCATGCTCGTCTATGGCGTGACCATCATTTCGCTGAGCATGCTGATGGTGCTGACCGACCTCGACCCCATCACCGCCTTCAGCGCCGTGCTCGCCAGCGTCAACTGCACAGGGCCGGGGCTCGGGGACATCGGGCCGTCGTCGCATTTCGGCGTGCTGACGAACTTCCAGGTGTGGATCTGCACCTTCGCGATGGTGCTGGGACGGCTGGAGCTGCTGAGTTTCCTGGCGCTGCTGACGCCTTCCTTCTGGCGCAAGTAGCAAGCCGCCAAGTCGCCGCCATCGCGCGGTTGCAAAAGCCGGGGGTCAGCCCCAATTCCCTACAATCGCACTCCGGTTTTCCGAAGGTCCCCCGTCCATGGTCCCCCACCTCGTCACCGCCCTGACCGGCCCCATCAACGAGCTCGAGCAGCGCGTGCTCGACTCCATGCCGGCCATCGAGCGCTGGTTCCGGCTGGAATGGATGGAGCACACGCCGCCGTTCTACACCTCGGTCGACGTGCGCAACGCCGGCTTCAAGCTCGCGCCCGTGGACACCAACATGTTCCCGCGCGGCTGGAACAACCTGACCCGGGAAATGCTTCCGCTGGCGGTGCAGGCCGCCCAGGCCGCGATCGAGAAGATCTGCCCGGAAGCGCGCAACCTGCTGGTCATCCCCGAAAACCACTCGCGCAACACCTTCTACCTGGCCAACGTCGCCCAGCTGGTGCACATCTTCCAGATGGCCGGGCTCAATGTGCGGGTCGGCTCCATCGACCCGGCCATCAAGTCGCCCAAGAAGATCGCGCTGCCGAACGGCGAGACGGTCTGCCTGGAGCCCGTGGTGCGCACCAAGCGCCGCCTGGGCCTGAAGAACTTCGACCCCTGCACCATCCTGCTGAACAACGACCTGTCGGCCGGCATCCCGGGCATCCTGGAAGACCTGCACGAGCAGTACCTGCTGCCGCCGCTGCATGCGGCCTGGCCGTCGCGGCGGATGAGCAACCATTTCCACAGCTACGAGGAGTTGTCCAAGCGCTTCGGTAAGCTGCTGGGCATCGACCCGTGGCTCATCAACCCGATGTATGCGCGCGCCGAAGGCGTCAACTTCGGCTCGAAGACCGGCATGGACGTGCTGGCCAGCCATGTCGATACGGTGCTGACCAAGGTGCGCCGCAAGTACAAGGAATACGGCATCAACGAGAAGCCCTTCGCCATCATCAAGCCCGACAACGGCGCCGCCGGCGTCGGCGTGCTGACGGTGCGCGACGTGAAGGACCTGGATTCGCTCGACCCCAAGACGCGCAGCATGATGAGCCCGACCGCCGAGTTCGAGCCGTTGATCGTGCAGGAAGGCGTGCTGACCAACGAGCGCGTGCACGATGGCGTGGCCGAGCCGGTGGTCTACATGATGGACCGCTACGTGGTCGGCGGCTTCTACCGCGTGCATGCCGGCCGCAGCCCCGATGAAAGCCTGGTCTCCCCGGGCGCGAGCTTCGTGCCATTGGCTTTTTCGGAGAGTGCGCACTTACCTCAGCCCGGCGCCAAACCCGGCGCCAGCGCGCCGAACCGCTTCTACATGTACGGCGTGGTGGCCCGGCTGGCCATGGTGGCGGCCAGCTACGAACTCGAGGCGACCAATCCGGACGCCGAGGTCTACGAATGAGGGGCGGCCGCCCGGCGCCCCCGCCGATTGACGCCAACCGGCCACAACGCCCCTTGCGGCCCTCGGCCGCAGCGTCAAAATAGCAGCCCCACAGCAATCGGACAAAAAGAGGGCGGGAGGGTGAGCGAGGCAGCGCAGGCGGCCCGCGGTGCCCGGCATCCTTCGCCGACCCGCTCTTCAGCGACCCTCGTGTCAGCCCCCAAATCCTCATCCGCCGCGCTGATCATCGCGGCCATCGGCGTCGTCTACGGCGACATCGGCACGAGCGTGCTCTATGCGATGAAGGAAGTGTTCGCGCATGGCCACGTCGAATTCACCATCGACAACGTCTACGGCATCCTGTCGATGTTCTTCTGGACCCTGACGGTCATCGTTTCCCTCAAGTACGTCGTGCTGGTGCTGCGCGCCGACAACGAGGGCGAGGGCGGCCTGGTCGCCATGCTGGCGCTGGCCTCGCGCGCGGTGCACGACAAGCCCAAGCTGCGCCAGGTGCTGCTGTTGGTGGGCATCTTCGGCACCTCGCTTTTCTACGGCGACGGCGTCATCACGCCGGCCATCTCGGTGCTGTCGGCCGTCGAGGGCCTGGAAGTGGTGTCGCCGCACTTCACCGAATTCGTGATCCCGGTCACGCTGGTAGTGCTGTTCTGCCTGTTCTTCGTGCAGAAGAGCGGCACGGCCGGCATCGGCAAGTTCTTCGGGCCGGTCACCCTGACCTGGTTCGCGGTCATCGCGGTGCTGGGCGTGAATCAGATCCTCACCCACCCGGAGATCCTCAAGGCGCTGAGCCCGTACTACGCGCTCAAGTTCATGTGGGAGAACCCGGTCACCAGCTTCATCATCCTCGGCGCCACGGTGCTGTGCGTGACGGGCGCCGAGGCGCTCTATGCCGACCTGGGCCACTTCGGCAAGGGCCCGATCCGCATCGCGTGGTTCTCGGTGGTCATGCCGGCGCTCACGCTCAACTACTTCGGCCAGGGCGCGCTGCTGCTGGAGAACCCCGAGGCGGTGAAGAACCCCTTCTTCAACATGGCACCGGACTGGGCCCTGATTCCGCTGGTGGTGCTGGCGACGGCCGCCACGGTGATCGCGTCGCAGGCTCTGATCACAGGCGCCTTCAGCGTCACGCGACAGGTGATCCAGCTCGGCTACCTGCCGCGGCTGAACATCGAGCACACCAGCGTGCGGACCGCCGGGCAGATCTACATCCCGGTCGTCAACTGGGGACTGTTCGTGGCCATCGTGCTGGCGGTGGTCATGTTCCGCTCGTCGGACAACCTGGCCGCGGCCTACGGCATAGCCGTGACCACCGACATGCTGATCACCACGGTGCTGACCTTCTTCGTGATCCGCTACGCGTGGAAGCTGCCGCTGGCGCTGTGCATCGCGTCGACCGCCTGGTTCTTCGTCGTCGACTTCATGTTCTTCGCGTCGAACCTGCTCAAGCTGCACAAGGGCGGCTGGTTCCCGCTGATGATCGGCGGCGCGGTGTTCACCCTGATGATCACCTGGAAGGAAGGCCGCCGGCTCATGGGCGAGGTGCAGCGTGCCGATTCCATCGACCTGCAGAGCTTCCTGGATTCGGTGTTCGTGAGTCCGCCCACGCGCGTCGAAGGCACGGCCGTGTTCCTGACCGCGGAGCCCGGCGTGGTGCCGAACGCGCTGCTGCACAACCTCAAGCACAACAAGGTGCTGCACGACCAGAACATGTTCGTCACCGTGCGCAACCACGAGGTGCCCTGGGTGCCGATGGACAAGCGCATCGAGATCGAGGCGCTCGGCCATCACTGCTGGCAGATCACGGTGCACTACGGCTTCAAGAACGACATCGACCTGCCGCGCGCATTGGAGAACGCGCGCATGCGCGGCTGCCAGCTGGAGCCGATGACGACCAGCTACTTCCTCTCGCGCGACGTCGTCATCCCGACGATCGGCAGCGGCATGGCGCCGTGGCGCGAGAAGCTGTTCGCGCAGATGCACCACAACGCGAGCGGGGCGGCGGACTTCCTGGGGCTGCCGAACAACGCGGTGGTAGAGCTGGGGTCGAAGATCGAGATCTAGCGGCAGCCGGCGCGGCGCCGCGCGCCACGTCGAACGTGTCATGCGAGCGCGCCGGTGAATCTGCCGGGTGAAGGCGCTCGTGTCTCAGGGAAGTCCCTCGGGCGCAGGCGCGAGAAAGTATCGGCGCGAAACCCTTGCGATATCCCTGCGAGCGTCGACGGCGTCTATCGTTGCTGTCGGGACGACAGCACTGGAGACACGGCATGGCAAGAGAACTGGAAGGCAAGGTCGCGGCCGTCACCGGCGCGGCGTCGGGTATCGGCCTGGCGAGCACCGAGGCGATGGTGGCCGCAGGCGCACGCGTGGTGATGGTGGACCGCGACGAGGCAGCGTTGCAGGCCCATTGCAAGACACACGGCGATGCGGTGATCCCGCTGGTCATCAACCTGCTCGACGCCAGGGACTGCGCGACCCTCCTGCCGCGGGTGCTGGAGAAAGCCGGCCAGCTCGACATCCTGCATGCCAATGCCGGCAGCTACGTCGGCGGCGACCTGGTCGACGCCGATACCGACGCGATCGACCGGATGCTGAATCTCAACGTCAACGTCGTGATGAAGAACGTGCACGACGTGCTGCCGCACATGATCGCGCGCAAGACCGGCGACATCATCGTCACGAGCTCGCTGGCGGCGCACTTCCCGACGCCGTGGGAGCCCGTCTATGCGTCGTCGAAGTGGGCGATCAACTGCTTCGTGCAGACGGTGCGTCGCCAGGTGTTCAGGCACGGCATCCGGGTCGGCTCGATTTCACCGGGCCCGGTCATCAGTGCGCTGCTGGCCGACTGGCCGCCGGAGAAGCTGCAGGAGGCGAGGGAGTCCGGCAGCCTGCTGGAGGCTAGCGAAGTGGCGGAGGTGGTGAAGTTCATGCTGACGCGGCCGCGCGGCATGACGATCCGCGACGTGGTCATGATGCCGACCAACTTCGACTTGTAGGGAGTCGCGAAGATCGCGCGTGTGCGCCCGGGCGAAGGCCTGGCCGCGATGGCCGCAATGACCGCGGTTCAGCCGCAGCGCCAGGACGTGCTCATGCGAAGTCGCCAGGCCGTTCGGCCGCGAGCGTGTCCATGTGGCTGGCAATGGCGCCCGGCGTGGTGAACCAGATCTCGCCGCGGTCCCGCGCAGCTGCCAGGTGTTCCAGTACCGGACGCAGGTGGCGCAGGCGGTACGGCTGGCCGACGATGTACGGATGCAGCGCGAGGCCCATCACGAGCGGTTGCCGGCGCGACTGCTGCCGCATCTCCTCGAAGTTGTCCACCACCATCGCGCCGAAGTCCCTCATGTCCATCTGGCGCGCCACGATCATCGGGATGTCGTTGAGTTCCTGCGGATAGGGCACCGACCAGATCGAGCCGCCTCCGCGCGTGCGCATGCGCATCGGCTGGTCGTCATGGCACCAGTTGAGCGTGTAGCGATAGCCGGTTTCGGCCAGCAGGTCGGGCGTGATCGCGCTCTCCGAGATCCATGGAGACAGCCAGCCCGCCGCGTGCTGCCCGCTCTCGCGCGCGATGCTTTCGCGGCAGCGCAGCAGCAAGGCGCGCTCGGCTTCTTCGCAGAGCGTCCCTTGCCGCTCGGCATTGCTGTGGCCGTGGCCGATCAACTCGTCGCCGCGCGCCGCGAAGGCCTGCACCAGTTCCGGGCAATGGTCGTAGAGCGCGGTGTTGATCAGCGTGCCGGTCGGCAGTGACAGCGAATCGAACAGATCGAGGCAGCGCCACGCACCGACCCGGTTGCCGTACTCGCGCCAGCCGTGGTTCAGCACGTCGGGGTGCGGCGAGACTGGTCCGATGCTGGCGCCGAGGCCGTCGCCGAACGCGAAGTGCTCGATGTTGAAGCCGATGTACACGGCCAGCCGCGCACCGTTCGGCCACGCGTAGTCGGGTCGACGCGTGATCGGCCGGTAGTCGAAGCGATCGTGCGCGGGGAGCAGGTCGGGCCAGCGCAGAGTGGCGGAAGGGCTGTCCATCAAGGTCTCCGGGAGTGCATTTCCATGGCGGGATCGCGAGCAAGTCCTGTACCGGTTGCTCACACGATCTGCGACGGATTGTCGACAGGATGCGTGAATCGTGTCGATGCTGGCACAGCAATGGCGAGCGACTGCGTGTCCGCCGACTGCGGCTTTCCGCCAACGACGAAGAGCCCGACGGCCGCGTAGCCTGCAATGACCATTGTTGCTGGCCAACTGCTTCAGCCTGGACCCGGTCGCCGCTGCCGACTGGCATTGAGCCCCTCGTCGGGCGACGTCGCCGCCCAGCCGGCACAATCGCCCGATGCGTTTTTTCAAGGACCTCAGCCTTTCGGCATTCACCGCGGGCTTCGTCGCCGTGCTCGTGGGTTTCACGAGCTCGGTGGCCATCGTGTTCCAGGCCGCGCTGGCCTTCGGCGCCACGCCTGAAGTCATCAGTTCGTGGATGTGGGCATTGGGCATTGGCATGGGCCTGGCCTCGGCATTGCCTTCGCTGTGGTGGCGCATGCCCGTGATGATCGCGTGGAGCACGCCGGGCGCGGCAGTGCTGGCCGTGGCCGGCGCGGGCTATTCGATGAACGAGGCGGTCGGCGCCTTCATCGTCTGCGCGGTGCTCATCACCATCGCGGGCGCCACCGGCTGGTTCGAGCGAGTGATGAACAGGATCCCGATGGCCATTGCCTCGGCATTGCTGGCAGGCGTGCTCGCCCGGTTCGGCCTGCAGGCCTTCATCGCCGCGCAGACCGCCCTGCCATTGGTGCTGCTGATGCTGGCCGCCTACCTGCTGGCCAAGCGCTTCATGCCGCGCTATGCCGTGCCGCTGACGCTGCTGGTGGCGATCGTCTTCGTCGCGTCGCGCGGCCAGTTGGCCTGGAGCGGCGTGCACTTCAAGCTCGCCATGCCGGTCTTCACGATGCCCGTGTTCACGCTCCAGGCGGCCGTGAGCCTGGCGTTGCCGCTGTTCGTGGTGACGATGGCCTCGCAGAACCTGCCCGGCGTTGCTGCGATCCGGGCGGCCGGCTACGACATGCCGATCAGCAAGCTCATCACCATCAGCGGCCTGGCCACGCTCGTGCTCGCGCCCTTCGGCGGCTTCGCGCTCAACCTCAGCGCCATCACCGCTGCCATCTGCATGGGCCGCGAGGCGCACGACGATCCGGCGCGGCGCTACACGGCGGCCGTCAGTTGCGGCGCGATCTATGTCGTCATCGGCCTGTTCGGCGCCGCCGTCACGGGTTTGCTCACCGCGTTCCCGAAAGAACTGGTCGCGGCCATTGCCGGCTTCGCGTTGCTCGGCACGATCGGCGGCGGACTGGCCGCGGCGGTGCGCGACGAATCGCATCGCGAGGCAGCGCTCATCACCTTCCTGGTCACGCTCTCGGGCGTCACGCTCGCCGGCATCGGCTCCGCCTTCTGGGGCGTGGTGGCCGGCGCCATCGCGCTGGGCATCCAGCAATTGGGCCGCCGCCGCGCCGCACCCGAATCCTCTCCCTCGAACGCCGAAAAGGCCTCCTGATGAACATCCTCTTCGTTGCCGATCCGCTCGAACATTTCAAGATCTACAAGGACACCACCTTCTCGATGATGCGCGAGGCGCAGCGGCGCGGGCACGGCATCTCGGCCTGCGAGCCGACCGATCTCGGCTGGCAGACCGGCCAGCCCGTGACGGCCAGGGTGCGCGACATCACCCTCACCGGCCATGCCGACCAGTGGTTCACGGAGACGCCGGCGCGCGTCACGCCGCTGCACACCTTCGACGCCATCCTCATGCGCAAGGACCCGCCCTTCGACGCCGAGTACATCTACGCCACGCACCTGCTCGGCCAGGCCGAACGCGAAGGCGCCAAGGTGTTCAACAAGCCGGCAGCCTTGCGCGACCATCCCGAGAAGCTCGCGGTGATGGAATTCCAGCAGTTCACCAGCCCCACGCTCGTCACGCGCGACCCGGCCGCCGTGCGCGCCTTCCATGCCGAGCACAAGGACATCATCCTGAAGCCGCTCGACGGCATGGGCGGCATGGGCATCTTCCGCGTGCGCGAGGACGCGCTGAACCTCGGCTCGATCACCGAGACGCTGAACAAGAACGGCGCCGAGACCATCATGGTCCAGCGCTTCGTGCCGGAGATCTCATTGGGCGACAAGCGCATCCTCATCATCGCCGGCGAGCCGGTGCCCTTCGTGCTGGCGCGCATCCCGCAAGGCACCGAGGTACGCGGCAACCTCGCGGCCGGCGGCAAGGGCGTGGCACAACCGCTCAGCGACAGCAACCGCAAGATCGCCGAAGCGGTCGGCAGTGCGCTCGCACCCCGTGGCCTGCTGCTGATCGGGCTCGACGTGATCGGCGACTACGTGACCGAGATCAACGTGACCAGTCCGACCTGCTTCCAGGAAATCACGGACCAGACCGGCTTCGACGTGCCCAGGCGTTTCGTCGACGCGTTGGAAGCAAGCGTGGACAGTGCACCTCGCTAAAAGACCTGCCAAGCCGACGCTCGTTGTCGGTGACAAAGCGTCGACATTGCAGCCGTTCGATTCGTGTAAAGGTTCCCGTCTCCGAGCGTACTAGTGCAATCGGCGGTCGGCTAAATAGCACTTTGTGTTTAGTATCCGAGCCGGGTCCATTTGTTTCGGTAGATGGGCTCGATTGGTAGGGGGATGCATGAACAACACCGGCGGAGCACCTAAGCGTGCGACCGGCGGACGCAACCAAGTTGGCTGAGATGCGCGCGTGGCCTGGGAATTCCAGTTCGACGTGCCGCTGAATTCGGTCCGGCGGTCGCAGGCCTCTCTCTTCCTTTTGCTGTTCCCGGTTTCCTGTGCAGTCGCGCCTTCGTGTCGACCGCCGGGTGAGCGGGGTAATTATTTTTAGCCAAGGACCGCTCATATGGCCACCCCCTATTTCTCCACTCCGATCGTGGTCGTCAAGCCGGCGGAGCCCGGCAACGACAGCTACTACGACGTGCTCTTCAACGCCGTCTCGCCGCTGGGCCCGACCGGCACGGTCCTCGACGGTTGGTGCATCCAGCCGTTCGTCAGCCTCGACTACAACAACGGGTACAGCTACTCCGGTTATGGCTATCCGGCCTTCGAGGTGGCAGCCGACAACAACTTCACTGCGAGCGGCGCCATCAACTGGCTGCTCAACTATTACCGCAGCGGCACCTCCGGCTATACGGCCATGGATGTCCAGAACAGCATCTGGCACCTCGTGGCTGAAGACTTCGGCGACACCAGCGGGCTGACGCAGCTCGCGTTGAGCCACAACGACTTCGTCCCTGATGTCGGGGACGTGATGGCCGTGGTGATCGATCCCGTGACTGCGGAGCAACGCCACGACCAGAATCTCATCGTCGAGACCAAGGCCGCCAAGCTCGGCGACCGCGTCTGGCATGACGCCGATGCGGACGGCGTCCAGGACGCAGGCGAGGCCGGCATCGCTGACGCCACCGTCCAGCTGGTGCGCGACGCCAACGGCGACGGCATCATCAGCGGCGCCAGCGAAATCCTCGCGACCACCTCCACCGACGCCAACGGCAACTACAGCTTCAAGGGCCTCACGCCGGGCCTGAGCTACCAGGTCCGGTTCACCGACCCGGCAGGCTACGACGCGGCCAGCCCGCGCCAGTCCGACGGCAGCGCCACGTCCGGCACCAACAGCGACGGCAAGCTGTCGAACGTCATCTTCCTTGCCCC
The DNA here is from genome assembly GCF_019207085.1 of Variovorax sp. dw_308. GTDB lineage: Bacteria > Pseudomonadota > Gammaproteobacteria > Burkholderiales > Burkholderiaceae_C > Variovorax. The sequence goes on along the minus strand of NZ_JAATOM010000005.1, from coordinate 106,682 downwards.
CGGCGAGTACAACGCCACCGTCGACTCCGGCTTCTACAAGTACGCCACCATCGGCGACAAGGTCTGGAACGACACCAACGGCAACGGCATCCAGGACACGGGTGAGACCGGCAAGTCCGGCGTCAGGGTGGAGCTCTACACCTGCGGCGTCAACGACCAGCCCGGCACCCTGGTGTCCACGCAAACCACCGATGCCAACGGCAACTACAGCTTCAGCGGCCTGAAGCCCGGCGACTATATGGTCAAGTTCATCGCCACCGACGGCACCGTGCTGAGCACGGCCAATGTCGGCAACGATGCGCTCGACTCCGATGCAGGCGGCAACGGCTTCACCGGCTGCTACACGCTCAGCTCCGGCGAGACCAACACCACCGTCGACGCCGGCTTCAAGCAACCCAGCACGGCCAGCATCGGCGACCGCGTCTGGAACGACACCAACGCCAACGGCGTACAGGACGCCGGCGAGACCGGCAAGGCGGGCGTCATCGTCAACCTGTTCGTCTGCCAGGACGGCGTGCCCTCGGCCCTGATCGGCAGCACCGTCACCGACGCCAACGGCAACTACCACTTCAACAACCTGCCCGCGGGCATGTACATCGTCCAGTTCACGAGCTTCGATGGCTCGGTCCTGAGCACGTCCAACGTCGGCGTGAACGATGCAGCGGATTCCGATGCAGGCGCAGGCGGCTTCACCGGCTGCTACACGCTGGGCGTCGGCGAGACCAACAACACCGTCGATGCCGGCTTCTACAAGACCGCCACCCTCGGCGACAAGGTCTGGAACGACAGCAACGGCAACGGCGTGCAGGACGCTGGCGAAACCGGCAAGGCCGGCGTCAAGGTCGAGCTCTACACCTGCGGCGTCAACGACCAGCCCGGCGTGCTGGTGTCTACGCAGACCACGGACGCCAACGGCAACTACAGCTTCAGCGGCCTGAAGCCCGGCGACTACATGGTCAAGTTCATCGCCGCGGACGGCTCGGTGCTCAGCACCGCCAACGTCGGCAACGATGCGCTCGACTCCGACGCGGGCAGCAACGGCTTCACCGGCTGCTACACGCTCACCTCGGGCCAGACCAACACCACCGTCGACGCCGGCTTCTACAAGCCCGCCACCCTCGGTGACCGCGTCTGGAACGACACCAACGGCAACGGCGTGCAGGACGCGGGCGAGACCGGCAAGGCCGGCGTGAAGGTCGAGCTGTACACCTGCGGCGTCAATGACCAGCCCGGCACGCTGGTGGGCACCAAGACCACCGACGCCAACGGCAACTACAGCTTCAGCGGCCTGAAGCCCGGCGACTACATGGTCAAGTTCATCTCCACCGATGGCACGATCCTGAGCACCGCCAACGTGGGCAACGACACGCTCGATTCGGACGCCGGCAGCAACGGCTTCACGGGCTGCTACACGCTCACCGAAGGCCAGACCAACAACAGCGTCGACGCCGGCTTCACCAAGGGCGGCAGCATCGGCGACACCGTGTGGCTGGACAGCATCGGCGACAAGGTGTGGGTCGATACCATCCCGGCGGCTGGGAAAACACCTATGTGGCAGGAGGCGTGACCCACTGGGTCCACGGCTATACGTTGGCGGATTTCGGAACTTACAGCGACACGGCCGACCAGTTGCAGCAGTTCGGGACGTACAACACCGGTGTTGCCAACGACGCAGACACGCTCGCGGCGGTGGTGGTCTCCGGGTTGAAGGGTGCGACGGCGGCCTATGCCGATATCGTTTACAACGGACAGGTGCTGGACTTCAGCCAGGGGCAGACCTACACGATCTCCGTGGCTGACATCAATGCCGGAAAGCTGGACCTCGACTTCCATGTTGCATACCAGGTCTACAACCTGGCGTGGCAGATGCAGGACACCGGCACCGTCGCCAACCCGTACTGCTACGACGGCTCCATCCTGTCGAACACGGGCATGACCGTCATCAGCACGCCCATCGCGCTGGACCTCAACGGCGACGGCAAGATCGGCGTCACCGGCGCCACGTCTTCCTACGACAAGGACGCGCATGCCGCGCTGGGCCATACGGTGCAGTTCGACATGGACGGCAACGGCACCAAGGAAACCACCGAGTGGTTCGACGGTTCCGGCGACGGCATTCTGATCGACAACCGCGATGGCAACGCCGCGCACGACATGAACGGCGCACGCTTGTTCGGCGACCAGGGCGGTGCCTACGGCAACGGCTACTACAAGCTTGCAGCGTTGGACATCAACCACGACGGCAAGCTCTCGGGTGGCGAACTCAAGGGCATCGAGCTGTGGGTCGACAACGGCGACGCGGTGGTGCAGTCGGGTGAAATCCAGACGCTGGCGCAGCATGGCATCGACGCCATCGGCATTGAAGCGTCGTTGACCTACGACGCTCAGGGCAAACTGCACATCGAGTCCACGGCAACGCGTACCGACGGCAGCACGCTGATGACCGAAGACGTGTTTTTCGCAGGCACGACCGAGGCGGCCCCGACGCTGTCCCAGTTGCTCGGCAGCGACTCGCTCGACGGCGTGCTGGGCACGGTTGCGCCGACCACCGCAGTGGCTTCCAACGATGCGGATGCGACGATGGACGTCAGCGACGCGGCCGATGTGCTGCGCAAGCTGGTGGCAGCCATGAACAGCGAACAGTCGCACGCCACCGCGGCCTGATCGAACGCTGAATGGACGGTGACCGGGCCCGGGTGGCCCGGTCACCGTTTTTTTTCTTACGTGCTTGCAGGCCGATTCCGCATCGGCCGCAGACGTTTCGCGTAGCCGCCCGACGGCCCAGTCGCGATGATTTGGGCAGTCTGAAAGGGAGTGAAGCCTTGTCTGGCGGTGGCCCGTTTTTGCCGGGACCGATCGCTGTGGACATCAACGCCGGAGCTCCCTCGGGCACTGCATGGCTTTCGTCATGTCCCCTTCTGACCGGGCTCCCAATGACCGAACAAATCTCTTCTCACTCCCCGCCAGACCCGAGCACCGCAACGCTGCTGCCCCAATCCCCGTTGCAGGAAAGCATTGTTTTCCTGGCCCGTTTCTTCGGCACACCGATCCAGGTCGAGCGCCTGCGCGACAGCCTTGCCGCGCATGAACAGGACCATCGCCAGGTTCCCGGCACGGAAGCCCTCGCTCAGTTGCTGGGGCACGGCGGCCTGACCGGCACGCCGCTGGGCGCCGGCAAGCGCCGCCGGCATACCGAACTGCCCGCGCTCGTGCTGGGCGACAACGGCCGCTGCGTGGTTGTGCTCTCGCTCAAGGACGGGCAGATGGAATGCCACGTGCCAGGCATCGAAGGCGTGAGCTGGCTGGACCCTGAGGCGATCGAGCGCGAGGCGCCGAACGCCCGGTGGCTCGCCGCGAGGCCGCAACTCCACTTCGACCAGCGCAGCCTGCTCTACACCTTGCCGCAGGTCGGCCGCTGGTTCTGGGACACCTTCGAGCGAAACCGCTGGATGTTCGCCTGGGCCCTGCTGGGCACCGTCGCGCTGAACATCTTCGGCGCGCTGATCCCGTTCTACAGCATGGCGGTGTACGACCGCGTGATCCCGCACAACGCGCTCGGCAGCCTGGGCGTGCTGACGACGGCGGTGGTGTTGCTGACCGGCTTTGAATTCGTGATGCGCCTGCTGCGCAGCAACCTGCTGGAAACGGCAGCGCGCCGCATGGACGTGTCGCTGTCTTCCAAGGTGTTCGCCCAGTGCCTGCGCATGCGCGCGGCCGACCGGCCGGCCTCGGGCGGCGTGCTGGCCAACACCGTGCGCGACTTCGAATCGGTGCGCGAGTTCTTCGCCACCGGCACGCTGACCGTGCTGGGCGACTTGCCATTCATGCTGCTGTACCTTGGCGTGATCGGGCTGGTGGGCGGCAAGCTGGTGCTCGTCCCGCTCATCTGCATCCCTATCCTGCTCGGCATCTCGTTCGCCTCGCGCAAGCCGCTGGCGCGCAAGGTCAACGACTCGATGCAGGAAAGCTCGCAGCGCACCGCGCACCTGTTCGAGACCATGAACGGGCTCGACACGGTGAAGGCCCTGGGCGCCGAAGCCTGGAGCCGCCGCAAGTGGGAATCGCTGACGCAGGCCATTGCCCACAACAGCCTCGAGACGCGCGAAATCACGTCGCGCATGAACTACGCCAACACCGCGGTGCTTGGCCTGTCGAGCGTCGCGGTGGTGGCCTTCGGCGCGCTCCTGATGAGCGAGCATGCGTTGAGCCTGGGCCAGATCATCGCCGTGAGCATGCTCACCTCGCGCGCACTGTCGCCGGTGAGCCAGATCGCCGGGCTCGTGCTGCGCTGGGAGCAGACCAAGCTGAGCTACACCGCGCTCAACAAGATCATGGCCGCGCCGACCGACGAGGCCGCCGCCAGCCTGCAGGCGCCGCCGCTGAGCGGCATGCTCGAGTTCCGCGACATGAGCTTCGGCTATCCGAAGCAGCCGCCGACGATCGAGCGCCTGAACCTGCGCATTCGTCCTGGCGAGCGCGTCGGCATCATTGGCAAGCTGGGCTCGGGCAAGAGCACCCTGCTCAAGCTCATCCTCAACCAGTACGCACCCGCCACCGGCGCGGTGCTGGTCGACGACATCATGAGCACGCAACTGGAGCCGCTCTCTCTGCGGCGCCAGATCGGCTACGTGCCGCAGGACGTCACGCTCTTCCACGGCACCATGCGCGAGAACATCGAGATGGGCCGCGTGCAGGCCGACGACGAGACCTTGCTCGCGGCGATGCGCAATTCATGCCTCGACGAGATCGTCACCCAGTTGCCGCAAGGCGTGGCCACGGCCGTGGGTGAGCGCGGCGAACGCCTCTCCGGCGGGCAACGCCAACTGGTCGCCATCGCACGCGCACTGCTGATGCGACCGCCACTGCTCCTGCTCGACGAGCCCAGCAGCATGGTCGACCCGGCCACCGAACAGAAGTTGATCGCCCGGCTGCGCGCGCTGCCGCGCACTACCGTGGTCCTCGTGACGCACCGCATGGCAATGCTGGCGCTGATCGACCGTCTCGTCGTCATGGACCGGGGCCGCGTCGTGGCCGACGGTCCGCGCGACGAAGTGCTGAAGGCCTTGGCGCAACGCCCGCAGGGCAACGACGCCAGGCCTGCCGCACCCCAGGCCCCATCCAACGAAATGCGAGTTGCATCGTGAGTGAAGAACTGAAAGCCCGGCCGATGCCGGCATCCCATCCCGATCCCGACCACGGGCCGCGCCGAACCATCCTCGCCATGGTGGCGGTGGTCGCCGTGTTCATCGTGGTGTCCCTGGTCTGGGCCACCTTCGCCAGCCTCGACGTCGCGGTGCAGGCCAAGGCCGTTGTCACCGCCCCGAGCAAGCTGCAGGAAGTGCAGAGCCTGGAAGGCGGCATCGTGCAGGAAATGCTGGTGTCCGCCGGCCAGAAGGTCAGGAAGGGCCAGTTGCTGGTTCGGCTGGACACCGCCCAGTACACCGCGGGTCTCGGTGAGAACCGCCAGCGCTACCTCGCTGCATTGGCCGGTCGTGCGCGCACCGACGCGTTGCTCAACGGCGGCTCGCCGAAGTTCGATCCGGCCTGGCGCACGGAAGCGCCCGAGCTGATCGAAAAGGAAACGCAGCTGTGGCGCGACGCCCTGCGCGAATACAACGCGGGCATCGATGCCGCACGTGAAGGCACTGCGCGTCACAGCGGCGAACTGCGCGAAGCGCAAGCCCGCATGCAATCGCTCGCGCCCTCCGTGAAGGTGGCCGAAGAGAGCTTCGCCATCGAGGAGCGCCTGTTCAAGGAAGGCGCGGGCGCGCGTGCCGACTACTTGGGCGCGCAACAGAAGCTGCTGGCCCAAAAGGCCGAGCTCGATGCGCTGCGCCAATCGATCCCGCGGCTCAAGGCTGGCCTGGCCGAAGCCGACGCCGCGGCCACGCAGAGCTCGTCGCGACTGCGGGCGCAGTGGGGCGCGGAACGCTCCGAGTTCGAAACCAAGGTCACCAGCCTGGCATCGACGCTCGAAGGCCATGAAGACCGCGTGGCGCGGCGCGAGCTGTCATCGCCGGTGGATGGTGTCGTCAACCGCGTGCTGGTGCCGACCAAGGGCGGCGTGGCGCTGCCCGGCAAGCCGATCGTCGACATCGTGCCCGACGAGGCCTTGCTGCAGATGACGGCGCGCGTGCTGCCGAGCGACATCGGCTTCCTGCATCCCGGCCAGGCCGCACACGCCCGCGTGCTGGCCTACGACTCCTCGACCTACGGACAGATGGATGCAACGGTTGAGCGCGTCGGCGCCGATGCGATCACCGACGAAAAGGGCGAGTCCTATTTCGAAGTGCAGCTGACGGCCGCGCGCGACCAACTCAAGGAGCACGGCAAGCCCCTGGCGATCAGCCCCGGCATGCCCCTCGACGTGAGCATCCTGACGGGTCAGCGCAGCGTCATGCAGTACCTGCTCAAGCCTGTGTTGCGCGGTGTGCAGGGCGCATTGCAGGAACGTTGATATGTACAACCCATTTGATTCCACCAGGCCCTCGCGCCTGTCCGCCGCGGTCCTCCTTGCATGCTGCATGCTGGCCGCATCCTCGACCGTGATCGCGCAGCAACGCACCGTGGCGGCCGGTGACGTCCTGCCGGGCGGCGTCCGTGCGTCGCAGGGCCTGCCGGCTCCGAGCGGGCCCGCCGAATCCTTGCAGGAACTGTTGGCCCGCGCGCTGGAGCAAGACCCGCAACTGCAGGTGTCCAGCGCATTGCTGGGCGTCACCGAGGAGCGCCGCGCGCAGGCTCGCTCGCGCCTTGGCCCGGTGCTCAGCGTGCAGGGTTCGCGCGGCCGATCGGACGATCGCAATTTCGGGCGCGTGGTGCAGGGAACGACCGACCAGTCCAACGTTGCGCTGCGGTGGAACGTCTTCAATAGTGGCAACGACCTGGTCGAGTTCAAGGGCTCCACGCAAGACGTTGCGGCGGCGCAGCAGGACGTGCGTCGTGCGCGCGAGGAAATCGGCGAACGCATCGCGGATGCCTACGCCGAGATCCTGCGGCACGAGGAGCTCCTGCCGTTTTCGCACGAGCGCATGAAGGAAGCCAGGCGCCTGCTGGCCCAGGTGCAGCGGTCCAACGAGTTGGGCAAGCTGGCCGATGTCGATGCGCGCCAGGCCCAGGCGGCCTATCTCGACGCCGAAGTGGCGCAAGGCCAATTGCTGGCCGACCTGCGTTCGGCCCGCGACCGCATGATCATCATCACGGGCAGCGAGTTGAATCCGACCAAGCCGGTGAAGCTGCCTGCCCAATTGCTGGCCAACGATGCGCCGACCGGATCCGCCGGCGTCGTGGCCGCGGCCGAGCTGCGCGCCGACGCGGCCCAGCAGCGCGTGCTGCCATGGCTGTCGAGCTTTTCGCCGCGCGTGGACGTGGAATACAACAAGCTGCTGAGCAACAACACCGTGCCCGCTTCCGACCCGACGCAATTGCGCGGCTGGCAAGTAACTGCGCGATGGGACTTGCCGCTGGGCGGCGAGAACCAGGCGCGGCGTGCAGAAGGCGTGCTGCGCGCCACGGCGGCCAAGGCCGAGGCGGATCGCGTGCTGCGCACCGTGCAGGCCGAGCTTGCGACCCTGCCGCCGCGCATTGCGCACAGTGAAGAGGCCATCGCCCAGCTCGACCTCCAGATCGCCCAATACGACGAGCTGGTGCGCGCGGGCGACATTCAGTTCCAGGCCGGCCGCCGCAGCCTGACGCAACTGGTGCAACTGCTCGACAGCCGTTTCGTGGCGCAGCAACGCCGCGCCGAAGAGCGGCTCAAGTTGCTGACCTCGCGCTTCCGCTACCTGGCGTTGAGAGGCGACTTCCTCGCGGCGATGGACCTGGCGCCGCGCTGAGCCTCGGCCTCGGCCTCGCGCAGGGCCTGCAGGCGGCGCGACCGCCGCTTGCGCTCCCAGATCACGATGCCCGTGACCGACAGCATCGCCACCATCAAGCCCATCAGCGACATCATGATGCGGCCCGGCATGCCGAGGATGCGGCCGGAGTGGAGCGGGAACTGGAGCTGCACGAACACGTCGGCGGCAGTGCCCTTCCAGGGTACGTTCTGGCTCAGCACGCGGCCGTCATGCGCGTCGATGTAGAGGTTGGCCAGGCCCATGCCGCCCTGGCCGCTTTCGGCGCCGGGGTGGAAGAAGGACACGTTGTAGAAGCCGTAGCGCGCCTCGTAGTAGATGCCGCCCGGCGGCAGGTCGAAGCCGCGCCGTAGCGCCTCGGCCTTGGCGCGCTCGACGACCTCGGCAAACCCCAGCGTCGGCGCGATGGTCGTGCCCAGCGGCGCCATCGGGCGCGTCTCATACGGCCCGGGCGTGGTCTTCGAGACCAGCGACAGCACCGGATAGAACACCTCGCGGTACAGGTTCAGCGAGAACGAGGTGAAGGCGATGACGATGATGAAGACCCACACCCACAGCCCGCCCGCGCGATGCAGGTCGAAGTTGAGCTTGTAGCCGCCGGCGCGCCAGCGCACGGCCCACGCCGGCATCCAGCGCGACAGCCAGCCCTTGGGCGTGCGATGGTCAGGATGCACGGAAGGCCGCAGGCGCCGCGGCGTCGTCAGGTAGAGCGCCACGAAGCTGTCGAGCAGCCAGACCAGCGCCACGCTGCCCATGATCCAGTAGCCGATGCGGTCGGTGCCCCACATCGCGGGAATGTGCAGGCTGTAGTGCACCGTACGCAGGAAGGGCATCAGGCTCTCGCGCGAGAGCGACACGGCGGTGGAATCGCGCCGGCCGATCATCCTCGCCGTGACCGGGTCGACGAAGACCTGGTTGTAGCCCAGCACAAACGGTTGCTGCGTCGCCGGATTGGTGCGCGGCTCGACGAAAAAACCCGCCGTATGCCCGATCTCGAAGTTCAGCGGGATGTAGCTCACCTTTGCGCGTGGGTCCGCGGCCTCGACCGACGTGGCGAGCGCGATCGGATCGCGAAACTCGCCGCGGCTGTCGGTGTCGTAGAGCGCGCTGTTGAGCCACTCGTCGATCTCGTGGTCCCACGACGTCACCGCGCCGGTCAGCCCGGCGACGATCAGGAACAGCGCGACGGCGAGCCCGGCCCAGCGATGGATGAGCGTCCAGAAGGAACGCATCGGCGCCCGATCAGATTCAGAAGTTGATGGTCCCGGTCAGCGAGAAGGTGCGCGGCGTGCCCAGCGTCAGGTAGCCGGCGCCGGGATAGCCGCCGGCCGAGGCCCAATAGTTCTTGTTGGTCAGGTTGTCGATGCGGGCACGCAGCGTGAGCAGGCGGTTGTTGCCGATGTCGACCAGGTAGCGCGCGCCGATGTCGAAGCGGGTCCACGACGGCACCTGCTGCAGGTTGGCGCCGTCGGCGTACACGGAGGAGGTGTAGAGGACTCGGCCGTTGAGCGACAGGTTGCGCACGCCCGGCACGTCCCAGTCCACGCCGAAATTGGCTTGCTGCTTCGGCACGCCGATCACGCGGTTGCCGTCCAGCAGGCCGCCGGGCGTGCTGACCTGCTTCGCGTCGAGGAAGGTTGCGCCGCCGAGCAGGCGCAGGCCCTTGGCGGGCTCGCCGTACACCGTCAGCTCGACGCCCTTGTTGCGCTGTTCGCCAAACACCCCGTAGACGCCGTTCCGCACATAGGCGCTGGGCTTGTTGGTGGTGAAGTACGAGAGCGCGCCGCCGAAATTGCCGCCGTCGTACTTGACGCCGACTTCCTTCTGTTTGGCCACGTACGGTGCGAACACCTGGCCCTGGTTGATGATGTTGACGCCCTGGGCGGTGTCGCCCTTGACCAGGCCTTCGATGTAGTTGCCGTAGACCGAGATCTGCTTGGTCGCCTTGACGAGCAGGCCGCCCATCGGGCTCGTCCTCGACGCGGAGTAGGCAGCGCCGAACGGGCCGAAGGTCTGGTCGTCGATCTTCTGGTCGCGCGCGCCCAGCGTGAGCAGCACGCGGTCATCCCAGAACGACATCGTGTCGCCCAAGGCGAAGCTGCTGTTCTTGATCGATTCGCCGAAGCTGCCGGTGAACGGCGTGGTCTGGGGCGGAACCGGGTAGGGGAAGTACAGGTTGTTGGCGAAGTTGTTCGACAGCCCGTAGTTCACGTTGGAGTCCGAACTGAAGATCGAGCCGGACGCCGTGAGCACGTGGCCGACGCTCCCGGTCCTGAACTTGCCGCGGATGCCGACCTCACCGGTGGCGATGTTGTCGTCGCGCTGGTTGTCGAAGCGATAGCTCGTGGTGGTGCCGTCGATCGAGGTCAGCGTCGGCGGTGCGAAGGCGGCGAACTCGCGGCCCTGGCGGCCACCGACGGCGGCCCACGCCGTCACGTTTTGCGTGATGTCGACTTCGCCGCGCACGGTGGCGAAGGTGTCGCGTTCGTTCGAGAAGGTCCACGGCTGCGAGAAGCCCTGGGAGGCGTCCGGGGCCTTCGGCACGGGAATGCCGGCGGCCAGCGTCAGGCTGGGTTGCGAACGCTTGAGTTCGTAGTTCTGGTAGCCGAAGTCGGCCGACAGGCGCACGTTGCTGCTGTGCCAGTCGAGGCCGACCGAGACCAGGCCGAGCCGGGCCCGCTCGTCGCCGGCGCCGGTCCCGCCGTCGCGGCCGGCCGCGTTCAGCCGGATGCCCGTCGCCTGGTCGGGGCCGAAGCGGCGCGAGATGTCGGCGGCCACATAGCCGGTCTGGCTGCTTTCGACACCGGCCGTGACCTCGGTCAGCGACTCGCTGGCGGCGCGCTTGGGCACCACGTTGATCAGGCCGCCGAGACCGCCGCCCGAAGTCGCGCCCGAGCCGGCGCCGTTCAGGAAGGCACTCGCGCCGCGGAACACCTCCACGCGCTCGACCAGTTCCGCCGCCATGTACTGCCGGGGCACCAGGCCGTAGAGCCCGTTGTAGGCCACGTCATCCGAGGCGACCGGGAAGCCGCGCACGAAGTAGGTCTGCTGGAAGTTGCCGAAGCCGCGTGCCACGCGCACGCCCGGGTCGTTCAACAGCACGTCGCCGATGCTCTGCGCCTGCTGGTTGGCGATCAACTCCTGCGTGAAGCTGTTGATGCTGAACGGCGTACTCATGTTGTCCTGGTTGCCCAGGATGCCGATGCGGCCGCCGCGCGCCACCTGGCCGCCTGCGTAGGGCTTGGTCAGGCCTTCGGCCGATGCGTCGGCCGCGGCGTCCACGGTGATCGTCGGCAGCACGCCCGCCTGCGCGGGTGCCGCCGCGTTCTGGGCATGCGCGGCGAAGGCCGAAACGGCGAGCAGCGTGGCGGTGACGTGCGGGAGCGGGCGGAAGGCGTGGGCGGGCATGTAAGCGGTTCCAATGCGAATACTAATGAGAACCGTTATTATTGCCGTTCCGTACGCTCCGAAATAATGGTTTTCCTGCGTTATGCAACAGCCGCTTGGTGAATTGCGGCTCGAATCCGTGAATAAGTGCCGCAGCGGCAAATGTTTCCATTCATGGCCTGGTCGATTTCCGCATCGGTCGGCCGGGGCGTCTTGCGCAACAGGGCACAGGCGCTCATGAGCTGGCCGCTCTGGCAGTAGCCGCACTGCACCACGTCGACCGCGGTCCACGCGGCGCGCAAGGCGTCGGCCTCCTTGCCGGCCAGACCCTCGATGGTCGTGACATGCTTTCCGACAGCCGCCGAGAGCGGCGTAACGCAACTGCGCACGGCTTCGCCGTCCAGGTGCACCGTGCAGGCGCCGCACAGCGACATGCCGCAGCCGAACTTGGTGCCGGTCATGCCAAGTTCGCCGCGCAGCAGCCACAGCAGCGGGGTGTCGGCTTCGGCCTTCACGTCGATGTCTTTTCCATTGATGTTCAGTGAGGTGGGCATGGTGCGGGTTCTTCAGGCGAGTTTGAGCGGCAGCGTACGGATGCGCTGCCCGGTGAGTGTGAAAAGCGCATTGGCCACGGCCGGCGCGATCGGCGGCGTGCCTGGCTCGCCGATGCCCTCGGGATGCCGGGTGCTCGGCAGGATGTCGGTTTCGATCACGGGTGCGTCCTGCATCCGCATGACCGGGTAGTCGTGGAAATTGCTCTGGACAACGCGGCCCTTCTCGAACGTGATCTCGCCCTGCAGCGCCGCCGAGAGGCCGAACACGATGCTGCTCTCCATCTGCTGCCGGATCAGGTTCGGATTGACGGGAAAGCCGCAGTCGATCACGCACACCACGCGGTGCACCCGGATCGCCTTGTCGGGCCCGACCGAGACCTCGGCGACCTGCGCCACGATGCTGCCGAAGCTTCGATGCAGGGCCAGGCCGCGCGCCTTCCGCGCGCCGTCGGCTGCGGGGGCGAGCGGCTGGCCCCAGCCGGCCTGGTCGGCCGCACGCTGCAAGACCCGCTTGTGGCCCGGCTGTTGCGCGAGCAGGTCGAGGCGGAAGGCGAGCGGGTCCTTGCCTGCAGCAGCAGCGGCTTCGTCGATGAAGCTCTCCTTGAAGAAGGCCTGGTGCGAATGCCCTACCGAACGCCAGAAGCCCACGGGCACCGGGCTTCGCACGAGTTGATGCGCGACACGCACGTTCGGAAAGCCGTAGGCGGTGTCGAAGCTGCCCTCGGCCAGGGTCTTGTCCGGCCCCATGCCGGGCATGCCGAACACCCGCTCCGTGACCTGGTGCATGACCGATTGGCCGGCCGAGCGCGCATGCCATGCCTGCAGCCGGTCCTGCGCGTCGAACCCGGCCTCGAAGCGGGCCACGCAGGCCGGGCGGTAGAAGTCATGGCGCATGTCTTCCTCGCGCAGCCAGAAGGTCTGCACCGGCGCGCCGTCGCCTTCTCGTGCAATGGCCGCGGCCAGCGCGACGAAGTCCGATTCGGTGCGGCGCCCGAAGCCGCCGCCCAGGTAGGTCTCGTGGACCTGCACCTTGTCGGTGTCGATGCCGAGCGCGCGCGCCGCGGCCATGCGCGCCAGGCCGGGCGCCTGCGTCGGCGCCCAGACCGTGGCCGCGCCGTCCTTGAACTGCACCGTGCAGTTCATGGGTTCCATCGTTGCGTGGGCGAGGTAGGGCGCGCGGTACTCGGCGCTGATGCGCTTGCTGGCCGCTGCGAGCGCCGCCACGGCATCGCCACGCTCTTCGTAGGCGCTGCCTTGTTCACTGTCCAGAGTCTGGGCCAGGCGGTCGATGTCGACGCTGCTGGAAAGCCCCGCAAGGTTGCCTTCGTCCCATTCGATCTGCAGCGCGCGCAGCGCCTTGATGGCGTGCCAGGGGGTGTCCGCGATCACCGCCACCGCGGCCGGCGCGCCCATGACGCCGCCGCCCACCGACACCACCTTGCGCACGCCGGGCAATGCATTCGCAGCCGCCGCATCGAAACGCGCCAGCGTACCGCCGATGACCGGGCACAACGCCACGGTCGCGTGGAGCATGCCGGGCAGCTTCACATCGAGGCCGAAAACCGCGCTGCCGTCGCGCTTGGCCGCGCTCTCGAAGCGATGCAGCGGTTGCCCGACCAGCTTGAAGTGCGCCGGATCCTTCAGCGCGACCTGGTCGGGCAGCGGCATCTTCGCGGCCTGCGCGGCCAGTTCGCCGAAGGAGGCGCTCTTGCCGGACGCGTGGAGAATGCGGCCGGCCTCGGCACGGCATTCGGCGGCGGGCAGTTTCCAGGTGTCGGCCGCGGCGGCGATCAGCAGCGCTCGCGCCGACGCGCCGGCCTCGCGCATCGGCAGCCACTGGTCCTTCATGCTGGACGAGCCGCCGGTGATGGCCCCGCCGGGCAACTTGCGCATCAGCTTCCCGACGATCCGCTCGGCGGCATGTCGGGTGCGGCTGTCGTCGTCCGGATGAAAGGGCAACCCGTCGACCACGCTCGTCGTGTTGTTGTAGATCTTGTCGGTTGTCGCTGCGCCGAGGCGGATCTGCGACCAGTCGGCATCGATCTCCTCGGCCAGCAGCATGGCCAGGCCGGTGTGGATGCCCTGGCCCATCTCGGCCTGCGTCATCGTCACGGTGACCGTGTTGTCGGCACCGATGCGAACCCAGCCATTGAGGGCAACCTGGCCCTCGGCCACCGGCAGCGGGGTGGCGGGCATCAATCGCTGGTCGGGCGGGAGGACCGCCCAGCCCACCGCGAGTGCGCCGGCCGCGGCAGCGCCGCCCAGCAGGAAATACCGTCTCCTCATGTTCGCTCTCCCTGAAGGCGCCGACCGTAACATGAAGCCGACCATGCCGTTGGCGTCGGCGCCGACCGCGATTCTGCTCGAACGGCGAGGCCGACTCAGTGGCCGCGAGCGGAATCCAGCGCGCGACCGTCGACAAATACCTTGAGTTCGCCGCTGGCGAAGGGCGTCCAGGTCTCGTTGGTGGTCAGGGGCGTGGTCACCACCATGGCGACCCGGTCGGTGGGCGTGGTGTGCCGCGCGAAGTCGATCGACATGTCCTCGTCGGCCAGGTGCGCCTGGTTGAAGGGATGCTTGCGCTCGATGTAGCAGAGGTTGGTCGAGGCGTGCGCCCACAGCGCCTGGCCGTTGGACAGCATGAAATTGAAGGTGCCGTGCCTGGCGATCTGCGGGGCCAGTTCGCGCAGCGTGAGCGTCAGCTCCTCGATGCTCGGAACGCCCGCATGCGACTTGGCCAGCTCCTGCATGATCCAGCAGAAGGCATGCTCGCTGTCGGTCGTGCCGACCGGGTGGAAGCTGCCGTGCAGGCGCGGCCGGAAGTCCTTCAGGTCGCCGTTGTGCGCGAACACCCAGTAGCGGCCCCACAGCTCACGCACGAAGGGATGGCAGTTCTGCAGATTGACCTGGCCCTGCGTCGCCTTGCGGATGTGGGAGACGACGTGCTGACTCTTGATCGGGTAGCGCCGGATCAACTCGGCCACCGGCGAGTCGCAGGCCGGCTGATGGTCCACGAAGTGGCGCAGGCCGCGGTCCTCGAAGAAGGCGATGCCCCAGCCGTCGGCATGGTGGTCGGTGCGGCCGCCGCGCTGGGCGAAGCCGGCAAAGCTGAAGGTCACGTCCGTGGGCGTGTTGCAGTTCATCCCTAGTAATTGGCACATGACAGTTGCTCAACAGCGCCGCAGGCGCTTCGGGGGTGGGTTCATTTCAGGATTAGAGCGCCTTTTTCTCGCGCAATTGCGAGGCGGCGCAAACGGCGACCACACAGAGCCCGGCGAGCATCATGAATGCTTCGTTGAAGGCCGCGAGGCGGGCGTCGCTCGTCAGGCTGCTGGCCAGCGAATCGCCATGCGCGGCCAGCCGCCATTCGAGCACGATCGCGCAGACGCTGACCCCGGTCGCCCCGCCCAGCATGCGCACGAAGCTGATCGCGCTGGCGCCCTGCGGAATCAGCGGCCTGGCCAGCGGCCGCATCGACCCCAGGTTGAGCGACGGCAGGATGAAGCCGAGTCCGATGCGGCCGATGACGACGAACAGCACCAGCGGCCAGATAGGGCTGCGCAGGTGCAGCAACAGCATCAGCGAGAACGACACCGCCAGCAGCACCAGCCCGATGCTGACCAGCACCCACGTGGGCTGCCGGTCGGCAAGACGGCCGACCCCCGCGATGGTGAAGGCCAGCACGATCCCCGCCGGCAGCATGATGGTGCCCACGTGCGAGGCCGACAGGTGCAGCGCCACCTGCATGTACACCGGCAGCAGGTAGGTCGAGCCGAACAGCGCGGTGCCGTAGATGAAGGCGACCACGCTGCCCATCGCGAACTGCCGGTAGCCGAACAGCGCCATGTTCATGAGGGGAGCGCGGCCCGTGGCTTCCATGCGCTTTTGCCACCACACGAACACGATGAGCGACGCGACCGCGCCCGCGAGCAGCAGCGCGGCTTGCAACGGCGCGTCGCCGCGCAACTCGACCAGGCCATTCAGCAGGCACAGGGTGCCGACGGTGCCGAGCAGCAGCCCGCGCCAGTCGAGCCCGCCTTGCCGTGAAGCCGCCACGCCGCCGGGCGCGGTGGTCGGCACGAACTTGTAGGCCAGCCACAGCGATGCCAGGCAAAACGGCACGACCATGAAGAAGATCGAGCGCCAGCCGAACAGGTCGACCAGCACGCCGCCGATGCTCGGCCCGATGGCGGGCGCCAGCACCACGCCCATGCCGAAGACGCCGCTGGCGCGGCCCTGCTCGTGCGGCTCGAAGACGCGCAGGATGATGATGGCCGGGATCGGCTGCACCACCCCGGCCGCGAGCCCTTCGGCCACGCGCGCCACCAGCACCAGCGAGAACACATTGGACAGCCCCCCGGCGACGCCACCCGCCAGCAGCAGCAGCATGGTGCCGACATAGGTGCGCCGGTAGCCGTAGCGCGCCAGCAGCCAGGGCGTGGTGAGCATCGACACGGTCATCGCGACCATGAAGCCGGAACTCACCCATTGCGCGCGTTCCTGGCCCAGCGCGAAGTGGCGGCTCATGTCGGGAATCGCCACGTTGACGATGGTCGAGGACATGATCGAGGCCATCGTGCCGACCATCACCGACAGCAGCAGCAGCCAGCGGTAGCGGTCCCCGTAGCGCTCGCGCAGCTTGTTTATCGAGGGTGGTGAAGCGGCGGCTGCGGGTGGGGAAGTTTCGGTCATTGAGCGCAGGAGCGGCAGTTAGGGGCAAGCCGTCCTACAAGGATATCGGTGTTTGCAGCGTTTGGGGTGCGGCGGGTTGCTCGCAGAATCGACACGCTGTCGCCGAGCAGCATCCGTTCCAGAGAACAACACAACATCATGGACACCCAAGCGCAACCCGCCACCCAGGTCGACCCGGCCGCCCATTCGCTGGCGTCGGAGTTGAGCGCGCCCACCGTCACGCGCGCGTACCAATGCCAGTGCGGCCGCCCCATCTTCCTGGGCAACAGCGAATGCCTGGCTTGCCACACGCCGCTGGGCTTCGTCATCGAAAGCCTGGGTGTGGTGCCCCTTGCGCCCGTGCAGGCGCCGGCGTCTCAGGGTGTCGGCAACGGCAATGACAATGGCAACGATGCCAACGGCGCCGAGCTTGCAGAGCCCACCGACCTCACAGATCCCGCGCTCGACACCTACACCGTCTTCGGCGACGGCAACGGCAGGCAATACCACCGCTGCGCCAACTTCACGACTGCCGCGGGCTGCAACTGGATGGTGCCCCTGCTGCGCGAAGGGGACGAGCCCGACACCCTGGGCCTGGCGCCCGGCTACTGCCTGTGCTGCAGCGCCACGCGCACCATTCCGGACCTCTCGGTGCCGGCCAATGGCGAGCTGTGGCGCAAGCTGGAGCAGGGCAAGCGCCGCCTGATGTCGCAACTGTTGGCACTCGGCTTGCCTGTGGTCACGCGGCATGCGGATGCAGTGCACGGCCTGGCCTTCGACTTCCTCGGCAACGTGCCCGGCGGCCCGCATGTGCTCACCGGCCACGACACCGGCGTGATCACGCTCAACGCCGAAGAGGCCGAGGACGCCGTGCGCGAACGCATCCGTGCCGAGATGCGCGAGCCCTATCGCACGCTGGTTGGCCACTTCCGCCACGAGATCGGTCACTACTACTGGGACCTGCTGGTGTTCCCGACGCCCTGGATCGACGACTTCCGCGCGCTCTTCGGCGACGAGCGCCTGGACTATGCGAGCGCACTGCGCACCCATTACGAGATGGGCCCGCCCTCCGACTGGGCAGTGCGCTACGTCACCAGCTATGCCAGCTCGCATCCGTGGGAAGACTGGGCCGAGACCTGGGCCCACTACCTGCACATGGCGGACACCGCCGACACGGCCTTGAGCTTCGGCGTCGACGCCACGCGCGCCGAGCTGGCCAGCGACCTGTTCGAGCCCGCCGACCTGTGGCAGCCGGACCATCCGGATGCGATGAAGTTCCTCGACTTCCTCAACGGCTGGGTGCGCCTGACCAACGTTCTGAACGAGTTGTCGCGCAGCATGGGCCAGCCGGACTACTACCCCTTCGTGCTGCCGCGTGCCGCGGTCGGCAAGCTGCAGTTCGTGCACCAGGTGGTCACGCAGCATCGGCAGCGTCACGAGGCGTCGCCGGAGTCCGAACCCGCGATGGCCACCGAGGCGACCCAACCGGCGCAGGCCTCGATGCAGCAGCAGGAGCAGCAGCAACCGGCAACGCCCGCGCGGGCGCGCGAACTGTCTCCGATGGAGGCGGCGTTCCAGGTGCAGCGCGTGACGCGCAGCGTGGCCAACCGCTTCAGGCCGACGCGAAAGCCGGCAGCTTCCTTGCCACCGTTTGGTTTTTCAACGTGACGTACACCGGCAGGCCGTTGCGGTAGGCCGGGTAGTCCTCGCCCTCGATCAGCGGCGCGAGATAGCGGCGGCACTTGTCGGTGATGCCGAAGCCGTCTTCCGAGATGAAGTCGCGCGGCATCATTTTCTCGACGTTGGCCACGGTGTCGAGCGTGGCGACGCCGATGCGGTATTCGTAGGGCACGTCGCTGATGCGCTCGATCGTCGGCATCACCGAGTTGCGGCCTTCGAGCGCGAGTTCCACGGCGCGTGCGCCGAGTTCATAGGCCTGCTTCACGTCGGTGGCCGAGGCCACGTGGCGCGCGGCGCGCTGCAGGTAGTCAGCCACGGCCCAATGGAACTTGTGGCCCAGCGCGGTCTTGATCATGTTGGCCACAACAGGCGCAGCGCCGCCGAGCTGCGCATGGCCGAAGGCGTCGCGCGTGCCCTGCTCGGCGAGGAAGGTGCCATCGGGGTGGTGGCAGCCCTCCGACACCACCACGCTGCAATAGCCGTGCTGCTGCACCATCGCATCGACGCGCGCGAGGAACCTGGCCTGGTCGAACTCGATCTCGGGGAACAGGATCACGACCGGGATGCCATGGTCTTCCACCAGTCCGCCGGCCGCCGCGATCCAGCCCGCATGGCGGCCCATCACCTCGATCACAAACACCTTGGTCGAGGTGGCGGCCATCGAACGTACGTCGAGCGAGGCTTCGAGCGTGGAGAGCGCCACGTACTTCGCGACCGAGCCGAAGCCGGGGCAGCAGTCGGTGATGGGCAGGTCGTTGTCGATGGTCTTCGGCACATGGATCGCCTGCAGCGGATAGCCCATCGATTGCGAGAGCTGGCTGACCTTGAAGCAGGTGTCGGCCGAATCGCCGCCGCCGTTGTAGAAGAAGTAGCCGATGCCGTGCGCCTTGAAGACTTCGATGAGGCGCTCGTATTCACGCCGGTTCTTCTCGAGCGACTTGAGCTTGTAGCGGCAGGAACCGAACGCGCCCGAGGGCGTCGAGCGCAACGCGGCGATGGCCTCGGCCGATTCGAGCGAGGTGTCGATCAGGTCCTCGGCCAGCGCGCCGAGGATGCCGTTGCGCCCGGCATAGACGGTGCCGATGCGATCGGCGTGCCGGCGCGCGGTCTCGATGACGCCGCAGGCCGAGGCGTTGATGACGGCGGTGACGCCGCCGGACTGGGCGTAGAAGGCGTTGGTGCGGGGTTGGCTCATGGGGTCCCTGTCGTGGTCTCGGTGGGTGATGAGGCGGCCGCGGCCTTGGCGGCGCAAGCGGCACAGATGCAGGCGGTGCCGCGCGCCTGGGGCGGCACGCTCTGGATCAGCGCGGCTGTGAAGGTCGCCGACATGCACCAGCACGGCGGCTGCGCAACGCCCGTCTCGCGCGCCACTTCCATCGCGCAGGCGTTGGCCGCCCCGCAAAGGGGGCAGTGCGATGGGTCGACGGGAGCGGGGGCGGTCATGGCTGCATTCTGCGGCAGTCGCTGGTTGCAGCCAATCGGGGGCGCGCAAGCCGGCACTGTCCGCGATGTCGCCCTTGATGCGCCCGCGCCGCGCCCCAGGATACGGACGACAGCGCGGCTCGCAGGCTCATGGAAAAGGGTTAGCCAGGCTCGCCTCGATCCCAGGGCTGCATGGACTTCACGAAGTCGACGAAGGCGCGCAGCGGCGCCGGCAGCTGCTGGCGGCCGGCGTAGTAAAGGAAGGGCCCGGAGAAGCGGGGCCACCAGGGTTCGAGCACCGGCTCCAGTTCGCCGCGCTCGATGTGGGGACGCAGCCAGTCCTCGAAGAGATACACCACGCCGCTGCCGGCGATGGCCGCGTCCACCGCCAGTTCGGTCGTGGCGCCGATGCCGACGATCAACGGCCCCTTCGGCTCGACCTTGACCTTCTTGCCGCCGCGCTCGAAATCCCAGGCGGGCATCGCGCCGCTTGCGAAGCGTCCGCGCAGGCAGGCGTGCGTGAGCAGCTCGCGCGGATGCGCTGGCCGTCCGTAGCGCGCGAGGTAGGCCGGCGAGGCCGCGGCCGCAAAGCGCTGCACGCGCGGGCCGATCGGCACCGCGACCATGTCCTGCTCCAGCCGTTCCTCGTAGCGGATGCCGGCGTCGAAGCCACCGGCCAGCACATCGACAAAGCGGTCCTCCGCATCCACCTCCAGCACGATGTCCGGGTACATGGCCAGGAAGGGCGACACCACGCGCGGCAACACGAGTCGCGCGGCACTGACCGGCACGTTGAGCCGCAGGCGGCCCGCCGGCCGGTCGCGAAAGCCGTTGACCACATCCAGCGCTGCACGCACTTCACCGAGCGCCGGTTCGAGCCGCTCGATCAGACGCGCCCCGGCATCGGTCGGCGTCACACTGCGCGTGGTGCGGTGGAGCAGGCGAACGCCGAGGCGGGCCTCGAGCCGCCGCACTGCATCGCTCAGGCGCGATGCGCTCGTGTTCCCCGCACGCGCGGCGCCGCGAAAGCCGCCTTCGCGCGTGACCGAGAGGAAGGCGGTGAGGTCTGCGAATTCGTCCATGCGCTGCTGTCCGGATTTCCGCACGGCCTGTGCAGATTGCGACGGATTGTCGCGCAGTGACCTGGCGCATAGATTGGAGGCATCGCAATCATCTCGAAGAAGAAAGCCCCATGACAGACAGCACCCTCCTCTCGGACACCTATCGCCTTGGCCATCGCACCGTGGGCCGCATCGGCTATGGCGCGATGCAGCTTGCGGGCCCTGGCGTCTTCGGGCCACCCAGGGATCGCGGGGCCGCGCTCGCCGTCCTGCGCGAAGCGGTCGAACTCGGCGTCAACCACCTGGATACCAGCGACTTCTACGGCCCGCACGTGACCAACCAGCTCATCCGCGAGGCGCTGCGCCCGTATCGCGACGACCTGGTCATCGTCACCAAGATCGGCGCCGTACGCGGCAGCGATGGGTCGTGGAATCCGGCGTTCTCCGCCGCCGAACTGGAGCGCGCGGTGCATGACAACCTGCGCAACCTCGGCCTGGACGTGCTGGAGGTCGTGAACCTGCGCGCGATGTTCGATGTGCACGGCCCGGCCGAAGGGTCCATCGAGGCGCCGCTGAGCGCGCTGGCGGAACTGCGGGAGCGTGGCCTGGTCCAGCACATCGGCTTGAGCAATGTCACCCCCGCACAGATCGCCCAGGGCCGCGCGATCGTGCCCATCGCCTGTGTGCAGAACCAGTACAACCTCGCGCACCGCGCCGACGATGCGCTGATCGACGCGCTGGCCGCCGACGGCATCGCCTACGTGCCCTTCTTCCCGCTGGGCGGCTTCACGCCGCTGCAGTCCGGCGTGTTGAATGGCGTGGCGGCACGACGGGGCGCGACGCCGATGCAGGTTGCGCTGGCCTGGCTGCTGCACCGTTCGCCGAACGTGCTGCTCATTCCGGGGACGTCATCCTTGGCGCATTTGCGGGAGAACATCGCCGGCTCGGGCATCGGCTTGGGCGCGGAAGACCTGGCGGCGCTGGACAATATCTGAGCGCGCCTGATTCGCCGCCCAACGCCGCCTGCAGTTTTCAGGTCTTCCTCGCGGTCTCCAGCGCCCGGAACGCCGCCTCGCCCGCATCCGTGACTTCGACCCACTTCCTGTCGGGCGCGGCTTTCTCCGCCTCGTAGTTGTCGTGCCAGTTCCACCACTTGTAGGTCGGCGTCTGCGGATAGCCTTCGGGCGAGTCCTCCCACAGCTCCTGCCGGCCGAGCGGCGTGATGTCGAGGTAGTTCCAGGTGCCGCCCATCTGCTCGTCGCCGCGGTTGTTGAGGAAGTAGGTGCGGTAGATGCGATCGCCATCGCGGAAGAACACGTTGGTGCCGTGCCACTCGTCCACGCCGAAGTCGGCATCGAAGCTGTCGGTGACGGTGAACCACGGGATCGCCTCCCAGCCCATGCGCGCCTTCAACCGAGCGATGTCCGCCTGCGGGGCACGCGAGATGAAGACCAGGGTGGTGTCGCGCGCGTTCAGGTGCGCGACGTGGGCGACCTGGTCGGCCACCATCGAGCAGCCCCGGCAAGCGTGGTCGGGCCAGCCGAACACGCCCGGCTCGAAGAAGGCGCGGTAGACGATCAACTGGCGCCGGCCGTCGAACAGGTCGGGCAGGCTGGCTGTGCCGGCCGGCCCTTCGAATGTGTAGGCCTTCTCCACGGCCATCCACGGCATGCGCCTGCGTTCGGCGGCCAAGGCATCGCGGGCGCGAGTGTTGGCTTTTTCCTTCACGAGCAACTGTTGGCGGGCCGCCTCCCATGCCTGCGGGGACACGACCAAGGGGATGTGCATGGCGAGGTTTGCGGTGGTCGTCGATTCGGGCTGGGTGGATGTCGTCATGGCTGGACTCTCCTGGTTGGGCGAACGGCGCGACGCGAGCCTGTGCGCTGCGCATCGTTCGCGGTTGACTCGTGAGCCCCACAGGCCGGGCCGCGCCCGCCCCCGTGGGGATCCCATCGAAACGGCAAAGCCACATCGACTTGCGAGGCAGTCTGGCACCGCGAGGGCGAGGAGCGGGAGTAACAAGTCTGGCGGGATTCCGCGTGCCTGGTCGGCACGCTGCTGCGCACCTTGCTCGCACCGCGGGGATGCCTCAACCTCGGCCTCAACCTCGCCGCGCAGCCTCGATCGCATCGACGTCGATCTTTCGCATGGTCATCATTGCCTCGAACGCACGCTTGGCCGCTGCGCGATCAGGGCCTGCCACCGCCTCGGTGAGGACGCGCGGGGTGATCTGCCATGACACGCCCCACCGGTCCTGGCACCAGCCGCATTCGCTCTCCTGGCCGCCATTGCCGACGATCGCGTTCCACAAGCGGTCGGTCTCGGCCTGGTCGTCGGTCGCGATCTGGAACGAGAAGGCCTGGGTCTGCTTGAAATGCGGTCCGCCATTCAGCCCGATGCAGGGGATGCCGGCAACGGTGAATTCGACCGTGAGGACATCGCCCTCCTTGCCGCTGGGATAGTCCCCCGGCGCGCGCATGATGGGGCCGACGGAGCTGTCGGGGAATGTCCTGGCGTAGAAGTTCGCGGCGTCGACGGCTTCGCTGTCGTACCAGACGCAGACGGTGTTCTTGGGGATCATCGGTGTCTCCTGAAAAGGGGCGAGCATCCGGCATCTGGCAGGCCACCGCAACTCCAATGCTGCTGTTCTCTCTGTGCGATCTGCATTGGCGGCGCATCAGGCGCCTGTACAGGCATGCTCAAGCACGCATCGCCGAGTTTCCCGGGATGGCCGCCACTGCGTCCGATCGGGCCTGCAGCAAAATGACTCGCTACACCTCCGTCCGCCGCGTCGTTCATCGAAGCCCAATGAAATCTTCCGAATCCATCAGGCAGCAAGGCGATGTCAACTGGAACATCGCCAACCTTTTGCGTGGTCCGTACGAGATTCCGTTCGTCCGCCATTTCTACGAATACGAGCCGCCACACCCGCTGGAAGCCATCGAGGCCGACATTACTGCGCTGGAACAGCAAACCACGGCGATGCTGAAGGAGGTCACGGCGTGAGTGGAGACCTGATCCTCTATCAAAGCGACGACGGCCAGGCCCGCGTGCAATTGCGCGCGGAGGGCGGCAGCGTCTGACTGGCTCAGCTCGAAATTGCCGAGCTTTTTGCCACCAGCAAGCAGAACGTGAGCCTGCACGTGCGCAACATCCTCCAGGAGGACGAACTGTCAGCGGGTTCAGTTGTCAAGGAATCCTTGACAACTGCCGCCGACGGCAAGAGCTACCGAATCAAGCTCTACCGGCTCGAGATGATCCTGGCCGTAGGCTACCGCGTGAAAGGCGCGCGTGGCACCCAGTTCCGCCGGTGGGCCAGAATTCAATGATCGCGTCAGCGCGGAGCAGATGAAGGGCATTGCGCAGGAGCGGTATGACGAGTTCGACGCACGACGTCGACGAGCGGAAGCCGTGGCTTCGGATGACGTGGACCTTGCGACACTGGATGCGATCCAAAAAAAGGTCTCGCGCACCGAGGGTGAAAAGTGACTACCTGCCGTATCCAACAAGTAGTGCGTGCGCTCCAGACTGGCTTGGTTCAATACCGTCTCATTCGTCCTCTCGAAGACTGCGCTTTGTAGCCCCCGAATCGCTGTCATATGGACCGCGATCGTTAAGTGCCTCTGTAGATGTGCTGCACGCGCGCCCCGGTCTCACCGTCCCTCGAACACCGCCGCCCGCTTCTGCAAGAACGCATTGACCCCTTCGCGGAAGCTCGGCTTCATCAGCAACTCCCGCTGCCGCTCGCTCTCGTAGTGCAGTTGCTCCTCCAGCGTGTGCCGTTCGCTCGCCGCAAAGGCCTTGCGCGCTTCGAGGATCGCGTGTGCGGGCAATTGCGCAAGGCGCCGCGCCGTCTTCTGCGCTTCGAGCAGCAGCAGGTCGTCATCGACGCAGGCCCAGATCAGCCCCCATTGCGCGGCCTTCTCGGCGCTCAGGCGCTCGTCGAGCAGCGCCATGCCAAGTGCGCGGGCCGGGCCGACGAGGCGAGGCAGGAACCAGGTGCAGCCGAGGTCCGGCACGATGCCGAGCTTGGGCAGGAACGAAAGATAGAAATACGCGCTGCGTGCCGCCAGCACCACGTCGCCTGCCAATGCCAGGCCGACACCCGCGCCGGCCGCCGGGCCGTTCACCGCGCAGACCACCGGCACCTCCAATTGGCGCAGCCCGGCGATGATCTTGTTGCTCAGCGACTGCATCCACTCCGCGGTCTGGTCGCCGAGCGTCTTGCCTTCCTCCGGCGGGTTCATCGCGCTCAGGTCGGCGCCGACGCAGAAGGCCTTGCCGGCGCCGGTCAGCACCACGGCTCGCACGCCCTTGTCCGCGTTCACGTGGGCCAACGCATCGCGCAATTCATGCTGCAAGTCGCGCGCGATCGGATTGAGCTTGGAGGGCAGGTTCAGCGTGATCGTCGCAACGCTGTTCTCGACTTCATACAAAACGAATGACATGGTTCAGGGTCTTTCCAAAAGGGTCACGTTGGCCATGCTGCCACCTTGGCGCATGGTCTGCAGGGCTTGGGGCCTGGCGCGCCGGCCGAGGGCGTTGACGAGAGTCGTCATGCGCTTCATGCCGGAGGCGCCTGGCGGATGGCCGGGCGCGATGGCGCCGCCTTTGATCTTGGGCGGCGCAGGCGCGAGGTCAACTCGGTATGAACCCGCGTCGCACGGGTGACATGGCGCGGGGCAAGCCCATCGGCAGAGGCGTGCGATATCTGTGGATTCCGTGCGGCGCAAGCCGATGCCGATGCCGCCCGTGTCCGGCGACTGAGGCGGCGCTGGTAACCTGCTTGCGGCGCCTGCTGGCGCCACCTGCGATGCAGGCGGGCATGCCGGGCAGGCGGCCACTGCAGAAAAAGAAACAGTCAGGGAGACCACCACACGCACATGCATTCATGCAAGGCGACTGCCGTCGTGCTGGCCGCGGGCTTGCTCATCGGCGCAGCCGGAGCCGCCGGCGCGGCAGAGCCCGTTGCCTCGGCCACCGCATCCACCGCCTCCGCCGCCCCCGCCATGCCAGCGTGCGCGGGCATCGCCAGCCAAGCCAACGAGGCCAGCGAAGCCACCGGCGACACGCCGCTGTCGCGCGCCGTGGCAGCCAGGGACTTCTCGCAAGTGCAGGCCATGATCCGCTGCGGCGCGGACCCGCGATTGAAGAGCGGCGAAGGCTGGTACCCGATCCACACGGCCGTGCAGGCCGGTTCGCCGGTCATCGTGGAACTGCTGGCGCGGCAGGGCGCCAATCCCAACGCACGCGGCGACTACCTCGGCTGGACGCCGCTGCATGTCGCGGTGCAGGGCAAGTCCAATGCCGCGGTCGTGAAGGTGCTGTTGGCCAGCGGCGCCGATCCCGCCATTGCGGACACGCGCGGCGAGACACCCTACGACCTGGCCAAGGCCGCGGGCCGGGCCGACATCGCCGCACTGCTCAAGCGCCGCTGATCAAGCCCCTTGCCAGGACCGCGCAGGCAGGAAGTCGCGCAGGTGCAAGGCCGGGGTGCGATGTGGCGCGGCCTGTGTCGCAAGCTTGCGCTCCGTTGCGGGCGCGACCGCGATGCAGGAGGCTTCCAGCGCAGACACCAGCGCACGCCGGTGCAGCGTCGTCGTGAACTGCTCGCCGGGCGTCAGCACGGTGTCCACCGGATCGTCGTCGAGCGTGATCCACACCGAGCCGCTGCGGCAGCTGATGCGCACGTCCGATGCGTCGCCCACGCTGTAGACCGCGTGGGCCGGCAGCCCCATCTGGAAGGCGGACGATACCGTGGCGCTGAGGTTGGCGGAGTGCTTGTTCATGGTGGCCCTTTCACATTCGTGGTGAGAATGAATATAGTGGGCGTGCCTGTCAATTGCACACGATGAATAGGAACTCGTTGCATGCATCCAGAGAATGTGAAACCCGCCAATCGCCAAGACGACCTGCCGCCGCTGGAACTGCTGCGAAGCTTCGAGGCCGCCGCGCGCCGGTTGAGCTTCACCGAGGCCGCAGCAGAGGTCTCGCTGACGCAATCGGCCGTCAGCCGGCAGGTGCAGCAGCTCGAAGGCAGCCTCGGCGTGCTGCTGTTCGAGCGCAGGCATCGCGCGCTGGCGCTGACCGAGGCCGGCGTCGTGCTGCAGCGCGCGGTGGTCGACAGCCTGGAGCGGCTGCGCGACGCCACCGCGCGCGTGCGTTCCGCGCCCGTGGCGCGCGAGGTGGCGATCACCTGCACGCCGGGCTTCGCCTCGCTCTGGCTGATCCCGCGGCTGGCGCATTTCACGGCGGCGCATCCGCAGGTCGACGTGCGCGTGTCGGCCACGCTGGACGTGCTGGACCTGGATCGCAGCCGCCTCGACCTGGCCGTGCGCTTCGTGCCGATTTCGCGCGGCAACGGCGCGGCGCTGTTCGAGGAGTCGGTGATGCCGGTGTGCGCGCCATCCCTGGCGGCCGTGCTGCGCACGCCAGCCGACCTCGACAACCAGACCCTGCTGACCATCGATGCGCCCAACCACCACGAGGCGCCCACGGTCGACTGGGAGCCCTGGCTTCAGGTGATGGGCCTGGCCGGCTTGCGCATGAAGAGCGTGCTGCGCTTCTCGCACTACACCGATGCGGTGGCGGCCGCGGTGGCGGGCCAGGGCGTGGTGATCGGCCGCATGCCCTTGCTGCGCGAACTGCTGCAGGACGGCCGCCTGGTCGCGCCCTTCGGCGAGGGTGCGGCCTCGCGGCGCGGCTACTTCATCGACACGTCGGTGCGCGCCGCGGGCAATCGCGATGCGCAGGACTTCGTGCAGTGGCTGCGGGCGGAGGCGGAGGCCGGGCCGGCCTGATCCTGTTGCGCCATCCGCGCGCCACGCGCATGGCAACGGCGGGCGCTATCTCCATCTGCGCCGAAGCACCGGCACGATCCAGAGCTCCATGACGAACAGGATCACCAATGCCACCGACACCAGCACGAACTTGGCCAGGGTCACCGGCGCAAGGTCGGGTGACAAAGCCGAGGGCGTCGTCTCCTGGGTCCAGCTCATCTGCACGGCGTTCTCCGTCAGGTCGGCGCCGGCACCCAGCAGCACCAGCAGGAACAGCAAGCCCAGCCACAGTCGTGTGCGGCGCGCATGCGCCAGCGCCACCAGGTAGCCGCTGATCAGCGTGGCGGAGTAGATCAGCACGAACACATCGTCGGCAAAGGCGCGGGCGAGGAACCATTTTGGCGATGCCCGGCTGGCGGCAACGAGCTCTTGCAGGGAGGCCTGGCATCCCGCGAGCGTGTGGCACCCGTGGCTGGACATGCCCAGGACGTACGCGTCGAACACGTAGAACAGGATGAACCCCGCGGACATCATGAACAGGAAGCCGACATGCATGTCCGCCAGCACGCCATCCCGTGGCGGGAACGGCTTGCGCGGGCGCCCGAGGAGCGTGGCCAGGAACCCGACGAAGCGGGTTGACCAGGCCGGCCCCTCGCCGAGCTGCTCCGGCGGGGCGGCGGGCAGGCCATCGGTCAGATTCAGGAGCCGTCCGCCGTACTGCGTCAGGCATTCCTCGGCGATGCCGAGGCCCAGGCGCCGGTAGCTCTCGAACTGGCTCTCGTCGAAGAACTGGTCCGCGGTGGTCTGTTGCGGGAAGGGCGGATTCAGGCGCGCGTAGTTGAGGACGTCCACGGGCTCGGTGCGTGCGCGCGTCAGGGTCGGCTTGAGAAGAATCAGCATGCCGTCCTGGTCTCGATCGTCGAGGTCATAGCGGATGACGCCCCGTGCGTAGCCCTGTTGCGCCAGCCCGTTCTCGTTGGCTTGCAGCCATGGCAGTTCGGGCATCTCGATCTCGACGCCGAGGTCGATGCGGCACTTGCGAATGGTCTCCGCCAGGTCGTCCATCTTGCGTTCCGGATCCGCGCCCGCGTCCACCGCGAAGATGGTCCCGCAGCGGCGGCGCACCAGCTCGTAGATGCCGAGGTTGTCGAAGTGCCCGCCGTCCGAGAGGTAGACGAAGTTGCTGCGCTCGTTGCTGTAGCCGAACAGCTCCTGCAGCAGCGGCACCAGGCCGAAGGCGGGGCTCGGCTTGTGCCATTTGTCGCCGGCCGGGTTGGCGCTCCAGCGGCCCAGGCGCACGTTGAACAGCGTCAGCACGAAGGCCCGGACTGGCCGGCTGGCATGGCCCATGTTCGGGCTCAGCGCCGCACCGGAGGTGGCCAGCGCCATGCCGAGGGTGAAGCCCTTTTCCTCGTCGTCCGGATCCTCGTGCTTGCGCACGCCGTAGTCCACCGTGAGCCGGTAGCCGGGGATCTCCCCGCTGGCCCGGTTGTCCATGGCCGTGGAATCGCCTTGCGTGCGTTCCAGCGAGAAGCCGCACAGGACGGGCGTGAAGCTGAACGACGCGGCCTTGCGCTCCTGCCACGCGAGGTTGTTGCCCTGCGTGAGGTTCAGCGTGGCATTGATGATCTGCATCGGGCGCTGGGCGGGCACGGTGGTCGTCATCGGCTCGAACTTGTCCACCGCGCCGCCCAGCGTCGACAGCGGCAGGTCGTCCGCATCGTCCAGTCCGGTGAAGGGCTGCTCGTTGCGCACGCTCTGGTTGCTCGCGCCCAGGTAGCAGCGGATGAGCCGGTTCTTGTACATGTTGTGCAGCGAGAACTTGTTGACGTCCACGCGCCATCCGAACAGCAGGACGAGCAAGACCAGGCACAGCAACGTGGCTGCCGGCACGGTCAGTTCGACATCCACTCCATCGACCATGAATGGCAGCCGCAGCGGGGTCCTCCGGATGTCGTAGAAGGCCGCCAGGTAGGCCTGCGTCGTCACCGCGAGCGAGTGACTCGGTTCGGGCTTCGCGACCACGGTGTAGGCCAGTTGCTGCCCTGCATCCGTGACTTCATAGGCGGCCTTCGCGGCCTCGAACGGCAGCCGGGACACGTCGGGCTGCTGGTCCGACAGCAGCAGGAATCCTTGCGCCACCAGCGCCGAAAGCACCACCAGCAATCCCACGATGAAGATCCCGGCCGCGATGTTGAGGATGCTGTCGACTTTCAGTGCGAACTGCTTCGACTTGGTCTCTGGCTTCTTGAACAGGACGGACGCGAGCAGGCTGCCGATCCAGCCGGTGCCCAGCAGCGCCACCCAGTTGCCGATCTGCGAATGCATCCACACGAGCAGCGGCAATGAGAAGAATGCCAGGCCGATCCATATGGCCCAGGCGGTGCCGAAGGACAGCAGCCACGCATTGAGCCGGCTCCACCATTCCCGGCTGCGCTCGAAGTACGCACGGCCGACCATGCCGGTGAAGACCGTCGTGGCCACGGCGAAGGCGAACACCAGGCTGGGCGGGCCCAGCAGCAGCAAGAGGATCTCGGCCTGGTTCACCGTGTTGTTGGCAAGCAGCGCGCGCCAGCCGAGATAGAGCCCCGCGAGCGCCAGCGCCCCGGCCGCGAAACCCACCACGCCGGCGCCCGACATCACCCAGAATTCAGACCGGCTCAGCTGGACAGTCTTCGGCTTGAGCAGGATTTCCGCCAGCGCCCAGCCCAGGAACATGAGCGCCAGCAGGCTGGCGACGATCGCGCCGGCATTGAGGTTGATCGGCATCGTCTGTTGCGCCGGATCGCCCAGCCAGATCGCGGCGCAACAACAGGTCATCACGCCGGGCAGCACCACCGTCGACACCACGCCCGGCGTGGAGATCACCCAGTTGCGCTTGCGCTTGGACCGCATGCTCTGCTGCCAGAGGTTGTAGCCGATCATGCTGAAGAAGACGATGCCCCACCATGCCGCCGCGAAGCCGAAGTTGACGTAGTTGGCCTCGCCGAAGCGCATCAGCGCCAGCAGCAGGAAGGGCAGGGCCAGCACCGCGCAGAGAAAGCCGACCAGCACCACCGCGTTCAGTGTGACGTTGCGCAACCAGGTCGTGATCAAGGTCAGCGTGTCGTACGACAGGAGGCCCGTGCGCGGCGCGAGGTAGTTGCTGTAGCGGCGCAGCCAGCTCACCTCGCCGGGCTCGGCCGACGTCGGCGATCCCTTGCTGTTGACGCTGCCGAATTCGCCGAGTTGCGCCTGCACCTCGGCCAGGCCGGCGCGATGGATCCAGGCGCTGAGCCAACTGCCGATGTAGCCGCCGCCGGAGACGGTGGAGAGGTAGTCGAAGGCACCGAGCTTTCCGCGGGCGGCCAGCGCCTGCAGCACGCCCAGTCCGAAGGTCGCGCTGCGAATGCCGCCACCCGACAAGGCGAGCCCGACCGTACCCCTTGCCCGAGGCGGTGCATCGTCGCCCGTCGGCAGCGCGTTGCGCATTTGCTCGAAGGCCACCGTGGCGTGCACCGGATGCTCGCGATCGAGCACGCGTCTCTCGATGTCCAGCGCCTCGGCCATCCGCAACGCGCGGCCCTCCCGGTCCGCCCGTGCTGCATCGGCGGTCTCGCGTGGCGCTGCCGCTGCGGCGACTCTTGCCTTGGTGGGCGCGGATTCGGCTTCGGTGGTCATGGGCCAGATTCCTTTGCGACGACTCGATCGACTCTATCGGCGCCGCGCGGAAGAGCCCATCCCCAAATCAGTGGAGGTCCGGCGTCTCAGGTCGATGTGGCTTTGCCATCCAGAAGAAATCATCCGCACTTGCATCGCACTGCCGGTACAGTCGCAAGGCAACTTTGCCGGCGGAGGATTCATGGTCAAGTGGATAAGCGCAATGCTCCTGTGCGTGCTCGCCGGCTGCGGCACCCCACCGCCCGGCGGCTATGGGGTCTGCCAGACCAACCCCGGCTCCTTCGACTGCCAGGTGGAGCGCTACCAGAACGCGTACTGACCCTGTTCAGCGGTACCCGGCTTCGTTCGGGTTATGGATGATCCAGATCAGGTTGCCGCTCGAGTAATCGCCCATGCCGCCGCCGGCGAACACCAGGCGACCTTGGCCCTTGTAGGTCATCTCGTAGCGGTGGCGGTCGCTGCCGAAGTAGAACGGGATGAAGGCCTTGCCGGTCACGTAGACGCCTTGGTCCGTGGGCGGGCCGATCAGGTCAGTCACTTGCCGCGTCGGCATGCCGATCTGCAAGCGTGTGAACTTGCTGCCAGGTCCGGGGTTGCCGGTGATCTCGCCCTCGTAGTCGTTGAGGCCCTTCACGGTGCGGCCGCTGCCGGCCTCGACCTTGGAGGAGTCGACGACATTGCCGCGCGCATCCATGCCGGGCTTGCCGGCGCCGACGGTGCCTGCGCCGCCGCTGGATGCCGCGGGTGCAGCAGCCGCAGTTGTCGCGGCCGCAGCCGGCCGCGCCGGTTCGGCCGAGGCGGCCACGGCGCATCGGTCGAGGTCGACGATGCGTTGCAGCGGCTTGGCGACGTAGCGGTAGTCGCGAATCTTTGTCACCACCTCGCCGCCGCTGAAGCCTCCGCCGACGGCGCGGCAGCGGAAGTAGGTCGAGTCACCATCGCTCACCACGTAGGTGCCCGCCGGTGCGCCGCGCCCGCTGGGCTTCGACAGCGACAGCGTGACGGTCTTGCCGACGAGATCCTGCTTGAGGCCCTTGCCTGCGCCATCGCCCAGCACGCCGGCCAACTCGTCGTAGCCCATCCCCTCGATCATGGGCTTGGGAGGCGGCGCGGGCGGCGCTGCAGTGGCTTGCGCTGGCGCGCCCGAATCCGCAGATTTGTTGGCGGTGGATGAGCAGCCCGCGGCAAGCAGCGCAACGGCGGCCGTCAAGGCCAGCGCGGGAAAAGGGATCGTCCTCGGGTTCATGTTGTCGGCACTCCATTTGTAAGAAATTGAATTCTCGGCCAAATGAAGTGCCGCGGTCCATCCGCGACAGGCCGTGCACGCCGCTTTGCTCCCTCGCGGATGGGAGGGATGGGGCGATGCGCGGGGTCGATCGTTCGGCCGGGTGGGGGCCGGCAAATGGCTGTGTGCGGCTATTTGCCGGACGACTCCCTCAGGTCTGCAGCCGTGCGGTCTTCAGGCTGCCTTCCACCGGCGCCAGCGGCACCGAGAGGATGATGGACGTCCCCGCGCCGCCGCCGTCGTTGCTGATGTCCAGCCGGCCGTCGACGGTGCGGGCGCGTGCGCCCAGCCCGTGGAAGGCCCGCGGCTTCTCGAGTTCAGCCCGCGTCAGCCCGCGGCCGTTGTCGGTGATCTCCAGGGTCAGCATGTTCTCGCCATCCGACAGCTCGATGCGCACCTCGCTGCACGCGGCATGCCTGGCAATGGTGGTCAGCGCCGCCTGCGCGGTGCGATAGGCCACGAGCTGCACATCCTCCGGTGCATGGATGACTTCATGCGTGCTCGTGAACGCGGTCTTGACGCCGGTGCGGCGCTCGAATGAATCCGCCAGCCAATCGACTGCCGCCACGATGCCGCGCTCCAGCACCGGCGGACGCAGGTCCTGCACGATGCGCTGGCTGGCGCCGATGGCGTGTTGCAGCATCTCGGTGGCGGCATTGACATGGTCGAGCACGCCCGGCTCTTTCGCTTGCCGGCCGATCCAGCCGAGGTCGGACTTCAGCGCCGCGAGCGAACCGCCGATGTCGTCCTGCACCTCGCGCGCGATCGCCTGGCGCTCCTCCTCGATGCACCTGCGAAGGTCGTCGTTGAGTTCTGTCGATCGCTCGACGGAGCCCGCCAGCTCGGCTTGCGAATCTTCCTTCGTGGTGCGGATGCGGCTCGCGTCCAGCGCGCGCACCATCACGCGGGCCAGTTGCGGCAGCGCGTTCTTGCGCACGAAATCGCAGGCGCCGCGCCGCACCGCGTCGATGGCCTCGGCCTCGCTCGCCGAACGCGACAACACGATGAACACGGGCTGCCGTCCGGGCGTGCCCAGCAGGACTTCCCAGGCATCCATCGCGCTGAAGCCATCGAGGCGATAGGCGGACACGACCACGTCGCATGGCGCGTCGATCAGCCGTTGCCTGAAGCGTTCCAGCGTCTCCACGCGCTCGATCAGCGGACTCGATTGGTTGAGTCCGAGGGCGTCGCACATCTGCTGGTGGTCTGTCTCCGATGGCTCGAGGTGAACGATGCGCAGCCGCTTCAAAAGTAGGGGAAAGAACATGTGCGCGCGATGATAGTGAGCACCTCGCCCGCACGCAAAATGGCTCGCCCCATGACCACACACGACACCGACAAACCACGTTTCGTTACAGGGTCGTTGATAAAGCATGTTTGCGTCATGTCGACCACCGCGGCAGTCGGGCTCATCGCGGTCTTCGTCGTCGACCTGATCAACCTGTTCTACATCTCGCGTCTCGGCGAAAAGGAAATAGCCGCTGCCGTCGGCTTTGCAGGCGTCGTCGGTTTCTTTCATACATCGGTGTGCATCGGCGTGACCATCGGCATCACGGCGGTGGTGGCGCGCGCGATCGGTGCGGGCCGTCGCGCCGATGCGCGCTGCATCGCGACATCCAGCCTCGTGCTGATGGTCGCGGTCACGGCTTGCGTAGGCATCGTCACGCTGATGTTCCTGCACCCGCTGCTGCGTGCGCTCGGCGCCACAGGTGATACCGAGCGGTATGCGGCCCGCTACCTTGCGATCACCGTGATGTCGATGCCCCTGCTCGGCGTCGGCATGGCCTGCGCAGCCCTGCTGCGCTCCGTGGGCGATGCGCGGCGCGCGATGATGGTGACGCTCGGTGCCGCAGTCGCCACCGCGGTGCTCGATCCGATCCTGATCTTCGGCCTGGGCATGGGGGTGGAGGGCGCGGCAACCGCGTCGGTGGTGTCGCGCTGCATGCTGGCGGCGGTCGGCATGCGCGGTGTGGTCGTGCGGCACCATCTGCTGGCGCGCTTCGATCCCGGGCGGCTGCGTGCCGATGCGCGGTTGCTGATGGGCGTGGCCGGCCCCGGTGTGCTGACCAACCTTGCAACGCCCGTCGGCGCGGCCTTCGTGACGCACTCGATCGCGCAGTTCGGCGCGTCGGCGGTCGCGGGGCAGGCCATCATCGACCGCATGACGCCGGTCGCTTTCGGGCTGGTGTATTCGCTGAGTGGCGCGGTCGGGCCGATCCTTGCGCAGAACCTTGGCGCGGGGCAATTCCGGCGCGTGCGCGTGGCGTTGCGCGCCAGCTTGCTGTTCATGGTCTTTGCAGTGGGCGCGGCCTGGCTGTTGCTCGCGCTGGGGCAGTCGCTGATCGTGTGGGCCTTCTCCGCCGAAGGCCCGGCGGCGGCGCTGATCCATGCGTATTGCTCGTGGATTGCCGCGGGCTTCTTCTTCGTGGGCGCGCTGTTCGTGGCCAACGCGGCGTTCAACAATCTCGGCCGGCCGCTGCTGTCGACCGGGTTCAACTGGGCACGCGCCACGCTCGGCACCATTCCCTTCGCATGGATCGGTTCGCACTACGGGCCGGCCGGCGTGCTGGTGGGGCAGGCGGCGGGTGCGGCCATCTTCGGCACGCTCGCGATGGTGGTCGCGTTCCGACTGGCGGCGCGTCTCGGGCCGGCGCAGGACGCGGGTGCGTCACTGGACGCGGCGCCGGTGCCGGAGGCTGGCAGTGCGTCCGCGCTGGCGGCGCTGATGCCGCCCAACGCGGACGACGCATAGCGAAGCTGCGCAACCCCCGCTCCGCTCAACCCGGCAGCAGCACCTTGTCGACGACGTGGATCACGCCGTTCGACTGGTAGACGTTGGCAATGCTCACCGTGGCGGTGCCGCCCTTGGCGTCGGTCACCATCACCTTGCTGCCGCTCATCGTCGCGGTGAGCGTGCCGCCGCTGGCGGTCTTCAGCATGGCCTTGCCACCGCCTGCCGCGATGGCGCTCATCAGGGCGGGGCCGTCCATCTTGCCGGGCACCACGTGATAGGTCAGCACCTTGGTCAGCGTTGACTTGTTCTCGGGCTTGAGCAGCGTGTCGACGGTGCCCGGCGGCAACGCGGCGAAGGCTTCGTTGGTGGGCGCAAACACGGTGAAGGGGCCCGGGCTCTTGAGCGTGTCGACGAGGCCGGCGGCCTTGACGGCGGCGACCAGCGTCGTGTGGTCCTTCGAGTTGACGGCGTTGTCGACGATGTCCTTGGTCGGATACATCGCTGCGCCGCCGACCATCGGGTTCGCCATGGCGGTGGCGCCGGCCATGCCGGTGTTGCCCGCGCCCATGCCGCCCGCGCAAGCGCTGAGCAGGACTGAAACGCCGACGGCAATCATGAGTTTTTTCATTGGGAAGCTCCTGGAAGGTTGGATGAGACAAGGCATCTGTGGAAACCGCCAACAGCGCGGGGGCGCATTGCGCTTGCTTCCAGTACGCGGGCGAATCCACGCCGGATTCAAGGGCGTGCGGGCTTCACTGCTCAACGCTATCGCTCGCGAGGACGCAGGGATGAACCTGTGCGGAAGCTGACTTGAGACGAAGATTTTCAGATCTGTCGTGCCCATCGCACGCTTGCCAAATCAAACGCAAATACGAGTGATTCGCAGCTACCATTTGCAGCGACAGCGCGCCGTGCTCGCGCGTCCGCAGCGCCTGCAGGAGCCATTGCAGGCGCTGCCTTTCCCCAGGAGAAGACCCCATGAATCGCAAGCAACGCCCGGCCGCCCGACGGACGCCGTTGGCTCTCGGCCTGACCGGCCTGTTCGCCGTGGCCGCCTGTTCCGGCGCCGCCGCCCAGCAAGCACCGACCCCGCCCGCGGCGCCCGCTACCGCAGCCCCCGGCACCAGCCAGCCGGCGACCTTGCGCGAGATCCAGGTGCCCGTCACCGACGACAAGGGCAGCTTCAGCCCACCGAGCGCGTTGTCCATCGACCGGGCTGGCGGCGATCCGCACGACATCCCGCAATCGATCACCGTGATCAACCAGGCGCTGATGCAATCGCAGGGCTCCACTTCGCTGGCCAGCGCCCTGCGCAACGTGCCGGGCCTCACCATCGGCGGCGCCGAAGGCGGACAGATCGGCACCAACATCAATCTCAACGGCTTCTCGGCGCGCACCGACATCTATCTCGACGGCGCGCGCGACCGCGCCCAGTACTACCGCGACGTGTTCGCGCTGGACGCCGTCGAAGTGCTGATGGGGCCGTCGTCGATGCTGTTCGGGCGCGGCTCGACGGGCGGCGTGATCAACCAGGTCACCAAGCGGCCTTCGCTCACCGCGGCGGCAGAAGCTTCGGT
Source organism: Variovorax sp. dw_308 (assembly GCF_019207085.1). Taxonomy (GTDB): domain Bacteria; phylum Pseudomonadota; class Gammaproteobacteria; order Burkholderiales; family Burkholderiaceae_C; genus Variovorax. Next base: position 70,022 of record NZ_JAATOM010000005.1, on the reverse strand, counting down.
GTCCGCCAGCACCACGGGACTGGTCCGCACCACCGTCGACGTCAACCAGCCGCTGTCGGAGACCTCGGCGTTCCGCGTCTCCGGCATGGCGCAGTACGGCGATGCCACCACCCGCGACCAGACCAAGCTGCAGGACGGGGGCATCGCGCCCGTCCTCAAATTCGGCATCAACACGCCGACGCAGGTCACGCTGTCTGCCCTGGTGCAGCACAACCGCGACATGCCCGACTACGGCGTGCCGCCGCTCAACGGCCGGCCTGCCAAGGTCGATCGCAACAACGCCTACGGCTTCGGCGACGACCGCACCATCTCCGACATCGGCGCCTTCGGGGCGCTGATCGATCACAAGATCACCGCGGACACACGCATCCGCAACCAGACGCAGTTCAACGACGTCACCACCGATGCGCGCGAAACCGCACCGCAGAACATCGGCCGCATCGTCAACGGTGCGTATGTCGCCGGAACCACCGGCACCACTGCCGTGCCCTTGCCATTGATCAGCGCGCTGCCGATCGAGCAGCTGTGGGTGCGCCAGCAGAGTCACGACCGCGTGATCAACGACAGGTCGCTGTTCAATCTGACCGAGCTCAGCACGAAGTTCGACACCGGCTCGATCAAGCACAGCCTGCTGGCTGGCCTCGAGCTGGGCCACGACAGCTACCGCAACCAGGCCTACTACCGCAACGGCACCTGCGGCCGCTCGGCCCTGAATCCGGCCGGCGGCACCAGCGGCTATGCGTCCTGCACGCCGCTCGCCAACCCGATCGAGATCGATTCGCCCGCCAACGCGCCCAGCCTGCCCGGCAACCTGGCGACGGCGACAGGCGATACCGTCGCCGCCTACATCAACGACACCATCGAACTCAGCCCGCAATGGAAGCTGGTCGCGGGCGTGCGCCAGGACCACTTCAAGGCCGATGTGGCGAACACGGTCACATCCGCCACCACGCTCGGCTACGAAAAGCAGACCGTGGACTTCACCAGCGTGCGCGCCGGCGCCATCTGGCAGCCTACGCCCGCCCAGTCGTACTACGTGTCGTACAGCACCTCCTTCAACCCGTCGCTCGAACAGCTGGTCGCGACCACGGGCGGCACGCAACCCCTGCCGCCGCAGGAAAACAAGTCGTACGAAGCCGGCGGCAAGTGGGACCTGAACGACGGCAAGGTGTCGCTGAGCGCAGCGGCGTTCCAGATCACGCAGACCAATGCGCGCTCGCAGAACAACGACGGCACCTACACCGCCACTGGCACCGTGCGCGTGAACGGCGCGCGTGCCGGCGTGGCCGGACGCGTCACCGACAAGCTCCAGCTGTTCGGCGCCTGGACCTACCTCGACGGCACCATCATCGACGGCATCGCGCCGGGCACGCAGGGCAAGACGCCGGCCAACACGCCGAAGAATGCGGCCAGCCTGTGGACCACCTATGCCTTCACCCCCGAATGGGAAGCCGGCCTCGGCGCTACCGCCAGCTCGAAGCGCTATGCCAACAACACCGACCTGGTCCAAGTGCCGGGCTACACGCGCTTCGATGCGATGGTCGCCTACCACCAGCCCAAGTACGACGTGCGGCTGAACGTCTACAACCTGACCAACAAGTACTATTACGACGCGCTGATCCCGTCCGACGGCGGTCGCGCGGTGCCGGGCTCCGGCACCTCCGCCACGCTGTCGCTCAACTACCGCTTCTACTGATCCGCGACGGCTGGCCGCCGTCCTTCCATCCATGCTGGTCTGCATTCCGAAAGTCCTCGACGCCGACGCCGTCGCACAGGTGAGGGCGCGGCTCGATGCGGCCGGCGACGCCTGGGTCGATGGCCGCGTCACGGCCGGCCATCAGGGCGCGCCGGTCAAGTTCAACCAGCAGATCGACGAGCGCACCGAGGTGGCGCAGGCCTGCCAGGACATCATCGCCAGCGCGCTGGAGCGCAACCCGACGTTCATCAGCGCGGCGCTGCCGAACTTCCTCTACCCGCCGATGTTCAACCGCTACAGCGAAGGCATGACCTTCGGCCTGCACGTGGACGGCGGCGTGCGCATCCATCCGTACAACGGCCGCAAGGTGCGCACCGATCTTTCGGCAACGCTGTTCCTGTCGGACCCTGCGAGCTATGACGGTGGCGAGCTGCAGATGGAGGACACGCATGGCATGCAGACCGTGAAGCTCGCGGCGGGCGACCTGGTGCTGTATCCGGCCACCAGCGTGCACCGCGTGACGCCGATCACGCGCGGCGTGCGAGTCGCTTGTTTCTTCTGGGTCCAAAGCTTGGTGCGCGACGTGGGCGACCGCGCCTTGCTGTTCGACATGGACAACGCGATCCAGCGGCTGAACCAGACGGGCGCGGATGAGTCGGCGCGGCGCACGCTGACCGGCGCGTATCACAACCTGTTGCGCAAGTGGAGTGATACCTAAGGGCGCCCTCGCCCTGCGATGAAGCGGATCACATGATCCGCGACGTCCTTCCTGCTGCGGCATCACGAACCTCAGTCCAAGGGTCTGCCCAATCCGTTGTGTCAGGGCAGCCAGGCGCACCGAAGTAGTCCCGGCGCCATTCTTCCAGCTTGGCTGCGAAGGTCTGCGCAGATATCACCTGATCGTTGTTTTGCGCTTGAGGAATGGGGGTTTCTTGCATCCTGTACCTCGTTGACAAGAGATGTACAGATCGATTGTGCACCGAGTTTTTGAGTGCTCACTGTGAACACAAAAACGGCGCCCGAAGGCGCCGTCGTGTGCGGCCGCAGCGAGGCGCTCAGCCCATCAAGCCTCGCCCTTCACCTTCAACCGCCATGCATGCAGCAGCGGCTCGGTGTAGCCGCTCGGCTGCTCGATGCCCTTGAACACCAGGTCTTGCGCAGCCATGTAGGCGGCCGAGGTCTTGAAGTTGCCGGCCATGTTCTTGTAGAGCGGATCGCCCGCGTTCTGCTTGTCGACCACCGCGGCCATGCGTTCGAAGGTCGCATCCACCTGCTCCTTCGTCACGATGCCATGCAGCAGCCAGTTGGCGATGTGCTGGCTGCTGATGCGCAGCGTCGCGCGGTCTTCCATCAGGCCGACGTTGTGGATGTCGGGCACCTTCGAGCAGCCCACGCCCTGGTCGATCCAGCGCACCACGTAGCCGAGGATGCCCTGCACGTTGTTGTCGAGTTCCTGCTGCTTCTCTTCGGCAGTCCAGTTGGTCGTCGGCGATACCGGCACTTGCAGCAGGTCGTTGAGGATCGCATCGCGTTGCGCGTCGGCGTCAATCTTCTCGAGTTCCTTCTGCACCTCGGCCACGTTGACCTGGTGGTAGTGCAGCGCATGCAGGGTGGCGGCGGTCGGCGAGGGCACCCAGGCCGTGTTGGCGCCGGCCTTGGGGTGGCCGATCTTGATCTTCAGCATGTCGGCCATCAGGTCGGGCATGGCCCACATGCCCTTGCCGATCTGCGCCTTGCCGCGCAGGCCGCAGCCCAGGCCGACCAGCACGTTGCTCTTCTCGTAGGCGGTGATCCACGGCGTGGTCTTCATGTCGCCCTTGCGCAGCATCGCGCCGGCCTGCATGCCGGTGTGCATCTCGTCGCCGGTGCGGTCCAGGAAACCGGTGTTGATGAAAGCCACGCGCGCCGAAGCGGCGGCGATGCAGGCCTTGAGATTGACGCTGGTGCGGCGCTCCTCGTCCATGATGCCGAGCTTCACGGTGTTGGCCGGCAGTCCCAGCAGTTGCTCGACGCGGCCGAACAGCTCGTTGGCGAAGGCGACTTCGGCCGGGCCGTGCATCTTCGGCTTCACGATGTAGATGCTGCCGGTGCGCGAGTTGCCCTTGCGCTTCAGGTCGATGGTGGCGATGGTCGTGGTGACGACGGCGTCCAGGATGCCTTCCGGGATTTCCTTGCCGCCGGTGTACAGGATGGCCGGGTTGGTCATCAGGTGGCCGACATTGCGCACGAACATCAGCGAACGGCCGTGCAGCTTCAGGGGCTTGCCGTCGGCACCGGTGTATTCGCGATCGGGGTTGAGGCCGCGCGTGAAGGTCTTGCCACCCTTGGCCACTTCTTCCGTCAGCGTGCCGAGCTGGATGCCGAGCCAGTTGCCATAGGCGACCACCTTGTCTTGCGCATCGACCACGGCCACGGAGTCTTCCAGGTCGAGGATGGTGGAGAGCGCGGCTTCCATCACCACGTCGCTGATGCCGGCCGCGTCGGTCTTGCCGATGGCGGTGCTGCGGTCGATCTGGATGTCGAGGTGGATGCCGTTGTGCTTGAGCAGTACCGACTTCGGCGCCGACGCGTCACCCGTGTAGCCGATGAACTGCGACGGTTCGGCGAGCGCCGTGCTGCTGCTGTGCAGCGCGATGACCAGCTGGCCGTCCTTGACGCTGTAGCCGGTGGCGTCCTTGTGCGAGCCGTTGGCCAGCGGCGCGGCTTGGTCGAGCACGTTGCGCGCAAAAGCGATGACCTTGGCGCCGCGTACCGGGTTGTAGCCCTTGCCTTTCTCGGCGCCGTCGGTCTCGGGGATGGCGTCGGTGCCGTAGAGCGCGTCGTACAGCGAGCCCCAACGGGCGTTGGCGGCGTTCAGCGCGTAGCGGGCATTGAGGATGGGCACCACCAGTTGCGGGCCGGCTTGCTGCGCGAGTTCGGCGTCGACGTTCGAGGTCGTGGTCTGCACGTCCTTCGGCGACGGCACAAGGTAGCCGATCTTCTCGAGGAAGGCGCGATACGCAGGCATGTCCTTGATCTGGCCCGGGTTGGCCTTGTGCCACGCATCCATCTCGGCCTGCAGGCGGTCACGCTCGGCCAGCAGGGCGGCGTTCTTCGGCGCCAGGTCGGCCACGATCGCGTCGAAACCCTTCCAGAAGCTCGCGCTGTCCACGCCGGTGGCGGGCAGGACCTTCTGCTCGATGAATTGATGGAGTTCGGTCGCGACCTGGAGGCCGTGAACGTTGGTGCGTTCGGTCATATGGAAAACCTCGGGGGATGTATATGAAAGGGGTGGGTGCAAAACCCGTGTCGATACTGTATTGGATACCGAGGCAAAGATTAATCGCCGAAGAATCCCGTTATTTGTGATGTAAACGCAGGTAATCGCCGCTCACACGCGGCCATTGAGTTGCTTTGCAGCAGCCAGAACTGGCGCGATGTAGGCGGGGTCGTAGCGATGCGCGGGCATCGTGAGGGTCACGGCCGCGGCCAGGGCGCCCCGTGCGTCGAGCACCGGCGCGGAGATGCCGGCGACATCTGCAAGGCGGTCGCCCACACTGCTGAAGTAGCCGTCCTTGCGGATCTTCGCGTAGAGCGTCTTTTCCTTGCCGGCGGGGGCGGGCGCTTCCGTGTCGAAGGCGCCGAGTACGCGGCCGCCGGTGCCCTGGTTCAGCGGGAGCACGTCGCCGGCCTTGATGTGGTCGCGAATGGGATGCGGCGAATCGACGCGATAGAGGCACACGCGCACGGCATCGGCGCCGTGGCCTTGCCTGACGTGGTAGGCCGCGCTCTCGCCGGTGGCTGCGACCAGGTCGCGCAGCACCGGCAGCACGATCTGGTCAAGGGAGAAGGCCGCGGCGTAGAGGCCGTGCAAGCGGGCAATCTCCGCGCCGAGTGCATAGCGGCCGTCGTCCAGCCTCCGGATCAACGCGGCATGTTCCAGCGAGGCCAGCAGGCGCAGGACAGTGCTCTTGTAGAGCTGCGTACGCGCCGCGAAATCGCCCAGCGACAAGGCGTCGTCGCCCGGCTGGAACGCTGCCAGCAGGCTCAGTGCCCGGTCGACCGCGGCGGCGCCGCCGGGGGCGGCGTTCAGGTCGGAGACGGATTCGGTCTGGGGCTTGCGTGGCATGGCGTCTCCTTGACAGGCGGGTGATTCGTCGATTTAATTCTGTTTAACGGAATATAGTTCTATCAGACGGAACAGTCAAGCCAAAGGAGACGAAAAGAGATGACATCCCCCGATGTGCTGATCAGCGAGGTCGGCCCGCGCGACGGCCTGCAGTCGGTCAAGGCCACGATGCCCACGATTCACAAGCTGCGCTGGATCGATGCGCTTCATGCGGCGGGCGTGCGAGAGATCGAGGTCGCGTCCTTCGTGCCCGCGAAGCTGCTGCCGCAGATGGCCGACGCCGCCGAGGTGGTGCGCCATGCGATCACCTTGCCCGGCCTGACCGTGATGGCGCTGGTGCCCAATCGGCGCGGCGCCGAGGCCGCATTGGCGGCCGGTGTCCACAAGCTCACCATGCCGGTGTCGGCCAGCGCAGCGCATTCGCTGGCCAACGTGCGCAAGACGCGCGAGCAAATGGTCGAGGAGGTGCGCGCCATTTCGGAGCTGCGCCGCGACATGGCCCCGCACGTGCGGCTGGAGGCCGGCATCTCGACCGCCTTCGGCTGCACGCTGCAGGGTGATGTGCCGGAGGACGAAGTCATCGCGCTGGCCGTGCAGTGCATTGCCGCCGGCGCCGATGAATCGGGACTCTCCGACACGGTCGGCTATGCCAACCCCGCGCAGGTGCGCCGCCTCTTCAAGCGCCTGCGCGCCGAACTGGGGGCGCACGCCGGCGCGGCCCACATGCACAACACGCGCGGCCTCGGGCTGGCCAACTGCCTTGCCGCGTATGAAGAGGGCGTTCGCACCTTCGATTCGTCGCTCGGCGGCCTTGGCGGCTGCCCCTATGCGCCGGGCGCATCGGGCAATGTCGTCACCGAAGACCTGGTCTTCATGTTCGAGGCGATGGGTGTGCGCACCGGCATCGACCTCGACAAGCTGATGGCCGCACGCGCACCACTGATCGCCGGCCTGCCCGGCGAGCCGGTCTACGGCATGACCCCCGAAGCCGGCCTGCCGAAGGGCTTCAGGCAACAAGGAACCACATCAAATGTCTGAAGCCCCCAAGCCATTGCCCTACGCCGGCATCCGCGTCGTCGAATTCACCCACATGGTCATGGGCCCGACCTGCGGACTTCTGCTGGGCGACCTCGGCGCCGAAGTCGTCAAGGTCGAGCCGATCGAAGGCGACAACACGCGCCGGCTGCTCGGCTCCGGCGCGGGCTTCTTCCCGACCTTCAACCGCAACAAGAAGAGCATTGCGCTTGATCTCAAGCGTCCCGAAGGCGTCGAGGCCGCGCTGCGCCTGATCGCCACCGCCGACATCGTCAGCGAGAACTTCAAACCCGGCACGATGAAGAAGCTGGGTCTCGATTACGCGAGTCTCAGGAAGCTCAACCCGCGCCTCATCTACGTGAGCCACAAGGGCTTCCTGCCCGGCCCGTACGACCACCGCACCGCGCTGGACGAAGTCGTCCAGATGATGGGAGGCTTGGCCTACATGACCGGCCGCTCCGGCGACCCGCTGCGCGCGGGCACCAGCGTCAACGACATCATGGGCGGCATGTTCGGCGCCATCGGCGCAATGGCCGCGTTGCGCCAGCGCGACCAGACCGGCGAAGGCTGCGAGGTGCAGTCCGCGCTGTTCGAGAACAACATCTTCCTTGTCGCGCAGCACATGATGCAGTTCGCTGCCACGGGCAAGGCGGCCGACCCGATGCCCAGCCGCATCTCGGCCTGGGCCGTGTACGACGTGTTCACCGTGAAGGACGGCGAGCAGATCTTCCTTGCGGCTGTCAGTGACAAGCAGTGGACCATCTTCTGCAAGGCCTTCAGGTTGGAGGAGATGCTGGCCGACCCGCGCCTGAAGACCAACAACGACCGCGTTCTCGCGCGCGAATGGATGATGCCGATCCTGCGCTCGCACCTGGCCGGCCGCAGCGCCGCCGAACTGAGCGAAGTGTTCGAGCAGAACGAACTGCCTTTCGCGCCGATCACCAAGCCGCAAGACCTGTTCGAAGACCCGCACCTCAACGCCACCGGCGGCCTCGCGCCCATCCGCATGAACGACGGCAGTACGTCGAAGGTGCCGCTCATGCCTTTCACGATCGGCGGCGAGCGCCCCGGCATCCGCCTGCAGCCGCCGTTGCTCGGCGAGCACACGAATGTGTTGCTCAAGGAAGTCGGCTACAGCGACGCGGACATCGAAACCCTGAAGTCACAACACATCACGACTGGAGACTGAACCCAAGCATTTGCTTGACCGCACGACCCTGCTTCGTCTCGAGTGAATCGCGGATTCGGCAAACTGCCGCACAATTTCTGCAAGGAGATTTGAAATGCAATCGACTGCCGAGACCGCTCGCCTCGAAGCCCGTATCAGCGCCGACTTGCACGCAAAGCTCAAACGAGCTGCGGAAGTCGAAGGTCGCCTGATGACCGATTTCATCGCGTCAGCGGTTCAGTGCGCGGCGCAGCGTGCAATAGAGGAGGGGGAAGTCCAGCGCCTGTCGATGGCAGATCAGGAGACCCTGGCGCAAGCGCTGCTTGCCCCACCCAAGCCCACTGCGGCATTGCGTCGCGCCTTTTCTCGACGGCGCAAGCTGCTGAACGCGAAGTGAGGTCGGTATCGTTTCGCGTTGCTTCGCTGGATCCGGACCGTTGACGCTGTTCCTGCCGTTGGCGACGGTGCGCGCGTTGTTGAAATGAACCAGAAGCCCTCGCGATGGACCGCCTCAAGCAACTCGAATCCTTCGTCTCCGTCGCCACCCGCGGCAGCCTGACGGCCGCGGCCAAGGCGGAGAACGTGGCGCCCGCGATCATGGGCCGGCGCATCGATGCGCTCGAAGAGCGCCTCGGCGTCAAGCTGCTCGTGCGCACCACGCGGCGCATCACGCTCACGCACGAGGGCAGCGCCTTCCTCGAAGACTGCCAGCGCCTGCTGGTCGAGTTCGCCAATGCCGAGGCCAGCGTGAGCGCCGGCGGCGTCAAGGCCAGCGGCCACTTGCGCGTCACGGCGCCGGCAGGCTTCGGCCGCCGCCATGTCGCGCCGCTGGTGCCGCGCTTCCATGCGCTGCATCCGGAAGTGCGCATCTCCTTGAACCTCAGCGACCGCGTGATCGACGTGGCCGGCGAAGGCTATGACTGCGCCGTGCGCGTGGGCGACCTGCCGGATTCCTCGCTCGTGAGCCTGCGCCTCGCGGACAACCGCCGCCGCTGTGTCGCGACGCCGGAGTTCATCCGCCGACATGGCGCGCCACGACATCCGGCGGACCTCGTGCGCTTTGCCTGCCTCACGCTGTCGAGTGACGCTTCGCAAACCCGCGGCTGGGCCTTTCGGCTGCCACCCGCGCCGGGCGCGGAAGGCGGCGAGGAGGTGATCCACCTGCGCCCCAGCGGCCCGCTCGACTGCACCGACGGCCAGGTCCTGCACGACTGGTGCCTGGCCGGCCACGGCATCGCATGGCGCAGCAACTGGGAGGTCGAGGCGGAGATCGACGCCGGCCTGCTCGTGCCCCTGCTCGACGATTTCGCCGCGCCGCCGAACGGCGTCTATGCGGTGTTCCCGCAGCGCAAACACCTGCCCCTGCGCGTGCGGCTGTGGCTGGACTTCCTCAAGCTGCAATACGGCATGCCCGAGTACTGGGGCCGCCGCGCATAGCCGGCCGGGCACGATGCTTGCACAATGAGGCGATGACCCTCGAAGCCATCCTTGCCTACCTGCATCTGCTGGCCATCCTCACGATGGTGGTCTTCATCGCGAGCGAAGCGGCGTTGTGCCGCATCGAGTGGCTCAACGCCGCAGTCGTGGAACGGCTGGCGCGGGTCGACATGGTCTACGGCATCGCGGCCGTGCTGGTGCTGCTGACCGGCTTGCTGCGCACCTGGCTCGGCGTCAAGGGCACGGGCTGGTACTGGACCAACCCCTTGCTGCACATCAAGCTCACGCTGTTCATCATCGTGGGCATCGTCTCCGCCTTCCCGACGATCACGTACATGCGCTGGCGCAAGACGCTGCGGGCGACCGGCGCGCTGCCCGCCGAGGCGGAAGTGAAGAAGACCCGCAAGCTCGTGATGATCCAGGCCCACCTGATCGCGCTCATCCCGCTGTTCGCGGTGTTCCTGGCGCGGGGCTACGGCAAGTAGGCCGTGGCGGCCGGCGCAGGCTCGCGCAACAAACACAACACATGGGAGGAGGGCGCGTGAGTCCTGGGTACATCAAGCTTCTGTTCGCCGGCACGATCTTCACGAGTGCCTTCCTGCTGTTCCTGGTCCAGCCGCTGATCGCCAAGCAGATCCTGCCGTGGTTCGGCGGATCGGCCGCGGTGTGGTCGATCTGCATGGTGTTCTTCCAGGTCGTGCTGCTGGCGGGCTATGCGTACTCCGACGCGGTGACGCGGCGACTCAGCGCGAAGGCGCAGGCGCGGCTGCACGTGGCGCTGCTGCTGGTGAGCCTGGCCTTCCTGCCGATCGTGACCAGCGCCCGCTGGAAGCCCGCGGGCTCCGAAGACCCGACGCTCTGGATCCTCGGGCTGCTGCTGGGCACCATCGGGCTGCCGTATTTCCTGCTGTCGACCACCGGGCCGCTGGTGCAGTCCTGGCTCTCGCGCACGCCTTGGGGCGCGCAGGTGTACCGCTACTTCTCGCTGTCGAACCTCGCGTCGCTGGCCTCGCTGCTGAGCTACCCGGTGCTGATCGAGCCCCACAGCTCGCTACTGCGGCAGGCGCAAGGTTGGTCGTGGGCCTATGCGGCGTTCGTGCTGCTGTGCATCGGCACCACGCTGTACGCGGCGCGGCAGGGCACGGCGTCGACTGGGGCCAACGCAGAGGCCGGCCAGGCCACCGAGGCCACGCCCGCGTCGGCCACACCTCTTCAAGCGCCCGGCATCGCCGACTACCTGCTGTGGCTCGGCCTGCCCGCGCTCGGATCCTGGCTGTTGCTGGCCATCACCAACCACATCACGCAGAACGTCGCGGCCATCCCCTTCCTCTGGGTGCTGCCGTTGTCGGTCTACCTGCTGACCTTCGTCCTGTGCTTCGAAAGCGACCGCTGGTACCGCAGGGGCTTCTTCCTGCCGGCCACGGCGGTGATGCTGGTGCTGTGCGCCTTCGGCCTGCAGGACAGCCTGGGCTCCGACGTCAAGACCGCATTGCCGCTCTACGTGATCGGCCTCTTCGTGCTGTGCATGTTCTTCCACGGCGAGATGGCGCGCATGCGGCCGGCGCCGCATTACCTCACGCGCTTCTACCTGATGCTGTCGCTGGGTGGCGCGATCGGCGGCATCGCGGTCGGGCTCGTCGCACCGCACGTGCTGCCGGCTTACTACGAACTGGGTCTCGGCCTGATCCTCAGCGCGCTGGCTGGCGCTGCAGTGCTGCGAGGCCGGCGTCTTGGCTGGGCCGGTGGCATGGCGGTGGCCGCGTGCTGCGCCGGATTCCTGGCACTGCAGGTGCGCAGCGACAGCACCGGCGCACGCGAGATGACACGCAATTTCTACGGCTCGCTGGCCACCAGCGACACGCACCGCGACGATCCCGAGGACAACGTGCGCAAGTTGTTCCATGGCTCCATCAAGCACGGCGAGCAGTTTCTCGCACCGGCAAGGCGCCGCGAGCCGACCACCTACTACGGTGCCAGCTCAGGCGTCGGGTTGGCCATCTCGGAGGCGCCGCAGGGTCCGCGCCGCGTCGGCCTGATCGGGCTGGGCGCCGGCACGCTCGCGGTCTATGGCCGCGCCGGTGACGTGTACCGCGTCTACGAGATCAATCCGCAGGTGTTCGAGCTGGCCGACACCGAGTTCACCTTCCTGCACGACAGCCTCGCCAGGATCGAGCGCGTGCTCGGCGATGCCCGGCTGGCGCTGGAGCGCGAGGAGCCGCAGCAGTTCGACGTGCTGGCCGTCGATGCTTTCTCGGGTGACTCGGTGCCGATCCATCTCATCACCGAGGAGGCGATGGAGGTCTACCTGCGCCACGTCAAGCCCGACGGGGTGATTGCCTTCCACGTGACCAACAGGTTCCTCGCACTGGCGCCAGTGGTCGTGGAGATTGCCAAGGCGCAGGGGCTGCACGCGGTGCTCGTGCACGACGAAGCCGAGCACAACGATGCGCTGCGCCGGACCGACTGGGTGCTGGTCGCGCGCAATGCCGCCAGCCTCGACCGCGAATCGATCCGCAACGCCAGCGTGCCGGTGACGCCCATCGAGGGCCTGCAAGCCTGGACCGATGACTTCAACAACCTGTTCGGCGTGCTGAAGTAAGGCGCCATACGCACAAGCAACAAGGCCCGCACGCGGCGGGCCTTGGTTCAACGCTGGCAGCGGCGGGGCATCAGCCCTTCGCCGCGTCCGCTTCGCACTTCTTCATGAAGCTGTTCTTGGCGGCGCCGGCCAGGGCCTTGCCGTTCTTGTCGACAGCCTTGGCTTCGCAAGCGGGCGCGACGGCGGCCTTGGTGTCCTTCTCGCACTTCTTGACGAAGCTGTTCTTGGCGGCGCCGGCGAGCTTCTTGTCGGCGGCCTGCATGTCGCAGCTTGCACCAGCCGCTGCGGCTGCAGGGGCGGCTGCCGCAGGTGCCGCGGCCTTGTCTTGGGCTTGCGCCGCGCCGAAGGAGAGGCATGCGCCCAGTGCGACAGTGGTGGCGACCAGGGAAAGGAGCTTCTTCATGATGGTGTATGTCCTTGCAAGGTAGGGGTTGTGACAGGTGCCCCGCTCCGGGGCCGACCATCCTAACGGGCGACCCTGTCCGCGGGATGACCGGCGCGGCCGTCTGAATTCGCCCCGGTAAAATTCACAAATGCTATTGGTCAAACAAGAGCTGCTTGCAGCACTCGCGAGCACGCTCGAATCCCTCCTGCCCGGCGCCAGCGCCAAGGCCATCTTCGAATCGCCCAAGGTGGCAGCGCATGGCGACTTCGCCAGCACTGCCGCCATGCAGCTCGCCAAGCCGCTGCAGCGCAAGCCGCGCGAACTCGCCGAGCAACTGAGCGCCGCCCTCATGGCCACGCCGGCCTTCGCCCGGTGGGTCGACGCGGTCGAGATCGCCGGCCCCGGCTTCCTCAACATCCGCCTGAAGACGGCTGCCAAGCAGCAGGTCGTGCGCGAGGTGCTGCACGACGGCGCCGCGTTCGGCCAGCAACCCGCCAACGAAGAACGCGTGCTGGTCGAGTTCGTCTCGGCCAACCCGACCGGTCCGCTGCACGTCGGCCACGGCCGCCAGGCTGCGCTCGGCGACGCCATCTGCAACCTGCTCGCCACGCAGGGCGACAAGGTCTGGCGCGAGTTCTATTACAACGACGCCGGCGTGCAGATCCAGACGCTGGCCAACAGCACGCAACTGCGGGCCAAGGGCTTCAAGCCCGGCGACGCGTGCTGGCCGACCGACCCCGACAACCCCGCCAGCAAGGCCTTCTACAACGGGGACTACATCGCGGACATCGCCGCCGACTTCCTCGCGAAGAAGACCGTCAAGTCCGACGACCGGGAGTTCACCGCCAGCGGCGACGTGGACGACATCGACTCGATCCGCGGCTTCGCCGTGGCCTACCTGCGCCGCGAGCAGGACCTGGACTTGAAGGCCTTCCAGGTGCAGTTCGACCACTACTACCTGGAATCGAGCCTGTACACCAGCGGCCGGGTCGAGGCGACGGTGAAGCGCCTGGTCGCCAACGGCAAGACCTACGAGCAGGACGGCGCCCTGTGGCTCAAGTCCACCGACTACGGCGACGACAAGGACCGCGTCATGCGGAAGCAAGACGGCACCTTCACCTACTTCGTGCCCGACGTGGCGTACCACATCGCCAAGTGGGAGCGCGGCTTCCACAAGGTCGTGAACATCCAGGGCACCGACCACCACGGCACCATCGCACGCGTGCGCGCCGGCCTGCAGGCGGCGGGCGAGGGCATCCCCACGGGCTACCCGGACTACGTGCTCCACACCATGGTGCGCGTGGTGCGCGGCGGCGAGGAAGTCAAGATCAGCAAGCGCGCCGGCAGCTACGTCACCCTGCGCGACCTGATCGAGTGGACCAGCACCGACGCCGTGCGCTTCTTCCTGCTCAGCCGCAAGCCCGACACCGAGTACACCTTCGACATCGACCTGGCGCTCGCGCAGAACAACGACAACCCGGTCTACTACGTGCAGTACGCCCATGCCCGCATCTGCAAGATGCTGCGCGACTGGGGCGGCGACGTCGCTTCGCTGCAAGACGTCGACCTGTCGCCGCTGCAGGCGCCGCAGGCACAGACGCTGATGCTGCAACTTGCCAAGTACCCGGAAATGCTCACGGCCGCGGCCCGCGATTTCGCCCCGCACGATGTCACTTTTTACCTCCGTGAACTGGCTGCCAATTTGCACAGCTACTACGATGCCGAGCGTGTGCTCGTCGACGACGAAACGCTGAAGAACGCCCGCCTGGCGCTGGTCGCCGCATGCGCGCAGGTGCTGCACAATGGCCTGGCGGTGCTCGGCGTCAGCGCGCCGGAGAGAATGTGACATCCATGAAAAAACGACAAAGCGGCAATGTAGTCATCGGCCTGATCATCGGGCTCGTCATCGGCCTGGGAGTGGCCCTGGGCATCGCGGTCTATGTGACCAAGGTGCCGATCCCCTTCATGACCAAGACGCAGCGCGGCGGCGCCGAGCAGGACGAGGCCGAGGCCCGCAAGAACCGCGACTGGGACCCGAACGCGCCGCTGGCCGGCAAGGCCGGCGCCAAGCCTCCCGCGGCACCGGTGCCGGTCGCCGCGGCGCCTGCGACAGCGACCCAGCCCGCCACGGTGGGCCCGCTCAATCCGCCGGCCACGCCGCCGGTACCTGTGGTGGTCGCCCCCACCACCAAGCCGGCCACCAAGCCGGTGACGCCGGCCGAAGCCAACGCCCTGCCGCCTTCCTCCAGCGACCCGATCGGCGACCTGGCCCGCTCGAAGACCGCTGGCGGCAACACGCAGGTGGCCGCCGCGGCGCCTTCTTCCGGCGCGGACCCCTTCATGTACTTCGTGCAGGCCGGCGCGTTTCGCTCGACCGAGGATGCCGAGGCGCAACGCGCCAAGTTGTCGCTGATGGGTGTGGAGACCAAGGTCACCGAACGCGAGCAGGCCGGACGCACGGTCTACCGCGTGCGCGCAGGTCCGTACGGCAAAAAGGACGACGCCGACCGCTTGAAGGAGCGGCTCGACAGCGGCGGCCTGGATACCGCCCTGGTCCGGGTGCAGAAGTAGGCGCCATCGCGGGCCTCCGCACGCCGCGCCACCAAATGAAACTTGCAGGGAGAATGGGCCGGGCTTGCGCGCGAGGAACTTCGCGCTGCATGGCAGGCTCTGTCAGCCGCACTGGAGAAATTGTTCAATGAATCGTCGTGATTTTTCGCTCGCCGCCACTTCGCTCGGGCTGCTTCCCCTGGCCAGCCCTTCGCATGCGCAGGCGCCCATGTTCTCGGCCGGCAAGGACTACATCAAGCTCGGCAAGCCCGCGCCGGTGGATTCGCCGGCCGGCAAGGTCGAGGTGGTCGAGTTCTTCTCGTACAACTGCCCGCACTGCGCCGCCTTCGAGCCGGACCTCGAGACCTGGATCAAGAAACTGCCGCCGCAGGTTGCTTTCCGGCGCGTGCCGGTGGCCTTCGTCGGCAACGACGTCGAAAGCAAGCAGCGCATGTACTACGCGCTGGAGGCGATGGGCAAGGTCGATGAAATGCAGCTGAAGATCTTCGACGCCATCCACCGCCAGCGCCAGCCCGTCATGGGCGACGATGCGATCCTGGCCTGGGTGGCCAAGCAGCCGGAACTCGATGCCAAGAAGTTCGGCGAGATGTTCAAGTCCTTCTCGGTCGCCGGCAAGGCCAAGCGCGCCACGCAATTGCAGAACGAGTACCAGGTCACCGGCGTTCCCGCGTTCGGCGTGGCCGGTCGCTGGTATGTGGACGGCGAACTGGCCCGCAGCATGGAACGTGCGCTGCAGATCACCGACTACCTGGTTGTCGAAGCCCGCAAGGGTTGAGCGAACAAAGTCAACCCGTAGAAATATCGACCTCTGGCACTGGGCCTTTCGTCAAGGTCGTGCCAGACTGCCGCATACAATGGGCGCAGCAAGTTTCGTGCCTTTATGAATACGCGCCCCAACCTCCTCACCCCGCTTCAATCCGCATGCAAGGCAACCCTCGGGCTGCTCGCGCTGGCTGCCGTGGCGGGCGCGCCGCTCGCGCATGCTGAAAAGGCCGACCGCGCCAAGCCGATGAACATCGAGTCGGACGCCATGCGCTACGACGACCTGAAGCAGACCAGCGTGTTCACCGGCGCGGTGGTCGTGACCAAGGGCACGATCATCATCCGCGGCGCGCGCATCGACGTGCGGCAGGACCCGGAGGGCTACCAGTACGGCGTGGTCACCGCCGCGCCCGGCAAGCTGGCCTACTACAAGCAGAAGCGCGACGCACCCGGCGGCGACGAGTGGATCGAGGGCGAATCCGACCGCATCGAATACGACAGCCGCGCCGACAACGTCAAATTCATCGGCCACGCCGTGATGCGGCGCCTCATCGGCAGCAAGGTCAACGACGAAAGCAGCGGCCCGCTGATCGTGTACGACCAGAGCAACGACACTTTCACCGTCAACGGCTCCACCGTGCCGCCAGACGCCGCCGTGTCGTCCGGCACGCAAGGCGCGCGCGTGCGCGCCGTGCTCACGCCGCGCCCGCCTGCCAATGCATTGCCGGGCAGTCCCCGGGCTGGTTCCGTGCCTCCGGCCCCCGCGCCGGCGCCTGGCGCCGGCCTGCGCTCCACCACCACGCTCGGTGGGGAAGCGCCCCCGTGATGCGCAACGACAACGCCATGATCGACAGCGGCGGCGAGACTTCGCTCGGGGCAGGCGGCGGCGCCGTCGCGGCAGTCGCGGTCAACGGCAGCCGCCTCGAAGCGCGCGGCCTGCAGAAGTCCTATGGCAGCCGGATGGTCGTCAAGGACGTGTCGCTCGGCGTGCAGAAGGGCGAAGTGGTCGGATTGCTCGGCCCCAACGGCGCCGGCAAGACCACGTCCTTCTACATGATCGTCGGGCTGGTCCGGGCCGATGCCGGCGACATCACCATCGATGGCGAACCGATCGCGCACATGCCGATCCACCGCCGCGCGCGCATGGGCTTGAGCTACCTGCCGCAGGAGGCCTCGATCTTCCGCAAGCTCACGGTCGAGCAGAACGTGCGCGCCGTGCTGGAGTTGCAGTTCGAGACCCATGCCAACGGCAAGCGGGTGCCGCTCGGCAAGGAGCGCATCGAGGAGCGCCTGACCGAGCTGCTGACCGACCTGCGCGTCGAACATCTGCGTGATTCCCCGGCACTGTCACTGTCGGGCGGCGAGCGCCGTCGCGTGGAAATTGCGCGGGCCCTGGCCACGCAGCCGCGCTTCATCCTGCTGGACGAGCCCTTCGCGGGGATCGACCCGATCGCCGTGATCGAGATCCAGCGGATCATCAGTTTCCTGAAGGGGCGCGGCATCGGCGTGCTCATTACGGACCACAACGTGCGGGAAACGCTGGGCATCTGCGATCACGCTTTCATCATCAGCGACGGGCAAGTGCTGGCACAAGGCACGCCTTCGGAGATCGTCGACAACGCGGAGGTACGCAGGGTGTACCTTGGCGAGCATTTCAGAATGTAGGGGGCCTTCGGCATGAAGCAAGGCCTGTCGCTGCGCGTATCGCAGCACCTGGCACTGACGCCCCAATTGCAGCAGTCGATCCGGCTGCTGCAACTGTCGACGCTGGAATTGAGCCAGGAAGTCGAGCAGATGCTCGACGACAACCCGTTCCTCGAACGCACCGCCGAGGAGGCCGCGCGCGAGGAGTTCGGCCTCGAAGCCGCCGACGCGCCGCCGCCGCGTGACGACGAGTTCGCCACTCCGCCCATCGCCAACGGCGCAGACGGCCCTGCCTCTGCCACCGCGTCGAGCGAAGCGGATGCCGCCAGCGCCGATGCGACCGCGGACGGCGTCTCCGACAGCGAGCCCGACTGGGGCGGCGACGGCACCGTCGACATGGTGCCCGACGACAGCGAATGGGGCGGCGACGCCCCCGCGCGCGCCAACAACCTGGGCGGCGACGAGCGCGCCGACGCCACCGAGCTGGCGCGCAGCCAGGAGTCTTTGCAGGCCTTCCTGCACCGCCAGGGGCTGGGCCTGCGCCTCGACGAGACCGACCGCGCCGCGCTGAGTTTCCTGATCGAGTCGCTCAACGACGACGGCTACCTGGAGGACTCGCTGCCCGCGCTGGCCTCGGGCCTGGCCGGCAACGACAACGACGAATTCGACGAGCTGGTGCATCGCTTCCAGATGGCGCTGGGCCTGCTGCAGAGCCTGGAGCCGGTCGGTGTGGGCGCGCGCGACCTGGGCGAATGCCTGGCGATCCAGCTGCGCGCGCTGGCGCATGCCGATGAATCCGAGGACGAGGAGCAGGTGCGCAAGGTCGCCATCGCCATCTGCAAATTGCCGATGGACCTGCTGGCCCGCCGCGACTTCAAGCGCCTGGCCACGCTCACCAAGAGCAACGAGGAACTGGTTCGCGCGGCGATGCAGCTCATCGCGCGGCTGGAGCCCAAGCCGGGCCGGCGCTTCGTGGACGTGGAGCGCAACGTGGTCGTGCCCGACGTGATCGTCACGCGCACCGGCCGCGGCGCCACGCTCAAGTTCCGCGTCATGCTCAACCCCGACGTGATGCCGCGCCTGCGCGTGCACGACATCTACGCCGGCGCGCTGAAGGCGCACAGGGGCGAGGGCAGTCAGGCGCTGTCGCAGCGGCTGCAGGAGGCGCGCTGGTTCATCAAGAACATACAGCAGCGATTCGACACGATCCTGCGCGTAAGTAACGCCATCGTCGAGCGGCAGAAGAACTTCTTCGTGCACGGCGAACTGGCGATGCGCCCGCTGGTGCTGCGCGAGATTGCCGACGAACTCGGCCTGCACGAGTCGACGATCAGCCGTGTGACGACCGCCAAGTACATGGCGACGCCCTACGGAACGGTGGAACTCAAGTACTTCTTCGGGTCGGCGCTGGGTACGGAAACTGGCGGGAATGCGTCAAGCACGGCGGTGCGGGCGCTGATCAAGCAGTTCGTGACCAGCGAGAACATCAAGAAGCCGCTGTCGGACAGCCAGATCTCGGACATGCTGAAGGAGCAGGGGATCGAGTGCGCGCGGCGCACGGTGGCGAAGTACCGCGAGGCGCTGCGGATCGCGCCTGCAAATCTGCGCAAGGCGCTCTGACCGCAATCCGCAAGCTCAGGCGCTTTTGTCGCCATCAAGACGGCATCTTCAACTATTTGTGCAAATGTGTTGTGTTTGTGCCGCTGTCCATGAACGGCAGATGAGCGCCGACAATTGTGGTCATCTTGGCGAATTTGGAAGCTAACAGGCTGGTAGTTGGCCAAACGTCTGCGATCGCGCCGTTCCGTTAAATTGCGGCGCCGCAATATGTTCCTGCTAAACTACAGTTGGTCAAGAATGTATACGACTGCGTCCCATCGCAGTCAGGGTGCAGAAAGCTCCCGGGCAGGTGTTTCCATGCGCTGAGACAACCGCCATCCGCAATTCTCCAGAGCCCTAACCGAAAACCTTTGATGAAATCTATCGCGAAAACCCACTGGGTCAAACTCTTCGCATGCGCCGTGGCGCTGGTGTCCGTTGCCGCTTGTGGTGGCGGCGGTGGCGGTGGCGGAGGTAACCTCTTCCTACCGGTGACCGGTGGTGGCAGCGGCACCGGCACCGGCACGGAAGTGTCCGGCACTGTGGCCCGCGGCGTGTTGCTCGCCGGTGCGACCGTCAACATGACCTGCGCCAATGGCGCAACCCTTGCCGGTACGGCCAATGCGCTCGGGTTCTATACGACGGGCAAAGCGGCAATCACCTACCCGTGCATCGGGTCTGCCAAGCTCGGCAATTTGACGTATCGCGGCATCTTGTTTTCGGGCACCGTGGCCAACTTCACGCCGCTGACTGATTTGCTCGTCGAGGTCACGGAAGCCGCTGCTGGCGTCGGCCCCACGTCGCTGTCGATGGCTGAACTCATCAACAAGGTCACCAAGGATGGTACCTTCGCCGACAGCCTCGTCGCAGCGGCGTCGTCGTATCGCGCGACCGTCCTGGACGTCGTCAAGGCGCTGCTGATTGCGGACGGCCACACGGAGGCCGAGTCCAATCTGTTCCTGCAAGCTGCGCGAACCCTGGGCTTCGATGTAGTGAGCTTTGTGTTGGGTTCAGACCTCGACAAGTGTCTTGAAAACATCGCTAGCGTGACCCAGAACGCGGACGGCTCTGTCAAGGCGTCCGCGCTGGCGGCCGCCAAGGCTGCGGGCGACAAGCTCCCGTTGCCTGTCAGCGGACCGACCGGCGCGACCGCCGGTACCGGCGCTTCGGGCAACTAAACCCGAGGCCGCTTACAAGCGGGACTCTCATCAAAGGGCAGTCGAAAGACTGCCCTTTGCC
This sequence comes from Variovorax sp. dw_308, assembly GCF_019207085.1. Lineage (GTDB taxonomy): Bacteria > Pseudomonadota > Gammaproteobacteria > Burkholderiales > Burkholderiaceae_C > Variovorax. The sequence goes on along the minus strand of NZ_JAATOM010000005.1, from coordinate 49,779 downwards.
TTGTGAGGGCCCCGCTTCAACTCAGAGATTCAGAAAAGCAATGGGACGGGTATTCGACGTAGGCGCAGGCATGGCGTTGCTGGCACTTGCCACGCAGCCGGCACTCGCGCAACAGGACACGCTCATGCTCAGTGGTGCGGGGTTCACGGGTCTGTCGGTGACGCCGACTGCGCCGCTCCTGCGTTGGGGCGCGATGGGTGTTGCCTACGAGAACGAAGTCGTCGGCGCCCGGCTTACCGGCGGGAACGGAACAAGCGGGCACAACCTCGTGGTCGGGTTCGGCCTGCTGCCCAACCTCGAGATATCCGGCCGCATGGCCGCGAACACGCTCAACGCCAATTGCTTCAACGTGGACTGCGGCATCCGCGACCTCTCGTTCAACTTCAAGGCCGGCTCGTACCTCGACAACGGCCGCCGCTGGCACGCTGCTGTCGGCGCGACCGACCTGGGCGGCGCCGCCACCAACTTCCGCACCTACTACGGCGTGGCGTCATACACGGCGCTGGAGGCACGCAACCTCGATTTCAGCCTCGGCTATGCGTACCGCAGCAACCGCACCGCCGTGGCCGCTCGCGCCGCATCGCCGCTGAATGGTCCGTTTGCCAGCGTGGCCTGGCGCCCGGTTCCCTGGCTGCAAGGCCAACTTGAATACACCGACGGCAGTTCATTTGCCGGTGCGCGCCTGTATGCGCCGGCCGAATGGCTGCCCGCCGGCTGGGCCGCGCACATCGGCGCGAACACCCGCATGTCGGGTGACGCGCACACCTCGCGCAACTGGTTCAGCGTTGGCCTCACCGTGCCGCTCTACAAGGTCTCGACCGAGCGCCCCGCCTATACGCCGCCGGTCGCCCCCGGGGCGCTGGCCCCATCCGCAGCGCCGCGACCGGCCACGCTCGAATTCTCGTCCGTCGGCCTGCCTGCCTCGCCGCCCATCGATGCCTACCCGGCGCCCCTGCCGCAAGCCGCGCAAGCCGGGGCGATGGGCAGCCCGGTTCGCGTGACGGACGACCAACTGGCGCAACTCGCCAAGGCACTCGGCGGCAAGGGCTTCGAAGACATCTCTGTCGGCCGCCTGTCGGACGGCGCCATCGCCGTCAAGTTCAACAACGCCACCTACAACGTCAACTCCGTCGATGGCCTTGGCGTGGCGCTGGGCGTCGTCGCGCGCGAGTTGGGCCGCGCTCGCGTGCCCTACCGCTTGGTGATGACGCAGCGCCAGGTTGCCATCGTCGGTGCGAGCGGCCAGACCGATTGCCTTGCCCAGTGGATCGCGTTGGAAAAGCCAGGTTGCCCGGCCGTGCGCCTTTCCGCACCGGGCACCGCCGCCGTGGACGCATCGCTCGACGGCGCAGCCTGGGTGGTGCGGGGCAATGCCCCGAGCTGGTCGACCGCGCGCCTGATGCTGCAGCCGGTGCTGCGCAGCTCGCTCGGCAGTGAATACGGCGTGTTCGACTATTCGCTGGGCGTGCGTGGCACGCTGCAGCAGCCCTTGTGGAAGGGCGCGTATGTCGAGGCCAGCCACGTGTCTCCTGTGACCGATTCAAGCGACTTTCGCGCGGGCGGCGTGTTCGGCAACAGCCGTATCGTCGACACCACTGACCGATTGCTGGCGCATCAGGTGGTGCGCTTGCCCGTCGAACTGCTGTTCGGCCAGGGCAACCAGGAACTGGCCACGCGCTTGGGCGCCAACGCCCTGACCGCGCACATCGCAGCGGGCCGCTTCGACACCAACTACCGCGGTGTATACGGCGAACTCCGCTGGGAACCGGGCGATGGTCATCACCGCTTCGGCGTCGAGGGCGGCCAGTTTGACCGCACCACCGAATACGACCGCTATCTGATCGAGCGCGCGCGCCCCTTGCTGGCCAGCTACCGCTATGCCTACACGCCGACACACACCTGGCTGGAGGCGACAGCCGGGCAGTTCATGAACAACGACCGTGGCGTCAAGCTCGGCATCAAGCAGTGGTTCCATGACGTCGCAGTGAGCGTATATGTGCGCCGCAGCAAGTTCGACTACCAGCCGACGTCGCACATGTTTGCCGGCATCGAGATCCAGATCCCGCTCACGCCTCGCAAGGACATGAGCCCGATCCATCACATCCAAGTGGTGGGCAACCCCCGCTGGACCTATGCGGTGGAAACGCTTATTCGCGAAGACTCCAACCTCATCACCACGAACATGGGCGTCATGCCCGTGGGCGCGGTGCTGAACGGAACGTTCAACTCCGACCGTTCCGGGCTGGTCTATCTCGAAGAAAACCTGCCGCGCCTCCGCAGCGCGGCCGGTAAATAGACGCTCCGTGTAAAATCATGGAAACGTTCTATCACGTTCATCGCTCTGTGCAAACCGTCTGCAGAGACGGTGCAGTCGACCCGGTTTCGCGGCCTTGGTGGCTGCCACCTTTCGTCATTTCTCCCATGTTGAAACCTTCCCTGGAGCGAGTCGCATCGCTCATTCCGTCTGTCCGATGGCCGGCGCTGGCGTCCACCGTCTCGCTGCTGGCGGGTTGCGCACTTGCGCCCGGCATTGCGTTTGACGACACGACGCCCAACGACGCGCGCTCGTCTGCCAACGTCATGGATGCCGCAGGCGACGTGCCGCCCCCCGGTGCCATAACGGACATCACGCCGGACCTGCTCCGCCGGCAACGCGCGGCGCGCGCTACCGATGTAGGCGAAGAGGTGAAGCGGCTGTTTGGCAAGCCATCGGCTTACCGCATCGGCTATGGCGACATCCTCAACATCGTGGTTTGGGATCACCCTGACCTGGTGCTCGCACCGGCCGGCTCCCTCACCACCGACGCAACGAGTGGCTCGCCGGTGAGCAACGGCTACAACGTGAGCGCGGAAGGCCTGATCCAGTTTCCGTACATCGGCGATTTCAAGGCAGGCGGCCTGACGGAATACGAAGTGCGCGACCAATTGACCAAGCGCCTGGCCCGGTATTTCAACGAGCCGAAGGTGACGGTGCGTATCCAGTCGTTCCGCAATGGCCGGGTGTATGTCGACGGATCGGTGCGGCTGCCCGGCCTGCAGGCCGTGAACGACATCCCGATGACCTTGCCCGAGGCCATCAACCGTGCCGGCGGCTTTGCGACGGATGCCGACCGCTCGATGGTGACCATTCAGCGCGGCGGCATCACCACGCTCATCAACATGCAGCAACTGCCGTCGCTGGGCATCAACCCGACCAGCATCCTGCTCAGCAACGGCGACATGGTGCGCGTGTTCAGCCAGGACGATGCCAAGGTGTACGTGATGGGCGAAGTGACGCGCCCCGTGGCTCAGCCTCTGCGCAATGGCCGCCTGACGCTCAACCAGGCGATCGGCGAGGCCGGCGGCGTGAGTGTGAGCAGCGGCAATCCACGCCAGATCTATGTCGTGCGCGCCAAGCCCGACGGCAATCCGGAGATCTACCACCTGGATGCCAGCACGCCTGTGGCCTACGCGATGGCCGAAGGCTTTGAGTTGCAGCCGCGCGACGTGGTCTATGTGGACCCTGTGCCGCTGGTGCGCTGGAACCGCGTGATCAGCATGATCCTGCCGAGCGCACAAGTGATTGGCGTCGGCAACGCGCTGTCGGTGACCCGCTGATGCAGAACATCCTTGTGGTCTGCGTCGGCAACATCTGCCGCAGCCCCATCGCCGAGGCCATGCTGGCCCGAGAGTTCCCGGAGAAGAAGGTCTGGTCCGCAGGCCTGGGGGCGCTCGTGGGTGATCCGGCCGACCCGTTTTCGGTTGAAGTGGCGGCGGCGAATGGGCTGGACTTGTCGAAGCATCGCGCGCAGCAGGTTGCGAGTTGGATGTGCGAGAGCGCCGACGTCATTTTTGTGATGGAGCAAGCGCACAGGACCGAGATCGAACAACGCTATCCGCTTGTCCGCGGCAGGGTGTTCAGGATGGGGGAGCCGCAAAGGCTCGACATCGCCGACCCGCATCGGCAGCCGAAGGCCGCGTTCGAAGCCGCCTTTGCAGACATAGCCCGAGGCGTCGCCAGCTGGGTGCCGCGCATCCGCCAGTTGGGTTGAGCAGCGCTTCCGACAAAGAACAACCGTTTTACCGATTTTTAGCTAATGAATCCCCCTCAGATCAACGCGCCCGGCATGCCGAGGCCGGCCAGCAACAGAGACGACATCAACCTTCTTGAACTGCTGGACGTTGTGCTCGATAACCGTTGGCTCATTGCCTCCGTGACGGCATTCGCGATCGTGCTTGGCGTTGCGTATGCGTTTCTAGGCACGCCCATCTACGAAGCCAACACCATGATCCAGGTGGAGGACAGCAAGGGCGACCCGATGAGCAGCATGCTCGGCTCGGCCTCCGGGATATTCGACATTCGTTCGCCGGCAACGGGCGAGATCGAGATCCTGCGATCGCGCTTGGTTGTGGAGCAGGCCGTGGAGAACCTGCGCCTCTACGTGGAGGTGACGCCCAAGTATGTGCCGCTGGTTGGCCGCTGGCTTGCGCGCCGTGCGAAAGCGCCTTCCAACCCCGGCATCCTTGGCATGGGCGGCTACGTCAGTGGCAACGAATCGCTGACGGTGGAGCAGTTCGAAGTGCCTGACGAACTGGAAGGCCAGCGGTTCAAAGTGCGCTTGACTGTGCAGGGCTACGAACTCGTTTCGCCAGACAGCGACGTCGTGGGCGCCGGCGTTGTGGGCCAGCCGTTGAACTACGAGATCGAGGGCGGCAAAGGCAAGCTGGTGCTGGCAGGTGCCCGTGGGAAACCCGGCGCCGAGTTCTACATCACGCGCTACTTTCCGCTGAACGTCACGGAGGACCTGCAGAAGGACCTCAAGATCGCGGAGCAGGGCAAGCAGTCGGGTGTGATCCGCGCCACACTGGAAGGCAAGGACCCCCGCGGAGTCGCACGCGTTCTGAATGAGATCGGCACGCTCTACGTGCGGCAGAACACGGAGCGAAAGGCAGCAGAAGCCGAAAAATCCTTGAGCTTTCTCGATACCTTCCTGCCCCAACTGCGGCACCAGATGGAAGAGTCGGAGACCAAGTTCAACCAGTTTCGCAACCGCAACAGCACCTTCGACCTCGATGCCGAAGGCAAGGCCTTGTTGGAGGCGACGGTGCAGTTGCGCGTGAACCTGCTGACGCTGCAGCAAAAGCGCAAGGAACTGCTTGCGCTGTACACGCCGGAGCACTTCAGCATCCGCACCGTCGATGCGCAGATTAGCGCCATCAATGCGAAGCTGGACGAGGCCAATCGCACGGTGAAGACACTGCCCAACATCGAGCAGGAGCTTCTGAGCCTGACGCGGGACGTGAAGGTCAACGGCGACCTGTACGTGAACCTGCTCAACAGCGCGCAGCAATTGCGCCTGGTGAAAGAGGGCAAGGTGGGCAACGTGCGCATCGTGGACGTGGCCGCAGTGACCAAAAAGCCTGTGAAGCCGCAACGCTCGCTGGTGGTTGCACTGGCCGCAGTGCTGGGCCTGCTCGGCGGACTGGCCTTGGCATTCCTTCGCAACAGCTTGCGTCCGGGCATCAAGGACCCTGCGGACATAGAGCAGCACTCCGGCCTGCACGTGTTTGCCAGCGTGCCGCACTCCGAGGCGCAGGTAAGGCTAGCGGAGGATGCGAGGAACAAGGTGCCGGGCAGCCACGTCTTGGCGGTCGTCGCGCCGCAAGAGCCTGCTGTTGAAAGCCTCCGCAGTTTGCGAACGGCGTTGCAGTTTGCAATGCTGGATGCGGCCAACAACGTCATTCTGATTACCGGGCCTACACCCGGCCTCGGTAAGTCGTTTACCAGCGTGAACCTGGCTGCGGTGCTGGGCGCCGTGAGCAAGAAGGTCCTGCTGATCGACGCGGACCTTCGCAAGGGCCACCTGAGTCAGTACTTTGGCCTGGGCCGGGAAAATGGGCTGAGTGAGGTCGTGAGCGGAGGCGTGAAGTTGGAGGACGCGCTGCATCGCGCAGTGGCGCCGGGAGTGGATTTCTTGAGCACCGGCATCTTGCCGCCGAACCCGGCCGAGTTGCTGATGTCCCCTGCAACGGCGGAACTGGTCCGACGAGCCGAGCAGCAATACGACATGGTCATCATCGATACGCCGCCCGTACTTGCAGCGTCGGACACGGCCATCCTCGCATCGCTTGCCGGTGCGGTGTTCCTTGTCGCCCGCGCGGAGATCACGACCTTGGGCGAACTCAACGAGTCGAACAAACGGTTGATCGACATCGGCGTCAAGACCAAGGGCGTGATCTTCAACGACTTGAACACGAGCAAGCGGCGCTATGGCTATGGCGTTGGCTACAAGTACAGCGGCTATCGATATGCGACCTACAAGTACTAGGTTAAGGCAGTGATCGTTCTGTGTTCAAGCCGAGCGTGGTCCTGCTCATCTGTAGAAATTCATTGCCCCCCGCTCCCCTTCTTGAACCCCTCGGATTCTTACGCATCATGCCTGCCAAGAAAGTTCTTCTAGTTTTCGGAACTCGCCCTGAAGCCATCAAGATGGCGCCGCTGGTGAGGTGCCTTCAGGCACATCCGGAGTTTGATGCCAAGGTTTGCGTCACAGCCCAACACCGGCAGATGCTGGACCAGGTCCTCGCGCTGTTCGAGATCGTGCCGGAGTTTGATCTCAACCTCATGAAGCCGGGTCAGGACCTAACGGACATCACGGGCGGCGTGCTCCAAGGCCTAAGGGATGTACTGCACGTTTGGCGACCGGACGTGATGTTGGTGCATGGTGACACCTCGACCACTTTTGCGGCATCGCTGGCCGGCTTCTATCAGCGTATTGATGTTGGCCATGTGGAAGCGGGACTGCGCACTCGCAATCTCTATTCGCCCTGGCCTGAGGAGGCCAACCGCAAGCTGACCAGCGTGCTCACACGTTGGCACTTCTCGCCCACCACGACGTCACGTGACAACCTCTTGGCCGAAGGTGTTGCAGCCAACAACGTTCATGTGACCGGCAACACGGTCATTGATGCGTTGCTGCAGGTGCGCGAGAAGATCAACGGAGATGCGGCCTTGCAGAGGAGCTTCGCCAAGACCTTCCACTTCATCGACCCGGCAGAACAAATCGTGCTCGTTACCGGCCATCGCCGAGAGAACTTTGGTGATGGCTTTGAGCGCATTTGCCAAGCGCTGGCACGCATCGCCCAGAGCCACGCGGATGTGCAGGTGGTGTACCCCGTCCACCTGAACCCGCAAGTGCAAGAGCCTGTGAAACGCCTGCTCGGGAATATCAGCAACGTTCACTTGATCGAGCCTCTGGACTATCTCCCCTTCGTGTACTTGATGGATCGCGCCACTCTGATCCTCACGGATTCAGGTGGAATCCAGGAGGAGGCGCCGTCTCTTGGTAAACCCGTGCTCGTGATGCGCGACACCACCGAACGGCCCGAGGCCGTTGATGCCGGCACCGTCAAGCTCGTTGGCACGGATGCAGATCGCATCGTTGAGCAGGTCCGCATCCTTTTAACCGACGCAACGGCCTACGAAGCCATGTCCTTTGCGCACAACCCCTATGGCGACGGGCAAGCGTGCCGACGCATCGCGCAAGCTTTGGTTGCTAATGATTTTTCCTCTTCCTGACGATCGCATGAACTTTAAAACCGTTTCCGTAATTGGTCTTGGCTACATAGGACTGCCCACCGCTGCGGTATTGGCCTCACGCAAGCTCAATGTGGTGGGTGTAGATGTTAATCAGAAGGCGGTGAACACAGTCAATCAAGGAAAGATCCACATCGTAGAACCCGATCTGGACATGGTTGTGCATGCCGCAGTCACGGAGGGGTACTTGCGCGCTGTCACCAAGCCCGAGCCGGCTGATGCATTCCTGATTGCTGTGCCGACCCCTTTCAAGGACGGCCATCAGCCTGACATGAGCTATATCAAGTCGGCAAGCATGTCGATTGCGCCTGTTCTGAAGAAGGGCGACTTGGTGATTCTGGAGTCCACATCGCCGGTAGGTGCAACGGAGCAAATGGCCGCTTGGCTTGCGGAGGCGAGACCGGACCTGAGTTTTCCCCAAACCCATCGAGAGGCTTCGGACATTCGGGTGGCTCACTGTCCGGAGCGCGTATTGCCCGGCCATGTGCTGCGTGAGTTGGTGCAAAACGACCGTGTTATCGGCGGCATGACGCCTAAATGTGCTGAAGCGGCGACCACGCTCTACAAAATCTTTGTAAGAGGCGAGTGCGTCATTACGGACGTCCGCACGGCGGAAATGTGCAAACTCACGGAAAACAGCGCTCGCGACGTGAGTATAGCCTTTGCCAATGAACTCTCTCTCATTTGCGACAAGCTCGATATTAATGTTTGGGAACTCATAAAACTGGCGAACCGCCACCCCCGTGTAAATATCCTACAACCGGGACCCGGCGTTGGTGGTCATTGCATAGCGGTGGATCCGTGGTTCATTGTGACCGCTGCCCCGGAGGAATCACGGCTAATTCGAACTGCACGGGAAGTCAATGACGGAAAACCCGGATGGGTGATTGACAAGGTTAAGCTTGCGGTGGCAGATTGCCTGATGAAGCATCCGGAGAAAACTGCCACTGAAATTAAGATTTCATGCTTCGGGTTAACTTTTAAACCGGACATTGATGACCTACGCGAAAGCCCCTCGCTGGAAATTGCCCGCCACCTAGGTAAGACCCACCCCGGACCCGTCTGGGCGGTAGAACCGAACATCGATTCACTGGACGATGAAGAGCCCTTTACCCTAGTTGACACTGTCACCGGATTTGAAGGCGCGGATATCCTCCTCCTGCTTGTCGACCACAGACAGTTCAAGGCACTTAAGCAGTTCGACTTCGGCACACGAGCGGTGGTTGACACGCGGGGGCTTTGGCGCTGAATTGGGGCATGCGACAGTCAACCCATCAGCGCGAGCATTCAGTAATTATGGATCACTAACCCTGCGCAGGACGGCGTATGCGTGTCATTCAGATGTGAACTGCTTTGTCGAATCTATATCGTTCGCAAAGATTGATGTGTTATCGAGGATCTCCCGCCGATGCGCTCTATCACGAGAATACTGTCCTCCTACTTAACGGTAAGTTATGAATTACATACACCGCACACTCCGACTCCTCCACCGGACCAGCCGAGCGATCGGTCAACGTATCTGCCGGCCATCTTTTGCCCGGAGCGGAAAAAATGTTGTCTTTGATCCGCTGAATTCGAACTTCTCATACGCGACTATCGAACTTGGTGACAACGTATTCATCGGTGGCCGTGCGTGGTTCAGTTGCGCACACGGGAAAATCCGAATTGGTTCTAACGTTATGTTTGGGCCAGGGGTAATGATCCTTGGAGGTAATCATCGAATTCGGAATACGGGTATTCTCATGTGGCAGGACAATCAGAAGTCTGGTGGGGACGATAAAGGTGTGTCCATTGAGGACGACGTTTGGATTGGCGCAAATGCAGTAATTCTGGAAGGTGTTACGATCGCCCAAGGGTCGGTCGTCGGTGCTGGTGCTGTTGTAGCGAAGTCCACGCAGGCGTACTCAATTTCGGCGGGTGTGCCGGCCAAGAAGGTCGGTTCGCGCTTTGATGAAAGTGAGCTGGCGGAACACCTTGTGCGCATCCGAAGCGCTCGTACCTAATGTTCGCGAGACTACGCTCCCCTGCGCTTTACAGTATGGCCGGAGGCATTCTCCAGAAGGCCATTCCGTTCGTGGCCTCGCTGTACGTGGCTCGAACCGTTGGACAAGAGAACTTCGCAACTTTTGCGTTCTCGATCAATACGGCCAACACCATCACGGCACTTAGTGCACTCGGGCTGGCGCCAGCCATCCTGACCGCACTGGGAGGCCACCGCAACGATGCTGATATTGAAGACAAGACCACTGCCATATTTCTGATCAGCGCGATGATCTGCGTATTCGCGGCGGCTCTGGGGATGCTCAGTGCCCGTCTGAGTCTGAGGGCGATCAGCGACTCCAGGGACTTCGCAGTGGTCGCCATCCTTGCTCCCGCCTTGATCCTCCTCCAGACGACTCAGTCAACCTATCAGGGCACGAACCGGCATCGCGCCTTCTTTTTGCAGAGTTGTGCGCTGGCAATGGTGGTGGCGGTCGCATTCTTGCTGGCGTCGGCAATCCGCACGAACTCAGCACTGCTTGGCGGCGCCTATTCTGCTGCGTTCTTGCTGGTCGGCGCGGGTTCCGCCACCAATCTGCTGAGCAACATGAAAGGCTCGTTGAAGAACAGCGTGTCCCGCGCACTTTCGGAACTCCGTCCCATGATCCTTTCCCAACTGCCTTTCGCCGGCTACACGGGGATCTGGATGCTGGCTATTTATCTCTGTAACCTGCGAAATGCATCGAAATTCTCCATCAACGATCTCGCGTACTACAACGTCGGATTCCAGTGGTACTCGCTGATGCTGTTGGTGCCAGCCACACTCGGAGGCGTACTGATTCCGTACTTTGTTTCAGCGAGCGGACCCGCCACGGTGCGAAAGCAAAGTCTCCAATTGACATTGCTGTTCGCCGCCGTTTCGCTTCCATTGACGCTGTGCATCTACCTGAGCGCTCCGCGGCTGCTCCAGGTGTATGGCATGACCAGCTCGCCACAAGGCATTGCTACCGTACGCAACCTGATCCTCGCAGGGGCGCTTGCCTTTGCGCTTACCCCCGCATTGCAGCAATTCATGGCGCGGCGTCGTTTTGGCGTTTTGCTATCGATCAGTGTGTGTTGGTCGCTTGTGGCGTTGACTGGCACCTATCTCTTTGCCTCAGACAGCGAGGACGTTTCTCTCAGTTTCCTGTTCGCCTATTGCGCAGTGGCCCTATTGGTCCTCGTCGCCACGATTGCTGTGAATCCGGAACAAACCCAGAATAGCCAATGATCAGGACGGTTAAGTGGATTTTTTCGCAAGTACCCCAACTGGAAGTGGGGGTTCGTGTGCTCTATTGGAAGTACCCAGCTGTCAATAGCCTGATTAAGCGTGTCACTCGAAAATCGGCAAAAGGCGCCGTCACGGCGGCGTGCTTGGTCGATAGAGAAAAACCAATCACACTCCCGGCACTATCAGAGGCGATTCGCGAACACGGCGTCGCACGGGGAGATATTCTGATCGTCCACTCCAGCATGCAAAGTCTCGCTCCGACTGGGGCTACGCCTGGCGAGATCATCGATCTGTTGCTGGACGTAGTGGGTGACGATGGAACCTTGGTCATGCCGGCCATTCCCAAGTACCGCGAAGCGCCTATCGGCACTGAACGCATCAGCCAAGATCTGTCTCAAAGCGTCTGGACCTATGACGTACAGCGAACGCCCCCATGGACAGGCGCGCTGCCGCACAAGCTGATGAAAAGGCCTGGAGCCGTTCGCAGCCGCTTTCCACTCAACACTGTGGTCGCATTCGGTCAGCATGCCCGCGCCATGATGGCCCACGAACTTGGCACTCCCGACTCGACGCCCTGTGGCCCCAATTCGGCCTGGGCCTACTGCGCCAAGCACAACGCAAAGATACTCATGCTTGGGGTTGATCTCGCTCACAGTCTGACCATGATTCACGTGGCCGAGGACTGTCAGGAAGACAACTGGCCGATCGCAGGCTGGTATCGATCACGGCAGTTCTTAGTGAAATACCAAGGCTCAGAAATGCTGGTCAATGTGCGCGAGCGACATCCTAAGTGGGCCATGTACTACGGCGAACGCAAGCTGAACGCGGACTTGCTGCACTCGGGCGTAGCGCGCGAAACACGGTTGGAATCGCTCCCTATTATTTCGCTGGAGTCGCGGGCGCTTCTACGCTTTCTGGGCGACAGAAGATCTAGGGGGTATCCGTACTTCTTATGGTCCATGTCGCAATGAAAAGTACCCTGCTCAAGACATTGCAGGGCTACAAGCCGCTGCTGTACTGGAAGGACCGACTACTGCTCTCACGTGGTTTTGATCTCGTGTTGGCAGATTTGGCGCTGACGCAGTTCATACACGTAGCGCGATTGCCCGCCCGCAAGTTCAAGCGATTTCTCAGCCATCTGAGATCGACCAGCAGACTTCTGCGCCTGGAAGTCGGCCCTGCGTGCGACCTTGGTGACGGTATTCACTGCTTGCTGTGCCACCAAGGCACCATTTACAGGCTCAACGTGGAAGAAGGCTCGCTCGTTCAAGAGTTCGTGCTCCCTCACGGCGGCCGACCGTTGCGATTCACCAGGGTGAACGTGGCCGGATTTCACCCCGGTATCTACCTGGGCGAATACTTTGGCAATCCTGGCAAGGGGGAGGCGCGCATATTCCACCGCGATGAAAACGGGCGATGGACTACGACCTTCACATTCCCGCACGGTGAAATTAATCATGTGCACAACATCGTGCAGGATCCGGATCGTCATTGCTTGTATGTGCTCACGGGCGATTTCGGCGACGCAGCCGCTATCTGGGAGGCTCGCGAACAATTCACTCGCGTCACCCGCATCGGCTCTCCCGGCCAAAACAGCCGCGCCTGCTGGCTGCAAGTCACCACCGATCGCCTGATATATGCCACAGACACCCAACTGGAGCTCAACCACCTGAACTGCGTTCCGCTGGGCCCGCACGGATTCGAGCCCATACAAACGCTGCAGCCCGTTGCGGGCAGTTCCATTTATCGGGCCGATACCGCTCACGCCCGGCTAGTCTTTTCAACAGCTGTTGAGCCGGACCGGGTTCGCGGCAACAAGTATCTGGAACTGTTCTCAACTCGCCGTGGAGCGGGGATTCTCACCGACGATGCCCACATCTACGCTGGCCATCTCGACGGCGAAGTGCACTCGATTTTTCAGGCGACCAAGGATGCGCTGCCGTTTCGCTTGTTTCAGTTCGGTAGCCTGCAATTTCCGGCTGGCATCTGTCCCAGGGCAGATTTGCTACACGCCTATGGCACAGCGCTGAAAAACATCGACGGCTGCACAGTGTTGCTGTCCAGTCAATTCGATACAGAAAGCCCACGTGAACAATCATAAGCCCAGCGTCTTGTTGATCGGTGGCCTTCCCCGGCCCAGTGGTGGCGTTACTGTATTTCTTGGGCGCCTGGTCAATCAGATCGGAAACGAGGTGAACTTTCATGTCCTCGACATTCATGCCGGTGAGAAAGAACCAACACTCGCTAAGTCGCTCAAGGTAGCTCCCCGCCACCGCCTTTTTAAGCAACTGTGGCTAGTCTGGCACATATGCGTCTTCCGGGGGGACATCGTGCATTTCAACTACTCAGGATGCCACGCCTTGGTTGCACTCGCCGTCCTTCCGAAGCTGGGAAGACAGTTTTTTCTGACCCTTCACAACGGCTCCCAATTGTCCATCCATCGAGCACTGGGCACTTTCGCACGACGACTGCTCAGCAAGGCCGCATCGAAAATCGACTGCGTCTTCTCACTCTGCGACGACCATGTCTCGCTTTACCGCGAGCTAGGTATCGGGGAGGCCAGGATCGTGCATACGAAATCGCAAATTGCCGCGCCCAACGTTGCACCTGGCTTCGTGGACGACAGGCATGCCCGAATAAGAGTGCGCCATCGATACGTCGTTGTTTCTTCCGGACATGTTAGCCGAAGCTACAACTTCGAATTCATTGTCCGATTCGTCAACGAAAACCCCGACTGTGCCGGTCTGCTGTTTTTTTACGGCGAGCACATGGACCAAGCCTACCTAAGCAAACTCCAACAGCAAATGACTGACCCTGAACGGTTTGCGATCTATTTTCACCAGACCGAAGCGGTTTTTCTCGCAGCGCTGGCCACGGCGGATGCCTATCTCCGGCCAACCCATATTGACAGTTGGGGAATTGCTGTAGCGGATGCGATTTCGCTTGGCGTACCTGCTATTGCTTCAAATGTGTGTGAGCGAGCGACGGGAGCAAAGATAGTCAATCCTCTTTGCTACGCCGAATTCGACTCGGCAGTAAGATCATCGCTCTTGAGATCGGAGGCAACACATCAATCATCATCAAACTCAGAGAGTGAAAAATTTTTCCTTGCGTACACTAAGAGGATTCGCCCACATAAGAGCGAGATATTTAATGTTCATCGCGATCGATAAGTAAGCGAACGATCTCGATCGCCATGATTCCAATTTATTACGCAATATGGATATGCAACCTAGTGATCTGCTGGGTATTGCTAAGAGCGGCAGTTCGTCTGCAGAGTCCGCACATGTTCTTTTGGATTGGGATTTTATTGTTATTCATTCTGCCTTCAGTGGCAGATCCTTTTATCTCAATTTTTAAAGGATCTGAATTTTCCATTTGGTTTCAAGAAAATATTGAAACGTTGGTCTGGGCACAGATAATAACATTTATTTCTCTATTGTTTTTCTATCTCTTGCACGAGGCTTTCCCAATTGCGTCCCATGTGGAAATTAAATTCCAAGAGACGAAAAGAGTTGAATTGATATTCCCGATCATTCTGATCGCGCTCACTCTGGTTCCAATAATTCAGCTAATACAAAGCTTTGGACCATTATTTTTTTTGAATTTTGGATTTACCGATAGAAGGGAGGGGCTTACTTATCTCGGCCAATTTCTTCTAAGCTACAACGTAGTGTGCGCAACCGGATTTGCTTATTGGGCATATTCTCAAAATAGGAAATCGATCGCTTATCTATCAATTGGATATTATTTGATTGTTTTCGCTTTTTTGGGTGGATCAAGACAGCCAATTGTTGCGGTTTTCTTGCCATTTCTTGCAAATTATATCTTCACGACTCGTCGCAAGTTTCTGAAACTTGGGGTGCTGATTTTGAGTGTGCAAATTGTGCTAACTCTTCTTGCAGCCTTGCTTGTCTTGAGAAATCAATCGTCGATCGATGCCAGACTTGATTTATTTTTCAATCCAATAGAATTTTTTAATGCAATCAACGATCGCCCTAGCGATACGGCGATTAGATTTGCGTTTTACTATTACATTGAGACTTTCAGCAAAGCAGCGGAATTCGGGGACTTCTCATATTTGCTGAGAACCCTCTTGTTCTGGCTTCCTTCTCCGGTGGATATTTTTAATATAAAGCCGGATGACTTTGAATATGCAATGTTTCAGCACTACGTGCCTATGCATGAGGGGACTATGCATCCAACGTATTTTGGTTCAATTTTTGCTGATGCCGGTTATTTTTTTCCCGCGTGGATTCCGCTCACTCATTTATTTCATTTTCTCAGCGCCCGATATCTTAATAGACAAAAGTCCCATCTTTTTTATGTGCTCATTTGGACTGTGCTTGGATTGTCAGGAATCATGATGGCGCGAGGCTCCCTTTATGCCCCAGTTGTGATGACTTTTTTTGCATTTATTTATTTCGGCTTTGCTAAATATGTGTCGAATATAAAATGAAGCAGCCGGCAGAATATAGAATTCAACTTTAATCAATGAAGCAAGTACTACAAGACATGGCCAGGGGCCGGACGATCGTCATAGAGGCTCCTGCCCCCCAAGTCAGCAGGGCCCACCTGCTCATCCATACATCCACCACTTTGATCTCTGCCGGTACGGAGCGCATGCTTGTCGATTTCGGCAAGGCCTCGTATCTCGAGAAGGCTCGCCAGCAACCGGACAAGGTCAAGATGGTGTTGGAGAAGGTGGCCACTGATGGCTTGATGACGACCATCGAGGCCGTGCAGTCCAAGTTGGCGCAGCCGCTTCCCTTGGGCTACTGCAACGTGGGTGTGGTCGCTGAGCTGGGTTCTGGTGTGGACGGGTTCCAGGAGGGTGACCGGGTGGTGTCCAACGGCCCGCATGCCGATGTGGTGAAGGTGTCGAAGAATCTGTGTGCACGCGTTCCGGATTGTGTTAGCAACGAGGCCGCATCCTTTGTGGTGGTGGCGAGCATTGGCCTGCAGGGCATTCGTTTGGCGCAGCCCACGTTGGGCGAGGCATTTGTGGTCACCGGCGCGGGTCTGATCGGTCTGCTGACGGTGCAACTGCTGCGCGGGCAGGGTTGCCGGGTTTTGGCGATTGACTTCGACGAATCCAAGCTGGCGCTGGCGCGGCAGTTTGGCGCACAAACCTGCAACCCCGGCGCGGGGGAAGACCCGGTGGCTGCGGGCATGGCGTTGAGCCGAGGGCATGGCGTGGATGGGGTAATCATCACCGCGTCCACCAAGTCCACCGACCCGGTGACTCAGGCGGCGCGCATGAGCCGCAAGCGCGGACGCATCGTGTTGGTGGGCGTGGCCGGGCTTGAGTTGAACCGCGCCGACTTCTACGAGAAGGAACTGAGTTTTCAGGTGTCCTGTTCTTATGGACCGGGACGATACGACTCTGCGTATGAAGACCTCGGGCAGGACTATCCGTTCGGCTTCGTGCGCTGGACGGAACAGCGCAACTTCGAGGCAGTGCTAGATATGTTGGCCAGCGGTCAGTTGGACGTGGAGCCGCTGATCACGCATCGGTTCGCTTTTGAAGACGCTCCCAAGGCCTACGAGGCACTCACACAAGGCAAGAGTGGCCTTGGCATCTTGCTGCAGTACACCTCTCCAGTGGGCGAGCGCACTGTGCGCAGCGTGTCACTGGCGACTCGTAGGCACTTTGATGCTCAGCGCCCAGTAATGGGCTTTATCGGCGCAGGCAACTATGCCTCCCGGATGTTGATTCCAGCCTTCAAAGCGGCAGGCGCCCAATTTCACACCATCGTGACCACGGGTGGCATCAATGGCGTGATTCATGGGGAGAAGGCTGGCTTCGCCGAGGCCTCTACCGATATGGCAGTGATGTTGGCGAACAAGGCGATCAATACCGTGGCCATCGTCACCCGTCATGACACGCATGCCCGCTTTGTGGCTGAAGCACTTAAGGCGGGCAAGAATGTATTTGTGGAGAAGCCGCTTGCCATCCAACACGTCGAACTGGCAGACGTGGAGGCCGCCTATGCCTTGGCCCATGCAGTTGGCGTCGGCAACGACCGCCAGACGAGACGTGGTCCTCAAATAATGGTGGGCTTCAATCGCCGCTTTTCGCCACAGGTGCAAAAGATGAAGGCGTTGCTGCAGGCGGTCAAGGAGCCGAAGTCGTTCATCATGACCATGAACGCCGGTGCGATTCCCGCCAACCACTGGACGCAGGACAGCGCTATTGGGGGCGGCCGTATCATTGGCGAGGCATGCCATTTCATCGACTTGATGCGATTCCTGGCGGGTAGCCCCATCGTGTCGATTCAGGCACGTCGCATGGGCGATTCGCCGGGGCTGCTCGTCGCAGAAGACAAGGCTTCGATCACCCTCGGATTCCAAGACGGATCGTTTGGCACCATCCTGTACCTCGCCAATGGAGCGGCTAGTTTCCCGAAGGAGCGGGTGGAGGTCTTTGCCGGCGGGCGCGTGCTGCAGTTGGACAACTTCCGCAAGCTCAAGGGTTACGGTTGGCCGGGCTTCAGCAAGCTCAATCTGTGGAAGCAGGACAAGGGGCAAAACGCATGCGCCGCCGCATTCCTCCAAGCCATCGAAAAGGGTACGTCGGCAATTCCAGTGGACGAGATCTTTGAGGTGGCGCGGGCGACGATCGATGTCGCGGAGCAGTTGCGAAAGCAATGAACGCCTTCACGACCAAGGCAGCCACCGCGCTCGCGCTCGGCGGAGGAAACATTGCACGCGCCGCCTCTTATCGCATTGGCGTCAAGTTGGGACTGAATCCTGTTCGCCGCCTGCGGGCTGTGGGGCCATGCGGGCCATTCTTTGCGGCAGTTTCTGGAGAGGCACCGCCGCATCATTCGGTCTCCTCGTGGCGGACTTCGGCACAACTCTTCAGCCGTTGGCCATACGCAGTGGCGAACGATGCGCCAGATTGGCTTGCCAATTCTCTGACTGGCCGGCGCGTAGATGGGGTGGATCGTGAATGGTGGGAAATACCTGACTTCGACCCAACTGTGGGCGACATCAAGCTCATTTGGGAACTCTCGCGCATGGATTGGGTGCTGGCCTTGGCCCAGCACGCGCGTGGCGGTGATGCGGCTGCGTTAAGCCGACTGAACAACTGGTTGGCCGATTGGTGCAAGCTGAACCCGCCATACCGTGGCCCGAACTGGAAGTGCGGCCAGGAGGCATCCATTCGTGTCATGCACCTGGCCATTGCGGCGCTGATGCTGCAGCAGGTCAAAGATCCAGTACCGTCACTGCGCGACCTGATTCAACTTCATCTGCAACGAATTGCGCCGACGATTCAGTATGCGGTGGCACAAGACAACAACCACGGGACGTCGGAAGCGGCGGCGTTGTTCATCGGCGGCAGTTGGCTGGCGGCGCAGGGTGTACGGGATGGTGTGCGTTGGCAGCGGCAGGGACGGAAGTGGTTGGAAAATCGAATGGCCCGGCTGATCGGATTGGACGGCAGTTTCAGCCAATATTCATTGAACTACCACCGGATGGTTGTGGACACCGTGTGCATGGTGGAAGTGTGGCGCCGGCACATGGAACTGCCCGAGTTCTCCGTGCGCTGGCAGCAGCGCGCCAAGGCGGCCTCGCTCTGGCTGCGTCACATGATCAACCCGATCAATGGCGATGGTCCCAACCTCGGCGCCAATGACGGAGCGCGGCTGCTGCAGTTGGCGGACACAACGTATCGGGACCATCGACCGACTGTGCAGTTGGCCACGGTGCTATTTGCGGGGGGGCGTGCCTACGCCGAAGACGGCCCATGGAACCACGCTCTTCCTTGGCTCGGCGTGACCCTGCCGCAGTCGAATGCACCGCAACCGTCGAACCTGGCAGCCAATGACGGCGGCTTTGCCGTGTTGCGGCGGGGATCCGCGATGGCCATGCTGCGCTTCCCTCGATTTCGCTTCCGACCCAGCCAGGCCGATGCACTGCATCTCGATCTGTGGCTAGGTGGGGACAACCTCCTGCGCGACGCTGGCTCATTCAGCTACAACACCGACCCGGGTTGGCTGAACTATTTCGGCGGTACGGCTAGCCACAACACCGTGCAATTTGACGATCGCGACCAGATGCCTCGTCTCAGCCGCTTCCTATTCGGCGACTGGCTCAAGACGTCTTTCATTGAGCCGCTGACAGAGAATGCACAGGTGACGCGGTTTGCCGCCGGCTATCGCGACGGCCACCGAGCCATTCATCGACGACGCACCAGCCTCTACGACACCCGGCTTCGAGTTGTGGACGAGGTCAAAGGGTTCTCGCGCCGGGCCGTCTTGCGATGGCGCGTGGCGCCAGGAAGTTGGCGGTTGGATGGCCAACGATTGACGAACGGCCACCACGTCTTGGAGGTGAGCGCGAGCATGCCGATCGTGCGCTGTGAGTTGGTAGAGGGCTGGGAGTCTCGCCACTATCTCGAAAAAACATCCCTTCCCGTGCTTGAAATCGAAGTCGAAAAACCGGGAACTCTGACGACGGAATACCGATGGACAGCATGAAGATTCTTTATTTCCACCAACATTTCTCGACTCCAAAAGGCTCGGTGGGCATTCGCTCCTATGAAATGGCGCGCCGCCTCGTTGCGCGGGGCCATCAAGTCACGATGGTGTGCGGCAGCTATGGCGGCGGCGAAACTGGCCTGGACACGCCTTTTGTCGACGGGTCTCGTCGGGGCATGGCCAATGGCATCGAGATCGTAGAGTTCAATCTTGCATATTCCAACAGCGATGGTTTGATCAAGCGCACCGGAGCCTTTCTCAAGTTCGCCATGCGCAGCGTAGGGCTTGTGATGACGGAACGCTATGACGTGGTCTTCGCAACCACAACGCCCTTGACGGCTGGCATTCCCGGTATCGTCGCGCGCTGGTTGCGGGGCAAGCCTTTTGTGTTTGAAGTGCGTGACTTGTGGCCAGAGTTGCCGCGCGCCATGGGCGTGATTCGAAACCGGCTCTTGCTCGGTTTAATGAGTGTGTTGGAGTGGGCCAGTTACAGATCGGC
This sequence comes from Variovorax sp. dw_308, assembly GCF_019207085.1. GTDB lineage: Bacteria > Pseudomonadota > Gammaproteobacteria > Burkholderiales > Burkholderiaceae_C > Variovorax. Next base: position 29,968 of record NZ_JAATOM010000005.1, on the reverse strand, counting down.
TCATCGTTTGATTGGCCTGTCGCCTGGCATTGTCGAAGGCATTGTTCGTCGGGGTGTTTCGCGCGAGCGTGTGGATTTGATTCCCAATGGCTGTGACCTGGGCATCTTTGCGGGTGAAGCAACCCCTTGGCGCCCCGAGCACGTGCGCGCGGACGACTTGCTGGCCGTGTTCGCCGGAACGCACGGCATGGCGAACGGGCTGGACGCGCTATTGGATGGGGCTGCGGAGCTCAAGCGCCGCAGACGCGAGGACATCAAGCTGCTGCTTATTGGCCAAGGTAAGTTGAAGTCCGCGCTTCAGGCCCGGGCCACTCGCGAGGGTCTGGACAACGTTCTGTTCCATGACCCTGTCAACAAGGCGCGACTCGCGGGCTTGATGGCTTCCACAGACGTGGGATTGCAGATTCTGGACAATGTCCCAGCTTTTTATTACGGCACGTCGCCTAACAAGTTCTTCGATTACATCGCCGCCGGGTTGCCGGTGTTGAACAACTACCCGGGCTGGCTCGCAGAGCTGATTAAAGAGCACAACTGCGGCTTTGCCGTTCCGCCAGACAGCCCCGCCGCGCTGGCGGATGCATTGGAGCGAGCCGCCAGCGATCGGCTTGCGCTTAAGGCAATGGGCGCGCGCGCCCGCGCGCTTGCTGAAAAGAGTTTCGATCGTGCGCAGCTTGCCGACAAGTGGGTGGATTGGTTGGAACGGCTCCAACCCGCCGCAGCACACGATGCCGATGCAATTGCGACGCGGCGAGGCTCGAGATCTGAACTTAAAAAAAGATGAAGCGTTTATTCGACTTTGGTATTGCCGCGTCGGCATTGCTGGTGCTGTCCATCCCGCTGGCGTTCCTCGCCTGGCAGGTCAGGCGAAAAGTTGGCTCGCCTGTCCTGTTTCATCAGACCCGTCCAGGCTTGGGCGGTCACCCATTCGAAATGATCAAGCTGCGCACGATGACTGACGAGCGGGGTCGCGATGGACAACTGCTGGCCGATGCCACGCGCCTTACAGCATTCGGTCGGCTCTTGCGTTCCACGAGCCTGGATGAACTACCCGAGCTTTGGAACGTCCTCAAAGGAGACATGAGCCTCGTCGGTCCCAGACCCCTCTTGATCGACTACCTGCCGTTGTATTCGCCGGAACAAGCTCGTCGCCATGAAGTTCGTCCTGGCATCACGGGTTGGGCTCAAGTCAATGGGCGCAATGCCCTGAGCTGGGAAGAAAAATTCAAGCTCGACGTCTGGTACGTCGACAACCGTTCCATGTGGCTCGACATCAAGATCCTTTGGCTCACGGTCAAGAAGGTTCTCTTGCGCGAAGGCGTCACTGCTGTGGGCGAGGCGACGATGCCGCGATTCGCAGGCTCGCAACAAGCGGGCAAGAATCAATGAGCACTTCACTCTTTGCCGTGTACGGCGCAAGTGGTTGTGGCCGCAGTTTGATGCCTCTGGCGCGCGCGCAGTTGCAGAGTCAAGGTATTGCAGCCTCTCAACTCGTTTTCATAGACGACAACCCGTCGGCGTCGGTCGTGAATGGGCACAAGGTGCTGCGATATGCAGAGTTCCTGCAAACCGAGGCCCCCTTGCGTCATGCTGTTCTGGCAATCGCCAACAGTGAAATACGCGAAAGGCTGGCCAAACGTTGCCTAGAGGATGGCGTCGCGCCCTGGACAGTGGCCGACGCGAACATCGTCATCATGGACGACGTTGACATCGGCGGGGGCGCTGCCTTGAGCCCCTTCGTGACGCTCACGTCCAACATCCGCATCGGCAAGCACTTCCATGCCAACCTGTACAGCTATGTCGAACATGATTGCGTCATCGGCGACTTCGTGACCTTCGCCCCCGGCGTCAAGTGCAACGGCAACGTGGTCATCGAAGACCACGCCTACATCGGAACCGGCGCAGTCATCAAGCAAGGCAAGCCTGGCCTGCCGCTGGTCATCGGTCGAGGCGCGGTGGTCGGAATGGGCGCTGTAGTCACCCGCGATGTTCCCGCCGGCACCACCGTTGTCGGCAATCCTGCCAAGCCATTCCAAAAAGTCTGATTCGTGCTAAACACTTCGTTCTCCCCCTGGCCCAACTTCACGCCCGAAGAAGCCACCGCCGTCCAGCAGGTCCTGCTCTCCAACAAGGTCAACTACTGGACGGGTCCCGAGTGCCGCGCCTTCGAGAGAGAATTTGCCACGTGGGCCGGTGTCGACTATGCGGTTGCGCTTTCCAACGGCACTCTCGCGCTCGACATCGCGCTCAAGGCCCTGAACATCGGACCGGGCGACGAGGTGATCGTCACGCCGCGGACGTTCATCGCCAGCATCTCCTGCGTCGTGAACGCCGGCGCAATGCCTGTGTTCGCCGACGTCGATGAACACAGCGGCAACATCTCGCCCGCCACCATCGCACGCGTTCTCACACCCCGCACCAAGGCCGTCATCTGCGTCCACCTCGCGGGCTGGCCCTGCGACATGGCCGGGATCATGGCGCTGGCACAGGCGCACGATTTCAAGGTCATCGAGGACTGCGCGCAAGCGCACGGCGCGATGTACAAAGGCCGGAAGGTCGGATCCATCGGCCATGTCGGCGCTTGGAGCTTCTGCCAGGACAAGATCATGACCACGGGCGGCGAGGGTGGCATGGTCACCACCAACGACCGGGCGTTATGGTCGGCCATGTGGTCTTACAAGGACCACGGCAAGAGCTGGGAGGCGGTGTACGAGCGCGAGCACCCGCGGGGCTTCCGCTGGCTGCACGAAAGCTTCGGCACCAATTGGCGGATGCTGGAGATGCAAGCGGTGATTGGCCGCATCCAATTGCAGCGCATGTCGGATTGGACAGCCCTGCGCACCCGCAACGCCGAGGCGATCTGGGCGGCCTGCCGGCCATTCGCGGCCCTTCGCGTGCCGGACTTCGCGGGCTTGGCGGGCGCGGAAAGCGTACACGCTCACTACAAGTGCTATGTCTATGTGCGCCCCGGCCAGCTCGCTGAGGGCTGGAGCCGCGACCGCATCGTCGAGGCCATCAACGGGTTGGGCGTGCCGTGCTACCAAGGCTCGTGCTCCGAGGTTTATCTTGAAAAAGCGTTCGACGGCACCGGCTGGCGGCCGGAGAAGCGCCTAGAGGTGGCGCGCCGCCTTGGAGATGAAAGCTTGATGTTCCTCGTCCACCCGACGCTGACGCAGGCCGAGATCGATCAGACCTGTCGCGCTATTCAAACGGTTTTTGAAGCGGCGAGTGCTATCAGTTAACGGTTAGTGAACTTTTGGCCTACAAACAATGTTCTGCGTTACAATCGCGAACTATTGTCTTTCGGCTCGTCATGTTTTTCCAACACCCGAGCGTGGCTGAGCCTTCGGCCCACGCGCTCATAACCCCCACTTGCTCCCTCTCCGACGCCGACAAGTCTGAGGCTGCCGCATGAGCGCGGGAGCGGTTCCGGACAAGTTCAAGCGCTATGCGTTCTGGGCGACTGGCCTGGTCGTCCTGGTGCTGTCGTTGCTGCCCGTGGTGCCGGCGGAGATTCCGACGACCGGGTGGGACAAGTCCAATCACATGCTCGCCTTCGTGGTGCTGGCGCTGCTCGGCCGCCTGGCGTATCGCCGGAACTGGCGCGGGGTCCTGGTCGGCCTGGTTGCATTTGGCGGGTTGATCGAGGTTCTTCAGTCGTTCACTCCCACGCGTGAGGCTGAGTGGGCCGATCTGTTTGCCGACAGCCTGGGCATCTCGCTGGTGGGCCTGGTGGGGCCTGTTCTGGACTGGCGCCCGCTGCGAAGATCGTCCGGTTTCGTGTTGGGTTTGCCGCGCGCCGCCAAGCGCGTCGTTGCCTTGGCTGCCGACGCGTCGCTATGCGTGCTCACGGTGTGGATGGCGTTGTCGCTCCGCCTTGACACCTGGGTGCACCTTTCTGCCATGCACTGGGTGGCGGTGCTGGGCTCGCTGGTGCTGGCCTTGCCCTTGTTTGTGACCTTTGGGCTGTACCGGGCGATCTTTCGCTACGGCGGCAATGCCGCCGTAGCGGCGATGTGGCAGGCCTGCCTGATCTACGCCTTGCTGTATGCAGTGGCATTCACAGTAATCGGCATCGATGGCGTGCCGCGCACGATCGGCCTTCTGCAGCCGCCGCTGCTGCTGGTGGCCATCACCGCGTCGCGCGCTGTGGCGCGCTATTGGCTTGGAGGCGCTTACCAAGGCCAGATCGCCCGCAACACGCTTCCGGCCGCGTTGATCTACGGCGCTGGCTCCGCGGGCCAACAGCTTGCCGAAGCCATGCGGCAGAGCCCCGACATGCACGTCGTCGGCTTTCTGGATGACGACCGCCGCCTGCAAGGTGGCATGGTGCAGGGCTTGACGGTTCACAGCCCGCGCTTCCTGGCCGAGCGCGTTCGCACCCTGAAGGTCAGCACCGTGCTGCTGGCCATGCCCTCGGCGCCGCGCAAGCGCCGCAACCAGATCCTGGCGACTGCGCTCGACGCGCAAGTTGCAGTGCGCACGCTGCCTGGCCTGGCGGACATGGCGCACGGCCGCGTGCAGACCAGCGACCTGCGCGAGCTCGACATCGACGACTTGCTGGGCCGCGACCCGGTGCCGCCCAACCACATCCTGCTGGGCAAGAACATCCGCGGCAAGGTGGTGTTGGTGACCGGCGCCGGGGGGTCGATCGGCAGCGAGCTGTGCCGCCAGATCGTCAAGCTCGCGCCCGACGTGTTGCTGCTGGTGGAGCGCAGCGAATTTGCGCTGTATTCCATCGATGGCGAGTTGCGCGAATTGCTGGCCAGGCAACCAGCCACCGCCGTGCGCGTCATGCCGCTGCTGGCCTCCGTGGGCGAAGCCTCGCGCATGCGGGAGATCATGGAGACCTGGCGTCCGAATACGGTCTACCACGCCGCGGCCTACAAGCACGTACCGCTGGTGGAGCATAACGCCGCCGAGGGGGTGAAGAACAACGTGTATGGCACGCTGGTGACGGCGCGCGCGGCCATCGACGCCGGCGTCAACGACTTCGTGCTGGTGAGCACCGACAAGGCGGTCCGCCCGACCAACGTCATGGGCACCAGCAAGCGCGTGGCGGAGATGGTGCTGCAGGCGCTGGCGCAGCGCACGTCACGTGCGGCGGGCAGCACGCGCTTCTGCATGGTGCGATTCGGCAACGTGCTGGGCTCGTCGGGCTCGGTGGTGCCGTTGTTCCGCCGCCAGATCGCGGAAGGCGGCCCGATCACGCTGACGCATCCGGGGATCACCCGGTTCTTCATGACGATTCCGGAAGCGGCCCAACTGGTGATCCAGGCCGGCGCCATGGCGCATGGCGGCGACGTGTTCGTACTGGACATGGGCGATCCGGTGAAGATCGTCGACCTGGCCCGCCGCATGGTCGAGCTGTCGGGCCGGACGGTGGCCGACACGGCCAACCCCGATGGCGACATCGCCATCCGCATCACCGGCCTGCGCCCCGGAGAGAAGCTCTACGAGGAGCTGCTGATCGGCGACAACCCCTTGCCAACCAATCACTCCCGCATCATGAAAGCCCACGAGGACTTCCTGGCCTGGGACGAGTTGGAGGAGCGGCTGAAGGCGCTGGAAGTGGCCATGAACGTGAACGACGTGCCGCAGATCCGCGTCCTGCTCAAGCAGATGGTGGACGGCTACCGGCCCGATGGCGACGTGGTGGACTGGGTGCACGTGGCACAGCGGGACGCGACGAAGGTGGCTTGAGGGGGTAGCTGGACTGGGCGCTCGTCACATCGATGCTGAAATTCACGACAAGAGGGCCCTGTTGCTCGAAATTTTGCGACAAACAGGCTTGGAGTTGGAACCTGGCGTCTAGGAAATCCGACAAGAGTTCGCGCGCCCCGGCGTTCGCCCTGACTACCCTTCCCAGGGGTTGATGACCGTCAACCCCGCTGCCTCGAAGGGGCTGGTGTCGCGCGTGGCTACCGCAAATCCGTTGGCGCTTGCAATCCCTGCGATGTAACCGTCCGACGCGCCAATTGCCAAGCCAGCGGCCCGCGCTCGCGCCATTAGTTCGGCATAGGCCTGCGACGCGGCCAAGTCGAATGGGAGGACGCGCCCCGTGAACAGAGGCAGCACGCGCGTTTCGAGGCGATCGTGCAAGGCATCCCGCCTCTTCCCTGCAGGCATCGCTGCGACGCCGAAGCGCAGCTCAGCGACAGTGATCGCAGCCAGGTAGAGCGTTTCGATTGGCTGCGCGTCGATCCAGGCCACGACGTTGCCGTCAGGCACGCGCATGGGCTCGGAAATGACATTCGTATCGAGCAGGATCATTCAAATGCCAGGGGTTGCGCAGGCGTCTTGTCCCGTTGGATCTCGAGATCGATTCCGCCAAGCTCGCGGCCAATATCGGCCAGCAAGGAGCCCAGCTTGACTCGCCCTTCGGGTTTGACGGCCGCTTCGAGGATGTCGCGGATTTCGGCTTCGGTGCTACGACCGTGCGTGGCGGCGCGCACGCGGAGCGCGCGGTGCACTTCGTCGGGCAGGTTTCGTACGGTGATGACAGGCATTTGCATTCACCCTTTCATTGGTGCAATCGATGAAGTCATTTTTGTGGAATGCATTCAATTTTGCAACAGCGACGGTTATCGTAGCCCTTGGTGTCCTTCTTGATGGACTTGCCCGGCACTTTGTCTTGAAAATGTGCCGCATGAAGGACAAAATCCGACTCCCGATCGAGCTAGGCCAGGCAATCCACCGTGCGCGCAAGGAGGGCCGCCTCAAAGCAACCGACATTGCATCGCGCTCCGGCCGCGCGCGCAACGTAATCTACCGCCTGGAGCGAGGGGAAGACATCACCCTCGCCTCCCTCTTCGACATCCTCCGCGCCATGGACCTGACGATCCGCCTGGAGCGCCTGGGCATGCCGACGCTGGAGGAAGTCACCGAACGCTTCGGTCATGAGGATGACGACGATGCTTCCTGAAAAGATCAGGCAGCTCGAAGTCGAGATCGCCGACGTTCCAGCCGGACAGTTGCTCAAGCACTCGGTCTACGAGTTCCGCTATCTCGACATCCGGGCGGAGCAGCCCGCAGTCGCGCTGCTCATGCCGCCGACCCGTCCGACGTACCATGACCGCGACTTCTTCGCGGTCATGGATCAGAACCTTCCGGAGGGTGACCTGTACCTGCGTCTGCGGGCGATGTTTCCCAAGCAGCAACTCACGCCGATGCACCTGCTCGCAGTGATCGGGTCCAACGGCATCGGGCGGCTGGGCTTTCGGCTGGCGGGGATGGAGCCGCCAGCGGCGCCACATGTCATCGACCGCAAGACGCTGCTCGCCACCCGCTACACGCCCGAGGTGTTCGACGAACTGGTGCGGGCCTACCTGCGCACGGGCGCCGGCATTGCCGGCATGCAGCCGAAGGTCATGGTGCCGGATCGGGTGACCGTTCCAGTGCCCACGATCATCGTGAAGGCCGCCGCACCGTCCTATCCGGGCCTTGCGGCGAACGAGTTCATGTGCCTGTCGGCCGCGGGCCACGCCGGGATCGAGACGCCTACCTTCGACCTCTCGGACGACGGGCAACTGCTGCTCGTGGACCGGTTCGACATCGCGGCGGACGGCTCCCGGATCGGTTTCGAGGACATCGCCGCGCTGATGAATCTTCGGGTGCGCGACATCCAGTCCGACCGGAAGTACCACGGGAGCTACCAGCGCATCGCCGAGCTGATGCAGTACCTCCAGCTGCCCAGTGAAAACCTGGCGCGCTTCTTCGAGCAGGTGGCGCTCAGCATCATGGTGCGCAACGGGGATGGCCACCTCAAGAACTACGGCCTGCTCTACACCTCGACGTCGGATTGCCGCCTGGCGCCGATGTTCGACGTGGTGACCACCGCGATCTACCGCTACACGCGCTATGCAGGCGGGCCCGAGCTCGAGGACCGTACCCTGGCGCTCAAGCTCTTCGCCGGCAAGGGCCACACGAAGGCTTACCCGACGACGGAGGAGTTGCTGCGCTTCGGCAGCAAGGTCTGCGGCGTCGCGAAGCCCGAACTCGTTCTCGCGCGCGTCGCCCAGGGGATGCAGAAGACGCTGGATCAGGCGACCAGCGACCAGCGAATCCCGAAGGACTTGCTAGAAAAGATCCGGGACATATGGGCCGACGGCATGACCTACGCCAAGTCGCCGTAGCCCCTCACGCCTGCGCCGCCGCCAACACCGCCCGCAACTCCCCCGCCTGCACCGGCTTGCGCAACGCATGCCACCCCCGCTGCCGCGCCAACCGCTGCGTCACCGGCTCGATATCCGCCGACACCAGCGCAATCGTCAGATCCGGCCGCTGGGTCTGCAGGAGGTCCGCCAGGGCCACCCCATCCAGGTCCCCCGGCAGCCGGATGTCGCACAGCGCCACGTCGATCGCGTCCAGGTCGGCCAGCGCCAGCGCCTCGGACGCATTGGCATACACGCGCGGCTCGGCTTTCCAGTGGCGCAGCAGCGCCGCGATGCTGTCGGCCACCACGGTGTTGTCTTCCACCACCAGCACCGCCATGCCGGGGCGCAGCGGCAGCATGTGGGCGGCGTTGGTTTCGGTGCCGATGGCCTCTGGCAGCACCAGGTCGGCCGGCGCCGCTTCCAGATCGAAGCCGAAAACCGATCCACGCCCCGGCGCCGAGCGCAGCGTGACCACGAAGCCCAGCCGATCGGCCAGCCGGCGCACGATGGCCAGGCCCAGCCCGTGCCCGCGCTGCAGGTTGCGCTCCACGTTGCCGATCTGCTCGAAGTCGCCGAACACGCGCTGCTGCATGTCCGGCGCGATGCCGATGCCGTTGTCGCGCACTTCCACGCGCCACGTCGCAGCAGTGCGGCCGCGCCGCACCGCCAGCAGCACGCGGCCCTGCGGCGCGAACTTGAGGGCGTTGTCGGTCAGGTTGCCGAGCACGCGGCGCAGCGCCACGGCGTCGGTCCAGGCCAGCGCGCTGGCGGGGCAGCGCACCCGCACGCGCGTGGAGTGGCGGGCCAGTTCGCGCAGCATCGGGCCGAGTGCGATCGGGCCGGGCTTGAGCGGGTCGGCCGCGGCCTCGATGCGGCCGATCTCGAGGAGCTGGTTGGTCAGTCCCTCCAGCGCCTGCTGCGCCTGGGACAGGGCGATCACGGTCTGCGCCACGACGTGCTTGGGCGTGTCGGTCTCGAGTTGCTGGCGCAGCACCTCGGCCTGCAGGCCGATCGCCATGACCGGCTGGCGCAGGTCATGGTTGGCGGCGGAGAAGAAGCGCAGCCGCTCGGCCTGCGCATGCTCCGATTCGCGCAGCCCGGTCTGGGCCTGCTCGCGCAGCGTGCTCTCCTCATGGCGCCGCATGATGTTTTCTTCCAGGTGGCGCGAGCGGTCGGTGACCAGCTTCCACACCATCACCATCAGGCCCACGCCGAGCAATGACGCCGTGCGCATCACCGGGGAGCCGAAGATCAGCCCCATCGCGATGAGGGGCGCCAGCAGCAGCGTGATGGCCAGCCGCATCGCCGGCGTGTAGTACGACACCGAGAACGCCGACGACAGCGTCATGGCCATGATGACGGTGGCAAGCAACAGTTGCTCCACCGGCTCCCTGGGGTTGAACAGCAGCACGCCGGCGGCGCCGTGCGCGGCCTCGTGCATCGCGATGCGCCAGGTGTGGACCCGCAGCGCGCCCGGCAGGTTCTCCGGCGTGAGCGGGGTCGGCGGATGCTGCGGGAAGAAGCCACGCACCGCCGTCGTGAAGCCGACCAGCGCCAGCCACATCATCGCGGGCGTGAATGCGTATTGCCAGGCGAACAGCATGGCCACGCCGCAGTCCAGCAGGAACTGCACGACCAGCGCCGGACCGGTGGGTTGCGCGCTCAGGCGCAGCACCTCGCACTGCACGGCGAAGCGTGAAGCCGGCGGCGCGGCGTTGTCGGGCGCGGACGTGGAACTCATGGGAGAAAGCAGGGACTATAGAGGGCCCCGCACCCCGGCCCGGGCCCCCATGCGCGCTACACCTTCTGTCTGACTTGCGCCGGGGGCGACAATGGCAGCGTGAACGATCTATCCCTATTCCTGCCCTGCGCCGCCGGCGTGGAAGACTTCCTGGCGCAGGAGGTCCATGCGCTGACCGGCCGCGTCGGCGAAGACCTGCTCACCCTGCGCGGCGGCGTGCGCGTGCGTGCCGGCTGGCGCGACGCGATGCTGCTCAACCTGCACAGCCGCCTGGCGCAGCGCGTGCTGGTCGAACTGGCCCATGCGCCGTACCGCAACGAGAACGACCTCTACGGCATCGCCAGCGGCGTGGCCTGGGAGATCTGGTTCACGCCGAAGCAGACCTTCAAGATCGAGACCACGGCGCAGCACAGTCCGCTCCAGAGCCTGAACTTCGCGACGCTGCGCATCAAGGACGCGATCGCCGACCGCTTCCGCGCCAAGGCCAACGGCGTGCGCCCGAGCATCGAGACCCAGTGGCCCGACGTGCGCGTGTTCGCCCACCTCACCACCGATGCCTGCACGCTCTACATCGACACCAGCGGCGAGCCCCTGTTCAAGCGCGGCTGGCGCCAGGACAAGGGCGACGCGCCGCTGAAGGAAACGCTGGCCGCCGCCATGCTGGCCGCGAGCGGGTGGTGGAACCCGGAGACGGGGGCGGTGTCCGGTGCAGCGCTGTACGACCCGTGCTGCGGCAGCGGAACCATCGCCATCGAGGCGGCGCAGATCGCGCGCGGCATTCCGGCCGGGTCGCTGCGGCGCTTCGGCTTCGAGAAGCTGCTGCCGTTCCAGGCGCACGTCTGGAGTTCTGTCAGGAGCGAAGTGGCCGCGCCGGATGGGGCGGGCGCCGTGACGGTGTTCGGCAGCGACGTGTCGCACCGGATGGTCGACTTCGCCGAGAGGAATGCGGAGCGCGCCGGGGTGGCGGATGCGATCGAGTTCCGTGGCGGCGATGCATTGCAGCGCATGCCGCCGGCCGAGGGTGGCGTGATCGTGCTCAACCCGCCGTATGGCGAGCGCATCGAAGTCGGTGGCGTGGCGCGCATCGGCGCACGCGAGCAGGCGGCGACCGAGGATGGCGGCGAGTTCTTCTCGCAACTGGCCACGCACTGGAAGAAGAACTACGCCGGCTGGACCGCCTGGGTGCTGACGCCCGACCTCAAGCTGCCGCAGCGCATGCGGCTGAAGGAATCGCGCCGCGTGCCGATGTGGAATGGGCCGATCGAGTGCCGGCTGTTCAAGTTCAGCATGGTGGCCGGGTCGGCGCGCGCCAAGCCGGCCGCCTGAAGGTCCTTCGCGCCAAGCCCATCGAATGACCATCGTCATCGACACCAACATCGCGCTCGATCTGCTGGTCTTCGGCGACCCGGCCAGCGAGCCGCTGCAGGCCGCGCTCGATGCCGGCGAACTGCGCTGGCTCGCGACGCCCGCGATGCGCGACGAACTGGCGCGGGTGCTGGGCTATCCGCAGATCGTGCCTCGGCTCGCGTACTACCGGCGCACGCCAGATGCCGTCCTGGCCGACTTCGACCGCCTCGCGCAACGCGTGGAGCCCGCGCCGCGTGCCAGTGTGGTCTGCAAGGATCCGGACGACCAGATGTTCATCGACCTGGCCGTGGCGCACCGCGCGCCGCTGCGCAGCAAGGACAGGCTGGTGCTGGCGCTGCGCAAGCGTCTGGCGGCGCTGGGCGTGGAGGTGTCGTAGCCGCTGCCGCTATCGCTTGGACAGCGGCGCCGACATCGTGGTGGTCGGATCGAAGTTGGGGGAATACCAGCGCGACATGAGACGGGCCACGGCGCGCACGCGCTGGGTGTCGCGGCCCCAGCGCCGGTTGGCGGGCAGGTGGCGCAGCCAGCGCATGCGTCGCGCGGCAATGGCGAGGCGTTCGCGCACTTCGTCGCTGGCGTCGGCCAGTACGGCATGCCACTGGCCCCCGGCGCCGTGCGGGGAGGCCGCATGCAGCAGCGCCGCCGTGGAGTGCAGGTAGCTGAGCCAGTCACGCACCTGGCATTCGGCCAGCGCCAGCGATTCGCCGGGGTCGTCCTCGAAGTCGATGTAGCCGATGGTGCCGTCGGGGCAGTACATCAGGTTGCGTGCAAAGGCTTGGCTCAGGTAGGCGCCGCGCGCATGCACCAGCGCGATGGCATCGAGCCCTTCGCGCCACACCTTCAGCAACGCGACGGGGCCCACCGCGGCGGCCTGGTCGAGCCGCTCGTTCAGCACGATGGGCGCCAGGTTGCCCTCGCCCAGGTCGGAGATCAGCACGCCGCCGGCCTGGCGCGCCAGCACGGTGGGCACGCGCAGGCCCAATTCACCGAGCGCACCCAGTCGGCGCGCCTCGATCTCGATGGCCGCCTCGCCGCCCGGGTTGGGCACCGGCGTGAGCACGTCGAGCCGGAACGCCTTCGCGACGGCGGCGAGCAGGTGATAGCGCCACATGGCATGGCGCGGGCCGGCCTTCTTCAGCCACACGCGCTGCGTGCCGAAGCGGTGCCGGGATACGCCGCTGGCCTGCCGCGGCAGCGTGGCCGCCAGGAAGGCGGCGTAGTCGCCGGCCGGCGGCGGCGCCAATGCGTCGAGCGGCGCGGGCGCGGAGGCGTTGCCCTTGCGGGCCTGGATTCGGTTGGCGCGGCTTCGCAGCGGATTCATCATTGGATCAGGACGCAGGCAACTTTCAGGCCGCGGCGGCGGGCGCCATCTCCTGCGCGCTGTCGACGACCGGCAGGCGGGCCGTGTTCATCCGCGGCTGGAAGCTGTCGGCGCTGGCCAGCGGCCAATAGGTGCGGAAGACGTTGTGCTGGTTGTCCAGCGGGCCGAGCAGGGCGCCCGGCTGCACCTGCATGATGAGGTTCGACAGCAGTCGCACCTCGGTGTCGGAGATGCGCCGCACGATGTGGTGCGCGGTGATCTGCTGCGGATGGTCGAGCCCGGCGGCCTGCACCAGTTCCTGCAGCGCATGCAGCGTGCTGCGATGGAAGTTGCGCACGCGGTCGGCCTTGGTGTCCACCACCAGCGCCTTCTGCCGCTGCGGGTCCTGCGTGGTGACGCCGGTCGGGCAATGGCCGGTATGGCAGGTCTGCGCCTGGATGCAGCCCAGCGACATCATGAAGCCGCGCGCCGCGTTGCACCAGTCGGCGCCGAGCGCCATCATGCGGGCCACGTCGAAGGCCGAGATCACCTTGCCGGCGCAGCCGAGCTTGATGCGCTCGCGCAGGTTCACGCCCACCAGCGTGTTGTGCACCAGCAGCAGGCCCTCCTGCAGCGGCGCGCCGACGTGGTCGGTGAACTCCACGGGTGCGGCGCCGGTGCCGCCCTCGGCCCCGTCGACCACGATGAAGTCCGGCGTGATGCCGCTCTGCTGCATCGCCTTGACGATGCCGAACCATTCCCACGGATGGCCCAGGCAGAACTTGAAGCCGGTCGGCTTGCCGCCCGACAGTTCGCGCAGCCGCGCGATGAACCGCATCATTTCCAGCGGCGTGGTGAAGGCGCTGTGCGACGAAGGCGAGATGCAGTCCACGCCGATCGGCACGCCGCGCGCCGCCGCGATCTCGGCCGTGACCTTGGGGCCGGGCAGCACGCCGCCGTGGCCCGGCTTGGCGCCCTGGCTGAGCTTGATCTCGATCATGCGCACCTGCGGGTCGGCGGCGGCCTTGATGAAGCGCTCCTCGCTGAAGCTGCCGTCCTCGTTGCGGCAGCCGAAGTAGCCGGAGCCGATCTCCCAGATCAGGTCGCCGCCGTGCACGCGATGGTGCCGCGAGATGGAGCCTTCGCCGGTGTCGTGGGCGAAGCCGCCCATCTTCGCGCCCTGGTTCAGCGCCATGATCGCGTTTGCCGACAGCGCGCCGAAGCTCATCGCCGAGATGTTGAACACGCTGGCGCTGTAGGGCTGCGCGCAGTCGGCGCCGATGGTGATGCGGAAGTCGTGGTTCGCGAGTTTGGTCGGCCGCATCGAATGGTTGATCCACTCGTAGCCCGCGATGGTCACGTTGAGCTGCGTGCCGAAGGGCCTGTTGTCCGGGTCGCCCTTGGCGCGCTGGTACACCAGCGAGCGCTGCGCGCGCGAAAAAGGCATGGCCTCGGCGTCGCTCTCGATGAAGTACTGCCGCACCTCGGGCCGGACGTATTCGAACAGGAAGCGCAAATGACCGATGACGGGGTAATTGCGCAGGATGGCGTGGCGCGTCTGCCGCACGTCGTGCACGCCGGTGGCGGTGAGGGCGGCGAAGGCCGCCGTTCCGATCCAGCCGCGCCAGAGCCACGGCCACAGCAGCAGGCATGCCAGGCTGGCCAGCAGGCCGAGGACACACAGCGCGAAGGCGGTGTATCGGGTCGGTATCGGAGATGTCATGGGAATTGCAATGATGGCCTCGGCCGGTCGACGCGTGTTGCATCATAGAGGGCTCTTTTTTGCGCCACCATGACTACCAGCAACGACACCCCCTCCACCGGCGCCACGGCGGCGCCGCTCACCCCCGACGATTTCGACGTGCTGGACCGCGAACTCGACCTCATGCGCGAGGCCGACGACGAGGTTCCGCAGTGGGAATTCTGCGAGGGCTTCATGGCGGCGCTGATCTGCTCGCGCCGCCCGATTCCGCCCGATGAGTACTGGCCCGTGCTGCTCGGCGACGAATTCAAACCGGCCAAGTACATGGAATTCGTCTGGCACTGGAAGCGGCGCTGGCAGGAGATCGAGCAAGGCCTGGACGCGCCGGTCGAATCGCTCGATGACGAGCGCACCTACCAGCCCGAGGTGCTGGATGTGCGCGGCGCCCTGGCCTCGCTGCCCGAGGAGGAACGCGCCGAATCGGCCGGCGAGGCGATCCCTTCCTTTGCGCAGGTGTGGGCGCTCGGCTTCATGTACGCGGTCGAGAACTGGCCCAAGGACTGGGCCGCGCCGCGCGACAAGGAAGCCGCCGGCATGCTCGACGACGCGCTGGACTGCATCGTCGAACTCACCGAGGACGACAAGGCCGCGCCCACCATCTCGATGTTCAGCGAGACCGCCCCGCCCAGCCTGAGCCAGCAGCGCCTGGACGATTTCGGTGCCGCGATCTGGGCGGTGTACGACCTGCGCCAGCTCTGGAAAAGCATGGGCCCGCGCGTGGAGACCATCCGCAAGGAGCCGACGCCGGGGCGCAACGATCCGTGTCCCTGCGGGAGTGGGAAGAAGTACAAGAAGTGCCACGGGGCGGGTTGAGGCGTGGCGCGTGTCTTCGTGTTCGGCACGCTGAAGCAGGGATTCCCGAATTTCGCGACCAACGAGGGTCGGCGCATTGCCGGCGAGTTCGTCACGGTGGAGAGTTATCCGCTGTACCTGGTGGGCGAGCGGCATTCGCCCTGGATGATCGATCTGCCGGGCCAGGGGCATCGGGTGGCGGGGCAGTTGTTCGAGGTGGATGAAGGCGCGCTGGCGCGCATGGATGCGCTTGAGCGCATCACCGAGCCGGATGGCTATCGGCGGCTGCGCATCGGGGTCGTGAAGCGCGGTGACGAGGACGGCGAATCTGTCGAGGCGTTCGTGTACCTGCAGCCGACGATGCCTCGGGCGGAGGACATTCGGCTTGGGCCGCTGGAGGACTACTCGCTGGCGCATGCGAGCCTCTATCGCAGCCGCCCGGCGGCTTGAGCAGGGCGGTATTGGATCAACGGCCGTCGAATTCGGACTTGGCCGTACGCGAAGGACGCGAAGGTTTCGCGAAGGACGCGAAAGAAACCCCGAAGAGATTTTTTTTGAATTTTTCGCGTCCTTCGCGTACCTTCGCGCCCTTCGCGTACGGTCAAGTCCGATCCCGATCTCGCATTCAGATCTTGAAAGCCCTGCGCATGTCCGCGCGCACCAGGTCGGCATAGTCGGGATGCTTGCGGATGTAGCCGGCGATGAACTGGCACACCGGGATCACATGCAGGCCCTGCGCCCGCGCATCGTCGAGCACGTGGCGCGCGATGGCCGAGCCCACGCCCTTGCCCTCGAAAGCCTCCAGCACCTCGGTGTGGGTGAACATGATGGCTTCGCGCAGCAGGTTGTATTCGCAGTAGCCCGCCAGCGCGCCCTCGATCGTGGCCTCGTAGCGGTGCTGGGCGGTGTCGTTCTTGATCGCGATGTCGGTCATGGTCATGCCTTTGGAGTGGAATCGGTCAGCCGCCGCGCGCCTGGAACAGGGCGAGGTTGGCCGCGGCGGTCGCGCGCACCTTGTTGCGCAGCATCGGCGACCAGCCCATCAGCAGGCCGGGCAAGCCGAGCGCCTGGCGCGCCCAGGTCCAGAACGCGAAGCTGTCGGTGTGCGTGGCGATCCTGCCGTCGGGCGTGAAGCTCATGCGGGCGTCGATGCTGTTGTCCACCGTGCGGCCGGTGGCGCTGAACAGGTAATGCGCGTCCCAGTGCGCGCGGCCGGTGTTGCCATCGGCGGCCACGTCGCGGTACGTGAGGCGCCACACCTGCGCGCCCTTGGCCCGGGTGGCGCTGCACAGCATCTTCCACATGCCGCCGATCTCGCGCGCGCCGTTCAGCGAGAACACCTCGTCGTTGAACACGGCGTCGGGCGCATAGCAGGCGGCCATGGTGTCGGCATCGAGCTTTGCGAAAGCGTCGTAGAAGCGGCGGATGGTTTCCTCGTTGCGTGACATGGGGCAGGGCTCCTTTACAGGGTCAACGTGGGGATTGCAGCAGCGCCACCAGGGTCTCGATGGCGTGCTGCACCGTGGCTGCGCGGATCGCCGCGCGGCCGCCGTCGAACAGGCGCCGTTCGGTCCGCACGATGCCGTCCACCGACCAGCCGAACCAGACGGTGCCCACCGGCTTGGCCTCGGTGCCACCGGTCGGCCCGGCGACGCCGGTGACCGCGACCGACACCTGTGCATGGGAGCGCGCCACCGCGCCGGCGGCCATCGCGCCGGCCACCGGCTCGCTGACCGCGCCATGCGCGACGATGAGCGCCAGGTCGACGCCGAGCAACTCGATCTTGGCGTCGTTGGAATAGCAGACGAGGCCGCGCTCGAACCAGGCGGAGGAGCCCGAGAGGTCGGTGCAGGCGCCGGCGATCAGGCCGCCGGTGCAGCTTTCCGCAGTGGCCAGCATCAGGCCCCGGGCCACCATGAGCTCGGCCAGCCGCGGCAGCAGTTCTTCGGTGCGGCTCACCATGCGCGCACCGCCGCGATCACCAGCAAGGTGCAGAAGGCCGCCACCAGGTCGTCCAGGATGATGCCGAAGCCGGCGCGCCACCAGTTGGGCTCGGCCGCGCCGCCCTGCTTGAACAGACCGTCCGCCCAGGCCACTGGGCCGGGCTTGGCTGCATCGAAGACGCGGAACAGCACGAAGGCGACGAGCTGTCCGATGAAGCCGGTGGGCATCACCACCCACAGGATGATCCAGAACGCGACCACCTCGTCCCACACGATGCTGCCGGGGTCGGCGATGTTCATGTGCCGGGCCGTCACGGTGCAGGCCCACCAGCCGATGGGCAGCGAGGCCAGGATGACCCAGCCGATGGCGGCCTCGCCCAGCCAGCGCTGCATCAGCAGGTAGACGGCCCAGGCCCACAAGGTGCCGAAGGTGCCGGGCGCGATGCGCGGCAGGCCGGAGCCGAAGCCGAGCGCGATCCAGTGCGCCGGGTGCGACGCCATGAAGCGCAAGGTCGGCCGTCGCATCGCCATGCGAAGCGGCGGTGCGCGCATGCCGTGGGAGATTTCCGGTGGATGGGGGTCGGTCATTTCTGGAAAGGAGGGTGATCGGTCCGGCGGGCGTCCAATGAGACTCGGGTTGCGCATTTTGACCATGTAGGCGGCAATGCGTCCTGCACAATCCGCGGCGCGGGTCACGGGTCAGTCCGGGTCCGGAACAACAAATACAGGGAGTGGGTATGGAAGGCAGCTTCGTGGCGGCCGTGGGGAGCTATCCGACCGCGATTTTCACCGCGCTGCTCGGTGTCGTGCTGATCTACTGGCTATTGGGCATGCTCGGCATCGTCGGGTTCGGGGATGCACGGCTGGGTGTTCCCACGCAACTGCATGGCGACGGCGATGCGGACCCCGACAGCGGCTCGCTCGCCAACGGCCTCGTGGCGCTGGGCCTCGATGGGGTGCCGTTCTCCGTCGTCGTCAGCCTGTTGGTACTGATGTCCTGGATGGTGTCCTGCCTGGTCGGCATGTGGGTGCTGCCGCTGGCGCCGATGGAGCCGATCCATACGATGGGCGGCATCCTGGCTTTCATGGCGAGCCTCGCGCTCGGGTTGCAACTCACGATATGGCTCGTGTCGCCGCTGCGGGGGGTGTTTGCGCGGCAGGGGTGACAGGGCTCGGCGCCAAGCCCGTTGCGGGGCTTCGCCAAGGTGACTGCGTCACAGGGTTGTGCGGGTTTGACCAAACCTGCGGTACAACCTCGGCAGCAACCCAGCAGCGCTGGTGCGTATATAGGAACGAACCATGACCGCCCTTGAATCCCGCTTGATCGAACGCCTGAAGAAGTTGCCGCCCGGCCGCGTGGCCGAGGTGGTGGACTTTGTCGAGTTCCTCGCCGCCCGCGAAGAACGCACTGCCGCTGCTGCACGCCTGGGCGACACTTTCGCCAAGATAGACGCCCTGGGCTTGCCGCCGCTGTCCGAGGATGAGATCGAGGCCGAGGTCCAGGCCGATCGCCAGACCCGCCGCGAAGGCGCTTGAACGGCGCCGCATCGATGCGTTTTGTCATCGACACCAACCTGATTGTCTCGGGCGTCATCTCCTCCGGCCTGCCGCGTCAACTGCTGGATGCCGCGCGAGCGGGAGAGTTCGAGCTATGTACCAGCGAAGCCCTGCTGGCCGAGCTGCAACGCGTGCTCGGGCGCGCAAAGTTCTTCAATCGGCTGGCCGGCCAAACGCCCGAGAGCATCATCGCCGACCTGCGACTGCTGGCCCACGTGGTCGCCCCCATCAGCGTACCGCGCGTGGTGCCCACCGACCCGGACGACGACCAGGTGCTGGCCGCGGCGCTGGCCGGCGCCGCAGACCTCATCGCCTCGGGCGATCAGCGCGACCTGCTGCCGCTCGTCAGCTACGAAGGCATTCCGATCGTCACAGCCCGTCAGGCGTGGGAACGCTTGGCACTGCAGACCTGATTCGGGGCGCGTCGCCGCTTCCCCGCCTGGCGCAGCTCTGCGCGAATCGCGAAGCCCGCAGCCCACTCACCCGAAGTGATCGAAGCCCGCGAAGCGCTGCGCCAACGGCGCGCCATGGGCATCCACCACGCGGATGCCCGGCGTGGGCTCCACCGTGCCGATGCGGGTGACGGCAGTGTGGCTCGCGCGGCCTGCCTGCTCGACGGCGTCGCGTGCGTCGGGCCGCGCGGTGAAGGCCAGTTCGTAGTCGTCGCCGCCGGAGAGCGCGCAGGTGCGCAGGGTCTCCAGCGCGAGGCCGGATTCCGCGTGGGACGGCATGCGCCGGGCCGCGACCAGGTCCGTGGCGGCATCGGCGTCGATGCGGGCGCCGACGCGGCTGGCCAGCAGGATATGAACCAGGTCGCCGAGCAGCCCGTCGCTGACGTCGATCGCCGCCGTGGCCACGCCCCGCAGCGCCAGGCCCAGCGCCACGCGCGGGGTCGGCTGTTCCATGCGCAGGCGCGCATGCTTGAGCATCGGCGCTGGCAGCGACAGCGTGCCGCGGAATGCCTCCAGCGCCAGCCGCGCATCGCCCAGCGTGCCGCTGACCCAGATGTCGTCGCCGGCCCGCGCGCCAGAGCGCAGCAAGGCCGCGCCGGCCGGCACCTCGCCGAACACGGTGATGCAGATGTTGAGCGGCCCGCGCGTGGTATCGCCGCCGATGAGTTCGCAACCGTGTTCATCGGCCAGCGCCAGCAGCCCGCGCGAGAAGCCCGCCAGCCAGGCTTCGTCCGCCGTCGGCATCGACAGCGCCAGCGTGAAAGCCAGCGGCATCGCGCCGCAGGCGGCCAGGTCGCTGAGGTTCACCGCCAGCGCCTTGTGGCCCAGGCGCGCGGGCTCGACGGTCGAGAGGAAGTGACGGCCCTCCACCAGCATGTCGGACGACACGGCCAGTTGCATGCCGGGCGCGGTCGCCAGCAGCGCGCAGTCGTCGCCGACGCCCAGCGCCGCGCGCTTCACCGGCCGGGTGAAGTACTTGGCGATGAGGTCGAATTCGCCCATGTATCACACGGCGCCACGGAAGCGCAACGCGCCCTGCCGGACCACCTCGGCCAGCAGGCGTTCCTTGCCCTGCCGCTCGCGCAACCAGCGCGCATCGTTCTGGCCGGCATCGACGTCGCGGCGCAGGCGCGCCAGCGATTCGGTCGCGTTCAGGGCCTCGCTGTGCCATTCGAGCTGCGTCATGGTCATGAGGATATGTTCGCGCAGCGGCATGTGCTCGCCGCTGGCCGGGTCCACGTACACCGCGTCGAGTCCGAAGCGGCAGGCCTGGAAGCGGTTGTAGGTGTAGACGAGGTAGTCGTCCTCGGTCGGCGTGAAGGGTTGCTCCTGCAGGAACCATGCCGCGAGCGACTGCACGTAGCCCGCCAGGTCGGCCGCGCGCTCCACCGTGAGCGGGGTGTCGAACACGCGGATCTCGATGGTGCCGAATTCCGGCTTGGGCCGGATGTCCCAGTAGAAGTCCTTCATGCTGCGCACCACGCCGGTCCGCGTCATGCGCTCGAAGTAGGCCTCGAATTCCTTCCAGGTCAGCGCGAAGGGAGCCCGGCCCGACAGCGGAAAGGCGAACACCGAGTTGAGCCGCGCCGAGTCGAACTGCGTGTCCTGCCCCTGCACGAAGGGCGAGGAAGCCGACAGCGCGATGAAATGCGGTATGTAGCGCGACATGCGGTGCAGCATCAGCAGCGCCGAATCGGCATCGGGGCAGCCGATGTGGACGTGCTGGCCGAAGATGGTGAACTGCTTGCTCAGGTAGCCGTACAGCTCGGACAGCTCCCGAAACCGCGGCTTGTCGTAGATGCGGCGCTCGTGCCACTGCTGGAACGCATGCGTACCGCCGCCAACCACGGCAATGTTGAGCTTGTCGGCGCTCTTGACCAGCGCATCGCGGATCGGCGTGAGCTGCGCGATCACGTCCTTGGCCGAGTGGCAGATGTCGGTCGAGATCTCGATCATGCTCGAGGTCATCTCCGGCACCACGCTGCCGGGCAGCGGCGTGTGCGCCATCAGGCGCAGCATGTCCTCGGCATAGGGCGCGAGGTCGTAGTCGTGGGTGTTGACCAGTTGCAACTCGAGCTCGACGCCCAGCGACAAGGCCTCCGACTTGTTGAACGGTTCCAGCGGCACGACGCGCGACATCGGCATCACGGTGGACATGTTCTGCTTGATGCTCACGACTGGTTGTCCTCCGTGGTGCTGAAGGCCTCGGGCGTCCAGGGCACGGAGCTTTCGCCGGCCAGGTGGATGGCGATGGTGACGATCACCGCGCCGGAGACTTCCATGAGCAGAATCGTCGGCAGCGCGGTCTGCGTGATCAGCACGCCGAGCAGCGGCGATGCGGTGACGAAGTTCGATGCAATCAGCAGCGCGATGGACGACAGCGGCGCCATCGCACCGCCCACCCAGAGGGCCTGCTTCCAGTTCGTGCCGCTGCCCGGATTGCCCAGCGAGACGCCGACCACCTTGGCCACGCCGCGCGCCGCGATCAGCGCCAGCACCAGGCCGGCCACCGGCAGGTTCCAGTCGGCTTGCGCCGCCACGATCGACACCAGCACGAACATCAGCATCGTCAGCAGCGAGGCTGCGGTCCCCAGCTGGCTCGGCCACGACCACGGGCGCGGATTGAGCTGCTTGAGCATGATGCCGCCGATGAGCGCGGCCAGCGGCGCGGAGCCGCCCATGTGCGCCGACACGGCCGTGCCGGCGGCGATCAGCGCCAGCATCAGGATCGAGGTGTTCTCGCTGGTCGGGCTCATCACGCGCAAGGCCGTGCGCATGGCCAGCGCCACGGCCGCGCCCATGGCGAAGGACATGCCCAGCACCACCAGCACCGGATAGATGCGCTCGGTGATGGCGCTGGGGGCGCGCTCGATCAGCCCGGCCTGCGCATAGCCCAGCGTGACGGCATAGAAGGTGTTGAGCGTGGAGAGCGTCAGCGCGCGGTCGGTCACCGGGCCGGAGGCGCGCGTGTCCATGACAACGCGCGAGAGCACGGCGGGCGAGGCCACGATGGCCATCAGCGCCAGCGCATTGGCCACCGGGCCCGGCACGTCGAGCCAGACCAGCACCCAGTAGACGGCGAAATAGGTCAACGTGGACTCGATCACGCTCTGCACCAGCACCATCGGGTTGTGGCGGAACCAGCGCAGCGGCAGGCGGCCGCCGGCCTCGAACAGCACGATGGCCACGCCCAGCTCGACCATGAACAGCCCCACGCCCTGCAGCGGCCATACCGCGCCCTCGAAGCCGGCCAGCCCGACCAGCGTGCCGACCATCGAGTAGCCCACCACCTTCGGCATGCCGATGTAGCGCTGCACCAGATGGCCCGCCGCCGCGGTCACCGCGATCAGCAGCGACCACAGCACCGTCGGCAAACCGGCGGAAGGTCGGACCCAGTCGGCCCAGAAATTCGTCAATTCGTTGATGAAGGAGGACATGCGTGAATCAACAACGGGAACCATGTAGTCGCGCGAGGCGACGGGTGCGGAAAGAGACCGGGCCTGCTAGTGCAGCACGCGCGACACAGGCCTGCCGCCGAAGTCGGCTTCCAGCATGACCATCGCGATCGGGGCATCGAAGCGGTCGCCGTGTTCCGACACCATGAAAAAACTGCCGTGCATGGTGCCACTCGGCGTCTTGAGCCGGCAACCGCTGGAATACCGGAACGAGGTGCCGGGCGCGATCAGCGGTTGCTGGCCGATCACCCCCAGGCCCTTCACCTCCTGCACGTTGCCGGCGGAATCGCTGAAGTACCAGTGCCGCGAGATCAGCTGCGTGGCGACCTGGCCGTTGTTGGTGACCGTCACGGCATACGAGAAGGTGTAGATGTTCTCTTCCGGCGAAGACTGCTCGGACAGGTAGCGAGGTTCGATCTCGACGGTGATCGGGTGGGTTGACATGGGGCGCATGGTAACGGACGAGGCTGCCGGGCCCAGGGCGCCGGGCTGCGCCCGACCCGTGCCTTGTGGGGACGAGTCGAAAGCCCCATCGACTGGAGGCAAAAGGCTTTGCGACAATCGCGGCCATGAGCCAAACCTACCGCATCGCGCCCTCGATCCTCTCCGCCGACTTCGCGCGGCTCGGCGAGGAAGTCCGCAACGTCGTGGCCGCCGGCGCCGACTGGATCCATTTCGACGTGATGGACAACCACTACGTGCCGAACCTGACCTTCGGCCCGATGGTCTGCCAAGCGCTCAAGCCGCACGCCATGACGCCCGACGGCACGCCCGTGCCCATCGACGTGCACCTGATGATCCAGCCCGTCGATGCGCTGGCCGCGGCCTTCGCGCAAGCGGGCGCTGACTTCATCAGCTTCCACCCCGACGCGTCGCCGCACATGCACCGCAGCATCCAGGCCATCAAGGCGGCCGGCTGCAAGGCCGGGCTGGTGTTCAACCCGGGCCTGGGCCTGGAAGCCCTCGAATACGCGATCGACGACATCGACCTGGTGCTGATCATGAGCGTCAACCCGGGCTTCGGCGGCCAGAGCTTCATCGATTCGGCGCTGCGCAAGATCGAGCAGGCGCGCAAGCTGATCGACCAGGCGGGGCGCGACATCCGGCTGGAAGTCGACGGCGGCATCAAGGCCGACAACATCGCGCGGGTGGCCAGCGCGGGTGCGGACACCTTCGTGGCGGGCAGCGCGATCTTTGGGGCGAAGGACTATGCAGGGGTGATTGCGGCGATGCGGGGCGAGTTGGCCAAAGGCTGATGCAGACCGTCGTTGCGCCGCCTGCCTACCGCTTGACCTTCTCGTTGTAGACCCGGTCCGTCACCGGCCCGCGGTCGGTGTCGACCTTGCCGGTCTCGATGTCTTCCAGCGCCTGGCGCCCGACCTCGGGTGCGCCGCCGTCGACGTTCTGCTGGCTCTCCGACGACTGGTCGCGCTCATGCGGCAGCTTGGGGGCGGATTCGCCATCCTGCGCGATCTTCGTCTTGCCGCGTTCGCGGGTTGTCTTGCTCTGGGTGGCCATGTGTGCTCCTTCGTTGCATTGAGCTTGTGCCACGGCGCGCCGCAATGGGGGGTAGGAGCCGCGGGCGCTCGGTTGTAGGATGCCTCGCGATGTCCACGCCCATGCCCGAACCCACTATCGAATCCGACGCCATCCGCATCCACGCCTTCGCCGCGCTCGAGCCGGGGCCGCGGCTCATCGTGGTGGGCGGCGTGCATGGCGACGAGACCTGCGGCACCGTGGGCATCGAGCGCATGCGCGCGGAACTGGATGAAGGCAGCGTGCAACTGCTGCGCGGCACGCTGACGATGGTGCCGGTGGCCAATCCGCTGGCGCGCCGGCTGCTGCGGCGCGAAGGCGAGCGCAACCTCAACCGCCTCTTCCAGCCCACGCCCGAGGGCGAAGAGCCAGCCGACTACGAAGCCCGCCTCACCGACGTGCTGTGCCCCCTGCTGGACCAGCACGACGTGCTGCTCGACCTGCATTCGTTCCAGAGCGCGGGCGATGCCTTCGCGATGATCGGCCCGCGCAACAACGACGGCACGCTGGAGCCCTTCGCGCGCGCGGAGGAAGAAGGCCGGCTCGCATTGCAACTGGGCACGACGCGCGTGGTCGAGGGCTGGCTCGACATCTACGCGGCCGGACTGCAGCAGCGCAACCCAGGTGAGCCGCTCGACGTCGCGGCGCTGGCCTACGGCTGGGGCACCAACGAATACATGCGCAGCCGCGGCGGCTACGGCGTCACGCTCGAATGCGGCCAGCATGAAGACCCGGCCGCGCCCGAAGTCGCCTACCAGGCCATCCACGCGGCCTTGCGCTTGCTTGGCATGGTGTCCGAGCCCGCGCCGGAGCGCGAGCCGCCGGTGCTGCTGCGCCTGGTCAGCGTCACCGACCGCCTCGACGATGAAGACCAGTTTGCCCGCGAATGGGCCACTTTCGATCCGGTGGCGGCCGGCGAAGTCATCGGCATGCGCGCCGACGGCGCCGTGCTGAAGGCCGACCGCGATGGCTTCATCGTGTTCCCGAACCCGGAAGCCACGGCCGGCACCGAGTGGTTCTACTTCGCAGTGACGAGCGACCGCAGGCTGTAGAGGACGAAATCCACGGGGCGGGGCCTTGTGGATTGGGGGGCGTGCGAAATGAGCTGGCGTAGCTGGTTGATGAAAACGGTTGCGGTCTTGCATGCCCGCGGTGTACTGTTGTCGTAACCGTTCCGTGCTGGTCAGGCTTGGCGAGCGCAAATTGCAATGCGCCTGATCGTGCGGTCAAGCAGATCGCTGTCCGGCGTTCGCATGCCTTGCTTGTTGGGGTTCAGGATATGCCGCTTCAGAACCGTGTTGATCCCTGGGGCCAGTTGCACGTTCACCCCGCGAGGGTGTCTACCGTGATGGGAAACCGCGGCATCCTGCATGACGCGGAACGAAAGGTCGTCAAGCACTGGACAGGCAAAGCCTGGGTTGCATGTGATCCGTCATTCAAGGCAATCGACCGGAAGCCGCTGTTCCAGCCCCGACGGTATTCGGAACTTTTCTTCCTGGATGAAGCGACCGCCTACGCTGCGGGGCACCGACCATGCGCCTACTGTCAGCGCGAGCGATTCAATGCCTTCAAGTCTGCATGGTCCGTGGCGCATGCCGCGGGGAACGCGGCAACGACCTTTTCGATCAAGGACGTGGATGCAAGTCTCCATGAGGACCGCGTTGCGCGAGGTGGCGCAAAAGTCACCTACACAGCGTCGCTGCGTGATCTGCCCGAAGGAGCGATCTTCGAGGTTGACGGAGTTGCCTTCCTGCAAAACCGGGGAAGGCTGTTCAAGTGGTCGTTCACGGGTTATTCACTGGCACAGGCGCTTCCGGGCAGCGCGTCAGTCAATGTCCTGACGCCCAGGTCCGTCGTAAAGCTCTTTGCCGCGGGACTGCCCGCGCGCGTTCATGCAAGCGCGAGCGTCTGAATGCGGCATGTTCCTGGTCTTGGTCGCTTGTGCGGCAGAAGCCGACGCTGCTGCCCGAGTCACGCAGCCATTTCCAGGAACACTTCCTCAGTCGTCACCTCGAAGCGCTGCAGCGTGTTGGCCCCAAACACCATCGTGATCGGCACGTCGGCCGCGTCGCGTCCGCGGGCGATCACCACGCGGCCGATGCGCGGCGTGTTGTGGCGCGCGTCGAAGGTGTACCAGCGGTCGCCGAGCCACACCTCGAACCAGGCGCTGAAGTCCATCGGATAGGGCACCGGCGGCACGCCGATGTCGCCGAGGTAGCCCGTCACGTAGCGCGCCGGGATGTTCATGCAGCGGCACAGGGTGATGGCGAGGTGCGTGAAGTCGCGGCACACGCCGTAGCCCTCGCGGTAGCCGTCCAGCGCCGTGCGCGTGGCGCGGGCGCGCTGGTAGTCGAACTGCAGGTGGTTGTGCACCCAGTCGCAGATGGCCTGCACGCGGTGCCAACCGGGCATCGTGTTGCCGAACTGGCTCCAGGCGAAAGGCAGCAACTCGCTGTCGACCTCGCAATAACGGCTGGGCAGCACGTACATCAGCGTGGGCACCGGAAGATCCGCTTCAGCGCACTGCTGCGCACCATAGTTGACCGGATCGGCCCAGCCCGTGTCGTACACCACGGCCTGGTTGCGCAGGCGCACGCTGTTGATGCCATGCGGCACCTGCACGCGCGCGCAGTGGTTGTCGAAGGCGTCGAGGTAGTGGTCGGTGCGCAGGGGCGGGCTGAGCGTGATGTTCTCGTGGCCGATGACGTCGCCCTCGCGCGAGGGGTGGACCTGCAGCATGTAGATCAATGCCGTGGGCGCGCTGACGCCGATCTCGATGTCGTAGCCGATCTGGATGTGCATGACGCTTCCCTGTGTAGGTGGTGCAGGAGGGCGCATGCACGATTGATGCCGGCCCCGGATGCGTCCCATCGTAGTCGGGTGCGCGGCGCGGTGCGGGGGCAACTGCGCCCGAGTTCGCGTAGGCGGCCCGCGCGTGCGCGTCGGCCCTCTCCTACCCGCTTCGCCTCGGCGTGCTGACAAGGTGCGACGCCGGCCCACTACGGTGCATGGACTCACTTGCCTTGAACATTGCTGTTCGCTCGCAGACCGCGCCGGGCTGCTGCGGTTTGCGAATCCTTTCCGATCGATTGTTCAACCTCCACGGGAGCATTTCATGGAGCTTTCTGCATTGCTGGATGGCCTGGGTGGCGGGTGGGTGGACGATGCGCTGGTGTGGGTCGTGGCCTTCCTGGCCGCACTCGTGGGCGCGGTGGCCTTTGTCAACGTCGTCGACCTGTTCCTGGATTCCGACGCCGAAGCCGGCTGATCCGTTTTTTTTTCTTCGTGCCGCGGGGCACGTCGTTCTCCCAATCTGAAGGTTCTTCATGACGCCACAAAACAAGGCCGCCAGCGGTCGTCGCCCCAAGGCCTCCGCTTCCGCCAGCGATCCGGCCAATGGCAAGCAGGAGCAACTCGCGGCCTATACGGCAGAGCCCGTGGCGCAGCTCACCACCAACCAGGGCCTGCAGATCCCCGACAACCACAACTCGCTGAAAGCGGGCGTGCGCGGCCCCACGCTGCTGGAAGACTTCATCCTGCGCGAGAAGATCACGCACTTCGACCATGAGCGCATCCCGGAGCGCGTGGTGCATGCGCGCGGCTCGGCGGCGCATGGCTACTTCCAGGTCTACAAGTCGATGTCGCAGTTCACCTGCGCCGACTTCCTGCAGGACCCGCAGCAGAAGACGCCCGTTTTCGTGCGTTTCTCGACCGTCGCCGGCGGTGCAGGTTCGGCCGACACGGTGCGCGACGTGCGCGGCTTCTCGGTCAAGTTCTACACGCGCGAAGGCAACTACGACCTGGTGGGCAACAACATCCCGGTGTTCTTCATCCAGGACGCGATGAAGTTCCCCGACCTGATCCATGCGGTCAAGCCGGAGCCGCACCATGCCATGCCGCAGGCCGCCAGCGCGCACGACACCTTCTGGGACTTCGCCTCACTGATGCCGGAGAGCACCCACATGCTGATGTGGGCCATGAGCGACCGCGCCATCCCGCGCAGCCTGCGCATGATGGAAGGCTTTGGCGTGCACACCTTCCGCTTCGTCAATGCGAGCGGCGAGTCGCACTTCGTCAAGTTCCACTGGAAGCCGAAGCTCGGCATCCACGGCCTGGCCTGGGACGAGGCGCAGAAGATCGCCGGCAAGGATGCGGACTTCCATCGGCGCGACCTGTGGGAAGCCATCGACAACGGCGACTTCCCCGAATGGGAACTGGGCGTGCAGATGATTCCGCAGGACAAGGAACATTCGCTCGGCTTCGACCTGCTCGACCCGACCAAGCTCATCCCCGAGGAACTGGTGCCGGTGCAGAAGATCGGCAAGCTGGTGCTCAACCGCAACCCGGACAACTTCTTCGCGGAGACCGAGCAGGTCGCGTTCCATCCGGGCCACGTGGTGCCGGGCATCGACTTCACCAACGACCCGCTGCTGCAGGGCCGCCTGTTCTCGTACACCGACACGCAGATCTCGCGCCTGGGGGGCGCCAACTTCCACGAGCTGCCGATCAACAAGGGCGTGTGCCCCTTCCACAACTTCCAGCGCGACGGCATGCACCGCCAGACCATCGCGCGCGGGCAGGTCGCGTACGAACCCAACTCGCTCGGCAACGGCCAGGAGTTCCGTGTCGATGGCGGCAGCAAGGGCTTCCAGTCCTTCCCCGAAGAGATCGACCCGCCCAAGGTGCGCCGGCGCAGCCCGTCATTCGACGACCACTTCACACAGGCGCGCCTGTTCTTCAACAGCCAGAGCGCCCCCGAGAAGGAACACATCATCGCGGCCTTCCGCTTCGAGCTCTCCAAGCTGGAAGTGCCGGCCATTCGCCAGCGCATGGTGGACAACCTTGCGCACGTCGACGAGAAGCTCGCACGTCGCGTGGCCGAGCCGCTGGGCATCGGCGCCCCGGACGCCAAGGCCGCGGCGGGTCGCGCAGGCTATCGCGACTTCAAGATCAACATGGCCGTCGAGGAATCGCCGGCACTCAGCATGGCCGGCACCGGCGACGGCTCGGTGCGCACGCGCAAGGTGGCGATCCTGGTGGCCGACGGTGTCGATTCCGCGTCGCTGAAGCCGATCCGCGAAGCCATCGAGCATGCCGGCGCGCAATGCAAGGTGGTGGGCCCGCGGCTGGGCAGCGTGACGAGCGCATCGAAGCGGCAGATCGACATCGACGCGACCTTCATCAACATGCCCTCGGTGATGTTCGACGCGGTGCTGGTACCTGCCGGCAAGGAAGGCGCCGACGCGCTGGCGCGCAACGGCGACGCGGTGCACTTCGTGCTGGAGGCCTACAAGCATTGCAAGGCGATCTGCACGGTGGGCGAAGGCGTCGCGCTGCTGGCTTCGCTGGGCATCGGGCCCGACACGGAAGCGCCGCCTGCGGGTGTCGTGGTGGCCGCGACGCCGGTCAACAACCTCGGCGACAACACGGCGGCGCAGGAAGTGGGGCAGGCCTTCATCGCCGCGATTGCCAGGCACCGGCACTGGGACCGGGCCAACGTGGATGCGGTGCCGGCGTAGCCCTTCCCGGCTGCGTTACCCGTGATTTCCTCCCGATTGATTAAGCCTTATGCGGTATGGCTTATTGCGAATAGCGGTGTCATCGACCCCCTCCTAGACTTTGCCGACGAGGTCTGAGAGGCGCGCACTTCTGCGGCGTCGTCTGCGCGCGTAGCGAGCGCGCGGCTGCAGATCGCGCCTGGGGGTCCAATGAATTGGTTCTCGAGACATTCGCGGCATCGCACACAACATGAACAACGCCGGTCCTGGTGGGCCGCACCGATGGTGGCCACGGCACTGCTCGGCATGCCCTGGGCCACGGCGCAAACCCCGCGTCCGGCCACGCGCGATGCCGAGGCCATCGCCGCCCAGCAGGAGAAGGCCCGCCTCGCCGACACCGACACCATCCTC
>NZ_JAATOM010000049.1 GCF_019207085.1 Variovorax sp. dw_308 | reverse complement strand
CCCCTATCCAGACCCCTGCCGCCGTCGCGTTGAGGATGGGCGACGGCGCGCGCCCGATGCGCCGTAGCGAGCGAGCAGCGGCTGCGTCCTCCAGACCGATGCCCGTCGATCAATAGCTGCTCTCGACTGCAAAGCCTTGCGCCCAGCGACTCTCCCAATGCGCGAGGTAGCGCTTGGCCACGCTCGGGTTGTCCCACACCACGAGGACGTTCTCCGAATTGGACTTCGCTGCGGCCTGGCTGTAGTTGAAGGAGCCGGTTTCCGTGTGCCTGCCATCGACGACGATGTACTTGTCGTGATGGATCGCATAGGAGGAGATCGCGCGGATCGGAATGCCGGCCCCTGCGATGAGGTTCATCGCCGCGATGCTCGACTTGCCCCTGTTGCCCCTGTCATCGACGAGCACCCTCACGTCCACGCCGCGACGCTTCGCGTCCATGAGACCACGGACCACGGCCGGCGACGTGAACGAATAGGCGGCCAGACGGATGGATTGGTGTGCCGAATCGAGCACCTTGACGACGAGCGCTTCGGAACCTGCTTCCGGCGAAAAGGCAACTTCGATGCGGGCTGCGGGCGCCGCAGCGCCTGCGGGTGCTGGCTGGGTCGCGCAGCCAGCGGTAGCGGTCAACGCGACCACCAACAGAGTACGAATCAGGATTCTCAAAGGGTGAGCTTGTGCAATGACTTGGGTTTGGAAAGACCACTCTACAGTGGTGTGCACGACGTGGGCGATCGCGGCATTTTGCGCAGCGCGTTGACATGTGCGCCGGTCTGGTTGATCCCGAGCTCGAGCGCGATTCGGCATCACATTCCGCAGTCGATCTTTCTGCGGGCCGGCAGGGTGATTCCGATGGACGCGGAGCTTCAGCCGCAATGGAGTTCGCTACAAACTTCGCAGCAATCGCTCCATCATCCGCGCTCCGACCCTGCAATCCCGAGACGCTCGAACACGGCCGCAGGTTTCATTTCCTTGAGCGCGGCGAGTTGTTGAATCTGCTGCGCGCTGGGCCTGGACTTGCCCTGCTCCCAGTTGTAAACGGTCTGGCCGCTCAGACCGACCAACTTGCCATAGGCCGCCGCCGACAAGCCCAGCTTCCCGCGGTGTGCGGCGAGTCGACTCGCACTGAACCGCCGCGCACTCACGTCACCCTCGTCGGCGCGAGCACCGGCAGTTTCGTCAGGTTGCTGCGAACGCCGCGTCTTCATCGAGCGCCGCAACTCCTTGCGCAACGTTTCCACCTCGCGGCGCAATGCCGCGATGGAAGCACGATGCTGGGCATTCGCCTTCTTGACCGCCAGGATCTCCGATCGCACTTCCTTGCGCGAGACGCGCACGATCTCCGCTTTGAGGATAGAAGCAATATTCGACATGTTTGGTCCTGAGTAAGTTTGAATTTGGCACTTGCCAGACTGGTCGTTCAGATGCGTCGGCGGAGCTTGCGCAGGCAGTGGCGCAATCGTGGCGAAGATACCAGCAGGAACTTGCCGTATGTGAACCCGTAGGGTCGATGCACTCCCAAATCGACAAGCGTGCGTCAATGAAGGGTCTCACCCTGCTCGGGCCAAGACGTGACACTGCCCCGACGACTTCAACGTGTGAAACCCAGGACACGCATGGGTTTGGTCAACAACTGCTTCGCCTTCCAATAGTCGGCCCAAGGGTCTGTCTTCTGGAATGACAGGTGTTCTCGCGCGGTGACGATGCTCCAGTGAGCGCCGCTTTTCAGTTTCTGGAGTTCGTCCCATGCGACAGGCATGGACACGCCGAGACCTGGCCGCGCGCGCGCCGAGAAGGCCGCCGCGGTCGTCGCGCCGTGGCCATTGCGCAGGTAGTCAACAAAGAGCTTGCCCACGCGGTTGCTGGCCCCACTCCTGGCGACAAAGCGCGACGGGATGGTCTTCGCCAGATGCTGGACGATCGCCTTGGAAAACGCGTTGACGGTGTCGTAGTCGACACGCGGTGCCAAGGGCACCACGACATGCAGCCCCTTGCCGCCACTCGTCTTCAACCAGGACTTCAATCCGAGTTCGTTCAGCAACGCACGCGTAAGGACGGCCGCCTCCTGGATGTGTGCCCACGACGTGCCCTCGCCGGGATCCAGATCGAAGATCATGCGGTCGGGCTGGTCGATGGCCTTCTTGGTTGAATTCCAGGTGTGGAACTCGATGACATTGAGCTGCGCCGCACCGGCGAGCGCCTGCGCGTTCGCGACCTCGAGCAACGAGGCATGGCCTGGCCACAAGGACGGGTCGAGCTCCGTGATGCCGGGGATGCCGATCTTCTCGCCGTGCTTCTGGAAGAAGAGTTGGCCGGCAACACCCTGCGGTCCGCGCACCAGCGACACCGGCCGACCCTTGAGGTGCGGCAGGATGAAGTCCGCCACTGATTCGTAGTAGCGCACGAGGTCCAGCTTGGTGAGTCCGGTAGCGGCATCGATCACGCGATCCGCGTTGCTCACCTTGATCCTGGCGGAAGATGAAGTGCCCTTCGCCTTCTGGCCAGATGTCGTCGCCGCGGACGGGCCGTCGACGACCTTCGCCGTCTCGCGCACGATCTTCTGCGCCGGCTTATCGCTGCGCAGGCCCAGGTACGACGCGTGGCGTACCTGGCCGTCCGGCGTCCATTCGGCAAAGGTGACCTCGGCCACGAGTTGGGGCTCGACCCATCGCTCGGCGCCGGCGGCGCGTTTCGACCACCGGCCGGGCTTGGCGGGACCGGCGGCGAACGGAGCCGTCTTGATCTGCAGTGGCGCCAGCTTGTCCTTCAGCTCGCGCGCCGTCTGCACATCCCAGCCGGTGCCGACGCTGCCCGCTGACACCAGCGTGCCGTCAGGTGCATGCACGCCCAGCAGCAGGCTGCCCACCTGCGCAGCGTTGTCGCTACGCTGCGTGTAG
Source organism: Variovorax sp. dw_308 (assembly GCF_019207085.1). Lineage (GTDB taxonomy): Bacteria > Pseudomonadota > Gammaproteobacteria > Burkholderiales > Burkholderiaceae_C > Variovorax. The sequence goes on along the minus strand of NZ_JAATOM010000049.1, from coordinate 14,276 downwards.
CCGGCCACGACGAACTCCTGGCGCAGCTTGCACTTGAGCTTCAGCCAGGCGTCGGATCGGCGCGAGACATACGGTGCATCCGCGCGCTTGGCGATGAGCCCTTCGAGGTTCAGGCGACAGGCCGATGCAAGGATCGAGGCCGGATCGCCGTCGAAGTCTGCGCTGTAGCGCACGTGTTCGGTTCCCTTTTCGTCGAGGAGCGCCTTGAGCAACGCGCGGCGCTCGCGCTGCGTCACGGCGCGCAGGTCATACCCCTCGAAGAAGGGCACATCGAAGAGGAAGTACACGATCTGGTCGGCGCCACGCCCGCGGTCGAAGGCGTTCTGCAGCGCATTGAAGTCGGGCGAACCGCCCGGTCCCAGCACCACGATCTCGCCGTCCAGGAAGCCGGAGCTCAGGCCCAGCTCCTCGAGTTCGCGAACAAGGCCAGGCATCTTCGATGACCAGTCGTGACCTCCGCGCGTGATCAAACGCGCGTGGCCTTTGTCGATGCGTGCCATAAGACGGTAGCCATCGAACTTGATCTCATAGAGCCATTCACCGGTACGCGGCACGCCCGTGGCAAGCGTCGCCAGCTGCGGAGAGAGTTTTTCGGGCAGCAGCGCCTTGATTGCACCTGCTGCCTGTGCGCTGGCGCCCTCCCCGGCCCCTGCCCTTGCCCCTGCGCTCGCCCCTGCTCTTGCCCCTACTCTTGCCCCTACTCTTGCCCCTGCTCTCGCGCTTCCCGCCGGCGTAGCCACCGCCAAAGTGGGCCCCGCGGACTTCTTCTTGCCGCGTACCCCAGCAGGCCCGGTGATGACGCTGTCGGGCAACGCCATGAGCACGTCGTACTCGGCCTTCGGACGCGCAAACGCGTCGCGCTTCTTGAACAGGATCCACGGTTCCTGTTTCTCGCCACCCTTGGCGATCTTCACGAGTTCCCAGAGTCCCTTCAGTTTCTTACCATGCAGCTTGAAGAGCACCTTGCCCACGGACATGCCCTGGCGCGGATCGCCGACTGGCTCCCAGGTCCCGCGATCCCAGACAATGACCTCGCCCGCACCGTACTGCTTCGGCGGGATCGTGCCTTCGAAGGAACCGTAGGACAGCGGATGGTCTTCCACGTGGATCGCGATTCGCTTGTCGGTCGGATCGAAGCTCGGCCCCTTGGGTACCGCCCACGAGACCAGGACCCCATCGAGTTCGAGGCGGAAGTCATAGTGCAACCGACTCGCCGCGTGCTTCTGGACCACGAAGCTCAGAGCGCCTTCGCGATCCTGGACATGCTCGCCGCGCGGCTCGGCCGTGATGCCGAAGTCGCGCTTGGCCCAGTAGCGCGCCAGCGGGTCGATGCGCTTTTCTGCCACGGCGTCACGCCACGCTTGGGATGCCTATGCCTTGGCCAGGTGCTTGCGGACCGCATCAGCCGAATGGCCGACCGCCTTCACGGCGGCCCTGAGCTGCTCCGGCGTGCAGCCCAGGCTCTTGCACCAGTCACGGACTTCGTAGTCCTCCTTCAGGCTGATCAGCTTGCGGTCTTGCCCAGTCTTTGTCTTGTCGTCGCTCATGAGGTCTCCATCTGAAACACAAATGCACAGGCTACTGCGGTGGGCCTGGCGACGATGTAGGGCGGTGCCCCAACAAGGCTGCGAGCCGCGCTGAGCCCGATGCCTCCACATCGAAGCACAACGCAGGCTGAAGTGGTGTCCTCCTTGCCGACAGCGCTCAGGGTGCTTCCGCTGTCGGCGCGCTTCTGACCGTGTTCGCGGTCATGTCGATCCACGTCTGGTAGTCCATCAACAGCGGCCGGCGACGCGACGTCGATGCACCGCGCACTTTGGTCTTCCGGCGGATCGCCGCTCGCTGCGGAGGCGTCAATTCAAGATCGGTTTGGCGCGGCTTGACCATCGGCCGAGCATGCCATGGCGGACACCACTGCGCATAGGCGCGCTACGGCAGGGCGCTTCAGTGCCGTACCGGATCGCTGCCGATCGGGCGCAGCCATTGCACCGTCGCTTCCGTCGGCGACAGTGCGCGCAAGACCGGGTCGCGTGCCAGCGCGGCGGCCACGGCTTCCAGTTCGTCGGGATCGACCGTGCGCCAGCGCCGCTGCAACGCATGCGCACAGGCACCGATCCAGAGCTGTTCCTGGAGTTGCCACTGGTCGGGAACGGGAAATTCGTCCATGTCGCATCATACGGAACTACTGGATGTATGTACAGTAATGACCTTGATACCTCTGTCCGTGCTCCGTGATCCCGTCCGACCCGCCCGTTCCCCCCGCTTACGCCGAGTTGCACTGCCGCTCCAATTTCACATTCCTGGTCGGCGCCTCGATGCCCGAGGAACTGGTCCGACGCGCGGCCGAGAAGCGCTACACCGCGCTGGCCTTGACCGATGAGTGTTCCGTCTCTGGCGTGGTGCGTGCGCACCTGGAGGCGCGCGAGTGCGGGCTGCACTTCATCGTGGGCAGCGAGATCCTGCTCACCACGGGCAGCGACACCCCGTTCGCCCGCGTCGTTTTCCTGGCGCAGGACCGCCGGGGTTACGGCAACCTGTGCGAGCTGATCACCCTGGGCCGTCGCCGGGCCGCCAAGGGGCTCTACAAAGCGCTGGTGGCCGATGTCGAGGGCAAGGCACCGAAGGCCCCGCACCTGGCCGGCATGAGCGGCTGCATCGCGCTGCTGCTGCCCGCGGCGGACGCCACCGTGGAAGGCCTCTTCGCGCAGGCCATGTGGCTGCGCACCTGGTTCGGCGAGCGTGGCTGGATTGCCTGCAGCCGCCCGTTGGGAATGGACGACGAGTTGCGCCTGTGGATCGCCGAACAGGCCTCGGCCCAGTCCGGCGTGCCGATCGTGGCCACGGGAAGCGTGCTGATGCATACGCAAAGCCGCAAGCCGGTGCAGGACGTGCTGACAGCGGTGCGAATCGGCAGGACGGTGGCCGATTGCGGTTTTGACTTGCTTGCCAACGCGCAGCAGTACCTGCGCGCGCGTTCCCTGCTGCCAGGGCTGTTTCCGCCGGAGTGGCTGCAGCAGAGCGTGCGCATCGCGGGCCTGTGCACGTTCAGCCTGGAGGAGTTGCGCTACGAGTACCCGCAGGAGATCGTGCCGGACGGCGAGACCCCGACATCGCACCTGCGCAAGCTCACCTATGCGGGGAGCCTGGCGCGCTTTCCGTCCGGGCTGCCGGACAAGGTTCGCGCGCAACTCGAGCACGAACTGGCGATCATTGCCGAGCTGGCGTATGAACCCTACTTCCTCACGGTGGCCGACATCGTGCACTGGGCCCGCGCGCGCGGCATCCTGTGCCAGGGCCGCGGCTCGGCGGCCAATTCGGCGGTCTGCTACTGCCTCGGCGTGACCGAGGTCGACCCGGCGCGCATGAACGTGCTGTTCGAGCGCTTCATCAGCGTGGAGCGCAAGGAGCCGCCCGACATCGACATCGACTTCGAGCACCAGCGCCGCGAAGAGGTCATGCAATACATCTATCGCAAGTACGGGCGCGACCGAGCGGCCATCACCGGTGTCATTACTTCCTACCGGACCAAGTCGTCGCTGCGCGATGTCGGCAAGGCGCTCGGGTTTGCGCTGGAGACGGTCGAGCGGCTGGCCCGGACCGCCTATGGCAACGAACGGGAATGGATCACCGATGCCTGCCTGGTTGAGTGCGGCCTCGACCCGTCGCAGCGCGAGGTCCGCCTGTGGCTGGCCCTGGCCAACGAGGTCCGGGGCTTCCCGCGTCACTTGAGCCAGCACACCGGCGGCTTTGTGATTGCACGCGACAAGCTCAGCCGCTTGGTGCCGGTGGAGAACGCGGCGATGGACGACCGCACCGTGGTGCAGTGGGAAAAGGACGACCTCGATGCGCTGGGCTTGCTGAAGATCGACGTGCTGGCGCTCGGGATGCTAACGGCGATCCATCGCGCCCTTGACCTCGTCGCGGCCAAGCTCGGCCAGCCCTTCGGGATGCAGCAGGTGCCTGCGGAATGCGCGCTGACCTACGCGATGATCCAGCAGGCCGACACCGTGGGTGTGTTCCAGATCGAGAGCCGCGCGCAGATGTCGATGCTGCCGCGGCTCAAGCCCGAGCGCTTCTACGACCTTGTGGTGCAGGTCGCGATCGTGCGGCCCGGGCCGATCCAGGGCGGCATGGTGCACCCCTACCTGCGACGCCGCGCCGGCGAGGAGGCGATCGAGTACCCGAGCGACGAGATCAGGGTGGCGACCGAGCGCACGCTGGGCGTGCCGCTGTTCCAGGAGCAGGTGATGCAGATCGCGATGCTCGCGGCCGACTTCACGGCCGGCGAGGCTGACCAGCTGCGCCGCGCCATGGGCGCCTGGCGCCGCCGTGGCGGCCTGGAGCCGCACCAGCAGAAACTGGTCGCCCGCATGCTGGCCAAGGGCTATTCGCAGGACTTTGCCGACCGGATCTCCAAACAGGTCGAGGGCTTTGGGAGTTATGGCTTCCCGGAAAGCCATGCGGCCAGTTTCGGCTTGCTGGTGTATGTGAGCTGCTGGCTCAAGCGCCACCACCCGGATGCGCTGCTGGCCGCGCTGCTCAACAGCCAGCCGATGGGTTTCTATGCGCCCGCGCAACTGGTGCGCGATGCGCGCGAGCACGGCGTGGTGGTGCGCCCGGTCGATGTGACGGTGAGCGGCTGGTTCAGCACGCTCGAGGAGGAAGCGCAGGCGCCGCCCGTGTCATCGTCGTCGCCTTCATCCTCAAGGTGGGACATGACCTTTGCCGAACCCTTGCGCGCGGTGCGCCTCGGCCTGTCGCGCATCGTGGGGATGCGCGAGGCCGCGGCGCAGCGGCTGGTGGCCGAGCGCATCAAGGCGCCGTTCGTCAATGTCGAGGACATGGCCCGGCGCGCCGTGCTGGATGCGCACGACCTGCGCTGCCTGTCGGCGGCCGACGCGTTGCGCAGCCTCGCGGGCCACCGGCCGAACGCCGTCTGGGAAGCCGTCGGGGTGGAGACACGCCCGACCGAGCTGCTGCGCGAGGCGCCGACGCACGAGGAGTCGGTGGCGTTCCGCGCGCCGGCCGAAGGCGCCGACATCGCGGACGACTACGCCTCCACGGGTCTGACCTTGCGCCGCCATCCGCTGGCCTTGTTGCGCCCGAAGCTGGTGCGGTGGGGCATCCGCACCGCGGAGGACCTGCGCCGCAATGGCCGGGACAAGGAGCAGGTGCGCGCGAGTGGCATCGTGACGCACCGGCAGCAGCCCAGCACGGCGAGCGGGGTGATCTTCGCGACGCTGGAAGACGAGACGGGTACCGTCAACATCATCGTCTGGCCGAGCGTGGCCGAGGCGCAGCGCGCAGCGCTTCGCGGATCGATGTTGCTGAGCGTCCAGGGCACGTGGCAGTCTGAAAAAGGCGTGCAGTCGCTGATCGCCCAGAAGCTGGTCAATCATGACCGGCTGCTCGGTCGGCTGCGCGCCTCGAGCCGTGACTTCAGGTAGCGCTGCGCGATTTGGGGGATCAAGCAAACACGATGGCCATACGACGAGAAGCTGCACGTCGGATCGCTCGAGACTTCGTAAAGGCCGCGAAGACCCACAATGACCTCATGCCACCCCGCGAACTCGAAGACCTACAACGAGCCGTAGTCGAAGCTGCCGGCGCACTCTTTGCCGTCAGCGGTGCTGCGGCCTTCTGCATTCCGATACCCGGAACCTTGCCTGTGATTTACGTGGTCGCTGGCGAGCCGCAAGCGATCCTCGCGATGCTGCCCGACAGCGCGAATGATCCGTTTGCCTGAAGGTGCATTCCTCCTGTCCGTGGACGAGAAGCGACTTTTCGGCCGTAGCGTGAGACGCGCGCATGACGATTTCGCAGGCCGCCATCGCGGCCCACGCGCCGTCATTGCCAGCGACGGACTCGCTTGATGTCTTCCTGCTTGTTTCGAATGCTCCAGATGTATGAATCCATGTGGGCCTTCCGTCACTCTCAACCCCGCTCGCATTGAACGAACTTTCCGTTGAAGCCTATTTTTTGCGTCATCCGGGCACGCGGCAGTTTCGCGGCGTCGAGCAACGCCTGTGTACGTTCGAATGGCAGCAAGCAGGCGGAGGTCTACGGTCCCCCGGCTCCTCGACACCCGACACGCAACTTGCCCGTCCTGTCGACCGCCGATCGCGCAGTACGCGCAAGCCCATCAAGCCAATTGTGATGGCACCTATCGAGTGAACGAAGAACTCCCTCAAAACAGGAATGGCAACGCCTAACCACAAAAGCTGGCACTTGAGTAGCCGCCATCACGCGACTTTGTGGGCGGCTCCGCAGGGGGCCTGCGGAAGTGCCCCGTGGGGTTCGTGACTGCTCCCTTCTCTACGAGTTCGGGTTCTACGAGGATCGTCTGTACTTTGCAATCAGTCCTCGCCGAAGTCAGACCTCAATCACCAGCGCGGAATTGAACATCGGATTCTCGAACTCTCCCCAGCGCCGCATCATGTAGCCGCGGGGATTACAGATCACACGGCATCCGTCCACCTGACAGTCGAAACTGTCATGCGTGTGGCCACCATCCACAAACCAGGAACCTTGAAGTACTCGGGCGTCAACTTGTTGACGAAGGCACCGGATACCCAATCATCGGCGTAACGAAGCGCCAGCGAGTTGCGATGGGGGGCATGATGCGTGACCACGACTGTGGGCCCGTCGAACGGCTCTGCGAGCTTTTGGCGCAGCCAAGCGCGATGCCGCAGGTGGAGTTGCACGGTGTCCATCGGCACCAGGCGCCTCGTGCCCAGGGAGTTGGAAGTGTCGGGGTCGTCGACCCAGATCGCCCTGTAATCGGCCAGGCAGACCGCGCTTTCTGCCATCGAACGATTCTGATCCGACAACAGCCGTACGGGCTGGCCGGCGTCGCCTGCGTTGTCAATCCGCAAGCGAAAGTCGGTCCACAGCGTACAGCCCAGGAAGCGCACGCCGGAGACAACTAGCTCGTTGCAGTCCAGGAACTGAACGCCATTCTCTTCCGCATTTCGGCGCATCCTGGCTTCCTCCTGGTCCATCACAGAATCGTAGTACTCGTGATTGCCGGCGACGTGCACCACCGGCTTGTTGCCAAAGCGGGCCGGACGGCGCAGCCAAGGCGCGACCACACGGCCGGGCGCAACGATGTCGCCCGCCAGAATGGCAAGGTCGTATTCCAAGCCATTCGGCACCTCGAATGTCTCGAACTCGGCGTGAAGATCGGAGAGGACAAGCAGGTTTCATGATGCGCTCAGCATGTGGAAATGATGTTCCATCGCCATGGGATCATGGGTGGTGGCAATGTGCATGGTCGATACAGCGATCGATAGCCGAAGGCAGTTCAGTCCCGTGACGTCGAAGGGGCGACTTCCTTCCATGCGGCTTCCAGCTCGGTCACCAAGGCATCCAGTTCAGCGAATACTGTTGCCAAGTCTTCCGGCTTTGCGGCCTTGTAAGCCCGAGAGATTTCTTCTCCAAGGCGCGGAATGTCGGCGAGCAGTTCTCCCACCCGATCAGGACCTTTGCGGCCCCTTGCACGCAGGTCTTGCCATGCGGCCGATAGCGTGAGACGCACGCATCACGATTTCGTGCGCCGCCATCGCGGCCCATGCGCCGTCGTTGTCAATGACGGCCCGCGCGATGTCTTCCTGCTTGTTCCGAACGCTCCAGATGTATCTATCCATGTGGGTCTCCTCTTTTGCAGCGCTGCAAGACCGCGCTTGACTCGCCGTGAACTTTTCGCGTGTGATCTCTGCATACAGCGATCGGTCAATCTCAACCTCGTTCGTATCGAACGAACACGCCGTTGAACCCCAGTTTTCGCGTGATCCGCCTTGAGCCGATACCCAGATACAGAACGGACGGAACCTGCGTGGTTCGACCAGCGTTGTATTCGCGGACAAGCCTCGACGGGCTTACCTCGACACCAAGGCGCGCAAGCGCTTGCGGTGCGAGTACTTCAAGCGGCCTGACCGGAATGGGTCGCCCGGACAGCACGCTTGGCTTCGCCCTTGCATAGACGCCGACACCATAGCGAACGATGACTCCCCGACCCACAAGATCATTCAGAGCGCGGCCCACCTGCGAGTCGCTGCCGAAACCGCGAAAGTCCAAACGTAGAAACACGAGCATGTCCACTCGGGTCGACAAGAGATGCTCGATTCGATCAAGGACGGTCATGGCACAGCGACGACAGACGGATCCGGCATATCACGCAGAGTGCCCGCGAGAGCCTGAACGAACCGACGTGGCGCAGCCGATCCAGTACTCATCAAATCACCTGAAGCGTGGTGGAATCTCACCGAATTTTTCTGGCAGCGCTTGGCCCACGCGATGAAATCTCGTGCGCCGACGGAAAGTGTTTGAGCGTCGATCCGGCGCGCCGCTGCATCCGGGTAGGCGAACCGTTTTCGGGGTCCTGCATCTCACGCAGCAGCTTCGCGGCGTCGAGCAACGCCCGCGTCCGTTGAAATGGCAGAGTCATGTCGCGAGACTCCTTCTGCAAACATTCGAGAAGTCATCGGGTCCGCGGCCGCGGCAACATCCAGGCACGCGATACGTGCTGCTCGCTACTGACCGCCGATCGCGACGTGCGCGCAAGCCTTCCAAAGCAGATGCGAAGGCACCTACCGAGCGGAATTTCGCTTGGATCTCCTGTCCACCAGGAGTCGGACGCCGATGGAGACGTTTGTGATCACCATCAAGGTGAGCATGAGACTGATCACGAGCAAGGCCATGCAGGCGAGCGTACGCGTTTTCTCGAGCAGCGGCGCGGTCCCGTGCATCTAGGCCCGTATCGTCAACGCATGCGGTCCCGCACGAACCTTCGCGAAGCAAGGCAGTCCCTGAGATCAGGAATGGCAACGTCCAACTGGAAGCGCCTGTGTCCACGGTTGCCCCCGATCTGTCAAGGGCCTCAGAATCTTCGCGACTCATGATCGATCTCGTTTGGAAGGCGAGCTTGCAGGGGCAGCCAAGCGCAAGGTTTCGTGCCACATGGCAACGCAGGCGTTGTCCAGAACGGCGAATGACACCTTGCCCCCCCGCCTTCAGGCCAAGTCGGTCGCGAATCTCTTGCGGAATGGTCACCCGTTCCGAACCCGTCAACGTGGCCTGGTGCGTCGCAACTCCCTCTCGGACCTCGGTCCCATGTATCAGGTCGCGCAGTCGCTTGTAGGCCTGCGTTTCCTGATCACGGCGAACCAGTTCGCGGATGTATTCACTGGGGTTGACATAGCCTCCGCGCGCGACACGGCCAAGAATGTAGTCGCGAAAAGGCCCCGACATAACGATGCGCATGATTCGTTGGCTCATCGCACTTCCTTGACATTGTGAGAACGGTCGCCGCCTGGATCGTCCCCGATGAGGTGCAACGACATCCAGATGCCGCACGTGCGCGCTGGACCCGGGTGCCCAATTGCGGCCGAGCCACTGCGGCCCGGTGGCGTTCACCTCTTGCTTCCTGTCGGAAGCAGCCTTTGCTGCGCAGAGGCCTGAACGATGGAGGCATCGCGACAGTCACCGACGGTCCTTTCGGGCTGACTTTGCAGGGGCAGCTTTCCTGGCGCCTGCGGCAGCATCTTCTCCACGGCACGCATTCAAGAAGTGCCAGTCGGGATAGTCATACAAGCCAGCGTCGATACCTGCCTGTCGCAGCGACATCCCGCCTTCCTGGGGCGTCACGAGATTGGAGAGGTGTGCCTGGATTGCAGAAACCTGGATGCGCCGACGTCCTCGCCTGGTCAACACGACTTCACCAAGCTTGCCTGCCTTGCAAAGCATCGAAACGTGCGGCCGACTCGTCTGAAGCATCGAGGCGGCCTCTGCCGTTGTCAGCAGTCGATCGTGCAAGGGGTCTCGCACCTCCATCGAGGAAGCCTTGGCAATGCGAAGGTCTTCGCGGGCCAGCCTGAGGATCAGGGACATGCGCAGTGCCCGTGCCTCGGCCGTGGGAACAATCAGCAACTGGGCAAGGGCCATGCCCGCAATGGCGGTGACATGCGCGTGGAGTGCATCGACGCTGGTATGCATACTTTTGGCATCGAGAACTTTGATCGCCTTGTTGGTTTCTGATTTTTGGCGCCCTTCCTTCACTACCTGTCCTGCTACAGCCCTTCCAATCGCGTTTGCAAGCGCATGGAGCGGGTCCAAAAGGCTGAGGACGCTGTTGTCAGGGACGCTTGTCTTGATGTCACGGCGAGAGCGGGGCATTGCTTTTCCTGTTCGTCCTAGACGTAAGTGGACGCGATCCTTCACGTTGCGAGGCTCGAACTCAAGACGGGATCACCGGATGCATACCGATCTGCGGCGGCTGAAGAGTGGAGTCGGTGATATGCCAATGCAGCAAGGTGCCCATGGCGTAGGTGCCGGGCCGGAGATGTGGCGGGGGTCTTTGGCCTACCCATAATTCTCACGCGTCACGCGGTCTTCGGCGGCTGCCAACACGGCATCTGGATCGCTCGCGATGAGTTCCCGCGGACGCTTCCCGCCGAGCGCCGAGCTGGTCGATTCGAACCAGCCCGCGATGAGGATAGGCGGAAGGCCTGTCAGGACATCGAGGACCTTCCTGATCGCCGGCAGAGGCCTCCACGTTGCATCGAAGACGTAGGCCGGATACAGCTCCCTGCCTTGATGATCGATGCCGAAGATGCGACCGTTCGCCCGCCAACGATTTACGCCCGAGCGTGCATTGACGACGTTGGGATTGAAAAGGCGTCCGAGCTCGGCAGCGGTGCGCCACTCGGTGCCCGTCATGACGGCTTTGATCGCGCGCAGTTCGAGTTTGGTTCGGAGCACCTCTCGGTGTTGCGCCTTGATTCCATCCACGATCTCCTGCACCGACTCCCGCTCCAGCTTGTTGGCCGCCGTCAAAATCTGCGTCAACAGCTCCTGGGCCCGGATGAAACCGGGAGCGTTCTCGGGCGCGAGTGCGCGTACGATGACATCGCACGCTTCGAGCACAGCGCTCATTCGAGCGACCGCCGCCTTCAGGTCGCTCATTTCCTGCGCGTGAACCGCTGTGGCCGTGCCCTTGCGGCGCAGTTGCTTATCGCCGGGCTGGGTAGCCATGGAATTGGTCACTGTGGATTCCTCGTGGTGAAGGCTCGGGTCCTCATACACTTTCCAGGCGTTGGGCGAGCGCGCACGCATTCAACGTTCTCCCGAGCGATTGAACCGTTCAATGGGCGGCGCATGCAATGCGCAAACCGTCAGGTAGTAGCCGTCGTAGGGCCGGGTTCGCGCTGGCGCACCGCAGACCATGCATGTCGTTCGCGTTCGCTCTTCCGCTTGATCGACGATGGCGTCGATGCGATCGGCTGCCGAATCGCCAGCATTCGTTGGCATCTTGATCAGAATGTTTCCCTCTGCGCCGCCGATCACGTCGACGACAAGACGACGTTTCCCGTCCATGCGGTAGTAGAACCGGGCAGTCCCGAATTTCTCCTTCACCTGCCTCCAATAGAACCCGCGTTTGTTGTCGCCAAGCACTTCGTCGATCTGCTCGCAGGCCTGCGCGAAGATGGGGAGCCACCCGTCGTAGAACTCCATGCTGATGGCCTCGCCCTCGAACATGTAGGGAAAGAGCGCCTTTAGTTGCCCCGGTGTCATGTGATGCCTCTCGAGGAATGTCGCGACCCGCGCGCTGCGACCGTCACCCGGACGCGTTTTCGCCGCGTGCGTTCCACTCCATCGTCAGCGGGGCGTGCACAGGCGTTCATCACCGCTCTGGTTCCTCGCTGATCCACGAATTCAATGGCTCTTCGCTCTGTGCAGCCATATCGATCTGCCATGGTTCTGGGTAATGGCGCAGAATCCGCTTAGCCAACTCTCGAAGTTTGGGTGGCACCGGTCCCCCCCAAAGTTCCTTCTCTTTCTCACGCTGATAGACAAGATCCCTCAGCGTCTCACCCGCCCATTCCATAGCCCGGCGTCTTTCATATCCCATGGTCATGATGTCGTTCCTTCCGTCGTTGATCTCTGCGTGAGCTGATCCGGCTGAAGTGCGTGCCACTTCGTCACCAAGCGCCGGTGCTTCGGCCGGTTGAAGTTGGTTTCGAAAATCACGATGCGAAGCCGTCGCTCGCGTTGAGGCATGTCGCGCGGGTCCGCACTGTGCATCACTTCGCCAACTGGGCGTAGAGCGCCAGGCGACGCAATTCGCCCATAACCTCGCGTCGCCCAAAGTCCGAGTCCAAAATCGCAAGCGGGATGCTGAGAAGCTGGCGATTGAATTTGCGCAGCCATCGATAGGCCGCATCCTCGCTGCCGAACACGCGCGAAGCTTCGCGCAATGCGATCGTCTCGGCCTGGCATAGCTGGACGAACATTTCAAGATTGCTTGATGCGTCCAAGAAAACGGCAGGCTCGCGATACCTAAGCGCAGGGTGCCTGGTATAGAGCCACTTGTTCATATAGGCGTCGCAGTCGAACGCCAATTGGTCCAGCGCTGTCTTCGCGTTCATATGAGCAACGGCCTCTTGCAGTCGGCCAAAGACATCGTCCACTTGCTCCGCGTTCCGAACCTCTCTGGCCATCCAGATCTGCATGCTCCTTCGTTCATCTGCCGCCCGTTCGATCTCGAGCGGACTCGGGTAGTAGCGCAGCACCTCTTTGGCTGCGAGCACAAGGTCCTCCTCAGGGAACGCTGTGCCGCGCTTCGTCTTCTGCACGTAGGCCTTGACGATGCCCTGGAGGAGCCTCTCTGCCATGAGAAATGCTTCGAACCGTTCCTGTGGCGTGGTCATTGGCTGATCCTCGAAACAAGGGCCTCGGCGTCAGGGGTAGGCATGATCAATGTCGCCTCGCACGCGGAGTTGGCAGTCATCGTTCGTTTCGAAGAAGTATTCATGGTCGTCAATGGAGGTATCGGTTCTTGCGCACTGGATCGTCCGGATCGGTTGGCAAGTCCGCCGCCGTCAGGTGGCGCCGGTTGTTTGCCACGGCACGTGCGATGGCGAGATGCACGTGCTGGCCGATCTCCCTCGGCGTATAAAACGCCAATTTGTGGGCCCAGGCGTCTTCCGGCGGTGCGAAATCAACGACCCCGGCATCGGCAACGGCACTTCGCACGACAACCCGTGCGAGTTGAAGTGCCTCCTCGCCCATCGGCGGCGAGATCTCGAACTCCCTGAAGCGCGAGAGGATCGACTCAGGCACCTTGTTGCGGTCATTCGAGGTCGCGATATAGATCACCAACCGCGCGTTGAAGGTGATGCCCAGCATGGCGTCGACCACGTTCGCGGACGTCTCCGGCTCCAGCAATGAATGCAGCGGACCCGTCGGATTGCAGTTGCCACCCGCGGCTGCCTTGTCGAGTTCATCGATCAGAAAGACGGGGTTCGCATGTGTGCCCAGCAGGACCTGCTCGAAGACCATCCCGAAAGCTGCTGTGCTCCAGTGACGCTCCGTGCCAAGCAACGCTGCGGCAGCTTGCGCGTTTTCCATCGAATGGCGTCGAATTGGAGCCTCGAGCGCTTCAGCCAGGTCGTTGGCGTAACGGGTCTTGCCGACGCCCGGTAGGCCCGTCAGGTGAAGAGGCGGAATCCAGAGAGGTTCACCTGTTGCAATGGACAGGCAAACGCGGTGCGCCACGCAGTCGGTCACCTCCCGAAAGTGCGGGTGCGTGTCGTATAGCCGGGCGAGCGATCGCTGCCACCGCGCCGGATCGAAAGCCGGGTTCGCGATCGCCCGCAGCGGCCCCTTGTCGAAGAGCTTTCGCAGCAACTCGAGGTCGTTCTTTTTGTCGGCGTCATCGCGGCAGCTGAGGACGAGTTCGGTGATGCGCAGCAATTCATTTCCCGAGAGAACCATGAAAAAGCGAGTGCGATCACTCGTGGCGACATATCGCTCGAACGCCCGGATCAGGGCATCGCGCTCGTCGGCACGCTCGAAGACGTCTGTTACAGCCTTGGGAGATTCAGCCCTGCTTTTGCTCGCGCGCTGTTCTTCCAAGCGTGTTGCTTCAGCTTTCCTTATTTCCTCCAGCTCGGCCCTTCTCTGTTCCTGCGCCTGCAGCAGACTTTCCTGGACCGCGACCGGCACAAGAAGTGGCGTGGGCGAATACTGCGATCGCATCCAATCCGGAACGTACTGCGCGTAGCCCGGGGGAACGTCCTGATCGCGCGTTGCGCTTTTCATGCTCGGCCTCCTTGGAAGCTCTTGCGTGGTGCCGCTGCGATCATGGGCACGGCTCCCCAGAAGCATCTTGATCGCCAAGGGAGGCGGCACGGCCGGCGCGTTCGAGCAGATCGTTCTCCAGGGCCATCCATTGCAGTTGCGCTGCCTTGAACTCGCGCTCATGCACAACGCGGCGA
>NZ_JAATOM010000048.1 GCF_019207085.1 Variovorax sp. dw_308 | reverse complement strand
CCCGCTTGGGGGCAAGGTGAGTTGGCCAAGCGCATACGAATCACCCATGAGATAGACATTTGCGTCTCGATGCGGCCTGCACATTGCTCTAGCTCCGAGAAGAATGCTTAGAAGTCCGCAAGTCGCTGGATTTTGTAGATGCACGTTGCCTTTGCTCGTCGGCTTGGACAAATGCCGCAACGACTCGCTCCACCTGTGCAGCGTGCTCTTCCTTTGCTTCTCGGATGGCTTGATCACGACGAGCCAACTCATCGACGTGGCCATTGATCAGGGTACGCAACCTTTCGAGTTCCGCTTCAGCCCCCGATAGATTCCCGTTGAGAACGTCGCACTCTTTCTTGGCGGCTTCATACGAATCGCGCCAGCGTTCTATCTCTTGCTTTGCCGCTGAAGATGACTCCTCAAGGTGTTTCCCCGCGAGTTCGATCCGACGCTCTTCATCCTGCAGTTGCGCTGAACGGGCTGCCAAGGCGGTCTGACTTTGGCTCAGCACAAAGCTCTGCTCGTGCAGCTCTCGCCGCGCCCTCTCCGATGCGTGCTTTTTCGCGCGCTCCCAAATTGCGCGCGCCATGATCTCAAGTTCGGGAGGCGTGTCGTCGGCAGCAGGTTCCGTAGAGGTAGTTTCGACTACCTCCATCTCCGCGCAGGCTTGGACACCCTGTTCTTTTCGCCACTCTCGCAGGAAGGGGACGACCGTGTTCGGGGATCCCCTTCCGATTTCCCTCCGAACACGTTCAATGGATACCGATTCACCACGTGCTTTGATCATGAGCGCGGCGCGGTATACGTCTTCTCGCTGCACTCCAGATTTTCTTCCCATTGGCATTCTCCAAAAGTCCAACTAGAGCAGGTGAGGCATGGGCGCTGCCAACCGACGGCGTCAGAAGAGACTTCCCCTAAGGTCGTCAGGCGTCCTTGGCGGAGGACGAACGGGACGACCCGGTGGTCGTTGTTGAGGTGTATCAGGCGGTTCTTTGTTCTTTCGGTCGGAATCCCGTTGAGCGGCCGAGCGAGCAGCGCTAAGCGCCGCCTCGTCGATCGCAATCTGCCGCGTCGCATCCGCGAGAGCTCGTTGCCTGACGTCCGCAGACTGATCGAGTTCAAAGGGGCACCTGAAGTCATCTTTCACCGCCCTAAGCCCAAGCATCGCGTTTCGAGTGTTGTCTGCGATTGCTCGATCCTCCTGAAACTCCAGTGACCAATAGGCATCTCGCAGATGCTGCTCCGTCATTCTTACCGGCAGAGATCGAAGGCTGCATTGGCGATGCGCGATTTCATACGTAACCCTTACAAGCCTTAGGATGAGACGCTTGATTCCGAACGTCATCGCACAAATAACTCCCGCGGAATCCCTAAGCTTGAACGTGCACACTTCGCCCAACACAATTTGGATGTCTTCAAGCAGACCGATCAGCGCAGGGTCATTCGGCAGATCCGGCAGCAACACATGTGGATGAAAAAGAAACCGCGTTGTTTCCTCCGGAGGACGGGTCTTGAGCCTGTGGCCGAGACTGTAGTTGGCGAAAAAGTGCAGCGGGTGGCCGAGCCGACAGACCATGTCCAGCAAGCCCGAAGTCCGAGCGCTTGCTTGGCTGCTTCTGGTGTGGAATTGCATTTCATCGGCGAGTACGCCACATACGCCTCTTTGATGCAGTAGCGTGCGCGCGTGCTTCACGTCAACGGGTCCAGCCTTCTTGTAGTCAGCTTTCTGCCCCACAGACTCAACTACGCCGTTCAGTACGTCACACAATTTCATGTGAGCTGTTACCTTCAGAAGAGCGAAGGGGTGGAACGGGAAGTCTGGAAGAAAGCTACTCGGCCTCAAAGGAGTGGCGTTAGCAAAAAGACGACGAACCGCTTCACGATCCGCCGACTTGCCGCAGCCCGGAGGAGAGGTAACGAGCCTTACAGCTACATCCGTCACGGTCGGCAACTGGCCTTGGACGCTTCTGATGAACGCATCGCGGGTCGGATAGACGGTCGATGCATAGGCTATGGCGTGGTCGACCATTGATCGAATGATGGTCAGACTCTGGGCAAAGGGACGATAGATGCTGCCTAAGTGTTTAAAAAGCATCTCGCCAGCGAGCGTCGTAGACCACTCCGCGTTGCAAATGAACGGCCGCGGTTCAAGCCTTAGGCGTCGCGCCAACTCAATGTCGTCTTGTGGGAGCCGGAGCGCGGCGACAATATCGAAGTCGACGTTTTCAGTGTTGCCCTTTGCGTACTCCATATTGACTACGCGATACGACCAAGCTCGTCCTGGGCCGCTTTCGACTTCACTTTGGGTCTGCGCTTGACCGTTCTACCCGAGTGCCACTCCCTTTCTGTCTCCTGCTTGAATTCCTCCTGCGCCGCAACGACCTCCAGCTTCTTTCTTGCCTGCCTCGCCCCAGACGCTCGGGACCGGGTGTTGGCAATTTGATCCAACTCGGGGAGCGACGCAAGGGCCGCATAAGGATCGCCGTGACTGACAGCTTCAACCTCCAGCAGCTTGCCCCGATACTCGATCCATGCAAACTTTGGCACGGCAGTCATCGTGTAGCCATCGAGCTTCATTCCGTTGACGTGTCTCATCTCCGCGCCAAGGCCACCCCGAATGACTTCTTCGGAAGAGTAGTGACGATGCTTGTAGTACAGCTTTCCTTCGCGTACCTCGAAAACCACGGGGTCCAGGAAGCGTCTGACGGCATCGTTGAACGAGATCTCAACAAGGCTATCTTGGTGGTGGTCTGCCAAATAGTTTCGCAACTGCAAGGGGGTTTGTACACCACCCTCCACCACAGCCCGGTCAGACGCTCGCGCGGAAACATCGTCACTGCGATTCTTCTTGATAGCGTTTCTCACTTGACGCTTGATCAGCTGAATCACCGTGAGGTCGCTGATAACGTACGTCGGCGCTTCTTGCTTCTTCGTGTGGCGCGCATGCTTCGTTTCGACCGGCGCATCGGATTGCGGCGTGTAGGTCGGCGACTTGTCCCGACCAGTTCGCGTCGGTGCAAGGGCTACTTTCACATCGTTAGTGGCACCTTTTCCACGATCGCCATGGACGACGGCTGGTACACCATGACCCGGCCAATCTTCATCCGAGATCGGGTAACCGATGATTCTTCCGAACTCCGACTTTTTGAGAGCCGAACAGAACATCGAGATGTTGTACGCCTTCGCCTTTTCCGCCCCGAGTGAGAATCCAACGCCCAGGATCCAGGAGCTTCTACCGTCGACGAGGTCCACTTGCTGAAGCGGAGGTAGTGCATAGTTGCCGAGATAGCTCTTTGGATACTCAACAATCTGGGCCGAGTCGAAGTAGGCCACGTCGCCCAGGTTCGAAAGCCCTTCATGGTACGAGCCCACGATTGCCGCGTCCTCGTGGCGATAGCGGTTGTCCCCGTGGAGGATTCGTCGAACCTCTTCCCTCCCGACCTTTTGATAGATTCGATAGCGAAACTGATCGTACGACGGATACGGTTGCCCGTCGGGATGGAAGACTTCGTACTCCCCATTGACCTTTTTCACCTTGCATCCGAACTTGAGCCTCAAGGTCATCGCCCAGGCTCCAGTAATGTCATTCGCTTTGTGAACGTAGGCCCTGAAGCCATCGACCATCGTCTGGATCATCTCTTGGCTGCTCCAATGGCCAAACTGGTTTCCGTAGTGTTCTCCTGGACGCCCCAGATGGCTGTCCTTGTACTTCGGATCCAGCCGATCCCACTTGCCCCATCTACTGCGAGCAGGAAGAACTGCCCACTTTTGGTAGCCGTATGCCACATACAAATAGAACCACAACCGGAATCTCGTCTCGTTGACGGCCGGTTTGCAGGCGCGCGCCAGCTTGTTCAGCTCTCTATCGGGATCGTCCGCCTGCAAGATTGCATTGATCTGATTCAGCGCCGCGCCGATGACAAGCAGTCTTTCGTCCACCAGCTGCTTGGCTTCAGTGAATCGGGGATCTGATCCAAAGGAGGTCCCCTTCAAGGATTCGAGCCACGGGGGCAGTTCAATCTCCTTCTGGTCGTCGCCCTCAGCTGCTCCACGCGTGGTTGTGACGAGCGGTGGCACAGATGATCGTGGACCGGGCACAAGTCCCGCCTCGAAATCGTTGCGAGATAGGACTGCGAGTGCTGCGTGTCTGGCTTCGTGCTCCGTTCGATCGTGAAAGCTGACAAAAAGGACGCGCTTGCGCAGGCCGTCGTTTCTTAAGAGTAAATACTTGACGCCCTTCTTGAGGGTCACATAGCCCTCAGGGGCTACGAAATTCACACCTACGGACATACGCGTCCTTCCGTGCTCTTGGATGAAGAATGAACCACACCTCGTATTTCCCGATCCGCTTGTAGATCCAGTAGCGGAATTGGTCGAAAGATGGATGTGCCGACCACCAGGTTGGAAGAGCTCCCAGACTCCGTTGACTCTTCTTACTTCGAACCCGAATTCGTATTTCAAAGTACGCGCCCAAACGGACGTAAGCGTCTCGCAGGGTCTTGCAAAGCGCCTGAAGCCATCCACCATGCCCCGGATCAATCTCTTCGCTGGCCTTGGGTCGTCTGCGAAGACGTGGGCGTCCCCGGTGTCCAACCACGTTGCGCTCTGCCGCCATACGCTACCTCGAGAACCAATGAGAGAATTCAACGAGTGGATCGCGAACCTCCGGGAGTAGAGGCCAGTCGATGCCCCATGGGCTGTACAAATCGATGCGGATGCGGCGATTCCAGATTGCTTGTTCAAGTACGCGCTTGCAGTCCTTCATTCCTGGGGTTCCCAGGCTTCTATAGCGTTCTATGACGGTTTGAGGCGGGCATTCGGAGATCAGTGCCTCTTGAAATTGAGCGACCAGTTCGTCTTGACGATCTGCCGAGAGATCGATAGTCTGATGGTGCAGTCTGAACAGACTATCCAGGTTGTATCGCAGTTGACGGGGAAGGTCTTCCTTGGCCACCCTGACTACGCGAATGCCCAGTTGGCGAGAGCACTCCTGATAGATCTCCTCTCGGCACGTCGCGGCTCGTATCCGCTTGGGACTCGTTCTTTCGGTCCAGTCACCGGCTCCGGGCCGACCGTGGTCGCCCTGCATGGCCTTTACATCCCAGTCGACGCAATAAGGTCCCTCGGAGTCTTCGAGGAACAGCAGTAGATCCCCGATGTAGGGCGCGGCGAGGCGTCCGATCTCGCCGGCCGCGTCTCTGCAGTCGGGGTCGTCGACACAGGGGTGTTTTGACAAGACGCCCAAATGAGCAGCAATTGCTACGGTTCCTTCGGTGACTGGCAGGAAGAGGTCACGGCCCTTTGGATGGTCCTTCAGCCGATTCTTCGACTCAAACGGCGGCGCCATGTGCTGCTCATGCAGCTCAAACGTCGCTGGGTTCATGAGCGCCAGCGGAGCAGTTGATAACTCAGGTCCTGAGCACAAATGGACATCCCGTCCAAGTTTCGTGGCATAGCGTGTAGCCGCTCCCGAGCGGCTCGGACTTTCCGGGGCGTCAGCCCGGATCGACGGCAAATATTCGGCCCCGTACTTAAAAGGGATCTGGCGTCGATGGATCTCTTTGACGCGGGCGGCAGTAAGCCCAAGGTGTCTTTTCATACGTGCTCCAAAAAAGCCACGAGTACCGAAGTTCAGCCAACCTGGTCGGACGACAGCTCCACCCAAATGGCTTGCCACGTCCACTCGAAGTCTGCGACCGATACGAGGCGAGCCACACTCGTCCTTTCAAACACTCATCGGACGCGACATTACCAGATATTTCATTCACGCCAAAGACCACACAAACAGCGTCACTTCAGCTTCGGGATGTGAGCGTACACTTCGCGTCTAAGCTTTGTGGGACTTGAAGAATCGATTATTTATTATTGTCTTTATGACAGCAACATAGTTATAATTAATAACGCTAATTATTGGCGGAACGCCTCAAACCAATTGACTCCCCCCCGGTTTTAGGCTGACGACTCGTCATTTATCCTTGTCCTGGGAAATTGACTTGTGCGCATTAAAAGGCTTATCTTTGATTTTCAATTCCAGCTTGGTTCGAGGCAAGCGATCCAATTTTCCCCATTTGACCGCCAGACCCGGTACGCGTTGAGCGAGTTGCTTGGCGTTAAACACGGGCGCACTGCCGCGGAGGATTACTAGTTGAGCTGAAAATCGCCGATCACGTTCGCTCCAATCGACTAAGCGTGGTTTCACGCGCGACTTCTTTGGAAGGGACTCACACAACCGACGAAGGACCTCCCGATGGTTTCTGCGCAGGTATGCGAACGCAGCGGGTGCAAGTGCGCGGATCGCGCTCACACCTCCGTCGGGGTTTCGCACCATCGCGTCATCGATCTGTTTGCGGGCAAGATTCAAGCGAGTCGCTCTGAGGCTTAGCGTTCGATCCGTCCGAGCGTCGGGATCACACAGCAAAACCCTAGTCACGGTTTCGATTGATACCCCATGATCCGAAGCGATCTGCGTCTTGGGGCGCCCTGCTTTCAGTTGCGCAAGGACATCTTGACGCGCCTGGGCAGTGAGTCGCTTGGGGCGCCGCTGCACGACAACGCCGAATCTGCTTGCCCACGTGATTCCTGTTTCAACATCGATCCCGATTGCATGAGCAGCTGCACTGACTGTCAGACCGTCCGCTTCAACAAGTTTCAAGAAGCGCTGCTTCTGATCAGGAGTCGATGTCCTCTGTGATTGTCCGCCACGTGCCGGCCGAGGCGATGGAGACAACGCCGGCAAGTTAGAAGTCTCAAATTGGTCGTAGAGAACTTTCATCTCCCGCCAAGAACCGAAGAGCCACTCCGACAGGACGACATAACGTAGGGGATGCAGAGGAGGGCCGTTCGAGGCCAACGCGCTTCGAACAAGGCTCAGCGCAGCGCCACCTGCAACGCACAATACGTTTCCTTCTGGCAAATGCCGAACCCGCCTTGACCAAGTCTCCATCTCACTGACGAGGCTCGCGGAACGCAATCGACCCGAAGGACTCGCGAGGTTCAGGCGCTTCAGGCCTTCCAGCAGCGTTGCGCCCAACCGATTGCGATCAACGGACACGTTTGTGTCGAGGGCCAGAATATCACTCGAGTCTCGGGCCACTGCGGTTGCTGACAATAGGCCTTCAGCCAACAAGTCGGCCTTCGGCTCTACGTAGCTTCCTTGCTCGATCACTTCGTCCGGCAGCAGCCATTGGAATCTCTGGACACCATTGACCTTTGACAACGCAGCGGTCAGCGGAGCGCCATGAGCCAAGCACATCCAGACGCCTGGCAACTGGTGGACGAGACGCCACGTCGCGATTCCGTCATTGGCCAGATCGAGCCGAACGCACTCGCGGCAGAAGCGCAACGGGTGAGACGCTCCAATGCCCGTCGCGAGCAGTCCGAGACGTGCCTTGGTCGCACCCGCACCGCCGGCTTGCAGTTGAGAAAGAATCTCCGACTGCTCGCCTACACTGCGAAATCTCATGTAGTAGCCTAGAACCGAATGCTCCATCACGATCGAGCGCGCGGTTCCACATTGACCCATCGAGCGCTCCGTGAAGGTTTCGAGGCGCTCTGGCACATCATGGCTGAAGCCGATTCGTGCATGCCCGAACAGATCCAGGCACGTACTTGACGCGAGGCGGCCACCTCTAACCCTGTGGTATCTGCAACAGAGGCCATATAGCGTCTCCCCCTCCATCCAATTTGGCATCCACTGTTCGTCCCGCCGAGCACTCATAGCACCTCCTCGCCAAAGCGCGCGAACGCGTATCAGCACTTGTCTATCTATGCACCCGCTTTTATGGTACACACAAGGGCGTCGAGGTCAATATCAAATCCCCGTGAATCTGTGGTCGACTTCTGCGCCCCGCGGGATGTTCGTTAGCGTCCAGTCATCCCATCTTGACCGGCCGTAGGCGGGTCACCTCGACTGCGGCTGTGCTCCGACGTAGGCAATGCACTCCACGAGGTTGAGGGCGGCCAGCAGCAAGAACTTCTCGGCGTCAGTTCGCAGGCGCAGCAGATCGTGCTGGCCAAGGTGGCCGTACACAAACGCCAACAGGTAGCGCTCGGGGTGGTCAACGCAGAACTTCGTGATCATCTGCTCGACGAGGTCTGGCGGCACACCGTCGGTGAACTTCATCGTCGCCGTCAGTCGCTGCAAGCAGGTTTCTTGGACGTCTTCAGAGATCGTTGGCAAGGCGTGCCCGCAGTGCTTCATGGCCTGGAAGGCGACCAGCAGAACGTGGATCGGCACCTCAAGCTGCAGTATGTCGACACCAAAACGAGGCAACACCAGGATGGAGGCCAGCAGGTTCGGCTGCTGGACATAGATTTCGTCAGCCAGCTCAACCTTCTGTTGCGCGCTCATGCGGCCGACGTCGATGTTCGCGCGGACCATCACGGCCTGCGTGAGCAACGTCATGGTGTCGTGTCGGACGCTGGCTGCCATCGGTGCGGCAGCAAGTCATTGATCTGCCTGCTGCGCTGCGTCGGCAGGCGCTGCAGCACGTCGCGCAAGTAGGCCCAGGGGTCGTGGCCGTTCAGGCGCGCCGACTGCACCAGGCTCATCACGATGGCGGCGCGCTGGCCAGCCAGTTCACTGCCCACGAACATCCATGCCTTGCGGCCCATCGCCCAGGGTTTGATCTGACGCTCGAGGTGGTTGTTGTCGATGGCGACCGCGCCGTCGTCCAGGTGCCGCGTCAGCGCGGCCCAGTGCCCCAGCGTGTAGTCGATGGCCTTGGCCGTCGGGCCGCCGTCGGCCACCAGCCGGCGCTCCAGTTGTAGCCAGTGCTTGAGCTCTTCCCACAGTGGCTTGGCGAGTTGCTGGCGTTGCGCCCGGCGCTCGTCATCGCTGAGCTCTTTGAGCTGTGCC
The DNA here is from genome assembly GCF_019207085.1 of Variovorax sp. dw_308. Taxonomy (GTDB): domain Bacteria; phylum Pseudomonadota; class Gammaproteobacteria; order Burkholderiales; family Burkholderiaceae_C; genus Variovorax. The sequence continues at coordinate 9,934 of NZ_JAATOM010000048.1, read as the reverse complement.
TCGACCCCGTAGATGCGCGCGAAGCGACGCACCGCCTCCAGGCCCACCACGCTGGTGCCGTCGTGCGTCAACTCTTCGAAGTTGCGGCGTGCGTGCGCGGCGCAGGCTGCGCCCAAGCGGTCCGGATACAGCCGGGGATCGACCACGGTCTCGTAGGCGCTGTAGCGGTCGCTCAGCAACGTACCCGACCATCGCTTGGCGTGTCGATTCTGGCCTCCCAGGAATGCCAGCGGGTACTGCGTCCCGCGTCCGGGGCAGAACTCGTAGATCACACCAGGCACCTTGTCGTGCCAGCTTCTGGCGTAGGCCCAGACGTAGGCTCGGCGTGTCTTGCCCGCGCCCGGGTCCAGCAAGGCCACTGGCGTCTCGTCGGCGTGCAGCACGGCGCACCTGAGGATGAAGCGCCTGTGCGCCTCGTGCAGCGGCTCCAGCGCTGCACCTGCCTGGCCGGTGATTGACGCCAGCGTAGAGCGCGGTGTGTGGACGCCGCTGCGGGCGTTGATGGTCGCTTGCCGGTAGTACGGCATGTGGTCCACGAAGCGGCTGATCAGCGTGTGCGCGACGAAGCCGCTGGCAGCGATACCGCCTTCGATGACCTCCGCGACGCTGGGCGCCTGGCGCAGCACCTGGCAGCAGCGGCAGGCCCACTTGCCGTAGACGTGGCGATGTACGAAGAACTCGGCAGGCACGATGTCCAGCCGCTCGCTGACCTCCTCGCCGATGCGCGTCATCGGGCGTCCGCAGCCAGGTTCCTGGCAGTCGGTGCGCGAGGGCTCGTGGTGGTGCTCCACACGGCGCAAGTGGTCGGGGAACGGGTTGCGGCGCGGCCGGCGCGGGGACGCCTTGGTCGTTGTGTCCGAGGCAGTTACGCCGGCTGCGGCCACGGCGGCTTCACGCCGAAGCCGCTCGAGTTGCTCGCGCAGGCCCGCCTCGTCCTCGGCCAGCGTCTCCTCGAACAAGCGGCGCTGCTCGGCATTCATCGCCTCGGACTTGGCGCCGAACTTCCAGCGCTTGAGCCTGGCCAGCTCGAAGGTGATCTTCTCGATCTTGGCCTCGCGCAGTGCGAGCTCGCGGTCCTTGCGCTGCAGCAGCGCGTCGCGCTCGGCGAGCGCCTGGTCGCGTTGCGCAAGGACACGGCCATGCTCGGCCAACTGCTGCGCCTGGTCTTGCAGCCGCTGGAGCAGCTGAGCAACCAGCGCAGCTGTCTCGGCGGACAGACCCGAAGGATTCGCTGCAGGAAGATCACGCGCGCCAAGCATGCGTTGTATGGTGCCAGTGCACGCCGATGCAAACATCGGCACATCCACTGTCAACGCGTGGAAGGCTGGTTGTGTCGGGGCCTCAGGCTCGCGTGATGACGCTCAGCTCGGGAAGGCGCTGCCACGGCAGGCCCAAGACCAACGCATCGAACTGCGCACGTGTGAGCGACAGCAAGGGCGTCGCGTTGGGCGTGCCCGGCCAGACGAAGCGCCCCGCGTTGAGCCGGCGCGCCGCGCACCACACGCCGAAGCCGTCGTGCACCAGCAGCTTGACGCGCGTGCCGCGGGCGTTCGCGAACAGGTAGCCATGGTGCGCCTGTGCCGCACCGAAGACTTGCACGACGCGCGTCAACAGGCGCTCGGCGCCGGCGCGCATGTCGATGGGGTCGGCGGCCAGCCACATCGCGTCGATGCGGATCATCGAAGCAGCTCGCGCATCCAGGCCGCGCACTCGCTGGCGGCGCTCGCCGGCCAAGTCACGGTGACCGCCATCGGCCCACGTCGCAGCTCGATGCGAACGTCCGGGACATGAGCCGGCTGGACTGGTGGCGGCAAGCTGACCGGGACGAACAATGTCTTGGCTTCTTGCGCCTTGGGGCCCTCGGCGGTTGTCGCGCTGACGACGGTGGTTCCCGCCTTCATTTCTGCCTCGCGAACCCATCGGCGCAGCAGATTCGCGTTGACGCCTTGGGCCATCGCCACCGCCGCCATCGACATGCCCGGCTGCATGCAACTGGCCACGGCGTTGGCCTTGAATTCATCACCGTGAATGCGACGTCGCCGGCGTGTGCCGGCTTGTTGATCGGGGATAGTGCTCACGTGTCCACCAAGAGTTGTTGATGGGGACTAGGCTCCTATGCTCCGAGCGGGCTTTCAAGATGGTTGGACTGGACGCTCACGGATGTTCAACGTCTTCACTGCAGCAAAAGGGCAAAAGTCTCTCAAAGGGCGGAGGCAGCAGGATGCTGCCGATGCCTCGACCACTGCCAAGACGATCGTATTCAGCGTCAAACGGCACCTTTAACGCCGTGCATCGAGGACGGCAATTCCCGAGCTCAGTAGTTCGCCATCGGGTAGGCCCGACCCCGGGGCATGAAACTGGGGTCACAGTCAAATTCGGCGGTCGATGGCATGAGTTTCTTAGTAGCTACAGGTAGATTGCTGCCGGAGATCACGTTGGCTGTCCGCTTGATCCGCTATGAGCACGCAAACGTTATGTGTTGCAAGACGAGTCAGCTCCTCATGTCGCTTGGCACGCGCGGATCCAGGACTCCTGGACTGATGCTGCATGCAGTTGACCCGCCGCTCTCGCCCCAAGTGGTTGGCGGCAATTAGCTTGGCCGGTCGGAGCAGATAGTTGGGTTGACGCCGGCCACCCCAAGTCTCAACGACGCCTACACCGTGGCGGGGAACGACGCCCTGTCCAACGAGCAAGCTTGACGAGTTCAATTCACTGCTGGCTCGGGGGCACCTGCCGGAACCGGAAGCATCCTTGCCAATGCGATGGCGGGCGACGGGAAAAGCAGTCCAGCAGCAAGGGCAATGCCACTCGTAGTCCTCGCAAAGCTCCAGTCACCTGCTTTGCGGGCGTGCCACCTGTTCTCCGCGGGAATTGTGATGTCTAGCCACCCTGGCGGGTATGTATCCCTGATAAGTTGGATCAGATCGCGAGCGTTCGGCAACCTATTCGGGAGCTGTCGTTCCAGTTCTTGATAGAGAGCGAATACGCAGAGTCTATGATCGAGGGCAATGTTTGCACGCAGCAACTCTTGAAGGAATCCAAGAGCCACGGCAATGTGAGGATTTCTTGCATATGCTTCGTACTGATTCTGGCTAAGCCACACAGCGTCCGGACAACCAACCGTTGGAGGCGTACAGGAAGCAATCGATTGCCGAACAAAGCGCAGTTGGGTGGTGTGAACGGGGCATGTGAGCAGACCAGGTATCTGATGGTCGCGCCTCCAGTGGGCAATGTGATGCTCGCTCGCGGCGTCCTCCTCCACACAGCCATCGCAGTAGGCGATGAGGTCGTAGATTGTTGGCAAGGACAGCTGAGTAAGCACGCTGCACTCTGATGGAACGGTTGTGCTTGCAGGCCCAAGTAAGTCTCGCAACGGGTAGCACGTGTGCCTAATCAAAACCTGTTCAATGCTGATCCCATTGACCCGAGCCGCGGCTTCAACGAACGTTGAGTACATCGCGCCTTCCCAAATATCAGCACTCAACACTTTTCGAGGGTCAGATAAGCAATTGAGCCCTGCAATTCGACCCCTGTACCCCAAAAGGAATTCGTCGAAAATGACGGGTACTGGTGGCATGCGCAGCCCTCTACATGAGCGAAGTCTCTCGCCCATAGGAGAATCACTTCTCTATCGCGCTTCTTAGTTCCTTGCGATAGCGCTTCTTAGTTGAGACGATGAGATCTTCGGGATCGACCTCCAAACCGACCGCCAACCGGAAGAGAGTCGTAAGCGACGGGCTTGTTTGCCCAAGTTCTAGCTTCGCGATAAAGGTTCGGTTCAGCGGGCAGATTCGCGCCAGTTGCTCCTGATTCAGCCCAAGCGCTCCCCGCCTCGCCTTGATCTCTGCAGCGAATGCCTTCAAAAGGTATGGGTCTTGGTTGGAGCGCACACGACGAATTTCGTCGCAGTCTGAGATTTGTACACCCGCTTTTATGGTACAGAAGGCGACTGGGCCTGCCCAAAGACCCGACGTGTAGAACCGTAGAACGACAGCCTTTGAGGCGAACTGTGCGAACTGTCTCGGTCTTGATCTATACACACGTCTTGCTACACGCATTCCGCCAAAGTCTTCGGCCCGGTTCGTCTATGGTGATGAGAAGACTTATCGCACCGGCACGGCCATCCGCGACATCGTGCACTCGGCGGGCGTCCATCCTGTGATGTACGGTTCCCCGTGCACCGCCACAGTTTCTGCGTTGGATTCCATGCCGTAATACCTGGACCGACCTTCGCTGAGGATTTCGCGCAGGACGTAGTCGTAGACGATGGAACTGCCGCTCGCTGCATGGCGATGAACGAATTCCAGCGACGTCCCACTTGAGGCCTCGCTGATGTACATCGAAACACCTTCGAGGATGAACAAGGACTTCTTTGCGGCGTTGTATCCAGCTGCCGGCAGCACATCCTCGAGGGCTTGCGTTTCGAAATCGATAGAGGAAAGGGTCGCTTGACCTGGAATCTGTATGCGGGCGTCCCGCAGCCGTTGCTTCTTCACGGCAGTCATTGCCGGTAGGTCAACTTCGAAGAACCGCAACGTTGGATAGTTGTCGTGCAGTCGGTATGCCCGGCTGTCAAAGCCGGCTCCAAGAATCACCACCTGCTCGCTTCCCGACTCGGCCGCGTGCCGCAGGACGCTGTCGATGTATTTTGTCCGAGCGTTGACGTAGAAATAGCCAGCATAAAACTCAGGGGCCGCATCGATCTTTTCTTTCGCCGACGCGTAGTCGCGAAAGTCGTCGGAAGCGGACAAAGCTTCGCAGCAAAGCTGTCCGGGTTACGGAGTTTCGGGTCTGGATTTTCCGAAGCAATGGCGCGTAACATGCAGACGGCGTCGGCGGTCCAAGACACCGAGTTGGAACCGACAGCCATCGCAATGGGCGAGACGGCGAACAGAGAAGCAGGCACTGTCCCAAGTGCCAGAGCGCGGCGACACAGCGCTGGCTGGACGCGCGCCAGGCCGATCTGCTGCCGGTGGACTACTACCACGTGGTGTTCACGCTGCCGGCGCAAGTGGCCGACCTGGCGTACCAGAACAAGGCCGTGCTCTACGGGCTGCTGTTCGACCTGGCAGCCGAGGTCTTGCTGACCATCGCTGCCGATCCGAAGCACCTGGGCGCCAGGATCGGCGCCACGCTGGTGCTGCACACCTGGGGCTCGGCGCTGACTCACCATCCGCACGTGCACGGCATCGTGCCCGGTGGCGGCCTCGCGTCCGACGGCAAGACCTGGGTGGCGTGCCGCCCGGGATTCTTCCTTCCGGTGCGGGTGCTGTCGCGTCTGTTCCGCCGACGATTCCTCGAAGAGTTGCAGCGGCTGCATGCGAGTGGCAAGTTGCGATTCTTCGGCGAGCATGCCGACCTTGCCGATGCGCGCGCCTTCAAGACCTGGCTGGCGTCCCTGCGCAGGGTCGAGTGGGTGGTCTACGCCAAGCGCCCCTTCGCGGGGCCACAGGCCGTGCTGGCCTACCTCTCGCGCTACACCCACCGGGTGGCGATCTCCAACAGCCGACTGCTTACGCTGGACGAGCGCGGTGTCACGTTCCGCTGGAAAGACTACCGCGCCAAGGGCTGCACGCGGCACAAGACCATGACGCTGGAGCCGGCCGAGTTCATGCGCCGCTTCCTGCTGCACGTGCTGCCCAGCGGCTTGCACCGCATCCGGCACTACGGGTTGCTGCCAATGGCTGCCGTAAGGCCTGCCTGGCGCTGGCACGTGAACTGCTGGATGTGATCCACGAACCGTCGGTGGCGCGCGAAGCCGACAGCGCCCAGTGCGCCGCGCCCACGTTCGTCTGCTGCCACTGCGGACGGCCGATGTGCATCGTGCAGACCTTTGCACGCGACGCGCGCATCCGCGCTCCACCGGCATGAGCGACGGCTGCATCACGTCGGTGTTCGTGCCGAGCTGCCAGTGGTACAGATCGGCGGGACTGGCGCATGCGCGCGGCGCCAATGACCACCTCGCAGGCAGCGCCGAGCCGCCATGCAGGCGAATCCGCGGCTTCCTCCCTCGAGGCTTGTGCGACACCTGCCCTCAGGTCGTTGTCAATCAACGCTCAGTTGCGTGCCGGGCAGGTATCTCACAACCCTAAACATTTGCTGACAGCCAAGCGTCGCCCGAGGACGTCCGCTAAAGGCGACATTGCGACCTTGGGGCGTACGTGGCACGCCAGCCCCGATGGCCACTCAAACTGCTCCACTTGTGGCCAGGTCAAACTGCTCCACCTGGTCACCGGTGTTTGACGCGCTGATTTCCGCGTCGTCGTAGATCGGAGGCTGGCCGGCAGGACGTTTACTTCACTCCCTTGATTGCGAGGGAGTCACAGGTTGAACGTCTTGAAGCCACATCTGCAAACCACCATCTGGACCCTGCTGCGCAACGGCGCGACGCAGCGAGAGATCGCGCGCGTCACGGGCATCTCGCGCCACACCATTCGCGGCTATCAGAAGCAGTTCGCCGGCCAAGGTGACGCCGAGCCACCGGGCGCAACTGCCGGCGCGCCGGAGCAAACTGCTCCACCCTGGCCACCGACCCGGCCGCCCGGTTCAGCACCGAGCAGCATCACGTCGGCATGCGAGCCGCACCGCACCTTCATCGAGTCGCAGTTGAAGCTCAACCGCAACGCGATGGCCGTGTATCAGGACCTGGTCGACCAGTTCGCATTCACCGGGGCCTACAACTCGGTCAAGCGTTTCGCCGCCAGGTTGCGCAAGCGCGAACCGCAGCAGTTCGATCGGTTGTCGTTCCAGCCCGGCGAGGAGATGCAGGTCGACTACGGCGAGGGCGCGCCCACGCGCGTGAAGGGCACCGAGCGCTTCAGGAAGCCCCGCCTGTTCGTGGCCACGTTGCGCTATTCCCGGCGCAGCTTCCGGCGTGTCGTGTGGAAGTCCAGCCAGGAGGTCTGGGCCCGGCTGCATGAGCAGGCATGGAGATATTTTGGAGGGTCGTGTCGCTACGTGGTCCTCGACAACCTGAAGGAAGGCGTGCTCAAGCCCGATCTGTACGAGCCGCTACTCAACCCGGTCTATGCCGCCGCGCTCGCCCACTACGGCGTAGTGGCCGACCCGGCCAGGGTCCGGGATCCAAATCGCAAGGGCACGGTTGAGAACGCCATCGGCCACACGCAGGCCACGGCCCTCAAGGGGCGGCGCTTCGAGTCCATCGACGAGCAGAACGATTTCCTCGAACACTGGGAGAGCCGCTGGGCCGCCTCGCGCATCCACGGTAGCGCACGCCGTCAGGTGCAGGCGATGTTCGAGGAGGAGCGACCTCACTTGCAGCCGTTGCCGGTGACGGGCATGCAGTACTTCACCGAGTCGCAGCGCACCGTGTGTGACGACACCTGCGTGCGCGTCGATCACAGCAGCTACGCCGCCCGGCCAGCGCCCATCGGCAGTCGCGTTCTGGTGCGCGTGTTCGAGCATCGGATCGAGGTGCGCGATCTCAGGACGCAGGCGCTGCTGCGCACGCACGCGCGCGTCGATCGGCCCGGGACGGTCGTGCTGCCTTACGAGGAGCGCGTGTTCAATCCTTCGCGCGAGACGCACCGCATCCTCGGCCAAGCCAAGGCGATCGGCCCCGACGCAGAACGACTGTGCCAGATGCTGTTCGCCATCGAGGGCCGCGTAGGGCAGCGCAAGCTGTGGGGCATCGTCGGGCTGGCCAAGCGCTATCCACGTCGCCTCGTCGACAGCGCTTGCGCGCGCGCCATCGCCGATGGCGTGCACAGCTACCGCCACGTCAAGACGTTGACCGAGAAGCTCGTGGCCGATGCGCTGGCCGCGATCGATGCCGCCGCGCATCCAACGCAACTGTCCCTGATCCAGGAGCACCCGCTGATCCAGTCGGTCGACGTGTACGCCGACCTGTTCGCCCGCGGCGCTGCGCGCCCCGTCCCTCCTTCAACCATCCCAGGCACCCACCATGAACATGAATGAGATCGAGCGCGCCTTGCGCGAACTGCGCCTGTCCGGCATTGCCGACACGTTGAACACCCGCCTGATGCAGGCCCAGTCCGCGCAGCAGCCCTTTCTGGACACCTTTGCCGCCATGCTGCAGGATGAACTCGACCGACGTCGATCACGCCTGACCGAGCGGCGCTTCAAGCACTCCCAGCTCGACGAACGCCTCACCCTGGCCGACTTCGACTGGCGCTTCAACCCGAAGCTGCCGCGCCAGGCGTGCTTCGAGTTGCACACGCTCAAGTTCATCGCCGAAGGCGCGAACGCGTTGATCATCGGCAAGCCCGGCACCGGCAAAAGCCACATCGCCAAGGCCGTGGCCTACCAGGCCACCCTGCAGGGTTACGACGTCCGGTACGTCGAAGCCGACACAGAGTTCGCTCGATACGGGCTGTCCAGCCAGGCCGAGCAGGCCAAGATACTGCGCAGCTATATCGAGCCCGCACTCCTGGTGCTGGACGACCTCTTCCTCGCGCGACGCATCAGCGAGGCCGGCGCCGAACTGCTGCAGACGATCGTGCACCAGCGCTACAAGCAGCGCCGCAGCCTCATCGTCACCTCCAACCGCGTGGTGCAGGACTGGGGCAAATACCTCGGCGACGCCACCATGGGAACGACCATCCTCGACCGCCTCATGCATCGCGCTGCGATGCTCGAATTCGAGGGCAAGAGCTACCGAGTCAAGGAGGCCACCGCACGCATCACACAAAACACCGCCACTGCATAATCCGACCCGTCCTGCCTGGGGCAGTTTGCGTGGCCATCAGTGGAGCAGTTTGACCTGGCCATCGGGGCCAGTTGGCCATGAGCGAGTAGTCACCGTCGCGAAGTGCGCCTCCAATCGTTCGATGCAAACAGCTCAAGAGCCTGAGGTTACCGAAAATATCTCGCTTCACATCCCAAAATCCAAAATTCGTGGCGCGCTCGGTGGTCAAGCAGTAGTTCCGAAAACGCGCAACAGTCCTCGAAGCATCAAAGCCACAGCTTCGTCAACGTGAACAGTTCGGGCTAGCGTCTCGTTCTCGTCACTGCCCAAGCCGTTCCTCAGCGCGGTCGAGTCCAAACCGGAAAATTGTTCGCGACCCGCCCACGGGACAACCAGGGTTGAACGGTGCGGGACCAGATGCAACTCTTCGGCAATGTCTCGCGCGCAGCCCCCAAAGCCACCGAGCACGTACAACGGTTGACCTGCGCTCAAGGAACAAAGTGCCTCTTCCGCGATTCCGGGCATTCGCCCCTTGAACCCCGAAACGTGCCCGCCCAGCACAATCCTCGCATCACTCGCATTGGTCAACACACGCCTCAGCGCGGTGAGTCCTACGGCCCACTCCTCGTCCATCGGCAATTCTGCAGTTCCTGCCGGCGACAGCGCATCGAGAGCTAGCTCTTGGCCTTGCTGGCCAAGGCAGTGAAGCTCTTCGCCAAGGTCAAGCTGGTCGCTTCCGGCGCCGGTGCCGCAGCACTCGCCTGCCTGAACCTGCTGCTCAAGGTCGGCCTCAAGCGCGAGAACGTCTTCGTCACCGACCTCGCCGGCGTGGTGTACGAAGGCCGCGAAGAGCTGATGGACGACGACAAGCGCCAGTACATGCAGAAGACCGACATGCGCAAGCTGTCGCAGGTCATCGTCGGCGCCGACGTGTTCCTGGGCCTCTCGGCGGGCGGCGTGCTCAAGGCCGACATGGTGAAGTCGATGGCTGCCAACCCCATCATCTTCGCGCTCGCCAATCCGAACCCTGAGATCGCCCCGGAAGACGCGCACGCCGTGCGCGGCGACGTGATCATGGCCACCGGCCGCACCGACTACCCGAACCAGGTCAACAACGTCCTGTGTTTCCCGTACATCTTCCGCGGCGCGCTGGACTGCGGCGCGACCACCATCACCGAGAAGATGGAAATCGCCGCGGTGCACGCCATCGCCGAACTGGCGCAAGCGGAGCAGAGCGAGCGCGTGGCCGCCGTCTATGCCGGCGAA
>NZ_JAATOM010000047.1 GCF_019207085.1 Variovorax sp. dw_308 | reverse complement strand
TGACACGCCCTTCTGAAGTCGCCCTCGCCTCCCGCTTGCGACCCTTCATCCATTTCAAATCAGAGATACGCCACCATGAAGTTCCCCAACGGTTCCATCTTCCCCGACAACCAGCCCAAGCCCGTCGTCACCAGCGCCCCCTACGGTCCCGAATGGGAGCCCGAAGGTTTCCCGGACCGGGACATCCCGGGCACCCGGGATGCCCACGTCATGGGATTGCGCGGCCTGTTCGCCTCGGCGCACCGCGATCTCTGCCGCACCGCCCTCGCTGCGATTCGCCGCTAAGCGCCGGACTGCCAACCATCCACTGCAAAGACAACATGGCAAACAAGATCTATCCCTCCGCCGATGCGGCGCTGAAGGGCATCGTGGCCGACGGCCAATCCCTCGCTGTCGGCGGCTTCGGCGTCTGCGGCATTCCCGAAGCGCTGATCGACGCGCTGCACGATTCGGGCGTCAAGGACCTGACCTGCATCTCCAACAACGCGGGCATCGACGGCTTCGGCCTCGGCAAGCTGCTGGAGACACGGCAGATCAAGAAGATGGTCGCGAGCTACGTCGGCGAGAACAAGGAGTTCGAGCGCCAGTACCTCGCGGGCGAACTGGAGCTGGAATTCACGCCGCAGGGCACGCTCGCTGAAAAGCTGCGTGCAGGCGGCGCCGGCATCCCGGCCTTCTTCACCAAGACCGGTGTCGGCACGCAAGTCGCGGAAGGCAAGGAACTGCGCGAGTTCGACGGCGAGACCTACGTCATGGAGCGCTCGCTGGTGCCCGACGTGGCCCTGGTCAAGGCGGACGTGGCCGACAAGTCCGGCAACCTGCGCTTCCGCCTGACGGCGCGCAACTTCAATCCGGCTGCCGCAATGGCCGGCAAGGTCTGCATCGTCGAGGTCGAGAAGATCGTCGAAGTGGGCGAGCTGGCGCCGGACGACATCCACCTGCCAGGCATCTATGTGCACCGGATCGTGCTCAACGCCACGCCCGAGAAGCGCATCGAGAAGCGCACCGTGACCAGCAACAAAGGAGACTGACATGCCCTGGACCCAAGACCAAATGGCCGCACGTGCGGCGCAGGAACTCGAAGACGGCTTCTACGTCAACCTCGGCATCGGCATCCCGACCCTGGTCGCGAACTTCGTCGGCGACAAGGAAGTCTGGCTGCAGAGCGAGAACGGCATGCTGGGCATCGGCCCGTTCCCGACAGAGGACCAGGTCGACGCCGACCTCATCAACGCCGGCAAGCAGACCGTGACCACGCTGCCCGGCAGCGCGATCTTCGGCAGCCATGACAGCTTCGCGATGATCCGCGGCGGCAAGATCAACCTCAGCATCCTGGGCGCGATGCAGGTCAGCGCCAAGGGCGACCTGGCCAACTGGATGATCCCCGGCAAGATGGTCAAGGGCATGGGCGGCGCGATGGACCTGGTGGCCGGCGTGAAGCGCGTGATCATCCTCATGGAACACGTCGCGAAGAAGAAGGACGGCACCACCGACCTGAAGATCCTCGATGCCTGCACCCTGCCGCTGACCGGCGTGGGCGTGGTCAACCGCATCATCACCGACCTGGGCGTGATGGACGTGACGCCCGAAGGCCTGAAGGTGGTCGAGATGGCGCCGGGCGTGAGCTTCGACGAACTGCAAGGCAAGACGGGCTGCAAGCTGATTCCAGTCCAGTGATGCGCTGCGCCGGCGAGATCGTCCGGCGCCCGCAGCGAATGTCGTCGGCCGCCGGCCACTGCACGCCGCCATGAACTTGATCTCGAACCGTCAGTGCCGGCACTTCTCGCCGCACTGCCATCAACGGTCCGTCGCGCGTCTGCGGGCTACTACCGATCAAGACTGGGTGCTGTCGCTCACCCAGCCGCGTCGACCGGCAAGGATGGGCCCATAGCGGCTCCACCGATCCTCAATTTCGAGGCCCGGAAGCCGACCGCCGCACGTTAGCAAGATGGAGGAGAGTCACACTCCGCCTTCTGCGCACTTCGTTGCCGTTTCGCTGGCGAACTGTTACAAGCGTTCTCTCCTCGTCGCATCGAACGAAAGGGAACAGCATGATGCCCTGTATCAGGCGTCTCGGGCTGATGGTGGCCAGTCTCGCAGCGGTCCTGTCCCTCTTGCAGGCGTGCGCTCAGCCCGTCGATGCGAAAGCGCGGCTGTCAGGCGTTCAGCGCCTCTACGTCCTGAACTGTGGCGAAGGCGTCGCGGGAGACATCTCGCGCTGGTCGCCGGGCGTCAATGTGGGCAAGTCGATGCCGTTCGCCGGCAGCTGCTACCTCGTCAAGCACGCGCAGGGCTGGCTGCTTTGGGACACGGGCCTCGCCGACTCAGTCGCGGCCATGCCCGACGGCTTACGACCCTCGGACCCGCGCGCGATCACCTGGCGCCTGCCGAAGACGCTCGCGGCGCAGATTGACGAACTCGGGTTGAAGCCGTCGGACATCAAGTACGTCCCGGTTTCTCATAGCCATCCCGACCACATCGGCAATGTCAACCTGTTCCCGAACTCGGTGCTGCTGGTGCAAAAAGCCGAGTACGAGTCCCCGACCGGAAGCTCCCTTCGGGCCCGGCCCAGCGGAACGGTGACCGCACTCGAAGGCGACCGCGACGTGTTCGGTGACAGCAGTGTCACCATCATCTCGACACCCGGACACACCGTGGGGCACCAATCGGTGCTTGTGAAGCTACCCCAAACCGGCGCTGTGCTGCTTTCCGGTGATGCCGTCCACTTCAAGGACAATTGGGACAACAGACGCGTTCCTCCGATCAATTTCAATGCGGAGCAGACTGCCGCCTCGATGGAGCGGATCGCGAACATCATGGCCAGGGAAAACGCCCAGCTCTGGATCAACCACGACAAGGCGCAGCGCGACGGACAGAGGCTGTCGCCCGCGTTCTACGAGTAAGGCGACAAGAGCGCATGCTCGTGCGCGAGGGTCAGGCTCGACGTTCCCGGGGGCGCGAACGTCACCGCCGACTGCAACTGCGCGAGCGACCTTGAGTCCATTGAACGGAGGTGCCCATGAGCAAAACAGGTAGCCAACCGAACATCGTTTCGCCGGCGCTCGCGGCCCAGTCGCAGATGGTCTACGGCGCGCAGACTGCCCAAGTAATCTACGTCGTGGCGAAGCTGGGAATTGCGGACCTGCTCAAGGAGCAGCCTAAAGACGTTGTGGAGATCGCGACTGCCACCGGGGTCAGCGCGGCGGTGTTGCAGCGTATCTTCAACTTCCTGGTGAGCCGCGGTCTACTCGGGGATCTGGGGGACGGTCGATTCGATTTGACGGACATGGGTCGGCTACTGGAATCGGATCGCGTTGACTCGGTGCACCAGCGCGCGCTTTTCAACGCAGAGGTCTTGTTTCCCCTGTGGGGCGAACTGCTTCACAGCGTGACTTCTGGCGAATCGGCGGCCGAAAGAGTTTTTGGCCAGCCCCTGTACCGGCACCTGGCCCAGCACCCTGAGACTCGTGCATTGTTCGACCGCACGATGGCGAGCGCGGCTCGGCACAGACATGGTCCCGCAGTCGCTGCGTATGACTTCTCGCAGTTCCGCACGATCATCGATGTCGGCGGCGGCAATGGCGCATTGGTGATTTCGATTCTGCAGGCCTGTCAAGGGCCACGCGGAATCGTATTCGACTTGCCGGCTGCGGTTGAGAGCGCGCGGGAGCACATCAAGGCCGCCGGCCTGAGTGATCGTTGTTCGGCGATCGGTGGCGATGCGCTCGAAGGCGTGCCTGCGGGCGCGGATGCATATGTCCTTTCCAATTTTCTGATCGACATGGATGACGACAGGGCCCGTGCGATTCTCAGTCGCTGTCGGGCCGCGATGGCTGACGGCGGGACTTTGCTTCTCATCGAATGGGTCATGCCAAACGCTGACGAAGAACCCGATCCCTACCGGTTCTGGGACACTACTTCGATGGACCTCATCATGCTCACCATCGGTGGAAGTGGCGGAGGCCACGTGCGGACGGCGGGGGAGTTTCAAGAGATCCTGAAGGCATCCGGCTTCGTACTCAAGCGCATCTTGTCGACCAGTGCTGCCGTTAGAGTCATCGAGGCGCTGCCCGGATAGTCGTGTCGGCCAGCCTAGATTGAATTCGCACGGTGAGATCGCCTTTCCGTTGAGTTTTTTTATCTGGTGCGGGTCCGACTTAGTGCCGCAAGTTCTGGCTGTCATTGCCTTCGCGTGCGCGTCAGCGATGATCCGCGGACGGCTGTGACCGGCGACGTAGCAATCTCGCGCTGCGGTCCCGCTGTCGGCGGAGTTGGGCTGCCGCACAGCAGTCGTTTGCGAAGGACTCCATCTGGCAGGGACCGCCAGTTTGCAGCCGCGCCGGGCAGCTGACTTCTGATCGGCCGCGCCGACACCTAGGAGGTCAGCTCACTGGCGCGACCCTCGTGCTCACACTACCGGCCATCACCGGAAGCTCGGAAAATTGAATGGGAGGTTGGTCACCAGCGGAAAGCGGTCCCCGCCCGGCAAATCCGCAGGCCGGACCAAAAAAAATGCGATCGGCGTGGCCGGTGCTATGGTCCGCGAGACGTCATCCCTCTGTGGAAGGTACAGGATGGTCATGCATCGTCGTCGCGCGCTTGCAACTACCGCAATCTTGGTGGCGAGCTACGCTGCTTCGTCGCGCGCCGAGCTTGCGCCCGTCGCCCTTCCTCGTGTTGGCCTGCTTTTCTTTGGTCCCCCACCATCGGGGGCTGACCTGGATCCCACTGCGGGGCTTCGTGAAGGGCTTGCCGCCCTGGGGTTCTCAGATGGCACCAACATCCGGCTCGATTTTCGATTCGCCGGCGGGCGACGCGACGTGATGGCACTCCAAGTTGAGGAACTACTTCGACTAAAGGTGAAAGTCCTTGTTGCGGGCGGACCTGCTCCTCTGGACGCAGCGCGCAGGACCACGAAATCCGTGCCCATCGTGTCGATCGGCGGCAGCGATCCAGTCCGCGAGGGATGGGCAAAGACGCTGTCTCGGCCTGGCGGAAATGTGACCGGTCTGACCGTGACTTTCCCCGAGCTCGCACCGAAGCAGCTCGAGCTGCTCAAGCAAGCGGTGCCGGGTCTCGCGCGCGTTGCCGTCTTGATGGCTCCGGCGGAACTCAACTGGCCGGGAATGGACGCGGACGCTCGTGCCCTCGGGCTGCAATTGCTCACGCTCGAAGTGCAGGGTCCGGAGGACTTTGATACCGCATTCAAGAACGCGACCGCCAGCGGGGCACAAGGTCTTTACGCAATCGCGACCAATACGATCGTGGCGAATCGATCACGGATCGCGGAACTGGCAGTTGTCCATCGACTTCCGTCAATCAGCGAACTCACATTGCTCGCCGACGCCGGATTCTTGATGGCCTATGGTGCCGACTTGAACGCGCTGGGGCGACGCGCGGCGGGTTACGTCGACAAGATTCTCAGAGGTGCAAGCCCTGGCGACCTGCCGATTGAACGGCCGACCGATTTCGAACTCGTGATCAATCGCAAGACTGCCGTTTTGCTCGGCGTCAGGCTTCCTCAATCCGTCGAATTACGGGCCAATCGCGTGATCGGTTAATGCAACCGGCCGGACGATTTACGGCGGCTTGGCAACGTAGTCCTACCCTTCCGCAATCAACTGCGATCGGCCGCAACGGGCGGCGGAAATTCGTGAGCGAGCGAAAGGCGACTTTTGCAAGCTATGCCGGGGGCGCCATTTGCTGGCTTGATCTTGATGATCGCGTGCGAGCCACACCGCAGGCCGCGTGCGTCCAAGCGACTGTCGCAACCAAAATAAGGCATAGGGCGCGACGCGTATGACGTTTCTCACAGACCGAACGAGGAATTGAACGTGAGCAAGAAAACGAAACACGCCGAAACGCAGTACGGGGTATGACCTTCGGGGCGCTTGTCGCCTGGGCTCCTGGCGCCTATGCAGAGGGCTTGCTAGTCCTCAGGATGCCGCAGTCGCTGCTGTTGCGGGCGGATCGCGTGATTCAATGAAGCGCCGCCTGCGTCGATCGGCGCGCTCGGGTCGACGCTCGTTTGTGGCCTTGCCCTGGCACAGCACCGCCTCAGTGTCTCGAGTTTTTCGTGATTCTGGCGCTTCCGAGACGCACGTCGTGCTGCGACGCAGGTTCCGCCTGCGCCCTCGCCCGCGGGCGCAGCTACTTGCCATCCACCGAAAATGCCAGCAACACATTGCCCGGCGCGCCGCCGAAAATGGCATAGCCCGAGTTCACGTAGAGCATCCCGTCGACCACGACCGCACCGGGCCCGTCGAGAGAGCCACCCTGGCCCGGTACGCCGTTGACTGTCGTGTAGGGACGCTTGGTATCGACGTCCCAGACGATGTTACCGTTGTCCGCGGCATAGGCGCGAAGGTGGCCATCTAGCCCACCTGAGAACACCACGCCGGGGATGGCGGTGACGGCGGCCGATTGCGCCGGGCTGCAGCCGGGCACTCCCTTGCACCCGGGATGCGGCGTCTTCCACGCCACTTCGCCAGTGGCCAGCTTCAGGGCCAGCAGGCCTCCGCCGGCATCAGGATCCACTCGCAGGTTCACGCCGAAAGGCGTGTGCTGCCCGCCCGGCGTGTTGGGCGCCACCGGCGCGATGCGCACGTCGGACACGGCCACATAGACATGCTGCTTATCGGCTGCCGAGCCCCATTGAACGCCGCCGAGCTTGCCACCCACACCTACGGTGGTACGCCAGATCAAAGCGCCGCTACGATCGGGATCCAGCGCGTGCACGACACCGGATTTCTGGCCTGCAATCAATGCGCGGCGGCCGCCCGGCAGGTTGACCAAGATCGCCGAGTTGCCGAAATCGACATCCGGACCATTGGCCTGAGGGCAGTTGCCCTGGCCAGCAGTGCTGAGATTGCAGGCCATCGTGTATGCGTCGCCCTCGGTGGCTTGGTGCACCCAAGCACGCTCGCCGGTGTCGAGCCTGAAGGCGATAAAGGCGTTGCTTCCATCGGTAACTGCGTCTGCATAGCTGTTGCCTGTGGTCGCATAGACGAGCTTGCGGCTGCGGTCGATGGTGGGGCTGGACCAAATCGATGCGCCTGCCGGTCCGAACATTTGGACGCCGGCATCGTTCTTGCGCGTAGGCGCGGGAAGATCGGTGATGCTGTATGCCTTCCACAGGATCTTGCCGCTGGGTGCATCGAGGGCCACCACGCTGCCGCGGAAGGTGCAGCAAGTACTAGCCGAGTTCACCGTCGTGGCCTCTTCTCTGGAAGCCACCGGCACGTAGAGCACGCCTTCGTCGAGCACGGGTGCACCGGTGATGACCGCCGCCGCATGGTCGTCGACGAGTTGGGTCCAGACTTGCTGGCCGGTCGTCGCGTCCACCGCGTAGGCATTGGCGCGCCGGTCGCCAAAGTAAACAGAGAACCCACGTGGCCCCTGACCCACGCTGATCGCGGTGCGCACCGGAGCCTTAGGACTGAATTCCCAGTAGATGCACCCGCTCTTCGCGTCCAGTGCATAGACCTTTGATGCCGCGCTGCCGACGAAGAGCATCCCGCCCAGCACCGCGGGCTGGCCGTATGCGCGGGATACACCGGGGAAGCCGAACGCCCACTTCAGCTTTAGATGCGGCACCTCGGCGACGCTCAAGCGTGACATCTCGGCAGGCTGGAAGCGGCGTTGCTCGATGCCATTGCCCCAGCCGTTCCAGCGCGGTCGCGTGAAGGCGCCGTCCAGTGCGGGAGGCGCAGCCTTGCACTGCGGCGTGGATGCTGCTTCGACCGTCGGCGCGATGGGGCCGCTGAGGTAGGCCACCAGAAGATCGAGTTCGCGTGGCGCGAGGCCTCGAGCCTGATCCACCATGCTCCCGCTGGTGAGCGCGGCGCGAACCCGATCGGGTGCCAGCAGCTTCATCGAGGTGCGGTCCGGCGCGCGCACCGCCCCGCCATCGTGACAGGTGGCGCAGCGCTCGCGGTAGAGAATCGCGGCATCGCGTTCAGCGGCCGCGCAGCTGGCGGCGTAGCTGAAGGCGGCGACAACAGCAAGAGCCCAAACTGCACGAAACAACAACCTCTCCAGGCGCGTGGGTCTTCTCCGCCGCGGTAGATCAACTGCAGCATTCATGCCCTCGGCGGCCAATGACGGCTCCCGCCAACACCGACGGTCTGCAATGGGCCCTTGCCAAGCCTCCGGCGCGGCACTGCTGCGCATCCAAGAAATGGCAAAGTCCAAAAGCCTGGTTTCCTTGGGTTCGTGCTTCATGGTTGGCCACTCAGTCAACCACGGCGTCGGCCCGCCACAGCAAGGATTGCGGGATCTTGACCCCGAGATCACTCGCCGCCTTGCGATTGATCACCAGCTCGAACAGCGTCGGTTGCTCAATTGGCAGATCTCCGGCCTTTTCGCCCCGGAGAATGCGCGCGATGTGCGTGGCCGACTGACGCCACATCCCGGGGAGGTTCGGCCCGTATGACATGAGCCCGCCGGCGTCGGGCAGCTCTCGGAACGCGAACATCGTCGGGAGCCGCCTCTCCTGAGCCAGCTTGGCGATGCGCGGAGCGAAGATGTAGGCAAGTTGATCGCTGAACATCAATAGCGCATCCAGGCGCTCACTGGCGATGGCGTCGAAGACCGGCTCAAGATCTTCGGCGTGACGAAATTCGAACGACGCCAGGGTCACCCCAAGCACCCGCGCCGCACCCCGCAACTCGCGCCAGTCGGCCTTGAACTCGGAGTAGGCCGGGTTCCACAGGACTGCGATCCGCTTTGCCTCCGGGACCGCCTGAAGCAGGAGTTCAAGACGCTTGGTGGTCAGTTGAGGCGTCTGCTTCGACATGCCCGTGATGTTGCCGCCGGGGTGGCTGAAGCTTTTGACGACGCCCAACTCGACCAGATCGTCGTTGCAGGTCGGCACCACGATTGGGATCGTCTGCGTCGCGCGCCGCGCGACATCGAGCGGAGCACCACAGGCCCCCACCACGAGCAGATCCACCGAGGACTTGACCAGTTCCTGAGTCAGCGGCTCGAATCGCTCCGGACGCCCTTCGGTAAAGCGCAGATCGAGCGTGAAGTCTCGCCCCTCGACCAGGCCTTGATTTGCCAAGCCAGCCAATAGCGATCTCCAGATGGAATAGCTGCGCATGTGCGATTCGTCGAAACCAGGCCCGACAAATCCGATCCGGGCGGGTCGCGCAGGAATCTGCGCCAGCGCATCAGCCGTGCCGGTCGCCGCGATCATCATCAGTACGATGGAGCCGACCGCCCGTCGCAGCTTCGCTCTGATACCGCGTTCGATGCCATCCATGCCTGCTCTCCGTACAACCACAGATCCACCAGCGCACGGGCTTCGGCCTACAGGGAGCTGCGACATCTGCGCTTCGATGCCAAGGCGATTCAATGTACTCCCCGGGCCGACTGCTGTCATCAACCAGACTGTGGACGCGAACTCGGTCCTGCAACACCGAATAGGTGTGGTGAGCCCACGCCTGTTTAACGCAAGTCACTGCATTGCTTGCGCGCAGATCATCGTGGAAAGCGCGGGGGGTTTGTGCACCCAACGCGGTCCATCCTCAGGGTTGCGCCAAGAATGCGTTGAGAGCGGCGTCGACCGGCTGCTTCTGGCAACCACATTGAATGGCTGGTGATGGTCGAGAGCCGGTTCAGTCCGACTCTACACAGCCGCCATCGAGGGCGACCGCCCCGGCGTCAGCGGCGCGAGGGGGAGGTCTGGACTTCAGTCCCTGGGCGTGGCGACATCATCCCGCTGGGCCTTCAGCGGCCGTTACGGCCGACCGGGTGGCAGGAGCTGCGCGGCCCAGGCCATGGCGTCGGGCAGCGAGTAAGCGACGGTGGCCTGATGGTTGGATGGCGCGCCACGCTTGTCGGTGATGTGGTAGATGCGGTAGTCCACCGGCACGCCGAGCACCTTGTAGCGCGCTACTAGAAGGTCGGTGATTGGATTGGGCACCGCCTCATCCTGGTCGGCCTGCAGCACCAGCACGGGCACGGACGGGCGTGCGTTCTGTGTGTCCATGAGCGTCGCCAGGGCGCCGTTCAGGGCGCGGAAGTCGGCATTCATGTTCAGCACCTCGCCGATCTTGTAGGTGTTGCGCAGATCGTCGACGCACTTGGACTCGACCTGGCTGTCGACTTGCCGTCCGGTCGGCGTCAGCAGCTCAGCTAAATTGACGCCCGGTGCCGTCGCTGCGGCGCTGTGGAACAGCAGCGTGCCATAGGGAGAGCTGGGCTGCTCCGGCTTCTTCTCCGCCAGTTGCACCAGCAGGCTGAGATGTGAGGATGGCGAGATGGCGATGGCACCCTTGAGGTTCAGCTCCTGCCCGTACACCGGCCCCATGTACCCGGTGTACGCCGCCGCACCGCCACCCTGCGAATGGCCCATCACCAGCCAGTCGCGGCTGAGCGCGGGGCTGATCTGGCGCGCCGCGCGCACCATGTCCACAGCGTCGCGCGCCTCAGAGTCCATCACCAGATACGGGTGGGTTCCGGGCGTGCCCAGTCCTTCGTAGTCGCTCTGGACTACCGCATAGCCCTTGGCTACCCACTGGTCCAGGGTGGCATTCATCAGGTTGACGTAGCCGCGCGCCGGAAACGTGCTGTCGTTGCGCGAGGGTGCGCAGATGTCGGCGATGCCCGTGGTGCCGTGCGTCCAGCTGATCACCGGCCAGCCACCTGCCGGCGGCGTGCCCTTCGGGATCGCCACGGTGCCAGAGACGGCCACGGGCTGGCCGGCAATGTTGGTCGAACGGTACAGCACCAGCCAGTTCTGCGCCGCCGAGGGCAGCGTTGCGTCGTTGGTCACCGGCCGCGCCCAGATGACGTCGCCGGGCCTGCCGGTCGGCAGCGGCGTGGGCGGCTGGTAGAACGCCAGACCTGCCGGACCCTGGGCGATCGACGACGTGCCGGGTGATGCCGTCAAGCTGGAACAGCCGCTTAGCAGCCCCAGTGCCGCGAACGCGCTGCACGTCGCGAGCCGTATCGGAAAACGGCGAAGTGATGATGGTTTGAGCACGGTGGTCTCCTTGTTGTTTGTTCAAGTCGCGGGACGCAGCACGGGATTTGCAGATCCCGCCGCTGCGGCGATTTGTCATCAGGCCGGTGTACACCGCCGGCCGATCTTAGCTACGTCACCGCCTGGACCTTCGCGTCCGATACCGAGTCAACCGACGACTGGAACGCCAGGCCGTGGACGCTGCCGATCAGTCTGACGGTGTCCAGGCCGGTGACGGTGGGCCGGCAGCCGAGCAGCTTCGGCGGCGGCCGCACTGCAGGGCAAAGGCTGGGCGCCGGTGTCGATGGCGCCCAGCCGTGGCGTTCCTCTCAGGTACCCGCTACCCCGGTTGGCAGGGCGATATATTCATCGGCGCCCTGCTGCGGCTGGAGCCGTAGCAGGCAGGTTCCCGCGGGGCCGTCGGCATGCACCGGGCCGGCTGGGTTGCCCCGAAGCTGCCGGCGGGCAGTGACTCCTGATGGCCGGCTACGGCAGTAGCCAGAGCCGCAGTCTACGGCTGCTCACGCTGCAGAACCGCCCCGACACGCGAGAAGCACTGCGCAGCCCGGCCAGCAGCTCTGCGACTTCCGACAGCTGGCGCGTGCCATCCTCGATTCAAGTGTGCGATTCCGATCGCAGTGCTGCGGAGGTACTTCGCCCGCTTCTACGGCATGGCGTGAAGGCGGGAGCGCTGGTTGGCTGGCGTCGCGGTATTGGCTTCGGACATCCTTCCGGGGCGCAGTTCGGTGTAACCCAACTCACTCCTGGCGGTCCGCCTGGATGAAGGCTGCGAGCCGCGTCATGTCGTCGATTTCGAATCGCCCGTATGCCGTACGGATCAGCCCGCGATGCTCCAGCGCCTTGAGCAGCAGGTTGGCGGACTGCCTGGAGCATCGCGCCAAGCTCGCAAGCCGCGCCTGCGTGACAGGCAGCGTGCCCGAATTCGTGTCGATGCCATGCGTGCGTGCAAGCAGATGGATCAGCTTGGCCATCCGTTGCTCGGGACCCAGCATCACTGATTCCGCCGTCCACTCCATCAACTGTCGCAACCGCGTCCCCATCTGGCCAATGACCAGGCGATAGATCTCCGGATGCGCTTGCGCAGCGGCGCGCACCGAGGCCGTCGGCAGCGCGACAAAGCAGGCGTCGCCGGAACAGTAGAAGTCGTAGTCCGAAGGCTCGTCGACGAAGCAGCCGGCCCACGACGCCCAGCCGCCGCGTCCGATGTCTGCCAGCGCCACTTCTTCGCCGGACGCCCGGCGAGCCACGATCTCGATGTAGCCGCGGACCACGAGGCGCAGCCACCTCATCGGCGTTCCACCCGCACTGAGCAGCACGCGGGTATCGAAGGTCTCGACCTTGGCAACGGCCAGCAGCCGCGCGAAGTCCTCAGGCGGCAATTCGGAAAAAAACGCGGTGCGCTTGAGCAGCGCCTCAACGTCGACGCTCGATTTGCGGTCAGCCACGTGTGACGAATCCTGTTCTTGGTCGGAATTCCGACAATTCCGCGGCGCTTGAAATCCTAGCATCCGGCACGCGATCGGAATGCCATCCCGGCATCTTCGCAGCGCGACACCTCGAACCGGAGACCTCAATGAAACACCATGCGATTTCGTCCTGGCTGGCCGCGGCTTGCCTGACAGTTTCCGCATTCGTCGCGCCGGCGGATGCACAGATACTTCCGCAGGACAAGCTGCTTGCAGATGCCCTGGCATCGGCAGCCGAGGGCAAGGACCCGATCCCCGGTCCGCGCACATGCTTCTGGGCCCGTGGCCCGGCCAGCGGCGATCCCTACATCAACATTGCCTACCCTGACACGGCAACGTTCTATTGGGCTGCCGTCTTCACCGTACCGGCCGACGCAAGGCTCACGCTCGAAGGCAGCTTCCCCCATTCGCGCTATATGTCGTTCATCAGCTACGACGAAGCGGGGCGCCCGATCGAGTCGGTGGCCGACTATCTGGTGGCGCCGAGTGCCGGCTCGACCAACCCGTTTCTGTCTGGCGCCGACCGTCAGGCCACGCAGCGCAACTACAGCCTGGAGATCGTCGACGGGCGTCCCGACGCCAGGCAGCAGAGTGGCATGAATCTGCAAGGCCAGCACCGCGACCGGCTGCACGCGCCGAAGTACGGTTCGGCACCTGGCCAGCAGACGGTGCTCTATCGCATCTACGCTCGCGACAAGGGCGCCGACGAGACCGGCAACACCGGCCTGCCGACCCCCGTGCTGACGATGGCGGACGGCAGGGTGCTGCGCGGCGCCGAGGCCTGCGGGGCCTTGCGCACGCGTCAGCAGTTGCAATTGGATCCGGCCGCGATGGCCGTGCCGATGGGCAAGTATCACGAGCTTCTGTCCGCGGCAGCGAAGAAGTCGCCGGTGTTTCCCGCGACCAACCCGCCGACCTGGTATCAACAACTCGACCGCGAGGCGCTCTACGGCATCTACACAGGCAAGGCGCCGGCGGCGAATGCACCGCGCAGCGAGGGCGGCTTCTATCCCAACCTCGACAACCAGTACATCCGCACCATCCTCAATCGCAAGCTCGGCAAAGTCCTGGTCGTGCGCGGCAAGGCGCCGAGCACACCGCACACGTTGGGCGGCGATGCCAGGATGGGCGACGGCGACTTGCGCTACTGGTCGTTCTGCTCCAACCAGGGATTTGCCAACACGCGCGTCAACGAATGCGTGCACGACGAGAACCTGCCAGTCGGACCGGACGGCTTCTACACCCTGGTCGTGAGCCGCAAGGCGGATCGTCCGCGCAACGCCATCCCCCAGTGCGGCATCGCGTGGCTGCCCATGGCCGACGACGGCGACGGTTCGGGAGATGACGACGTCACGGTCCTGCAACTCCGCCACATGCTCGGCACCGGAAACTTCAATCATTCGGTGCAGGCCGTCGGCAAGCCCGGTGACGAAGCGAAAGACATGGGCGAATACTTCCCGCGTGGCCGCTACCTTTCGACTTCGGCCTTCGAGACCGCTGTTCCCTGCCTGATCGAGAAGCGTTGAGCGCTCGCCTGCGCAATGGGCTGACTGCGGGGCCTCGGCGGCTTCCACGGCTCCCCGATCGGCATGGCTTTGCCTCGCTGAGCCAAGCTCTTGCCCTGGCGGCAGGACCACTGGCCTCGGGATGCCGAGCTGAAGCCGCTTTGCTCGGGATATACGGCCAGTGGCATTTCAGCGACACTTGGCAACCGAGCCTTTTTGCATGCTGTCATGGCCGACCGATCGCATATTTCGGAACACGCCGACAAGCCAGTTTCAAGATCTTGGCGATCCTGGCTCCTGCGCGTGGTGTTCTGGTTCACAGGGCTGATCTTGGCCGGGGCGCTGGGCGTGTCATTCGTCGTCTTGACCGCACTCGCGGTCGCCTACCCGAACCTGCCGGACATATCCGAGCTTCAGGACTATCGACCGAAACTGCCGCTGCGGGTCTTCTCCTCCGAAGGCATTCTGATTGGCGAATTTGGCGAGGAGCGCCGCGAATTCACGCCGATCTCGACAATTCCCAAGCTGATGAAGGACGCAGTGCTGGCCGCCGAAGACGCGCGCTTCTATGACCACAATGGGGTCGACTTCAAAAGCATGGTGCGCGCCGGGTATGCAAATCTGAACCGACTCAAGAGCCAGGGCGCCTCAACCATCACGATGCAGGTGGCACGCAACGCGTACCTGACTTCGGAGAAAACGATTACCCGCAAGGTCTACGAGGTCCTGCTCACCTTCAAACTGGAGCAACTCCTCTCCAAGGATCAGATCTTCGAGATCTATCTGAACCAGGTCTTTCTGGGCAAGCGGGCGTACGGCTTCGCCGCGGCCTCGGAGGCCTATTTCGCCAAGCCGCTCACTGACATCTCGATCGCACAAGCCGCGATGCTGGCGGGTTTGCCCAAGGCGCCCGGTGCCAACAACCCGGTCAACAATTCCGCACGGGCTCGAGAACGGCAGCTCTATGTGATCGATCGAATGCAGGAGAACGGCTTCATCACGCCTGAGCAGGCAGCGCAGGCCAGACAAGAGGAGCTTCATCTGCGCGATGCCCCAAACCCCGTTCGACTGCATGCCGAATATGTAGCCGAAGCTGTGCGCCAGTTGATCTATGCGCAGTATGGCGACGCCACCTACGCTCGGGGACTCAAGGTCTACACCTCGATTTCTGCGGACGACCAATCGGCCGCCTACAGGGCATTGCGCGACGGAATCATGGGTTACGAGCGAAGCCAGACCTACCGTGGACCCGAAGGATTCGTGGCTCTGCCGGACGATCCGAAGGCGCGCACGGACGCGATCGACGATGCGCTTGCAGCGCACCCCGACTACGGGGACCTGATTGCTGCAGTGGTGCTCGCGGCCAGTGCCAGGGAGGTCATTGCCGTCCGTGCGAACGGCGAGACCTTGCACGTCATCGGAGACGGGCTGCGGCCTGCCCAGTCGGGCTTGGCGGACAAGGCTCCGCGCAACATCATGATCCGTCGTGGAGCGATAGTCCGCCTTGCGAAGACGCCGAAAGACTTGTGGGGACTTGCCCAGCTACCCGAGGTCGAGGGCGCATTCGTCGCGATGGATCCGCGTGACGGCGCCATCAAGGCGATGGTGGGCGGCTTCGATTTCAACAGGAACAAGTTCAATCATGTCACGCAGGCGTGGCGTCAGCCAGGCTCGAGTTTCAAGCCGTTTATCTATTCAGCCGCTCTGGAAAAGGGCTTCACGCCAGCCACCGTGGTCAACGATGCCCCGCTCTACTTCGATGCAGCCACGACAGGCGGTCAGCCATGGGCGCCGAAGAACTATGGAGGCACTTTCTCTGGACCGGTACCGCTTCGCACGGCGCTCATGAAGTCCATCAACATGGTCACGCTTCGCGTCGCGCAATCGATCGGTATCCGCTACGCGCAGGACTGGATCACGAATTTCGGCTTCGACCGCGACAAGCACCCGGCCTATCTGCCCATGGCGATAGGCGCCGGTGCGGTCACGCCGATGCAAATGGCAACGGCCTACTCGGTGTTTGCCAATGGCGGCTATCGCGTCAATCCTTACCTGATCACGCGCATCACGGACCACAAGGACAAGATATTGGTCGAACCGCAGCCACCACTGCTCAACGAAACAATGCGCGTCATTCCGCAGCGCAATGCCTTCATCATGGACACGCTGCTGCAAAGCGTGGTCAGGGGCGGTACCGGCGCGAAGGCGTATCAGGCGTTCAAGCGCGACGACATCTACGGCAAGACGGGAACGACCAACGACTCGATCGATACCTGGTTCGCAGGCTTCCAGCCGACGATGACCGCGATCGCATGGATGGGGTACGACACGCCTCGCAGCCTGGGAGACAAGGAGACGGGCAGCAGCCTGAGCCTGCCGATCTGGATCAGCTTCATGGAGACCGCGATCAAGGGTGTGCCCGTGGCTGAACTCCAGGTGCCCGAAGGGGTGGTCCATGTCGGCGGCGAGTGGTACTACGATGACTACGCGCCGGGCACCGGGCTCGGCTACCCCGGCGGGATGTCCGAACCCACGCCAGCCGAGGCGGAGCCGTCAACCAGGCCTGATCTGTCTTCAGACGAGCGCAACCGGATTCTTGACATGTTCCGCAACTAGGGCGCTTTCTCCGCACTGCGCGATCATCGTGGCGGCGAGCGGCCCGCGACCCGTTGGCCTTCTCGCTTTCGCTTCGGGAGCGGGCTACGATCAGAACTTATGGTCGTCTCGGCCAGACATCGGAGGTAGCCATGGGCTTTCTTTGGTTTCTTGTGATCGGCCTCGTGGCCGGTTGGCTGGCTGGGACCTTTGTCAAGGGCGGCGGTTTCGGCCGCATCGGTGATCTCATCGCCGGCGTCATTGGCGCGGTCCTTGGGGGCTTTCTGTTCAGCATCTTCCGGTCGCTGGGTGGTGGCCTTGTCGGAAGCCTCATCGTCGCAACCGTGGGTGCGGTCGTTCTCGTCTTCATTGTCCGCCGCATCAAACGCGCATAGCGGCCGGCGCGGCGTGTCAATGCCGGCCCTTCGGCATCCACGCGGCCGCAGCATCGAGCCGCCCCCACCGTCCGGTGGAAACGGCCAGGCTGAACGGGGGTCAGACCGAAATCTGCCGCTGCTGACGCGCCCGTATCGGCGCTATCAGATCCGACGGCCCGTGCGTTGGATGAGCTTGATCAAGGTCGCAATCGTGGTGCAGGATCTGTGTCGGCGGTCACGGCGCGCTCAGTCCAGTCCCCAGACCTTGAGGGTGGCTGTTGGCTTGTCACCAAGAATCTTGTAGTTGACCGTCACGCCGGTAAGACGCCCTTTGCGTCCTGGCGCATCCGCGGCAGCGGTTTGTCCGCCTGCCTTCATGACCCCGACATCCTTCAATGTGTCGTCTCTGCGGTTGTCCCAGTTGAGGATGATCTGCGAGATCTGCACATCAGCGCCCTCAGCAGAGAGCTTCACTTGCTTGACGTCCTTGTCCCATCGGCCTCCTGCGCTTTTGATGTTCACGCTGGGATCGGCGGACTTGATCGTCTGTTCGCCCAGCACGAACCATTCATCGGCTGCTGTTGCGGTGCCCACGGCGCCCATGAGGGCGGCGGAAGCGACAACAAACGAGGCTACCAGGGTGTGAATCTTCGTCTTCATGGAGTTTCCCTTCTGATCCCGGTCAGCGCAGGATCGGTGTCATACCCCTTCTGAGATCCCAGGCGCCGGGCTCGCGATAGAACCCGAGAAGCGGTGAGGCCCACCTGACGCTGGGCGGGGAAAGAGCCAGCGGGGAAAATTGTCTGCCTGTCGCGATCGCGCGCGTTGACGCTTGTCAGTTCATGCCCCGGATGAAGCGAAAACATCGGCCGGCCTCAGGGAAAATTCGCTGGCTGAAGTCGAACGTTGACTGGAATTTCCCTTGCCATCTGGTCTGGCTCGCCCCTTAAGTGACGATGATGCTCAGTTGTTTGAGCACGCCAGGAAGACCCGATGGATGGAGGAGAAATTCAGGCCGCGGTAACAGCCGCCCCTTGCGCCTTCCAGGTGGCGTAGCGCTGCCACAGCAGCAACGCCATGCCGATGCCGGTCAGCACGGCACAGCCCAGGGCCAGGTGCCACAGCGAATTCCACAGCAAAGGTGCGAGCAGACCGGCCACCACCGCCATCATGCTGTACTGCAGGAACAGCTGGCAGGACGCGGCCAGACCGGCATTGTGCGGAAAGGGATGCAGCGCATGGCCCACGAGCAGCGGCATCGACAGGGCGACCGCGAAGGCGTAGGCCGCGATCGGCAGCAAGTGCATCAGTCCGGGCGGCACCAATGCGGACAGGGCGGCGTTGAGCACGCTGACGAAGACAAATCCCAGGTAGGCAAGGTACATGGTGTGTCGCGTGCCCCAGCGTTGCAGCACGCGCGGCAGGCACAGGAAGCCGGCGATCAGCCCCACCATCATCGGCGTGAAGACCAGGTAGACGTCGGTGGGCGGGCGCCCCAGCAGATGCGTCACGAGCCGGGGACCCGCCGCCACATAGAGGTACATGGCCGCCCAGTTGCAGGCGTGCGCCACGCTCAGGCGCATGAACCAGGGCGAGCCCAGCACCAGGCGGTAGTTTCGCCACAGGCTGCCCAGGCGTACGGCTTGGCGTCGTTCCGGCGGCAGCGATTCGGGCAGCTTGCGCGCATAGACCAGGAGCATCACCATGCCCACCGCGGCGAGGAACGCAAACAGCGCACGCCAGCCCCACATCCACGTCAGCCAGCCCCCGAGCATGGGCAAGATGATGGGGCCGGCCGTTTGAAGCAGGCTGGTGTGGGCAATCATCTTTTGTGCGCCCTCGCCGCTGTACAGATCCCGTATGACAGCGCGGCACAGGACATGGCCCAGGCCGACGACCAGGCCCTGCACCGTGCGCAGGATCCACAAGTGCTCTATGCGGGTGGCCAGCAAGCTCAGCAGCGAGGTCAGCACCAGCACGACCAGGCCGATGAGCAGCGGCTTGCGCCGTCCCCAGGCGTCGGAAATCACGCCATGCCACAGACACATGAAGGCATTGGCTACAAAGAACAGCGAAACGGTTTGCTGTACGGCGGTGGCAGAGGCCTGCAGATCCTGCTGGATGGACACCATCGCGGGAAACAGCATGTCCGACCAGAGGGACGCCAGCACGCCCATGCTGCCCAGCAACAGGACCGCTTGCAGGGAAGTGCGGTGCGCCAAGGGGCGCGCGTGACCGGGCATGGATGAAGTGGGCATGGGTCTTTCCTGAACAGCCGCGGGTCGAGAACATGCCAAGCTGGCTTGGCGAGTCCTATCCGCGAACGCCGTCGCTGACCACGTGAGATCTAAGGGACAGCGCGTTGAACGCAGCAACCACCTCCAGCGGCGCCTGCACGAGTTCGATCAGGACTCCTTCGCCCGCGATCGGAAACGCCGCATTCGCCTTCGGGTGAAGGAAGCAGATGTCGAAGCCCCCGGCGCCCTTGCGGATGCCGCCCGGTGCGAATCGCACGCCCTTCGCGGTCAGCCATTCGACGGCCACCGGCAAATCGTCGATCCACAAACCGATGTGATTGAGTGGTGTCGCGTGCACCGCGGGCTTCTTGTCGGGGTCCAGCGGCTGCATCAGGTCGACCTCGACCTTGAACGGACCGCTGCCGATGGCGCAGATATCTTCGTCGACGTTCTCGCGCTCGCTGCGGAAGCGGCCCGTGACCTCCAGCCCCAGCATGCGTACCCAGAGCTTCTGCAGTCGCTGCTTGTCGGGGCCCCCTATCGCGATCTGCTGGACACCCAGCACCTTGAATGGACGTTGGGTGCCGGTCATGCAAACTCCAGGATCACCTGGTCCACCGCGAACGACTCGCCCTTGTCCGCCGAGATCGTGCCGACCACGCCGTCCCGAGAGGCAAACAGCACGTTGTCCATCTTCATCGCCTCGATGACGGCCAGCTTCCCGACACGCTCGCGCTCGCCGATGTGCAGCTCATGCAGGAAGGCGGTCTTGTCGCTGTAGCGCGCCATTGCCTGCTCGAGCAGTTCCACGATGGAGCCGTAGGCATCGGCGTTGATTTGCGCGGGCACGTCGCCGTACGAAGAAATCCAGGGTCTCAGCGTCATTGGTCTTGTTCTGAAAGAGGGTTGGAAAAAGCTGTCCCGCAGGAGTGCTTCTGCAGCCTGGCGCACCCGTCAGGGCGCCACCAACCGATGCTCCCGCAGGCGCTCGAAGGCTGTATCGCAATTGGCGACATGCATTTCGCTTTTGGTGCCAGCCCCTGTCAGAGAGGGCGAGCCTGGGCCTTTTCGTATGCGCGGCTTCTCGCGACATCTTCGTGGTCCGCACCGCCCGCACATCTCACCCGGCCATCCGATCGGCGCGACCCTCATGGCGAAGGCATCGCCGAATTCCTGAGCCAGGCCGTCGCTACGCGCTGGTGACGAGGTGCATTGGCGACGACCGCCATTGCGTCGCCGCGACTTTCAAGCTCTGCGCCTGACGCGGGGGTTCCGCGAATCGCACAAGACTGTGTCGGACGCATGGGCAGGCCGGCTGCTGTCATGAAAAGCGAAATCCGTGGCGCTCTTGGCGAAGCGTCCGGGCGTCGCGATCCCTAAAGTCGAATCGACTGCTGAGACCGAGGCCATCGTGGGCGACAAGCCCTTCTGAGGCCACCCTCGCCCACCGCCCGCAACACCTCACTTATCCAAACCGAGACACACACCATGAACTACCTCGACGGCTCCCTCTATCCCGAGAACCAGCAACCCCTGATCATCACGGCCGCGCCCTACGCACCGTCGTGGGTGCCCTCC
>NZ_JAATOM010000046.1 GCF_019207085.1 Variovorax sp. dw_308 | reverse complement strand
ACTCGGCCGGGAACGAGCGTGTGGATGAACTACAGTTACCGCCCGCGCAGATTTGCCGGGCATGATCTGCGCCCGCGTCGAGGCATGTCAATGAAAATCTTTGACTCCGCAGGCTATGCAGCCGCAGGCGGACTTCCGCCGAGAAGGACTGAGGGCCTGTACCTGCGCGAAGAAACGCATCCCGGCCTGTGCTGGATGCCACTGACGGTAAAACCCAGCCCCCGTTGCCGGCGTAGTCAGCGGTAGAGCGGCAGCATCCCAAGCGGTGGACACAGTCCCGGGAAACGGCAGTCAGTTCATCGCTGCATTGCAGACGATCACCCGCCGATCGCCAATGCCCGCAACGGGCCCCGACCTCCACTTGGAGGACCAAAATAGCGGTCGTTCGATCCTGCCAAGGCGCGTCGCCCATAGAGCATGCAGCCGAGCTACGTCTGCAGTACCTTGTGACCGGCCGTAGATGACGTGGCCGACTTCACGCTCGGAAGACCGGTCTCAGACGTACAGCGTGAATTCAACCCGGGCGCGGGAACACCCGCAATCGCTGCAATGCCGTCCTAAAGTTTGGTTGCAACAGGCAACCCGCGCCGTTGCAGTATCGAACAACATTCATGTTGGTCACGCAAGCGGGTCACGCCGATCTCCATCCCTTCTATTGCGGGCGAGCCAAATGCAGCACTGCAAGGAATAATTTGGCAAAGCAACAACGAAGCTCTCCGTCATCCCCGCACGCCGAGATAACGATGACACGGCTAGACTGCGGGCTCGCTGCGAGTCGCACGCACGGCCATAGTCGCCAACTTCACATGGTCCTGCATTGTGACGGCGGCGGGTGCGGCGGCTGACGATCCATGGCCCTCACGGCCGGTCGGTTTCATCGTTCCCTTCGCAGCCGATGAGACGACGACGGATTGCTTACCGAACGTCGCCATGCATTGCGCTCGCAGCCGCGCCCTCGTCGTCGATGCAATAGCGGGCGGCACGACCTTCAGCATTCTCGTGCCGGCCCACGCGATCAACCCGAGTCTACGTACCAAGTTGCAAAACGACACGCTTTAGGATTCGCTACCGTCCCTCAACTCCACCCCTCAGTTAGTCGGTACGCGGCACTGACGCCTATGATGCGTCTCAAGAACAACTGATGGCATGGCGATGCGAATCCCCTCTCTACTTCGCCGTCGGCATTACGAACTCCGCTCCCTCGCCGATGCTTTCTGGCCAGCGCTGCATGATCGACTTCTGTTTGGTGTAAAACCGCAGGCCTTCTTCGCCATAGGCGTGCATATCGCCGAACAGCGAACGCTTCCAGCCGCCGAAGCCGTGCCAGGCCATCGGCACCGGAATCGGCACGTTAATGCCGACCATCCCGACTTCTACACGGCGGCCGAACTCGCGCGCTACGTTGCCGTCCCGGGTAAAGCAACTCACGCCGTTCCCGAACTCATGCGCGTTGATGAGTTCCACCGCCTGCTTTAGGTCTTGCACCCTCACGCAAGACAGCACCGGACCAAAGATCTCTTCCTTGTAGATGCGCATCTCAGGCGTCACGTGGTCAAACAGCGTGCCTCCCATCCAGAACCCATCGCCACAACCCTCACCCGTGACGGAGACGTCGAAGTCACGACCGTCGACGAGCAACTTTGCACCCTCCTCGACCCCCTGCGCGATGTATCCGGTGATGCGCACATGCGCTGCCCGAGTAACGATCGGACCCATCTCGGCCGCTAGATTCTCGCCAGCAAGCACTTTCAGCTTCTTGGTTCGCTCGACTAACTTTGGTAGCAGTCGCTCCGCCACGTCTCCCACGAGCACGGCCACGCTGATGGCCATGCATCGCTCGCCAGCCGAGCCGTAGCCGGCGCCAACCAGTGCATCTACCGCTTGATCGACGTCGGCATCGGGCATCACGACCATGTGGTTCTTCGCACCGCCTAGTGCCTGCACGCGCTTGCCGTGGCGCGCGCCAGTCTCGTAAATGTAGTTCGCGATGGGTGTGGAGCCGACGAAGCTGATGGCCTTGACGTCCGGATGTTCGAGAAGCGCGTCCACCGCTTCTTTGTCTCCCTGCACGACATTGAAGACGCCGTCGGGCAACCCGGCTTCCGACAACAGTTCGGCCATGCGCAGCGAGGCGCTCGGGTCGGTCGGGCTGGGCTTCAGGATAAAGCAGTTCCCGGCTGCGATTGCCACGGGGAACATCCACATCGGCACCATCGCGGGAAAGTTGAAGGGCGTGATGCCCGCGACCACGCCGAGCGGCTGGCGCAACGTCCAATTGTCGATGCCGGTGGAGACCTGGTCAGTGAAGTCGCCCTTGAGCAGTTGCGAGATGCCGCATGCGAATTCCACAATGTCAATGCCGCGGCTGACTTCACCTTGGGCATCTGTAAATACCTTCCCGTGCTCCGCTGTGATCAGATGCGCAAGTTCGTCCTTATGTTCATTGAGAAGTTGCAGGAACTTGAACATCACGCGCGCGCGCCTGATCGGCGGAGTATTCGACCAAACCGGGAATGCGGCCTGAGCTGCTGCGACCGCGGCACCTACTTGCGCCGTGCTCGCTAGGCCAACGAGGCCCGAAATCGCACCGGTCGCGGGGTTAGTGACCTGCTGGCAACGGTTGGAAGCATTAGGCACCGGCCTTCCGTTGACGAAATGATTGATTCGGGCGATTTGCTTGGTCATGTGGTGTCTTGGTGAATTCATCGGCTCACGCGGTTTCGACAAGGGCGTCGGCGAGGGCGTTGATCAGCCGATCGATCTCAGCCTTTTCGGCCACAAATGGAGGAGCGAGTTGAATGGTGTCGCCTCCGCAACGCACGTAGAAGCCTTTGCGCCAGCAAGCCATGGCCACTTCAAAAGGGCGTCGGGCCGGCTCACCAGGGTGCGATGCCAACGTGATACCAGCGGCCAAGCCGAAGTTTCGAATGTCGATCACGTGTTTGCTGTCTTTGAGGCTATGAACAGCGTCCTCGAAGTGAGGTGCTAGCTCTTGCACTCGCCCGACCATGTTTTCGCGCTGAAGGACGTCCAGCGCGGCGATGCCGGCAGCGCAAGCGACCGGATGCGCTGAGTAGGTGTAGCCGTGAGGGAATTCAACCATGTACTCAGGGCCGCCGGCGGCCATGAACGTCTCGTAGATTTCCCGGCTCGCAATCACAGCGCCGAGCGGCTGCGCGCCGTTCGTCACCTGCTTGGCCACGTTCATGATGTCGGGCACCACGCCGAAAGCAGCAGAACCGGTGATCGCACCGCAGCGACCGAAACCTGTGATCACTTCGTCAAAGATGAGCAGGATGTTGTTCGCTGTGCAAATGTCGCGCAGACGCTGCAAATAACCCTGTGGCGGTACGATCACGCCGGCCGACCCAGACAGGGGCTCAACGATGACCGCCGCGATATTCGACGCATCGTGCAACGCGATCAGGTCCAAGAGACGGTCGGCAAGATGGGCCCCTTCGGTCGGCATGCCGCGAGTGAACGCGTTGGCTGCCATTTGGGTGTGGGGAAGATGGTCAGCATCGACGCCGTGACCGAACAGCTTGCGGTTGCCGCCAATGCCTCCGACCGAGATCCCGCCGAAGTTGACGCCGTGATAGCCCTTCTCACGCCCAATGAGCCGCGTCTTGCTGGCTTGCCCCTTGGCGCGCCAATAAGCACGAGCCATCTTCAACGATGTGTCAGCGGCTTCCGATCCTGATCCCGTGAAAAACACGTGGTCGAGCCCTGCAGGCGCGAGGTCTTTCAGTTTGTTAGCCAGCTCGAATGAAAGAGGATGGCCGAACTGGAAGGCGGGAGCGTAGTCGAGCTTGGCAATTTGACGGCTCACCGCCTCCGTGATTTCCGGGCGACCATGGCCGAGTCCAGTGCACCAAAGACCCGACAAGCCGTCGAACACTTTGCGTCCGCTGTCGTCAGTGAAGTAAGCGCCCTTGGCTTCGACAACCATCCTGGGGTCAGCCTTGAAGTTTCGGTTGCCGGTGAACGGCATCCAGTGCGCTTCTAACCAAGCGGCGTCGGTGCGGTGCGACGCTTCATGCGACGAGACGGTGAATGCGGTCATTTGAGTCGCCTGCTGAGCAGGAAAGAGTGGGTGGGCCGGATTGTTAACTTCGCCGTTATTCTTGAAAATGATGCAATATCAAAACTTAGTTGCTGGTCGATGCAAGTGAAGCCAAACGAGAGAAGCCGTGCACTGCTGGGCCAGGTCAGTGACATTGACCTGCGCCTGCTGAAGGTGTTCAAAAGCGTGGTGGACTGTGGGGGCATGACGGCAGCCGAACTGGAACTGAACATTGGCACCTCCACGGTAAGCCGGCACATCAAGGATCTCGAGGCGCGCCTGTCGCTCGTTCTTTGTAGGCGGGGTCGAGCGGGCTTCGCCCTTACCGCCGACGGTCAACGGATCTAC
The DNA here is from genome assembly GCF_019207085.1 of Variovorax sp. dw_308. Lineage (GTDB taxonomy): Bacteria > Pseudomonadota > Gammaproteobacteria > Burkholderiales > Burkholderiaceae_C > Variovorax. The sequence continues at coordinate 16,572 of NZ_JAATOM010000046.1, read as the reverse complement.
GAGGAGACCTTGCGTTTGCTCGCCGCCGTGGAGGCGTTTCGCAGCAGCGTTGACGATATTCACCTTCGCTTGGGCGGGCAGATAGACGTAGCGGTGTTCGACAAAACCGCAACCAATCCACTAGCCCACATGGATGACGCCATCGCGCGTTTCACTTCGATGGCACCCGACGTGCGATTGAATGTCCACGTGGGTTCGATCAACGCGATCGAACGCGGAGTCCTTGACGGCGTTTATCAAGTCGGCGTCATTCCTGTCCACCGAAGCTCCAAGGCCCTCGCCTATGCCGACTTGTTCGGCGAAACCATGTTTTTGTACTGCGGCTCACGGCATCCGCTCTTCAATTTGCCACATACCGGGCTGACTTGGGCGAAGTTACGCAGTTATGCGTTCGCCGGCCTCGGGTTTCATTCTCCAAACATGGAACTGAGTCATCGTGCCCGTTTGGTGAACAAGGCCACGGGATTCGATCAAGAGGCAATTGCGATGCTCGTGCTCTCGGGCCGGTATCTGGGCTTCCTGCCCAACCACTACGCCAGAGTCTTCGAGAAGGACGGCTTGATGCAAGCGATTGAATCTAAGCGGTTTCGCTACTCCTGCCGATTCGTCAGCATATTGCGCCGCTCGCCTGAACCGACCCGTGCGACTCTCATGCTCCAAGAGTGCCTAGTTGCTGCGCATCAAGCGACCTAAGCGGCGCTCGCTCATTCAGGAACGATTGACACGCTGATCGCAAGCTTCTTCCATTTCTCAATTTCTGCTGCAAGGAAAGATCGAAAAACCGCGCGGGAGTCGCCCGTCGGCAAGATGCCGCGGGATTTCATAGTTTCCGACAGGTCCGGTGACTTCAGTACAGCCACAGTTTCAGCGTTCAAGCGGTCAAGCACCGCCTCCGGCGTGCCGGATGGGGCAAACAGTCCAAACCACGTTGACGCCGAAAAGCCTGGCAAACCACTCTCGCTGACCGTTGGAATAACTGGAGCGGAAGAAAGACGCTGCTGAGACGTGACGGCCAGCGCCCGAAGCTTGCCGGCTCGCACATTCGGCATTGCCGCCGTGGGAGTATCGAAGCTGTATTGAATTTGGCCACCCATCAGATCTGACATCGAAGGTCCACTCCCCCGATAGGGCACGTGCGAGGTCTGGATGCCAGCGGCAAGGCTAAACAACTCCCCGGTCAGGTGATTGGAAGTGTTGTTGCCGAGTGATGAATAGTTGAGCTTGCCCGGGTTCGCCTTTGCGTAGCCGATCAGCGACTTCACATCAGTGACCGGCACCGCGGGGTTGGAGACCAGCAGGAAAGGCACAAGCCCGATGGAACTGATGGGGGCAAGGTCTTTGGTGGGCGAATAGTGAAGCGCCTTGAATGTGGTTGGCGCGATGGATACCTCTGGCGAGGCCGCGAAGAGCAGCGTGTAGCCATCCGCAGGTGCCCGGCTTACAGCAAGCGCTCCGATCGTGCCGCTGGCGCCTGAGCGGTTATCCACAATGATTGGCTGCCCCAGTTTGCGCGACACGACTTCGGCGAACAGGCGAGCCGTAATGTCCGTGCTTCCGTCTGGCGGGTAGGCAACGACCAAGCGTATGGTGCGATCCGGCCACCCGTCGGCCGCCGCCTGCAACGGTTGCCAAGCAGCTACGGCAGTGACCAAGGCGACCAGCGCCGTTCTTGCGCGATTTTCAAACAAGGCCAAAACTAGACGCCCCTAGTCTCTGAAAGAGGGGTCGATTTTTTCCATCAGCCGGAGCATCGCAGCAAGGCTCAATTCGCCATCGTCCCCATCCAGAACACCTGCATGCTTTGCGGCGACTTCGACGTCTACCTTGCGGATTGGCAAATTCATTGCCAACGCGGTTGTCTGCACCTTGCAAGCCGTCTCCAACCAGTAGAGGCGCTGGAATGCACGAGCGATCGATGTTCCGCAGGTAAGTATCCCGTGGTTTCGCAGCATCAAATAGTTCTTCTCTCCAAGGCTGGACACAAGGGCTGCGCAGTCGGACTCGTCGGCATGAACGCCGGCAAAGTCGTGATAGCCGATACGTCCATGCGCAGCCGAACCAGCAAAGTCCACGGGAAGGATTTCGGTTTCGACAGCTGCCATGGCCATCCCCGCAGTTGTGTGGGTGTGCATGACACACACTGCGTCTTCGCGCGCCGTATGAATTGCGCTGTGGATGAAAAAACCGGCAGGGTTCACCGGGTACTTGCTCGGCTCGACGATGTTCGCTTGGGCGTCGATCTTCACTAGGTTCGACGCTGTGACTTCGTCGAACCGCAAACCAAAGGGATTGATTAAGAAGTGCTTTTCGGGGCCGGGCAGCGCAACCGTGATATGTCCAAAGGTGAGGTAGTCCCATCCAAGGTGCGCGAACAACCTGTAGGTACCCGCAAGCTGGACCCGAAGCTCCTGCTCGGTTTGCTTGCCCGAGCCCATGCTCAGCTCTGCAAGCGAAAGAACTGTTCCGTAACTCGCCACGACGCTCTCCTTACAAAATGCAATTTGGCAGCATCTTGCTGCGATACTTTTGTATCGTATAGAGAACCGGCTGTGTTGGCAACTGGAGGAGAGGGTCGCTCCCTGGGTACCTTGAGAAATCGACGTGCGCCGGGTTAGAACATCAAGGATTCGCGCAGAAGCCAAGCGCCGAGGAGATCTCCAGCGCCTTCTGCACCGCTATCGGCATCAATTTCTCCTCCACCTGAGCGACCGTCCAGCGCGACGTGGGGACGGCAATGTTCAAGGCGGCGACGACGCGTCCAGCAAAGTTAAATACAGGAGCCGCGACTGAGATGTCACCCACAAACGCCTCTTGGTTGCTGATGAAGTAGCCAGCACGCCTGATCTGACGAAACGTAGAGACGATCTTTTTCTTGTCAGTGACGGTATACGGCGTGTAGGCCTTGATGTCAGACTTCTCGAGGATCCAGTTCGATTCGCCATCTTCCATGAATGCAAGGATTGCGCGACCGGGTGCAGTACAAAATGCAGGCAACTTGGAGCCAATGGAAAGGTCCACACTGATCTGATGGAAACCCGGATACCGAAGCAGGTAGACAACGCTCAATCGGTCCAGGAGCGTGAGGTTGACGGTTTCCTCAGTCTGCAGGTTCGCCGCTCTCATGATTGACGTCGCTTTTTCCCGCAGGCCCTCGGTGCCGAGGTAAGAGCTTGCCAGATCGAGGATCTGTGCGGAGATGGAGTAGGCCTTAGTTTCGCGATCCTGATTGACATAGCCCAACGCTGTCAAAGTGTGCAGGAACCGCTGAGCCGAACTCTTTCCCATGTCCGTTACCTTGACGACCTCGGAGAGCCCCATTGGGACAGGCGATGTCCCAAGGATTCGGAGGACCTCAAACGCCTTGTCAACGGAACCCACGTAGAGCCCGCTGTCCGACTTGGAGTTTGTTTTCTCTTCCACAACTCCCGTCTCTTCCGTGGAGGCCACCGGCGCAACGCCTTGCTCGCCACTACTTTCAGATTTCACTGTCATAGATGAATGAAGGAGTTATCGAGTCAGAGTTTATCGACCCCGGCAAGGTTGACTGAACGGGGCGTATCGCAATAAGATCAAAGTGTATCGAAAAACGCAGATGTTGGCTGCGGTTTCGTCAACCTAAGGCCTCTATGAAGCCCATTCAACTTGATGTTCACGAATTCGATCCAAGTCCGGCTGCTGCTCCTGCTCAGGACGTGCAGCGCACGATGATCTTCAGCCCGTTTCCGGGAGTCTTCGCCACCTATGAAGAGGAGGAGGCGGAGGCGGCAACACCTCTGGCGAACTCAGACCTGATCGCCTTCGCGATTGCATGCGTACTAATATTCTCGGCCCTGTTACTCTATTGAGCGGTTGCCGATTGGTGCCTTGGAGGGATGGCGGGCTAGAGGCAAGTAGCGCCGCATCGCCGCCCAGCGCACGGATCAGACAGTCGATTCGACGATATACGTCCGCACCGGTTCCTGCGTCGGTCCTGGAGCGCATCTTGGTTGCTGCAACCTCAGCAGCGTCCGCCCACAACCGTCAGCCTTGGCGTTTTGTCGTTGTAGAAGAGCAGCGCCTCAAGGACCAAATCTCTGACGCAATGGCCGATCGTTTGCGCAAGGATCGCACCGCCGACGGTGACGCGGCGCAGGCCGTCGAAGCCGACGTGCTTAGGTCTCGAAGCCGAATACGCGAGGCGCCGGTATTGATTTTTGTGTTCGCGACGATGGAAGACATGGATCAATATCCTGATGCGGGACGGCGTCAGGCGGAGCAGACCATGGCAGTCCAGAGCACGGCGATGGCAACGCAGAACCTCCTTAACAGCGCTCACGAAGAACAACTAGGTGCTTGCGTCATGTGTGCCCCTTTGTTCTGCGCAGACCTTGTCGGTAGCGCATTGGGGGTGCCTGAGCGATGGGCAGCGCAAGCGCTTGTCACCGTGGGTTGGCCAACGGTCCGCGGTCCGATTCGCGCACGGCTTCCAATTGACAAGGTTGTTTGGAGGCTCGGATCTGCAGTTTCAACGACACCGCTCTCTCCGTAGGAGGGAGCGTGTGAGGTCAGAAGCGATCCGGCCTGTAGGGCTCAAGATTTACGCTGGGCTCTTTGCCTCCGATCAAGTCGCTGACGATCTTGGAGGTCATGGGCGCGCAGGTCATCCCAAGATGACCGTGCCCAAAGGCAAAGTAGACCGATGGAAACTTCGTCGCTCGCCCGATGACGGGTAGCGAATCGGGCAAGCAGGGCCGATTGCCCATCCACTCCGAATAGTGCGCTGTCTCAAGGCCTGGAAACAGCGATTTGCTGTGGCGCAAAAGGCCTTCGACGCGACGCGAGTTCGCTGGCGCGTCCAGACTGCCAAATTCCACCGTGCCCGCCACTCTTAAGCCGAACTCCATCGGAGTGGCGAAGCACTTCGTTTCCGAGGCTACGACTGGGCGACTGATGCTGACACCGGACTCGGGAAACATGACGTGATAGCCGCGCTGTGATTCAAGAGGAATTGAATCGCCAAGTTCGGCAGCGAGCGTGTGGGACCAAGCCCCGGCCGCGACAACGATCGCATCGCTTTCGATCAAGCGGCCCGACGCCCGAATTCTGACCTGCTGATCAGCACTGACATCAAAGCCCTGCACGCTGAGCTCCTCAATGCGCCCCCCGTTCTGAACGAACGCGACTCCGACTTCCTTGATGAGCCTGGCAGGATTGATGATCATGCCCTCATTGGGCAGAAAGACGCCATGCGTGAATGTATGAGCCACGGCTGGCTCGAGATCCCTGATCTCGCCGGCGGCCACGTCTCGGACCTCCACGCCTCGGGCTCGCCGAAGTGCCCATCCCGCCGCGTCCTTCAAAAGGCCTTCGGCACTTTGGTACACCTGCAACTGGCCGGTGACTTCGAACAGCGAGCGAGCTCCAACCTGGTCGACGACCTCCTGGTAAATCTTCAAGGAGGGCGCTGTGAGAGCTTTGAGCGCATGTGAAATCCGCTCCACGCTGTCAGCGCCTGAAGCTACAAGGAATCGTACGAGCCAAGGAAGGACTTGAATCGCGTGGTCGCCTCGAATGTGTAGCGGTCCATCCGGATCCAGCATCCAGCCTGGCACCTGCTTCCACATGCCAGGCATACCAAGAGGTACGACCGATCCGGCGCTGACGCTGCCCGCATTGCCGGTCGAGCAGCCCAGTCCATAGAGGTCTCTTTCAAGGACAGTGACCATGAAGCCGCTTCGTAGAAGACTCCATGCAGTCAGCATTCCCACGATACCGCCGCCGATTACAGCGACGCTTCGTACAGGCTTGGTGTAGGTTGTGTTCATTTGCGTCCGGATCAGGCAGCGTGTGACGAGGTCCGTGACAAGAACTTTCCAAAGCCCTGCTTGCCCACAAGCTCACCGTCTTTCATCACGGTGCTGCCACGGAGCATGGTCAGAACCGGCCAGCCCTTAAGCGTCCATCCGTCGTACAAGCTGTAGTCCGAGAACGAAACGAAATCCTTCGCTGAAACCACCTTTTCCTTGTCCAAGTCCACGATGGTCAGGTCGGCGTCGAAGCCGACGGAGATGTCACCTTTGAAATCGCCGATGCCGAAGATGGTTGCGGGATTCTTGCAAAGCAATTGACTAACGCGCTGGAGACTCAGGCGACCCTTGTGGACCCCTTCGCTCAGGAGAATCTGCAGAATCGTCGGCGTGGCCGGGAAACCTTGAGACGATTGCCAGATGTCCTTTTGCTTAGTGGCCTTCTTGCGAGCGACGTGGTCGGCTCCTACTACTTGAACCGTGCCATCAGCGAGCGCCTCCCAAAGCGCCTCCACGTCGTCCGCAGTCTTCAAGGGCGGGTTCGCCTTGCCAATACTTCCGACATCCGAATCCATCGTGTGGGTCAGGTACTGCGGGCACGTCTCCGCGTGAACAAGGCTTGAATGCTCCCGAAAAGCGCGGATCTCGGCCAATGCAAGCCGGCTGGTGACGTGAACGAAGTAAATGTTGCAGCCGGTTTGCTTGGCGCAGTACATCGCCTTGACGGTATCAAGCGCCTCGTTGATCGTCGGCTTGGATTCAGACCAGGCGCGCAGCGAATCCCTTCCTTCGCGCTGCAGCTTGGCACGTGTCCTGCGTACGATTTCGATGTTCTCGGGATGGATAGAAAGCTTCGCCTCCGGATAGTGGGCGACCGCTTGCATCAGGTCGAGCATGAACCCCTCGTCCGCCCCGGTGAGGCCAAGGTAAAGGCCTTCGTCCCCTTTGAAGTTTGTGAAGTACTTGAACGACGTCACGCCGAATTCTTCAATGTACTTTGGCACTTCCGCGAGGTGTTCCTCCTGCGCCATGCCGAAATGAAAGGCGAAGTCGATGTGCGACTGGCTCTCGCCGAGCGCTTTTTGCGCTGGGAATGATTCGGAATACGGCACGCTGTTCAGCAGGTATCCCAAGACGGTGGTGAAACCTCCTTGAGCGGACGCGCCGGTCTCAGTTGCATATTCGTCCGCACTTCCTGCGATCCCAAAGTGCATGTGGGCATCAATAAGACCCGGAAAGACGAATTTTCCGCTCGCGTCGATGATTTCTTTAGCGTTGGCGTCGTGCCCCATCTCGAGGAGCGCCGCGATCTTGCCGTTACGTATTCCTATGTCCACTCGGCGCTCGCCGAGGTTGGGGAAGACAACGGTTCCGTTCTGGACGATGCAATCAAATTCCATGTGTGACTCCAGGTTTCAAGGCACCGAACCAGTGCAGCACGCACTAGTTCGGGAGGGAGGGGCTAGGCATGCCAATACCAAAAATTTCGACGTCCCACTTGACCCGTGTCTCGGATCGGCATACGATAAAAATGTATCTTATGAAGATACGCCAAGGCCGTCAAGCTGGCTGTCCCTTGGATCGATCAACCTTTGAAAGACGCTCATGAGCAAGAAGTTAATCGTCGGTTCGGCACAGACCGGCCCAGTGGAGTCCGAGGACATGGCCTCGATGGTTCCCACCGCAATCTCCATGATCGAGAAGGCTGCAGAGCAGGGCGTGCAAATGCTCACGTTCTGTGAGCTCTTCATGTCGCCCTTCTTCCCGAACAAGCTCATCGAGAATTTCGACCGGTTCTTCGTTCGTCAGGACTCCGAACTGCTCTTGCAGATCCGCGAGGCGGCGAAGAAGCACGACATGGCGCTGATCCTTCCCTACGGCGAGCACGCTGACACCGGCATGTACAACTCAGCGATGGTCTGCGACAGGAAGGGCAAAATCGTCGGGACCTATCGCAAGACCCATATTCCCGCGTACTTCCCTAACGAGAAGGCCGGTGGCACGGGCAGTTTCGAAAAGTTCTACTTCACGCCAGGCAACGACCTGCCGGTCTTCGACGTCGATGGCGTTCGCATCGGCGTGCAGATCTGCAACGACCGGCTGTATCCGGAACCGTCGCGCGTACTCGCGATGCGTGGGGCGGAAATCATCTTCATGCCGATCTGCTATTCCGTGTACAGCGACCCGGAGCACCGCAACGCCATGTGGCCCCTGGCCATGCGCGCTCGCGCCCTGGAAAACGGCGTCTACGTTGTCGCTTCCAACAAGGTGGGTGCCGAAGGCGTGCGTGAGCACTTGGGCCGAAGCATGATCGTCGACCCCCGCGGCACGATCCTGAAGGAAGCCAGCAACACGATCGCAGAGCTCATCGTCCAGGAAATCGACATCGCCAACGTCAGCGCGCAGCGCAAGAAATTCCCGTGGTGGCGCGATCGTCGCCCCGATCTGTACAAGATCCTTTCCAGCGGCGAATGACCGATGGGGTGCTCCTTGCTCGCGCACCGGGACCATCGGTAGCACCGGTGGTCACTTGTCCTAACGATCAAGCCTGTGCTGGGCACCTTGGTCGCCATTTTGGTTTGAAAGGATAGATGATGAAGTTCAGTGTGGGTACCTACCCAAATGTCAGCGCACAAGAAATGGTTGCGACCGGCATACTTGCAGATCGACTCGGATTTCACACCATGTGGGTGCCCGACTCCCACCTGCTTTGGCGGGAGGCATATGTGCTGCTTGGCGCGATCGCTAGCCAGACGAAACGCATTCGCCTCGCGACCGCAGTCACCAATCCCATGACTCGTCACCTGACGGTGACGTCGAGCGCGTTCTCGACGCTTGACGAACTCAGCGGCGGCCGCGCGACCCTTGGCATCAGCGTTGGTGACAGTGCCTTGAAGACAATGGGCCTGCAGATCTCGACAGTGGACAACTTCGAGGCATCGCTCAAGATGATTCAGGACCTCTTACGCGGTGAAACCGTTGACGTGCCCGGAGGCGATACGGCCACCATCAGCCACGCCATCGATCGCAAGGTGCCAATCTATGTCGCTTCGACCGGTCCTCGGATGCTGAAGCTCGCTGGACGAATGGCTAACGGAGTCGTGTTGATGAACGGCGTTGCGCCTGATCTCCTACAGGCCGCGATCGACAAGGTTCACGAAGGCGCCAAGGAAGTGGGCCGCGACCCAGCCGAGATCAAGATCGTCGTCTGGGCGGCTTGCCACGCGAACGATGAGAATCCCAGCGAGTCTATCAACGCTGTCAAATACAACATCGCGCGGGCGATCCTTCGAGGAATGCCTGGCGAAGTAGACGCGTTGACCAAAGCCACGGCCGAGAAGGTCAAGCAAGCGTATAACTATGCGCAACATGGAAGCGCGGAAGCGGACTTCGCAGCCTTGGTGCCCGACGAGCTTGTTCCCCGCTATACCTTCGCTGGCACCGGCGCAGACGTCAAGAGGCAAGTCGATGCCTTAGCTGGTCTGGGCATCGATGAAATCGCTTTTGCCATTCCGGATGCGGCAAGCATCAAGCCGCGCGATGAAGTCATCGAAGTTCTGGCCGCAAACGTCCTGAAGTAGGCGGCAGAAATCGGCCATGTCAGCGCTGTTCCCTCACGCTATCTTTGTGACCTTTCTCACCGGATTTCTGGGGAGCGGAAAGACGACGGCCCTCAATGCGTTGCTGCGGGATGGTCGGCTTCGCGACACCGCAGTGATCGTCAACGAGTTTGGTGAGGTAGGGCTCGACCACTTGCTTATTTCTCAAGCGGACGAGAACGTCGTGTTGCTCGACTCAGGGTGCATTTGCTGCACCATAGGTAACGGTCTGGTCGATACGCTTGAAACTCTCTATCGACATCGACTTCAAGCCAGGGTGCCTAATTTCAGCCGGATCGTGGTCGAGACGACCGGCCTGGCTGATCCGGTTCCGATGCTCAAACTCGTGATCGCCGACAAGTTCGTCGCTAAGCATTTCGCGATCAACGGTGTACTTACCACGGTCGACGGAGTCAACGGGCTTGAACAGATCCTCGACCACTCGGAAGCCCGAAATCAAGTTGCTCTCGCGAGCCACGTGCTCCTAACGAAGACCGACCTTTGCGCTCCTGAAACAGTTGACGTCCTCAAATCATCGGTGCGATCCCTTAACGCCACCGCTGCGGTGTCGCGTTCAAAGGAGGTCGCGCCGGGTGTTGTAGATCTCCCCCACGGGGTCTTCGACTTCATCTACGCGAATGCCGATTCGAACAACTTGCTCGATCTGCAGTTGAGCGGGCCTGACAACGAGGAACCTGCCCCTATTCGATCGGGTCCGTTGGGTCCCTTCAATCATGACGCTCGGATCGATTCCCACGCCTACTTCTGGAACGAATCGATACCGTGGGAGAAGTATTCCATGTGGCTTGAGAAGTTGCGGCGTATCCCACCTCAGGACTTGCTGCGCGTGAAAGGCCTTTTGGAACTGGGTGAGTATCGCAAGCCCTACGTCATCCAAGGCGTCCAACACGTCTTCGCGGCGCCGGCAAGGCTTTCTTCTTGGCCGTCGACGGATCATCGCAGTCGACTGGTCGTCATCGCGCGGGGAGTTCAGAAAGACGCGCTAAATGAAATCTTCTCCAACTAGCTTTTCTCAAAATCATGACCACCACATCGAATCCTACCCAACAGACCATTGCGATCCTCGGAGGAACCGGGCCCCAGGGCCAGGGGCTCGCCCTACGCTTTGCCCGAGCGGGTATTCCCGTTGCCCTGGGCTCGCGCGATGGTGAGCGCGCCAAGGCTATCGTGGCTGAACTCAACCAAAAGTTGAGCCAATATAGCGATGCCCATCCCGTTGTCGGATTGGACAATAAGTCAGCCGTCAAAGCTGCCGATCGAGTCGTGATGCTAGCGGTGCCCTACTCGGGTCATGATGAGACGATTCGGGCCATCAAGCCGATGATCGAGTCAAAGATTCTTGTCGATCTGGTCGTGCCACTTGCACAAGGCAACCCGCGCGCAATAGCGATGCCGGCGGAGGGCTCCGCGACAGAAGCTGCACAGGCGCTTCTTGGCAGCGAGTACAGGGTCGTTGGTGCATTACATAACGTGTCGGCGCACACTCTGAACGCGTTGGGAGAGACGATCAACTGTGACATTCTGGCGTGCGGTAACGACGTCGCGGCAACTGACGAGATCGTCGAACTTGTAAAGTCCCTCGGAGTTGAGGCCTACAACTGTGGACCGGCGGTCAACGCTCGATGCATCGAGGCCATCACACCGATGTTGATCCGCCTCAACATCAGCAAAAAGGTGCCGTTCAGCCACGCCGGCATCCGGATCTGGGCTCCCGCCAAGGTCCCCGTCTGAGGTCTCACCACTCTCAACCTTCAAACAGACATGAACATCCAAAGATTTAAGGTCGGCCAGCGCCTGTCCAAAATCGCCGTCCACGCGGGGGTGGCCTACCTCTCAGGTCAAGTGCCTCAAGATCCGTCGATGGACATCGAAGGTCAAACTCGATCAGTGCTCCAGCAAATCGACAACCTGCTCGCGGAGGCCGGCAGCGACAAAAGTCGAATTCTCCAGTGCCAAATCTTCCTTGCAAACATCAAGGACATCGACGCGATGAACATCGTTTGGGATGCCTGGGTCGCCGCTGACAACGCACCGCCGCGTGCCACGGTTGAGGCGAAGCTTGGCAACCCTGCTTGGAAGATCGAGATCGTGCTCACTGCGGCCCTATCCTAAGCAGCCATGACCTCTCGCTCTGAATGCCTAGGTTATGAGCATGCCGCTGGCGAGGAACTAGCGAATTTGCTCGCCTCGGCCGCTCGAAAGAGAGACGAACACTGGGGTCGGGTGGCTACGTACTCGAGGAAGGTGTTCATTCCATTGACGAATCTGTGCCGTGACAGTTGTGGGTATTGCACCTTCGTTAAACAGCCGGGCGAACCGGGCGCAGGCTTTTTGAGCCCTGATGAAGTCATGAAGATCGCGCGCCGCGGTGAGGAGCTCGGCTGCAAGGAAGCGCTGTTCTCCTTGGGAGAGAAGCCGGAGCTTCGGTATCCAGAGGCTGCCCGAATGCTCGAGACGCTTGGCTATTCGAGCACACTCGAATATGTTGTTGCTATGTGCGACCTCGTGCTCAAAGAGAGCACGCTGATCCCGCACGTGAACCTGGGAACTATGACGCGAAGCGAAGCACGACGTTTGAAAGAAGTCTCCGGAAGCGTCGGGATGATGCTCGAGAACATCAGTCGGCGCCTTGTTCGGCCGGGCATGGCGCACCACGCTTGTCCCGACAAGGTCCCGGTACAGCGAATTCGGACCTTGGAGGCAACTGGTGCGGAATCAACGCCTACGACGACGGGAATCCTGATCGGCATCGGCGAAACATGGTCCGAGCGTGTTGATAGCCTTGAAGCCATCGCATCCTTGCACCGGCGATATGGCCATATTCAGGAGGTCATTGTCCAGAACTTCAAGGCCAAGCCCGGCACGGCGATGTCGCGACATTCCGAACCCGATCTGAGTGACATGCTTCGTACCTTGGCGGTGGCGAGACTGATTCTTCCGGCCGAGGTGTCCCTGCAGGCACCTCCCAACCTTAGCGAGGCCTTCGAAAGCTATCTGGACGCTGGCATCAACGACTGGGGAGGAGTATCCCCTTTGACCGCCGACCACATCAATCCGGAATGCGCCTGGCCGGCGATCGACGAAATTGAGTTCCGCTGCGCCCAGAAAAACGTCGTGCTTGTTGAAAGACTAACGACCTACCCGCGCTACGTCCGGGACAAGGACTTCGTTGCTCCACGCGCTGCGGCAGCTCTGAGCCGCATGGCTCGAGCAGACGGTTATGCCCTGGAACAGATTCACGCCGACCCCGATACGGCCGTGCTCATCGACTGAGAAGGACTTTAGCTATGTTCGAACTTCACGATGCTCAGCCGCGCGCCGCTGACCAACTGCTCAAGCCAATGGGAGGGCTCCTCTCGGAATGCACTCCCGGAGTTCGCGAGATCCTTGAGCTCGCGCTCAGTGGCGAGGAAGTGTCGCGTAAGCAGGGCGAGGCGCTCTTTCGGTGCTCGCCCCGTGAACTGTCCGCGGTAATGCGAGCAGCTGATACTGTCAGGAAGCAACGCAGCGGGGACGAGGTCAGTTTCGTGGTCGTCCGAAACATCAACTTCACAAATGTCTGCTACATGGGCTGCCGGTTCTGCGGCTTTGCCAAGCGCAAAGAGGACGCGGAGGCGCAATGGATCAGCATGGAAGAGGTCGCGCATCGCGCCCAGGTTGCCTGGGATCGCGGTGCTACAGAAGTGTGCATGCAGGGAGGACTCCATCCAGATCTTCCCCCCACGTACTACCGAGATCTCGTTCTCGCGGTGAAGAAGCAAGTGCCCAATATGCACGTTCATGCCTTTTCGCCTTTCGAGGTCTGGTTTGGTGCGCACAAGCGAAAAATGCCGACGAAGGAGTTCCTGCTCGAGTTGAAGGACGCGGGCCTGGGTTCTATGCCTGGCACAGCGGCCGAGATCTTGGACATTGAGGTCCGCAAGCAACTGACTCGCAACAAGCTGACCACTGAGGCATGGGTTGACACGATTCGCACTGCGCACGAAGTCGGCTTGCGGAGCACCTCAACGATCATGTACGGGCACGTGGATGGGCCCTCCCATTGGGCCGCGCACATCGACCTCTTGCGGTCTATTCAAAAGGATACTGGCGGATTCACTGAGTTTGTGCCCTTGGGATTTGTGCATTCGGAATCACCCCTATACGTTGAAAAGGCTATCCCCGGCGTGAGAGCCGGTGCGACCATGGAGGAGCACATCAAGATGCACTCAATCGCGCGCCTGATGCTCGCTCGATGGATAGACAACATTCAGGTGTCCTGGGTCAAGCTGGGAGCGCAGCGCGCGGGTGATTTGCTCCATGCAGGTGTAAACGATCTGGGTGGGACGTTGATGGACGAATCCATCTCGCGGTCGGCCGGCGCGGACTTCGGGGAAGAGCTAACCTCCACCGAGATGGTGCGTCTCATCCGCTATGCGGGTCGCAGGCCGGTGCGCAGGAACACTCTCTATGAAAGGCTAGAAGATTTTGACGATCACGAACCCGTGGACTTGGGGACGCTGAAACCGCGAAGCCACGATCCGATTCAATTCGTTCGTTCGGTGACCGGCTCGAGAGTTGTCCCATGAGCGTCGACCCCAAGCAGATCAAGGTCGTCGTGATCGCCGGGGGGGTAGGCGGCGCACGGATGGCTCTAGGCTTTCTTAACCGCCCTGAGGTAGACATGACAGTCGTCGTCAACGTCGGGGACGATGACTGGTTTCATGGCTTGAGGGTCTGTCCGGATCTGGATACCGTCCTATACACGTTGGCTGGCGTTGTGAATCCCAAGCACGGATGGGGCGTGGACGGCGACACCACACGCTCGCTTTCTGTCCTGCAAAAATTGGAGGCGCCTGACACGTGGATGACGCTCGGAGATGCTGACCTCGGCCTTCATATCTATCGTTCTACGGCTCTGCGCGCAGGTGGGTCACTCACCGAGGTCATGTCACTCGTGGCGCAAAAATTCGGCGTGAAAGCCACCTTGCTGCCAGTCACCGATGAGGAATGCCCGACGTTGATCAAGACGACGTCTGGTCTTCTAAGATTTCAGGAGTGGTTTGTCAGAGACCGGGGACAACCCGCCGTGAAGGCAGTGGTCACCGACAGCGCGAAGCATGCGCATGTCACAGCCGGAGTGCAGTCGGCGATCCGCGAAGCAGATGTCATTGTCATTGCGCCATCGAATCCCTTCTTGTCGATCGGCCCGATGCTTTCAGTTGGCAATTTTCGTGCGCTTCTCTCGGAGTGCTCCGCCAAGCGGGTGGCCGTCTCGCCGCTCATTGGTGGCAAGGCGGTGAAAGGCCCGCTGGTTAAGTTACTGCAAGATCTTGAGGAGCCGGTCAGTTCGGAAGCTATCGCCGCACGGTACGAAGGTCTTATCGATGCCTTCGTGATCGATGCAGACGAAGAACCTGAAGATGACTGGCGTGCCGGAGTGCCGTACCAGATCGTTCAGATGCCCACACTCATGTCGGACGCCGACAAGTCTCGCGAACTAGCAACGCGCATCTGTAGCCTTGCAGAAGGGCTTTAAGCATGAAGACCGTAGTTGCCATCCCGATGAAGGATCTAGCCGAGTCGAAGACGCGCCTCTCGCCGTATATGTCTTGTGAGCGACGCGCACATCTTTCGAGTAGTCTTTTTGATCGGGCGCTGACCTTCTTCGAATCGCAGTTTCCATCGACGCAGCGCCTTGTGGTCACTTCGTCGAGAGGCATCGCCGAGCGGGCTCGACAAGGTGGCTCGTTGGCGATCAGTGAAGGCCCCCCCGCAGGCTTAAATGCTGCGGCGGAAGTCGCATTCGCCTGGGCGCGCGCGAATGCGTTTGATCGCCTTATCCTTGTCCCTGCCGACATCCCGGTCTGGCTTGCCCAGGAGGCAAGGCAATTGCTGGAGAGCGCAGATCGCAACGATGTCGCGATCGCTCGCGCGGGAGACGGCGGCACAAACGCGATAGTCTTGAATTTGAATCGCGTGTGCGAGTTCAACTTTCTCTACGGTCATGAATCCGCGTTGCTGCATGAGAAATACTGTGCGTCCGCAGGTCTCTCGTGCGAAGTTTCCAGACTCCCATTCATGGGTCATGACATTGATACGATCGAGGATTGTCTCGTCTTGAGCCATTCGATGCGCTTCGAACTTTTGCTTGCCTGATCCCCTATGCGTCTCGAAATTTTTAGCTTGGACGGTATCCCCGAAGTTCTTCCGGGCGACGACCTGGGGGAACTGATTCAGCGCACATTCTTGAAATGCGGCCATGTCTGGGAAGATGGCGACGTGATTGCCGTCGCGCAGAAAGTCGTCTCGAAATCTGAGGGACGCTTCCGGCGCCTTGCGGACATCGTGCCCGACGCTCGCGCCCTGGAGATCAGCACTCGATGCGGCAAGGACCCGCGAAAAGTTCAAGCCATCCTTGACGAGAGTGTCGACGTTGTCAGGATTGTCGCGGCGCCCCCCGACGGCATCATCATCGCTCGACACAAGCATGGTTGGGTGTGTGCGAACGCGGGCATCGATGAATCGAACCTGGGTGACCACGAGGGCGAGCTGCTTCTCCTTCCAGTCGATCCCGACGCGAGCGCGACAGCCATCGCTGACAGTATCGAACGGGTTGCCGGGATTCGTCCTGGTGTGGTCGTCACGGACACATTTGGTCGACCCTGGAGAAAGGGCCTGGTGAACATCGCCATTGGAAGCGACGGCATTGATCCCTTTGTCGATTGGGTTGGCAAAGCGGACGCCTATGGTCGCCTGCTCTCTGTGACCCAACAGGCGTTTGCGGATGAGGTCGCGGCGTCGAGCGGTCTTCTCATGGTCAAGGACGGAAATTGCCCAGTGATTGTGTTTCGGGGCCTGCAGTGGACTCGCAGCGCAAACGCGAGTTGCAGACGTTACGTTCGCGCCTTGAGCGAGGATCTTTTCCAGTAGTCAGCGAGGCAGTTGGCAAAGCGCAATCCGTATGAGCCGCACACACGTCCTTCAACAATTTCAGCAACGTCCTCAAGCGTCTGCTCAATTGCTCAATAGCCACTGGCGCAGCCGCGCCGCGGTGCTGCCGCCTCGCCGCCCTGCTGGATCTGCGTCCGCCGTGGGACGGACGCACCGCCTACTTAAACTGCGAAAATCGCCGCGCTACCGCGCTACATAATCTCGTCCCGGCCCGTATGGCCCCCCCGTGGGCG
>NZ_JAATOM010000045.1 GCF_019207085.1 Variovorax sp. dw_308 | reverse complement strand
CCCGCCTGCGCCTCCGCCTGTTCCGCCGTGGTCCATTCGAGCAGGTGGCGACGGCTCACCAGCAGGCGCCAGGCGGCGCGCAGGGTCGCGTTCATCAGCAGCCAGGCTTGCGCCCACAGCTGGCTGAACTGCCAGGCCGCGCCTGCCAGCGCCCGCAGCAAGTCGCCCGATCCGACATCGAAGAAGTGGCGCAGTTCGATGCGCCGCCGTGTCGGCACCAGCCCCGCCAGCGCGCCCAGCAGCGGCCCCAGCACCAGCGCGGCCGCCACGGCCGCAAGCGCCAGCGCGACCGGCACGGCGTCGGTGAAGAGGCTCAGGCCCAGCAACGCCGCCGATGCCGGCAGCACCATCGCGCGGCGCAGGTTGTCGGTCATCTTCCAGAGGCCGAGCGCATCGATGCCGAAGCGCTGCGCGCGCCCCATCAACGGCAACAGTTGCCAGTCGCCGCGCGTCCAGCGGTGCACGCGCGAGGCGGCCACGCCGGCATGCTGCGGATGGTCCTCCAGCAACACCACGTCGCTCAGCAAGGCGCAGCGCGCGACAGTGCCTTCGAGCAGATCATGGCTGAGCACCGCGCCTTCGGGCATGCGGCCGTCGAGCACGGCATGCACCGCCTGCACGTTGAGCAGGCCCTTGCCGGTGAACGAGCCGTTGCCGAACAGGTCCTGGTAGATGTCCGACGCGCCGCTGCTGTAGGGGTCGATGCCGCAGGCGCCGGCAAACAGCCAGTGAAACAGCGTGCGCCTGGATCGCGTCGGAAACGGCGTCACGATGCGCGGTTGCAAGATGCCGTAGCCCGCCACCACGCGGCGCGTGTCGGCATCGATCTGCGGCGCGTTCAGCGGATGGGCGGCCACGGCGACCAGTTCGCGCAGCGCGCCGGGCGGCAGCGTGGTGTCGGCATCGAGCGTGACCACGTAGGGAATGCGCGCCGCCAGCAAGCTGCCCGAGACATCGGGCAGGAAGCCGCTCGCGTCGCCGGTGGCCAGCAGCCGCAGCACCATCTCCAGCTTGCCGCGCTTGCGTTCCCAGCCCATCCAGCGTTGCTCCGTCTGGCTCCAGGTGCGGGGCCGGTGCAGCAACAGGAAGCGGGCCAGCTTCTCGGGCTTGCGCGGATAGCGCGCGTTGAGCGCGTCGATGCGGCGGCGCGCGTCGTGCAGCAGCACGGCGTCCTCGGGCAGGCTCTCCCGGTCCGCATCGGCCCAGTCGCCGAGCAATGCGAACTGGGCTTCGTCTTCCCGGTTCGCCAGCCAATGCAGTTCGAGCTGGCGGACCAGCCGGGCGTTGCCCTCGACCGAGCTCAGCATTGCCGGAATGACCACCAGCACCCGGTGGCCCGCCGGTATGCCGCTGGAGAAATCCAGCCGCGGCAGGGGCTCGATGCGCGCCGACTCGGCCACGATGCGGTGCACCAGCGAGACCACGCCTTCCGACAGTGGCAGCGCCATCAGCAACAGGCAGAGCCCGGTCAGCCATCCGCCGCTGCCGACCACCGGCCAATCGATGCGATCCAGGTGATGGGCCGCCGCGACCAGCAGCAAGGCCGTGCAGCCGAGGATCGCCACCAGGTACAGCGGCAGGCGCCACGACTGGAACGGCGCTTGCCAGTCGGCCGGCTCGGAGGATGGCTGGGCATCCCGGTTGCGCAGCGCGTCCAGCAAGGCATCGCGCCCCGGGCCGAGCAGGTGGAAGCCCGCGGTGCGCTCGGCCCGTGCGTAGAGGTCGAGGGCCGGTTCATCGACGGTGCTGCCCGCGTACTCCATGCGCGCACGCCGCACGACGACTTGCGCGACCCGGAGTTCCGAACGTCCGCTCTGGCGCGCCAGCTGCTCCATCGCATGGGTGATCTGCTGGCGCGTGAGTTCGCTCTCTCGCGCGAAGCTCGGCAACTCGCGCAGGATGCGCAGCGAGTGGCTCAGGGGTTCGATCAGGTCCGACCAGACAAGTTGGCCGATCACGCGCAGCGTCGTGATGATGTTGCCCACCGTGATGTTGGCGGCCACCGCAGCGGTTTGCGCGTCGTTGATCAGTGCCGGGCCGTTCGGGCAATGCGCTTCGGTCCAGCGCACCAGCGCGGGCGCCTTGTCGCCACGTTCGACGGGCAGCCGTTGCCACAGCTGCAGCAGGTAGCTGTCGTTGAGTTCGTGGCGCCGCGCCAGTTCGCCCAGCGCATCGAGATCGGCTGTCGTGAGCGTGTCCGCCGCGTCCCAGACCGCATGCGCCACCTCGCGCGCCACCTTGTCGCGGGCAATGCGTTCGGCCACCCGGCGCAAGTTCTCCAGCAGCACCACGCGCAAGGTGGTCGGCAGGGCCCAGAGTTCACCGAGCGTGAGTTCGTCCACCTCCTGGTAGGCATTGATGAAGGCGGCGAACAGGTCCGCATTGAGCACGCTGTCGGTGTGGGCCACGTAGGCCCAGGCGATGCCGTAGACGCGCGGCAGCCCGGCCAGCGGCGGCGCGGCAAGTTTGGGCAGGTGCGCGTAGTAGCGGCGCGGCACGCCTTCGCGAATCTGCTGCAACTGGTCTTCGATCAGGTGGAAGTTGTCCAGCAGCCATTCGGCCGCGGGCGACACATAGCGCCCGCTGCGCGAGGTCAGCGCGATGTAGTCGAAGGCCTCCCGCAGCGACGCAAGGTTCTCGTCGACGCGCGGAAAGAAGGGCGGGTTGCGCGAGGGAATCGACGGGTCCGACACAACTTGCGCGCGCGCCAGGCTGCGCCCATGCGCCTCGAAGCGCTGGATACCGAACAACTCCGCGCGGATCGCGGGTTCGATGCGCTCGCGCGGCGTTCGCAGGAACTCGCGCGCTTCGTCGCTGAGCTTGGGCAGCCGTTGCAGGATGTCCGCGGTCACGCCCGTTGCGCGATCAGGCGAGCGCCAGCACCGCGATCACCAGGCCGAAGCCGATGCATGCCACCGTGACGATGCGGCTGGCGGCCGCGGACTGGCCCGCCTGGAGCGCCGACCGGAGGCCGAACATCGGGCCTCGGGATCGGGCGCAGTGCTGCATATGGGCCGCGAGCGCGACCAGATCCCCATGGACCAGGTCCGCGGAAACAGAAGACAGGGCCCCGACAGATGCGGGGCCCAGAAGGGTCGAGAAAGACATGGCAGCGCTTCCCGTGGCGTGTCCTTGATGGAGAGGCAACATGCCTTCCATTTGGACCTTGTGGTCAGGCTACGCAGGAGCAGCGGGCGGTCGCGCAGGGATGCGCGGAAAGAGGTGTAGGAGGCCGCGCCGAACACGGCCCCGTCGCTGCAGGTTAACCGGTATTGCTTATCCGGTGTTTCGCAGGCCTGCCGCAACCCCATTGATCGAAATGTGAATGCCGCGCTGCAAGCGCTCGCCGCCTTCGCCGGCACGGTAGCGCCGCATCAGCTCCACCTGCAGGTGATGCAGCGGATCGATGTACGGGAAACGATGGCGCACCGAGCGCTGCATGTCGGCATTGCCTTCCAGCCGCTGCTTGGCCCCGGTGATGAGCGTCAGCGCGTCGGAGGTGCGATGCCACTCGCTCTCGATCATCGAGAACACCTTCTGGCGCAGCTTGCGGTCGGCCACCAGTTCGGCATAGCGCGAGGCCAGCGCCAGGTCGCTCTTGGCCAGCACCATGTCCATGTTCGACAGCAGCGTGCGGAAGAAGGGCCACTGCGCATACATGCGCTGCAGTAGCGCCTGGCGTTCCTTGCGCACCGCCGCGCTCTTGGCCGAACCGACGAAGTGCTCGATGGCCGAGCCGAAGCCGTACCAGCCCGGCAGCGTGAGACGGCACTGCCCCCAGCTGAAACTCCAGGGCACGGCACGCAAGTCCTCGATCTTGTGGCTCGGGTTGCGCGAGGCCGGCCGCGAGCCGATGTTGAGTTCGGCGATCTCGCGCAGCGGCGTGGCCGCGAAGAAATAGTCGCCGAAGTTCGGGGTCTCGTACACCAGCTTGCGATAGGCCGCCATGCTGGACGCCGACAGCGCATTGGCCGCCTCGATGAACGACGCAGGCGCCGCCTTGGCCGGCGGCAGCAGCGTGGCTTCGAGCGTGGCCGCGACCAGCGTTTCCAGGTTGCGACGGCCGATCTCGCGATTGGCGTACTTGGAGCCGATCACCTCGCCTTGCTCGGTGAGGCGGATCTGGCCGCGCACCGTGCCGGGCGGTTGGGCCAGGATGGCCTGGTAGCTCGGGCCGCCGCCGCGCCCGACGGTGCCGCCGCGGCCATGGAACATGCGCAGGCGGATGCCCAGGTCCAGTTCGTCGAACAGCGCCACCAGCGCAGTGCCGGTGCGGTACAGCTCCCAGTTGCTGGTGAAGATGCCGCCGTCCTTGTTGCTGTCGCTGTAGCCGAGCATCACGTCCTGCTCCGCGCCGGAGCGTTGCACCAGCGCGGCGATGCCGGGCAGCGCGTAGTAGGCCCGCACGATCGGCGCCGCATTGCGCAGGTCCTCGATCGTCTCGAACAGCGGAACCACGATCAGGTCGACCACCGCATCCACGCTCAGCGTTCCGCGCAGCAGGCCGACTTCCTTCTGCAGCACCAGTGCTTCCAGCAGGTCGCTCACCGTTTCGGTGTGGCTGATGATGTAGTGGCGGATGGCCGCGTTGCCGTAGGTCGCGCGCATGGTGCGGCCGGCCGCGAAGATCGCCAGTTCCTTGGTCGTCAGCGGCTCGTATGCGGCATCGGGCACGCGCAGGGGCCGGGCGTCGTCGAGCAGCTTCAGCAGCACCGCCTGCTTGGCCTGCTCATCGAGCGACGAATAGTCCGACTCGATGCGCGCGACCTTGAGCAGGTCGGCCACCACCGCCTCGTGCTTGTCCGAGCTCTGGCGCAGGTCCACCGTTGCCAGGTGGAAGCCGAACACCTCCACCGCGCGGATCAGCGGGCCCAGGCGCTGCTCGATCAGCACCGCGCCGTGCTTCTCGCGCAGCGAGTCGGCGACCGTGCGCAGGTCGGCCAGGAATTCCTCGGCGTTGGGATAGGGGTTCTGCGGCGGCACCGCGTGGCGCGCCGCGTCGCCGCCGGTCAGCTTCTTCAGGGTGGCGGCCAGGCGCGAATACACACCGGTCAGCGCGCGGCGGTAGGGCTCGTCGACGCGGTGCTCGTTGGAATCGGGCGAGCGCTCGGCCAACGCATTCATCTCAACCGAAATATCCACCAGCGTGGCCGACAGCGACAACTCGCCGCCGAGGTAATGCACCTCGGTCAGGTAGTGGCGCAGGGCCAGTTCGCACTGGCGCTTGAGCGCGTACTCCAGCGTCTGCGCCGTCACGTTCGGATTGCCGTCGCGGTCGCCGCCGATCCACTGCCCCATGCGCAGGAAGGGCGCGATGCCTTCCTTGCCGAGCGACCTCTCCAATTCGGCATACACCTTCGGTATCTCGCGCAGGAAGGTCGCTTCGTAATAGCTCAGCGCGTTCTCGATCTCGTCGGCCACGGTGAGCTTGGAAAAGCGCAGCAGCCGGGTCTGCCAGATCTGCGTCACGCGGGTGCGGATCTGGTGTTCGTTCTCGGCCAGTTCGATCGGCGTGAGTGCGTCCTTGCGGCCCGCAAAGATCTGCTGCCGCTGCAGGATCTCGTCGCGCACGGTGATCAACTGGGCGATGCCGCGCTCCGCGTCCAGGATGCTCTTGCGCTGCACTTCGGTCGGGTGCGCGGTGAGCACCGGCGACACGTAGCTGTGGGCCAGGCTCTCGACCACCGCGGATGGCGTGATGCCCGCCTTGCGCACGCGTGCCAGCGCCGTCTCCAGGCTGCCTTCGACGCTCTCGCCGGCCCGGTCGATCTCGGTGCGGCGGCGGATCTGGTGGCGGTCTTCCGCCAGGTTGGCCAGGTGGCTGAAGTAGGTGAAGGCGCGGATCACGCGCACCGTCTCGGCAGCGCTCAGCCCCTTGAGCAGGTTCTTGAGTGCGCGCTCGGCGCTGTGGTCCGCGTCGCGCCGGAAGGCGACTGACATGGTCCGGATCTTCTCCACCAGGTCATAGGTCGCCTCGCCCTCCTGCTCGCGGATCACGTCGCCGAGAATGCGGCCGAGCAGCCGGATGTCGTCGATCAGTGGCTGGTCATCGTTCTGGCGACGCTTGGGCGCGGACGACTTTTTCTCGGCGGATTTCACTCGACTTATCTCCTCGGGATGGCGACTCGGAATGGCGTTGCTGCAGTGCAACATGCTAGCATTCCCGCCGCCTTTTTGATGATCGGAACCAGCTTTGACCCATATCGTGATCGCCACGCGCGAAAGCCGGCTGGCCATGTGGCAGGCGCAACACGTGCAGTCGCTGTTGCAAGAACGGGGCCACGTGGTCGAGTTGCTGGGCATGACCACCCGCGGGGACCAGATCCTGGATCGCTCCCTGAGCAAGGTCGGCGGCAAGGGCCTGTTCGTGAAGGAACTCGAACTCGCGCTGGAAGAAGGCCGCGCCGACATCGCCGTCCACTCGCTCAAGGACGTGCCCATGGAACTGCCCGACGGCTTCACGCTCACCTGCGTGCTGGAGCGCGAAGACCCGCGCGATGCGCTCGTCTCGCCCCGCCATGCCTCACTGGACGAACTGCCCGAGGGCGCCGTGGTCGGCACCTCCAGCCTGCGCCGCGTGGTGCTGCTGCAGGAGCTGCGCCCCGACCTGCGCATCGAGCCCCTGCGCGGCAACCTCGACACGCGGCTGCGCAAGCTCGATGAAGGCCAGTACGACGCGATCGTGCTGGCGGCCGCGGGCCTCAAGCGCCTCGGCCTTGAAAGCCGCATCCGAACCACCTTCGATCCCGACGTGATGCTGCCCGCCGCCGGACAGGGTGCGCTCGGAATCGAAGTGCGCGCCGACCGGGCCGACCTGATCGAATGCCTGGCCCCGCTCGCGCACCTCGCCGACACCTGCGCCACCGCAGCGGAACGCGCCGTGAGCCGCGCCATGGGCGGCAGTTGCTCGATGCCGCTGGCGGCCCATGCGCGCTGGCAGGCCGATGGCAAGCTGCGCATCGATGCTGCCTGGGGAGATTCCGGCGGCGTCGCCGAACTGCTGCGTGTGCAGCGCGAGGCGGACGTGAGCACCACCGCGCAAGCCGAGGCGCTCGGCCGTCAGGCCGCCGAGGCATTGCGCCAGGCCGGCGCCCGCTGAGCGCATCGCGCATGCCCGCGCGCCGCGTCATCGTGACCCGCCCGGCGCGAGAGGCGCAGCGCTGGGTCGACGCACTGCGCGCGGCCGGACTGGATGCCGTGGCGCTGCCCCTGATCGTCATCGGCGCCCTGCCGCAGGCGGCGCCAGCGATGGCACTCGGTCATCACGACGCGCTGATGTTCGTCAGCGCCGCCGCCGTCGAGCATTTCTTCGCAACCCACGCCGACGACGTCGATCCGGCGACGACTCCCCGCTGCTGGGCCACCGGCCCCGGCACCACGCGCGCCTTGCTGGAAGTCGGCGTCCCCGCCGCCGCCATCGATGCGCCCGCCGAAGACACCGCCCAATTCGATTCCGAAGCGCTTTGGATATGTGTGCAAGCGCAAGTCCACCCCGGCGCGCGGGTGCTGATCGTACGCGGCGGCGATGCGGCCGGCCATGCCACGGGCCGCGACTGGCTCGCACGCCAGGTCGAGGCAGCCGGCGGCATGGTCGAGACGCTGGTCGCATACCGACGCCTGCCGCCCAGCTTCGGCGCCGACGATGTCCGGATCGCGATGGAGGGCGTGCAAGGCGAGGCCACCTGGCTCTTCAGCAGTTCCGAAGCCATTGCCAACCTGTGCCATGCGCTGCCCGGCGCGACATGGCATGCGGCCCGCGCGGTCGCCACCCACGCGCGCATCGCGCAGGCGGCGGAAGCTGCCGGCTTCGGCCTCGTGCGTACTTCGGCGCCCACCGTGGCCGCCTTGGTCGCATCGATAGAATTCGCCGGATGAGCGCCACCGCCTTGCCTGATGAACCGACGTCCGAGGGCGCTGCCCCGGCGGTCGCGCCGGTGACGCGGTCCGTGTCGCCGGCCGAGGCCGCGCGATTGCTGTCGCGCATCGGCCTGGGTCTTCTTGCACTGGTCGCCGTCGTGGCTCTGGTCATGGCGTTCACGCTGGGGCAGAAGCTCGACAGCATGCAGGAGCAACTGGCGCGCCAGAGCGGCGACTCCGTGGCCCAGGCCACCGAGGCCCGCGCCCTCGCGCGCCAGGCGCAGGAAACGGTCCGCGACACCGCTGCGCGGCTCGCGCTCGCGGAAACGCGCCTCGCCGAAGTCGCATTGCAGCGCTCGCAACTCGAGGAGCTGATGCAGAGCCTGTCCCGCTCGCGCGATGAAAACCTGGTCGTCGACATCGATTCCGCGATCCGCCTTGCGCTGCAGCAGGCCGAGGTCACGGGCAACGTGGAGCCCCTGCTGGCCGCACTCAAGGCGGGCGACCAGCGCATCGCGCGCGCCGCGCAACCTCGCCTCGCGCCCTTGCAGCGCGCCATGCAGCGCGACGCCGACCGCATCCGGACCATCGCCAGCGGCGACAACGGCGAGGGCCTGCAAAAGCTCGACGAACTGATGCGCCTCGTCGACGACCTGCCCACCCTCAATGCGGTCGCCGTGCGCGGCCTCAACGAGAACACCGCATTGGCCGGTGTCATCCCGGCCGATGCGCCGTGGTGGCAACGCGCGCTGCTGATGGTGCGCCAGGAGGCGCAGTCCCTGCTGCGCGTCAGCCGCATCGATCGGCCCGAGGCTGCGCTCGTCGCACCCGAGCAAACCTTTTTCCTGCGCGAGAACCTCAAGCTCAAGTTGCTGAGCGTTCGGCTGGCGTTGCTGGGGCGCCAGGTGGACACGACCCGCACCGAGCTGGCCGCGGTTTCCGCCACCCTCAACAGGTACTTCGATCCCACCTCCCGCCGCACCCAGGCCGCTGCCACGCTGGTTCAGCAGCTGCAGGCGCAAGTGAAGGCGACCACGCCGCCGCGCGTGGACGACACGCTGGCCGCGCTGGCGACCGCGGCGGCGGGGCGCTAGGGTCATCCGATGCGCGCCGCTCTCTGGCTCCTGGGGCTGTTTGCCATTGCGGCGGCGACCGCGCTTTTTGCCGGCAACAACCAGGGCACGGTCACGGTCTACTGGCCGCCATGGCGGGTCGACCTGTCCCTGAACCTCGTGTTGATGCTTCTCGCCGGCGCCTTCATGCTGCTGCACGTGGCCTTGCGTGCGCTGGCGGCACTCTTCCAGCTCCCGGTCCAGGCGCGCCAATGGCGGTTGCAGCAGAAGGAGCGGGCATTGCACGCGGCGCTGCTCGATTCGATTTCCCAGCTGCTGGCCGGGCGGTTCTCCCGTTCGCGCAAGGCGGCCCTGGCCGCGCTGGCGCAGGAACGCACGCTGGATGCGCTCGATGCCCAGCTGCCGCAGGCCCAGCAGATCAAGGTGCTCTCGCACCTGCTGGCCGCCGAAAGCGCCCAGTCGCTGCAGGATCGCCCCGCGCGCGACGCGCACTTGCATCTGGCCCTCACCGAGAGCTCGGAGCGCGGAACCCCGGCCGCGCTGGAAACTCGCGAAGGCGTTCAATTGCGCGCCGCCCGGTGGGCGCTGGAGGATCGCGACGCGCCCGGCGCGCTGGCGCGACTCGAGGAATTGCCCGTGGGCGCCCAGCGCCGCACCTTCGCACTGCGGCTGCGCCTGAAAGCCGCCCGCCTGGATCACCGCACCCTCGAAGCGCTGGAAACCGCGCGCCTGCTGGCCAAGCATCGTGCCTTTTCGACCGCGGCGGCCCAGAGCATCGTGCGCGGACTCGCCAGCGAACTCATCTCCGACGCCCACGATTCCGCGCAATTGATGAGCGCCTGGGCCGAACTCGAGCAGGGCGAGCGCGAGATGGCCGAAGTGGCCGTCCATGCCGCGCAGCGCATGGTGCTGCTGCAAGGCGACCTGGAACTCGCGCGGGCCTGGCTGCTGCCGGTCTGGGAGCGCATGGTGGCGCTGCCGGATGGTCTGGGCGACGCACTGCGCGTGAAGCTCGTCCGTGCGCTCGAAGCGGGCCTCGATTCGGTCGATGCCGACTGGCTCTCGCGCATCGAAGTGGCGCAGCGCAACAATCCGCGCGACCCCAATCTGCAATACATCGCTGGCATGGCCTGCATGCGACGCCAGCTCTGGGGCAAGGCCCAGCAACTGCTGACACAGGCCGCCCTCGGTTTGCAGGATGCGGATTTGCACCGCCGCGCCTGGCAAGTGCTGGCGCGTCTGGCCGAGGCGCGCGACGACGTCGAACAAGCTTCGGTGGCCTGGAAGCAGGCCGCGCAGGTCGATTACCCCTAAAGACTTCAGGGGTAATAACTGTCAGGGGTGTCGGTTCGCTCTGATTGACAGTTGTATAGGAAGCAGTTCACAGTTGTTCGAACATGTGTCGCTTGTAACCGGGACTTTTTCGCTTTCTCGCCTCTGCCAGAAGCCGTATACCGAACAAACCGTTGTGAATTCCGTTGTGACTGCGGTACATTGGGTAACTGTTAGCAAAAGTATTCATTTGCGTTACGCCGTTGGAGCCTGGTTTTGAAACGTATCCTCTTAAATGCAGTTCTGCTCGCCTCCGTAGGTGCGCTGCTGGCTGGCTGCACGATCGCACCGAGTTTCGATTCGATGCGATACGGCGAGAACCGCCCGGTCAATACGGAAATGAAACTGGGTTCAGGCCCGGACGGCGATCAGCCGCCTGACGGCTTTCTCACCGAGATCACGCCCGACCTGATCCGTGTCCAGAACAAGGCCCGTGTCACCGCGGTGCCTGCGGATGTCCAGGCTCTGATCGGCGGCGAGGCCGAGCCTTATCGCATCGGCCCGGGCGACGTCATCGGCATCACGGTTTTCGATCATCCCGAACTGGTCTTCAGCGGCCAACCCGCCCTGGTCGGCGGCGGCCAGGATGCGGCGAGCATCGCGCCTTCGCCCGGTTTCATCGTCAACGATGCAGGCAATCTCAGCTTTCCATACGCGGGCATGCTGAAGGCGTCCGGCATGACGGTTGCGGAACTCGAAAGCACGTTGACGCAACGCCTGGCCAGGGTCTTCAAGACGCCTCAGGTGAGCGTTCGCGTCGCGTCTTTCCGCAGCAAGCGGGCCTATATCGAAGGCGAAGTGAAGAACACGGGCTTGCTGGTGTTCACGGACATTGCAATGACCTTGCCCGAGGCCATCAACCGGGCGGGCGGCCTGGCCACGACCGGCGACCGCTCCAACGTGATATTGACGCGCAACGGCCGCAGCACCCGCATCGACATGAACATCCTGACGGACGCCGGCGTGGACCCGTCGCGCATCCTGCTTCGCAACGGCGACATGATCACGGTGCGTGCCCGCGAGGAAAGCAAGGTCACGGTGATGGGCGAAGTGACGACGCAGGGTGGCGTACTCATGCGCAATGGTCGCCTGACGCTGAACGATGCGCTCACGGAAAGCGGCGGCCTCAACCTCGGCACGGCGGCTCCGCGGCAGATCTATGTGATCCGCGGCTTGCCTGATGGCGGCCAGACGGTGTTCCATCTCGATGCCCAGACCGCGTCGGCGATCCAGATGGCGGATGGTTTCTCACTCAAGGCCAAGGACGTCGTCTTCGTCGATCCAGTGCCGCTGGTCGTGTTCAGCCGTGTTGCCAACTTGGTCCTCGTCTCGGCGAACACGGCAACTGCGATTCGCGCCCTGCCGAAGACGGGGCAGTGAGCGATCCATGGCCATACGACACGTACTCACGTTGTGCATAGGGAACATTTGCCGCAGTCCCATGGCGGAAGCACTTCTTGCGCAAGCCCTGCCCGACTGCGAGGTTTCCTCTGCCGGCCTCAGCGCCATGGTCGGCCGTCCGGCCGATCCGATCGCTCGCGATCTGATGAACGATCGCGGAATCAGCATCGAGAAACATCGCGCCCGGCAGGTCAGTCTCGACCTGTGCCAGCGCGCCGACTTGATCCTGGTGATGGACGTCGAACAGCGTCGCGATATCGAGCGGCGCTATCCCTTTGTCAGTGGCAAGGTGTTCCGATTGTGCGAGCAGGAAAAGCGAGACGTTCCTGATCCTTACCAAGCGGGACGCGCTGCGTTCCAGACGTCTCTTGCGTTGATTGAAGATGGTGCAACGCAGTGGGCCAACCGAATTTCCAGAGTGTCGAGCCGATGAATTCCACAGTTTCGCAATCTCCACATGCGCAGGCCATCATGGCCGCGCCAGTAGCCGCTGAGGACGACCAGCTCGACTTCGGGCACTACTTCGAGGCGCTGGTCGCACAGAAGTGGCTGATCGCCGCGATCACGGTGCTGGTGCTTGCGCTCGGCGTGGCCTATGCGGTGTTGCAGCGGCCGATCTATGAGTCCAACCTGCTGATCCAGGTCGAGGACAACGAAGGCGGTGCCGCCAAATCATTCCTGGCGGAAGCGAGCAGCGCATTCAACGTGAAGACGCCGTCCACGGCCGAGATGGAAATCATCCGCTCGCGCACCGTGATTTCCCAGGCCATCGACGCCACCAAGCTCGATGTCGTCGCTTCTCCGCGATACGTCCCCTTTATTGGCGGCTGGATGGCAAGGCGCGCAACAGGCTTGTCCGACCCCGGGTTCCTGGGGTCCGGCGGCTATGTCTCGGGCACCGAACAGATTGCAGTCGACAAGTTCAGCGTTCCTACCAAGCTGGAGGCGAGCGGCTTCCTCATCGTCGCCAAGGGCGGTGGTCAATACGCCCTGCAACACCCCGCATTGCCGCAGCCGGCCATCGGCACGGTGGGGCAACCGTTGAGGGCCGAGACCCAGTTCGGCCCCATCGAGCTGCTCGTCAGCACGCTCGCCGGCAAGCCCGGCGCCGAGTTCAATCTGTCCAAGCGCTCGAAGCTGGCGACCGTCGAAGGCCTTCAGGGCGCGCTGACGCTGACCGAGCGGGGCAAGCAGTCCGGCATCATCAATGTGCAGCTGCAGGATCCCAATCCGTATCAGCTGGCCCGTGTGCTCAACGCCATCGGCGCGCAGTATGTGCGTCAGAACGTGGAACGCAAGGCGGCCGAAGCGCAGAAGACGCTGGCTTTCCTGGATGTCCAGTTGCCGTTGTTCAAGCGCCAGCTCGAACAGTCGGAAGAGACATACAACCGCTACCGCAACCAGAAGGG
The DNA here is from genome assembly GCF_019207085.1 of Variovorax sp. dw_308. Lineage (GTDB taxonomy): Bacteria > Pseudomonadota > Gammaproteobacteria > Burkholderiales > Burkholderiaceae_C > Variovorax. Next base: position 9,989 of record NZ_JAATOM010000045.1, on the reverse strand, counting down.
CACCGTCGCGTTCACCGAGGAAGCGACCTTGATCCTCGGCACGGCGGTCGATCGCCAGACCAAGCTGCTCGAAGCGCAGCAACGCCGGCGTGAACTGGAAGCCCGCTTCACGGCCAACCATCCCAGCGTGCAGACCCTTGACGCGCAGATCGCCGCCTTGCAGCGCGACATCGGCGAGGTGCAGTCGCGGATCAAGGGATTGCCTGCGCTGCAACAGGAAGCGGTACGGATGGAGCGTGACGTCAAGGTCAACACCGAGCTCTATCAATCGTTGCTCAACAACGCGATGCAGTTGCGCCTCGTCAAGGAAGGCAAGGTCGGCAATGTCCGCGTGCTTGATGAAGCAAGCCTCGCCGAGATCCCGGTCAAGCCGCAGCGCCAGACCATCGTTGCCATTTCATTGCTGCTGGGACTGTTCCTCGGCGTCGTGGCCGCGCTGATCCGCAACGCGTTGATCGAGCAGCGCATCAAGGACCCGCATGAGGTCGAGTCGCAAACCGCGCTGCCGGTGTTCTCGACGATTCCAGTGAGCCCCGCGCAAGCCGCGATCAGCCAGCGCCGCTTGACCGGCGCGACGGGTGTGCGTCTGCTGGCCATCGAGCATCCCGACGATCTTGCGATCGAAAGCCTGCGCAGCCTGCGTACCGCGATGCAGTTCGCGATGCTCGAAGCGCAGAACAACCGCGTCATGATCACGGGTGCAACGCCGGGCGTCGGCAAGAGCTTCGTCACTTCGAACTTCGCCGCGCTCATGGCAGCCGCCGGAAAGCGCACCCTCCTCATCGACGCCGATCTGCGCCGCGGCCACTTGCACCAGTACCTCGGCCTGCAACGCCATGGCGGCCTGTCGGAATTGATCGCTGGCAGCTTGACGGTGCAGCAGACGGTTCACCGCCAGGTGGTGCCGAATCTCGACTTCCTGGCGACCGGACAGTTGCCGCCCAATCCGGCGGAACTGCTGACCTCGGAGTCCTTCACGACGACCCTTGACCGCTTGTCGGAGCAGTACGACATGGTGGTGATCGACACGCCGCCGGTGCTGGTCGCCTCCGACACCGCCGCCATTGCAACGCACGCGGGCACGGTGCTGCTGGTGGCACGCGCCAACCTGTCGAGCATGGGCGAACTGCGCGAAAGCACCCGGCGCCTGGCGCTGGGCGGCAAGGCGGCGACGGGTGTGCTGCTGAATGCGATGGACGCCAAGCGCCGTGCGTACGGTGGCTACAAGTACGGTCGCTATCGTTACACCAACTACAACTACGAAAGCATCCTTCCGGACGAGCAGTGATGTGAGACGGGGGCGGCCGTAAGCTGAAGGGATTCAGCGCCGCCGCAACCGGAAGCCCGGAGCGCAATTTTCCGGATTGACAAAGAAGGGCTCCGAAAGGAGCCCCTCTTGCTTTGGATGAGGATCGTGGTGGCCCGTCGGCCGACGGCGCGGTCGACATGGCTTTGCCATCGCGACTTGTCCCAAGGAGGAGCGCGCCAGGCGCGGTCCGGGCCGTGTCCGCTCAGGACGGCGTCAGGCAGTCCCGCACGTCGCTTTCGAACTGCTTGAGCACGGCGTCCTGTGCGATGTAGCGCTCCGCGAAGGCGCGGGCGCTGGCGCCGAATTCGGCGCGCTGGCCTGGATTGCCAGCGAGCAATGCGATGGCGTCGGCCAGCGCCTCCGGCTTCTCCGGCTCGACCACCAGGCCGCAATTGCGCACGACGCGGCCCAGCTCGGTTTCAGCATGCGCCGTCGCCACGACGGGCCGGCCGCTGCTGAGCATGCCGGTGAGCTTGGAGGGCATGACCAGATCGGCCGCATCCGCGCGTTGGGGCAACAGGTGAATGTCGGCAAGCCCCAGCAAGTCGCCCAGGCGTTCGACCGGCTGCAAATCCATGAAGCGCACATTGGGCAAGCCCTTGCAACGCTCTTCGAGTACGGCCCGGCCGGGGCCGAAACCGCAGAACACGAATTGGATCGCTGTGTTGTCCTGCAGCATCAGCGCCACGTCGGCGAGGATCTCGAGGCCTTGCTTTCCGCCCATGTTGCCCGAATAGAGCGCCACCACGGCATCGTCCGCAATGCCAAGTTGGCGGCGGTAAGGGCTGGCGCTGCGCAGCGGTCGGATCGAGGAAACGTCCGCCCAATTGGGCAGGGACACCAATCGTTTCGCGTCCACGCCCTTGCTCGCGGCCCGTTCCAGCATGCGCTGGGAGATGGTGGACACGCGATCGAAGCGCCGCAACAGCCAGCGCTCGACGCCGGTCACCCAGGCGCGCAGGCGTTCGCCGCGCAAGAGTCCCAGGTCGAACGCGGCATCGATCTCGAAGTCCTGGATGTGCAGCCACGCACGCGCCCCGCGCAAGCGGGCGAACGCCAATGCGGCCGGCGCGCAAACCAAGGGCGGCTCGGTCATCCATACGACGTCGGGACGCCAGCGCCATTGTGCGAACACGCTGGGGAGGCTTGCCAGCGCAAAGCTGCTCAGATGCAGCAGGCGCGTCATCCCTGAGACCTTGGCGGGCACCCAGACCGGGGTGCGGAACACTGTGACGCCTCTCCAGCTTTCGCGTCGGAAACGCGTTGCGCTGTAGCCTTGCCAGACGGCCCAGTCGGGATAGTAGGGCGGCGCCGTGACGACGCGTACCTCGTGACCGGCGGCGGCAAGCCAGGCCGCCATTTCGCCGGTGTACTTGCCGATGCCCGTTAGTTCAGGTGCGAAATTGATGCCGTAGAGAAGAATTTTCAAGCGTGTCGGGTCTGATTGACGCCGCTCCCGGTCGCGGGCGCAGTCGCGCCTGAACCGATGATGCGCACGAGATTGGCAGCCACCGTTTCGATGCGAAAGCGTTGCTCGAAGCAACGACGCGCGTGGGTGCGCATCTGTTCGATTTCGGCGGGAGAGGTCGCGAGCCACCGTGCCAGAAGGCGTTCGGTGCCGTCCGCGGTATCGGGCTCGACTTTGCCGGCGCCATCGGCGACGATCTCCCGCCAGATGTTGACCTTGTCCGAGATGAATGCCGGCCGACCGCAGGCCAACGCTTCCGCCACGGCGACGCCGAAGTTCTCCTGATGCGATGGCAGGGTGAACATCTCACTCGCGTAAAAGGCGCCCCACTTGAGGTCACCCGACAGCATGCCGGTCCAGGTCACGCGGTCGGAAATGCCCAATTCGGCAACCCGTCGACCCAGTTGTTCGGCCCAGCCACCCTGGTCGGGCCCGGCCATGACGAGGTGGGCGTCAGGCGATCCGGCACAGGACATTGCAAAGGCCTCGATCAGCATGTCGCAGCCCTTCTTTTCGTGGATGCGGCCCAGGAACAGGGCGAGACGCTTTCCGCGCAGTTGGGGCCAGGCGGTCAGGAATGCCTCTGACAGCCGCGACTGATCATTGGCAGGGGGCTCGGAAGTGCCGAAGGAGCTGATGGCTTCGTTGCACTTGTAGAGCCAGAACGACTCGCGTGCCAGCAGTCGCTCGTCATCGCAAGTGAACAGGACGGCCTTGGCATCGCGCAGCACACGGTACTCGCCCCAAGGCCAGTACAGCCACTTCTTCAGATGCTTGAGCGGATAGCGCCGCTTGAACCATGGGTCCAGCATGCCGTGGGTGAAAACGTAGTAGCCGGGGGCGGTGTCGCGCAACGCGCGCCAGGCGGCCAAGCCGATGTATTGCCACAGTCCGTTGATGATCACCGCATCGTAGTTGCCGGCGTTTTGCCGCAACCAGGGCGCCAGCGCCTCGCAGTAGCCGTACGTTCCTCGTACCGGTCCGAGGGCATGGATGCGGCCTGGATGGTTCAGCGCGGGCTCGAAGTCGGGGGCATCGAGGCACAGGATCTCACCCTGGTGCCCCAAGGCTTGCAGCGCGCCATGGATGCGCAGCAACCCTTCGATCGGTCCGCCACCACGCGGGTCGATCGATGCAATCACATGAAGAAATCTCAACGAATCCTCCGGCTCGCAGTGATGCGAGATGGAAATATCTCAAGTGTCGGATAGCGCAATGCGGCAAGCGCAAACGCCAATGCAAAGCCCAGCAAGGCATTGGCCGTAAGCTGCCCGATGGCCGCCCAGCTCAACAACGCCACGGACAGCGATATCCACAGCAGAAGCGGAAAAATGATCTTCCGGCGCACTGCAATGACGAAACTCCTGTATAGGCCCAAGGCCATCACGATCAACTTCATGGCGGTGTAGAGGCCGCCGAGCAGGCCGCCTTCAATCAGCACGCGACCGCCTTCCGCCTCGGCCAGCGAGAATCCCGCGACCCCGGTACTGACGTACCCCGCCAGGTTGGACAACTGCCCGATGCCGACGCCGGTCCAGGACAGGAAGTCGACGACCGTGGGTTCGCCGGCGAAGTAGACAAGAACCCGGTCCCAGAAGTTTTCGACCTGGGCGGCTTCGTCGAATCGTTGCTGTGTGTTCTCGATCGCGGTCTGGAAGACGATGGCGAGAATCGCGAGCGCCCCCAATGCCAACAGCAGGGTCATCAGCGCTCGACCCTTGTCGGCGGGCTTGGAGAAGACGAGGCGGCCGAGCAGGTAGATCGCGATCATGAGGCCGGAATAAATCACCGCGCTGCGCGCGCCGCTCACAAGGGATTCCGCGACAACCGCCCCGAATGCGGCGACGGCAATGAATGCGTGGGTCAGTGTCCTTTTGCGAGCTGCCACGACCGTCAGCGCGATCGGGATGACCAGTCCCAGGAAGGTGGAGAAGCCTGCCGTAAAACTGAAAGTGCCCGTGGTCCGCACCACGCCGGCAATCACGATGAACACCTGGTCGTCGACGCTGTCGACCTCGGTATTGATACGTGCGCCCGGGGGCGAGGCGTACTGAAGGATGACCAATGGCGCCAGCAAGATCAGCAGCACAGTCGCGGTCCGCATCGCTATGCGAAAGTCTGCTTCCGTCATGGATGAAGCGGCCGCGAAACCAAACCAGATGTACAGCAGCCAGAAGCGCAAGCCGATCAGGAATACGATCGGGTTGCCGTCATTCACGATGACCTGCAGCATGCCCCATGCGATGACGCAGCAGGTCCAGGCCAGCAGCACCGCCGTCTGGTTCTTGTAGGTTCGAAGATGCCCGCTCCTCCACGCATGAAAGATCAGGTAGCCCGCCATCGCGTCGCGCAACAGGATCATCGGCAGCGTTGCCGCTGAGGTGCCCCATTTGCGCACTGCGCCTTCGAACACCACGATGAGAAGCACGCCGATGAAGAGGCGGCCCGTGCGACTGAGCGCGGGCCGCGCCATCGAAAGCGGCATTCGCGCCGTGAGAGCGTTCATTGCAAGTACTCCTGCAGCGCGCGACCAGCTCGCGCGCGGTATCGCTCCCATGTGAAATCTTTCGATGCGATCAGAGCCGGTATCCGGGCCCGCTGCAAGCTCGCGGGGTCGCCGACCAGTTCGCGCAGCTTGTTATACAACGCATCGCCGTTGGGCTCGACGACCCAGCCGCTTTCGGGGAAGGCTTCGACAATGGCCTTTGCCCCCGTCTGGGTCGACACCAGCGCCGGCGTCCCGCAAGACATGGCTTCCGCAACAACCATTCCGAACGAGTCGGACCGCGATGGCAGCAGCAGGCAGTCGGCTCCCGCCATCAACTCGAAAAGCTGGCTCTGCGGAACATTCGGGTGGTAATGGGCGCCAGGCGTCTTCTGCACCTCTGCCAGGAGCTCGTGGTCGCCCAAGCCGCCCACGAAATGCACTTCGTACCTGAATCCCTCCGCATGGAGACGACTGAATGCGGCGAGGATGAGGTCGATCGACTTGCCGAGCGTCAGTTGCCCCGCGAACATGAATCGCGGAGGGCCGTCCCTGCGAATCGAGGTGATTGGCGTGACGAGTTTGGGGTCCGCGCCAAGCAACAAGGGCTTGAGCCGGCTGCGTTCGACGCCATTGGCGGCGTAGCTGTCCGCGGCAAGGGGCGAGCAGGTCAGGATCAGGTCGGCCATTGCGATCTCGACGTCCTTGCGCCGGTTCACTTCCGCCGTATACGGTGTATATGTCGGCGCCAGCTGTTCGGCGCGCGTCTTGTGGTGGAACGCCGCAGCATCCAGAACGCATCGCGCACCGACCGACTTGGCCGCAGCGAATGTGTGATACGCCGCGTTTTCGTAGGCGACCACAACCTTGGGGCGTAATTCGACAATGCGCTTGGCCGCCCAGGCATCGAACCCATGAAAGAGCCGGTGGAGGCGGTCACCCGGATGGCCACTTTTCACGCGCATCGACGCCTGTTGCAGCACCTGGAAGCGAAAGGGGTGAAGGCGAAGCTCAGCCGGGATGCCGACACGGCGTACCCGCTTGCGGAAGTGTTCCGGCAGCCACCAGGGCAGGGCCTCTTCATCTTCCGCCACGGGCACACCGGACCAAAAGGCCTGGAGCAGGTTCTTTTCGTGCAAGGCCAGCGCGAGCTGGTGCGAATGCTGCAGGCCCGGATGCGTGACAAGGACAGATCGGGTCATCGCTTTGTTGGAGCGTGCCTCGACGGGCTGTGGTTCCTTCGGCCGTGCATCGCTCGTGCCGAATTCATCGGGCAAGGCATATCGCTGCTCGCTGCGAACGGCGCTCGTGCTCATCGTTGACTCGCTTGTCTGCTGGCTGACGGCTGGGGCGAACGGTGCATGCGTCGTGACATCTCGCCTCAGGCGACGGCTTCTTCAAGCGAGCGCTCGAAATCCAGGTAGGCGAGCTCAATCCCTGCGCGCAGGGACGTGGTGGCCTGCCAACCCAGTTGCCGGATCTTGGACACGTCGAGAAGCTTGCGCGGGGCGCCATCGGGCTTGCTGGGGTCGGTCTGGATGCGTCCCTTGTAGCCGACCACCTCACTGACCAATGCCGCGAGTTCCGCGATCGTCAAGTCTTCGCCTGTGCCGACGTTGACATGGCTCTCCATCACCTGGGTATGGCGACGGTATTCCTCGGCGGGCAGCTTCATGACATGGATCGATGCGCTCGCCATGTCGTCCACGTACAGGAACTCGCGGCGGGCGGAGCCCGTCCCCCAGATCACGACCGCTGGCGCGCCGCTGAGCTTTGCCTCGTGGAAGCGGCGAATCATGGCGGGCAGGACGTGGCTGTTCTGCGGGTGGTAGTTGTCGCCGGGACCGTAGAGATTCGTTGGCATCACGCTGCGGTAGTCGGTGCCGTACTGCCGGTTGTAGCTCTCGCAAAGCTTGATGCCGGCGATCTTTGCGATCGCATAGGGCTCGTTGGTGGGCTCCAGCTTTCCCATCAGCAGAGCGGCTTCCGTCATCGGTTGCTCCGCCATTTTCGGATAGATGCAGCTTGAACCCAGGAACATCAATTGCCGTACGCCCGAGCGCCAAGCCTCGTGCACCACATTGGTCTGCACCATCAGATTGGAATAGATGAATTCGGCAGGGTAGGTATTGTTGGCATGGATGCCGCCGACGCGGGCAGCCGCCAAATAGACCTGGTCGGGTCGTTCCTCGGCGAAGAAGCGGCGCACCCCCGCCTGATCGGTCAGGTCGAGTTCGTCATGGGTGCGAGTGATGATGGTCTTGTGGCCTTTGCCCTGGAGATTTCGCACGATTGCGCTTCCGACCATTCCGCGATGGCCGGCTACATAGATGCGTTTTTGCAATTCGTTCATGGTGTATCGAGCGGCGGGTGCCGCGTTCAAGAATCAAACGTCAGCCGCTGAGGACGGAGTCAGGCCAAGACATCTTGACAGCCTCCAGGCTTGAGCGATCTACGTCTTGGTTGTCAGGAAAGCACCCGGCCGGAAGTTCGATGACTTCCGGCACGGACGCCCAAGGTTTTCGAGCTGATGAAATGGCGGTGAACCAAGTCGCGCCAAGCTTCGCGTGCTTCCGATGGGCGACGCGAATCGCATGGCAATCAACGCGACCCGTCCCCGGTGACCACTGCGCTGACCGTCTTCAACAGGATCTTGATGTCGAGCCACAGCGACCAGTTGTCGACATACTCGGCGTCAAGCTCCACGCGCTTCGCGTAGGGCAGCCGGTTGCGGCCGCTGACTTGCCAGAGGCCCGTGATGCCGGGGCGCATTTGGCAATAGTGTGGCCAGTTCTTGCCGTACAGGCTGCGTTGACGCTCCATGCAGGGACGTGGGCCGACCAGGCTCATGTCGCCCTTCAGCACATTCCAGAATTGCGGCAGTTCATCCAGGCTGAGCTTGCGGATGAACTGGCCAACCGGCGTAATCCTCGGGTCCTTTTCCAGCTTCTGGAAAGTGTCCCATTCAGTGCGCGCCACGTCGTTGCGGCTCAGGTACTCATCGAGAACCTGCTCCGAGTTGCGCAGCATCGATCGAAACTTGTAGAAGCGAAAGCGGGTGCCGCCTGCGCCGAGGCGGTTCTGCCAGAAGTGAATGGGGCGGCCCATGCTGATCAGCACGGCCACTGCGACGAGGAGATAGATCGGTCCGAAGAGCGCAAAGAAAGTCAATGCGCCGAGGATGTCGAGCGCGCGCTTGGCTATGCGCTCGCTCCTGCTCAGTTGGCGCGGCAGGGGGAGCGTCGTTTGTGGCGGCGAGCCACTCCCCCCTGGCATGAGGCGGGGAGCAACGGGGCCATGAGCGGCGGAATCGGAACGAAACATCAAAAAATCCCCTGATACGGCACTGCTTCGCTTGAAGTGGCAGTGTAACGCTTTACTACTATTCGCAAGAATTTGAACACATTTGAGCTAGGCCGTCTTGTCGGCAAAAGTCGTAAGCCATCCGATGAAGATAGCTACTTGTTCGCTCTCAATCGCCGCGTTGGCGCCTGCCCTTGTGCTGCAAAAACTGCTGATGGACTGTAAGCCTTTGGCCTGACACATCCGTAACATGGCCCGCCGCGTATGTTGTCTTTACACGCCGGATTTCACGAAATCACACATCGAGGCTTGTCCAGTGATTTTTCGGACCGTATTTGCCGTCCCGCGGTCCGTATTTGCCTGGAAATCTGGCAAAAAAAAGCCCCTGGGCGCCGGCAAGGGCTGCCCAGGGGCGGCTGGTCAGGCTGAAAAGGCCTGCGTCAGACCAATGCGTTGCCCTGGATCGTCGTCTCTTCGAACGGCAAGGTGACCTGGGAAAGATCCTTGCGAGTTTCCACCAGTACGAGAGGGCCTTCGTCAGGAATGACGGCGGGCTGTCGTTCCCGTGGCACGTGGATCTGCTTTGGCTCGGCGGCGATCGCGGCCTGGGCTTGGGCAATCCGGTGTGCGTCGGAGTTGACCCACTGCAAGCCGGACCCTTCGGCGATCTGGGCCAATTGGGCGATCGGTAGTTCGAAAGGCGTGACCTTGGGCAGGCCGCTGCTGCGAGCCGTCGTGGGCACAACTGGCTTCGCGACTGGCTCGACGACCCGCGTCGCTTCCGGCAAGGAAGCCTCTTGCTGCGCAGGTGCTACGACGGCTTCAACCGGGCGCGCCGGCTCTTCCGCGACCGGAGGCGCTGCATCGGCGATGGGCGCTTCAGCGGCGCCGTCGCCGTTCTCGCGTGGGGCGCGGTCGCGTCGATCGCGGCCGTAGCGGTCGCGTGAGCGGGGGCGACGCTCTTCGCCATCAGGCGCGTGGGCGACAACGGGCTCCTCGGCCGTCATACCGGTGGGTTCGGGCGATTGCGAGCCGTTGCCTTGGAGCGCGTCATTCGCGCTGGTCCCGTCGGGGCGTCGGTCGCGACGTCCTTCACCGCGCTCACGGCTCTCGCCGCGCTCGCGGCCTTCACCCCGGTCGCGGCGTTCACTACGTTCACCGCGTGCCCGGGGCTGCCGCTCGGCCGGGGCCGAATTCTCCTCGCCGGCGACCGGCCCCATCGTGACCTGCTCGCCCTGCACGCCTTCGACACCTGCTGCAAGCGGCAACGCGCGCGCGTCGGCTTCGCGCCGTTCGCCACGTCCGCCGCGGCGCTCGCCGCCTTCACGCGGTGGACGCGGTTCGCGTTGCTGTTGGGACTCGCGTGGTTCACGTGCTTCGCGCACTGGCGCCTCGCGCACCGGTGCGTCCGCGCGTGCGCCTTC
>NZ_JAATOM010000044.1 GCF_019207085.1 Variovorax sp. dw_308 | reverse complement strand
AAACGCGTTATCGCGCTTTTGACGCGCTCTCCATGCACGAAGGGAGGAGCCGGACTCTTAAACGGCGCGTTCCAAGCGGGCGCGCTGGTGGAAGTCTCCTACGCAGCGTGAGCCGTCCTTGCTGCAGCTTGACCAACTCACGCTGTGAACCCGCTACCTGTCTTCCAAGTGGCGCGGAGACCTCAGTATCGACGACCGGTTCGAAGGGTAGTGCCGACATTGCCTGCCGCCGTGGCTCAAGCGGCCGCGCAATCTTGGCGTCCGAGGCCAAGCGAGCGGCAGCAATCAGATGGGTCCGAATGGAACTCGGGGCCCAACGCAGTCGGTCAGCATCGGTCGCTGCCTACTGGTCCGCAGCGACAGCAGTCTTCAGATTGGTCGGCCGGTAAGACTGCGAACTTTCACTCAGCGGTCGTGCCAAGGCCGTCGCTCCCGCCTTGCCGCTAGCCGAGGGAAAATCCAGCGTAGCCTTGGTCCGCCACCGTCGCACAACGTTGCGCGTAAGCGGGGAAGCCGCCAGCCAGCGGCATGAACATGCGCGGCTTGCCCGGTATGTTCGCACCCAGATACCAGGAATTGCAGCTCAAAAACACGGTGTGTCCGGCAATCGCATTGACATGTGCGACCCAGACGCGCTCCGCGGCCTCGGTGGCCTCGATCGTCGCGTGCCCCTGCGCGTCCATCCAGGCGATGCACTCGCCGATCCAATCCACATGGTGCTCGATGGAGACGATCACGCTGGTGAAGGCCGAGGTGCTGCCAGCGCCCGCAATGTTGAACAGGTTCGGAAATCCCGCCACTGTCAAGCCCAAGTAGTTCAGCGGCCCGGCGCGCCACTTGTCCTGAATCTTCAGCCCGCCGCGGCCACGCAGGTCCAGCCGCATCAGCGGCCCGGTCACCGCGTCGAAGCCGGTGGCCAGCACCAGCGTGTCGAAGGCGTTCGCGTCCGCCGGCCCGCAACCCACCTGGCGTGATGGCCTCGATAGACTGGTCGCTCACGTCCACCAGCCGCACGTTCGCCCGGTTGAAGGTCTCATAGTAGCCATCGGCCACGCACAGCCGCTTGCAGCCGATCGGCTGCTGCGGCGACAGCAGCGCCGCGGTGGCCGGGTCGTGGACCGCCTCGCGGATCATGCCGCGCACGAACTCCGCCGCCAGCGCATTGGCCTGCAGGTCCAGCATCAGGTCGCCATATGCGCCGAGCAGGCCGAACCCGCCCGCGCGCCAGCGCGCCTCGAAGGCGGCATCCCGCTCCTGCGGGCTGGCAGCCAGCGCCGAAGCCGGGTTGGGCGGCAGCTCGCAGCCGAAGCCGGTGCCCATCTGCCGGTTGCGCGCGCGAAAGCCCGCGTAGTCGGCCTTGACGCGCGCCTCGTGCGCCGGGTCCAGCGGGCCGTTGTGCGCCGGCACTACGTAGGCGGCAGTGCGTTGGAACACCGTTACCGATGCCGCCTGCTGCGCCACGCGCGGAATCACCTGCACCGCCGACGATCCGGTGCCCACGACGCCGACATGACGGCCACTGAAATCGACCGGCACGTGCGGCCACGCCGCCGTGTGCAGCACCGGCCCCGCGAAGCTCTCCAGGCCCGGGAAGCCGGGCGTGTACGGGCTCGACAGCGGTCCGTTGGCCAGCACGAGGAAACGCGCCAGCCAGGCCCGTGGCTCGCCATCCGCGCCGATACCGCCGACCTCCCAGCGTTGCGCGGCGTCGTCGAAGCAGGCCGATGTCACGCGCGTGTTCAGGGTGATGTCGCGGCGCAGGTCGAAGCGGTCTGCCACGTGGTTGGCGTAGCGCAGCAGTTCGGGCTGCGAGGCATAGCGCTCGGTCCACCGCCATTCCTGCTGCAATGCCTCGCTGAACGAGAACGAATACTCCAGGCTCTGGATGTCGACCCGGGCGCCCGGGTAGCGGTTGGCGTACCAGGTGCCGCCCACGCTGGGCGCGGCATCGAGGACCCGCGCCGACAGGCCCATGATGCGCGCCCTGTGCAGCATGTACAGGCCGCTGAAGCCTGCCCCGACGATCAACAGGTCCAGTGGCATGGACTCAGATCGTCTGCCAGATGACATCGCGTGTCGAGCCCCCGATGAAGCACTCCGACGCGCCATTGACCAGTTCCCAATACTTGGGATCGGCGAGCATCTTCGTGGTGATGGTCTCCATGGACGCCATGTCCGGGTATCGGGCCGACCACGCGATTCGCTGCGGATTGCCGCCCACGGGTCGCAGCACCTCCGTGTCCAGGTGGTAGGCGCCTTTCAGGAAGGCCGAGATCTCCTTGGCGAAAGCCACGGCAGCGCCCTGCTTGCCGGGCTTGACACAGGTCATGCGAACGAATGCAATCATTTTGAAGTCTCCTGGCGCCGTGACAGGTTTCCCCTGGGGAGCCTTCGGCGACGCGGGCTGCCAGGGCGGCGCGACCATCCGTGCCGCTGCCGGACTGTCGAGGCTGGCGGGTGCCCTTGTCCTTTAATTCCCCTAAACAGGAGCACACGGTGAGACTGCAGGCCCCACCCGCTGGGAGAGCCGACCTGTCCGACCCCCTGGTCTTCGGACGCTTCGAGCTTTTGCTCGAACAGCGCCGCTTGCTCGAGAACGGCTCGCCGGTAACGCTCGGCGCGCGGGCGTTCGACCTGCTGGCTGCGCTGGTGCAACATCGCGACCGGGTGGTGTCCAAGGACGAACTGCTGCGCCTGGTCTGGCGCGACGCGGCCGTGGAAGAGAACAACCTCAGCGTGCAGGTGTCCACACTGCGCAAGGTGCTGGGCGCGGATGCGCTGCGGACCGTCTCGGGCCAAGGCTACCGCTTCGCACTGCCGGTGTCGCCACCCACGGGCGTGGCTGTGGCAGAAAGCCTGGTCCTGGGCCTGCCCGACAAGCCGTCCATCGCCGTGCTTCCGTTTGCCAACGCTGGCGGGGTGCTGGGCGATGCGGCGTTGATCGAAGGCATCGGCGGCGAGTTGATCAACGCTCTGTCGCGCGTCCGGTCGATCTTCGTCATCTCCCGCCAGAGCGTGCAGGCCTACCAAGGGCGCGCGGTCGACCCGCGCACGGTGGCGCGCGAGTTGGGCGTGCGCTACGTGCTCGAAGGCAGCGTGCGCCGTTCGGCCGAGCACGTGCGCGTCGCGGCGGCGCTGATCGAGGCGGTGAGCGGCCAGCAGATCTGGGGGGAGCGCTACGACCGCAGCCTCGACGATCTGTTTGCGTTACAGGACGAAACGGCGCGCGCCATCGTCATCGCCATGGCGCCCCACATCGAACGCTCGGAGATCGAACGCGTACGCGGACCCCGCCCGCAAAGGAACAGCGCCTATGCATTGGCGCAGCGCGCCTGGGCGCAGGCGCACGAAGGCCTGTCGCGCTCCAACCGCGGCGCGCGCGATGGCGCAATCGTGCTGGCACGCGAAGCGCTGGCCATCGACCCGGATTGCAGCGCGGCGCTCAATGCCATCGTCGACGCGCTCTCGTGGCACCTGTATTTCGATACCGCCGCGCCGTCGGCGTTGGACGATGCGCTGGACGCGGCCTCGCAGGCTCTGGCCATCGACAACAACGATGCGCTGGCCTGGCGCGGCCGTGGCTGGCTGATGCTGGTCAGCGGCAAGCTGGCCGAGGCGACGGCGGACTTCAGGCGCTCGCTCGAACTGAACCCGAACGACGCCATGACACTGGTGAGGCTGGGCATGTGCGAGGCCATCGGCGGCGACCCGGCCGGCGGCCTGCGGCAATGCCTGCAAGCGCTGCGCCTGAGCCCGCGTGATCCGGCGCGCTTCCGTCTGCTGGACAACCTGATCTGGGCCCAGTTCGCCAACAAGGCCTACGAAGACGCGGTCGACACCGCGCGGCAATCGCTGCGCGAGGCCGACTTTGCTGGCACGCGCTTTTGCCTGGTCCTGTGCCTGGTGGGCGCGGGCGATCTGGCGCGGGCTGCCTGCGAATTGCGGGAGCTGAAGCGGCTGCAGCCTGACATGGTGGCGGCCCGCCTGCGCGGCACGCGGCTGGCCAGCGACCCGGAGGTTCGGCAGCGCATGACGGACTTCCTCTCCAGGGCCAACTCTCACGCCATCCCCTAGCGGGCGCGTCTGCGCGCACAGCGTCGCGTTTAGCAAAATTTAAGGACGCGAGCCCGCTCAAGCCTCGATAGTCCTCGGAACATGGCTGCGCGCCGCAATAGAGGAATGAATGAGTGCCTACGTGATCTTCGATGTCGAGATTCGCGACATGTCCACGTATCAAGAGTTCATGAAAGGCGTCAAGCTCGCTCTTGAGCAAGCCGGCGCGCGCTACCTGGCTCGCGGCGGCACCCACAAGGTCCATGAGGGAGACTGGCAACCACGAAGAATCGTCGTGCTCGAATTTCCATCCGTCGCCGCGTGGGAAGCCTTCTACACATGCCCGGTCTATCAAGGCCTCAAGGCCGTACGCGACGAATGCAGTGTTGCGAGGCTGGTGTCGGTGGAAGGCATCGATCCGTAGCCGCGCCCGGGCGCCGGCGCTGACACATCCTCCGGTCATGATCGCTGAGATCCCCATTCCTCGTACGCAGTACGCCGAATCCGATGGTCTGAGCATTGCCTACCAGGTCTTCGGGCACGGCGTGGTGGACCTGGTGTTCATTCCAGGCATCGTCTCGCACATCGAGATGAACTGGGAAGATCCGGAATACGCACGAATGCTGCGCGCCTTCGGTGCTCACTTCCGCGTCATCATGTTCGACAAGCGGGGCCAGGGCCTTTCCGACCGCTTCGAAGGCGTACCGACGCTGGAGGAGCGAATGGACGACGTGCGCGATGTGATGCGCGCCGTCGGTTCCACGCGCGCCGTGCTGCTGGCCCTGTCGGAGGGTGGCCCGATGGCCGCGCTGTTCACGGCCACCTATCCCGAAATGGTGGAGCGACTCATCCTGCTCGCTTCGATGGCCCGCTTCTCGTGGGCGCCGGACTATCCCCACAGGCCGACGATCGAGCAGATCCTTCAAAGCACCGCGGCAAACTGGGGCAAGCCGGAGTCGTTGCGCCTGTTTGCACCGAGCCGTGCCGGTGATACCGCCTTCGCCGAGGCCCTGGCGCGCTACCAACGGCAGAGCACCTCGCCGAGCGCCATCAGGCGGCTGCATCTCGCCAACGACCAGATCGACGTGCGTGCCATCCTGCCGCAGGTGCGCCGGCCAACATTGATCATGCACAGGCGTGGCGACCGCGCGGTCAACGTCGCGAACGGGCGCTACCTGGCCGATCATGTGCCCGAAGCCGAATACCTCGAACTGCCGGGCAGCGACCACCTTCCGTCCACAGGTGACAGCGATCGGCTGGTCGAGGGCATCGTGCAGTTCGGCCTGTCCAGATCAGCAGCGCATACCGAGGCGCGCAGCGACGAGCGCTGGCTCGCGACGGTGCTTTTCACCGACATTGTCGGTTCCACCGAATTGGCCGTGCGCCTGGGGGACGTCGCCTGGCGCGACCTGCAGCAGCGCTTCCATGCCATCGGCCGCAGTGCACTTGAAGCACATCGCGGGACCGAGGTCGACACCGCGGGCGACGGGCTGTTCGCCACCTTCGATGGCCCTGCGCGGGCGGTGCGCAGTGCTTTGGCGATGGTGCGCGAGGTCAAGGACCTCGGTCTCGACCTCCGCGCCGGGCTGCACACCGGCGAGGTCGAAAGCGCCGGTTCCAAGGTCAGTGGCATGGCCGTGCATGTCGGTGCACGCATCTCGTCCCATGCCGGTGCTGGCGAGGTTCTGGTATCGACGACCGTGAAGGATCTGGTGTCGGGCTCGGGCCTGCGCTTCGAGGAACGCGGGATCAAGGCCTTGAAGGGCCTCCCCGGAGATTGGACGCTGTTCAGCGCCATTGCCGACGTTGTCTGAATGCCGCAAGTGAGCTTCACGTCGGTCAACAGTCAGGGTGAGTCAATGCGGGGAGGCGGTTTGTCGTGTTGCCTCACACAGGCGTCGCGCCCAGTCCAAAAGGAGGTTCTTATGCCAACACGGCGTCTGGTCACTGGGCACAGTGCAGAAGGCAAGGCGATCGTTGCAGACGACGCGGAGATCACGCCGCTCACCATCAGCTTCTTGCCGGGAAGCGAGTGGCTGGCGCTCTGGTCCACGCAGCGTCCTCCAAGCTTTCCGGATGACGGCGCGGTACCGCCTCTCTCAACCTACTTTCCGCCTCCCGGGGGCTTCAGCTTCGGTATCGTCACGTTCCCGCCAGACGTCCTGCCCCGCCCAGTTCCGGGCGATCGCAAGGCTGCCTATCTTGAAATGGAACGCGTGTTGCCCGGATTCGCGGCCCACATGGAGCGCTCGAATCCGGGCATGCACACCAGCGACTCGATCGATTTCGGGTACGTCATCTCGGGCGAGATCTGGCTCGAACTGGATGACGGAAAGCAAACGCTCTTGCGCGCGGGCGATACGTTCGTTCAGAACGGTACGAGACACGCCTGGCGTAACAAGGGCGCCGACGCGTGCAAGGTGCTTTTCACAACGATCGGGGTGCAGCGACAGCCCAAGGGCGTCGAGGTCGCGAGGTCGGCTGTCTGAAAATTTTCGTGCCGCTTCGTGGCGACTTCGTGGCGCTGTGCTGCCCACTGCTTTTGGCCTCGACCTGTCGTTGGCGCTCATCGGGCGGCAAGTGTGCAGCGATTGCGGTTGTTCCCGGGCGCGGGTCGAATTCACGCTGTACGGCTGAGACCGGTCTTCCCAGCGTGAAGCCGACTGCGGCATCTATCGCTGGTCACAAAGTAATGCAGACGTAGCTTGGCTGCAATGGGCGACGCAACCTTGCAGGATCGATCGACTGCTATCTTGGCCCGCCAACTGGAGGTCAGGGCCCAACGCAGTCGGTCAGAATCGACCGATGTCCGGCACGTCTGCAACGGGAGCGCTCGCTCTCAAGCGACTCGCCACCGCAATTCTCGGGCTGACAACTGACGCTCGTTGCTCGCGACATTGATGCCGAGTCGTCCCGCCGCACTTGCCATGGGATCGCTTTTGGAGTGTGATCGATCCGCGAATAATTCACTGGAGGACGAATGGAACCCCTGCCCAGTGCGCTGCAGCACTTCACTATCAGCCATCACGACGAGGCCGATTTCAAGGCTGATGGCTTGCGCGAGTACTCAGCCTATCGCGACCTGGGGGTCGCGCAAGCAACCAACGGCTCGGCCGAAGCGCACGTCATCCGGATGATCGCGCCGTTCCGGACCGAATTGAGCGTGCGACATCACCACAACATCCAATTCCAGATGGTCTATTGCCTGAAGGGCTGGTTCGAGACCGATTTCGAGGGCCTGGGGCCGCAGCGACTCGTCGCGGGCTCGTGCTGGGTGCAGCCACCAAGTATTCGGCACACGGTGGTGGGCTGGTCCGACGACTGCGAATTGCTCGAGATACTTATGCCAGCGCACCATGAGACTGTCAACGACCTTTGAATGGCAGGGCCGGGGTGATGTGACGCCTGCGGGGCCAGAGCCCATCGATGCGAAAGCGGCCAATTTCACGCTGGGCAGAGCGGCCACGCTGGCTGGTTCCAATTGAAAGGCGCTCTTCATTGGGCCAAGTCGAATGTCAGCAGGTGGCCGGTAGTGTGAGCACGGGGTCGCGCCGGGGAGCTGACCTTCGAGGTGTCGGCGCAGCCGACCAAAGTTAGCTGCCCGGCGCGGTTGCAATCTGGCGGCCCCGAGCAGGAGCAGTCATACACACTATCTGCCAGTACAGTCGCGACAGGATTGAGAGCAGTCACTCTAAGAACTTATCCGTAAATAGGTAAACGGTCGATCCGAGCCGTATTGGGCGCGGCGATGGATCAAGATCTTGGCGAAACGTATCGAGTCGTGGGTGGTAAGCGAGGAGTTCTGGCAGCGGGCGGAGCCGCTGATTCCTGCGCGCTTGGCGGCAGAGAAATCTACGTGCGCAAGCCAGGGGCCGGTGACCACCAAAGCCGGCTCGACTGGTGTTCGAGGCGATCGTCTACGTGCTGCGTACGGGCTGCCAGTGGAAGGCGCTGCCCAAGGAGCGCTTCGGCAGCGCAAGCGCCATCCACAAGCGATTTCTTGAGTGGGAGGCCGCGGGAGTCTTCGAGGCTCTTTGGAAGGCGGGCTTGGCCGAATACGACCAGATGCAGGGCATTTGCCTGGCGCTGGCAGAGCATCGACGGCGCGATGATGAAGGCGCCACTGGCACAGGAAGCCGTGGGCCCCAACCCGACGGATCGGGGGAAAAAAAGGAAGCAAGCGGCACCTGTTGGTGGACGGCCGTGGCGTCCCGTTGTCGCTCGTCGTGACAGGGGCCAACGTCCATGACTGCAAGAGGCTTGACGACGTGCTCGCAGCCATCGTAGTCAGGCGCAAGGATCCGCCATATCGGCGACACAAACATCTGTGCGCCGACGCGGGCTACCGTGGAGCCGAGCACCTTCGCACCATCGAGCGCAACGGCTACATCCCTCACGTCGTTGGTCGACGTACCGAAGCCGACATCAAGCGGCGCGATCCGACCAAGAAGGCGCGACGCTGGGTCGTCGAGGTCTGCCATAGCTGGTTCAACCGCTTCCGCAAGCTGCTCGTGCGCTACGAGAAACTCGAGCGCAGCTTCGTCGCCCTCAACCACCTTGCCGCCGCCATCATCGCCTTTCGCAAGGTACCTGCTGACGTCAACATAATTTACGGATAAGTTCTAAATGCTAAGACTTTGACGGTGCCCGGATGACCGAAGGCGGGCTCGAAAGCCAGGCGAACGATCTTGTGTTGCCGGCAAATTGGACTTTGCTCCGGTCGGATTCGGGGTCAAAATTCGCCGCAGCAAACCTTCGTGTACGCGACAGGTCAGCCGCAAAGGAATGCCATGAGGTCCGATCGACGCTTATTTGTTTTCCGATGTATGGCGGCGAGTTCGCTACTAGGGTTAGTGCATACCGAAGCCGTTGCCGACGTCGACGAGGCTGATCCGCCAGCCTTGGCGTTGGGCTACCGCGAGGACTCGGCGAAGGTCGACACTGCTAAGTATCCAACACATACCGCATCCCAGCGATGCAGCAATTGCCGACACTTTGAGGGAAAGGCAACCGATCGGTCCGGAGGCTGCCCACTATTCGGCGGCAAGCTGGTAGCGGCTAAAGGTTGGTGCAGTGGTTGGGTCATCAAGGCATGAGGGCCCGCGGGCCGGCACCTCTATGAATGACGGCTCTGGCAACGCACAGCTAGGCCATTGGCAAGACGTACTCGGTGGCGCTCCAATTGCTGCGTATTTCTGATCCGCGGCTGACGCGAATCGAAGCCCCTGGTCGTCACTTCTGCCGGATCTGCGGATCTGCAGTTGCTATGTTGCTATCGCGGTCGGACCACTGACCGCTCTCGCTGGTACACCTCCCATGGATCGAGCGTTGGCGACCGACAGCAACGGGCCCGTATCGCACCCTGATGACCCGCGGCATGAAAGGCTGCTACATCTACAGTGTCGATGAAGAGACCGCGACCTATTTTCGAGCACGCTTGTCTGCATGAGCCGGTAGTGTTCCTGATAGCAGCGATAAAGTCGGTGGTAGCAAAAATGCGATGCGAGCCGGGCTCAGCGATGACGGCAACATATCGATCTGCGGACCTTTCCGTTTGCTCCGGACACGGCTGATCCAGAACGGGGCGCGGTCGGTCGGCTGCTCGGACGACCAATGGCTGCTTTCAACGACAGCTGTCGTTCAACGGACAAATTTTGGCCGACCGCACCCAGTCTAATTCGGAACTTAATCGCCAATATGGGTTCAGCGATCTAGCTTTGATCGCCTACTCAATCGCCTTGCCCATGTCCTCGACCACCTTCTTGGCGTCGCCGAAGACCATCATGGTCTTGTCCATGTAGAACAGTTCGTTGTCCAGGCCCGCATAACCCGCAGCCATGGAGCGCTTGTTCACGATCACCGTCTTGGCCTTGTAGGCTTCCAGGATCGGCATGCCGTAGATCGGCGTGCCCTTCTGCAACGCGGCCGGGTTCACCACGTCGTTGGCACCCAGGATGATGGCCACGTCGGCCTGCGCGAACTCGCCGTTGATGTCTTCCATCTCGAAGACCTGGTCGTAGGGCACCTCGGCCTCGGCCAGCAGCACGTTCATGTGGCCCGGCATGCGACCGGCCACCGGGTGGATCGCGTATTTCACCGTGACGCCCTTGTGGATCAGCTTCTCGGCCAGTTCGTTGACCGCATGCTGCGCGCGCGCCACCGCCAGACCGTAGCCCGGCACGATGATCACGGTCTCGGCATTGGACAGCATGTAGGCCGCGTCGTCGGCGCTGCCGCTCTTGACCGGGCGCTGCTCCTTGGCGCCGCTGGATGCGGACACCGCCTCGCCGCCGAAGCCGCCCAGGATCACGCTGAAGAACGACCGATTCATCGCCTTGCACATGATGTAGCTCAGGATCGCGCCCGACGAGCCCACCAGCGAACCGGCCACGATCAGCATCGCGTTGTTCAGCGAGAAACCGATGCCCGCCGCCGCCCAGCCCGAGTAGCTGTTGAGCATCGACACCACCACCGGCATGTCCGCGCCGCCGATCGGGATGATGATCAGCACGCCCATCACGAAGGCCAGCAGCACCATCAGGAAGAAGGCGCCCCAGCTCTCGGTGAAGACGAACATCAGGCCCAGCCCGATGGTCACCAGGCCCAGCACCAGGTTGACCATGTGCTGGCCCTTGAACTGCACCGGCGCACCCTGGAACAGGCGGAACTTGTACTTGCCCGAGAGCTTGCCGAAGGCGATGACCGAGCCGCTGAAGGTGATCGCGCCGATGGCCGCGCCCAGGAACAGTTCGAACCGGTTGCCGGTCGGGATCGCATAGCGCAGGAAGCCGTCGACGATCATCGCGCCTTCCGGCGTGTTGACCATGCCTGCCGCCTGGACCGGCAGCGGCGTGATGCCGAAGGCCCACGGCTCGACCACCGCCGCCATGCCGATCATGCTGTGGAAGAACGCGACCAGCTCGGGCATGGCCGTCATCTCGACGGTCTTGGCGCGGTAGGCGCCATAGCCGCCGCCGACCACCAGCCCGAGCAGCACCCAGGCCATGCCGCCGACGTTGCCGGCGGAGAGCTGGATGATGAGCGCGGCCGTGGTCACGATGGCGATGGCCATGCCGACCATGCCGACCATGCCGAACAGGTTGCCGCGGATCGACGTCATCGGATGGCTCAGGCCCTTCAGAGCCTGGATGAAGCAGACGCTGGCGACGAGGTACAGCAGCGTGACGACGTTCATGCTCATTTGGCTGCCTCCTTCGCCGGTGCCTTCTTCTCTTTCTTCCTGAACATCTCCAGCATCCGCCGCGTGACGAGAAAGCCGCCGAACACGTTCACCGCGGCCAGCGCCGCGGCCAGCACGCCCATGGTCTTGCCGAAGTAGGTGGTGGTCATGGCCGCCGCCAGCATCGCGCCGACGATGACGATCGCCGAGATGGCGTTGGTCACCGCCATCAGCGGCGTGTGCAGCGCGGGCGTGACGGTCCAGACCACGTGGTAGCCCACGTAGATGGCCAGTACGAAGATGATCAGGTTGATGACTGTGTGGGAAACGGGATCCATGGCTTCTTCCTCCTCGTTATTTGCGCGTGACCTGGCCGTCCTGCGTCATGCGGCAGGCGGCGACGATGTCGTCCTCGAGGTCGATCTTGAGTGCGCCCTCCTTGGTGATGACCAGCTTCAGGAAGTCGAGCACGTTGCGCGCATAGAGGGCCGATGCGTCGGCCGCCACGAGCGCGGCGAGATTGGTCTCGCCCACCAGGGTCACGCCATGCTTGATCATCGTCTTGTCCGCTTCCGACAGCGGGCAGTTGCCACCGATGCCATCCGGCCCCTTGCCGGCCGCGATGTCCACGATGACCGAGCCGGCCTTCATCGACTTGACCATGTCCTCGCTGATGAGCGTCGGCGCGGCGCGGCCCGGGATCAGCGCGGTGCTGATCACGATGTCGGCCAGCGCCACGCGCTTGGCCACCTCGACCTGCTGGCGCGCGAGCCAGCTTGGCGGCATCGGCTTGGCATAGCCGCCGACGCCGACCGCGGCTTCCTTCTCTTCATCCGTGTCGTAGGACACCTCGATGAACTTGGCGCCGAGCGATTCGATCTGCTCCTTGACGCTCGGGCGCACGTCGCTGGCCTCGATGACCGCGCCGAGGCGCTTGGCGGTGGCAATGGCCTGCAGCCCGGCCACGCCGACGCCGAGGATCACGACGCGGGCGGCCTTGACCGTGCCGGCCGCCGTCATCAGCATCGGGAAGAAGCGCGGGTAGCGATCGGCCGCGATCATTACCGCCTTGTAGCCCGCGATGTTGGCCTGGGAGGAGAGCACGTCCATGCTCTGGGCGCGGGTGGTACGCGGTGCGGCTTCCAGCGCGAAGCTGGTGAGGCCGGCGCTGGCCAGGCGTTGCAGGCCGGCGGCGTCGAAGGGGTTGAGCATGCCGATGACGACGGTGCCGGGTTTCATGCGCGCAGCTTCGGCATCGGAGGGATCGGCATCGGTGATCTCGGCGCCCGCAGCCTGGTAGGCGGCGTCAGTGACGCTGGCGGCAACGCCGGCGCCCGATTGCACGCGGACCGTACGGCCTTGCGCTGTGAGTTTCTTCGCCGTCTCGGGCGTGACCGCCACACGGGTCTCGCCGGCGGCTGTTTCGGCAGGGAATTCCAATGATCATTTGATTACTCAGTAGTCGATAATTTAGGCTACAAAACTCACCGCGGCAATCGAGTTGATGTTCCAATAGCGCATGAAGCGAGATGGCCGCACGCTGGATCACAAAACACTTGAAGAGATTCGCCTGATGGCAGTCGAGCGAGTTCGCGATGGCGAGAAGCCCTCTTCGGTGATCGCCGCCTACGGCTTCAGCCGCACCACGATCTACAAATGGCTGAGGGCCTCGTCAGGTCGAGGCAAAGGCCTCAAGGCATTGCGCGGCACACGCGGCACCGGCCGACCGCGTACGCTGAGTCCCGCGCAGGAGCGCCAGGTGTTTCGTTGGATCAATGGACACGACCCGCGACAGTACGGCTTGGACTTCGGGCTGTGGACACGCGCCATTGTCGTGACGCTGATCGAACAGAAGTTCGGCGCGAAGATGGGAGTAACGGCAGTCGGTGCGTTGCTGGCCAAGCTCGGACTGACGCCGCAGAAGCCACTGCAGCGCGCCTACCAGCGAGATCCTCAAGCCATCGAGCGCTGGCGGCGCGAAACCTACCCCGGTATCGCTGCGGCTGCGAGGCAAAGCGGGGGCGAAGTCTACTTCTGGGACGAGTCGGGTTTTCGTGCCGACACCGTGCACGGCAGGACCTGGGCGCCCAAGGGCAAGACCCCGGTCATTGAGCGCCCCGGTCAGCGCCAGTCGATCTCGGCGGCGTCGGCTGTCAACGCCAGGGGAGGGTTCTGGTTCGCGACCTACCAAGGCGCGCTGAATGCCGAGCTATTCATCGAATTGCTCAAGAAGATGATGAAGGGTCGCAGCAAGCCCGTGCACCTGGTGGTGGACGGATTGCCAGCTCACAAGAAAGCCAACGTGCGCGAGTACATCGAGTCCACCGAGGGCCAGCTGAGCATGCACATCCTGCCGGGCTACGCACCGGACCTGAATCCGGACGAGCTGGTCTGGAGTCACGTCAAGCGCACTGGCGTGGCTCGCAACCCCTTGCGAGCTGGGGAAAAACTCGAAATTCGCGTCGACCAGCAGTTGCGCGAGATGCAGAAGAACCGCCGGCTTGTTCGATCATTCTTCGAAACGCCTTCTGTCGCCTATATTTCTGACTGCTGAGTAACAAAGTGTGAGAGGAGAACACGCGACCAGCTTGCAAGGCACGCCAGAAACTTGAGTGTCGTACTGATCGTGCTTCAACGCAGCGCCGCGCCTTGCGCCTTGACGCGCAAAAGGCCTAACAACGAGTCAATGAACGGCGTGGCTACATCCAACGCCAAGGCAAGCTCCCGCGCGGAACCTAATATGGTGTCGATCTCCAGAGGTCGGCCGCTCTGAAGATCCTGGAGCATGGAGGTTCGGATGTCGCCAAGCTCTCGCATCTTCCGAAGTCGAGATTCGACCGTCTCATCGAACCTGAACCCCAATCGGTTGCCAATCATCATGGCTTCTGCCATCACACGCGACATCAATTGGACGACGAGCTCGTCATCTAGCATCGGCATCAAAGAGCTCTCGCACAGCGCGCTAACTGGATTGGCAGTAATGTTGCCCAGTAGCTTCAGCCATATTTCTTGCTGAATAAAAGGGGCAACCGCAATGTCCGTATCCTCACCTCGAAATAGCGAAGTCAAGAAGGCGCCCCTTGCGGTAAGCGAACCGCACGAGTCGCCTATGAGGATCCGGCGCCGCCCGGAGGTTCGGGTGACGCCGGGGCGCTCGGCGACGAACCCGCCATGGACCACGCCGCCAACGACTGCCACCGCGGGAATGCTCGCCGCAATTCGGCCACCGGGATCGACGGCTTCCAGGCCGCCTACCGGAACAAGATCGCTGCGAATGCCTTCGAAGAACCACCAAGGCAATCCGTTCATCACACTGAGAACAATCGTGTTCGGACCTAGAAGAGCCTTAATTGATGGCGCCGCCTTGACAAGCGAATTGGACTTAAGCGCCAACACCACGACGTCTTGCGACTCAAGCTCCGAGGGCGTCTGGACAGCATGTACTTGCGCCGCAAGCGTCCGCCCTGGCAGGATCGCCTGGGCCGGTCCGTCACGCAGCGCCACCAGCACGGCACCTCGGGCGATCATTGAGACAAAGTGGCCTTCCGCCGCGAGTTCGCAGGCAAGCCAGCATCCGACAGCGCCTGCGCCGTAGACGCAGATCTTCAATTTCGGACCGCTAGCCGTGCGCAAATTGATTTCCATTTGTCCTGTGCCCGCGAGGTTGCCTGGACGCACGGCCAGTCCGCGCAGAGGCGAGCGAGCCGGAGATGGGTCAAGAAGATTTACACATTGGTCCCTTTCCAGGACAGGCGCAGAAAGCACACCACGCCGCCGGGTCAGGGCCTATTGCCTATACCGCAAACTGAGGATGAGACAACTGCACTCTTGGAGCCGCAGAACTCACATTGGAGATGGTTTTGCGCTCATTCTTCTCTCTACTGATGCCAAGCTCGAGGTCTTCAGCGAACGGATAGAGGTGAGTCATGCGCATATCCCAGACAAGCTGGACCGTGGCCCCCACGCCCTTGGCCTGCTCGAGCGTGCCGTCAACCACGACAACCGTATCGGCATCGACCTCAACATCGAACTGCACGACCTTGCCAATAAACTTCTCACGCACGATCTTCCCCCGGATGCAGTTCAAGCCTCCCGCAGCTGGAGCATCATCGAGCCGGACCTGCTCTGGCCGTACGCCCAGCACCACGTGCGCATCAAGGGCGAACTCTTGGGGCTGGCCCTCGATGGGGCAGAAAAGCCTCTGATCACCGACCCGGATCTCGTAGTACTCACCTTGTCGACCGGTAATTTGCCCTTGAAGAAAGTTGACCTTTCCAAGAAAGAAGGCCGCAAAGGGAGTCTTTGGCTTTGAGTAGATTCCCTTGGGCGTATCCAATTGCTCAATGCGCCCGTGTCTCATCAGCGCAATCCGGTGCGAAAGGCTCAGCGCCTCCTCTTGGTCATGCGTCACGTAGATGGTGGTGATGCCGAGTTGTCGCTGGATGGAATGAAGTTCGTTTTGCATCGCTTCTCGAAGCTTTAGGTCGAGTGCGCCGAGTGGTTCATCCATCAGCAGCACGGCGGGCGTGTGCGCCAGCGCTCGCGCAATAGCGATACGCTGCTGCTGACCGCCGGAGAGCTCGACGGGGAAGCGGCTGGCTACTGCGGGAAGGCGGATGAGGGACAACAACTCGTTCACCCGTTTGTCAGCATCGGCCTTCGGTACACCGTGGGATTTCAGCGCAAAGCCGACGTTCTCAGCGACCGTCAGATGCGGGAAAAGCGCATAGTCTTGAAAAACCATCCCAAGCTTTCTGCTTTGGGTCGGCACGCGCGTGACATCTTTGCCGTCGAAGAGCACGCGGCCCGTATTCGGCGAGAGAAAGCCCGCGACGATACGGAGGGTCGTCGTCTTGCCGCACCCCGAAGGTCCCAGCAGGGTGAGAAACTCACCGTCTTGAATCTCGAGATCGATGTGATCGATGATCTTCTCGGCCCCGAAGTGCTTGCCGAGGCCCTGCAAAGTTACGCGTGCCATGTAACTTCCTTATTTGCTGACGGTTCGCGCCCAAGCGGCGCGCCACTTCTCGACGTCCACCTTCGACCAATCCATGGTGTAGGTGTTCGCAAGATCCTTGTCACTCAGTAGCATGAATTTGCTCATGACCGGATCCTTTTCAAGGATCGCGCGCGCTTCGCGATTGGTTGGTACCACGCCCATCGGCTTGGCAAAGTTTGCTTGGGACTGCGTGTCCAGGAAGGCATTGATGAATGCAGCAGCAGCTTCCTTGTTCTTCGTGCCCTTCACTATGCCGAGGTAGTTGTATTCAATCTCTCCCCGCTTGCCGCCGATTTGCGGATGGACGAATCCGATCTGCTGGCCCGCATTTGCAAGTCGCACCGCCATGCCTGCATGAGAGGTAGCAGCAACCACATCGCCCATCGTCATCTTTTGCGTCAGTTCGGTGGCTGAACCGTAAAAATAAAGCGGTTTGATCTTGAGCACTTGCTCGAACCCCTTTTCAGGCGTCGACTCGCTACCTCCTGCGTCGCTCGCCATGGCGGACACCGCAGGCCAATGTTGCGGGTTGGTCACGTCCGGGAACGCGGTCTTACTCGCAAACTTCGGGTCTTGCAGGTCCTCGAAGCGCTTCGGCACCGGCAATTTGTCAGCATTAAATGAGTCGACGCGATACAGGATGCCGTTCTGTACCATCTGGTGCGCGATCGCCTTCTTGTCGGCCACCTGAACGGAGAGTTTGGACAAATTCGGAATCATCTCTACGGGGAGATCTTCGAGAAAGTCGTTTCGCGTCATTGCGAGTCGCTCCGCCGGCCCGATCTCCATGACGTCGATCGGAGAAGCACGGCCGCGGGCGCTGACAACTTTCGCAAAGTTATCCGCCGGGTTGCCGACGACGTACTCGACTTTGGCACCCATTGCCTCGAGCTTCTTGCCGACATTTGCATTCACGGCATCACCCCACGGCCCCCCATATGTGCCGACCCGCAACGTGACGCCGTCGAAGCGCTGCTGAGCGTTCGCGATGGAAGCCGGAAGAGCGACGGCTAGCGTTGCGGCTGATATGAGCGCCACCGCGTGGCGAAAATTCCGTGATTTCATGATAAATCCTGTTGAAGTGAAGATAAAAGCTCAGCGCTTAGCAACGAAATCGAGCCCGACGAATTTTTGGATGAGCCAGAGAGACACAACGGAAAGTAGAGCAATCAACGTCGAAATTGAAAGAACAGTCGGACTGAAGTCAAACTGAAGCGTCTGAAAGATCACGACCGGCAACGTCGAATATTCAGAAGATGAGAGAAAAATTGATAACGGAACATCGCCGAAGGCAATGATGAAGGAATAGAGCATGCCCGCCATCAAACCTGGACGGATCAGCGGGAACGTAACTCGCCAGAACGTGGCCCAGCGATTGGCACCAAGGATGGATGAGGCTTCGTCGAGCCTTGGATTGAGACGTTCCAGCACCGCGCCTACGGTATTAATCGTATACGGTGTGCCAACAAATACATAGGCGATGATCAAGCCAGGAAGCGTGGCTGCGAGTTCGAGATTTGTAATCGACTGCAGCCCGTAATAGAACTGAAGGAAAACTACGCCAGTTACAACGAACGGGATCTGCAGAGGTGCGCGAAACAATGCGCGCAGCCATTCGGTTCCGGGTATTTTTCCGCGGACGATGCCCAAGGCGGCCAAGGTTCCCAGGATGCCCGAAATAACCGAGGCGATAGAGGCAGCTGTCGCGCTGATGCCGAGCGCGTGAACGTACTTGTCCGGTATTTCGAGATACCAGCGCAACCCGATCGTCTTGGGAGGAAAGACAGCGGCGTACATCGAGCCTTGGTCGAGCGAGGCGCCGGCCACCACGATCACCGGCGCGACCAGATAAAGATAGACCAAGAGGCACAGACCGTACGCCAGCCATTTGCGAATTGCAGCAGCTCGCATAATCAAGCTCCTTTCAGGTTCGGTTGGAGAGCCGGCGGCACTGCCGCGGACTTAGTCCTTGTCGGCTTGCGATTCCCCGTCTGTTTCACCATCAGGTAGCCAGACAAGAGGTTGAGGGAAAAGACGAAGACAAGGAGCAGAGTCGAAAGTGCCGCGGCAAACGGATAGTCCACATCCAGGATCACGGCGCGCTGGATCAGTATCGAGAAGGTCAACACGCGTCCACCTCCGAGCAGCGCGGGTGTGGTGAACGCTCCAGCGGCAAGGTTGAAGACCATGAGGGCCGCAGCCACCATCCCCGGCCGCACGATGGGGATGATCACTGCGTAGAAGACTCGCAGCCGCGACGCGCCGTGCGCATGCGCCGCGTCTTCAAGACTACGTGGCACGGTCTGAAGCACCGTATGCAGCATCAGGACGATCAGGGGAAGCGTGTAGTGTGCGAGGCCGATAACAACCCCGGCCTCCGACCCGAGCCACGTAAATGGAGCGGAAATTGCGCCGATGCCCTGTAGCACGCCGTTGACGAGACCGTTCTTGCTGAGCAGGATGATGAGGCCAAGGTCTTTGACAACAGGGGTGATGAACGTGGCGGCAACCAGGATGCCGAGGAGCAGGGGGGTCCATTTCGACTGTGCCCGCGCAAGTACATACGCGACCGGGAAGCCCAACACCAGACACAGGATCGCGGTGGTCGCAGACAGCCAGACGGTCCGAGCAAGTGCCTCTAGAAACAGCGTATCCGTGAAGATGCGTGCGTAGTTTTCCATCGAGAAAGCTTCATCGATACGTCCATATCCCAAGTTGTGGTGGAAGCTGGTACTGATGAAGAAATACTGAGGCACTGCGAACAACAACAGCGATACCGCCAGCGGGGCGATGAGGAGCAGCCGCCATAGTCGGGGATCATCAACTTGTCGCATAGGGTTCCTTCGGTTTGCGATATTCTTGTATCGTATGGCGATCCAGCCAGATGGGCAAGGTTGTTTGCACGAAGCGTGCCTAGGGTTTTCCCGCCCGACGCCCCGGGTGATCGGCCCCGCGCACTAATCGGGTCACATTTCGCCGCAAAAACGGGATGGCCGCACGCACACGGTGCGTGGAAAAATTGATTCGCCTTTTCTGATTGACCGCAATTGGCCGACAACAGTGATTGGTGGCTGGGAGGTGCGCCTTCAACGCGCAGCACGGTGCGCGTGGCACAAGAAGCGTTTGTTGTGTGAGCTGCTAGTCAGCAAGCGCATGGGACACCAGTCTTGCTTGAGTGCGGCTCAGGCAACTGGCAATGCGGAAATAGCGGCGACGCGACTGGCCGTCCACATGAAAAGCGGAAGATCCGAATCGGAACGGTGGCGCCGCAGGCCTACAGTCTGCGAGGTAGGTGCAGTCGGCCCACCATGCAGATGCTGGCCAACGCGTCGATGCGAGAAGACCGACAGACACTCTCCCCGTGTGAACGGCGGTCAGAAACCGCGTCTATTCGGCGGCGAGGACGCGGTTTTCGTTTGGGTGACTTAACGTTCCAGCGTTGGTTTGTGCCCGATGCCTCTGGCGGGGGTAAGTTCTGGAGTCTTGGGGGTGCCTGCATGGGCGCCCGGAGGGCGGCCATGCAGGCACGGCCAGCCCCGTCCCGGCTGCAACGAGTGCGGCGGATCTCAAGGGGGCGCAGCGCTTCATCGGCTGAAGACGCGCGTGTCGCGCGTCTGCCCTGTGGCGCAAGCACGCCGTGGTCTGTACAACACACGACGTTGCCGCAGAAGGCGGGTACGGCAGCGGTCCCATCACGCCGGCAAGCTTGAAGACCGCGGCGCGCCCTACACCGTGCCGATAAAGGCGGTGCCACCACAGTGTGGCGCGCTGGGACGCGTCCGTCCAGCACCATTGGCAGCGCCTCGAGGTGCGAATGGAACGTGGCGCCCGTCTGTTCCTGTGCGCGCGCGGTCGCGACCAAGTGCTGCTGTGCAGTCACTGCGATCGTGGCCAGCGCTATTGCAGCGCGGCGTGTTCACGCCAGGCCCGTGAGAGTGCGCAACGCGAGGTGGCCCAACGCTACCAGCGCAGCCGCCGCGGTCGCATGGCCCACGCGGCACGGGCACGGCGATGGCGAAGCCGCCACCGCAGCGACGCAAAAAAGGTGACGCATCAGGGTTCCCGATCGTGCCCCGCCGATGCTCCACTGGTCGCATGCATGGACATCACCACGGACAGCGCCGTCGCGCAGGCGCCCGGGCACGAGGGTGCCGACTCACGCGCTGGCGGCGTGACGCAAGCGCAGGCGGCGCTTGTTGGCGCGCGTTGTCGGCGCTGCGAACAGGCGTTGATGCCTTGGGTGCGTCAGGGCTTCCTGCGCTGGGGCCGACGGGCCGGCACCCGCGTCGCGCGCCGTGACCATAGCCCCTGAACTGAGTGCGCGGATCCTGCGCCTGTATGACGTGGAGAAGTGGCGCGTGGGCACCATCTCCCGGTTGCTGCGCGTGCACCGCGACACCGTGCACCGGGTGCTCGCCCAGAGCGGCCTGCCGACACCGTCGACGCCATTGCGCCCAAGCCGCATCGACCCGTACGGGGCGTTCATCCTCCAGACGCTGGCCCAGTTCCCCGAGCTGAGCGCCGTACGGCTGTTCGGCATGGTCAGCGAGCGAGGCTATGCCGGCAGCGGCGAGCATTTCCGCCATCTCATTGCCGGCATGCGCCCACGGCCGGTGGCCGAGGCTTACTTGCGGCTGCGCACGTTGCCCGGTGAACAGGCCCAGGTCGACTGGGGGCACTTCGGCCATCTGCAGATCGGCCGTGCGCGGCGCCCGCTGATGGCCTTCGTCATGGTGCTGAGCTACTCGCGCGCGATCTTCCTGCGCTTCTTCCTGGACGCACGCATGGACAGCTTCTTGCGTGGCCACGTCGAGGCGTTCGCCTCATGGGGCGCGGGGCGGATGCGGACAAAAACTTGGACTACTTGAAAGTAGTTCATGTATTCCTACGAAGATCGAATCCGAGCAGTCGAGCTCTTTATCAAACTTGGCAAGCGAGTCGCCGAGACCATTCACCAGCTGGGTTACCCAACAGAGAACGCTCTCAAGAGCTGGCATCGGGCATATGAGCAGGGCTCGGACCTACCGCGCGGCTATGCGCGCACCGAGCCCAAATACTCACAAGCGCAGCAGACGCTGGCCATCGAGCATTACCTGGCGCACGGGCGCTGCATTGCAGCCACCATCAAGACGCTCGGCTATCCGTCGCGCGACTCTCTGCGTGCCTGGATTCAGGCGGTGCATCCTCAGTTGTGCTCGCCAGGCGTGGCCCGGCCTGACACGTCACCCCGCCCGCCCGAGCTGAAGCACGCTGCAGTCATCGCCCTGTGCACCCGACAAGAAAGCGCACAAGCGGTCGCGCAAAGACTGGGCGTTTGCAGGCCGACGCTGTACAACTGGAAGAACCAGCTACTCGGCCCCGAGACACCCGCATCCATGACAAGCAAGCCCGAACCGCCCCCGCCAGATGAGCGCGAAGAACTGCAGCGACAGATCGACGCACTCCGACGCGACTTGCACCGCCTGCAGTTGGAGAACGATCTCCTGAACAAGGCCAATGAACTCATAAAAAAAGACGGGGGCATCAACCTGCAAAGCCTGAGCAATCGGGAAAAGACACAGCTGGTTGATGCCCTGAAACCGACCCACCCGGTGCTCGAGCTCCTTGAAACGCTGGGCTTGGCAAGAAGCTCGTACTTCTATCATCGCGCCCAGGCGCAAGTCGCAGACAAGTACGCCCAAGTGCGCGGCACCATGGCGGACATCTTCGAGCGCAATCACCGCTGCTATGGCTATCGCCGCATGCGGGCGTCACTGAGCAGTCAGTGCGTGCACATTTGTGAGAAGGTGGTGCTGCGCTTGATGAAAACAGGAGCGCCTGGTCGCTGCGACGCCCAAGCGGCGTCGGTATGGTTCCTATCTGGGCGAGATCAGTCCGGCGCCAGAGAACCTCGTCAACCGCGACTTCACCGCTGGTGCTCCCAACGAGAAATGGCTCACCGACATCTCGGAGTTCCACATTCCGGCAGGCAAGGTGTATCTGTCGCCTGTGATCGACTGCTTCGATGGCAAGGTGGTCAGTTGGACGATCGGCATACGCCCGGACGCGCAGCTGGTGAACACGATGCTGGATGCCGCTATCGAGTCGATCGACATCAGCACCAACCGGCCCGTCGTGCATTCGGATCGCGGTGCCCACTATCGATGGCCGGGATGGCTGGCACGTATCGCGGATGCCGAGCTGACGCGTTCGATGTCCCGCAAAGGCTGTTCGCCCGACAATGCAGCCTGCGAGGGCTTCTTCGGTCGATTGAAGACCGAATGGTTCTACCCTGGCAACTGGCAATCAACGACCATTGAGCAGTTCACCCAGGCCTTGGACTCTTACATCCGCTGGTACAACGAGAAGCGGATCAAGATGTCCTTGGGCGCGCGCAGTCCTCTTGACTACCGACGAAGCTTGGGGCTCATGGCATAAACAGTCCAAGTTTTTAGCCGCATCCCCAGTGGGTCAAAATTCAACCGGCGCCGACAGCCTGGCCATCACAAGCACCACCATGGCGGCCGCATGGGGTGTTACGACTGGGGCTATCGCCCAAGACGGAACTTTCCGTGAGGATGGTCCAGGCCAAGCGCTCAAATTGCTCTACTCGGTGCTAACGGAGCCACGTGGCGAGGTCATCTTTCTTGCCGGCTTTCTGGTCGTGGCCCTACTGCCGCAGTATGCGAGCTATGCGATCAGTGCTTTCTTCGGCTGCGCCGACGCGCCGATCCTCGTCGAAGAGAAGTTGCTATTCGTTTTCTGGAGCGCCGTAAAGCTCATGGTGGTCGACGCGGGCCTCCATCTCTCCCACAGCAGCATCGGCTGGGTGCTTGGGTGGTATGGCTGGGACGAAGTGAATCTTCTCTACACGGTCTTTATCGCTTCACTTTTCTTGGGAGCATCCTTTGTGGCGATCGTGGTGTATCGAGAAGGCTTCGGCGCCCTCCCCACGCTGGCTGGCCAGCGACAATTATCTTGGCCGGCGGCGGCGCTCGAAATAGTTGACGCCGGGCACGCTGGCCTTCTGGCGCAGACCGTTTTCGATCGTGTCCGCATCAGACTTCAAGCCTGGGCCCGAGGCTTTGATACCTGGGGCAAGCGTCGACTTCTATCAAAGAGCGAACCCGCCGATGCCTTGGCGGCGATTGCCTCAACAGAACACTGGACAGTCGTCGACAGACAGGGAAGGCGACTCGCGACGATCCAGTTTGATCGCGATTTGCGCCCCTCCATTCGATTTCACGCCCCGCTCGGTGAATTCCGTTGGAGACAACTGGCGGACGTTCTACGAGAGTTCTGGCAGCGTGATTGAGGAAAGTACCCGCGCCCCAGTAGCTCCCCATAGATATTGAACGCTGCGGCGCATCTTCACGAGAAGCTCATCCGCAGGTGGGTGCGCGGGCCGCGGGCCGCC
>NZ_JAATOM010000043.1 GCF_019207085.1 Variovorax sp. dw_308 | reverse complement strand
CGCTACGCAAAGACTTCGGCACCGTGCTCTGCCAGTAGCCGGGCAACACGGGATACGGGTTCACCGAATATTTACCGGAGTTCGACACCAACCGCTGTAAGTCCTTGATCTGTATAGGGCGCCCTTACGGATTGCCACTACAACAGGTTCATTTGGGCGTCGTAAACGGGCTTCTTGATGTTCAGTGCGGCCAGCACTTCGCTCTGGCGTTGATTGACGGTGGAGACGCCCTGCAGGGGAGCGCCGCTGTTGATGCTGACGGTATGGCGCTGGATCCGGCGCAGGTCCGCCAATGCCGCTTCCGGGGACAGATCGCTGCCCGCAAGCTTCAGGCGCTGGCGCATCACTCGGTACAAGATCAACGCCAAGAAGCAGATGCTGGCATGCGCCTTGATGCGCTCGGGCAGGCGATGGAAGACCGGGGCGATCTCGATCTCGGACTTGAGCACCCGGAAGCCTCGCTCGATGTCGGCCAGTGTTAGCGCTGATGTAAATCCGCATCTATTCGCCGGTGAGGACGCGGTTTTGCGACTTTGATGGAAGCGAGCGCAGAGACGATGCCTGCCTCTGTCGCGCCTTTTGATACTAATTTGCGTTCAAAGATATAGAAGTTATCCAGTGGAACCCGGTCATTGACTGGGTTCGTGCTGGATTGGATTCGAGGGCGACAAGCCCTTTGGTCAGGGCGCGCTCGACGGCTTCCAGGTTGGCGAAGACGTTGGTTTGCAAAGCAGTCCTCGCGCAACGACTCCCACAGGTGCTCGGCAGGGTTCAACTCCGGGCTGTACGGGGGCAGGAAGATCAGGCGCATGTTCCTCGCGGAACGACGAGATCGCCAGCTGCGATGTGCCAGCCTGCTTGATCCATCACCATCACGACGAACTCCGCGGCGTGGCGCTGCGCCACTTCGCCCAGGAACAGCGACATCGTCTCGGCGTTGACCCAGGGCAGCACCAGACTGTCCAGTACGCCGTCGTGCGGGCTGACGGCGCTGAAGGCATACAGGTACTTGCGCTCCAGTCGCGCGCCGACCATCGGCCGTGTGCCGTGAGGCGCCCAGCAGCGCCGAGGACTGCCCAGCAGGCCGAATCGACCCTCGTCCTGGAACATCAGGCGCACCTCGCGCCCAAGTTCAGCCTGGCGCGCGACCTCTCGGCGTACCGTGCGGCGAAGTTTTTTTAAAGGCGACCTGTGCCGCCGTATCCGTCTTGGGATGTCGTGGGCGCGGCACCACCTTGCGCCAACCGTGGCGATCCAGAAGACGGTAGACCGTGGAGGGGGCCACCTGCTTGCCCAGTTGTTCCTGATAGGCCTGCTGGATCTCCGCCACCGTCAGCATGCCGCCCGCCTCGGCGCGCGCGACGAATGGCGCCAAAAGCTGTTGCTCTTGCTCAGGGGTGAGGTGCTGGTGGTTCCTGCCGCCTCGCCCGCGCAGCTCGAAGAGGGCATCCCCCTCCTTCGACCAGCGCGAGTGAATCACATGCACCGTCCCGACCGACCAGCCCAGCAGTTGGGCAATCTGCGCCGCCGAACTGCCCAGCGTAGCGCGGATGAGCACGCACTGGATGCGTTGGTACTCCGCGTGACTGCTGGCTTGCTTCAGGCGTTCGGCCAAGCGTTCAACAGTGGGCTTGTCGCCCACGATCAAAGTTTTCATCCACGACTCCTTGAAGTTCGTGGAAGGACATCATATCTAAATTATTGAACGCGAATTGGTATGAGGGCGAGCTCTGGCCGAGCGCAGGCTTGCCCTTGCGCGGCGCCGATTGACGAACCCTAGCCGCACCCACGGGTGCAGGGCGGCAGCACATTTCAGGGCAGAACCAATGCGTTTGGGCTGCCTCATTCGCGGCCGAAGGCTCAACCCGGGCCAAAAGACTGCTTGGCAGGACGGGCTCAGCGGTCGGCGCTTGTTGCGAACCCTGATGCGTCACCGAGCCTGCATCCTGGGCGCCAGGCGCACGTCGCTCCTTCTGTCGCAAGCGCCACCTGCGCGTTCGCTCGACATGGTTGACTCGCCCGATGCCGCTGGACTGGTACCGCTGGCCAGCTGCCTGCTGAGCTTCAACTCGTGCCGCGCGGGAGCAAGCCTGGCCGCAGTAAATCTGGCCACGGTCACAACGGCTACAGAGCACGGTGCGTTCGCGACACCGGGCACACAAAAACATGCGACCAACCGATTCCATCACGCGCTGCTCCTTTGACTGAGGATTGTCCGCTTCGGCTCGTAGCAGCTGGTACGCAGCCTCGCCCCGACAAAACCGCGTCCTCGCCGTCGCATAGACGCGGATTCCGACCAGCATTCACAGCCAGCGACTTGTAGCGCCGGATCGCCTCGATGGAGGTCATGTCCTGCACGTTGGTCACCAGCATCAGCTTGCCGTCCATGAGTTGCGCTCGCGCCAGTGCAGTCTCATCGAACGACCAGGAGAACAGCTCGGACTTCAGGTCCACCTTGATGATGCGCGACAGATGCGCATCGCACACCTCGTGGAAGAAGCGCGCCTTGGCCCCTGAGTCCGAGAGCTTCCTGCCCCGATGGACCTTGCCCTCATCCTGCGCGTCGAGCTTGCCTGCGAGTTGATCGGCACGCTGCACCAGTGCACGGATGCGCGCTTCACGCTGCTGGCTCTGCTTGGCCGCGCGCAGCCGGCTGTGCGCCACCACCAGACGAAGGCCCTGCCATCGGGTCTCCTGAACGATCTCGTCGTTTGAACCCGCATCACCCGCATCACCCGCATCGCCGGCTTGGGCGAAGCTCGCTCCCATGGGCTCGAGGCTCACATTCCGCACATGTTGCGACGCAATAACTCGCAATTACCGGGACGATTGGGGACCGGTCAAGGCGTGGGTGGTTGTACGGCGTCGATGAGGCGTTCGGTGTTCTCTTCCCAGCGTGCCTATGACCAGAAAAGCGACGGAATGTACCCGTTGATTTGCAACGACTCCAGCCTCTCGCCCGCGCAAGTGCTCACCGCCCACAAGGGCCAGCCATGCATCGAGAATCGAGGCCCTGTTCACCCTGTACTTCCTGGCCCTGCTGGTGCAGGCGCTCATCGAGCGCGAGTTGCGCCAGGGCATGCAGGCGGCCAACATCGATCAGCTCCCCCTCTACCCCGAGGCCCGTGCCTGTCGCGCCGCCCACCACCGAACACATCCTGCGGCTATTCAGCCTCACAGAGCGCGTGTCGGTGTTGGCCAATGGCGAGGTCATCCGAGTCTTCCCGCCAGAACTCACCGAACTGCAGCGCCAGGTCCTCGGCTTGCTGGGAGTGCCCGCCTCAGCCTATCTCGCCAAGCCCTGAAGCCACCTTCCGCTGCGGCGGAAATTCGGGTCTATTGACAGTTTCGATGTGCGGAATGTGAGTCGAGGATGTCGACAAACTCCGCGTAACGCCGCCCGGGCACCGCCAGGATGAACTCCAGCGCCCGATCCCCCGCCAGGTGAAGCTTGGACAGTGCCTCGATGTTGTCCAGCGACAGCAGGCCTCGGTCAGCCACCACCACCAGACGCCTGATGTGCGGGTAGCGCGCCAGCACCTTCTTGAGCGTGGGGCTCAAGCGTCGGCGCCTCGGCTGTATTGCCGTCAAACACCTCGTGGTAGATCGGCATGCCGTCGGCCGTTTGCACCACGCCCAGGGCGGCGGTCTGCGGTGCCCGACGCCATCGCTGCGAGCGAGGGCTACGTCCTGTCGCAACGAAAGCGCAAGCTCATCGAGCAGGGCTTCGGCTGGGCGAAGACGGTGGGAGGAATTCGTCAGGTGATGGTGCGTGGACTCAAGCGCGTGGACCACCTGTTTGTGCTGACGATGACGGCGTACAACTTGACGCGCATGCGCTCGCTGGGGCAAATCCGTCCGCAGGCGCTCTGAGGCACACAAAGGCCCCAAAACAACCCTCAAACCAGCGAAAACGGCTCCAGAAATCGCCGTCCAATGCGCCATGTGAAAAACGCCCCCT
Organism: Variovorax sp. dw_308; assembly: GCF_019207085.1. GTDB lineage: Bacteria > Pseudomonadota > Gammaproteobacteria > Burkholderiales > Burkholderiaceae_C > Variovorax. Next base: position 20,167 of record NZ_JAATOM010000043.1, on the reverse strand, counting down.
CGACGGCGAGGATGGCTCGCTTTGAAGGGGAGTATTTCCGCAGCCTGCTAGTACACGTCAACACCGATCAAGGTAGCCTATTCAGCGGCGCTGATTTTGTCGCCGAGGTGAGCGCCATCGCCTTTTAGGCGCGAGAGTTTCTCATCAATTGTGAGGAGCACCCGAACGTGACCGCTCTTTGGATCAGATGATTCCCTTTACGGCCGCACATTGCAGTCATACCATGACGCTCCCAGGTTGCAGTCCGCAACAACCAGAGTAAATGGTGCTCATCACCCTGTTTCTCTTCGTCGAGCGCGTCGTCACGCTATCCCCACGGCGGGGCCGCGTCGGCTATCCCTTTGCACAATCATCCAATCGGGAGCCTGTCACTAAATGACCCTTCGTATTCGCCGCGCGCTTGAGGACATCCAGGCCGACTATCTGGCCGGCAACACCAAAGAACTCGACAGCCTGATGCGGGCCTGGAAGGGCGTCAAAGCGCTGCCGCCGGACGACCCGAATTCGTTCTTCATGATCGGCGGGTACCACGGCGAGCCCTTCCGCGGCGCCGGGTGGGGTAGTTCCGCCTACTGGGGCGGTTACTGCAATCATGGCAACGTCCTCTTTCCAACTTGGCACAGGGTCTATCTGTTGCGCCTGGAAGATGCGCTGCGCAGTATCCCGGACTGTGCGGACGTGACCTTGCCGTTCTGGGACGAGACTAGCGACGAGTCCCTGAACAAGGGCGTGCCCTGGGCGCTGACCACCGAGACCTACAAGCTCGACGGAGTGGTGATTCCCAATCCGCTGAAGTCGTTCGTGTTCAACCGCAACATACAGGATCATCTGAGCCCGTTTCCGGACACGGACTACAGCAAGCCCAAAGGCTACGAGACGGTGCGCTATCCGCTCAGCGGCTTAGTCGGCCCCTCGGACCTTGCCGCCACCCAGACCCACAATGCGCAGTACCCAGATCCGGCGACCAACACCGCACTGCTGAACAAGAACATTATCGCTTGGCTGACAAGCAAGATCGTCGTCAACGGCGTGACCGTCACGAGCAATGTGCATGACAAGTACGCCCGCTGCCTGGAGGCGCCGAACTACACGCTGTTCTCCAACACCACCTCCCAGCAGGAGTACAACGCCACCGCCGAAGTCCCGGTCGGCTCGCTCGAGAGTCCGCATAACTCGATCCACTTGGCGGTTGGCGGCTTCGACCTGCCGAAGGTGATGGACGCCTCGCCCCTGGAGGGTGCCAACGGCGACATGGGCGAGAACGACACGGCGGGCCTCGACCCGATCTTCTACTTCCACCACTGCTTCGTGGACCGGATGTTCTGGCTCTGGCAGCAGAAGCACGGAGCGACCGACCGGCTGTCGATTATCGCGCGTTACCCAGGCACCAATTCGGTGGACAATCAGGGCCCGACCCCTGGTGTCGCACCGAATTCATGGTTGACCTTGGAATCACCGCTCGATCCCTTCCGGCTTGCCGACGCCGCCGCCGAACGGGCCTATACCTCGTTGGACTGCATCAATATCGAGGCCCAGCTGGGCTACACCTATGGACCCGGTTCGGTGCCGGCCCTGCCGCCGCCCGCCCTCACCGCGGCAGAGCCTGGGAAGGAGGCCGTCGCGCCAGCTGCGGCGATGAGTACCAAAATGGTCCGCGTCGCCGGTATCAACCGCGCCCAGATCCGCGGTTCGTTCTTGGTCTCGACCTTCGCAGTCATCGACAGCGAACGTTACCTGATCGGGACCGAGGCGGTGCTCAGCCGATGGAATGTATCGGGCTGCGCCAATTGCCAAACCCATGTGGAAACCAAGGCAGTGGTGCCGCTCCACGCCTTTGATGCAGCGGTAGTGGACCGCGCCGCCTTCGAGGTCGAGGTGCACACCCGCGACGGCATACTCAAGGGGCCGAAGGTCGCGCCCGGCGCTCCGCATAGGCGGTTCCAGATCGAGATCCGCTGACCCCGATGGCCATTCCGCAGAGAGGTTCCGCCATGTCCGAGAAATTTCCCGCCGTCGGCCACCGCTATCTCGTGGACTTCGTGAAGTTCCGCGTTGAGCTTGACTTCACGTCGGAAACCTCAATGACCTACTACAACCTCAACGCTGCCGGCGACCACGTGGGCCAGGAGACAGTGACCATCGCCGTCGACCCTGTCCGCGAAGACCTCTTCCTAGTGACTTGGACGGAGTCGGACAAGACGACCGTGGTCCACCTCGAGGACTATCAGCTCATGCGCATCGTCACCAACATCACCGACCCCAAGGACGGCCTCATGCGGTTCGCGGGGACGATGACGCAGATCGCCTGAGAAGGCGAGTCGCGACGGTCCGCTGGCCTTTTCGGGAGCCATCCATGATCGTAATGCCCGTCTATCAGGATGTTGACGCGCTCGACGTCACCGGCCCTTTCGAGATGTTCCGTTGGGCCAAGATTCCGGTTGTGCTTGTGACCGAGACGCCTGGCCTGATCACTTGCAACGGCAGCGTCACCCTGGTGGTGACCACGAGCTTCAATCAGGCGCCGGCTGGCGAGGTGCTGTGGGTGCCCGGCGGTCACCCCAAGGCGTTGAACCGGCTGATGAAGGACGAGAACTACCTGGGCTTCCTGCGCCACCACGCCGCCAAGCCGCAGGTGAAGTGGATATGCTCGGTCTGCGAGGGCGCGCTGCTGCTGGCCGCCGCGGGCCTTCTCGATGGTTACAAGGTTACGACTCACTGGGCATTTGAGCCCTGCTTCAGTCAGTATCCACGGGTGACCCTGGCAGGAGGTCATCCGCGGTTCCACCTCGACCGTAACCGGTTGAGCGGCGGAGGGATCTCTTCAGGGCTCGACGAAGCCCTGCAGCTGATACTGCTGCTCAAGGGCGAGGCGGTGGCTCAGTCCGTCCAGCAAACGACCCAGTATTATCCGAAACCGCCAGTAGCGAGCGAGATTCCGGCGGTGACAAGCTGCCCGCTCGACGACGCCTGAGGCTAACCTAAGTGACATTAACCGGGCGAGCACCCCGGATGATGGAAGACACTGAGGGTGTGCGGACCCGCGGGGGTAGAGGTCGATCAATTTATTGATGGCCTTGGACCGCGATCTCTAAGTTGACCCGCCGCCGACCACTCGTACCCAGGATTGCCTGCGAGCGTTGCCCAGTCCCATGCGGGTCAGGGCGCGCCTGACAGCCCACATTAAACAGAGCCACCGAGCTTGCTCGGCAGGCCGTTGGTTGGTGGCACCTGCGCGGGTCCGCACGCTTGTGATTGTGATTCAAGCTGCAGGAGAGCCGCAATGGATTTGACCCCGATGCACAAGCGCGTCATTGCGCTGGACGTACACCAGGCCAAGATCACGGCCTGCGCCGTAGTCGAACATGACGACGGCCGCGTGGAGGTGATCAAACGCGACTTCGGCGCCTTCAAGCGTGACCGCCGCGCCCTGGCGCAGTGGTCGCTGGAGATCGGGCCCGAGGGGGTGGTCATGGAGAGCACGGGGGTGTATTGGAAGAGCCCCTTTGCGGCGCTGGAGGCGGTGGGCATCATCGCGTGGGTGGTCAACGCGAGACATGTGAAGGCCGTGCCCGGTCGCAAGACCGACATGGCCGACGCGCAGTGGCTGGCTACGCTGGCGCGGGCCGGGTTGCTGCGGGCGTCGTTCATCCCGCCGGTCGACTTGCGCCAGCTTCGCCTGGTGGCGCGCCAGCGGCAGAAGCTGGTGGGCATGTGCAGCGCCGAGAAGAACCGGCTGCACAAGGTGCTGGTGGATGCGGGCATCCGCATCAACGTGGTTGTCAGTGACATCCACGGTGCCAGTGCACGGGCCATGGTCAAGGCGCTCATTGCGGGCCAAGCCATGCACGAGGTGCTGGACCGCAAGGGCCGGCTGCGGGCCAGCCGAGACGACTTGTTCGAGGCCCTGAGCACCGAGCAGTTCAGCGCGGTGCACCGCTTCGTGGCCGAGGAGATCATGCAGCACATCGAGCAGATCGAGCAGCGCATCGCCCGCATGGACCAGTACCTGCTGGACGGCTTACGGGCATGGCAGCCGCAGTTGAATCTGCTGCAGACCATCCCCGGCATCGACATCCAAGGTGCTGCGATGCTCTTGGTGGAGATCGGGGCCGACATGGCTGTGTTCGGCAGTGCCGAGCGGCTGGCCTCGTGGGTGGGCATCTGCCCGGGCAACAACGAGAGCGCGGGTAAACGCAAGAGCGGGCGCACCCGAGTTCGACACTTATGCCGCCCTTCGGGCGATTTGGTGAGGGTGGTCTCCATATAAATCAATGACTTGGCGTTGCTTGCCGACGAAGTTGTGTAGTCTAAACTTGTCTATTCATATGTAGTTTCTTTTGGCGCAGTCTCTGCTACACTGCGCCCTGTGTTCATCAAGCTCACTCGCGTCAAAGGCCACAGTTACGCCCAACTGGTGGAGTCCTTCCGTGACGACAGCGGCCAACCTCGCCAGCGCAATCTGCTCAACCTCGGGCGCGTTGAGGAGAACGACGGCCAGGTCGACAAGCTCCTGCAGTCGCTGCTCAAGGCGCGTGGTCTCGCACCGCGCGAGACTTCCACTCCCCAGCTGCGCTTCGAATCTGCTCTTGCCCTGGGTGATGTGTGGGCGCTTGACCAACTCTGGCGCGAACTGGGATTCGAATGTCTCGGCGGCGTCTTCCGGCGCGCGCGCTTCACCACCGCGGTGGAGCACGCGATCCGCGTGATGGTCTTCAACCGGCTGTGCGACCCGGAGTCCAAGTTGGGCGTGCTGCGCTGGCTGCAAACCGTCAGCATGCCCGGCATCGATGTGGCCAAGCTGAGCCATCAGCACTTGCTTCGCAGCATGGATGCCCTGATGGATCACCAGCAGGCGGTGGACGACTGCGTGGCCCAACTGTTGCGCCCCTTGATCGATGAAGACCTCTCGGTGGTGTTCTACGACCTGACCACGATCCGGGCCGAGGGCCACAGCCAGCAGGACGGCGACGTGCGCCACTTCGGCATGTCCAAGGAGGGCGTGATTGCGCGCCAGTTCATGCTGGGCGTGGTGCAAACGGCCGACGGCATGCCGATCTACCACGAGGTGTTCGACGGCAATACGGCCGAGGCGCCGACGCTTGAGTCCACGCTCAAGAAGGTGCTGGCGCGCTACCCGCACATCAGGCGTCTGGTGGTGGTGGCCGACCGGGGGCTGCTGTCGCTGGACAACATCGAGGCACTGTCCAAGCTTCACCTGGCGGGGGATCGGGCGCTGGAGTTCATCCTGGCGGTGCCCGGGCGGCGTTACGGGGAGTTTGTCGACGTCCTCGAGCCCATGGGGGCGAGCTTCGCCCAAGCCGGCGATGCGGGCGATGCCGGCGATGCCGGCGATGCGGGTGATGCGGGTTCAAACGACGAGATCGTTCAGGAGACCCGATGGCAGGGCCTTCGTCTGGTAGTGGCGCATAACCGGCTGCGCGCCGCCGAGCAGAGCCAGCAGCGTGAAGCGCGCATCCATGCACTGGTGCAGCGTGCCGATCAACTCGCGGGCAAGCTCGACGCGCAGGATGAGGGCAAGGTCCATCGGGGCAGGAAGCTCTCGGACTCAGGGGCCAAGGGGCGCTTCTTCCACGAGATCTGCGACGCGCATCTGTCGCGCATCGTCAAGGTGGACTTGAAGTCCGAACTGTTCTCCTATGCGATCGATGAGACTGCACTGGCGCGAGCGCAACTCATGGACGGCAAGCTGATGCTGGTGACCAACGTGCAGGACATGACCTCCATCGAGGTGATCCGGCGCTACAAGTCGCTAGCCGACATCGAGCGAGGCTTCCGGGTGCTCAAGTCCGAGATCGAGATCGCCCCGGTCTTCCATCGCCTGCCCGAGCGCATCAAGGCGCATGCCAGCATCTGCTTCATGGCGTTGATCCTGTACCGCGTGATGCGCCAGCGCCTGAAGCTTGCGGGCAGCGATCTGTCCCCTGAAGCGGCATTGGCGGACTTGCGCCGGATCCAGCGCCATACCGTCAGCATCAACAGCGGCGCTCCCCTGCAGGGCGTCTCCACCGTCAATCAACGCCAGAGCGAAGTGCTGGCCGCACTAAACATCAAGAAGCCCGTTTACGACGCCCAAATAAACCTGTTGTAGTGGCAATCCGTAAGGGTGCCCTATACAGATCACGGACTTACAGCGGTTGGTGTCGAACTCGGGGGCGCATCCGCCGGGGCAATGCCTGGGTACGTCGGCTGTTGTGCGAGTTCGCGCAGGCGGCGGCCCGAACGCGCTGCGCGTTGAAGGCCAAGTTCGACGCGCTGGCCATCCGAAAGGGATACAAGAAGTCCGTCGTCGCCCTGGCGCACAAGATGCTGCGCACCATCTACGCCATGCTGGCCTGTGGCAGCCACTACGAGGACAAGACTGTCGACTATGAGGCGTTGAGTGTGGCTCGCAACGCCCCACGCTGGATCAAAATGCTGCGCAAGCACGGCTTCATGGCCGAGTCCGCTGCCGCCTGATCGATTAACGATCCGCTGCCATGCACCGGCCGGTGTCAGGCCAGGCTTCCGTGCGCTCGGCTGGCTGTGTCTTCCACATTAAGAAGGGGACTATCATGGGTAACACAGCAGCTTAAAGCGATTGGCATGAGGTTCCCGGCAGCAGCATCTGCCCAATTTGGGGCTGAAGCCCTCAAGCTGCGAAGCACTTCGTGGGCGTGGCGCGTGCAGCGGCGTCGAGAAGCGGGGCGCGAAACTCCTCATGATTCAACACCTTACGCAGCTCTCGATGCGCTGGATTCGCGAAGTATCAAATTTTCTTCGCGCGGTTGCGAAGTACCGGATTTACTTTCTTTCCTTCGAGGGTAAATCTGTGACTGCGCGAGCACCCGTCCCAGGCAGGTGGCGCTCGTGGCCAGTACTAGATTTACTGCTTCTACGATTGACGGCTACACTGGCTGCGGCCACACTCCGCCCTGAACCATCAGCCGCTCATCACCCGTATCCCGGGTGTGAACAACCCTCTTGAGACTCAACACCTAGATAGAGATCAACTCGCGCGCGGGCGGGATGTAGGCAAGCGAGGCGACGCGATGAACTGGTCCCGCACACTTCGGCTCTGCAAGCACGCGGGGTCGCTATTGCCCCCACAAGCGGTGGCAATCGCCCGTGTGCTTGGTCGCGGTGCCTCTTGCGAACAGGCGTCAGGCCTCGCGCATAACAACGGTGCGCTTTTCAGGTCAGCTTGAACTTTGTCGCTGACGGTTATCCACTAGGCCCGTGGACATTCCTATTCTTGCTTAGATGGCAAACTATCCACTATCGCTTGGGGACTCGCATCCCGAACACGCTCCAATGTGTTAATGGATACGTGAGGCCATCTTGCTCTGCCAGGGTGACCGTCGGGCCGATTGATGAAGTCGAGCATCGCAGTTTGAGCATATTGCAGGAAATACCGCAATTCGCCGGTGTTTTTATCCTCTATTTCGTAAATAAGAAAATTCGCATTGAACGACGTTGTATCAGCTTGACGTGCAATGAATGGTGTATTGCCTATGCTTGGGTTCGAGATTCTATTAATCCCGGAGATATCGACGGTGGAATCCACGCTCAACTGCGTGACATGCTTGATTGCCCCAATATTAGCAAGTACATTATCCAAAGTGTGACGCAGTAATTTGGTCGGGCCAACCGGTTCAAATCCAGCATACCCAAGAATAATTTTACTTCCTTTGAAGGGATTTTGGTTAAAATGCCTGAACGGACCGAAGTAGTCTACCCCAATAATGTTGGTTCCCGGCTTTAAAATCGGATCGAGCGGGCGCTCATTTGGATTTGGTCCGCCGCCTTCAACGACACCGTTGATAGATGAAATTGGAATCGGTTGTGCTGGGTCTAAATCCTGAAATGATCCAACGGCAATAAAGCTATTTCCATGCGGAATAGATCCCATGCGTGCAATATTAATTTCGGCTCCCGAGGGATCGGAGATATTTTGATTCGTCATGTAAAGCCAAAGCCCGGGCTCATGATGTATAGGCTGGCCGTTGAATTTGTCTGAGATGTCGGTCTTCGACAGCGTTGAATTTGGTTGGCCATTTGCGCTAACCACGAAAGAATCCTCAGAGGCGATTTGAGTAACTATCTGTGTATAACTCAATGCAACAACCGTTTGATCGGATTGCGTGGCTACAGCTTGGTCCGGCGGATCAACTCCTCTGTTCGGAACGCCAGCGTCCGCCAAAATGAAATTTAACGACTCGTCATATTGATTCATCAGAAGCCTATACCCATTTTCCGACCGCCCATAAATTGGGGAATTGGCGAACGGAAGAGCAATCATATTAAACCCTTGGCCTTTTAGTTCTTCTGTGTTTTTCCATGTTCCTGGAAGCCAGCGGAGCGGACCAAGTCTCGGGTCGTCCTGTTCGGCGAGCGAAATTTGTCGACCACTAAGAGTCATTTTCTCAATCAGATTATGATTCATTGTCATTCCTTGGCTGGATGATTCAACAGGAGAAAAAGATCCCACGCGTGACGACTGGGATAATCTATGGCATCTAGTCGATTTATTGGTACTTGTGACCTGACTCCGAACGGCCTTGAACCAACAAGAAGCAGAACTACGCTTGTTAGCGTCCGCAATGTGCGATTCATATTGAGGCTCGTCAAGAAGGTCTTTGAAAGAGATTGAAGAGGTTCGCTGATTGCCTCTGGTGCGGCCGCTCACATCATTAGAAATCGCGGCTTCGCTTGCAGTTGAAGTATTTGATTAGGACCGCATTGTGCGACCTCATTGGACCGATCTGCCAAATAGTCAGGATTGAAAACGGCGTCCCGGACCAAGGTCCGATAATCTATGATTGTGAGATCTCCCGCAGGCGCTAGCGAAAATAGCACTCCACGTTGCTGGCTGTCGAACCAATACCAAAAGTCGGCCGCACCCCTTGCATCGCCCATGTATACGCTCCAGATGGACATATCACCAAAATATGGGTTCGCCTTGATAACCGCACGACAGCGCCCTCCGTCTGCTTTTACGAAATTAGGTACGGGCATAGGCACTACCCCACCAGACTTATCAAAGCAAGTTGGATTCCATTTAGTGGCATTCCAAGAGTAAACAATGTCAGGGCCGACTCTTCCTTTGGGAAGTATTTCATCAGATCGCACACTATAGTTACCGCCGGAATCTTGCTTGAAAAAGACAGTTACCTGCACGCCGAGCGTCCAATCGTACCAAAGCTGGCAATAGTAAGGATATAAATCTTGGCCAATCATGTAGCAGTAGCTGCTCACGCGCTCCGTCCACGATGGTGGGTCATTTTGTCCGTAAGTCGATCCCGTAAAAATGCCGGGAACTATAGACTGAATATCAAGAAGAGTGCAAGGAAATTTGGCTTCGTCGGGGCACGCGTGAAACGCTGCCCACAGATGGTAAGCTTCCAATAGTGATCCGGCAGGCGAAGCCGGCTTTGCATTGCTACATTTAGCTTTTATCCCGCTTAAGTCAATGTTCGAGTCGGATTGAAATTCGTAAAAGTCTACAAGATAGGCTGCTCCAAATACCGGTACTTTGAAATCATTCCCGGAAGCATTCATGATTCGGGAAAGCGTCTTCGTTGTCTGTGAATGCCAATACCATGTGCCTGCTGGCGCATTTCTTTTCCCGGAGAAAGAGTCCTGCATCCGGCTCAAAATCTTCCAGCTCCCCGCATGAGAGAATCCCTCTTCAGAAAGGAAGTCTCTTTTAGGTACTACCGCACTTGATGTAAATGGACCGTACGCGGCGGATTGCATTGACTCTGGGATCGACGGATCAGAGGCAAGCCACCACCAAGAGGACCGTCCGCCCACGGTAGCAAAAAATATGTCGTAAAACATTGCCGTCTCGATGGCATACATTTGGAAGCGCATAAAAAGCGCATTCGGGCCAGCTTCCTCATACAACACTTTCGCGACGATCAATTCATCTGAATATGGCGGACTTGGGTGGGCCGCGCGTCCAGCCGGCGTCAAGAGAACTCTCGCGCGCCATTTTGCTGGCATAGTCGGGCAAGGTAGGACTCCGTAGGGATAGAGCTCAGCGCGAATTGCGTTTGGCGACGGCACAGGAATGCTCTCTATTGTCATAGGGAACCTTGTGAAGAGAGGAAATTATTTATTTTTGCTTAAGTACCCAAGACGCGAGCTGTTTCGCGTCGGCATCAGTAATCCCTGGATTCGCAGGCATCGAGGTCGTTCCCCATGTGCCCGTACTCCCGTTACGGATCTTATTTGACAAGGTCTGAACGGCGGCAGGTTGGTCGGCATATTTGTGGGCAATTTGCCTAAAGGTCGGTGCGCTTGTCGAGCCTTGTTGGTGGCACGCTAGGCAATTTGCTAGTTGCGATTGGGGTGCAGCTATTGTCGAGCAGGCCAAAAAAGAAAAGAAAACTGCAAGACTCTTCTGCATGCGACCTCCTCGGGCGTGGGGGAGCACAGAATACGACCTTTCAGGACGCGTGTTAAGAGATTCACTCCCCCATAGGAGGTAGGCCATCCGGCGATGTGATGGTCCAGACGCCGCCAATACCGTAGTCGCTCGCGGGGGCTTCGGAGCTAATCCAAGCAGACGAGGTATGCTGGTTCCTAATGTGGAGGCATGTCAGCGGCGCGCAGTTGACCGTGTAGCAACGCTTGACGAGACGCGGTACGTCCGTTTGTGGCTTAACTGCCGCGCATGTTCTCAGCAGCTCCCGGACCTGCGATGATGGCAGGGGTTGGCGACCTTAAGGATCTCCCGATGGCGATCGGCCGAATCTGGTTCTCTACCCGGTTGTTGTCGGCCGGCAGATGGCTTCCGACGAGCAGGCTGCTCCACGGACTTAGTCGGATCTGAAGCCGACCGCTTCTACAGTTTCGCCATTCGCTGAGCGACATCAACGTCGGCCTTGCAACGCACCGCCAGGCTCATCGCGACAGAACCCGAAATACCCAGACTTGATCCGCCAATTACTTTTTAAACTGGATCGGCCCAGACAAACTGCGGTCGAATACCCCGCTGGATCAGAGAGGTTCCCTCGGTCCGCAGGTCGTCCATCGCGCCGGTGTCGAACGGTGCTCCATTTGTCCAACAGGCTTGTAGTTGCGTCAGAAGCGTCGCAAGAAGCCGATTGAAGGTAAGCGACGGGTTTGGAACAGTATTGGATGGAGCAAAATCGTAGATGTGCGCCGGATATGCTATAGCATCTCCATCGAAACTCCACGCACCATTTGTCTTTTTAAGCCTTCGACCCTTCAGAATCTCTTTGAACGTGTAATAGTGGGCGAACGGTGTTCCCACCCCTTGCGGCTCATCGGGATCACCAGCCAGTCCTTCGCCTTCTTGTTTGATTCGTGCGATCGCACTCTGTGCATCGCCCAAATTCCTGATTGCGACAGCTTCGCCAGAGACTACAAAATTAGCATTGGAATTGAACGGTATGTTCTGGACCGTACCGAACGCTTGAGAAAGTGTCGTGTAAAACGCACCTATGGTGCTTGGTGCCACGGCCACGAGGAGCGCAACTGGGGGAAATTCCGGCTTCTCGATCTGCAAAAATACATCGAGCTGCGATTGGTCCTGCGGTTGATTGGACAGGGGCTTCAGATCGACTGCGAGTGCTTGCGGGATACCGCCGGGCAAACTATTGGTCGGATATGCTGGGATGAAGTCCGCATTGGCAATTGCCGGCACACCGCCTATAGCCGAAAGCATATTTCCGGCCAGTGCTACGTGGTACATTTCCTGTATGACGATCCTCCCTATCATTCCGGCTATGCCACCCGCGTCTGCGCCTGTATCGATCGACCATTGGGCGCAGAGATAGGGTGGAATTGTCGAGAACTCGAGCTGCATGGCCAGTTGCAGCGCATCACGTAGTTCGGGAACAGTGGCGATTCCTTCGCTTACAAACGCAGAGATGGTTTTCATCTGGAAGTTCCCCGTTCGGTCGAACCTACTACACTGCCTAGCACCATTATCTATGATCGTGAATAGAAATTGGTCAACGCTTTGTCACCGACGACCGCGACCTTCCGTTATTTCTGCAATTCTACCGGCTGAACGGAGCTCCGTCATCCACAAAGGTAAGGAGATCGTCCTTGCGGAGATCGTGTACTCAATCGTCATCATTGCATCGAACGCGCGACGGTTAAGCGCCTGTCATTCTCTGGGTTCTGTCGCTACAAGGGCTTCCCCCCCCGCGTCACAATAGTTGTCGCCCCGATAGGGCCTGAGCCTTTGGGGTTTGGGTTTCATTGATGGTGGTGGGAGGCTGTGGAGCTTGTGGGCGAAGGCCGGCGCGGTGGGCAACGCGGAATCGCGTTGTCCACGGCAAGCTGGCCGGTGCGCGAAGCGCATCGTCCACAAATCCACAGCCTTGTGCCGGCGCCGAAGGCGCCGGCCCCCTGCACCGTTGCTTCAACAACTCGGGGGTGTGGATGAGAGAAGACATTGGCTCGATACGGACAAGCATTCAAGGACCGAGCGGTAGCGCGCATGCTGCCGCCGGAGAGCGCACCGCCGGAGGCGGTGGCGCGAGAGATTGGAGTCGGCGTGGACACGCTGGAGCGCTGGCGCTCGGAGTCGTTGTCTAGGCCCAATACTGTTCAGATACGTAGCACGCGCAACGCCGGCGTCGGCTCATGCCTGCGGTGGAGTTCCGCTCCGCGATGTCGCACTTTGAAGTTGCTCATCTTGCGCTTGACCCCTCGCGGGTTGTAGCGGCCGCGGCCGATCTCGGCGAGCAGCGCGTCGCGCCAACTTCCGAGGCGCTCAGGGGGGAACGGCCGCTGCTTGCGGCATTTTTCGCTTGATCACGCGCACGGCGTGCATGAAGCTCAAGCGGTCCGGATCGAGCTGCTGCTGCCAAGCCGCCTGCGCCATGAGCTGGCGCACGGCGAAGTGCGCCAGCAACAGCCCCCAAAGCTCCTGCTGCACCAGATCGGGCGTTTTGCTGCGCAGCACGGTGCTGGCGCCTCGCAGGTGCGTCTTGAACTCGTCAAACACACTCTCGATTTCCCAGCGCTCGTGGTACAGCGCCGCCAGCTCCAGGCCTGGTGCCTGGTCGGCGTCCAGCACGGTGGTGATCAATCGGTAGCTGTTTTCGGTGGGGGTGGCCGAGTGGTGCAGCGCGTACTCAATGACGCGCACGGTCGTGCCGTGGCGCCGGGCGCTGTCGGCACTGCTGTCGTAGACGGTGCTCAGGTACGAACCATCGCCCAGCACCTGCTGTGCCGGCAGCTTGAGCGTGGCGCTCACGCGCCACAGCAGCGCGGCCCCGCTGCCCGAGGCCAGTTGCCACAGCTTGAAGCTGTAAAAGCCCCGATCCGCCAGCAATAGCATGTCCTTGCGCAACCAGTCGGGCAGCACTTGGGCGGCCATCGCCTTCTCGCTGCGCGCGTAAGGAGCAATGTCCGCCGCCACGACGGCGTGCGTGCCGCATTCGACCAGTCCAAGCACACGCGCCTGCGGAAAGGCGCTCTGCCCACGCACGGCCGTGGGGTAGCCGAAGAACTGTGCATTGGCCTGCTCGTCGGCCACGTCCAGGCAACTGCCGTCCAACGCCATCACGCGCCGCTCGCGATACCACGCTCCAGGTGCGCCGGGCGCGGCCAGCGGGCGCAGCACGCGCTGTGCCAGGCGACGCATCACTTCGGGCCCCAAGCGGGTTCGCGCCTGCGAGATCGCCGACTTGCTGGCCTGCACGGCCTCGGCCTGCCCGCCGCCCAGCCAGTGCAGACCCTCGCACACCACGCGAAGCACTTCCTCCAGCGGCGCCTCGCGCCACAGCGCCAGCGCCATCACGTAATACACCACCGCAGCCGCAGGCAACAGCCGCTCGCGCTGGCTGGCCTTGCCCGTCTCGGCGAGCACCTCGTCGATCAGCGGACGCGGACACACCGCCGCAAGCACCCCAGCGCTGATCAGGTGCGCCGTGTCAACTCGAGCCGGTAGCGCCTTCCTTGTTCGTGCCATCGATTCCGTCCGTAGTGGAGACGGGAACGAATTGTCGCACAGAATCTTCTATCTGAACAGTATTGTGTCTAGGCCGGGCCAAGGCGCGGGTCTGGACGGCCGCGGCGCGGTTTGAAGCGGTGATCACGACCGCCGCCATGGACGAGGCCTCGCGCGGCGCCTGGTGCCGCGAGAACGGCGTGTACCTGCAGCAGTTGCAACAGTGGCGCGTCAGCGCGACGCAGGCACTGGCCGCGCCCGAGGAGGTGCGTGCGAGCCCCTCGCAAACCAGAGAGGACCGCCGGCGCATCAAGGAACTCGAGCGCGAAGTCCGACGCAAGTACAAGGCCCTGGCCGAGACGGCAGCGTTGCTGGTGCTCTCAAAAAAATGCGAGGCGATCTTCAGAAGAAACACGCAGGGCGAGGACGAATGATTGGCCTCGAAGATCGCCAGGAACATGCCCGAGACATCGAAGCCGCGCGCCGATCTGGCGCCCGGTTGCACGAGGCCTGCGAGGTGGTGGGTATCACCGCACGCACCCTGCAGCGCTGGACCGCCCACCAGGGCCTCGAATCGGGCGATGGCAGGCCCGAGGCGATGCGACCGACGCCCGCTGTTGGCGCCGGTATAGATCCGCGTCTATTCGCTGGCGAGGACGCGGTTTTGTATCGGCCCTGATGGTCTTGGGTGGATGAATGGCAGATGGCCCCGCGAGGGGCCATCTGTTCGTGGGTCGGCGTGCGACGTGTTTAGAACGGTGCGTCGAGGTCGAAGTGGGGTGGGACCCGATCGTGGACGAGTTGATGGCGCCACGCTCGCTGGATTTCGGAGCCGTAGGCCCTCCAGAGTTGCTCGCGCAGCAACTCAAGGCACTCAAAGACGGCGAGCGCCTGATCGGGTGACCAGTGCGACGGCAGCGCGAACGCGGCGCTCGGTCGCTTGGTGCGACTGCGCCGCGATGACGGTTTCGTCGGCGCGGGCCTGGGCATGACCTCACGCACGCGGCGTGCGTGTCGAAGCGGCTCTCGTGCCAGCCGCGGTGCGTCGAGCAGCCGCGCGTTGCGCGGCGTGTTCCTCGGCCTCCTTCTGGCGGTATGAGTCGCCCTCGATGCGCACGACCTCGGCGCGGTGCATCAGTCGGTCGACCAGAGAGACCACGCATGCGGCGTTGGGGAAGACCTCGCCCCAGTCGGCGAATCGTCTGTTTAATGCGGAGCCAATTTTTACGCTGAGTTGAGCGAACTCACCGCGCGATGCAACTGGGCGTGTGCCCGGCGGTCGACGCGGCGCGACTCCGCATAAAGTGGCATGCCTCCCTTGTCAACATGGAGGTCGTCATGCTCTCAAAGTTCTTTAACGAGTCGGCGCGGATGTACGCGATTCACGAGGGCCCATCGGGCCCGCTGCTTGAAGATTTCGCCGGCTACTTGTTCCGAAGTGGCTACTCGAAGATCTCAGCCCGTCGGCACATCCGGTCCGCGGAGCACATCGTTCACTGGGCGCTGCGCAATAGTCTATGGGTCGACGATTTGGACGGCCCCGCTCTCGAGCGTTTCGATAGGCATCTCTGCCGATGTCGCTGCGGTCGGTTTTACTGTGGGGCTCGCGCAGAGATCCTCACCGGAGCGCGCTTGTTCCTCGCGAATCTGCATGGCGCGGAAGGCGCCGCCATCCCCCTCGCCGAGGCAGTCGCTCCGGAGCCGGAGTTGTTGAAGTCGTTCTTCCAGTGGATGAGAGACCAACGTGGCTCCACCGCTGGAACGCTGTCCAACTACGGAAGGCCGATACGAGAATTGATCCGTCTCATTGACGAAGATCCCAGCACCTTGACCGCGCGCTTCTTGCGACAGTTCGTTATGCAGCGGAGTCAGCAAGTAGGGTGGGCAGCGGCAAATCACTGTACGACTGGGCTGCGCATGTTCCTACGCTTCTTGATCGCCGATGGTCGCTGCTCGCCTGGATTGTTGGGTGCCATCCCCAAGCTGGCCCATTGGCGCCTCGGTTCGCTGCCGCGAGTCCTGGCGCCCCCGGATGTTGAACGCATCATTGCGTCTTGCGATCTGTCTTCACCGGCGGGTGTGCGGGACCGAGCCATTCTGCTGCTACTTGCGCGACTGGGACTGCGCGCGGGCGACATCGTGCAATTGCGTCTGCAGGACATCGACTGGAAGGAGGCAACAATTCAGGTCTGCTGGAAGAGCCGCCGGCAAACACAGCTGCCCCTGAGTCAAGAAGTCGGGCAAGCGATCGTGGACTACCTGCAGCACGGGCGGCCTGCGAATTGCGTTGATGAACTCTTCCTTCGCACTCGTGCCCCGTTCAGAGGCCTGAGGTCGCACGCCGCCGTTTCGGTGCTTGTCGACACAGCCATAAGTCGTGCCGGGGTTTCCAAGCCGGGCCGAGGTGCGGCGCATCTCCTGCGTCATTCTGTTGCCAGTTCCATGTTGCGGCAAGGCGCGTCGCTGCAAGAGATCGCGGATCTGCTTCGGCACAGGAGCGTCGAGACCACGCAAATCTATGCCAAGGTTGATGTCACCTCGCTGCAGCAGATTGCCCAACCGTGGCCGGAGGTGGCACCATGCTAAGCCGCGCCGTTGAATCCTATCTGTCAGAGCGACGAGCCGCTGGCTTCCACATCAGAACCACAAGCTTCAACTTGAGAGGCTTCGCAGCGTATGCGGATGGACTGGGCCAGCGTTGGGTCGAGTCTCAGACGGCCATAGATTGGGCGGCAAGGGTTCCGTCGATTCATCAACGGGCCCGTCGGTTGGGAGACATCGAGCGGTTGGCTCGCTATCTGCGCGCCGAAGATACACGCCACCAAATCCCACCCAGGATCTTCGGCAGTGCAAGCCGGCCTCGGCCGACTCCGTACATCCTCTCCGACGAGCAGATCGGCCAACTCGTCCAGTTGGCTGCCCAGTCGGGCTATCGAACTTTGCGAAGGAAGACCTACAGCACGCTGTTCGCTCTGCTGTCTTGTACAGGACTTCGCGTCTCAGAGGCCATTCGATTGCGATACGCCGACCTCACGCCAGATGGCCTGATGATCCGCGACACGAAGTTCAAAAAGAGTCGACTGGTCCCATTGCATGAGAGTGCTCGCGCTGGCCTGGAACGCTACCTGCAGGACCGGCGTCCGTATGCACCCTTCGACGATCACGTATTTATATCGCTGCGTCGTAAGCCGCTGCTATCGGCCGACGTTGACTGTGCCTTCCGAACGTTGGCAGCCAAGATGGGGTTGCCTCGAGGACGAGGGAATCGTCGAGCGACGCCACATTCACTCAGACACGCCTTTGCGGTTCGCTCGCTGCAGACCTGTCCAGACGGGAGAGATCACATCACCAAGCATTTGTTGATGCTCTCAACCTACTTGGGACACACCAAGGCGGCGGACACGTACTGGTACCTTGAAGCAGTTCCAGAGCTCATGCGCGGCATTGCCGAGTGTTGCGAGACGCACGTCGCGGGAGGTTGGGTATGACTTCGCTCGCCCCGCATGTGACCGCGTTCTTCAGCGAGCGCCTGACTCTCGAACGACGCGTGAGCGTGAACACCAGTGATTCGTATGCCTACGCCTTCAGGCTGCTCTTGGAGTTTGCGAGCAATCGTCTGCGAGTTGCGCCATCAAAGATGACGTTCGAACAAATTGACGCTCCATTGGTGGTTGGCTTCCTTCGTCATCTGGAGACCAATCGCGCGAACGGCGCCAGCTCACGGAACGTTCGTCTGGCCGTAATCAAGTCGTTCATGCACTTCATGGAATACCGGCTTCCGTCGGCTCTTGAGCAGATTCAACGGATCCTCGCGATACCCATGAAGAAGACGGATTCACGATTTGCGGCACCTCGGCAAGGATGAGATTCAGGCCTTGCTTGACGCTCCGCGGCCAATTGACTGGCCGGGCGTCCGAGATCGTGCAATGCTGCATTGGTGCTTCGCCGCCGGACTGCGCCTTTCTGAGCTCACCGGCCTTCGCCTCGACGACCTGTCGCTGACTCCACAGGCCAGCATTGTTGTTCATGGGAAGGGTCGTAGGGAACGCTGCTTACCATTGTGCAAAGTGACCACCGTGGCGTTCCGCGCCTGGTTGGCTGTACGAGGCCCAGTTCAAGCTCCGGAACTCTTCGTAAATGCGAGGCGTGAGCCGATGACCCGGTCAGGCTTCGAGTACATCCTGGAGAAGTATGTCCGCATCGCGGGCGAGCGATGTCCCTCTCTGAATGAGAAGCGTATATCTCCACACGTCTTGAGGCACAGTTGTGCGCTGGCCATCTTGGAGGCAACCAAAGATCTTCGAAAGGTGTCGCTGTGGCTCGGACATGTCAACATGCAAACGACCGAAATCTACACGCGCGCTGATCTGTCCATCAAGCTCGAGGCCCTCAACGCCAACACTGCTCCGCATCTCAGATCGGGGCGCTTCCGCGCCAGCGACAAGTTGATCGCCTCGCTGACATCACCTTCTTTTATGCGGCGCGAAAGTCGTTCGAAGTAGAGCAGTCGTCATGCTCTCGGGGAGGGGAGTCTGCATAACAATCTTGGCCGCATTAAATCTCACCTTCGCCGAATGGTCCAGTGTGTTCGGTGACGCGAAGATGACGACGGCCTTGCTGGACCGACTCACGCACCATTGCCACATCGTGGAGACGGGGCAACGAGAGCCATCGGTTCCTGCACAGCAGTGCGGTGGCCAGGAAGCGCATCAAGGCGCGCGAGCAGGCTCGCAAGGCCGATCCACCATCGCCGCCGGAGGCGAGCATCTGACGGCAGAACTCCTCGCGCCGCGCGGGAAAAGTCGGCTTCCACTCCCTGGTCAAAATTCGATCGGCGCGGGCGGTCAATATCGAATCGGCGCCGACACCTATGAGCGTCATCGCTAGACACTCTCAAAGAGAGGATGCCTGTAAGCCATTGATTCGATTGACAAATTTGTCACTCTTGGGTCATCAGCGCAGTAAAACCCATGCTGAGGGATTGTTTGGCAATCGAAGGGCCCGCCCGACCCGTGAAATGTGCTGTGGAATGCAGCGCAGTCGTCATTTGAGCCCACGCGAGAGTTTTTTTGCTCGACGAAAAGACCACACTCAAATTATGGTTGTCTCTATTTAGCGACACATGCGTGCTGTGCGTCCGCAGTGAAGTAGGGCGCGATCGTCGCCGGCAGTCGTTCAATATTGTCTAAGTGACAAAAAATAGTTGACAAGTGCGAAGCGTCGAGCGAATTCATCACCGTGACGCATGCGAGGCGGTCGTGGCACTGGCCAGTTTTCATTCGGAGCGAGCTGCGCGACGTCGGAACGCGCCGCATTCACCGAAGCATTTCACCGGCATTTTGGTGGGGACCATTTTGTCGAAACGCCTGAAATTCAAGCGATGCGTGCATACCGGTTCGTTCGCACGAGATGAATGCGGCAGGCGAGAACATCCGCGCGGCCCAAGCACGTGAAAGTCTGACATGAACGTTGAGGAGACTCGTTTGCCTCGGCATGATTGGTCGCGAACTACATAGAGGACGCGACTTGAGTCTCAAAAATCTGAAACGCGAAACTACGACACGCAACGGTCGGAAGACTTACCGCCTGCATACGCTGGATGGTCAGGAAGTTGAGGCCTTTACGAGGTTTGCTGAGTTCGCCCAAAAGTACTCGCCCCGCACTGAGAAGCGCTACCTTGAGGTCGTCGGTCGGCTCCTCGACTACCTGATTGAAGCCGGCGTCTTTAGTGACAAGCCACTGACCGCTAGGCGGCTCAACGCTGTCATCGACGCTTACCCAACCCTGTTGCGTGATGGGTCGTTGCTGACATCGAAGCGAGTTCAAGAGCACAAAGATGCTAGCCCCGACGACTGTTGGTTGGCTCAAACAGCAACGGCACTTCGTTGGTCGCCCTTGAAGCCTGGGAGCTTCTCCAACACGCTCGCGGGCGTTAACCACTTCCTCGAACTCTCGGAGTCCCTTGCCCGCGAGGAAATTGAGCGAGCTAGCCTGCTCGGCATTGAACACAACGGCGAACCCGGCGGACTCGTCAAGGCATTGCAAGGCAAGATCAAGGTACCGTCGGCCGAGGTGCATCGGATGCGACAGAACTCCATGCTTGGCAGCGTGGCGAAGTACGCATCGAAAGGAATTCGGCGGCCGCAACGCCTCCCCACATCCGGTAAAGGTGCGCAACAAGATACCCAGAACAAGGACTTTCCGCTTGAGTTCTTGTTCGCGCTCATCAAT
>NZ_JAATOM010000042.1 GCF_019207085.1 Variovorax sp. dw_308 | reverse complement strand
GCGCTGAAGCCGCCGATGATCGTCCGCGCCAACGCCCTCTCCTCGCGCCCCGCCTCCGGTTGGCGCTGGGCCGTGCTTGGCGCATTGCTGGGCGGAGGGGTCGCGCTGGCGGCCTTTGCGCCGGCACGGTGGCTGGCGCAGGGGCTGCGCGAGGCCACCCATGGCCGGCTGCTGCTGGTGAACGCGCAGGGCACGGTCTGGAACGGCACGGCCGGCATGGTGTTCGCGAGCGGCCCGGGCGGCGCCCAGCCGGTGTCGTTGCCGGGCACGGTCGATTGGCGCCTGCGTCCTGCCTGGAATGGCGTGCAGGTCGCCCTCACGGTGCCTTGCTGCGCGGCCAGGCCGCTGGAATTCGACGCCCTGCCGCATGCCGACGGCCTGGAACTCGCTTGGCGCGACGGCCAGTCGCGCTGGCCGGCCGCCATGCTGACCGGCCTCGGCGCCCCGTGGAACTCGCTCAAGCCCGAGGGCATGCTCGACATCTCCACGCAGGCCTTCTCGATGCGCTGGAGCGGCCCCCAGCTCGCCTTGAGCGGGCGCGCCGCACTCAACGCCATGGACATCTCGACAGCCCTCTCGACGCTCAAGCCGCTGGGCAGCTACCGCCTGACGATGGAGGGCGGCACGCAGCCGACGCTGCTGCTCGCCACGCAGGAAGGCAGCCTGGAACTGAGCGGCAGCGGCCAATGGAATGGCCGCGCGCTGCGCTTCGACGGTGAAGCCCGTGCCGCGCCCGGACGCGAGGACGCGCTCTCCAATCTCCTGAACATCATCGGGCGGCGCGATGGCGCGCGCTCGCTCATTACACTGGGTTGATCCAACCATGAAGCACCCGTTTTCACACGGCGCTCGCATCGGCATCGTCGCGCTCGCCGCGCATCTGCTGTTCGCCACCTGCATGCCGGCCGCGTTCGCGCAGCAACAGCCGCTGAACCCCGACGCACCCCGCCGCGGCGAGCCGATCACGCTGAACTTCACCAATGCCGAGATCGAATCGGTGGCCCGCACGATGGCCGTGGTGACAGGGCGCGACGTGGTGGTGGACCCCCGCGTGAAGGGCACCATCACGCTGCAGACCGATCGTGCCATCGCGCCCGCCACCGCCTTCAACCAGTTTGCCGCCGCGCTGCGGCTGCAGGGCTTTTCTGTGGTCGAGACCGAGGGCCTCTACAAGGTCGTGCCGGAAGCGGATGCCAAGCTGCTGGCCAGCAACGTGACCACCTCGACCGGCGCCACGGCGCGCGCCGGCAGCAGCTCGATCGTGACGCAGGTGTTCCGCCTCAACTACGAATCGCCGAACAACCTGCTGCCGGTCCTGCGGCCCCTGATCCCGCCGAACAACACGATCAACGTGAACACCGGCAACAACTCGCTGGTGATCACCGACTATGCCGACAACATGCGCCGGCTTGGCCGCATCATCGCGGCGCTGGACGTGCCGAACGCCTCCGACATCGAGGTCATCCCGCTCAAGTATTCGGTGGCAACGGACCTGGTGCCGCTGGTGCAACGTCTCATCGATGGCGGCGGCGCAACGGGCCCGGGCGGCGCCCCTGGCGTGGCGCCCGGCACGGCGGATACGGCCTTTCGCACCACGCTGATCGCGGAGCCGCGCAGCAATTCGCTGATCCTGCGGGCAGCCAACCCGGCGCGTGCGCAACTGGTGCGCACGCTGGTGGACCGGCTCGACCGCGCGCCGATCGACACCACCAATGGCGCGGCCGGCAACATCTACGTGATCTACCTGAAGAACGCCGATGCCGTGAAGCTCGCAACCACCTTGCGCGCCGCCCTCGCGAGCGATGCGCGCGGCGGCAGCGGCGGACTCACCGGCGCAGGCGCCGCCGCGCTCAATCCGTCGGCGAACCAGGCCGGCCTCCAGCAGGGCGCGACACCGGCCACCACGCCGCTGAACAATTCCAACCAGCCTTCCACGGGCGGTCAGATCCAGGCCGACCCGGCCACCAACTCGCTGATCATCACGGCCAGCGAACCGCAGTACCGGCAGATCCGCGCGGTGGTCGACCGGCTCGACGGACGGCGGGCGCAGGTCATGATCGAAGCGCTGATCGTCGAGGTCAACGCGACCAGGGCGGCCCAGTTCGGCGTGCAGTGGCAAAGCGCGCTGGGCCAGAAGGGCGACACCAACGTGGGCCTGATCGGCACCAATTCCACCGTGACGGGCGCCAACATCCTGGCGCTGTCCGCGGCGCTCGCCGGCAGCGCACCCGTCGCGGCCTTGAGCACGCTGAGCGCCGGCCTCAATGTCGGCGTCGCGCACATGACGGCGGGCCAGTACATCCTGGGTTTCATCGCGAGCTTCCTGGCCAGCGACGGCGCGGGCAATGTGCTGTCCACGCCCAACCTGCTGACGCTGGACAACGAGGAAGCCAAGATCGTGGTCGGCCAGAACGTGCCCTTCCCGACCGGCTCCTACGCCAGCACCAACGGCAACACCTCGACCGTCAACCCGTTCACCACCGTCGAGCGCAAGGACGTGGGCCTGACGATGCGCGTGCGGCCCACGATCAACGAGAACGGCACGGTCAGGATGACGATCTTCCAGGAGGTGTCGAGCGTCGCGGCCGGCACGGAAACCGCGATCAACGGCCCGACCACCAACAAGCGCAGCATCGAGTCGAGCGTGCTGGTGGAAGACGGCAGCATCGTCATGCTCGGCGGCATGCTGCAGGACGACTATTCCACCAACACCGACAAGGTGCCGCTGGCTGGCGACATCCCGATCCTCGGCAGCCTGTTCAAGAGCGAGAAGCGCAGCCGCAACAAGACCAACCTGATGGTCTTCCTGCGCCCCACGGTGATGCGCGATGCCGCCGCCACCGACGCGTTCTCCGCCGACCGCTACAACACCATCCGCTCGCTGCAGCTGAGCAACCAGCCCGAACCCAGCTTTACGATGAAGTCGGTCGACCAGTCGGCCATCGTCCCGCCGCTGAATTCGACGTCGCCAACGCCCCAGGTCTCGCCGAACCAGCGCATCGAAGGCACGCGGCTGGTGCCGCCGCCGATGGCGCCCTACTACGACGGCCGCCGCCTGGACAGCGGCCCGTTGAGAGGCGCGCTGCCGCCCACGGCCGACCCGGCTTCGGCGCGCGAGTTGCCCTAGCAGACGAGTTCCCGCATGCGCTACCCCCTCCCCTACGCATTCGCGCGCAGCCAGCAGCTGTTGCTGGAGCAAGGCGACGACGGCAACGCCACGCTGTGGATGCCGCAGAACCCGCCGCGCAGCGCGCTCAGCGAGGTGGTGCGCAAGTACGCCGTGACGGCCTTCGAGCCGCTCGCGCCGCACGAACTGGCGCAGCGCATCAGCGCGGCCTATGCGATGGGCGAATCGAGCGCGGCTTCGGTGGTCAGCGAAGTGCAGGGCGATGCCGACCTGGCGCGCATGATGCAGGAGCTTCCGGCCGTGGAAGACCTGCTGGAGAACGCCGGCGACGCGCCCATCATCCGCATGCTGAACGCGCTACTGACGCAGGCCGCGCGCGACGGCGCCAGCGACATCCACATCGAACCGTACGAGCGCACGTCCTCGGTGCGCTTCCGCATCGACGGCACGCTGCGCGAGGTGGTGCAGCCCAACCGCGCGCTGCATGCGGCGCTGATCTCGCGGCTGAAGATCATGGCCGACCTGGACATCGCCGAAAAGCGCCTGCCGCAGGACGGGCGCATCAGCTTGCGCATCGGCACGCGCGCGGTCGACGTGCGGGTGTCGACGCTGCCATCGGCGCACGGCGAGCGCGCGGTGCTGCGGCTGCTGGACAAGAGCGAAAGCAAGCTCACGCTCGAGGCGGTGGGCATGCAGGGCGACACGCTGTCGCGCTTCGAGAGCCTGATCGGCCAGCCGCACGGAATCATTCTGGTGACCGGGCCCACCGGCTCGGGCAAGACCACCACGCTCTATGCGGCGCTGGGGCGGCTCGACGCGGCGCGCAGCAACATCATGACTGTGGAAGATCCGATCGAATACGAGCTGGGCGGCGTGGGCCAGACGCAGGTCAACGCGAAGATCGACCTGACCTTCGCGAAGGCCCTGCGCGCCATCCTGCGGCAGGACCCGGACGTGATCATGATCGGCGAGATCCGCGACTTCGAGACCGCGCAGATCGCCATCCAGGCCTCCCTCACCGGCCACCTGGTGCTGGCGACGCTGCACACCAACGATTCGGTGAGCGCGGTGACGCGGCTCACCGACATGGGCGTGGAACCCTTCCTGCTGAGTTCATCGCTGCTCGGGGTGCTGGCCCAGCGGCTGGTGCGCAAGGTGTGCCCGGTGTGCAGCGGCACCGGCTGCGACGCCTGCGGCCAGACCGGCTACCAGGGACGCACCGGCATCTTCGAACTGCTGGTGGCCGACGAGGTCGTGCAATCGCTGATCCACAACCGTGCGGCGGAAAGCCAGCTGTTCGTGGCGGCCGAGAAGGCCGGCTTGCGCTCGATGCGCGAAGACGGGGAACGGCTGGTGCAGGCGGGGATCACCTCACGCGCGGAGCTGTTGCGGGTGACGCGGGACTGAGGGCCGCCGAATTCGGGAGCGGATACCGTACGCAGAGGACGCGAAGGTTACGCGAAGGACGCGAAAGAAGACAAAAGAAGAATCAAGAAGTCTTCTTGGAATTCCCTTCGCGGAACCTTCGCGTCCTTCGCGGCCGGATGTCCGTTTTCGCAGCGCACCCGGCGCATCCGATCAATCCACGTAGACAAGAACCCTGGTCTGCGGATCCGTCTCCACGCCGGTCACCCTGCCGGCCTTGTCGAAGTTCACCGTGTACCCGCCGAAACTGCTGATCCACATGCGCCAGATCGGAACGTCGAGGTTGGGGTTCTCGCTGCTGATCGGCCAGCCCACGGCCATCGCGACCTGCTCGCGCGTCATGCCCTTGGTGATGCGCGCGGACTTGATGGCTTCGCGGATCTTCGGCGAGTAGCCGGCGATCTTGCGGGACGGGTCTTCTGCGACCACCCAGCGCTTCGCAAAGGCGCCCAAATCGAGGTCGCGGCTGTAGTCGTTGCCGATGGCCTGCTTGCCGCCGTTGACTTCCACAAGCACCCGCTGCCGACCGTAGCCGGTCACGCGGACCGGCGTGCCGGCCGGAACGATGCGCTTGCCGCTCTCGGCATAGTTGGCGTCGCTCATCCAGCTGCCGTCGGTTCTCAAATTGCAACAGAGGTATCCGTCGAATGTCTCCTGGGCATGCGCGCCCAAAGAGAGTGCGCCCAGCAGGGCGGCGCCGGCGATGGATCGAAGCAACATGACAATAACTCCTTGGGTCGCGGTGGCGGGGCGCATGGCGGGAGCGTGGGGTGTGCCAAGCATCGACAATGCGGCTTCGCGCATTTTGCCGATTACGAACATGCCCGCCTATTCCTTCGAAGCCATAGACCCTCAGGGGCAGTCCCGCAAGGGCGTCCTGGAGGCCGACACCGCGCGTGCGGCGCGCGGGTTGCTTCGCGCGCAGAAGCTGATCCCGATCGAGGTCACGTCCGTCGCCAGCCAGAGCGCCGGTTCGCCCAGTCCCGCCGGCTTGCAACGCTGGTTCGGCGGCGCCCGGGTCTTCAGTGCCAGCGGCCTGGCCGTGTGGACGCGGCAGCTCGCCGGGCTGGTGTCGTCCGGTCTCACGCTCGAACGCGCGCTGACGGCGTTGACCGAGGAATCGGAGACCGAGCCGGAGCGCAACCTCAACGCCTCGCTGCGGGCCGAGGTGAATGCGGGCTCGTCCTTCGGGCGCGCGCTGGCCCGCCACCCGCGCGAGTTCTCGCTGATCTATTCGTCGGTGATCAGCGCCGGCGAGCAGACCGGCAACCTCGGCATGGTGCTCGAACGCCTGGCCGACGACCTGGAGCAACGGCAGGCCCTGCAGCAGAAGCTGGTAGGTGCGGCGCTCTATCCCGCCATCGTGACCCTGGTGGCCATCGTGATCGTGATCTTCCTCGTGACCTACGTGGTGCCGCAGGTGGCCAACGTGTTCGCCGGCACCAAGCGCGCGCTGCCGTTTCTGACCTCGGCCATGCTGGCCATCAGCGGCTTCGTGCGCGACTACGGCTGGGTGATGCTGATCGCGATCGTGCTGATCGTCATCGGCGCCCGCGTCGCGCTGGCCCAGCCCGACTTGCGCCTCAAGTTCGACGCCGCCTGGTTGAAGCTGCCGCTGGTCGGCAAGCTCTCGCGCGGCTACAACGCGGCGCGTTTTGCCAGCACGCTGGCGATGCTGGCGATGGCGGGCGTGCCGATCCTGCGCGCCTTGCAGGCGGCGGCGGAAACGCTCGGCAACCACGCCATGCGCGCCGATGCGCTCGATGCGCTGGTGCTGGTGCGCGAGGGCGCGCCGCTGGCCTCCGCGCTGGCGCAGAAGAAGCGCTTCCCCGGCATCGTGCCGATGTTCGCGCGGCTCGGCGAACAGACCGGCCAGCTGCCGCAGATGCTGCAGCGCGCCGCCAACCAGCTCGGCGCCGACGTGCAGCGCCGCGCGATGCACCTGGCGACGATCCTGGAGCCGCTGCTGATCGTGGCGATGGGCGCGGTCGTGATGCTGATCGTGCTGGCGGTGCTGATGCCGATCATCCAGCTCAACCAATTCGTGAAGTGAAGGACGCTCCGTGCCGGTGACCCTCGACGACAAACTCGTGGTGGCGATATCCTCGCGCGCCTTGTTCAACCTGGAGGAAGAGAACCGGCTCTTCGACGCGGGCGACCCCGACGCGTACATGCGCCTGCAGTTGGAGCGCGTCGATGTTCCGGCGGCGCCAGGGATTGCGTATTCAATGATCCGCAAACTGCTGCGGTTCAACGATGACGGCGTGCAACGCGTCGAGGTGGTAATTCTGTCGCGAAATGATCCCGTGTCTGGCATGCGCATCTTCAACTCCGGCGCAGCAGCAGAGTTGCGAGTCCAGCGCGGCGTGTTCACGCAGGGGCGGCCGCCCTTTCGCTATTTGCGGCCGCTCAATGCGGACATCTTCTTGTCCGCCAATGCCATGGATGTGCGCGAAGCCCTGGCAGCAGGCTTCCCGGCAGCACACGTCCGGGTCGACGGCGTATTGGCGAGCGCCCTGCACCCCGACGAAGTGCGGATCGCTTTTGACGGTGACGCGGTCTTGTTCTCGGACGAGGCAGAGCAAGTGTTCCAACGCGAAGGCCTGGATGCATTCCAAGCGCACGAAAGCAGCAAAGCGGCGGTACCGCTGGGGGCCGGTCCGTTCAAGCCTTTTCTAGTGGCGCTGCACAGGCTGCAGCGGACGTCGAGCACTGGTATGCGGATTCGCACGGCGCTTGTAACGGCGCGCGGTGCACCGGCTCATCGGCGGGCGATTCAGACCCTGATGAACTGGAACATCCGCGTCGACGAGGCGATGTTCCTGGGCGGCCTACCCAAGGGCGAGTTCTTGAGCGAGTTCGAGCCGGATTTCTTCTTCGACGACCAGATAGGGCACGTCGATGCGGCGGCGCGCCATGTGCCGTCGGGGCATGTGGCCAGCGGCATCAGCAACCCTCGCTGAATCGCCCTGCGCAGGCCGGTTTCGCCGCCCTGTCGGCCGCGCCCCAAAAAGCGCAGAAAATACGCGGTTCCCGTTTTTCCAATGCGCCGTGGTCGCACGGCCCTCAACGGCTCGCCAGAGCCCACCCATTGCCCATGTCCACCATCCTCCAACACCTTCCTCTCGGCCAGAAAGTCGGCATCGCGTTCTCCGGCGGCCTCGACACCAGCGCCGCGCTGCTCTGGATGAAACAAAAGGGCGCCGTGCCCTACGCCTACACCGCCAACCTCGGCCAGCCCGACGAGCCGGACTACGACGAGATCCCACGCAAGGCGATGGAGTACGGCGCGGAGAAGGCCCGCCTCATCGACTGCCGCAGCCAACTGGTGGCCGAGGGCATTGCCGCGCTGCAGGCCGGCGCCTTCCACATCTCGACCGCAGGCATCACCTACTTCAACACCACGCCGATCGGCCGCGCCGTGACCGGCACGATGCTGGTGGCGGCGATGAAGGAAGACGACGTCAACATCTGGGGCGACGGCAGCACCTACAAGGGCAACGACATCGAGCGGTTCTACCGCTACGGCCTGCTCACCAACCCCTCGCTGAAGATCTACAAGCCCTGGCTCGACCAGCTCTTCATCGACGAATTGGGCGGCCGCGCCGAGATGTCGGCGTTCATGACGCAGCACGGCTTCGGCTACAAGATGTCGGCCGAGAAGGCCTACTCCACCGACTCCAACATGCTCGGCGCGACGCATGAAGCCAAGGACCTGGAGCACCTGAACAGCGGCATCAAGATCGTCAACCCGATCATGGGCGTGGCCTTCTGGAAGGACGACGTGGTGGTCAAGGCCGAAGAGGTCACGGTGCGCTTCGAAGAGGGCATCCCGGTGGCGCTGAACGGCAAGACCTTCGCCAGTTCGGTCGATCTGTTGATGGAAGCCAACCGCATCGGCGGCCGCCACGGCCTGGGCATGAGCGACCAGATCGAGAACCGCATCATCGAGGCCAAGAGCCGCGGCATCTACGAGGCGCCCGGCCTCGCGCTGCTGCACATCGCCTATGAGCGGCTGGTGACCGGCATCCACAACGAGGACACCATCGAGCAGTACCGCATGAACGGCCTCAAGCTCGGCCGCCTGCTTTACCAGGGGCGCTGGTTCGACCCGCAGGCGATCATGCTGCGCGAGACGGCGCAGCGCTGGGTGGCCAGCGCGATCACCGGCGAGGTGACGGTCGAACTGCGCCGCGGCAACGACTACTCGCTGCTCAATACCGACTCGCCCAACCTCACCTACAAGCCCGAGCGTCTCAGCATGGAGAAGGTCGAAGGCGCGTTTTCGCCCCAGGACCGCATCGGCCAACTCACGATGCGCAACCTCGACATCGTGGACACGCGCCAGAAGCTCACGCTCTACACGGGCACCGGCCTCCTGTCGCACGACGGCGGCGCCTCGCTGCCCAAGCTGAGCAGCGACAAGTCCTGAGCCCGGGCACTCGGCGCGGGCGCCTCACGGACCTGCGTTCGACTGCCTGGCAGCGCCTTGCAGGCCGGGGCCAGCCTCCCCGCCGACGTGGTTAAGCTCACTGGTTTTCCCATAACAACCAGAGGAGCTTTCCCCGTGACCCCCCGTATCCCCGCCTTCCTTTCTTCCATCGCGTTGGCCTGCGGCCTGGCCATTGCAGTCAGCGCTGCGCAAGCCGCACCCGACGCCGCGTTGCTCGCCGCCGCCGAGAAGGCGCAACCCGCGCTGGTCGACAACCTCAAGGAAATGGTGCTCGTCGAATCGGGCAGCCTCAACTCCGACGGCCTGATGAAGATGGCCGACATCACCGAGGCTCGCCTGAAGGCGCTCGGCTTCAAGACGCAGCGCATCAAGACCGCCAGCGGCGCACCGGCGGAGATCGTCGTCGGCACGCTGAAGGGCACCGGCAAGCGCAAGGTGATGATGCAGGCGCACATGGACACGGTGTACCCCGACGGCATCCTCAAGACGCAGGGCTGGCGCGTCGACACCCCGGGCAACCGCATCTATGGCCCCGGCATCGCCGACGACAAGGGCGGCATCGCGCTGATCCTGGCCTCGCTGAAGATCCTCGGCGACGCGGGCTGGAAGGATTTCGACACGCTCACCGTGGTCTTCAACACCGACGAGGAGGTCGGCTCGGGCGCCTCCGGCGAACTCATCGCGACCACCGCCGAGCAGCAAGACTACGTGCTGTCCTTCGAGCCCACCCTTGCCAAGGCGTTCACCAAGGCCAAGGGCGAGCCGGTCCTGCTCGGCGCCGCCGGCACCGCGCAGGCCACGCTGGACGTGAAGGGCCGGGCCTCGCACGCGGGCGCCGCGCCGGAGTTGGGCCGCAACGCGCTGTACGAACTGTCCCATCAGATCCTGCAGACCAGAGACGTCGCCAAGGACATACCCGGCGTCGCGCTGAACTGGACCGTGGCCACCGCCACCGGCCCGATCAATCAGATCACGGAGAAGGCGCAGGCACTGGGCGACATCCGCATCACCCAACCCGGCGCCGAGAAGAAGCTTGAAGCCGCCCTCCAGGCCAAGATCGCGGGCAGCAAGCTGATTCCCGACACCGAGACCACCGTCAAGGTCCAGACCAACCGCCCGGCCTTCCTGGCTGGCGAGAAGGGCCTCGCCGTCGCGAAGAAGGCGCAGGACATCTACAAGGAAATCGACCGCGAAATGACCTTCGTGCCCATGACCGGCGGTGGCACCGACGCCGGCTTCGCGGGCCGCTCCGGCAAGCCCGCGGTGGTCGAGTCCTTCGGCATCGCCGGCTTCGGCTACCACGCGAAGGACGAATACATCGAGATCGACTCGATCGTGCCCCGCATCTACCTGACGACGCGCCTGCTGCAGGAACTGGGCAAGCAATGAGCCGCGCCCCGCGGCGGCAACCCGCGTTGCCGCCGCGCGAGCCTTGAAGTGCATGCCACCTCCACCGGCTGGCAGGACCGGAAACCGATCGAACCCTGCCGGCGATCCGCTGCTGCGCTTCAGCATCGCCTAAGCGAAGCCGCGCCGGCGCAGCTAGGATGGCCGCCCAGGCGCCAGCAGGCGCGCTTCACGATGGCGGTACATGACTTCCCAAGCTTCGCTTCCCGCACCCTCGTCCCGCTCGATGCTCGACACGCTGCGCCGCATCGGCCGGCTGGCGGCGCCCTACTTCCGATCGGAAGAGAAATGGAGGGCACGCGCGCTGTTCCTCGCGGTGATCGCGCTGAACCTGGGCACGGTCTACGTGACGGTGCTGATCAACGACTGGAGCCGGGTCT
The DNA here is from genome assembly GCF_019207085.1 of Variovorax sp. dw_308. GTDB lineage: Bacteria > Pseudomonadota > Gammaproteobacteria > Burkholderiales > Burkholderiaceae_C > Variovorax. The sequence continues at coordinate 17,079 of NZ_JAATOM010000042.1, read as the reverse complement.
TCTACGACGCGCTACAGGCCAAGGACCAGCAGGTGTTCTGGCAGCAACTGTTGCGCTTCACCTACCTGGCGATGGGCGGCATCCTCGTCTCGGTGCTGAAGTACTACCTCACGCAACTGCTGCAACTGCGCTGGCGCGCCTGGATGACGCGCAGCTACATGACCCGCTGGCTCGCCAACCGCACCTTCTACCGGTTGGAACTCGCGCGCTACACGGCGGCGGCCGGCGCCGGCAACGGACTGGCGAGCGCCGACAACCCCGACCAGCGCATCCAGGAAGACATGCAGCTCTTCACCGACTACACGGTGACGCTGTCGATGGGCATCCTGAACTCGGTCGTGACGCTGGTCACCTTCATCGGCATCCTGTGGAGCCTGTCGGGCCCGATCTCGTTCGCGCTCGGCGGACATGACGTCACCATCCCCGGCCACATGGTCTGGGTGGCGGTGATCTATTGCGTGGTCGGCACGACCCTCACGCACTACATCGGGCGGCCGCTGATCGGCCTCAACTTCAACCAGCAGCGCTACGAGGCCGACTTCCGGCACCACCTGATCCGCGTGCGCGAGAACAGCGAGGCGATCGCGCTGGACCGCGGCGAGAAGGTCGAGCACGGCCAGCTCGACCTGCGCTTCGGCAGCGTGCTGCGCAACTACCTCTCTCTCATCAAGCAGCAGAAGAACCTGGTGGCCTTCACCTCGTCGTTCGCGCAGCTGTCGGTGGTGTTCCCGTTCTTCCTGGCGGCGCCGCGCTTCTTCAGCGGCGCGATCCAGTTCGGCGAGCTGATGCAGGTCTCGCGCACCTTCAACACAGTGCAGGACGCGCTCTCGTGGTTCGTCGACAACTACGACCGCGTGGCCGTCTGGCGTGCCACCGCCGATCGCCTGACCAGCTTCGATGACGCCATGGAGGCCCATGCGAAGACCCACGATTCGCTGGCGCGCGAGCCAGGTGCCTCGTCGCTGCACACCGACGACCTGAGCGTCGCGCTGCCCAACGGCACGCAGTTGCTCGCCAATGCGGCGCTCAGCGTGCAAGCCGGCGACAGCGTGTTGCTGCAAGGGCCGTCGGGCAGCGGCAAGTCGACCCTGTTCCGCGCCTTCGCCGGCATCTGGCCCTTTGCGAAAGGGCATATGAGCGTGCCCGACAACGCGATGTTCATTCCGCAGCGGCCCTATGTGCCGGACGGCACCTTGCGCGATGCACTGGCCTATCCCAGCCCCGCCTCGGACTTCAGCGACGAGGCGCTGCGCAAGGCGCTCGACGATGCCTTGTTGCCGCAGTTGGCGAGCCGGCTGGACGACAGCGACGCCTGGAGCCAGAAGCTGTCGGGCGGCGAACGGCAGCGCCTGGCAATTGCGCGGGTGCTGCTCAAGAAGCCGGCCTGGCTGTTCGCGGACGAGGCCACCAGCGCACTGGATCCGGAGGCCGAGAGCACCCTGTACGAAAGGCTGTCGGCGACGGTGCAGCAGGCCGGCGGCGCGATGGTCTCCATCGCCCACCGCGCCGCCGTCGGCGACCACCATCGCCAGCGCTGGACGCTGGCGCCGCAGGGGGACGGGGAAGCGCCTCGCTATCGCCTGGTCACGCAAGGAGCGCCTGCGTGAGCGCGGCGCCGGGCCGCCCCAGGCATTGCTGCCGACTGGCGGGACAGGCCGCAGGCTGAAAGACGCGCCCATGACCATCGCCAATACACCCGAGCCGCCCTACTACGCCGTCATCTTCACGTCGCTGCGCACCGAGGGCGACAACGGCTACCGCGCGATGGCGCAGCGCATGGGCGAGCTCGCCGCACAGCAGCCCGGCTACCTCGGCATCGAGTCGGCGCGCGAGGGGATCGGCATCACCGTGAGCTATTGGCGCGACCTCGAATCGATCCGCGCCTGGAAAGCCAATGCCGAGCACCTGCATGCCCAGCAGACCGGCCGCAGCACCTGGTACAGCGACTACAAGGCCCGCATCTGCAAGATCGAGCGCGACTACGGGCTGGACGACGTGTTCGCCTCGCGCTCCGAATAGCGCGCCCACCCGCGCTGGCGCAGGTCGCAGGCCGGGCAGGTGCCGCAGCCATAACCCCACGCGTGGCGATGCACGCGGTCGCCGAGGTAGCAGGTGTGGGTGTCCTCGACGATCAGGTCGATCAGCGCCTGCCCGCCGAGAGCGTGCGCCAGCTTCCAGGTGTCGGCCTTGTCGATCCACATCAGCGGCGTCTCGATCAGCAGGCGCCGTTCCAGCCCGAGCGACAACGCGATCTGCATGGCCTTCATCGTGTCGTCGCGGCAGTCGGGGTAGCCGGAGAAATCGGTTTCGCAGACACCCGTGACGATCACCTGCAGGCCGCGCCGGTAGGCCAGCGCGCCGGCCAGCGTCAGGAACAGCAGGTTGCGCCCCGGCACGAAGGTGTTCGGCAGGCCGTCCGCCTGCATCGCGAAGGCGACCTCGTCGGTGAGCGACGAGCCGCCGAGCTGCTGCAGCGCCGCCAGCGTGAGCACGTGGTCCTCGCCCATGCGCGGCGCCCATTGCGGAAAGCGCTCGCGCAGGTTCGCGAGCACCACGCGGCGCGCGTCCATCTCGATGTGGTGGCGCTGGCCGTAGTCGAAGCCGAGCGTCTCGACGCGCTCGTACTTCGACAGCGCCTGCGCCAGGCAAGTGGTGGAATCCTGGCCGCCGGAGAACAGGACGAGTGCGGTGGTGTGCATCTTGAAAAATTCCCCCGATGGAGCGTTGCAGGGCGAGCCCGCAAGTTTCGCCGAATCGCCGACACTGGGGTTCGACCCAACGTCAAGACGCCATGCCCGACTTCCGCTCACCCGATTTCCTGCTGGACCACATCCGCCACACGCTGGCCTTCTACGACGGGCGCGACGTGGACCCCACCGGTGGGTTCTTCCATTACTTCCGCGACGACGGCGTGGTGTTCGACACGCGCACGCGCCACCTGGTCAGCAGCACGCGATTCGTGTTCAACCATGCGATGGCGCTGCGGCAGTTCGGCGCCACGGAACGTCCGCGCGACCTGGACATCGTGCGCCATGGCCTGCGCTTCCTGCAGCACGCCCACGCGCAGCCGCAAGGCGGCCATGCCTGGATCATCGATTGGGACGGCCAACGCGCCAGCGTGAAGGACGGCACCCGGCATTGCTACGGGCTCGCCTTCGTGCTGCTGGCCCATGCGCATGCGCTGATGGCCGGCGCCAGCGAAGCGCGTGCCGGGCTGGACGCCACCTTCGCGCTGATGGAGCAGCGCTTCTGGGAGCCTGCTCACGGGCTCTATGCCGACGACGCCACGCCCGATTGGCGACTCAGCGACTACCGAGGGCAGAACGCCAACATGCACGGCTGCGAAGCCATGCTGGCGGCGCACGAAGCCACCGGCGACGAGGCATTCCTCGCGCGCGCCGTCACGCTCGCCGAAGGCATCGCCAAACGCCAGGCCGCGCGCGCCGGCGGGCTGGTGTGGGAGCACTACCGCAGCGACTGGTCGATCGACTGGGACTACAACCGGCACGACAACACCAACATCTTCCGCCCCTGGGGCTACCAGATCGGCCACCTCACCGAATGGACCAAGCTGCTGCTGCAGCTGGAGGCGCGCCTGCCCGAAGCACGGCGCCCCGCATGGTTGCTGCCGACCGCGCGCCACTTCTTCGACACCGCCATGCAACGCGGCTGGGATCACGCCCACGGCGGCCTGGTCTACGGCAGCGCACCCGACGGGCAGGTGTGCGACGGCGAAAAGTATTTCTGGGTGCAGGCCGAGAGCCTCGCCGCCGCCGCGCTGCTGGGCTTGCGCACGGGCGAGCCGGCGTACTGGGACTGGTACGACCGCATCTGGGCCTACAGCTGGGCCCACATGATCGACCACCAGCACGGCGCCTGGTACTTCAAGCGCGGCAACGACAACCGCGCGCTGTCAGATCACAAGAGCCCCGCGGGCAAGACCGACTACCACACGATGGGCGCTTGCTACGACGTGCTGCGCGCGCTCGGGTTGCGTTGATTCAAGAGGGCACGCTCAGATGCAGCTCGCGCTCTGCAACGCTGGCAAGCAGTTGCAAGATCGCCGTGTCGAAGGTCAGCAACTTCATGCCATGTCGAGCGGCGAGCGTCAGCAACCACGCATCCGTGATCTGGCGGTGGCCACGCACGCCGCCGGTGCAATGACCCAATACTTCTGCAAACCCGAAATCAAGGGGCAGAAACTGGTGATGCGGGTGAGCGGTATTTCGCAAAAGGAGTTCCGCGACCTCGCTGATTTCCACGAGTCGCCCTGCGAACGCCGGCTGGCAAATGACACGCAGGAACGCACCCTGCGTGAGCGCGCAAGTCGACCACCCCTGGCGAGCGTGCGATTTGAACCACCGAATCATCCGTTCGTGGTGTTCGTGCGCCGGCCACGCCAAGGCAATCAGGGCGTTCGCATCCAGCAAATAGCTCAAGGCGCTTCGTCCAGCAAGCTCTTGACCTGACGCTCGGTTGCCGTGGGGGTATCTGCCGGCAGATCGAATACCCAGGCCCCGCCCACCTTGCGCATGGGAAGACGCTCGCCGCTTCCGCGGCGGATCAATTCGGAGATCGCTTGCCCCAGTTTGAGCGCGCGCGCCTGAGCGTAGCTTTGCGCAAGGCCAAAGGCGTCATCTTCGAGCGTAACCGTGGTGCGCATAGTTTGATGCATTTTATTGAAAGTGATGCAGTCTATCGGATTTGATCGCACACGATGAAAACCCCGGCTACGGGAGGAATCGGGCCAAATCCCGCGAAGGTGGCGCGCGAGTGCAAGCCCGACTTAAGCTGCGCACCCTGCCAACCGAAAGGACAAACGATGCTTTCAAAATCCACAGGCGCCGTGGCTCTGGGAATCGGTCTTCTTGTCGGGCAGCCGGCCGCCGCGCAGACGCCGCCGCCGTCCCCTGCTGAAACTCGCGCCATCGCCAAGGAGGCCTACATCTATGCCTTCGCGATGACCGAGGGCTACAACACCATGTACAAGCAACTCTCCGACCCGGCGGGGCGCGAGTACGTGGGCGGCTTCGGCAGGTTCCGCCACTATTCGGAGGCGTTCACGCCCGAGAACCGGGACATCGTGACGCCCAACAACGACACCCCGTACTCGTGGGCCTGGCTGGACTTGCGCGCCGAGCCCTGGGTCGTGAGCGTTCCTGCAGTGCCCGGCAAGCGCTACTACGTCCAGCAATGGATCGACCTGTTCACGCACAACTTCGCCTACATCGGTTCGCGGGCGACGGGCAACCAGGCAGGCAACTACCTGTTCGCCGGCCCTCGCTGGAAGGGCGAGACGCCGCCCGGCATCGAGCAGGTCTTCCATGCCGAGACGGACATCGTCTTGTCGTTGACCCGCACCGCGCTCAATGGGCCGGACGATGTGGAAGCGGTGAAGGCCGTACAAGCCGGTATGAAACTGCAGCCGCTGAGCAGCTTCCGGAAGACCGCTGCACCACCGGCTGCGCCGGCGATCACCCTGCCGCCGTACGACGTCGCCAAGGCGCGCTCGCATGACTTCATCGGCTATCTCAACTTCCTGCTGCAGTTCACGCAACCGCCGCACCCCAGCGAGGTCGAACTGATGAAGCGCTTCGCGACCATCGGCATCGGGCGCGGCCTGCCCTTCGACGCGACCAAGCTGCCGCCTGCGACCCTGGCCGCCATCGACGACGGCGTGTCGGACGCGAAGGAGGCGCTGGCCGCGAAGTCGAAGGTCACGCTCTCGTCCAACGGCATCTTCGGCAGCCGGGCGGAACTGAAGAACGACTACCTGATCCGCGCCTCGCCGCGGAAAAGGGCTTGTACGGCAATTCGCTCGCCGAGGCCTGGTACGGCGGCTATCTCGGCGATGGCAGCAAGCTGTCGACGATTCATATCACTTCGCGCCGGGACAACTCCCGCCCGCCAGGTTCTTCTGGTCGATGACCCTCTACACGCTGCCCGACCGCTTTCTCTATGCCAATCCGCTCAAGCGCTATTCGATAGGCTACCGCACGCAGGGGCTGATAATGAAGCGCGATGCCGACGGCGGCGTCACGTTGTACCTCGGCCATGCATCGCCAGGCGCCGAGAAGGAGTCCAACTGGCTGCCGACGCCGGAGGGCAGGTACAGCGCCGTCGGGCGCATCTATGGCCCCAGCGAAGCGGCGATGAACGGGACGTGGAAGCTGCCGCCGCTGACGCCTGTTGCAGGGCAGTAGCCGCCGAAGGTGCGAATCCTTCTACTGCGGCCACCGAACTCGGGCCTGCGCTGCCCGCCGTACCGACGTACAGCTGAGCTGCTCGACCCGACCTCGGCGCCCTCGCTATGAAATCTTCACGCCTTCTGAATTCACAAGAAGCGCTCGAGCAGCTTCTTCGACGCCCGGTCCAGCGCCTTCACGTCGGCAATGCGGAACTGGACGCCCTGCGCGCTGCCGATGAGCAAGGCGCCGCCCTCGAGCCGGCGGATGTCTTCCTCGGCTTTCAGCACGAAGCTGGTTTCGCCGCGATCGGTGGAGATGAACCACGTGCTCGGCACGCCGAAGCTCGACACGCGGTGCAGCTTCTGCAAGGTAGGCGCGAAGTCGCGTGCGGCAAGCTCCTCCAGCAGCAAGGCGCGCGTGCCGGCCGGCAGGTCTTCGATGCGGTCGACCCACACCTGCTCCTTGCCGTCGCTGCCGACCAGCGAGATGCCGTGGTCCGGCGCCGTCAGTGGAAAGGCGCGCACCGGCACGATGCCGACGTGCCGCTCGCCGTCCACGTCGGTCAGCACGAGATGGCCGAATGCATCGCGTTCGATATGAATGTTCATGCGTGCCCCGCCGGATGCGCCGCGTGCGTGTGCAGCACGGCGGAAACCTCGCTGCGTTGCTCCTGCGCTTCTTCCTCGTCGTCAGCCTGCCGAAGTTGCGCCTGGTACAGCCGCCAGTAGGCGCCCTGCTTCTCCATCAACGCGTCGTGTGGCCCGACCTCGACGACCTCGCCGCGGTCCATCACCACCAGCCGATCGGCCTTGCGCAAGGTCGACAAGCGGTGCGCGATCGCGATGGTGGTGCGGCCCTTCACGAGGTTGTCGAGCGCCTTCTGGATTTCCTTCTCGGTCTCGGTGTCCACCGCCGACGTGGCTTCGTCGAGGATCAGGATGCGCGGGTCGATCAGCAAGGCCCGCGCAATGCTGATGCGCTGGCGCTCGCCGCCCGACAGGCCCTGCCCGCGCTCGCCCACCAACGAGTCGTAGCCATGCGCAAGACGCAGGATGAAATCATGCGCATGGGCCGCCCGCGCAGCGGCCACGATCTCCTCGCGCGTGGCATCCGGCTTGCCGTAGGCGATGTTCTGCGCGATGGTGCCGAAGAACAGGAAGGGCTCCTGCAGCACCAGCCCCACATGCCGCCGGTAGTCGGCCACGGCGAAGCGGCGGATGTCGGTGCCGTCGACCTTGATGGCGCCATCGGTCACGTCGTAGAAGCGGCAGATCAGGTTCACCAGCGTGCTCTTGCCCGAGCCGCTGTGGCCCACCAGCCCGATCATCTCGCCCGGTTCGATCACCAGGTCGAGGTCGCGGATGACCGCGCGCGAGCCGTAGCGGAAGCCCAGGCCCTTCATCTCGATCTGGCCCCTGATCTTGTCGACTTTCACCGGATTCGCCGGCTCCGGCACGTTGCTCACATGGTCGAGGATGTCGAAGATACGCTTGGCGCCGGCGGCCGCCTTCTGCGTGACCGAGACGATGCGGCTCATCGAATCCAGCCGCGTGTAGAAGCGCCCGATGTAGGCGATGAAGGCCGTCAACACACCCACAGTGATGCGCCCACGCGCCACCTGCCAGATGCCGAAGCCCCACACCACGAGAAGGCCGATCTCGGTGAGCAAGGACACGCTCGGCGTGAACAGCGACCAGGTCTTGTTGAGTTTGTCGTTGACCTGAAGGTTGTACTTGTTGGCCTCGCGAAAGCGATCCGCCTCGCGTTTTTCCTGCGCGAAGGCCTTGACCACGCGGATGCCGGGAATGGTGTCGGCCAGCACGTTGGTGACTTCGCTCCACACGCGGTCGATCTTCTCGAAGCCGGTGCGCAGGCGATCGCGCACGACGTGGATCATCCAGGCGATGAAAGGCAAGGGCACCAGCGTGACCACCGCCAGCAGCGGGTTGATCGACACCAGGATGATGGCCGTCATCGCGATCATCAGCACGTCGGTGAGGAAGTCCAGCGCATGCAACGAGAGGAAAACGTTGATGCGGTCGGTTTCGGAGCCGATGCGCGCCATCAGGTCGCCGGTGCGCTTGCCACCAAAGTAGTCAAGCGGCAGCGTCAGCAGGTGCTCGTAGGTGGTGGTGCGCAGGTCTGCCCCGATGCGCTCCGACACCAGCGCCAGCAGGTAGGTGCGCGCCCAGCCCAGCGCCCAGCCGGCCAGTGCCGACACCAGCAGCGCCCCCAGGAACATCACCACCTTGGCCACCGCGATCTGCTGCCCGTTCTGGAACGGGATCAGGATGTCGTCCATCAGCGGGATGGTGAGGTAGGGTGGCACCAGCGTGGCCGCGGTCGAGGCCAGCGTGAGCAGGAAGCCGGTGATGAGCTGTTTGCGGTAGGGCTTGGCAAAGCGGCCCAGGCGCAACAGGACCCAGGTCGAGGGCGGCTTCTGCGCTTCGGTCTCGCCGGCGGCGATGTCGTCGCGTTCGGCAGCCTCGGCGGCGGCGGCGCTCACTTGCGCGGCGCTGGCGGCGCGCTGCTCGAACAGCTTGAGCAGGCGCAGCGCGGCGGCCTGGTGCGCCAGCGTGTAGCGCCAGCGGCCCAGCAAGGCCGTGTCGTCGAGGAAGTCGAGCGTGCCGACGCCCGCATGGTCAATCAAATGGAGTACCTGGCCGGCAGGCGCCAAGGCCCACTCGCGCCAGCTACCATCGGGGTCGCGTGCGAGCAGGCGTGAATCGGTCAGCGCAAGCAGGCCGTTGCCGAAGCGGAGTTCGCCGTCGAGGTCAACCGTGAGCGTGGCCAGAACGTTTTCCGCGGCTGTGAGCCGACTTTTCAAGGCCGCTCCTGCTTCACCCTCCGGGGTGCCGACTGGATCGTGATGTTGCATTGTGGTTTCGTAACTCTGGCCCGCAGCAGGCCGCATCATGGCGCTCGATGGGCGCCGATTCTGACCCATCGCGGAGGGCACGCCTGAAGGCGGCCCCGCAATAGACCAAACACATCGAACGTTTTCATGACCCGTTTCGACGACATCCAGCTCCCTCGCATCCGCTATTTGCGCGGCCCCAATCTCTGGACCTACCGCCCCGTGCTCGAAGTGTGGCTCGATCTGGGCCGGCTGGAAGACTTTCCATCCAACCAGGTCGCGGGCTTCACCGACCGACTGACCGCCTTGCTGCCCGCCCTCATCGAGCACCATTGCGGCGTCGGCGAGCGCGGCGGATTCATCCAGCGTCTCGTCGAAGGCACGTGGGCGGGCCATGTGCTGGAGCACGTGGTGATCGAGCTGCTCAACCTGGCCGGCATGCCCACCGGCTTCGGCCAGACCCGCAGCACCTCGAAGACCGGCGTCTACCGCATGGTGTTCCGAGCACGCGACGAAGAAGTGGCCCGCGCCGCACTGGCCGAGGGTCATCGCCTGCTGATGGCGGCCATCAACAACGACCCGTTCACCGCCGCCGACGTGCAAGCCTGCGTCGACGTGGTCAAGGGCAAGGTCGAGGACTGCTACCTCGGCCCGAGCACCGCCTGCATCGTCGGCGCGGCCACGGACCGCGGCATCCCGCACATCCGGCTCAACGACGGCAACCTGGTGCAGCTGGGCTACGGCTCGGCGCAGCAGCGCATCTGGACCGCCGAGACCGACTACACCAGCGCCATCGGCGAATCGATCGCCAGCGACAAGGAACTGACCAAGTCTTTGCTCGCGGGCTGCGGCGTACCGGTGCCCGAAGGCCAGGTCGTGGCCGACGCGGCGGAAGCCTGGGAGGCGGCGGAAGACATCGGGCTGCCGGTGGTCGTGAAGCCGTCCGACGCCAACCATGGCCGCGGCGTCTCGCTCGAACTGACGACACGCGAGGAAGTCGAGGCTGCCTTCGCGGTGGCCGAGCCGGAGGGCAGCGACGTGATGGTCGAGCGCTTCATCCGCGGCTCGGAGCACCGGCTGCTGGTGGTCGGCGGCCAGGTCGTGGCGGCGGCGCGCGGCGAGATCATCACGGTGACGGGCGATGGCCAGGCCAACGTGGCGGCGCTGATCGACAGCCAGCTCAACAGTGACCCACGGCGCGGCGTGGAAGAGGAATACCCGCTCGACTTCATCGACGTCAACACCGACTCCAAGCTGCTGCTCGAACTGCAGCGGCAGAAGCTCGACGTGAAGTCGGTGCCCCAGGCCGGGCAGGTCGTCGTCATCCAGCGCAACGGCAACCTCGGCGTCGATTGCACCGACCAGGTTCATCCGGAGGTGGCGCATGCGGCCTCGCTGGCGGCACGCGTGGTCGGCCTCGACATCGCGGGCATCGACCTGGTCGCGCAGGACATCTCGCGCCCGCTCGGGCCGCAGGGCGGCGCCATCGTCGAGGTCAATGCCGGGCCCGGGCTGCTGATGCACCTGAAGCCGGCCGTCGGCTCGCCGCGACCGGTCGGCCGCGCCATCTGCGACCACCTGTTCCCGGACGATGCGCCTGGCCGTATCCCGGTCGTCGGCGTCACCGGCTCGCAGGACACGGCCGTGCTGGCGCGCCTGGTCGCGTGGCTGATCGATCTCGGCGGACGCCACACCGGCCTCGCCTGCCGCGACGGCCTGTTTCTCGCGCGGCGCCGCGTCGATGCGCGCGACAGCGCCAACTGGGAAGCCGGGCACCGCCTGCTGGTGAACCGCGCGGTGCAGGCCGTGGTGATCGAAAGCGGCGCCGGGACAATCCTGCGCGACGGCCTGGCCTATGACCGCTGCCAGGTCGGCATCGTGACCGACCTCGAAGGCGCGGAGAGCCTGGCCGAATACGACATCACCGAGAGCGACCAGATGGTCAAGGTGCTGCGCACCCAGGTCGACGTGGTGCTGCCCGAGGGCACGGCAGTGCTCAACGCGGCCGATCCGCGCGTGGCCGGGCTGGCGCCGCTGTGCGACGGCGCCGTCATCCTCTACGCCAGCGACGCAGGCGCCGAGCCGCTCGCCGCGCACCGCGATGCGGGCGGCAAGTCCGTAATCGTGCGGCAGGACCGCGTGGTGCTGGCCAATGGCAGCAGCGAATCCTTCCTGCCCGGCCTGGGCCGCCTGACCCTCTGGCGCGCCAGCCACGTCGGCGTGAGCATCGACAGCCTGCTGGCCGCGGTGGCGGCCGCCTGGGCGCTGGGCATTCCGCTCAACCTGATCGGCGCCGGTGTCGAAGCCTTCGAATCCGACCTGCAGGCCGCGCTCGCATCGCTGCAACTGTCCCAGTCCGCTCCCTTTCAAGAAAAACAACACGCCTGACCCCATGGAAGTCACACGCACTCGCGCCCTGCGCGGCCCGAACCTCTGGAGCCGCCACACCGCCATCGAAGCCATCGTGGCCTGCCCCGGCGACGAAAACGCGATCGAGAAACTCCCCGGCTTCGAAGCCCGCCTGCGCGCCCTGTTCCCGGACATCGGCGAATTGCATCCGATCGTGCACGGCCATCCGCTGGCCCTGGCCCACGTGCTGGAGAACGCCGCCATCGCCTTGCAGACGCAGGCCGGCTGCCAAGTGAGCTTCGGCCACACCGCGCCGACCACCGAAGCCGGCGTCTACCAGGTCACCGTGCAGTACTCGGAAGAAGCCGTGGGCCGGCTCGCCTTCAGGCAGGCCGAGCAACTGATCCAGGCCGCGCTCGACGACACCGCCTTCGACGCCAGGGCCGCCGTGGCCGAGCTGCGCGACCTCGACGAATCGGAACGCCTCGGCCCCAGCACCGGCTCCATCGTGGATGCGGCCGTGGCGCGCGGCATTCCGTACCGGCGCCTCACCAGCGGCAGCCTGGTGCAGTTCGGCTGGGGCGCCAAGCAGCGGCGCATCCAGGCGGCCGAGATCGACAGCACCAGCGGGGTGGCCGAATCGATCGCGCAGGACAAGGAGCTCACCAAGCAACTGCTCAACGCGGCCGGCGTGCCGGTGCCGCTGGGCCGCCCCGTGGCCGACCCGGACGACGCCTGGGCCGCCGCGCAGGACGTGGGCCTGCCGGTGGTGGTCAAGCCGCAGGACGGCAACCAGGGCAAGGGCGTCACGGTCAACATCACCTCGCGCGAACAGCTCGATGCGGCCTTCGCGTCGGCGGCCGAGTACGGCGAGGTGATGGTCGAGAAATTCCTGCCCGGCTTCGACTTCCGCCTGCTCGTGGTGGGCGACAAGCTCGTGGCCGCCGCGCGCCGCGATCCGCCCCAGGTGATCGGCGATGGCACGTCCACGGTGCGCCAGCTCGTCGCGACGGTGAACCTCGACCCGCGCCGCGGTGAAGGCCATGCCACCTCGCTCACCAAGATCCGGCTCGACGACATCGCGGTCGGCCGCCTGGAGGCGCAGGGCCTGACGCCCGACAGCGTGCCCACCCGCGGCCAGCGCGTGGTGCTGCGCAACAACGCGAACCTCTCGACCGGCGGCAGCGCCACCGATGTCACCGACACCGTGCACCCCGAGATCGCCGCACGCGCGGTCGATGCGGCGCAGATGGTGGGCTTGCACATCTGCGGCGTCGACATGGTCTGCGAGAACGTGCTGAGCCCGCTGGAGGAGCAGCACGGCGGCGTGGTCGAGGTGAATGCCGCACCGGGCCTGCGCATGCACATCTCGCCCTCGTTCGGCCGTGGCCGGGCGGTCGGCGAGGCGGTCATCAACACCATGTTCGCGCCGGGCGACGACGGCCGCATCCCGGTCATCGCCGTGACCGGCACCAACGGCAAGACCACCACGGCACGCCTCGTCAACCACCTGCTCGCCTCCAGCGGACTGCGCACCGGCATGACCAACACCGACGGCGTCTACGTCGACGGCCGGCAGACCGACAGCGGCGACTGCAGCGGCCCCAAGAGCGCGCGCAACGTGCTGCTGCACCCGGACGTGGATGCGGCCGTGTTCGAAGTCGCGCGCGGCGGCGTGCTGCGCGAAGGCCTCGGCTTCGACCGCTGCCAGGTGGCCGTGGTGACCAACGTCGGCAGCGGCGACCACCTCGGGCTCAACTACATCACCACGGTGGAAGACCTGGCCGTGCTCAAGCGCGTGATCGTGCGCAACGTGGCGCCCAAGGGCTACGCGGTGCTGAACGCGGCCGATCCCAACGTGGCCGCGATGGCGGGCGGTTGCCCCGGCAGCATCGTGTTCTTCACGGCCGACCGGCAGCATCCGGTGATGGCCACGCACCGGGCCCAGGGCAAGCGCACCATCTACGTCGACAACGACACGCTGGTGGCCGCCGAGGGCTCGTGGCGCGAACGCGTGCCGCTGCGCGACGTGCCGATCACCCGCAGCGGCACGCTGATGTTCCAGGTCGAGAACGTGATGGCGGCGGTGGGCGCGGCATGGTCCATCGGCATGGACTGGGACACCATCCGCGGCGGCCTGGCCAGCTTCAAGAACGACGCGGCCGGCGTGCCCGGGCGCTTCAACGTCATGGAGTTCCGCGGTGCGACCGTGATCGCCGACTACGGCCACAACACCGACGCCATGAAGGCGCTGGTGTCCGCCGTCGACACCATGCCGGCGAAGAAGCGCTCGGTGGTCATCAGCGGCGCGGGCGACCGGCGCGACAGCGACATCCGCGACCAGACCGCCATCCTCGGCGAAGCCTTCGACGACGTGATCCTCTACCAGGACGCAGCCCAGCGCGGCCGTGCCGACGGCGAGGTGATGGCGCTGCTGCGGCAGGGCCTGGCCGGCGCGGGCCGCACGCGCCACATCGAGGAAATCCGCGGGGAGTTCATCGCCATCGACCTGGCGCTGGAACGCCTGCAGCCGGGCGATTTGTCGTTGATCCTGGTCGACCAGGTGGAGGAAGCGCTGGCGCACCTGGCCAAGCGCATCGCCGCCGGTTAGAAGGTATGAATCTTTCTACTGCGAACGCCGATCTCGGGTCTGCGGTGTTGGCTCCGGCATGACAAGCGCTTCGCGCAGTTGTCAGCCTCGCCGCAACTTCGTTGTCACCGCACGGGAGTGCGGTTCCGCTCCGCGACCCGGCCTCCCGGCAGGCGCCCTCGCTACGAAATCTTCATACCTTCTGCGCCAGTGCGGTGTTGACCCATTAAGTAGGCCCTTGAAGGATTTGTCCGACGGGATTTGCCGAGCGCTTGCCGTTTCCTGAGCGCCTCGTCCGACGTGGTTTCAGTCATGCGCAGGCCATGCTTGTATACCGGCTCGACCTTCTGGTCGGGCCCATCCAACAGGAGTGCTTCCATGTCTTCAACCGCTTTCCGCACCCGCTTTCTGGCGCTGGCAATCACCACGACGCTGGCCAGCGCCGCCGCCGTAGCCGCACCACCGGCACGAGGCCCGGGCTCTGACGCCCGTTATCAAAACGAACTGACCGTTTGCAACACGATCCAGCAAGACCATGCCGCCTGCATACGCGAAGCCGGCGCGGCGCGCGAGGAAGCGCGTCGCAACGGCCTGACGAGCGCTGCACCGGCCTCGTATCAGCAGAACGCATTGGCCCGCTGCCAGTTGCAACCGCCGGCTGAGCGGCTCGCCTGCGAGCAACGCGTGACGGGCACGGGCGTGAGCAGCATCGAGGGCAGCGTGCTGGGCGGCGGGGTGATCCGCGAGACGGTCACGCCGGTCAATTGAGCCCATCCGGCAGCCGCCGGGATTGCGGCTTTTCCAGGCCTGTCAAGCTCACTCACAGAGGCTGGGGCCATCGAGGGGAAAACGAATGCCACGGCTCGAGTCCGCGCAATAATCGACGGCCCAGGGAGTTAGTACGCGCATCGCGGCCGGCTCCTTCGTGGCCAGCCGACGCGGCGCCCGCATACCGTCGTCCATGCAGCATTTCAGGAAACTCCGGATCACCGGCCCCGGCGCGCAGCCCTATGCGCTGGACCAGCCGATGTTCGTCTATGACCGGAACATGCTGCTGGCCACGCTGGAGCCCGTTCCGCTGCTCAAGAGCGGCACCGAGATCCACGTCGAGTCCTTCAATCCGACACACCTGGTGCGCCAGGACTACCGGCACGTGGGCCGGCTGATCTTCCTGGAGATCTGCGCCTTCGTGTCCGAGCGCTTCCCTCAGATCCAGGCCATCAACTTCGCCTTCTCGCGCCGCGTCGACATTCTTGGCGGCGGCGAGCAGCAAGCCATGGAGCGCGCCGAGGCGATGGACCGCATCGGCGCCATCAACGTACGCATCCGACCCAAGCCGAACGCACTGCCGGGGCATTTCGTGGTGTCGGGCGTGTGGGCGTACAGCGAACAGAACGTGGCCGCGCTGAAACAGGTGCTGGAGGAGGAGCGCGCGCTCTACCGGAAGCGGCCGATCGGCTCCCGCACGCCGGATCGTTCGAAGGTGCTGGGCGCCATCCGGCAGTGGGTGACGGGTCGCGCCGCCGCCTAGCCGCGCGATCGCGGACTCATGCCCGGCAGTCCCTGATCTTGAATTCCACCCGCCGGTCCGGTGCGTCGACCAGGTCGTCGGTCCCGCTGCCAACGATGTTTTCCTTGTAGCCCATGCCCTGCGGTCGGGTCCGGCTGCCGACTTCCGGCGATTCGGAGGTCAGGCGCTGCTTGATGTAGGTGGCGCGCTTGAGCGACAGGGCGTCATTCGTCTGCTCGGAGCCGGTCTTGCTGGTGTGGCCGACGATGTTCATGCAGACCTTGGCGGCGCCGCTTTCCCGGGCGATCTGCCGCAACCACATGCCGTAGGCGCTGCTGATGTTGGGGTCGGACCAGAACTCGGTGCTCCCGGGATTGAACAGGAACTTCACGCCCAGTTGGTTGTAGGCGATGCCGAATGCCACCACGCGCCCGAAGGCCGCCTCTGCCTCCTGCATCTGGCCCAGCTTGATGTAGCTGAGGTAGATGCCGTTGAGCACCCGGATCTGCTCCCCCGCCGGGGTGGCCAGCGCACTTCGATACTGGCCCAGCGCCTCCTGGTATTGCGCGGCGTTGTAGAGGTTGGTGGCATCGTTGATGACGGTCGCCGTGGAAATGCGGTCGAGGTAGGTGCGGTCGGCCTTCTGGCCCGGCGTCAGGGCGCTGGTGCGCACATAGCCGTCGATGACCGGGTCCTTGATGACCACGGGGCTGTCCCTGTAGTAGGGCAATGGCTTCATGTCGACCGTGTCCTGGCGCGCCAGCGCCGAAGACTGGGCCACCACCGTGCCGCCCTTGATGTCGACCAGCGCGAGGTTGAGGCGATAGGCCGCCTGCACGCGCACCAGCGTGCCCGTCAGCAGGTACTCGGCCTTGGCCAGGTTGGCGGCGCGGAACGGCAGCACCTCGATCTGCTCGAAGTTCTTCGTCATGCGCTCGGTGACTGCGCGGTCGAGTTGCTGCGTCGCGGCGGTCTGCTGGCCGCTGCCGGCATCGAGCGTGGGGTCGAGCACGACGGCGTGCTTGTTCACCTTGGCCTCCACCTTGGCCAGCATGGCGGGCATCCCGGCGATCCTGCGGGTCTGCTGCACCAGCCCGTCGGTGGCTACGGCGATGGCCTCTTCGAATGGCAGCGCGTTGTTGCTGACGGTGGCGGTCGGCGTTCCGCAGCCCTGCAGTAGCAAGAACGCCGCTGCCGCGCCCAGCCAGAGCCCGGTCATCATGGAAAAGTTGCTGGTGCGTGTCATTTGCATTCCCTCTTCAAGAAAGCGACTTCCTCCGGGCTGAGCGATTCCATCGACGCTTTCAGAACAATATCACCGCACCTTGCCGGCCTGCGTCCCACGTTGTGTGGAGTTGTGGGAGGGGTTTCGGACGGCGTCTCGGGCCGGGATTCGGCGATGGGGCGGCTGCTGGCCACGGGTCTGGCTCGCTCGACCGCGGATGCCGGCGGCTTGGCCGGGCGCGGGCGTATCGCGGGGGCCGGCGCCTGGCTCGCGACGGGCGGTTCGACCACCGGCGATTGCGCAGGCGGTGCTGCCGGCGCTGGCGCCGGGGTCGACGGGCGCTCGGCCATCGGCGGCGGT
>NZ_JAATOM010000041.1 GCF_019207085.1 Variovorax sp. dw_308 | reverse complement strand
GCGGGTGCGGGTGCCGGCGCAGCGTCCGCAGGCGGCACGGCCGATGGCAGCGCCGGCGGCGTGGGGACCGGCGCGGGCGAGGTCTCGACCGGCGCAACACAGCCTCTGGTGGTGCCGGGCTCGGTCAAGCTCTCGTTCGAAGTCGGCGGCCAGCGCGGCGCGCAGCCCTATTCGGGCGGCTATGGCGAACTGGTCTGGCTGCAGAACGGCGACGAATACAACGCCCGCCTGTCGCTGAAGGCGCTGTTCATGACCTTCCTGAGCCAGACCAGCGTGGGCCGCGTCGACGCCAGCGGCATCGCGCCCACGCGCTATTCCGAGAAGCGCAAGAGCGAAGTGGCCTCGCACCTCGTGCGCGACCAGGGCAAGGTGGTGTTCAGCAACAACTCGCCGAGCGTGCCATTGCTGCCCGGCGCGCAGGACCGGCTCAGCGTGGCGATGCAACTTGGTGCATTGCTGGCCGGCGACGCCAGCCGCTTTCCGCAAGGCAGCAAGATCCGCATCCAGACGGTCGGGCCCAAGGACGCCGAAGTGTGGGTCTTCAACGTCGAGGGCGAGGAAACCATCGAGGTGCTGGCGGGCGAATTCAAGGCGCGCAAGCTCTCCCGCGCCCCGCGCCACGATTTCGACTACGAACTGGACCTCTGGCTGGCTCCTGAAATCGGCTACCTCCCGGTGCGAATCCAGCAAAGGCAGACCAATGGCGACACCGTCGACATGCGGTTGCGAGCGAAATCCGTGCCATAGCAGGGCTTTGGGCAAGTTCCGCACGTGCGCACGCCGGGGATGCGCGTTCCGTCGCTGACTCGTCCAAAACGCGCCCCGATGCCTAATTGATCACATTCTTGTGGGTGAAATGCCCGCACGGACACGGCCATCTTGAAACTGGCGCGTTGATTGCTATCTAACCATCATGAATGCAATCGACTACCGGAGCCACCCTGCCATGCAAATGCTCTATGACTCGGAATCCTTCGTTGTGGTGCACGTTCACTCCAATGAAGACGATGCACCTGCGGCGCCGAACATCCCCGCCTTGGCGCGGCACGGCTTTGAAATCGTCGACAAGCGCTCCGGCAAGGAGGTCTACCTCGACGGGTCCTGGGCCGAACTGTTCCAGCAGAAGATCGCCGCCTGGCAGTTGAACACGCCCACGCAGGAAGAAGTGGAAGACACCCTCGAAGGGTATGCCGAGCTGGCGCAGAACCCGGTGCTGATGCACTGAGAGGCCGTTGCTTTCTCATGGCGACAAGCCGCGTTTCGACGCGGCTTTTTTCTGCCTCACTAGCGCGCAAGCCGCATTTCTCCGACAGTCTGAAGCGCCAGAACATAGGGCGCTCGCCGCAATACCCTCGCGTAGTATTCCGCGATGCGAATGGCGCGAACTCACCTCCTCCCGATCTCCCTGCTGGCCGCGGCCATGCTCATGCTGGCCGCGTGCACCGGCATGCGCCCGGCGGCGGATGCGCCCATCGCCGCCCGCGTCGCGGCATTGACGCCGGCGGACGCCTTGCTGCTGGGCGAGCAGCACGATGCCGCCGACCATCACCGTATCGAGCGAGAGACAGTGCAGGCGCTCGTCGACAGCGGCCGGCTCGCCGCGCTGGCGCTGGAGATGGCAGACGACGGTCGCAGCACCGCCAACCTGCCTTCCGGCGCGACCGAGGCCCAGGTGCGCGCCGCATTGGACTGGCAGGAAAAGGGCTGGCCTTGGGACAACTACGGACCGGCGGTCATGGTGGCGGTGCGCGCCGGCGTGCCGGTGCTCGGCGCCAACCTGCCGCGCTCACGCATGAAGGACGCGATGGCCGATGTCTCGCTCGACGTGCAATTGAGCGAGAAGGCGCGCGCGCAACAGCAGGAGGCCGTGCGCGACGGCCATTGCGACCTGCTGCCCGCCGCGCAGATCCTGCCGATGACGCGCGTCCAGATCGCCCGCGACCGCTCGATGGCGCAGGTCGTGGTGAAGGCTCGGCAGCCCGGCGAGACCGTGCTTCTGATTTCCGGCAACGCCCACGCGCTGCGCACGCTGGGCGTGCCGCAACACATGCCGACCGATGTGAAAGTGGTGTCGGTGCAGATGCTGGCGTCGGCGACGGTGCCGTTCCGCGCCGGCCCCGAGTACGACGCCATCTGGCAGACGGCTCCGCTTCCCGAGCAGGACTACTGCGCGACGCTGCGCAAGTAGCCGGAAGCACCCCTCACCCCGGCCCTCTCCCGCTGGCGGGAGAGGGAGAGGAATCTCAGGCGTGCTTCTTGATGGCGTCGGCCAGCGTGTTCACCAGCGTGTCGATGTGCGACTTCTCGACGATGTACGGCGGCGCAATCACCAGCACGTCACCGGCCGGCCTCACCAGCGCGCCGTTGTGGAAGCATTCCAGGAACACGTCGTAGGCCCGCTTGCCCGGCGAACCCGCGATGGGCGCCAGTTCCACCGCGGCGGCGAGGCCCAGGCTGCGGATGCCGATGACGTTCGGCAAGCCCTTGAAGGTGCTGTGGAACGCGTCGCCGAGCACCTTGCCCATCTCGCCGGCACGCGAGAACAGGTTCTCCTGCTGGAACAGGTTCAGCGTGGCGATGGCCGCGGCGCAGGCCACCGGATGGCCGGAATAGGTGTAGCCGTGGAAGAACTCGACCACGTGCTCCGGCGCGTCGGTCTTCATCATCGCGTCGTAGAGCTTGTCGCGGCAGATCACGCCGCCCAGCGGAATCACGCCGTTGGTCACGCACTTGGCGAAGTTCAGCATGTCCGGCACCACGCCGAAGTAGTCCGACGCGAAGTTGGTGCCCATGCGCCCGAAGCCGGTGATGACCTCGTCGAAGATCAAGAGGATGCCGTGCTTGTCGCAGATGGCGCGCAGCTTGGTGAGGTAGTCCTTCGGCGGGACGTACCAGCCGGCCGATCCGGCGATGGGCTCCACGATGATCGCGGCGACGTTGCTTGGATCGTGCAGCGGCAGGATGCGCTGCTCCAGGTCGGCGAGCGGATCTTCGGACCACACCGGCTGTTCGTTGTGGATGTACGCATGGTTCACCGGATCGTGGATGAAGCGCATGTGGTCCACGCGGGGCAGGAAGGCCGAGCCGAACACCTTGCGATTGCCCGGAATGCCGCCCACCGACATACCGCCGAAGCCCACGCCGTGGTAGCCCTTCTCGCGACCGATGAAGAGGTTGCGATGGCCTTCGCCGCGCGCACGGTGGTAGGCGAGCGCCACCTTCATCGAGGTGTCCGCCGCTTCGCTGCCGGAATTGCAAAACAGCACCTTGTTCAGGTCGCCGGGCGCCATCGCCGCGATCATCTCGGCCGCCTTGAAAGCCTTGTCGTTGCTCACCTGGAAGGCGGTGGCGTAGTCGAGTGTGTCGAGCTGGGCCTTGATCGCTTCGTTGATCGGCTTGCGGTTGTGGCCCGCGCCCACGCACCACAGCGACGAGATACCGTCGACGACCTTCTTGCCGTCATGCGTGGTGAACTCCATGCCGTCGGCGGCGACGAAGACACGCGGGTCTTTCTTGAAGGCGCGGTTGGGGGTGAAGGGCAACCATTGGTTGTCCATGTTGAAGTCGGTGTAGGCCATGTTTGTCTCCTGTGCGGCAACCCATTCGAGCCGCACATTCTGGCACTTCATGCGGCCCTGCATGGGCCGCCGGGCATCGGCCGTTTGGCGGGGCCAGGCCGTTTCGACGATGACGATGTGCAGCTACTTGGGACCGCGCGCGCCGAGCACCAGGCTGCCTTCGAAGTCGTTGCGCAAAGAGCTTGAGCGCGAGTTGCGACTCCAGCTGCTTGATACGGTGGCTGACCGCGCTGGGCGTGCCGTTCAGTTCCTCCGCCGCCAGCCTCACGCTGCGCAGGCGCGCCAGCGCCTCGAAAGCCAACGGGCCCCTGGATGGGCGGGGGCGGTGCACTGCGCATGTCATGGCTGCAATTGTGCAGGTGCAGACGGGTAATTCCGGCGCTGCGACAATCGCCCGCTCTATGAATTCCGCGTACATCCTCACCCTCTCCTGCCCCGACCGCACAGGCATCGTGCATGCCGTTTCGGGCTTCCTGCTGGAGCGCGGCGCCAACATCGAGGAGGCCGCGCAGTACAACGACCACGGCACCGGCCTGTTCTTCATGCGCGTGCGCTTTGCCTGCCAGGCGCATGACGAGGCCGCGCTGTGCTCGGAGATCGGCGTGCTCGCCACCAGCTTCGGCATGAACTGGCAACTGCACGCCGCCGCCGTGCCGATGAAGACGGTGATCCTGGTCAGCAAGGACGGCCACTGCCTCAACGACCTGCTGTTCCGCTGGAAGAGCGGCCACCTGCACATCGACATCCGCGCCATCGTCTCGAACCATCGCGACTTCTACCAGCTCGCGGCCAGCTACAACGTGCCGTTCCATCACATCCCGGTGACTGCCGCGACCAAGGCGCAGGGCGAAGCGAAGCAGCTGGAGATCATCGAATCCGAAGGCGCGGAGCTGGTGGTGCTGGCGCGCTACATGCAGATCCTCAGCAACGACCTGTGCCAGAAGCTGGCCGGCCGCGCGATCAACATCCACCACTCCTTCCTGCCGAGCTTCAAGGGCGCCAAGCCCTACTACCAGGCGCATGACCGCGGCGTGAAGCTGATCGGCGCGACGGCCCACTACGTGACAGCCGACTTGGACGAAGGCCCGATCATCGAGCAGGACGTGGCCCGCGCCGACCACACCGACACGGTGGAAGACCTCACCGCCCGCGGCCGCGACACCGAAAGCCAGGTGCTGGCGCGCGCAGTGAAGTGGCACAGCGAGCACCGGGTGCTGTTGAACGGGCATCGGACCGTCGTTTTCCGCTAATGCGCTGAGGAGCCCGCCCCTCCTGGCAATGGCTCGACTTCGAAGGCCGGCAATCCCGGCTTGTCGGCCAGTCTGAAGGGAGTGACGCCTTCTTCTACGCGGGTGCGTCGTGCCCGGCAACTTGCAACCCGGCCCCGCGAACGATCAGCATGAGGCCTTCCTTGTAGCGGCGGTCGAACTTGTCGAAGAGGATCTCTCCGGCCTGCCGAAGCAGCGGCAGTCCCGCATCCGCCAGCCGCGCCTTGCGCTGCGCGAGGTCGTACTGGGCGGAGCGTTCCCCGGGGCGGGGAAACACGGCCTGCTCCTCCATCGTGAAGCTGACCGTGTAGTTGTAGATCGTGCTCAGCAGCACCGTCGCCTCGCGTACCGTGAAGCCGGCTTCGACCAGGCGGCCGGCAATCCGCTCGACGATCTTCATGTAGTCGATGCCGTTCAGCCGCGTCCCGGCGATCGTTCTCGCGCCGTCCCGGTATGCCAGCAGCACCTGCCGCAAGCCGGCACCGAAGGCGGTCGCCCATCCGGTCCAGTCGGCCGACTCGCGGGCGGGCAGCAACTGGGGCGCTCCCTTGGCCAGCACGGCGGTCGCGACCTCGTCGATGAGTTCCTGCTTGCTCTTGAAATGCCAGTACAGCGTGGCGGCCTTCACATCCAGCTCGTCGGCAAGCAGCCGAAGCGTCAGCCCTTCCAGCCCGACCCGGTTCAGCAGCGCCAAGGCCGCCGTCGTCACGATCTCTCGGTTCACCTTCATGGCGCCAGCATAGCAGCGTTGACAAGAAAACTCGAACGGCGTTAAAGTTATCGAACATTGTTAGAGTTTTGGTGATCCATGCAAGGAACACGCAGATGAAAGCCGCGATCGTTACTGCCGCTGGCCAGGCGCCGGTCTATGGAGAAATCGACGCACCCGGTGCCCGTGAGGGCCTCGCCCTGGTTGCTGTGAGTACCGCGGCGCTCAGCACCTTCAGCAAGTCGCGTTCAACGGGGGCGCACTACAGCGCGCAGGGGCTCTTTCCTGCCGTGGCAGGAGCCGAGGGCGTCGGCATCACGGCCGACGGCAGGCGGGTCTATTTCGTTCTCCCAGAGGCGCCAACGGGCGCCTTGGCCCAGTCCTGCCTGGTTTCGCCCGATCGCTGCGTGGCGGTTCCCGACGGGCTCGACGACGTGACGGCAGCGGCCATCGCCAACCCCGGCATGGCGGCGTGGGCTGCGCTGGTCGAGCGCGCCGCGCTGCGAAGTGGTGAAACGGTGCTGGTCAACGGTGCGACCGGCAGCGCGGGCCGGATGGCAGTGCGCCTGGCCCGGCATCTCGGCGCCGGCCGGATCGTCGCGACGGGCCGCAATGCGCTTGAACTCGAGACGCTGAAGTCGCTCGGCGCGGACGCGGTGATTCCCTTCCGGTTGGAGAACGAAGATCCGGCCGGCGCGAGAAGCTACGAGGCAGCGCTGGCGAGCGAGTTCGCCGCCGGGGTCGACATCGTGATCGACTACCTGTGGGGCCTCAGCGCGAAGACCGTCATCGTGGCCATCGCGAAGAACGCGGAAGACGGGCGCGCCGTGCGCTTCGTGCATGTCGGAGGCGCCAGCGGCGCCGAATCCATCGACCTGCCTGGCGCCGCGTTGCGCTCGTCGGCCATTCAACTCATGGGCAGTGGGCTCAAGAGCGTTTCCTTCCCTCGATTGCTCGATGCAGTGGCCAATGTGTTCCAGGTCGCCGCCGCGACGGGCATGCGCATTCCCACGCGCGTCATGCCGCTCTCCGAAATCGAGCAGGCCTGGCAGGCGCCCGGCACGCCTCGTGTGGTGATCTCGATGAAGTAGTGCCTTCGGGCTGCCCCCCCGCCGCGCAGGCATCGCGACGTTGACGTAGAGTCTTTCGCCATGAACGCTCTCGCCACCTCGTCGCGAACATCGCAACCGAAGAGATCGCAACCGCCGCAAGGCAGGCTCGCACCGCGGGCCGGCGCGATACGGGCGTGGGCCGACCGGGCCGCATTCGCATGAACGGCCTGCGCGGCCTGGCCTGGCTGCTGGTGTTCCAGTCGATCGGCGAGGCGCTCTCGCGCGGTCTCTCGCTGCCCTTGCCCGGGCCGGTGCTCGGCATGATGCTGATGCTGGTGGGCCTGCGCTTCGAGCGGGTGCGCGGGCCGGTCGGCGAATGCGCGACCTTCCTGCTGCAGCATCTGTCGCTGCTGTTCATCCCGGTCGGCGTCGGTGTGATGACGCATCTTGCGTTGGTGAGCCAGTACGGCGGGCGCATGTTGCTCGTCATCGCGCTCTCGACATGGATCGGCCTGGGCGTGACGGCGCTGGTGCTGTACTGGCCGGACCGCCGGAAGAAGGAGAACGGCTGATGCCGCGCTTCGTCCAGCTCTGGGTGTATCTCTCGGCCACGCCGCTGTTCGGCCTGACCGCGACGCTGGTGGTCTACCTGCTGGCGCAGGCCGCGTACAACCGGCTTGGCAACGCGCCATGGGCCAACCCGGTACTGTGGTCGGTGGTGGCGATCGCCGGTGTCCTGCTGGCCACGGGCGTCGACTACCCGACCTACTTTGCGGGGGCGCAGTTCATTCACTTCCTGCTGGGGCCGGCAGTGGTCGCGCTGGCATGGCCCTTGTGGCTGCGGCGGGCCGAGTTGCGGGCGCGCTATGGGCGAGTGCTGATGGCCGCGTTGCTGGGCGGTATCGCGGCCAGCGGCTCGGCCGTCGCGCTGGGGTGGGCGGTCGGCCTTCCGCATGACGTGGTGCTATCGCTCGCGCCCAAGTCGGTGACTGCGCCGGTGGCCATGGGCATCTCCGAAAAGATCGGTGGCATACCCGCGCTGTCGGCGGTGTTCGCGGTGCTGACCGGGATGGTCGGCGCACTGTCGGGCAAGTACCTGTTCGACCTGCTGGGCATCGCGACCGACGCTACCGGCATGTCGGCCCGCGGTTTCGCGCTGGGGACCGCGGCGCATGGCATCGGCGCGGCGCGTGCGCTGCATGTGAACGCCGATGCGGGCGCCTATGCCGGGCTGGCGCTGGGCATGCAGGTGGTGCTCGCGGCATTGCTGATGCCATTGGCATTCCGGCTGCTGTAGCGGCAACGGCCGAGCGCGAAGGCCATCGGGAGCCACACAGCAAGACGCCCGCCATTACCAGGCGGGCGTCTTGCGTCAAAGGTCTACAGATCAGCTGCGGTTCGGGTTGTCCGGCCGATGGTCGTGCTGGTTCGGAACGCCGTCATTGTCCCGATCCCACGAGCCGCTGCGGTAGACGTAGTGGCCGCCTTCTTCACGCCACTCCGGTGCGCGCCAGGCATAGCCGGGACGTTCGCGAACCCAGGTGCCGCTGGTCCAGGCGTAGCGGCCATGGCGTGCCTCCCAATGCCCCGGCGCCCAGACGTAGCCGTGGCGCGGCGGCGGCACGTGCTCGACGCGCGGCGGAGGCGGCGGCTGGCCGATCTGCACGCTGATGCCTTGCGCCTGGGCCGCCATCGGGATGGTGAACGCGCCGACACTCAGGACGGTGGCGACGGCAGTGGCAAGAATGATTTTTTTCATGGGGTGCTCCTCATGAGTTGCAGGAGCCTTCATGGTGCATTTGCCCTGTAAATGCTCTGTCAGCCATATGCCGGCACGCACGTAAAGAGTCGCCACCGGCAGTTACAGGACGCGAGCCTTACTGCAACAGTTCTCGCGAGGGGATGGCGGCCGCCATCGCGGCGTTGCCTGCATCTCCGGGGTGCAGGTGGTCGCCGCTGTCGTAGACGGGATTGAGCGCCTGCGGATCACGCGGATCGCGCAGCGCGGCATCGAAATCCACCACCGCGGCGACTTGCTGGTCGCGGACCCAGCGGTTCACGGCCTGCCGGATGTCCTCGTTCTGCTCGCTCCAGTAGCCGCTGCCTTTCACGGGCAGCAGGGTGCCGAGCAGCACTTTCACCCCGCGCGCGCGGGCCATGTCGACCACACGCTGCAGCCCTGCGATGAGGCGCTGGGCGCTCACCGAGCGGGTCAATGGCCCCGCGCTGCCCGGGCCGCCGACGAATGTCTCGAAGCCGATGTCGTTGATGCCCAGCAGCACGACCGCGTGCGTCACGCCGCTCTGGGCCAGCACGTCGCGCGCGAAGCGGTCGATGCCGGAGGGGCCGACCACTTCGCTGAGCAGCCGGTTGCCCGCGATGCCGGCATTGAGCACCGATACCACCGGCGCGCCGGGCGAGGCGTCGCGCAGCCGCTCGGCCAGGCGATCGGGGTAGCGGCCCAGCACGGGCCCGAAGGCATTGACGCCTTCGGTGATCGAGTCGCCGAAAGCCACCACGACGCGTACCGGCCCGCGGCTCATCACATCGAGCCCAGTGACGATGTGGTTCCAGTCCAGGGGTGCGGCGGCGGGCATCGTCGCATCGCCCACCATGTTGCCGGGGGCCACCCAGGTCGCACCGGCCGGCATCCGGTGCAGCGTGCCGAAGGGCGTGCGCTCGTCGAGGTAGAAGCTGATCACCATCGCCTGGCCGGCGCGCACCTCGGCCGGCACCGCGTCGCTCCAGGCGTCGGCGCCGGGGGCGATCGTGATCTCGCGGCGACCGCCGAACAGCAGCGGCTGCAGGGAGGCCGGCGACAAGGCGCTGCCGCCCGTGCCCAGCGCGATACTCGCCTCGGCAATGTGCAAGGGTGCACTGCCGAAGCGGTTGGAGAAGCGCACGCGCGCCTGCTCGCCGCTGATCGTCGGATACACGCGCTCGCGCACCGTCTGCGCGTAAAACGACGGCGGGGGCGCGGGTTGCGGGCCATTCACGGCCGGTGGCTGCGGCAGGCCCTGCGGCGCCGCCGCCCAGCTGGCGGTCCAGCGCGGCGCATCGACGCGCGGCTGCGCCGTCGCTGGCGAGCAAAGGATCGCCAGCGATGCGAATGCGGCCAACGCCGGGCGCAACAGGCAGTCGAGCCAGGAGGTCATGCGACTTTCAGGCGGCGGAAACGATGCAGTTTATGGCGTGTTGATTACGCCTTCGGCATCGCGATGCCATGTCATCGCCGGACGAGCGAGGCGACTGGAATACCTGCCCGCGCCCCGCCGCGCTACCAGGTGTCGACGTAGGCCACCGCCGCATCCGGCGTGCGCGATGCCGAGGCGAGCCCGCGCACCAGCCAGGCACGCGTCTCGGCCGGGTCGATCACCGCATCGATCTCCAGCGTCTGCGCCATGTTGATCGCCTCGCCGTTGGCATATTGCTGGTCCACGAGCTTCCTGAACAGGGCGTCGCGCTCGGCGCCTTCGGCCACGGCCTCGAGTTCCTTGCGGTAGCCGAGCCGCACCGCGCCTTCAAGGCCCATCGCGCCGAACTCGCCGGTCGGCCAGGCGACAGTGAACACCGGCGCATCGAAGCCGCCCGCCGCCATCGCCTGCGCGCCCAGGCCGTAGCCCTTGCGCAGCACCACGCAGAAGAACGGCACGCGCAGATGCGCCTCCACCATGAACATGCGGCAGACGTGGCGCACCTGCGCCTGCGCCTCGATCTCGGGGCCGACCATGAAGCCCGGCGTATCGCAAAGGGACACGATCGGCAGCCCATGCACATTGCACAGCTGCATGAAGCGGGAGGCCTTGTCGGCCGCATCGACGTCGATGGCGCCGCCGAGGTGCTGCGGGTTGTTGGCAATCAGCCCGACCGGCTTGCCCTCGATGCGCGCGAGCGCGGTGAGGATGCCGGGGCCGAAGCCTGCGCGCAGTTCCAGCAGCGAGCCGCTGTCGACCAGGCCGCGCATCGCCGCGCGCACGTCGTACACGCGCAGGCGGTTCTCCGGGATCGCATGGCGCAGCGTGCGCTGGTCGGCGCAGTGCCAGTCGGTGGTCGCGCCCTGGAAGTACGAGAGGTATTGCTTCGCGACCGCGACCGCCTCGGCCTCGTCCTGCACCAGCACGTCGATCACGCCGTTCTTCGACTGCACGCCGCTCGGGCCGATCTGTTCCGGCGCAAAGGTGCCGAGCCCGCCGCCCTCGATCATGGCCGGGCCGCTCATGCCGATGTTGCTGCCGCGCGTGGCGATGATGACGTCGCTGCAACCGAGCAATGCCGCGTTGCCGGCGAAGCAGCGGCCATGCACGATGCCGACCACCGGCACCTTGCCCGACAGCGCCGCGAACTGGCTGAAGGTGTGGTTGTTGAGGCCCGCGACGATCGGCATGTCGGTGTCGCCCGGCCGGCCGCCGCCGCCTTCGGCGAACAGCACGACCGGCAGCTTGAGCTGGTGCGCGATTCCGAGCAGGCGATCGGTCTTGGCATGGTTGCGCATGCCCTGCGTGCCGGCCAGCACGGTGTAGTCATAGGCCAGCACGGCGCAGCGCGACTTCTCGGGGCCGAACTGCTTCGCGTTGATGCTGCCGATGCCGGTGACCATGCCGTCGGCCGGCGTGTTGGCGATGAGGTCGTCGAGCTTGCGCCTGCGTGTCTGCGCGGCGATGGCGAGGGCGCCGTATTCGAGGAAGCTGCCGGGGTCGCTGTCCAGGTCGCACAGGTCGGCGATGTTGGCACGTGCGGTGCGGCCGCCCTGCGCGTGGCGCTTGTCGACCGCCGCCTTGCGGTTGGCGTCAAGCGTGGGGGCATGGCGGTCGATGACTTTTTGCAGGTCGGGACGGATCAGCGACAGGTCATGCGCGGCCTGGGCCTCGGCTTCGATCGATTGGGCATCGACCGCCTCAAGCTGGACCAACGGCTGGCCTTCGATGAGGTAGTCCCCGGGCGCAGCGAGCAGCGCGACCACGCGGCCGGCCTGCGGTGCGTTCAGCAGGTGTTCCATCTTCATGGCTTCGAGCACGCCGAGCTGCGCGCCGGCCGGCAGCACATCACCCACCGCGACTTCGAACTGCACCAGCTTGGCGGGCATGGGCGCACGAACGACCAGTGCATCGTCGCTGTCGTCGAACTCGATGCCTGGCTTCACCGCGGCTGCGTGGGCGGGCGCGGCCGATTTTTGCATCGCCGCATCGAGCTGCGCGGCGCTGGCCAGCAGTTCCGCGAGGTGCTGTTCGACGAAGCGCGTGTGCACATGCTGCGAGGCGAACTCGGGCCGCGCCGCGATGGCGCGCAGCAGCGACAGGTTGGTCGCGATGCCTTCGATGCGGCACTCTTCGAGCGCACGCAGGGAGCGGCGCAACGCATCCGCAAAGCTTTTCGTTGACGACTGCACGATCAACTTGGCCAGCAGCGTGTCGTAGTGCGGCGACGGGGCCAGGCCCGCATAGCCGTGGCTGTCCACGCGCACGCCCGGCCCTTCAGCCAGGTCGAAGCGCGAGAGCGTGCCGCTCGCCGGCCGCGCATTGCCTTGCGCATCGAGCGTCTCGGCATTGATGCGCCATTGCACGGCGAAGCCGCGCTGCGGCGCCGTGCGGTCGGTCTCGATGCCGAGTTCGTCCAGGCGCTGCCCCGCGGCAACCGCGATCTGCAGTTGCACGAGATCCAGTCCCGTCACCGCTTCCGTCACCGTGTGCTCGACCTGCAGGCGCGGATTGGCCTCGATGAAGACCCATGGCAAGGTGGTCGCCTGCGCGTCGACGAGAAACTCCCAAGTGCCCAGTCCGCGATAGCCCACGGCCGCGGCCATGCGCAGTGCAGCGGCGGTGACCTCGGCGCGGATCGATTCGGGCAGGGACGGGCTCGGAGCGATTTCCACGAGCTTCTGGAATCGCCGCTGCAGCGTGCATTCGCGCTCGCCCAGGCTCGCTACCGCATGCCCGTCGCCCAGCACCTGCACTTCGATGTGCCGCGCGTCGAGCATCAGGCGCTCCACGTACACGCCATCGACACCGAAGGCCGCCTTCGCTTCGGAGACGCAGCGCGCATGCGCTTCGGCCAGATCGTCGGCACGCAACACCGCGCGCATGCCACGACCACCGCCCCCGCCGATGGCCTTCACCATCACGCCGGCGTGGGAGCCGTCGGCCACCTGTTGAGCGAGGAAGGCCTGGGCCTGCGCCAGCGTCACCGCGCCCGCGCTGCCGGGCATCACCGGCACCTTGCACTGCGCGGCCAGGGCCCGCGCGCGGGCCTTGTCGCCGAACAGCGCCAGTTGCTCCGGCGTCGGCCCGATGAACACCAGCCCCGCGTCGGCGCACGCCTGCGCGAAGTCGGCACGCTCGCTGAGAAAGCCATAGCCCGGATGCACAGCATCGCAGCCCTCGGCCCGCGCGACCGCGACCAGCGCGGCGATGTCGAGATAGGCAGAAGGACCGGTGGCGTCGAGCGGCACGGCCTTGTCGGCCAGCCGCACGTGCAGCGCCTGCGCATCGTCCTTCGCGAAGACTCCCACACTGGCGATGTCGAGATCGCGCAATGCGCGCGCCAGCCGCACCGCGATCTCGCCGCGGTTGGCCACAAGGATTTTCTGGAACACTGAAGCCCTTTTATTGGTCTTTGAGCAGGCGGCGCAGCACCTTGCCGGCGCCGGTCGTCGGCAATGCGTCGATGAAGCGCACGCTGCGCGGCGCCTTGTAGCTGGCCATGTTGTCGCGCGACCAGGCGATCAGCGCGTCCGCCTCGACCTCCGCGCCCGCCTTCTTCACGATGAAGGCTTTCACGACCTCGCCCTTCTCAGCGTCGGGCTGCGCGATGACCGCAGCCTGCGCCACGGCCGGATGCTTGATGAGGATGGTCTCGACCTCTTCCGGGAACACGCTGTAGCCGGAGACCTTGATCATTTCCTTGAAGCGGCCGATGAAGGTGAGGTACCCGTCCGCATCGATCTTGCCCATGTCGCCCGTGTGCACCCAGCCATTGCGCAGCGTGGCGGCGGTGGCCTCGGGCTTGTTCCAGTAGCCCTTGAACGAGCCGGCGCTGGTGAGGATGATCTCGCCGATCTCGCCCCTGGGCATGTCCTCGCCGGTGTCGGAATCGATGATGCGGATGGTCACGCCCGGCGCCGGAATGCCCTGCGTGCCCCAGCGCGGCGCATCGTGCGGCGTGTAGGTGTCGCAGGTGTGGGTCTCGCTGAGGCCATAGGCCGCCTCGAAGGAGCTCGCGTTCTTCGCGAAGCCCTTCCACTGGTTGGCCAGGCCTTCGGTGAAGGTGATGCCGAAGCTCGTCACGGGGTTCATGCGCAGGCTCGACAGGTCGAACGTTGCGATGTCGGGCAACTGCATCACGGCCACGTTCATCGGCGCGATGCTGTACCACCAGGTCGCCTTGTACCGGTCGATCGCCTGCGGCACGGCATGCGCATCGAAGCGGTGCAGCAGCACCGAGGTCACGCCGGTGAGCACGGGGATGTTGACGCCCATCAGCATGCCGGCGATGTGATAGAGCGGCGCGATGGACAGCACCACGTCTTCCGGCACGACGCCGTTGCAATCGGCGGCCGCGCTGGTCTTGAACAGCGCGTTGCCGTAGCTCAGCATCGCGCCCTTGGGCAGGCCGGTGGTGCCGGAGGTGTAGGTCATCAAGGCCACGTCGTCGAGGTCGATGGCCACCGGCTGCGGCCTGGCATCGGCGTGCATCACGGCCCAGAAGTCTTCGCAACCCGCCGGCACCTCGCGCGGCACCTGCCGTGCGGCGGTCAGTTCGGCGGGCAGGTCGATGGTGGGCGTCGCAGGTAGCCAGTCCGCGTAGTGCACCGCGAACACATGCTCGAGCGCGCTCTGCGGGCGCACCTTCTCGACCACCGGCAGCAGCGAGGACGCGGCCACGATCACGCGCGCCTTGAGGTCGCCGACCTGGTAGGCCAGTTCATGCTCCTTGTTGAGCGGGCCGCTCGGACAGACGATGGCGCCGATCTTCTGGATGCCGAAGTGCGCCACGATGTACTGGGGGCAATTGTTGAGGAAGAGCACCACCGGCTCTCCCTTCTTCACGCCCAGCGCCTGCAGGCGCGCGGCGAAGGCGTCGCTGGCGCGGTCCAGCTCGGCGAAGCTGATGCTGCTGCCGTACCAGATGCATGCGGGGTGGCTGCCGCGCTCGCGGGCATGCGTGCGCAGGTGTTCGTGCAGGGGCTGCTGCGCACGAACGGGAAGGGTTGTTTTTTGTCTTGTCTCCATGGCGTCACTCTCTGAGGGTTATCGATAGCCGCGTCTGCCGCATCGTGCCCGAACAATCCTACCGATGGGTATAACTTCGGCGACACCGCACAAACCCGCGCCGGCCGGTGACGTGCGGCTGCCGCGCGGCAATGGCCGCCAGCGTGCCGCCACGGCGGCCACCGACCTGCAGCGCGAGCGCATCCTGCAGGTGGCGACGCAGCTCTTCGCGACGCAGGGCTATGCGAACACCACCATGGCGCAGCTGGTGCGCGCGCTCGGCGTGACCAAGCCCTTCGTCTACTACTACTTCCGCGACAAGCAGGAGATCTTCGAAGCGCTGTCCTGGCCACCCGCGGTGGCGTGCCTCACGTCGATGGACTTCGCGCCCGACGACAAGCGGCCCGCGCGCGAGAAGGTGCTCGAAGGCCTCGATCGCCTGATCCGCAACACCGTGGCGCACCATCCGGCGGCCTTCTTCCCGTACCGCGACCCGCAGGCCTACAGGCCCGAATACCGCGCCGCGCAGACAAAGCTGGCCCACCACTTCTACGACCAGCTGTGTCCGCTGCTGGAGCAGGCACGCCGCGATGGCGATCTCGATTTCGACGACACCCGGATCACGGCATTGGCCGCGTGCAGCCTGCCGGGTTTCCTCTACACCTGGTACCGGCCCGACGGCCGCCTGTCACCCGACGAGGTGGTCGCCGCGCTCGGCAAGCTGGCCTTGCGGGTGCTCGGCCTCAAGACATGAGCGCGCCCGCCCGGGCGCAATCCACTTCGAATCTGATCCACCATCACAACCCAGAGGAGACAACAACATGAATTTCTTCAAGCGCGCGCCGCTGGCCGTGGCTGCATTGGTCCTGGCCGCGAGCGCCGCGCAGGCGCAACCGGCCACCTACAAGGTCGCCTACATCGACCCGCTCTCCGGCCCCTTCGCCAACGTGGGCGAACTGATGCTGGCGCACCTGCGCTTCGCGGTGGACGACCTCAACGCCAAGGGCGCATTGCCGAACGGGCAGAAGATGCAGTTGCTGCAGTTCGACAGCAAGCTCTCCGCGCAGGAAAGCCAGAGCGCGCTGCAGGCGGCCATCGACCAGGGTGCGCAGGTGATCGTCACCGGCGGCTCGGGCTCATCGGTGGTGGCCGCGCTGGTGCAGTCGGTGGCGCGCTGGAACGAGCGCAACCCGGGCAAGGAACTGATCGTGCTGAACCACTCGTCGATCGACCCCGACCTCACCGGCAAGAACTGCAGCTTCTGGCACTTCCAGACCGAAGCCAACACGGCGATGAAGATGAAGGCCATCGCCAACTACATCAAGAAGACGCCGGACATCAAGAAGATCTACCTGCTGAACCAGGACTACGCGCACGGCAAGCAGTGGGCCAGCTACGGCCGCCAGATGGTCGGCACGGCGCGCCCCGACATCCAGTTCGTCGGGGAGCAGTTGCACGCGATCGGCCGCGTCAAGGACTTCGCGCCCTACGTCACCAACATCAAGCAGTCGGGCGCCGATTCAGTCATCACCGGCAACTGGGGCCAGGACATGACGCTGCTGCTCAAGGCGGCTGGCGACGCGGGCTACAACCTGCGCTACTTCAATCACAGCGCGGGCTCGATCCCCGGCACCGTGCTGGCGGTATCGCAGGCGAAGATCGGGCAGTTGACCTGGGTGGCCGAATGGCATCCGGGCGAGGCAGACACGCCCAAGGTCGATGCATTGGCCAAGGCCTACAAGGCGAAGATGCACCAGGAGTTCCTGTCGCCGCGCATCGAGATGACCTTGCGCCTGCTGGCAGCCGGCGTCCACAAGGCGGGCAGCACCGATTCGATGAAGGTCGCCCGTGCCATGGAAGACATGAGCTTCGACTCGGTGGTGGGGCCGGTGCGCATGCGCGGCGAAGACCATCAACTGCTGTTGCCGCAGGTGGTCAACACGATTGCACCGGTCGACGGCAAGGTCGTGAAGGTGGGCTGGGAGGGCACCAGTTACGGCTTCCGCACCGATGCGGTCTACACCGGCAACGAACTGGCGCAGGGCACCGAATGCAAGATGGTGAGGCCGGCGCAATAGGTCAGCTGGGCGACCGGCAAGCGTGCTCGCTGGCCGGTGCCCTGCCGGCCGACGAGCGGTTGATGCGAGAGTCTGTCGGCGTCCCTTGCCACTGCACTAGGTGTTGCCCGTGAGGCGCCGCAACATCAACGAGCCGACCGCCAGCGCGCTCGAATAACTCGTCTGCGATTCTTCTGCCGTCCTGAGCCGGCGGTACACCATCTCGTCTTGCGAATCGCCGGTGGTTGCTTGCAGCACCACCCAGAAAAACCTCCCCTGCCCGCGCTCCTCTACCGTCAGCGCCAAATCACCCATGCTCGACAAATCAAACTCCTGTAGTTGTAATTCATCGCCATCACGTTGGACGCCATGGCGATGCAGCCGGGGTTATGGCACGCGCTGAAAAATTCGCCGTGTAGGACAAGGCTTGGAACGTGGCAGAGTGCACGTGGCGAGGGCTGTCCTACAAGCCGATGTGAAATTTGACAGCCCCCTGTCTGTGGCAAAAACCACGGCTGATCCACCCTGGGAATCTCATGACGAAGACAACGCTCGAATTGATTGGTGCACCCACCGATGTCGGTGCCAGCGTGCGCGGCGCGGGCATGGGCCCCGATGCATTGCGTGTAGCGGACCTGCCCGGCGTGCTCGCACGCATGGGGTTCGCGGTGCGCGACGTGGGCAACCTGCCCGGCCCTGCCACGCCGTGGGCCGCGCCGCAGGAAGGCCTGCGGCATCTCGACGAAGTGGTGGCCTGGAACCGTGCGGTGTACGGGGCGGTCGATGCCGCATTGGGCGCCGGCCGCACGCCGATGCTGCTGGGCGGCGACCATTGCCTGGCCATCGGCTCCATCAGCGCGGTGGCCTGGCACGTGCGCCAGCGCAAGCAGAAGCTGCGCGTGATCTGGCTCGACGCGCACACCGACGTCAACACCCATGCGACCAGCCCCAGCGGCAACATCCACGGCATGCCAGTCGCCTGCCTGCTGGGCCACGGGCCGGCTGCGCTCACCGGCTGGAGCGGCCAGCCGGCCGCTATCGAGCCCGACGCCATCCGCTTCATCGGCATCCGCAGCGTCGACGGCGAGGAGCGCGAGGCCATCCGCGACCTCGGCCTGCGCGTGTTCGACATGCGCCACGTCGACGAGAACGGCATGCGCCTGACCATGGCCGATGCACTGCACGACGTGGACGATGAAACGCACCTGCACGTGAGCTTCGACCTCGACTGCCTCGACCCCGACTACGCGCCGGGCGTTGGCACCGGCGTGCGCGGCGGACCGACGTATCGCGAGATGCAGCTCTGCATGGAAATGATCGCCGACACCGGGCGGCTCGGCTCGCTCGACGTGGTGGAACTGAACCCCGCGCTCGACGTGCGCAACCGCACCGCGGAGGTGGCGGTGGAACTCATCGAGAGCCTGTTCGGCAAGTCGACGCTGGTGCGCTGAGTCGTCCTGGGGAACGGCCCCAAGGTGCCATTGCACTGGAACGGGGCGTCGCTACACTGATTCGCACTTGTCACTCAAGGTGCCGCGATACGTGGTGCCCGCATGAACATGACGGTGCTGACCTGGATGGCAGAGGTGCTGCGTGCGCACCCCGAGATCGCATTGTTCCTGGCGCTCGGCGTGGGCTACGCGGTGGGGCAGATCAAGTTCGGGCCGATCCAGCTCGGCGGCATCTGCGGCACGCTGATCGCGGCGCTCGTCATCGGCCAGCTCGGCGTGACGCTGCAGCCCAGCGTGAAGAACATGTTCTTCATGCTCTTCATCTTTGCGCTGGGCTATGCGGGCGGACCGCAGTTCTTTGCCAACCTCAATGCCAAGGGACTGCGCATCAGCCTGCTATGCGTGATCGAGGTGGTGGTGGTGCTGGCGCTGGTGCTGACGGCTACGCGCCTCATGGGCCTGGACCAGGGCACGGCCGCGGGCCTGATGGCCGGCGCCGCCACGGAGTCGGCCGTGGTGGGCACGGCCACCGATGCCATCTCCAAGCTGGCCTTGCCCCCCGACCAGATCAAGCAATTGCAGGCCAACGTGGTCACTGCCTATTCGATCACCTATATCTTCGGGCTCATCGCCATCGTGGTCATGACGAGCCAGGTGTTCCCGCTGATCCTGCGCATCGACCTGCGCGAGGAGGCCGACAAGCTCTGGCGCGCGATGGGTGGGCACGAGGTCAATGCGAGCGCGACGCCGGCCGCGCCTGAACTGGTCGGCAGGGTCTACACGGTCACCGGCGGCGCGGGCTTGCCGATCCGCAATGTCGAGGCCGTGCTCGGAGCCGGCGGCAGCGTGCAGGGCCTGATGCGGCACGGCCGCACGATGGCCTTCGCAGCCGACACGCCGCTCGAGGCCGACGACCAGGTGCTGGTGGTCGGCCATCGCCTCGCGGTGGTGAAGATGGCGCAGACCTATGCGGACCTGGGCCAGGAAGCGACGGATGCCAGCGCCTTCGGCGTCGTGATGGACATCGCAGAGGTCATCCTCAACCACCCCGATACCCAAGGGCTGACACTCGGTGAACTGCACGTGCCGAAGGCACCGGGCCTGCCGACGGCGCTGCCGGAGAACGTGCTTGTCGCCAGCGTCGAACGCGGCGGCCATGCGCTGCCGCTGCTGCCCGACCTGCGTCTGCAACGCGGCGACCGCCTCAAGCTGTTCGGCCGCGCCGACGACATCGCCGTGGCCGTGCCGCGCATCGGCGAGGGCATGATGAAGTCGGTGCACAGCAACATCGCGCTGGCCTCGGCGGGCATCGTGCTCGGCGTGTGGATCGGGCTGTTCAGCGTGAAGATCGGCGGGGTGCCGTTCTCGCTGGGCACGGGCGGCGGCGCGCTGCTGAGCGGCCTGGTCTTCGGCTGGTACCAGGCCCGGCATCCGAGCCGCCTCAGCGTGCCCGACGATGCGCTCGCCCTGCTCAAGGACATCGGGCTGGCCACCTTCATCGCATGCGTGGGCCTGGCCTCCGGGCCGCAGGCGCTGGAGCTGATCCGCAAGTACGGCGTGTCGCTCCCGCTCATGGGCGTCACCATCGCCGTGGTGCCGGCCTTCGCATCGCTGATCGTGGGCCGCTACCTGCTGAAGTTCGAGGCGCCGGTGCTGCTCGGCGCCATCGCCGGCCAGCAGTGCAGCACGCCGGCGCTCAGCGCAATCCAGACCGCGGCGGGCAACACCACGCCGCTGCTGGGCTACACGATCACCTATGCGATCTCGAACGTGATCCTGCCCTTGATGGGGCCCCTCATCGTTGCATTTGCCGGAGCGGTGCAGGCGCACTGAAGACCATGGAATGGCTGCACGACATCTTCACGCGCTCGCCGGAGATCGCGCTCTTCCTGTCGCTGGCGCTGGGCTACACGATCGGCAAGGTCGGCTTCGGCAGGTTCCAGCTCGGCGGAGTGGCCGGCTCGCTGCTGGTGGCGGTCATCGTCAGCCAGGCCGGCGTCGAGATCGACTCGGGCGCGAAGACGGTGCTGTTCGCCCTCTTCATCTATGCCGTCGGCTTCGAGAGCGGGCCGCAGTTCTTCGGGGCGCTGGGCAAGCAGTCGGTCAAGGAGATCGTGCTGGCCTTCGTGCTGGCTGCGACGGGGCTGGCCACGGTGATCGTCATGGCCCGGCTGTGCGGTTTCGACAAGGGCCTGGCCGCTGGGCTGGCTGCCGGCGGGCTGACGCAGTCGGCCATCATCGGCACCGCGGGCGACGCGATCGCCAAGCTGGGCCTGGCCGCAGAAGAAGTGCAGCGGCTGCAGGGCAACGTGGCCGTGGGCTATGCGGTGACGTACATCTTCGGCACCTTCGGCGCGATCATCGTGTGCGTCAACATCCTGCCCCGGTTCATGGGCCGCAGCATCCGCGACGACGCGATCAAGGCCGAAGCCGAGTTGCAGACGGGCGTGCAGGTGTTCGGCCCGGACCAGCAAGCGGCCGCGCCGGACCTGGTCGGCCGCCTCTACCAGGTGAGCGCGGGCCGCCAGCATGCGGTCGCGCAGATCGAGCACGCGACCCCGGGCGCGGCGATCACGATCGAGCGCGTGAAACGGGGTGAGCAGTTCATCGAGGTGGCGCCGCAACTGCTGCTGGAAGCCGATGACGTCGTGCTGGTGGTGGGCCGACGCGAAGGCGTCGTGGCCAGCGCGGGCCTGCTCGGCAAGGAGGTCTACGACGTCGACGGCATGGAACTCATCATCCAGCGTCGCGACGTGGTGGTGACGCGGAAGGACCTGGGCGGCAGGGCCCTCGGCGAGATCCGCCGGAACATGGCCACCGCGGGCCTGCGCCGCGGCGTCTACCTGGAGCAGATCAGCCGCATGGGCCAGGTGCTGCCCATCGGCCCGGACCTGGTCGTGCAGGTGGGCGACACGGTCACGCTGCATGGCGTCGAACGCGACGTGCAGCGCGTGGCGAGCGCCGTCGGCGAGGTCATCGTGCAGAGTGCGAAGACCGACTTCGTCTACTTGGGCGCGGGGGTGCTCGTCGGCCTGCTGATCGGGCTCGTCAGCCTCAGGCTAGGCGGCATTCCGCTGACCCTGGGCAGCGGCGGCGGCGCGCTGCTGTCCGGCCTGCTGTTCGGCTGGTACCGCGCAAGGCGACAGACCTTCGGCGACTTTCCCATCGGCGCGGTGCAGCTCCTGAAGGAACTGGGCCTGGCCGGCTTCGTCGCCGTGGTGGGCCTGCAATCGGGCCTGCAGGCGGTGACGACGATGCGGGAACACGGGCTCGCGATCTTCGGCGCCGGCGTGGTCGTGACCATCGTGCCGCTGCTGCTCACGATGCTGGTCGGCCGCTACGTGCTGCGCTACGACAACGTGGCCATCCTTGCCGGCGCGCTGTCGGGCACGCGCAGCGCCAACCCCGCTTTCGGCGAGGTGCTGGACAAGGCCGGGAACCCGGTCCCCACCGTGCCCTTCGCGATCACCTATGCGCTGGCCAACGTGCTGCTGACCTTGCTCGGCCCGCTGGTCGTGGCCCTCGCGTGACGCCGCCGCGCATCAACCGCTGAAACCTGACTGGAGACTCCCAAAATGGAATTCAAGGACGTCGAGAAACTCGCCGCACTGAGCCCCTTCGAACTGAAGGATGCATTGATCGAGGTCGCCAGCGAGAACGATCGCTCGATGCTCAATGCCGGCCGCGGCAATCCCAACTTCCTCGCCACCACGCCGCGGTACGGCTTCTTCCAGTTCGGGCTTTTCGCCATGACGGAGGCCGAGCGCTCTTACATCTACATGGACCATGTCGGCGGCTTCCCGGAGCGCGAGGGCATCGAGGCGCGCTTCGAGATCTTCGTGGCCCGCAACAAGGGCGTGGAAGGCGTGCGCTTCATCGCGGCCGCCGTGTCCTACGTGCGCGACCAGCTGGGCCTGTCGGCCGGCGACTTCATCTACGAGATGTGCGAGGCCATCCTGGGCTGCAACTACCCGGTGCCCGACCGCATGCTGCGCCTGTCGGAGATCATCGTGGGCCAGTACATCCACCGCGAGATGATCGGTTCGCACCCCTTCGAGGGCCGCTTCGACATGTACGCGGTCGAGGGTGGCACGGCGGCGATGACCTACCTCTTCAACAGCCTGCGCGAGAACCATCTCATCAGCAAGGGCGACACCATCGCGCTGGGCATGCCGATCTTCACGCCGTACATCGAGATCCCCGAGCTCAACGACTACCAGTTGCTGGAGGTCTCCATCGAGGCCGCGCCCGACAAGCACTGGCAGTTCCCGTCCAAGGAACTCGACAAGCTGCTCGACCCGAAGGTCAAGGCCTTCTTCCTCTGCAACCCGAGCAATCCCCCATCGGTGAAGATGAGCGACGAGGTGCTCGCGCGCATCGTCGAGATCGTGAAGCAGCGGCCCGACCTCATCATCCTGACCGACGACGTGTACGGCACCTTCGCGGACGACTTCGTCTCGCTCTTCGCGATGTGCCCATTCAACACCATCCTGGTGTATTCGTATTCCAAGTACTTCGGCGCGACCGGCTGGCGCATGGGCGTGGTGGCCACGCACGAGAACAACGTGCTTGACCAGCGCATCGCGGCCTTGCCCGAAGTCACGCGCAAGGAACTCGACGCGCGCTACGGCTCGATCACGCCTGCGCCGCGCGCACTGAAGTTCATCGACCGCCTGGTCGCCGACAGCCGCACGGTCGCGCTCAACCACACGGCCGGGCTGGCCACGCCGGTGCAGGCGCAGATGGTGATGTTCTCGCTGTTCTCGCTGATGGACGAACCGCAGGCCTACAAGGCGTCGATGAAGCGCATCGTGCGGCGGCGCAAGGAGGCGCTGTACCGCGAGCTGGCCCTGCCGCTGCCGGTCGATCCGAACTCGGTCGACTACTACCACCTGCTGGACCTGAAGGACATCTCCGCGCAGCTGCACGGCGAGGCCTTCGCCGAATGGATCGCCCAGCGGCTGCGGCCCAACGAGGCGCTGTTCCGCATCGCGCAGGAGAGCGGCGTGGTGATGCTGCCGGGCCGCGGCTTCGGCACCGAGCACGCATCGGGCCGCGTGTCGCTGGCCAACCTCAACGAATACGACTACGCCAACATCGGCCGCGCAGTGCGGCACCTGTCGGCGGAGTACTTCGCGATCTTCGAGAAGGAAGGCGGGGCCGCGCCTGCCGGGCGCAAGGCTGGCGGGAAAAAGAAACCGAAATAGCCGCCGCCGGCCGACGCCCCGCGACGAACGCCTTCAGGGCTTCACGACTTGCGCGGCCTTGGCGCGTTGCACGTATTGCTGGTAGGCCGGCAGCGCGACCGCCGCCAGGATGCCGATGGCCGCGATCACCGGAACGATCAGCCCGCCGATCTTCACCAGCGTGGTGTTGGCGGGCGGCGGGGCGCCGTAGCGGTTGGGGCCATCGGTGCCGGGCTTGAAGACCCAGATCAGTCCCACCAGGGGAATGAAGGCGAGCAGCGTCATCCAGCCGTTCCAGTCCATGTCGTGGCTTCGCTGGATCAGCTTCAGCACCAGGAAGACAAGGTACGGAATGCTCAGCAGCACGCCGATCCCTCCGCCCAGTGCTGAGGCGAGGCCACCATGGCCGGTACCGCCCGCGATGGCGCCGACAACCACGCTCACCGCGAGGACGGCCGCGATCATCACGAGGTAGGCGCCCACGGCATTGGCGAGGTAGCGCAGCCGCCCGATGCGGCCCCTGGCCGAGAAGAGCCTGACCGGCTGTACCGTGTCGTCCGCCGCGTAGCGGTCGGCGACGATTGCGGTGGGTGCCGCATAGGGGTTCACTGCTTGGGCCATGCGCTTCTTCTCCTCGTGAATGTGTGTGTGACCGAGCCGCCCGGCACCCGGGCGTCATCGGGCGGCATCTTCGTTGCTGACGTGACAAGAAACAATCCGCAACACTGCGAGGTTGTTGCACGAAAAGCACGACGTGCCGTCCGGCGAGCCGGCCGGCATTTCAAAGGTGAAGGTCGCCGAGACCGCCGAGGGCTGCCTGCAGCGCAACCAGCGCAGCGACCCCCAGCACCATCACCACCACAAGGATTCCCGCGGAGATTTTGACGCCCGTCGAGTTGGGCGGCGGCGGCGCGCCAAAGCGGTTGCCGCCTTTCGTACCGCCCTTGAACAGCCAGAGCAACGCCACCAACGGAATGATGGCCAGCAACGGCATCCAGCCGGACCAGTCCATGTCGTGGCTGCGCTGGATGCCCATCAGCGCGTGGAACACCAGCAGGGGAATCAGCGTGACCAGCATCACCAGTACCAGCGACAGGGTGCTGGCGCCCACGCCGGCCACAGCGTAGACGAGCGCGCCGGACACGGCATTGCAGATCAAGCCCGCCGCCGTCGTATACGCGAGATACCGCAGCCGCCCGATCCGCCCCTTGGCCG
This sequence comes from Variovorax sp. dw_308, assembly GCF_019207085.1. Classification (GTDB taxonomy): domain Bacteria; phylum Pseudomonadota; class Gammaproteobacteria; order Burkholderiales; family Burkholderiaceae_C; genus Variovorax. The sequence goes on along the minus strand of NZ_JAATOM010000041.1, from coordinate 7,695 downwards.
ACCACAACTTGATCGGCTGGACCTCATGACTCTCCACATCGGCCACGGCCGCCGCGGGTGCTGCGTACGGATTGATTGCCCCTGACATTCTTCTACTCCCTTTTGGTTGATGAAACTTCTCTTGTTATCGGCGACTGCTACAGCAGCCCTGCTCGCTTGACTGCGTGATATCTGTTGACCAGCGCCACCGCCAACTGCGCCGGCTCGACATCGATGGACAGCGGATCGTTCCCCACCACGCGCGCAAACGCATCGCGGCGAGACTGGTCGAACAGGTGCGCCGCGGCCACATCGACCGCATCGCGCGCACGCACGATCGGCTGCGCAGCGATGCGGCCGAGCACGCGCTCGCGCAGGCTCGCGACCAGCACCAGGTGATTGCGCCGCAGCAGCTTGATCGCGGGGCGCAACTCTGCGGCGTCCTCGTCCCGGAAGTTGGTCAGCACGATCACCAGGGCGCGGCGGCGCTGCACGCGCAGCAGTTCCTGCGCAGCCAGCTGATAGTCCGAATGCGTCGCGCCGGGCTGGATGTCGTGCAGCCGGTTCATCAGCGCGTTGAGCGTGGCGGCGCCCTTGCGCGGCGCGAAGTCGCGGCGCTGCTCGGGCGGCCCGCCGAAGGTCATCGCCCCGACCTCGTCGCCCTCCTTCAGCGCCACGTAGCTCAGCAGCATCAAGGCGTTGAGCGCCTCGTCGAAGTGGCTGCCGCCGCGTTGCGCCTGCATGCCTTCGTCGGCGCGCATGCGGCGGCCGCAGTCGAGCAGGAAGTACACGCACTGGTCGCGGTCGTCCTGGAACTCGCGCACGATCGGGCGCTGGTGCCGCAGCGTGGCCTTCCAGTCGATGTGGCGCAGCGAGTCGCCGGTGCGGTAGTCGGCGAGCTGGCGGAAGTCGGTGCCCTGCCCGCGCTGCGCATAGGTCTTGATGCCGATCTGCGCCAGGCGCCGGTCGCCCGACAGCCATGCATAGCGCGCCAGCGCGGCGAAGTTGGGATACACGCGGATGCGCTGCGGCTGGCCCAGCGGCTGGCGCACTTCGAAGCAGCCGGCGCGCGTGCGCCAGCGCAACTGCGTGACGCCGAACTGCGCCACGCCACGCGACAGCGCGGTGGCCGAGTAGCGCATCTCCAGCCGGGCGCCGGCCGGCGCCACCACGGCTTGCGGCAGGCCTTCGAACGAGAAGTGCGGATCGACCTCGTCGAAAACCGCAACCTGCCAATCCACCGCGCCTTCGTTCACCAGCGTCAGCGACAGCACGGTCGGCACGCCCAACGAGAACGCGCCGGGCAACTGCCGCTCGACGCGCAAGGGCGCCGCGTGCCATAGGCGCCAGCTCCGCCAGAGATCGACACCGGCATAGCCCGCGCCCGCGGCCAAAAGCACGGCGCACGCCGGCCCCACCCATTCCGCCGGCGCACCCGCCATCGATGCCACCGCGGCAAGCACGGCCAGGCCGGCCAGTGCCAGCACGGTGGCGCGGGTGGGAATCAGCAAGCGGCGCATGTCGTGAGTGCCCGCGACCTCAGAGCCTGGGCGCCTCGACGCCGTCGAGCGCGCCGCGCAGCAGGACGTCAACCCCGCGGCCTTCGAGTTGCGCGTCGGGCGAGATCATCACGCGGTGGCGCAAGGCCGGCAGCGCCTGCCTGGCCACGTCGTCGGGCGTGATGAAGTCGCGGCCTCGCATCAGTGCAGTCGCTCGCGCGGCCCGGATCAGAGCCATGGTGCCGCGCGGACCGGCGCCGGATGAAAGTCCCGGCCAGTCGCGCGTGGCGCGCGCGATGCGCACCGCATAGTCGACCACGCGCGCATCGGCGTGCACGAGGCAGGCGAGCCGCTGCAGTTCGATCACCTGCGCCTCGGCCAGGCAAGGCGTGACGGCGTCCAGCGGAAACTGGTTGCCGGCGCGATGCTGCGTGGTGAGTTGCACGATCGCGTTCTCTTCCTCATGGCTCGGGAAGCCGATGTCGATCTTCAGCAGGAAGCGATCAAGCTGCGCCTCGGGCAGCGGATAGGTGCCTTCGGTGTCGATCGGGTTCTGCGTGGCCATGACCATGAAGGGCCGCGGCAATTGCAGCGCCTGGCCTTCGAGCGTGACCTGGTATTCCTGCATCACCTCGAGCAGCGCGCTCTGCGTCTTGGCTGGTGCGCGGTTGATTTCGTCGGCCAGCAGCAGGTTGGTGAACACCGGGCCCTGGTGCACGCGCAAGGTGCCGATGCCGCTCTCGCCGCGCCCGGCCGGGTCGAGCACCGAATGGCCGGTGATGTCGGAGGGCATCAGGTCGGGCGTGAACTGCACACGTGCATAGCGCAGCGACATGGCCTGCGCGAGCGCGCGTGCGAGCAGCGTCTTGCCGAGCCCGGGAATGCCTTCGATGAGCACATGGCCGGAAGCGACCAGCGCCACCAGCACCTGGTCGATCGCCTCGGCCTGGCCGACCACGGCCTTGCCGACCTGCGCACGCAATGCGTCGAGCCAGCCGGCCGCGCGGGTTAATTCGTCGGGGGTGATTTCTGACATGGGAATCTTTCGGGTATCAAGGTGAAGTGGGCGCGTGCGGGATCGCATTCGCATCGAGACGGCGTCGTGCCGTCTCCAGCAGTTCGAGGTCGGCCGCCAGTGCGCCGGGGCCGCGCTTGCGCGAGGCCATCGCCTGCGACAGGGCACGCGCGTCGAGGCCGGTGGCTTGCGCGATGGCGGCGGTGCGCTGTCCGGCATCGCCCTGCGCATGGCGGCGCAGTTGCCTTCTCGCCGATTCGTCCAGCGCGCGCACCTGGGCCGCATGCAAGGCGTCACCGCCGTGCATGTGCAGGAATTCGGCCGTGCCGCGCACCTGCTCGGCCATCGAGCGGCGCTGCGTGCCGATCGACGCGATCAGCGGCCCGAAGCGCACGCCCGCACGCCACAGCGCGACGCCAAGCGCCAGCAGGCCGAGCAGGATGGCGGCCTGGCCGTTGTGCCAGAGCCAGCGCACGAAGGGTTCGCGCGATTCCTCGACGACGAACCAATACTCCGCGCCGGCGCGAGCCTCCAGGGCGGCAGCCACGAGCAAGGGGTTGTCGGCGCGCAGCAGGTTGCCGTTGGTGAGCACCGACCAGCTGCCGATGACGGTCACGCTGCCCTTGCCCATCGGCATGCGCAGCATCTCGGCGCCACGCGGGCCTTGCATCGACCAGAGCGGCATGCGCTTCCCGTCCTTCGAGACGTATTCGGAGCCGGCGTGCACGCCGCAGAAGCGGAAGTTGCGCAGGCCCGCATAGCTGGCCGGCGAGGAATCGGGCTCGGTCAATGTGCGGCAATCGGCGTCCTTCGCGGCAGCGGCTGCGGACGACTTCGGAGCGGGCTCGGCCTTGGGATCGGCCTTGACGATCCGGCTGTCGAGGGGCAGCCAGTCCTTCAAGGACTCATGGCCCACCATCGAGCCGGGGATGAGCAGTTGCCCGCCCTGCTCCACCCACTCGCGCAGCCGGGCGGCCCGGTCGGGAAACAGGTCCCAATGCCGCGATGCCAGCAGCAGCCGCGCCTGCGCGGGCGGCATCTGGTCGAGGCCCGGGCGCTTCACCACCGTGCCGCCCAGTTCGCGCAGCAGCTTCTGCGTTGCATAGAAGGCGTTGGTCGCCGCTTCGCCGCGCGCGGGCGTGCGGCTTTCCGTGGGGGCCCATTCGGTGGCGTCGACCAGCCATGCCACGGCAGCCACCAGCAGCAGCGCGACGACGATGCGAATCAGGTTGTCCTTCATCGCGTCGCGCCCGCCGGTGCGGCCCCGGGCAGTTGCCGGTCGAACTCGTTGCACAGCGCCAGCACGCCGGCCGTGGCGGGCATGCGCTCGCCATAGGCCGCCTGTTGCCAGGCGTCGACCAGCCGTGCAAAGAAGGCCTGCGGGGCAGGGGCCAGCAGGCGCGATGCCAGCGCGACGCATTCGCCCTCGGTGCTGGCCGCGCGCACCGGCACGGCTTGCACATGCACCAGCCGCGACAACGCGCCGCGATAGAGCAGCGACAGGGCCGCGCGCTGCTGGCCGCGCTGCCAGAGGCCGGCGGCTGCATCGCCGATGTCGGCGGGCAGTGTCTCGGGGCGGATGTCCAGTGCGCCGACATGGCTGGGCAAGGGTTCCATCGCATGCCGCGCGCCGTCGGCACGAACCTTGACCCAATGACGAAGGCTGACGAGGACCCAGGCCAGCAGCAACGCGCCCAGCACCCACACCAGCACGCGGCCGCCTTCGCTCACCGCCCTGAAGAAGTCGACCAGCCAGCCGGCGCTGGCGTTCTCTTCCTTCTTCTTCGCTTCGGGCTTGTCGGGCTTGCCCTCCTTGCTGCGGTCCTTGAAGCGCAGCTCCTTCGAGGTCCTGGTGCCGGGCAGGTCCGGATCGGCGCGAACGACCTCCGCCGCGGCCTGGACTTGCTGGCGCGTGGGCGCGTCCGGCGTTGTCGCGGCCTGCGCCACGCCACACACGAAGACGCAGGCCAGGACCATGCCGACGCATCGGGCGCGCATCCGGTCACTCCGCGAAGTCACGGCGAAACTCCTGCTCGATATCCCACGCTTCCAACTCCACGCGGCGGTTGAGATACATCGCGAATCCCGCCCCCACGTAGAACGGCTCGAGCAGCCCGACGACGGCGGCATAGGCGGTCGCGACCAGCACGCTGGAGAGCACCGACTCATTGGTGATCCAGCCGAACACGCTGCGCAGGCTGCCTTCTGGCGCGAACCACAGCGCGAGCGACAACACGGCCATGTACAGAGCCATCTCCGCGTTGGCGAATGCGAACTGCAAGCCGGTGGCGGCGCCGCGCCGGCCGCGCAGCATCTGCTCGCGACGCTTGCGCCGCGCCCCGCCGCGCTGGCCTTCGAGCTGCTCCACCGCCTGCGTGTACGAGCGCCACGGCGACAGCCGGCGCCAGAACAGGCTGCGCAACAGTTGCCCGCCCCAAACGGCGCGGCGCTGCTGCCACAGGTCGTTCCATCGCGTGGCCTGGCCGAACACGGCGCGCGACAGGATGAACAGCAGGCTGCGGTCCAGCCAAGGCTTGAGCATGAAGATCAGCGTGGCCGGCAGCCAGGTCGCGAACTCTGCCGTGCAAAGGGACAGCAGCACGACCACCGCATAGAGCGGCAGGAAGCTGCGCCACACCGATGCCGCATGCTGGCGCACCAGCGCCGCACCCAGGTCGGCAGCCTCGGCCATGGGTCGCGGCCGCAACGCGATGGCCAGCCCGTCAACGCGCATGGCCGTCTCCGCCCTGGGGCGCCTGGCCCGTGCGGCGCGGCCGGCCCTGCCAGCCGAGATAGGCCAGCACCAGCAGCCAGCAGGCCGCGCCCACGCCGTACTTCACCTCGGGCGCCACCCAACGCGCGGACGACCAGAACGCCTCGATCGCAGCCGCAATCAACAGCATCCCGACCACGCCATAGATCACCACCACGGCATGGTGCGCGGCCAGCCGCAAGGATTCCAGCCGCGTATGGCGTCCCGGTGCGAGCCAGGCATGACCCAGCCGCAAGCCCGCCGCACCCGACAGCACGATCGCCGTCAGTTCGAAGGCGCCGTGCGTGACGACGAAGGAACAGAAGTTCTGCCCATGTCCGGCCTGGATCAGGTAGCCGCCGACCGCGCCTGCCTGCACGCCGTTGAACAGCAGGAAGAACGCGCTGCCCACGCCGGCGAAGATGCCGGACGCGAAGCAGCGGAAACCCACGCCGATGTTGTTCATGATGTAGTAGCCGAACATCGTCCAGTCGTCGTCGGCGTCGCGCTTGCGGCCGAAGGCGTCGGCATCGTCGCCGTACATGTGCTCGAAGTTCTGCACCTGGTCGGCGCCCAGCAGGTGCAGGATGAAGCCGGGGTCGTGCCAGGCCGCGAAGCCGGCCAGCAGCAGCGGCAGCGTGAACAGCAAGGCCGCCGCGAGCAGGAAGCCGCCATGCGCGCGCACCGCCTCCGGGAAGTCGACCAGCACCAGCCGGCCCAGGCGCGCCATGCCGTAGTCGTGGCGGCGATAGATCAGCCGGTGCGCGCTCTGCGTCAGCGTCTCCAGCCGCTGCGTCATGTGGACCGGGTAGGCGCGTGCCTGCGCCAGCGCCAGGTGCTCGCAGACGCGCCGGTACAGCGTCGCGAGCCGCGCCCCGTCGAACTTGCGCTTGCGTTCGGCCACGCCGACCTCGGCTTCCAGCTCGGCCCACAGGGGCGCGTGCATTTCCTCGAATTGCAGCGGCGTCATGGGCGCGCTTCCTGGCCATTGCCGTTGCCGTTGCCGTTGCCGTTGCGCCGGCCCATGACCCATTGCGCCACGCCGAGCAATCGCGGCGAGGCCTTGGCGCCCGGCGCGCCGGCCGGCAGCACCGGCTGCGCGATCAGCGCCAGTTCCTCCAGCCGCTCGGGCGTGAGCCGGCGGGCCCGGCCGGCCCACGACACGATGGCCGCCTGCTCGCGCATGCTCAGCGGACGCTGCGGCGCCATCGGCTCGGCCGCCGGTACTTCGCCATGCAGGCTCACGCTGTCGCTGAACACCACCAGCGTGCCGGCCGCCAGGTCACCCAGGCGCTTGCTGTCGCGGCGCAAGAGCATGCTGGCGAGGCCTGCGCCGTAGAGCGCGGGCAGGAAGTCGGCGGTGCGCAGCAGGTTGCGGATCAGCGCGGCGGCCGGCGTCACCGGCAGGCCCGAGTCCATGACCACGCGCAGTCCCAGCGCGCGCTTGCCGGGCGTCGCGCCACGACGCGAAAGCTCGAACACCACCGGGTATAGCCACTCCAGCATGAAGTAGCTGATCAGCATCAAGGCCGTGCCCACGCCCCCCATGGACTGGGTGACGATGGCGAGCACGAGGAAGGCCACGAGCCGGATCGCCAGGTCGATCAGGTACGCCAGGCTGCGCGCCATCAGGCCGGCCGGACGCAGCGACAGGGCGATGCCTTCGGGCGTTTCGGCAGTGTGGAGCGTGTCGAGGCGCACGGGAGCGATCCTCGGGTCAGGCGCGCACGACGACCGTGTCCGCGATGATGTCGTGCAGGCAGCGGCGGGACTTGCGGAAGATGAACAGGCCGTCGACCAGCGCATAGAGCAATATCGTGCCGGTCGTGACGCCCATCAGCGCGTCAAGGCAATAGCGCAGGCCGACGACGCGCGCTGCCGATGCCGGCGCGCCGCCGGGCCGGACGATGCGGATCCTGAAGATGGCCTTGCCGATGGTCTGGCCGCGCATGACCAGCAGGTAGCCGTTCAGCAGCAGGAAGACGACGAGGTCCAGCGCGACGTCCTCGAACCGCAGTGTCCAGAGGCCCTGCGAGCTGGCGGCCGGGTCGACCAGCGGCGAGAAGTTGGCGAGCAGGCGGCTCGCGACGGTCATGATGACGCCATCGGCGACGTAGGCGAACAGACGCGTCCAGCGCCCCGCCAATTGCCCCCTGCGATCGTCTGACTGCACATCCTCGACGTGCGACTGCGGCGGCGCATAGCGCTCGTCCTGCGATGTCGGCTGCATATTCCCTGCTCCCCTCCCGCAGTGCGGGCCCTTGATGGTCGAGCGCGGATTCTATGTAGCTGTTTCAAATGGTCGGGACGGAAAATTCACGATCTGGCAACCATTGATTCGCAAAGTGCTCAACCGCGTGTCCACGAGGGCGAAATCGGGAGATTTGTCGCGGGCGCGGGTGTCGACGCAGGGTCCGCCGAAGTTGCGGAGGATGTCGGAGAGGCGGGCG
>NZ_JAATOM010000040.1 GCF_019207085.1 Variovorax sp. dw_308 | reverse complement strand
TGGCAACGCCAGCAATGGCAGCGCCACGGCAGGCAATGGCGGCGCGAGCGGCGGCGGCACCGGTGGTGCGGGCGGCGCGGGCTCTGGCGGCACCAACACCGCTGCAGGCGGAACGGGTGGCGCAGGCGCAGGCGGAACGGGCGGCGCTGGCGGTACCAACACCGTCGACGCAGGTGCGTTCAATGCATACAACAGCATGACGGGTACCGCGCAATCGGCAGCCGGCGTACTGAACATCGTGCAGAACACCGGCATCGCCGCCCTGGTCCAGCAGAGTGTGAATGTCCAGGCGAACATGACGATCGGCAAGTAACGCCCGCGCGCATCACGGCATTCGCCGCGCGGCCTGCATCCAATGCGGGACCGGGCGGCGTCTGCCGCGTTGCGCATCATCAACGCCACAGGACAGACGCCATGAAATCCATCCATTCCCTCGCATTCGCTTGCGTGGCGATCGGGTCCCTGCTTGCGGCACCTGTCGCCGCGCAACCAGACGCCGTGCAGGCGCCTGTCGCACCCGCGATTGCGGCGGAGAGAGAGGCCGCATTCGTGGCCATGCCGGCCGATGAAGAAACCTTGTCGTCGTTGAGGGGCGGGGCCCAGACGTGGAACGATGCGACATTGACCGGGACCACCGCGGACAACTACGCGCGCAACGTCACCACGGGTTCCAACAGCATTGCGGGTGGCTCGTTCGAGAACATGAGCGGCATACCGGTCGTGATCCAGAACACGGGCGCCAATGTGCTGATACAGAACGCGTTGGTCCTCAACGTGCAGATGAACTGACGGTAGCGCCAATGCGGCACCTGATGATCTGCATGACGCTCGCTGCGACGGCCGCTTCGGCGCCGGCGCAGCAAGCCTATTTTCCGGGGATTGCCGGCGGCGGCGACGTCACGCTGCCAATCACCAACCTGCGGCAGGCGAGGTTCAAGACCACGATGCTGCAGAAATACGACTTCAGCTGCGGCTCCGCGGCTGTCGCCACCCTGCTCACGCATCACTTCAGCTACCCGGTGACGGAGCAGGCCGTGTTCGAGGAGATGTATGCCCAGGGCGACCAGGAGAAGATCCACAAGGAAGGTTTCTCGCTGTTCGACATGAAGCGCTACCTGGCCAACCACGGCTTCATCGCCGATGGCTTCAAGCAGCCGCTCGACAAGCTCAACGAGGCCCGCGTGCCTGCCATCGTGCTGATCAACGAGAACGGCTACCACCACTTCGTCGTGATCAAGGGCCTGCAGGCCGACCGTGTGCTCATCGGCGATCCGGCACAAGGCACGCGCGCGATTCCGCGCCATGTCTTCGAACAACGGTGGGCGAACAAATTGCTCTTCGTGGTTCACAACCGCATGGACATCGCGCGCTTCAACCTCGCGGCGGACTGGCGCGTGGCGCCGCGGGCGCCGGTGGGCGACGGCGTCGACCGCGGCACCTTGACCGCCATCACCTTGCCCAAGATGGGCCCGGGAGACTTCTGATGAATCGCCGCGCGACCCCTGCCAGGAAGTCGCTGCGCCGTCCGCGCTGGGGCTCGCGCTGGTTCACGCCGGTGCTGGTGTGCGCCGCGCTCATGGCGAACGCGGCCGGCGAGGACCCGGACGAGCAGTCCGAGATCTGGATGGCCGTCAGCGACAACAAGCTCGACGACCTGCGCGGCGGCTTCGACCTGGGCTCGGGGCTGCTGGTGAACTTCGGCATCACGCGCGCGGTGTACGTCAACGGCGACCTGGTCACGCAGACCACGCTCGACTTCGGCAACCTGACCAGCATGACGCCGGCCCAGGCCGCGCAACTCAACGCGCAATTGCGCACGCTCAACCTCGTGCAGACAGGCCCCGGCAATGTGGTCGATCCGTCGGTCAATCTCGGCGCGGGCGGAACTATCGTCCAGAACACGCTGAACGACCAGCACATCAGCAACCAGACCATCGTCAACGCAAGTTCCAACGCCATGAGCACGATCAAGGGACTGAATTCGATGGCGACGATCAGCGACGCCGTGACGCGAGGCCTGGGGCACTGAGCGAGCAAGGCCATGCATCACATCCTTGCCCGCATCGCCTTCAGGCCCGAAGCCGCCGCGCAGGGGCTGGCCATCATGACCGAGCTGGCCGCCAGGTCGCGCGAGGAAAAGGGCTGCGCCGCGTACCAGTTGTTCCAGCAGGCCGAGGCGCCGCACGTGTTCCAGACCGTCGAGGAATGGGCCGACAAAGCCGCGGCCGATGCCCACATGACCACGCCGCACGTGGGCGCCGCTGTGGCTGCGGCAGGGCCACTGTTCGGGGCGCCGCCGGAGATTCTTGCCTACACTCGGCTCGCCTGACAGTCCTGCCGGGCGCCGGCCGACGGCTCGTCGGCATTCGGTGTCCCGGACACCAGGACTCCTCATGTCACCTACGCCCCCACCGCTTCGCATCGGCATCCTCGGCTGCGCCAATATCGCCCGCCAGTTCTCGCGCGACGTTGCGCCCAGCCGGGAGGCGCAGGTCGTCGCCGTGGCCAGCCGCAATGCGGAGACCGCCGCCGTCTTCGCCGCGGCGCAGGGCATCGCACGGCATCACGGCAGCTACGAGGCGCTGCTGGCCGACGAGGGTGTGGACGCCATCTACCTCCCGCTGCCCAACAGCCTGCATGCGGAATGGGCCATCAAGGCGGCGCAGGCCGGCAAGCATGTGCTGTGCGAGAAGCCGCTTGCGCTGAACCGGCGCGAGGCGCAAGCGATGTTTGACGCCGCGAGCGCGGCCAAGGTGATGCTGCTGGAGGCCTACCCGTACTACTTCCAGCCGCAGACACGCGACATGCTGGCGCTGCTGGCCGAGGGTGCCATCGGCGAGGTGCGCTCGGCGCAGGCGAGCTTCGGCTTCGTGCTGGCGAATGCGCAGGGCAACATCCGCATGAATCCGGAGCTGGGCGGCGGCGCGCTGCTGGACGCCGGCAGCTATGCGCTCAGCGCGATCCGTCTCGTCATGGGCTGTGCGCCGCAGCGCGTCACGGCCGACGCGAGCTGGGCCGATTCGGGCGTGGACATCAGCACGATGGCAACGCTGCACTATGCCGACGGCCGCCGCGCCCAACTCTCCTGCGCCATGGACACGGCCAACCACCGCCACCTGCTGGTGACCGGCAGCAAGGGCACACTGGACAGCGAATACCTCAACCACACCAGCGACGTTGCCGGGACGCATCCATACGGCTATCTGCCGAGCCGGCTCCGCGTGCGCAGGGGCATCGCCAACTCGGTGCCCTTCGAGCTCATCCGCTCCGCCACCGGCAGCGGCTTTCGCTTTGCCGCGGAGGCCTTCGCGAAGGTCGTGCGCGAGGGGGACTTCGATGCGATCGGACGGGCCGCGCAGGCCAGCCTGGACAACGCCGCCACGCTTGAAGCGATTGCGCTGAGCGCGCGTTCGGGGAGCGCGGTCGAGGTTAGCGCCTGAGTGGCGACTTGAGCGACTCAGGCGCCCTGAGCGCCGTGAGTGGGGGCGTGACTCGTGGCCCGAGCGATCCGGCCCGGCCCCGCCATCACTCCGCGAACACGACCTTGCTGCCCTCCTGCACCCACTCCTCGAAGCGCGGCCCATAGGCCTCCTCCACGCTGCCGCGCTTGACCTTGAGCGTGGGCGTCAGAAAGCCGTTGTCCACGGTCCACGGCGTCTTCAGCAGCACCAGGCAGTCGAGCTGCTCGTGCGGGTCGAGGCGGGCGTTGATGTCGTCGAGATGCGCGCGCATCTGCGGCCCCAGTTGCTGCCTTGCGGCCTCGGTCTCATGGGCCGTCAGCAGCAGGCTCACCAGGCCCAGCGGCTGACCCAGATTGGCGCCGGCGACCATGCAGGTCTCGATGGCCGGATGCATGCACAGGCGGTCCTCGATGTGTGCGGGCGCCACGTACTTGCCCTTGCCGGTCTTGAACTGGTCCTTGATGCGGCCGGTGATGCGCCAGCAGCCTTGCGCGTCCACCTCGCCCTTGTCGCCGGTGTGCAGCCAGCCGTCCTCCGTGAAGGCCTCGCGCGTCAGCTCGGCGTCCTTGTAGTAGCCGAGCATGAGGCCGGGGCTGCGCATCTGGATCTCGCCCGTGGCCGCGTCGATGCGCGCCTCCACGCCTTCGCTCGCCGGGCCCACCGTGCCTTCCTGGTTCAGGCCCGGCACCGTGCAGTGCGAGACGGCCAGGTTCTCGGTCATGCCGTAGGCCTCGTTGATCGGCAACCCGAGGCGGCGGTACCACTGCAGCAGCGCCAGCGGCATCGGTGCCGCGCCGCCGCCCGCCACGCGGCATTGGTCCAGCCCCAGCGCGCCGAGGATCTTCCTGCGCACGACGCCGCCCACCAGCGGGATGCGCAGCAGCAGGTCCAGCCGCCCGGCCGGCATGCGTGAAAGCACGCCCTGCTGGAACTTGACCCACAGCCGCGGCACCGAGAAGAACAGCGTCGGCCTGGCGCGCACCAGGTCGGCCGCGAAGGTCTCCAGGCTTTCGGCGAAGTAGATGTGCATGCCGGTGGCCAGCCAGCCCTGCTCGACCAGCACCCGCTCGGCCACATGCGCCAGCGGCAGGTACGACAGCACCCGGTCGGACTCGAAGCGCGGCACCTGCTTCTTGCCCGCCTGCGCGGCCCACGCGAGCGTGCCGAAGCTGTGCATCACGCCCTTGGGGCGGCCGGTGGTGCCGGAGGTGTAGATCACCGTCGCCAGCTCGTCGGCGCGGCGTTGCACCTCGCCCTGCATCGGCAGCTTGCCTGCGCAGATCGCGTCCCAGCTCTCGTAGCGGTTCATGGCATCTGCCGGCGCGAGCGGGAAGCAGACGCAGGGCATGTCGTCCGGAATGCCGCGAAGCATCGAAGTCCAGCCATCGAGCTTGCCGATGAAGCAGGCGTGCGCCTCGCTGTGGTCGAGGATCAGGCGGATCGAGTCGGCCGCCAGCGTGGGATAGAGCGGCACCGAGACGTGGCCGGCCATCCAGATGGCAAGGTCGCTGAGGAGCCACCAGGCGCAGTTCTTCGAGAAGATGCCGATGCGGGAGCCCGGTTCGAAGCCCTGGCCCTGCAGCCATGCCGCCATGCGCCGCGCCTGGTCGGCCACCTGCGCCCAGGTGAAATGCTGCAACTGGCCGCCGCCGACGGGCTGCGTCAGGATGACGCGCTGCGGCGCGGTGCGCTCCCAGTGGTACAGGCGCTGCAGTGCGAGGCTGTCTCCGGAAATCTCCACGATCGGGTCTCCTTGCCATGCGTTGCAAATCCGGCGTCGAGCTTAGGGGCGAGGCGGTCGCCGGTCCAGCGGGTTTTGCCGGCGTCGCGCTGGCTGGCAACGGTCTTGCTTTCGCATGCTGGACTTTGCACGCCCGGTCAAAGTCGCGTTAAGGTGCGGCCCGTCGTTGTTGGCGCAAGCATCCAGGAGATTTGGTCATGAATGTTCGGTATCGATGGCTTGGCCTGCTGGCCTGCGTCGCCATGCAGGCCTGCACCACGCCGCCACCGCCGGCGCCCGCAGCACCCCCGCCACCGCCCATGACCGTGGCGCCGCCGCCCATGCCGGCGCCTGCCCCGGCGCCGGGTGCCTCCGCGCCCATGCCTGCACCGGCACCCGTGGCGCAGGCACAGCCCGAGCCAGTGGTCGATATCCGGGCCGTTTGCGATGGGCGTGCCGAGGGCGAACGCCTGCAGACCCGGGGACCGGGCGGTGAGACGCTGTCGGGGATTTGCGTGCGGGGTGCGAACGGCTGGCTGAGGTTCAGCACGAACGGCCGCTAGAAGGCCGCGGATAAGGCCTCCGCGGAACGGGCGCGTCGGCCCGGGCGGCTTGCGGCGTTGCAACCGGGTGCGCGGCGCGCTTCCCCGGTCGGCCCTGGCTCAACTCTGGATGTAGTTGGTCAGTTGCTCGATGGTCTGCTCCTGGTCGGCAATGATGTCGTCCATCAGGTCGCGAATCGAGATCATGCCCACCACGATTTCGCCGTCGACCACGGGCAAGTGGCGGATGCGCTTCTGGCTCATGAGGCCCATGCACTCGCTGGTGTTCGATCTGGAGGTCACGGTGATCACGTTGGCCGTCATGATCTCCGACACGTTCATCTCCTTGGAGTTCTTGCCCAGCAGCGCCACCTTGCGCGTGTAGTCGCGCTCGGAGAGCACCCCGACCAGCTTGCCTTCGCGCATCACCAGCAGCGCCCCCACTTCGTGCTTGGCCAGCACATGCAGCGCATCGAACACCGTGGTGTCCGGCGAGATATGGAACAGGGCGGGGCCGCGGCGCTTGAGCAACTCTGAGACGGGTTTCATGGGGTTCTCCTCTGGATTCGTGATAGCGACACACGCAAGGGTCGCGCCTGCCAAATCATAGGCGGCACAAGCGTCACCGCCATTGCAATTCGCAACAAAGGGGCATTGCGCGAGCGAATTGCAATACCTTGGTATGCGTTTTCACGCCTGCCGCAGGAGCAGGGCACCCAGCGCGAGCATCATGGCGCCCACCAGCGCGTCGAGCCAGCGCCAGGCCACGGGCCTGGCGAACAGCGGCGCGAGCAGGCGCGCACCAATGCCGAGCAGCGCGAACCAGGCCGTGCTGGCCAGGGCCGTGCCCGTCACGAAGCTGATGCGCGCAGCGCCGGCCTCCTGCGCGCCGACCGAGCCGACCAGCAGCACCGTGTCGACATACACGTGCGGATTCAGCAGCGTGAACGCGGCCGTCTGCGCCAGCACGCGGGCGCGCGATGCCGACGCCGGGGCGCCCTGCGCGGCCAGCAGGGCGTGCGGCTTCAGTGCGCGCCGCAGCGCCAGCAGGCCGTAGCCAAACAGGAACAAGGCGCCGCCCAGCGTGAGCGCCGGGGCCAGCGCCGGCAGCGTGGTGCGCAGGCTGCCCATGGTCCAGACCCCGACCATGACGAGCAGCGTGTCGGCCAGCGCGCAGAAGGCGACCACCGGCAGCACGTGCTCGCGCCGCAGGCCCTGCCGCAGCACGAAGGCGTTCTGCGCGCCGATGGCGACGATGAGGCCGAGGGTGATGCCGAACCCGGTGAGGAAGGCGGAGGCGAGGGCGGTGGCGCTGGGAGGCATGGGCCCGCATTCTCGCCATCGGATCGGCGCAGGCGGTGGCGCCACGACCGACCCGATGCGCGTCGATGCAGGCACCGCGGGTCCGCCGCCTTGCGCCAGGCAGTGCGACTCAACGCGCCGAGATCCGCGCGTCCTTCGGATAGCTGATCGTGTAGTCGGCGGCGACACGGGCGCTTTCCCCGGCGGCCAGGTCGAAGGACCACAGCGTCATGCCGGGTTGCTTGTTCCATTCGCGCTCGGCCGGCTTCGGCTGGAAGGTGGCGCTGACCTGCACCGCCTCGTTCACCGACACCGGCGCAGCCTCGAGCACCTGCACCGCGATCGGCGTGCGGTGGCGGTTCTCGACCACGTAGCCGCGCTGCAGCTTGCGCTCGACGCGCAGCCCGACGAAGCCGCCCGTGCCCTGGTTGTCGCGCTCGGGATCGGCCTGCACGCGGACCAGTTCGTCGCGGCCGAACGAGAGCGTCAGGCGTGCATCGCCGGGCGGCGTCCAGCGTCCATTGCCGACAAAGGCGCCGTCGCGGTACAGCTGCAGCGGGCCGGCCGGCCAGACGCCCTCGGGCGGGGCCATGTCGGCGATGAGGAAGGCGCTGGCGTCGACTTGCGGGCTCGTGCGCGCGGCGAGCTTGACGATGTCCTCGACCTGTCCCAGCGCCAGGCCCACGCGCTGGCCGCTGGAGGGCACGTCGACGACGTTCGGCACGGCGAACTCGGTCGCGAAGCTGTTGTTGAACACGCTCACGTCGAACGCGGGCTCGTCGAGCCGGTCCATTGCGGACTTCATCATCGGCGCTGGCGCCGCCGCCACCATCGGTGCGCCGGGCTGCGCGCTGCGTTCGCGCAGCGGCTGGGGTTGCTCGATGCCGATGCGCCAGGGGGCGGGCAGGCGGCCGGTGGTCTCGCGGCGCGGCTGGCCGGTGGAGAGCGTGAGCTTCACGCCGCGCCAGTCCTCGCCGGTGGATTGCGCGACCAGCGCCTGCCGCTCGATGCGGATCTTTCGCGTCGTGGTGTCGAGCAGGGCGCGGTACGCCGGCGACCAGCCCGGCCCCGCGACCTGATAGCTCAGCTTCACGTCGGCATCACGCCCGGCCGCCAGCGTCACGGTCACGCTCGTCACGTTGCCGCCCTGGCCCTGTGAGCGTTCGCGCTCGGCGATGAGCGGGGCGAGCTGCTTGTCCAGTTCCGTCTGGCGGCGCTTCAGCAAGTGCTGCTTCTGCAGCGAGTCCTGGCCGGATCGGCGCAGCGCCTCGGCCATGGCCGCGACGGACTTCGCATCGGGCGCGGCCACCCGTACCGGCGGAGTGCCGTCGCCGGGGGTGCCGCCGCCATTCGCCGTGATGCCCTTGAGGTAGCCGTTCACCAGATCCAGCGCATCGTTCTCGGATTGGAGCGCGGCCTTCTGGTCTTCCAGTTCGCGGATGCGGCCGTCGAGCGGGCTCGTGGCGCATTCGGCCGAGAGGGCGCGCGGCTGCGTCAGCACCGATGTTTCACCCAGACGCACGGCCGCGTCGGCGCTCACCTGGATGCTTTGCGCGTCCAGGCCTGCTGGAAGGCAGGCGAAGGTCAGCGTGCGGCTACCCGAGGCGACCCGCGCCACGCGCTCCACCGTGGCGCTGCCAGGGTAGACCTTGACCTGGGTGATGCGCGAATCGGCTTGGGCGCAGAGAGCCAGCAGGGGTGAGGAAAGCGCCAGCGCGATGGCGCGGCGGCGAGGAGCGAAGAAGAGGGGCATGAGGGCCTCGTGAAGTGATGAACCGGCTTGTACGGCGGGCGACGCCGAAGCGGGTTAATCCGCTCGACGGCCAGACGCTTCTTCCTGTCGCGCACGCAACTGCCGGCGCCGGACAGGTCGCCGCGGTGACCTGCCGCGGGACGATCCATCCGTAGAGTGGCCACTCGATTCACGAGAAGGAGGCACGCCATGCTGGACACCATCCAGGCCGTCAACCAGACCGCCGCGTTCAACCGCTGGGCGGGGTTTGAAGTCACCCGGGCTGCAGATGGCGAGGCCGAGCTGCGGATGCCTTGGCGCGACGAGCTGGGCCAGTACGCGGGCTTCCTGCACGCGGGCCTGATCGGCGCCATGCTCGACACCGCCTGCGGTTTCGCGGCCAGCACCGTGGCGGGCAACGTGCTGGCCTCTCACTTCTCGGTCAACTGCCTCGCGCCCGCCGTGGGCCGCGCTTTCGTGGCGCGTGGCCGCGTCGTGAAGGCCGGGCGCAAGCAGGTGTTCGCGGTGGCTGAGTTGTTTGCGGAGGGCGAGGGCGATGCAGCGCCCAGGCTGGTGGCGACCGGCAACGCGATCCTGGTGCCGGTGCCGGCGGCCTGAAGAAGGTGTGAAGCTTTATGCTGCGGCCACCGATCTCGAGCCTGCGGTCCTCACCGCACGACAGTGCGGTTCCGGTCCGCAGGTCCGACCTCGGCGCCCTCGCTACGAAATCTTCACATCTTCTGGCGCGGGGCCTTGCGATCCAAGCGCTCTAGATAAACAGCAGATCGGTCTGCCCGCCGTCCGTCCCCAGGCGCTGCGCGAGCGCATCCAACGCGGCCAGCGAGAAGGGGCGCATCGCGATCTCCCTTTCGCTCAGGTCGCAGAACGAGGAATAGCCGGCCAATTGCAGGGCGCCCCTGAACCGTCCCATGCTGCCACTGCTGGCCAGACCGCCGGGCCAGAATTCCGTCACGAGCGGTAGCTTGCGCTGCAAGGTACGGGCCGCGCCGGCCAGCACGTAGCCTTCGAAGCCTTGCGTGTCCATCCACAGCAAGGTCGAACCAAGATCGATGTCGTCCAGGATCCGATCCAGCGTCTGCGAGGGCACCTGGATCGTTTCGGGTCCGAAGTCGGAGTTGCAGTTCCCGTAGCGCGCCCGGTGGTCGCCGTGGTTTCCCTTGGAAAGCTCGAACGAAAGGATCTCGTCGTTCTTCTCGCCCAGCGCGATGTTGTGCGTCGTGATGCGGTCCGCGACCCGGTTGAGTTCCGCGTTGGCGCGCAGCAACGAAAAGTTCCTGGGCTCGGGCTCGAACGCGATGGCCCGCTCGAACAGCCCGCGATTCACCGCCGGGATGCAGATCGTGCCGATGTTCGCCCCGATGTCGAGCAGCAGCCGCATCCGCTGCTGGCCCAGCATCTCGACGACGCGTTCCAGCTTGGAAAAGTCGAAGGGCTCGCGGTGCTTGAACAGCCACTGCCCGATGACCTGGTCGCCTGCCGCGACCACGAAGGATTCGGAGGGGCACGATGCCAGCATCATCGCGTCGCGCGGCGCGGTGTCCCAGAGCAGGCGTGTCACCAGCGGGCTGCTGAAAAATCGATGCCGCCCGAAGCCCCGCACGACTGGCAGGATGGCCCGATAGATCCCGGTCTTCAACATGTACGCCTCTTCGCTGCCCTATGCGGACATGGTTAGACACAATTGTGGGTAACTATATCTGACACATCCGGTTTCATCTGTCTTCGCGGCGGAAGGACTGCGCGGTTCCGGTCCTTCATTTCGGCCAGAGGCGCGGCGCGAGGAGTCCTCAATCGTTGGCGCTGCGCGCTCGCAACCGGTCGAACAGCACCGCCACGATGATGAAGCTCCCGACGAAGGTGCCCTGCCAGAAGGTGCTGATCCCCAGCAGGATCAGGCTGTTGCGGATCACCTCGATCAGCGCCGCGCCCACCACCGCGCCGAAGGCCGTGCCGATGCCGCCCGCCAGGTTGGTGCCGCCGATCACCGAGGCGGCAATCACCGAGAGTTCCATCCCTTGGCCGAGGCTGGTCGTCACCGTGCCCAGCCAGCCCACCTCCAGCACGCCCGCAATGCCCGCGCACAGCCCGCAGAACATGTAGACGCTGACCTTCACCAGCTTGACCGGCACGCCTGTCATCGTCGCTGCACGCTCGTTGCCGCCGATCGCATAGAGGTGCCGCCCCCAGCGCGTCCAGCGCAGCAGGAAGCTCGCGACCACCAGCAGCACGATCAGGAACAGCACCGGGCTCGGCACCCGGATCGGGTCGACGAAGGGCAGGCTCACGTTGACGAAGCCGCCGCCCAGCGCCAGCAGTTTCGGCTGGTCGGGCCCGAACTGGTAGACCATGCGGTTGTTCGACAGCACCATCGCCAGGCTGCGCACGATCGACAGCATGCCCAGCGTGACCACGAAGGGTGGCACGCCGATGTACGCGATCATGAAACCGTTGATCGCACCGACCAGCAGCGAGGCGCCGAGCGCCAGCGGAATCGCCAGCCAGATCGACATGCCTTCGCTCATCGACATGCCCACCACCATGCCCGACAGCACCAGCGTCGCGCCCACGGAGAGATCGATGCCCCCGGTGATGATGACGGCCGTCATGCCGATGGCGATGAGCGCGACGAACGCGAAGTTGCGCGTCACGTTGAACAGGTTCTGCTGCGTCGCGAACACGTCGCTGGAGAAAGTCAGCACCACGAACGCCACCACCGCCGCCACCGAGACCCAGAAGGTCTGCTGGCTCACGAGCCAGCTCAGCCAGGTGCCGTGCACGCGCCGGTCGATGGACTCTTCGAGGCTGACGGTGGCCATGCGGTGGTCCTGCGTTGTCATGCGGTCTCGATCGCGCCGGTGATGAGCCCGGTCACTTCTTCCGGCGAACTCTGCGCGATCAGCTTGTCCGCCACCTTCACGCCGCGCCGCAGCACGACGATACGGTCGGCCACGGCGAACACGTCGGGCATGCGATGGCTGATCAGCACCACTGCGATGCCGTGGTCGCGCAGGCGCCGGATCAGGCTCAGCACCTCGGTGATCTGCCGCACGCTGATGGCGGCGGTCGGCTCGTCCATCAGCACGATCTTCGGGTCGGCCAGGCGCGTGCGCGCGATGGCCACGGCCTGTCGCTGCCCGCCGGACATCCGCCGCACCAGGTCGCGCGGCCGGGTTTCCGATTTCAGCTCGGCGAAGAGCTCGCCGGCGCGTCGGTTCATCGCGCGGTAGTCCAGGATCCTGAAAGGCCCGATCCCGCGTCGCAGTTCGCGGCCGAGGTAGACGTTCTCGGCCGCGCTGAGGTTGTCGCACAGCGCCAGGTCCTGGTAGACCACTTCGATGCCCTCGCCACGCGCGTCGGCCGGCTTGTGGAACGCGAGCCTGCGGCCGTCCATCGCCAGCGTGCCGTCGCTCGGCGGGTAGTTGCCGGCCACGATCTTCACCAGCGTGGACTTGCCCGCGCCGTTGTCGCCCATCAAGCCGACCACCTCGCCGGCATGCAGCGAGAGGGAGACGTCGGTCAGCGCCTGGATGGCGCCGAAATGCTTGGAGACTCCGCTGAGCTCCAGGACGGCCATGCCGTTTACTTCGCCGGGCACTTGTCCAGGTTGGTGGGCACGCATTCATCGAGCCCGGTGAAGAGCGGATCCGCCACCTTCTTGCCGCCGATCAGGTCGATCAGCACCGCCGGTGCGCGATGGCCCATCTCGAAAGGACGCTGGCCGATCTGCGCATGGCTGCGGCCGTTCTTCAGCGCGTCGAGTTGCGGCGGCAGCGTGTCGCCCGCGATGATGATCAGTTCCTTGGACGCCAGCTTCGGCTTCACTTGGTCCGTCACCTGCGCGTAGGCCGACGGGCCGAACTGCGCCCAGCCGCCCACCAGGATGAAGGCGTTGAGCTTCGGATTCTTGGTGAACACGTCGGACATCTGCTGGTTGGCCAGGTCGATCTGGTCATTGGTGAACAGCGGGCAGCCGGCGATCTCGGTCCAGCCGCCTTCGCCCTTCAGCCGGTCGATGCCCTTCTTGCCGCCGATGGTGTCGCGGAAGCCCGCGGCGCGCTGGTTGATGTTGTCCGCGGCGACGTTGCCGAGCTGCATGCAGACCGTGCCGCCCTTGCCATTGAGCGCCTTCAGGTGCTTGGCCATCAGCACGCCCATGTCGTAGTTGTTGGTGCCGAGGTAGGTCTTGCGCAGCGACTTGTCGGCCGCCGAAAGGTCGGCGTCGATGGTCATGATCGGCATCTTCGGCGCCTTGGCCTTGAGCATGGTGCCCATGGCTGGCGCGTTGGATGGCGAGATGGCGATGCCGGCCACGCCCTTGTTGATCAGGTCTTCCACGATCTGCACTTCGCCGGCTTCATCCGCGCTGGAGGCGGGACCGGTGTAGAGGCAGGTGTATTCGGACGTGGGGTTCTCCTTGTTCCACAGCGCGCAGCCATCGCCGAGCACCGTGAAGAAGGGGTTGTCCAGACCCTTCACCACCACCGCGAGCGTCTTCTTCTGGGCCATCGCCGGCGTGGCGGCGAGGAGGGCGGCCAGGGCCGCGCCGACGAATACAAGAACCGACTTCTTCATTGCGTCTCCTTCGTTGTTGGATATGCACTGACAAGGCTCTCTTGCACCGCTGGCAAACCGCGCGGGATCTCATGCGGGCTGTCCGTGACCCAAGAGAAGGCGGACTGTAGTACCCGTATCGGAACGTGTCGAGCGGGCAGACCCGACGTGGCCACGCATGACGGGGTTCAGCCTGCGAGGCTGGCGTCCGTGACTAGTTGGGCGAGGTGTAATGCACCATCACCGCGGCCGTGCCCGTGACCGACTTGACCTTGCCGGCCTTGTCGAAGGACACCTGGTACTCGGACCAGGAGTCGATCCAGTAGCGCCACACGTCGGCCTCGAGGCGCGGGTTCTCGCTGGTGATCGGCCAGCCGACGGCCATGATCACTTGTTCGCGCGTCATTCCCTCCGTGACCTTCGCGGCCTGGATCGCCTCGCGCACCTGTGGCTCAAAGCCGGCGATGCGCAGCTTTGGGTCTTCCTGGACGATGTATCGACCGGCAAACTCCGGCATGCGGATGTCGCGGCTGTAGTCGTTCTTGAGGCGCTGCGGCTTGCCGCCGACCATCGTGTCGACGAAGCGGAAGTCGTAGCTCGCGACCTGTGCCGGCGTGCCGACGGGCACGAGGCTGGTACCTGTTTCGCGGTAGTTCGCGTCGCCCATCTGCCTGCCGTAGGTGTACATGTTGCAGCAGAGGTAGCCCGCGGCCAGCGGACCCGGCGGGCTGGCCGGCCGCTGGGCATGCGCGGCGGAAAAGGGAACGGCAATCGCGAAAGCGGCTGCCAGCGCAAGGCGTTGGAGCATGGTGGGCTGACCCGTGAAGTGGAGTGCGCGCGGATTCTATGGGCGCCAACCGGAGAGCGACGGAACGCCACGGAACGTGTGCGACAGCGGTCAGCCGAGGCCGCCGCCGGCTAGCCTGGCTATTGCGGCGGCGTGTACAACACCCGGTCCAGCACCGCGGGCGTGCCGGTCACGCCCTTGACCTTGCCCGCCTTGTCGAAGGCCACCTGGTACTCCGACCAGGAGTCGATCCAGTAGCGCCACACGTCGGCCTCGAGGCGCGGATTTTCGCTGGCGATGGGCCAGCCGACAGCCATCGTCACCTGTTCGCGCGTCATGCCTTCGGTGACCCTGGCCGCGAGGATCGCGTCGCGCACGCGTGGCTCGAATGCGCCGATGCGCACGCGGGGGTCTTCGTTGACGACGTATCGGTAGGCGAACGGTGTCAGGGCGACGTCACGGCTGTAGTCGTTCTTGAGGCGCTGCGTCTTGCCGCCGACCGAAAGGTAGATGAAGTGCCGCTCGTAGCCAGTGACCTGGGTTGGCGTGCCGACCGGGAGCAGGCTGGTGCCTTCCTCGCGATAGTTGCCATCGCCCATCTGCGAGCCGTAGGTGTACATGTTGCAGCACAGGAAGCCCGTGATGAGCGGGCCTTGGGGCGCCCCGGGACGCTGCGCATGGGCGACTGAAACAGGAGCGGCAATCGCGATCGCGAGTGCCAATGCGTGGCGTCGAAGCATGTCTGGATCCTCCCCGGATGTTGTATCGAGCGAATTCTATGGGTCGTTGACAATGCGGTTCTTCAGCCAGATCACCGAGTGAGAGAAAGTACACAGATGGCCATCCAGTGGTTCCCCGGTCACATGCACGTGACGCAAAAGGCCATCGCAGAACGCGTGAAAGACATCGACGTGGTGATCGAGTTGCTCGATGCCCGGCTTCCCGGTTCCAGCGCCAACCCCATGCTCGCCGAGCTCACCGGGCACAAGCCGGGCCTCAAGGTGCTCAACAAGCAGGACCTGGCCGATCCCGAGCGCACCGCGCAGTGGCTCGCGCACTACAACGCCCAGCCGGACACGCGCGCGATCGGCCTCGACGCCAGCCTGAGCACGCCAGCGCAACGCCTCATCGCCGCCTGCCACGAGCTCGCACCCAACCGCGGCGGCATGGCCAAGCCGATGCGTGTGCTGATCTGTGGCATCCCGAACGTGGGCAAGTCGACGCTCATCAACACCATGACCGGCACGAAGAAGGCGAAGACCGGCGACGAGGCCGGCATCACCAAGCTGGAGCAGCGCATCGTGCTGGCCGACGACTTCTACCTGTGGGACACACCGGGCATGCTGTGGCCGCGCATCATCGTGCCCAAGAGCGGCTTCAACCTCGCGGCCAGCGGTGCGGTGGGCCGGAATGCATACGACGAGGAACTGGTCGCGCTGGAACTGCTGGCGACGCTGAAGAAGGACTATGCGGGGCTGGTGGAGACGCGATTCAAGCTCGCCGAATCGATCGCGGATCTGTCCGACGAAGAGGCGCTGGAAGCGATCGCCCGCAAGCGCGGTGCGCTGCTGGGCAAGGGCAAGGTCAACACGCAGAAAACGGCCGAAGTCGTGATGCACGAGTTCCGCAACGGCAGCATGGGCCGCATCACGCTGGAGACGCCGGACGCTTTCTCGCAGTGGTTCGCGGCGGGATTGCAGGCCGATGCGGAGCGTGCCGAGAAGAAGGCCGCACGCTCGAAAAAGAAGAAGCCCCAGCGCGGCGGCGACGACGCGCCCACGGCCACGCCGCGGCCCGCGGAGCCGGACGCGGCCGCTTGATCGCCGCCCTGGCAGTCATCTTCAGGACACGGCCGGATCCGGCGGGAAGCAGCCCGCGTCAATACGCCAGCTTCGGATACCAGTCGGTGCCGCGCCCCGCGGGCGTCAGGTCGAGGATGTTCCACAGGGGTGTCGGGTCGGGTGCGCCGCGCGGGTCCTGGCCCGGGTCCTGGGTGCCGCCCAATTCGCCGGCCCAGAAGTGGTGGATCTTGCCGTCGCGCTTGACCCAGACGTCCAGCGCCGGCCATTCGTCGCCGTTGGGCGCCAGGCCGCGGTAGTCGCGGGCGAAGTCGTCGCCGACGGTCGCGTAGAACTTCAGGTTCCGCCAGCCGCGCTCGCGCGCAAAGGCCAGCTGGCGAGCGACCGGCGAGCGCCCGATCACCGCCAGCGCGACCTTCTGCGCCAGGTCGCGCGACGGGATGTCGATGGCGCCAAGGAAGGCGGTGCACATCGGGCACGGCCGCTCGCGCTGCGGCCCGTACATCCAGAAGTAGCTGACCAGCGTGTCGTGTGCGCCGAACATGTCGTCGAGCCCCACGACCTTGCCGTTCTCGTCCTCGAATTCGCAGGCGGGCGGCTCGCCGCCGAGCGGCAGCGCGCGGCGTTGCGCGGCGACGCGCTCGATGTGCCGGCGCAGTTCGATCTCCTCGGCAAGCAAGGCGGTCCGTGCGCGGCGGTAGTCGGCGCTGTCGCCCGGGTAGGGCTTGCTGGCCGCGGCGGCGAGTTCTGAGGCGGATTTCAGTTCGGCCATTCGATGCTCCTGATCCACTGGATCACTGAAACGGATCGGCGCTGTCGGCCCGATACGGCCGCCCTTGCCGCCCATTTCAGTGATTCCGCGGACAGGGCTGCTGCGCATGATCGCGCTGCGCGCGGGCGTGGGCAATCCCTGTCAACATTCGCGATGCGGCGGCGTTCAATGAGCCCAACATGGGTGCTTGCAAGGAGGCGACATGAAACAACGGATTCAACATGGCGGGCTGGCCATGGCGCTGGGCGGATTGCTCGCGCTCGCCGGCTGCGTCGCCGTGCCGGCGGACGGTAGCTACGCGACCGCATACCCCTATGGCTATCCCTACTACTATGGCGACCCGTACCTTGCGCCCTGGCTGTACGTGGGCGGCGCCTACTATGGCGGCTGCTGCTACGGGAGGCCCTACGGCTGGTATGGACGCTATCCGTACTACGGCGCGCGGCCTTTTTACGGATACGGTTACGGCCATGGCTATGCAGCGAGGCCCGGTTACGCGCGCGGCTATGGCGGCTATGGCTGGTCCGGCGGTTCGGGGAGGGGCGGCGGCCGGGGTGGCGGCAGGCGCTAGCATCGCACCCGTCGACCGGTTCATGCATTTGCAAGCGGCTTGCACCCACGCGAAACTTATCGCTGGCTTACACGAGCGACTGGTTTTCGCTAGGGTTGTCACTCTCTGCCCGGGGCGTTACTTTTAGTTAAGTTCCGAGGTCATCGTGCGACGGTGGCATCGTCGTTTTTCATGTGGACCGCTGACGGGCCACTGACCCTATCCGGAGACTTTTCATGCTGTTTCGTTTTCACCGCCTGGCCATGGCCGGCCTCATTGTTTGCTCCGCTGGCGCGTTCGCTGCCGACCCCATCAAGATCGGCGTGGACGGCCCCTTCACCGGCGGCTCGTCGTCCATGGGCGTGAGCATGCGCGACGGCGTGCGCCTGGCCACCGAAGAAATCAACAAGGCCGGCGGCGTGCTGGGCCGCCAGATCGTGCTGGTCGAGCGCGACGACGAAGCCAAGAACGAGCGCGGCGTGCAGATCGCGCAAGAGCTGATCAACAAGGAAAAGGTCGTTGCTACCGTCGGGTATATCAACACCGGCGTGGCGCTGGCCTCGCAGCGCTTCTTCCAGGAAGCCAAGATCCCGGTGATGAACAACGTGGCCACCGGCTCCATCGTCACCCACCAGTTCGACAAGGAACCCGAGAACTACATCTTCCGCAATGCCGCGCATGACAGCATCCAGGCGCCCATGATCGTGGAAGAGGCGGTCACCCGCCGCGGCTACAAGAAGGTTGCGATCCTGGCCGACTCCACCAACTACGGCCAGCTCGGCCGCGAGGACCTGGAGAAGGCGCTCAAGGCCAAGGGCATCACGCCGGTCGCCGTCGAGAAGTTCAACATCAAGGACGTCGACATGACGGCCCAGTTGCTCAAGGCCAAGGAAGCCGGCGCCGAAGCCGTGCTCACCTACGGCATCGGCCCCGAGCTGGCGCAGATCGCCAACGGCATGACCAAGCTGGGCTGGAAGGTGCCGATGGTCGGCAGCTGGACGCTGGCGATGGCCAACTTCATCGACAATGCCGGCCCCGGCGGCGAGGGTGCGCGCATGCCGCAGACCTTCATCCAGGAACCGACCACGCCCAAGCGCAAGGCCTTCATCGACAACTTCGTGAAGACCTTCAAGCCGAAGAACAACCGCATGGACTCGCCGGTTTCGGCCGCGCAGGGCTACGACTCGATCTACCTGCTGGCGGCGGCCATGAAGCAGGCCAACAGCACCGAAGGCCCGGCGATCAAGGCCGCGCTGGAAGACCTGAAGACGCCGGTCGAAGGCGTGGTCACCACCTACAACAAGCCCTTCTCCAAGACCGACCATGACGCGATCACCGCAAACATGCCGGTGTTCGGCGAAGTGCGCCAGGGCCGCGTGATCTTCGCGAATGCGGAAGACCAGAAGAGCGCCGGCCAGGTCCGGATGAAGCAACAGCAGTAACAGACGCCGATGCGCGCGCCGCCGCAGTGCTGGCAGCCTGCGGCGGCGCGTTGCATTTGAGGCCTGCGAAAGTCGCGGGCCGGCCAGAACAATTTCCCGGGAACGCCATGCAAATCCTTACCCAACTCATCTTCAGCGGCATTGCGCTGGGGATGATCTACGCCGTCATCGCGTTCGGCTACCAACTGACCTTCGCCACGTCGGACACTCTCAACTTCGGCCAGGGCGATGCGCTGATGCTCGGCGCGCTGGTCGGTCTGACGCTGGTCGGGTTGGGTGTCAACTACTGGCTGATGATCCCCATCGTTTGCGTGTTCGGCGCCTTCCAGGGCGCGGTGGTCGAGCGCATCGGCGTGCGACCCGCCATCAAGATCAAGAGCGAGTTCGGCTGGATCATGTCGACCATCGCGCTTGGCATCATCTTCAAGAACGTGGCTGAAAACGTCTGGGGTCGCGACGACCTGAAATTTCCGTCGCCGCTGCCGGAGTCGCCGCTCAAGTTCCTCGGCGCGAACGTGCTGCCGATGGAAATCCTGGTGGTCGGCGGTGCGTTGCTGATGATGCTGGCGGTCGAGTTCTTCAACCGCAAGACGATCTACGGCAAGGCCGTGGTCGCGACTTTCAACGACCGCGATGCGGCCAAGCTGATGGGCATCAACACGGGGCTCGTCATCACCTTCTCGTATGCGCTGTCGTCGATGACGGCGGCCTTCGCCGGCGTGCTGATCGCGCCGCTGACGCTCACGGGCGCGACTA
Organism: Variovorax sp. dw_308; assembly: GCF_019207085.1. GTDB lineage: Bacteria > Pseudomonadota > Gammaproteobacteria > Burkholderiales > Burkholderiaceae_C > Variovorax. The sequence continues at coordinate 16,666 of NZ_JAATOM010000040.1, read as the reverse complement.
TGGGTGCGGTGCTCGGCCTCAAGGCCTTTGCCGTGGCCATCATCGGCGGGCTGACTAGCGGCATGGGCATCGTGGTGGGCGGGATCATCCTCGGCGTGGCCGAGACAACGACCGGCTTCTACCTGAGCACCGGCTACAAGGACGTGCCGGGGCTGGTGCTGCTGCTGATCGTGCTGGCCGTGCGGCCGGCGGGCCTGTTCGGCAAATCGGCGATCAAGAAGGTCTGAGGGGCGAGTCGGCAAGACATGAACAACACTTCCAGATTCCTTCTCGCCATCGTCGGCTTCGCGCTGCTGATGCTGTTTCCGGTGGGCATCCACAACCCGTACTACATCCACCTGCTCGAGACCATCATGATCTACGCGATCCTGCTGTTCGGGCTGGACATCGTGGTGGGCTACACAGGCCAGGTCTCGCTCGGGCATGCGGGGCTGTTCGGTATCGGCTCCTACACCGCCGGCGTGCTGGTCTTCAAGCTGGGCGCACCGCTGCTGGTGGCATTGCTCGCGGCCGTCGGCGTGACGGCCGTGTTCGGCGCGATCCTCGCGCTGCCCGCGTTGCGCGTGACTGGGCCCTACCTGGCGATGGTGACGCTGGCCTTCGGCACCATCATCCAGATCCTCATCAACGAGATGACCTTCCTCACCGAAGGCCCGATGGGCATCAAGCTCGAGAAGCCACCGTTATTCGGCCACAAGCTCGACGAGCGCGAGTTCTTCTGGGTGGTGGGGGTGATGCTGGCGATCTCGCTGATCATCGTGCACCGCGTGCTGCGCTCGCACCTTGGCCGTGCCTTCGAGGCCTTGCGCGGCAGCCCGGTGGCATCGGACTGCATGGGCGTGTCGGTGTACCGCTACAAGGTCTATGCCTTCGTGATCAGCGCGGGCTTTGCCGGCATGGCGGGCAGCCTCTATGCGTACTCCGAGCAATACATCTCGCCCAACTCGTACAACTTCGAACTCACCGTGCTGTTCCTCCTGGCGGTGATCATGGGCGGGCGCAAGAGCCGCATCGGCTCGCTGATCGGCGCGGCCATCATCGTGCTGCTGCCCAAGCTGCTGGATGACGTGGTGCTGTTCCGCTATGTGTCGGTGGCGTTGGCGGTGCTGGTGGCGATCAGTGCCGTCGTGGCGGTGAAGCGGCAGAAGGCCACGCCCGCAGCGATGGCGATCCCGGTAGTGGGCAGCATCGCGCTGGCGGGCCTGTCCTTCTGGCTCGAGACCATGACCGACTGGCGCCTGTCGATCTTCGGCGTGATCATGCTGTTCGTCGTTTACTACCTGCAGGACGGCATCGTCGGCTTCGTGCGCAATGCGCTGAACCTGCGCCGGCCCAAGCCGCAGATGGACGTGGTGGTGGAAGGTGCGCCGGCGGCGGATGCGGTGTCGAAGGCGGCCGGCGCTGGCGGCAGCGACCGGGTGCTCGAAGCCTCCGGCGTGCTGATGCAGTTCGGCGGCCTGAAGGCGCTGAACAACGTCGACCTGGTCGTCAAGCGCGGCACCATCCACGGCCTGATCGGGCCGAACGGTTCCGGCAAAAGCACGATGATGAACGTGCTCACCGGCATCTACGTGCCAACGGCCGGCAGCCTGAGCTTCGGCGGGCGCTCGCTGGTCGGGCGTACCTCGTCGGACATTGCCTTGTCGGGCATCGCGCGCACCTTCCAGAACGTGCAGCTGTTCGGCGAAATGACCGCGCTGCAGAACGTGCAAGTGGGCCTGCATCACACCTTCGCGAGCAACCTGCTCGACGTGGCGGTGCACACGCCGCGCTACCGGCGCGAAAGCGCGGCGGCGGTGAAGCGCGGGCTGGGACTGCTCAAGTTCGTCGGGCTCGAGGAGTTCGCGGAGGAAGAGGCGCGCAACCTGCCGTATGGCAAGCAACGCCTGCTGGAGATCGCACGCGCGCTGGCGCTCGATCCGCAACTGCTGCTGCTCGACGAACCCGCGGCCGGCCTGACCGCGCCGGACATCAAGGAACTGATCGCCATCATTCGCAAGATCCGCGACCACGGCATCACCGTGATCCTGATCGAGCACCACATGGACGTGGTGATGAGCATGTGCGACACGGTGTCGGTGCTGGACTTCGGCCAGAAGATCGCCGAGGGCGAGCCCGCCAAGGTGCAGGCCGACGAGAAGGTGATCGAGGCGTATCTCGGTGGCCAGGAAACCGCGCAGCCCGCCTGAGAGAAGGAACCAACACATGCTGAATATTCACAACCTCTCGGCCGGCTATGGAAAGGTGCAGGTGCTGCACGGCATCTCGATGGACGTGCCCAAGGGCAAGGTCGTCACGCTGATCGGCTCCAACGGCGCCGGCAAGACGACCACCATGCGCGCGGTGTCCGGGATGATCGCCGCCACGGGTGGCGAGATCACGCTCAACGGCAAGCGCATCGACGGCCTGGAGGCTTACACCATCGCCAAGCTGGGCCTGGCGCATTCACCCGAAGGCCGGCGCGTGTTCGCCACCATGACGGTGACCGACAACCTCACGCTCGGTGCGTTTCCGCGCCTGACCGGCAGCCGCCCCAAGGGCGATGTGGCCGGCGACCTGGAGCGCGCGCTGGAACTGTTTCCACGCCTGAAGGAGCGCCGCACCCAGTTGGCCGGCACGCTGTCGGGTGGCGAGCAGCAGATGCTCGCGATGGCCCGCGCCGTGATGCTCAACCCGGAGGTGGTGCTGCTCGACGAGCCGTCGATGGGCCTCGCGCCCATCCTCGTGGCGGAAGTGTTCCGCATCATCGAGCGCCTAAAGGCCCAAGGCGTGACGATGCTGCTGGTCGAGCAGTTCGCCGCCGCCGCGCTGGGCGTGGCCGACTACGGCTACGTGCTGGAGAACGGCCGCATCTCGGTGGAGGGACCGGCCGAAAAGCTGCGCAACGACCCGGCAGTGAAGGCCGCTTACCTCGGCGGCGGCCACTGAATTGCGGCGGCCTTGAATTGCAGGCAGCCGAACCCTCGTGTTCGGTTGCCCGAATTCATCAGCGGTTCACCACGAACTTCTGCGCCCGCTTGCCGGTGTCGACCTCGCCCGCATACAGGTTGCCCTGCGAGTCCACCGCCAGGTCGTGCACCCAATGGAACTCGCCCGCATAGCGGCCCGCGCGACCCAGCCGGCCCTGTACCGCGCCGGTGTCGCGTGACAACACCAGCACCTGGTTGTTGCGGCCATCGGCCATCAGCAGCCAGCGTTGCGCCGGGTCGCGCGACAGCACGATGTCCCACACCGCGCCGTTGCCGGCCGTCTGCGGCTCGACGGAAAACTCCTTCAGGTACTCGCCGTTCTTGCGGAACACCTGCACGCGGTTGTTGAGCCGGTCGCACACATAGACCAGGCCGTCGCGCGCTACGCGGGCGCAATGCACCGGGCTTCCGAAGGTCTGCAACTGAGCGGCGGTGGGTGCGGCGGTGCGCCGGCCATCGGGCTTGCCGACGGCGATCGGCGGCTTGCCGTAGGCGCCCCACATCCGCTTGAAGGCGCCGGAGTCGGCATCGAACACGATCACGCGGTTGTTGTGGTAGCCGTCCGCCACGTAGACCTCGTTGGCCGCCATGTCGACCTCCACGCCGGCTGGGCGCCCCAGGCGCGTGGTGTCGGCGCTGCCGGTCTGCGGGCCGACCTTGCCGATCTGCATCACGAACTTACCATCGCGGGTGAACTTGAGCACCTGGCCGTCGTTGTCGCCGTTGCCGGTGATCCACACGAAGCCCTTGGCATCGACGTGGATACCGTGCTCGTTCTCGGGCCAGTCATAGCCCGCGCCCTTGCCGCCCCAGGAGCGCAGCAGGTTGCCGGCCGCGTCGAACTCCAGCACCGGCGGTGCGGCCGTGCAGCAGTTGGCTTGCGGCGGGTTGAGCGCGGCGCTGCGTTCGTCTTCGGTGAGGCTGCCCGGGCGTTGCAACACCCAGACGTGGTCGTCGGTATCGGTGGCGATGCCGCTGACCTGCCCGAGGATCCATTTGTTGGGCAGCGGCTTGGGCCACGCGGCGTCCACGCGCCAGCTCGGGGCTGCGGCGCCGGCCATGTTGGCCGGGGAAGAGGCGGAGGGAGAGGTGCAGCCGATGATCGAAGCTGCGATGGCGCCGGCGCAGGCGGACAGGGGCAGCCAGCGGGGGAGGGTGAACTTCATGAGCGATGTGTCCCGGTGTTTACTCCATCACGATCTTCCCGTCCTCCACGTACTCGTCGAACTGCATGCGCGGGATGGCGGTCAGCCCGACCACGCCGCGCTCGGCCTCCCAGCTCAGGGTGGCGCTGTCGAAGGTCAACTCGACTTCGATGCGGCCCTTCGGAATCGGGATCGGCGTGCCGTCGCCGGGCGTGTACGTCACGTGGCCTGTCACCGTGGCGAATTGGGACATGTCATTTCCTTCCTCGTTGATGGGTCGCCCCATTAGAGCGTCTTTGCAGGGCTTGCGTGTGTCGGAATACCTGCCGACAGCGCGACCTGCCAAGGTGTAGCAAACTCTGGCGCGCAACGCACTCCCCACAATCCATGACCGCAGAAACCATCGCCCCATCCGCCACCCTCATCGAAGTCACGCAGGGCGACCTGTCGGCCTATCGCCAGGGCAACACCGGCATCGACTATGTGCATCGCTTCGAATCCGGCCAGCCCGGCCCGCATGTGCTGATCAATGCGCTCACGCACGGCAACGAGATCTGCGGCATGGTCGCGGCCAGGCACCTGCTCGACACCGGCGTGCGACCTCTCGTCGGTACGCTGACGGTGAGCTTCGCGCATGTCGAGGCCTATGACGCTTTCGACATCGACCGTCCCTTCGAGAACCGCCAGATCGTCCACAACCTGAACCGCATCTGGTCCGACGAACTGCTGGAAGGCGCCGAGGACAGCCCCGAACTGCGCCGCGCCCGCGCCTTGCGCCCGGTGGTCGCGGCGGCCGACCACATCCTCGACATACATTCCACCAGCCAGGACGTGGTGCCGTTCTGGGTCTATCCCGATTTCGCGCGCAATGCCGACGTGGCGCTGGCCATCGGCCTGCCGCCAGTGCACCTGGTCATGCCCAATGGCCTGGGCTCCGGCACGCCGCTGATCCAGCATGGCCGGCATGCGGGCGCAGACGCCCCGGGCGCGGCGGTGGTGGTCGAATGCGGCCAGCACTTCAAGCGCGCCACGGCGGACCTTGCCATCGAGGTGACCATGCGCTTCCTCGCGCACTTCGGCCTGGTCGAGCGCGCGGCGTCGCCCGCGGCCGAGCCGCAACGCCGCTTCGAACTGCTGCAGACGCTCATGGTCAAGACAACGGACTTCGCCTTCACGCGCCCCTTGATCGGCTTCGAGACCTTTGCCAAGGGTGAATTGATCGGCACAGACGGCGCGGAGGAAATCCGTTCGCCTTGCGACGACTGCACCGTGTTCATGCCGACGCGCGAGCCGGTCGTCGGGCGGGAGGCGGTGTACCTGACGCGGCCGATCGTCCGGTAGGCCGGGCCGGGCCGGGATGGGCCAGGGCGAGGCGCTGTGGTTCTCTACCGTGCTGGATTAGTATCCAACGACATCATCGGGAGAACGTCATGCAGAACTTCTTCGGCGCAAGGATGCTGGCGGCATTCGCCACGGTCGGCTGCCTCGCGGCTTGCAGCAGCACCTCCGACCAACTGGACTGGCCGGTGCCGACGTCAGCGGCCAACGTGGGCGGCGCCCCGCAGCGCGCCGTGGCCAACTGCGTCAACGCCTCGGCGCGCAAGTTGAAGGTGCCTGTCTCGGACATCGTCGTGGCCAGTGGCACTTCGACGGTCGATGGCGTCTATGCCATCAACCTCAAGGTAGGGCCGTCCGGCCGCAGCGCCGTGTGCAGCGTGGACGACAACGGCACCGTGATGGGCGTGGTCTACAAGCGGCCGGTGTGACCGGCCGCCATCCCGCTCAGGCCGGCTGGTAGCCCGTCACGGCCTTCACTTCCAGGTACTCCCTGAAGCCGTGCTCGCCCATCTTGTCCATGAACTTGTTTCTCCCCTGAATGCTTGCTGTCAAGGGTTGCCAGCGGTCGCGGAGGCTTCCGGCACGTCGAATGTAATGCGCTGGTTGACGCGGTAGTGCGGCCAGTAGTCGGCCACCGCGTAGTGCTGCGTGCTGCGGTTGTCCCAGACGGCGATGCCGCCGGCTTCCCACTGGTGATGCACCATGAACTCGGGCTTGCGCAGCCAGTCGAGCAGGAAGTGCAGGATGCCGCGCGCCTCGTGCCGGTCGATGCCGACAATGTTGCGGGTGAAGTCGGCATTCACGAAGATGCACTTGCGGCCCGAGTCCGGGTTGAGGCGCACCACTGGATGCGTCACCGGCTTGAACGCCTTGATGGCCGCGATGAGCGCGTCGTCGCCCTACTTGCCGAGGTATTCGCGAAAGCCCGAGACCTCCCAGCTGTGCACCGCGCTCAGGTCTTCGAGGTAGCGCTGCATGCCCGGCGAAAGCCAGTCGTAGGCCTTGCTGGTGCTGCTCCAGCAGGTGTTGCCGCCGGCCGGCGGCGTGTCGGTGATTTGGATCGCAGTGCCCAGCGGCGGATTGGGCTTCCAGCTGATGTCGGTGTGCCAGTTGTCGATGGCCGGCGGACGCTCGCGGTCGGAGACGATCATCTCCAGGTCGGGCGCATCGGGCCGGCGGTCGAAGTAGGAGCCCTTCGACACCGGGCCGAACACCTTGCCGAGTTCGATGTGCTGTTCGGGCGTGATCTTCTGCGGCTTGAAGAAGATCACCTCGAAGTCGAACAGCGCCTGCCGCAACTCGGCCTTGACCGGGTCCGTCAGCGGCATGGAGAGGTCGACGCCCTCGATCCATGCCGCGAAGTTCGGCATGCGCGGCACCGGGCGGATGTGCTTGTAGCGGCCGGGGATGTCGATCAACGTCATGGGGGCGGTATTGGCCATGATCAGGTCCTTCGGTGGGTGAAAGTTGAAGTGGAGGAGGGCGGCCTCACTGCCTGTGCAGCAGGCGCTTTTCGAGCCAGGTCATGAAGCGCACGATCGACACGCCCAGCAGCGCGAGGATCACCAGCAGGGCCGTGGCGCCGTTGATGTCGAAGGTCGAGTCGAGGTAGGCCAGCGTCTGGCCCAGGCCTTTCTCGTTGGCAGGCGCGCCAGCGAAACACTCGGCCAGCGCGTATGCCCACCTCAGCCGGCGATGAACAGCGCCGGGTCGACCATTGCGCGATTGAGCATCACCGACCAGTGCAGGTGCGGCCCGGTCACGCGGCCGGTGGCGCCGACCAGCGCCAGGCGCTCGCCGGTCATCAGCATGTCGCCGGGCTTCACGTCGATGCGGCTCAGGTGGCAATACATCGTGAGCAGGCCGCCGCCGTGGTCCATCCAGACCGTGTTGCCGTTGAAGAAATAGTCGCCCGTGTCGATGACCCGGCCCGGCAACGGCGCCAGCACAGGCGTGCCGGTGCCGGCCGCGATGTCCATGCCGCTGTGCGGATTGCGCGACTGGCCGTTGAACACGCGGCGCAGGCCGAAGGAACTGGAGCGGCGGCCCGGCACGGGGACGCGCATGCGCATCTCCTGCGGCTCGGGCTCGGTGAAGACAGCGGTGAACTTCTCCTGGCGCGCTCGCTCGCGCTGGTAGCGGGCTTCGTCCTCGGGCGAGAGGTCGACCGTGCCGGGCGCGACCTTGAGTTTCTGGACGCTGTATTGCTTGGGCGCGATCGTGTAGCTGATCTCGCGCGACGCGCCGCCCTTGGCCTGCAGCACCGAGATGTTCGCCTCGCCGGGCCTGGCCGCCAGCGGGATGCCGACCACGGCCGTCCACTCGATCGAGTCGCCGACCACCAGCAGGGGCACGTCGCCATCGTGCGCGACGGGGCGCTGCTCGGCGGGGCCCAGCGAGAGGCGGGCGATGCCGCCCGGCACCTGGGAAGCGCGTGGCCAGACCGTTGCGCTGTCTTGCTTCGACAACTTGGCCGCCTGTGCGGCCGGCAGCGCCAGCAGCCCCATGCTGCCCAGCACGACAGAGCGGCGATTCAGCGCAGAACACCCGGAGTACGGAAAAAGAATCGGCATGCAGCCAGTCTAGCGAGGGCCGACCGTGCGGGCGGCCATTTGGGCCTACAGCCTTTCGCCCTTCTTGTGACGTTCGCTGTACATGCGGGTATTGCGCTCATTCAGCGACGAGCCGTCGTCGCTGAAACAGATGAATTTTTCATTGATGAATATCGGATCGATGCTCACCGGCGTGGCAGGACTTGAAATGGTCCGCACGTCCACGAGGATCCTGATTTCGGCGCTGGTCCGCTCCAGCTTCCTGCCCAGGATCTTCACGCCCTGCGGGTAGGCGAGATGCTTTCTGTAGTGGTCCACACATTGTTCGGCGAGGTTGTCTTCCTGCGAAACAAGACGCGCGGGCATGGCTGGCGCTGCAGCCGTGGGAGCCGGCGCTGTCACTGGCTTCAATGCACTTTCCTTGTCCGCCCGCTCCGCGTGGTCAACCGGTCTCGCGGACGGCACTGTCTTGTCAACCCGGTATTTGAGATCCAGTGTTTCGTTCTGGGTAGCGGAGCAAGGATGGTCGGAATACGTCGCGGGGCCGCCGCCGGAGGCGCACTTGTAAACCTGCGCATGGCTCACCGCCGCAAAGCTGAGGCCGGTGATGGCGATGGCAACGGCAATGAAATGTTCGAATCGGGTCATGTATCGGTCGCGCCCTATTTCCCCCAGCTGTCCCGCATCCCCGCCGCGCGGTTGAACACCCGATTGCCACCGGCCATGGCCTTCGTGTCCGCCACGAAATAGCCATGCCGCTCGAACTGGAAGCCCGCGCCGCCTGCCGCCGTCGCAAGGGAAGGTTCCACATACGCGGTGCAAGTCACCAGGCTGTCCTTGTTCAACTCGTCGAGCAACTCGCCGCTGCCCGGATTCGCCGCCGCGAACAAGCGCTCGTACAGGCGCACTTCGGCCTGCAAGGCATCGGCCGCAGCCACCCAGGAGATGTTGCCCTTCACCTTGATCGCATCGGCACCGGGCGTGCCGCTCTTGGTGTCCGGCACCAGCTTCGCCTGCACCTCGATCAGCTTGCCGCCCGCATCGCGCGTGCCGCCAGTGCATTCGATGACGTGGCCGTATTTCAGGCGCACCTTGTTGCCGGGAAACAGGCGGAAGAAGCCCTTGGGTTGCACGTCCTCGTAGTCGGTGGCCTCGATCCATACTTCGCGGCCGAGCCTGAAGGTGCGGCGGCCCATTTCGGGACGGTGTGGATGGACGGGCGCGGTGCAGTCGTCAAGCACGTCGTCGCCGCCCATGAGTTCGCCCCAGTTGGTGATGACCAGCTTGACCGGGTCCAGCACGGCCATGGCGCGTGGGGCGGTCGGGTCGAGCGTGTCGCGCAGCGCGGCCTCCAGGCTCGCGTAGTCGATCCAGCCACCGGACTTGGTCACGCCGCTGCGTTCGCAGAACAGCTTGAGCGCGTCGGGCGTGTAGCCGCGGCGGCGCAGGCCGGCCAGCGTGGGCATGCGCGGGTCGTCCCAGCCGTCGACGTGGCCCTCCTCGACCAGCTGGCGCAGCTTGCGCTTGCTGGTGATGATGTGGGTGACGTTGAGCCGGGCGAACTCGTACTGGCGCGGGTGCGGGCTCTCGATCAGGCCGCCTTCGGCCAGGCGGTCCAGTAGCCAGTCGTAGAAGGGGCGCTGGTCCTCGAACTCCAGCGTGCAGATGCTGTGGGTGATGGCTTCCAGCGCGTCCTCGATCGGGTGCGCGTAGGTGTACATCGGGTAGATGCACCACTTGTCGCCGGTGTTGTGGTGCGTGGCACGGCGGATACGGTAGAGCGCCGGGTCGCGCATGTTGATGTTGGGGCTCGCCATGTCGATCTTCGCGCGCAGGATGGCGGCGCCGTCGTCGAGCTGGCCGTCGCGCATGGCGCGGAAGCGGGCGAGGTTTTCTTCGACGCTGCGGCTGCGGAAGGGGCTGTCGGTGCCGGGGGTGTTGAAATCACCGCGGTTGGCGCGGATCTCTTCGGCGCTCTGCTCGTCGACATAGGCCAGGCCGGCGCCGATCAGGTATTCCGCGGCGCGGTACATGAAGTCGAAGTAGTCGCTGGCGAAGTACTCGTGCAACTGGACCGTGCCTGCGGCGTCGGGACGGTCGGCCAGGTCGGTGGCGTAGCCCAGCCAGCGCACCGCATCGCGGATGGAATCGACGTATTCCTGTTCTTCCTTCTCGGGGTTGGTGTCGTCGAAGCGCAGATGGCAGACGCCGCCGTATTCCTTGGCCAGCTCGAAATTCAGCCAGATGCTCTTGGCATGGCCAATGTGCAGGTATCCGTTGGGTTCCGGCGGGAAGCGCATGCGTACCTTGGCCGGATCCGGCATGCCTTGGGCATGGTGCTCCGCGTCTCCGGGGCTGCCACCCCATTTGCGTGCGGTGTAAACCCCCTGCTGGAGGTCGTTTTCGATCACGTGGCGCAGAAAATTGCTAGGCTTTGCGGAATCTTTGTCAACGGGAGAAGTCATCTGTTCATTCTAGGTGGCAGGCCATTGCGTTACCTTTGGGTACCTTCTTCACAGAAGAGCAGGTACCGGCTTTGCACCTGGCGCGTTGAATACTTGCATGGGCGGTCTTTTTTCAGCCCCTGAAACCGGAGAACCCACATCATGAGCTTCCATCGTTCAACTCTTTTCAAGATCGCCGCCGCTGCCACCGTGGCCGCGGGTGCGCTTTTCGCTGCCGCTTCGGCCAACGCCGGCGTGGCCTGGTCGGTGGGCGTCAACGTGCCGGGCGTCGCGATCGGCGTCGGCCAGCCGGGCTACTACGCGCCAGCGCCGGTCTACTCGGTGCCCGCGCCGGTGTACTACCAGCCCGCACCGCCCGTCTATTACCGGCCGGCGCCTGTGTACTACGCGCCGGCTCCGGTGTACTACCGCCCCGCGCCGGTTTACTACGGCCCGGGTCGGGGCTACTACCGCCACGGTCACTATTACAGGTGACCTGCCGATAGGTTTATTCTGATAGGTGTGGCCTGCCGGTCTTCTGGCCGCAGGTCTGCCGACACGAGGCCGGCTCTGCAAGGAGCCGGCTTTTTTGATGGCCACGGGGCCTGCGCGGCCTACATCGCGCGGAACAGGTGGGCGAAGAGGCGGCTGACGGCCAGGCGCTCGGCGCGGCCGCGCAATTGCAGGTGCAACTTGCCGGCCTCGTCGCGATGCACCGTCTCGATCGCATGCGTGTTGACGACCACGGCGCGGTGCACCTGCCAGAAAGTCTGAGGGTCGAGCTGCGGCAGCAGTTGCTTCAGCGGCGTGCGGATGAGGAACTCGTGTGATGCAGTGAGCACGCGCACGTACTTGTCGGCCGCCTCGAAGTACTGCACTTCGTCGATGGGCACCATGCGCACCGTGGAGCCCGCGCTGCCGGCGTCGCTGGCGGCGATGAGCTTGAGCGGGGCCGGCGGCGCGGCCGGTGAACTGGGCAAGGCGCCGGTGCCGGCCGCGGAGAGCATGCGGCGCCATTGCGCGAGCGTCTCCTCGATCGCGGCGTTGGCGCTGTCCCGTGCGGGCGCGCGTGCGGCGAGCGCGGCTTTCAGGCGGTCGACGGTCTTGCGCAGGCGCTCGGCCTGCACGGGTTTCAGCACATAGTCGACGGCTTGTTGCTCGAAAGCGCGCACTGCGTATTCGTCGTAGGCGGTGACGAAGACCAGTTGCGGCAACGGCGCCTTTTCCAGAGGCCAGGAATCCGCGAGCTCCGCCGCGGCGGAGAGGCCGTCCTGGCCTGGCATGCGGATGTCGAGAAAGAGCACGTCGGGCAAGCGCTCCAGCGCGGCGCCAACGGCGCTGCCACCGTCACCTACCATGCTCACCACGTCCAGCTCCGGCCAGGCCTGCGCGAGTTCGGCACGCAATGCCTGGGCCAGCAGTTGTTCGTCTTCGGCGATGAGGGCGGTGGGGCGGGTCATGCGAGCCTTGCCAAGTCCTCGCCGGAATGACGGCGCCTGAAGCAGGCCCGGACGCCCTGTTTCAATTCATCCAGCGATTTGGCGGGGGGTGGGCTCTCTTCGTTGGGAAACAGCGCATCGGGCACGGCTTGAGAATCGTGCATCGACCCGGGCGACAGGCTCCAGGCGCGCCGACCCGACGCTGGAACGGAAAGTTGCCCCTGCGAAGAGAGCTTGCAATGTGTGTGAGCCATGCGAACGAGACTAGCAAATTGTCGAGGTCATGGATGCGACTCAGCCCAGCGGCAATGTGGCCGCTGCACAAGTCCCGCCGCTGCCTGCCGGCGCGAGCGTGATGGCGCCGCGATCGCCATAGGTGCTGGCCAGCCGCTCGCGAACCTGCGTGAGGCCGAAGCCGCGCCCCGGCTCGTCGAGCGTGCTCGCGTGCTGCGACAGTCCGACGCCGGTGTCGTTGACTTCGATCACTAGTCGCGCATCGCTTCCCGCGCCTTGTCGCCTGGCGCGCACCACGATGCTGCCGCCGCCCACCTTCGGCTCCAGTCCATGCTGGATCGCGTTCTCGACCAGCGGCTGCAGCAGCAGCGGCGGCACCGCTGCGTCGCGCAGGTTGTCCGGCAGGTCGAGCGTGTATTGCAGCCGGTTGCCCATGCGCACCGACATCAGTTCCAGGTAGTCGCGCAGCAGGTCGAATTCGGCCGACAGCGGGTGCGCCAGCGCGCGCGAGCCGCTGAGCGTGGCGCGCAAATAGCTGTTGAGCCGGTCGAGCATGGCGACGGCGCGCTGCGGGTCGGTGGTGATGAGCACGCGAAGGTTGGCCAGCGTGTTGAAAAGCATGTGCGGCTCGAGCTGGGTTTCGAGCAGCTTGAGCCGGGCCTCGCTGGCGTCGCGTTCGGCTGCGTTGATCTGGGCGGTGAGCGCGGCGGCCCTGCCGCGTGCGTGGAAGTAGAAGGTGACGACCGTGCCGGCCATGGCGGTGATGACCACGCTGATGATCGTGTCGCGCGATGAACCCACCTGGCCCGTGCCAAACAGGGAATTGGCGATGCCGCCACCGAAGAAGAAACCGCTGGCGATCCCGGTCGTGGCCAGCAATATGCCGCGCCACCCCTTTGGCCAGCCGTGGCCACCGCTGCTGTCGGAGTGGCAGTTGCGCGGATCGAAGAAGTAGCGGCCGAATTCGACCACCAGCCATGCCACGATGCCGTTCGACAGCGCGTAGCCGACCTGCCTGGCGTAGCCCAGGCTCGGCCATATCAGCGTGGTGAGTACGGCGATGGCACAGCAGAACGCGGCGATCTGCAGGAAGTGACGAGCGGCATCGCGCCAGCGGATGTTCATGGGGCCACGGTCATGTTGTCCGTTGCTGGCCTTCCGATGCCCGATTCAGCGGCGCGGGCTGCGGCCTGGCCAGCCGCGTGGCCGTGGCCGTGGCTTGCCGCTACATTCGCGCGCTGGCGCAATTCCTCCGTCGTGGTTCCATGGCCGTCGGGCGACCAGCCCGGCGGCTTGAACAGGTAGCCCCACACCGCCCGCGCCGAGCGTGCCGAGCGCAGGTCGCGCCACAGCCCCTGCCAGTGGCAGAACTCGATGTGCAGCAGGTTGTAGGTGGTGATCGGCGTCACCAGGCCGTAGCGGCAGGGCAGGTCGTCGCGCTCGGCGATGTAGGTGCCGAACAGGCGGTCGAACACGGTCAGCACGCCGCCGTAGTTGCCGTCGAGGTACTCCAGGTTCGACGCGTGGTGAACTCGATGCGCCGAGGGGGTGTTGAGGAACCACTCCAGCGGGCCGAGGCGCGGAATCCACGTCGCATGCACCCAGAACTGGTAGATCAGGTTGAGCGCGAGCATCAGTGCGATCACGTCGGGCGGCATGCCCAGCAGGGGTGCCAGCATGAAGAAGACCAGGCTGCCGGTGAGCTTGCCGGTCCAGCCGAAGCGATAGGCTGCCGAGAGATTCAACTGGTTGGGCGAATGGTGGATCGCATGCGTGCACCAGAACCAGCGCACGCGATGCGCAGCGCGGTGGTACCAGTAGTAGCAGAACTCCTGGCCGATGAAACAGGCGGCCCAGCCCCACCAGTGGTCGAGCGGCAGCGTCCACAGGCGGTGCTGCCAGACCCAATCCATCGCGCCGCTCCACATCGCGAAGGGCCACAGCAGCAGCCAGGTGAGCGCGTATTGGCGCACCATGAAATCGACCACCGAGACGCCGGCCGCCTTCCAGTCGTAGGCCGGGCCGCCGCGTCGTGCATGGCGCCAGGTGAGCACCAATGCCTCGGCCACCGATGCGACGAGCACCGTGACCACCGAAAGCTTGAGGATCAGCAGCAGGACGTTCATGGCAGGAGATTCTGGAGGAAGAAGCCGGTGATTGCCGCATAGATGGCGGGCAGCGTGGCACGGTCGAAGCCGGGCGGGTCGTTGATCAGGCGCGCCGCGCGTGGCGGCAGGTCGGGCGGCATCGGCGAGAGCGTGGAACCGTGGCCGGCGGTTGTCATGTCGGCGACCAGGGTGCAGAGCTTGCACGCGGCGCGCACCGCGTCGATGTGCCACTGCGGCTTCAGCCATTCGTCCTTGCCGGCGCGGACCAGTCCGAGCGGCACACGCGGCTGCGCGAGGGTGCTCATGTCGAAGGTGGTTGCGGCAGGCACCGTCGCGACGATGGCGGTGATGCGCGGTTCGTTCCATTCGCGCGGCGCGGTCTGGTCGTCGAACTTGCGATGGATGACCTCGCGGGCCACGGAGAGTCGCAGCGCGTCGAGGCTGCTGCCGGTCAGTTCGGTGGCCAGGCCGACGCACGCGGGGAAGTCGTCGGCGAGGTGGGCTTCGCAATGTTGCGCGAGCCGGGCTGGCGACCAGCGGCCGCCGGCCAGCGTCAGCGCGGTGTGGCCGCCCGCGGACATGCCGTACATGCCGACGTGCTGGAAGTCGAGCCGGGATGCGAAGCGCGCGTCTGCTGCCATGGCGTCGATGGCCTGCGAGACTTCCTTCGGTCGGTGCTCCCAGCTCACCGGGCCGACGCGGCTCATGTCGTGGAAGTTGTCGCCGGCATGCTCCGGCATGGCCACGGTGAAGCCGGCATCCACCAGTGCCATGGCCAGGTCGGCCTGCGGCCAGGGCGAGCCGCCGGAGCCATGCGAGACGACGATGAGGTGCCCATTGCCGCGCGCGGGCGAGGCGTCGGACGCGAGTTGGAAGACGAAGGGGCCGCGCTGGTAGCGGGCCGGGGTCGCGGTGGTCGGATAGAAGACGGTGACCGGCCCGCTGTCCGGAGGCGCAGGCAGGACGGTAATGCCGGTTGCCGCCGAGGCGGACGTTGCCAGTGCCAGGCTTGCAAGCGCTGCCAGCCACCGGCCGGTAACACGTGTCAGCGCGGCGGCCAGAAGGCGTGAAGAAATCGTAGCGAGCGGCCTGAGGTCGCGTCGAGGACCGGAACCGTGCCCAGGTGTGGTGAGGACCGCAGGCGAGAGATCGTGTCGCGCAGCAGATTTATTCATGCCTTCTCACCACGGCTCGGCCTTCGATACGAGCCGGGCCCGTTCGCGCTGGACCATGCTTTCCATCATGTTCCCGCCCGGTGCGAAGACATAGACCGACAGCCCGTGCGCCAGCAGGCCGATGCCCCAGCCGAGCAGCGGGAACACGGCCCAGTGCCGCCCGCCGGCCAGCGAGAGCGCGATCAGGCCGGCGTTGACCGCGGCATAGATCGCCGCGTGGGAGAAGAAGGCGAGCTTGGCGCGGGCGCGGCGGCGGGCCAGCTTGTCCAGGCGTGCTTCGTCGTTCAGGGGCAGGGTAGTGGCTTGCATGAGGGTCTCCTTGGGTTGAGCTTGTTCAGGCGGCCTGTTCGCCAGCCAGTGCCCGGTCGTGGCGGATCGCCAGCTTCCACAGGCGGATGGCGCGCCCCGCGAAGATGCCGCTGAAGGCGCCGTACAGCGTACCGAGGCCGAGGGCGAGGTTGTGGTTGTGGGCCAATTCGGGGTGCATCGCCAGCAGTACGCCGACGGTGTACTTGGTGAAGAAGATGGCCATCATCAGCACCAGCGGCACGGCGCTGCCTTGCAGGTGGAAGCGGCGGGCGTCGGCGTCGTAGCGCGTGCCCGCGGGCAGGCTGCGTTGCAGCACCAGGGCCGCCAGGGCCACGGCCGCCGCTGCCCAGCCCGCGAGCGCCATCGGCGAGTCGCCGAAGGCGGACAGCACGCCGGACATCGACAGGGCGGCCATCGCGACCGGCATGACGGTGATACGCGCGAGGCTCACGCTGCTGGCGAGCAGCTGCTTGGCGCCGAACCAGAACAGCACGGCGAGCAGCACGAAGACCCAGCGGGGCGTGTGGGAGAGGATTTGCAGCAGCATGGTGAGGTCCGATCAGGAAGTGGTCTGGAAGGCGATGAGCGGACTGTGCCGATGGTCGGGTGCGGCGGCGACCGGCATGCGACGAAGTGCAGCCTGGCGGCGCGAAATGCAGCCGCCCGGCGTGAGATCCGATGGGTCGGGGCGCGCTTTACAAACGCTTTACGGCACGGCAGAACAGCCGTCGCAATGGTTGTGGATGCGCGCGCTACCATCGGCCGCGACCCGAATCGAAGCGCCGTCTTGCGCGCCTTGCCCCGTTGACCCAGGACCTTCCATGGATTCCCGCCCCCCAGAGCCCCAGCCCTTGCCACCGACCGCCCTCGTGCCGCCGCCGCGCCGTCGGCGCTGGCTGGGCGCCGTGGTGGCACTGGTGCTGATGGCGGGCGTGGCCGGCGCGGCCTACTAC
>NZ_JAATOM010000004.1 GCF_019207085.1 Variovorax sp. dw_308 | reverse complement strand
TTAAAGGAATATTTCGGCAGCCGGGTATGAGCATCAGGCTAGCTACAAGGACCCGCGCGCTTTAGCCTCGACACTCTATTCAATAGTTCGTATTGCCCAAAAGGCCACGTGGAAGCATGGCGCATGAAAACGCGGAGTGCCACGCACCGCAAGGCGGTCTTCTCGCTGTGTTTGCTTGTCTTATTGTCGGCGTGCCACCTCAAATCCCAAGAATCTAAAACGGAGAAAATGACTACCTTATCCCCCCGCCTTCAGTCGCTCTTCAGCAAGACAAAGACCGTTTGCTTTGGTCGCTTCATGATTGATATTCCAGAAGAATCAGAAGTTATATGGGGAAAGGCCTCGATACCTTTGGGAGTAGTCGTCTACAGCAGGGAATTTGCAATGCTGAATCAATTTGTTTCAGAGCAAGAGGCCAAGCTAAAAGGCGCACGACGATTTCCACGCAACGAAAATTTTAATCAATTTATCGAGACAATCGACGGAAAGGTGAAAAATCAAAAGACGATTGTTGGGTATCAAGATTTCTCCGGACCAAATCTCAGAATTTTTTCCTATTTTCCATTGGAAACGGATTTAGTTGAAGTCAGCGCCCTCCCCCTTGACACAGAGAAAGCAGATACGATTCTGGACATCAACGACTTGGCCGATCGCCTCCGACCGAGAAAGGAGAGCGATCTCCCGGGTGAACCCGGCACTTGCATTGGACATGCGTACTTACCCGATTCTCCTATAGCCGAAAACAAGCCGAAATCCATCGAACACATTCGTCTCGGATTCCGTTCCAAGCAATTCCCGGACGTCCACTTATCGATCTACACGGCCGGAGCAAATTCGCACGACCCGCAAAGTGACTCCTTGGAGCGGCAACTTGAACGAACAGAATCACAAGCATCTCTGTCAGGTCAATCTAATCCCTTTTCCGTATTGAAGGTCTTGAGACGTGGCCCTCGTCAGATTCACGACTGGACAACTGGCTATGAGTTCTTGACGCGCACACCTGATGAAAAAGTGTCCCGCGCGCATCAGGATTTCTGGTTGAAGTTCACAGGCGAGCCGAACGACGCGCTGAGACCGTACGCGGACATTCAACTCAAAACCGGCGTGTACCAAGATGCTGCCGGAAAAGTGAACTCCAGCCTCACGGACGAAGAAGCCATCGCACTCTGGGACAAGCTCACCAGTTCCATCCGTGTCAGGCCAGTGAGCAGCACCGCCAAGAAAACAAGCGACGCCAATCCGCGGCGCCCCTTGGGCGAACTCGCTGCGACTGGACGCACCTGCCCCCAAACCGGAATCTGGCAGTGCGACGACGACGGCAATATCCAGAACGGCAGGCGCCGGCACTTCAACGCGGGCGAGGTCATGCCCGGCATCGTGCGTGCGGGGGAGCAAAGTTTCCTGCAAAAATTGAAGGGCGAGCAAGCGACCTACCGCACCGGAACTGTGTGGAGGTTGGTGGACTACGAAGAAGGCGGAGGCAAGTCATGATGCGCAGGCCGGGGGTGGTGGGTGTCTTCGCATGCGTGCATGCAGACGGCGTACCCGAGATCGAGATGAAGTATCTCAATAGGCGCCGCGTCACCGGCGCCGACGCTGTGGCGACGCGCTACGGCCTCGACGCGCAATGATGCCCAAACGCAGCAAACCATGAGTTCCCAAACCATCATCCTCAATCACGACAAGTGGCGAAAAGGTATCGGGGGTGCGCCGGCAGGCCTCGCGGGTCAAGCCGACAGCAATGCCTATGCCGGCCTGGACCTGAATCTGGCGGTATTCGCCAGCAGCACATTCATGGGCAGCAGCTTTACTGCCACGACATTCCATCAAGGCCAATGGAATGCCTGCACATTCACCGGCGCAAGTTTCACCGCGTGTGACTTCGAGGGCATCACGATGGCGGGGTGCACGTTCAACCAGTGCACCTTCAGCCAGAGCCAACTGACGCGATCCACTCTGAACGACTGCACCTTCGAGTCCTGCGAGCTGAATACGGTCACGCTCGATGCCGGCCAGTGGTCAGGCGTAAGGCTGTTGAACTGTTTTGGCACGGAGCTTGCGGGCCACGACCTCCGCGGCGAACACGTGAAGTGGGAGGGCAGCCATTTCAGGAACATCCGGCTGGTCAACGCGCGAATCAATCTCTCCATGTAGGGAGAGCCCGGTGTGCACCCGGCCTTGCGCGCCCTCGCTTCGCCTCAACGCAACGCGCCCGCCCGAGCCCGCCATGCGTCGATGCAAGCCAGCATCAGCGTCGTATCCGCCGGCTTGACGAAGTGCTTGTCGAAACCCGCATCGACCGCGGCTTGCCGGTCGCTGAGCTGGCCGTAGCCGGTCAGCGCGATGAGCAGGATGCCTTGGCCCTCCGGCAGCAGCCGGATGCGCCGCGCCACCTCATAACCATCGAGCACCGGCAACCCGATGTCGAGGACGACGACCTGCGGCTTGAACGCGGCCAGTTCGGCCAGGGCCTCCTGCCCGTCGCGCGCCACGCGCACCGCGTGCCCGTCCAGCTCCAGCACGGCCGCGATGGCGACCGCCGCATCGTGGTTGTCGTCCACCACCAGGATGCGCTCCACTTCGCGGCGCGCAGGCGTGGCCGACACCGCGCCCAAGATGTCAGGCGCCTTGTCCCGCATCACATCGGGCAGGCGCACCTTGAACTCGGAACCCTTGTCGAAGCCGGCGCTGATGACCTCGATGTCTCCGCCATGCAACTGCGCCAGCCTGCGCGCAAGCGTGAGCCCGACGCCCAGGCCGCCTTGCGAGCGGTCCAGCCCGCGCTTGCCCTGCGCGAACAGGTCGAAGATCCGCGGCAGCAGTTCCGGGTCGATGCCCATGCCCTGGTCGACCACCGACACGACAACGTCCTCGCCCTCGACGTGCGAGCGCAGCACGATGGCGGTGCCCTCCGGGCTGTACTTGGACGCGTTGTGCAGCAGGTTAGCCACCACCTGCGTCAGCCGCGCCACGTCGCCCTGCAGCCAGACCGGGTGCGCCGGCAGTTCCACGACGAGTGACTGCCGGCGGCTCTCCACGAGCCCGTGCACCGTCTCTACGCCTTGCGAAATCACCGCATTGAGGTCCAGCCGCTCGCGCTTCAGGACGATCTTGCCCTGGCTGATGCGCGTGACGTCGAGCAGTTCCTCGATCAGCCGCGTGATCTGCCGAAGCTGCCGGTTGGCGATGTCGATGGCCCAGTCCACCTTGGGATGCGGGGCGGCCGTGCGGCGCACCACTTCCACCGCCATCTGGATCGGCGCCAGCGGGTTGCGCAGCTCGTGCGACATCATCGCGAGGAACTCGTCCTTGCGACGGTTCGAGTCCTGCAGTTCCTCCTGAGCCGCCATGCGCTCGTGCACCTCGCGCTGCAGCACGCCGTAGAGCCGCACGTTCTCGAAGGCGCTGGCCGCACGCGCGGCGATCTCCTCCAGCAGCATGGTCAGGTGCGCCTTCCAGGCGCTCTCGTCATCCGGCGCGATCAGGATGGCGCCCAGCACACGTTCGCCCACGCGCAGCGGCACGGCGATGAACGAATCCAGCGTTGCCAGCCGGCGCGCATGGATCAACTCCAACGCCGGCGAGCCGGCGGCAGACTCGCGCAAGGCGGTCCGGACCACGCGGCGTTCGCGCGAGACGATCGCGTCGGCCAGCGTGTCGCGCAGCAGCGGGTCGAGGTCGGCCTCGGGTTGCCGCGAGGTGTAGACACGACCTTCGGAGGCCGACGCGACCAGGGCCCCGGACTGGCCGAAGTCGGGGTCGGTCAGTTGCACCACGGCAAAGGAGGCCAGCTCGGGTATCAGCAACTCGGCGCACTGGTTCATCGCCACCTCGGCCTGCAGCGAGCCGCTGAGCATGCGGCTGGCCCGCGCCAGGAAGGCGGAACACCTGTCGTTCTCCTCGGCGATGCGCCGTGCGGCTTCGGCCGCCAGCACTGCGGCCTTGCTGTCGGCCTGGCGGCGGATCTGGCGCGTCATGAGGTAGAGCGAGACGAACACGCCGACCTTGCTGCGCAGGATCTCCGGCACCACCGGCGAGAGGATGTAGTCGACCGCGCCCAGCGAATAGCCCCGCGCTGTCTGCACCTCGTCGGCATACGAGGTGATGAAGATGATCGGCGTGTGGGCCGAGCGGCGGTGCTTGCGGATCAGCGCCGCCGTCTCGAAGCCGTCGATCTCCGGCATGTTGACGTCCAGCAGGATCACCGCGAACTCGCGCTTCAGGATCTCGCGAAGCGCCGCCGCGCCCGACTGCACCGGCACGAGGTTCTGGCCCAGTTCCTCCAGCACGGTCTGGAACACCAGCAGCTTCTCGGGCAGGTCGTCCACGATCAGGATGTCGGCCTTCTCCTGGCCGCTCGAGCCCACCAGTGCGTCTTCCATCGGGATGTCGCTCATGCGGGCTACTTGCATAGCCAGCCTCGCAGCACGACCAGCAGGTGCGCCGTTTCAACGGGCTTGGACAGGTAGTCCCAGGCGCCGGCCTCGATGCATTTCTCGCGGTCGCCCTTCATCGCCTTGGCCGTCACCGCGATCAGCGGCAGGTGCTTGCCGCTCGGCAGCTTGCGCAGCTCGCGCATGGTCTGCATGCCGTCCATCTCCGGCATCATGATGTCCATCAGCACCACGTCGATGTCGGGGTCGTCCTGCACCAGCTGGATCGCGTCACGCCCGTTCTCGGCGGAGACGACCGCCATGCCCTGCTCTTCCAGCACCGTCGCCAGCGCGAAGATGTTGCGCACGTCGTCGTCGACGATCAGGGCCTTCTTGCCGGTGAGGATGCGCGAGGCATCGTTCGCGGCCTCCACCGCGATGCGCTCCTGCTGCGTCATCGAGGCCACGCCGCGATGCAGGAGGAAGGCTGTCGCGTCGATCAGGCTCTCAAGCGAATCCGCGGTGCGCAAGGTCGAACCCTGCTGCCCGTATTCCCATTGCGAGGCCGAGCCTCCCTCGGAGGTGCGATGCAGCAACACCGGCAACTGCCGGGCCGCGGTGCGTGCATCGATGTATTCGGCCAGGTCGTTGCGGCTGAAGCCCTTCAGCTGGCCGTCGGTCACGAGGCAGTCGACGTCGCCCTTGGCCAGTTCGCCGCGCAGCGCATCGGCGGCCTCGACCACCACCGGCCGCAGGTCGCCGTTGCCCAGCGCCGCAAGGTATTTCTCGCGCACCGGCGAAGGCTGCATGACGACGAGCAGCTTCTTCGCGCTCGACTGCACGAAGGCATGCAGGTGGCGCAGCGCCACGTCGACCTCGTCGATCGATTGCAGCGGCTTGGCCAGGAAGCCGATGGCGCCGGAGTTGAGTGCGCGTTCGCGCGAGTCGTCGGTGGAGACGACACAGATCGGTATGTGCCGCGTTCCCAGGTCAGCCTTGAGCCGCTCGAGGATGCGCAAGCCCTGCATGTCCGGCAGGTGGATGTCGAGCGTGATGAGCGCCGGCCGGTAGTCGCGGATCAATGCCAGCGAGCCCGCGCCGGTCGGGCTCACCAGGCCCTTGAAGCCGCAGCGCCGGGCCGCCTGCAGCAGCATTTTCGAGAACGGCAGGTCGTTCTCCACGATGAGCAGCACCAACTCGCCGGGCAGGATGCTTTCGCGGTCGTCATCGGCCACGTTGATGGAGGTGAGGTCCTCGGCATGCAGTTGCGCCGGCACGGACGTCGAAAGCGAGGGCTGCAGCACGCGTTGCAGCGTCTCGTCGGCCAGGCTGCGTTTCACCAGCGCCGACTCGATCGCGGCGGTCCGGCCCGGCCGCAAGCTGCGCGACGGGCTGTAGCTTTGCGGCAGGTACAGCGTGAAGGTGCTGCCCTCGGTCGGCGCGCTGACCAGGCGGATCTCCCCGCCCAGCAGCCTCGCAAGCTCGCGGCTGATGGCCAGGCCCAGGCCCGTGCCGCCGTATTTGCGCGAAGTGGACCCGTCCGCCTGCTGGAAGGCCTCGAACACGATCTGCTGCTTGTCCGCAGAGATGCCGATGCCGGTGTCGGACACCGAGAAGGCGATCACGCTGCTGGCGCGGTTGAGCTCCTCGTTGTCGCGCGACCAGCCGCCATCGGCCGTATTGATCGACAGCGCCACCGAGCCCTGGTGCGTGAACTTGAAGGCGTTCGACAGCAGGTTCTTGACGATCTGCTGCAGCCGCTTGACGTCGGTGACGATGGTCTCGGGGAGCATGCCTGTCGCGCGGATCTCGAAGCCCACATGCTTGGCCTCGGCCACGTGCTGGAAGCTGCGTTGCACCGAGCGTTGCAGGTCGTCCAGCCGGAGCTCGCTCACCTCCACTGCCACGGTGCCCGACTCGATCTTCGACAGGTCCAGGATGTCGTTGATGAGCATCAGCAGGTCGTTGCCCGACAGGTGGATGGTCTTCGCGAACTCGACCTGCTTCGACGTCAGGTTGCCGCCGCTGTTCTTGCACAGCTGGTCCGACAGGATCAGCAGGCTGTTGAGCGGCGTGCGCAACTCGTGCGACATGTTGGCGAGGAATTCCGACTTGTACTTGGAGGTGAGCGCGAGTTGCTCCGCCTTCTCTTCCAGCGCCTGCCGGGCCTGCTCCACTTCCTGGTTCTTGCGCTCCACTTCCTGGTTCTGGTGCACCAGCAGGCGGGCCTTTTCCTGAAGTTCCTCATTGGTCTGCTGCAGTTCCTGCTGCCGGTTCTGCAACTCTTCGGCCAGCGACTGTGACTGCGTCAGCAAGTGCTCGGTGCGCATGTTGGCCGAGATGGTGTTGATCACGATGCCGATCGATTCGGTCAACTGGTCGAGGAAGGCCTGGTGCGACGGATTGAAGCGCTCCAGCGAGGCCAGCTCCATCACGCCGCGCACCTCGCCCTCGAAGATGATGGGCAGCACGATCACGTCCATCGCCGCGCTTTCGCTCAGGCCAGTGGCCACGCGGAAGGCGGTGCTCGGCACGTTGGTGAGCAGGATCTTGGCCTTGTCGACCGCGCACTGGCCGACGAGGCCCTGGCCCAGTTCGAGCTCCTTGCCGTGCGCGTTCTGGCCGCCGGAGGCGTAGCTGGCGACCAGCTTGAGCTTGGTGGTGTTGCCGGCGTTGCCGAGCACATAGAACTCGGCCTGCTGCGCACCGACCACGGGTGCGAGTTCGGACAGGATCAACTGGCCGACGGTGAGCAGGTCCTTCTGGCCTTGCAGCATGCGGCTGAACTTGGCGAGGTTGGTCTTGAGCCAGTCCTGCTCGGTGTTCTTCTGCGTGGTGTCCTTCAGGTTGCGGATCATCTCGTTGATGGTGTCCTTGAGGGCGGCCACTTCGCCTTGCGCCTTCACCGTGATGGAGCGCGTCAAGTCGCCTTGCGTCACGGCGGTCGCCACTTCTGCAATGGCGCGCACCTGTGTCGTGAGGTTGGCGGCCAGCTGGTTCACGTTTTCGGTGAGGCCCTTCCACGTGCCCGCGGCGCCGGGTACCTTGGCCTGGCCGCCGAGCTTGCCTTCCACGCCGACTTCGCGTGCCACGGTGGTCACCTGGTCGGCGAAGGTGGCGAGCGTGTCGGTCATGCTGTTGATGGTCTCGGCCAGGGCCGCGATCTCGCCCTTGGCTTCCACGGTGAGCTTCTGCTTCAGGTCGCCGGTGGCCACGGCGGTCACCACCTTGGCGATGCCGCGCACCTGGCCGGTGAGGTTCCCGGCCATGAAGTTCACGTTCTCGGTGAGGTCCTTCCAGGTGCCCGAGACGTCGCGCACCTGTGCCTGCCCGCCAAGCCGCCCTTCCGTGCCCACCTCGCGCGCCACCCGCGTGACTTCGGCGGCGAAGGACGAGAGCTGATCCACCATCGTGTTGATCGTGGCCTTCAGCTCCAGGATCTCGCCCTTCACGTCCACCGTGATCTGCTTGGACAAGTCGCCAGCCGCCACGGCCTTGGTCACGTCTGCGATGTTGCGCACCTGCGAGGTGAGGTTCGACGCCATCAGGTTCACCGAGTCGGTCAAGTCTTTCCACGTGCCGGCCACGCCCTGCACGTCGGCCTGCCCGCCCAGGATGCCCTCTGTTCCCACTTCCAGTGCCACGCGCGTCACTTCCGCGGCGAAGGAACGCAACTGGTCCACCATCGTGTTGACGGTGTTCTTCAACTCCGAGATCTCGCCCTTCACGTCCACGGTGATCTTCTTGGACAGGTCGCCCGCTGCCACCGCCGTCGTCACTTCCGCGATGTTGCGGACCTGGGACGTGAGGTTGCCGGCCATGAAGTTCACCGACTCGGTCAGGTCCTTCCACGTGCCGGCCACCCCCTGCACGTCGGCCTGCCCGCCCAGGATGCCTTCCGTGCCTACCTCGCGCGCCACGCGCGTCACTTCGGCGGCGAAGGAACGCAACTGGTCCACCATCGTGTTCACCGTGGCCTTGAGTTCCAGGATTTCGCCCTTCACGTCGACCGTCACCTTCTTCGACAAGTCGCCCGCCGCCACGGCCTTCGTCACGTCCGCGATGTTGCGCACCTGCGAGGTGAGGTTCGACGCCATCGAGTTCACCGACTCGGTCAAGTCCTTCCACGTGCCGGCCACGCCCTGCACGTCGGCCTGGCCGCCCAGCTTGCCTTCGCTGCCCACCTCACGGGCCACGCGCGTCACTTCAGCGGCGAAGGACGAGAGCTGGTCCACCATCGTGTTGATGGTGTTCTTCAGTTCGGAGATCTCGCCTTTCACTTCCACGGTGATCTTCTTGGTCAGGTCGCCCGCAGCCACGGCCGTCGTCACTTCCGCGATGTTGCGCACCTGCGAGGTCAAGTTGCCGGCCATGAAGTTCACCGACTCGGTCAAGTCCTTCCAGGTGCCGGCCACGCCCTGCACGTCAGCCTGCCCGCCGAGCCGTCCTTCGGTGCCGACCTCGCGCGCCACCCGCGTCACTTCCGCGGCGAAGGAACGCAGCTGGTCCACCATCGTGTTGATGGTGGCCTTGAGCTCCAGGATCTCGCCCTTCACCGCCACGGTGATCTTCTTGGAGAGGTCGCCTGCGGCCACGGCCTTCGTCACGTCCGCGATGTTTCGGACTTGCGACGTCAGGTTGCCGGCCATCGAATTGACCGAGTCGGTCAGGTCCTTCCAGGTGCCCGACACGCCTTCCACTTCCGCCTGGCCACCAAGCCGGCCCTCGGTGCCCACTTCACGCGCCACCCGCGTCACTTCGGCGGCGAAAGATGACAGCTGGTCCACCATCGTGTTGACCGTCGCCTTCAGCTCGAGGATTTCGCCCTTCACGTCCACGGTGATCTTCTTGGAAAGATCGCCCGCCGCCACCGCCTTCGTCACGTCCGCGATGTTGCGCACTTGCGAGGTGAGGTTCGACGCCATCGAGTTCACCGAATCGGTCAAGTCCTTCCACGTGCCGGCCACGCCCTGCACTTCGGCCTGCCCGCCGAGCTTGCCTTCGCTGCCCACTTCCCGCGCCACGCGCGTCACCTCGGCGGCGAAGGACCGCAACTGGTCCACCATCGTGTTGATGGTGTTCTTGAGTTCTGAGATCTCGCCCTTCACGTCAACGGTGATCTTCTTGGACAGGTCGCCGGCGGCCACGGCGGTCGTCACCTCGGCGATGTTGCGCACCTGCGACGTGAGGTTGCCGGCCATGAAGTTCACCGATTCGGTCAGGTCCTTCCACGTGCCCGCAACGCCCTGCACGTCGGCCTGCCCGCCGAGCTTGCCCTCCGTGCCCACTTCGCGCGCGACCCGCGTCACCTCCGCCGCGAAAGAACGCAGCTGGTCCACCATCGTGTTGACGGTGTTCTTCAGTTCCAGGATCTCGCCCTTCACGTCCACGGTGATCTTCTTCGAGAGGTCGCCCGCAGCCACCGCCTTCGTCACGTCCGCGATGTTGCGCACCTGCGAAGTCAAGTTGCCGGCCATCGAGTTCACCGAGTCGGTCAGGTCCTTCCACGTCCCCGACACGCCTTCCACCCGCGCCTGCCCGCCCAGCGAGCCTTCCGTCCCCACCTCGCGCGCCACCCGCGTCACTTCCGACGCGAAGGACCGGAGCTGGTCGACCATCGTGTTGATCGTGTTCTTCAGCGTGAGGAACTCGCCCTTCACATCCACGTCGATCTTCTTGGAGAGGTCGCCCTTGGCAACGGCAGTCGTCACGTCCGCGATGTTGCGCACCTGGTCGGTCAGGTTGCCGGCCATCGAGTTCACCGAGTCGGTCAGGTCCTTCCACGTCCCGGCCACGCCCTTCACCTTGGCCTGCCCGCCCAGCTTGCCCTCGGTGCCCACCTCGCGCGCGACGCGCGTCACCTCGGCGGAGAAGTCGCCGAGTTGTTCCACCATCTTGTTGATCGTCTTGGCCGTGCGCAGGAACTCGCCTTCGAGTTCGCGGCCGTCGACTTCGAGCGCCATGCTCTTGGACAGGTCGCCCTGCGCCACCGCGCCGATCACGCGCGCCACTTCGGTGGTCGGATGCACCAGGTCGTCGATCAGCGCATTCACGCATTCGATCGACTGCCCCCAGAAGCCGCGTGTCTCGGAAAGCATGGCGCGCTGCTTGAGCTTGCCTTCCCTGCCCACCACGCGGCGCAGACGGACCAGCTCTGCAGCCAGCGTGGCGTTCTGGTCGACCACGTCGTTGAACACTTCCGCCACCCGGCCGGCGATGCCGGTCCAGTGCATCGGCAGCCGTACCTTCGCGTCGCCGAGGCGCAACCTGGAAAGCGCATCCAGCAAGAACTCGTATTCCTCCTGCGGCGCGGCCAATTGGAGCGTGTCGGGTGCATTCATGTTCGATCTTTCAGTCGATGGAGCAATACAGGTTCGCGCCTGCGAACTCGCAGGCCAGAGGCTGGCATGACGCCGAACTGTGTTGCCCTCATCCCATGGAAACACCGGCTGGGCCTCGACGACGAGGCCCAAAAACCCGGTATTCCGCTCTCCCGGCGCCGATATTTCAGGTTGACTCCCACAACCTTCACAGCGCCGTTGGCCAGTTCAGATGCGCAATCCCCTCGCGGCACGCACGCCTCGCCCGGGGGGATGTTGCACGCGGTCACATTCACCCCTTGTAGGAGAAATTCGCTCCTTCTCGTCGCTCCCCGCCCATGCGCCGCTGCAGGAAGTGGCAGGCCGGCGAACGCAAGCGTGTTGCCAAGCCTTCCCGCCCTTGTGGGACAACACGCCGCCGACGACAAGGAAAAATGCGCGTCAAAGGCGCCTGCAGGCACTTTGCATGGGTTCGAGGTTGACTATCTGTCACACTTGAAAAGCAATGCCCAAGGAGGGTCGCCACTTGTCTCCAACACTTCACCGAAGAATCCGATGACCCCTGACAACGCCGCGATCGACGCGCTTCTCACCGACTTGCACAGCGACATCACCCGCCAATGGCTCGATGACGTGGCCGCCTCGTCGCCGATGGGCGCCAATGCAGCCAATGCCACGGGCGAGGCGCAAGGCCTGATGAACGGGCTGCGCTCGGGGCTGCGCTCCGGCGCCGACCCGGCGCGCCTGGACCAGGCCGCCTGGGCGTCCCTGCGCGCGGCATTGGAGACGCTGTCCCAGTCGCGCGCCGCGCAAGGCGCCACGGCGGGCGAGACCAGCCACTTCGTGCTCGCGCTGAAGAAGCCTTTGTTCAGCGCGCTGCAAGAGCGGCTCGGCAAGGAGCCCAAGCAGTTGTTCGACGCGATCTTGGCAGTCTCGACCCTCCTCGACCACATGGCGCAGTGGACGGTCACCACCTATCAGGCCACGCGCGAAGACATCATCCGGCGCCAGCAGGAAGAGCTGCTAGAACTGTCGACGCCGGTCGTCAAGCTGTGGGAAGGCGTGCTGGCCGTACCCATGATCGGCACGCTGGACAGCAACCGGACCCAGCTGGTCATGGAATCGCTGCTCCAGCGCATCGTCGAGACCGGCTCCGAGATCGCCATCATCGACATCACCGGCGTGCCGACCGTCGACACGCTGGTCGCGCAGCATCTGCTCAAGACGGTGACGGCAATCCGCCTCATGGGCGCCGACTGCATCATCAGCGGCATCCGGCCGCAGATCGCGCAGACCATCGTCCACCTGGGCATCGACCTGCAGGGCATCGTCACCAAGGCATCGCTGGCAGACGCCTTGCTGCTGGCCCTGAAGAAGCTCGGCTACGTCGCGACCCGCACCAAGGCCTGAGCGAGGCACCCCATGGAACGCATTCCCATTCTGAAGATGGGCAAGTGCCTGCTCGTCACCATCCAGGTCGACCTGCAAGACCAGGTGGCGATGAGACTGCAGGACGACCTGTCGACCACGATCGAGGCCACCGGCGCGACCGGCGTGCTCATCGACATCTCGGCGCTGGAAATCGTCGACTCCTTCATCGGCCGCATGCTGGCGAGCATCTCGGGCATTGCGCGCGTGCTGGACGCCACCACGGTGGTCGTCGGCATGCAACCCGCCGTGGCCATCACGCTGGTCGAACTCGGGCTGTCGCTCGAGGGCGTGCGCACCGCGCTGAACGTGGAGCGCGGAATGGCCATGCTTCGCCTGCGCGACGGGGAAGGCGGCCATGACCTTGCCGACTGACGGCGCGATGCCCCTGCGCACGGAGCACGACATCGTCATGAGCCGGCAGACCGTGCGCAAGCTCACCCAGGAGCTCAAGTTCTCGCTGGTCGACCAGACCAAGATGATCACCGCGGCGAGCGAACTCTCGCGCAACACGGTGGTGTACGGCGGCGGCGGCGAGATGCGCTGGAGCATCGTCGCCAACGGCGTTCGCGCCGGCCTGCGCCTCGCTTTCGAAGACAAGGGCCCCGGCATTCCCGACGTGGACTTGGCCCTGACCGACGGCTGGACCTCGGGCAAGGGCCTGGGCGTCGGCCTCTCGGGCAGCCGCCGGCTGGTCAATGAATTTGATTTGCGGAGCGTGCCCGGCGAGGGCACCTGCGTGACCATCACGCGATGGAAATGAAAGCCATGGGGCCACACCTGGCCATGCCGGTGATCGAGCCCACCCAGGTGGGCGAGGCACGCCGCGCCGCAGCCCGGCTGACGCACGAGATGGGCTTCGACGAACTGGCCAGCGGCCGCGCGGCACTGGTGGTGACCGAGTTGGGCACCAACCTCGCCAAGCATGCCAGGGACGGCATGCTGCTGCTCGGCTGCATCCCGGGCGCTGCGGGCGGGACGCTCGAGGTCCTGTCGCTGGACCAGGGCCCCGGCATTGCCGACCTGCGGCAATCGCTCGTCGACGGCCATTCGACCCAGGGCAGTCCCGGCACCGGCCTGGGCGCGGTGCGCAGGCTGGCGAGCGAAGCCCACCTCTTCTCGGTGCCCGGCAACGGCACTGTCATCGTGGCGCGCATCCATGCGAAGCCCGCGCCCGGCGTCCTCGCCCATGGCCAGGCCTTCAGCGTCGGCGGCATCCGCCTGTCGGCGCCGGGCGAGACGGTTTGCGGGGACAGTTGGGACGTGCGCATGAACGGCAGCAAGGCGCGGGTCATGGTGGCCGACGGGCTCGGCCACGGCCCGCTGGCGGCCGAGGCCTCGCAGGCCGCCATCCAGGTCTTTGCGACGGCGGTCGGGGCGCCGCATGCCGTGCTGGAACGCGCACATGCGCTGATGCGCTCGACCCGCGGCGCCGCGGTGGCTGTCGTCGAGCTCGATGCGGCGGCCCATTCGCTGGTGTTCGCGGGCGCCGGCAACATCGCCGGGCGCCTCCTCTCCGGCGTGGACGACCGCACGCTGATGTCGCAGCACGGCACGCTGGGCGTGCAGATCCGCAAGCTCGCCGACACCAGCTATCCGTGGCCCGAGCATGCGATGGTCGTCCTGCATTCCGACGGCATCAACTCGCGCTGGAACATCGATGGCGCCCTCGGCATCCTCCAGCAGGATCCCACGCTGATCGCAGGCTGGCTCCTGCGCAGCGGCCTGCGCGGCCGCGATGACGCGACCGTCGTGGTGATCAAGCGCGCACAGGCGCGGGGGCCTGCTCCGTGATGCACGAAACGCCGCTTCCCGATGCCGGGCTCGCAGCCCTCGCGGCCGACCAGGCGCAACAGATCGAGGCGCTGCAAGGCGAGCTCGACGAAACCAACCGCGGCGTGCTCGCGCTCTATGCCGAGCTCGACACGCAGGCCCAGCAACTGCGCCAGGCGACCGAACTCAAGAGCCGGTTCCTCGCGTACATGAGCCATGAATTCCGCACGCCGCTATCCACCTTCCGAAGCCTCGCGCGCCTCCTGCTGGACGAGGTCGACGGGCCGCTGACAGCGGAGCAGCGCAAGCAGGTGGAGTTCATACGGGCGACGGCCACCGAGTTCTCGGACATGGTCGACGACCTGCTCGACCTGGCCAAGGTCGAGGCTGGCCGCATCGACATCTCGCCCGAATGGTTCGACATGCTCGACCTGTTCTCCGCACTGCGCGGCATGTTCAAGCCCGTGCTCACCAACCCCGATGTCACATTGATCTTCGAGGAGCCGCAGCAGTCCGTCGCGCTGTTCACCGACGACAAGAAGCTGTCGCAGATCCTGCGCAACTTCATCTCCAACGCGCTGAAGTTCACCGCCGCCGGCGAAGTCCGGGTGTCCGCCGCGATGGAGGCGGACGAGCGCGTGACCTTCTCGGTGGCGGACACGGGCATCGGCATCTCGCCGCAGTACCAGTCGGAGATCTTCAACGACTACGCGCAGATCGACTCGCCGGTGCAGAAGCGACTGCGCGGCACCGGGCTCGGCCTCTCGCTGAGCAAGCGACTCGCGCAACTGCTGGGCGGCAGTGTCGGCGTGCGCAGCGAGGTCGGACAGGGCTCCACGTTTTTCGTCACACTGCCGCATCGACTTCCTCAGATCGATGGGGCTTCGCCGGGGAACGGAAACCCGCCATGAGCGAGCACACCCCCGAATTCCGGCCGATCGACCGGTCGCTGCACGAACTGCTGATCGTTGACGACGACCCGGCCAGCCGCTACGCGACGGCGCGCACCCTGCGCAACGCCGGCTTCCGCACACGCGAAGCAGCCAGCGGCGTCGAGGGTCTGCGGCTGGCCGACGACGGCGTCTCGGCCCTGGTGCTGGACGTGCACCTGCCCGACATCGACGGCTTCGAGCTGTGCCGCCGCCTGCGCTCGCGGCCGGAAACCAACCGCCTGCCGGTGCTGCACCTCACGGCCGCCTACGTGACCGACGAAGACAAGGTGCGCGGCCTGGACTCCGGGGCCGATGCCTACCTCACCCGCCCGGTGGAACCGGCGGTGCTGGTCGCGACCGTGCAGGCGCTGGTGCGCGCGCGCGTCGCGGAAGAAGCCATGCGCCGCAGCGAAACCAAGTTCCGCGCCATCTATTCCCACACGCTCACCGGCATCGGGCTGCTCGACGAGGAAGGTCGCCTGCTCGACGCCAACGCCGCCCTGCTGACACTGCTCGGGCGCAGCGCGGACGAGGTCAACGGCCGTGCGCTGGGGGAGTTCGTTCCGCCCGAGCTGGCGTCGAGCGTCGACGAATACATGCGCGGCACCAGTGAAATGCCGCAGCGCCGCGAGTTTCCGGCGTTGCGGCCCGACGGCAGCCTGGTGCATCTGGAGTGGAGCGTGTCCCCGCACATCGAGCGCAAGGTCAACATGGCGGTGGCCATCGACATCTCCGAGCGCGTGATGCTGGAAGAGCAACGCAGGCAGTTGCTCGACCGTGAACGTGCGGCGCGCGGCGAGGCCGAGCAGATCAGCCGCATGAAGGACGACCTCATCGCGGTGCTTTCGCATGAATTGCGCGCACCGCTCAACGTGATCATGGGCTGGGCGCACCTGCTGCAGAAGCGCGGTGCCAGCGAGGAAATCCTGCGCGGCCTGCGCGCCATCGAAAGCAACGGCCGCATCCAGGCCAAGCTCATCACCGACCTGCTCGACATGTCGCGCCTCAACCTGGGCAAGCTGCCGCTCATCTTCGAGTCGGTCGACCCGTCGGAGGTCGTCGCCAACGTGATCGAGGCCATGCGCCCCGCCATCGACGAGAGCGCGCACGTGCTGAACCTGCAGCTCGCGCCGCCGTACCGGCCGATCCTTGCGGACCAGGCAAGGCTGCAGCAGATCCTCTGGAACCTGATCAGCAATGCCATCAAGTTCTCACCCCGCGGCGGCGGCATCACGGTCGGCCTGACGGAGTCCGAGGAAGGCGTGACGCTCTACGTCTCGGACGAGGGACAAGGCATCGAGGCCCGCTTCTTGCCGATGGTGTTCGACCGGTTTGCGCAAGGGGACGCCTCCAGCAACCGGCAGCGCGGCGGCCTCGGCCTGGGTCTGGCCATCGTCAAGCAACTGGTCGAAGCGCACGGCGGCAGCGTGAGCGTCGAAAGCGCCGGCCCCGACCAGGGCACGACCTTCCGCGTCTGGCTGCCGGTCTCGGCGACGGCCCTGGTCGGCGTGGCCGGCGGCGAGGAAACGTCGACCGATGCGCAGCCCGCCGAGATGGCCTCGCTGCACGGTGTCAACCTGCTGATCGTCGATGACGACACAGAGTCCAACGCGATGCTAGAGATGATCCTGTCGGATCGCGGCGGCCAGGTGGCAACCGCCCACAGTTGCGATGCAGCGCTGGAATTGCTCGAGACCCTGAAGCCCGACGTGCTGATCAGCGACATCGGCATGCCCGGCAAGGACGGCTACACGCTGATCCGAGAGATCCGCAAGCGCGAGCAGGCCAGCGGCCACCACATGCAGGCCATCGCCCTGACCGCATTCGCGCGCGACCGGGACCAGCACCAGGCACTGGAGGCCGGCTTCGACGCCCACTGCGCCAAGCCGCTGCAGCCGCTCAAGTTGCTGTGGCAGATCCAGCGGGTACTTGGCCGGCTGCCGCAGAACACGGTGCCGGGCGCGCTATGACTATGACTACGACAGCCTGATCTGCTCGGCGAACTCGAAGTCCTCGCTGGACAGCAGCACCGGCTTGCGCGGCTCGGCGCGGTAGCGTTTGAGCGCCCTGCTCTGGATCTCCGGCGCGTGGCTCACGAAGGCATCGACCAGCGAGTCGCCGCCACCGGTCGCGCCGAAGTGATGGCGCAGCGGGTCTTCGCCGATCGCCGCGATGATGCGCGGCCCGTCGCCGCCCTCCGGATAGATCGCGAACTTCACCGCCGCCGTGTCGAAACAGTAGATCGCCTCGGTCATCACATCGTCTCCGTCTTGTAGGGTGCGAGGACGTTAGTGCGCGCAAACGTCGCATTCAAAGGCGGTTGTTCGATTCTTGGTGTGGGCGAATTCCTACGAAAACGCGCGTCTGCGTTCGCTTTCCCGACGAAACGACGGCGCCGTTCTAGCGCACCGGAAACTTGCTTGCCATGACGCGCCCGATCGGCGTGATCTCGTAGACCGCCGCGGGCGGCTGCGTGTGGCCCGACAGGGTCCGAACGGGCGCCTCGATCTCGCCCTTGACCAATCCCGCCAGCATCAGCACGCGCAACTTGTCGATGTCCTCCCCCGTGTTCAGGTAGATCGGGAGCTGGGCTTGCATGAGCCGCTGGAGCAATCGGAAGGACATCCCCCAAGTCTGCTGCACGATCGGGTCACTTCGAAATAACTGGATGCAGCGGTGGTGACAAGGTGCACACCCGTCGCGCTTTTCGAAGGCCCTGCGAGCGCGAGCCGGCCGATTCCACATCGGCCAGAATCAACCGCACCATGCATGTCCACGAAGCTGTCACCTCGCGCCGTTCCATCCGCTCCTTCCTGCCCGACCCCGTGCCGCCGGAAACCATCCGCAAGGTGCTCTCGCTGGCCGCGCGCGCGCCCTCCGGCGGCAACCTGCAGCCCTGGCACATCGACGTGATGGCCGGCGAACCGCTCGCCGCGCTCAAGGCCGAGATGCAACGGAACCTGCGCAATCAGGTGCAGGAATCACCTGCCTACGACGTGTACCCGCCGTCGCTGGTCTCGCCGTGGCGCGACCGCCGCTTCCAGGTCGGCGAGGCGATGTACGCGCGCCTTGGCATCCCGCGCGAAGACAAGGCCGCACGCCTGCGCTGGTTCGCCAACAACTTCGCCTTCTTCGGTGCGCCGATGGCGCTGTTCTGCTCGATCGACCGCCGCATGGGTCCGCCACAGTGGTCGGACTGCGGCATGTACCTGCAGACCGTGATGCTGCTGTTGCGCGAGGAAGGCCTCGACAGCTGCCCGCAGGAATGCTGGGCGATCTACCCCGAGACCATCGGCCGCACGCTGCAGTTGCCGCCCGAACGCATGCTGTTCACCGGCATGTCGATCGGCTGGGCCGACACCTCGCACCCCGTCAACGCGCTGGTCACCGACCGCGCGCCCATCGACGAAGTCGTGCGCTTTATCGGCGTCTAGGTTTGAATCGGCAATCGGCTTGACCGGCCGCCGCCCGCGTCCGCTCAGGTCGGCTCGACAAAGCGTGGCGCCCGCTTCTCGATGTTGGCCCTGACCGCCTCGGCCTGGTTCGCGCTGCCGATCAGCGCCTTCTGCTCGACCGACTCGGCCAGCAGCAATGACGCATCGTCCAGGTGCGTCGACGCATTCAGCAAGCGCTTGCCGGCGCGGATCGCATGCGGGCTCTTCGCCGCGATCTCGTGCGCCATCTGCAGGGCTACGGCCAGCGGGTCGGCCGCCAGGCGCGTGGCAAAGCCCATGCGCAAGGCCTCCTCGCCGGAGAAGATCCGGCCTGTGTAGGTGAGCTCGCGCACCACGTCCGCGCGCGCCAACTCGCGCATCAGCACCAGGCCGGCCATGTCAGGCACCAGGCCCCACTTGATCTCCATGACCGACATCTTGGTGTCCGGCGCAACGATGCGCACGTCCGCCCCGAGCGCCACCTGCAGGCCGCCGCCAAAGGCCACGCCATGCACCGCCGCGATCACCGGCACCGGCACCTGGCGCCACACCCAGGCGACCTGCTGCGCCGCGTTGGCGATGCCGTGCGTGCGCGCCACCAGATCCGCGCCGGCGGCGCCATCGCCGAGCACTTCGGCGCCATCGGCTTTCTGCATGCGCTGGAAGGACTGCATGTCGAGCCCCGCGCAAAAGGCCTTGCCCCGGCCGGAGATGACCACGGCGCGCAGGGCGAGGTCGTCGCGCAAGCTTTCGCCGGCCTCGATCAATGCGTCGAACATCGCAGCGTCGAGCGCATTCATCTTGTCGCTGCGAACCAGTTGCAGTTCGACCACGCCATCGGGGTGGCGGGTCCATTCGATACGATCATTCATGGGTGGCTCCTTTTTCGCGAGTATGCGTCCCGCTTGTGTAGTGAAGCTTGGGTCGCGTCGCAACGGCGACGCTTGTTCGTACTGCAACGGCGACGCTCGTTCGCGCCACGCCAGCCCCGCCAGCAATGAGAGACAAGAGACCAAACATGAGCATCCGAATCGTCCGCCTCGGCACTGACCGCGCGCCCGGCGAAGGCCTTCGCATCGGTACGGTCCGCCGCCCGCCGCGCGGCGTGCCGAAGGCCGAGTTCGCCAGCCAGAACTGGTACGACGTGTGGTACCCCAATCTCGCGCCGTCGGCCGAGACCATGAAGCTCGGCCAGGAAGCGCAGACCCCCGCGCAATGGACCGCCTTCACCCGCGCCTACAAGCGCGAGATGGCCGAAGCCGACGCAAGCCGCAGCCTCGACCTGCTCGCCGCCCTGTCGCACCAGACGGCGCTGGCGGTCGGCTGCTATTGCGAGGACGAGTCGCGCTGCCACCGTTCGCTGCTGCGCGGCCTGCTGCAGGAACGCGGCGCGGACATCGGGACGGACTGACGCCCGCGCGCGCTTTACCCGTTTTTCCCGCGCCGCTCCAGCGCATCGAAGGACAGGATGTCGATCCTGCCGTAGCCCAGCGCGATCAGCCCCTCCCGGGCCAGCGCGCCGAGCTCCCCCGAGAGCGTCTGCCTCGTCACGCCGAGCATCATCGCCAGTGCCTCCTGCGAGAGCGTCACGCGATCTCGCGCCTCCAGCGATTGCGTCGCGTCGCCGCGCGCCAGCGTGCAAAGCCGCCGCGCCACGCGCGCACGGAGGTCGCGCAGCGTGGCGTCTTCCATCAACGCGTAGAGAAAGCGCACCCGCGCCGCAAGCAGGGCCGCCATGGCATTGGCGAACACCACGTCGCGCATCAGTTCCGCGAAAGCGTCCGGCGGCACCACCAGCAGGTCGAGCGCCGTCAGCGCCGTGGCATCGTGCGTGCGCGGCGAACCATCGATCAACGAGATCTCGCCAAACCAGTTGCCGGGCTCGATCACCGAGAGAATGGCTTCGCGCCCGTCGTGCCGCAGCGTCGAAGCCTTCACCATCCCGCGCGCAAGCCCGTACAGGCCGGTGCCCGCGACCGTGACCGGATCACCCTGCCGGAACAGCATAGCGCCGCGCTGCCAATGCGTCAGTTCGGCCGCGCCGAGCAGGGCTTCCCGCTGGGCCGCGGGCATGCTGGCAAACCAGGGATTGGCAGCCATCGTGTCGCGGTGCGCGACAGGCAGGCGCGGTTTTGGAAGCGAGGACATCAGAGGCATCAATGGCATCGGCCAAGGGTTTACGTGCATCTCACACTGTCCATTTTCAGACAGTTTGTGCGCGGCCCGAGGCCTACAGTCTCCGCACCCCACGCAAAGGAGATCCATCCCATGAACGCCAACACCCAATCCGAAATCCAGAAGCTCGTGTCCGCCGAGGAATGGCAACTGCGCGTCGACCTCGCCGCCTGCTACCGCCTCGTCGCGATGTACGGCTGGAGCGACCTGGTCTTCACGCACATCAGCGCACGCGTGCCCGGCCCGGAGCATCACTTCCTCATCAACCCCTACGGCCTGATGTTCGACGAGATCACCGCGTCCAGCCTGGTCAAGGTCGACAAGGACTGCAACAAGGTCATCGACTCGCCCTACCCGGTGAACCCGGCCGGCTTCGTGATCCACAGCGCCATCCACGAAGTGCGCGAGGACATCCAGTGCGTGCTGCACACACACACCATGGCCGGCGTCGCCGTCAGCGCACAGAAGAACGGCGTGCTGCCGATCAGCCAGCAATCCACCTTCGTGCTGGCCTCGCTGGCCTACCACGGCTATGAAGGTGTGGCGATCCGCGACGACGAGAAGGCACGCCTCCAGAAGGACCTCGGCGACGCCAACTTCTACATGCTGCGCAACCACGGCCTGCTGACCTGCGGCAAGACCATCGCAGATGCCTTCCTCTCGATGTACACCTTCGAGAACACCTGCAAGATCCAGATCGCGGCGCAGGCCGGCGGTGGCGAGCTGACGCAGGTCGACCCACGCATCGTCGAAGGCGTGGGCCATGCGATGAAGGTGCAGA
The DNA here is from genome assembly GCF_019207085.1 of Variovorax sp. dw_308. Classification (GTDB taxonomy): domain Bacteria; phylum Pseudomonadota; class Gammaproteobacteria; order Burkholderiales; family Burkholderiaceae_C; genus Variovorax. The sequence goes on along the minus strand of NZ_JAATOM010000004.1, from coordinate 567,281 downwards.
CGGGCGGCATGGGCGGCAGCTTCGTCTGGCCGTCGCTGATCCGCAAGCTGGATCGCGTCGATCCGAGCTACAAGGACTGACGGGCACGCGGACGGTACCCTCATCGTCACGCACTGAGCCTGGCGAGCGGCTACAAGCGCATTGCCGCTGCCATCTCCTCGGTGGTGACCCTGAGCCCGTTGAAGGCGGATTGACAGCTTGGGGCCATAGGATCTGTCTTCACACATTCAAGGAGACAAGATCATGGCCCCGCGCAGTTTCAATCTCACCCGCCGTGCGGCGCTTCTTGGCGCGGCCCTCGCGCTCGCTGGCTGCGCCGGCCTCGGCGCCGGCCAGTCCGGCGCCGGCAGGACGATCAATGTCATGACCTCCGGCGGCTTCACCGCCGCCTACAACGAACTCACGCCGGCCTTCGAGAAATCCACCGGCTACAAGGTGCAGACAGCCTATGGCGCATCGATGGGTGCGGCGAGCGACTCCATTCCCAGCCGGCTCTCGCGCGGCGAGCCGGCCGACATCGTCATCCTCGCGCGGCCCGCGCTGGATGCGCTGGTCGCGCAGGGCAAGGTGATCGGCGGCAGCCAGGTCGACCTGGTGCGTTCGTCGATCGGCTTCGCAGTGCGCAAGGGTGCGCCCAGGCCGGACATCAGCACCGTCGACGCGCTCAAGCGCACCCTGATCGCAGCGCCGTCGATCGCCTACTCGGCCAGCGCCAGCGGCACCTACTACGAAACCGAGATGCTGAAGAACCTTGGCATCGAAGAACAGGTCAAGCCCAAGAGCAAGCGCATCCTGAGCGAGCGCGTCGGCACCATCGTGGCGCGCGGCGATGCGGCGCTGGGGCTGCAGCAAGTCAGCGAACTGCTGCCGATCGAGGGCATCGACTTCATCGGCGTCCTGCCGCCCGCGGCGCAGCGGGTGACCGTGTTCTCGGCTGGCGTCTCGACCAGCAGCAAGGATCCGGCGGCGGCGCGCCAGCTCATCGGCTTCTTCACCAGCCCGGGGGCGGCGCCGACGATCCGCGAGACGGGGCTGGAGCCCATCGCTGCGGCACCCTGAGCCCGCGCGGCCCGGCCCCACTCCGGCGCACGGGTTTGCGTCGAGATGGCCATGCAGCATCGACTCGAAGGGCTAAACTCGCCGGCCCTGCTCCGCATGGAGCCCGCACCAAGCGACGCATGACAGACCCAGAACTCGCCCTCGCCTTCGCACCCGGCGGCGCGCTGCGCGCCTCCATCAACCTCGGCAACCCGATCCTGGCGAACCGCGACAAGTCGACCGGCGAGCCGGTGGGCGTGTCGATCGACCTGGCGCATGCGCTCGGCGAGCGGCTTGGCGTGAAGGTCGAGCTGGTGGTGTTCGAAAAGGCCGCGCAGTCCGTCGACGCCGTGCGCAATGGCAAGGCCGACATCGGCTTCTTCGCCGTCGACCCGGCGCGCAGCGAAGGCCTGAGCTTCACCGCGCCCTATGTGCTGATCGAGGGCAGCTACCTCGTCCGGCAGGACTCCGCGCTGCAGGACAACGCACAGGTCGACCACGACGGCCTGCGCGTGGCGGTCGGCACCGGCAGCGCCTACGACCTGTTCCTCACGCGCGAACTGAAGCACGCGGCCATCGAACGTATCGTTCACGTCCCGGATTGCCTGGCGGCATTGCAGGAGGGTCGGGTCGATGTCGCGGCCGGCATCCGCACCATGCTGGAGGGATGGGCGACACAGCAAGCGGACCTGCGCCTGTTGCCGGGCCGCTTCATGGTCATCCAGCAGGCCATGGGCATGCCGGCCAACCGCGGTTCGGGCGCCGCATCGGCGCTTGCCGCCTTTGTCGAGCAGATGAAGGCGAGCGGCTTCGTGGCTGAATCCCTGAAGCGGCACGGCATCGTCGGCGGCACGGTCGCACCGCCTGCGCCCTGACCCCTTCGAAAGCCACGGCAACGCGCGCGTCCTGGTCCGCGCGTAATCCCTGATTTTCTTGACGGCTGAATGTCAGCTTGGGTTTCTACGATGGACCCAAACCACTCCAACAGCCCGAAAGAGAGCCATGTCCACCACCACCCTCGCCCGCGGCGCTCCACAGACCGTTTCGACGTCGAAGCTGGGCGCCGTGCTGCGCGTCACAAGCGGCAACTTCCTCGAACAGTTCGACTTCTTCCTGTTCGGCTTCTACGCCACCTACATCTCGAAGTCCTTCTTCCCGGCCAGCAGCGACTTCGCCTCCCTGATGCTGACCTTCGCGGTGTTCGGCGCCGGCTTCCTGATGCGGCCGCTGGGCGCGATCATCCTGGGCGCCTACATCGATGAAGTCGGCCGGCGCAAGGGCCTGATCGTGACGCTGGGCATCATGGCCTGCGGCACGGTGCTGATCGCCTTCGTACCCGGCTACGCGACGATCGGCCTGCTGGCGCCGGCGCTCGTGCTGCTCGGGCGGCTGCTGCAAGGCTTCTCCGCCGGGGCCGAACTCGGCGGCGTGTCGGTCTACCTGGCCGAGATGGCGACGCCGGGCCACAAGGGCTTCTACACCTCGTGGCAGTCGGCCAGCCAGCAGGTCGCGATCGTGCTGGCCGCGGCGCTCGGCTTCGCGCTGAACGAGTCGATGTCGCCCGAGACGCTGGCCGACTGGGGCTGGCGCGTTCCCTTCTTCGTCGGTTGCATGATCATCCCGTGCATCTTCGTGCTGCGCCGCTCGCTGCAGGAGACCGAGGCCTTCCAGGCGCAGAAGCACCATCCGGGCACGCGCGAAGTGTTCCAGTCGATGGCGCAGAACTGGCGCATCGTGCTCTGCGGCATGCTGCTGGTGGCCATGACCACGACCACCTTCTACCTGATCACCGTCTACACGCCGACCTTCGGCAAGACCGTGCTGCACATCAGCGCCCGCGACGCGCTGATCGTCACATTGCTGGTCGCCGTCTCCAACTTCATCTGGCTGCCGATCGGCGGCGCGATCTCCGACCGTATCGGCCGCAAGCCGCCGCTGTTGGGCGTGACGGTGCTGGCCATCCTGACCGCCTATCCGGCGATGCACTGGCTCGCCGCAGCGCCCAGCTTCGGCCGCATGCTGGACGTGCTGCTGTGGTTCTCGTTCCTGTTCGGCATGTACAACGGTGCGATGGTGGTGGCGCTTACGGAGGTGATGCCGGTGCAGGTGCGCGTGGTCGGCTTCTCGCTGGCCTACAGCCTGGCCACGGCCGTGTTCGGCGGCTTCACCCCGGCCATCTCGACCTACCTGATCGACGCCTTGCAGGACAAGGCCGCGCCGGCCATCTGGCTCAGCGTGGCTGCGGCCTGCGGGCTGGCGGCGACGCTGATGCTGTACCGCAAGGGTGGCCACACCGACTGAGGAGACCTGACGGATGGCCTTGGCTCAGATGCCCAGTGCATCGCACATCGCGTCGGGCGACAAGCGTGCGGGCGGCTTCGGCCAACCACTGTCCAGCAACTCGACCATCTTCGCGTTGCGGGGCGCCGTGCGGCCATGGGCCTGCGCGAGGCGCACCACTTCGCCGCACAGGGCATCGACCTCGGTGCGCCGGCCCAGTGCCAGGTCGTCCGCCATGCTGGAACGCGCCTTGGCATCGATCTTGAGCATCCGTGCCGCGACGATGCGGAACAGCCAGTTCGGCAACCGCAGCAGCGTGGGCAAGCGCCGCGCGGGCACCGCAGCCACCTGCGCCGGCTCGATGCCCGCCGCCTCCAGCGCGCTGATCGCTTCCTCCATCAGCGCCGCAAAGCAACGACGGTAGCCGTGCTGCAACAACTCGTCGCGCAGCGGCAGGCCCGACAGCGCGTTGACCGGGTTGTTGAGGTTGATCAGCAGCTTGCCCCACTGGACCGCGCGCAGGTCGGCCAGCAGGTCCAGCGGCACGCCGGCCTTCTCGAAGGTGGCCAGCCAGGGCCTCAGCGCGGCATCTTCGACCGACATGAGCCGGCCGGTCGTCCCGCGATGGAAAGCGCCGGGCGCGAGTTCCGCGATGTTGTAGGGCACCATGGAAGGCAGGACCGTCAGCCGCGGCGCTGCCTTCGACGCGATGGCCGCATTGGAGATACCGTTCTGCAGCGAAAGCACCATGATGCCAGCCGGCAGCGCAGCGCCGAGTTCTGCGGCCGCCTCCGCCGTCGCGCCGCTCTTCACGCACAGCAGCACGATCGAAGGTGTCGCGCCCACTGGCACGGCTTGCGCGAGTTGTATCGCGCCGGCCTCGACCTTGCGCGTGTTGCCTTCCAGATCGGTGAGCGTCAGCCCATGCTGCGCCACGGCGTCCAGCACACGCGCACGCCCGACCAGCGTCACCGGAACGCCCGCCGCCGCCAGGCAACCACCGACATAGCAACCGATGCTGCCGGCGCCCATCACGAGCACCGAGCCTGCGGGCGCGCCAGACGCTCGCAGCGTGGCTGCGAATTGCGGGCCCTCGGCCCGGTCCGAGGCGATCACGCGGCCCGCTCGGCCACCCAGCCCTGCACCGACTTCAGAGCCGCCGCGAGGCCGCTGGGATCGGTGCCGCCGGCCATCGCCATGTCGGGCTTGCCGCCGCCCTTGCCGCCGACTTGCTGGGCCACAAAGTTGACCAGTTCGCCCGCCTTGACGCGGCCCATCGTGTCGGCCGTGACGCCAGCCGCGAGCTGCACCTTGGCGCCATCGACGGCGGCCAGCACGATCGCGGCAGTCTTCAGCTTGTCCTTGAGCTTGTCCATGGTGTCGCGCAGCGTCTTGGCGTCGGCGCCGTCGAGCTTGGCGGCGAGCACCTTGATGCCATTGACGTCCACGGCCTGCAGGACAAGTTCGTCACCCTTCGACGAGGCCAGCTTGCCCTTCAGCGCGCCGACTTCGCGCTCCAGCGCGCGCACCTGCTCAAGCACCTGCGTGAGCCGGCCTTGCAGGTCCGCCGTCGGTGTCTTGAGGGTCTGCGCCACCGTGTGGACGGTCGACTCCAGGTCTTGCAGATAGGTCAGCGCATTGGCGCCGGTGATGGCTTCCACGCGGCGGATGCCGGCGGCGACGCCGCCTTCGCTGGTGATCTTGAACAGGCCGATATCGCCGGTGCGGCTCACATGCGTGCCACCGCACAGTTCGCGGCTCGTGCCGATGTCGAGCACGCGCACGGTCTCGCCGTACTTCTCGCCGAACAGCATCATCGCGCCGGTCTTCTGGGCCGACTCGATGTCCATCACCCGCGCCTGTGTGGCGCCGTTGGCCAGGATCTCGGCGTTCACGCGCTTCTCGATCTCGAGGATCTGGGCGTGCGTGACCGCTGCGCCGTGCGTGAAGTCGAAGCGCGTCTTGTCGGCATCGACCAGCGAACCCTTCTGCGTCACATGCTCGCCGAGCACTTCGCGCAGCGCCTTGTGCATCAGGTGGGTGACGCTGTGGTTGCGCATGGTCGCCGCGCGCCGCGCGCCGTCGACCGCGGCCTTGACCGTGTCGCCGACCTTCAGCGTGCCCTGCGTCTGCGTGCCGTGGTGGCCGAACACGTCGGCCTTGATCTTCTGCGTGTCGTCGACGCCGAACTGCACGCCCTCGGCGCTCAGCACGCCCTGGTCGCCGACCTGGCCGCCGCTCTCGGAATAGAACGGCGTGTTGTCGAGCACGACGATGCCGGGCTGGCCTTCCTTGAGTTCGTCGACCGACGCGCCCTCGAAGTACAGCGCGACGACCTTGGCCTGTTCTTCCAGATGCTCGTAGCCGGTGAAGACGTTGCCCGCGCCGGCGTACTCGACGTTGCGGTCCATCTTGAACTTGCCGGCTGCGCGGCCCGCAGCCTTCTGCTTTTCCATCGCGGCATTGAAGCCGGCTTCGTCCACGGCCACGTCGCGCTCGCGGCACACATCGGCCGACAGGTCGAGCGGAAAGCCGAAGGTGTCATGCAGCTTGAACGCCACTTCGCCCGGCAGCACCTTGGCGCCGCCAGCCAGCGCCGCGTCGAGGATCTCCATGCCATTGGCCAGCGTCTCGAAGAAGCGCTCTTCCTCTGCCTTGAGCGTCTCGGTGATGCGCTTCTCGTCAGCCACCAGCTTCGGATAGGCCTCGCCCATCAGCGCCACCAGGTCCGGCACCAGCTTGTGGAAGAACGGCTTCTTCTGCCCCAGCTTGTAGCCATGGCGGATGGCGCGGCGGATGATGCGGCGCTGCACATAGCCGCGGCCTTCATTCGACGGGATCACGCCGTCGGCCACGAGGAAAGCGGTCGCGCGGATGTGGTCGGCGATCACGCGCAGGCTCTTGTTGTCGAGGTCGCTCGTGTGGGTCTCGCGCGCCGCAGCCTTCACCAGCTTGTCGAAGATGTCGATCTCGTAGTTGCTGTGCACGTGCTGCAGGATGGCGGCCAGGCGCTCCAGGCCCATGCCGGTGTCGACGCAGGGCGCGGGGAGCTTCTTCACGCTGCCGTCGGGCTGCATGTCGAACTGCATGAACACATGGTTCCAGATCTCGATGAAGCGGTCGCCGTCTTCTTCCGGGCTGCCCGGGGGGCCGCCGGGGATGTGCGGGCCGTGGTCGTAGAAGATCTCGGAGCACGGTCCGCAGGGGCCGGTGTCGGCCATCATCCAGAAGTTATCGGAGGCGTACTTGGCGCCCTTGTTGTCGCCGATGCGGATGACGCGCTCGGGCGGCAGGCCGATCTCTTTCGTCCAGATGTCGTAGGCCTCGTCGTCCTCGTGGTAGACCGTGGCCAGCAGGCGCTCGGCCGGCAGCTTGTAGACCTGCGTCAGCAACTCCCAGCCCCACATGAGCGACTCGCGCTTGAAGTAATCGCCGAAGCTCCAGTTGCCCAGCATCTCGAAGAAGGTGTGATGGCGCGCGGTGTAGCCCACGTTCTCCAGGTCGTTGTGCTTGCCGCCGGCGCGCAGACACGCCTGCACCGAGGCCGCGCGCTTGTAGGGGCGCTTGTCTTCGCCGAGGAACACGTCCTTGAACTGGACCATGCCCGAGTTGGTGAACATCAGCGTCGGGTCGTTGCCGGGCACCAGCGGGCTGGATGCCACGACCGTGTGGCCCTTCGAGGCGAAGAAGTCGAGGAATGACTTGCGGATGTCGGCGACAGAAAATGTGGTCTGGGTCATCGGGACTTGCTTCCGACGTCAGGCGCAGGAATGCGCCTAACTGGTTGATTTTTTTGAACATTCGATTATAGGTTTCGCCCCCTTGGCAGGCCGCCCGCGACCCTGGGTAGGGGCATTGCCGCAAGAGCCGGGCCCGGGCTTCGACCTCTGTCGGGACTTCTTAACACTTTCAGCGTATTGCGAACGTTGAGAAACCAGTATTGGCGTTCATTCGCTACGATCCCCCTATGTCTCAAAACTCGCCCGATCCGGGCGCCCAATACAGCGTGCGGCCCGTCGACGAGGCGGGCTTCACAACCAGTCGGGTCGCCAGGCTGCAACACAACTTCCATGAACACCCGATGCTGCAATTGCCGGCATTGGCCCAGTTGGCGAAGTCCCTGGAGCCCTTGAAGCAGTGCCGCTTCGTGCGTCGGAACATCACGCAGGGCTCGAGCTTCAAGCACGACTACCAGCATCCGGACGGCCTGAGCATCGACGAGGTGTTCGAACGCATCCATGAGCCGCACTCCTGGATCGCGCTCTACAACATCGAGGCCAACCCCGACTACGCCCACCTGCTCGGGCAGATCGTTGACACGGTGCGTCCGCAGATCGAGCGCGAGCAGCCGGGGATCTTCCTGATCAACGGCTTCATGTTCATCTCCGCGCCGCCATCGGTCACGCCCTTCCACATTGACCGCGAGAACAACTTCTGGCTGCAGTTGCATGGCCGCAAGACCATGAACGTGTGGGACCACACCGATCGCGAAGTGGTGGATGCCGCGACGGTGGAAGACTTCATCGTCGACAAGACGCTGAGCCGGGTGCGCCTGAAGGAGGAGTTCCGCCCGCGCAGCCATGAGTTCGACACGGGGCCAGGCGACGGCGTCTACTTTCCCAGCCTGTCGCCGCACATGACCCGCTCGGAGCCCGACTGGGTGACGCCCGGCAACGGCGTTTCCGTGTCGCTGGGAGTCACGTTCTACACCTCGGTCACGCGCCAGCATGCCCGCGTCTACCAGGTCAATCGCCTGATGCGCAACGCCCTGAAGCTGCAACCGCGCGAACCCGGCGAGTCGGCCTTGCGCGACGGCCTCAAGGCCAGCCTGGGCGGCCTGGTCGGCGCGGCGCACTACCGCCGCACCGGCGCCGAGGCGCCACCCGGCGTCTACTGAGCCTTCCGGGCAGGACTTGGCGCGGCCTGGGCCCGCGCAATCAAGCTGGTCGGGATGGCAAGACCACTTCGACCGGGGACCGGCCCCACTGCGGCATCAAAAACTCGCTGCCAGCCCGAGCGATACGCCCGAGACGTTGTTCCCGAACACATAGCGCACCACCGCGCGCAGCCGCGTGACGAAGACATCGTGCGCGCTGGTGTCCAGTTCGAGCCCGAGACCCAGCGTGGTCAGGCGGTCGAAGCCCAGGATATCGGCCTGGCTGCCGAGGTAGCGCGAGTGCGAAAACTCCAGCACATAGCGCAACGGCCGGTCCAGCGCCATCAGCCCGGTGGGTGCGCGGTAGCGGGCCCAGACATTGGCGGTGCGCGCCGAGGCGCTGCCCTGCAAGGACGGGTTGTCGACACCGTAGGTTTTCAGGCGGATGTCGGTGTAGCGCAGCTCCACGTCGACCTCGTAGTCCTCCCGGTAATGCTCCCAGTCGAGCATGACGGCGCCGCCCAGGCCATAGACATCGAGACGTCCGCCGTTGATGAACTCGATCTGCCGGTCGGTGACATGGTTCACGTAGGCCTGCGCAACGCGCAGGTCGCTGGCCACGGTGCCGAGCGAAAAATTGAAGATCGGCCTGAAGGCGAGCTCCGACGTGATCGGGAAATCCCAGCCAATGCCGCCGGTTCCGCTCAGGGTGTTCCATCGGGTCGGCAAGCGGCGCGATTCGGTGCCGTCGCTGGCGACGAAGACCGGGTCATAGCGGCTGTAGGCCGCCGCGCCCTCCAGGTAAAGGGGAAACGACTTGCTGAAGGTGAAGCCCCCGCCCAGCTGCGTCATGAAGATGCCGTTGCTATCGCTGCTGGCGTTCTTGATCGACAGGTTGCTGGAGGTGAGGTCGGGCACCACTGAATACGACATCAGCGCCAGCACCCCATTGGCCTGGTCCTGCACCCTGGGCCCCAGGATGTTGAGGTTCTGAGCCCACACGCCTGCGGGCGACACCGCGCACGCAACCATTGCCAGGCCGCACCAGAAACGAGCAGACATTCTTCGATTGCCCTCGAGCGTTGTTGTTGGTTGTAAGACCGGCATGCTAATGGCAAGGCGCATGCCAAGCCAAGCCTCCCCAAAGACTAGTTGACCTTGCCGAGCTGCTTCGACAGCTCGTGCAGCGTCTGGCGCAATTCCTCGAAGCGCTCCTTGCCGAGCAGCGCGGCCCACTCTCCCTCGACGGTGGCCACGCACTCGCGGATTTGCTCGATCAGGCGCCAGCCTCTGGCGGTGAGGTGAACGACACGCGTGGCCACGTCGGCCCCGTCGCGCCGCTCGATCAGGTCCTGCCGCTCCAGGCTCGCAAGCACGTAGTTCATGGCTTGGCGCGTCATGTCGCACCGGCGCGAAAGCTCGGCCGGACGCAGGCCGTCCGGTCCTGGAAACAGGAACACGCGCAGCTCCGTCATCGTGACCTGGAAGCCATGTGCCTGCAGCGATTCGAGCATGCGGCCGACCATCACCTCGTGCGGCAGGCGCAGCAGCGAACCGATCATCGGGGTGATGACCAACGGCTTCACGTTGCGCACGCGGGTCGTCTTTCTGGTGGTTGACATTTGCGTAAAGTATTTGTACTGTTGCGTACAGATTTTTTACACGAGGAGTGTGCCATGAGTGAAGCCATTGCGTCCACGGAACAGGAAGTCATTCACGTCGGCCAGATCGAGATCCGCTACCTGCACGAGGCCGGCAGCGGCCGCCAGATCGGCTGCTTCGAAATGCTCGTTCCACCGGGTTCCAACGTGCCGCCGCCCCACAGCCATTCGGCCAACGAGGAGTTGGTCTATGCGCTGGAGGGGATCCTGCGCTACTCCGTGGGCGGCGAGACCCGCGACCTTCGGCCCGGCGACTCGATGACGACACCGCGCGGCGTGGTCCATGCCTTCAGCAATCCGCATGCCGCCCCGGCGCGTGCGCTGGTGATCAACACGCCGGACATCGGCGCGGCGTACTTTCGCGAAGTCGGCGCGATCATCGGCGCCGGCGGGCCGCCGGACAAGGCAAAGCTGATGGCGACGATGCAGCGCTTCGGGCTGGTGCCCGCCGCGCCGCCGGGCTGAGGAGCCGCAACTTGCAGGAAGAACGGCCTGCGCAGCAGGAATTCCACGACCTCGATTCGGGCCCGGCGCCTTCTGCATGGCCAACGAAAAAGCCCCTTGCGGGGCCTTGGCGCGGATTCGATTGGAGCGGGTGAAGGGAATCGAACCCTCGTATGAAGCTTGGGAAGCTGCCGTTCTACCATTGAACTACACCCGCGTTGGCCACAATTCTAGCGGCTGTCCCGAAGGTCACCTCGACGTCGTGGCGGTTGCGTTTGCACAGGGCTGTCGATTGACCGCACGCTGGTCCAGGGACTCGCCGGCATGCTGCTCATCGGTGCGGCGTCGTGCTGCCTGCTGCGCCGCGACAGGCCGCGCACGCCCGTCACCCGTGCGCCGGCAACGCGGGCATCGCGCTCTGCGCTCTGGTCCCTGCGGCCTCGCCTGCTGGGCGTCAAGCTCCGGCGCCGGGCCTGGACCGCGGCGCTGGCCTTGACCGGCGTCCAGCTGATGACGGTCCGGTAACGATGCGCCGGCATCGCCGGGCCGACGCCAGCACGCCCCGCCTCGTTTCAGTGCACTGCTACGCGGGGACCTGACAGCGCCGGCCGCTTGCTGCCGACCACCACGAACATCAGGATGGCGGCGAGGACGTAGCAGGCCGCCACCACATACATGCTCATGTTCCCGTTGCCGGTCGCCTTGGTCAGGGCGGCGTTCATCGACGGGGCGACCGACGGGCCGAAGGCGCCGAGGCTGCTGATGAGCGCGATGCCGCCGGCGGCCGACGCCTTTGGCAGGTATTCGGTCGCGGCGGCCCAGAACAGCGGGGTGGTCGCGGCATAGACCGCCGTCAGCGACAGGCCGGCCATCGACAGTTGCAGGTTCCCTTGCGTCATGGTCATCATCCAGAGGCCGCACGCAGCCAGCAGCGCCGCGACGCCGAAGTGCAGGCGACGGTCCCTGAGCTTGTCGGAACTGCGGCCGAACAGCACCATGCTGAACACGCCGACCATGTTCGGAATGGCCGACAGAAGGCCCACCGTGAAGAGGTCAGCGACGCCCCCGCTCTGGATGAGCGTGGGCTTCCAGAAGACGATCGTGTAGGCGCATCCCATCAGCAGGAAATAGACCAACGCGAAGGCGTAGACCTTCGGGTCCCGCAGCAGCTGCCCGAACGAATGCCCCTTGTTGTCACCGGTGCTGGCATCCTGTTCCAGGTTGTAGTTCAGGAGCGCCTTTTCGCTGTCGCTCAGCCATTTTGCGCCGGCAGGCCTGTCGTCCAGCCAGACATAGATGATCACGCCGAGAATCGTGGCGGGCAGCCCCTGGACAAGGAACAGCCACTGCCAGCCATGCCAGCCGTTCATGCCTTCCATGTACTTGAGGGTCGCGCCCGAGAGGGGCCCTGCGGCAATGCTGATCAGGCTGGTGGCCGTCATGAAAATGGCGATCACCTGTCCACGCCGCACTGACGGATACCAGAAGGTGAAGTACAGGATCACGCCCGGAAAGAAGCCCGCTTCGCAGGCACCCAGCAGGAAGCGCACGATGTAGAACTGCGTGGGCGTGGTCACGAACATCATGCCCGCCGCCATCAAGCCCCAGAGGACCATGATGCGCAGCAAGGTCTTGCGTGCTCCGATCTTGACCAGCAACAGGTTGCTGGGCACCTCGAAGATCAGGTAGCCGACGAAGAAAATTCCGGCGCCCAGCGCGTAGACCTCGTCGCCCCAGGGCAGGGACTTCTTCATGCCGAGCTGGGCATACCCGATGTTGACGCGATCGAGGTAGGCGATCATGTACCCGAACAGAAGAACGGGAATGAGCCGCCAGCCTATCTTTCTGTACAGGGCTTCCTGCCGGCTGGGATCGGCCGTCGAGGATGCCCTGCCGTCGGCACCGTGGTGGATATGGTGCTCAATTTTTCCTCCTCCTGATGAAAGCCGCCTCTCCGGGCGGCGAATGAAGGGCGCCTGCGACGACGCCCGGAACTACATGAGCGGGATGTGCCCGAGTGCGGCGGCAAGCGGCGCCGTCCGCGCGCTCGCGGTCAGTGGGATTGGGGCGGGAGGTGGGATCGAGCTTGCCGCAGGCACCCCGAAGGCGCGCGGGCCGACCCGGCGCAAAGACACCGGTCGCTGTTCCTGACGATGAATTTCATGCAATGCCTCCTCTTGCGCCGTGCCGATCAAGTCGACCAGTGCCGTGTTCTTGGTGTCGTGATTTCGACGAGACGAGCGTCTCGAAAACCGCAACCTCTGTCAAGGAGGCCGAGCCTAGGACCTCGCGTTCAGCCTTTTGTGACTTCCACCTGACTCACGACCGCCTTCGCGCACAGGGCGCTCCTTCGTTCGAAGGATGCAAGCGTCGGCGGGGCGGATCGCGCTGCGGTGCGCGACTCCCGCGATTGGAACTCACGTACAGCTGGGACCAGAACAAGTGCGCCGGCCTGTCCAGCGACAGGGCGTGACCAACCGAGCGCCGCTTCCACCGCCGCGGCACACATCAGCGGACACACCCCACGCCACCGACTCACTCGGCCATTCGGCCAGTTGACCCGCCGCGAGCGAAGTGACAGATTGTGACTTGCGGGCACAAACTGTTGAACAACGCGTGCAAACGTGGCCGGTGTGTTCGCCATAGGAGTCAAACATGCTGGGTGAATTCGTTCCAAGGAGCGTGGCTGCAAAACTGGCAGAGCGGGGACGCGGCCTGCCGGAACACTTGATCGATTTCTCGCCGGACACGGTCAGGGCGTCCTACAACCGGCAACCCTTCCTGGTCAGCCATCACCTCGACGAGCATCCCGCCTTCAGGCTGCCGTCCCTGTTCGCGCTGTGCCGGCGCCTGCCGCCGAGCGAAGTGAAGTACCGGGTCGGCGTGATCCCGGCTACCGCGGATTTCGACTCCTCCTACGCGCGCTTCAGCAAGGGCCTTTCACTGGACGATGTGCTCGACCGTTTCGAGCAATCCAGGGCCTACATCTGCATCTACAACCCGGAGCGCGACCCGGCGTACCGGCCGATCCTGGAGGGCATCCTGTCCGAGGTGGCGGCAGCCATCGACGAATGTGATCCGGTCATCACCTGGTATTCGACCTACATCTTCATCTCGACACAGGATTCGGTCACGCCCTATCACATGGACCGCGAGATGAACTTCCTGATGCAGGTGCGCGGCACGAAGACAGTGGCGCTGTGGGACCCCGCCGACGACGAAGTCATGAGTCCGGCGGACAAGGACCGGCTGCTCTCGATGTTCGGCAGCCAGCGGGCCACCTATTCGCCCTCCTTCGAATCGAAGGCGATGACCTACGAATTGCGGCCGGGGCTCGGCGTGCACCATCCCTTCATCGCGCCGCATCGGGTGACCACGGGCGCCGAGTTGTCGATATCGCTGGCCTTCACCTTCCGCACCCAGAAATCCGACAAGCTGACCAGCGCGCACGCGTTCAATTACATGTTGCGCCGTTGCGGCTGGCTACCAGCGGAAGTGGGGCACAGCGCGGTCGCCGACGAGATCAAGGTGGTGGCCTCGAATGCCGCGAAGGTGCCGATCAGCCTGCTGCAAAGGGCCTGGCGCGCGCGGCGCATGGCCACCTGAACGCAAGACCTACTTGTCGAGCCAGGGAGCGTCGGGCCCCGCGGAAGGATCGGGCCTCGCGAACAGCGACAGCTGGGCCCGCTTCTGCCACTCGAGCATGCGCGTACGGGCCTGCGCGAGTTCGTCTGCCGGCACGTTCTGCACCGGCGCCGCTTCGACCGGGTCCTTGTCGAGATCGAAGGTCAGCATCGGCGTGCCGTCCAGCGGGTAGAGGTATTTGCGTGTGCCACGGCGCGTGCCCAGCATGGAGCCGGTGATGCTGCTGGTGAAGTAAAGATCCCGATTCGCATCCACTGGCGCCAGCAGCGACTGCCCTGGAAGCCGCGCCCCTTCGATCTGGTAGCCGAGCAGTTGGGCGATCGTCGGAAGAATGTCGATCTGCTGCCGCGCGCCCTGCACTCTCGTCCCCTTCAACCCGGGCACGCCAGGCGCATAGACCACGAAAGGTATGCGCACGCCTTCCTCATAGAGGATGTTGAACGATTGCTTGGCGTCGTGCTCCTCGAGCATCACGCCGTGGTCCCCCAGGAACACGAAGATCGTGTCATCGAGGACGCCGAGTTTCGCGTAGCCGTCCATCAGTTGGGCCAGCACGCTGTCGATGTAGGCCAGGCAGTTGTAGTAAGCCTGCAGAGAGGGCTTGTCCACGCCCTCGAAGTGGATCTTCTTCCACGTCGACGGCGTCCTGAAATCATGGTGGCCGACGTTCGTCATGATGGTTGTCATGAACGGTCGCTTCGCCTGCACCTGCGTCGCCGTCCAAGCCATGATCGGATCGACCATCTTGTCGTCGGCGATCCCGAAATAGGTCGGCCATTCATCGCCCGGCTTGGCAAGGTCGCGCTCTGATTGCACGTGCTCGAAGCCAATGGACCGGATGACTTGCGGGTCGCTCAGGAACTGAATGTCGGTCGGCGTGAAGAAGCTCGTGGCATACCCCGCCTCGCGCAGTGCCGACGGCAGCGACCGGATGCGCGGATGATTCTCGTTGGCGGCCGCCCATCGCGCCGTGCCCTGGTTGGCCAGCGGGTACTGCCCATCGAGCACCGCCACCCAGGCCATCGTCGTGCGTGGCGATACGACGCTCATGTCCTCGACCATCAGGCCTTGATCGGCCAGCCGCTTCAGGAACGGCATGGTGGGAAGCTGCGGCGTAGTCACGGTGCTCGACTGCGCGCGGATCGATTCCATCATCACGACGACCACGTTCTTCCGCTGCGTCTTGTCGGTGGCCTTGAACGTCATGCCCGCGCTATACCAGGGCGGCCTGCCGGTACGCTGGAATTCGTTTTCCACGTTGACCTCGGCCTCCGACGCTGCCGACGGCATGGCCGTCCTGGCCAGGGTGACCAGCGTCCCCTCGGCATAGCGGTGCACCTCCATCACAGCGGGAGAAGGCGCCGGAAGCAGGAGCGCCAGCGTCCCGACCAGCGCGATGGCGCCGCCAACGTACGCCTGCGGCCCGGTGGCCATCGGCTGGCGCACGAGCGCACGTTGGCGCCAGGCCCAGGCCAGCGCGAGGACGACGCCGCCCACCAGACCCACCACGCGGAAGGGGGTCACCTCCGACTTGACCAGGGGCACCATGTCCTGCGCGTTCTGCAACGCAAAAAGCAGGACCATCGTGTTGGCCGGCTGGCCCGTGGCGAACTGATAGGCCAGGTCGATACCCACCAGCGCGCACAGCGCGATGACGATGACCTGCAGCAGGGTGATCGTGGCCGTGTGCGCGATGCGCGGGGCGAGCCGGATCACGGCGCCGAACACCAGCACCGTGGCGGCAATCGACAAGGCATCGCGCCAAAGACAGACCGCCAAGGCCCAGCATTGGACGACAGCGGTGCTCGCCCACCTTGCCAACACGGGCAGCACACTCGTTCCCGGTTGACGCAAGGTAAAGGCAAGCGCGAGCCCGAGCATCACGACAAGAGCGACAGGCAGGATGACCCAGCGCTGGCGCCGGAAGAACAAGCGCTGAATACACCAGCCCACGAACAAGGCGGCCAGGAAGCGCAGTGGCTGGAACCACGCCAGCCAACCCGCGATGGCCATCAAGCCAAGGTCTCCCTTCGGCACCCCGTAGAGCCCGTCCATGACAAGGAGGGTCTTGGCAAAGGCCAGCCATGCGGCCAACGGAATGACCAGAAGAAATGCGAGCCTCCACGGTCCCATGCGTTGCGCGGTGCTGTTTGCCAGTTCCCCGCCCGTCGAAGGCGGACGAACGTGCGCACCCGGCTGCGAAATACTCATTCCTGTTTACTCATTCCTGTTGCTCCCGAACACCGCGGCACACGCCGATCGGAGCGTTGACGAGACGGGCCGGCAATCCTACAGGCGAAGTGTCAACAGAAAGTTCACAGAGGTAACGACGCCGGTAACCATCGCGCAATAACGCACGAGCTGGCTCCGCCCTTGCCTCGCTGATGCATCCAGCCGGTTCGACAGCTCGAAGGGGCAGCCGTTGTCGTGATTTTGACCACAGACCGGGCAGCGTTTTCACCTAACTGTCGCCACCGTTCGCATCAGGTGCTTGCGCACTGCATAGAGTGCTTGCCAATGCGTGCGATCAGACACGCCGTGAACAGGGGGGAACCAATGTATTCAATCGACACCGCCTCGGCAGAGGCACGAGCCCATGTATCCGACGGAATCGAGCTGGCGTATCAGGAGTTCGGCAGGCGTTCTGCCATGCCTCTGCTTTTGGTCATGGGGCTTGGCGGATCGATGGTCGCGTGGGACGACGAGTTCTGCCAGGCGTTGGCTGGACGTGGCTTCCGGGTGATCCGCTTCGACAACCGTGACTGTGGCCACTCCACCCGGCTCGATGACTGCGGCGTTCCCGACATGGCCTGCATGTTTGGCCAATTGGCAGCCGGCTTGCCCGTGCAGGCTCCCTACCTGCTCCCGGACATGGCCGATGACGCCGTTGGCCTGCTCGATGCGCTGGGAATCGACAGCGCGCATGTGGCGGGTGTGTCGATGGGCGGGATGATCGCCCAGGAGATGGCCATCCGGCACCCGCGGCGCGTCAGCACGCTGACGTCCATCATGTCGTCCACCGGCAAGCCCGGCCTGCCCCCGGCGCGGCCGGAGGCGATGGCGGCATTGATGACGCCCACACCGTCGGACTGGCCCGGCTACCTCGCGCGCCACCGGCGGGTCTGGTCGGTGCTTTGCGGCTACAAGTACCCGCTCGACCCCGTGCGCAGCGAGGCCATGGCGCAGCGTCTCTTCGCGCGCGGTCCCCATCCCGCAGGCACCGCGCGCCAGTTGGCTGCCGTGCTGGCGTCCGGAAACCGCAAGCCGGCGCTGGCCGAGGTGCGCATTCCCACGCTGGTCATGCACGGCAGCGACGACGCGCTGGTGCCCATGGCCTGCGGCATCGACACTGCGGAGGCCATTCCCAAGGCGCGGCTGCGCATCCTCGAAGGCATGGGACACAACCTGCCCTTCGAATTGTGGCCAGCCATCATCGACGCCATCGCGGAACAGGCGGGCGCGCCCGGGACGCCGGCGCCGCACATGACGAATCAACAGGTACTCCAGGACTGAAGAGAAAATGATCCCGATGATCGGACAACCCAGGTTCCAGCAACTCAACGGCGAGGACGCGCGGCTGCTTGCATCGGAAGCGCCGCATGCGCGCGCCCATGCCACGCTGGTCCACATCTACGACCCTTCGACGGCGCCGGGCGGCATGGTCCGATTCAAGGCCGTCTTGGCGCAGATCGAGAGCCGGCTGCATCGCGCACCGGTGTTCCGGCAGAAGCTGCTGCACATGCCGATGGAAGTCGACCGGCCGTACTGGGTGGACGACGAGAGCTTCGACATCGAATCGCACGTCAGCCATTCGGCACTTCCCAAGCCGGGCGACTGGCGCCAGTTCTGCATCATGGCCTCGCGCATCCATGCACGCGTGCTCGACATGGACCGCTCGCCCTGGGAGATCCATGTCATCGAAGGGCTCGACACGCTGCCCGGACTGCCGCCCGGCTGCTTCGCGCTGCTCACCAAGCTGCACCACACCCTCATCGGCATGGACGGCACCGACGGCATCACCGCGCTGATCCACGATCACACGGCCCAGGTCGCGGTCGCCCCGCCGCCGGTGCCGTGGTTTCCGCGGCCCGCGCCACGCAGCGGATCGCTGTACCTGCGCCCCCGCCTCGGCACGCTCAAGGACCCGGCTGCCTTCGCGTGGCCCGTGATGCGCGCGTTCGAAGGACTGAGTTCGATGTCGCGCGTGATGGTGCACGGCATGCTGGAAGCGCCGGCAGCGAACGCCGTGTCACGGTTCAATGCCGTCGTGTCCGCGCGCCGCGTCTTCGAGACCCGGCTGTTCGAACTCGAGACTTTCCGCCAGATGCGCGGACTGGCACGCGACGCGGCCGTCAACGATTGCGTGCTCGCGGTGTGCGGCGGCGCATTGCGGCGCTACCTGGACCAGCACGGCGAACTGCCTGAACTGAGCATGTCGGCGGTCGTCCCCTATCTCAACATGAACGCGACCTACGCCCAGTCGCAGCGCTACAAGATCGGCCGGGTGCGGGTCGACCTGGGCACCACCATCGACGATCCGGCCGAGCGCCTGGCGCATATCTGTGCACAGACCTCCAGCTTGCGCGCTCGCGCGGTGGGCGCACGCGACCTGATCGATGGCGACAAGCATTCGTCGTCGGCCACGCTGGCCCTGTCGGGCAAGGTGCTGAGCATGGCGCA
This sequence comes from Variovorax sp. dw_308, assembly GCF_019207085.1. Taxonomy (GTDB): domain Bacteria; phylum Pseudomonadota; class Gammaproteobacteria; order Burkholderiales; family Burkholderiaceae_C; genus Variovorax. The sequence continues at coordinate 548,657 of NZ_JAATOM010000004.1, read as the reverse complement.
GTCGGACCAGCGCCAACTGGCGCCGCTGGCCAACTGCTCGATCATCAATGTGCCGGGGCCTTCCACGCCGCTGTACCTGGTCGGCGCCCGCCTCGCACGCTTCACCGGCCTGATGCCGATCTGCGACGGCATGGGCCTGGTGCTGGCAGCCACCAGCTACGACGGCGGGATGAACATCTCCGTCACCTCGTGCCGCGAGCAGTTGACCGATCCGGCGGCTTTCGCGCAATGCCTGCAGGAGAGCTTCGACGAGTACGCGGCGGCGGTCGAGACAAGGCGCGCGCAGGCCGGGAAGAAGCGCCCGGCCCGTGCCGTGTCAAAGTGAGGTGACGCCGATGTCCGCAAAGAACCAAACCCAGCACTTGCCCATCATGAACAACCCGGATCAAGTCACCCCCGGCCGCCACAAGGTCCGCCTCTGGCATACCGCCCTCGAAGGTGTTCGCGCCATGGCGGAAGCGACCGTGTCGGCATGCTCCTGGCCCGTGCTGTCCACTGCACCCAAGGGCGACGGCCATCCGGTGCTCCTGGTGCCTGGCTTCATGGCGCCCGAGTCGACGATGGTGCCGCTCAAGGCCTTTTTGTCGAATCGCGGATATGCGGTGGAGAGCTGGGGCTTCGGCCGCAATGTCGGCTTCCAGGCAAAGCACGCCGCAGCCCTCGAGCACAAGCTCGAGTACATGCGCCACCAGCATGGCCGCAAGGTCAGCATGGTCGGCTGGAGCCTGGGCGGGGTGTTCGGCCTCTATGCCTCGCATCGTGCGCCGGATTGCGTGCGCTCGCTGATCACGCTCGGCAGCCCGGTGACGCCCAACGCCGCTGGCACCGGTGCCGCGCCCAGCGTGGTTGCGATGTACCGCGCGGTCGCGCACCGCCTCGGGCCGGATGCGCACTTGATGCAGCCCCATGTGCGCAAGGCCCTGTCGCATTCGCCCGCCCACCCGATGAGTTGCCTGTGGTCGCGCTCGGACGGCGTGGTGCCGCCAATGGAAGCGCAAGTCGACGATGACTCGCCGGTGCATGAAAACATCCTCGTGCCTGGCAGCCACTGCGGCCTGGCCTTCAATGCGCTGGTGCTCTGGATCATCGCGGAGCGCCTGTCACAGCCCGAGGACAACTGGCAGCCTTTTGCGCCGACGGGCATGCCCGGCGCGACCTATCGCGCGCTCTCCGCCACTTTCTGAAGCCCACCCCGAATGCGCCCGCGGCGCCTCGGGGTTCAGAGCGCGTCTTGCGCCTCTTCGTCGAAGCCCTGAACGGGCTGCGCCTTGGCCAGCGCCATCCAGACGCTGAACGGAATGCGTTGCACCGGGCGATGCAGGGCTGCGCGCGCAACTGACAACCGCCCCGCTTCGAGCACGAGCACACCACATGCTTCGGGGATTTCGTCAGGCGAGGCGATGCAGCGGCCTCGGGCGTCATTGCCCAGCACGTACCAGCATTGGCCGCCCAGGTCGAGATAGGCCGCCCGCTTGTCGGGCTTGCGCAGGTCGCCGAGCAGGTCGGCCCGGCTGACCTTGACCTCGTGCACGACGGGGTGTGCATAGGCTTCGACGGTGGTGTTGCGGATCGAGAAGACATCGGGCCGGGCAATGCACCAGCGCGGCTTGCCGCCCTCCTCCAACGGCTCCAGCCGCGCCCGCAGGCTCAGGCCGCGCCAGGCGATGCGGCCGCCGCGCGTCATCTCTCGCGCGACCTGATCGACCAGGGCTTCGTGCATCGACAAGGCCGAGCGGTTGACCACGAGCGAGGTTGCGACGTGGGCAATGCCGCGGTCGGTGAGGCGCAGGGTTTCGTGGCCATGCGTCGAGCGCACGCGTTCGAGCAGACCCGCGGCCAGCAACTCGATCTCGATCACGTCGCAGCAGGGCCAGCCTGCCGAGCGATGGATGTCGCGCAGGCGCCGGGCGTGCGCGCGGCCGAGTACGATGGTGTTGAGGAGCGGGTCCTTGACGGGTGGCGCGGTGCCCGGGTCGGTAATGGGCGGAACGACAGGCGGCGGGTCGCCCTCGGGCGGCGGACCTGGCGGCATGTAGGGCGGAGGCATCGGCGGCACGCCGGTGGGCGGCGGGTCGACAGGCACCTCGTGGGCGGCGATTGCGGCTGACATTTCGCGAAGCGTAATGACTAATGAAAGTCCCGGCTACTGTGGTTGGCGGCCAGCCGACCCATCAGCGGGGTCAAATCCCGAAAGCCCGTCGCGACCACGTGGCAGACCTTGCCACCGGTGTCGACGTCGCGCTGCCAGGTGCCCTGCACGGCGAGCAGATGCGACTGCAAGAGCGGGCCGCGCCAAGCCTCGACGATGGAACTCCAGACGATCACGTTGACGTTGCCGGTCTCGTCCTCCAGCGTGACGAAGATGGTGCCGTTGGCGGTCTGCGGGCGCTGCCGGCCCATGACGATGCCGCAGGCACGCACGGTGCGGCCATTGGGCAGGTCATGCAACTGCCGGGCGCTGAGAAGCTTCATGCGGGCGAGGCGCGGGCGCAGCAGTTCGAGGGGGTGGCGGCGCAGCGTGAGGCGCAGCGAGGCGTAGTCGCCGACGATCTCCTCGCCTTCCGGGGCCGGGGGCAGTTCCAGCTTGGGTTCGTGGATCGGCACGCCCTTGAGCAGCGCGGGAGAGCGGCGCTGGGCGGTGGCGTCCCAGACCTGCTGGCGGCGGTGGCCCGAGAGCGCCATGAGCGCGTCGGCGCCGGCCAGGGCGGCCATGTCCTTGGCGTCGAGTTCGGCGCGCAGGGCGAGGTCTTCGGTACTGGTGAAGGGTTGTTGTGCGCGGGCTTCCAGCAAGCGCTTGGCGCCGGCTTCGCTGAGGCCGACGATGCGGCGCAGGCCGAGTCTCACGGCGGGTTGGTGGGGGTTGGCGCCCTCACCCCAGCGCTCTCCCGCTGGCGGGAGAGGGAGTGATTGGCCTTTCCCGCGCGCGGGAAGGGGCGAAGGCCCCCCGCCCTCACCCCGGCCCTCTCCCGGAAGCGGGAGCGGGAGTGGGGACTCCAGGGTGCAGTCGTTGTGGCTCACCATGACGTCTACCGGGCGCACTTCCACGCCGTGGCGGCGGGCGTCCTGCACGAGCTGCGAGGGCGAATAGAAACCCATCGGCTGCGAGTCGAGCATGGCCGCGAGGAAGCAGGCCGGCTCGTAGTGCTTGAGCCAGCAGCTCGCGACCACCAGCAGCGCGAAGCTCGCGGCATGGCTCTCCGGGAATCCGTATTCGCCGAAGCCCTGGATCTGCTTGAAGATGGCTTCGGCAAAGCCGCGGTCGTAACCGCGCTCGACCATGCCGTTCACCAGCCGGTCGTAGAAATGGCCGACACCGCCCTTGCGCTTCCACGCGGCCATGGAGCGGCGCAGCTTGTCGGCTTCATCGGGCGTGAACTCGGCGGCGATCATCGCGATCTGCATCACCTGCTCCTGGAAGATCGGCACGCCCAGCGTGCGACCGAGCGCCTGCTCAAGGCCCTTGGGATAGTCGACGAGCTTCGGGTTCTGGCGACGCTTGAGGTACGGATGCACCATGCCACCCTGGATCGGCCCGGGCCGCACGATCGCGACCTCGATCACCAGGTCGTAGTAGCAGCGCGGCTTGAGGCGCGGCAGCATCGACATCTGCGCGCGGCTCTCGATCTGAAACACGCCGATGGTGTCGGCCTCGCAGATCATGTCGTAGACCTTGTCGTCGTCGTTCGGGATCTGGTGCATCTCCAGCGAGGTGCCGCGCCACTGGTTGACGAAGTCGAGCGCGCGGCGGATGGCGCTCAGCATGCCGAGCGCCAGCACGTCGACCTTGAGCATGCCCATGGCTTCCAGGTCGTCCTTCTCCCACTGGATGACGGATCGGTCTTTCATCGACGCCTTCTCGACCGGCACCAGCCGCGTGAGCTTGCTCTGCGTGAGCACGAAACCGCCGACGTGCTGGCTCAGGTGACGCGGAAAGCCCTTGAGCTGCTGCGTGAGTTCAAGCCACTGGCGCAGCTTGAGCGTGCTCTCGCGCACGCCGGCCGTGAGCATCGCCTGCTCGATGCGCTCGTCCTGCACGTCGTGGTCGAACCAGTGGTGGTCCTTGGCGAAGGCCTCGATGAGACGCTCGTCGATGGCCAGCGCCTTGCCCACGTCGCGCAAGGCGCTGCGCGTGCGCCAGCAGATGACGACGGCGGCGATGGCGGCGCGGTCGCGGCCGTATTTCTCGTAGATGTACTGGATGACCTCCTCGCGCCGCTGGTGCTCGAAGTCGACGTCGATGTCGGGCGGCTCGCGGCGCTCGCGGCTCAGGAAGCGCTCGAACAGCAGGTTGCCGGTCTCGGGGTTGATGGCGGTGATCTGCAGGCAAAAGCAGACAGCCGAATTGGCGGACGATCCGCGGCCCTGGCACAGGATGTGCCGCTCGCGGGCGAAGCGCACGATGTCCTCGACGGTGAGGAAGAACATCTCGTACTTCAGCTCGACGATGAGGTCGAGCTCGCGCTGGATCTGGAAACGGATCTTGTCGTCCATGCCATCCGGGTAGCGCACGCGGGCGCCCTCCCAGGTCTTGCGCACCAGCGTCTGCGTGGGTGTCTCGCCGCCGCCGACGAGTTCGAGCGGGTACTTGTAATGCTCGCGGATCAGTTCGAGGTCGAAGCGGCAGCGTTCCATCACGACCAGGGTGTTGGCCAGCAAGTCCGGCGGATAGAGATCGGCCAGGCGCATGCGAGAGCGCAGGTGGCGCTCTGCATTGGCCTGTAGCGCAAAGCCGCACTCGGCCACCGACTTGCCTTCGCGGATGGCGGTGACCACGTCCTGCAGGGGCTTGCGCGAACGCTTGTGCATGTGCACGTCGCCGGCGGCCACGAGGGGCACGCCGGCCTGATTGGCGAGTTGCTGCAGCGAGGCGAGCCAGAGGTCGTCGTCGAGGTTGTTGAGCAGTTCGACGGCGATCCACAGGTTGGCACCGAACAACTCGAAAGCGCTCGCCACATCCGCGCCGGCCACCGCCAAGTCCATCGCCTCGCCGGGCACGCGCCGCGGCACGAACAGCACTTCGCAATGCTGCAGCGACGCCACCTCGCTGGTGGCCCAATCCACGCGGTATTCGCCCTTGGGCGCCGCGGTGTTGCGCGCGGCGGTGATGAACTCGCAGAGATTGCCCCAGCCTTCGAGGTCATGGGCGATCACCACGAGCCTGAAGCGCCCGAAGGCGAACTCGCTGCCGAACAGCACGCGAAAGCCGGGGTTGCGCGGCAGCGGCGCCTCGTCGGGATGGGTCCGCTCGTATTCGGTGAGCGCTTCCAGGTGATCGCGCAGGCCGACATGCGCGCGCACCACGCCGGCCACCGAGCATTCGTCGGTGATGGCCAGCGCGCGATAGCCGAGTTGATAGGCGCGCTCAACCAGTTCCTCCGGGTTCGATGCGCCGCGCTGGAAGCTGAAGTTGCTCAAGGCATGCAGCTCGGCATAGTCGGGCAGGCCCGGCACGATGGCGCGCCTTGGGGGCTCGCGCAGCGGATGCGGCTTGCGTGCCTGCAATTGCTTGTCGCTGAGTTCAGGCATAGAGGCCTTGCAGGTACCAGCGCGGCGCCTGGTCCAGGGCCAGCGGGGCGGAGAGCCGCTCGCGGTAGACCCACACCAGTCCGGCCTCCGGGCTTTCGGCGATGTAGTAGTCGCGCACCGCCGGATGGCCGCCCTCTTCCTCCTTGCCACCCCACCAGCCGGCCTCCAGGCGCTGCGGGCCGCTGAGGCGACGCAGCTTGCCGCGGTAGTACGGATGCCCGCCGCGCATTTCGAGCGGCAAGGGCTGGCGCAACAGCCAGGGGGGATACAGGCCGTCGGGCTGCAAGGCGGGCACGGCGGCGCTGGTTCTGGCCAGCGCCGGCTGCCAGCCCTGCATGGCCTCGGGCCGATGGTCGGCCTGCGTCACCGGCACGACCACCTGCTGCGCCCCGAGCCGCGCGCTGAGGCGCTCGACCAACTCATGCAGCTTGTCGCCCTTGCGGGAATCCTCGGGCAGGAAGCTGGTGCTGGCGCCGGCCCACGGCGAAGTCTCGACCGTGCGCAGGCGCAGCCAGCTGGCGGGCGCTGCCAGTTGGGTGAGCGCCAGTTTCTCGCTCATCAGGCGGCGCAGGTGCGCCATGTCCTGCGTGGGCTGGGCCGTGCGTACGGTGAAGCTTTGGTGCGGCGGCAGGTTGACGCCGTTGAAGCGCTTGAGGTCGAGCGTCCATTGCAGTTCCAGCGCCACCGCGCCGCGCTGGCGTGCGCGCAGCCAGACCTGCAGTGCGGACAACAGGCGGTTGGCCGACCACATGAGCTCGGGCGCGGTTTCGGCGAGCGCGGGCAACTCCAGTTTTTGCTCGAACACGTCGGGCAGCGTGAGCCACGTGTACTGGTCGGGGCGCAGGCCCCAGGCGACATCCAGCGTTTCCCTCAAGGCCGTATCGAAGCGCCGCGCCAGCCCGCCACGCGGCAGCGCCGCGACATCGCCCCAGGTCTGGCAGCCGAGGCGGGCCAGCACGTCGAGGTGCGGCAGGGCCGCCGTGAGGGTGTCCAGCGGCAAGGCCGCCGGCACATCTGCGGGTGGCTTCTGGCCGCGGGCGAACAGGCGCAGGCGGGCCAGCGCGATCAGGCTGGTCGCGCCTTGCGCCCGCTGCACGCGCCCCTCTGACGGGTTTGCAGCGGAAATCTGGCGCATCAACGAAAGCCGGCCACCCCACAAGCGTTCGCAAGCCGAGACATCGAGGAGCAAGCCCTCGTCGAGCCAGGCCACCCGCGGCGTGAACTGCAGCGCCCACCAGCCGAGTGCCTCGCGCGGGAGTTCGGGTTCAGGCTGCCACCGGAGCGCGACCCAATGCACCTTGTGCTCCTTTCCATGTGTCGATCCGGACCACGACAGGGCCCAGCTCGAGGGGCGCGCCTTGCGGGTGCAGGCGCGCCTTGCGACGCATCTGGCTGGCGGCCAGCAGCGCGCTCATGCGACCGTTGCGCGCGGGCAGCGTGAGCGGCATGGCCAGCGGCGGGCCGCGGCGCTTGAGCAGGTGGACCTGCATATGGGCCTCGTCACGCACCACCTGCAAGCGCAGCCGCGCCGGGGAAGCCGTTTGCGCGACCGATTCGGGCCGGAACACGAACAGCAGCGCCTCGTGCTGCGCCGCCGCGAGTTGCAATCGACGCAGTTCGCCCACGCGCGCCTGCGGCAGCCAGGCGAGAACGGCGGCCACGTCGGCGCAGCGCAGTGCCTGCTCGCAGGCCCAGAGGCAGGCGCCGGACGCCTGGCCCCGAATCCACATCAAGGCCTCCACCGGCAACCCTCCCGCCGCCAGCGCCGGACCAAAAGGCTCGTGCGGCGCACCGACCATCACCACCGGCCCGCCCCGGTCCTGCACCGCCTGCGCCAGGGCCGGCAACAGCAACTGCCAGACATGCGCCTCGGGCGTGGATTGCAGCACCTCCGTCATGGCGCCGACGGGCCAGCCGCCGCCGGGCAGTTCGGCATCCAGCGCGGCATGGCCGGTGGCGACGACCTGCGCGTCGGCACCGCCCAGCTCGTCGCCGCGCCACACGTTGTGGCGCCCGGAAGCGAGGAAAGAGTCGAGGGAAAGAAGGCCCATGATGGAATCGATTACTGTATTTTTATACAGTATTTTGACGCCATGGTTTTTTCTTTTTCAAGCGGGGCCTAGCGCTTGTCCCGCACAGTACGTCTCGATCCTGAAAGGCTGTCAATGGGCCGGAGAGCCAATGGAAGGTCGTCAGGCAACTGCATAAACTGACCTCCAGCAGCACCCTAATGACCGGCGAGTCAGTTCTGGCACACTTCCTGCACGTTTTGTTTCATCTCCTTTCCCAACCTTTCCCGACCGTGCTCCCCATGAAATCCAAAGCAGCGAATGCGTTCGCTGGCGTTGCAATCGCCGCCTTCGCCTTCGCCAGTTCCTTCGCCCACGCCGACTTCCTCGACTGGAGCGATACCTCACTCGGCTACCGCTACGGCACCCAGTTCCGCGAGCCCTTCAACAAGCAGGACATCGCGAAGAACGTCGTCAACTTCACCCACGCGGATGGCTTCAAGTACGGCACCAACTACCTGAACATCGACGTGCTCAAGTCCGACAGCAAGGACAGCGACGCGACGGAAACGTACATCGTCTATCGCAACACGCTCGATCTCGGCAAGATCACCGGCAACAGCCTTGCCATGGGACCGGTGCGCGGACTGGGCATCACCAGCGGCCTCGACTGGAACCACAAGAACGATCCCGGCTACGCCTCGCGCAAGCAGATGCTCGTCCTCGGCCCGACCTTCATGATGGACGTGCCAGGCTTCCTCAACGTCAGCGTGCTGGCCCTGTGGGAAAGCAACGAACCCAACAGCATCGACAAGCGCTATTACTACAAGACGCACCCTGCCCTGAGCGTGACCTGGGCGATCCCCCTGGGCGACACCAACCTGTCGTTCGAGGGCTACCTGAACTGGATCGCACCCAAGGGCAAGGACGAGTTCGGCGTGAACACCGCCACCGAAACCAACTTCGACGGCATCCTCTGGTACGACGCGGGCGTGCCGCTCAACTGGGGCAAGAACAAGTTCCGGGTGGGCCTGGAATACCAGTACTGGCGCAACAAGTTCGGCAACCCCAGCAGCGTCCCGGGCTCGCTCGCGAAGACGCCGCAGATCCGCGCCGAATACCACTTCTGACGCTGGTCGGCCGATGCGCGGCGGCCGCATTTCCGCATGCCGCATCGGTTGCGACCCTGATGGAAGAGTGCGACCCGCCTCCTAAAATCCGTCGCGAAAATCGGTTCAATCCCGCTGCGGCGGCACCCAGTGCGAAGGGCACTTCATGGAAGCGTGGTTCAGTTCGGAAATGCAGCCGATTTGCCAGTCGCCGATGTTCGTCTCCACCGACCCCGACGTGGTCAAGCTGCAGACCACCGGCGCCTTCAAGGCGCACGACCTGTTCTGGGGCAAAGGCAAGGTCGATGCGGCGCTGTATGGCGCGCATGTCGGCTCGCTCTCGTTCTTCGTCCTCCAGTATGGTGCGGCGGTGCGCATCGAGCCGGGGCAACTCGACGGCTTCGTGCTGTTCCAGGTGCCGCTCGCGGGCTCGGCGGAGATCCGGGTGGACGGCAGGCCCGTGGCCGCTTCGCCCAGCACCGGCGCGGTGATCTCGCCCAACCTTGGCCTGGAACTCGACTGGCATGAAGGCTGCCGCCAGCTGCTCGTGAAGATTCCGCGCGAGCGTGTGGAAAACACCTGCCGCGGCCTCCTCGACGACGACCTGTCCCGGCCCATCGAATTCGACCCGGAACTGCAGCTCGACAACGACGCGGGCCGCAGCTGGCAGCATCAACTGGCCAGCCACTTCTGCAACCTGCACATGCCCTCGCCGGCCTTCGCACCGCAACTGTTGCCGGTGCAGGAGGAAGCCCTCATCCACCATCTCCTGCTGCGCCAGGGCAGCAACTATTCGCAGCGCCTGTCGCAGTCACAGCGGGCCGCCGCGCCCCGCGCGGTGCGGGCCGCGCAGCACTTCATCCGCGCGCACCTGTACGAGACCCTCACGCTCGACATGATTGCGAAGGCAAGCGGCGCCAGCGTCCGCAGCCTGTGCCTGGCCTTCCAGAAGCACCTGCAGGAATCGCCGATGGCCTATGTGCGCACCGCCCGGCTGGAACGCGCGCGGCAGGACCTGGTGAGCGCGCCACCCGGCGCCCAGGTCACCGACATTGCCCTGCGCTGGGGCTTCAACCATGTCGGAAGGTTCAGCACGGCCTATCGCAAGCGCTACGGCGAATCGCCGCTGCAGACTCTGCGGGCAGCGTAGCCAGCTTCGCGCCTTCGACCCTTCAGGCGAGCTCTGCCGAATAGTCGATGAGGTAGCCGAGCAGGTAGGCCATGTCGCGCTGCACCTCGAGCAGGCCCGCCGTGGGCTCCAGCGACTGCTCGTCCATGAACAACCGCCGATTGATATCGATCTGCAGCGAGTGCCGCCGCTCCTTCGGCGCGCCCAGCTTGCGCACCAGTTCTATGCCCTTGTACGGATCGTTCAACCCGACGTAGTACCCCCTGCGCTCCAGCAACCGCTGGACACAGCGCGTGACCAGTTTGCCCGCGGTGGTGCCGTCGCGATTGCCGATGACGATGTCGTAGGGCATCTCGCCACCCATCTCCGGCGCATACACCCTTGACCGCGAAGGCATGGAGAGACAGCTCAGATGAATGCCGAAGCCGCAGCGCCTGATGACGCGAAACCAGGCTTCGTCCAGCGCGCAGTGGTACGGCATCCAGTAGTTGGCGATGCGAGCTTCCACTTCTTCGAGCGACAGCGACCGGTCATAGATAGGCATGCCATCGATCGCGCGCCAGACCAGGCCCATGCCAAGACGCGACTGCGCAGGCGCATCGGGGGCAGGCGTAGCGCCTGGCACCACCTCAGGATCGAGGTCCGTGGCGCTGCGATTGACGTCGATGTAGGTGCGCGGGAATGCGGCCTGGACCAGTGTCGCGCCCATGGCGGGGGCGAAGGAGAAGATGCTGTCGATGTACATGCCCTCGGCCTGCCGCAGGTGTTCGAAGTTGCATCCGAATCGAAAATCGTGGGGGTAGATGTCGCCGCTGTGCGGGGAATCGATCAGGACTGCGCTCTCGCGTACGCCGCGCGTTACGGAGACTGGAGGCCTCATGGCTTCAGTCCAGGCTGATGCGAGCGCCGCGCGCGATTCGCCGCAGCGCGACGATGTCGCTGGCGACGCGCGACGCAAATTGATCGGGTGAGGAGGCGCTCGGGTACAGCCCCACGGGTTCCATGCGCTGCCGCACATGCGGCGTCTCGAGAATCCGGTTGACCGATGCGTTCAGCTTGTCGCGCAAGCCCTGGGCCATCCCCGCCGGACCGACCAGGCCGAACCACGTCGGCCCGTTGTTGTCGGGAAGCGAAACCTCCGCGAAGGTCGGGACCTCGGGCAATTCGGGCAGCCGCGCCGGCCACGTCACCGCAAGAGCGCGCAGGCGGCCCGCGCGAACATGAGGGAGCGCCGTCGCGACCTGATCGAAACCCATGTCGAGATGCCCGGCGACCAGGTCGTTGACCAGGCCGGCACCGCCGCGATAGGGAATGTGGACGATGAAGGTTCGCGTCGATACCTTGAAGATCTCTGCCCCAAAGTGTCCGGCCGAACCGATACCCGGCGAGCCATAGGAAAGCTGCCCCGGACGTGCCCTCGCATACCGGATGAACTCAGCCATGTTGTTCACCGGCAAGGACGACCGTACGAGGAGGACTGCGGGGGCCAGGGCCAGTTCGCCGATATAGGTGAAATCGCTGGCCGGGTTGTAGGGAGGCTTCTTGTAGGCGACCGGTATGGCCACCTGCGTCGACAGGTTCGCAATACCCAGCGTCAGGCCATCCGGCGCAGCCTTCGCCAGTTCTCCCATGCCGATGGCGCCGCCGGCGCCGGCCTTGTTCTGCACCACGACGGGTGTGTCCAACACCTTGGACAAGGCCTCGCTGACGATGCGGCCCACCAGGTCGGTGGTCCCGCCCGCGGAAAACGGCACGATGACCTTGATCGAGGCTTGCAACTGCGCAAGGGAAGGCTTGGCCATGGCCAGGAGCGGCATGGCCGAAAGCACGGTACGACGATGAAGCATGGGTGTGACAGCATGGTGGTTTCAGGAACTTTTTCTTATGTGAGCTATTGTGTATGTGCACCCCGCCGGGGAACAGCGACAAATTCGCTGCAACTCATTCCATTTGGTCACCTTGAAAAGGTTCGTTCCTCCTCACCATCTCCTTCAGGCGCTGCTGGCGACAGCCAGGTTCGGGAGCATGGCGCGCGCGGCCACTCACCTGGATCTCACAGCCAGCGCCGTCAGCAAGCAGGTGCTCGAACTCGAGCACCTGCTGGGCGTGGCGCTGTTCGAGCGCATCCGCAAGCAGCTTCGGCTGACGCCCGCCGGACAGCGTTATGTGGCACGCATCGAACCGCTGATCAGCGAACTCGAAGAGGCCACGAAGTCCGTGGTGGTGGGCGCGGCGCAAGGCACGACGCTGGGCATTTCGAGCGTCCCGTCTTTCGGCGACAAGCATGTGGTCCCGCACCTCAGGGAGTTCAGTGAGCGCCATCCCGATATCGAATTGCGTTTCGTGCCCTACGTGCGCTCGTACGACTTCTCGGTGCCGGAACTCGATTGCGCGATCCGCTTCGGCGAAGGTTCCTGGCCCGGCGCCCGCGCCCACTACCTTGCTGGCAGCCACAACGTCGTGATCGCGCCATCGAAGCGGGCGCACGGGTCCCCGCCGTTGGCCAAACCGGCCGATGTCCTTCACTACCCGTTGTTGCGCCACCTGAGCGTGCCGAACGCCTGGCGCGACTGGTGCCGCGTCCACGGCGTGGACGATGCGAAGTCGCTGTCGGGTCCCTGCCTCGACATGTGCAGCACGATCGTCCAGGCCGTCGCCAGCGGCATGGGTCTGGGCCTGCTGCCAGCGTGCATCGTGCACCAGGATCTGGATGCCGGGGTTGTGCACAGTCCGCTTCCCGTGTGGCGCATCATGCCCTGGGGCTACTATCTTTGCTACCCCGAGGAAAAGGCGGGCCTGCCTGCACTCGTCGCGTTCCGGGACTGGCTGCTGGAGCGCTGCGGCGCGCTCGAGCCCGATGCCGGTTCACGACCCCTGCATTCGACAGGCAACTGAGGCCGAGCTCAGGCCGGCGTCGCGTGCGCCATGTCGCGCTCGTCCAGCAGGCCCTGCCTGCCCAGGCGGTCCAGCACCCGATCCATCGCCGCGACCAGTTGGTCCACGTGCTCCCGCTGATGCGGGTAGGCGAAGAACACCGTCCCGCGCCCGCCGATGTCCACGCCTTCCAGGATCAGGCCCATGCGCAATGCGGCCGCCAGTTCCGCGGACGGCTTTGCGATCTCCCCGCGCGTGATTGCAAAGGGATCGGAGCCCCGCGGCGACAGGCCGGGCATGAGATGCAGGCCCGAGTAGCGTCCGTAGGCGAGCCAGCGCACGCCCTTGCGATCGAACATGTCGTTAAGGCTCTCGCGTGCGTAGTCGCCCAAGGCGTTGATGTGCGCGCAGACGTCCTTCTCGCTGATCTCGTCGATGGCCGCGATGGCCGCAGCAGCGGTGACCGGATTGCCGGTGAAGGTGCCCTGGTGCAGCACCTTGCGTGACGACGACGACTCCAGCATGCCCATGACAGCCTCGCTGCCCGCGACCACGCCGCCCGGCATGCCGCCCGTGGCCGCCTTGCCGAGGCAAGTGAGGTCCGGCCGCAGGCCCAGCAGGCTCTGGATGCCTCCGGGCGCAATGCGGAAGCCGGACACCACTTCGTCGAGGATGAACAGCGCCCCGTGCGCGCGTGCCAGGTCGGCGCATCGCTGCAGGTACGCGTCTGCGAGGGGCACCAGCCCGAAATGCGAACCCAGCGGCTCGACGATGACGCCCGCGATGGCAGCGCCGTGTTGGGCGAACACCTGGTCCAGCGCCGCGATGTCGTCGGGCGGCACGAGCAGGGTCTTGGCCGCCACCTCGCCCAGCACCCCGGGCGCCGGCGAGCCGTCGAAGTGCGCGTTGTAGCCGGAGGTCGCGAAGTCATGCCAGCCGTGGTAATGCGTGGCCACCCGCACGATGCACTCGCGCCCCGTGCGCGCGCGCGCCAGGCGCATGGCCAGCATCGTGGCCTCGGTGCCGCTGCCGGTGAATCGCACCTTCGCGGCGCCTGGAATGTGCTTGATGATGCGTTCGGCCCAGCCGACTTCGAGCGGATGGCATGCGGCGTACTGGACGCCGCGCCCCATCGCCTCGGTCGCCGCCGCGGTGACGCGCGGATGGCAGTGCCCCAGCACCATGGCGCCATGGCCGCCGAAGAAGTCCAGCAGCACGTTGCCGTCCACATCGGTCTTGTGCACGCCGGATGCGTGTGCCACGTACAGGCTGTACGGGTTGAACACGCGCGTGTCGACCGTGACGCCGTCGGGCATGCTCTTGCGGGCACGTTGCGACCACTGCGCGGAAGTGGGGGTCTTGCGAAGGTAGTCGTCAAGGATCATGTTGTGGCGGCTGAACGTTCTGGGGCTCAGAAGGTGTGAAGATTTCGTAGCGAGGGCGCCGAGGTCGGGTTGAGGACCGGAACCGCACTCTCGTGCGGTGAGGACCGCAGACCCGAGATCGGTGGCCGCAGTAGAAAGATTCACACCTTCTCAGTCGTAGAGCGGTGTCTTGACGCCGTCCTGGTAGTTGTACAGCGTGAACTGCGGGTTCTTCAGGTCGCCCTTGCTGTCGAACTGCACGCGCGTCGACAGGCCGCGGTAGTTGGTGTTGGCGAGTTCCGCCGTGTACTTGGCCGGGTCCGTCGAATTGGCCCGCTTCATTGCGTCGGCCATCACCATGACGCCGTCGTACGCATAGGGCGCGAACAGCACGTACTCCTTGGGAAAGCGCTGGTCGTAGCGGGCTTTCCAGGCCTTGCCGTTGTTCATCTTCTCGACGGCGAGTCCACCTTCGGCGCACAGGACGTTGGCCAGCGGCTTGGCGTTCTGGGCCAGCTTTCCAAGCTGCGTGGTGCAGATGCCGTCGCCGCCCATGAGGCGCACGTCGCTCATGCCCAGTTGCTCCATCTGGCGCAGCATCGGGCCGGCCTGCGCGTCATTGCCGCCAAAGAAGATGGCGGGCGCGTTCTTCGCCTTGATGCTGGTCAGGATCGACTGGAAGTCCGACGCCTTGTCGGTGGTGAACTCATGCGAAATGATCTGGATGTGCGCAGCGCGCGCCTCGCGCTCGAACACCTCGGAGACGCCCTGGCCGTAGGCGGAGCGATCGTCGATGACCACCACGCGCTTGACCTTCAACTGCTCGGCCGCGTAACGCGCCAGGCCCGTGGCAAGCGCATTGTCGTTGGCCACCAGGCGGAACACGTTCTTGTAGCCGGGCTTGGTGAACTGCGGGTTGGTGGCGCCCGGGGAGATCAGGGGAATGCCGCATTCGTTGTAGATGCGCGCGGCAGGAATCGCGCTGCCCGAGTTGATGTGGCCCACCACGCCGGAGACCTTGGCGTCGCAGAGCTTCTGCGCGGCGATGGTGCCTTGCTTGGGGTCGCCCGCGTCATCCTCCGCAGCCAGCTTGAACTCGATTCGCTTGCCGTCGATCACCAGGGCCTGCTGATTGAGGTCGTCGATGGCCAGCGTGATGGCGTTGCGGGCATCGACGCCGTAGTGGGCCATGGAACCGGAGGTAGGACCGACGTAGCCGATGGTGACGGCCTGGACCGGTTGCTGCGCCCAGGCGGTGGCTGCGCAAGTCGTGGCAAGACTGGCAAGGAGAATGAAACGGGAAGACTTCATGCGATGGACTCCAGGAATTTGTTTGATGCGAGCCCGCCGAAAAAGCAATTCCTCCGCTCAGTTGACTCGCGGTAATTATCGTAAATGAGAATTCTCGAAAGAGAGAACATGGTTTCCACCAATGCCGCGCGGAGGCATACTGAATGAATCGTGACCCAGAAATCTCACTCCACGCAGGCTCCAACCAGGAAGGCCCCGGCAACGAATGCCCGCGCCGCCAAGGCCCGGCCGGCACCCGCCAGGTCGACCGCGAAAGCACGGGCCGCGGCGCCGGCGCAGGCCACGCAGATCGACCGCCAGGCCATGGGCCATCGCATTCGCGAGGTCCGCAAGAGCTGCGACCTCACGCTCAAGCAGCTTTCCGAGAAGTCCGGCGTAAGCCTGCCGACGCTCTCCAAGATGGAACTCGGCCAGGTGTCCATCAGCTACGAGAAGTTCGCCGCCGTGGCGCTCTCGCTGGGCATCGACATCGCCCAGCTGTTCCAGCCCGAGCCCAAGGCCAGGGCGGCCCGCAAGGTCAGCAAGCCGACGATCTACAGCCGCTCGTCGCTGGAGTCCACGCCCAACTACACCAGCGACCACTACGACCACCACCTGCTCGCCAATGACTTCCTGGACAAGCGCATGACGCCGGCCTACAGCCGGATCAGGGCGCGCAGCCTGGACGAGTTCGACGACTACGGCTCCCATCCGGGGCAGGAGTTCCTGCTGGTGTTGTCGGGCGCCATCCAGCTCTGCTTCGAGAGCGGGGAGACGGTGTCGCTGAAGAAGTCGGAGTGGATCTATTTCGACAGCGGCATCGGCCATGCCTACCTGTCCACCAGCAGGAAGGACGCGCAGATCCTGCTGGTCATGACGAGGCTTCAGACACCCACGTAGCGATGCCAGATGTCCGGCGCCTCGCGCAGTTGCGCGCTGCTGCCGGTCCACACGACACGGCCCTTCTCCACCACGGTGTGGTGGTCGGCCAGTGACAGCAGGCGCTCCACGTACTTGTCGATGACCAGGGCGGTCTGGCCCTGCGCGCGGAGCTGCCGCAGGCAGGCCCAGATCTCCTCGCGGATCAGCGGCGAGAGCCCCTCCGTGACTTCGTCCAGGATCAGCAGCGCCGGATTGGTCATGAGCGCCCTGCCGATCGCGAGCATCTGCTGTTCGCCGCCCGAGAGCTGGTTGCCCATGTTGCGGGCACGCTCCTTCAGGCGGGGGAACAGCGCATGCACGCGACCGAGCGTCCAGGGGTCCTTGGCGCCTCTGCGATTGGCGGCGAAGGCGATCAGGTTCTCGGTGACCGACAGGTTCGGAAAGATCTGCCGACCTTCCGGCACCAGCGCGACGCCCAGGCGCGCGATGCGATCGGTGGCCCATGCATCGACGCGTTGGCCCTCGAAGTGGATGCTGCCCTTGCCCGGTGACGCAAGCCCGAGGATCGCGCGCACCGTCGTGGTCTTGCCGGCGCCATTGCGGCCGAGCAGCGTGGCCGTCTCGCCCTCGCGGATGGCCAGGTGCATGCCGAACAGCACCTGGCTCTGGCCATAGCTGGCGTCGATCGCATCGACGCGGAGGACTTCCCGGGGCCCGCTCATGGGGTGACCTCATCACCCAGGTAGGCCTTCTTCACGGCGGCATTGGCGCGGATCTGTTCAGGCGTTCCGGTGGCCATCACCTGCCCCGCCACGAGCACCGAGATGCAATCGGCCAGCTGGAACACGGCATCCATGTCGTGCTCGATCAGCACCACGGTGTGTTGCCGGCCGAGTTCCTTGATCAACGGAATCAGCCGCGCCGATTCCTCGGGGCCCATGCCGGCCATCGGCTCGTCCAGCAACAGCAGTTGCGGGGCACTGGCCAATGCCAGGCCCAGTTCCAGCTGGCGCTGCTCCCCGTGCGAGAGGCTCGCGGCAATGACCTGCAGCCGGTCCGCCAGGCCCACGCGCCCGGCGATACCGGCGGCTTCCCTGAACAGCGCCGCCTCGTCGATCGCACGCCGCCAGAAGCGCATGCTGCTGCCGCTGCGCGCCTGCACCGACAGCGCCAGGTTGTCGAGCACCGAGCAGGTCTTGAACACGTTCGTGATCTGGTAGGAGCGCGCCAGCCCCAGCGCGACGCGCTCATGCATGGCCAGCGCCGTGATGTCGCGCCCACCCAGCACGATGCGCCCGCTGTTCGGCTTCAGCGCTCCGGCGATGAGCTGGATCAGCGTGGTCTTGCCCGCGCCGTTCGGACCGATGATGGCGTGCACCTGCCGCGGCATGACGGCGAGGTTCAGCCTGTCGGTGACGGTCAGCCCACCGTAGCGCTTGACCAGATCGTGCAGTTGCAGGATCGGCTCGGTCATGCGCCGCCCTTGCCGGACTTGCCGGCGAAGATGCGTTCCAGCATTCCCGCCAGCCCCTTCGGAAAGGCGATCACCGCGCACAGCAGGATGATGCCGAGCGCGAACTGCCAGTACGTGGTGTACGCCGAGAGGATCTCCTCCAGCCCCAGCATCACGACCGCGCCGAGCACGCCGCCGGAGAGATAGCCCATGCCGCCCAGAATCACCATCACCATGAGCGTGCCCGACTGCGACCAGTGCAACAGCGCGGGTGTGACCATCATGTTCTGGTTGGCGATCAGCGCACCGGCCAGGCCCGCCAGCGATCCGGCAATGGCCAGGCAGGCGAGCTTGTAGCGAAACACCGGATAACCCAGCGCCTGCATGCGCACCTCGTTCTCGCGGATGGCCTGGATCACGCGGCCGAAGCGGGAATTGATGAGCCGGTACAGCAGATACGACGCGGCCGCGGTCACGGCCAGCACGACCCAGTAGAAGACCGGCTCCGAGCTCAGGTCCAGTGCCGATGTGCCCAGCGTCGAACGCCCTGCGAGGCTCATCCCGTCGTCGCCGCCATAGGCCTTCAGCGACGTCATCACGTAGTACATCATCTGCGCGAAGGCCAGCGTGATCATGATGAAGTGCACGCCCTTGGTCCGCAGCGACACCACGCCGATGACCAGCGCCAGCACGCCGCTGGCGATCATCACGACGGGCCACGCGATCCATGCCGACGCAATGCCTTGCTGCATGAGGATGCCGACCAGGTACGCGCCAAAGCCGAAGTACGCGGCATGCCCCAGGCTCACCATGCCACCGAAGCCGAGGATGAGGTTGAGGCTCGTCGCCGCCAGCGAGAAGATGAGCAGCCGCGTGGCAAAGCCGACGTAGAAATCCAGCCCCGTAGCCTGCGCGACGATGGGAACCGCCGCCAGCAGCGCCAGCAAGGCCAGGGCCAGCGGCGCGGAGACCGCGTGGTGCAGGGTGCTTTTCATGCTTGCTTTCATCGACCTCAACCCCGCGCGGGGAACAGGCCCTCGGGCTTGAAGAACAGCACCGTCGCCATCAGCACGTAGATGAGGATGGAGGCCAGCGTCGGCCCGAGGCTGGACGCGATGTCCGCGGGCGCGATCGCCTTCAGCGCCGCGGGCAGCAGGCTGCGGCTCAGCGTGTCCACCACCCCCACCAGGATGGCGCCGAACAGCGCGCCGCGGACCGACCCGATGCCGCCGATCACGATCACGACGAAGGCCAGGATGAGGATGCTTTCGCCCATGCCCACCTGCACCGACAGCACCGACCCCAGCAGCGCGCCGGCCACCGCGCACAGGGCTGCACCGAGCGCCACCAGCAGCGTGAAGATGCGCTGGATGTTCACGCCCATGACGCGCACCATGTCGCGGTTGGAGGCGCCGGCGCGCACCTGCATGCCGAGCCGCGTCTTCACCACCAGCAGGTACAGCAGGCCCGCCACCGCCAGGCCCGCACCGATGATGAACAGGCGGAACGACGGGTACGAGAAGCCGGGCAGCAGTTCCACCGGATTCGACAGCGAGGGCGGCGTGTTCAGCATCAGGGGTTGCGGCCCCCAGATCATCCGGGCGGCATCGTTGAAGATCAGGATCAGCGCGAAGGTCGCGAGCACATGCGACATGTGGTCGCGCTTGTAGAGCCGCCGGAAGATGACCAGTTCCAGCAGCGCACCCAGGATGGCCGTGGCGACCACCGCGCCCAGCAGGCCCAGCCAGAAGGAACCGCTCATCTCGGTGAAGGTCGCCGCGAAATACGCACCCGCCATGTACAGCGAGCCATGCGCCAGGTTGATGAAATCCATGATGCCGAAGATCAGCGTCAGGCCCGCCGCGAGCAGGAACAGCATCAGCCCGAACTGCAGCCCGTTGAGGGCATGCTCCAGCAGCAGCGTCGCGTTCACTTCTGCTCGTTCGCCCGTGCAAACCAGACGCGTGGCCCAAGGCCCTGGTCCGGACCGAGCACCGAATAGCCGCCGTCCACCGGGATGTCCACGCCCGTAATCCACGAGGCCGCGTCGGAGCAGACGAAGGCCACCACGTTGCCTACCTCCGCGCCATCGCCCACGCGTCCGAGCGGATGCAATGGCGCGGCCACGGCATCGGCATGCTCTCGCGAGCCTTCGCTCAGCGATTCGACCGATGGCGACCAGGTCCAGGCCGGCGACACGGCCACGACACGGATGCCTTGCGGCGCCACGGTCACGGCCATGCTCTTCGTGAGTTGCAGCATCGCGGCCTTGGAGGCCGGATACAACGCCCGCCCCGCCGAGCCGAACTTGCCGCCGACGCTGCCCAGGTTGACGATCACGCTGCCCCGCTGCATGTGGGGCAGCACCTTCTGCGAGAAGATCGCCGCCGACACGAGGTTGACGCCCAAGGTCTGGTGCCACTGCGCACGGCTGGAGGCAATGCCTTCGTCGGTATAGATGCAGGCGTTGTTGACGAGGATATCGATGCGGCCGAAGCGCTCCAGCGTGGTCTTCACGCACTGGTCGATGTGCGCGTCCTGCTCGATGTCCATGCCGCAGAAGATGGCCTGCACGCCCGGGCGCTCGGTGAGTTCCCACACGAGTTCATGGCCCGCCTCCTTGGTGCGCCCGACGATCACGACGTGCGCGCCCGATGCAGACAACACGCGCGCGATATCGGCGCCCACGCCTTGCGTGCTGCCGGTGACGATGGCGACCTTGCCTGTGAGGTCCGCGCTCATTTCTTGAAAACCTCCGTGCTGCGCACTGCCGTGCGAGCGCCTTCGGTCGGCCGGGCGGCGCTCATGAAAACACCGCCTCGCCCCGCGCGATCCGCGCGATCAGGTCCATGCTGCGCAGCGACGCCTCGTGCTCGGCCGGCTGCGCCGATGCGCAGGCATCCGCCGCCACGGTCACCTCGTAGCCCATGTCCACCGCATGGCGCACCGTGCTCTCGACCACCGAATGCGTGGCCACGCCGGCGATGACCAGCCGCCGCGCATCCACGATGCGCAGCAGGTCCTCGAGCTGCGTGCCATAGAAGGCATTCACGCGCCGATGCCGCACCACGTACTCATTGGCGCGCGCCGCATCCGGCGCCAGCGATTCATAGAACGCCGCGCCCCACGTGCCCTCCACCACCGCGCCGATGGCCGCGACGTTGCGAAAGATCGGCGCGTTCTGGATCAGGTCGCCGAAGTCCGGCCGGAAGGCAATGCGCACATGCATGATGGGCCATTGCCGCTGCCGTGCGCCCTGCAGGAGCGCCTGGGCCGCGGCGATGACCGCGCTGCGCACCGGGCTGTCGGCGCTCAGGCCGACGCGGATCTTCCCCTCCGGATGCAGCACGTCGTTCTGATAGTGAAGCGCGAGGAGCGCGCCTTTGGATTGCACGTCCATCAAATGAAGATTTCCAGGTTCTCGTGCGCCGCGTCGCAATTGACCAGGTTCACGCGCTTCATGCGGATGCGCCAGCCATTCCCTTCGGCAGCGAGCTTGTAGAGGTAGTCGCCGGCCAATTGGCGCGTCTGCCGCTTGCGCCATTCGGTCATCTGGAACACGGCGCGCACAACCAGGTTGCCGGCGACATCGGTGCCGTCCACGCTGACGTTGCCCACCAGCCGCGTCGCGTAGGTGGGCGGCTGCTGCGACCAGTTGCGCGCATGCTCCACGCGGCGCACGCGCACCTCGCGCAGCATCTTGTCTTCCCATGCCAGCGAGATGTGGTCGTAGGGGCTGGCCTGGCCGTGCTGCTGCGGCAGCCAGTACATGCCGTCGTCGGTCCACAGGGCCAGCCATTCGTCCCAGCGCCGCTCGTCGAGCAGGCGGGCCTCGCGGTAGACAAACTGCTGCAGGCGCAGCCAGGTCTCCATTGGCACGTCCACCGGACTCAGCCGGTCGACGGAGACATCGAAGTCGAGGTCAAGCAGCATGGACCGGCTCCTTTGCAGGCTCGGCTTGCGGGAAGGCGCTGTCGCTCATCATGAACTGCTTCCAGGCCTTGAACTGGTTGCGCATCGGCAGTTCGCTGGTGCCGTTGGTCGACACCATGCCGCCCTCCATGGTGCGGTCGGTGCCGTGATAGCGGTGCATGCTGACCCAGTCACCGCCGTGGTTGAGGTTGCCGTCCTGGCAGCGGCCGTAGACCTCGATGTCGTCGGGCATGACGTTCGACGACGGCGAATTGATGAGGTTGGCATAGACCAGCGCACGCTTGAACAAGGCGGGCGGCGCGTCCTTGAGGCGAAACACCTGGATCTCCACCAGCGTGCGGTCCACCGAGATGGGCCGGATCACGCGGAACTGCTGGAACACCGTGTGCGGCGAGCCGCTGCCGTAGACGATGGTGTTGTGGCGGTTCATGCCGAGGATTTCGCGGGCACGCTCCTCGCCGTAGGCCTGCTTGAGCGACTCGAAGTGCGAGCGGGTGACCGGGTCCTTGTCGGCGGCGCCGGGGTCGAAGATGCCTTCCATGTAGCCGTGGCCGTTGTCGTAGGCGCAGAGGTCCAGCTTCTCCCAGAACTCATAGGGCTCGCCGTTGCCGTCCATGATGTGCAGTTCCAGCGGCATGTTGCCAATGGCCTTGGCCTCGTCGCGCGCGGCCATGAAGGAAGACTCGTGCGTCACGCGCGCATGCATCGTGTCGTGCAGGTTCTCGTAGAACACCTTCCAGTTCGACGGTTGCAGCACGCGGAACACGCCGCCCGCCACCTCCACTTCGCCGGATGGCGAGCGGTCGCAGAGGTTGTCGATGGAGCTGATCACGCCGCCGAGGAAATTCTTGAGGCCGGGCCCTTCGGCGCACTGGTTGGCGAACACGAAGCCTCGGTAGTTCTCGACCCGCGCGAGCTGGCGCATCGAGAAGTCCGGATGCTTCGGGTCGAAGCAGGTGCCCTCGAAGCCGAGCTTCATCGGCGCGGCCAGGTGCTGGCCGTCGAGCTTGAAGGTCCACGCGTGGTACGGGCAGCGGAAGAACTTGCCGACGTTGTGGTCGCCCTCGGCCACCAGCTTCGCGCCCTTGTGCGGGCAGCGGTTGTAGAGCACGTGCACCTGCCTGTCGGCGGCGCGCACCATCACCACGTCCTGGTTGCCGATGCGCGTGGTGTGCGTGTCGCCGGGGTTGGGCACCTGGCTTTCATGGCCGACGTAGATCCACACGCGGCCGTAGATGCGCTGCATCTCCAGTTCGAACAGGGCCGGGTCGGTGTAGACCGACTTGTGCACGCTGTCGCCCCGCACCAGGGCGGCGATTTGCGCGTCGGAGGGCTGTTGCCGCAGCTGTCGTTGTTGCATCGTTTCTTCCCCTTGTTGTCGTGTCCCGAGTGGCTTGCTCACTGCATCTTGCAGGTGGACGCGAACGGATCGTGGTAGTCCACCAGGATGGTCTTCATGGTCCTGTTGGCGATGCGGCCCTGCTTGTCGCGGCCGACCACCCGCAGGTAGTAGTTCTGGATCGGATACTGGTTGACGTTGAACTTGAAGTTGCCGCGCACCGACTTGAAGTTGGCCGCGCGCAGTGCCTTGCGAAAGGCGTTCTTGTCCTCGATCTTGCCCTTGATGTCGCGCACCGCGCCATCGAGCAGCATCGCGGCGTCGTAGCCTTGCGAGGCATAGAGCGTGGGGATGCGGCCGTATTCCTTCTCGAAGTCGGCGACGAACTTCTGGTTGGCCTCGCCCGGCAGGTCGGCGGCCCACTGCGAAGAATTGAACATTCCGAGCATCGGCTCGCCGACGGCCTTGATGGTGTCCTGGTCGCCCGAGAAGCCCGGCGCGTAGAGCGTCACATCCTTGGTCAGCCCCGAGGCGACCAGTTGCTTGATGAAGCTGATGCCCATGCCGCCCGGGAGGAAGAAGAAGGCCGCGTCAGCGCCCGATGCGCGCAGTTGCGCCAGCTCGGACGAGAAGTCGAGTTGACCCATCTTCACGTAGACCTCCTCGGCGATCTTGCCCTTGTAGAGCCGCTTGAAGCCGCCGATGGACTCGCGCCCGCCGGGGTAGTTGGGCGCGATGAGGAACACGCTCTTGTGGCCCTTCTCGGACACGTACTGGCCCATGGCCGCGGGGATGTCCTCGTTCTGCCAGGCGACGGCGAAGAAATTCTTGTTGCACTTGTCGCCGGCGTATTCGGCGGGGCCGGTGTTGGTCGAGAGGTAGACGGTGTCGTTGCCGAGGATGCTGGGCATGATCGGCAACAGCACGTTGGAGAAGACCATGCCGGTCATGACATCCACCTTGTCGCGCTTGAGCATGCGTTCGGCGGCCTGGCGGCCGGTGTCTGCGCTTTGCTGGTCGTCGACGACGTTCAGTTCGACAGGCAGGCCGCCGAGCTTGTCGCCGCGGTGCTTGAGCGCCAGCTGGAAGCCGTCACGGATGTCGACGCCGAGTGCGCCGCCGGGGCCCGAGAGCGTGGACAGGAAGCCCACCTTGATCTTGTCCGCCGCACAGGCAGGTGCCATGGCGGCGGCAACGGCCAGCGCGGCCGCAATCGATCGAAACTTCATCGGGGAGCTCCAGTTGTGGGTCTTCGTATCGTGCAACCCAAGGGGGCGGCAACGCAAGCCGGTTCCGGCAGGATTTGGTCGAATCCGGCATCCGTTCTCTGGAGAGGACCGCCCCTCACCCCTGCCCTCTCCCCGAGGGGAGAGGGAGCAAGAGGGATGCGCCGCCGCCGACGCCGCGCCCGCGTCAAACTGCTCGCAGCGCGATCAGGCCTTCCACTCCGGCATCAACGTGTTCGACGGCAAGGTCTCGTCCAGAAGCTTCTTGCCCGTCTCCACGCCAGCCGCCGGCACCAACTTGGGATCCAGCAGCCCGACCTGCACCAGCACGCTCGCCTGGTCCCAGTAGATGTGCTCGTGGTAGAGCTTGTCGCCGCGGAACTTGATCACCGCGAGCAAGGGCACTTCGACGCGCTTGCCCGTCGGTTTCACGCCTGGCAGCATCCACGGGATCTCGGTCGTATGGGTGAAGGTGAACAGCATCTCGTCGACCACCTGCGTCGCGCCCACGGTGCGCGAGATCGGGACCAGCGCCGTGTCCGGCGGGTTGCTGTTGACGAAATGGTCGCTGTAGAAGCGGTGCAACTGCTTGTAGCCCACGCCGCCCGTCATGGTCGGGATGTGGTTCACGTACGGCTCGGCGACCATCGTGCTCATCGTGTCGTCCACATTGCGCGTGCCGAACTCGTATTCGCAGTGCTTGTCCCACAGCGCCGACAGGTCGTAGTGCGGGCCCATCGCGCCCTTCAACGCGCCGATGCTGCGCTCGTGCGCCATCAGCGCGGACGGCTTGTGATAGTGCTCGCCGCCGGCGCGCGCGAAAGCGTGGTCCTGGCCGGGGTACTGGTAGACCGTGACGTTCGGACGGCCGCTAAGCGCCTTCACGATCTTGTCGCGCGCCTCGGGCGGGCAGAACTTGTCGAGTTCGGCAACGTGCAGCACCAGCGGCTTCGTGATGTTGTCGGCCTCGACCAGCGCGGCGTCGATGCCCACGCCGTAGTAGCCCACCGACACGTCGGCATCGGTGCGCGTGGCTGCCAGGTACGCCAGCTTGCCCCCCAGGCAGAAGCCCAGCACGCCCACCTTCTTGTTGCTCACTTCGGGCCGGCCCCGCAGCGCCGTGATCGCGGTCTGGATGTCTTCGACGCCCTTGGCTTCGTCGAAGCCTTGGTAGAAGCCGAAGGCGCGCTGCCAGTCGGCCTCGGTATAGCCCAGTTCGACATTCGGCTCCTGGCGCCAGAAGATGTCCGGCACGAGAACGACGTAGCCTTCCTCGGCGTAGTAGTCGGCCACGTCGCGCATGGTCTTGTTGACGCCGAATATCTCCTGCGCGATCACCAGGCCCGGGCCCTTGCCCGATGCAGGTAACGCGAGATAGCCTCGGAACGTGCCGCTGCCGTCAGCGGCCTTCATGTCGATGTACTGACCTGCCATGTAGGGTTCTCCAGAGTGGGGTGGCAAACATTACGCTCATATAGTTTAGGTGTAAAGCAGTTTGCTGGCGCGGAAGCTGCTTGCCGAATTGTCAGTCGGCTCAAAACGGAAGACAACGAGATGAAACGCAAAGCACATCGCCTGCAGGCGGCATTGGAAAAGGGTGGCGCTTCCGGCGCACCCGCCGCATCGCGTGGCATCCCGAGCCTGCGCGGGCATGACCACACTGGCATCACGGTGCCCGACCTCGAGGCTGCCATCCGCTTCTTCGTCGACGTGGTCGGCTGCGAGCTGATCACCACCTTCGGTCCGTTCCGCGACGACAGCGGCAGCTTCATGGCCGACACGCTCAACGTGCATCCGCGCGCGGTAATCCAGCAGATCGCGCTGCTGCGCTGCGGCATGGGATCGAACATCGAGCTGTTCCAGTACAGCGCGCCGGACCAGCGCAACGACATTCCGAAGAACAGCGACATCGGCGGCCACCACCTGGCGTTCTACGTCGACGACATCGACACCGCCGTCGCGTACCTCAAGGCGCAAGGCGTGCGTGTGTTGGCTGGTCCGTTGCCGGTGACCGAGGGGCCGGCCGCCGGCCAGGTCATCAACTACTTCCTCGCGCCTTGGGGTCTGCAGCTGGAGCTGATCAGCTATCCGCGCGGCATGGCCTACGAGGCAACGGCTCGCACGGTACTCTGGTCGCCCAAGGCACCAGACAAGTAAGCAGACGCCGCGAAGCGCCCTCTTCCCGCCGACACCGGCATCTTTTCTTAACCGCCCGTCTCCACAACCACCGAGGTGCTTCCATGTCCGAATTCGATCGCCGCCGCTTCATCCAGGCCGGAGCCGGGGCTGCCCTCGGCGCCAGCCCGCTCACCGGCATCCTCCTGTCCTCGGCCCATGCGCAGCAGGCCGACACGCTCACCATCGCCTACAACGTCGGCCTGCCCAGCTGGGACCCGACCACCGGCCCCTCGGCAGTGAACCCATCGATCCAGGGCATCTGGAAGGCCGTGTTCGACCAGTACATCGACCAGGCAGCCGACCTGTCCTTCAAGCCCGGCCTCATCAGCAAGTGGGGCTGGAAC
Source organism: Variovorax sp. dw_308 (assembly GCF_019207085.1). GTDB lineage: Bacteria > Pseudomonadota > Gammaproteobacteria > Burkholderiales > Burkholderiaceae_C > Variovorax. The sequence continues at coordinate 522,001 of NZ_JAATOM010000004.1, read as the reverse complement.
GCCAACAAGACGAAGATCGAGATCGAGCTGCGCCAGGGCGCGCTGTGGCACGACGGCACGCCCGTCACCGCCGCCGACGTGGTGTGGAACCTCAAGCGCGCCGGCGACCCGAAGGCCGGCAACCCGGTGGCCGGGATCATCTGGTCGAGCGTCGACAACTTCCAGGTCTCCGGCAACAAGATCACCGCCGACGTGAAGCAGTACGTGGCCGACTACTTCAAGTGGATGGCCTTCCTCACCGGCTTCATGATCCCGCAGGCGCACTACGAGAAGGTGGGCGCGGCCGGCTTCGAAAAGCAGCCGATCGGCTCGGGCCCTTACATGATCGACGAGTTCGTGCAAGGCTCGTATGTCAAGCTCAAGGCCTTCGACAAGTACTGGGGCCCGAAGCCCGCGTTCAGGGGCGTGACGATCAAGTTCGTGACCGACCCGAGCGCGCGCGTGGCCGAGATCGAGAGCGGCAAGTCCGACGTGACGCTGGGCGTGCCCTTCGAGGAATTCGACCGGCTCCGGAAGCTGCCCCACCTCAGCGGCGTGAGTTCGCCGATCACCGACATCGCGATGCTGTTCATCACCGACGTCGAGCCGATGACCGATGCCAACGTGCGCATGGCCGCCGTGCACGCAGTCGACAAGCAGGCCATCGTCAAGCAGTTGCTGCGCGGCTACGGCGTCGCCATCGACACCCTGCAGGCGCCGCAGTACGCCGCATTCGACCCGAGCACCAAGGTCAAGTACGACCCGGAACTCGCAAAGCAGTTGCTGGCCAAGTCGGGCTACAGCCCGGCCAAGCCGGTCAAGTTCAAGATCCAGACCACGCGCGGCTACCTGCCCAAGGACTACGAAACGGTGCAAGCCATCGTCGGCATGTGGCGCAAGGTCGGCATCGAGGCCGAGATCGAGGTCTACGAGATTGCCAAGCACTTCGAGCTGCGCCTGAGCCACAAGCTCGCGCCGATGGCCTTCTACAACTGGGGCGACGCCATCGGCGACCCCAACGACTCGACCGGCTTCGCGATGTTCGGCCCGAGCCCGCACTCCGGCTGGAAGTCGAAGGATGTGGACGCGATGATCGGCCCGCTGTGGGGCGAGAAGGACGAGTCCAAGCGCATCGCCGGCTGGAAAAAGGTCGACAAGTTCATCGCGGAGAACGCGCTGGTGCTTCCGCTCTACCAGCAGGTGCAGACCATCCTGTTCAAGAAGTCGGTCGCAGTGAAGCCGCACCTGGCCGGGTACCTGCTGGCGCAATCGGTGACCAAGGCGTCGAAGGCGTGATTTCATGCCATTGATTCCGTCGCCGGTTCAAGGCGGCGCGACAAGCTATCGGGCTGGAGCGGCGGCGGAATGAGGCGCCTGCTATGGGCGCTGCCTACCTTGCTGGGCGTGCTGGTGGTGGTGTTCGTGCTGCTGCGCGTGGCGCCCGGCGACCCGATCGCGATGATGATCGGGCCGGGCGCCTCGCCGGACGACATCCGGGCACTGCGCGCCCTGTACGGCTTCGACAAGAGCCTGCCGGCGCAGTTCTTCATCTACCTGGGGCAGGCTTCTGTCGGGCACTTCGGCCAGTCGATCACCTTGAAGCGCGACGTGCTGGACCTGGTGCGCGAGCACCTTCCGCTGACGCTGGAGCTGTCGATGCTCGCGCTGCTGCTCGCGGTGCTGATCGGTGGGGCGGCGGCGTTGGCGGCGATCACCTGGCGCGGCACCATCATCGAACGCGGCGTCGACGTGTGGACCGGTTTTGTGACGGCGATCCCCGACTTCCTCTGGGGCCTGGCCGGCATCCTGTTCCTGGGCGTGCTGCTGCCGGTGCTGCCGGTGTTCGGCTTGCTCGATGCGGACCTGCGCTTCGATTCGGCGACCGGCTTTGTGCTGTTCGAAAGCCTCCTGCGCGGGCGCTTCGATGTCTTTGGCTCGGCCCTCTATCACATGCTGTGGCCGGCACTGTCGCTGGCCTTGCCGCTGGCCGCGATGATCTCGCGCGTGCTCAAGGCCTCGCTGCTGGAGGTGCTGGCGCAGGACTACATCCTCATCGCCCGCGTCAAGGGCTTCAGTCCGTGGCAGGTGCTGTGGCGCGAGGCCTTGCGCAACGCGCTCGGGCCGGCCTTGACGCTCACAGGCGTGCAGTTCACTTTCCTGATCGGCGGCACGGTGCTGATCGAAAAGCTGTTCGGCCTGCCGGGACTGGGCAACATGGCCATCGACGCCGTCATCAACCGCGACCTGCCGCTGATCCAGGGCATCGTCCTGACCTTCGCGGTGCTGTTCATCGTGGTGAATCTCGCGGTCGACCTGATCAACATCCGCCTGAATCCGAAGCTGCGCCGATGAAGGTTCATTTGCAGAAGCGCGTGTGGTTCGGCCTCGTGGTGATCGGGCTGGTGCTGTGCTGCGCCGTGTTGGCCAGGTGGATCGCGCCGCACGATCCGCTGGACCAGGACCTGCTGGCCGCGAGCCTGCCGCCGGCATGGAGCGCGGACGGCGACTCGACGCACATCTTCGGCACCGACAGCCTGGGACGCGACATCCTCTCGCGCCTCATCTACGGCGCGCGGCCCGCGATGATCGTGGCCTTCGCGGGCGCGACGTTTGCAGCGCTGATCGGCACGGCACTGGGGCTGTGGGCCGGCTTTCACGGCGGCCTCGTCGACGCCGGCATTTCGCGCATGGTCGACGTCTGGATGTCCTTCCCGGCGGTGCTGCTGTCGATCGTGCTGGTGGCCGTCGTCGGCACCGGACTCGGGTCGGTGGTGCTCGCCATCGCCGTGATCGACTGGACCCGCTTCTGCCGCGTCGTGCGTGCCGAGACGCAGGTGCAGGCCAGCCTCGACTACGTCACCTCGGCGCGCACCATCGGCCAATCGCGCAGCACCATCCTGTGGCGCGAGGTGCTGCCCAACGTCGTACCGCTGCTACTCACGCTGTTCACGCTGGAGATGGGCGTGGCGGTTGTGGTGGAAGCCATCCTCTCCTTCGTGGGTCTCTCGGTGTCGAGCGACATGCCGACATGGGGTGGCCTGGTGCAGGAAGGCCGCCTCTATGTCAACCAGACGCCGTGGCTGCTGGGCCTGCCCATCGGCGCCATCGCGCTCACGGTGCTGGCCTGCAATGCCTTGGGCGACGGCCTGCGCGAATCGCTCGATCCGCTGGTGGCGAAGCGCTGAGATGAGCGTCCTGCAGATCGACAACCTTCACCTTGCGCTGCGTGCAGCGAGAGGTCGCGCCGAACGCCTGATCCTGCGCGGCATCGACCTGGACATCGGCGCCGGCGAAGTGCATGCGCTCGTGGGCGAATCCGGTGCGGGCAAGAGCATGGTCGGACGCACGGTGCTCGGCATCACGCCACCGGAAATGCGGGTCGTTGCGGGCAGCATCCGCTTCCTGGGGCTGGACTGGCTAGGCATGCGGCCATCGGCCCGGCGCGAGTACCTCGGCCGCGACATCGCGCTGATCCCGCAGGATCCGCTGACCGCACTGAACCCCGGCCACACGATCGGCGCACAACTCGGCGACGTGCTGCGCCTGCACCTGAAGCTCGACGCGAGGCAGGCCACGGCGCGCGCCGTGGACCTGCTCGACTCGGTCCAAGTGCGCTCGCCCGCCACCGTGGTGCGCCAGTACCCGCACGAGTTGTCCGGCGGCATGCGCCAGCGCGTACTGATCGCAATGGCCTTCGCCTGCAAGCCGAAGCTCATCATTGCCGACGAGCCGACCACCGCGCTCGACGTCACCGTGCAGCGCCAGGTGCTGCGCCTGCTGCGCGACCTGCAACGCGACGAGGGGGCAGCCGTGCTGTTCATCACCCACAACCTCGGGCTGGTTGCCAAGCTGTGCGATACCGTGAGCGTCATCCATTCGGGCAGGATCGTCGAGCACGGCACCGTGCGCGCCATCATCGAGTCGCCGCGCACCGACTACACGCGCGCCCTCTTCGCTGCGACGCCACGGTACGACCGCCCGGCGGAAGCGCTGCGGCCGATCGACCCGGGCGTCACCGATGCCCTCTGGGCAAGGGCCCGGAGCTACGACCTCGCATTCCACGCCCGCATGAAAGCGGACCCGCATGGCTGAGGCGCTGCTGGACGTGCGCGGTCTCTCGCTGGCGCTGGCCGACATGGCGATGCGCCCGCTGTTCGGCAAGCCGCCGCTGCGACCGATCCTGCACGAGATCGACCTGACGGTTGCGCGTGGCGAGTGCGTCGCGCTGGTGGGCGAATCGGGCTCGGGCAAGACCACACTCGCGCGCACGGTGCTGCGCCTCTACGAGCCGCAGCAAGGCGAGATCGTCTTCGCCGGCCGCGAGGTCACGCACATGGGCGAGGTCGAATTGCGGCCCTTGCGCGCCCGCATGCAGATGATCTTCCAGGACCCGCTCTCGGCATTGAATCCCCGGCGCCGCATCGGCGAGATCGTGGTGCAACCCTTGCTGAGCTATGGCGCGCTCGGCCCGTCGCCGACCCGGGCCGCGCTCGAGCACAAGGCCGCGGCCCTGCTGGAACAGGTCAGCCTGCCCGCCGAATTTGCCCGCCGCTATCCGCATGAGCTGTCGGGCGGCCAGCGCCAGCGCGTCGGCATCGCGCGCGCCATCGCGCTGGAGCCCGACCTGATCGTCGCCGACGAGATCGTCTCGGGCCTCGACGTGTCGACGCAGGCGCGCATCCTCCTGCTGCTGCGCGAGTTGCGCGCGCGCCTGGGCATGGGCATGATCTTCGTGACCCATGACCTGTCGGTGGTGCGCGTGCTCTGCGACCGCGTGGTCGTGATGCGCGAAGGCCGCATCCTCGAGCACGGCCCTACCGAATCCGTCTTCGCCCATCCGCAGCATCCGTACACGCAGGCACTGCTCGACGCCATTCCCCTGCCTGAAATTGACGACGACTGGTTGTCGCCGAAGCATCCCGTTTCACTGAAGAAAGAGACCTCCACCATGAAGATCCAGAACGCCATCGCCCTCGTCACCGGCGCCAACCGCGGCATTGGCCTCGAACTGGTCCAGCAGTTGCTGTCCGCGGGCGCGAAGAAGGTCTATGCCACCGCGCGCAACACCGCATCGCTCGATGCGCTGGCCAAGGCGCATCCGGGCCGGCTCGAACTGCTGACCCTCGACATCACGCGCGCCGAACAGATCGACGCCGTGAAGGCGCGCTGCACCGACGTCAACCTGTTGGTCAACAACGCCGGCATCAACCGCCACCAGGGCTTTCTCTCGGCCGGCTCGCTCGACGACGCGCAGGCCGAGGTCACGACCAACTACCTGGGCACGCTGGCCATGTGCCGCGCCTTCGCGCCGCAGCTCGACGGCAGCGGCGCCATCGTCAACATGATGTCGATCCTCGCGAAGGTCACGATCCCGGGCATGGGCTCGCTGTGCGCCGCCAAGGCCGCCGGCCTGCGCATGACCGAAGGCGTGCGCGCCGAACTGGCGGCCAAGGGCACGCTGGTCGTTGCCGTGATGCCGGGCGCGGTCGATACCGAGATGAGCAAGGACTTCCAGGGACCGATGTCCTCTCCTGCCGAAGTCGCCAGGGCCGTGCTCGCGGGGCTGGAGAACGGCGACGAGGAGGTCTACGTCGGCGACTTCGCCGCCTGGATCAACGCAGGGATGAAGGACGACCCGAAGGTGATCGAGCGGGAACTGGCGAAGTACCTGCCGGGTTGACGAGGTAGAGGCGCAGTGGGTGCGCGGCGTCGCGTCAGTCCAGCTTCCCGACACTGCAAGTCATTTCCTTGCCGCCCGGCAGCTGCACGATGGCCTCGGGCCCCTTCTGCCAGAACGTGGCTTCTCCCTGCGGGTACTTGCCTGTGTACCTCGCACCCGAGCCTGACTGGGCGATCGTCATCACGAGGCTGTTGTCGCCGCCGGCGAGGTAGGCCAGCGGCGGGTCGACGTTGACGAAGGTCGCGTTCATGGCGACCGTGCCCGGGCACTTAATAGCCACGGGGCCGACGCTGACGCCGCCTTTCGTGCGCGCCGCCGCATAGCCAGCGCGCAATTCCGCGATGCGCATCACATACTGATCGCGGATGCAGGCCTTCGCATCCTCCGACTTCCAGCAGTCGTTTCGCCCCTTGATCCAGCCCCGCTGCGTCGCGATGAGCGCGTTCTTCTTCACGTAGCTCAGGCCGGATGTGCCGCGCACGTGGCCGTAGACACGTGCGTTCTCGCGGTCCAGCGCCGCCAGCGCATCGTCCTTGCAGATGGCTTCTTCCACGGCGCCACCGGGCTTGGCACAGCTGAAGCTGGGCGATGCGGCGAACGCCTGCGCGCTTGCCAGCAGCACGATGGGCAGCGCGGCGGCCGACACGGTACGGGTGCGTGCAATCGTCATGGCATGGTCCTTTGGGGAAAGCCACCGAGTGTTGCGGAGGTCGGCCGTCGATGCAACGCCCGGCGATGTTTCCCAACGCGACGTTCTGATCCTCGAATGTACGGAACAGTCGCCATGAAGGGCGCGGCTGACTAAACTCTGCGCACCTCGACAGGATGGCAGGTCAACCGATGTACGCGCAAAGAACTCTCCAAGGGGCCTTTTTCCTCCTGCTCGCAGCGGTCGTCTGCCTGCTGGACGCCTGTGCGACCAAGCCGCCTGCGATATCGCAGGACCGGATCGCCGCCATCCTCTCGAGCCCCGACCGCACCGGCCCCGATCGCATCAACGATCTGCGCCGCAAGCCCGACCAGATGCTCGCCTTCATCGGCGTCCGTCCGGGCATGGTGGCGCTGGATGTGAGCGCGGCCGGCGGCTACACCACCGAGTTGCTGGCACGCGCGATCGGGCCGACGGGCGTGGTCTACGGCCAGATGCCACAGCGCGACCCCAACCGCGTCGCCCCGGCACCCGCCGCCCCGGAGGGCATGTCGGGCGGCGCGGCGCCAGCGCCAAACCCGCCACCCGTTGCGGGCGCGCCGGCCGGACCGCGCCCTTCCGCCGTCGCGCTGGCCGAACGCAATGCCAGGCTGAAGGATGCCAACGCCCTCGCCGCGCCCATCATGGCCGTGCCGCAACGCTTCGAGGACCCGGTGCCGTCCGCGGTCGCTAACGGCGGACTCGACCTGGTCACGCTGATGTTCAACTACCACGACCTGGGCTTCATGGGCGTGGACCGTGCGCAGATGAACCGCGCCATCTTTCGCGCCTTGAAGCCGGGCGGGGTGTTCGTGATCGCGGACCACGCAGGCCGCCCGGGCACCGGCATCTCCGAATCTGGCACGCTGCACCGGGTCGAGGAATCGTTCCTGCGCAGCGAAGTGGAAAGCGCCGGCTTCAGGCTGGTGGCCGAAGGACAGTTCCTGCGAAACCCGAACGACCCGCGCGACAAGAACACGCCCGAGCCCTTGCAACCCAAGGACGAGTTCGTCCTCAAGTTCGTCAGGCCATGACCATCGAGATCCCGCGCGAGGCGCGCCAGCAGGCTGTCGCCTCCATCGAACGCTACTTCAACGAACACATGGAGGAGCGCATCGGCAACATCGCGGCCGGCGCGCTGCTGGGCTTCTTCCTCGAGGAGGTCGGGCCCCTCATCTACAACCAAGCCGTCGCGGAAGTGCAGGAGCGCCTGCAGGCCCGCATCAGCGAGATCGACATCGAAGTGCACGAGGAACCGTTCCTGTACTGGCAGAAGTACGAGAAGGCGAAGAAGGCGCGATAGGCGCGTTGAAGGATGCGGGAAGGGAACGGGAACCGAACGCAGAAGTCGCAAAGGTCGCGAAAGAAAATCCAGAAATCCTCTTTGAATTCCTCTTTACGACCTTTGCGTAGTTTTGTGTTCCTTCTGCGTTCGGTACCCGTATTCAGAGCCAACGCAGCAACAACGCATTGATCTCTGCGGCCCGCTCGTACTGCGTCCAGTGGCCGGCGCCGTCGATCACCACGCCCTCGCGGTTCGGGTGGCCTGCCACCAACGCTGCCACCACGGGCCGCGGATCGGCCGTCACGTCGAACTCGCCCCACACCAGCAACTGCGGGCACGCGAGCGCATCGAGCGCCGCCTGCAAGCCGCCTGAGAGCGATACGTCCTTGCTGCGAAAGCGCGTGCCGTGGCAGGAGATGTCGTGGATCTCGAAGGCCAGCGGGTCGAAGGCCTTGTCGTGCAGCATCAGCGCGCCAAGGTTGTGTTGAAGGGCGGCGCGCTCCGCCTCGCGATTCACGGACTTCTTCCAGTTGATCATCTCGATGCTCAACCGCCGCAACGTGGCATGGCCGCCGCTGCCGATCAGGAACAGGCGCTCGACCGCACCGCGCTTCACCGCGAACTTGGCCGCCGTCAGGCCACCGAACGAGAAGCCGCCGAGGCAGATCGGCGTGCGGGCGCCGATGAGCGCATCGAGCGTGCCACCCAAGGCCTTCAGCAACGGATCGATCGCGGCCTCGCCGGGCGCGGGCGCCGGGGGCGTGCCGGACTCTGCAAAGCCCGGCATGTCCGGCACCCACACGGCCCGCGCCGCCGACAGCGCCTCCACATTGCGCAGCCAATGCATCCAGCTGCCATGGCCGCCATGCAGCAGCACCAGTGGCGCCTTGCCGGCGTCGCTGCCAAATCGCCGCCAGCGCACGCGCACGCCTTCGTGCACCGGGTCGTGGTGCGTGGAGAGCGCATCGATACGCTCGATGGCGGCGCGCGCGCCGGAGTCGGAATCGGGTGCGAAGTTCATCATGGCAACATGCGTTGGAGTTCTTTTTCGCGGTCGAGGAATTGATGCTTCAGCGCGCCCAGCACATGCAGCGCGAACATCACGTAGAGCACGTTGCCGATCCACATGTGGGCCGCGCCGAACAGGTCGTGCAGCTGCTCTTTGGTCTCCGGTTCGACGGCCATGATCCAGCCGATGCGCGGCCATTCGAAGAGGCCGAAGTACTGCATCGGATGCGTGGCCGCATCCTTCCAGGCCGAATCGTGCATCCAGCCCGACAGCGGCAGCATGAACATCAGCAGGTACAGCACGCCATGCGCCGCATGCGCGCCCAGGCGCTCGAGCCGGCCGTAGCTGCCGGGCATCGGCGGCGGCTTGTGCGTGGCGCGCCAGAGCAGCCGCAGGATGGCCAGGCCCAGCACCGTGATGCCGATCGACTTGTGCGTGTCGACGACCGGTCGAATCCACTCGTCGCGCAGGCTTTCGGCCGACAGGCCCAGGATGACGTTCACCACCATCAACGCGGCGATCACCCAATGCAGGACGATGGCGGGTTTCGTGTATTTGTCGGGAATGGAAGGCATGCGGAATTTTCTGGCTTGGGCGGAGTCTGTCAGCATTGTCCGGGCCGCGGCCTGCGTACCTCCCGAATCCACTGGATCCCCATTTGAAAGACTCCCTCCAGCACGCCTTTGCCGCGGCCTCCCCCAGGCTGGCGCCACCTCCCACGCCCGGGCGCAGCGTGCTCATCCACGGCGGCGTGCTGCTGTTGTGGATCGGGCTGTTCAGCATGGCCTTCATGGCCGGTGGCGTCTGGAGCTGGTCCGTCGGCATGGCCTACGTGGCCTATGACACGGCGCTCCTGCTGTTCACCGCGTGGGCCACCTTGCCCATCCTTCGCGCGAAGACCCGGCTGGCGATGCCCGCGCCACCCTGCACCGTCGGCGTCATCGTCGCCTCGCACAACGAGGCCGCCGTGCTGCCGGTGACGCTGGGCGCCCTGCTCGCCCAGACCGATGCGCCCGACCAGATCGTGATTGCCGACGACGGCTCGACCGACGGCACCGCCGAACTGCTGCAGACGCGCTACGGCCTCATCGCCCCCGCGCTGGGCGAGATCAGCCCGGCCAGCGCCTTGTATCCATCGCTGCAGTGGCTGCGGCTGCCCCACGGCGGCAAGGCGCGCGCGCTGAACGCGGCCATGCTCTGCATCCGCACCGACACCGTGCTCACCGTCGACGGCGACACGCTGCTCGACGACAAGGCCATCGCCGCGGTGCGCCGTGCCTTCTCCGAGGAACCGTCGCTGGTCGCGGCCACCGGCGTCATCACGCCGGTCTGCAGCCGCAGCCTGGGCGGGCGCTGCTTCCAGTGGTTCCAGACCTACGAATACATCCGCAACTTCCTCTCGCGCTATGCATGGATGCGGCTCAACGGCCTGTTGCTGGTCTCCGGCGCCTTTGCCGGCTTCCGTCTCGACGCGGTGCGCGCGGTCGGCGGCTTCGACCCCGAATGCCTGGTGGAAGACTACGAACTTATCCACCGCCTGCACCGCTATGCGCAGGCGCACGGCTTGCCCTGGCGCGTGCGCGTGCTCGGTGATGCGCAGGCGCACACCGACGCGCCGAGCAGCGTGGCGGCGTTCCTGCGCCAGCGTCGGCGCTGGTTCGGCGGCTTCCTGCAGACGCAGTACCTGTACCGCGCGATGGTCGGCGACCGGCGCTACGGCTGGCTCGGCACCCTGATGCTGCCGGTGAAGGCGATCGACACGCTGCAACCGCTGTATGGCCTGGCCGCGTTCTTCCTGCTGCTGGTGTACCTGGTGCGCGGGGATCTCGGCGTGCTGGCGCCGGTGGCCGGCGTGATCGGCGCGAAGATCTTGCTCGACCTGGCCTTTCACCTGTGGTCGGTGTTTCTCTATCGGCGCTGGATCGGCAAGCACGGCGAGGCCGGGCTGTTCCAGGCCGTCATGGCCGCGCTGGTCGAGCCCTTCAGCTTCCAGATCCTGCGGCACACGGGGGCGGCGATGGGGTGGTGGGTTTTCCTGACCGGGAATCGGAGCTGGGGGCGGCAATCACGCGCGGGGCTGCGAGCGCGGGACGAGGACGGGCGGTGATGCGTTCGATCGCAAAGTCGTATCAGGCGTTTGCGGCCGCGCCGAAGCGGTAACTCGACACCACCAGCCCACCCATGAAGTCGTCCTCGTGATAGACGCGGACGCCCGCCTCCGACTCGGCCGCGCCGACGGCAACCATCAGCGGAAGCAGGTGCTCCTCGCGCGGATGCGCCGCACGGGCCGACGGCGCCGCTGCCCACTGGCCCAGTTGCCGTGCACGATCCGTGGTTGCGCCCTGCACCACCGTTTCATCGAGCCAGTCGTCGAAGGCCTTCGACACCCCATGCGCCTGCGGGCCGAAGTTGCGCAGGTTGTGATAACTCAGGCCGCTGCCGATGATGAGCACGTCCTCGTCGCGCAGTGGCGCCAGCGCGCGGCCCAGCGCGACGTGCTCCGCCGGATCGAGCCCGCGCCGCAGCGACAACTGCACCATCGGCACCTCCGCCTCCGGATAGATCGCGGCCATCGGTGAAAAGGCGCCGTGGTCGAAGCCGCGCTCGGCATCGATGGCGGCCGGCAGGCCCGCGGCCTCGATCAGTTGCTTCACGCGCAATGCAACGTCCGGCGCACCGGGCGCGTCGTAGTGGACCTGGTAGGTGTGCGCCGGGAAGCCGCCGTAGTCATAGATCATCGGCGGCTTGGCGCTCGCCTGCACCGTGAAGGCAGGCTCCTCCCAATGCGCCGACACCATCAGGATGGCGCGCGGCTTGCGGCCGATCTGGCGCGGCATGTCGGCGAGCGACGCCTCCAGCCGGGCGTAGACATTGCCCATCTCCTTCTTCATCCAGGGCCAGGGGCCACCACCGTGCGAGATGAAATAGGTCGGCAGGCGCGTAGTCGTGTGGGTCGTGTTCATGATGGGGATCTCCGTTGCATCGAATGTAGTGATTTCCCCTGCAGAATTCGAGAGCTACTGATTCAATGATTCATTTCTCCACAGGAAACCATCCATGGACCGCCTGACCAGCCTGCGCGTCTTCCGCGAGGTCGTCGACGCCGGCAGCTTTGCCGCCGCGGCGGCGCGCCTCGCCATCTCCGCGCCCATGGCCAGCAAGCATGTTGCGCAGTTGGAGAAGTCGCTCGGCGCGCGCCTGCTGAACCGCTCGAGCCGGCACCTGAGCCTGACGGAGGCCGGCAGCGCCTGGTACGCGCAGAGCAGCCAGGCGCTGGACTTGCTGGATGCGGCGCAAGCCTCCATCGGCCAGCGCGACGAGGTGCCGCGCGGGCAGCTCAAGGTCAGCGCGCCCGTCTGGTGCGCCACCCCACGCTTCGCCCGCCTGCTGGCCGACTACCGCGAGCGCTGCCCCGAGGTGCTGGTCGACATGCACCTGGAGAACCGCAAGGTCGACCTGGCCGCGGACGGCCATGACCTGGCGCTGCGCGCCACCCACGAGCCTTCGCCGGCATTGATCGCGCGGCCGCTGTGCAAGGTGCAGTTCCACCTGGTGGCCGCGACGGCGCTCGTGAAACGCGTCGGCACGCCCGCCGTTCCCGCCGACCTGGCGCGGCTCGGCGCCATCGTGCCGAGCTACGTCAACATCGAAGGGCTTTCGCTCAAGGCCGCGGGCGGCCGGCAGGCGCCGCTGCGGCTGGCGCCGGTGCTGCGCTCCGACGACACCACGCTCAGCCTGCACGCGGTGCGTGCCGGCATGGGCATGGCCTTCCTGCCCGAATGGCTCGTCGACGACGACCTGGCGCAGGGGCTGCTCACGCGCCTCGTGCCCGACTACAGCGCGCCCGCGGTGACGCTGTTCGCGGTGTACACCAGTCGGCAATACATGGCGCCGAAGCTGCGCAGCTTCATCGATTTCCTGGCGCAGCGCTTGTCGTGATGTGCCGGATCAGGCCAGCAGCGCCCTGCCACCCTTGACCGCAAGCCCGTCGCAAGGCCGTCCAGCAATTGGGATGCAAGGATTTCATCGAGTGCAGTGATCGGCTTCAACCCCTGCGCTGTACAAAACTTCGAGCCAGTTCGACACTGCGCGTCCCGCTCGACGCCAGAGGAAAGTCCATTGAATCCCGCAGACCCCAGCCGCACCGCGCTTGCCACCTCCATGATGCGCGCGGTGCATTCGCGCACGGCACCCCGGCCCTTGATCGACGACCCCTGGGGCGATCGCCTCGTGCCGGACGCCGTCCGCGCCGCCGCCCTGCAGACCGTGCTCGCGCGCATGGAACCCGAAGCACGCACGAAGGCGCTGCAGGCGCCCGACTCGGTGCTGGACGCCGCCTTGCGCGCCAATGCGGCCTACGCGGACGTCATCCTCCGGACGCGCTATGCGGAAGACGCGCTGGCAGCGGCTGCGCAGCGCGGCATCGACCAGTACGTGATGGTCGGTGCGGGCTTCGACAGCTTTGCGCTTCGCCAACCACCGTATGCCGAAGCCATGACAATCTTCGAAATCGACCATCCCGCGACGCAAGGGATGAAACGGCGGCGCCTGGACGAGTGCGGCGTGCATGTGCCGGACAACCTGCACTTCATCGCCGCGGACCTGGCCAGCGAAGGCCTCGACGCGGCGCTCGCCAGGTCATCGTTCCAACCCGGCCGGCCCAGCTTCTTCTCATGGCTGGGCGTCACGATGTACCTCACGCGCGAGGCCAATCTCGCAACCTTGCGCGCCATCGCCTCGTGCGCGGCGCCCGGCAGTGAACTCGTCTTCAGCTACGTGGACAGCGCGGTCTTCACGCCTGGGCATGCGCGCAGCGAGGCGTTTCGACAGCTCCAGGCTTCGGTCTCGTCGGCCGGCGAGGCATTCCTGTCGGGCTTCGATCCCGCGACGCTCGAGGAAACGCTTCGCGAGACCGGCTTTCTGCTGCTGGAAGACTCAAGCGGCAACGAGACGGTCGCGCGGTACGACGAGACCGGCATCAACGGGCTGCGTTCAAGTGCTGCGGCGCATCTTGCGCATGTGCGAGTCGTCGGTGAAGCGCGTCAGCACAACGCGCCATAGTATTTAGCGCCACCCTACGGCCGATCGGCGCCCGCCCTCGGCAGCAGCCGCTTGATCCGCTGGCGCACCAGCGCGGGCGGAACGTGCGCCATCGCCCTGCCAAAGCCTCGGTTCCCCGCTTGGCTCAAAATCACCTCCACGCACGAAGACCGTGTTGCGCCAGGAGCCGACTCCCCTTGTTCCGCCTTTTCGAAAAACTCCTCCACCCCTACCCGCCCACCGAGCCCACGCTGCCGCCCTCGGGCTTCTTCGCCTTCGTCTGGGCCTGCACGGATGGCGTGCGCAGCAAGATCCTGGCGATGGCCTTGCTCACCGCAGTCATGTCGTCCTTCGAGGCATTGCTGTTCGCCATGCTCGGCCGCATCGTCGACTGGCTGGGCGGGCAGGACCCGGCGCGGCTGTGGCAGGAGCGCGGCGGCACGCTGATGTGGCTGGCCTTCGCGCTCGTCGCGAGCATCGGCGTGGTGGCGCTGCAGACCATCGTCAAGCACCAGACCCTGGCGGTGAACCTGCCGATGCGCCTGCGCTGGAACTTCCACCGGCTCATGCTGGGCCAGAGCATGGCCTTCTACCAGGACGAGTTTGCCGGCCGCATCACGGCCAAGGTCATGCAGACCGCGCTGGCCGTGCGCGACACCATCTTCGTGCTGGCCGACGTGCTGGTGGCCATGGCGGTCTACGTCGCCACCCTGATCGTGCTGGCGGCGGTGCTCGACCGGCAACTGATGCTGCCCTTCATCGCGTGGCTGCTGCTGTACATCGTGCAACTCTGGTTCTTCGTGCCGCGGCTCGGCCAGATCGGCAAGGCCCAGGCCGATGCGCGCGCGATGATGACCGGCCGCGTGACCGACGCCTACACCAACATCGCCACCGTCAAGCTGTTCTCGCACACGCACCGGGAGGCCGGCTTCGCACGCTCCGCGATGCAGGACTTCATGCAGACCGGCTATGGCCAGATGCGGCTGGTGAGCGCCTTCGAGATCAGCAACCACATGCTGAGCATGGGCCTGACCGCCGGCATGGCGGGCACCGGGCTGTGGCTGTGGTCGCAGGGCTCGGTGGGCATTGGCGCGGTGGCCGCATCGACCGCGATGGCCTTGCGCCTCCAGGGCATGTCGCACTGGATCATGTGGGAGATGACCAGCCTGTTCGAGAACATCGGCACCGTGCAGGATGGCATGAAGACGCTCTCGCGTCCGCGCAGCGTGCTCGACGCGCCCGATGCCGTCGCACTCGACGTGCCGCACGGCGAAGTCCGCTTCGAGCATGCGGTGTTCCGCTATGGCACGGAGGCGGAAAAGGGCCGCAACGTGATCGATCACATGAGCCTGACCGTCGCGCCGGGCGAGAAGATCGGCCTGGTCGGCCGCTCGGGCGCGGGCAAGTCCACGCTGGTCAACCTGCTCCTGCGCTTCCATGACCTGCAGGGCGGACGCATCCTCATCGACGGGCAGGACATCGCCCATGTCACGCAGGACTCGCTGCGCGCGCACATCGGCATGGTCACGCAGGACACGTCGCTGATGCACCGCTCGGTGGCCGACAACATCTCCTATGGCCGGCCCGACGCCGGCGCCGCGGCGGTCCGTGCAGCAGCAGAGCGTGCCGAGGCGCACGACTTCATCCAGACCCTCAGCGACGCCAGCGGCCGCCGCACCTATGACGCCCATGTAGGCGAGCGCGGCGTGAAGCTCTCCGGCGGCCAGCGGCAACGCATCGCCATCGCGCGCGTGATGCTGAAGGACGCGCCGATCCTGCTGCTCGACGAAGCCACCAGCGCGCTGGACTCCGAAGTCGAGGCCGCGATCCAGGCCAGCCTCTACCAGTTGATGGAAGGCAAGACCGTGATCGCGATCGCGCACCGGCTTTCGACCATCGCGGCCATGGACCGCCTCATCGTGCTCGACGAAGGCCGCATCGTGGAGCAAGGCGACCACAGGACGCTGTTGGCGCAGGGCGGGCTCTATGCGCGGCTGTGGTCGCACCAGAGCGGCGGCTTCCTGGGCGAGCTCGACGAGGAAGCGCAAGAAGAAGCGGCCTGATTCCTACACCACGCGACCACGCCCGCCGACAGCTTTGGCGCGCAATGCGCCTAAAACTTGAGTGGTCTTAAACAGAGGAGTCCTCCGTGAATTCCATCATCTATATCGTCGGGCTGGTCGTTGTCGTGGTTGCGGTGCTTTCGTTCTTCGGCCTTCGCTGAACGCGCCCACACTCGACGAGAGAGATTCCGCCTGACGGGACTCTGACCAGGTCCGTGGAGGACTTGATCGGAGTCTCCGAAAGGCGGCACTCGACGGGCTGCCTTGGCAGCCCTTTTCCATGGGGCAGCGCCGGGCATAATTTCAGTGCTCTGATGCCCAAGGGACGCTATTGAACACCGCGCTGCGCGAAACCGATTGGCTGCTGAAGGATGCGGTGGTCACCGAGGCGGTGCAACTCGTCGAGCAGGCCGGGCCGCTCGACGACGCCGCCGCGCTTCGCGATGCGGTCGTTACGCAAACATCCCCCGCAGGCCGCATTGCCCGTCGCGCCGCTGCGCTTGGCGAGCGCATTGGTCTGCAAGCCGAACTGCGACGTGCGCGGCATTGGGCGCCCTGGGTCGGCTTGGGGATCGTGCTGGTGGTCGTGCTGGCCGGGCTGTCGCTGGCGGGCAATGTCGTCGGCGGCAGCGAGCGCCGCATCAACATCATGGTTGCGCTCGCGAGCCTGCTGGGCGTGCACCTGCTGACACTCCTCCTGTGGCTGGCCGGGCTGGTGCTGCCGCTCACCTCGTTCAACACTTCGCTGGGATGGCTGTGGATGGCCTTGACCGCGCGCGTCGCTGGCGGAAAGCGGGGCCAGACGCCCATGCTCCTGCGCGCGGCCGCGCAGTTGCTCGGGCGCGCGCGGCTGGTGCCCTGGGCCTTCGGCTTCGTGAGCCATTGCATCTGGGCCTTGTCCTTCGCGGTAGTGCTGGCCGCGCTGCTCTTCGCGCTGGCCTTTCGCAGCTACACGCTGAACTGGGAGACCACGATCCTCGAACCCGGTTTCTTCGTGAATGGCGTGAAGTGGCTGGGCTGGGCGCCGGGCCTGCTGGGCTTCCCGGTGCCGGACGCGAGCACCGTGCTGGCCCCCATTGCCGGCGCGGCGGAGCAACGCGACTGGGCGCTCTGGCTTACCGGCTGCATCGTGACCTACGGCCTGCTGCCGCGCGTGTTCTTCGCCGTCGTCAGCGCGCTGGTATGGCAGCGCCGCAAGCGCCGCCTGCGGCCGGACCTCGCACAGCCCTACTACGTCAAGCTGCTCGCGCGCCTGGAGGCGATGGCGCCGGCCCGCATCGTCGACGGCGACCCCGGCTTCGTTCGTGGACATTCGCCGACTGGCCTGGGTGCCGGCGAGACCAGCGACAAGCAAGTGCTGGTCGGCTTCGAACTGCCGGAAGAAGCGCCGTGGCCGCCCGCCGGCCTGCCGCCCGCCGTCGCGCCGGTGCTGCATGTCGACGGCAGCGCCGGCCAGCGCCACGCCCTGCTCGCCACCATCGGCCGGCTGCGCCCGCGCACCTTGCTGATGGCCTGCCACGCCGCATCGAGCCCCGACCGCGGCACCGAGCGCCTGCTGCGCGAATTGCTCGCGCATTGCGGCGAATGTCGCCTGTGGCTGATGGCCGGTGACGAAGCCGCGCGCGGGCGTTGGCGGCGCTGGCTCGGCGACGTGGGGCTGGACCGCATCGAAGCCTGCGACGACCTTGCGGCGACACTGCGAAGCTCATGAACGACACCAGCATCCGCATCGCCGTCGTCGGCCACACCAATGCCGGCAAGACTTCGCTGCTGCGCACGCTCACGCGCCGCATTCGATTCGGCGAAGTGTCGGAGCGCCCCGGCACCACGCGCCATGTCGAGAAGATCGCGCTGGAAGTGGCTGGCCGCGCAGCCGTGACCTTCCTCGATACGCCGGGCCTGGAGGACGCGGTCAGCCTGCGCGAGCACCTTCAAGCCTTCACCGCCCGCGCGCCGACGCCGCCGGAGCGCATCCGCGCCTTCCTGCAAGGCCCGGAAGCGCATGGCGCCTTCGAGCAGGAGGCCAAGGTGCTGCGCGCGATGCTCGACGTCGACGCGGCCTTCCTGGTGATCGATGTGCGCGAACCGGTGCTGCCGAAGTTCCGTGCCGAGATCGAGTTGCTCAACTCCTGCGCGCGGCCGGTGCTGCCGGTGTTGAACTTCGTGCGCAGCGACGCCAGCCGCGAGCCCGCGTGGCGCGAACTGCTTTCCGCCTACGGCCTGCATGCCGTCGTGCGCTTCGACGCCGCCGCGCCGTTCGTGGGGGCCGAACGCGCGCTCTACGAGGACCTGGGCACGCTGCTGCGCGACCGCCGCGAGCAACTCGCCCGCGTCGCCACGTCGCTTTCCGCCGAGGCCGGCGAACGCCGCGACGCCGCCGCCGCGCGCATCGCGGAACTGGTGGTCGACGTGACCGCCGTGCGCCGCACCGTGCCATCCGGCGAATTCAACGATCCGACGCGGCGCCAGAAGCTCATCGCCGACCTGCGAGCCACCGTCTCCAGCAAGGCACAGCGTTGCGCAGACGACCTGCTTGCGCTCTATGGCTTCCGCGAAGGCGACGCCGACGAGGCGCCGCTGCCGCAGCTCGAAGGCCGCTGGAGCATGGACTTCTTCAGCGCCGAGGCGATGAAGGACGCCGGCCTGCGCCTGGGCAAGGGCGCGGCGGTCGGCGCTGCCGTCGGCGTGGTGGCGGACATGGCATTGGCCGGCCTGTCGCTGGGGGCGGCCACTGCCCTTGGCGCGACGATTGGCGGGGCGTTGTCGCAGGGCTTCGGGCCGATGGGCCGCAAGCTGGTCAACCTGATGAACGACGTGCAGGAGCTGACCGTGGAAGACCGCGTGCTGCAAGTGCTCGTGGCCTGGCTGCTCGCCTTGGTCCATGCGCTGGAGCAACGCGGCCACGCAGCCACGGGCCGCATCGCCGCATCGGCCGACCCGCAGGGCGAACCCTTCATCGGGCACCGCCTCGAAGCCATCGTCGAAGCCGCCGAGCCGGCGCGCGGCCACGCGGATTGGGAGGCTGGCCTGGGCACGCGCTGGTTCGCCCCGACCGAACGCCGGGAACTGGTCGACGAGGTGGCACGCGCCGTGCGTCCGGCCATCGAGCGGTCTTGAACAAGGAGCACACCGTGATGAAGGAAGACCTTGGCGATGTCACAGCGCCTGGCACCCTGCGCTTCGAGCGGCTGTTGCCCGTGGGCATTCACCGTGCGTGGGCCCACCTCGTCGAGCCTGAATTGCGTGCGCATTGGCTGGCCGGTGGCGCCATGGGCACGCAGCCTGGCGATGCTTTCGAGCTGCTGTTCGACCACACGGCGCTCAGCGGCGAACAGGCGCCCGAGCGCTTCAAGCAGTTCCGCGCGCCCGTGTCGCAAGCATCTCGCGTGCTGCAGATGGAGGAGCCGCAGCTGCTGGTCCTGGCCTGGCGCAGCGACGCCAATGGCCCTGCGGCCTCTGAAGCAAGGTTCGAACTGACAGCCCAGGGCGACAAGCAGACCGCGCTGCATCTGACGCACAGCGGCCTCCGCGGCGTGGCAGAAACGCGCGACGTGGCGGCCGGCTGGCATGCGCACCTGGGCGTGCTGCTCGACGTGCTGCACGGTCGCATTCCACGCCCCTTCTGGTCGCACCTGGACAAGGTCGCGGCCGAGTACGAAGCAAGCATCACCGAATGAACATCGAAGACGCCCTCCCCCATCCGCTCGTCATCGTCAAGGCCGGCGACACCTTCGACGAACTGCGCAACGAACACGGCGACTTCGAGCACTGGATTGCCGAGGGCCTCGGCGACACTTGCCTGCCGGTGGTGGTGCTCGATCCGCGCCGCGGCGATACGCTACCGGCGCCCGCGCAACTGTCCGCCGTGGTGCTGTCCGGTTCGCATTCGATGGTGTCGCACCGCGAGGACTGGAGCGAGGCCACCGCGGCCTGGCTCGCAAGCGTGGTACGGCAGGGCAAGCCGGTGCTCGGCATCTGCTGGGGTCACCAGTTGCTGGCCCATTCGCTCGGCGGCGAGGCGGACGACCATCCCGGCGGCCTGGAGATCGGCACCGTGACGGTGTCGCTCACCGACGCGTCCACCGACGATCCGCTGTTCCAAGGCCTGCCGCGCGAGTTCCCGGCCAACGTGGTGCATCGGCAGAGCGCGCTGCGGCTGCCGCCCGGCGCCGTGCGCCTCGCGGGCAATGCCTTCGAGCCCCACCAGGCCTTTCGCGTCGGGGAGCGCGCCTGGGGCGTGCAGTTCCATCCCGAGTTCGACGCCGCCGCGATGCGCGGCTACGTCGACGCGCTGGCCGAGGACCTGCGCGCCGAAGGCGTCGACCCCGATGCACTGCGCGAGGACGTCCGAGCGACGCCTGCCGCCGCGCAACTGCTCGGCCGTTTCGCCCGGCTGGCCGAGGCGCAGGACGCAACGGCGTCACGCTTGCGTTAAGGTGCACTTGTTCCCCCGGAGGTCCCTCATGCCCCTGCCCAGCCCCGCCACCCGGCCCCGCAAGCACTTCTCGATGATCCGAGGCTTTCACCTGGCCGACGCCTTCACCCTCGGCAACGCGGCGTGCGGCGTCGGTGGCGTGTTCCTTGCCATGGCCTACGCGGCCAGGGCGGACCTCCCCCTGTTCATGTGGGCGGCGGCGCTGGCGCCCGCAGCCTTCATCTTCGACGTGTTCGACGGCCGCATCGCGCGCTGGCGCCAGACGCATTCGGCGCTCGGCCGCGAACTGGACTCGCTGGCCGACGTGATCTCCTTCGGCGTGATGCCCGCGGCGCTGGCCTTTGCCGCCGGCGCCAACGGCGGCTGGGATGCCGCCCTGCTGATCTATTTCGTCTGCTGCGGCGTGAGCCGGCTGGCCCGCTACAACGTCACGGCCGAGGCACTTTCCGAAGGCGCCGACAAGGTCAAGTACTTCGAAGGCACGCCCATTCCCACCAGCGTGGTGCTCGTGGGCGTGTTGGCATATGCCGCGTGGAAGGGCAATATCGGGGCCTCGCTCTGGGGCGGCGCATGGACGCTCGGCCCCTGGGTGCTGCACCCGATCGCCTTGCTGTTCGCGCTGTCGGGCACGTTGATGATCAGCAAGACGCTGCGCATCCCCAAGTTCTGAGGAGCGCAAGCCATGAGGAGACAAGCATGCAGCTCTACTACAACCCGCACAGCCGCGCCGTCACTGCCAAGTGGATGCTGGACGAATGCGGCATCGACTACGAACTGGTGAACGTCGACTTCAGCAAGCGCGAGCACAAGCAACCCGCCTTCCTGCAGATCAACCCCGCCGGCAAGCTGCCGGCGCTGGTGGACGGACACACCCGCCTCTTCGAATGCGCGGCCATCTGCATGTACCTGGCCGAGCGCTTTCCGCAAAAGCGCCTGGCGCCACCGGTGGGCGCGGATGACCGCGGCCGCTACCTGTCGCTGATGGTGTATTCGACCTCGCAGCTCGAACCCGCGATGAGCGATGCCTTCATGAAGATCACGCCCACCGCCGCGCGCGGCTGGACGGGATTCAGGGAGGCGGTGCACGTCGTGGAACGCGAACTGGGCTACGGCCCCTGGCTGCTGGGCGCCCAATTCACCGCGGCCGACATCATGATCGGCTCCGTCTTCATCTGGCAGAAACTCTTCGGCGGCCATTCGGGCAGCGCCAAGATCGACTCCTACATCAAGCGCCTGCTGGCCCGGCCCGCGGCAATGAAACTCGGTACAGCCTCCAGCAAGACTTCATGAGCACCACCCACTCTACGTCCCTCGTCACCCCCGCCCACTTCCATCCTGACGGGCTCGACCTGCTGGTCCAGCTGGCTGCCGCTGAGCCGATCGCCCCCGCCTGCGACCACTTCTATTTCCTGCGCCATGGCCAGACCGGGCGCAACGCGCTGCGCATCTTCCAGGCGGCCGACGAGCCCCTGAGCGAACTCGGGCTGGCGCAGGCAGCGCAAGCCGCGAGCGTGCTGGCCGGGGAGACGATCCGCAGCATCGTCTGCAGCGACGCGCCGCGCGCGCACGTCACGGCGCAGACCGTGGCGGCGCCGCACGGGCTGGTGCCGGCCGCCGAGGCGGGCTTGCGCGAGCGGCATTTCGGCGCGCTCATCGGCACCTCCTCGGCCAACATCGACTGGGCCTGCGAGCCGGAGGGCGGCGAGACGCTCAAGCAGTTCGTCGACCGCAAGCGCGTCGCACTCGCCGCCGCGCTGGCCCAGCCTGCGCCGGTGCTCGTGGTCGCGCATGGCGGCAGCCTGTTCGTGCTGGCCGCGCTGCTCGGCGTGAAGATCGACCTGAGCGTCCTCGGCAACGCGCAGCCATTGCGATTCGAGCGCAACGGCCCCATCTGGTCGATCAGGGCGCTGCAGGCCAAGGGCGACGCAGAATCCGCCATTGCATAACCCGACACCATGGAATTCAAGGACTACTACAAGACCCTCGGCCTCGAGCGCGGCGCCACCGAAGACGAGGTCCGCAAGGCCTACCGCAAGCTCGCGCGCAAGTACCACCCCGACGTCAGCAAGGAAGCCGACGCCGAGGTGAAGATGCGCGACATCAACGAGGCCAACGACGTGCTGCGCGACAAGGAAAAGCGCGCTGCCTACGACGCGCTGGCCGACCGCGTGGCGCGCGGCGGATCGCCCGAGGGCGACTTCCAGCCGCCACCGGGCTGGGACACCGGCTACGAGTTCCACCGCGGCCCCGGCGCCGGCCCGGCTGACCATGCCGACTTCAGCGAGTTCTTCTCGTCGATCTTTGGCGCCGGTGAGCGGCGAGGCGCTGCGCGCCAGAACATGCGCGCACGCGGCGAGGACCATCACGCCGCCATCGAGATCGCGCTGGAAGACGCGCTCAACGGCGCCGAGCGCGAGATCACCTTGCGCGCCCAGACCATCGACGCGCAAGGCATGCCGCAGTGGGAGAACCGCACGCTCAGCGTGAAGATCCCGCCCGGCGTGCGGCCCGGCCAGTTCATCCGCCTCGCGGGCCAGGGCATGCCCGGCCACGGCGGCGAGCCGGCCGGCGACCTGTACCTGGAGGTGCGCATCGCACCGCATGCGCACTACCGCATCGAGGAGCGCGACCTGTACATGACGCTGCCGGTGACGCCGAGCGAAGCGGCGCTGGGCGCCAAGGTCGAAGTGCCGACGCCGACCGGCGGTGTGGTCGAGGTGACCGTGCCGCCGAATGCGCGCAACGGCATGAAGCTTCGGCTCAAGGGGCGCGGCCTGCCGGGCAAGACGCCGGGCGACCTGTACCTGCTGCTGGAAATCGCGCTGCCCCCCGCCGACAGCGATGCCGCCCGAGCCGCCTACGAGGCGCTCGCCAAGGCCTCGCCTTCCTTCAACCCACGCCGCCATCTGGGAGTTTGATCATGGCGACTCGTTCCGTGATTGCGACCACCACGGTGGTCAGTTCCTCGCAACCCCTGGCTGTGGCCGAGTTGGCCCATGCCTGTGGCGCCGACGTCGCCTGGGTGGTGCAACTCGTCGAGGTGGGCATCGTGCAGGCGCGCATCGAACAACAGCATGCGCCGCCGGCCCAATGGCGCTTCGGCAGCAGCGACCTGCAACGCGCATTGGCCGCGCGCCGGCTGGAGCGGGACTTTGGCGTGGGGCTGGATGCGGCTGCGCTGATCCTGGACTTGGAGCATGAAGTGCGCAGGCTCAAGGCGGTGCTGGCGTCGCGCGGCGTGGACTGACCATCCGCCCTTCGCGCGCTGCAGCCCAGGCGCAGCGCGTGACCTGTCCATTCATTTGATGACGCACCGAGCCCTCGTCGCTTGACCCCGCGTGCCGATGCCCTCAGGCTGTGATCCCGCCTTGTGGGGCCGCATTGGAGCGCAGCAATGAGCTATCAGGACATGAACAACGGCCGCCTTGGCGTGGGCGGCAACAAGAGCTCGATCGACTACCAGGAAGGCGTTGCGGCCCGGGACCGGCAACGCGAGCAGGCGCAGCGCGAGACCGCGCATGCCAGCAGGCCGTACTCAAGCGGAACGACCGATACCTATCGCCCCGGCACCTGGCACGCGCCCGGCGCCAGCGCAGGCGGCGGCCCGACCCTGGTGCAACCGGAGACCCTGGCCACCTCGGCAAAGTCAGGCGCCGGGCTGTTCGCGGTCCTCTGCGTCGGCTACATGCTGCTCCAAGGGGGCTGGACGCTCGGCAGCCTTGCGGTCTACGCGGGGGTGGCGGCGGTGGCGGGCGCGCTGGCGGGCGCGGCGCTCTACATCGCGCTCAAGGTGCTGGCTGTCGCGGCAAAGGTCGCCGGGGTCCTGCTGGTCATCGGCATCGTCCTGCACTGGCTGGGCGTCATCAACCTGTGGCCGATGCTCGCAAAGGCCAGGCACCTGCTCGGACTGTAATTGGCGGCTTGAAACCAGGCGACGTGCGAACCTTGAAGGAGCGGACCATGAAAGCAGCGCCAAGGGCAATCGTTGTTCCCCCTTCAGCGTGGCGCCGCGCCCACTCGCCGTTGCTCGCACTCGCCGCAGTGCTCCTCGCCGGCACAGCAGGGGCCGTCGATCAATGGATCGGCACCCCCACGGGGGCGGACTATTTCCGGGAAAACGCCAACGCCGCGATCCGCGATGCGATCGCATACAAGGGAAAGGCCGCGCAGTTCGAGGCCACGATCCAGGCTGCGCGCGAAGCCTACTTTCTGGCACCGCCGGCCAACCGAAGTGCCGCGGGCGCCGAGTTCGCCACGCGGCTTTTCGAAAAGGACATCGTCCTTGCCCAGGTCCTGGTCATCGATGGCGTCAATCCCCATTCGGACGCCGTGAACAAGCTGACCGCGGCACTGAATGGAGGGCGCGAACTCGACGGCGGCATTCCCCGTCCCGCCAAGGGCTCCTTCATGAGCTGGGTAAGGAGCATGCGCGGCGAACTGGGCGCGCGTGGCGACGATCAACTGATCCTCTTTGACGAAGCCGCATTCGCGAAGGCGCTGCGCGCAACCGAACCGCAGTACACGGCCTACCGTGCCGAACGAGACCAGGCGGAGATCAATCGTTGGGCCGGACAACATCCCACGCAAGAGGAAAAGGACCGCAAGCTCCCGCTGCGTGCCTCCAGGCCCCTTCCACCCAGCACCTTCATGCGCTTGAAGGATTCGCCGCCGCTCTTCAAGGTGGAACTGAAAAAGAGCGACGATGCCGGCGCCCTGATGCTCAACTGCGAATACGGCCCGTACCTCAATGCCAACGGCGAGCAGGACTACAGCAGCTACCTGTTCTGGAAATCGCGGCCGCCGGAAAACGTCCAATGGCTCATGGCCCGAGGGGTGGCCGACATGACCCGGGTTCAGGATCGCGCCCTCGAAGAGTGTCCCGCCCTCGAGGAGGATGCGCGCAAGGCCGCCAAGGTGCCGCAGAAGATCTTCCCGACCGAGGAGATGAGGAAACAGGCGCACGCGGAAGGCGATGCTCAGTGGAAGGCATCGCGGCCCGATATTTTTGGCAGGCCGGTGCCCGCCGCGCGAACCGCTCCGCCGGCCAACCGCATCGCGGAAGGCTCCGACCCCGACGCGAACCAGAAAACGCAGGCGCAAATCTCCCAGGAGCGCATCGCCAGGTCGCGAGAACAACAAGTGGCAGGCAGGGCGTGCTACACCGAATACGCCTCGAACCGAGCCTCCGACCCGGCCGGCGCGCGGGACAGATGGAGTGCATGCCTGCGCGCGGTCAGGGCTACGCCGTAGTTTCAGTTTCGGGTCGGAGCAAGCTCGCGCGTCAACGCGCCCTGGTACGTCACGAGA
The DNA here is from genome assembly GCF_019207085.1 of Variovorax sp. dw_308. Lineage (GTDB taxonomy): Bacteria > Pseudomonadota > Gammaproteobacteria > Burkholderiales > Burkholderiaceae_C > Variovorax. Next base: position 496,515 of record NZ_JAATOM010000004.1, on the reverse strand, counting down.
CGACGGGCTTGCCAATTACTCTGTGCAAGACGGGCAGGCAACCGTTCCGAGTACCGCAATGGCGCCTCAATCCAGGCTGATATTCCCCCGCACCACCAACTCCCCATACACCTTCGACTTGGCCTCCACATTCCGCGCGATCTCCTCCGGCGACCAGGCCAGCGGCTCGAAGGCGAAGGTGTCGAAGCGGGCGCGGATGTCGGGGTCGGCGATCACCTTGGCCATGTCCGCGTTGATCTTCGCCTTGATGGCCGCCGGCACGCCCTTGGGCGCGACCAGCGACACGAAGGAGTTGACCTCCAGCCCCGCAGGTCCGCCGGACTCGCCGATGGTCGGCACGTCCGGCATCTGAGGCACCCGCCTGGGCGCGGCGACCGCGATGTAGCGCAGCTTGCCGGCCTTGTAGATGCCCGCGCTCGACGGGAGGCTCGCGAAGGCCCAGGCGATGTCGCCCGAGCCGACGCTGGCGTACAGCTGCGACACCTCCTTGTACGGCACGTGCTGCATGCGCAGGCCGCCCGCCATCGCTTCGAGTTGCTGAGCGCCAAGGTGGCCGGGGCTGCCGATGCCCCATGAGCCATAGCTCAGCGCATCGGGCCTGGCCTTCGCGTCGGCGACCAGGTCGGCCATCGACTTCCACTTCGATTCGGTCGGCACCGCGACGAAGAAGGGTGTGCGAAACAGCGACGCCACCGGGTCGAAGGTCTGCAGCGGCTTGAAATTGCGCGACTTGTAGAGGTGCGGCAGCGCGGCAAGGTGCTCGCTGTCGAGCTGCAGCAGCGTGTAGCCGTCGGGTGCGGCGCGCGTCGCCTGTTCGATGGCGATGAAGCCGGCGCCGCCTGGCCTGTTGTCGATCACCACGCGCTGGTTCCACAGCTTCGAGAGCTTGTCGGAGACCAGGCGCAGCACCGCGTCGGGCCCGCTGCCCGCGGCAAAGGGCGTGACGATGGTGACGGGCTTCGACGGGTAGTCCGTGGCCTGGGCCAGCACCGGTGCGCTGAAGAATACGGCGGCGATGCCGGCCAATGCGAAGCGTGTTTTCATGATGTCGTTGCGGTCTCTTGCTGGATATGGATTTCTTTGGGCAGGGCGGGTTGTACCGCGGCGGCGTCGAGGCAGCGTTCGGGGCGCCAGCCGTAGAGCCATTCGACCGCATCGTGAAAGCGCTGCTCCGAGCGGCCTGGCCACAGGCTGTTGCGAACGAGCCGCTCCACGCCTTTCGCGTGATAGAGCCTGCCCATCTCGCGCACCGACAGCACCACACGCGCCGTGCGCGCCGCACGCGCCGATTCGTAGAGGCGAAAGGCGCGTGGCAGGTCGTCGGTGCCGTCTTGTTGCGAACGACATGCGCGAATGGCCTCGCCCAGCGTGACCGCATCCTCGAGCGCCATGCACGCGCCCTGCGCGAGGTACTGCATCATCGGATGCGCCGCATCGCCGATCAGCGTGGCCGGGCCTTGGCCCCAGTCCAGCACCGGCTCGCGGTCGGCCGTGCTCCAGCGCTTCCACGAGGTTGGGCGGTCGAGCAGTTGGCGCGGGGTGGGATGGATGCCCTGGAAGTACGACAGCACCTCTTCCTTGCTGCCTTCGGTGACGCCCCACTCCTCCTTGTCGCGACTGTGGAAGGTCACGACCAGGTTGTACTGCTCGCCCGCGCGCAGCGGGTAGTGCACCAGGTGGCAATCAGGGCCGGCCCACACCACGGGCGCGTTCATGCGCAGCTCCGGTGGCATGTCGGCGGCCGGCACCACGGCCCGGTAGACCACATGGCCGGACACGCGCGCCTCGTCGCCGACCAGCCTGGCCCGCACCACCGACTTCACACCGTCGCAGCCCACCACGGCACCGGCGCTGAAGCGGCGACCGTCCTTCGTGGTCACTGTCACGCCGTCGTCGCGGATATCGACCTCTGCCACCGCCGCGCCGGTGTGAAAGCGGATGCGCGGATCACTGCGCACCGCGTCGAATATCGCGCCGTGCAGGTCGGCACGGTGGCTCACCGCATAGGGATTGCCGAAGCGCTTGCGAAACGATTCGCCCACCGGCACCGAAGCCACTTCGGTGGCGTCGACCGCATCCATCATCACGAGGCGATCGGTGAACACCGCCTTTCGCCGCACCTCATCGCCCACACCCAATGCGTCGAGCGCCGCGAAGGCATTGGGGCCGAGTTGCAGGCCGGCCCCGATCTCGCCGATGGAGGAGCTTTGCTCCAGCAGTTCGACCTGCAGGCCGAGGCGCGCCAGCGACAGCGCAGTGGCCAGCCCGCCGATGCCACCGCCGACCAGCAATACCGATGCACGTTCAGGATGCGTCATGGTGGATTTGCTCCTTCAGTCGATGCGAACGGACAGCGGCGAAAAGCCGTCGATCCGCACGGTGATGGTCTCGCCGCGCTTCACCGCGCCCACGCCTTCGGGCGTACCGGTGAAGATCACGTCACCGGGCTGCAAAGCGAACAGCGTCGACAGGTTCGCGATGACTTCGCTCACCGACCAGATCAGGTTGCGGATGTCGCTCTTCTGGCGCGTAGCGCCATCGACTTCGAGCGTGATGGCGCCGGCGTTGTATTCGCCCATCTTGCTGATCGGCCTCACCGGGCCGATGGGCGCGGAATGGTCGAAGGCCTTGCCTATTTCCCAGGGCCGGCCCTGCTCGCGCATCTTCATCTGCAGGTCGCGCCGCGTCATGTCGAGGCCGACCGCGTAGCCGTAGATGTGGCTGGCCGCCTGCTGGACCGGGATGTCGCTGCCGCCCTTGCCGATCAGCACGACGAGTTCGGCCTCGTAGTGGTAGTTGGCCGTCTGCGCCGGATACGGCAGCGCAGCCGTGGTGCCCGCGGGCACCGGGATCACCGACGCATCGTCGTTCGGCTTGCAGAAGAAGAACGGCGGCTCGCGGTCCGGGTCGAAGCCCATCTCGCGCGCATGCGCCGCGTAATTTCGGCCGACGCAGTAGACGCGGCGCACGGGGAACAGGTCGGTTGAACCTTCGACCGGCAAGCCGACGACGGCCGGCGGTGTGATGACATAGGACATGGTGCCTCCTGCCGCAACGATGGCGGCGAATGGTTGAGATGGAAAGCGGTCGCGCAGTGCGCGACTCAGAAGGCTTCGCGCAGGATGCCCATGGCCTGTTGCACCGGGCGATCGGAAAAACTGAACAGCACGACCTCGTCATCCGCCGACAGCTTGAGCGGCGCCCACGACGGCACGACGAAGGTATCCCGCGGCCCGAACGCCAGCCGCTGGCCGCCGATGTCGGCCGTGCCGTGGCCTTCGACCACGCTGTAGACCGCGCCATCGGTCTGCCGATGCGCCTTGCCGGCAAAGCCCCCGGGCAGCAGTTGCAGGAAGGTCGCGATGGTCGGCATCGGCGAGCCGCCGGTCAGCGGGTTGATGTAGCGCAGCTTGTGGCCGTGCCAGGCGTCCGGCGCTTCCTGCCGTTGTAGTGTGGCCAGCGCCTCGCGGCTGCGCGCATAGGGATAGTTGAAGATCGGCGACGTAGGCGACTGGTGGTCGTGTTTCACCGGCACCATGTTGTGGCCGAAGCGCGCCATGCTGTGACCTTCGGGCACCGCCACCTTCTGCGCCTTCGCATCGTCGTTCTCGGCAAAGCCTGCATCGAAGAAGCGCACCATCGGGATGTCGAGCCCGTCGAGCCACACCACCGGCTCGCTGCTGCCGCCGATGCCCTCGTTGCCATGGTCATGCCAGGCCCACGAGGGCGTGATGATGAAGTCGCCGGGGTACATGGTGGTGCGCTCGCCGCCCACCGTGGTGTAGGCGCCCTTGCCGTCGACGATGAAGCGCAGCGCCGACTGCACATGCCGATGCGAGGGCGCGATCTCGCCCGGCATGATGAGTTGCAGGCCCGCGTAGAGCGACTGCGTGATCGACGAGCGCCCCGGAAGGGCCGGGTTCTCGAGCACCAGCACGCGGCGCACCGCTTCCTCGGCCGTGATGAGCGCGGCGGATTCCATCAGGAAGGGGCGGATCTCGTCGTAGCGCCAGATCGCCGGCACGCACGGCGTCTGCGGCTCGCGCGGCACCAGCGCGTGCAGTTCTTCCCACAGCGGCGTGAGGCCGAGCGGCTTGATTCGGTCGTAGAAGTCCTGCCGCTCGGGTGGACGCGCGGCGGCTTGGGCGGGGCGGTTGGCAACGGCGGTGTTCATGGAGCGGATTGTTCGCCGCCGCCACTATTCCTTCAAGCACACTGGCGGATACTTCGAATTGCGTTTTTGAATACTGGAGCAAGCGATGGCAAAGCTGGACGTGGAGTGGCTGGCCGTGTTCGACGAGGTCTACAAGACCGCGAGCGTGTCGAAGGCGGCGGACCGTCTCGGCATGGCGCAGGCCGCGGCCAGCACCGCGCTCAACAAGCTGCGCGCGCACTTCGACGACCGGCTGTTCGCGCGCACCGCGCAGGGCATGCAGCCCACGCCGCATGCTCAGCAGATCTACCCAGCGCTGCGCGAGGCATTGGCCCAGCTCGCACTCGCGCGCGGCAGCCAGGCGGCGTTCGACCCTCATACGGCGGATCGCCACTTCCGCATCTGCCTGACGGACATCAGCGAGGTGGTGCTGCTGCCCCGGCTGCTGAACCATGTGCGGCGCGAGGCCCCCGGCGTGCAGATCGAGACCGAGATCGTCTCGACCGCCAGCGGCCGTCGCTTGGAGGACGGCGAGGTCGACCTGGCCGTCGGCTTCATGCCGCAACTGGAGGCCGGCTTCTACCAGCAGGTGCTGTTCCGCCAGAACTTCGTCTGCCTCGTTGCGAAGGACCATCCGCGCATCGGCCAGAAGCTCACGCGCAAGGCCTTCGCCGCCGAGGCGCATGCGCTGGTTTCGTCTTCAGGCACTGGTCATGCCATCGTCGACAAGACCATCGCGCGCCACGGCATCGAGCGGCGCATCGCCGTGCGCCTGTCGAGCTTTCTCGGCGTGGCGCGCATCGTGGCGCAGACCGAGCTGATCGTTGTCGTGCCGCGCATCCTCGGGCAGATCCTGGCGACGCAGGAACCGGTGAAGCTGGTCGAGCCGCCGATCGCGCTGCCGGCCTATGCCGTCAAGCAGCACTGGCATGAGCGCTTTCATGCAGACGCCGGCAACGCCTGGCTGCGCCGCACGATCGTCCAGTTGTTCGGCGAGGGCGGAACTGGCGCGTGAGCGAATGCGCCTATGCGCCGGTACGAAGCTCGTAGCGGGCAAAGGCCACCGAACCCTTCTGGATGCAGCTGTGCAGGGTGAAGCCGAAGCCTTCGTACAGCGTGCGCAACGCCGTGCGATCCGCCACGCAATCGAGGCGCAGATAAGGCAAACCCATGCTTTCGGCCCGCGCCTTGGCGAAGGCGAGCAGCGCAGCGGAGACGCCCTGGCCCGCCCACTGCCGGCGCACCGCGAGCTTGTGGATGAAGGCCGAACTGCCGCTGTCGATCTCGGGCCAGAAGTACGGGTCTTCCAGATCGAACCTCGCGACTCCCACGATCTCGCCACCCTTGTCACGCGCGGCGAAGAACAGCCCCGCCGCCACATCGCGCAGCACGCGCTCGTCGCTGACGGCCGACGCGACCCACAGCGCCCTGCCGCCATCCGCCAGCCATTGCGCGGCCTCCTGCAGCACAGCCGCAACCTGCGGCGCGTCGGCGACCGCGGCCTGCCGGATGTCCAGCATCAGGCCAGCATCTTGTCGACGATCAGGTGCCAGTGCACCGCCTCGACCGGCGTGATCGACAGCCGGTTGCCCTTGCGCAGCACCAGCATGTCGGCCAGCGCGGGTGTGTCGCGCAGTCCCGGCAAGGCCAGCAGGCGCGTCTTGCGCAGGGCCTGCACGTCGAGCAGCAGCCAGCGCGGGTCCTCTGGCTTCGACTTGGCGTCGTAGTACGGCGACTTGGCATCGAACTGTGTCGGGTCGGGCCGCGTTGCGGAGGTCACGCGCGCGATGCCGTAGATGCCGGGCTCAGGGCAACTGGAGTGATAGAACAGGACGCCGTCGCCGACCTTCATCGCATCGCGCATGAAGTTGCGCGCCTGGTAGCTGCGCACGCCGGTCCACGGCACGGTGGCGTCGGGGGCGGCCAGCGCGTCGTCGATCGAGCATTCCTCGGGTTCGGACTTCATCAACCAATAGTTGGGCATGGCATGTAACGTCTGTTGTGAGCCGGGGCCCGATTTTGCCGTGGCAAACTGCGGCCCGCTTCGCGACCTCGCCTCCCCCTTGTCCTGCCAATGAGTACTTCCGAAATCTTCCTGATCGCGATGCTGATCATCTTCACCGGCCCGTACCTGATCTGGCGGCTGGGGCGCACCGAGTACTTCGCGCCGCTGGTGATCGTGCAGATCATCACCGGCGTGCTGCTCGGTCCCGGCGTGCTGGGCGCCATCTATCCGGACTACTACAACTTCGTCTTCAGCGCGCCGGTGATCCAGTCGCTCAGCGCCATCGCGCAATGGGGGGTGATGCTGTTCGTCTGGATTGCCGGCATCGAGCTCGACCTGCGCGAGGCGTGGACGCATCGGCGCGAAAGCGGCATCACGGCCGGTCTTGCGCTGGGCGTGCCGCTGGTGTTCGGCAGCGTCGCCGGCATCGGGATGGCGATGTACCCGGGATGGATGGGCGCGCAGGCGCAGACCTGGCAATTCGTGCTGGGCATCGGCATGTCATGCGCCGTGACCGCGCTGCCGATCCTGATCCTGCTCATGGAGAAGCTCCACATCCTCCGCCAGCCGATCGGCCAGCGCATCCTGCGCTATGCGAGCCTGGACGACATCGCGATCTGGAGCGTGCTGGCGCTCATCCTGCTGGACTGGGAGCGCGTCGGCAGGCAGGTCGCGTTCCTCGCGTTGTTCGCTATGGCCAGCGCCGCCTTCCGCTGGCTGATGGTGCGCATTCCGGAGCCGGATCGCTGGTATGCCGGCATCGTCTGGCTGGCCGCCTGCGGGCTGGGCGCCGACTGGTGCGGCCTGCACTACATGGTGGGCGCCTTCATTGCCGGCGCGGTGATGGATTCGCACTGGTTCGACCAGGCCGACATGGACTCGCTGCGCCACAAGCTGCTGATGGTGGTGATGCCGGTGTACTTCCTGAGCACCGGGCTGCGCACCAACTTCCAGGGCGGCGGCGCCGCGGTGCTCATCGCCGCGGCGGTGCTGCTGGTGGCATCGGTCGGCGGCAAGCTGATCGGCACGCACATCGCAGGCCGCGTCCTTCGATGGAAGCCCGGCGAAGGCTCCCTGGTCGGCTGGCTCCTGCAGACCAAGGCGCTGATCATGATCGTCTTCGCCAACGTGCTGCTCGACAAGGCCCTGATCACCAACGCGACCTTCACCGCACTGCTGCTGATGGCCGTGGCCAGCACGATGCTGACCGTGCCGGTCGTCTCGCCCAAGCTGGCGCGGATGAAGGAGATCGTGTTTCGCAACCGTTAGATCAGGCGCGCACCGCTTGGGCGCCGAGTTCCGCCCGCTTGTCGTGGCCGATGACGAGCACCAGCGCAAAGGCGACGACCGACAGCAGCGCAAGGAACAGCACCGCATAGAAGTCGTTGCCCATCTTGTCCTTCAGCATGCCGAAGATCGTCGGGCCGATGTAGCCGCCGAGGTTGCCGATGGAATTGATCCACGCGATGCCGGCCGCCGCCGCCACGCCGCTCAGCAATGCGGTCGGCACGGTCCAGAACACGGGCAGCGCGGCGAAGATGCCGAACGCGGCGAGCGTCACGGCCGCCATCTTCGGGATCGGCGCGGAGATCTCGGCCGCGGCAACCAGCCCGACGAAGATGCAGGCCAGCGGGATCAGCAGGAACACCTTGCGCTCCTTCGTCGCGTCGGACCAGCGGGTCCAGAACAGCATCGCGATCGCGCCGATCAGGTACGGGAAGGCGTTGATGAAGCCGATCTCCACGTTGCCCAGCCCGCCGAAGCCCTTGATGATCTGCGGCAGGAAGAAGCCCAGGCCGTAGAGCGGCACCGTGATGCCCATGTAGACGAAGCCCAGTGCGATCACGCGCCAGTTGAACAGCGACTGCGTCCACGAGATCTTGTGAATCGACTCGCGGTTGCGGCGCTCGGCCTCGAGCGTGCCCTGCAGCCAGTCGCGCTCTTCCGTGGTCAGCCACTTCGCGTCCTTGGGGCGGTCCGGCAGGTACAGCAGCACGAAGAAGGTCAGGACCAGCGCCGGCACGGCTTCGAGGATGAACAGCCATTGCCAGCCGTGCATGCCGTTCACGCCTTCCATGTTCAGGATGAAGCCCGAGATCGGCGAGCCGATCACCGTCGAGATCGGGATCGCGAACATGAACCAGCCCACGATGCGTGCGCGGTACGCCGCCGGAAACCAGAGCGTGATGTAGAAGATCACGCCGGGGAAGAAGCCCGCTTCGGCAATGCCGAGCAGGAAGCGGATCACGTTGAAGCTCGTCGCCCCGCCGACCCAAGCCTGCGCGGCCGAGATCAGGCCCCAACTGAACATGATGCGGGCGATCCACCTGCGCGCGCCGAAGCGCTCCAACGCCAGGTTGCTCGGCACTTCGAACAGGAAGTAGGCGATGAAGAAGATGCCGGCGGCGCTGCCGAAAATGGCGGCGGTGAAGCCCAGGTCTTTCGACATCGAGGCGCCGGCAAAGCCCAGGTTCACCCGGTCGAGGTAAGCGACGAAATAGCTGACCATGAGCAGCGGCAACAGGCGCCAGCTGACCTTGGACACGGTTCTTTGCTCTATCGAATTCACATTTATTCTCCGGTGTTTTAATTTGTGACGCACAAGCGTCGGCAGGTTATACCGCGCGCGGCGCTCGCGTGCTTGCGACCATGGCGACCGGTGCCGGGCGCAGCGGCGCACCCTGACCGACGCTTGCATTTGCGCCATCGCCGGTGGCTTGACAACACCTCCGGTCACTTCAATACTCAACCCTTTGGTTGACTATTGAAAACCCGATCCACCAGTTCGACCCAAGAGGCCTGACATGACCCATCAAGGAAGTTGCCACTGCGGGCGCAACAAGTTCGAGGTCGAAGGCGATATCGCCTCCGTCACCGAGTGCAACTGCTCGATCTGCCAGCGCAAGGGCGCGTTGCTGTGGTTCGTCTCGCGCAGCGCCCTGCACTTGCTCTCACCCGAGTCGGACGGCAGCGTCTACCGTTTCACACGCATGCGATCAAGCACCACTTCTGCCCGCATTGCGGCATCCACACCTACGGCGAAGCCAAGACGCCCGACGGCAACACGATGGCGGCCATCAATGCACGTTGCATCGAGGGCATCGACTTGCAGGCAATCCCGGTCCAGCACTTCGACGGCCGCTCGATGAAGTAAGGCGTGCGGAAGTCCGATCGGGCTCAGCGCCAGACGCCGAGCGCCGAAAGCAGCGTGCGCACCGTCATGAAGACCAGGATGAACGAGCCCACCGTCCACAGCGTGGCGCGCATGTCGTGGGTCTGCGCGGTCAGGTAGGCCGCGAAGTGAAGAAACCGTGACACGACATACCCATACAGCAACACCTGCGCCAGCAGCAACGGCGGGCCGGTCAGCACGTACAGGAAACCGGCGGCCAGGAAGAACGGCAGGTTCTCCAGATCGTTGAGATGAATGCGCCGGATGCGCTCGACTGGCTCGTGGGGTTCGAGCTGGCGCGCATCGGGGTGCGGATTGAGCGGCGTCTTGCGCAGGTCCTCGGGCGAGCGGAAACCGCCGTTGACCTGCAGCATGCGCGCGACGGTCAACCATGACATCGCCACCGCCTTGAGGATCATGAGCGTGGCGGCGATCGCGTAGGTCGCGAACAGCGGGTCTTGCAGGCTCAGTTTGTCCATGGTGCTTTCCGATCGCGTGGGGTCAATGCATGCGGACCATGGCCTCGTACGCATCGGCCAGTTGCCCGAGTGCTTCGCTACAGCGACCGCGCCTGGACGATCCGTGCATCAGCGCCAGCGTCTGCGGTTCAAGTCTTGCGAGGGCGCGAATCGTCGGCGCCGTCGCCGGTGACAACGAGGTGGCATGGAACAACTCCTCCGCCGCCAGTGCGGGGCCGACGATGTCGCCTTCGACGAGGGCCGGGCCGTTGCCGCAGTGCGTGAAGAGGTCGCCGCAGAACAGCGTTCCGGTGCTTTCCTCGAACAGCACGCGCGCTTCCCAGTTGTGCGGCACATGGGGCGTGTCGATGTGCCTGACGCGCTTGCCGCCCAGGTCCATCACCTCGCCATCGGCCAGCTTGCGCGGCGGCCGGTCGCAGAGGTCGTCCAGCGACACCATGCAGCCGGTCGCGCCGTGCGCGACTTCGGCCTGCGGTGCGGCCGCGAGGAATTCGTTCATGGCGCCGCATTCGTCGGCCTCGACATGGCCGAAGGTGATCCAGCGCAGGCGTTTCAGCGCAACGATGCGCGCGACGGCCTCGGAGACCAGCGGGAACATGCGTCGCGGCCCCGTATGAAACAGCAGCGGCTCGTCGGCGTCGATGAGGAACTGGTTGAAGGTGAAGCCGCCGGGCGCTGCGTCAGGGACGCAGGTCGAGATGCGGTAGATGCGGTCGGCGATCTCATGGGTGCTGGCTTGCATGGTGGCTCTCCATGGGGCGGATGCGAAAGCATGTTCTTTTTTCTACCATCAGTCAATAATTTTTCTTTAGGTTGGTTTTCTTGCCCGTTGGTGGAATAATTCGATCGAACCGCCCCTCCAATCGCCCGACATGTCCGCGCCGAAGCCACGCCCCACCCCCGACGAAAGTCCGGCAGTCACGGCGCGCGTGGCCCGTCGCGAGCAACGGCGCAACCGGTCACGAGAGGAAATCCTGGAAGGCGCACGTCGCGTGCTGCTGCGAAGCGGAATCTCCGCGACCACGCTGGACTCCGTCGCCAAGGAAATCGGCGTGTCGAAGGCGGCGCTCTACTACTACTTTCCGTCGAAGGATGCGCTGCTGTTCGAGTTGGTCTACGGGGCCCTCGACGCGCACGCCCAGGCGGTGCACGGCGCCACCGGGAAGGCGCGCAATGGCGGCGACGCGCTGCGCGCCATCGTGCGTGAGACGGTCCATGCATTCGCGCCGCGCATCGACGACTTTCGCCTGGCCTTCCTCCACGGCCAGGTCGCCAGCCCGGGCTCGGTGCATTGGGACGAGCAGCAGTTCCAGCGCATTCGTCCGCTCAACGACCTCTGCTTTGCCGACGCCGCGAAGATGCTCGCCGAAGAACGGAAAAAGCGCCCCGGCCGGGCGCGCGTCGAACCGAGGCTGATGGCGTTCCTTGCTTACCTCGCGGCCGTGGGAATGCTCACGATGAAGGGCATGGTCGAGAGCGTGGACGACCCGCTCGCCTATTCCGACGAGCAGCTCATCGAAGGCTTCGCGCGCGTGTTCGAGGCTGCCGCTGGGCCTTAGCGCATGCCGGAGCGGCGGCCCGCCGAACCGCTCAAATCAGTCGGCCTTTTGCAGCAGCTTGATGACGCTGGAGAAATCCAGCGCACCGTTGCCCGCGAGGCTGTGTGCGGCATAGAGGTTGCGCGCCATGCCGCCCAAGGGCGTTGCGGCGCGCACAGCGGCGGCGTTCTCCTGCGACAGGCCCAGGTCCTTCAGCATCAGGTCTGTCCCGAAGCCGCCGGCATAGTTCTTCGACGCGGGCGACGTGTCCATCACGCCCGGCATCGGGTTGTACTTCTCGAGGGCCCAGTTGCCGCCCGAGCTGCGCCGCATGATCTCGGACAGCACCTTCGGATCGAGCCCGTTGGCCACACCAAGGGCGAGCGCTTCGGATGTGCCGATCATCAGGATACCGAGCAGCATGTTGTTGCAGATCTTGGCCGTCTGGCCGGCCCCTGCCTCGCCCGCGTGGAAGATGTTGGCACCCATCTTTTCCAGGACGGGACGGGCGCGCTCCAGGTCTTGCACGCTGCCGCCGACCATGAAGGTGAGCGTGCCCGCGATCGCACCGCCGGTACCGCCTGACACGGGCGCATCGATGACCGCGATGCCCCGCTTGCCCGCGGCCTCGGCGACCTTGCGCGATGTGGCCGCGGCAATGGTGCTGCTGTCGATGACCAACGTGCCCGGCGCGATGTGTTCGAGCAGCCCGGGCTTGCCGTCCCCGCCGAGGTAGAGCCCTTCGACATGCGCACTGGCCGGCAGCATGCTGACGACCACTTCGGCGCCTGAGACGGTGTCGGCGGCCGAAGTGGCAATGGGCAACCCTTCGGCCGCGAACTTTTTGCAGGCCTCGACCGAAAGATCGAAGGCGCTCAGCGCGTGGCCCGCCTTGAGCAGGTTCAGGGCCATCGGGCCGCCCATGTTGCCAAGGCCGATGAATGCGATCTTCATGTTGTACGTCTCCAAGGGTGTAGTGAATACGGGATCGGGCAGCCGGCCGCGAAGGACGCAAAGGTTCCGCGAAGGACGCGAAAGAACTCAAGGAAGAAAATCTGGTATTCCTTTCGCGTCCTTCGCGAAACCTTCGCGTCCTCTGCGTCCGGATGTCCGCATTTCTTTCTCACACGAGCCCCGCCAGCTCCGGCGCCATGTCGCCGCGCTCGCGCAAGTGGTCGTCGATGAAGGCGGGCGTGATCTCTTCGATGGTGGCCGGCGTCCACTTCGGGTTGCGGTCCTTGTCGACGAGCAGGGCGCGGATGCCTTCGGCGAAATCCTTGTTCGCGCAGCAACCGAGCGACGCCCAATACTCGAGGCGGAACACTTCCGCGAGGGACATGCGGTGCACGCGCTGCCAGAGTTCGAAGCTCAGCGCAGCCGAGCTTGGCGCGCCCTTGGCGAAGGTCTCGGCAGCTGTCTGCACCCACTTGTCCTCGCTGCGATATGCGCGCAGCCGCTTCGCGATATCGAGCAGGTCGTCGCCGGCCATCAAGGCGTTGATCTCGTCGAAGTGCTCGCGCACCTTGGACGGCGGGGTCTCCGCGCCCTCCCCGGCCTTCAGCAGGATGCGCGAGAGCGCGGCGCGATCGGCCTTGGCATTGCCGCTCCATGTGCTCGCCATGATGGCATCGAGCACCTGCTGCTTGCGCTCGTGCGGCACGAACAGGTCGGCCAGGCCGCAGAAGATCGCGTCGCTCGCATTGAAGTTGACCCCGGTGAGCGCCAGGAACAGGCCCACCCGGCCCGGCATGCGGCGCAAGAACCAGCTCCCGCCGACATCCGGATAGAGGCCGATGTTGATCTCCGGCATCGCGAGCCGGCTCTGCGCAGTGACCACGCGATGCGACGCACCGGCCATGAGCCCGATGCCGCCGCCCATCACGATGCCGTGCGCCCAACACAGGAAGGGCTTGGGAAAGGTGTGGATCAGGTAGTCGAGTTCGTACTCCTGCGCGAAGTAACGCTCCGCGTATGCGTTGCGCGCCGGTCCGACTTCGAGCAGCGTTTGATAAAGCTTTCGCAGGTCGCCGCCCGCACAGAAAGACTTCTCGCCAGCCGCTTGCAGCAGCACGCCGACGATGCCGCTGTCAGCCGCCCATTCCCGCAGCTTCGGCGTGAGCAGCGCAACCATCTCCACGGCAAGCGCATTGAGGGAAGCCGGTGAATTCAGCGTGGCCACGCCGAAGCGCTGGCCGCTGGCGGTATTGATTTCGTGGAAGCGGACGACGGGGTCTGACATGTTGTTGAGATTGGATGAATGCGGGGACCCGAACTCAGAAGGAAGTCAAAGGCTACGCAGAAGTCGCAAAAGAATCCGAGGAAATTTTGATGGATGTTCAATTGCGACTTTTGCGAATCCTTTGCGACTTCTGCGTTCGGCTGTCCGCATTGCGTTCGGCTGTCCGCATTGCGTTCGGCTTTCCGAATTGACGTAGTTCAGCGAATATCTGCATCGCCCTCGAGCAGCTTGCGCGCGACGATCACGCGCATGATCTCGTTGGTGCCTTCGAGGATCTGGTGCACGCGCGCATCGCGCACCAGGCGCTCCAGCGGGAACTCGCTGAGGTAGCCGTAGCCGCCGTGGAGCTGCAGCGCGTCGTTGCAGACGTTGAAGCCGGCATCCGTCGCGAAACGCTTGGCCATCGCGCAATAGGTGCTGGCATCGGCGTGGCCGGCGTCCAGCTTCGATGCGGCCAGCCGCACCATCTGGCGCGCGGCGACGAGTTCCGTCGCCATGTCGGCCAGCTTGAACTGCAGCGCCTGGAAACTGGCGATCGGCTTGCCGAACTGCTGGCGCTCGTTCAGGTAGCGCCGGGCTGCGTCGAGCGCACCTTGCGCCGCGCCCACCGAACAGGTCGCGATGTTGATGCGGCCGCCGTCGAGCCCCTTCATTGCGATGCGGAAGCCCTCGCCTTCGCTGCCCAGCAAGTGGTCGACGGGCAGGCGCACGTTGTCGAAGTTGATGGTGCGCGTGGGCTGGCTGTTCCAGCCCATCTTGTGCTCCTTCTTGCCGTAGCTCACGCCGGGCGCATCAGCAGGCAGGGCAAAGGCCGAGATGCCACCCGCGCCGCCGCCGCCGGTGCGTGCCATCAGCACGAGTACATCCGTCGAGCCAGCGCCGGAGATGAAGGCCTTGCCGCCGTTGATGACGTATTCGCCGTCCTTCAGCTCGGCGCGCGTCTTGAGCGAACCCGCATCCGAGCCAGCGCCCGGCTCGGTCAGGCAATACGAGGCCAGCTTGCGCCCGCTCGTCAGGTCCGAACCCCAACGCTGGCGCACGGCCTCGGTGCCCCAGGTGCCGAGCATCCAGGTCGCCATGTTGTGGATGGTGATGAAGGCGGTCGTCGAAGGGTCGATGGCTGCCATCTCCTCGAATACCAGCGTCGCGTCCAGGCGCGGCAGCGCGAGGCCTTCGATGCTCTCCGGTGCGTAGAGGCCGCAGAAACCCAGCGTGCCGGCCTTGGCGATGGCGTCCCTGGGAAAGAATGCATCGGCATCCCATTGCGCTGCATGGGGTGCGAATTCGGCCAGCGCAAAGTCGCGGGCCGTTTGCGCGAACGCGCGCTGTTCTTCAGTGAGTTCGAAATTCATGGAACGAATGATCGGGCATTCTTTCTCCCTCTCCCCTCCGGCGAGATGGTCGGGGTGAGGGGGCTGCGGCGGAGGACGGCTGAGCGAATTTCTACCGCCCGTGCTCTCACCCCGCCCTCTCCCCGGGGGGAGAGGGAGCAAGTCACTTCAGACTGATCGTCGTGTTGACGCCATGACTCACGGTGCTGTCATCGAACCAGCGCGACGTCACCGTCTTGGTCTGCGTGTAGAACAGGATGACCTGCTTGCCGTACGGGCCCAGGTCGCCCAGCTTCGACGCGCGCGAACCGGTGAACGAGAACATCGGCACCGGCACCGGGATCGGCACATTGATGCCCACCTGCCCGACGTCGATGTCTTCCTGGAAGCGACGTGCCGCGGCGCCCGACTGGGTGAAGATCGCAGTACCGTTGCCGTTCGGATTGGCGTTGATCATGTCGATGGCATCGTCGATGCTGTCGGCATTGGCCAGGCACAGCACGGGGCCGAAGATTTCCTGGTCATAGATGGTCATGCCGGGCTTGACGTCGGCAAACACCGTCGGGCCGACGAAGTTGCCCTTCTCGTAGCCCGGCACCGTGGGCTTGCGGCCGTCAAGGGCCAGCGTGGCGCCATCCGCCACACCGCGTTCGATCAAGCCATTGACGCGGTCATACGCGGCGCAGGACACCAGCGGGCCGATGTCGACGCCCTTCTCCGTGCCGGCGCCGATCTTCAGCGTCTTCGCCTTTGCGACCAGTTCCGGAACCCACTTCTGCGCATCGCCGACGAGCACCGCGACCGACACCGCCATGCAGCGTTGGCCCGCCGCGCCGAAGCTCGCGCCGGCCAGTGCGTTGAGCGTCTGCTCCTTGTTGGCATCGGGCATCACGATGGCGTGGTTCTTCGCGCCCATCATGCATTGCACGCGCTTGCCGGTGAGCGTGGCGCGGTTGTAGACGTGCGTGCCGACCTTGGTCGAGCCGACGAAGGAGATCGCCTTGATGTCCTTGTGGTCGCAGATGGCGTTGACCACCGCTTCGCCGCCGTGCACCACGTTGAGCACACCGGGCGGAATGCCGGCTTCGAGCGCGAGTTCGCACAGGCGCATCGTGACCATCGGGTCTTGCTCCGAGGGCTTCAGCACGAAGGTGTTGCCGGTGACGATGGCCATCGGGAACATCCATAGCGGGATCATCGCGGGGAAGTTGAACGGCGTGATGCCGGCACACACGCCCAGCGGTTGCAGCAGCGTGTAGGTATCGACGCCGCTGGCCACGTTGTTGGCCATCTCGCCGAGCTGCAGGTTGCCGATGCCGGCGGCGTGCTCCACCACTTCGAGGCCGCGGAACACGTCGCCTTCGGCGTCGGGCAGGGTCTTGCCTTGCTCGGCCGTGAGGATCGCGGCCAGTTCGCCCATGTTCTCGCGGATCAGTTGCTGCAGCTTGAGGAAGATGCGGGCGCGCGCGCCGATGGCCGTCTTCTTCCAGGTCTTGAAAGCTTCTTGCGCCGAGGCGACCGCGGCATCGACCTCGGCCTGCGTGGCGAACGGCACGCGGGCCAGCACTTCCTGCGTGGCCGGGTTGACGATGTCGCGCCATTCGGTGGTCGTCGACTCGACGAGCTTGCCGCCGATGAGCAGCTTGACGGTGGCGACCTGGGTGGTCGGCGTGGTGGTGGCGTCCATTTGTCTGTGTCTCCTTGGGGGGGCGTGAAATTTCAATGCAGGCCGGCATCCTAGCTTTGCAGTTTTGCGATAGCAATAGACAAATATGCACCCGTGATCTGCATAATCGCAACGCATGGACTGGGACAACCTTCGCTACTTCCTGGAGCTGGCACGCTCGGGCACCTTGATGAGTGCGGCGCGCCGTCTGGAGGTCGATCACACGACCGTGGCGCGGCGCATCCAGGCGCTGGAAAAGGAAGTCGGCACGCCGCTCTTCTCGCGCGAAGCCGGGGGCCACCGCCTGACCGAGGCGGGCCGGCGCTTGCAGCCGCAGGTCGAGTCGATGGAGAGCGCATTCCAGGCTGTGGCGAGCACGGCGCCCGCCGCGCAGCAGGGCTTGTCGGGCGTGGTGCGCATCGGGGCCACCGAGGGCTTTGGCACGGTCATCCTCGCGCCTCGACTCTCGCTGTTCGCCCGGCAACATCCGGGCCTGACCATCGACCTGCTCGCGATGCCGCGGCTGGTGCACCTGTCGCGGCGCGAGGCCGACATCGTGATCTCGCTGGAGCGCCCGGCCCGCGGCGCCGTGGTCGTCACCAAGCTCACCGACTACACGCTGCGGCTCTACGCCGCCAAGGCCTATCTGTCGCAGCACAAGCCGATCCAGGCACGCGAAGACCTGCGCGGCCACAGCTTCATCAGCTACGTGGACGACCTGCTTTTCAGCAAGGAACTGCAGTACCTCGACGACCTGCACAAGCCCGACGCCTTCGCGCTGCGCAGCACCAGCATCCTGGCGCAGCATCGTGCGACGGCAGCGGGCGCCGGCATCGCGGTGCTGCCGGCCTTCATCGCGGACGAGGACAAGTCGCTGCGCCGCGTCTTGCCTGAACTGCCGCAGGCCAACCTCACGCGGACCTTCTGGATGTCGATGCCGGTGGAGAACAAACAGCTCGCAAGGATGCAGGCGGTTTGGGGGTTTCTGCGGGAGACGGTGGAGGCGCAGCGCAAGATCCTCATGGGTTTGTAGTCCGCTGCTTCACAGGAAAACGGGGAGCTGCAGGAGCCACGTCTTTCGGACGGCACTCGCAGGAGGCAATGCTAGATTCAGCCCGCGAGCCTCTCTGGCAATCGCATCGCAATCAAGCACAACAACATTCAGGGAATCATCATGAAGTCCATTCTTCTGGCCGGGGCATCGGCGCTCGTCCTTTCTGCGTGCGGTAGCACGGCAACATCGCCCAACACCGCAACGCCCGAACCCAAGGCACAGGCGCCTGCGACAATTACCGCAGCTAACACTTCCCCATGCGCGGCCAACTTCTCTTCATCGGGCAGCTTCATATCTGGCAAGAAGTTTTCAACCCAGGTCCCGCTGCCCGGCGTCAGCAAGGACACGGCATTCACCAAGGCCTACGGCTCGCTGGCGAAGAGCGGCTACCAGATCGTCCAATCGGACAAAGGCGCCGGCGTGATCTCGGCGGCACAAGGGGTCAGTTTCTCCAAGGGAGGCAAGAGCGTGACTCTCAACGTCGTCGTGCAAAGCGAGGGCAAGGGCTCGTCGGTCTCTTTCAGCTTCTCCATCACGGGTGGTCTGAGCACATCGGAAGACGCTGTGCGCGACGAGTTCTGCCGGATTGCCGGCGACATGGGTGCCAAGCCCTGAGGCAACCAAGCGTTCGCGCGTGGCGTAAACGCCGGATCTCTTCGCGACCGCAGCTGAGCTCACCCGCTGACCTGCCGTTACAGCCCCACGGTGGACGGATACAAGCCCGCCGTCCCACAATGATCCGATGAACAAACGCCACTTCCTCGGCGGCGCGGCCCTTGCCGGGCTGTTGCCTGTTGCCACAGGCGTCGCGGCTGCCGATGCGCCTCGCAAGGGTCCTGGCCTGCTGACCGTCAGCGGCGCCATCGGCAAGTCCAACCGGGGCCCTGTCGATGCGGCGCTCGACCAGTTGATGGTCAAGCACAAGGTCAGCTTCGACAAGGCCTTCGTGATCGACGCCGATGCCCTGGCCCGCCTGCCTGCCGTCAAGATCAAGCCGACGCTCGAGTACGACGCCAAGGTGCACACGCTCTCCGGCCCGTTGCTCACGAGCGTGCTGGAGACGGTGGGCGTGGCGCCCGAAGCGATGCTCGGCATGCGCGCGGTGGACGGCTACGTGGTGCCGCTGAAGATGGCGGATGCGCGCACCTATCGAATGATCGTCGCCACGGAGATGGACGGCGTGCCGCTCGTGTTGGGCGGGCTGGGCCCGCAATGGGCGATCTACGAGGCCGACACGCTCGCGGCGTTCAAGGACAAGCCGCTGAAGGAACGGTTCGCACTGTGCCCGTGGGGGCTGTACAGCATCGAGGTCTCGCGCAGCTGAAGGCGCCCACCGGGGCGACAGGCTCGCCATCGGAGCGATGAAATGAGCCCACCAGACCCCTACATCCTCGGCTACCGCCAGGCGGAACAAGACCGACTGGAGCGCCAGGCGCTCGAACTTGCCGACGAATCGAACTGGCTGTTCGACCAGATCGGCGTGAGCGATGGCTGGCGCGTCGTGGAGGTCGGCTGCGGCCCGCGGGGCTGCCTCGATCTCCTGTCGAGCCGCGTCGGCGCGAAAGGCCGCGTCGTCGGCGTGGAGCGCAGCAGCGAGCAGGCAGAAACGGCGCGTCGCTTCGTCACCGAGCATCACCTGTCGAACGTCGAGGTCCTTGACGCAGATGCCCGATCCACCAGCCTGGCGACCGGCGCCTTCGACCTGGCCACCGCGCGGCTGGTGCTCGTCAACGTTCCGGAACCACGGCAGATCGTTGCGGAGATGGTTCGCTTCGTGCGGCCCGGCGGATTCGTCGCCCTGCACGAGCCAGACGCGACATTCCAGCGATGCGAGCCGCCGCACCCCGCGCAGACACGTCTCCTGCAACTCCTGGACATCTACGCGAAAGCGAACGGCATCGATCGCGAGATCGGGCTCAAAGTGCCAGGCATGCTGCGCGAGGCAGGGATTGTCGACGTGCACGTGCATCCCCTGGTCCATCTGTATTCCCTTGGCCATGGGCGCCGCATGCTGGTGCTCGATTTCGTCGAGAACGCACGCGGCCGGCTCATCGAGAACGGCGTGGTCGGACAGGACGATCTCGATGCATTGACCGCGGCATTGCGACGACACCTGGAGGATCCCGCAACGCTCGTCGTTTCATCCCTCTTCATCCAGGCATGGGGACGCGTACCGGCTTGACGCCCTCCGTCGGAACGCAAGACACCGCCAACGTGCCCGTTACTTCACCCAGACATCCAACGGCACCGCCGGCCGGTCCGGGCAAGTCATGGAGCCGGTGTACCGATCGGTCAAGCGCCCGCTGAAGCTGCACTCGACGCCATCGACGAGAACCGTCGCCTTCATCTCCGACGGAAACCGGGAAAGCTGGAAGCGGATCTCCCCGGCCTTGGTCTCGGGGCCTTCCTGGGTGCAGACGCCGACGTGCGTCAGCGTCATCGGCCCGGTGTATTCCTTCGCGCGTCCCGCGACTTTCTCGGCGACGGTCCCGGTCCACTCCCATTCGCCGAAGACGCCGGAATAGGCGACGACCTCCAGCGAGGCTGCGCCAGCCACCTGCGTGGCCGCCGCGGCCATGGCAATCACCAAGATGCTGCGGGTCGTCATGATGGCTTTCACGGGTGCTTCGCCAGGAACGTGCGCGCATCGGCCACGTCGGTGCGGCCCTTGTCGGCGCCATCGGCGATGGTGACGACCTCGCCGAAGTGCGCGCGCGCCGCCGACGCGTTGCCGCTCTTTTCGGCGGCCTTGGCCGCGCCCACGGTGGCGCCCAGGCGGTTCGGTTCCTTCCTGAGCGTGGCCTCGTAGGCCAACAATGCATCGCCGGGCCTGCCTTGTGCCATCAGCATATCGCCGTACAGTTCGCGCGCCGGCTTCAAGACACCCGGCGTCACCGGGTGCTTGTCGGTCGCGTCCTCTGCATCGGCTGCGGCGCTCATCGCCTTGAGGGCCTCGTCGGGTTTGCCGTCCGCATACAGGACCCATGCCGACGCCACCTGGCGCTGGATCTCGACCTGCTGCGACCAGTAGGCGTCCTTTGCATCACGCAGCTTGTCGCGCATTTCAGCGAGCTTCGCGATGTCGACATTCGCGGCCGCCGGGTCACCCGATCGCGCGGCGCCCAGGGCGCGGGCAAAGTACGTGATCGCCTGGACATGTGGCAAGGCGCTGGGGCGGACCGGCAGCTCCGATGCGGCCTTCCAGTCGCCTCGTTCGACCACATAGCGCGCGGGCGACGCAGCCAGCGCGTTCGGCCCGGCCACGGCCGTCTCCGTGAAGCCCGTGACTTGACCCATCTCGTCGACGACAGCCTTGGCGGCGCCGTCCTTTCCCAGTTGCAGGTTCGCATAGACGAGGTAGTCCATCGCATGCAACTGGTCGTTGCCCTCCTTGCCCAGCGCCGCGACGCGTGCGGATTCCGTGTTGGAGGCGATCGACTCCTTCCAGTAGCCGAGGCGCGTGAACACATGCGAAGGCATGTGCTGCGCGTGCGCCGCCGCCGGCGCGATGGCGGCATAGCGCCGGGCGGCATCGAGGCCCTTGTCGGCGAGCGCAGGCGAATCGTAGAGATGGATCAGGTAGTGGGCAACGCCGGGATGCTGCGGCTGGCGCCTGGCGATCTTCTCCAGGATGTCCGCGCCCTTGAGCTGATTGGCGTAGGTCTTGTCGGTGGCCGGCGCCGACACGTTGAGCGCGAGCGCGTAGTAGATCTGGGCCTCGTCGTCGTCGGGGTAGCGCAGCGCGAGTTGCTCCATGGCCCTGGTGTAGGCGAGCACGCGCGTGCGGTGGTCGATCTTGTCGTAGTCGGTGTACATGGCGCCCAGCGCATCGATGTAGTCGCGTTCGCGCCGGGTGTTCGGGGCGCTGGCCGCAATGCCCTTCCCCTTGGCGAGCGCAACGGCGCCTTCGGCCAGGTTCTTCTCGGGCGGCGGCGTGTGGGGATTCCACAGCAGGCTCAGCGCCATGCCCCACCAGGCCATGGCGCAGGCCGGATCGGCCTTGGCGACATCGTCGAAGGCATTCCTGGAAGCGCGATACCAGAAGGAGTGCTGGTAGAGCATGGCGCGGTCGAACAGCACCTGCGCCTTCTGCGTGCAGGACACGTCGAAATGCACCTTCCCGAGCTTTTCGTCGACCGCCTCGCCGAAGGCCGGCGAGACCAGCGTGGTGCCGACCACCGCTGCGGCAAACAGCGCTTCAGCGAGGCGCGATCTCCGGCGGCGAGAGCGAATGGGCGTGGGATTTTTCATGGACGGCCCCGTGACTCGATGAACAGGACATCCGAGCCAGAGCGGAGAAGCGCGCACCGCCGGTTGGACCCGGGCAACGAGCGGCGCGCAACATCATGCGCCTGGTCGCGGCCGATTGCGAGTGAATCAGTCACTTCGGTGCGCCGGCGGCCGAAAACGAACCCGCCGCCCGCCTTGCGCCGGAGCCCCGCCAGCCGGACAATTTCCAAGACCCAAGGGCGCCGCCCTCACGTTTGCCCGCATCCGGTTCGGCGCGCCCGGACGTAAAACACGGTACCGTCCCCTTTTTCGAGGGCGGAAGGAGACGATCCATGCCAAGCCGATCGAACGGCCTTTCGGCCGAACTGGAGAAAGTGCGCACGCTGGCCCTCGTGGGCCCGTCCGCCAGCGGCAAGACCACCCTCGCCGAACTCCTGCTCAAGAGTGCCGGCGCCATCGGCGCGACTGGCAGCGTGGAGCGCGGCAGCACCGTGAGCGACCATGACCCGATCGAGCGGCGCATGCAGCACTCACTCAATTCATCGGTGATGCACCTGACGCATGGCGCGACCCGCATCCACCTGCTGGACACCCCCGGCGGACCCGACTTCCTCGGCCAGAGCCTGCCGGCGCTGGAAGCCGTCGAGACCGCCGCGGTGGTCATCAACGCCGCCACCGGCATCGAGCCGATGGCCGTGCGCATGATGGAGTACGCGGCGTCGCGGCATCTCACGCGCATCATCATCGTCAACAAGATCGACTCGCAGGGCGTCTCGCTGCCGGGCCTGCTGGCGGACATCCAGGCCGCCTTCGGCCGCGAATGCCTGCCGCTGAACCTGCCCAACGCGATGGACAAGAAGGTGGTGGACTGCTTCTTCAACCGCCACGGGCAGTCCGACTTCGGCCCGGTGGAGGCGGCGCACCGGGCGCTGGTCGAGCAGGTGGTGGAGGTCGATGCGGCCTTCGTGGACCGCTACCTGGAGGAAGGCGACGTCGACCCGTCGGAATTGCATGCCCCGCTCGAACAGGCGCTGCGCGAAGGGCACCTGATCCCGGTGTGCTTCGTCTCCGCGCGCAGCGGCGCGGGGGTGGCCGAGTTGCTGGACGTGATCGTGCGGCTGTTGCCCGACCCCACCGAGGCCAACCCGCCGGACTTCCTCCTTGGCGAAGGCGCGGAAGCCAGGCCGATGCCGGTCTCGCCCGACCCGTCGCTGCATGTGCTCGCGCATGTGTTCAAGGTCACGGTCGACCCGTACGTCGGCAAGATGGGGATCTTCCGCGTGCACCAGGGCACCCTCACCCGCGACAGCCAGCTCTTCATCGGCGATGGCCGCAAGCCCTTCAAGGTCGGCCACCTGTTCATGCTGCAGGGCAAGAACTACGTGGAAGTGCAGCGCGTGTTGCCCGGGGACATCGCGGCCGTGGCCAAGGTCGACGAGATCCATTTCGACGCGGTGCTGCACGACGCGGCCGAGGACGACCACGTGCACCTTGCGCCGCTGGACTTTCCGTATCCGGTGCATGGCCTGGCCATCGAGCCCAAGCGGCATGGCGACGAGCAGCGCATGTGGGAGATCCTCGGCAAGCTGGTCGATGAGGACCCGTGCCTGCGGCTGGAACATGCGGTCGTCACCAATGAAACCATCGTCTACGGCCTCGGCGAGTTGCACCTGCGCGTGCTGCTGGAACGGCTGCGCGAGGTCTACAAGTTCGAGGTCAACACACGCCCGCCGCGCATCGCGTATCGCGAGACGGTGACGATCCCGGCCGAAGGCCACCACCGGCACAAGAAGCAGAGCGGCGGTGCGGGCCAGTTCGGCGAGGTGTTCCTGCGAATCGAGCCGCTGGAACGCGGGGCCGGATTCGAGTTCGCCGACGAGGTGCGTGGCGGCACCATTCCGGGCCAGTTCATTCCCGCGGTGGAGAAAGGCGTGCGCGAGGTGCTGGAGCACGGCGCCATTGCCGGCTACCCGGTGGTGGACGTGCGCGTGGTGGTGTACGACGGCAAGCACCACAGCGTCGACAGCAAGGACATCGCTTTCGCGACGGCCGGGCGCAAGGCCTTCATCGCGGCCATCCAGGCAGCGCGCGCGATCGTGCTGGAACCGGTGGTGAACATCGACATCGCCTCGCCGGATCGCGTGGTCGGCGACGTCACCGGCGACCTGTCAGGCCGGCGCGGCCTGGTGACGGGGACCTCCAACGGTGCGGCCGGCATGGTGCTGATTCGGGGGCAGGTGCCGCTGGCGGAGCTGTCGGGCTACCAGTCGCGCCTCAATGCGCTGACCAGCGGACAAGGGAGGTACACGATGGAGCTGTCGCACTACGAGGCTGTACCGCCGGCGGTGCAGCAGACGTTGATGGGGCAGCATCATCAGAAGGATGAGGAGTGACGTAGTTGCCTGGCGCCTGACGACGAAGCGGCCCGAATACCACCGCGGATATGCGGATCTGTAGGGCGACGGCCATGAAAGCGCACTGGCCCACGCTGAAACAGAAAAGCAGTCGCATCTGCACTCAGGCCTTGTCGGCCTTGCCCGCAGCGTTGGCGAACTTGCTCAGCATCGTGTCGACAAACCAGGGCCGGCGATTCTCGTCTTCCGCGCGCTCCTTGCGACGGATCGCGTTGCGAACCAGGATCGATCCGGCATAGCGCACCGGTTCCGGCGGAAAGCGCCCCAGCGGGCCCTGCGTCAGGGGGCTGCGCGTCCACGCGTTGTCCTGGCCCAGCAGCATCGACGACAGGATCTGGCCGCCCATGTAGCTCGGCCCCACGCCATTGCCCGAATAGCCGAAGCCGTAGCTGATGTGCGGCGCGCCATCCAGCCTGCCGAAGAACGGAAAGCCGGTGACCGAACGGTCGGAGGGACCATTCCAGCTCGCCGTGATCGGCGTGTCGCGCAGCGCGGGAAAGAACGAGTGCAGTGCTTGCGTGAGTTGCGCCTCGTAAGGAGAACGCTGGTCGAAGACGGGCGCGATCCGCCCGCCTCGCGCGAAGGTATTGCCGCCCTTCCCCAGCATGATCCGACCGTCCACGGTGCTGCGGTAGTAGTAGACGAAGGTGCGTGAATCCAGCACCGACACACCGTTGACCAGGCCGATCTCACGCAGCAGTTCGGGGCACTTCTCGGTGATCACCATGTCGCTCGACACGATCGCAATGCTTCGCTCGAACTGGGCGAATGTGCTGGCCATCCAGGCATTGATCGCCAGCACGACCTTTGTCGCCTCCAGGCTGCCGCAGGGCGTGCGGACGACCGCTGGATGGCCGGTGCTGAATTCGAGCATCGGGCTGCGCTCGTAGATGCGCACGCCCATTGCGAGCGCCACGCGGCGAAGCCCGCGCACCAGCTTGCCGGGATGCACCGTCGCGGCCGTGGGCGAATAGACGCCCGCGAGGTTGCGGGCCGAGCCGGAGCGACGCGCTACTTCGTCGGGTGGCACTGAGAAATAAGAATGGATGCCGCATTCCTCCAGCGCACGCATCACCGGGTCGAGCACGCCGATCTGGGCTTGCGACGTGGCGGTGTAGAGCGTGCCGTCCATGCGCAGTTCGGCATCAATGTCATTGGCACGGCAGAAGTCTGCGATGTGCCCGACCGCCGCCTCGGACGCCTTGACCAGCCGGATGGCTTCCGCTTCACCGAAGAGGCGGCGCAGCGTGAAGAACTTGGCCGACCAAGTCAGCAGGCAGCCGCCGTTGCGCCCGCTTGCGCCGGCCCCGCAAAGATCGCTTTCGAGGATCGCGATGTCCAGCGATGGGTCCTGCTGCTTGGCCTGGATCGCGGTCCACAAGCCGGTGAAACCGCCGCCGACGATGCAGACGTCGGCACGCTGGCTGCCCTGCAATGCCGGCGCCAACTCACCGTCGTTGAACAAGGCTTGCTCGATCCAGAAGGGTCGCATGCCTCGCTCCTACACCGCTGGCTGAGCGGAACGAACGGCGGCGCTGATCTTCATGTGCCGCACGAAATGCGAAAGCCCCGGAACGACGGCGTCCGCGGACTTGGCGGCATCGTCCCAGCGCCGCACGCGCACGGCATCCTGCGCAAACGGCAAGGCAGCGAACGCCTGCGCCTGTGCCTCGTCGAACACGCCGCCTTGCAACACGAGGCTGCGCCGCGAGTCGGGCGACAAGGTCTCGAGATAGCCGGGCTCCCGCGCGCAGAGGTAGCGCTTGGCATCGACGTGCAGGCGTATCGGCTCCAGCGTCTCCGGCCCGAAGAGCGGACGCAGGAACGGCAGGCAGCGGTACTGGTGCAGGTCGTCGAGGCCGTGCTGTGTCGGCGTCTTGCCGAAGTCGTGCAGCAGATGACCAAGGTCATGCAGCAAGGCGGCCGTGATGAGCGCGCTGCCCGCACCGGCCTCCTCGGCCAGGTGTGCGGATTGCAATGCGTGGCCCAACTGGGTCACGGGCTCGCCGTCGTACTGCTCATGCCCTTTGGCCTCGAACACGCGAACGATGTCTTCGATCGTGAGGCTCATGGCTTACCAGGGCAGCGAGTAGGTCTTGCTGTTGGTGAAGCTCTTCATCGCTTCCAGCACGCCTTCCTTGTAGCCGAGTCCCGAGTCCTTGATGCCGCCGAACGGCGTGAGTTCCAGCCGGTAGCCCGGCACCTCGCGGACGTTCACGCTGCCGACGTTGAGCTCGCGGATGAATTTCGTGATGTAGTCGAGTCGGTTGGTGCACACCGCCGACGACAAGCCGTAGGCCGTGCCGTTGGAGATGCGGATGGCGTCGTCGATGTCCTTGAACCGAATGACGGGCGACACGGGCCCGAAGGTCTCCTGCTTCGCGACGGTCATCTCCGGATCGACCCCGTCCAGCACGGTCGGCGAATACAGTGCGCCGCGGCGAACGTTGCCGCACATCAGCTTCGCGCCGCCGGCGATGGCTTCGTTGACCACCTTCTCGAACTGGATCGCCGCGGCTTCGTCGATCACCGTGCCCATGTCCACGCTCTTGTCCATCGGGTCGCCGTACTTCAGGGCACGCGTCTTCTGCACCAGCAGTTCGACGAACTGGTCGGCCACTGCTTCATGCACCAGCATGCGCTTGATGGCGGTGCAGCGCTGGCCGGAGTTCTTGTACGAGCCACTGGCCGCCAGCGTTGCGGCCTCCTCCACGTCGGCGTCTTCCATCACGATGATCGGGTCGTTGCCACCGAGCTCGAGGATCTGGCGCTTGTAGGTGGCCTTGCCAGCGATGTACTTGCCGATGGCCACGCCGCCGGTGAAAGTGACGAGGTCCACGTCAGGATGGGTCAGCATCTCGTCGGCGATCTCGCGCGGGTCGCCGGTGATGACCGAGAGCATCTGCGGCGGCAGCCCTGCTTCGTACAGGATGTCCGCCAGGATGAACGCGGTCAGCGGTGTCTTCTCGCTGGGCTTGAGCACCATCCGGTTGTTGGTCGCGATCGAGGGCGCCACCTTGTGGATCACCTGGTTCAGCGGATGGTTGAACGGCGTGATGGCGGTGATGACGCCCAGCAGCGGCTCGCGCATCGTGTAGACCTTGCGGCTCTTGCCGTGGTGCGTCAGGTCGCAGGAGAACACCTGGCCGTCGTCCACCAGCGCCTGGTTGGCGGCGAACAGCAGCACGTCGGAAGCGCGACCCACTTCGTACAGCGAATCCTTGCGACACAGGCCCGACTCCAGCGTGATGGTGCGGGATATCTCGTCCAGGCGCGAGGCGATGATCTCGCCGGCGCGCATCAGGATCTTGTAGCGTTCGTAGCGTGTGAGCGTCGGCTTGTAGTCGCGTGCGATGCGATAGGCGCGGCGCACGTCTTCGAGCGTGGCCTTGGGCACGGTGGCGACTACCTCGCCTGTGTACGGGTAGGTGACCTCGATCACCTCGTCGCGATAGACGCGCTCGCCGGCGATGCGCAGTGCTTCGCAGTGGATGTCGGCTGGCTTCGGCATGGGCTGGCTCATGGGTGTTGTCTCCTCGCGGCTTTATTGGGCGTGGTTCAGGGCAAGGTCGAGCGCGTCGAAGTTGCGCAGGCGACGGCTGCTTTCGACGCCGTCGACACGACGGTTGCAGATCAAGGGCACACGCTGCTCCGACACCCCGCCGTGCGAGCGCAGCGGCACTTCGAGCGCAGAGAGGTCGTGGCGGCTGGCCGAGGTGCCGATGACGGTGTTGCGCTCGCTGACGACGACGATGTCACCAATGCGGTCCGGTGGCAACTCGAAGCGCTTCGCGGCCTCGGCGCGCGACAGTACGGACTCCATGCCGGGCAATTCCTTGATGCGTTCGATCCACCGGGCGGCCGTCGCCTCGTCCGGTGCGTAGACGGTGGCGAAGGAGCCCAGCGCGCCGTGGTGGACCACGTACGGGTCGGTGATCGGGAGAATGACGCGCGCAGCCTCTGCGCCGTACCAGCCATCCAGCACATCCTGGAGGTAGATGACGTTGGGCTTGCCGTCGGTGTCGTGCTTGTCGTTCATGCCGTGGTCGGCGGTCAGCACGATGGTGGCGCCGAGCGCGTCGAGTTCGGCCAGGTAGCGGTCCATCATTGCGTAGAACGCATTCGCGGCCGGACTGCCCGGTGCGGCCTTGTGCTGCACGTAGTCCGTCGTCGAGAGGTACATCAGGTCGGGGCGGCGCGTCTCCATCAGCTTGACGCCGGCAGCGAACACGAACTCGGAAAGCTCCGCGCTGTAGACCGAGGGCACTGGCAGTTGCACGAGATCCAGCACGTTGTCGATGCCGTTCTCTTGCTGGGTCGCCTCGTCGGCCTTCTCCGAGGAGAAGCAGATGCCCTTCATGTGGTTGCCCAGGAGCTTGCGCAGCTTGTCCTTGGCGGTGACCACCGCGACTTTGGCGCCACCGTCCGCAAAGGCTGCCAGCACGGTGCCCGCGCGCAGGTACTTGGGGTCGTTCATCATCACTTCCTTGCCGAGTTCACGGTCGAAGAAGTAGTTGCCGCAGATGCCATGCACGGCAGGCGTCGCGCCGGTGACGATCGACAGGTTGTTGGGATTGGTGAACGACGGCACCACGCAGTCGGCCAGCAGGTTGGCACCGGTGCGCATCATCTTTTCGAGGTATGGCGCAACGCCCGCCTCCACCGCGGCATCGAGGTAGGCCGGCTCGCAGCCGTCCACGCACACCACGACCACGGGCCGCTGCATCCAGCGGTAACTTCTCGCGTTGACTTCGATCGACTGGGGATTCACTTCAAGCTCCTTGTTGATTGGAAGAAGAGTTGGACTTTGGCAAGCCGGCGTCCGGCCGGCCCATGGCCGTGTGCATGCGACTGCGGCTGTCGGCAACGTGTTGCCGCATGACGCGCCCTGCACGCTCGGCGTCGCCCGATGCAATGGCGTCGACGATGTCCCGGTGCTCGTCGACGGAGACGCGCAGGCCGCCACCGTCGTCGAGTGCGCGCATGCGGAACAGCAGCAGTTCCTTGATCAGGCGCTTGTAGGTCTCGATGAGTTTCTGGCTGCCGGCGGTTTCCAGCAGAACCTCGTGGAATTGCAGGTTCAACTGGGCGTACTGCTCGACATCCTTGGCCTTGGCCGCGGACCCCATGGCCTTGAGCATGCCCTTGAGGCGTTCGATGCCATCCGGCGTGATGGCCTTGGTCACACGGCGTCCGATGATTTCCTCGAGCGCTTCGCGCAACTCGTAGATCTCGTCGGCTTCCTCGAACGAGATCTCGCGCACGAACACGCCTCGGTTCTTTTCATTGCGCACCAGCCCCGCTTCCTCGAGCGCCCGCAGCGCCTCCCGGATCGGGCCGCGGCTGGTGCTGAAACGCGTTGCGAGTTCGCTCTCGTTGACGCGGCTGCCCACGGCCAGCTCGCCGGTCATGATGAGTCGTTCGATCTCTTCCTGCACCAGCATGGGCAACGAACTGGACTGGAAGAAGGCCAGGGCGGCGGCGGGTTTGCTTGAGTTCATGAGGCTGATTCTCGGCGCCAAACTGCAAACTGTCAACAATTTAATATTGACAGTCATCAGTTGACGTTCTACATTGAATGCACCAAAGCGGCCGTCACGACGCGCTTGGGCCCGAGTCAGCAACCCAATTCCTACCCCTCAGGACGAAACGATGAACCCAAGCAACGGCATTCGCCAACTCTCCACGGCACTCTGCGCGACGGCCCTGGCCTTCGCCCTCACCAACGCTTCGGCACAACAAAAGACCACCCTGCTCGTCTACACCGCGCTCGAAACCGACGCGATGAAGCTCTACAAGGACGGCTTCGAGAAGGCCAACCCGGACATCGACATCCGCTGGGTGCGCGACTCGACCGGCATCGTCACGGCCAAGCTGCTGGCAGAGAAGGCCAACTCCCAGGCGGACGTGGTGGCGGGGCTTGCGGCCAGCAGCCTTGCCCTGCTCGAACAGGAAGGCATGCTCGCGCCCTATGAGCCCAAGGGCTTCAAGGAACTGACGCCCGCGTACTCCGACACCGCCCGGCCGCCGGCCTGGGTGGGCATGGACGTGTGGGCGGCGACGATCTGCTTCAACACCGTCGAAGCGCAAAAGCGCGGACTGCCGAAGCCGGAGACCTGGAAGGACCTGGCCAAGCCGATCTACAAGGGCGCGATCGTGATGCCGCACCCGGCCTCCAGCGGCACCGGCTACCTCGACGTGGCCGCATGGCTCCAGATGTGGGGCGAGAACGATGGCTGGAAGTACATGGACGCGCTGCACGAGAACATCGCGCAGTACGTGCACTCCGGCTCCAAGCCCTGCAAGCAGGCCGGTGCCGGCGAGTTCCCGATCGGCATCTCCTTCGAGTTTCGCGCCCATCAGGTCAAGAAGTCCGGCGCCCCGGTCGAACTGGTCTTTCCGAAGGAAGGGCTGGGCTGGGACATCGAGGCCACGAGCATCATGAAGGGCACCAAAAAGATGGAGCAGGCCAAGCGCCTGGCCGACTGGATGGCCAGCAAGGAAGCCAACCAGGTCACCGCCAACTGGTGGGCCGTGGTGGCCTATCCCGGCGTCGCGAAGAAGCTCGAAGGCATCCCCGAGAACTACGAGAAGCTGCTCTCGAAGAACGACCTCAACTGGTCGGCCAAGAACCGCGACCGCATCCTGACCGAGTGGAGCAAGCGCTACGACGGCAAGTCGGAAGCCAAGCCCAACTGATCCGCAACGAGAGCAACAAGATGGACATGACCGACACCAGGTTCCTCGGCAGCGAGCCGACCACCGCCGGCGCACTCGAGGTGATCGGCATCCGCAAGGATTTCGAATCCTTCAGTGCCCTGCGCGACGTGCACCTGCGCGTCAATCCGGGCGAGATGCTCTGCTTCCTGGGCCCCTCGGGGTGCGGCAAGACCACGCTGCTGCGGATCATCGCGGGGCTGGAGACGCAAAGCGCCGGACAGATTCTGCAGAACGGCAAGGACGTGTCCTGGCTGCCGCCCGACCAGCGCGACTACGGGATCGTGTTCCAGTCGTACGCGCTCTTTCCGAACCTCACGATCGCGGACAACATCGCCTACGGGCTGGTCAACGGCAAGGTGAAGAAGGCCGAGGTCAAGGCGCGCGTCGAGGAACTGCTGAAGCTGGTCGGCCTGCCAACCTCGGGACGCAAGTATCCGAGCCAGCTCTCCGGCGGGCAACAGCAGCGGGTGGCATTGGCGCGCGCGCTGGCGACGCGCCCCGGCCTCCTGTTGCTGGACGAGCCGCTGTCGGCGCTCGATGCGCTGGAACGCATCCGCCTGCGCGGCGAGATCCGCCGCTTGCAGCGCCAAGTGGGCATCACCACCATCATGGTGACGCACGACCAGGAAGAGGCCCTGTCGATGGCCGATCGCATCGTGGTCATGAACCACGGCGTGATCGAGCAGGTGGGGACGCCGATGGACATCTACGAAAGGCCCGCGACGCCGTTCGTGGCCGACTTCGTGGGCAAGGTCAACGTCCTGCATGGCTACGCGCTGGGCGGCAACCTCTTTCGCGTCGGCGACATGGAGCTGCAATGCGATGCCTGCGACAGCGGCTTCGAGCCGGGCGATGAGGTCAACCTCTACCTGCGGCCGGAAGACCGCCTGGTCGAGAACCTCGCGCACGACACGCCGAACCGGATGAGCGCGCTCGTCAGCAAGGTCGAGTTCCTCGGCGGACTGTGCATTGCCGAAGTCACGGCCGAGGCGCTCCATGGCCAGAGCCTGGGACTGCACTTCTCGCTCAACCAGTTGCATGACCTCGACATCCGCGAAGGCAATCGCATCGAGATCGCCCTGCGGGCCAACCGCATCCGCGCCTTTTGCAGCAGGACGGCCAAGTCATGAATGCGCTTGCACGCCCTTACCCGTCGGCCGCCATGGCCGCGGCTCGCCCGGGAATGCGCTGGAGCCGCGACGACCTGATCGCGCGAGCGGTGCTGTTCGCCATCATGGCCATGCTGTTCACCTTCCTGATCGCGCCGCTCTTCACGATTCTCGTGAACGCGGTGCAGGACAAGAACGGCAGCTTCGTGGGATTGGCGCACTTCATCACCTACTTCCAGACGCCCAGCCTGCTGCGCGCCGCCTGGAACTCGATCTGGGTGGCCGCTGTCGTCGTGATGATCTCGGTGCCCATGGCCTTCGTCTGCGCCTATGCGCTGACACGCACCTGCCTGCCGGTGTGGTTCAAGGGCACGTTCAAGCTGGTCGCGCTGATCCCGCTGCTGGCGCCCTCGTTGCTGGCGGCCATCTCGTTCGTGCAGTGGTTCGGCAACCAGGGTGCGCTCAAGTCATTGCTGATGGGCGCTTCGATCTATGGCGCACCCGGCATCATCCTGGCCGAGGTCTACAACACCTTCCCGCACGCGCTGATGATCTTGGTCACCGCGTTGTCGCTCGCCGATGGCAGGCTCTATGAAGCCGCCACGGCCTTGCGCGCGCCTCCGTGGCGCCAGTTCATGACGATCACCCTGCCCTCCTGCAAGTACGGCCTGATCAGCGCCGCGACGGTCGTGTTCACCTACGTGGTCAGCGACTTCGGCGCCCCCAAGGTCATCGGTGGCAACTTCAACGTGCTGTCGGTCGACGTGTTCAAGCAGGTGGTGGGGCAGCACAACTTCTCGATGGGTGCGGTCGTCGGCATGCTGCTGCTCATTCCCTCCATCCTGTCGTTCGCCATCGACTACACGGTGCGCCGCAAGCTGAAGGCGCAACTGACCGCGCGCTCGGTCCCGCATGTGCCGAAGCCGCGTCCGCTGGCCGATTCGCTGCTGGCCGGGGCCTGCATCGTGGTGTGCACGCTGCTGCTCGCCACCATCGGCATGGCCGTCTACACCTCGTTCATCACGCTGTGGCCCTATGACCTGTCGCTGACGCTCAAGCACTATCAATTCGCGCTGATCGAAAGCGACATGGCCGCGGCCTACACCAACAGCCTGATCGTGGCGATCTCGACGGCCGTCGGCGGATCGCTGATCGTGTTCATCGGCGCCTACCTGATCGAGAAGACGCGCAACCTCGTCATGATGAAACGCGCCATGCACCTCATGGCCGTGCTGTCGATGGCCGTGCCCGGCCTCGTGCTGGGCCTGGGCTACGTGATGTTCTTCAACCACCCGGCCAATCCGCTGAACGGGCTCTACCAGACGACGACCATCCTGGTGATGTCGATGATCGTCCACTACTACACCTCGAGCCACCTCACTGCGGTGACCGCGCTCAAGCAGATCGACAACGAGTTCGAAGCCGTCTCCGCCTCGCTGAAAGTGCCGGCCTTCAAGACCTTCCTGCGCGTCACCGTGCCGGTCTGCCTGCCGGCGATCCTCGACATCGGGCGCTACTTCTTCGTCGTCTCGATGGCCAGCCTGTCGGCCGCGATCTTCCTGTACTCGCCCGACACCATCCTGGCGTCGGTCGCCATCATGCACCTCGACGATGCCGGCGACATCGGCCCGGCTGCCGCACTCGCCAGCCTGATCGTCGTGACATCGATCCTCGTGTGCATCGCCTATTCGCTGCTGACGCGCGTGCTGCTCGCGCGGACGCAGGCCTGGCGCAACCTGCGCCGCAGCTGATCCCTCTTTCATTCCATCGCTCTTCCCACAGGAGACACCATGAGCCAAGCGCGTTCACCGATCCTTCTCACGCCCGGTCCGCTGACCACATCCGACAAGACCCGCGCGGCCATGCTGCGTGACTGGGGCTCTTGGGATTCCGACTTCAACCAGATCACCGCAAGGATCCGCCAACAGGTCCTGCGCATCGTGCACGGCGAGGCCTCGCACGAGTGCGTGCCGCTCCAGGGCAGCGGCACCTTCTCGGTGGAGGCCGCCATCGGGACGCTCGTCCCGCGCGACGGCCACGTGCTGGTGCCGAACAACGGCGCCTACTGCCAGCGCATCGCCAGGATCTGCAAGGTGCTCGGCCGCCGCGTGACCACCATCGACTACCGGGAAGACCAGCAGGTCCAGGCCGCCGACGTCGACCGCGCCCTGGCGGCAGACCCTTCGATCACGCATGTGGCGCTGGTCCATTGCGAGACTGGGACGGGCGTGCTCAACCCCCTTCACGACGTCGCACTGGTCGTGGAGAAGCATGGCTGCGGCCTGATCGTCGATGCGATGAGCTCCTTTGGCGCCATCGACATCGACGCGCGCAAGACGCCCTTCGACGCGGTCGTCGCGGCGTCAGGCAAGTGCCTCGAAGGCGTGCCCGGCATGGGCTTCGTCATCGTCCGGCGCAGCACGCTGGAAAAGTGCGAGGGCAACAGCCATTCGCTGGCCATGGACCTCTACGACCAGTGGGTCTACATGGGCAAGACGACGCAATGGCGGTTCACGCCGCCCACCCACGTCGTCGCTGCATTGGACGAAGCGATCACGCAATACGTCGAGGAAGGCGGACTCGAAGCGCGCGGCGGGCGCTACGCGCGCAACTGCAAGGCCTTGATCGACGGCATGGCCGCATTGGGATTCCGCAGCTACCTCGACCCCGCCATCCAGGCGCCGATCATCGTGACCTTCCATGCGCCCGATGATCCGAAGTACGACTTCAAGACCTTCTACCAGGAGGTCAAGAAGCGCGGCTACATCCTCTACCCCGGCAAGCTCACGCAGGTCGAAACCTTCCGCGTGGGATGCATGGGGCACTTCGGGGACGCAGGGATACCTGGAGCGGTCGCGGCGGTGGCCGAGACGCTCGAGGCGATGGGGGTTCGGCAAGTCGTTGCGACTGCCGCCGTTTGAACCAGGGTCATCCGGCCGACCCGCGCGCGGCCGTCGCCAGCTCGGCACGGCCGCACCCATATGTTGGGGGATATCGATAGCACACGGGTGCGCGGAGACGGGCGTCGACTGCAGGCCCGTCCCGCGCTGAAAAAATCGGGCAACAAACGAAACACGACGCCCGGCCCTGCGCAACGCGCTTGAAACCGGCCTCTCCGATCATTGCGGTGCGCCTGCTTCAACAGCGCGCTGTTCGATACACCCCGCCGCCCAATTCGGAGAACCTTCAATGACCCCCCTTCGCATTCAACTTGCCGCAGCGATCGCCGCTGCACTTCTCGCAACCGCCACCATCGCCTCCGCGCAAGACAGCACCGCGCAGCCGGCATTGCACACGTTGGGCGAACATCCGGCCATCCTGGTCAAGCGCCAGGTGCCGCAGATCGACCCGAACACCTTCATCCTCATGCACCCGGCCGGCCTGTTCGTGATCGCAGGGCCGACACAGACCGAAGACCAACCCGCAGTCATCGCGGCGCGCACACCACCGCAGGTCGCGAACGAAGGTTCGACGGCAGGGACAGCCCTTCGGCGCCCCGACCTGTCGGTCGCCGTGGCGGTGAGCGCGAGCGAGCACTGATATGAGGGGCCTGGCGACGCCGCCCTGTTGCCGCGATCGGCACCCGCATCTCGATTGCCAAGTGAAATCCGGCTGGTGCCGATAGACTCTGCCCTCACCGCGTTGAGGGACCCACACGATGAGTCAGGCAGCCGAGAATTCCAGCCCTGTCGTGCTGGTCGTCGACGACGAGCCCGAGTTGCGTTCGCTGCTGGACGAGTACTTCGGACGCCACGGCTTCACGGTGTGCACCGCCGCCGATGCCGCCGAAGCGCGGCTGGCGGTGGCGTCCAGGGCACCGGCGCTGGCCATCCTCGACATCAACATGCCCGGCGAGAACGGCTTGTCACTGGCACGCTGGATGCGCGAAACGCAGTCGGGCATCGGCCTGGTGATGCTGACCACCGCCGGCGAGCCGATCGACCGCATCATCGGGCTCGAACTCGGTGCCGACGACTACCTGCCAAAGCCCTTCGAGATGCGCGAGTTGCTGGCCCGAGTGCGCGCCGTGCTGCGCCGCGCCGTGGTGCTGGCTGCCGCCACGCCGACGTCCCCGGCCATCGCGCCAGCCGGCGAATCGCGGCGCATCGCCTTCGGCGCCTACCGGCTGGACCTCGACGAGAGGCGCTTGCGCGATGCCGACGGAAGAGACATCGAGATCAGCGCCGCGGAGTTCGACCTGCTCGCCCTCTTCGCCCGCCATCCGAACCGGCCTCTGAACCGCAACCAGATCATGGAACAGGCACACAACCGCGGCTGGGACGTGTTCGACCGGTCCATCGACCTGCGCGTGATGCGCCTGCGCCGCAAGATCGAGCGCAACCCCGACCGGCCGGAACTGATCAAGACGGTTCGCAATGTCGGCTACGTCTTCGTGCCTGCCACCGCGCAAGAATGACAAGAAGGGCCAGCCGGATGATTCCATCGCGTGAACTCAGCTCGCTCGGCATGATGCGATGGGCCGAGATGCCCGCCGCGGTGCTCGACCAACGCCTCTCCAGCGTGCTCCTCGAGCACATCACGGCGCGCCTCTCGGTCATCGACCGCAGCCACCGGTACGTCTATGCGAACCGCGAGGTGCTCGAGTTCCTCGGCCGACCGGCCAGCGAGGTGATCGGGCGCCACCTGTCGGAGGTGGTCGGTGCGGCCGCCTACGCCGGCTATCAACCGCTTGCGACGCGGGTGTTTTCAGGAGAGGCGCTGCGGCTCGAAGGCTGGGTCGAGTATCCGGGCCACGGGCTGCGTTATCTGCGCGAGACCTTCATCCCGTATGGCCCGGTCGATGGCGAGGTCGAGGTGGTGGCCGTATTCGGCCGTGACCACACGGAGCTCAAGTTGCGCGAGCAGGAATTGGCCTCGCGCCTGGACGACCTGAACACGAGCGAGGCGCTGAAGACTGCCATCGTCGACCACGCGCTGGCGGCTTTGGTGACGACCGACGAGGTGGGGCAGATCGTCGAATTCAACCCGGCGGCCGAAGCGATGTTCGGCCGCACGCGCGCTGCCGTCATGGGGCGCCCCGTCAGCGTGGTGATCATGCCGGAGCGCTATCGCGGTCCGCACGAGGCGGGCATGCGTCGCCTCCAGGCCGGCGGCGCACCGCGCTTCATGGGCAAGCGCCTCGAGATGTACGCGCTGCGCGCCGACGGGACCGAATTTCCGATGGAGATGGTGCTGTGGCGCACCGATGCGCACGGCCATGTGTTCTACACGGCGTCGATCGCCGACCTGTCGGAGCGACACGCCGCCGCCACGCAGATCGCCCGCCAGCGCGAGGCCTTGCGACAGAGCGAAAAGCTGACCGCCATGGGCAGCCTGCTCGCCGGCGTGGCGCACGAGCTGAACAACCCGCTGGCGATCGTGATGGGGCGTGCCAGCCTGCTCGAGGAGAAGTGCGAATCGCAGCCCGAATTGCGTGCCGATGCGCAACGCGTGCGCGAGGCGGCCGAGCGTTGCGGGCGCATCGTGCGCACCTTCCTGAACATGGCGCGCAGCCGGCCCACGACACGCGGCCTGGTCGCCCTGAACGGGATGGTGCGCGCCGCGGTGGAGATGCTGCAGTACGGCTACCGCACGCACGGCATCGACCTGGAGCTCACGCTCGCCGATGCGCTCCCCGATGTCAACGTGGACGGCGACCAGATCGGCCAGGTCGTCATGAACCTGCTCGTCAATGCACAGCAGGCGCTCGCCGGCGCGCAAGGTGCGCGCCGTGTGCAAGTCGAGACAGGACTGGAACCCGCACGCGCTGGCTGCGAAGCGCGCGTGTGGCTGCGCGTTTCCGACAACGGCCCGGGCGTCTCGAGCGATGCCCGGGAACGCGTGTTCGAGCCCTTCTTCACCACCAAGCCGGATGGCGTCGGCACCGGGCTGGGCCTGGCCGTCTCGCGCACGGTCGCGCGTGACCATGGCGGAGAACTGGCACTCGAGCCCGCATCGCCGCAAGGGGCGAGCTTCAGGCTCAGCCTGCCGATCAACGGTGTCGCGGTGGCCGCCACGGCGCCGGCCGAACCGGCGGCCTCCGGTGCGTCGCGGCAGGCCCGCATCCTGGTGGTCGACGACGAGACCGAGCTGGCCGACGTCATGCGCCAGATGCTGGAGAACGCAGGCTACGAGGTGGCGACGGCGGAGTCGGGGGCGGTCGCGCTGGAACTGCTGGCGACCGCACGTTTCGACGCGGTCATCTCCGACCTGCGCATGCCCGACATGGACGGCGCCGGCTTGTGGCGCGAGGTGTCGGCGCGGCATCCGCTGCTGGCGCGCAGCATGCTGTTCGTCACCGGCGACACGCTCTCCCCCGATGCGCGCGAATTCCTGCGCGGCGCGCGCTGCGACTCGCTGGACAAGCCGTTCTCCAAGGCCGACCTGCTGGCGCGGGTCGCGGACCTTCTGCGCTGATCGCCTTCGATCAGGTAGCCAGGGCCGGCTCGCGCGAGGCCTCGATCATGGTGCGGCTCACGATGCCGTACATCGCGGTCCAGGCTTCGCGAACCTCGGGCGTGAAGGCGTCCCCGAGGCCCTGTTCCAGCGTCAGCAGCAGCGCGCCGCCGACGGTTGCGTAGTGGGCGTCGACCACGCCATAGCCGACGTGGCGCGCACCGAGGTTGCGCAGCACCGGCATGAGCACGTCGGGCTTCTCGAGCAACCCGACCGCGCTGCCGATCATCGTCATCAGGCGCTCTCCCTGATCCACCATGTCACCGCGAAACAACGCGCGCAGCGACGGGTCCGCGTCGAACAGGTGGCCGTAAAAAAGCGCGGCGGCTTGCGGGGCGATGGGTCGCACGAGCGCGAAGCTGTCGCGGACGAGTTGGACTTGATGGTCTTGCATCTGGATTCCTCAAGGTTGGAAACGACATCGGCAGGGGCAGGGGTGGCTGCTGCTGCCAATGGTCTGCAACCCGGGTATCCGCCGCGTTTCAGCGGCCGGGTCCGGCGTGTTTCATTTGTTGCGGCTCTCACGCCGCTGCGACCGATCGGCTCCTCCCCAACCTAACCCCAAGGCTCGCAGCAAGCTGGCATTCAGCGGCTTCTTCGCGATCGACCGGTCTGCCTGGAACTTGACCTTCGCCGACCTCATTGAAAAATCCGAGTCCGAGTCCGAGACAGTGATCGGATCGCCGACTGCAAGGGACAACCAGGACACCACCGCGTGCGAATGGCCGCTCCAAAGTCGCGAGATCGCGCCCGGGGCCCCACGTGCGGTTCCGTCAACCGAGATGCGCCCCGGCCAAGGCTGCATCGGGCGTCTCGGGGTTCTCGCTGCGATTGCGATAGGTGCGGTCGAGCATCAGGGTGGCGATCGCTGCGACGACCAGGACACCGCCGAAGAATTGATAGGCGATCTGCGGTGTCCAGCCGGCCTTCAGCATGTAGCCCGTGAAGATGGGCGCCACGATGGCGACTGCGCGACCGAAGCCGATCATCAATCCCACCCCTGTGCCCCTGGCAAACGCGGGATAGACAAACGGGCTGATGGCATAGAACGCGGCAATGCCACCGTTCGCGAACATTCCGACGAAAACCGCCAAGGTCAACGCCATGGCGATGTGCTGGATCTGCCCGGCATAGAGCACGAAGGCGACTGCGCCGCCGAACAGGATCAGCGCGGTGACCAACCGGGGACGAATCTTCAGCGACAGCGCGGCGAACAGGAGCGCACCGACGACACCGCCCACCATGATCAGCACACCGGTCCGCACACCAAGGCTGGGGTCGCCGCTGGCGTCGGCAATCATTTTTGCCGTCCAGGTGTTCGCAAAATAGAAGGCCGCCACCAGTCCGGCGTATCCGATCCACAGGCACAGGGTGCGACCGAGCATCATCCCGCCGAAGATGGCCTTCAGGGCAAGCTGCTGCTGCGGTCTCACGGCGGGCGCCGGAAGGATCGTCGCTTGCGTGTATCCCAGCCGCGCCGCAATCCTGTTGTAGTGGGCGAGGGCGTTTTTCGGTCGCTTCTCGACGAGGTAGTCGATGGACTCCGGCAGTACCGCGAGGACGACGGCCAGCATGACGAGCGTCAACGCAGCGCCGAAGACAAAGGGAGCTCGCCAGTCATAGGCCATGGTCAACGGGCCGATCACCGCGCCGGCCAATGCGGAGCCGAGCGGAAAGCCGATGCCATAGATGCCCATGACCGTTCCGCGCCGCCGGTCCGAGCTGTACTCGGAGGCCAGCACATTGATGCTCGCCACGATGCCGCCGATGAACAGTCCGGCAAACGCGCGGTATGCCACCAGTTCGAGCAGGCTCCTGGCAGAGGCCGACAGGAACATGCCCAACGTGATCAGCGCCAGGCATGCGCCGATATGCCGGCGACGGCCGAACCTGTCGGACAGCGGCGAGATGAAGATCGCGCCCAGCGCCATTCCGAAGACGCTGGCGCTCAACAGGTAGCCCACCTCGACGGGCCCGAGCGCCCATGACTTGGCCAGGTGCGGCATGACGAACGGCATGACGATGATCTCGTAGCCATCGATCATCGTCAGAAGGACGCAGATGATGATGATCGCGATCTGAGGTGCGCGCATGGGCTGCGTGCGTATTGCTTCTCGAATGTCCATTGTTTGCTCCGTTGTAGTTGGCATGTGAAGTGAACTGTCTGGTGGGTGTGCGCCGCGAGCCCTGCCGGACGCGCAGGTCGCGTTCCCGAAGGCGCGTTGCAGGGAAATCAGCGTGCCCGCTGCGCTGTCGCCAACGCATCCGTGGATTGGCAGTCGAGGACGAGCTTTCCGACGTGGTCGCCGAGTTCCATCGTGGCGTGCGCGCGTGCTGCATCGCCAAGGGGCCACGTGCCATGGATCAATGGCCGGACCGCGCCGGATGCGACCAGTGGCCATGCAACGTCGCGCAGCCGGTGTGCGATCAGGGTCTTCTCTTCGTTCGGCAGTCCGCGCAGCAGCGAACCGGTGACCTTGGCCTCCTTCGCCATGAGGTCACGCAGCGGCACCTGAAAATCTGCGCCCTTTCCTGGCGACAGATGCACCAGGCGCCCTCGTCTCGCCAGGGCGCGAACGTTCGGCACGCTGTAGCGTCCGCCGGACATGTCCAGGATCACGTCCACACCGCGCCGCGCAGTGGCGGCGAGCACGCCTTCAGCGAAATCATCCTCGTGATAGTTGAACGCTCGCGTCGCCCCAAGCTGCTCGGCCGTCGCGACCTTGCGCTCCGAGCCGCACGTCGCAAAGACGCGGTGGCCGAGCGCCTTCAGCAACTGGATGGCGATCGCGCCCACCCCGCTGGTGCCCCCGTGGATCAGCACCGATTCGCCGGGTCCGAGCGCGGCCACGTTGAAGAAGTTGTGCCATACCGTGAACAGCGCTTCCGGCAAGGCTGCGGCGGCGACGAGATCCAATCCTGTCGGGACATGGAACGCATGGGTTGCCGGTGCCACGGCGTATTGCGCATAGCCGCCACCATCGGTCAGGGCGCACACCTTGTCGCCCATGGCCCATCCCGTCACCCTCGATCCAACGGCCATCACCACGCCCGCGACTTCGAGCCCCGGGATATCGCTGTGGGCCGGTGTCGGTCCGCGTTGTCGCTGATTGCAGTCGTGTCGGTTGATGCCGGCCGCATGAACGCGGATCTGCAGTTCATCATCCGCTGGCATCGGTATGGGGACGCGCCTGCCCTGGAGTACGTCCGGGCCGCCCGGCGCCGTGATGAGCATCGCCTGCTGGGTCGCGGCCTCTGCAACGGTCGTCATGCCTGCACCGCTTTCCGAAGAGTCCCCGAGACGCCGAGCACCATCCTCGGAAGATCGGCCCGATCGACAGCGGTCGATTCCACGTAGCGGTCCGGCCGCAGCAGCACGGCACGGGCGCCGAGGCGCTCGAGCCACAGGCGCATCGAAGGCGAATCCGCTGGCAGCACCGGGATCGCTCCGGCGATCCGCTGTGCATCCGACACCCACGCCGGGTCGACGATCAGCGCATGGCCGTAGCCGACACGATCGTCGAGTCGCGTGCCGTCGGCCATCGCCGGCTGTTCGCCGATGCGGCCCGCTTCGGGCGTTCCGGCGTGCGCGCCCGGGCCCAGCCGCGGCTGCGGCGTGGCGAAGTTCTGTGGCCGCGCGAGCATGTCGGCGTCCCGCTGCTTCGCTGCTTCGACGTCGGTCGTCTGGATGACGCTGCCCAGGCGAACCGCCGTCTCGATGAACTCGCGCACGTGCGGCGATCGTTCGGACTCGTAGGTGTCCAGCAGTTCGTCGGGGGCTGCCCCGGAGATCACGTCGGCCAGTTTCCAGGCAAGGTTCGACGCATCGCGGATACCGGCGCACATGCCCTGTCCCATGAACGGCGGCGTCTGGTGGGCAGCGTCGCCGGCGATCAACAGGCGGCCCTTGCGCCACCCCTGCGCAACCACCGAGTGGAAGGTGTAGGCCGCGGGTCGTTCGAGTGTGGCTTCCGCGGGCGTGATCCAGCGCTGCAACAGTTGCCAGACGACCTCAGGGCGGCACATGGCCGCTGCATCCTCGCCGGGCAGGAGCATCAGTTCCCAGCGGCGCCGGTTGCCCACGCCGCGAACATACGTGGCGGGGCGCGTGGGGTCGCAGTATTGGATGCTGTGCTCGCCCAGTTCCGGCTTGTCCTTGTGGAGCAGCAGGTCCACCACCAGCCAGCGCTCGTGCGATTTCAGGTCTTGAAGCTCGGTTCCCATGAACCGCCTGACCGTCGAGCGCGCGCCGTCACAGCCCACGACGTAGCGTGCCCTGGTGCGCAGGAGCTTGCCGGACGAGGTGTCTTCCAGTCGCAGGTCGACATGGTCCTCGGCCGGCTCGACAGCGAACACTTCGTGGCGCAAGCGGATGTCGACGCAGGCTTGCGCCGCGAGTTTGCTTCGCAACGTTTCCTCGAGGAATGGCTGATGGAAGCGATAGCTGGCGTGCCAGCCTTGCGGACCGATCTCGGTAGGCCGTTGCCAGTCGATGAGCAGCCGGCCGCACCCGTCGAGGAACCTCATGCCCGGCGCCACTACCAAGTGGGGCGCCATCTCGTCGGCGATGCCGACCGTCTGGAAGACGCGCATGCATTCGCCATCGAAGTGGATGGCCCGCGGCAGCCGGTAGATGTCGGCCTCGCGGTCCAGCGCGAGCACGGACAGGCCGCGCAGCGCCAGCAGGTTGGCGAGCGTGGCGCCAGCCGGGCCGAGTCCGACGATGGCCACGTCATAGCTCTCGCGCAAGGGAGTTGCAGCGGGTGCGGTCATTGAAGTTCACCCGGCCAGTTCGTCGACGACGGTGTTGCGCAGCACGCCAACGCGTTCGACCTCGACCTCGACCACATCGCCGGCCTTCATCCACAGCGGCGGCGTGCGCTTGGCGCCGATGCCGCCCGGGGTCCCGGTGACGATCACGTCGCCGGCCTGCAACGGCGCGACGGTCGATGCGTAGGCGATCTGGCGCGGGATGCTGTGCAGCATCATCTCGGTCGTCGCGCGCTGAACCTCGACGCCATTGAGGCGCGTCACCAGCGAGAGCACGGCGCCCGCGGAGATCTCGTCGGCGGTCACCATCCAGGGGCCGAAGCCGCCCGTGCGCCAGAAGTTCTTGCCTGGGCACCACTGCTGGCTGTGCATCTGCCAGTCGCGCACCGAGGCGTCGTTGTAGCAGGCGTATCCGGCGATGTGGTCCCAGGCGTCGGCTTCCGCGATGCGCCGGCCGCCCTTGCCGATGATGATGGCGATCTCGCCTTCGTAGTCGAGCTTGATCGATTCCGGCGGCCGCGGGATGGCCTGGCCATGGCCGACCTGCGAGTCGGGCACGCGCAGGAAGAACACCGGCTGCTCGCTGACTTCGCGGCCTGTTTCGCGCACGTGCTCGCCGTAGTTCAGGCCTGCGCACCAGATCTTCCCGGGGTTGGGGATGACCGGCAGAAGGGT
Organism: Variovorax sp. dw_308; assembly: GCF_019207085.1. Classification (GTDB taxonomy): domain Bacteria; phylum Pseudomonadota; class Gammaproteobacteria; order Burkholderiales; family Burkholderiaceae_C; genus Variovorax. The sequence continues at coordinate 452,504 of NZ_JAATOM010000004.1, read as the reverse complement.
CAGCCCGGACAGCTTGTAGTCGGGTGTTCGCCCTTGCACTGCCGCGCTCGCTGCCGCCATTCCATCTCCTTGCAGCAGGCCCTTGAGGTCGGCGAAGCGGCCTTCGAGCGCCAGGCCGAGATCCACCACGCCATCGTCCACCACCACGCCGAAGCCCGTCTTTCCGTACCGTTCAAAGCTCACGAGTTTCATTTGCTCTTCCTTGGTCTTGATTGTTGAAAAATCTCATTTAGTGCGATATTATTGTTTTCACGATCTGCGGGCGTCAAGCCGATCGACTAGGTGTTTATCCTATTATTTGCGATATTCAAACTTCATCAAAGCGCTCGGAACCGAGCAAGGAATTGCCATGACAAGACCCGGACTTGCCTTCAGCCATGTGGGCTTCTATGTGAACGACCTCTCCGCGATGGAGGACTTCTACGTGCGCGTGCTGGAGTTCACCGTCACCGATCGCGGGCAGCTTCCCGGGCCGCACGGACCGGTGGGCCTCGTCTTCCTGAGCCGCGATCCGGACGAGCACCACCAGATCGTCCTGATCTCGGGCCGCCCGGCGGACGTGAGCTTCAACGTGATCAACCAGATCTCGCTCAAGGCCGACAGCCTCGCGACGCTCAAGGAGATGCACCGGCGCGTGCAGCGCGAGAACACCAGCGAGATCACGCCGGTGACGCACGGCAATTCGCTGTCGGTGTACGTGCGCGATCCCGAGGGCAATCGCCTCGAGCTCTACATGGAATTGCCCTGGTACGTCTCGCAGCCGCTGCGCCTGCCGGTCGACCTGGCCCTTGACGATGCGGACATCATGGCGAACGCCGAAGCCCACGCCCGGGCGCTGCCAGGCTTCAAACCGAGGTCAGAATGGCGTGCCGAGATGGCCCGCCGCATGGGCCTCGATTGAACGAACCCAGTCCGCCATGACCAGTCCTGCCCGCGTGCTCGCGATCCTGAATCTCTTCACCGAGGAACGCGCTGTCTGGCACACGGACGACATCAACGAGGCGATGGGATACACGCGGGCCACGGGGTATCGGTACGTCAAGGACCTGGTCGAGGCCGGCTTTCTGCAAAAGGTGTCGGGCGGCCGGTATTCGCTGGGCGCTCGCATCATCGAGCTGGACTACCGGCTGCGGCGCAGCGACCCGGTCCTGCTGGCGGCCGTGCCCGTCATGGACGAGATGGCGAGGAAGGCACGCATGGACGCCGTACTCACCACCATGTTCGGCATGAAGATCATCGACATCTACAGGGCGAGTGCAGACTCGTCGCTGCAACTCGGGTATGGGCGCGGGAGGCCGCGGCCGCTGTTCGCGGGCGCGTCGCCCAAGGTCATCCTGAGTTGTACGCCGCGGCCGCAGTTGGTGAAGATCTACGAAGCGAACGCCGCCGAGGCGCGCAAGCATGGGCTCGGGTCGAGCTGGACCGATTTCAGGGCTTACCTGTCCAACGTCCGCAAGCAAGGCTTCTACTGGTCGATGGGGGAGCTCGAAGAGGCGGTGGGTGGCATGGCCGTGCCGCTGCTCAACGAAGACGGGGAAGCCTTGGCCGCCCTGGCGCTGGTGGGAACCCACGAGGTGCTCCTGGCCATGGGCGAGGCACGAATGAGGGCGATGCTCGCGCGCGCCAGCGACGAAATTGGCAAGCGACTGGCCGACGGGGTGCAACCTCCGGGCGCGAACATGGCGTGAGCCTTGGCAAGCCGCGGAATCGCTCCACGGCCTGCGCCTTGCCGTAGCTCTCGATCAGCAGTTGGTACTCGGGAAAGATGCGCGTGTAGCCCCTGGCCCACTGCAGCGCGTCGGGCAGAGCACCTTGGGTGCGAGGCGGCAAAAATGGTCCGCCGACAGGCGGCGGACCGGATGGGAAACTGAAACCTAGGCCGCGATGCGCCCGAAGCGGCCGCTGCTGAAGTCGTCGAAGGCCTGGACGATCTCGGTCTGGCTGTTCATCACGAAGGGGCCGCTGCCGACGATCGGCTCATCGATCGGCTCGCCGCCCAGGAACAGCAGCACCGCATCACTGCCGGCCTCGATCTCCAGCGCGTCGCCCTCCCGATCGAGGTGCAGCATCTGCGCCTCGCGCAGGCTCTGCTGGCCGTTGACCGTCACACTGCCGCGCAGCGCCACCAGCGCGGCGGTGTGGCCTGCGGGAAGCGCCAGCCGCGCCTTTCCCCCCTGGACCAGGCGCAGGTCCCAGACGTTGATGGGCGTGTGCGTGCGGGCCGGCCCCTGTCGGCCGTCGAATTCGCCAGCGATGACGCGCACCCGCCCTGCCCCCTGCGGCAGCTCGACGGCGGGGATCTGCGCGTCCAGCAGGGTCTGGTAGCCGGGCGCACCCATCTTGTCGCGCGCGGGCAGGTTGACCCAGAGCTGCACCATCTCGAGCCGCCCGCCGCGCTGCGCGAACGCCGGCGAGTGGAACTCCTCGTGCAGGATGCCGGAGGCGGCCGTCATCCATTGCACGTCGCCCGGCCCGATGAGGCCGCCCGCGCCGGTCGAGTCGCGATGCGCGACCTCCCCTTCGTAGACGATGGTCACGGTCTCGAAGCCGCGATGCGGATGCACGCCCACGCCCCTGGGCCGCTCGCTCGGCTCGAAGTTCGCCGGACCGGCGTGGTCCAGCAGCAGGAAGGGGCTCAGTTCCGCGCCGTGGCTCCCGTAGCTGAAGAAGGAGCGCACCGGGAAGCCGTCGCCCACCCAGTGCCCGCGCGGGGCGCCGTACACACCAACAATCTTCTTGAGCATTTGCTTCACCTTTCTTGCGAATCCGATGGAATCGGGATGGGAGAAGCATAAAAACAGAACGCCGCCAGCGGTAGTCCGCAATAATCGTCTTCATAGTTCCACTGATAGAACGATGAAGCATGCTGGACCTGAACGACCTCTTCTACTTCGCCCAGGTGGTCGACCACGGCGGCTTTGCCCCGGCGGGCCGCGCGCTGGGCATCCCGAAGTCGAAGTTGAGCCGGCGCATCGCACTGCTGGAAGAGCGGCTCGGCGCCAGGCTGATCCTGCGTTCCACCCGCAGCTTCGCGGTGACCGAAGTGGGTCGCGGCTACTACGCGCACTGCCGCGCCATGCTGACCGAGGCCGAGGCCGCCGAGGAGTCGGTCGCCATCACGCATGCAGAACCGCGCGGCGTGATCCGGATGAGCTGCCCGGTTGCCCTGCTGGCCTCGCGCATCGGCGAAATGCTCGCCGGCTTCCTGGCGCAATACCCGCGCGTGGAGCTGCACCTGGAAGAGACCAACCGCAAGGTGGACGTCGTGGCCGAGGGCATCGACCTCGCGATTCGGGTGCGGCCGCCACCGCTGGAAGACAGCGATCTCGTGATGCGGGTGCTGTCAGATCGTGGGCAATGCCTGGTCGCCAGTCCCGGTCTTCTGAAGCGGTTCGGAGCGGTGGCGGTCCCGGCGGACCTGGCACGCTTCCCGAGCATGCATCTGGGCCAGCCGCAGGACGAGCACCAATGGCAACTCGAAGGACCGGACGGCGCCATGGCCGAGATACGGCACCAGCCTCGCTACATCACGCGGGCCATGCTGGCCTTGAAGGCGGCAGCCGTCGAGGGAGTGGGCATCGTGCAGTTGCCGCGCATGATGGTGAGCGAGGAGTTCAAGGGGGGCCAACTGGTCCCAGTGCTGAGCGGCTGGGAACCGCGGCGCGAGATCATCCACGCGGTCTTTGCGTCGCGCCGCGGGCAGTTACCGGCAGTGCGGCTGCTGATCGACTACCTTGTCGAGCGCTTTGAAGCGCTGCAGGAAGATTGAAGTGAAACTGCCTCTGCGCTCGATCTTTTGCAGGGCGCCGCTTTTGCTCCGGGGCAGGCTCGCGCCGACGGTGTGCTCTGCTCCGCGAATGTCCCCCGGCCTGCGGCCTCCTCCTTTATTTCGCTGAGCAGAGCACACCATCGACGCGAGCCAGACGCGCAGTGCTTGATCGGCTGGCACAGCACGGCGTCACCCGTGCCGAAAGCATCGGGCCCCTCAACCCCAAGGCATCGTGAACGTCTTCCCATTGCAGAACGACTTCATCGCCTCCTGCACGCCCTCCTTGTAGCCGAGGCCTGAATCCTTGATGCCGCCGAAGGGCGTCAGCTCGATGCGATAGCCCGGCACCTCCCAGAGGTTGACCGTGCCCACCTGAAGCTCCGAAGCGAAGCGCTGCGTGTAGTCCATGCGGTTGGTGCAGATGCCCGATGACAGGCCGTAGGCCGTGCCGTTGGAAATGCGGATCGCGTCGTCGATATCCTTGAAGGTGATGATGGGCGAGACTGGTCCGAAGGTTTCCTCGCGCACCACTTCCATGTCGGGGTGCACGTTGTCGATGACGGTGGGCGCGTAGAGCGCGCCGTCGCGCTGGCCGCCTGCGAGCAGGCGCGCGCCTTGCGCGACCGCGTCGGCCACGCGCTTCTCGAACAAGGCGGCCGCCTCGGCGTCGATGACGGTGCCCATGTCGTTGGCGGCATCCATTGGGTCGCCGTGCTTCCAGCGGCGCGTTTTCTCGACCACGCGCTCGGTGAAGTCGCGCGCCACCGATTCATGCACCAGCATGCGTTTCACTGCTGTGCACCGCTGCCCCGAATTCTTGTACGAGCCCTGCACGGCCAGGTCGGAGGCCTGGTCGAGGTCGGCGTCTTCCATGACGATCAGCGGATCGTTGCCGCCGAGTTCGAGCACGATGCGGCGGTAGCCCGCCTTCGAGGCGATGTACTTGCCGATGGCCACGCCGCCGGTGAAGGTGATGAGGTCGACGTTCTCGTTGATCAGCATCTCGTCCGCGATCTCGCGTGGGTCGCCGGTGATGATCTGGAGCATCTCGTGCGGCAAGCCGGCTTCATAGAGGATGTCGGCGAGGAAGCAGGCGGACAGCGGCACCTTTTCCGACGGCTTGAGCACCATGCGGTTGTTGGTGGCAATGCTCGGCACCACCTTGTGCGCGACCTGGTTCATCGGATGGTTGAACGGGGTGATCGCGGTGATCACGCCCAGCAGCGGCTCGCGCGTGGTGATGACCTTGCGCTTCTTGCCGTGCGGCGTGAGGTCGCAGGAGAACACCTGGCCGTCGTCGCGCAAGGCCTCGTTGGCGCCGAACACCAGCACGTCGGCCACGCGGCCGATCTCGTAGAGCGAGTCCTTCCTGCACAGGCCCGACTCCAGCGTGATGAGCGTCGATGCCTCCTCGGCCCGCGCCCGGAGCAGGGCCGATGCGCGTTGCAGGATGCTGGAGCGCTCGTAGCGGGTGAGCGTGGCCTTGTAGCTGCGTGCGATCCGGTAGGCCTCGCGCACGTCGTCGACGGTGGCCATCGGCACCGAGCCGACGCGCTCCCGGTTGTAGGGGTTGAACACGTCGAAGGTGCGCGTGCGCGTCAGGCGCTGGTCGCCGATGCGAAGCACCTCGGCGCGAAAGTGCGCGCTGTCGCGCAAGGGGGTGTTGGTGGTCATGCTGCAAGCTCCGATGCAGTGCCGATGAAGTTCCTGCCGCGCGCGCCGGCCTGCGCATGCAGCACCATGTCGCGGGCCTCGTCGTCGCTCACGCCGTAGTCGGAAAAGCGGGTGCGCACGCCGAGGGCCTCGATGAAAGCCTCCAGCCGGCGCGGCGCGTTGGCCAGGGGCTTGCCCAGCGCCTGCTCCAGCACACGGTCGCGGTCGGCGCTCCGGCCCATGGCGCGCTCCAGCACCATCGGCAGGGAGAACGAACAGGCGATGCCGTGCGGGATGCCGTAGCGCAGCGTCATCTCGTAGGAGATGGAATGCGCCAAGGCCGTCTTGGTGTTGGAGAAGGCCAGGCCCGCCTTGAGTGCGGCGAGCGCCATGCGCGAGCGCAGGGACAGGTCCAGCGGGTGCTGCATCAACAGCGGCAACACCTCCAGGGTTTCGTGGATGGCCGCCACCGCGAACACGTCTGAGACGGGGTTGGCATTCACGTTCCAGATCGATTCGAGCGCATGCGACAGCGCATCGAGCCCGCTCTGGAGCGTCACGGCCGACGGTAGCGACAGCATCAGCTCGGGGTCGATCACCGCGTGGCTGGGCCAGGTCTGCGGCAGGTGCAGCGAATACTTCTTCTGCCGCTCGCGGTCCCAGACCGTCGCCCAGGGCGTGACTTCGCTGCCAGTGCCGGCGGTGGTCGGTACAGCAATCAATTGCTTGAAGCGCGTGGGCGAGAAAGGCCGCTCCCCGGACAGGCCGGCGACCATGTCCGCGAACCTGCCGCTGTCATTGCCCACCATGAGCGCCTTGGCCGTGTCGATGGCGCTGCCGCCGCCGACCGCCACGAGCACCCCGGTGTCGGCATGGTCGCGCCAGAACGTCTCCCACAGCGGCGCGAGTTCCGCCACATCGGGGTTGGGTCGCACCTGGTCGATCACACCTGCGAGTCGGTCGCCGAGGACCTGTTCGATGCGCTCCAGCAGCCCGACCGCCTTTGCCTCCGGAAAGGTCACCAGCACGGCCTTCCGACCGTTCAGCAGCCTCGGCAGGGACGACAGGGCCCCTGCCCCGTGCACTGTCTGCACGGGGTTGAAGTATTCAGTGGTCATTCGATCCTCTAGGGGGTGGTGACGGGCACGTGGTTGAGCGCCAGGTCGAAGATGTCGAAGTTGCGCAGGCGGCGCGCCGGCGAGACGCCTTGCAGCTGCCGGTTGAACAGCAGCGGCACCTTCTGTTCCGACAGCCCGCCGTGGGACCGCAACGGCACCGTGAGGCCGCTCAGGTCGTGCTCCGATGCGCGCGTGCCGATGACGGTGAGGTGGTCCGACACCACCACCAGGTCACCGATGCGATCACGGGGCAGCTCGAAACGTTCGGCCGCCTCTTCGCGCGTGAGAACGACTTCGATGCCGACGACGGCACGCAATGATTCGGCCAGCTCCTTCGCGGGCGCGTCTGCCGGCAGGTACACCGTCGCGAACGAACCGAGCGCCCCGTGGTGCACGACGTACGGGTCGGTGATCGGCAGGATCACGCACGCCTTGCCCGCGCCGGCCAGTTCGTCCATCACCTCTTGCAGGAAGACGATCTTCGGCTTGCCAGCCGCGTCGGTCTTGGGGCTCATGCCATGGTCCGCCGTGAGCGCGATGATCGCGCCCAGCGCATCCATCTCGCCGAGGTAGGCGTCCATCATCTCGTAGAAGGCGTTGGCGCCGGGTGTGCCGGGCGCGCACTTGTGCTGCACGTAGTCGGTGGTGGAGAGATACATCAGGTCGGGCCGATGCTGCTCCAGCAGCTTGACGCCTGCCGCGAACACGAACTCGCTGAGGTCGGCGCTGTAAACCGACGGCACGGGCTTGCCGACCAGCGCGCACACGTCGTCGATGCCGCCGTTGGCCATCGTCGCCTGGTCTGCCTTCTCGGCGGAGAAGCAGATGCCCTGCATCTCGTGGCCCAGCAAGGTGCGCAGCTTGTCCTTGGCGGTCACCACCGCCACCTTGGCACCGGCGCGGGAGAAGGCTGCGAGCAACGTGCCGGCGCGCAGGTACGACGGGTCGTTCATCATCACTTCCTTGCCCACCGAGGTGTCGAGGAAATAGTTGCCGCAGATGCCGTGCACCGCCGGCGGCACACCCGTCACGATCGAGAGGTTGTTCGGGTTCGTGAAGCTGGGCACCACGCAATCACCGATGAGTGACGTCCCCTTGGACAGCATGCGATCGAGGTTGGGGGCGACGCCGGCCTGGATGGCCTGCGTGATGTAGTCGGGCTCGCAGCCATCGATGCACAGCACCACGACGGGCTGCGTCGGGTACTTGTAGACGCGGCCATTGGAAGAGACGATGTTCGGGTTCGTGGTCATCAATGACCTCCTTGTTGGATCCATGCACGCAGCTTGCTGGAGATGTAGTCGGCCGCCATCACCATGACGACGATCACGAGGATGCAGGTGGCCGTGTCCTGGTACTGGAAGAGCTTCATGCTGCCCACCAGCTCGAAGCCGATGCCGCCCGCGCCCACCATGCCGAGCACCGTGGCTTGCCGCAGGTTGGTCTCGAAGCGGTAGAGCACCACCGCGATCCACGAGGTGACCACCTGCGGCAGCACGCCGAAGATGATGGTCTGGATGGGCCCTGCGCCGGTCGAGCGAAGTGCCTCGATCGGCCCCTGGTCGATGTCCTCTATCGACTCGGCGAAGAACTTGCCGAGCATGCCCGCGCCGTGCAGTGCGAGTGCCAGCACGCCGGGGAACGGACCAAGCCCTACCGCCGCCACGAAGATCAGCGCGAGGATGATCTCGTTGATCCCGCGCATGATGTTGAGCACCTGCCGCACCGCATGGAACACGACGAGGTTCGGCGAGATGTTGCGCGCCGCGAAGAAGCACACCGGCACCGCCAGCACGATCGCCAGCAGCGTGCCCCACATCGCGATCTGCACCGTCTCGATGGCAGGCTTCACCAGCTTCTGCATGAAGGCCCAGTTGGGCGGGAACATGCGGCCGAGGAAGTCCGCGATCCAAGGGAAGCCCTTGATGAGTTCCCCGAAGCTCACCTCGCTGCCCACCGCAGCCCACCAGAACACGAGCATGCCGGCGACGGTGAATGCGAAGTACTTGCCCAGGACCGAGTTGCCTTCCGACGGGCCGAGCAGCAGCTTGTAGCGTCCGACTGTGATCATGATTGCTCCAGGGAGAGTTGCGCGGCTGCCATCGGCATGGCGTTCGAGGGGACCGAAGCCAGGTGGTCATTGGCGGCGGCCGGCGCGGCGGTTGCCTTGCCGTCCATCGCGCCCAGCCCGCCCGGATAGATGAGGTGCAGCGCCTCTTCCGTCAGCTCATCGGGTCGCCCCTCGAACACGATGCGGCCGCCAGCAACGCCGACGATGCGCTCGCCGTACTCACGGGCGTAGTCGACCTGGTGCAGGTTGCAGATCACCGTGATGCCGGATTCGCGGCTAGCCTGGCGCAAGTAGTTCAGCACGTTGCGCGATGTCTTCGGGTCGAGACTGGCGACCGGTTCGTCGGCCAGGATGACCTTCGGCTGCTGAGCCAGCGCACGGGCGATGCCGACGCGCTGCTTCTGGCCGCCCGAGAGCGTGTCGGTGCGCAGGTCGGCCTTCTTCTCGAGCTCGACGCGCCGCAGGCATTCGCGCGCAACGTCGATGTCCTTGCGCGGGAACAGCTGGAACCACGACAGCACGCTCGGCACTGCGCTGAGCCGACCGGTCAGCACGTTCTTCAGCACCGACAGGCGCGGCACCACGTTGTAGTGCTGGAAGATCATCGCGACCTCGCGCCGCACGCGCCGCATCGAGGCGCGGTCACCGGCGGAACGCTTGCCATCGACCTCAACTTCGCCGGTGCTCGGCTCGGTCAACTGGTTGATGCAACGCAGCAGCGTCGACTTGCCGGCGCCCGACGCGCCGAGGATCACCAGGAACTCGCCCTTCTTCACATCGAGGTCGATGTGGTGCAGGGCTTCGAAGTCGCCGTAGCGCTTGGACAGGCCTCTGATCTTGATCATTTCATCTTGCTCAGGTCGAGGTTGAGGAGCTTGGCCGTGTCACGGATGACGTTGTAGGCCGCGTCAGTGGTCGGATGAAAACCATTGAGCAGGCCCTGGTCCGACCACGGGATGTCCTTCACTTCGAGGAAGGCTGCCTGCACGCGCGACTTCAGGTCCGGCGACAGGTTCTTGCGCCACACCGTGGGCGATTCCGGAATCGGGTCCGAGCGCCAGACTTCGACCAGGTCTTCGCGCTTGGCCAGGCCCTTGGCGATGGCGGCATCGAGGATGCGGTCGGCAATAGCTGCGGCATCGACCTTCTTGTTCTCCACGGCGATGGCGCTGGAGTCGTGCGAGCCCGAGAAGATCACGCGGCCGAAGTCGGTATCGGGATTGAAACCCGCCTTGATCAACCCGGCCTTGGGGAACAGATGGCCCGACGTGGAACTCGGATCGACGAAGGCGAAGGTCTTGCCCTTGAGGTCCTTGATCGTCTTGATGCCGGTGTCCTTGTGGGCCACGATCTGGCTGTAATAGAAAGTGCGGCCGGCCTTCTTGGTCTCGGCCACGGCGAAGGCCTCGATCGGCGCGATGGTGGTGCCCAGCACATAGGAGAACGGGCCGAGGTAGGCCACGTCGAGCCGGCCGGAACGCAGCGCCTCGATGACGCCGTTGTAGTCGGCCGCGACGAAGGGCTTGACCGGCATGCCCAGCGCCTTGGCCAGCATGTCCATCATGGCCTGGCTGTTGGCGATCATGGCGCGGGAATCTTCCGAGGGAATCAACCCGACGGTGAGCGCCCCCGGCTGGGCAAGCCCGGTTCGGGTGAAGGCTGCGAGCGGCACGCCAACGGCGGCGGCGGCGAGCAGGGAACGACGACTGATCTTCATGGGGTTGGCTCCATCGTGATGCCGTCCTCGAGGGGTCGGCTCTGGCTGATCCGGGTCACGTGTCGTGCCTTGCGGCCCGGTGGTGTTCATACGCATCGCAATGACCTTCGCTGCATCGGTTTTCGCATCGAAGCATCTGCGCACGGTTCAATTGTTGGATGCCTGCATCCATCTATCCAATTCAAATTTTTCCGATCTCGTATAGAGTGGAGCTATACGACGTCCGGGAATCCACGGGGCAAATTCACCCTTCCTTGTCATGCGCCTGACACAACTACGTTCCTTCTATGCAGTCGCCCGCATGGGCAGCTTCACCAAGGCGGCCGAGCACCTCCACGTAAGCCAGCCCACGATCACGACGCAGGTGCGCTTCCTGGAGGAGAGCTATGACGTCGAGCTCTTTCACCGCTATGGCCGGCGCGTACGCCTGACGGAGATCGGCGAGCAACTCATGCAGTTGGCGCAGCAGATCTTCAGCCTCGAATCCGACGCGGTTCAACTGCTCGGCGACGCGGGCGAACTGAAGACCGGGCACCTGCGCGTGGCGGCGGTGGGGCCCTATCACGTCACGAAACTGCTGGTGCATTTCAACGAGCGCTTTCCGGGCATCAAGGTGTCGGTCAGCACGGGCAACTCGCAGGACGTGCTGGACCGCCTGCTCGACTACCGGGCCGAGGTCGGCGTGCTCGCACAGCTAGTGCGCGACGACCGCTTTCTCTCGGTGCCCTTCAGCAAGCACCCGGTAGTGATCTGCTGCGCGGCGAATCATCGCTTCGCCAAGCGTCGCAGCATCCGGCTTGCGGACCTGGAAGGCGAGCGCTTCATCCTGCGCGAGAACGGATCGACCACGCGCAAGGCGCTGGAACTTGCGCTCGACAAGACCAGGATAGAACTCAATGTCGTGATGGAAATCGGCAGCCGGGAGGTCATCCGCGAAGCGGTGTCGCAAGGTCTTGGGATCAGCGCCGTGTCCCTGGTGGAATACGTACCTGGTCCCGGCCTGCACATGGTGAAGATCAGCGATGCGGAAATTCATACCTACGCGCACGTCCTTTGCCTTGCGGAGCGGCGAGAGACACGAATGGTCAGGGAGTTTCTCGACACGATCACACCCGGCCCCGCGCAGAAGCGCAGCTGACTGAGCCCGCTCGCGACGAGGAACCCGAGGCATCGACACGGTCCTGCGACTACGTCCGCTTCAGGACTCGGCATTGCCAGATATTCGACCGTGAGCCGCGACAGCGCACGGGCCCCAATCGTGAGGGATGCTTCGTCAACATGGAGCGCGGCGAGTGGTTAGGCACCGTCACCTCGTGCATACCGACCCAATGCCGCTTATCCGCCACATCCCACCTCCAACCTCGCCCCACCCGCATCGAACAGATGCACCATGCCCGCCTTCGGCCGCAGGTGCAGCACATCGCCCGGCGCCGCTACCAGGCGCTCATGGAACAGCGCGATCACCGGCGTGTCGCCCAGGCGCAGGCTGAGTTGCGTGTCGGAGCCAAGGGGCTCCACCAGTAGCACCTGCGCCGCCGCGCCCTCGCCGACCGCGCAGATTTCGAAATGCTCGGGCCGGATCCCGCATGTGGCGTCGCGCCCCGCATGCGCCTCGATCACGCTCCCGTCCATGGGCAGCAGCAAGCCGGCCGCCGCGAAGCCCTGAGGCGTGCAACGGCCGCTGATGAAATTCATCGCCGGCGACCCGATGAAGCCGGCCACGAACTGGTTGGCCGGCCGGTCGAACAGCTCCAGTGGCGTGCCCACCTGCTCCACGCGTCCCGCATTGAGCACCACGATCCGGTCCGCCATGGTCATGGCCTCGACCTGGTCGTGCGTCACGTACACAGTCGTGGTCTTCAGTCGCTGGTGCAGTCCCTTGATCTCGCCACGCATGACGATGCGCAGCTTCGCATCCAGGTTGGAGAGCGGCTCGTCGAACAGGAACACCTGCGGATCGCGCACGATCGCGCGCCCCATCGCCACGCGTTGGCGCTGCCCGCCGGAAAGCTGACGCGGATAGCGGTCCAATAGTTGCGACAAGCCCAGGATGTCCGCCGCCCAGCGCACGCGCTCGGCGATCTCGGCCTTGGGCCGGCCGCGATGCTCCAGCGAGAAGCCCATGTTGACCGCGACCGTCATGTGCGGATACAGCGCGTAGTTCTGGAACACCATCGCGATGTCGCGGTCCTTCGGGTCCAGGTCGGTCACATCGCGCCCGCCTATGCGGATGCTGCCCTGCGTGACATTCTCCAGCCCCGCGATCATGCGCAGCAGGGTCGACTTGCCGCAGCCCGACGGCCCCACCAGCGCGACGAACTCGCCATCGGGAATGTGCAGGTCGAGACCGTGGATGACGTTGACGGCGCCGAAGCGTTTCTGGACGGTGGAGAGAAGGACTTCTGCCATGCGATGGAGTAAGAGATCAGCCCTTGAGGCCTGTATGGGCCAGGCCTTCGACGAACTGCTTCTGCGCCAGCACGAACACGATCAGCACCGGCAGCGCCGTCAGCGTGGCCGCCGCGAGCTGGATGTTCCACATCGGCCCGCCATAGGTATCGGTGAATTGCGTCAGTGCCTGCGGCAGCGTGAACTTGCTTGGCGTCGACAGGAACACGATCGGCTCCAGGTACAGGTTCCAGCTGTGCAGGAAGGTGAAGATCGCCACCGACGCCAGGGCAGGACGCGCCAGCGGCAGCGCGATGGTGCGGAAGATCGTGAAGCGCCCCAGGCCGTCCACGCGCGCGGCCTCGTCCAGTTCCACCGGCAGCGCGATGAAGAACTGCCGCATGATGAAGGTGGCGAACACGCTGGGCGCGCCGAACACCGGTATCAGCACCAGCGGCCAGTGCGTGTTGACCCAGCCCAGTTTCAGGAACATCCGGAACAGCGGCACGATGGTCACCTCCGACGGGATCAGCAGCCCCGTCAGCACCACGATGAACAAGGCGTTCGCCCCCGGAAAGCGAATGCGCGCAAAGGCATAGCCAGCCATCGACGACAGCGCCAGCGTGGCGAGCGTCACCACCGCCGCGATCCAGGCCGAGTTCCAGTACTGCTGCGCGAAGGGCTGGAGCGTGAACACCTGCCTGTAGCTGCTCCAGTCCGGGTGCGTCGGAATCAATTCGGGCGGGAAGATGAAGATGTCGCTGATCGGCTTGAGCGACGAGGTCACCATCCACCAGGTCGGGAACACGAAGGGGATGAGCAGCACGCACATCAACCCGTAGAGCGCGACCTTCATGCGCGGCGGCAGCTCACTGTTCATGGAACACGAACCTCTTGCGCATCTGCCATTGCGCCAGCGTGAGCAGCGCGACGATCGCGAACAGCACGATGGCCAGCGTGGACCCGTAGCCGAAGCGGTGGAACTGGAAGGTCTGCTGGTACAGGTAGTACACCAGCACCGTGGTCGACACGCCCGGCCCGCCCTGCGTGAGCACCGCGATCTGCGCGAACACCTGCAGCGAGCCGACGATGGTGATGATCGAGGTCAGCAGGATGGTCGGGCTGATGAGCGGCAGCGTGATGCGGCGGAACTGCGCGAAGCGCGGCGCGCCATCCATGCGCGCAGCCTCGTACAGCTCCCGCGGCACGCCCTGCAGCGCGGCCAGGAACAGGATCATGTTGAGCCCGACGTTCTTGAACACCTGCATCACGATCACCGACACCATCGCGGTGCCGGGCGCGCGCAGCCAGTTCGGCCCCTGGATGCCCAGCAGCCCGAGCATGCCGTTGATGCCGCCGTTGTTCTGCAGCAGGAAGCCCCACACGATGGTCCACGCCACCAGCGACACCACCACCGGCGAGAAGAACAGCGTGCGAAACACCGTGATGCCCGCGAGCTTCTGGTTGAGCAGCACGGCCAGCAACAAGGCCAGGCTCATGTTCAGCACCACCAGCCCGCCGGAGAACAGCGCCGAGGCCAGCAGCACGCCGGGCAACGACGGGTCGTCCAACAGTTGTCCGTAGTTCTGCAGGCCGGTGTACTCGAAGGTGTTGGCCAGCACGTTCCATTCGTGCAGCGAGTACCAGAACACCAGGGCGAGCGGCACCAGCACGAAGACCAGCGTGCCCACGAGTTGCGGCCCGGCGAACAGGTAGCCCGCCAGCGCATCGCGCCGCGCGATGGTCCAGAACCGCCGAGGCGCATGGGCCCGCAGGTCGGACGCGGCAACGGGCGGCAGGGACGTGCTGGACATGGCGTGGCGGCGCGGGTGGCTTGGGGTGACGTGGCCTGGCGGTACGTAGTGCGTTTGCAGCAGCGCCTACTTCGCGAGCAACGGCCCGATCTGCGCGCAGATCGCACGCGTGGCGGCGGGGATGTCGGCTTGCGGCTGCCAGACGGCATCGAGGCCCGAGCGCACCATCTGCTGCAGCCGCGCGAAGTCCGTGTGCCCCGGCATCAGCTTGCCGGTCGCGATGCCCGAGACCACGACCTTGTCCAATTGCGCGGGCGACAGCAGCGCATTGGTCTTGCCGAGCACCTCCGCGTTCAGCAGCGACTTGCGCGCCGACGGGAAGAACTGCGCCAGCTTGGCCGAGTTCTCGGCATTGGTCATGTAGGCGACGAAGGCGGCGGCCTGGTCAGGGTTCTTGCCCGCCTTCAAGACGCCGATACCCGCCTGGCCGACGATCGCATAGTCGCCCGTCGAGCCCTTGGGCAGTGGCACCAGGTCCCAGTCGAATTTCTTGTCCTTGGGCAGCAGCGAGGCGCGGCTGATCTGCGTGATGGTCATGGCGGCGTCGCCCGCGAAGAAGTCGACGTTCTGGCCCGGGCCGGGGATCGCCTTCTTCGTGAAGATCGCGTCGTGAATGAAGCCGAGCGCATCGACCATCGGCTTGTCGGCCAGCGTGCAGCGCTTGCCGTCGGCGCTCCACGGCGCGGCGCCCCAGCCGTTCCAGACCGACGACAGGTACTGCCAGGCCTGGTAGTTGAAGTCGCGCACCACCATGCCGCCCTTGCCGGGCTCCTTTGCCACGGCCTGCGCCGAGGCGATGGCATTGGGCCAGGTCCACTGGCCGGCGGCGATGAGTTCCGCCGGCGTCTTGGCGCCGGCCTTCTTGATGAGGTCGTTGTTGACGAACACCGCGAAGGGCGAGGTCGAGAACGGATAGGCATAGAGCACGCCGTCCTTCGACCAGCGCTCGGTCGCACTCGGGGCGACGTCACCGAGGTTGTAGCCCGGCGCCGCGGCCAGCGTCTTCGTGAGCGGCACCAGCGCGCCCGAGTTGACGAAGTCGTAGGCCGTGGTCTCGAAGATCCAGGCCATGTCGGGCGCATTGCCGCCGGCGATCTGCGTGGTCAGCGCGGTGGTGTAGTTATCGAAGGGCAGCGACTCGAAGCTGACCGCGACGTCGGGTTGGGTCTTCCTGTAGTCCTCGGCGATGCCGTTGAAGAGCTTCAGGTGCGCCTCGTTGGCGCTCCAGATCGTCATGCGCAGCTTGACCTGCTCTGCGGCCGACGCGCTGGCCGCGAGGGCCAATGAGAGCGCCAGCCCGGCGAGAGTGCGCAATGCGAAGTGCTTGTTGCGATAGGACATGATGATGGTCTCCTGCTCGTTGTCGATGCGGTGTGTTTCAGTAGGCGCGAACGTCGGGCCAATGCGTCTCGACGCCGGCGCGCTCCAGCAGCGCCTGGAAGGTCGCCAGTCGCGCGTCGTCGGCCTGCACCTGGTGCGGCATGGCGCCGGTCTCCAGGCAATGGGCCGCCAGCATGCCGGCCACCTCGCCGACGTTCCATTCCACCGGGTGCAGGCGATAGC
The DNA here is from genome assembly GCF_019207085.1 of Variovorax sp. dw_308. Classification (GTDB taxonomy): domain Bacteria; phylum Pseudomonadota; class Gammaproteobacteria; order Burkholderiales; family Burkholderiaceae_C; genus Variovorax. Next base: position 436,411 of record NZ_JAATOM010000004.1, on the reverse strand, counting down.
AGCCGTTGGTGATGTGCGTGGTCGCGATGTTCTTGCCGCCGGCCAGCAGGTTCGTCATGCGACGCGGCAGCAGGGCGCCCAGCGGGATCTCGAAGGGGCACGATGCCACGTCGATGTAGTTGTCGCCGCCCGTGGAAGGGTGCAGGTCGATGCGGTACATGCCGACACCCACGCTGTCGCGGTAGCGCACCGCTCCCTGGTCGCCGCGCACCGCGTGCGACAGGTGTTGCTCGACGATGCGCGTCACGCCCAGGATGCGCCGGCTCTCGCGGATGTAGGGCGCCATGGCCAGACCGTGCGTGGTGCCGGTGATGTCGCCGCGCAGTCGCAGGCCCGGGAAGCCGGTGCCGCCGTCCTCGCGCGGCGCTTCGGTCTGCAGCCAGTGGAAGACCGAATAGGACAGCTCCGCCGCGCGCGCCAGGTGATGCGCCTTCTCGGCCTCCGTCACATCGAGGATCGAGCCCTCCATGTAGTCGATCATGGGCCAGTTGACCAGGCAGATGTCCGAGGCATACGCGCCCGGCACGAAGTTGCGCCGCGCCGCGATGCGGCGGAAAGTCCACAGGTTCATGTCGCCGCCGCCCTTGCGCTGGTCGGCGTCCACCAGCAACGGGTCGTCGTCGGGATTGGGCGTGAACGAGCGCTCGACGATTTCGAGCGTGCGCGGCAGCGGCGCCTTGAAGCCCAGCAGCGGACCGCCCCAGAAGTGCGGCTGGACAGCGCGCCAATGGTCGTAATTGCGCGGCTTGTCGAGCGCGTGGTCGCCGTCCACGTGATCGACGGCGAAGCAGATCGACACCGCCTGCACGTTGTCGGGCTGCGCGGTAGCCGGCGCGCTCGGCTCGCCGGTGTCGGCCTGGCTTTCGAAGCCTTTCACGTACTCGATGCCGGTCAACGGCAGCAGGTCGCCGAGTTCGGTGGCGTCGATGACGAAGGCGGCTTGCACGGTGACTTCATGGCCGGTGTCGCGATGGCGCAGTGTCACGGCGCGGACGGCGTCGCCCTGTGTGTCGGCAGCCACTGGACGGTACGGCTGGAGCACCGTCAGCAGGCCACCGGCGCGGTAAGGTGCCAGCATGGCTTCCAGCACGGCCAGGCCCACGCGCGGCTCGGCGCAGATTCGGCTGACCCATCCGGCGCCGGGGTTCAATTCGTCCCAAGCGCGCGCGCCCTCGGTGAGCGGATAGTGATCGCGATAGTGGCGCCGGATGCCGTTGCGCAACGCGCGATAGCGCCGCGTGACGCCGAAGCGCTCGACCCAGGTGTGCTCGTCGGGCGGCACCGCCTGGCTGGTGAGCTGGCCGCCGATCCAGTCGTATTCCTCGCTCATCACCACGCTGCGGCCGAACGCCAGGGCGCCCAGCGCCGCGGCCACGCCGCCGAGGCCGCCGCCGACGACGAGGATGTCTGTCTTCAGTTCTTGCATGTTCATTGTTCGGGGGAATGGATGGCGCCTGGCGCCTTGGAAGTCGTCTCGCCCGCATCGGCGCGTTCAACTGGCTTTTCCGGGTGCGACTTCGCCGGGCCGAGGGTCTCGCCGCGGATCGGCTCGCACGGCAGCAGCAACTGCTGCGCGGCCTTTTGCGCGGGGCCTTCCACCATTCGCACGAGCATGGCCGTCGCCTGCCGGGCCATCTCCTCGCGCGGGATGGCGAAGGACGCGAAGCGCGTGCCGCTGCCCTCGGTGCGGATGTGCGAGCCCATGGCGATCACCGACAAGTCGGCCGGCAGGCGCATTCCGCGCGCATGGGTGGCGCGCTCAAGGCGCACCGCATCGGCCAGTTCCACGCAGAAGGCCACGGTGGCACCGCTGGCCAGCAACACATCGAGCAGTTCGTCGTCGCCGGCCGGGACGTCGGGCAGGTGCAGGGCCAAGTGCAGGTCGGCGCCGAGCGCGGCGGAAAAGCCCTGCCATCGGTCGGCCATCGATTCGGCCGGGCCCGTGTGCCCGAGATAGGCCAGCCGCCGATGCCCCAGTTCGCGCGCCTGCTGCACCAGCGCGCCGGTGGCGGTCGCATAGTCGCCGCCGACAAAGGGCACCGGGCCGCCGGCAGCCTCGCGCCGGCCGATGGCCACGAAGGGGTAGTCGCCTGCCACCAGCCGCGCCAGTTCCGCCGCATCGAAGGTCTTGCCCAGCACGATGCAGCCGTCGGCGATGCGCAGCCGGCTCTCCTCGGCGAATATCTTGCGCTGCGCGCCCTGCCCTGCGCCGGTCAGCATCAGCAGGTCATAGCCACGGGCCTGCGCCTCTTCCTCGATGCCGAACAGGAAAGGGAGGAAAAAGTCGGAATGCGCGCTTGGAAAAGCCGGCTCGTAGGTGAACACGGCGAGGATCCGGTTCGAGCCCTTGGCCATGCGGCGGGCGATCGGGTCCGGCACGTAGCCGGTCTCGCGAATGATGTTCTGCACCCGCTCACGCGTTGCCGGCGGAATCCGCGCGAGCGCGGGGTCCGCGCCATTGAGCACCAGCGAAACCGTCGCTTGGCTCACGCCGGCGAGCTTGGCGATGTCGTGCTGGGTGAGGCGACGGGTGGACGGCATGAACGGCAGAAAGCAAGAAATTCCAGTTGCTAATTCGCATTACTAAATTGCTAATGCGGATTATCAAAGGAACTTCTTGCAATTCAAGCGCCGAGGCGGCAGGGATTTCCCGCCCCTCCGGCTGTCGCCCGGGCCGCGCGATCAATCCACTGCAACGCGCGGCTCGACCACCTTGAACATGGGATCGAAGGTGTCCAGCATGCCAAGCAACTCGCCCAGCTTCGCGCGGTTGCCGTCGATCTTCACTAGCCCGGCCTGCACGGCCTCGGGGAAGGTCGTCTGCTTCAAGGTGATGGCGTCGAGCGTGGCGCGCGCTAGCGTCACCGTGGCATCGGCGCCGGCATCCTGGCGACTGCTCAAGTGCGTCAGCGCCGAGTTCTCCAGGGTCAGTACGAAGGTCTGCTTCGAGTCGGTGAAGTTCCAGTTGATCACCATCGTCTTGCCCTCGGCCTTGGTGGCATCGAGGCGCACACCGAGGAAGTCGAAGAACAGGTCGTTGCTCACCGCCTTCAGCGTGTCCGCGTTGACGCTGCTGCCGCCGCTGATCTTCGGCACGCCGGTGCGCAGTTCCATCGCACCCACGAGGTAGGCGCTGCGCCAGGTGCCGGCTTCGGACTGATAGCCGAGCTGCTCCAGCGCGTTGGCGCCCAGTTCGCGCGCCGCCTTGTTGGCCGGGTCGGCGTACACGACCTGGTTCATCGCACTTGCGACCCAGCGGTACTCGCCCTTCGCAAAGTCGTCGCGCGCCCGTGCGATCACCGCGTCGGCGCCGCCCATGTACTGGATCGTCTTGCGTGCGTAATCGACCGGCGGCAGCGGGTTGAGGTTGGCCGGGTTCGCGTCATACCAGCCCAGGTACTTCTGGTAGACAGCCTTGGCGTTGTGACGCAGCGTGCCGTAGTAGCCGCGGGTCGACCATTCCTGCTCCAGGCTTGCAGGCATCTTCAGCGTCTCGGCGATCTCCTGGCCGGTGTAGCCCTGGTTCAGCAGGCGCAGCGACTGGTCGTTGATGAACTTGTACATGTCGCGCTGCTTCTTCATCAGCTCGACGATGCGGCCCTGCCCCGCCACCGGCCAATGGTGCTGCGCGACCAGGAAGTCGGTCTTGTCGCCCCAGGTCACGCGGGCGTCGTCGATGTACTTGGCCCACAGGTTGCCGTCGCGCACTTCGGCGCCGCGGATGGTGTAGAGGTTGTGCATGGTGTGCGTCACGTCCTCCGCCATGTTGAGCACGCGGAACTGCGGCAGGTACATCAGCATTTCCGACGGCGCCTCGGAACCTGGCACGAGCTGGAACACCACCTCCACGCCGTCGATAGTGCGACGTTCCGTGGGCTTGTCGATGGTCGATGTCGGCGCGATCAGCGTGATGCTGCCGCGCGCCAGCGCCTTGCCGAGGCCGGTGTCGACCTGGCCGCGCGGGCCCGGCGGCAGCAGCGAGCCGAACTGGTATTGCGCGCGGCGGCTCATGGCATTGCCGGCGAGGATGTTCTCTGCCACGGCGGTTTCCATGAAGCCACCCGGCGCGATGACCTGTACCTTGCCGGCGGCCACGTCCGCATCGGTCGTGACGCCCTTCACGCCGCCGAAGTGGTCGCCATGGCCATGCGTGTAGATCACCGTGCCCACCGGCTTCCTCGGCCGATGCTGGTAGTAGAGGTCGAGCGCGACGCGTGCTGATTCGGCAGTGAGCAACGGGTCGATGATGATCAGCGAGGTGTTGCCCTCGATGATGGTCATGTTCGCGATGTCGAAGCCGCGCACCTGGTAGACGCGGTCGGTCACCTTGAACAGGCCGTGGATCGCGTTGAGCTGCGCCTGGCGCCACAAGCTCGGATTGACGGTATCGGCCGCCTCGCTGCTCTTGAGGAATTCGTAGGGCTTCATGCTGAAGACCGGGCGCGTTCCGGTGCCGGGCACGAGTGCGTCGGGCACCGTGCCGATGAAGCCGCGCATCGCGTCGTCGAAGTCCTGCCGGTTGTTGAAAGGCAAGGTCTTCGCCATGTCGGCGTTGGCCTTGAGCGTGGCCGGCTCCGCCGGGCTGGATGCGCCTTGCGCGAAGGCAAGCGAGGCGCTCAGGGCGCATGCAACGGCGACTGCCGTGGCCAACCATGGGGTGCCTGACGGCTTGATCCTGGGGGTTGTCTCCGTCGAACGGTGCAGTGTGAATTTCACGTCGAGTCTTTCTGTTGCGGGGTGTTGAATGGCTGAATTTTCTGCAGTGCACAAATAACTGTCCAATGCAAAATATGCTTCTTCTTTTTACCTATTTCGCAAAATGCAGCTGCGCCAGCTTCGACACCTCGTGGCCCTTGCCGAGCGCGGCAGCTTCGGCGGTGCAGCCGAGGCCAGCCACCTCTCTCAGCCCGCGCTGTCGCGCAGCATCGAAAACCTGGAAGAGAGCCTGAAGACCCGCCTCGTCGACCGGGCCTACGGCACGGTGCGCTTTACCGCAGCGGGTGAACTGGTGCTGGCGCGTGCGCGCGAAATGCTGGCCAATGCGGCTCAGATCCAGCGCGACGTGCTGAAGCTGGACGGGTTGCTGATGGGGAGCCTGCATGTCGGCCTCGGGCCCTTCGCGGCCGCCACGCCGGGCCGGGCGGCGCTGGCACAGCTGACCCGCCAATACCCTCAACTCACGGCACGTGTCGAGGTCGCTGACACGATCACGCTGTGCGAGCGGCTCCAGCGTCGCCAGATCGACCTGTTCATTGCCGACACGCGCGACCTGGTCAAGCAACCGGGCTTGAAGATCGAGCGACTCCCCAATACGCCAGTGGCTTTCTTCGTGCGCGCCAGGCATCCGCTCCTGAAGCTGAAGCGGGTGACGGTCGACCGGGCGATGGACTTTCCGATCGCAAGCCCGAACCTGCCGGGCATTGTCACGACGCACTTCGACAGCCTGTCCAGCCGGACAGACCGCGCCTTCTTCAACGTGGCTTGCGACGATTCCGAAACCCTGCGGCACCTGGCACTGGAGGCGGACGCTCTGATCCTGATACCGGTGGCCAGCGTGGCAGCCGGCAAGGCCGCGGCATTGCTGCCCGTGGTCATCGAAGGCCAGGCCAACATGCTGACCCGCTACAGCCTGGTGACGCTGGCTGCCCGCACCTTGTCACCCGCCGCCAATGCCTATGCGCAACTGGTGCGCGAGACCATGACGCCGGTCGCTCCTGCGAGCCAGGCGGCTGGTCAACGAGTAGCGCTGCAATGAGCCGCCAACGCGCCAAGTTGTGTCCTCGCCCCATCGCACGACTCTCGTCGGCCTTGTCGGACGGGCTGAACTCGCCGTTCTACGGCTGACGTCACCCGGCGCGAGGTGACGTAGCGGAGTCAAGCACCCACCTCACGTACACGGTACGGATGGGGAGACAGGCACAGCAGTCGACGGCAACGAAGTTCGGCACACACACTGGCTCTGTAATTTCGGGATATCGACTTGCGAACCTGGGACGCAGGCCGTTGGCGTGAAAAGCGAAGTGAATGGCACGTTAAGCAAAGCGGTGTCCGGACAGCGGGGCGAAGATCCGGCCCTTCGAAAACACTACGACACGAGACACCCATGCCCCATTTCGCCATCAGCCGCCGCCACGCGCTGGCCGCTGCCGCCTGTGCTTTGCTGGCCGCGCCGAGCGCTTTTGCCGTCAACGCCTCTGCCTGGGTCGACAAGCCCATCCATCTGGTCGTGACGGGGCCGGCGGGCGGCTCGGCCGACGTGTTCGCACGGCTGGTGAGCGATGCCCTCGCGGCGGAAACCGGCCAGACCGTGGTGGTGGAAAACAGGCCCGGCGCGGGCGGCGCGATCGCCATCAAGTACATGCTGTCGCAGCCGGCGGACGGCCTGACGCTGGTGGTGTGTGCGAGCAACGTCCTCACCGAAGTGCCCCTGGTGCTCAAGGGCGGCTTCGACCCGCTGAAGGACGTGAAGCCCATCGCCGCCGTGGCCAAGGGCACGTCCGTGCTCGTGGGCTCGCCCACGCTGCCCGCGTCGGACGTGAAGGGACTGGTGGCCTACCTCAAGGGCAAGCCGGGCCAGTTCGGCTTTGCCTCGTACAGCCCCGGAACCAGCTCGCAATACGCGGGACTGATGTTCAGCAAGGAGGCGGGGCTGGACCTGCAGCACGTGCCCTACCCCGGCTCGCCCCCGGCGCTGGTGGACGTGATGGCGGGCCGCATCCCTCTCATGTTCGACGGACTCACCACCTCCAAGTCGCTGATCGACAGTGGAAAGCTCAAGGTGTTCGCCGTGGCATCGAAAGCGCGCTCGCCGCAATTGCCCAATGTGCCGACCATGACGGAACTGGGCTACCCGGATCTGGTGTTCGGCAACTGGATGGGGGTGATCGCAAGCAGCAAGATGGCTCCTGAACTCGTCCAGAAAATCCACGCTGCCTTGGCCCGTATCGGCGCTTTGCCGGCCGTGAAGCAGCGCCTGCTGGCCAACGGCTTCGACCCCATCGAAGCCCAGCCTGTCGACAAGCTGGGGCAGGCGGTGCGCGAAGAATACGACCGCAATGCAGCCATCGTGAAGACCTACGACATCAAGCTGAACTGAATCGTCCTGGGGCCTTGCGGCGCGTCGGACGCCGACGCCGAAGTTCCGCGTTCCCAGCCAGCGGTAGCAGGCGCCACACCAGGGGTCTTACCGGTGGAGCGCACGTCGTGGCGGAGCAAGAAGCCCTCGGGCTGATGGCGGATGGCGGGCCCGTAGACGACTGTGTACCGCGTCGTCGAGGGGAAGACAAAAAACGGCGGGCACCTCACTGCAGACCAGGGCCCGTAATCAACTGCCTGCGCCAGTGGGCTGTCACGCGCCGACTGGCGGGGAGATTTCAGCAGGCTGTCAGGCCACGTCGCCCAGGAAAAGCTTGTGGTGTTCGATCAGTTCCCGGGTCAGGTCCACCAGGGTCCTCAGCCCGGGGCCGAATTCGCTGGTCTGATAGCAAATCGAGACGTTGTGGGGTTCGATCTCGGGCTTGACCGGCAGGCGCTTGACGCGGAAAGACTCCAGTTCGGCCTGCATGACGCGAATGGGCAGCAGCCCCACGCCCAGCCCCTGCAGCACGGTTTGCACCGTCACCCACAGCGAATTGCAGGTACTGACCCGTTCCGGCGTCACCTGTGCGCTGGCGAACCAGTTCGTTGCCGTGGCATGCAGCCGCGCAGTGGGCGGGCTGATGAACAGGTGCAGCGCGCAGAGATCTGCCGGCGTGTAGGTTTCGCGCGTCATCGCGAAGCTGGAATGGGCGAACCAGCCGAAATGGTTCTTGCCCAGGCTTTGCTGCGTCACGTGCGCGTCGACGTTCGGATCGGAGACGATGGCGATGTCCAGTTTCTGCTCGTTGAGCATCTGGCTCACCGTGCCCGTGTCGCCGACGAAGATCGAGGTGCGGATCGCAGGGTAGTAGTGCTCCAGCCGACGCACCAGGTCGAGCACCGAGATCATGGCGAAGCTCTCGTTCATGCCGAGCCGCAGGAGGCCCTTCAGCGGGTCCCGCGTGCGGAAGCGCTGCACGATTTCGCCCACCGTGCCGAGCGTGCGGTCCGCGTATTCGATCAGTGCATGGCCTTCGGCCGTCATGCTGATGCGCGGGCCATTGCGCACGAACAGCTGCACGTTCAGCGCGCTCTCCAGTTCCTTGATACGGGTCGACACGCTGGGCTGCGTCAGATGCAAGTCCATCGCCGCGGCATGGAATGTGCCCAGGCGCACGATCCGCTCGAAGGCCTTGAGCTGGTCCAGGGTGACGTTCATGATCGAAATATTCTATTGTTACCCCCTCCAAGAATTGACTTTTTTTTATATGAATGAGAGGTCAATATTCGTCCCAGGCCCGCAGAGGCCTTGAAGCGGATCCCCAAGGAGGCGCACGCAGGAAGCTGCAGCGCCAACGTTCGGTGCACGAGGAGACAAAGATGAACAAGCTGGAAGGCGCCCTGGTGGCGCCGGCATATGGCGACCACACGTTTGCAGCCGCCGCCCAGCCCGCGGACGCCGAGGCCGTACCGTCGGCCCACGTGGCCAATAGCCAGGCGGCCCGCCACCAGGACCTGCTGCCGCCGTGGATGAAGCGGGTCGACCGCGGCGTGCTGTGGCTGCTGAACGTGACCCTGGTGCTGCAGGTGCTGCTGGTGTTCGCCGGCACCATGGCCCGCGCGATCTTCCATTCGTCGGCCCTGATGGGCATCGACGAACTTTCGCCGTTGTTCCTCGTCACGCTGGCCTTCCTCGGCGGTGCAGTGGCCTACAGCCGCGGTCAGTTCATCGCCATCAACCTGCTGGTCGACCGGCTGCCGGCACAGTGGCAGGAGATCCTGCGCGGCGCGGCCGAGTGGACCGTGGTGCTGGTGTCGCTGCTGATCGGCGGCTATTCGGTGCCGCTGCTGCTGGCCACGATGCAGGAAAAGACCGTGCTGCTCGACATCTCGTACGCGTGGATGACGCTGCCCATCACCGCCGGTGCGTTTCTCTTCGTGCTGCATGCCGGTGCGTCGCTGCTGGCGCGCAGCTGGCGGACCCGGCTGGCCGCCACCGCCCTGGTGGGGCTGCCGATCCTCGCCTTCCTGGCAGGCAGCGCGTTCCTGGGCGCCAACCCGAGTGTGCTGTATGCGCTTCTGTTCCTGATGTTCTTCGGCCTGACGGCCATTGGCGTGCCGGTCGGCTTCGTGCTGGCGGTGATCGGCATCGCCTGCGTGCAGGCCATGGGCTCGGCCGACATGGTGTCGGTGGTGGTCAACGCACAGCGCGGCTCGGGTGGCTTCATCTTCCTGGCCCTGCCGTTTTTCATCCTGGCCGGTTTCATCATGGACCGGGCCGACGTCGGGCTGAACATCGTCGAATTCATCGGTGCGCTGATCGGCCATCTGAAGGGCGGGCTGTTGCAGGTGATGATCCTCGGGGTCTACATCTCGTCTTGCATCTCGGGCTCGAAGGCGGCCGACATGGCGATGGTCGGCCTGCCGATGAACAAGAAACTGCAGGCCCATGGCTATGCGCCGGAAGAACGCGCCGCGCTGCTCGCGGCCTCGGCCGCCATGGCCGAATCCGTGCCGCCAAGCATCGCGCTCATCCTGCTGGGCTCGGCCACGTCGATCTCGACCGGCGCGCTGTTCATCGCGGGGCTGATCCCCGCGGCCACCATGGGCCTGTGCCTGATGCTGGTGGTGCGGCTGCGCGCCGGCTCGGCCCGCTGGACGCCGATTCCCCGGGCGCCCGCCAGGGTGGTGGTCGAGAAGGGCCGCAAGGCGCTGCTGCCGCTGATGATGCCGGCCATCCTCATCGGCGGAATCGTCGGCGGCATCGGCACGCCGACCGAGGTGTCGACCTTCGCCGTGCTGTACGCGCTGGGCCTGGGCCTCATCAACCGCAACATCAACCGCAAGAGCTTCTGGGAGATCCTGACCCAGGCCTCGCTGCTCAACGGCATGGTGTTCTTCACGGTCAGTGCGGCCACCATCTTCTCGTGGGCGCTGACGCTCGAAGGCGTGACCACCGCCATCGCCGGCTTCGTCGCCGGCCTGGGCGCAGCCACCTTCCTGCCGGCGGTGATCATCATCACCGTGATGCTGGGTGCGCTGCTGGAAAGTTTCGTCACGATCGTGATCCTCGCGCCGCTGTTGCTGCCAGTGGCGCAGCAGCTCGGCATCGACCCGCTGCACTACGGCATCGTGATGGCGCAGTCGTTCGGCCTGGGCGTCATCCTGCCGCCGATCGGCATTGCGCTGTACGTCGCCTGCGCGATCTGCGGGGCGAAGGTCGAACTCGCCACCAAACCCATGATGCTGTACCTGTCGGTGCTGCTGGCCGGGCTGTTGCTGGTGATGTTCTTCCCGGCCATCACCACCTTTCTTCCGCACCTGCTCGGATTCAAGAGCTAAGACCACCAAGGAGACAAGTTGAACGCCTTCAACCCCACCCAGGCGCTCGCCAGCCGCGTGCGCCGCCATCTGCTCGGCGCCGCCGCCGGCACCGCGCTGGCCGCCGCGCTGCCCTTTCCAGCCGCTGCGCAGGCCGCCGCCAAACGCATCCGCTTTGCCCACACCGCACCGCTGATGCACGGCTGGCATCTCTGGGCCGTGCAGTTCAAGAAAGGCATCGAGGCCAGGACCGGCGGCAAGATCCAGGTGCAGATCTTTCCCAATGCGCAGATGGGCAACGAACGCGACACCGGGCAGGCCGTGCGCAGCGGCGCGCTGGAGATGGGCGCGATCGGCGTCGGCCTGAGCAACTGGGTGCCGGAGCTGGCGATCACCGACGCGCCCTTCCTGTGGAAGAGCCGGGCCCAGGCCTATGGCGCGTTCGGCGGTGCGTTCGGCGCCGAATTGGCCAGGCGCTGCATGGACAAGGGCTTCGTGCTCACCGGCTGGACCGACCTGGGCTTCCGCTGCATCACCAACAACAAGCGCGCCGTCACTTCGGCCAAGGATCTGCAGGACCTGAAGATGCGGGTGCCGGTCTCCAAGGCCTACATCGCGATGATGCAGGCCATGGGCGCGTCCACCGTGGCGGTGGACCTGAGCGAGCTCTACCTTGCGCTGCGCCAGGGTGTGGCCGACGGGCAGGACACGCCGCCTTCGGTGGTCAAGTCGAACAAGTACTACGAGGTGCAGAAGTTCGTCACCAAGACCGACCACGTGCTGACCACCGGCTACACCATCGCCAACCCGAAATTCTTCGCCAGCCTGAACCCCGACGAAAAGGCCGCTTTCCTGGCCGCGGCCACGGAGGCCGACAACTACCTGCGCGACTACACCCAGAAGGACGAGCTCGAGGCCTACGCCTTCCTCAAGGCCCAGGGCATGCAGGTCACGCTCGACCCGGACGCCGAATCCTTCCGCAAGGCCTGCGCGCCCGTCATCGCCAAGCTGCCTGAACTCTTTCCACCCGACCTCGTCAAGATGGCCCAGGCCACACCCGTATGAACCACGACACCTTCCACATCGACCCGCTGAAGATTCCCAACCACGTCAAGCGGGCAGCCGCCTCGGGCGATGCGATCCGCGGCGTGCACCTGACCTTTCCCGCGCCCACGGTGATCGAGGTGCTCAGCGCCGCCGACCTGCAGTTCATCTACATCGACGGCGAACACGGCTGCTTCGACGGGCGCGACATCGAAGCCGCGTGCATGGCGGCGGAACGCCACCGGCTCACGCTGATCGCGCGCGTGCCCGACCTGTCGGCAGGCACGATCACGCGGTTCATGGACCGCGGCGTGAAGGGTATCGTGGCGCCGCACATCGAAACCCTGAAAGACGCGCGGCAGGTGGTCAACGCCGCCTACTTCGGGCCGATCGGCGCCCGGTCGTTCGGTGCCGGCCGGCCCGAGCACGGCATGCGCATCGGAGATCGCACGACCTACATGCAGGCCTGCAACGATGCCGTGTCGGTCTGCCTGATGCTGGAAAGCCGCGCCGGCCTGGCACTGGCCGGCGAGCTGGCCGCCATCGAAGGCGTGGACTATCTGAGCTTCGGCATGCTCGACCTGGCGCAGGACATGGGCCACCCCGGCCGCGCCGACCACCCCGAGGTCAAGGCCGCCGTGGCCGACGCCACGCGGCGCATCGTCGCATCGGGCAAACGCGTGCGCGAACACTTCATGAAGTACGTGTGGATCAACGAGGTGATCGTTTCCGGCGCCCGGCAGATGCTCGACAACTGGACCGCCACCCTGCCCTACGGCGGCACCGAGGCCGCCGCGCTGGCCACCGCGGGAGCCGCGCGATGATCGAGAAGGACGCCCTCATCCCGACCAAATACGGCAGCATGCCGGCCTTCGCGGCCTGCCCGTCGGCGCCTGGCCCGTATCCCGCGGTCATCCTCTACATGGACGCGCCCGGCTTTCGCGAAGAGCTGCGCAACATGGCCCGGCGCATGGCCAAGCACGGCTACTACTGCCTGCTGCCCGACCTCTACTACCGCCTGGGCACGCTGCGTTTCGACGTGTCGCGCCGCACCGAGGCGATGTCGGTGCTGATTCGCGGCGCGATGCGCAGCCTGTCCAACGCCGCGGTGGTCGACGACACGGGCGGCATGATCGCCTTCCTCGACGCGCAGGAGCAAGTGAGCCCCGGCCCGATCGGCTGCGTCGGCCACTGCATGAGCGGGCCCTTCGTCACCACCGTCGCCGCACGCTTCAGCCGCGTGCGGGCCGTGGCCTCGCTCTACGGCGTCGACATGGTGACCGACAAGCCCGATTCGCCGCACCTGCTGGCCGCGCAGATCCAGGGCGAGCTGTACGCCGGCTTCGCCGAAGTCGACCCGAGCGTGCCCGCCCATGTGGCGCCCGATCTCAAGGCCGCGCTCGAGAAGGCCGGCGTGCGCCACGAAGTGGAGGTGGTGCCGGGCACACACCACGGCTACTGCTTCGCCGCCCGGCCCGACTACAACCCCGTCGCCTCCGAGGCCACCTGGGACAAGCTGATGGACCTGTTCGCCCGCAATCTCGGACGTGGAGCGTGATGCCATGACCCTTGCCAACCAATCCGACGTGCGCATCGCCGTCCTCGATGACTGGCAGAACGCCGCCGCCGGCAGCGCCGACTGGACCGCCCTGAAGGCGCGCGCCGAGGTGGTGTTCTTCGACAGACCCTTCGCCAGCCAGGACGAAGCCGCCCAGGCACTGGCCGCCTTCGACATCGTGCTGGCGATGCGCGAACGCACGCCGTTCCCGATGACGCTGGTCGAGCGCCTGCCGCGTCTGCGCATGTTCGCGCTCACCGGCTCGCGCGGGGCGCTGGTCGACATCGCCGGCATGGTGAAGCACGGCATCGTCGTCTGCACCACCGGCACCGGGCCCGGCGCGGAATCGACGGCCGAAATGGCACTGGCCTTGATGCTGGCCATCGCCCGCGACGTGCCCGCCGGAGACGCGGCGGCGCGCGCCGGCCGCTTCCAGCAGGGCACGCGGGCCGGCATGCTGCTGGCCGGCAAGACCTTGGGCGTGATGGGCCTGGGCAACATCGGCTCGCGCATGGCGGGCTATGGCCGCGCGCTCGGCATGAAGGTGCAGGCCTGGAGCCAGAACATGACCGCCGAGGCCGCCCAGGCTGCCGGTGCCACCCTGTGCGACAAGGCGCAACTGCTGGCCGGCTCGGACGTGGTCAGCCTGCACCTGGTGCTGTCGGACCGTACGCGCGGCATCGTGGGCCGGGCCGAGCTCACGGCGATGAAGCCGGGCGCGATCCTGGTCAACACCTCGCGCGCCGGCCTGGTCGACGAGGCCGCGCTGACCGAGGCCGTACAAGGCGGGCGCCTGTTCGCCGCGCTCGATGTCCACCACCGCGAACCGCTCCCGGCCGGCTCGCCGCTGGCGGCCTGCCGCAACACGGTGCTCACACCGCACTACGGCTACGGCACCGCCGAGGTTTTTGGCGACTTCTACCAGCAACTCGTGGAGAACGCGCTGGCCTACCTGGACGGCCAGCCGATTCGCACGGTCGCCTGAAACCGATTGCCACGCGCCCGGCAGCCATCGCGCGCCGCCGCATGGTGCCAACCGATCACGTCATTGAAGTCATTGATTTGAGCAAGCACAGGAACCGGACATGACCATCACACCCCAGGCGCTCGAGGCGGCCACGCGCCAGCTCGTGCAGGCACGCGCGAGCGGCCAGCGCATCGCGCCTTTCGACGCGGCCATCGCTCCGACAACGCTGGCCGACGCCCATGCCATCCAGGACGCCACGGTGGCCCGGCTCGAGGAACGCGTGGGCGGCTGGAAAGTGGCCGCGCCTGTCGGGGGCCAACTGGCGCGCGGCGTCATTCTCGGTTCGCGGCTGTTGGCCAGCCCGGCCCGCCTGCCGTCGTCGCTCGTGCCCTTGCTCGCGGTGGAAGCCGAGATCGCCTTCCGTTTCGATCGTGGCTTGCCGGCGCGCGCCGCGGCCTACAGCCCTGCCGAAGTGGCCGATGCGGCCACCGCCGTCGCGGCCATCGAAGTCGTTGATTCGCGCTTCGCCGACTATGGCGCCGCGCCACTGCTCGACCGCATCGCCGATTGCGTGTCGAACGGCGCCTTCGTGGTGGGCGAGACGCCCGCCGATTGGCGCGCACACGATCTTTCGAAGCTCGAAGTCACGCTGTGCATCGACGGCAAGGAGATCGTGCGCAGCGTCGGGGGCCATCCCACCGGCGACCCGATGCTGCGCACGGTCGAGCTGGTCAACCTGTTGCGCAGCGCAGGCGGAATCCGGCCGGGCCAGGTGGTCACCACCGGCACCTACACCGGCCTCAATCGTGCCGGGCCCGGGCAAACCGTGACCGTCGATTTCATCGGCTTCGGCAAGGCCGAGGTCGCGTTCAGCTAGCCAGGATTCTTCCTTGAGGACACCTTCCATGAAAGCTCCCGTCTCTTCGTTTGAAATGCTGCCCGAGGTCGCGCAGTTCCTGTCCGCCAGCCCCATCGCGGCCGTGGTGGGCGGGCAGGACGTGTGTGGCCTCGACGGCCAGGCCTTCACCACGCTCGACCCGGGCACCGGCCTGCCGCTGGCCCAGGTGGTCGCCATGCAGGCGGCCGATGTCGACCTGGCCGTACGTGCCGCGGCCAAGGCCTTTCCGGCGTGGTCGGGCCTGCTGGCGAGCGAACGGGCCGCCTGGCTGCACCGCCTGGCCGACGAGATCGAGCGGCGCAAACCTGTCATTGCGCAGATCGAGGCGCTGGACGCAGGCAAGATCCTGGCGCAGGCCGCGGCCGATGTTCAGGTTTGCGTCGACACGCTGCGCTACTTCAACACCATGGCCCTGCACTTGCAGCGCCGCAGCACGCTGGCAGTGCAGGGCCACGAGGCCTGGACCTTCCGCAAGGCCTGGGGGCCGTGCGGGTTCATCTTTCCATGGAACTTCCCGTTCCTGCTGATCGGCTGGGGCGTTTCGCCCGCGCTCGCGGCGGGCAACACGGTGGTGATCAAGCCCGCGGAAGACACGCCGCTCTCTGCCATCTACCTGGCGCGGCTCGCGCGCGAGATCGGCTTTCCCGATGGCGTGATCAACATCGTCACCGGCATGGGCGACCGGGCCGGAGCCGCGCTGTCGGCGCATCCGGGCCTGAAGCGGTTTTCGTTCACCGGCTCGCCCGAGGTGGGGCAACTGGTGGGCGCGGCCTGCGGTCGCAATCTGATCCCCTGCAAGCTCGAGCTCGGCGGCAAGGGCGCCGCGGTGGTGTTCGACGATGTGGACGTGGAAGACACCGCGCGCAAGCTGGCGGTGGCGATCACCACCCACAGCGGGCAGGTCTGCTGCGACGCGACACGCTGGCTGGTGCACGAGAAGATCTACGACCGCTTCGTGGAGAGCAGCGTGCGCTGCCTGGGCCAGGTCCAGGTCGGCTACCAGATGGACGCGGCCTCGGCCATGGGGCCGCTGGTCAGTGCCCGCCAGCGCAACCGCGTGCTCGGCTACCTGGACCGCGGCCAGAGTGAAGGGGCAGAAATGCTGCTGCCCGGCGGCAGGGCAAGCGTGCCCGGATACGACGGCTTCTACGTGAGCCCCACGTTGATGGCCGGCGACCTGAAGAACGTCGCCGCGCGTGAAGAGGTCTTTGGCCCGGTGGCTTTCCTGGCCCCGTTCAGGGACGAGCGGCAGGCCGTCGAGATGGCCAACGACACCGACTATGGCTTGGCCAACAGCGTGTGGAGCAGCGACCTGGGCCGTGCTTCGCGCGTGGCCGAAGCCATGGTGGCCGGCAACAGCTGGATCAACGCCCACAACCTGTTCCCGCACGGCGTGCCCTACGGCGGCGTGAACCGCAGCGGCACAGGCGGCGGCGTGAACAGCCCGGAGACGCTGTACGACTACTGGCGCAGCCAGTCCGTCGTGCGGCCGCTGGCATGAGCGCCGCGCCGGGCCGCCCCAAGCAAGCTCGCACCGCAGCGCGGAGGTTGCCCAATGAGCGCCGCCCGGCCGCCCGAAGGCGCTCACACCGCAGCGCGGAGCGCGGAGGTTGCCCAATGAGCGCCGAGCTTTCCGCAGAGCGTCACTGGTGGCAGGCGGTCGCCGCGCGCTATGGGCTTGCGTCGTCCGATGCGCTGGCCCCGACGGCCCCGGCTGCGCGGCCGAACGCCGTGCTCGAGTCGCTGCTGGCGCACCGGTCGGTACGCGCCTACAGCGACCGGCCACTGCCCGCGGATTTGCTGCAGACGCTGGTGGCGGCGGGCCAGTCGGCCTCCACCTCGTCGCATTTGCAGGCCTGGAGTGTGGTCGCCGTCGAAGACGCGGCGCGCAAGGCCCGCCTGGCCGCACTCGCCGGTCGCCAGGGCCACGTGGCCGAGGCGCCGTTGCTGCTGGTATTCCTCGCCGATCTGTCGCGCCTGCGCGGGCTGGGCACCGCCCAGGGCCTGCCCGGGGATGGGCTCGGCTATCTCGAGAGCCTGGTGGTCGGGGTGGCCGATGCGGCCCTGGCCGCGCAGAACATGGTGGTTGCCCTCGAATCGCTGGGGCTGGGCTGCTGCTACATCGGCGCCATGCGCAATCAGCCGGAAGCCGTGGCGCAGGAGCTCCGCCTGCCACCGGAATGTTTCGCGGTCTTCGGCCTCTCGATCGGCTATCCGGACCCGGCCGTCGACAGCGCCGTGAAGCCGCGACTGCCCCAGGCCATGGTGTTGCACCGCGATACCTATGTCGTGCCGGCCGCGTCGGGCTACGCGGAATTCGACGAGCGCATGAAAGCCTTCCAGCGCGGCCAACGCATGCCGGAGGCGGGCTGGACCGCGCACGCCGCGGCCCGGGTGCGCGGGCCGGACGCCATGTCCGGACGCCATCTGCTGCAGGCGGCCCTGAAGCGCCTGGGCTTCGGGCTTTCCTGATAACCACGCAACCCTTTGAAGCGCCTGGAGGTCGCCGGGAATGCGGCATCGGCTCCGACGGATGCGTCGCTCGCGTCGACAGGCTGCCGCCAAGGCCCTGCGCGAGGCGCAGTGCCCGCCATGCCGGAGCCGCTGGTACCCGTTCGCCAGTGCAACCCGACATGGCAAGTGCATGTACACCAACGGATTCGGCAACAGGACGCCGGGCGTGAAGCCCGATGCCGATGGGGTCTGGCACTGCATGTCCAGCGTGATGCACCCAGCAAGGAGCGCAAGTCGAACTGGTTGCCTGCACCGGAACGACCTTTACCCCGCGCGCTCACATGCCGCGTCCGGACCTGCTCAACGGCGTCAATGCGCATGGCTGCGGCGCGCATATGCTCTGCCGGCCTTTCTGTGCCCGGTAACTGTGACACTGCTGACCCAGCCCTGGCCCTGCATGTCGCCTGCCATCGGAGGTAGGTTCCGAGGCAGACCGGTCGCACATCGGACAGGGGGCGAAGCCAGCTTTTCGTGACCGCCGTCGTTCACCGTGAAAACTCGAACAGCCGCAGCCAGTCTTGAACCGCCAGTTGGTGGGTGGAGGGGCGCCGGGCGGTCGCAGGCCTCGGTGAATCTCCGGCCGCCGCGCGCACTCGCTCGCATTCTTCCCGAATGTCAGCACGAAACATCTCGTCCTTCCGAGACGTTGTCCATCTCGTCAAGCTGAAATGCCCGCCTGACGGCCAGCCCCTCTCGATCGGCCGTCTGCAAAATGTGGTTGACGAGGTTCGATGATCGCTTCACGCGCGATCCGGCGTTCGCCGTTCGCGGTTCTTTGTGAGGAAACTGGGAACCCAGACTGCATTGTCCAAGGCCAGGCGCGTCGAGCCAGCCATGCTGCTCGGCCAACGCGTGCAGGTCCGCCAGCTTGTGGCGGCCCATGCAATGACTTCGCGCGATCTCCCGCTCGGAGGCGCCTCGATGCATCTGTGCAAGGGCGATTCGGTACTGGAACATCTCGATTCTCCTTCGGCTCATCGCTGCCTCCGTGGGGGACTTCACGAGTCGCCACTTCAGCACGCAACAACCCATTCAGATCGAGGCGCCCTTCAACTCCACTGGCTCCAATATGCCGAAAACGAGCTGGCTCCATTACGGCGGAAATCCACTGGCTCCTTTATGCCGAAAACGAACTGGCTCCCATGTGCCGAAAGATGACAACCGGTTTGAAGGGTAGTGCCGACATGGCCCGGCGAAGTGGCTCAAGCGGCGGCGCGATCTTGGCGTCCGAGGCCGATCGAGCGGCAGCAGTTAGATGGGCCGGAACGGAGCTCTGGGCCCGGCGGTCCCGCCGAGCCAATTCACCATTTGTCGTCGGTCTTCGGGGGCGCCACCGGTGCGGCTGGCAGTGCAGGACGGGGCTGGACAATCTTCGGCGAGGGCTCTGCGCCTGCCACCAGTGCCGCGGGAATGGCAGCCGAAGTCGCGCCTGGCGCCTCACCTGCTGCGGGGGCCGCGACCAGCTCTGCCTTGGCCACTGCGACCCCTTTGAGTTCGTTGCGGAGTTGAAGGCCGCCCATCGGGAGCAGTTCCAGATTCGAGCGAACGTTCTCCAATCGGCCATAGGACAGGTTCGGGGTCACGCGCTCAATTACGACTTCGCAGCATGGCTGCTCGACACGTCCCAAACTTTGGCCCGTCTGCGGGTCCTTCATCTCGGCGCCCATGGCGGCCATCTGGTAGCGGCTGCCTTCCTTCAAGGCCTGGCCGCCCTGACTCAATACGACGTTCGTTCCATCGCGCGAGACGACAGTCACCGGGAAGGTGCTTCGGAGCACGGAGGTCACCACCTGGTTCACCAGGTCAGTTGTCATGTCCTCCAGAATCTTGTTGGAGTCCACGCCGGCACTCAGCGTGGTCGGTGCAAGCGAAGGCGCCTCGCCGCGCAGCGAGTCCGAAGCCATCACCTGGCGGGTCGCAACATTCACCAGCTTCTCGGAAATGGCCCATCCTCCCGAATAGCTCACGAGCTCACGGTCGCTGGTCTTGAGTTGACGTGCGTGGCGGTTGTACGCCAGGCTGCTCACGCGGCCGCTCCACACGATGTCGGCGCTTGCAGCCTGGGACAGCTTGGCCAACTCGGCGCCAGGCGCCTGGCCAGTCTTGATCATGTCCAGCTCGCCCTCCATGTCCGGGCTGAGCTCGCGGTCCAGCACCGCGAAGCGTCCGGTCTGCACCAATGCGTCGCTGATGCGCTGACGAATGGTGGCGCCGACCTCGGCGGAAGATAACGTACGGTCACCCATCGGCAAACCAGGGCTGTCGAAGCGAATCTGACCAACGACCACCTTCACCTTCTGCATCTCCGCGGAAGGACTGAACTTGGCGATCTGGGCTTCGATGGTCGCCTTGTATCGCTTGCCAGCCAACGCGGACGGCTCCTGCAATTCAACCAGCTTGAAATTCTGGATCACACCGCCTGAGCGCTGGGCCACAACCTCCGCAAAGGCGTTGGCACGCAGCGATGCCGCGTCCTGGTTGAGACTCACGTCCAAGCCGTATTTGGCTGTGACGGTCGCAGACTGAATAGCCGCACCATTGACCTGCAGCAGCGCCAGCTTCATTGCTTCGGTCACAGCCTCGCCGGCCGAGGCACCGAAGCCTTGCGCAGTCGTGGTGACGTTGCCGACCTTGCCCACATCGGGCACGGGCGGAGCGACGTTCGTTGCAGCCGGTGGCGACGCAGCGGGCGCCTTCCCAGGTTCTTGCTTGCCGCAAGCGGTCAGAAGGGTCGCCGCGGCGACCGCGGTCACGCACAGAAGGTAGCGCATCAGGCGTACTTCCTTGCTGATCAGAGAGCGTTCGCTGCGGCGCTGGCATCCGACGGCAACGGAATGCCGCTGGACTGGGCGAAGGCCACTGCGTTCTGCATGGCACCAGAGACACTCGTCATCGCCTCGGGGAACTTCGTGACGACATAGACAGCCGATAGCAATTTAGGCAGTTGCAGGGGAGAAGCGCCCTTGATGCTGCTGCTCATGTGCGACACGTCCTTTCCGACGCCGACGTACTGGGTCAGGCCGGCGGCCAGCAGCACCAAGCCTTGAGCGTAGATGGACTTCGATTGGGCGTCCATGGCGGGCTGGGTGGCAATCTTCTTGGCGACCAGGTCGGTTGAAGCGGCCACCGCCTTGTTGGCAGCTTCGGCGCTGTCCTTGGTTGCGCCTTCCTTGAAGCTGTCCGCTTCAGCCTTCACCTTGGCCGCCTCGTCCTTCAGGCCGAGCGCCTCGGCCAGTTTGGCATTGGCATACAGCACGTCCTTGCTCGCCGCGATGTAACCACGTACGAGGGAATCCTGCTGGCCCGACAGGTCGGCCACCGGCGCTGCGCCTGCGGAGTTCGTCACGCCTGGAATCGAGGGCAGCGAGAACTGGGCATGCGCGACGTTCGCAAGGCCTGTGGCGAGGAAGGCGGCGGCTGCAATGGCGGTGTGAATCTTGTTCATTTTTGAGGTTGCGGTTGGATTTTGTTGACAGGGAAAGAAGTGGCTGGACTGGGAGGGCTCACTGCATGCGCAGGGCCGTGATTTGGCTGGTCAGTTCGCGTGCAGCACTGTTGGCGGCCAGCTTGAGTGCGTTGCCGCGTGCCTCGTCTTCCGACGGTCCGACGCCTGCGTACTGCACCGGGCCGACCGCGGCCTTGGTTTCAGGGAAGGCCTGCGTTACATCAAGCAGCTTGGCGTTGACAGTGACCGACACGCGCACGAGGCCGGTGGCGGGGTCCTTGTCGGCGGACCCGACATCCAGCGTGCCATAGGCCAGGTACGGCACCTTGGCATTGCGCATGCCTGTGACCATGGCCTGCAGCGTCGTCGACTTGAGGTCGTCACCCGATTGATAGTCGTTCTCGACGTTTGCGACTTTGAAGGCGCCACCAGACATCGGTTCGACATAGGCCGCTTCGGCGACGCGAAAGCCCGCCTTGCTGAACATGCCGGTGAAGACCTGATTCAGGTTGGCGCTCGGGATGAGGCGAAAGGTCGCCTCGCTCGCACGCTTGACGGTGCTGCCACCGGTTTCGACCGTGTGAGTGCGGTTGGCCGCAATGTCGGTCTTGCTGGAGGTTGATGCGTTCGTGCGAATCTGACCGGCACTGATGGACTCGCCTTCGACGCCCGTTTTGA
This sequence comes from Variovorax sp. dw_308, assembly GCF_019207085.1. Lineage (GTDB taxonomy): Bacteria > Pseudomonadota > Gammaproteobacteria > Burkholderiales > Burkholderiaceae_C > Variovorax. The sequence goes on along the minus strand of NZ_JAATOM010000004.1, from coordinate 414,909 downwards.
CGTTCGCCTCGGTTCGACCGCCGCTGACGCTCTCGTCGACGCGCTTGTAAACCCGGTCATCGAAGGACTTCACGGTGGCCACTTGGCGTGAAACGAACACGAAGGCCAATGGTGACTTCTCGGTAGCGCCAGCCTTGGCGACGGCCGAGTTCGATTTCACAAGGTTGCGCAGGTTGGCCACGTTCAGCGCCACGCGAACTGAGACCGTGTACTGCTTCTTGTCGGTGCTGGTTTCCTCTCCCAGGACGGTGGATTCCAGGATGTACCGGTCGGGGTTGGCCAGGATCTTTTCGCGCGCGGCGTCGAAGTTCTCCGATTCCGACTCTCCGGCCTCGGCGTAGTAGAACTCCACCGCCTTGAGCTGAGCCGCCTGGGTTGCCTTGGCCTTGTCCTCAGCCGAGACGCTCCAGCCCTGGTAGACGACGGAAGCCTTGCCGCGTGCCTGCTGGACCTGTGCCACAGAGGTGATGGCGAAGCACGCCAACGCGGCCGCCACGAACGTACGAATTACTTGCATAGCTGAATCATTTCCTTGGTTTTCAGGAGTTGGGAGTCGATGTCGGAAGCCGATGCGGCGGCCTTGAGCCACGAGGCCTGGTCCTTGCCAGCCATCGCTTCGGCCACGCGCCGGAAGAGCGCGTTCCAGGAGTCGTAGTACGCAGGGAAGTCATCCACGAAGGTCTGCGTTGCGGGAACCACCTTGGTCTCACCGTTCTTGAACGACGAGTTCAAGTAGCTGGTGCCCATGCCCGGCAGTTGAATCTTCACAGTGGCGAAGGTGCCGTAGATGAAGCTGCTGCCCGCGGCGACCTGGCCGAACTGGACCTTCTTCACATTGGTCAGGTCCACCGAAATCGCGTAGTCCGGCTCGGGCAGCTTGAGGTTGAAGACCGTCCCATCCGAGACGCGCATCGGGAACACGCCTCCGACCGCATAGCCCTTGGTGTACGGGATGATGGGAACGCCGGCATGGGTCGAAATCGCCTCGCTCAGCATGTCCGCAGCCCAGGTCTCCATGACCCCGGGACTTTCCTTGAGGTAGGCGGGCAAGCTCGCAGCGACCGCGTCGCTCACCGTGACGTCGGTCACCTTGAGGTAGCGCGGAACCTGGGAAGGAATGCTGGCGTTCGCCAGGACTTCGGCATAGCGCGCGAAGATGCCTGGTTTTCCTGCGGCACCTTCATAGACGCTGCGCACCCTGGAAAGTATTTCTTCATGGGTCGGTTGCCGGTCAAAGACATCGATGTATTCAAAGCTGATCGGGTATGAGCGGATGACCGTTTGAGTCTTGAAATCGAAGTAAAGCGCTTGCCCGCGGACAAGGATGAACAGCTTGCGCAGTTCGCCGAAGGTCTCGACAGACACGGTCTCGGAGTTCACGACGAGGGAAGTGACGAGAGCCTGGTCGCGGCCCTTCAACTCGTCGATGAGGCCCGGAAGTACTTCGAAGTTGCGCGGAGGGGCTTCGGCGATTGCGGCACGAATCCGGGCGTCGGCCCGTCTATCCGTACTTTCGAGGCGTTTCTCGTACTCGCGCGAAAAGGGAAAGCGCTTCTCAAGGGACGCAGCGTCTCCGGCATAGGCCAAGCCGGCAAAAGCGACTTGGGTGCCCTGTGCGGACGCAGCCATCGGCAGCAACGCCGCTGCCGCCAGCAAGCTTGCGCAAAGTGCGCGAATGAAACGTCTCAAGGGAGTCTCCAGTTCAGACAATGGGTTTTCGCTGCCGGTACAAGCCTTGGTTCAGAAGGTTCCGAGTGCGCCATCGTGGAGACGCAGCACCGGGTGCGATGTTTGTTGTTCATTGGGTCGAGGAAAGGGGTGGTTGCATTGGTGTTGTCCATCTCCAAAGCAGTGCCACTGGGGCTAGTCTCGGCTCATCGAGAGATAATGTCTAATGGATAGTTCTTACATCAGATATTCACATGATCAATCTCAGAAGTGTCGATCTGAACCTCTTGCCGGTCTTCGAGGCGGTCTATGAGGAAAGCAGCTTGACCGGTGCTGCGCAGCGTCTTTCCATGAGCCAGCCTGCCGTCAGCAATGCCGTGGCACGCTTGCGAACCGTCTTCAACGATGAGCTGTTCGTTCGCCACGGCAGAGGCGTGCATCGAACCTCTACCGCGGACGCTGTCTACGCGAAGTTGCACGGCGCGCTGGGCACGCTGCGCGATTCGGTCTCGGACGCCCGCGGCTTTGACCCGAAGACGTCGAGAAGATCCTTCTTCGTCAGCGTGTCGCACCCGCTGGGGCCATTGCTGGCCGTGCGCCTGCGCGAGCGGCTCGTGACCGCTGCGCCGGGAATACAGGTCTCTTTCAGTACCCGATCCAGGCCGGTCGACCTCGAGCAATCACTGCGAGATGGCCGATTCGATGCTGCAGTCGACTGGCTGGTGCCGGCAGGCAGTCATTTCAATGAACTCGCGCTCTTCGAGGACGCCATGGTGGTCGTTGCGCGCCGCGACCACCCTGTGGCCCTGAAGGTTCGCCAGGAGGCGGATTTGAGATCGCTGGAATTCGTAGGATTGCGCCCTCGCATCGATGGCGACAGCCGCGTGCCCGGCCTTCAGGAATGGTTGCGCATGAAGCTGAATTTCGCGATCGAAGTGTCGGAAATTCTGGAGGTCTTGCTGCTCACCAGTCAATCGGACCTTGTTTGCCTGGTGCCCAAGAGCATGCTGAAACTCGCGCGCGATGCTTTCCAGCTTCGTGCACTGCCCGTGCAAGTCACAACGAGAACGTTCCCCATCAAGTTGGTTTGGGCAGCGAGCAAGGGGGCTGATGCTGGACAGGTGTTCATTCGCAAGCAGATCGAGATCGCGTCTCGCGCCCTTACGGGCCGTTGACCTGTGCGCAAGGCGGCCTGCAGGCCCCCCCCCCCTGCTGTGGTCTGGGCGTCGGCGCGAGCGATGCACGACCACGACGGAGGGCAGGTGTCGCACGACCCTAAACATGAACCGACCTTCAGTCGCAACTCAGCTTCAAAGGCTTCGACGCAGGCGGAGCCAAAACGCCGACTCCCATTCGCCCCCCGATCCGAGGGTGCGAGCCCGCGATCGGGCTACTGTTTCGCCGCTCGCGCGACCGCGGCTTCCAGCACTTCGATGCTTGACGGACTCAGCTTCTTCCGACGCGCCTCGGCCTGCAGCAGTGCGGGGCCGGTGTCGCCGGCCAGTTCTTCGAGTTGCGCCATCAGTTCGCGGCGGCGTCGCACGAGGACCAGGGTCGGGGTCTCGCGCCCTCGGCGGAAGCGCACGAACAGGAGCGCTGCTGCAACCAGCATCACGACCACGCCGCCCCACACCAGCCAATTCGATATCAACGCATCCAAAACTGCCACTCCCGACTTCAAACTCGATTCAGGCAGTGGTTATAGGACCAAAGTTCGCGCGAACGACGCTGCTGAAACCGACCGTTACCCATTGCCTGCGCTCAACGAGGGATCCCGTGTTCGATCGCACGGAAGAGCGAGCAGGCGCGCCAAGCCTTCAGTGCGCCGTCGAGGGCCAGGTGGGCGGATGACTGCCCGGCGGCATCGCCAGTCGCGACCACCCGGCAGGCGTGCGGGACAGTCGTGCGCTGTGACGCAGGGCAGTGAGCCGACCAAAGCCGGAATCCGTGGTGTCGACCTGCGCCTGCCAGTCGGGCCGGGTCGCCGAGAGTCCACCCGGCACGCGACCGAGCGAGCGCAGCCACTGCCCGGTCTGTGCCAGCGACACCTGCACATGCCAGCTGCCGCCCTCGCGTTGCTGTCGCACTGTGGCCGCCGCGGCGCCGAAGGCCATCAGGTAGCCCGTGGCCTCGTCGAGGATCTGCATCGGCATGGGACGCGGCTTGCCGTCGCCCGCGGCCTCGCCCTCCGCATGGTTGAAGCCCATGGCGGTCTGCACCAGCGAATCGAAGCCGCGGCGGCCGGCCCATGGGCCTTGCGTTCCATAGGCCGTGAGGGAGACGTAGACGATGCCGGGTCGCAGTCGCGCGACTTCTTCGGCGCCCCAGCCCAGCGCCTGCAGGCCGCCGGGTCGATAGCCTTGCGTGAACACATGGGCATCGGCGACGAGGCACCGCATCGCATCGCGGCCGGTGTCGCTGTGCAGGTCGATGTGCGCGCTGAGCTTGCCGCGGCTGGTGTCGGCGATGGCGGAGATGTTGGGCAGCTTCGGCGAGTTGACGAGCATCACGTCCGCGCCGTGGGCCGCGAGCGCCTTGCCGCCCACAGGGCCGGCGAGGATGCGCGTGAGGTCGAGCACGCGGAGCCCGGTCAGGGGGCGCTGGTCTTCGCGCAGAGGCGGCAAGGTCAGCGGCGGCGCATCGCCGATGCGTTCGATGGTGAACAGCGGCTGCGCGGCGATGGCGCGGCCTTGCGGTGTCGCATCCCACTCGTCGAAGCGCCGCAACGCCGTGGCGACGAGCTTGCGCGCCGCCGCGGCTTCCTCGAAGTCGAGCGCACGCCAGCCGAGCATGGCCTGCTCCGCATCGGCGCGTTGGGCCGTCCTGGGATCGAGGCCCAGAAGACGCAACGCGCCTCCACGGTGGTGCGCAAAGTTGGCATGCACGCGCACGTGACCATCGGCGCAACGGTAGAGTCCCGAGAACGCATCCCACGCATCGGGCACCTTGCCGTCGATGCTGAACCAACCGGTGCATTCGATGGCGGCCTCGCGCATGTCGACCGCGACCTGCTGGCGCGCAGCGCCGCGCACGTGGCCCAGCTCGCAGGCCGCGAGTGCCGCCGCGGCGGCGGTGGCTTGCGCAGCAGCGCCCACCGCAAAGGAGGAAGGAAAGACCGGATCGGCGCCGGTCAGGCTGGCAAGGCGCAATGCCTCTGCGGGCATTCCTGCCAGCGACCACAGGTCGTCCAGGACCTCGGGACCGTTCAGCAGCGGCGCTTCATTCATCGACCCCAGCGTAGCACCAGGGGATCGAGGCGTTTCGCCACTTCCAGCAATCCCGCGCGCGTGTCGGGGTGCATCGACGGCCAGGGATGACGCGGCGCATCGCTTTTGATCACGCCACCCTCCTTCATCAGCGTCTTGGCGGCCAGGAAGCCGGCCTGCCGGTTCTCGTAGTTGATGAGCGGCAGCCACTTCTCGTAGATCGCATAGGCCTTCTCGCGGTCGCCGGCGCGGTGCGCCTCGATGATCGGACGGATGCCGTCCATGTAGCCGCCGCCGGTCATCGATCCCGTGGCGCCGGCGTCCAGGTCGGACATCAGCGTGATGGCTTCCTCGCCATCCCACGGGCCTTCGATGGCCTCGCCGCCGAGGCGGATCAACTCGCGCAGCTTGGAGGCGGCGCCGGCGGTCTCGATCTTGAAGTACGCGAGGTTCTCGATCTGCTGGGCCATGCGTGCGAGCAGCGCAGCCGACAGCGGCGTGCCGGCCGCGGGCGCGTCCTGGACCATGATGGGAATGCCGATCGCGTCCGACAGGCGCGCGTAGAACTCCTCGACCTTTGCTTCCGGCACGCGGAAGGTCGCGCCGTGGTACGGCGGCATCACCATCACCATGGCCGCACCCATGTCCTGCGCGCGGCGGCTGCGTTCGGCGCACACCTTGGTGCTGAAGTGCGTGGTCGTCACGATCACCGGCACGCGGCCCGCGACATGTTCGAGCGCCGTGCGGGTGAGCACCTCGCGCTCCTCGTCCGACAACAGGAACTGCTCCGAGAAATTGGCCAGGATGCAGAGGCCGTCGGAGCCGGTGTCGATCATGAAATCGAGGCAGCGCTTCTGGCTTTCGAGGTCGAGTTCACCCGCCTCGTTGAAGGTGGTCGGGACGACCGGGAAGATGCCGCGGAAGCGCGGATTAGAACGGGTGTGGGTCATGGATGCGGGAGTCTGTTGGGGAAGGTCAGCGCCTTGGCGCGCGCGAGGTGAAGAAGCGTTGCAGCAGGCAGAAGACGAACAGCAAGGCGCCGACGACGATGCGCGTCCACCAGGAGCTCAGCGTGCCGTCGAAGGAGATCAGCGTCTGGATGATGCCCAGCATCAGCACGCCGAACAGCGTGCCGGCCACGTAGCCGACGCCGCCCGTGAGCAAGGTGCCGCCGATCACCACGGCCGCGATGGCATCCAGCTCCAGCCCGACCGCATGCAGCCCGTAGCCCGAGAGCATGTAGAAGGTGAAGATCACGCCTGCCAGCGCCGAGCAGAAGCCGGAGAGCGTGTAGACGCCAATCAGGGTCGAGCGCACCGGCAGGCCCATCAGCAAGGCCGAATGCTCGCTGCCGCCGATCGCATAAACGGTGCGCCCGAACGGCGTGCAATGCGCGACGAAGATGGCCACCAGCACCACAAAGATCGCGATCACCGCGCTGATCGAGACAGATGCATCGCCCCACACCGGGATGCGGATCTGCGAGACCTGCGTGTACCACTCGTTCTGGATGCTGACCGAGTCGATGCTGATCACGTAGCAAAGCCCGCGTGCCAGGAACATGCCGGCCAGCGTCACGATGAAGGGCTGCAGCCGAAAGCGCTGGATCAGCAGGCCCATGAAGGCGCCGAACGCCGTGCCCATCAGCAGCACCAGCGGAATCACGGCAAGCGGGCTCCAGCCGTGCTTCTCGACCAGCGAGGCCGACACCATCGTGGTCAGCGCGATGACCGACCCCACCGAAAGATCGATGCCGCCCGAGAGGATCACGAAGGTCATGCCCACCGCGACCACGATGAGGAAGGCGTTGTCGATCAGCAGGTTCAGGAACACCTGCGCCGAGAAGAAGCCCGTGTACATCACCGAGCCAAGCGAAGCCATCACGACGAACAGCGAGATGGTCGCCGCCAGCGGCCAGTACTTCGGATTCAGCTTCCCCCTCCCTCTCCCGCGCGCGGGAGAGGGCCGGGGTGAGGGAGAGTCTTTGCTCAACACCGCACTCATCGCAAATCCCCCAACGCCGGCCTTTGCACCAGCCCCCGCACGGTGGCCCGAAACTCCGCCGACTGCATCAGCATCACCAGGAACACCACCACCGCCTTCACCACGAGATTGATCTCCGGCGGCACGCCCAGCGAATAGATCGCGTAGGTCAGCGTCTGGATGATCAACGCCCCGATCACGCTTCCCACCAGGCTGAAGCGCCCGCCCGTCAGCGCCGTGCCGCCAAGCGTCACCGCCAGGATCGCATCCAGCTCCAGCAGTTGCCCGGCGTTGTTGCCGTCCGCGCTCTTCACGTTCGAGCTGATCAGCAAGCCCGCGATCCCCGCGCACATGCCGCAGAACGCATAGGCCCCCACGATGAGTCGCCGTGCCTGGATGCCCGACACGCGCGCTGCCGTCGGATTGATGCCCACCGCCTGGATGAACAGGCCCAGCGCCGTGCGGGTGATGGCCAGGTAGAGCAGCGCGAACACCGCCGCCGCGATGTACACCGAGAACGGCAGCCCCAGCAGGTAGCCGCTGCCCAGGAAGAAATACGGCGCGTAGTAGATCGTGATGATCTGCCCTTCGGTGATGAGCTGCGCGATGCCGCGCCCCGCCACCATCAGGATCAGCGTCGCGATGATCGGCTGCATGCCGACCTTGGCGACCAGCAGCCCGTTCCACAGGCCGCAAACCAAGGCCAGCGCCACCGCGGAGACAAGTGCCAGCCACATCGGAAAGCGGCTCACATCCGGCTTGACCGACCCACCGATCATCCAGGCCGCGAGCGCCGCCGCGATCGCCACCACCGCGCCCACCGAGATGTCGATGCCCCGCGTCGCGATCACCAGCGTCATGCCCAGCGACACCAGCACCAGCGGCGCGGCGCGGTTCAGGATGTCGATGAGGCTGCCGTACAGATGCCCGTTGCGCACTTCGATGTGCAGGAAGCTCGCGTTGAACGCCGTGTTCAGCGCGAGCAGCAGGAACAGCGTGACCAGCGGCCACGCGAGGCGGTGCTTCATCAAGGCATTGAAAAGGCTGGACTTTGCTTCAGGCATGTTCGGCTGCGATCATTTCGTACACGTCGTCTTCGCTCGCGCCGCCGGGCAGTTCGCCCACCTTGCGCCGGTCGCGCAGCACCACGATGCGGTGTGCCACGCGCACCACCTCGCTCATCTCCGACGAGATGAACAGCACCGCCATGCCTGCTTGCGCCAGCTTGAGGATCTGCTCCATGATTTCCTGCTTGGCCGCCACGTCGATGCCGCGCGTCGGCTCGTCGAGGATCAGGAGGCGCGGCTCGGTCGCGAGCCAGCGCGCGATCATGGCCTTCTGCTGGTTGCCGCCTGAGAGCAGCCCGATGGGCGTCTCCACGCTGGTCGTCTTGATGCCCAGCGAAACGACAAACTTCTCCGCCAGCGCCGTCTGCTCCGCCTTCGACAGGAAGCGCCGCGCGCCCAGCCGCGCCTGCAACGCCAGCGCGATGTTCTCGCGCAATGACAACTCGGCCACGATGCCATCGGTCTTGCGCTCCTCGGGGCACAAGGCCAGCCCCTGCTGGATCGCATCGACAGGGTTCGCGAACCTGACCGTCTTGCCATCGATCTTCAGCACGCCGCGGTCGGGCGCTTCCAGACCGAACAGCAGCCGCGCCAGCTCCGTGCGGCCTGCCCCCAGCAAACCCGCCAGTCCCACGATCTCGCCGGCCTGCACGCGCAGGTCCATCGGCTGCAGTTGCCCGGCCTGCCCGATCTCCTTCGCCTGCAACAGCGCGGTCGCGGATTCGTCGAATGCAGGCAGCGCGGCCGGGCGCGCCGACTGCGCCGCCAGTTCACGCCCGAGCATGGCCGCGATCAGCGCCTGCGAGCCCAGTTCGCTCGCGCGCCACTCGCCCACCCATGCGCCGTTGCGCAGCACCGTGATGCGGTCCGACACGGCATAAACCTGGTTGAGAAAGTGCGTGACGAAGACGATCGCCAGGCCCTCTCCGCGCAGGCGCCGCAGCACCTCGAACAGCTTGTGCACCTCGTCGTCGTCCAGGCTCGACGTCGGCTCATCGAGGATCAGCACCTTCGACTGCACGCCCAGCGCACGCGCGATCGCGACCATCTGCTGCACCGCCACCGAGTAGCACGACAGCAGCCGCGTCACGTCGATGTCAAGCCCGATGCGCGCCAGCAGCTCGGTGGCCTGGCGATTCACCATCGCCCAGTCGATGCGAAAACCCTGCGCCGCACCGCGACGCGGATAGCGTCCGGCAAAGACGTTCTCCGCGACCGAGAGATTCGGGCACAGGTTCACCTCCTGGTAGACCGTGCTGATGCCCAGCTTCTGTGCCTCCAGCGGCGACGATGGCCGGATCGTTTCGCCACCCAGCCGCATCTCGCCGCCGCTCGAAGGGAACACGCCCGTGAGCACCTTGATCAAGGTCGACTTGCCCGCACCGTTCTGCCCCATCAGCGCATGGATCTCGCCCGGATAAAGCCGCAACTGCACGTCGCGCAGCACGCTGACGCCGGAGAAGTCCTTGGAGATGCCGGTCAGCTCCAGCACGGGGGAGACTTGCATTTCAGTTCTCCATGACGCCATGCGTCTGCCGGGTCGCATGAACCTCGTGCGGCGCGCGGGCCGAGGACACCGGGTGTTCCCCTCCGCGAATGTCCCCCGCCTTCGGCTCCTCCTTTATTTCGCTGCGGGGAACACCCGATGCCCTCGGCCCCGGACACGCCGCGCTGTGCCGGCCGAGAACCCCCGGCCATAACTGATCACGTCGATGGTGTGCTCTGCGCAGCGAAATAAAGGAGGAGGCCGAAGGCCGGGGGACATTCGCGGAGCAGAGCACGCCGTCGGCGTGATCCCGCCCCCAGTCCGCAAACTCGGCCAGCAGGGAACTGGGAGCGAACTTCATACCTTCACTTGTTCTTGTTGTACACGTCCACGAACACCGCGGCCAGCAACACCAGGCCCTTGATCACCTGCTGGTAGTCGATGCCGATGCCGAGGATCGACATGCCGTTGTTCATCACGCCCATCACGAAGGCGCCGATCACCGCACCCATCACCTTGCCCACGCCGCCCGATGCCGAGGCGCCGCCGATGAAGCAGGCTGCGATCACGTCCAGCTCGAAGCCCAGCCCGGCCTTCGGCGTCGCCGTGTTCAGCCGCGCGGCGAACACCAGCCCGGCCAGCGCCGCCAGCACGCCCATGTTCACGAAGGTCAGGAACGCGAGCCGCTGCGTCTTGATGCCCGACAGCCGCGCCGCCTTCTCGTTGCCGCCCAGCGCATAAATGCGCCTGCCCACCGTGGTGCGGTTGGTGACGAAGTCGTAGGCCACGATCAGCACCGTCATCACGATCAACACGTTCGGCAGGCCCTTGTACGACGCCAGCAGGTAGCTCAGGTAGAGCACCACGCCGGCGAAGAACAGGTTCTTGACCAGGAAAAAGGCGTAGGGCTCCTGCGCCATCCCATGCTGCGCCAGCTTGGCGCGACCTCGCAGCGCGACGAACATCATGGCCGCCGCTGCAGTCGCGCCCAGCACGACCGAGGTGGTGCGCATCGACTCCCCGCCCAGCACGTCGGGAATGAAGCCCGAGCTGAGCCGCTGGAACGCCTCCGGAAACGGCCCGACCGATTGCCCTGCCAGCAACGCCAGCGACAAGCCCTTGAACACCAGCATGCCCGCCAGCGTCACGATGAACGACGGGATGCGGAAGTACGCGACGAAGTACCCCTGCGAAGCACCGATGACGCCGCCCGCGATGAGGCAGACGATGGTCGTCGGCACGAAGTGCCAGTCGTACTCCACCATCAGCACCGCCGCCAGCGCGCCGATGAACCCGCACACCGAGCCCACCGACAAGTCGATGTGCCCGGCCACGATCACCAGCAGCATGCCCAGCGCCATGATGACGATGTAGCTGTTCTGCAGCAGCAGGTTGGTGAGGTTCAACGGCCGCATCAGCGTGCCGTCGGTCAGCACCTGGAACAGCACCATGATCGCGACCAGCGAGATCAGCATCCCGTATTCGCGCAGGTTGTTCTTGATGAAGCCGGTGCCGGAAGCCGCCGCGCCCGTTGGTACGGCAGGCGTCGCGGCCGTGGGCGCGATGGCCCCTTTCACTTCACTCGTCATGGACTGAACTCCCCGAATTGACAATGGCCCGCATGATCTTTTCCTGGGTGGCCTCGCCGGCCACGTATTCGGCGACGAAGCGCCCTTCGTTCATCACGTAGATGCGATCGCACATGCCCAGCAGCTCGGGCATCTCCGACGAGATCATCAGGATGCCCTTGCCCTCGCTCGCAAGTTGGTCGACGATGGTGTAGATCTCGTACTTGGCGCCCACGTCGATGCCGCGCGTGGGCTCGTCGAGCATGAGCAGCTCGGGCTTGGCGAAGAGCCACTTGCTCAGCACCACCTTCTGCTGGTTGCCGCCCGACAGGTTGACCACCTGCTGGTACACGTCGGAGCAGCGGATGTTGAGCGCCTTGCGGTAGTTGGCCGCCACCTGGTACTCGCGCCCCTCATCGATCACCATGGCACTCGACACCGCCTCCAGGTTGGCAAGGCTGATGTTGGTCTTGATGTCTTCCTCCAGCACCAGCCCGTAGCCCTTGCGGTCTTCCGTGACGTAGGCGATGCCGTGGTCGATCGCCTTGCGGATGGTGCTGAGGTCGACTTCCTTGCCGTGCATCAGCGCCGTGCCACTGATCTTCTGCCCATAGGAGCGGCCGAACACGCTCATCGCGAACTCGGTCCGCCCTGCCCCCATGAGGCCGGCGATGCCGACGATCTCGCCCTTGCGCACATGCAGGTTCACGCCCTTGATCTGCTCGCGGTCGGCGTGAAGCTCATGGAAGACGCGCCAGTCGCGCACCTCGAAGATGGTCTCACCGATCTTCGGCGAGCGTTGCGGATAGCGGTGCGCCATGTCGCGCCCGACCATGCCGCGAATGATGCGGTCCTCGCTGATCGGCGTGGTGCGGCAGTCCATCGTCTCGACCGTGCCGCCATCGCGCAACACGGTGATGGAATCGGCCACCTTGGCGATCTCATTGAGCTTGTGCGAGATGATGATCGACGCGATGCCCTGCGCCTTCAGGCCGAGCAGCAGCATCAGCAGCGCATCGCTGTCGCTTTCGTTCAGGCTGGCGGTGGGCTCGTCGAGGATCAGCAGCTTGACCTCCTTCGACAAGGCCTTGGCAATCTCCACCAGTTGCTGCTTGCCCACGCCCAGGTTGGTGATGAGCGCGGTCGGCTGCTCGTGCAGGCCCACCTTGGCGAGCAGCTCGCGCGTCCGCGCATAGGCCTCGAACCAGTCGATCACGCCGCCGCGCGCCGTCTCGTTGCCGAGGAAGATGTTCTCGGCAATGGACAGCAGCGGCACCAGCGCCAGCTCCTGGTGGATGATGATGATGCCGAGCTTCTCGCTGTCGGCAATGCTCTTGAAGCGCCGGAGCTGGCCTTCGTAGTGGATCTCGCCGGTGTAGGTGTCGGCGGGGTAGACCCCGCTGAGCACCTTCATCAGCGTCGACTTGCCGGCGCCGTTTTCCCCGACGACCGCATGGATCTCCCCCGCGCGCACCGCGAGGTTGACGTTGTCGAGAGCGTTCACCCCCGGAAACGTCTTGGTGATGCCGCGCATCTCCAGGATGTTGTCGCTCATTCTTCTCTCCCGTCTTCCTCGCAGGGATCAGACAGGCGAAGGCCTTACTTGACCTGCGCCTCGGTGTAGTAGCCGCTGTCGATCAGCACCTGCTTCCAGTTGCTGATGTCCACGCTCACCGGCTTCAGCAGGTAGGAGGGAACGACCTTCACGCCGTTGTTGTAGGTCTTGGTGTCGTTGACTTCAGGCGTCTTGCCCGAGGCCATGGCTTCCACCATCGCCACCGTCACCTTGGCCAGCTCGCGCGTGTCCTTGAAGATGGTGGAGGTCTGTTCCTTGCGCAGGATCGACTTGACCGAAGGCACTTCCGCGTCCTGGCCCGTCACCACCGGCATCGGCTGCGAAGCCGAGCCGTAGCCCACGCCCTTGAGCGAGGACAGGATGCCGATCGACAGGCCGTCATACGGCGACAGCACCGCGTCCACGCGGTCCTTGGTGTAGTAGGCCGACAGCAGGTTGTCCATGCGCGCCTGCGCCACCGCGCCGTCCCAGCGCAGCGTGCCGACCTTGTCCATGCCCATCTGCTTGCTGCGCACCACCAGCTTGCCGCTCTTGATGTAGGGGTCGAGCACCGACATCGCGCCGTTGTAGAAGAAGAAGGCGTTGTTGTCGTCCGGCGAGCCGCCGAAGAGTTCGATATTGAATGGGCCCTTGCCTTCCTTCAGCTTGAGCGATTTCTCGATGGATTGCGCTTGAAGGACGCCGACCTGGAAGTTATCGAAGGTGGCGTAGTAGTCGACGTTCTTCGAGCCCTTGATGAGGCGGTCATAGGCGATGACCTTCACGCCTTTGTCAGCAGCCTTTTGAAGCACGTCGGACAGCGTGGTGCCGTCGATGGCTGCAATCACCAGCACCTTGGAGCCTTTCGTCACCATGTTCTCGATCTGCGCCAGTTGGTTCGGAATGTCGTCGTCCGCGTACTGCAAATCGGTCTTGTAGCCCTTCTCCTTGAAGTACTTGACCATGTTGTTGCCGTCGGCGATCCAGCGGGCCGAGGACTTGGTCGGCATCGAGATCGCGATCGGACCCTTGTCCTGCGCCTGCGCGAGCGAGGCCACGCCGATGAGGCCCGTGGCGGCGATGCCGGCAAGCAGGGTCTTGAGGAAAGTGCGTTTCATGAAAGTTCTCCTTGGGGTGTGTGTTGTGAGTTGTACTGCGGGCTGCGATTCTCGTTCCGTTAACAGCCGCGGAACCGGCTTTCACCGGGCCGCGGATGGCCAGGTATCAATATTTCCGTGACGGGAATTCCTTGGCAGCCACTTCCATCGGGAAGATGCCTTCTTCCGTCACGATGCGCTTGGGCAGCGACTTGCCGGCCTTGATGTCCTTCACGGCGCTCATCAGTTGTGGGCCGAGCAGCGGGCTGCATTCCACCGAGACGTTCAGCTTGCCCGCGATCATGGCTTCGAAGGCGCCCTTCACGGCATCGATCGAGATGATGGTGATGTCCTTGGCCGGCTTGAGGCCCGCTTCCTCGATGGCCTGGATCGCGCCGATGGCCATGTCGTCGTTGTGCGCGAAGAGCACATTGATGTTCTTGTCCGCCTTGAGGAAGGCTTCCATCACCTCCTTGCCCTTGGCGCGGGTGAAGTCGCCGGTCTGCGAGCGGGTGATCTTGAACTTGGGGTCGGCCTTGATGATTTCCTCGAAGCCCTTCTTGCGGTCGATGGCCGGTGCGGAGCCCACGGTGCCCTGCAGCTCGACGATGTTGATCGGACCCTTGTTGTCCTTCATCTTCTCGACCAGCCACTTGCCGGCCTTGCGGCCTTCCTCGATGAAGTCGGAGCCCATGAAGGTCACGTAGAGCGAGGTGTCCTTCGAGTTGACCGAGCGGTCGGTCAGCACCACCGGGATCTTCGCGGCCTTGGCCTCCAGCAGCACCGTGTCCCAGCCGGTCTCGACGACGGGCGAGAACGCGATCACGTCGACCTTCTGCGCAATGTAGGAGCGGATGGCCTTGATCTGGTTCTCCTGCTTCTGCTGCGCGTCGGAGAATTTGAGGTCGATGCCCGCCGCAGCGGCCGAGGACTTGATCGACTCCGTGTTGGCCGTGCGCCATTCGCTTTCTGCGCCGACCTGGGCGAAGCCGAGCACGATCTTGTTTTGCGCAAAGGCAGCGGCCGGGAGCAGGCCCGTGAGCGATGCGGAGGCAAGTGCCTTGGTCAGGGTGCGGCGTGTCAGTTTCATGGTGATGTTCTCCTGTTGGCGTAGTGACAAAAATGTTCGACCCCGGTCGCGATCAGGCCAGCATGTAGCCCGTCTTGACCGAGGTATAGAACTCCGCTGCGTAACGGCCCTGCTCGCGCGGGCCGTAACTCGATCCTTTGCGCCCGCCGAAGGGCACGTGGTAGTCGACACCCGCTGTCGGCAGGTTGACCATCGTCATGCCGACCCGGGCGTGACGCCTGAAATGCATCGCGTGCTTGAGCGAGGTGGTGCAGATGCCCGCGCAGAGACCGAAGGGCGTGTCGTTGGCCAGGGCCAGCGCATGCTCGTAGTCGTCGGCCCGCAGCACGCAGGCGATCGGTCCGAAGATTTCCTCGCGCGCCACGCGGTGCTCAGGCTTTGCAAGGAACAGCGCCGGGCTCATGAAGTGGCCGACCGTTGCGCGCTGCAGGGGCTCGCCGCCAAACAGGTGCTCCGCGCCCTCTTCTCGCGCAATAGTCATCCACGCGAGGTTCTGCGCCAGTTGCGCACGACTGACCACAGGGCCGATGTGGACGCCCGGCTCCACCGCATGGCCGACGCGCAGGGCCGCCATTCGATCGCGCAGCCGCGCCACGAACGCATCGAACACCTTGGCCTCGACCACCAGCCTGCTCGACGCCGTGCAGCGCTGGCCGGTCGAGTAGTAGGCGCCCTGCACGGCGCAATCGACCGCCTTGTCGAGGTCGGCATCGGCCAGCACCACCAGCGGGTTCTTGCCGCCCATCTCCAGTTGCACCTTGGCGCGCCGCGCGGTGGCCCCCTGCAGCACGCGCTCGCCCGTCTCCACCGAACCGGTGAAGCTCAAGGCATCGACCAGGGGGCTGTCGACCAATGTCTGGCCCACTTCACGCCCGCTGCCCATGACCAGGTTGAAGGCGCCCGCCGGCAAGGCCGCACGGCTGATGATGTCCGCCAGCGCCCAGCCGCAGCCTGGCACCAGCTCGGCCGGCTTGAACACCACGGTGTTCCCATAGGCCAGCGCCGGCGCGATCTTCCAGGCCGGTATCGCCAGCGGAAAGTTCCACGGCGCGATCAGCCCGACCACGCCGACCGGCTCGCGCGTGACATCGACATGCACACCGGGTCGCACCGAGGCCATGCTTTCACCGCCCGCGCGCAAGGCCTCGCCAGCGAAGAACTTGAAGATCTGCCCGGCCCGCGTCGCCTCGGCAACGGCCTCCGGCAAGGTCTTGCCCTCCTCGCGTGCGAGCAGCAGGCCGAGTTGATCCTTGCGCGCCAGGATCTCGCTGCCGATCTGGTCGAGCACATCCGCGCGACGCTGCGGCGTGGAGTGGCTCCAGTGCCGGAAGGCATCGGCGGCGGCGCGGATCGCCAGCTCGGTCTGGATGCGGTCGGCCCGGGCGTATTCGGCGACAACCTCGCTGGTATCCGAAGGGTTCTCGCTCAGGCCGGTGGTCACGCCTGTCTCCCAGCGGCCATTGATGTAATGGCGAGCGCGTTGGGTCAGGTCACTGCGTTTCAAAGTGGCGCGAGTGTAGGAATGCCACCAATATCTTTCAAATCGTAAATTGGGTTGAATCGATACCAATTTCAGCATTGACGTTTACCCGATATGACCAACTACACGCACTGGTTCATCCGTGCGCGACTCAAGACCCGGCAGCTGCTGCTGCTCGTGGCACTGGCGGAAGAAGGCAACATCCACCGCGCCGCTCAGGTGCTCAACATGACCCAGCCGGCCGCATCCAAGCTGCTGAAGGACCTGGAGGACGTGCTGGAGGTGTCGCTGTTCGACCGGCTGCCGCGCGGCATGCGGCCGACCTGGTATGGCGAGACCATGATCCGGCATGCCCGCATCGCGCTAGCCACGCTGAACGAGGCGCACGATGAACTGAACGCGTTGAAGGCCGGCCGCTTCGGGCAGGTCAACGTCGGCGTGATCACCGCGCCCGGCCTGGCGCTGCTCCCCGGCGCGGTGGCCGCGGTCAAGCGCGAGCGACCGAACCTGCGTATTTCCGTCGAGATCGAGACCAGCCCGGTGCTGATGGAGCGGCTGGAGCAAGGCAAGCTCGACATCCTCGTGGCCCGCCTGTTCGCGGAGCACGACAAGTCCAAGCTGCGCTATGAAGCCCTGACCGAGGAACCGGTGTGCGCCCTGGTGCGCCCTGGCCATCCGCTGCTGGGCATGAGCGGGCTCACGCTGCGCGACGTGGTGTCGGCCGGCTGGATCGTGCCGCCCGCGGGCAGCGTGCTGCGCCACCGCTTCGACTTGATGTACCAGGAGGAAGGCCTGCCGCCACCGCTCAACGTGATCGAGAGCGCGGCCCTGCTGTTCATCACGCGCATGCTGCAGCAGAGCGACATGATCGCCGTGCTCGCGAGCGACGTGGCGCAGTACTACGCCTCACACGGCATCGTTGCCATCCTGCCGATCGAACTGCCCTGCCACATGGACATGTTCGGCATCATCACGCGCACCGACCGGCTGCTGTCGCCAGCGGCGAAGATCATGATGAATGCGTTGAAGAGCGAGAGCCTGGGGGTCTATGGGCGGCGGTTGGAGATGGATTGACCCACTGCCGAAGCTCCCGCGACGCCTGAAGGATTCAGCACCGTGCAGGTTGATCATGCGCACCGGCCATCACGGTTCGGGCACGGGTTTCGCCCCCTGTCGCCAGGCTGCTCTACGATTCGCGGCACCTCGCCTCCAACAAGCACAACAACCGCATGAACACACAGCTCTCCACCCCGCCCCCGCCAACCTTGCTCGGCCCCCTGGAATGCATCTGGCCCGCCGCCGCCGCGCTCGGCGAAGGCGCGTGCTGGTCGCAGCGCGAGCAAACCCTGTACTGGGTCGACATCCTGTCGCGCCGCCTTCATCGCTTCACACCGGCTGATGGATTGCGCGCGACTTGGGAATTCGATGACGAAATCTCCGCCGTGGCCGAACGCGCGAGCCAGCCCGGCCTGATCGTGACGCTGCGGCGCGGCTTCGCCCTGTTCGACCCGGCCCGGCCGGATCGCCAGCCAGAGTACCTGCACCAGCCCGAGCCCGAACTCACGGCCAACCGCTTCAACGACGGCAAGTGCGACGCGCAAGGCCGCTTCTGGGGTGGCTCGATGGACAGGGACTGCGTGGCGCCGACCGGCTCGCTGTACCGCTACGACCCCGATGGCCAGTGCACGAAGCACGAGACCGGCATTGCCGTGAGCAACGGCCCGACCTGGTCGCTGGATGGCAAGGCGATGTACTTCAACGACACCGTGACTTCACGTGTCTACGCGTGGGACTTCGATACGGCCACGGGCAGCTTGTCCAACAAGCGCCAGTGGCTACGCTTCGCCAAGGGCGACGGCTTCCCCGACGGCATGACCACCGATGCAGCCGGCCGCCTCTGGATTGCCCACTGGGGCGCCTCCTGCGTCACCTGCCACGACCCCGTGAGCGCTGCCGAGTTATACCGTCTGGTATTGCCCACGCGCCACATCACCACCTGTTCCTTTGGCGGGGCCGACATGTGCACGATGTTCATTACCAGCGCCACCAGCGGACTGACCGCCGAGCAACTGGAGGCGGAGCCGCTGGCTGGCGGGCTGTTTGCCGTGCGCATCGACGGCGGCGGCGTGGCGGCGAATCTGTTTGGCGGCTGACTTACCAGCGCACCGTCGCCCCCACCATCGGCCCATTGAAGCGCAGGTTATCGACAGGCCCGCCGGACTTCATGTCGTACGACAGGTAGCGCCACATCGCGGTGAGTTCGATCGACGAGTAGGAATAGCTCACGCCGGCGGCTGCCTGATAGGTCAGGTGTGACTGGCCCGTGCCGGCGTCGAAGTAGAACGGTAGTGACCATCTTCCATTGCTGCCCATCGCGTAGCGGCCCTTGAGGCCGAAGATGCCGTCCCATTGCGTCTCGGTGCTCGAAGTGCCGCCGACACGGGTGACGGGCTGGAGCGAGCCCGCGTCGCCGAGGACGTTCCAGCGCATCGTGGGCTGCATCGCGAACATCCGGGCGCCGGCCAGCAGGTCCAGCGTCAGCACCGGCTCCGAAATCACGCGGTATTCGCCGCCCAGCGTCCAGACCGAGCCCTTGAGCCCCACGCTGAGGTCTGCGGCACTGTTCAAGGGGATCGGGCCGCTACCGAGCGAGAAATCGCGGCTGTAGGGCTTGTCGCCCGCGAGGTTCAAGTACAGCACATCGCTGAATGCGCCCCAGCGCCCGTTGTGGACGCCGAAGGAACCCGAGAAGCTGAATTTCTGGGTGTCGGCGACCTGGCCGGCGTTGAACGCCAGGTTGGGGCCGCCGGGAGAAGTGGGCGCGTCGAACTGTCCGCCGAAGTTTGGCAGGTAGCCGTACACCGACAAGGAATAGCGCCACGCGTTGGGGTTGGCGTCGGCCGACACCGCCTGCGCATCGGCAAAGGCCGGCACCAGGGCAGCCAGCAAGACCGCCCCATGAATCGTCCGGTCGACCTTGAGTTTGGGGTGACTCATATTTGCATTCAACCACGCTGGATGCGGCGTGGCTAGTCCCCCAGACAGCCTGTCGGTCAAGTCACGCGGCGGTCAGAAAACTCCGAAGCGATGCACCGTGCAGCTGCGGAAAACCTCTCCTGGCCGCAGGGTCGCGGAAGGGAAATCCGGGTGGTTCGGCGAGTCGGGAAAGTGCTGGGTCTCCAGGCACAAACCGTCCCCCTGCCGCCAGACGACGCCTGCGCTTCCGGCAAGGCTTCCGTCCAGGAAGTTGCCCGAATAGAACTGCACGCCGGGCTCCGTCGTCCAGACCTCTATCGCGCGGCCGGAGGGGTCGTGCTCGACGCGTGCGGCAAGCGACAAGCCATTGCTGCCCGCGTCCGTCCGGTCCAGCACCCAGTTGTGGTCGTAGCCCTTTGCGGTGAGCAGTTGCGGATGCGCTTGACGGATGCGCGCACCAATCGTTGCGGGCAGGCGAAAGTCGAAGGGCGTGCCGTCGACGTTGGCCAGGCCCGTGGGTATCAGCGTCGCATCCACCGGCGCATAGCGGCTCGCATGAAGCGTGAGGCGGTGGTCGAGGATCGAACCCGTGCCGCCCAGGTTGAAGTAGCCGTGGTGGCTCAGGTTGACGATGGTCGGTGCATCGCAGGCCGCCTGGTAGTCGATGCGCCATTCGTTGGCCTCGGCGCCCAGCGAATAGCGCACCATCACGCGCATTTCGCCGGGATAGCCTTCCTCGCCATCGGCGCTGGTGTAGCGCAGTTCGAGCGCCGTGGCGCCCTCGTGCTGCACCGGCGCCATGTGCCACCAGCGCTTGCCGAAGCCGCGATTGCCGCCGTGCAGCGAGTTGGGGCCGTTGTTCAGCGTGACCTGGTGCTTCATGCCGTCGATCTCGAAACGTCCACCGGCCAGGCGATTCGCGAAGCGCCCGACGATCGTGCCGAAGTTCGGGTTGCGCTCGACGTAATCCGCGAGCGTCGGCAGGTCCAGCACGACGTTGCTGCTGCACCCGTCGCGGTCCGGTACATGCAGCGCGGTCACGATGCCGCCGTAGTTGATGGCTGACACTTTCAGGCCGCGGCCGTTGTCGAGCGTGTACTCGACCACGTCCTGGCCGTCCGGCATGCGCCCGAAGGCGCGCTCGCTCAGCTGGATCACTGGATGAGCTTGCAGCCCGTCTTGCCTTGCAGTTCGTCGAAGCTCACGCCGGGCGCACGCTCCGTCACCTTCAAGCCCTCGGGCGTCACGTCCATCACGGCCAGGTCGGTGATGATGCGGTCGACGACGCCCACGCCGGTCAGCGGCAGGGTGCAGGCATCGAGGATCTTCAGGTCTGTGGTGCCGTCCTTCTTCTTCGCGACGTGTTCCATGAGGACGATCACGCGCTTCACGCCGGCCACGAGGTCCATCGCGCCGCCCATGCCCTTGACCATCTTGCCGGGAATCATCCAGTTGGCCAGATCGCCCTTGGCGCTCACCTGCATCGCGCCGAGGATCGACAGGTTGATCTTGCCGCCGCGGATCATCGCGAAGCTGTCATGGCTGCCGAAGATCGCGCTGCCGGGCAGCGTGGTCACGGTCTGCTTGCCGGCATTGATGAGGTCGGCGTCGACCTGGTCCTCTGTCGGGAACGGGCCGATGCCCAGCATGCCGTTCTCGCTCTGCAGCCAGACTTCCTTGTCGCCGACGAAGTTCGCGACCAGGGTCGGGATGCCGATGCCGAGGTTGACGTAGAAGCCGTCTTCGAGTTCCTGTGCTGCGCGTGCAGCCATTTGGTCTTGGGTCCAGGGCATCTTAGTTTCCTTTGGTGTTCTTCACGGGGACGGCGGGCACTTCGCTGCCGGCGGCGGCCTGGGCGATGGCGGCCTGGGCCTCGACCTTGGCGGCGACCGGGTCGACCGGCGCCGATGCGCTCACGGTGCGCTTCTCGATGCGCTTCTCGGGTGTGGCGTTGAGCACGATGCGGTGCACGTAGACGCCCGGCAGGTGGATGTCGTCCGGCGCCAGTTCGCCGACCTCGACGATCTTCTCGACTTCGACGATGCAGACCTTGCCGGCCATAGCCGCCGCCGGGTTGAAGTTGCGCGCCGTCAGGCGGAAGCGCAGGTTGCCGGACTTGTCGGCCACGTCGGCCTTGACGAGTGCCACATCGGGCACCAGCGAGCGTTCCATGACGTAGGTCTCGCCGTCGAACTCACGCAGTTCCTTGCCTTCGGCGACCTGCGTGCCGACGCCGGTCTTGGTGAAGAAAGCCGGGATGCCGGCGCCGCCGGCGCGCAGCTTCTCAGCGAGCGTGCCCTGCGGCGTGAATTCCAGTTCCAGTTCGCCCGCCAGGTACTGGCGCTCGAACTCCTTGTTCTCGCCGACATAGCTCGCGACCATCTTCTTGATCTGCCGCGTTTCCAGCAGCTTGCCGAGGCCGAAGCCGTCGACGCCCGCGTTGTTGGAGATGCAGGTCAGGTCCTTGACGCCCGAATCGTGCAGCGCGTCGATCAGCGCCTCGGGAATACCGCAGAGGCCGAAGCCGCCGACGGCGAGGGTCTGGCCGTCGGCCACGATGCCCTTCAGCGCCGCATCGGCGGAGGGAAAAATCTTGTTCGCCATGGCGTGGAATCCTTGGGTCGAGTGGGTTGAAAAAACACGTTTGGAACTGCGGCAACGATACTACGTAGTCGCATACGTAGTAATTCGTAATGGGCACACCCGATATCGACTACCGCCTGGCCTTCGAGAACGCGCCCGTGGGCATGGTGCTGTCGCGCCACCGGACGATGGTCGACTGCAACGCACGCCTGTGCGAGATGTTCGGGGCCACGCGCGAGGCATTGATCGGCCAGTCGTTTCGCGTGCTGTACCCGAGCGTCGCCGAATTCGAGCGCATCGGCAAGCGCATGGAGCCGATCCTGAACGCCAGCGGGCGCTACGCGGACAACCGGATGATGAAAAGGCTGGACGGCCCGCTGCGCGGCGAGACCTTCTGGTGCCACGTCAGCGGCCATGCACTGAACCGGGCCGCGCCGCACGAAGCCGGCATCTGGACCTTCGAGGACCTCGGCTCGCGCCGCTCCGGCAAGGCGGCGGACCTGACGCCGCGCGAGCGCGAGGTGGCGGCGCATGTGATGCAGGGCATGACTTCGAAGCAGATCGGCAAGGCGCTGGGCATCAGCCACCGCACCGTCGAACTGCACCGCGCGCGGCTGATGCGCAAGTACAGTGCGAGCACCACCGCCGAGTTGGTGCAGAAGTTGTTGGCGGGATAGGAGACGCTGAACAAGTCCGCCACCGAGGGCGGTTGACCCGAGTTTCCCCAACGAATCACACGGAGGCATCCATGTCGAAATTCCCTGCAGCGCGGCGTGGCGCTGCCGCTGCGTTCGCGGCCCTCGCCATCGCGGCCCTCGCCGCCTGCTCGGCCGGCGACCCGGGCATGCAGCGCGTCTCGCGCATGTCGCCGCCGCCCACCGACTGCCGGGCCTGGGTCGGCACCGATCGCGACGCGGAGATCCCTGGCTACCTGCTTCCCCAAGCCAGCGGCGGCACCGTGTGCGTGCCCTTCCTCCAGACCGCGAACAAGCCGCCCGCGAACTACACCGGCAACGACTACAACGTCGACGAATTCACCGACGCCAGGCTCAAGGCCCGCTGGGCTGCCTGCAAGGCCGACGCCGCCTGCTTCAAGCGCATCGATGCGCAGATGCAGCGCTGGCTGCCACCCAACAAGGAGCGCGCGACGCGCTCCACCGGCGTGCTCGACCCTTCCGGCAAGATCGACCCGGATGGCCTGGTCGACCTGAAGCAGATCCGCCGGCCCGCCTTCTTCGCCAAGGCCCCCTACAACGAGGCCATCGCCGCGGACGAGGCCCGCACCTACACCGTCGAGTTCACCGCGCCGCGCGACGCCTTCGAGCGCATCGACCTGAACATGCGCGACCTGATCAAGCTGCGCGGCTGGTACATCGAAGGCGCGGGCGTCGACGATGGCAAGGGTGGCAAGCTGCACGCGCTGGTCGTGATGGCGCCCGGCGGCGGCGGGCAGCTCACGGCAATCCAGCACCCGGACGAGAAGTCCTACCGCATCGACCCGGCGACGGGCAAGACGGTCGCCATCCGCTTCCCCAACGCGACCACCGAGACCATGGGCCAGCGCTGGTGGCGCGACCAGTTGCACGCGCTCAACCAGGCCGGCTTCGACGTGCTGGCCTACGACCGGCGCGGCGAGGGCTTGTCCGGCGGCTTCAGCGACACCAACACGCTCGAACAGGGCGAGGACGTGTTCCGCGTGCTGGCACAGCTCGAGAGCGGCGATGGCATGCGCATGCTGACGCCGACCGGCCAGTTGCTCGAAGGCCCGGCCGCGCGCGGCAGGCTGCTGGCCGGCATGAAGGCCGACACCCTTCCGATCCTGCTCGGCGGCTATTCGCGCGGCTCCATGTCGACGGCATGGGCGATGACCAGGAACTTCTCCGAATCGTGCAGCTACGACATGCAGACGCCCACCTGCACGCCGGCCAAGGGATGGAAGAACATCAAGGGCGCGATCCTGCTGTCGTCCTTCGCGAGCGGCGCAGGTTATGTGGGCGTGTCGCCCGACCTGGCCGATCGCAACCTGTTCCTGGGCGGCATGGCGGCCGATCACCACATCGTCTTCTATCCCAACTCCGCGCCGCTCGCAGGCATGGACAAATGGCCGGCGGCCTTCTTCGGCAAGGGGCTGTGGGACCGCGCCGAAACGGTGGAAGGCACGATCGCGGCCTATGACCGCATCGGCGGGCTGAAGGAGATCGTCGTGGCGCGCGGACCGCATTCGATCGAGACCTGGCCGGTGCAGGATTTGCGCTACCTGCAAGAGCGCATGGTCGCGTTTGCGAAGGGCGCGGTGACGGGCGCCACGCGCATTCCGGGCGCGAAGCCGTGGAACGACCTGAAGCAACTCGTTGCAACCACGCCGGACTCATGGGAACCGTCTTCCGCGCCGCGACCCAAGGGCAGATGATGGAGGATGCAACAGGGCAAATGACCTACAGAAAAGCCCCTTGCACAAGACCAACATCGCTGCCATGACACACACCAAACTCGTTGTTCGGGAGCCTGTCGCAGGCTCGTATTTCTGGGCCTTGATCGAGTCCGACGCCAATGGCGACGCGGTACGCGATGTCGAGACCGCCGAGAAGGATTTCGACTCGTACGAAGCCGCGCTCGCAGCCGGCACGCGCGCGTTGAAACGCCTTGTCGAGCGCGAACACGCGCACTGACTAGGCAGGCGCGGGAATCAACCGGCCTTGCGGAAGGTCAGGTTGATGCGGCAGCGTCCGGTCAAGGGATGCTCGCCCTCCTTGAGCGGCAGGATGCCGTGGTGGTTGAGCCTTGCGGGGCCGCCCCAGACGACCACGTCGCCGTGCGCGAGCGGCAGGCGGCTGGACTTGTCGGCGCGCTGAAGGCCGCCGAAGAGGAACACGGCCGGCAAGCCCAGCGACACCGAGACGATTGGATGGGCGTGGTCGCGCTCGTCGCGGTCCTGGTGCAAGGACAGGCGGGCGCCCGGTTCGTAGCGGTTGACCAGGCAGGCGTCAGGCTCGAAATCCTCGAAACCGGCCGCTGCGCTCGCGCCGCGGGCCAGTGCGCGAAACGATTCGGGCATCGCAGGCCATGGCTTGCCGTTGGCCGGGTCGATGCGGTCATAGCGGTAGCCGGTGCGGTCGCTGACCCAACCGAGCGCGCCGCAGTTGGTCATGGCCACCGACATGAGGAAGCCGCCCGGCGTCGTCATGTGCCGCCATGGCGAGGACGCGAGCACGGCTTCCAGGTCGCCCAGCAGTTGCGGCGCGCGGTCACATGCGAAGGCACGCAGCAGCACGGCGCCCGGCACGATCGGCAGCGACAGGCCCTCCTCGGCTTCGAACAGGTCACGCATCGTCAAGCCGCGTCGTGAAAGATGATGCCCGCCGTGTGCCGGTGGCCCGAGCGCACGCGACTCACGCCATGCCGCAGGTTCACGCGATAAGGTCCGCGCGTGCCCTGCACCGGCCGATGGTGCACCGCGATGATGGCCGCGTCGCCCTGGCGCAAGGGCAGGACGATGGGGCGCGACTGCATGCGCGGGCGTTGCTCGGTCATGACGAATTCTCCACCCGTGAAATCGCGGCCGGGTTCCGAGAGCAGCACCGCCACCTGCAACGGAAACACATGCTCGCCGTACAGGTCCTGGTGCAGGCAGTTGTAGTCGCCCTCCCCGTATTGCAGCAGCAGCGGCGTCGGCCTGACCTGGCCCGCCGCGTGGCAGCGCGCGATGAACTCTTCGTGCGTCGGCGGAAAGCGCACGTCGATGCCCATGGCCTGGTGCCATCGGTTGGCGATCGGCATGAGCCTGGGATAGAAGGCCTCGCGCAGCCGCGCCACCAGCGGCGGCAAGGGATACGCGAGGTACTTGTATTCGCCGCGGCCGAAGCCGTGGCGCGCCATCACGACACGACTTCTGAACAGCTCGTCCCTGGCATAGAGGGCTGCCAGCGAATCGCATTTCGCGGGCGTCAGCAGCCCCTCGATGATGGCGTGGCCTTCCGCGTCGAGCGACTGCCCGACGGCCTCCCAGTCCACCTTCATGCGACGGCCTCGTGCTCGCGGTCCAGCAACGCGCGCTTGCGCTCGACGCCCCAGCGGTAGCCGGACAGCGCGCCGTCACTGCGCACCACGCGGTGGCACGGTATCGCGATCGCCAGCGTGTTGGCTCCGCAGGCCTGCGCCACGGCGCGGTGGGCATTCGGCGCGCCGATGCGGTCGGCGATCTCCGAGTAGCTCACCGTCTCGCCAACGGGCACGGCGCGCAAGGCTTGCCACACGCGTTGCTGGAACGCCGTGCCGCGCACGTCGAGCGGCAGGTCCAGGCCATGGCCGGGCGCTTCGACCAGGCCGACCACCTCCGCCACCAGCCGATCGAATTCCGGGTCATCGCCGGTCAGCCTCGCCTGCGGAAAGCGGTCCTGCAAGGCACGAGCCAGTGCTTCGGGGTCATCACCCAGTTCGATCGCGCACACGCCGCGCCCGCTGCGCGCCACGAGGATCGCGCCGAGCGAACACTGGCCGATGGCGAAGCGGATGTCGGTGTCGGCGCCACCCGCCTTGAAGGCGCTTGGCGTCATGCCCAGCAGGTGGTCCGATTCCTCGTAGAAACGGCTGTTGGCGTTGTAGCCGGCATCGTAGATCGCATCGGTCACGGTGTCGTTGCGGCCCAGGGCCTCGCGCACGCGGCTGGCGCGGTGCGCCATGGCGTAGGCCCTGGGTGTGACACCCGTCGACGACTTGAACACCCTGTGCAAGTGATAGGGGCTCATGCCGGCGCGCTGGGCCAGTTCGTCGAGGGACGGCGCCTGCTCGGCGGTTTCGATGAAGCGGCACAGGTCGGCAATCATCCCGGCCTGCCGTTGCGCACGCGGCGGCTGGTCGGGCTTGCAGCGCTTGCAGGGCCGGAAGCCCGCGCGTTCTGCATCGGCCGTGGACTCGTGGAAGGTGACGTTCTCTGGCCGCGCCAGGCGTGCGCCGCACGAGGGCCGGCAGTACACGCCGGTGGATTTCACCGAATAGAAGAACTGCCCGTCGAAGCGGCCGTCGCGCGCCTGCACCGCGGCCCAGCGTGGGTCGTTGATTGTGGCGGCAGCCTGCAGCTCGGCGGGGGTCATCATCATGTTCATCTTGCCCATCCTTTCGTTCCTGAGTGGGTGGGATTGACTTTAGGCAATGACCTGCGCAGCGCCACTCCGGCGCTTGCTTTTGAATTCAGGCGCCAGTCCGCGCCCTACATCCGCCCCTTCCACGGCACCACGGTCCGCTCCACCCAGCGCATCAGCAGGTCGAACAGGTAGGCCACCACGCCGATCACGATGATGCCCATGATCACGATGTCGGTGCGCAGGAAGTTGGAAGCGTTCAGCACCATCTGGCCCAGCCCCATGTTGGCCGCGACCATCTCGGCGGCCACCAGCGTGGTCCAGCCGAAGCCGATGGCAATGCGCATGCCGATCAGGATGTCGGGCATGGCGGAGGGCAGGATCACGTGGCGGATCACCTGCATGTAGCTCGCGCCCATCGAGTAGGCCGCGTTGATCTGCTCCTGCGAGGCGCTGCGCATGCCAGCACGGGCGGCGAGCGCGAGCGGCGCGAAGCAGCTCAGGAAGATCAGCAGGATCTTGGGCGTCTCGTCGATGCCGAACCAGATGATGATGAGCGGCAGGTAGGCCAGCGGCGGCAGCGGGCGGTAGAACTCCAGCGGCGGGTCGAAGATGCCGCGCACGACACGGCTCATGCCCATCGCGATGCCGACCGGGATGGCCGTCACGCAGGCCAGGATGAAGGCCGAGAACACGCGGAACATGCTGGCCAGGAAGTGCTGCCACAGCGGCTTGTCGTTGGCCTGGCCGGTCAGGTATTCGTAGAACTGCTGGAACACGGCCTGCGGCGTGGGCAGGAACAGCGGCTTGATCCAGCCAATGTTGGTGGCGATGGCCCACAGCGCCACCAGAACGACCACCGTGACCACGCTGATGACCACGCTGGAGCCCTCGCCCGGCACCTTGAAGGCGCTGGTCTTGAGCTTGCCGCCGGCGGTCGCGACGACCGGTGCGGCCGGCGGTGCGGAGGAAGAAGGCGACACCACGACGGGCGAAGCAATGGTCACGTCAGGCATGCGCCACCTCCCGGTGATGGATGATGGCCAGCACCTCCTCGCGCATGCGGATGAATTCCGGCTCCGACTTGACCTTGCGTGCATCACCGTGCGCGAGGAACTGGCGCGAGAACGGCACGTCTTCATACACATGCGAGATGCGCCCAGGACTCGGGCTCATCACGATCAGCCGCGTGCCGAGGAACAGCGCTTCCTCCACCGAGTGCGTGATGAAGAAGACCATCTTCTGCGCCTTGGCCCAGGCCTGCAGCAAGATCTCCTGCACCGTCTCGCGGGTGAAGGCATCGAGTGCGCCCATCGGCTCGTCCATGAGC
Source organism: Variovorax sp. dw_308 (assembly GCF_019207085.1). GTDB lineage: Bacteria > Pseudomonadota > Gammaproteobacteria > Burkholderiales > Burkholderiaceae_C > Variovorax. The sequence goes on along the minus strand of NZ_JAATOM010000004.1, from coordinate 386,742 downwards.
AGCACGGCCGGGTCGCTGGCCAGCGCGCGGGCGATGCCGACGCGCTGCTGCATGCCGCCCGACAGCTCGTACACCGCACGGTCGGCGTACTTCTCCAGGCTGACAAGGCGCAGCTTGGCCAGCGCGACGGCATCGCGCTCGGCCTTGCCCATGCCGTTGAGGCGCAGGCCCAGCGCCACGTTGTCGCGCACGTTGAGCCAGGGCATCAAGGCATGCTTCTGGAACACCACGCCGCGGTCGGCGCCCGGGCCGGTGACGGGCTGGCCGTCGAGCAGGATCTCGCCGCTCGACGGCGGCAGGAAGCCGGCGATGCAATTCAGCAGCGTGCTCTTGCCGCAGCCCGACGCGCCGAGCGCGACCGTGAAGTCGCCGCCATGCATCGTCAGGTTGACGGGAGCCAGCGCCTGCAGCGTGCCGCCCTTGATGGCGTAGTTGACCGTGAGGTCGCGGATGTCGAGGGTCGGCATGCGGGCTCCTTGCTGTGTGCGAAGGGCTACTTGGACGCCGCCGCCTTCTGCACGTAGGTCGTGGTCACGAAGGCGTTGTAGTCGGGCTTGACTTCCTGCACCCGGCCCTGCTCCTTGAGGAAAGCCGCCGTGCCGGCCATGGCCTTGGCTGCGCCGCCGCCGAGCCACGTCGGCGAGAGTTGCTCGGCATAGGTCGGGAAGGTGTAGAGCGCCATCGCCGGGCCGACGTCGGCCGGGTTGGCCTTGGTCCACTTGGCCATGGCCTTGGTCTGCGCGGAGTCGGCCGTCCAGGTCTTGCCGGTGGCCTTGTACTCCTCGTTCGCGCGGTTGAGCGCCTTCACGAAGGCGACCATGAAGGCCTCGTTGGCCTCGGCCCACTTGGCATTGACGACGATGCCCTCGAAGGTGGGCGCGCCGCGCTTGCCGATGCTGCCCGAGGTGGCGATGACCTTGCCGTTGCTCTTGATCTTCGACAGCACCGGGTCCCAGATGAAGGTGGCGTCGATGTCGCCGCGCTCCCAGGCGGCGGCGATCTCGGGCGGGCGCATGTTCATGACGTTGACGCTCTTGCCGTCGACGCCGTCCATCTTCATGCCGGCCATGAGCTGGTAGTGCGCGGTCGACACGAAGGGCGTGGCCACCTTCTTGCCGGCCAGGTCCTTCATGCTGTTGATGTTGGAGCCGTTGCGGGCGACCAGCGCCTCGGCGTCGGCGATGTCGGCGGAAATCCAGAACAGCTTGATGTCCTGGCCCTGGCTGGCCGCGGCGGTCAGCGGGCTGGAGCCGGTCTCGCCCATCTGCACGTCGCCCGAGGCCATCGCGCGGATCACGTCGCCGCCGCCGTTGAACATCCGCCAGTTGATCTTGTAGCCGGTGGCCTTCTCGACCTCGCCGGATTCCATCACGAGGCGCAGCGGCACCAGCATGTCCTGGTGGGCGAAGGTGACTTCCTTGGCCTGTGCGAAGGCGCCGCCGCTCACGATGCAGGCGGCCGCCAGCGTCGTGAGTTGCAGGGTGAGGCGACGTGACATGTTCATCTGAAACTCCTGTGAATGGATCGAAGCACTTTGCACCCATCGAGTGCCGCCACAAAGTGCCAGCACCGTTTCGGCCATGGAGCCAGCCGATGGGGACTTACCCTTGCGCTTGGTGCAATTCGCACGCAATAGGTGCGAGCCGCACCGCGGGCTGCGCGGGGCGCGTGGAAGCATGACACGTTTTGGCGGTTGCGTTGTCTGGCGTTGCACCGAGGCATGCCTCACGACACCACCTGGTAATAGAGGTTCTGCGGATGTCTCGCCTGCGCAAAGAAGAACCACCTGTCCGCAAGAAGCCCCGGGATCTGCACCAGCAACGCGAGCACGAAGGCGGCCCTTGAGCCTGCCGCGACGCCCCACAGCATGAGCACAGTGGGCACCGCGAACCCCAGCACGATCAAGGCTAGCCTGACCTTCCCCAGCGCGGCTTGCCCGGCCTTGTGGAAAAACTCGCGAGTATTGAAAGAACCCGCCGACATGCCCATCGACTTCTGCACCAGCTTCGCCGCGCGGATGCCGGTGGCGGATTGCAGCGTGGACTTGTGCTTGAGCGCGGCATTGCGGCGCAGCGCCAGCGTGCGGGTGAGCCACGCGGCCAAAGTCACCGTCAGCGCCGCGGGGCCAGTGGCAGCGAGCAAGTGCTGCTGCCCGAGCAAGGCCGCAAGCGCGCTGATGAGGATCAAGCCCGACGACAAGCCCGTGAGCGTGAAGTTGACGAGCGTCAGCGGCTGCGCCCATTCCTGGATGAAGCGCAGGCAGGCGTAGATCATCGCCGTGCAATACCAGAGCAATGCGGCCAGAGCGATGGCGACGAGCGGCAGGAGTAGGCCATCCACGCCCGCGCGCAGCGCCAGCCACCAGAGCGCGACCACGCCGATGAATGCCGGCAGCACGATCACCTCGCGCGACAGCCAGGACGTGCGCCACATCAGCACGGCGCGCCAGGCACGTTCGGGTCGGCCGAGGTGCGCGAAGGAAGCGCCGAGGCCGATCAGCAGCATCGCCTCTGCGACCGTCAGAGCGACGCTCATGAACGATGGCGCCATTGCCAAGCCGGCCGACCTTGCCAGAGCCAGCGCCACCACCAGGCCCTGCGCCGCGCCGGCGATGGTCGTGAAGATGACGACCGAGAACGCCGGGTTCATGGCTGGCCTCCAACGCGCGGCTGAACCCTGGACGCCTCGCCGACCACTTCTGTCACGCGCCGCGGCAGGTACTGGTTGGCCGGACTGGTTTCCCATTCGGGCATCAGCGCGTAGCCGCCGCGTTCGCGGATGGCCTTCGACGCCTCCGAGTTCGGGTCCTTCACATCGCCGAAGATCCGTGCGCCGGTCGGACAGGCCTTCACACACGCCGGCTTGCGGTCCTCCTTGGGCAGCTTCTCGTCGTAGATGCGATCGACGCACAGCGTGCACTTGGTCATCACCTGCCGCTCCTCGTCCAGCTCACGCGCGCCGTAGGGACAGGCCCATGCGCAGTACTTGCAGCCGATGCACTTGTCGTAGTCGACCAGCACGATGCCGTCTTCCTTCCGCTTGTAGCTGGCGCCTGTCGGGCAGACCGGCACGCAGGGCGGGTCTTCGCAGTGCAGGCAGCTCTTGGGGAAGTGGATGGTCTCGGTGAGCGGGTACTCGCCGGCCTCGTAGGTCTGCACGCGATTGAAGAAGGTGCCCGTGGGATCGGCGCCGTAGGGGTTCTGGTCCACGAGCGCGCCCGCGCTGCCCGAGGTGTTCCACTGCTTGCAGGAAGTGACGCAGGCGTGGCAGCCGACGCAGACGTTGAGGTCGATGACCAGCGCCAATTGCTTCGCCAGCGTGTCCCCCGGCTCCCACCTGACTTCACTCCCTCTCCCGCTGGCGGGAGAGGGCTGGGGTGAGGGTGCACCCTCCCTCATCGCCACCGCGCCCGCCCCGCCACCACCCTCACCCCTGCCCTCTCCCGCCAGCGGGAGAGGGGGAGGAGACAGCAAGTCCTTCAGCCACTGGATCATTTGCGCCTCCCGGCAAAGTAGGTCAACACGCTCACGGCCTTGCCGATCACGCCCGGTGTGGCGGGCATCGTTCTCATCTGCGGAAAGCTCTCCTTTGGTTCCTCAGGGTGCGCCGGCCGTATGCGTACGCGCACGTCGTACCAGCCCGCCTGCCCGGTGACCGGATCGGAATTGCTGATGGTCTTCCCGCCATGCGCATTGGCAAACGGCAACTCCTCCGTGATCAGGTGGTTCAGCAGGAAGCCCTTGCGCGCTTCGTCCGCACCGGGTGCCAGTTGCCAGGCGCCGTCCGCCTTGCCGATCGCATTCCAGGTCCACACGGTGCCGGGCTCCACGGTCTCGCTGTAGCGCAGCATGCAGCGCACCTTGCCCCATTGGCTTTCCACCCAGCACCAGCCGCCATCCTCGATGCCGGCCGCCTTCGCGGTCACCGGATTCACATGCAGGTAGTTGTGGCTGTGGATCTGCCGCAGCCAGGCATTCTGCGAATCCCAGGAGTGGTACATCGCCATCGGCCGCTGCGTGATGGCGTTGAGCGGGAAGGCCTCGCGGTCGGTCACCGCGTCCTCGAGCGGCGGGTACCAGAAGGGCAATGGATCGAAGTACCTGGCGATGCGCTCGCGCAACTCGTCGGGCGGCTGGCGGCCTGGGGTCTTGCCCTGCGCAGCCAGGCGGAAGGATTGCAGCGTGTCCGAATACAGGGCGAGCTGCACCGGATCGTTGCGCTGGCGCCAACCCTTGTCCTTGGCGAAGTCGAGGTACTCGCGGTTCCAGTTGCGCATGTAGTGCATGGACTCGGGCATGTGGTACTGGAACACGCAGTTGTTCTGCGCGTAGGCTTCCCATTGCTTCGGATTGGGCTCGCCCTTCAGGTGCTCGCTGCCGTCCTTGCCGCGCCATCCCATCAGGAAGCCGATGCCCGGCTGCGGCTGGAAGTTGACGACGAAATCGGGGTAGCCGGTGAACTTGCGCCCACCTTCCGGCGTGGTGAACGCCGGGAACTTGAGGCGCGACGCCAGCTCGATCAGCACCTCCTGGAAGGGCCTGCATTCCCCCGTCGGAGGCACGACGGGAACGCGCACCGAATCCACCGGCCCGTCGAACTCGCTGATGGGCCGGTCGAGCATGCCCATCACGTCGTGCCGCTCGAGATAGGTGGTGTCGGGCAGCACCAGGTCGGCAAAGGCCACCGTCTCGCTCTGGAAGGCATCGCACACCACCAGGAAGGGGATCATGTGCTCGCCCTTCTCGTCCTTTCGGTTGAGCATCTCTCGCACGCCCATCGTGTTCATGCTCGAGTTCCATGCCATGTTGGCCATGAAGATCATGAGCGTGTCGATGCGGTACGGGTCGCCCCGCACCGCGTTGGTGATGACGTTGTGCATGAGCCCGTGGGCCGACAGCGGATGCTCCCATGAGAAGGCATGGTCGATGCGGATCGGCGAACCGTCGGCATTGATCGCCAGCTCGTCCGGACTCGCCGGAAACCCGAGCGGCGCCGCGTTGAGCGGCGTGTTCGGCTGGATCATCTCGGGCGAGTTGAACGCACGGTAGTTCGGCACGATGTGCCGTGGATACGGCGCCTTGTGGCGGAAGCCGCCCGGCGCATCGATCGTGCCGAGCACGCTCATCAGCACCGCCAGCGCACGCACGGTCTGGAAGCCATTCGAATGCGCCGCCAGCCCGCGCATCGCATGGAAGGCGACCGGCCGCGCCTGCGTGGTCGGATGCACCTTGCCCCAGGCGTCGGTCCACGGTATCGGAAGCTCGAAGGCCTGCTGCAGCGCGGTCTCGCCCATCTCGCGCGCCAGCTTGCGGATGCGGTCGGCATCGATTCCGGTGATGAGGGACGCCCACTCCGGCGTGCAGCTCGCCACGCGGTCGCGCAGCAGCTGGAACGATGGCGCGACGTGCGTGCCGTCGGCCAGGGTGTAGCGGCCTTCGAGGGCCGGGTCGCAGCCCTCGCCGATGCCTTCGGGGTAGGCGGGCTTCACCGTGTTGTCGGCGCGGTCCCAGATCAGCTTGTTGTGCGGATTGCGGCCATCGCCGGGCGGGCCGCGATCGGGGTCGAAGGCGAACAGGCCTTCGCGCTCACCGTCGTCCAGCACCGCGAGTTGCGGCGCGTTGGTGAAGCGCTTGAGGAAGGCATGGTCGATGAGGTTGCTGGCGATCAGTTCGTGCAGCAGCGCCATGAACAGGGCGCCGTCGGTGCCGGGCTTGATCGGAATCCACTCGTCGGCGATGGCCGAGTAGCCGGTGCGCACCGGATTGATCGAGATGAAGCGACCACCCTCGCGCTTGAACTTTGACAACGCGATCTTCATCGGGTTGCTGTGATGGTCCTCCGCGGTGCCGATCATCACGAACAGCTTGGCGCGGTCGAGGTCCGGCCCGCCGAATTCCCAGAAGCTGCCGCCCACGGTGTAGATCATCCCGGCGGCCATGTTGACCGAGCAGAAGCCGCCATGCGCCGCATAGTTGGGCGTGCCGAACTGGCGCGCGAACAGGCCGGTGAGCGCCTGCATCTGGTCACGGCCGGTGAAGAGCGCGAACTTCTTCGGGTCGGTCGCGCGGATCCTGCCGAGGCGCTCGGTGAGGATCTCGTAGGCGCGCTCCCAGCTGATCGGCTCGAACTCCCCTGCCCCGCGCTCGCTGCCGGGCTTGCGCAGCAGCGGCCGGGTGAGCCGCGCCGGGGACACCTGCTTCATGATCCCCGACGAGCCCTTGGCGCAGATCACGCCCTTGTTGAGCGGATGCGCCGGGTTGCCGTCGATGTAGCGAACCTCCGGGCCGTGCTCGCCTTCGCGCAGGTGCACGCGGATGCCGCAGCGGCAGGCGCACATGTAGCAGGTGGTGGTCTTGACCTCGCATTCCGCGGCGGGGGTTGGGGAGGCAAGCGGATCGTGAAGCGGTTCGCGCGAGAGAAAGTTGAACACCGTGGGCCTTTTGTCGTGTGCATGTGTGGACACGTGTGCGCACGATCGTAGGCAAAGGCGCTCAAGGGAAAAAGCGGAGAATATTGTTCAGAATGATCGAAAAATCGAATCAGCAGGATTTCCGCCGGCTGCGGCTGAACCTGCGGCAGGTCGAGGTGTTCGTCGCCACGGCGCGTGGCGGCAGCACGCGCGCGGCGGCCGACCGCGTGTCACGCTCGCAATCCGCCGCGAGCACCGCGCTGGCAGAGCTGGAAGCCGCCTTGGGCGCCGAGTTGTTCGACCGCATCGGCCGCCGCCTGGTGCTCAACGAGAACGGCCGCGCCCTGCTCCCCAAGGCCCAAGCGCTGGTCGAACAGGCGGCCGAACTGCAATCGCTTTTCAGCGCCGAACACGCGGCGCCGTTGCGCGTCGCGGCGAGCTTCACCATCGGCGAATACCTGCTGCCCGATCTGGTCGCGCAATGGACGCGCCTGCATCCCAGGAGCCACGTGCACCTGCGCATCATGAATACTTTCCAGGTCTCGGAGGCGGTGGCCGGCTTCGATGTGGACGTGGGTTTCATCGAGGGTCCGCAGACGCATTCCGACCTGGTGGTGCACCCCTGGCTCAACGACGAACTGGTGATCTTCGCGGCGCCCAACCATCCGCTGGCACGCCGCATTGCCACGCCGGCGCAACTGTCGCAGGCCACCTGGGCAGTGCGCGAGCACGGCTCCGGCACGCGGCTGGCCACCGACCACTGGCTGATGCAGAACCTCGAGCAGGTGCGCGTGGGCTTCGAACTCGGCAGCAGCGAGGCGATCAAGCGCGTGGTCGCAGCGGGCGACGGCCTAGGCTGCCTGTCGCGCTTCGCGGTGGCGCAGAGCCTGGGCGATGGACGGCTGGTCGAGCTGCGCACCAGGCTGCCCAAGGCGGCGCGCAAGCTGTCGATCGTGCTGCATCGGGAGAAGCGGCTCGGGCGCGCGACGACGGAGTTCCTGGCGCATTGCAGCGCGACAGCGCCGCGCGGGGCACAGGTGAAAACTCGACGCTGACCTGCCCGTTCCGTGGGCGCCCACAAACGCTTGCCAGCTACACCGCGCAGTACCGCTCCTGGATCGCGGCGTCCGCGAGCATGGCTTGCGCTGTGCCGGTGAACACGATCTCGCCCTGGTCGAGGATGTAGGCCCTGTCGGCGATGCCCAGCGCCAGCTCGACGTTCTGCTCGATCAGCAGGATCGTGACGCCGCGCTTCTTGAGCGTATTGAAGTACTCGAACATCTCGTCCACCAGCAGCGGCATGATGCCCTCGGACGGTTCATCAAGAAGCACGAACTTCGGCTGGGATGCCACGGCACGGGCGATGGCAAGCATCTGCTGCTCGCCCCCGGACATGGTGATGGCCTGCTGGTCGAGCCGCTCCTTGAGGCGCGGAAAGGTTTCCGCGATCTCCTCGATGACATCCGATTCGCGCCTGCGCAACGGCGACGCGAGCAGGCCCAGCCGGATGTTCTCCCGAACCGAGAGGCCGGGCACGATGCGCCGCTCTTCGGGCACGTAGGCCAGGCCGCGTGCAAAGCGGGCATGCGCCGGCAGGCCGAGGATCTCCTCGCCTTCGAAGCGTACCGAGCCGCGCGTCCTGGCGATCAGCCCGGCCACGCTTTTCACGGTCGTCGTCTTGCCCGCGCCGTTGCGTCCGATGAGGCAGACCAGTTCGCCCTTGTTCACCTTCAGGCTGATGGATTGCAGCACGTGGCTGGTGCCGTACCAGGCGTGCAGGTCGTTGATTTCGAGCATGGTGTTGTTCTTCCGATTTCAATGTTCGCGTTGACCAAGGTACACGCGCTTGACCATGTCGTTGGCGCGGATGTCGTCTGGCGTGCCTTCGGCGATCAACTCGCCGTGATGCAGCACGACGATTCGCTCGCTGATGCCCATCACCATCTTCATCTTGTGCTCGACCAGCACCACGGTGCGTTCCCCCACCAGCTTGCGGATCAGGGTCATCATGGTCTTCGTTTCCTCGGGGCTCATGCCGGCCGTGGGCTCATCCATCAGCAGCAGTTTCGGATGCGCTGCCAGCGCGACGGCGATCTCCAGCGCGCGCTGCTGCCCGTGTGCCAATTCACGCGCCAGGCGGCCTGCACGATCGGCCAGGCCGACGGTGTCGAGCAAGGTCGCGGCTTCGTCAGCCAGCGCGGTCAATGCCGAACGCCGGCGCCACAGGCCGTAGCGCGACACCTGTGCCTGCAACGCGATGCGCACGTTCTGCAGCGCCGTGAAGTTCGGGAACAGGTTGGTGATCTGGAACGACTTGGCGATGCCGATGTGCGCAAACTCGTGCGGCTTCAGGCCGGTGATGTCGCGGCCTTCGAAGAAGAGGCGGCCATGGCTTGGCGAGAACGCACCCGACAGCAGGTTGAAGTAAGTGCTCTTGCCGGCGCCGTTGGGTCCGATGATGGATGTCAGTACGCGCGGCCGGATGGCGACGCTGACGTCCTTCAGTGCGGTGAAGCCACCGAACTGCTTGGAGACGCCGCGCGTCTCGATGATGGCTTCAGCGTGCGTCATGTTGAATCCTTTGCAGCAGCGTGCCCCACACACCCTTGGGGAAGAACAGCACGAACAGCACGAACACCGCCCCCACATAGAGCTGCCAGTGCTCGGTCCATGCCGAGGCGACGTCCTGGATCGCCAGGAACAGCGCTGCACCGACGAATGGGCCAAAGTAGGTGCCCATGCCGCCGAGCAGGCACAGCATCACGACCATGCCGGAGGTCGCGTAGTCGAGCGTCTCGATCGGCACGCTCGAAAGGTGGATCGCGTTCAGCGCGCCGGCCAGCCCGCAGAAGCCCGCCGACAACACGAACGCGAGCAGCTTGGTGCGATCGATGTCGAAGCCGCAGGCGCGAGCACGGGCTTCGTTTTCGCGCACCGCCTCGACCGCGCCTCCGAAAGGCGATGCGAGGATTCGTGACAGCAGCACCATCGCGAGCGCCACGAAGGCCAGGATGAAGTAGTACTTCGGCATCGGATCGAGCAGATTCAGGTGCAGGCCGAATGCGCTGATCTCGCCGACGTTCACGCCGCGCAGGCCGTTCTCGCCGCCTGAAGCCGGCAACTGGTAGACCAGGAAGTAGACGCACTGCGAAAGCGCCAGCGTCACCATCGCGAAGTAGATGCCACGCGTCCGGATGGCCAGCAAGCCCATCGCCAGCGCCACCACGCACGCCATCGCAACGGCGGCCGGAATGGCCCACCACCAGGCGGCACCGTGTTGCGCGATCAGGATGCCGGCCGTGTAGGCGCCCACGCCGAGGAAGGCGGCATGGCCAAAGGACAACAGGCCGGTGTAGCCGAACAGCAGGTTGAAGCCGACGGCATACAACCCATAGATGAGGATGTTGATGGCCAGCGACTGGTAGGGCATCAGCCACGGGAAGACTGCGAAGAAAGTGAGGGTGGCCAGCACGCGATGGCGAGCGATGAGGGCCGATGCCGACCGCACTCGCGTGGCGGCGTCGGAAGCTGCACTGGCCTTGAGGGCAAGCGCCGGCTCAGCGGTCGCGGCAAGGATGTCTTTCATGTCGGTACCTCTCAAGCCATCAAGCCCGCGCGACCGAACAGGCCCTGCGGACGCACCAGCAACACGCCGGCCATGATCACGAACATCGACACCTTGGCCGCTTCCGGAACGAACAGCACCGCCAGGCTCTCGACGACGCCGACCAGCAGGCCGGCGACCACTGCCCCCATCAACGAGCCCATGCCTCCGACAACCGTGACGACGAACGCCACCGTGAGCACGGACGACCCCATCTCGGGCGATACACCCTGCAGCGGTGCGGCCAGCACGCCGGCCAGCGCCGCAATGCCGGTGCCTGCGCCGAACACGATCAGCCAGACGCGCGACACGTCCACCCCCAGCACCCGCACGATCACCGGGTCGCGTGCTCCGGCCCGCACGATCAATCCGAACGAGGTTCGCTCGATGAGCAGCCACAGCGCGAAAAGCAGGACGGCAACCACCCCGATGACGAACAGGCGGTAGGTCGGGAAGTCCGCAAAGCCCAGGCTGGTCGCGCCCTGCAGGATGTCGGGCGTATCGAATGGCACGCCAGACTTGCCGAACACGATACGAACGCCCTCGACCATGATGTAGGCCAGGCCGAAGGTCAGCAGCAGCGGGTAATCGATCCCGCGACCGTACAGCGGTCGGATCAGCCAGCGTTCGCACAGCATGCCGATGGCGGCCACGACCAGCGGCGCGATCACCAGCGCCGCCCAGAAGCTGCCGGTCTGCTCGGCGGCGAACAGGCCGACGTAGGCGCCCAGCATGAAGAAGGCGCCGTGCGCGAAGTTGACGACCGTCAGCATGCCGAAGATCAGCGACAGGCCGACGGCCAGCAGCACGTAGATCGCGCCCAGTGCCAGCCCGGTGAAGAGCTGCAGCGCCAGCAGTTGGGGAGTGATGCCATCCATGGCGCGCACCTAGCCCTTCAGGCCCAGTTCGGCGCAGGAGCGCAGCAGCTTCTCGCTGGCGGGCTCGGTGTGCACCAGCCTGAAGACATTGTCCGGGTCGCTCGCGTCCTTCGGGTTCGACTCGATCACCAGCACCGATTGCACCGATTGCTGGTCACAGGCGCGGTAGTACTGCGGGCCTTTGTAGGTGTCGTACTTCAGCGAGCGCAGCGCGCTGGCCACCTTCTCGGTATCGCTGCTGCCGGCTGCCTGCACGGCGAGCAGCAATGACTTGACGGCCGAGTACGCCATCGCGCCATAGTCCGACGGCAGCCGGCCCGCATTGGCCGCCTTGAAGGCCGCGTTGAAGCTGCGTGCGGAGGGCGTGGCGTCCTGGATCGTCCACAGGTATTGGGTGCCTCCGACCACGCCGTCATAGGTTGCTGCGCCGCCCGCCACGCGCGAGGTGTAGGTCATGATGGGCGTGGCGAACTTGATCGATTTCTTCATGCCGAAGTCGGCGGCTTGCTTGATCGAGATCTGGTTGTCGCGTCCGAAATTGTTGAAGACCAGGATGTCGGGCTTCATCGCCTGGATCCGGGGCAGGAAGGTGGAGTAGTCCTGTTGTCCGAGCGGGTGCTTCACTTCGCCGACCACCTCCGCACCCATTTCCTTCGCGACCCGCGTGAAGCCGCGTGTCATCTCCTGGCCGTAGGCGTAGTCGGCCGTCAGGAACGCGATCCGGCTGCCCTTCCTGAACAGGTAGCGGCCCACCGCCTGCGAGGTCATGTGTGGATTGAGTGCTTCGTGGAAGGTGTACGGACCGGCGTCGCTCGCCTCGTTGATCACGTCCGACTGGCTTATCGAGATGTAGATCACCTTCCGCTGCCGCGTCACATTGTTGATCGACAGCTGCGTTGCAGCCGACAGGCCACCGACGATGAAGTTGGCGTGGTCCTTCTCGAGCAGTTCGAGCGTGCGCGTTGCGGCCTCACCGGGATTGAGCTTGTCGTCGCGCACCAGCAGTTCAGCCTTGCGCCCGGCAAGGCCACCGGCATCGTTGAATTCCTTCACCGCGAGCTCGGCATTGCGTGCCTGGTCCTTGGCCTCGGCGCCGTAGGGGCCGGTCAGTGGAACGGGCAGGCCGATGCGGATCGGCGGTTGTTGCTGTGCGTACGCGACGCCGCCGGCCAGCGCAAGGGCCATGGGGAAGAGGCGGCGGGCGATCGAAAGCGAGGTCCTGGTCATGAAAGCTCCTGTCTTGTTTATCGTTCGATAACTTTGATGCGTCGAATATAATTTGTCAATCGATAAACAAACCGGGAAAACCCTGAAGGAACCTCACATGGCGCTGGCTCGCATCCCTGGCTCGACCTCCAAAAAGCAGCGCGCGCCGAACTCGTCGGACGCCCCGACGGCGCCGCGGCGCCGGCTGGCACCGGAAGACCGGGAACACCAGATCCTGCAGGCAGCCATCGCCTTCTTCTCGCGCCACGGCTTCGATGCCAGCACCCGTGACCTGGCACGCGAACTGGGCGTGACGCAACCGCTGCTCTATCGCTATTTCCCGACCAAGGAGGCGCTGATCGACCGGGTGTACGAAGAGGTCTTCGTGCGGCGCTGGAACCCGGAGTGGGAAGAGTGGCTGGCCGATCGCTCGGTGCCACTGGCCGACCGGCTGAAGCGTTACCTCGAGGACTACGCCCGCTTCATACTTCGAGGGGAATGGGTACGCATCTTCATCTATGCGGGGCTCAGCCGCGGCGGCATCAACCAGCGGTACATGGCGCGCTTGCGCGAGCGGCATTTCCTGCTGATCGCGCGCGAGCTTCGCCACGACTACGACATCCCCGAGCCCGGCGATGCCGAGGCCGAGGACGACGAGGTCGAACTGGTCTGGGCCATGCATTCGAGCGTTTTCTACATCGGCGTGCGCAAGTGGGTCTACGAGATGCCGACCCCGAAGGACCTGAACCGCGTCATCGGCCTCCGGGTCGATGCCTTCCTGTCGGGCGTGCCGCAGGTGCTGAAGTCCCGGCGCGATTGAGCCCGTTCGTCTAGCAACGACAAGAGGCGGTGGAAAAAGCGCTTGCAGCCGACTCTGGAACGTCTTACTATTTATCTATTGATTACTTAATAGCAAAGGATGCACATGTCGATCGCCAAGCTCGCCCACTATTCGATCCGCAGCACCCGGCTCGAAGCCTCGCGCAAGTTCTATGTCGAGGTCCTCGGACTGCGCGAAGGTTTCCGGCCACCCTTCGACTTTCCCGGCCACTGGCTCTACCGCGGAGGCGACGAGGCCGAGTTCGGCGTCGTTCACCTGATCGGGATCGACAAGGACGATCCGCAGGGACTGGACGACTACCTGGGTGCCAAAGGCGAAGAAACCCTTTACGGCAGCGCCGCAGTCGACCACCTGGCTTTCCTCGCGACGAACCTGCCCGACATGCATCGCCGCCTCGACCAGGCCGGTTGCGTCTTCCGCGAACGCACCGTGCCGAGCCTGGGCCTGCACCAGGTGTTCGTGGAAGACCCGTCGGGAGTCACCATCGAGCTCAACTATCCCTCCCATGAAGCGACTCGCGCCTGAGGGCGCAGAACAGCAAGGAGACAAGATGATTTCTTCCAGAAAAGCCATCGTGATCGGGGGCTCCCTCGGCGGCCTGTTCGCCGCCAACATGCTGCTGCGCGCCGGCTGGGATGTGCACGTCTACGAGCGCGTCGCCGACGAACTGCAGGGTCGCGGCGCCGGCATCGTGACGCATCCCGAACTCATGGCGGCCCTCGCGACCGCCGGCATCGCGGTCGACGACGATTTCGGCGTCGAGGTCAGGCAGCGCATCACACTGGCGCAGGACGGCAGCGTGCGTGGCGCGCGCGACATGCCGCAGAAGCTGACGGCGTGGGGCCACATGTACCACGTGCTGCGCTCGGGCATCCCGGACGCCCGCTATCACAACGGCAAGCAATTCGTGTCGTTCACGCAGGACGAGACGTCGATCACCGCCACCTTCAAGGACGGCGAGCAGGTGCGCGGCGACCTGCTGCTGGCGGCGGACGGCCTGCGTTCCGCGGTCCGACAGTCATTGCTGCCTGGTGCGACGCCGGCCTACGCGGGCTACATTGCATGGCGCGGGCTGGTGGAGGAGTCGAGCCTGTCGCCACGCGCGCGCCAGGAACTCTTTCCGTACTTCGCGTTCGGCCTGCCACCGCGCGAGCAGATGATTGCCTATCCGGTGGCCGGCAAGGGCAACGCGGTCGAACCCGGAAAGCGCCGCTACAACTTCGTCTGGTACCGGCCTGCGGACGAAGCAACGACCCTGCGGGACATGATGACCGACGCGTCCGGCAAGACCTGGCCGGACGGCATCCCGCCGCCGCTGATCCGGCCGGAGGTGCTGGCCGAGGCACGCCGATCCGCCGACGAGGTACTGGCGCCCCAGTTCGCCGAGGTGGTGCACAAGACCGAGAGCCTTTTCTTCCAGCCGATCTTCGACCTGGAGAGTCCGCGACTCGCGTTCGATCGAGTCGCGTTGCTCGGCGACGCGGCGTTCGTCGCGCGTCCCCATTGCGGCATGGGCGTGACCAAGGCCGCTGGCGACGCCGTCGCGCTGGTAGACGCGCTTCAGGGCAACGACGACATCGCCACCGCCCTGCGCGTCTACGAGAAGGGCCGGCTCGCGTTCGGCCGTTTCATCGTGAGCCATGCGCGCGCGCTCGGCGCCTACATGCAGGCGCAGATCCGCACGCCCGAAGAGCAAGCCATGGCCGAGCGCTATCGAACGCACGACGCCGTGATGGACGAAACAGCGGTTGCACCTGCGATGCACCTGGTGACCGAAGGCGCGTGAGTCATGCACGCGGACATGCCGAATGCCACAAACGATGATCGGGAGCCAGGGCTGCGCACGGCAACCCTGAAGGATGTCGCGGCGCGGCCCCTGCCGCGAGGCGAGAGCATCACTGCCGTGATCAGGCACAGCTTGCGTCCGGACGCGATCCCGGCCTATGAGGCGTGGTTGAAGCAGATCGTGCCAATCGCGAAGCGATTCCCGGGCCACCGCGGCGTGCATGTGATCCATCCCGCACCTGGCAGCATGCTCTACACGATCACCATCCGCTTCGATTCGCTATTCCATGCGCAGGACTGGCTCGTTTCGGCCGCGCGCCAGGAACTGCTGCAGGAGGTGCTGCCGCTGCTGGAGAGCGAAGAAGAGATCGAGACGCGGAGCGGGCTCGAGTTCTGGTTCCACCCGGCGGCGGGACAGAAGCAGGCCCGGCGCTACAAGCAGTTCCTGGTCACGCTGGCCGTCATCTTCCCGCTGACGATGATCGTCCCGCGGCTCGTGAGAATCGTTTCGGACGCAATGCCTTTCCTGCGCAATACCTGGTCAGAGCACCTGGCGTCGGCGGCGATCGTGGTGGCGCTCATGACCTACGTCCTGATGCCCCGGATCACCAGCCTCCTCGCAGGCTGGCTCTACCGTCGATGACAGGCCAAGCTCTGCGAACAATCGTCGACGGCAGGCCAGGGCAAGCTCAGACGTAGTCCTTGTACTTGTCCAGGAACCGCACCGGCTTCGACAACGCATCGCGCCGGAACGGATCGCCCAGTTCCCGCGTGCACATGATCTCGATCACGCAGGTCTTGCCTTCGTTCATCTGCATGTCGATGGCCTTCTTCAGCGCCGGGCCGACGTCTTCCAGCTTGTCCACGACGATGCCTTCCGCACCCATCGCCTTGGCGATGCCGGCGAAGCTCTCGCTCTCAAGTTCGCCCGCGACGAAGCGGCGGTTGTAGAAGTCGACCTGGTTCTTCTTTTCCGCGCCCCACTGGCGGTTGTGGAAGACCACCGCCGTCACCGGGATGTCGTGGCGCACGGCGGTCATGATCTCGACCATGCTCATCCCCCAGGCGCCGTCGCCGGCATAGGCCACGGCCGGGCGATCCGGTGCCGCGCATTTGGCGCCGATCATGGTCGGCAGCGAGTAGCCGCAGTTGCCGAAACTCATCGGCGCGAAGAAGCTGCGCGGCTCGTCGAAGCGCAGGTAGCTGTTGGCAATGGCGTTGATGTTGCCGATGTCGGTCGAGACCATCACGCGCGGCGGCATGGCCTTCTCCAACTCGCGCAGCACCTGGCGCGGGTGCAGGTAGGTGCCGCCGGTCGGGGTCTTCTCACCCTTGGCTTCCTCGATGGCGTCGAGACTGAATTGGTCGCGCTCATGGGTCCACTCGTCGAGTTCCTTCTCCCATGCGGCTTTTTCGGCCTTGATGGTTTCGGCACGCGCGGCCTTGCTGGCATCGCAGGCGAGCGTCTTGCCGTCGAGGCGCTTGAGCAGTTCCTTGGCCGTGGCCTTGGCATCGCCGTGGATGCCGACGGTGATCTTCTTCACCAGCCCGAGGTTGGTGTGGTCGGCTTCGACCTGGATGATCTTCGCGTCCTTCGGCCAGTAGTCCATGCCGTGCTGCGGCAGCGTGCCGAAGGGGCCCATGCGCGAGCCGAGCGCGATCACCACGTCGGCCTGCGCGATCAGCTTCATCGCGGCCTTGGAGCCCTGGTAGCCCAGCGGGCCAGCCCACAGCGGATGGCTGGCGGGGAAGGAATCATTGCGCAGGTAGCCGTTGCATACGGGTGCGCCGAGGCGTTCGGCCAGTGCCTTGCACTCTTCCACCGCGTCGCCCATCACCACGCCGCCACCCGAGAGGATCACCGGGAACCTGGCCGTGGCCAGCAGTTCGGTGGCAGCGGCCAGGCTGTTCTCGCCGCCGGCGCTGCGCTCCACGCGCATGGGCTTCGGGATCTCGCAGGTGACTTCGCCGTAGAAGTAGTCGCGCGGGATGTTGAGTTGCGTCGGGCCCATCTCGGAGATGGCGCGGTCGAAGCAACGCGCGGTGAACTCGGCCATGCGCTTGGGATTGACCACGTGGCCCTGGTACTTGGTGAACTCCTGGAACATCGGCAACTGGTTGGCTTCCTGGAAGCCGCCGAGGCCCATGCCCATGGTGCCGGTCTCGGGCGTGATCATCACGACCGGGCTGTGCGCCCAGTAGGCGGCGGCGATGGCGGTCACGCAGTTGCTGATGCCGGGGCCGTTCTGGCCGATCACCACGCCATGCCGGCCCGACACGCGCGCATAGCCATCGGCCATGTGGGCGCCGCCCTGTTCGTGAACCACCGGGATCAGGCGGATGCCGGCCGGCGCAAAGATGTCCATCGCGTCCATGAAAGCGGAGCCCATGATGCCGAACATCTCGGTCACGCCGTTGGCCACCATGGTCTCGACGAAGGCTTCCGAGGGGGTCATCTTCTGCACGCCGGTGACGGCGGTGCGCGTATTCGCGGGGGGCTGTTGGGTCATGGAAAGTCTCCTGGTGGATCGGGGAAGGCGGCGGGACGGTGCCACGAAAGATGGAACGCGCTGTTCCGGATTCGCATGGCGCCGAATATAGGTGCGGACCGGGTCGGCGTCAAACCAATTTCAATTTTCGGAACGTTATGTACTATTTTTTGCAAAAGACTATGATCGCGCCCCATGAAGATCGTCAAGGGCCGGAAGGCCGAGCCAGTGGCGCAAGCAGTGCCGGAAAGCAGTGCCGACACGCCGGCGATGCGCCTCTTCGCGCTGCTCGAAACCATCGCGGCCAAGGACCAGCGCTACTCGCTGCAGGGCCTCGTCGAGGAGATGGGACTGCCCAAGCCTACGCTTCACCGCATGCTCCAACAACTGGAAGGCGCAGGACTGCTTCAGCGGGAGGGTGATGGCCGGCACTACGGCATGGGCACCCGCCTGCGCCGCCTGGCCGAGAACCTGCTCATGAACGACAGCCTGCACGGCGCGCGCCATGCGGTGCTGCGCCGCCTGGTGGAGGAAGTCGGCGAAAGCTGCAACCTCACCGCGCTCTCCGGCGGCGAGGTGGTCTACCTCGATCGCGTGGAGACGGCCGCGCCGCTGCGTTTCTACCTGCACCCCGGCTCGCGCGTGCCGGTGCATTGCTCGGCCAGCGGCAAGGTGTTCCTGGCGCAGATGAATCCGGCGCAACGCCGCCGCCTGCTGGCCAACGTGCCGCTGGAGGCCTACACCCCCAGCACGCTGACCGACCTGGCGCAGATCGAGGCCGAGATCGAGCGCGTGCAGAAGGACGGCCATGCCTTCGACAACGAGGAGTTCCTGCCCGGCCTGCTGTGCATTGCCGCGCTGGTGCCCAACCCCTACGGTCCTTCGAACCTCTGCCTGGCGGTGCAGGCGCCCGTGATGCGGCTCGACATGGCCAAGGCCAGGAAGCTGCTGCCCGCACTGCGGCGCGCCGCGCTGGCGCTGAGCCGACTCGGCATGGACGTCGACCCCGACACCCGCGCCCGCGCATGACGCCCCCACAGAGAACACGAGACCGCACGCCGTGACCGACACCGCCGCCCTCCTCCCCGACCGCCTGCTGAGCGTGCGCGACACCTTCGGCATCGACACCGACCTCAAGGTGCCCGCCTTCAGCGAACGCGACGAGCACGTGCCCGAGATCGACGCCGTCTACCGCTTCAACCCCGACGTGACGCTGGCCATCCTCGCCGGCTTCATGCGCGACCGCCGCGTGATGGTGCAGGGGCTGCACGGCACCGGCAAGTCGACGCATATCGAGCAGGTCGCCGCGCGCCTCAACTGGCCCTGCGTGCGCCTGAACCTCGACGGCCACATCAGCCGGCTCGACCTGGTCGGCAAGGACGCGGTGGTGCTGCGCGACGGCCAGCAGGTGACCGAGTTCCAGGAGGGCATCGTGCCGTGGTCGCTGCAGCGGCCGGTGGCGTTGATCTTCGACGAGTACGACGCGGGCCGGCCCGACGTGATGTTCGTGATCCAGCGCATCCTGGAGCGCGACGGCCAGTTCACGCTGATGGACCAGAACCGTGTGCTGCGGCCGCATCCCTTCTTCCGCCTGTTCGCCACGGCCAACACGGTGGGGCTGGGCAACCTCAATGGGCTCTACCACGGGGCGCAGCGGCTGAACCATGCGCAGATCGACCGGTGGAACATCGTCGCCTCGCTGGATTACCTGCCGCGCGAGGAAGAGATCGCCATCGTGCAGGCGCGCGTGCCATCGCTGGCCAATGACGAAGGGCATGCAATGGTTGCCAGGATGGTCGCGGTGGCCGACCTCACGCGCAAGGGCTTCGCGGCGGGCGACCTGTCGACACTGATGTCGCCGCGCACGGTGATCACGTGGGCCGAGAACGTGGAGATCTTCCGCGACGCTGAACTGGCCTTCAGGCTCTCGTTCGTCAACAAGTGC
Source organism: Variovorax sp. dw_308 (assembly GCF_019207085.1). GTDB lineage: Bacteria > Pseudomonadota > Gammaproteobacteria > Burkholderiales > Burkholderiaceae_C > Variovorax. The sequence goes on along the minus strand of NZ_JAATOM010000004.1, from coordinate 367,585 downwards.
GACGAGGCGGAGCGGCCCCTGGTCGCGGAGTATTTCCAGCGATGCTTTCCGTGACTTGACCCTGACAGCGGGCACTGGAAATGAAACGCTTGCGACCTTCTCAGCCAGGCGAGTTCGTCGGCGGTGGGCGGGATCACGCCGACGGCGTACTCTGCTCCGCGAATGTCCCCCGCCGTCAGCCTTCGGCTGCCGACTCCTCCTTTATTTCGCTGCGCAGAGCACACCATCGACGTGATCCAACCGGACACGCAGTGTTTGATCGGCCGGCACGACGCTGCTTGTCCAGGGGCGAGGGCATCGGGTGTTCCCCGCAGCGAAATAAAGGAGGAGGCCGAAGGCCGGGGGACATTCGCGGAGGGGAATACCCGGTGTCCTCGGCCCGCGCTCTCGCCGTGGTTCGAGTCGCATGCGACGCGTGTTGCGCTCAGCGCAATGGAGCGCTGACATGAGCGACCTGCAGCAGCGCATCCGGCAAGAGCAGCGTATCGCAGAACTCTGCGCCGCTGCGATCCGTGCGGTGAGCGGCGAGCGCGACCTGCACTTTCGCGGGCGACGACTGCATCGCGGAAACGCGCCGCTGCCCTGGTTCGCACCACACCTGCATCCCTCCCCGGACACCGACGACTTCGATTCGTTCCGCGGTGCGGCCGATGGCATCGCCTTGCGCCTCAGCGCATCCGATTCCGAGTTGCATGCGCGGCTGAAGCCGGAGCCGGCGGTCGAGCGCTTCATCTTCGATATGCTGGAACAGTTCCGCTGCGAATCAATGGCGCCCCCATCGATGCCCGGCATGGTTCGCAACCTGCGGCACCGGCACGCGCAATGGTCGCTGGCCTTCCACCATTCGGGCATGACCGACACGGCCAAGGGACTGCTGCTCTACACCGTCGCGCAGATCTGCCGCGCCCGCGTGCATGGCGAGCAAGTGCTGGAAGAAACCGAGGACATGCTGGAGGCCACCCGCTTCGCGCTCTCGCCGCTCATCGGCCACGCGCTGGCGGGCCTGCGTCGAGACCGCACCGACCAAGCCGCATTCGCGGTACATGCACTGTCGATTGCTGGCACCGTCGCCGGCATGCTCGACGATGCGGGCGACGACCCACGCGACGCCTCCAGCAGCGAAACCGAATCCGACAACCAGCGCCAGCTCTTCAGCCTCATCGCCGAGATGGACCGCGAGTTCGAGGAGGCTTTCGCAGTGGCCGACGCGGGCCGCAGCAAGGTGCTCGACGATGCGGCTGGCGGCTACCGCGTGTTCACCACCACCTACGACCGGGAGCACGAGGCCGCCACGCTCGCGCGCAAGGCCGTGCTCGTGGGATACCGCGAGCAGCTCGACCGCCGCATCGCCGCCCAGGGCGTCAACGTGGCCCGCCTCGCGCGCGAACTGCGCGCGCTGCTCGCCGAGCCGGCGCGCGACGGCTGGGACGGTGGCCAGGAGGAAGGCAGCATCGACGGCCGCCGCCTTGCGCAGTTGATCGCCTCCCCGACCGAGCGGCGCCTGTTCCGCCGCGAGCGGCACGAGCCCGTGGCCGACTGCTGCGTCACCTTCCTCATCGACTGTTCGGGCTCGATGAAGGCTCATGCCGAGTCGGTCGCGATGCTGGTCGACGTGTTCGCGCGCGCACTGGAGCAAGCCAGCGTGACCAGCGAAGTGCTCGGCTTCACCACCGGCGCGTGGAACGGCGGCCGTGCGATGCGCGACTGGCAGCGCGCCGGCAAGCCCCCGCACCCGGGCCGGCTGAGCGAGCGCTGCCACCTGGTCTTCAAGAGCGGCGAGACGCCGTGGCGCCGCGCGCGCCCTTCCATCTCGGCATTGCTCAAGGCCGACCTGTTCCGCGAAGGCATCGATGGCGAGGCCGTCGACTGGGCCTGCGCCCGCCTGCTGTCACGCGCGGAAGAACGCAAGCTGCTGCTGGTGATCTCCGACGGCTCGCCGATGGACAGCGCCACCCAGCTCGCCAACGACACGCACTACCTCGACCACCATCTGCGCGAGGTGGTGTCGCGACACGAGCAGGCGGGCCAGGTCGAGATCGGCGCGATCGGCGTCGGGCTGGACCTGAGCCCGTACTACCTGCACAGCCAGGTGATCGACCAGGCGGCATCGACGGGCAACCAGGTGTTCCGGGAAATCGTGGGGCTAATGGCCAGGCTCGGGCGCTGATATGAGTCCTGCGCCATGGGGTTCGGCCGATTGCGCCGGAAGCGCTCACATTGGCCCTCCGGATCGCGTGGTCGGCAATCCGCGTCTGCACCCGCGCGACACGTGGCATACCCGAACTGGCGCGCGCGCCCGCCCACGGCTATGCTGCCCGCGAGCCATCACACCGGCTCGATGCGCCATGCTGCGCGCTCACCCAACTATTGCGAACAGACGGAGCAACGAAGAATGAACTGCCTTGCACGCTTGCTCAGGTTCAGCCTGCTCGCCGCCATGGCGCTCGGCGCCGGCCTGGGCGCCCAGGCCCAGCCCGCCAACGACTACCCCACCAGGCCGATCCGACTCGTCGTCCCCTACCCGCCCGGCGGCGGCACCGACGTCATCGCGCGCATCGTGCAGGAGCGCATGCAGGCGCTGCTCGGGCAGCCGCTGGTGATCGACAACCGCGGCGGCGCGGCCGGCTCCATCGGCACCGACATGGTGGCCAAGGCGGCGCCCGACGGCTATACCGTGCTGTTTACGCTGTCGTCGCACACGATCAACCCCGCCATCTACCCCAAGCTGCCCTTCGACACGGCCAGGGACTTCGAGCCGGTCGGCATGGTGGCGTCTCTGCCGCAGATCCTCGTGGCCTATCCGCAGTTCAGGCCCAACACGATCGCCGAACTGGTGACGCTGGGCAAGGAGAAGCCGGGCACGCTGTCGTTCGCGTCGGTCGGCAACGGCTCGCCCGGGCACCTGGCTGGCGAGTTGTTCAAGCTGCGCACCGACGTGGCGATGACGCACATCCCCTATCGCGGCGGCGGCCCCGCCGTGACCGACGTGATGGGCGGGCAGGTGCCGCTGCTGTGGGTGTCGATTCCCGCGGCGGCGCAGTTCGTGAAGGCCGGCAAGCTCAAGGCGCTCGCCGTGTCGACGACCAAGCGCAGCGCCGCCTTCCCCGACGTGCCGACCATGCAGGAGGCCGGCATTGCCGATTTCGACGTCGACTCCTGGTACGCGGTGTTCGTGCCGGCCAAGACGCCGAGGCCGATCATCGACAAGCTCAGCAAGGCCATCGACACCGTCGTGCACGAACCCGACATCCGCGACAAGCTGCTGGCCCAGGGCAGCGAAGGCGTCGGCGGCACGCCGGAGGCCTTGGGCATGGTGGTCAACGCCGAGCTCGCGCGCTGGAGCAAGCTGGTCAAGGAAGCCCACATCTCGGTGGATTGAACGAATGGCACAACCGACATCTCCCCTGCCCGATGGCCCCATCGCCGAACTCGTGGCCCGCGCCCGCGCCGCGCAACGCATCTACGAAACATGGTCGCAGGAACAGGTCGACATGGCCGTGGTCGCGGCGGGCTGGGCCATCATCGAGCCCACCCGCAATCGGGAACTCGCAGAGCTGGCCGTTGCCGACACCGGCGTCGGCAATGTCGAGGACAAGGTCCGCAAGAACCACCGCAAGACCTTCGGCCTGCTGCGCGACCTCAAGGGCGCGCGTTCGGTGGGCGTGATCGCCGAAGACCCGGCAACGGGCATCGTCGAGATCGCGCGGCCGGTGGGCGTGGTGTGCGCCATCACGCCCTCCACCAACCCCGGCGCGACGCCGGCCAACAAGATCATCAATGCGCTCAAGGGGCGCAATGCGGTGATCGTCGCGCCTTCGCCCAAGGGCTGGTCCACGGCGGCGCGGCTCATCGAATTCATCCACCAGCAGTTCGACCGCATCGGCGCGCCGCACGACCTGGTGCAACTGTTGCCGGCCCCGGTCAACAAGCAATCGACGGCGGAGCTGATGCGCCTGTGCGACCTGGTGGTGGCGACCGGTTCGCAAGCCAACGTGCGCGCCGCCTATGCGAGCGGAACGCCGGCCTTCGGCGTGGGCGCGGGCAACGTGGCCGGCATCGTGGACGAGACGGCGGACGTGAGCGCGGCGGCGGACCGCATCGTGCGCTCGAAGACCTTCGACAACGCGACCAGTTGCTCGTCGGAGAACAGCCTGGTGATCGTCGACGCGGTGCGCCCGCGGATGCTGGCTGCCCTCAAGGACCGCGGCGCCGTCATGCTCGCCGCCGCGCAGAAGGCCACGCTGCAGGCGTTGATGTGGCCGCAGGGCAAGCTCTCGCCCGCCGTCATCGGCCAGTCGGCGCGCGCCATCTGCGAGCGCGCGGCCGCCCTCGACGGCGCCAACCGCGAGGGGTGGCTGGCCATTGCCTCGACCGACCCGCGCATCCTCATGGTCGCCGAGGATGGCGTCGGCCATGACCATCCGTTCTCCGGCGAAAAGCTGAGCCCCGTGCTTGCCATCTATGCGGCGCGCGATTTCGAAGAGGCCGCGGCGACGGTCGCGCGCATCTACGCCTACGAAGGCGCGGGCCATTCGGTCGGCCTGCACAGCGCCGTGCCAGAGCGCGCGCTCCAGCTCGGCCTCCATCTGCCGGTCTCGCGCGTGATCGTCGACCAGGCGCACTGCATCGCCACCGGCGGCAGCTTCGACAACGGCCTGCCCTTCTCGCTCTCGATGGGCTGCGGCACCTGGGGCAGGAACAATTTCTCCGACAACATGAACTACCGGCACTACCTCAACATCACGCGCATCTCGCGGCCGATACCGGAGCGCGTGCCGAGCGAGGAAGAAATCTTCGGCGCGTACTTTGCGCAGCACGGTGCGGACTGAACATGGGGTTGGCGCGCACCGTTCATGAACTGATCGAGCATCGAGCGGCGACGCAGCCTTCCGCGACCTATGCAGTGTCCGCCGAGGACGGCCGCCGCATCGACTACGCCGAACTGGCCCGAGGCTGCCGCACCGTCGCGGCCGTGCTGCAACGCAATGGCGCGCGACAGGGCGACACTGTCTCGATCGTGATGCCCAACGGCCTGCAGACGCTGCGCCTGCTGCTGGGCGCGATGCATGCCGGCTTGTGCGTCAACCCGGTCAACCTGGTCTCGCAGCCCGAGCAGATGCGCTATGTGCTGATGCACTCCGACTGCCGCACCGTGTGCGTGGCGCCCGAATGGGAGGCCCGCGTGCGCGCCATGCTGGAGGACATCGGGCGCGAGGTGGCGGTGCTCGTCGTGGACCCGGATGCCGCGACCCTGCCCGGCGAAACCGATGAATCCGATCAGGCAATCCAGGCACCGGCACCCGCTCCCGACGCCATCGCCCTGCTGATGTACACCTCCGGCACCACCGGCCAACCCAAGGGCGTGATGCTGACCCAGGCCAATCTCTCGGCCAATGCGCATGCCATCAGCCATGAACACGCGCTGGCCACCAGCGACCGCGTGCTGGCCGTGCTGCCGCTCTATCACATCAACGCCTTCGCCGTGACCATGCTCGCGCCGCTCGCGCATGGCGGCAGCCTGGCGATGCCGGCGCGCTTCTCCGCCGGCCGCTTCTGGACGCAGGCGACGACGACGCAATGCACCTGGATCAACGTCGTGCCGACGATGATTTCCTACCTGCTCGAGGGCGACGCACCGCCGCGCGATGAGACGGCCGCGATCCGCTTCTGCCGTTCCGCGTCCGCCGCCCTGCCGCCCGAGCATCACCGCGCCTTCGAAGCCATGTTCGGCATCGGCATCGTCGAGACCATGGGCCTCACCGAGACCGCGGCGCCCTCCTTCTCCAACCCGATGGCGCCGCAGCAGCGCAAGCTCGGCTCGGTCGGCCGCGCGTCAGGCTGCGAGGCGCGCGTGATCGACGCGGCACTGCTTGAAGTGCCCGACGGCGTCACCGGCGAACTGGCGATTCGCGGCCCCAACGTCATGCTCGGCTACTACAAGAACGAGCAGGCCACCCGCGACAGTTTCACGCCCGATGGCTGGCTGCGCACCGGCGACCTGGGTCACCGCGATGCGGACGGCTTCTTCTTCGTCACCGGCCGCATCAAGGAACTCATCATCAAGGGCGGCGAGAACATCGCGCCGCGCGAGATCGACGAGGCCCTGCTCCGGCACCCCGCGGTGCGCGAAGCCGCCGCGGTGGGTGTGCCCGACAAGCACTACGGCCAGCAGATCGGCGCATGCATCGTGCTGCGCGAAGGCATCGCCGTCGATGAAGCCGCGCTGCGCAGCTTCTGCGAGACAACGCTGGGCCGCTTCAAGACGCCGGCCTACTTCCGCATCGTCGACGACCTGCCGCGCGGACCGTCCGGTAAGGTGCAGCGCCTCAAGCTCGCTCCCCTGTTCGACATGCAGGAAGCGGTTGCGCAAGGCGATGCGTCCAATGCGGCGCGAAAGGCGTGAAGATTTCGATTCACATCCTTTCGATCAGCGTTGCGGCAATGGAAACCACGGCCCCGACGCAAACAACCACGGCCGTCCACTTGAGCAGGTGGCCGGCCGGCGCGACGCGCACGCCCGTGCTCACAAGATCAACCCGCCGCCGCATCGCGATCAGCACCAGCCCGAGCGCGCCGAACAGCATCACCGCACCGCCCACGCCCAGCAGCACGCTGTGGGCGGCGAGCGCCAATTTCAGGTAGACCACGGCGCAGACCAGGGCCGAGATGGCCGTGCGCGTCCACGCCATCGCCGTGCGCTCCGGCTGCAGGCCCGGGTCCCTCACACCAGCCCCGCAAGCGCCAGCGTCACCAGGACTGCGGAGGCGAACAGCAGCAAGGCCAGCACAGCGAGCGACTTCGAGCCCGGCAGCGGCCGGTCATGGCGCATCGCGATCTCGTTGCCCCTCCAGCGCCAATACGCCGCGGCGGCCAGCAGCGCGGCAATGCCGCTGCCCACCACCGCGAGCACCGACACATACGGATGCCCGGGCGAGCGCGTGGCCAGCTGGTCGAACAGCACGGCGCCCGCCAGCAACGCGAGCGCCGTGCGGACCCAGGCGAGGAAGGTGCGCTCGTTCGCCAGCGAGAAGCGGTAGTCAGGTTCGTGGCCTTCCCGCTGCCACGCGGGCCGGCGATCTGGTGGTGGGTTCATGGCAAGCCTCATCGATCGGATGGCACAAGTATCGACTCGCTCGCAGCGAGCGCGATACGGTGCACGGACCCACGATACAAACGCGCACGCCGCCTGTCTTGATACGGCCTTGATCCAAAGGCACACTTACGCTCCTTCAGCGGGCGCCAGCCAGGCGCCGTGCCCGGACTTCCTCCAGTCAATCGCACTTCGCGCAGGGGCGCTGCGCCAACCATCCACAAGGCAGGTCACCATGGACAGACCCCACGACAAATACAACCGCCTCATCGAGCGCTGCCAGGCGCTCACCCCCACGCCGACCGCGGTCGCGCATCCCTGCGACCAGAGTTCGCTGGAAGGCGCCCTCCAGGCGGCGCGGCTGGGTCTCATCGCACCGATCCTCGTGGGGCCGACCGCCCGCATCCTGGCCGTGGCCGAGGCATGCGGCCTGGACCTCACGGGCATACCCATCGTGGACGCCCCCTTCAGCGTCGCCTCCGCGGAGATGGCCGTGCAACTGGTGCGCGAGGGCAAGGCCGAGGCGCTGATGAAGGGCAGCCTGCACACCGACGAACTGATGGGCGCGGTGGTCAAGAGCGGGACGGGCCTGCGCACCGCGCGGCGCGTGAGCCATTGCTTCGTGATGGACGTGCCCGGCCATGACGACGCACTCATCATCACCGACGCGGCCGTGAACATTGCGCCCACGCTCGAGGTCAAGGCCGACATCCTGCAGAACGCGATCGACCTCGCCCACGCGCTGCAGATCGACGAGGTGCGCGTGGCCGTTCTCTCGGCGATGGAAACCGTCAATCCCAAGGTGCCGTCCACGCTCGACGCCGCCGCCCTGTGCAAGATGATGGACCGGGGCCAGGTCACCGGCGCGCTCATCGACGGCCCGCTGGCGCTGGACAACGCCATCGACCCGGAGGCCGCACGCGTCAAGGGCATCAAGTCGCCGGTGGCCGGTCGCGCCAACGTGCTGCTGGTGCCCGACCTGGAAGCGGGCAACATGCTGGCCAAGAGCCTGTCCTTCCTGGCCGGCGCGGACACGGCGGGCATCGTGCTCGGCGCGCGGGTGCCGATCATCCTGACCAGCCGGGCCGACTCGCTCATCGCCAGGCTCGCATCGTGCGCGGTGGCGGCGCTGGTCGCGCAAGCCCGCCGCGAAAGCGCCAAGCTGCTAGGCTGACCGCATGTCCGATGTCGTCCTCGTCCTCAATGCCGGCTCCTCGAGCATCAAGTTCAGTGTCTTCGAAGCGGAGGGAGAAAACATCCCGTTGTTCAACGGCCAGGTCGAAGGCCTGTACACCGCGCCCCGCTTCACCGCCAAGTCGGCCATCGGAACGCGCATCGGCGATCGCGAATGGGGCGATGGCATCGCGCTGGGTCATGAGGGGGCCATCGCCTTCCTGATCGAGTTCTTCCGTGAGCAACTCGCCGGTCACAGCCTCGTTGCAGTCGGCCATCGCGTGGTGCACGGGGGGCTGGCTTTCGCGCAGCCAGTGCGCATCGATGCCGACGTGATCGCGGCGCTGCGCAAGCTGAGTCCGCTGGCACCGCTGCATCAGCCGCACAACCTCGGGCCGATCGAGATCATCGCGAAGCTCCAGCCCAAGCTGCTCCAGGTCGCCTGCTTCGACACGGCCTTCCATCGCCGCCAACCGGAGGTCGCGCAAGCCTTCGCACTGCCGCCGTCCATCACTGACCGCGGCGTGCGGCGCTATGGGTTCCACGGGCTCTCGTACGAGTACATCGCCAGCGTGCTGGGCGGGTTCGATGCGAAGGCGGCGTCAGGGCGCACCATCGTTGCGCACCTGGGCAACGGAAGCAGCATGTGCGCGATGGTCGACGGCCGAAGCGTCGCCAGCACGATGGGTTTCACCGCGCTCGACGGCCTGCCGATGGGCACGCGTTGCGGCAGCCTCGACCCGGGCGTGCTGCTCTACCTGATGGACGAGATGGCAATGGACGTGCGTGCCATCGAAGACCTGATCTACAAGCAGTCGGGGCTGCTCGGCGTGTCGGGCGTGTCCAGCGACATGCGGGTGCTGCAGGCGAGCGAGGACCCGCGCGCCAGGCAGGCGGTCGACTTGTTCGTCTACCGGCTGGGGCGCGAACTGGGATCGCTGGCCGCGGCGGCCGGCGGGGTCGATGCGCTGGTTTTCACCGCCGGCATCGGCGAGCACTCAGCGTCGATTCGCGAGCGCGCCTGCCGCGACGCAGCCTGGCTGGGCATCGCGCTGGACCCGGTGGCCAACCAATCGGGCGGGCCGCGCATCAGCACGGCTGCGAGCAAGGTGTCGGTGTGGGTCATACCCACCAACGAGGAGCTGATGATCGCGCGCCACGCGATGAAGATCTCGCAGGCCGGCGGGTGATCGTCCGGCCGCCGCTCCATTGGCTGCGCATGGTGTTCGTGTGGCGCGGCTCGGTGCTGCGCGACATCGCGCCGCAGTTGCTGCTGGTCACCGGCTTCGCGATCCTCGTCACCGTGATGCACGGGCGGCTGTTCGAGTGGAAGGTTCCGCTCAACTTCGTGCCCTTCTCCCTCATCGGCCTGACGCTGGCCATCTTCCTGGGCTTTCGCAACAACACCAGCTACGCGCGCTACTGGGAGGCGCGCATGCTCTGGGGCAGTGTGCTCAACGAGACGCGCACGATGCTGCGCCAGGCGCTCACCCTGGTGGACCCGCCCGGCGAAGTGCCATTGCTCGCGGGACGGTTGATCGCGTTCGTGCATGCGCTGCGCCACCAACTGCGCAAGACCGAGCCCTCGGCCGATCTCGAACGGCTGCTCTCTCCGGAAGACCGCGCGCGCCTGCAGACGACGCTGTTCAAGCCCGCGATGCTGTTGCTCCTGGCCGGCGAATGGGTGCGCGACCGCCGGCAGGCCGGCCAGCTTGCGCCTACGCTGGTTCCCGCGGTCGAACATCCGCTGGGCCGGTTGACCGAAGCGCTGGGTGGTTGCGAGCGCATCGCCAGCACGCCGATCCCGTTCACCTACGCGGTCATCATCCACCGCACGATCTTCCTGTACAGCGTGCTGCTGCCGTTCGGCCTCATCGACTCCATCGGCCCGATGACGCCGGTGATCGTGGCCTTCATCGGCTACACCTTCTTCGCGCTCGAAGCCCTGGCCGCTGAGATCGAGGAGCCCTTTGGGACGGAGCAGAACGACCTGGCGCTGGACACGATGTCGCGAATGATCGAGTCGACGCTGCGCGAGATGCTGGGAGAGCCACAGCGGCCGATCGCCATGGAGCCCGACATCTACATCCACACCTGATCGCTTGAAGCTTTCTACTGCGGCCACCGATCTCGCGACGAAATCTTCAAGCCTTCATATATCAGAGTCCGTGCGAAAGCCGAGGCCTGTTATCAGCTACTTCCGCTTCAGGAACGCCGCCATGAAGCGCTGCGGCTCGCCCGTCGCATAGGCGCTCGCGAACTCCTCCACGCCGTTGCGGATGGAGGATTCCAGCGGCTCCTGCTGCCATTCGCGCAGAAGGCGCTTCTGCTGTCGCATCACGGAAGGTCCGTAGCCCGCGAACTTCCGCGCCATGCGCTCGACTTCGTCGTCAAGCCGCTCCTGCGGCACGACGATGTCCACCAGGCCCCAGGCCAGGGCCTGGGCGGCATCGATGTTGTCGCCGGTCATCAACAGCCAGTTCGCGCGCGCCTGCCCGATCAGGCGCGGCAACAGCGCCGCATGAATGATCGATGGAATGCCGACCTTCACCTCCGGCATGCCCAACTGCGCACGATTGGAGGCGATGCGCAAGTCGCAAGCCGCCGCGAGTTCCAGCCCACCGCCCAGCGCCCAGCCGGACAGGCGCGCGATCACCGGGCTCGGGAACAGCCGCACCGCCTCGCAAAGGCCGCGCAGCTTGTCGATGAACACGCGCGCGCTGTCGACGTCGAGCGCGCCCATCTCCCGGATGTCGGCGCCACCCACGAAGGCCCTGTCGCCAGCGCCGCGCAGCACCAGCACGCGCACTTCGCTCTCCGCGGCAAGTTGCGAGATGGCTTGACGCACGTCGTCGATGACCGGGGTGCCGATGATGTTCAGCGCGTTGGCCGAGCGGATCGTGACGGTGGCGATGCCGTCGGCTTGCATGGCGAGGGTTGCGTGTTCGTATTCAGGCATGTTGTTCATGGTCGCAGGAGGGCGTCAGAGCAAGGGTGTCATCCGCGCGGCGGCGGCCTTCAACGCGTCGATGCGTTTCAGCGCGTCCTTCAGCGTCATGCGCGCCGTCGGCGCATGCAAGGCGATGGCTGCGCGCACTTCGCCGGCCGCGTTGCGCACCGGCACCGCCACGGCGATCAGCCCGGCGATGAACTCCTCCGCATCGCAGGAATGGCCGCGCACGGCGATCGCATCGCATTCGGCGCGCAGTTTCGCCGTCGACACGATGGTGTTGCGCGTCATGCGCGTGAGCGTGAGGCCGGCGATGAGCCGGTCGCGCTCCTTGCCCAGCATCTGCGACAGGAACAGCTTGCCGCTGGCCGTGCAATGCAGCGGCACATGCGAGCCGACATCGAGCGTCAGCCGCAGCGGCCAATGGGCCTCGACACGGTCGAGGTACAGCACCTGCGCGCCATCGAGGGTGGTGAAGTTGCAGGTCTCGTCCACCTGCCGCACCAGGTCCGCCAGGACGTCATGACGCAGCCCGCGCACCACGCCATGATTGAGCGTGTCGAAAGCCAGCTGCCGCAGCGCCGGGCCGACGTTGTAGAAGCGCTCCTCCACATCCCGCGCCAGGAAGCCGGCGGCCAGCAACTGCGTGCAGATGCGGTGCGCGGTGCCCTTGGGCAAGGCCAGCTGGGCGGCCAGTTCGGCGAGCGACAAGGCGCGCCCCTCGCTCGCCAGCAGCGACAGCAGGCGAAGGCTGCGCTCGGCCGATGAGCCGCTGCCGGCGACATCGGCAGTCACGGACTCCGACTCGGCAGCCTGTGAACTCGCTGCGGCTCTCTTTGGCCGGGCTGATGTCATCCGGGTAAACCTCTAAATTAAATGGAACCTTTCGTTCCGAAAATTTACGACACAATCCGGGCCGCAACGAAGCGATTGTTCCACTGCCGGACGCACCTCCATCCATGACCGAGAAAGAGTTCGACTACATCGTCGTCGGCGCCGGCTCCGCGGGCTGCGTGCTGGCCGCGCGGTTGAGCGAAGACCCGGCCACGCGCGTGCTCCTGCTCGAAGCCGGGCCGCCCGACAACTCGCCGTGGATCCACCTGCCCATCGGCTACGGCAAGACCATGTGGAGCCCGGTCTACAACTGGCGCTTCGAGACCGACCCCGACCCGGGCATGAACGGCCGCCGCATCTACTGGCCGCGCGGCAAGACGCTCGGCGGCAGCAGCTCGATCAACGGCCTCATCTACATCCGCGGCCAGCGCGAGGACTACGACCACTGGGCCGAGCTCGGCAACACCGGGTGGGGCTACGACGACGTGCTGCCCTACTTCATCAAGTCCGAAGGCAACCAGCGCGGCGGCATGCCGCTGCACGGAAGCGATGGGCCCCTGAAGGTCTCGGACATCGGCGCGAAGCATGAACTCATCGAGGCTTTCATCCAGGGCGCTGGACAGATCGGCGTGCCGCGCACCGACGACTTCAACGGCGCACAGCAGGAAGGCGCGGGCTACTACCAACTCAACACATTCAACGGCCTGCGCTGCAGCACGGCCAAGGCCTACCTCGCGCCCGCGAAGCACCGCGCCAACCTGTGCATCGAGACCGAAGCCTTCGCGGCCAGCCTCGTGATGGAGGGCCGGCGCGCCATCGGCGTGCGCTACCGCCAGGGCGGAGAGCTGAAGACGGCGCGCTGCAAGGCCGAAGTGCTGTTGTCGGCCGGCGCGATCCAGTCGCCGCAACTGCTGCAGTTGTCGGGCATCGGGCCGCGCGCGCTGCTCGACCGGCTCGGCGTACCCGTGGTGCACGACGCGCGCGGCGTCGGCGAGAACCTGCAGGACCACCTGCAGATCCGCCTCGGCTACGAATGCACGAAGGCGATCACCACCAACGACCAGCTCAACTCCTGGTTCGGCAAAGCCAGCCTCGGCATCGAATGGCTGCTGCACCGTACCGGCGCGCTCGCCATCGGCATCAACCAAGGCGGCTGCTTCATGCGGGCGCTGAAGGACGCTGGCGGCAAGCCCGTGGCCGCCACGCCCGACATCCAGTTCCACGTGGCCACGCTGTCGGCCGACATGGCGGGTGGCAAGGTGCATCCCTATTCGGGTTTCACGATGTCGGTGTGCCAGTTGCGGCCCGAGTCGCGCGGCCACGTGCGCGCCCGCACACGCGACCCGTTCGAGGCGCCGGAGATGCAGCCCAACTACCTCTCCAAGGACCTCGACCGCCGCACCGCCGTCGCGGCCGTGCGCGCCGCACGCGCCATCGCGCACTCGCCCGCCATGCGCCCCTACGTGAAGCGCGAGGTCAAGCCGGGCCCCGAGGCCGCGAGCGATGCCGACCTGCTCGAGTTCTGCCGCAACAACGGCGCGACCATCTTCCACCCGAGCGGCACCTGCAAGATGGGCAACGACACGCTGGCCGTGGTCGATGCGCGCCTGCGTGTGCACGACATCGGCGGCCTGCGCGTGGTCGACTGCTCCATCATGCCCACGCTCGTCTCCGGCAACACCAACGGACCCGTCGTGATGATGGCCGAGAAGGCCGCCGACATGATCCGCGAGGACGCCAGGCACCCCATCCGCTTTCCGTAGCCGCCGCCCGCAAGGGCATCCACAAAGACACTTCATCTGGAGACAAACCCATGAGTGCGACAACAACAGACGAAAAAGCGATACGCAAGGTGGTCATCTCGGCCCTGGTGGGCGCCACGATCGAGTGGTACGACTTCTTCCTCTACGGCGTGGTGGCCGGCATCGTGTTCAACAAGCTCTACTTCCCCGGCAGCGATCCGGTGGTGTCGACGCTGCTCGCGTATGCGACCTTCGCGGTCGGCTTCGTCACGCGACCGCTCGGCGGCGTGATCTTCGGGCACTTCGGCGACCGCATCGGGCGCAAGGCCATGCTGATCATCACGCTCATGATCATGGGCGTGGCCACCTTCCTCATCGGCCTGGTGCCGACCTATGCGCAGATCGGCATCGCGGCGCCGCTCCTCCTGTTGCTGCTTCGCGTCGCGCAGGGCATCGGCCTCGGTGGCGAATGGGGTGGCGCGGTGTTGATGGCGTACGAATACGCGCCGAAGGAAAAGCGCGGCTTCTACGCCTCCCTGCCGCAGATCGGCCTGGCCATCGGCCTGTGCATGGCTTCGGGCGTGGTGGCGCTGCTGTCGTCGGTGCTCACCGACGAGCAGTTCATGTCCTGGGGCTGGCGCATCGCCTTCCTGCTCTCCGGCGCAATGGTGGTGGTCGGCATGTACATCCGCCTGCACGTCCAGGAGACGCCCGAGTTCACCGCCATCAAGGCACGCAACGCCGAGGCGCGCATCCCCTTCATGGACATGATCCGCCGCTACCCGGGCAACGTGTTGAAGGGCATGGGCGCGCGCTACATCGACGGCGTGTTCTTCAACATCTTCGGCGTGTTCTCGATCAACTACCTGACCAGCACCCTGAAGATCAGCCGCACGGACGCGCTGTTGGGCGTGATGGCCGCCGCGGTGGTGATGTGCTTCACCATCCCGATCTTCGGCCGCCTGTCGGACAAGATCGGCCGCAGCAAGGTCTACCTGTGGGGCTCGCTGGTCACGGCCATCGCCGCCTTCCCCGGCTTCTGGCTCATGACGCACAGCGACGGCAACGTGTTCCTGATCTGGCTGGCGATCATCGTGCCCTTCGGCATCTTCTACGCGTCGGTGTACGGCCCGGAGGCCGCGCTGTTTTGCGACCTGTTCGACGCCAAGGTGCGCTACACCGGCATCTCCTTCGTCTACCAGTTCTCGGGCATCTTCGCCTCGGGCATCACGCCGATCATCGCCACCGCGCTGCTCAAGTCCGGCGGCGGCCAGCCTTGGCAGATCTGCATGTACGTGCTGTTCGCGGGCGTGGTGTCGGCGATCTGCGCCTGGATGATAGGGCGGGCCGGGGACAACACGGATACGGTGCAGCAGGCGGACCTACGAGCGCGGGCCTGAAGAAGCCGATCATGAATATGCCGTGACAGAGGGTGGACCCGAGCGCGCTCGAACGACGTCCTTCAAGAGCGAGTTGCCATCAGTGCCCGCACTTGCGCACTTGCGTTCAATCCACCGTGAAACGAGTGGCTGTCACCGTGCCGCCGATGTGTTCGATCAGGGTGACCTCGTCCGCCGCATACTGGTCGATCGTAAAAGTGCCTGTGTAGCTGTCACGCGAGTGGCTCAGGGTGACCGTCTCACGGATGATTGCGGGTCCCAAAAAGACAGAGGGCGAGGAAGGCGGCACTGAATCGGTGCTGCTGTAGCTGAGCCCGACGTGCTTGAGCTTATAGGTCGAATTCCCGATCTGCTCCCACACGCCCATGCAAACGTCCCCGGTACTGGGCGCACGGCCGCCGGAGACCAGGACTTCCGTTCCGTCACTGTGCCACTGTGCCGTGCCGAAATCGATCGGAGCTCCGTTCGGAATCGGGATCGGGTACGCCGTGCCGTCGGAGACGAGCGTGACTTTCCACATTCCGACGATCCCGGTGGCGTTGGACGCAGGTCTTCCCGTGTTGTCTTCATGCATCCGGCCCGCTGCGCCGGATATGCCCCAATTCGGCGGTTTCCCGGAAGCTCCGGTATACATGCCACAGCCGGCCAGGGCCTCGCCGGTTGCCGCTGCGCCCGCGATGCCCATACCGAGCACAAAAAGGTGCCTGCCTATGTAACGCCGCAGTGTCGATCTTGCATTCATGACGAACTCCTTCAGATGGGGGAACGAGTGCCGCTGGCTTTCTCACATGCCTGCGGAGGGATCAGGCCGCGCTGCATCAGATGCGGCGGAGCAGCCAGACGAATGCGACAGCGCCAGCCATGCTTGCGGCCAGCGTCGTCGTCAAACCGGGTTCGCCTTCGTTCGGAGCACGAGGGGAGGAAATGGCAGCGCGAGCACCAAGGGTCGGTTCCTGCGACGCGAACAGGTCCGGCGAAAACGGGCTGTAGATGGCCGAGCCCAGCGAGGGTGGTTCGGCTTGCAACACTTGCTGCGTGGTGGCCAGGACCGGGCTATGGTTCTGAGCACTGGCCGAGGCCCACACGGCGACGCTTCCGATCGATACGAGGACGGCGGCCGTCCGTCGGGAGAGAAATTTCATGCTGGATCCATGGAGATTCGACTCGATGAGACGATGCACCACGATAGGTTCCACGCCCTGAAGCCGACACGAACGCGAGACGATCGTCTGCCGACCGACCCGATCGATTCCCGATCGCTCTACGAAATGCCGGCGTGGCGAGGCCTTCAAGACCTTGGGAAGGAGGAACAAAATCCGCTTGCTTGGTCGCCGCACAAGATGCAGCATGCAAATCCGAGAGGGGTCGATCCATGAACGACGAGCCATCGACGATCAAAGAGCGAATCCCGCAGACGATTGCTTCATTGCGGGCGCGGGCGGAGGTTGTCGCGTCCGTCCGGTTCGCGGATTTTGAGTTCGATTTCCAACGCGATGAGCTTCGGCGCGATGGCGTCCTGATTCCGCTCCGACCAAAGCCCGGCGCCCTCCTGCGCTATCTGCTCGCCAATCCCCGGAGGCTTGTCAGCAAATCCGAACTGATGGAGCACCTATGGGGCGACGTGGTCGTGACCGACGACTCGCTGGTCCAATGCGTTGGCGAGTTGCGCAGCAGGATGGGCGACCAGGGCCCGAAGCTGATCACGACCCACCCGCGGCGCGGCTACAGGTTTGAGGCAGAGGTTCGTTCTTGCAGCCCCGAAGAGCCCGGCCTCGCTCCTGACACTGCCGATCCGGGCGCAGCGGCAAACACTTCGCCGGCAACGATCACGCGAGTACCACCACGCCGAACCTGGCGCGGCGCTGGACTGACGCTCGCGCTGGGGGTGTTCGCCATCGCTGGCGGTGCGGTCTACCTTCGGCCTGCAACCGCGCCGACGACCTATCGCATTGACGACGAGATCGCAAGGCGATATTCGCTTGTCGTGATGCCCTTCCGGGACGGGACCGCTTCCGCGCCGAAGGCGGTCAGAGAGGGGATGGTGGATGAGATTGCCTCGCTGATGACGCAACGGCAAAACGCAATCGTCATTCGCTCGGCATCGCCCGTCGGCGCGCGCTACGCAATGAGCGGCACCGTCTCGGCAAACGGTGCGGGTATCGTCGTATCAGTCCAGGTCAAGTCGGTGGCCGATGGCACTATTGTCTGGTCAGAGCATTACGACTACCCCGATCGAAATGATCCCCGGATCAACCTCGACGTCGCAATGCGCACGGCCGGCGGCCTCAGGCTTCGCCAACTTGAGCTTCACAAGGCCAGGGTAAGTGCTCCCGGATATCGCTTTGACCCCGCCGACCTCACCTTGTCCGGTTGGGAAGACATCGACCGCCGACAGACTGCACAAGACGTCAGCAGGGGGAAGGCCCGATTCGAGGAAGCCCTGAAGGCCGACCCCGAGTCAGTGCTGGCACTCACGGGGCTTGGAGCAGCGTTGATGTCCGAGCGCTTTGGAGCCTCAGGTGAGCCGGCACCCCGCGACGTGGCCGAATCCGAACGCGTCGCAGCAAAGGCCATCAACATCGCACCGAACGACACCGTCGCCCTCATCAACTGGGCAAACGTGCTGCTCTTTCGAGGGCAGCCGACGCTAGCTCTTCCCTTCTACGAAAAGGCTGTACTGCGCGCGCCGTCCAATCCCAATGCGCATTTGAGGTACGCCACCATCCTGCTGATCGTTGGACGTTCGGGCGAGACCCAGTCTCAAATAGAAGACGCCATGCGCATCGGGCATCGCGATCCGCGAAACATGGCCAATGCCTACTTTGTGGCCTCGAACGTTGCCTTTGTCGCCGGAGACGATGAGAAAGCCTACGCGCTGGCACTGCGCTCGCTTGCGGAAAGACCCACCTTCGGCAGTTCGTACGCCATCCTCGCATCGATCGATGCGCTGCATGGCCGCTCGGCCCAAGCGGCGAAGAACATGGCCGAGCATCGCAGGGTGATGCCCTACAGCACCATCGAGCGTTACGTCATCAACAATCCATCCGGCTCGGACAGCTATCTGGCGAGTCGAAATCGCATGGTGGAAGGCTTGCGAGCGGCGGGCTTGCCGGAGCACCTTTCAATGAATTGAGGGCTTTCTGCCATCACCACGTCCAATTACTTTGTGGGAGCAAAGTTGAAGTGTCGTCCTTGGCCGGTGGTGCGATGAACCTGCCGAGAGAGCGTCCATCGAGGCCTCAACGAATCACTCCGCGCACCGGTTTCATTGCGTCCAGACCTCAGCCTTGCGCCTGCGGTGCCAGCACCGAGCGCAGCATCTCGCGCCGCTGGTTGCTCTCGCTCCACAGCCGCCCGCAGGAGATGCCGCCATCGACGACCAGCGCATGGCCGTTGACGAAGCTCGAATCGTCGCTGGCCAGCCAGAGCGCGGCATTGGCAATGTCGTCGGGCACGCCGGCGCGTTGCAGCGGCTGCACGTTGGCCAGCGCCATCAGCATGATGCCGGCCGAACGCTCGGCTTCTTCCGCGTCAAGGCCCATGCCGCGCCCGAAGATCGGCGTGGCGACGCCGCCCGGGCAGATGCAATTGACACGCACCCCGCTCTCGCCGAGCTCGGTCGCCACGCTGCGGGTCAGGTTGATCACCGCGGCTTTCGCGGCCGCATAGGCGTGGCCGGAAAATCCGGCTTGCAGGCCGGCGACGCTGGCCGTGCTTACGATGCTGCCCGAGCCCTGTCGCTTCATGATCGGCGCTGCGTGCTTCATGCCGAGGTACGCGCTGCGCACCAGCACGGCCATCGCGTGGTCCCAGCCCTCCGCGGCAAGGTTCTCGATGGGACCGCCGGGACCGGGAATGCCGGCGTTGTTGAACAGGCAATCCAGCCGCCCGAACATGGAAAGCGCCACGTCGATGGCCTCCTGCACATCGGCCTCCCGGCTCACGTCGGTGTGCTGGAAGACCACCTGCGGACCCAGCTCATCGGCCAGCCGCCTGCCGCGCTCGTCCTGCAGATCGGCGATCACGACCTTCGCGCCCTCGCGCGCAAACAGCCGCACGCTCGCCTCTCCGATGCCGCTTGCGCCGCCGGTGATGACCGCTACCTTGGAATCCAGACGTCCCATGATCGAAACCTTCCCATGTTGTGTGAATGGAGCGATCCGCACTGTGCCATGGCGCGCGGCGCGTATCCACGAGAGCGGCCTGGGAGACTCCCTTACTCCTCGCTGGTCCACTCCACCTGCACGCCAAGGCTGCGCAGGTTCTCGACGAAGTTCGGATGGGCGCGCCGGATGGGCGTGGCGTTGCGGATCTCGGAGCGCCCTTCGATGCTGGCCGCCACCATGAACAGCGCGATCGCGACGCGAATGATGTACGGGCTCTCGACCACGGCCGGCGTCAGCGGATTGCCGCCGAAGGTGATGAGCCGGTGCGGGTCCGACGAGAACACATGCGCGCCGAACTTGGACAACTCGCCGGTCCAGCCCAGCGCGCCGTCATACACCTTGTTCCAGAACATCGCGTTGCCCTGCGCCCGCACGCCCAGCGCGATGAAGATGGGCAACAGGTCGACCGGGAAGTAAGGCCACGGCGCCGCCTCGACCTTGGTCAGCACGTTGCTCGTGAAAGGCGTCTGCACCTTCAGCGGACCGGTGCAGGTGGCGCGCGACCAGCCATCCTCATGGGTGATCTTCACGCCGAATTTCTCGAAGGTGCGGTCGAGCAGCGGGAAGGTCTCGGGCGCGCTGTTGCGCACGATGACGTCGCCGCCGGTGATGGCGCCCAGCGCCAGGAAGGTGGTGATCTCGTGGAAGTCCTCGTCGAAGCGAAACTCGCCGCCGCTCAGCTTGCTGCCGCCGTGCACCGTCAGGCGCGAGGTACCCATGCCCTCGATGCGCACGCCCATCATGGCCATGAAGCGGCAGAACTCCTGCACGTGCGGCTCGGAGGCGGCATTGGTCAGCGTCGACGTGCCATGCGCGGCAGCGGCGCACAGCACGAAGTTCTCGGTGGTCGTGACCGACGCGTAGTCGAGCCAGTGATCGTTGGGAAGCAGCGCGCCGTTGGCCCGGCGCACGATCAGCGATCCCTCGGCGCGTTCGACCTCGCTGCCGAAGCGGCGGAACACGTCGACGTGCGGGTCGATCTCGCGCACGCCGAGCGTGCAGCCCTTGACGTTGTCTTCCAGCCGCGCCACGCCGAAGCGCGCCAGCAGCGGCGGCACCAGCATGATCGACGAACGCATCTCCTCGGGCAGGCGGTGGTTCTTGCAGTCGAACACCGTGGCGTGGTGGTGCAGTTCGAGCGTACCGGTGGCATGGTCCATCTTCACGTCGCTGCCGAGCGTGCGGAAGATCTCGAGGATCTTGCGGACATCGGTGATGTCCGGCACGCCGAGCAGGCGCAACGGTTCGCAGGTGAGCAAGGTGGCGCAAAGCACCGGCAGCACGGCGTTCTTGTTGGCCGAAGGGATGATGCGGCCACGCAGGGGCGTGCCGCCGTGAACGACGAGATTGGTCATGGGAACGGGGGTGGAATGTTGCGAAGCAGGCGCCTCGGCGCGGTGCGATGGCATGAACTGTAGCCTCCGAAAAGCCGTTCACCGGGTGCAAACGTGACAAAGCGGAAATTGCGCATCGCCAGGGAGACGCTTCTCACGCAAGGGCCCTCACCGCCCCGGTTTCACCGCACGCGCGGACCCTCGAAGCGCCGCTGCGCATGTCCGATGAGGCCGATCGAAGGATCGACGCCGACCGCCTGGGGCCGCCCAGGTGTGCCCGCGATCGGCCATGAATTGGCGTGGTCGCTCAGCGTCCCTTGATCGAAATCAGCTCGACTTCGAAATTGAGCGTGGCATTGGGCGGAATCGTGCCGCCTGCGCCCTTCGAGCCGTAGGCGATGGCGGGCGGGCAAGTCAGCTTGGCCTTGCCGCCGGGCTTCATCTTCTGCACGCCTTCGGTCCAGCACGGGATCACGCGGTTGAGCGGGAACTCGGCGGGCTCGCCGCGCGAATAGGAGCTGTCGAACTCCTTGCCGGTATCGGGGAAGGTGCCGCGATAGTTCACCTTGACGGTGTCGGTGGCGGACGGCGATGCGCCCGTGCCGTCCTTGATCGACTCGTAGACCAGGCCGCTGGGCGTGGTCTCGGGCTTGCTTTGGGCCCACGTGGCGGCCGGGACGATGCAGAGAGAAAGAAGAACGGCACTGAGGGTAAGACGCACGGTATTTCCTTGATGAGCAGAAAGCGGCCATTATTGCCAAGCAACACGGGTGGCATTCCTCTTGCTCGCCACTTCCATCGCCACTTGTGTAACAGGAACCACCATGTCCTCCGGCCTCAGGAAAGTGCTCGGTCCCGTCCAGTTGTGGGGCATTGCCGTGGGCCTGGTGATCTCGGGCGAGTATTTCGGCTGGAGCTACGGCTGGAACACCGCCGGCACGCTGGGCTTCCTGGTGGCCACGGTGCTGGTGGCCACCATGTACACCACCTTCATCTTCAGCTTCACCGAGTTGTCGACCGCCATACCGCACGCGGGCGGGCCGTTCGCCTATGCGCGCCGCGCATTCGGGCCGACCGGCGGCTTCATCGCCGGCTTTGCCACGCTGGTGGAATTCGTGTTCGCGCCGCCAGCGATCTCGCTGGCCATCGGTGCCTATCTCAACGTGCAGTTCCCGGGCATCAATCCGAAGTGGTTCGCGCTGGGGGCCTACGTGATCTTCATCGCGCTGAACTGGGTCGGCGTCGGCATCGCGGCCGCGTTCGAGCTGTTCGTGACGGTGCTGGCCATCGTCGAACTGCTGGTGTTCATGGGCGTGGTCACGCCGGGCTGGACCTGGGCCAACTTCACCGCCAATGGCTGGGCCGGCGGCGAGGTGCTGAACGGCGCGGCCATCTCCGGCATCTTCGCGTCGATCCCCTTCGCGATCTGGTTCTTCCTCGCCATCGAGGGCGCGGCCATGGCGGCCGAGGAAGCGCGCGACCCGCACCGCACCATCCCCATCGCCTACACCACCGGCATCCTGACGCTGGTGCTGCTGGCCTTCGGCGTGATGGTCTTCGCGGGTGGCGTCGGCGACTGGCGCAAGCTGGCCAACATCAACGACCCGCTGCCTCAGGCGATGAAGGCGGTCGTCGGCGACAACAGCGGCTGGCTGCATATGCTGGTGTGGATCGGGCTGTTCGGGCTGATCGCCTCGTTCCACGGGATCATCATGGGCTACTCGCGCCAGATCTTCGCGCTGGCCCGCGCCGGCTACCTGCCGGCCTTCCTCGCGGCGCTCAGCCCGCGTTTCAACACGCCGCACCGCGCACTGCTGGCGGGCGGCGCGATCGGCATCGCGGCCATCTTCAGCGACGAGTGGGTGCAGTTCGGCGGTCAGACGCTCACGGCCAACATCGTCACGATGTCGGTGCTGGGCGCGATCGTGATGTACCTGGTCTCGATGGCGGCGTTGTTCAAGTTGCGCGCCGCCGAGCCGGGCCTGGAGCGCACGTACCGGGCGCCCTTCTACCCGGTGTTCCCGGCCATCGCGCTACTGCTCGGGCTGGTTTGCCTTGGCGCGATGATCTGGTTCAACGGCTTGCTGACACTGCTGTTCTGCGGTCTCATGGCGCTCGCCTATGCATACTTCCGCGCCACGGCCGCCCAACGCCACGCGGCCGCGCCCGACGCCATGCTCTCGACCTGATCCAACGCCCTGAAACATGCGCTACAGCACGACCATCGACTCGCAGGTTTTTGTGTTCGACGACCTGAGGCAGGTGATGGCCTTCGCCAGCCCGGCCCGCTCCGGCGACTATCTGGCCGGCATCGGCGCCGCCACGGCGCAGCAGCGCATGGCCGCCCGCCACGTGCTGGCCGACACGCCGCTGAAGCAGTTCCTCACCGAGGCGCTGGTGCCCTATGAAGACGACAACATCACGCGGCTCATCATCGATAGTCATGACGGCGAGGCCTTCGCGCCGGTGGCGCATCTCACGGTCGGCGACTTCCGCAACTGGCTGCTGTCCGGATTGGCCACCACCGAAGCACTCCGCGAACTCGCGCCCGGCCTCACGCCCGAGATGGTGGCCGCAGTGTCGAAGCTCATGCGCAACCAGGACCTGATCGCCGTGGCCCGCAAGTGCAGCGTGGTCACGCGCTTTCGCAACACGCTCGGCCTGCCGGGCCACCTGGCGGTGCGACTGCAGCCCAACCATCCGACGGACAACCTGCGCGGCGTGGCCGCCTCCACGCTGGACGGCTTGCTGATGGGGGCGGGCGACGCGGTGATCGGCATCAACCCGGTCTCCGACAGCCTGCCGGTGCTGGGCTCGCTGCTGCGCATGCTGGACGAGGTGATCCGGCGCTTCGAGATACCCACGCAAAGCTGCATCCTCACGCATGTGACCAACGCGATCCGGCTGGCCGAGGCGGGGGCGCCAGTGGACCTGGTGTTCCAGTCGATCGGCGGCACCGAGAAGACCAACCTCTCGTTCGGTGTGACGCCGGCATTGCTGGACGAGGCCTACGCGGCGGCGCTGTCGCTCGGGCGCGGCACCGTGGGCCACAACGTCATGTACTTCGAGACCGGCCAGGGCAGCGCGCTGTCGGCCAACGCCAACTCCGGCGTCGACCAGCAGACCTGCGAAGCGCGCGCCTATGCGCTCGCGCGGCGCTACAAGCCGCTGCTCATCAACACCGTGGTCGGCTTCATCGGGCCGGAGTACCTCTACGACGGCAAGCAGATCATCCGCGCGGGCCTGGAAGACCACTTCTGCGGCAAGCTGCTCGGCCTGCCGATCGGCTGCGACGTCTGCTACACCAATCATGCCGAGGCCGACCAGGACGACATGGACACGCTGCTGGTGCTGCTCGGCGCAGCCGGCATCAACTTCATCATGGGCGTGCCGGGCGCCGACGACGTGATGCTCAACTACCAGAGCACCTCCTTCCACGACGCGCTCTTCCTGCGCGAGACCCTGGGCCTGAAGCGCGCGCCGGAGTTCGAGGACTGGCTGCAGCGCATGCGCATCACCTCGCCCGACGGCGGCCTCGAAGCGCCCTCGGCCAACCGCCTGCTGCACGGGATGGGCCAGCTTGCCGCGCTGGGCGCGTCATGACCGGGGCCATTCCCACACACAAGGATCCCCGATGACCGCCGTCACGCCCAGCCCCTGGACCTCCTGGCGCGCCGCCACGCCGGCGCGCCTCGCGCTGGGCCGCGCCGGCAACGGCATGCCGACCGACGAAACCCTGCGCTTCGGCTGGGCCCATGCGATGGCCCGCGACGCGATCCATGCCCCGCTCGATGCCGATGCCCTTGAACGCGAACTCGATGCCGGCGGCTGGACCACCACGCGGGCCCGCAGCCGCGCCGGCGATCGCACCACCTACCTGCGCCGGCCGGACCTCGGTCGCCGCCTCGATGCGGACGACGCGGACCGCTTGCGCGCGGCCCTGGGCGAGCGGCCGAGCGAAGGCTGCGACGTCTGCCTCGTCATCGGCGACGGGCTGTCCTCGCTCGCAGTCGCGCGTCATGCCGCACCGCTGCTCGCGGCCTTGCGCCCGCACCTGCCGCCGGCGCTTCGCCTCTCGCCCGTGGTCATCGCGACGCAGGCTCGCGTCGCGCTTGCCGACGACATCGGCGAACTGTTCGGCGCCAGGCTCTCGGTCATGCTGATCGGCGAGCGCCCCGGCCTCAGCTCACCCGACAGCCTGGGCATCTACCTCACGCACGCGCCGCGCCATGGCCGCCACGACGCCGAGCGCAATTGCATCTCGAACGTGCGACCCGAGGGGCTTGCCTATGACACCGCCGCTTTCAAGCTGTCGTGGCTCATGCGCGAGGCGCTGCACCGCGGCTTGAGCGGTATCGCGCTCAAGGACGAGAGCGATCACGCGGTGCTGCCGGACGACCAAGGGCCGGCGCTGCCCTGACACGGCTCCGCCATCGAACGTACGACTGCATTGGATCGCCTTGCCGTCTGCGGCACTGTCTGCGGCGCTGCGCCTCGTTCCGCGCTTGATTGCAAAGCCGCATGAGGCGCCAGGCGCAGGCGTGCGTCCTATCATGCCCACCCGACAACAAGACGAGACACCCATGCCCGCCCGTTACCCCCTTGCCGAACTGGCTGACCTGCCCGAAGACATCCGCACCGCCATCCTCGCCGTGCAGGAGAAGGCCGGGTTCGTGCCGAACGTATTCCTCGGCCTCGCGCGGCGCCCCGCCGAATGGCGCGCCTTCTTCGCCTATCACGATGCGCTCATGCTGAAAGAGGAAGGCTCGCTGACCAAGGGCGACCGCGAGATGATCGTCACCACCACCAGCGCGCGCAACCAGTGCCTCTATTGCGTGGTGGCCCATGGCGCGCTGCTGCGCATCTACGAGAAGAAGCCCCTGGTCGCCGACCAGGTCGCGGTGAACTATCGCAAGGCCGACATCACGCCGCGCCAGCGCGCCATGCTCGACTTCGCCATGAAAGTCTGCGATCGCTCGCACGAGATCGACGAAGCCGACTTCCCTCCCCTGCACGCGCACGGCTTCGACGACGAGGACATCTGGGACATCGCCGCCATCACAGCCTTCTTCGGTCTCTCCAACCGCCTGGCCAGCTTCAGCGGCATGCAGCCGAACCCGGAGTTCTTCCTGATGGGGCGCGTGCCCCGGGAAAAAAAGCAAGCGCAATAGTCCCGTCTCCTTTCCAGGAACACCGCGAAACCGGCTTCGCCGGGCCGCTGGTGTTGCCCCCGGTCGGGGGGGAGAGCCGCAACGCGGCGACCTGGGGGCGAGCCTAGTCCCCCCGGCACTTGCCGAACATATCCAGCGCCGGCTTGAAGGTCGGCGTCTGCACATCCATCATTGCCAGCGTGGTGTGGTACAGGTTGTCATGCGTGTACGGCGAATCGAGGTCGCCCTTCAGGCAGCTCGCCGACAGCCGCGCACGCTGGCGCAAGCCTTCACTGAACCAGGCCACCAGCGGCACGTGCTTCTGCTCCTCCGGCGCAATGCTGTAGGGCAGGCCGTGCAGGAACAGGCCATACTCGCCCAGCGATTCGCCATGGTCGCTGACGTAGAACATGCCTGCGTCGTAGTTCTTCGACTGGGCCTTGAGCCAGTCGATGGTGCGGCCGAGCACGCGGTCGGTGTAGCGGATCGAGTTGTCGTAGCCGTTGATCAACTGCTCATGGCCGCACTCGGCCAGCGCGTTGGTCCTGCACTCGGGCACGAACGCCTTCGCATCGGGCGGCGAGCGCTTGTAGTAGGCCGGTCCGTGGCTGCCCATCATGTGCATCACCAGCACCACGCCCTTGGCCCGCCGCTCCTTCGGCAGGCCGGCCAGGCGCGCGTCCAGGTCGAGCAGCAGCGCGTCGTCCAGGCACTCGCCGGCTTCGCACAGGGCGGCCTTCGCCGCGGGCTGCAGGCCGTCGATCGCTGACGCATTCGGCACGCGCACGCAGACATCCTTGCAGCCGGCCTGGTTGTCGACCCACAGCACCGCGAGCCCGGCCGCTTGCAGCACGTCGAGCAGGTTCTCGTGGTCGTCCTTGCTGCTTTCAAAGGCCTCCTTGCCGAGCGGCGAGAACATGCAGGGCACCGAGGCCAGTGTGTTGGTGCCGCAGGAGTGAACATTGCGATAGCTCAGCACATCGCGCCGGGCCAGTTCGGGGTTGGTGTCGCGCGCGTAGCCGTTCAACGAGAAATGGTCGGACCGTGCCGTCTCGCCCACGACGATCACGTAGAGCGGCGGCTTGCCCTGGTTCGCATAGCTGGGCCCCAGCGCCGCGCCGGCGGTCATCGGCACCAGCTTGCGCGTGTAGACGAACAGCGGCCGTGCGACAACGGTGGCGGCCGAGTAGACCGCGGCCAGCGGGTTGAGCATGTAGCGCAAGTGGACGTTGTTGCGCATCAACGGCGCCAGTTGCTGGTTCATGGCCATGATGCCGCCAGCCGCGACGGCGGCACAGCCCAACAGCAGCGCCCCGTTGCGCCAGGCGTTGGCCCACAAGCCCATGCGCACGACAGGCACGCGCCAGAGCCACCACACCGGCAGCACCGAAACCAGCAGCACGTTCGCCAGCATGCGCCAACCCAGCAGGTCACGTGCTTCGTGCACGTCGGTCTGCAGGACATTGGCCGCCATCGACGGGTCCATGACCATGCCGTAGGCCAGCATGTAGTGCTGCACCGCCGCCGCCAGCAGCACCAGCACGATCCACACCGGCTTGAACCAGCGCGACCAGGCCGTCAACGACAGCAGCGCGACGGTGCCCGTCATCAACAACAGCACCATCACGGCGATGGTGCGCAGGTACACGCCCGGCGTCTGGCCCAGGTGAACCAGCTCCCGCCACAGCGCCCAGTTGGCCGCCAGCGCCAGGTACAAGCTGAGCCAGAGGATGATGCTGCGCGGCGAGCGCGGGCGCGCCAGCCAGGCGCCGATGCGCGCGAACGGCCCGTCGGAGTTGCCCGATCGCCCGGAGGAAGAAGGCCATCCGGCCGATGCGGCGTCACGCCCCGTGCCGCCTGACACCGGCGCCGTGCCGCGCCCGCGCGTTACGAGGAAGTCGATCGCGAAGGCAATGCTCCAGCAGATCCAGGCGGTCCACATCGTGTGGCTCATGTAGTGGGCGCCGCGCATCTGCTGCGCGATGCCGAGCACCAGGCCAATCACCACCACGGCCGCCAGCCAGCGCCATGCAATGGCCGGGTCCCGACGGCGGAAAACGAACCAGCCGCCAAGGTAGGCAAATGCGGCCGACGCGTGGCCCGCGGGAAAGCACTTGCCCGGCCCGCCGTCGCGCACGCCCCAGGCCCAGTGCGACACGTGGGTCGCGACACCGCCGAAGACCTGCATGTCCCACGGGCAACTGGTGCGGCTGCCGGTCTTGATCAGCGACACCGCCAGCACCCCGGCCAGCACCGAGATCGCGAGTTGGACCCGATCGCGCGGATCGAGCCGGCGCAGCACCCAGAACGGCCGGCGAATCGCGAGGAACAGCCCCAGGACCATCGCCCAGCTTGCAAAGCGAGGCACCTCGTGCAGCCAGAGGATCAGCCGATGGTTGTCGCGCCATGGAAAGCCGGTGGGCGTGCCGAACAGGCGTGCGGCGGCCATGTCCAGGCCGGAGGCGTCCCAGAGGAGGATGAGGACAAGCGAAAGGAGGGTGGCGGCGAGAGGGCCGCGGAGCGATACGCGATTCATGGGCTAACCTTCCAGCATAGGTTGCCCACCTGAACGCATTCTGAAGGACCCCCGCCCCACTCCGCAGCGCCGGCCACGACGTCGACCGGCCCTTTAGACTCCCGCATTTCACTTATCCAGGAGCCTCGTGTGCGCGTACTGTTGGTCGAAGACGACGTGGCGCTGTCCGATGCAGTGTGCGGCTATCTCCACGCCAAGGCCTTCGTGGTCGATGCGGTGCAGAGCCTGGCCGAGGCGCGCGTGGCATTGGTCTCCGCGCAATACGCCGCCGTGCTGCTCGACCTCCACCTTGGCGACGGCGACGGCCTTTCGCTGCTCCCCGCGATTCGCGTCCTGAAGGATCGCCCCATCGTGATCGTGCTCACCGCGCGAGACCAGGTCACCGACCGCATCCGCGGCCTGGACGCCGGCGCCGACGACTACCTCATCAAGCCCTACGACCCGGGCGAACTGCTTGCGAGGCTGCGCGCCGCGGAGCGTCGCCGGAGCGTCGGCAATGCGCCCGTCTTGCAGCTTGGGGCCATCGAGATCGACCTGGCGCGCGACCTGGTCCGCAAGAAAGGCGTGCCGGTGACACTGACCCAGAAGGAGTGGGCCCTCCTGCGCGTGATGGCGACCCGCCCGGATCGCATTCATACGCGCGAAGTGCTGCAGGACGCGCTCTACGGCTACGACGACGGCACCGACAGCAACACGCTCGAAGTCTTCATCAGCCGCCTGCGCCGCAAGCTGGGCCGCGCGCATATCCAGACGCTGCGCGGCCTCGGCTACCGGCTCGCCTTCTCCAACGCCGAGGAATGATCAAAGCCCCGGACACGCTGGCCGGCCGGCTCACCCGGGCACTCACGCTGTGGGTGGGCAGCGTGTGGATCCTGTGCGTGCTGGCGGTGGTCTGGTATGTGGACCGCGAGATCAACTACAACTTCGACAATGAACTGGTCGAGGTGTCCCACCGCATGTTCGATATCGCCGTGGAGGAACTCGACCGGCGCCAGCCCGACTTGCAGCCCGGTGCGCCCCTGATCGCGCCCACACCGCTGTTCCCCGATGCCGCCGTGGTCTACCAACTGGTCGACCGCGACGACCGCGCACTGTTGCGCTCGGCCGAGACGCCGCCCAATACCTTCGACGTATCCAACGCACCCGGCTTCGCCAACCTCGAGGCCTGGCGCATCTACACCGTGCGGCATCCGACGCGCGAGTTGTTCCTGCAGGTGGCCGACCCGCTGCGCGACCGGCGCAAGGCCTTGAACCACACGCTGTTCGGGCTGCTGGTGCCGCTGATCGCGGTGATACCGCTGCTCGCCCTCTTGCTGCGCCACATCGCGCGGGGCGAGCTGAAGGTGCTGCGCGCCCTGGCCGGCGAGATCGCGCGGCGCAGTGGCGCCGACCTCCGCCCGATCGCCCTGCCCGGCCTCCCGCGCGAACTGAAAGTGGTGGGCGACGACGTCAACCGCCTGCTGGAGCGGCTCTCGCAAGCGCTCGACGTGGAGCGCGCACTGGCGGCCAATGCGGCGCATGAACTGCGCACGCCGCTGGCGGCCGCCCGCCTGCGACTGCAGACCGCGCTGGACCACGACCTGCGCCGCAGCGACGTGCAGGCCGCGCTGAATGCGCTGCACACGCTGGCCCATCGGGCCGAGAAGCTGCTGCAGCTTTCGCGCGCAGAGTCCGGCGCTTCGCTCGCGCGCGGCAGGGTCGACCTGGTGCGGCTCGGCGCCACCGTGGCACAGGAGTTCTGGCAGGACCTGCATGCACGCGACCGGATCGACCTCGAGGTGCCCGAGACGGAGCCCGCGCCCATCGTCATGGGCGACTTCGACGCGCTCGCGATCGCCTTGCGCAATCTCATCGAGAACAGCCTGAACTACGCGGGAGACAGCCGCGTACTGGTCGAAGTGACCGCCGATTGCAACCTCGTCGTGCGCGACGCCGGCCCTGGCGTGAGCGAAGCCGAACTGGGCAACCTCAAGCAGCGTCACCAGCGCTACACCGCCGAGCACACCGGCTATGGCCTCGGCATGTCGATCGTCGCCACCATCGTGGCGAAGCACGGCGCCCGGCTCGAGTTGCGCTCGCCGCCCACAGGCGCAGCCACCGGTTTCGAGGCGCGCATCGTGCTGCCGCCTGCGTAGCCTCTCAAGTCGATGTGGCTTTGCCATCTCGACTTGATCCCCCGCGGGGGGCCGGCCGGCTGCGGCCCGGCCCTGGGGCCCTCAGAAGGTGTGCCGCACTCCGGCTTTTTCCGAAAGCTGTGCCGGGCAAATATGCGAGCAAACCGGCGTGAACGTTCGTGAATCGACGCGCTCAGGTGCGGGTGATCGACGCGCCGCCATCCACGAGCGAAGCGGTGCCGGTCACGAAAGCGGCATCGTCCGAGGCCAGGTACAGCACCGAGCGGGCCAGTTCCTCGGGCTTTGCGACGCGCTTGAGCGCATGCAGGTTCGTCACGAAGGCTTGCGACTCGGGCGTGTTGTTCATGCTGCGATACATGGCCGTGTCCACCGCGCCGGGCAGGATCGCGTTGACCCGCACGCCCTTCGGCCCGAACTCTGCCGCCAACGCCTGTGTCAGCCCGATCAGGCCTGACTTGCTGGCTGCATACGCCGCCACGCCGGGGAAGGCAAAGGTGTGGCCGACGAAGGTGGACGTGAAGATCACCGAGCCGCCGCCGTTCTTCAGCATCTGCGCGATCTGGTGCTTGGCGCCCAGGAAGGAGCCCGTCAGGTTGATGGCGATGGCATCGTTCCAGCCGGCCTCGGAGACCTCGGTGCTCGCCCCGCCCTCACCCAGGGTGCCAGCATTGTTGAAGGCGATATCGAGCCGCCCGAAGCGCTGCACAGCCAGTTCGACCAGGGCCTTGGCATAGTCCTCCGAGCGCACGTCGCCAGCCAGCGCAGTGGCTTCGCCGCCGGCGCGCTGGATCTCGTCGACCAGATCGTTCAGCTCGCCCTGACGCCGCGCGCCGACGACCACCTTGGCGCCTTCGGCCGCGAAGAGCTTGGCGGTGGCATGGCCGATGCCCGAGCTCGCGCCGGTGACGACAGCAACTTTTCCAGATAAACGTCCCATGATTGACTCCGATTGGATGGTCCGGCGAACGGTGTCCGCCTTCAGACATGACTCAGTGTGGAGACGGGGGACTGTTCGCAGTAGATTGCAAACATCTGATCTACCTTCCGGGAAAGTCGAACAATGCTCAAGCTAGACGGCATCGCCAGCTTTGCGGCCATCGCGGAATCGGGCTCGATCAGCGAGGCAGCACGGCGCCTGCGCCTGTCCAAATCGATCGTCAGCGAGCGCCTCGCCGACCTGGAGCGCAGCCTCGGCGCCGCGCTGCTGCACCGCACGACGCGCAAGCTGAGCCTGACCGAGGACGGCAACGCCTTTCTGGAGCGCGCGACGCGCATCCTGCGCGAGGTCGAGGACGCAGCCTCGGACATGGCCGAGCGCCGCGGCAGCCTGGCCGGCCCGCTGCGCATCGCGGCGCCGGTGACCTTCGGCCGCATGCATCTGGGCCCGGCGCTCTACCCCTTCCTGGCGCAGCACCCAAGGCTGGCGCTGACGCTGGATCTCGATGACCGGCGTGTCGATGCCGCTGCAGATGGCTTTGACGCCGTGGTCCGCCACGGACCGCTGGAAGACTCCCGGCTGGTGGCCTGGCAGTTGGCCCCGAGCCGCCGCCTGCTGGTGGCCTCACCCGCCTACCTGGAGCGTCATGGCAGGCCCGATTCATTGGAGGCGTTGCAACGGCATCGTGGGATCTTCTATACCAACCGCGGCGTGGCCGACTGGCGTTTTCAGGGGCCGGACGGCGCCGTCGCGATCCGCGCCACCGTGGGTTTGCGCGTCAACAACGGCGACCTGATGCGGGATGCGGTTGCCGCCGGATTGGGCATCGCCCTGTTGCCGACCTTCATCGCCGGCCCGTCGATCCAGACGGGTGCCTTGCAGGTGCTCGACCTTGGCTTGCAGGCGGCGCCGGAGTCCATCTATGTGGCGCATGCCGACGGGCGGCGCGTGTCAGCCAAGCTCCGGGCCTTTGTGCAGCGCCTCAGGGATGCGTTTGGGGATCCGCCGTATTGGGATCGGTGATATCCGACGCATACGCCAGTCCACTCCGGCCTTCGCATCTCTTCAACGATCATCGAACGGCGCAAACACCTCGGCCACCCAGTCCGCGAAGACCCGGGTCTTCGCGCTCAGATGCCGGCTGCTGGGATAGACCAGATGCAGCGGGTGCCGAGGCCGCGTCCATTCGTCCAGCACCGTGCGCAGATGCCCTGCGGCAAGATGAGGCGCGACCGCGAACTTGAATGTCTGTCCGATGCCGGCACCCGCGAGCAACGCGCTCAGATGCGCCGTGCTCTCGTTGACGGCCACGACTGGCTGCCCTTGCACCAGCAGGTGCTCCTCTCCCTTGCGGAACTCGAGAGGAAAGGCCCTGCCGGTAAGCGAAGAGAAATAGCCCGCGATGGCATGGCCTGGTACACGGGTCCTGTCCTCCGACCCGGGCTCGCTGGCTGCCAGCTCCAACGGATGCCTGGGAGTGCCGCGCGCGCCCAGGTAGACGGGGCTGGCGCAGGTGACCCAATCGAGATCCGCAATGCGCCGGGCCACCATCGACGTGTCGGCCAGCTCGCCGCCGCGTATGACGCAATCGACGCCCTCGCCGATGAGATCCAGCGGGCGGTCGCTGACGCCGAGATCGACATGCAGCTCGGGGTGGCGCGCCCGAAAGCCTGGCAGGGCCGGAATCAGGATCATGTTTGCCAGCACGGAGCCGACATCGACACGAATGCGGCCACGGGGCTGGGCGCGCGCTCGCGTGGCACTTTCGTCCATGTCGTCGAGCTCGGCGATGAGACGCGTGGCGCGCTCGTAGTAGGCCGCGCCCTCGGGCGTCACGCTGACTTGCCGTGTCGTGCGCTGCAGCAGCTTCGCGCCCAGGTGGCGTTCGAGATCCTGGACGAGCTTGGTCACCGTCGGGCGCGGGATGTTCATCGAATCGGCGGCCTTGGAAAACGCACCGGTCTCGGCGATTCGCGCGAACACGCGCAGGGCAAGCAGTTGGTCCATGGCGGGAGGGTTCGTGGTTTGGCTGGCCTCCATTATTCACAACCATGAAATAAGAAATACGAATCTGCCAATTTATTCATTGGCACGAATTATCTAAGCTTCGCTCACCCTTTCATTCAACGGAGCGAAACATGGCCAACAAACTCACCGGCAAGGTCACCGTCATCACTGGCGGCACGACGGGCATTGGCCTCGCAGCAGCGAAGGCCTTCGCGTCGGAAGGCGCGTTCGTCTACATCACCGGCCGCCGACAGGCCGAGCTGGATGCCGCCGTGGCGGCCATCGGCCCGAATGCAAGCGGGGTACAGGCCGACTCCACTCGCCTCGCCGACATCGACCGCCTCTACGACGCCGTCAAGGCCCGGCACGGTGAACCAGCAAGGCCTGCTCGACTACCTGACCTCGCAGGTCCCCATCGGTCGAATCGGACAGCCCGCAGACATTGCCAAGGCCGCCGTGTTCCTGGCTTCGGAGGATTCCTCCTTCGTCACGGGCGTCGAACTCTTCGTTGACGGCGGCATCGCGCAAGTTTGAGCCAAGCCCCCCAGCACCCACAGCGAGGACCCATGAAAACAGCGACTGAACTACTCCAGGCTTATCTGGACCAGATCAGGGATCCGGCCGCGGCTGCTGCCCCGCGGTCGCCGCGCGAGCCTTTGCCAAAGACTGAACCAACCACCCGTGAGCCGCGTGCCGAACAACGTGCATACCCGCCCCGCAGTGAATGGCTGGTCCCGGCGCCGGGGGTCACCACAAAGCAAGGTCAGGACAGCCGCAGTCAGCCCTCGTCACTGACGAGCTTGCGCACCCAATCCGGCAACCCGATGGCCTTCTGCTTCGCATAGTCGACCCAGATCGCGGTCGCGCCTCCTGCCGCGCAGATGACATCTGGCGCCTCGGTCCGCGCCATCGTCGTCCAGGTCTCGAAGGTGGTGCGGCCCGGATCGCTGACGTGCACGCGCGTCAGCACCGTGCCCGGATATTCGAGCTGACGATAGAAGTTGCAGAAGGCATTGGCGATGACCATGCCTTCGCCGTTCGGATCGCTCGACGCGCCGAGCGAGTGATACCAGTCGATGCGCGCCGTCTCCATGAAGCGGAAGTAGCTGGCGTTGTTGAGATGGCGCATTGCGTCCATGTCGCCCCAGCGGATCGGGATGGTCATTTCGTAGACGAGCTTTTTCTTCTCGGGAATTTCGATCTTCATCGGTGTGCCTTGATGGACGCGAGGATGCCAAGGACGAACAATACCGCCGCCGCCCATTCGGCCACGTGCGGCCAGCGGCCCTCCCAGGCAAAGGAGTAGAGCAACGCGAACAGCGTTTCGCTCACGATCAGCTGGCCGCAGAGGCTGGCCGACAGGCGCTGGCTGGCCACGTTCCACAGCACCGTGGCCAGCCACGAGGAGCCCACGCCACCGGCCAGCGCGATGAGCCAGAACATCAGCACGTTGGGCTGCGCGCTGAACGCCGCCACGCCGGAACCGGCCACCCACCAGAGCAGCAGCGAGCCGAGCCCCGTGGCGATGCCGAGCCAGTTGGCCCAGTCGGCCGCCGCCACATCGGAGTGCCTCCCCAGCCATGCGGCATTGAGCAAGCCGAAGGCCGTCCAGCTTGCCATGGCCAGCACCGCAAGCAGCAGGCCCGCGCCGAAGGACGGCGCACCCGCGCCGGATTCCGGCCAGGCAGTCGCCACCATCAGCGCGATGCCGGCCGCGGTCAGCGCCAGGCCGGGCAACAACGTCCGCAGGCGCAGGCCAGGGGGGCGCCCGAGCAGCATCATCCAGACCGGGATGGTGCCGATGACCAGGCTCGGCACCGCCGTGCTGGCCTGCTGGATGGCAAAGGCCAGCAACACGTAGTAGCCCGTGAAGCCCAGTACGCTGAGGGCCAGCGCCGCCCAGCCCTGGCGCATCGTGGGCCAGCGCTGCACAGGCGGTCGTGTGAACACCATCAGCACCGAAGCCGCGCCAAACACCACGAAGCGCGCCGCCGCGATGTCGACCGTGCCGAAGTTGCCGACCATGCGCGGCGCCACGAACACCAGGCCCCACAGCGCACCTGCCGCCAGGCCAGCGGCGATGCCGAGGAACGCGGGCGATTTCAGAGTGCGAACCCGTCGTCGGCCGCGATGACGGCGCCGTTCACGAAATGGCTCTGCGCGCTCGACAGCAGCACCACCAGCCCATCCAGGTCCTCGGGCTTGCCCACGCGCTTGCGCGGCAGCATGCCGACCAGCTTCTGGCCGCCGTCGGTGTCCCAGTGGTGCTGGTTGATCTCGGTCTCGATGTAGCCGGGGCATAGCGCGTTCACGTTGATGCCGAAGCGGCCCCACTCCAGCGCCATGGCCTTCGTCATCTGGACCACCGCCGCCTTGCTCATGCAGTACACGCCGATCTGCGGCAGCACCTTCAGCCCCGCCATCGATGCGATGTTGATGATGCGGCCACCCGTGTAGGTGCCCGGCGCGGCGCCGCGGGCGCGCTGGATCATGCGGCGCGCCACCTCCTGTGCCACGAAGAACGAGCCCTTGGCATTGGTGTCGAAGATGAAGTCGTAGTCGTCCTCGTCCACGTCGAGCAGGCGCTGCGTGGTGCTGACGCCCGAGTTGTTGACGAGGATGTCGATGGAACCGACCTCGGTCTCGGCGCGCGCCACGGCCGCCTTGATGCTCTGGCGATCGGTCACGTCCAGCTCCACCACATGCGCATCGCCACCCTCGCCTTCGATGCGGGCACGCAGCTCCTTGAGCTTGTCGATCCGGCGGCTGGCCAGCACCACGGCGGCGCCGGCGCGGGAGAGCGTTCGGGCGAATTGCGCGCCGAGCCCGCTCGACGCCCCCGTGACAAAGGCCACCCGGCCCGCGAGATCGATGCTGTATGTCATGGCGGGAGTCCCTCGTGCGTTGCGCGGGGCGACGCCACAGGCGGCATCGCCGAATGACAGGGGATGAGACCACGCGCCGCATAAAATGCCGTGCATCCCCGCTCCCCTGCAACCAAAAAACATTATCGGCCAGACCCCATGACCCACGACGAAATCCTCGCCCAGTTCGGCCCCCGCGAAGCCATGGAGTACGACGTCGTCGTAGTCGGTGGCGGCCCCGCGGGCCTGTCCACCGCGATCCGCCTGAAGCAGCTGGCGGCCAAGAACAACACCGAAGTCTCCGTCGTCGTGCTGGAAAAGGGCTCCGAGCCCGGCGCGCATATCCTCTCCGGCGCCATCATGGACCCGCGCGCGCTCAACGAGCTGCTGCCCGACTGGGCCGAACTTGGCGCCCCGTTGAACCAGCCCGTCACCGACGACGCCATGGTGTTCCTCAGCGAGAAGACCGGCTACCGCACGCCCAACTTCTTCCTGCCGGACTGCTTCCAGAACCACGGCAACTACATCATCAGCCTGGGCAACTTCACCAAGTGGCTGGCCCAGCAGGCCGAGAACCTCGGCGTCGAGATCTTCCCCGGCTTCCCCGCGGCGGAAGTGCTCTACAACGACGACGGCTCGGTGCGCGGCGTCGCTACCGGCAACATGGGCGTCGGCAAGGACGGCGAACCCACCGACAACTTCCAGCTCGGCATGGAACTGCACGGCAAGTACACGATCTTCGCGGAAGGTGCACGTGGCCACCTCGGCCGCCAGCTCATCAGCAAGTTCAAGCTCGACGCCGGCAAGGACCCGCAGGCCTATGGCCTCGGCGTGAAGGAAGTCTGGGAGATCGACCCCAAGCGGCACCAGCCCGGCTTCGTGCTGCACACGGCCGGCTGGCCGATGAAGAGCGACACCTACGGCGGCGCCTTCCTCTATCACATGGAGGACAACAAGGTCACGCTGGGCTTCATCACCGGGCTCGACTACAGCAACCCCTACCTCAGCCCCTTCGAGGAGATGCAGCGCTGGAAGACGCACCCGAACATCCGCTGGTACCTCGAAGGCGACGAGGCCCACGGCATCAAGCCGGCCAAGCGCATCGGCTACGGCGCACGCGCCATCACGGCCGGCGGCCTGATGTCGCTGCCGAAGACGGTGTTCCCGGGCGGCGCGCTGGTCGGCTGCGAGGCTGGCTACCTCAATGTGAGCCGCATCAAGGGCAGCCATGCCGCCATCAAGACCGGCATGCTGGCCGCCGAAGCCGCCTACGCCGCGCTGCAAGCGGGCCGCCAGCACGACGAACTCACGGCCTACCCTGCCGCGTTCGAGAAGAGTTGGCTCTACAAGGAGCTGTACAAGGCGCGCAACTTCAAGAGCTGGTTCAAGAAGGGCCTGGGTGTCGCAACGCTGATGAACGGCGTCGAGCAGTTCCTCCTGAAGGGCCACGTGCCATGGACCCTGCACCGCGACAAGCCCGATCACCTCGCGCTCAAGCCGGCTGCCGAGTGCGAGCCCATCGTCTACCCGAAGCCCGACGGCAAGCTCACCTTCGACCGCCTCTCCAGCGTGTTCATCAGCAACACCAACCACGAGGAGCACCAGCCGGCCCACCTGACGCTGAAGGACGCGTCAGTGCCGGTCAACGTCAATCTGGCCAAGTTCGCCGGCCCCGAGTCGCGCTACTGCCCCGCCGGCGTCTACGAGTTCGTGCCCGACGGTGACGCCGGCAAGCAGCGCCTGCAGATCAATGCGCAGAACTGCGTGCACTGCAAGACCTGCGACATCAAGGATCCGACCCAGAACATCGTCTGGGTCACGCCGGAAGGCGGCGGCGGACCCAACTACGTCGGCATGTAGTAGCTACCCCTCGCTCTCCCGCCAGAACGCGCCCGCACGGCGCGTTTTTTGTTTACATTTTGTATCGGCGTGTTTCCTGCTTCACAGAAGGGAGGCGATGCGCTATGACATCGTTTTAAGCTGGCAGGACAGGAGAACTACCGATGCAAATCGTGATCACCGGCGGCGCGGGCTTCCTCGGGGCGCGACTGGCGCGCAAGCTGCTGGCCAGGGGCTCCCTTGGCGTCGGCGGCGGCAAGGAGCATCGCCTCGGCACGCTCACGCTGGTCGACCGGGTGCAGCCACCGGACGACCTGGCGAGCCATCCCCGGGTGAACGTGATCGTCGGCGACCTGTGCGAGCTGCTGGCCCCGGACAGTCCGCAGCGCGCCCTTCCGCCGGAGACGGCGGTGGTGTTCCACCTGGCCGCCGCCGTGAGCGGCGAGTCCGAGGCCGACTTCGAACTCGGCATGCGCAGCAATTTCCTGGCGACCTATGCCCTGCTGGAGGCCTGCCGGGCCCAGCACACGCGGCCGCTGCTCGTGTACGCGAGTTCCCTGGCCGTGTACGGCGCGCCCCTGCCCCATGTGATCGAGGACGACACGCTGCCCACGCCGCAGACCAGCTACGGCACGCAGAAGTTCATTGGCGAGCAGCTCGTGGCCGACTACGGGCGCAAGGGCTACATCCACGCGCGCAGCGTGCGCCTCATGACCGTGGCGGTGCGGCCGGGCGAACCCAACGGCGCCGCGTCCGGCTTTCTCAGCGGCATGTTCCGCGAGCCGCTGGCCGGGCTGCCCTCGCGCTGCCCCGTGCCGCCGGAAACGATGGTTGCGCTCTCGTCGCCCGCACGCACCATCGAGGGGCTGATCTGCGCCGCGACCGCGCCACACGCCAAATGGGGGCAGCGCACCGCCGTCAACCTCCCATCCTTGTGCGTCAGCATCGACGAGATGGTCCAGGCGCTGTACCGCATCGGCGGCGCCACCGCCACCGACCTGCTGGACATGCGGCCAGACCGCACCATCACCGAGATCATCAGCGGCTGGCCGGGCCGCTTCGAATGGGTGCGTGCACGCGACCTGGGCCTGTACGCCGACGAGAGCATCGACGCCATCCTGCGCGACTACGTTCGTGAAAATCCCGACGCGGTGATCCTGCCCGTGGCGGCCTGACAGTAGAATTCCGCCGGTCAGGAGAGCGCCCCGGAAGCGGGGCCGCCGAAGGCGCAGGCCCCCCGAAAGCAAGGGTCCGAACGCTCAGGCAAAAGGACTGACAAGGCGCCCGCTCCAACGGGCGTTTTCTTGCTGGAGAGAGGCCGCGCAACCAGGCGGTCCACCGAAGGAGCAAACCCCGATCGTGGGGCGAATCTCTCAGGTAAAGCGGACAGCAGGAGTGGCCCGTGGCATTTGCCATGGAACTCGACTGCCCCACCGGAACCAAGCCTCATGGCCACTCCATCCGACACCGCCGCTGAACTCCTCAAGACCCCCCTGAACGACCTCCACGTCGAACTTGGCGGGCGCATGGTGCCCTTCGCGGGCTACTCGATGCCGGTGCAATACCCGGCCGGCCTGATGGCCGAGCACAAGCACACGCGCGAAGCCGCCGGCCTCTTCGACATCTCGCACATGGGGCAGTTGCGCCTCGTCGGCCCGGATGCGGCGGCAGCCTTCGAGACGCTGATGCCGGTCGACGTGATCGGTCTCGCGCCGGGAAAGCAGCGCTACGGCCTGCTGCTGGACGACAACGGCGGGATCCTCGACGACCTGATGTTCTTCAACGAGGGCAAGGACTCGCTCTTCGTGATCGTGAACGGGGCCTGCAAGGCAGCCGACATCGCGCACATCACGGCAAGGATCGGCGGGCGCTGCTCGGTGCAGCCGCTGCCCGACCACGCGCTGCTCGCGCTGCAAGGCCCGCAGGCCGCCGCCACGCTGGCGCGGCTGTCGCCGGGTGTCGAGCGCTACGTCTTCATGACCGGCGGCGCCGTGCAGATCGGCTCGATCCCGGCTTTCGTGACGCGCAGCGGCTACACCGGGGAAGACGGCTTCGAGATCTCGGTGGCCGCAAGCGACGCCGACGCACTCGCCCGCCTGTTGCTGGCGCAACCCGAGGTCAAGCCCATCGGCCTCGGCGCCCGCAATTCGCTGCGCCTCGAAGCCGGCCTGTGCCTCTACGGGAATGACATCGACACCACCACCACGCCGGTCGAGGCCTCGCTCAACTGGGCGATGCAGAAGGTGCGCCGCGCCGGGGGCACGCGCGAAGGCGGCTTTCCGGGAGCAGAGAAGATCCTCGCGCAGTTGGCCGTGGCCAGCGACCTGGCCGGCCACGTCGACCAGAAGACGCTCACGCGCAAGCGCGTCGGCCTGGTGGCGCTGGAGCGCGTACCGGTGCGCGACGGCACCGAGCTGCAATCCTTCGAAGGCCATCTCATCGGCAAGGTGACCAGCGGCCTGCTCGGCCCGACGGCCGACCGTCCGATCGCCATGGCCTACGTGGCCACGGCCTTTTCCGAGCCCGGCACCCGCATCCAGGCCATCGTGCGCGGCAAGCCCGTGCCGATGGAAGTGACCACCATGCCCTTCGTGCCGACGCGCTATTTCCGCGGCTGATTTCCCCAAGGTTCGCCAGATTTTTTTCCAGGAGCTTTCTTCATGACCGTCAAGTACACCCAGGACCATGAGTGGGTCCAATCCACCGGCGGCGATGCCGTCACCGTCGGCATCACCGTGCACGCGCAGGACGCGCTCGGCGACGTGGTGTTCGTCGACCTGCCCGAAGTTGGCAAGACCTTTGCGCAAGGC
The DNA here is from genome assembly GCF_019207085.1 of Variovorax sp. dw_308. Lineage (GTDB taxonomy): Bacteria > Pseudomonadota > Gammaproteobacteria > Burkholderiales > Burkholderiaceae_C > Variovorax. The sequence continues at coordinate 326,618 of NZ_JAATOM010000004.1, read as the reverse complement.
GAAGTGGCCGGCGTGGTCGAGTCGGTCAAGGCCGCGGCCGACGTGTTCATGCCCGTGTCGGGCGAGATCACCGAAGTCAACGAAGCCCTGCGCGCCGACCCGTCGCTCGCCAACACCGATCCGCTCGCGGCCGGCTGGTTCTTCAAGGTCAAGCTGAGCGATCCCTTGCAGCTGGATGCGCTTATGGATTCGACCGCCTACGACAAGTTTGCGGCGGAGGCTTGATCTACCGCGGCTGAATGCGGACGGCCGGACGCGAAAGACCCAACGCGGACAGCCGAACGCAGAAGTCGCAAAGGTTTCGCAAAGGTCGCAAAAGAAGACAGAGATTTTCCTGGAAGTCCTTTTGCGACTTCTGCGAAACCTTCGCGACCTCTGCGTTCGGTTCCCGTTCCCGCATTCCCCCGCCCTCTGACAAGAACACGCCAATGCCCAACGCCCTGCCCTCCCTGCGCCAACTCGAGAACGCCGAAGAGTTCGTCGCGCGCCACATCGGCATCGAAGCCGCCGACGAGGCGCGCATGCTGCCCGTCATCGGCCATGCCACGCGCGAGGAATTGATCGACGGCATCGTGCCGCCGGCCATCCGCCGCTCGGCGCCGATGGACCTGCCGCCCGCCATCACCGAGGCCGCCGCGCTGGCCGAACTCAAGGCCATGGCGTCGAAGAACAAGGTCGCACGCAACTTCATCGGGCAGGGCTACTACGGCACGCACACGCCGGGCGTGATCCTGCGCAACATCCTCGAGAACCCGGCCTGGTACACCGCCTATACGCCCTACCAGGCCGAAATCTCGCAGGGTCGCATGGAAGCGCTGCTGAACTTCCAGACCATGGTCTGCGACCTCACCGGCATGGCCATCGCCAATGCGTCGATGCTCGACGAAGCCACCGCCGCGGCCGAGGCCATGACGCTGGCCAAGCGCAGCGTCAGGAGCAAGAGCAACGTGTTCCTGGTGGCGGGTGACTGCCATCCGCAGACCATCGAGGTCATCAGGACGCGCGCCGCGCCGCTGGGCATCGAGATCAAGATCAGCACCGCGACCGAAACCCTGCCGCACCTGATGGCGAGCGGCGACTTCTTCGGTGTGCTGGCGCAATATCCCGGCACCACCGGCCAGGTGCATGACCTGCGCCCGCTGGCCGGCCACGCGCATGCCAACAATGCCGCGCTGTGCGTCGCGGCCGACCTGCTCGCGCTGACGCTGCTCGCGCCCCCCGGCGAATGGGACGCGGACATCGTCTGCGGCACCACGCAGCGCTTCGGCATGCCGATGTGCAACGGCGGCCCACACGCGGCCTACCTGGCCTGCCGCGACGAATTCAAGCGCTCGCTGCCGGGCCGGCTGGTCGGCGTCAGCGTCGATGTGCATGGCGCGCCCGCCTACCGCCTCGCGCTGCAGACGCGCGAACAACACATCCGCCGTGAGAAGGCCACGTCGAACATCTGCACCGCGCAGGTGTTGCCGGCCGTGATCGCGAGCATGTACGCGGTCTACCACGGTCCCCAGGGCCTCATCCGCATCGCGCAGCGCGTGGCTGCGTTGACCGCGGTGCTCGCCGAGGGCCTCGAGGAGATGGGCCGCGTCGTGGCCAACGCCACCGCCTTCGATTCGCTGACCATCCAGACCGGCGACGACACCCAGGCCATCCTCGACCGCGCCACTGCCGCCAACATCAACCTGCGCTGCCGGCTGCAGGGCCACGTCGGCCTGTCCCTCGACGAGACCAGCACCTATGCCGACGTCGAAGACCTGTGGGCGCTCTTCGCGCCGAAGGACGCGCACCTGCCGCATTTCGAATTGCTGGCCGAAGGCGTCGCGCCGCGCATCCCCGAGGAGCTGCGCCGCACCAGCGACTTCCTCACGCACCCGGTGTTCAACACGCACAAGAGCGAGACCGGCATGCTGCGCTACATCCGCAGCCTGAGCGACAAGGACCTCGCGCTCGACCGCAGCATGATCCCGCTGGGCAGCTGCACGATGAAGCTCAATGCCACGAGCGAGATGATCCCGATCACCTGGCCAGAGTTCGCGAACATCCACCCGTTCGCGCCGGCTGAGCAGCGCCAAGGCTATGCCGAGCTGGACCAGCAACTGCGCGACTGGCTCTGCGAAGCCACCGGCTATGCCGGCATCAGCCTGCAACCCAATGCCGGCTCGCAGGGCGAATATGCCGGCCTGCTGGCCATCAAGGCCTTCCATGCATCGCGCGGCGAAGCGCATCGCAACATCTGCCTGATTCCGTCATCGGCCCATGGCACCAATCCGGCCAGCGCACAGATGGTCGGCATGCAGGTCGTCGTGACGGCCTGCGACGCCCAGGGCAACGTCGACCTCGACGACCTCAAGCGCGCGTGCGAGAAGCACAGCGCCAACCTGGCCGCCGTGATGATCACCTACCCCAGCACGCACGGCGTGTTCGAAACCGGCGTGAAGGCGCTGTGCGAACTCGTGCATTCGCACGGCGGGCGCGTGTATGTCGATGGCGCCAACATGAACGCGCTGGTCGGCGTGGCTGCGCCGGGCGAATTCGGCGGCGACGTGAGCCACCTGAACCTGCACAAGACCTTCTGCATTCCGCACGGCGGCGGCGGACCGGGCGTGGGCCCGGTGTGCGTGGTGGAGGATCTGGTGCCCTTCCTACCGGGCCATGCGACCGCAGGCATCGCATCGCAAGGCCCCGGCGCGGTATCCGCCGCGCCACTGGGCAACGCGGCCGTGTTGCCGATCAGCTGGATGTACTGCCGCATGATGGGCGCCGAAGGCCTGAAGGCCGCGACGGAGGTCGCGATCCTCAGCGCCAACTACATCAGCTCCCGCTTGAAGGACCACTACCCCACGCTCTACGCCAGCCCCAACGGCCATGTCGCGCACGAATGCATCCTGGACCTGCGACCGCTCAAGGACACCAGCGGCGTCACCGCCGAAGACGTTGCCAAGCGCCTGATCGACTACGGCTTCCACGCGCCGACGCTGAGTTTCCCGGTGCCGGGCACGCTGATGGTCGAGCCGACCGAGAGCGAGCCGCTGGCCGAGCTGGACCGCTTCGTCGACGCGATGATCGCGATCCGAGGCGAGATCCGCCGCATCGAGGAAGGCGTCTGGCCGAAGGACGACAACCCGCTCAAGCACGCGCCGCACACGGCCGCGAGCCTGATGTCGGCTGAATGGGCCCACCCCTATTCGCGCGAACTCGGTGCCTTCCCGCTGGCGGCGCTCAAGCAGAACAAGTATTGGTCGCCGGTCGGCCGCGTCGACAACGTGTACGGCGACCGCAACCTGTTCTGCAGCTGCGTGCCGGTGGGCGAGTACGAGGAAGCGTAGGAGCCTCGCCGGGGTCGCACGCGGAAGGCTCGCGGACAAGCCGGGGATCACGGTCTATCGGAAGAATCTCGGAGCTGGAGCCGGCAGGCGACTCTTGAGGAAGGGGAGGGAGAGATATGACGACAACAACCAGCAACGCGCTACTGCCACGCATCGAGGGGCGCATCCAGATCCTTCGCGGCATCAAGGTCATGATCGATGCGGATCTGGCGGAGCTTTACGGGGTGCCGACAAAGGCGCTGAACCAGGCAGTGAAGCGGAACCCCACGCGCTTTCCATCCGACTTCATGTTCCAGCTCACGGCGGCCGAGAAAGCCGAGGTGGTCTCAAACTGTGACCACCTCGCCAAGCTCAAATTCTCCAGAACACTGCCCTACGCCTTCACCGAGCACGGGGCCATCCAGGCCGCCAATGTGCTGGCTTCGCCGCAGGCCGTGGAAATGGGCATCTACGTCGTGCGCGTCTTCGTCCAATTGCGCCAAGCCAACGCGCTGCATTCGGACCTGGCCAAGCGCCTGACCGATCTTGAAGAGAAAGCGGAGCGGCTCGAAATGCGCCACGACAACTTCGCCGAGAACACCCGCACTCAACTTCGGCAGATTTTCGACGTGCTGCGCGAACTCACGATGCCGCCCGACCCACCCAAGCGGCCCATCGGCTTCGTCACGCCAGAGGAGAAGAAGCCGTCAAGGGCCAAGTCGCCCCGAAAGTGACTTGCGACGGGTCTGGATGCCCGCGGCCATGCCCACGGCCCCCTCAACCCTTCAACCCTTCAACCCTTCGGCACGACGCCCGCCGCCACGCGCTTGCGGAACTCCGCCAGCTTCGCCTTCAGCCGCTTCTCGTTGGCAGCCCCCATGCGGACCATCATCTTCTGCCCCGCCGACAGCGATTCGAGCTGCGGATCCGCGAACTCGTAGCGCGTCCAGGGCTGTGCGGACGGGTACTCGCCCTTCACTTCCGTGAGCTTCACCTGCGGCGGCGCAGCGGGTTCCGGCGCCTGCAGCAGATGGTCGAGCACCGCGACCAGCCGGTCGTTGAAATAGCCCTTCGGATAGCCCAGTTCCTCATAGGCCTGCTGGAAGCGCGGGTAGAGCTTGACGTACAGCGCCACGGCCTTGCGAGTATCGAGCGTCTCGGCAAATGCCACGAAGGGGGCATAGCGCTTCGCATTGTCCGCCGCGATGTGCTGCGATCCGCCCTCACCCGCGACCGAGAAGCGCTGCGGCGTCGGTTGCACCGGCCACATGCGCGTGGTGGCCTGCTCGCGCGTCAGGTTGTCGACCGTGGCGACCACCCGCCGCGTGAAACCGTCGACCTGCAGGAACGACGACACCGCCTGCTGGCCGAGCAACGCGTTCAGCAACTGGGTCATCTGCGCGTCGGGGTCGGCCGGCGGCGCCGCCTCGGCGGGCTGCGGCTCGATCGGGAACAGGGGGCCCGTCGCCACCTGCGCGGGAGGCTGCGCGGGCTCATCCTCCACCGGCGCCGCGGTGACGGCCGGCGTCGCGGCCACCGGGGCGGGCTGCTGCTGCCGCTGCGTGCTGTACCACCACCAGCCACCGGCTCCGATCGCCGCCGCGATCAGCACCCCCACGATGATGCGAGAGGCCGGCGATTCACGCTGGACTGGCCTGAAATCTGCTGTGTCCCATTCGGGCATCGACTTCTCTCCTTGTTGCACCTTGAATACATCGCTCATTGGAAACCCGTGATACAGCTTTCGGGGTAACGTACTGTGAGCCAACCCCGCACTTTCATCCCCCATGGACATCGATTTCGCCGCACTTACCGAGCACCAACGCTACAAACTGATGGCAAGCCTGATCGTGCCACGCCCGATCGCGCTGGTCACTACGCTCGGACCCGATGGCGTGGTCAACGCCGCGCCCTTCAGCATGTTCAACATGCTCGGCGAAGAGCCTCCCATCGTCATGATCAGCGTCAACCGACTGCAGGACGGCGTGCTGAAGGACACGGCCGCCAACATCGTTCGCACCGGCGAGTTCGTGGTGCACCTGCCCGACGAAGACACCGCCGAGCAGATGCACCGCTGCGGCGACCGCCATCCGCCGCATGTGAGCGAACTCGACGTGGTCGGCTTCACCGCCCTGCCCAGCAATGCCGTCAAGCCGCCGCGCATCGCGGAAGCCCCCGTCGCCTTCGAATGCACGCTGTGGGAGAAACTGGAAACCACCAGCCGCCAGATCTTCATCGGCCAGGTGCGCTGGATGCATGCGCGCGACGAGCTGATCGACACCGAGACCTGGCGAGTGCGGTTGCAGAACTACTACCCCATCGGCCGCTTCGGCGCGAGCTTCTACGTGAAGACGCGCGAGCGTTATTCGCTCGCCGCGCAGGGGGCGACGCGCAGCACGTCGATCGACGAGATCTAGGCCGGCGGACCTTCCTGCGCGGCGAGGCCTGCCAGCCAGGCCACGGACTGTTCCAGTTCCGCCGGCCGGATCTCGTGGCCACCTGGGAAGTCGGCGCCGGACAGTGCGACCGGCAAAGACGCAACAAACTCGCGAGCATGCTGCGCTGCCGCCGGCGGAATCACATTGTCGGCGGCGCCGTGGCTGATCCACAGCGCCTTGCCGGCAAGCGCCTCGGCGGGCGCCAGGTCGGGCTGCACCTCGGGCAGCAGGCGGCTGTGCCACACCATCGCGGCACGCAGTCTGGCTGGCTGGGTCAGCAGCAAGGACAGCGACATGATCCCGCCCTGGCTGAAACCGCCCACCACCGTGCGCCCGGGCGGGATGCCAAGCTGCTCGCACGCTGTCGCGGCCAGCTCGCCGACGAGGAAGCGGCTTTCGCGCTCCTGCACCTTGTCGGTGGTGCGGCGCCCATCGGCTGCGACATGGAACTGGAACCAGGCATAGGCATCCGGCGCCAGCACATTGGGTGCGCGCAGGCTGAGCACATGGAAGCGCGTCGGCATCATCGGCGCCAGTCCGAACAGATCGCCCTCGTTGCTGCCGACGCCGTGCAGCAGCACCAGCAGCCAGGGTTCGCGAACGTCGTCTCGGGCCGGGCGTTCGAGGAACTTGAGCGGGAGGTGGAGTCTGGTCGTGGGCTGCGTCATGCTAGACCAGCTGCAGATCTCGCGGCGTCACGCCGGCAAACACGCGGTCGAGCTGACTCGGCGACAGGCCGTACATCCGCGCGAAGAGCCCGGCGAACACCGCCCGGTATTCGTTGAGCACCGGCCAGTCGCGGTTCTGGAACAGCGCGGGCTGCGACACATCGACCTGCTCGCCGATGACGTGGCCACCGGCTTGCGCCGACAGGCTGCCGCCGAGCACCCAGTACACCGTGCCGTGCCCGTGGTCGGTGCCGCCGGTGCCGTTCTCGCGGAAGGTCCGGCCGAACTCGCTGATCACCACGACGACCGTGTTGCGCCAGGTGTCGTCGCCGATCTCCTGCGCAAAGCCGGCCACGCCGCGGCCCAGTTCCTCCAGGCGGCTGGCCAGGTAGCCGGTGCCTGCGCCCTGCCCGACGTGCGTGTCCCAGCCGCCGACGTCCACGAAGGCGATGTCGAAGCGCTCCCGCATCAACCGCGCCATGCGTCGCGCCACCAGCTCGAAGCCCTTGGCGGTCAGGGCATTGCGGCTGGCATCGTCCATCTCCGCCTTGATCGAGCGCGCGATGGCGTCGCGCACTTCGAAGCCCTCGGCCACTGCGGGGCCCAGCGGGGTGTCGCGGTACATCGCCTGGATGACCTTGCTCTGCCGGTCGTCGATCGCCGGTCGGCCGGCCGCATTGAGGGTCACGTTGGCGGCCTTCGCGTCGCCACGGAGCACGATCGGCATCTGGCTGGTGAAGGCAATGGCTTCGGGCGCCGACCGGCCGTCATTCAACACCGTGGCGAGCCGGTTGAGGAAGCCGGAGCGGTAGTCCCGCCTGCCGACGGGCGCCTGGCCGAATTCGATGGCGTCCTGCGTCTCGAAATGGCTGCGGCTCAGGTCGTCCGTGCCGGCAAAGGGCAGGAATGCAAGCTGTCCCTTCGCGTAGAGCGGCATCATGCTGTCAGCGAGCGCGGGATGCAGGCCCCAGCGTAGGTCCAACGGCAGCGCGCCGTTGGGCGCGCCCGGCTTGGGCACGGCAATGCGCGGCCGAGCCTCGTAGTAGAAGGGGCTGGTATGCGGCACGAGCAGGCTGGCGCCGTCGTAGCCGCCGCGCAGGAAGACCAGCAACAGCTTGTTGCCCTGCGCCGCGGGCGCCGCCAGCAGATGCCCGGCGGTGCCGGCCAGCGAGGCGGCGGCGAGGTGTTTGAGAAGTTCGCGGCGCTGCATGACGGCTCTATCGATTCATGAATTCCGGCGACGCCAGCAGGTACGTGTTCCAGTCCTGCGGCGACTTCGCATCGGCCAATGCCGCGCGCGTCGGGGCGCCGAAATGGCGCTCCAGCGTCGCCACCACCTGCGACGCCGCAAGCGCCGGAAAGGCGGCCCCCGCCGGCTTCGAAGGGTCATTGCCGCGGAACAGCATCCCGCCACTGGCGCCCAGGGTGCGGGCGATTTCGAAGCGCGTGACCATCTGCCCGGGGCCCGACCAGGCCGCACGCGTCAACGAATAGCCATCCGGCGTTTCATGCCCGTACAGCGGCTCGCCCATGCGGTCGATCCAGCCAAGCACCGGATCGACGGTGCTCACCACGCGATCGTCATAGGCCAGCCGGACCCCGGCCACGACGTAGTGCAGCGGGTCGCGAAACTGGTGGCCGAGCGAGGCGGCAAACTCGGGCGTGGCGAACAGGGTCGCGAGCGTCGAGGCGATGTCGCCGTCGCTGCGCGTGAACGCCGCGGCCATGCGGGCGACCAGCGCGTCGGAAGGCTCGTCGGACACGAAGAACACCGCCAGCTTGCGCGAGATGAAGCGGGCCGTGGCCGGTGCGCGCGCCAGGCGGTCAAGCGCCTCGTCGATCTCAGCCAGCCCGCGTTTCGTGATCGGCTGGCCGAGCAGGGTCTTCGCGCCGTAGTCGTGCCGTATCGGGTTGAACTCGAACAGCCCTTGCCGTACATAGTCGGCGGCCAGCGCCGGCTTCAGGTTGGCGGGCGGACCAGGCTCGGGGCGCAGCGTGATGCCCACGCCGGTGAGCACCCGCGCCAGCTCCTGCACGTCGGCCTGCGTATAGCCACCATCGACGCCGAGCGTGTGCAGTTCCATCAGCTCGCGCGCGTAGTTTTCGTTGAGGCGGTTGCCGGCGTTCTGCGCGTTGTCGAGATAGCGCTGCATCGCCGGATGCCGCAGCGTCGCGCCCAGCAGTTCGCGGAACTTGCCGAGCGCATGCGGGCGAACCGCGTTCTCCTCATAGTCCGCGATTGCGCCGCGCAGATTGACCTTGCGGCTGCTGACGTTGAAGTGATTCATCCAGAACCAGGTCATCTGCTCCTGCAACTGGCTCGGCGAATACAGCGCGCGCAGTATGAAGCGCTGTTGCGTCTCGCGGGCCATGCGCGCTGAATCCTGCTGGTAGGGCAGCGTCGCCGCCCGCTTCTGCTCCGGGTCGGGCGCGGCCTCCTGGGCCTTGCGCTGCGCGTCCAGCGCCGCGGCGACCTGTTCGAGCGGCACGTTGGAGATCGTCATCGCATCGATCTGCGCCTGCGCCGCGGCCGGCAGCTTCGCCGGGCGCGCATTCAACTGCTGTTGCAGCCATGGCTCCAGCCCCAGCTTCGTCAACTCGGCCTGGCTGCTGGCGCTGGCGCCCCAGGTCAGCCGGTCGAGCCAGGCGAGCTGGGTATTCGGATCTTGCGCGGTCCGCTTCAGCACCGCGAGTTCGGGCCGCGGCACAGGCTGTACGCATCCCGCGAGCCAGAGAACGGTCGCTGGGAAGATTGCCACGAGACAGCGGCGACGGAAGACGTTCATGGGGTGGTCATTCAACCCACGCGCCCGGCGCGCGGTTGACGCATTTCAAACCCCACGAGTAAAGCTGGCGTGTCGGCGCTTGTAAATTGGCCGAGTGGCGCGCCGGGCCGCTTCAGGCCGTCGCCGTGGCCGACGGCTGCGCGCCGGCAATCTGCCGCAGCGCGCGCTCGAACACCTCGACCGGCTGGCCGCCCGAGATCAGGTGCTGGTTGTTGATGATGATCGCCGGCACCGAGTGGATGCCGGCATCCGTGTAGAGCTTTTCCCGCGAGCGCGTTTCGGCCGCGAATTCATTGCTGGCAAGGATCTCGCGGGCGCGCGTCACGTCGAGACCGACCTCGCCGACCACGCGCAGCAGCAATTCGTGGTCCGATGGGTTCTCGCCCTTCGTGAAGTAGGCCTCCAGCAGCGCCTTCTTCAGAGCGCGTTGTTTTGCTGCGCCTTCAAGTTCGGCCCAGTGCAGCAGGCGGTGCGCGTCGAAGGTGTTGTAGATGCGCTTGCGCAGCCCGACGCCGAATTCGAAGCCGACCGCCTCGCCGCGCTGGCGGATCATCTCGCGCATCTGCGCCTGTTGCTCGGGCGAGGAGCCGTACTTCTCGCGGATGTGCTCCTCGATGTCCTGGCCCTCGGGCACCATCCTCGGGTTCAACTCGAAGGGCTGGAAGCGCAATTCGGCCCGCACATCCGGCGCCACGCGGGCCAGCGCCGCCTCGAGCGCACCCAGCCCGATGGCGCACCAGGGGCAGGACACGTCGGACACGAAATCGATCTGGAGTTGGGCTGTCATTGCAGGGGTCTACCGGGATGAGTGAAAGAAGAAAACGACATTCTTCACTGTGGTGGCGACCCTCGGCGTTTCAAGGTCTTGGGGCTGGCGGGCTTTCGGTCAGAGGCTGCGCCAGAAGTCGATGAGCAGATTCGCGAAATCAGCCGGCCTCTCCACCGCGCTCAAGTGCGCCGCATTGATGGTGACGAGCCGCGCACGCGGAATCGCATCGGCCATCTCCTTCGACATCGCCAGGGGCGTGGCCTCGTCCTGCAGGCCGCCGACGACCAGCGTGGGCACCGCGATGCGCGGGTTGCTCTGCCGGAAGTCGATCGCCGCGACGGCATTGCAACTGGCGATGTAGCCCGCCGCATCGGTCTTCTCCAGGGTGTCCTGCAGGGCCCGCGCGGCGGCCTCGCCTTCGAAGGTCGAGACCCATTCCGGCGTGAGCCAGCGAGACACCGCGCCCGGCGCAATCGCCGCGACGCCTTGCGATGCCACCGCCTGCACGCGCGCAGCCCACGGGGATTGGTCCGGGTAGAAGGCGGACGAGTTGGCGATGACCACGCTGCGCAGCAGGTCGGGCCGGCGGGCGGCCAGCGCCTGGGCCGTCATGCCGCCCATGGACAGGCCCACGAAATGGACCGTCTCGCCGACCGCCTCACGCTCGATCAGCCCAATCACGTCGTCGGCCAGCGTCTCGATGCCGAAGGCTTCGGTCGAATTTGCCGAGCCGCCATGGTTGCGGTGGTCGTAGCGCACCACGGTGTGCGCCCGAGCGAGCAGCGCGGCCACGCCGTCCCACATGTGCAGGTCGCAACCGAGCGCATGGCTCAGCACGACGATGGGGCCTTCGCCCTCGCGAACGACGTTCAACTGGATATTGCTCATGGTCTCTCCTTAGGCGGCCGGCGTCGCGGCGGGCAGCAGGCCCTTCTCGCGCAGGATCCCGGTCGCGATGCCGAAGGCGTGGTTGGCCACCGGCACGCCGCAATAGATGGCCGACATCATGATCACTTCCTTGATCTCGTCGGGCGTGAGCCGCGAATCGGCCGGCCCGTCCAGCGCGGCGCGTACGTGCATGGCGAACTCCTCGTACGCATGCACGCCCAGCATCATCGACAGCACCATCAAGCGGCGCGTCTTGTCGCCCAATGCGGGCCGGCCCCAGATGTCGTTCCACGCATGGCGCGTGATCATTTCCTGGAACTCGCTGTTGAAGGCGTTGCGGTTGGCCAGCGCGCGGTCGACCCAGGCGTCGCCGAGCACGCGGCGGCGGTGCACCAGGCCTTCCGTGTAGTCGGCGTGGGGGGCCGCGGTGTCGTCGTCGTTGCTCATCAGATGCTTTCCTTGATCGGTGTGTCGATACCGCGCAGGCGCTCGACCTGCGCCAGCGCGAGGCGTCCGGCGTTCTGCGCCAGCGCGGGGTTGAACCATTCGTCGGCGGCTTCCTGCGGCAATTCGGCGCGCAGGCGGTCGATGTTGGCGCGCATGCGGGTCGCGTCGACCTGGAGTCCAGGCAAGGCGGTGGCCAGCGCGCGCACGCTGCCGTGCGCCGACATCAGGAGCTGCGGCCATTCGGCCAGTTCGGCCTGCCAGGCGCCGAGTGCGCGCTCATGCTCTTGCGGCATGGCGCCCAGCAAGGCGGCCACGCGTTGCGGCGCACGCTGGGCCGCCGCGAGCGCGACCATCGATGCGACCGGATTGCGCTTGTGCGGCATGGCCGAAGACCCGCCGCGGCCCGGCTCGGTCGGCTCCATGACCTCGGCCACCTCGTACTGGCCGAGCAGCGAGATGTCGAGCGCGATCTTGCCGAGCGCACCCACCATCAGCCCCAGCTCGCAGCCCAGCGCGACCCATTCGTCGCGTTGCGTGTGCCAGGTGGCGCCCGCATTGCCCAGTTCGAGTTCCCCGGCCATGCGCTGCATCACCTCGCCGCCCTTGCCGCCCATCTGCGCCAGCGTGCCGACCGCGCCACCGAGCTGGACCTTCAGCGCGTTGTCCTTCGCCACGCGCAGGCGGTGGCGGCTGCGCACCAGCGGCGCGACCCAGCCCGCGCACTTGAAGCCGAAACTGGTGACGGATGCCGGCTGCATCAGCGTGCGCGCCAGCATCGGCGTCGTCGCATGCTGGACCGCATGTTCCAGCAGCGCGTCGATGGCACGCGACAGATCGGCCTCGACCAGCGCCATCGCATTGCGCGTGACCTGCGCCATCGCGGTGTCGATCACATCCTGGCTGGTGCTGCCGAAGTGCGTGTACGCGACCGCGTCGGCATTGAACAGGCCCACCGCCTCCTTCAAGGCCTTGACCAGCGGGATCGCCACGCTGCCGGCGCGGCCGCTGTCGCGCACGATGCGGGCCACGTCGAACAGCTCGACCTTGCAACTGTTGACGATCGAGTTCGCCGCCGATTCAGGGATCAGCCCGACGGCGGCCTGCGCGCGCGCCAGCGCGGCCTCGAAGCGCAGCATCGCGTCGACGAAGCTGCGGTCGTCGAACGCAGCCAGGGTCTCGGGGGTGGAAAGAAAACCTTCGAAGATGCTCATGGAATGGACCCTGTTGAACTAGGCCACGCTGGCCGAGTGATAGCGCAGCGGGGCGGAAATCTCGTCGCGCATGGCCTCGGGGTAGATCTGGTCGCGCAGGAAGCGCATGTCGTGCCGCACGGCGTTGGCAGCCGCGCCATAGCCGAAATAGTCCAGGTAGTTGGGCATCTGCTGGATCAGCATCTCGAAGCCTGCCTGCGCATTGAGCCCGCGCGCACGCACGGCCTGCACCAGGGGTGTCGGTTGCCCGCGCAGCAGGATGTCGAACAGCGCCGCATGCGGCTCCATGCGCGACACGTCGCAAGCCAGCGGATCGCCGGGCAGCAGGCCGGCCTGCGAAGCGTTCACCACCAGGTCGTAGCCGGCCGGATCACTGGAATCGACCGACACCGCGGTGGCATCGAAGAAGGAATCCAGTTGGGTCGCCAGACCGATGGCCTTGCCCGCCACCGGGTCGTAGAACGCGATGTGCTCGGCGCCATCGACGGTGCCGCCCTCGGCCAGCGCCACGCCGATGGCCGCGGCACTCACGCCCGCGCCCAGCACCAGCACGCGCTTTCCGCGGAACGGGATGTTGTAGTAGTCCAGCGCATGCACCAGGCCTTCGCCGTCGAACAGGTCGCCTTCGAGCTCGCCGTTGTCCAGGCGACGCACGATGTTCACGGAGCCCGCCACGCGCCCGAACAACCCGCAGCCATCCAGCAGGCTCACGATGAGCGGCTTGTGCGGCGGCGCGATCACCATGCCCTTGAGATTCCGGGCCAGGAAACTGGCCTTCAGGAACACCGCCAGGTCGCGCGCGGCCACCCGGGTGGGCACCATCACAGCATCGATGCCAAAACGCTCGAACACCGCATTGAACATGCGCGGCACGCGGACGTTGGCGATGGGATCGCCCGGGATCAGGTAGAGGTCGGTGGTGCCGTTGATGGCCTGCATGTCACGCTTTCCGTTTTCGGGCATCGCTCGCGCCGCGAGGGGGTCTGCCCGGACTTTAACGGCTGGAAAGCGATGGTCATCCACTTTTCAACTCGTTCGTGCGATCATCGATCCGCCCTACGCGATCATCATCCGCTTGCCGGGGTTTCACCGAGGAGACGCTCGATGGCAAAAGAAGAAGACCAAGCCCCCGCCGGCCTCGAAAAACGCGACTGGATCGCCGGCCTCGAACGCGGCATCAGCGTGATCGAAGCCTTCGACGACGCCAACCCGCGCCTCACCGCCAGCCAGGCCGGCCAGCGCACGGGCATGACCCGCACTGCCGCTCGCCGCTACCTGCTCACGCTGCAATACATGGGCTACGTGGCCAGCGACGGCAAGCTGTTCTGGCTCACGCCACGCGTGCTGCGGCTGGGCCAGTCGTACCTGGAATCGGCCCGGCTGCCGCGCATCGTGCAGCCCTTCCTGCAGCGCATTTCGGCAGGCACGCACGAGGTCGTCTACCTGAGCGTGATGGACGGCGACGAGGTGGTCTACATCGCCCGCAACGGGCCCAACCGCAACATGAGCACAGGCTATGTGTTGGGCGCACGCGTGCCGGCGCAGGTGACAGCCTCGGGCATGCTGATGCTGGCCTTGCGCAGCGACGCCGAGCTGGACAGCTGGCTTGCCACGCATGAACTGGCGGTGTTCACTTCGCACACCATCGCGAGCAAGGAGCGCATGCGGCTGGAACTGATGCGCATCCGGGCGCAGGGCTGGTCGCTGTCGGAGCAGCAGCTCGACCTCAACTCGCGCGGCATCGCGGTGCCGCTGCGCGACCGCCGCGGCGACCTGGTCGGCGCGCTGAACATCACGATGCCGATGGGCCACGAGGGCAGCGAGGATGCGGTGAAGCGGGTGCTGCCGGTGCTGCGGGAGACAGCGCAGGCGATGCGGAACCTGATTTAGTGGCCTGCGGACAGCTTCAGGGCCCGTTGACCACCACGTAGCCGCGGTTCTCCACCGTATCGAAGGTGCGCATGGCCTTGACCAGCGTCGCCGTCGGTATCCACGCCCAGCCCGCCGCGGCCGGATTGACATCGAGCACGAGGAAGGAATCCGACGCGGCGTCGTAGGCGCCCAGCGGCGAGATGTGGCCTCCGCCCTTCTGGCCCACGGCTTCGCGCCGGTAGTTCACGATCACATAGTCGCCGCTGCGCGCGAGGTTGCCGGCCATGTCGGCGCGGATGGACTGCTCTGGCAGCGAGTCGTCGACGACGACGGCCCGGGTGACGAGGCCGTTCCCGCGCAGCATCGCGTCGAACTGGCGCAGCTGGTAGCCGAAATCGCGCACCTCCTTGCCGCCCACCGTGACGGGCTCGCCGAGCACTTGCGCGCGCGTCTTCGAGCCCTTGTCGATCACGAGATCCTGCGTGAAGCGCGGCACGATCGGATCGGCGCCGGGCGGCATGAACTGCACATCGTCCTTGCGCAGGCGGGTGTGGTCCCGAGGCACATCGGCGCCGCGGCCGTTCACCGTGTTGAGCACGATCGCGGCCGAGGTGGGCCCGCAGAACGCGCTGTTGTACTGGGCTTCGAACTGGTTGGCGAGCGCCGCGAAATCCGCCTTGGCGCGCGAGCGGGCCAGTCGCGCCACGCCTTCGTCGGAGGCGAAGAGGACCAGCGCAGGTGATGCATTCGCCGAAGCACTCGTCGCGGCCGCGTTCGTCGCGACATCCGTGGCACAGGCCGACAGCAGCGCCGCGACGGAGAGCAATGCAGCACTGGCGAGGGTTCTGATCCGGGACACGGCGGACTCCATGGTTTGGGGCGGGCGGCCCATTGTCATGGACTGCGTCGCAGCGCGCACGAGCGGGGTGAATGCAGCCCGACGCCGGTCAGGCAAGCGCAGGGCTCGCCGACCGACGCTCGATGCGCTCCAATTGCCAGGCGCAGCCGGTGGCCAGCACGCACAGCAAGGTCGCGGCGCCGAACATCGCGTCAAAGCCGAACCGGCTCGCGATCGCGCCTCCCAGCAGCACCCCCGCCACGCCACCGATGCCGTAACCCACCACGGTGAACAGCGCCTGCCCCCGCCCGCGCAGCCGGCCAGGGAAAAAGTGCGTGACCATCGCGATGCAACTGGTGTGGTGCGCCGCAAAGCTCAGCGCATGCAGGACCTGCGCCAGCGCGATAGCCCACAGCCACTGGCCGCCCGCACCGGTAATGGCCATGCGCAGCGCGCCCACGAAGCCGCAGACCACCAGCCAGCGCGCCATCGGCATGCGCGAAATGAACCGCCCCTGGCAGAAGAACCATGCGATCTCCCCCACCACCGACATGGCCCACAAGAGCCCGATCATGGCCTTGCTGTAGCCCAGCGAATCCAGGTACAGCGACAGGAAGCCATAGACCCCGAAGTGCGCCATGACATGCAGGCACAGCGAGGCCAGGAACCAGCGCACTGCCGGCTGCCGCAACACCTGCCCGATCGGCGGGCGCGCCTCGTGCGAGGCGGCCGGCGGCTCGCGCATGTCCGGCAGGCGCCAGGCCGACAGCAGCACCAGCGCCAGCGTCACCCCCGCCCATGCCGGAAAGTGCCGCATGCCGAAGCGCTCGAACCATTCGCCCGCGATGAACACCGTCACCAGGAATCCGGCCGAGCCCCACAGGCGGATGCGCCCGTAGCGCCCCCAATCGCCGGCCACCAGGTGCGCCATCGCCGCCTCGGTGAGCCCCATCATCGAACTGGTGTGCGTGAACAGCAGCAACAGCACCAGCGCGATCCACCATGCACCGCCCTGGAACCAGAGCCCGAAGGACACCGCCAGCGCGATCGCCGCGCTGATGCGCAGCAGCCGCACCCGTTCACCCGTGTGGTCCGACAGCGCGCCCCATGCATACGGCGCGAACACCCGTGTGAACGACTGCACCGCCGCCAGCAGGCTGATCGTGAAGATCGGCAGGCCCTGGTCTTTCAACCACAGCGGCAGATAGGGGTTGAAGAAGCCGATGTGCGCGAAATAGCTGGCCGACAAGGCCGCGAACGCCAGCAACTGGCCGCGGCTCGCGCCGCCCGGCGCCGTCACCGCCGCCTACAGGAGCGAGGATTGCGGCGCGGTCGCTTCCCTGGTCGCGGGCCTGTCGCTCGCGCCCACGTCGCCGTTCTGCGCGCGATTGCGCAGCGCATGCTCCATCACGACCAGCGCCAGCATGGCCTCGGCAATCGGCGTCGCGCGAATTCCGACGCACGGGTCGTGCCGGCCCTTCGTGATGACTTCGACCGGCTGGTTGTTGACGTCGATGGACTTGCGCGGGCTGATGATCGAGCTGGTCGGCTTGATGGCGATGCTCACTTCCAGGTCCTGCCCGGTGCTGATGCCGCCGAGCGTGCCGCCCGCGTTGTTGCTGTCGAAGCCTTCCGGCGTGATCGAGTCGCCGTGCACGGTGCCGCGCTGCGTCACGCTCGCGAATCCGGCACCGATCTCGACGCCCTTCACCGCGTTGATGCCCATCATGGCGTAGGCGATATCGGCATCCATCTTGTCGAACAGCGGCTCGCCCAGGCCCACCGGCACGTTCGACGCCGTCACGCGGATGCGGGCGCCGCAGGAGTCCCCGGCCTTGCGTAACGCGTCCATGTAGGCCTCGAGCTGCGACACATCGGCGACGGGCGCGAAGAAGGGGTTGTTGGGCACGTGCTCCCAGCTCTCGAACGGGATCACGATGTCGCCGATCTGCGCCATGCACCCGCGAAACACGGTGCCGTATTTCTCGGCCAGCCATTTCTTGGCGACTGCGCCGGCCGCGACCATCGGCGCCGTGAGCCGTGCCGACGAACGCCCGCCACCGCGCGGGTCGCGGATGCCGTACTTCTTCCAGTAGGTGAAGTCGGCGTGGCCAGGGCGGAACTGCTGGGCGATGTTGCCGTAGTCCTTGCTGCGCTGGTCGGTGTTCTGGATCAGCAATGCGATCGGCGTGCCGGTGGTCTTGCCTTCGTAGACGCCGGAGAGGATCTGCACCGCATCGGGCTCGTTGCGCTGCGTGACATGGCGGCTGGTGCCGGGGCGGCGGCGGTCCAGGTCGCCCTGGATGTCGGCCTCGCTGAGCGACATGCCGGGCGGGCAGCCATCGATGACGCATCCGATCGCAGGGCCATGGGATTCACCGAAATTGGTGACTGCGAAAAGGGTGCCGAAGGTGTTGCCGCTCATGGCGCGGGATTATCCCAACAAACGCCCTGCGCCCTCCTTCGACCGCGCGGCGGACCGCGAGCAGTCGCCGATGCAGCTTTCGCGCAACACAATTGCAAACCAAATAGTTAACAAAGAGTAACATCGCGTACTACTTTTAGTGCAATGGCGATGTAGGCGAATCGGCCGATCGAGGCATTGAAAGATGGCGGATCCCACCATAGGACGTTGAGACAAAGCACCCGGGGCCCCCGGCAATCGAAGCGAAGTTGCCCGGCTCGAGCGACTCAAAACGTACGGATCAGTTGTTTAAAGTAGGTATCGCAGGGAGGCTCTGAGGCTGACAGAACCAGCAAATGGACGGCCAGCTAACGCCGCGAAGGCGGAAACGGATTGCTACGAAATGATGAGCGCTACCAGCGACATGGGCATTGCCTTCAGTCAATGGCAGGAATTGACGGATGCCTATGCCAGGCAGATCGACGCCCTGGCGCGCCGGATGCCCGGCGCAGCGGCGGAAGTTGCGCGGCTGGCCCAGGCCATGAAGCAGCACGAACTCGCGTTCCGCGAGTCGCCGTGGGCCCTGCTGCCCGCATAGAACGGCGCCAGTACGCTTGATCTAGGTGCGTGGCCATACGGCGTATGGACACGAATTCACCCCATGAATACCTTTGATATCGGTCGAATGACGACCGTCCTCGAAGGTATTCATTCATGCAACCCCATCTCCAGATCCGCTGCATTCGTCCCCAGGTCTATGCGTACAGCCTGAGCGCCAGCGCCGATTCGTTCCTGCACACCGAGACCACGCTCGAATCGCTCGAACGATGCCTCTGGGATGCTTGCGATGCGTTGGGCCACTACTTCTCCAGTGTGCAGATCAGCCTCGAAGGACAGCCGCTGGGCAGCTACGGTGTGGCATTGGTGCAGCGCAATGCACCCGCGCTGGCGCGACAGTTGCGCGAGCGCTTCGTCATGGCGCGCGAGCGCCAGGCCCGCCCTCTTTCGATCGTCGGCCAGGCATAGGCGCCCTCGATTCGGGCGTCCTCTCGGGAATGGTTTTTGCATGCTGCGGCGCAGCATCAACCATCTCCCAGAGGAGTGCCCCATGCTGGACCGAACCGCCACCAAGTTCTCGCACGTCAAGCCCGGTGACACGCAATTCGTCTCCGGCGGCTTGCGCGACTTCTTCCTGTACCGCGACCTCGGCGTGGCCGAGGCCACCAACGGCCAGGTCATCGCGCACCTGGTGAAGGCCAACATGCCACCGGAAGGCGGCACCGGTTGGCACCGACACGAGGCGGACTTCCAGATCGTCATCATGATCAAGGGCTGGGCGCGCTTCATGTACGAGGACAAGGAAACCCTGGTCGAGGCGGGCGACGTGGTGCACCAGCGTCCCGGCATCCGGCATTTCCTGTTCGACTACTCGCCGGACATGGAATACCTGGAGATCGTCTCGCCTGCGGATTTCAAGAGCATCGACGTCGAGCCTGCAGCCGCGGTGCCACCGTCGACGCCGTGGAAGTGACGCTTATTTTGCTATCAGTTTGATAGCTGTCTACCATTGTGTGACGGACTTCGCGGTCTTAATTCACGATCTAATGACAACGTATTCCCAAGGCTGATCCAGCCGCGGCGCAGGCCCCTAGACTCGGTGGCTGACACAACAACCGAGCACTCCGAGGGAACATCATGCGTCTGCACCCGACCCGCCTCGCCGCGGGTTTTCTTTTGACCTGCGCGGGCATCGCCTATGCCGCCACCCCTGCCACCGCCTCTGCCGCCGCCCCTGCCGCGAACACCAGCCCCGAGGCTGAACAAGAGGCTGCCTATGCCGCCGCCAAAGCGTCCAGGCAACTGGGCCCGGCCAACATCGGCGTGAGCAACCAGGCGCACCTCCAGCTGCCTGCGGGCTATGTGTGGGTGCCGGTGCCGGCCGCTGCGCAGTTGATGCGCAGCATGGGCAACCGCGTCGACGACAGCTTCCAGGGCTTGGTGTTTCCCGCCGAGCAGAGCGGATGGTTCGCCAGCGTCCGCTTCGTCAAGGAGGGCTACATCAAGGACGATGACGCGAAGGAATGGAACGCGGCCGACCTGCTCAAGAGCCTCAAGGAAGGCACCGAGGCAAGCAACGAGGACCGCGTGAAGCGCGGCATCACGCCGATGGAAGTCGTCGGCTGGGCGCAGGAGCCGAGATATGACGCAGGCACGCACCGCCTGGTGTGGTCTGCCCTGACCCGCGACAAGGGTGGCAGCACGCAGGACCAGGGTGTGAACTACAACACCTATGCGCTGGGCCGCGAGGGCTACATCAGCCTCAACCTTGTCACCGACGCGCGCGACATCGAAAAGCACAAGCCGGAGGCGAACAAGTTGCTGGGCGCGCTGCAATACGACGACGGCAAGAAATACGCCGACTTCAACAGCTCGACCGACAAGGTCGCGGCCTACGGCCTGGCCGCGCTGGTCGCCGGCGCGGCGGCCAAGAAGCTCGGCTTGCTGGCGGTGCTCGCGGCCTTCGCGGCCAAGTTCGCCAAGGTCATCTTCGTGGCCGGCGGCGCCGCGCTCTGGGGCTTCACCAAGATGTTCCGGAAGAAGGAAGGCTGAGCCAGTCGTGCTGAAGCTGCTGTTCCTGCTGCTGTCGGCCGGCAAGCTCGGCAAGGTGCTGCTCACCGGCGGCTCGATGCTGGTGTCTGTCATCGCCTATGCCTTCGTGTTCGGCTGGCGCTATGCGGCGGGCTTCGTCGGCCTGATCTTCGTGCACGAGATGGGCCACTACCTCGCGGCGCGCCAGCGCGGGCTCGAGGTGAGTGCGCCGACCTTCATTCCGTTCGTCGGCGCATGGATCGAGTTGAAGGACCAGCCGCACGATGTCGAGACCGAGGCATGGGTCGGCTTTGCCGGCCCGCTGCTCGGCAGCCTGGCCGCGCTGGGCTGCTACTTCGCGGCGCGCGAGACGGGCAGCCAGTTGCTGCTCGCCCTCGCCTATGCAGGCTTCTTCCTGAACCTGTTCAACCTGATCCCCCTGTCACCCTTCGATGGCGGACGCATCACCGCGGTGCTCACGCCGCGCGTGTGGCTGGTCGGCGTGCCGGTACTGGTCGCGATGTTCTTCTGGCGTCCGAGTCCGATGCTGATCCTGATCGCCGTGATGGCCGCGCCGCAGGTGATGAAGGCCTGGAAGTACGACCCGAAAGACCCGGCCAACCAGCAGTACTACGGCGTCAGCACCGAGACCCGCCTGACCTACGGCCTCTACTACCTCGGCCTGCTGACCTTTCTGGCCATCATGGCGCACGACACCCACGACATGCTGGGCGCCATCCATTGAGTTGATGCGCCGTCCACCTGAGCGTTGATGGATCGGAGCTTCCGCATCGAGATACAGCTCGAATTTCAGCGGGCGTTGGCCCGCGCAGGTTCAGAAGGCGTGGCGGATACCGAAGTCGTAGCCCATCACGTGATCGGCCTTGTACCCGGAACCCGTGGTGAAGTAGTTGTTGGTGAAGAGAGGAAAAGAGTTGCCGACGGGAATGATGAACGCAGCACCGTTCTTTTCCTTGACATAGGCACCCGTCACGTAGAGTGCCGTGCGCAGCGACAGGTTGTGCACATAGCCGATCGCGAACTTGCCAGCCGCTGGGTCCGAACCAGTCGCGGCCAGGATCGCAGTGGTACCCGTCGGCGGCGACGTGAAGTTCAGCTTGACGTGCGAGTAGGCCACGCGGATAAGGCCAACGCCGACCGGCATGGTTGCGCCGAGCAGGTAGCCGTCGCCCTTGTAGTCGCCCGTTCCGACGGGCGGCGGGAACACGTACTCGTTCTTGTTCTGGGTGCGAGAAATCTCACCGAAGAGCTTGACGACGCCGAAGTCCCATGAAGCGCCGAGGTTGGTGGTCACTACATTGGTGGTGAGGCCCTGGTTGTAGTTGTCGCCAGTGACGCTTTCGCCATAAGAGGCTGCCACGTCCAGCGGGCCGTAGCCATAGCCGAAGCGGCCGCCGACGTAGCGGCCAGCGCGTTGGGTGTTGGCCGCCGCAGGGGTCGTGTTGCCGGGGTCGTACTTGACGGCCTCGTTGAACGCGTACATCGCCTGGCCGTAGAAACCGCCGAGGTCCGGCGGCAGGAAGTAGCCGATGCTGTTCGACGCACGAGTGGCGTTGGGGTTGCCGAACAGGCCGCGGTTCAAGCCACCGAAAGAGACGGTGCGGGGACCGTTGTTCATCACGTAGACCTGACTGGCGCCAACGCCAGTGGTGCTGAACGGACTGAACACATCGTCGTTCCAGAACGTGGGCACGTAGTCGCGGCCGAGGCGGATCTCTCCGAAGCTGCTGCTCAACAAGCTCACGGTCGAACGACGATTGAAGGCTGCAAGCCCGATAGCGCCATCGTCATTTGTCATGCCGGCTTCGAGCCAGAAGCCTATGGCGACGCCACCTCCGAGGTCTTCCGTCCCACGGAACCCGAGGCGGCTCGCGTTGTAGCCGCTGCTGGTCATGGACCACTGGCTCTGATGCTGGTCGGGCGCGCCAACGAAGTTGAGACCGGGCGTACCGGGAATGCCAACGAACGAACTCGTCGTCTGGATGTAGGTGACGGCCGTGTCGACCACACCGAACATGGTCAGGGACGACTGAGCCGAAGCGACTCCGGCAGCAGCCAGGGCGGCCAGGGACACCAGGGATTTTTTCATCGCAATCTCCTCCATGGTCAAACACAGCGCTCCGGCGCAAGGGGCTCAGCGTGACGCACCTCTTTTCTTTCGCTCCCCCGGACCTCGGGTCAACCTCCTCTTGGGGAGTTGCCGCTATTGCACCAGACGCGCCGCGTCAGGGCAAAAGATTTCGCGCCAAGTCGCCTGCTGTCCGGACGTTCTGTTGCCACATTGAAACCCTCTCGCGGAATCCATCCCTCGACGGCGTTTTGCGGCCAAGAGGGAGGCGCGCATATCCGCTCGCAGATTTCAGGTTTCCTCCCACGTTCTGGGGAGGAAAAGGCCACAAATTCCGGTCCATCGGTTGACAATGGCCGTCGCTAGTCCCTGGAGTTTGCCCGCCCGCGATCAGACATGCAGACCGACATCCGACATCGACTGTTGGCCATCCTGGCCGCGGATGCGGCCGGCTATTCGCGGTCGATGGCACTCGACGCGATGGGCACGCTGACCGCATTGGACGAGGCCCGCCAGGTCTTTCGCACGCATGTCGCGCTGATGGGCGGGCGCGTCGTGGACACCTCCGGCGATTCGGTGCTGGCCGTGTTCGACACGGCGGTGGGCGCAGTCCGCGCTGCCGTCGCAGTCCAGGATGAACTCGCTTCCCGATCGAGCAGCCCGCCTGCACAACTCCAGTTGCAGTTCCGCATCGGCATCCACGTCGGCGACGTGATCGAGAAGCCCGACGGCACGGTCTACGGGGATGGCGTCAACATCGCGTCGCGCCTGCAGGCGCTGGCAGAACCGGGCGGGCTGGTCGTGTCGCACGCTGTCGAGGAACTCTCGTCCGACCAGACGCGCGCCAACTTCGAGGATATCGGCCTGCAGCAGGTGAAGAACATCACCAAGCCCGTAGGTGCATTTCGACTGGTGCATGCCACCGCGCCAGCGTCCAGCGCACCCGCAGCGCTGGCCTCGCCGCGTCCGCGCGCTCCACGACGCCACTGGCGCTGGATCGTCACCGGCATCGTGGTGGCCTGCGCCATCGGTGGCGCCACTGCAACGTGGCAATGGCAGCGGCATGCCATTCCGCCGATGAACATCGACGAAGAGGTCATCAACCGGCGCGCGCTCGCCGTGCTGGCCTTCAACGACCGGCGCGGCAAGACTGCCGGCTCCACGCTGGCTGACGACATGGCGGACGCCATCGGCGCTCAACTGGAGCGCGCGGGCGTGCGGGTCATCGAACGCGGCGCCACCCTGCAGCAGGATCCCGCTGCGCCGGAATTCGAGCGCATCGGCCGGGAGCAGTCGGTGCGGTTCGTGCTGGGCGGCCGTGTCGTGCGCGATGGCAGCACCGTTCGGGTGGCTGCCAACCTGACCGAAATCGCCACTGGCGCCGTCTACCGCCTGTACGAAGCCGAGTTCAAGAGCGATGAAGAAGCCGTGCGTTCCCCCTATGGGCGGGACGTCGCCAACGCGCTGACGGCGCGCTACTACGAGATCGAAGGCGTGCGGGCCAGGCTGCCCGGCCATGAGAAGGATCCCGTCGATGCCATCGTGCTGGCCTGGCACGACCTCGACCGCGGCAACACCGCCGAGGACCTGGAACGCGCGCGCGAGCGCTTCGAGTTCGCCGCGCGGGTCGACCCGAACTCCGTCGACGCCTGGATCGGCCTTGGCGTGACGCACCTCGTGGGCTTCTATAACTTCTTCAGCAAGTCCCCGCGCGACGAACTCGATATCACCGAAAAGGTACTCAAGCGGGCACTGGACCTCGGTCCGGCCAACTCCCAGAACCTGTCGGCGTGGGCCGAGATGCTGTCTCTGCGGCAGCGCCCCGACGAGGCGTTCTGGATCTGGCAACGCAGCTTCGAGGTCAGCCCCGACGACCCGGGTGCCCACCTGCGCATGGCCATCGCGCTGGTGCGGCAAGGCCGCTTCGCCGAAGCGCAGGAACACATGGCCAGGGCGTCCAGCCTCCAGGCCTACCAGACGCGGGCGAAGCAATGGCTCATCCAGTGCCGGGCCGACGCAGCCTTCGCACAGCAGCATGACGACGAAGCCTACGAGATCCTGCGCAACTGGGCGGCCGAGTTCCCCAACAACGGCCGACCCTATCTCATGCTCGCGGCGATCGATGCCTTGCATGGGCGCAAGGCATCGGCCGCAGCCAACATGTCAAGGCACCGCCAGTTGCAGCCACTGAGCAACATCGCTTACGTGGTTCTCACCTACCCGTCGACGGACCCCGGCTTTCTCGCGCAACGCGCGCGGCTGGTCGAGGGACTTCGAATGGCAGGACTCCCGGAGGGCAGCAAATGACTCGGCTCCGTTCGACACTTCGCCATGCGGCAGCGCTGGCCATTGCGGCGCTCTTCTGCGTCGCGGCCTGCGCGCAACAAGAGCCGATGGCGACTCCGCCGGGTAGACCCTCGCGCGCGTGGATGCAACTTCCGATGCCCTATGCGCAGCCACAAGGCGGCACCCTGGTCAGCTTCAAGTCCCCGCGCGCGGGCGGGCAGGAACTGGAGATCAAGGCCGTGGTATTCAAGCCGCCTGGCGAAGCCAAGGCGGCCGTGGTCATCGTCAATGCCGCGGACGGCTGGAGCGACGTGCGCGAGGGCCACTACGCCCGGTCCATCAGTTCCGCCGGCTATACGGTCCTGGTGATCGACACCTACGGCGCACGGAGCGTGAAGTCCACTTCAAACGACAACACCGCCATCAGCCTCTACGAACAGATGCGCGACGCCTTTGCTGCCAAGCGCTACCTTGTCTCCCTTGGCTACCCCGCCGACCGGATGGCGCTCATGGGATCCGGACGCGGTGGAACCGTGGCCTTGCTCGCCGCCGACCGAACATTCCTGCCTTCGGAAAAAGCCGACCGCTTTGCACTCGTGATGGCCGTCGGGGCCACATGCTTTCTCCACCCGCGGCAGCCCAAGCCAAGCGCCCAGGTGTTCATCGCGATCGGTGACAAGGACGACGTGACAGGCGTCAAGCCCTGCGAAACGCTCGGGAGCGAATACACGGCGGCAGGTGGCAGCAGCCTGGTCAAGGTCTACTCCGGTGCAACCACGGCATTCGACGGCGACCCGAAAGACCGCGTCATGTACCGCAACCCGACCATCGAAAGCCTGGCCAACTGCAACGTGGTGGTGGAACCCGACGGTCGCTTCAACTATGACGGCAAGACCTTTGCCGAAACCGACCCGGCCGCGCTGTTCCCCGAGATGCGAAAGAGCTGCATCAAGCCCGGCGCCTCGATCTACACCAACGTCACCCAGAAGGCCAACGTCACGCTCGACCTGATCGACTTTCTCGACGCCAATTTCCGCCACTGAACGGCCGCGTCGATTGCTGCCGTTGCGCTCAGCTCACTACATGCAATCGTCTACAGCCGCTCCTGCCCTTGCGGCCCTTCCGGCTCCAGCGTCGCCTTGCGAATCGCCTCGTCGTCCATCAGCTCGTACCACATGGCATTGAGCACCGCGAAGGCCGCCGCCAGCGGCAGCCCGAGCATCCACGAGAAGTACCACATCAATCGTCCTTTCAGGGTTCAGTAGGCATGACCGCGCTCTTCGCGGATCGCATCCTCGTCCACCTTGCCCCACAGCACGTGATAGACCCAGCTCGTGTAGGCCAGGATGATCGGCAGGAAGATGCAGGTGGCCACCAGCATGATGAACAGCGTCAAGTGGCTCGATGAGGCGTCGAACACCATCAGGCTGGCGCGCGGCTCCAGGCTCGACGGCAGGATGAACGGAAACATCGACGCGCCCACGCTGAGGATGATGCCCGCGATGCCGAGCCCCGAGCACAGCAGCGCCAGCCCGCCGCGCCGCGCCATCAACGCGAGCAGCGAGCCGATGGCCCCCACGAAACCGAGCACCGGCGCGACCAGCGCCCAGGGGTGGGCCGCATAGTTCGCGAACCAGGCGCCGGCCTGCACCTGCGCCGTCTTGAGCATCGGGTTCGACGGCCCGAGCATGTCGACGGCGCTGGTGACGCGATAGCCGGTCATCACCGTCAGCAGCAGCACGCCGGCCAGCGCATACAGCGCCACCGTGAGCAGCGCGGCCAGCATGCCCAGCGAACGTGCGCGCTCGGCCACCGCGCCATCGGTCTTGAACACGATCCAGCCGGCGGCATGCATGGCCAGCATCGCGACCGACACCAGGCCGCACAGCAAGGCGAACGGATTGAGCAACGCGAAGAACGTGCCTTCGTAGAGGATGTGCATGTCGGCCGTGAACCGGAACGGCACGCCCTGCAGCACATTGCCGATGGCGACGCCGAAGATCAGCGAAGGCACCAGCCCGCAATAGAAAAGCACCCAGTCCCAGCGCGTGCGCCATGCGGGGTCGTCGCGCTTGCTGCGGAACTTGAAGGCCACCGGCCGCAGGATCAGCGCCGTGAGGATCACGAACATCGCCAGGTAGAAGCCCGAGAACGACACCGCGTAGAGCTGTGGCCAGGCCGCGAAGATGGCGCCGCCGCCCAGCACCAGCCACACCTGGTTGCCTTCCCACACCGGCCCCACGCTGTTGATGATCACGCGGCGCTCGATGTCGTCGCGCCCGGCGAAGGGCAACAGGATGCCCGTGCCCAGGTCGAAGCCGTCCGTCACCGCGAAGCCGACCAGCAGGATGCCCAGCAGCAACCACCAGATCATGCGCAGCGTGTCGTAGGCCAGGAGTTCGTGAAGGATCATGATTCAGCTCCCTGCGGCGAAAGGCCTGGACGGGTTGCGGCCGAAGCCGCGCATCACATCCCCCGCCAACGGCGGATGCTCGTCGAGCGGCCCCTTGCGGATCGCCTTGAACATCAGCTTCAACTCGATGACCAGCAGCACGGTGTAGATCGCGACGAAGCCCAGCAGCGTGATGAGCAGCGTCACGGCCCCGAGGTTCGATACCGCCAGGGCCGTCGGCAACACGCCTTCGATGATCCACGGCTGCCGCCCGAACTCGGCCACCATCCAGCCCGCCTCGGCGGCAATCCAGGGCAGCGGGATCGACCACAGCGCCACCTTGAGCAGCCATGCGTGCCGGTCCAGCCGCCGGCGCGCCGACAGCACGAAGAAGGTCGCCGTCAGCAGGATCAGGAACATGCCGATCCCGACCATCACGCGGAAGGTCCAGAACAGCGGCGCGACCTGCGGCACGGTGTCCCAGGCTGCCTGGCGGATCTGCTCGGGCGTGGCCTGGCGCGGGTCGTCGACGTAGCGCTTGAGCAGCAGCGCGTAGCCCATGTCCGGCCCGTTGAATTCGAATGCGTCGCGCACGCCCTGTGTCACCGCCGTCGTGCTGCCGGCGTCGCGGATCTGCTGCAGCGCCTCGTAGGCCTTGAGGCCCGCCGTGATGCGCACCTCGGCCCGCTTCACCAGTTCGTCGATGCCAGGAATCACGGTCGTGAGCGAGCGCGTGCCGATCAGGCCCATCACCGCCGGAATGTGCACCGCATAGTGCGTTTCGCGGGCCTCCTGGTCGGGGAAGCCGAAGGCGGTGAAATGCGCCGGCGCAGGCACGGTCGTCCACATCGCCTCGATGGCCGCGAGCTTCATCTTCTGGTGCTCGCTCGACTGGTAGCCGCTCTCGTCGCCCAGCAGCACGACAGACAGCGAGGCCGCGAGGCCGAAGGACGCGGCCACCGTCATCGAACGCCTGGCAATCTCGACGTGCCGGTTGCGCAGCAGGTACCAAGCCGACACGCCCAGCACGAAGATCGACGCGCAGGCATAGCCCGCCGACACCGTGTGCACGAACTTGGCCTGCGCCACGGTGTTGGTCAGGATCTCGTAGAAGTCGCTGACCTCCATGCGCATGGTCTTGGGGTTGAACACCGCGCCGACCGGGTTCTGCATCCAGCCGTTGGCAATCAGGATCCACAACGCCGACAGGTTGGTGCCCATGGCCACCGCCCAGGTCGTGACCAGGTGGCCGACCTTCGACAGCTTGTCCCAACCGAAGAAGAAGAGCCCGACGAAGGTCGCTTCCAGGAAGAAGGCCATCAAGCCTTCGATGGCCAGCGGCGCGCCGAAGATGTCGCCGACATAGTGGCTGTAGTAGCTCCAGTTCATGCCGAACTGGAACTCCATCACCACGCCCGTGGCCACGCCCATCGCGAAGTTGATGCCGAACAGCGTGCCCCAGAACTTGGTGATGTCGCGCCAGATCACGCGGCCCGTCATGACGTAGACCGTCTCCATGATGGCCAGCAGGATCGACAGGCCGATGGTCAGCGGCACGAACAGGAAGTGATAGAGCGCCGTGGCGCCGAACTGCAATCGCGAGAGTGCGACGATGTCCATGTCCATGGGACGCTCCTCGTTGACTTGTTGTTTGCCATTCGTCGATCAGTCGGGGCGCAACGCGTGAAGCGCGGCGTCAAAGGCGTCCGTGCCGCGCATCAGGTCGGCAACGACGCAACCCTCCCTCAGGCAGACCAGCCGATCCGCCAGCTCTGCCTCTCGACGCAGATGGGTGGCGATCAACAGGCTCTTGCCTGCGACATGGCCGGACAACCTGTTCAACACGTCGCGTGCAGTCGCAGTGTCCAGCGCCTCGCTGGGTTCATCGAGAACCCACAGGGGCGTATTACGCAAGAAGAGCCGCGCGAGCGCAAGTCGTCTGGACTGCCCGCCAGACAGGCCTAGACCACCCTCGCCCAATGTGGTATCGAGCCCCGCGGACAGGGCCCTTGCCTCGTCACCGAGACCCGCCGCATCGAGCGCGGACCACAGCTGCGCATCGCCGGCGCAAGGGTCTGCCAGCCGCAGGTTGTCGCGCAGGCTGTCGTGGAACAGTTCGGTGCGCTGGGTCAGCAGACACGCAGGTTGCCGTGCGACCGTGCCGGAGAAAGCCGTCATCTCGCCCGTGGCGAGCGCCAGCACCGTCGACTTGCCTGCACCGCTGGGGCCGACCAGCGCCACGCGTTCGCCTGCGGCGATGGCGAGGGACAAGTGGGCGAGCACCTGATCCTGCCCGTCGGCATAGCGTGCGGACACATCGTCAAGCCGCAA
Source organism: Variovorax sp. dw_308 (assembly GCF_019207085.1). Taxonomy (GTDB): domain Bacteria; phylum Pseudomonadota; class Gammaproteobacteria; order Burkholderiales; family Burkholderiaceae_C; genus Variovorax. The sequence goes on along the minus strand of NZ_JAATOM010000004.1, from coordinate 297,305 downwards.
GGCAAGCGAGCTTGCAAATTCGATCGATGGCGCGGGCGCCTCCTCGTCGGCGACGGCCATCCGCGGGCCCAGGCGCTTCACCGCAAGCCAGGTGCGCCCGGCATCGAGCGCGCCGCGCCGCAATGCGGCAAAGGGTTCGATCGCCGTCATCGCGATGAGCAATGCCAGCGCCGCTGCAGGCGCGCCAATGGCGCCCTCGCCCACCAGCCAGCCCACCGCCAACAGCGTTCCGACCAGGCTCAATGTGCCGGCCGCGCCATGGCCGAAAGCGGCAGCGGTCTCGAGCCGGTTCAGCGCGAGGTCGGCCTTGGCAAGGCGCGCATCCGCAGCGGCGAGCGCATGGCGTTGGGCGTCGAGGCGACCTGACATCACGAGATCCGTCTGGCCCGCCACGAGATCCACCGCACGCGCACGCAAGGCCTCGATCGCGTGTCCACGCAGCACCGCGGGACGACGCGCACGACTCGCGATGGCCAGTGCCATGCCACACCCGCACACCACGAGCCAAAGTCCAAGCGCAAGGCCCACGCCCACGTGCATGAAGCCGACCGCGACGCCTGCCAGCATCGCCGCACCGCATGCCGCAGCCGCCGGCACCAGCAGGCGCAGGTAGAGCGACTCCAGTGCGTCGATGTCGGAAGTGAGGCGAAACAGCAGTCGTGACGGTTGCACCAACAGCGCCCGCGCGGCCCCGGCCCGCGCCCAGCCACGGAACAGCTGCACACGCAGCGTGGCCAGCACGCCGAAGGTCGCATCGTGCGTGACCAGCCGCTCTGCATAGCGCGAGGCCGTGCGCCCCAGCGCCAGCAAGCGGATGCCGGCGGATGGCGTGAACACGTCGAACACCGACGCCGTGGCGGCGCTCAAACCCGCCAGCGAAGCCGCGGTGATGAACCAGCCCGAGAAGCCCAGCAAGGCCATGCCCATCCACACCGTGAGCACGGCCATCACCGCTCCCCACAGCAGGGCCCGTGGCTGCGCGGCGAGAAAGGGCCGCAGCACGAGGCGGAGATCGCGCCAGGCGCGGGTCATTGGAGAACCTCGGCGCTGCGCGCAGGGTTGCGAGCGCCTTCGGGCGGACGGGCAGCATGCTCCATCGGCTCGGCATCCAGATCGACCACGCGACCGATGCGCGCAGCCAGCACCGGGTCGTGCGTGGCAACGATCAAGGTCTTGCCGCGGGCCAGCGCCAACAGCGCGTCGGCCACGTGCGCGGCGGTTTCGGTGTCGAGGTGCGCAGTGGGTTCGTCGGCCAGCAAGAGGTCGGCGCCCGCGTGGGCGGCCATGCGCGCCAGCGCGAGCCTTGCCGCCTCGCCACCTGAAAGCCCCACACCACCTTCGCCCAATGCCACACCCGGATGCGCCTGCGCGACCGCCTCCAGCCGGGCCAGGCGCATTGCCGATGCCACCTCTGGCGCGCCGATGCCGGCCCGGCCCAAGGCGACGTTGGCCGCCACCGAGCCGGCGAACACATGCGGCTTCTGCCCCATCCAGCCCATGCGCTCACGCAGTGCCGTGGCGTTGCGATCGGACATCGGCACGCCGCCGATCTCTATGTGGCCGCTCGCGGCTGGCAGCAAGCCCGCCAACAGCGACAACAGCGCGGTCTTGCCCGACCCGCTCGCGCCCAGCAGCGCGACATGCTCGCCAGCTGCGATACGAAGCTCGAAGCCGTCGAAAAGCGGCGACTCCCCGGGGTGCGCGAAGCGCAGCTCGCGCACGATCACAGACGGGGCGGTGTGCGGGTGCGGGTGCGGGTTCGGCTGCGCGGCCACGGCGCCGACGCTGGCGGGGCGCCCGCCCGGCAACGCAACCCCATGGCGCTCCATCTGCCCAAGCGCATTCAGGGCCGCCTCCCCGGCAGCACGGTCATGCCAGACCGCGGCCATGTCCCGCAATGGCTCGAAAAACGCGGGCGCCAGCAGCAGGATGAACAGGCCCTCGCCGAGGCTCAGGCGATTGCCCCAGGCGCCGAATGCCAGCGTCCCAAGCAGATGGAATCCCACATACGCCGCCACCATCGCAACGCCGAGCGCGGAGAACAGTTCCAGCACCGCGGACGACAGGAACGCGATGCGCAACACGGCCATCGTGCGCCGTCGCAAGGACTGCGCGGAATCCCCCAGGCGCCGCGCAGTCGCGTCCACCGCGTCCAGCGCACGCAAGGTGGCGAGGCCGCGCAGACGGTCCAGCAGGAAGGCATTCATGCTGCCCATCTCCAGCATCTGCGCCTTGCTCGCGGCCTGCGCCCGCATGCCGACGATGACCATGAACACCGGAATCAGCGGCGCCGCGACCAGCAGCACCAGCGCCGCGATCCATGAAAGGCAAGCCACCACGGCCGCGATGGCGAGCGGAACCACCATCACGCGCCAACGCGCCGGCTGATACCGCACCAGGTAGGGCACCACCGCTTCGGCCTGCTCGGCCAGCACACTGGCCGCCAGGCCCGAAGGCACCCGCGTGCGATCCGACGGCGAGCCCGCCGCCAGTGCCGCCACCGCATGCGCCCGCAAGGCCGTCAGGTGGGCGCGGGCCTGCAGGAAGACACGGCGCGCGCCCCAGGCTTCGCAAGCACTGCGCAGCAGGCCCAGCAGCAGGATCCCCCCGGCCGGCCATCCCACGGCCGCCAAGCCGCGGCCCGACGCGAGGCCGTCCACCGCCCAGGCCAGCAGCGCGGCCTGCGGCAGCCACAGCAAGGCCGCGACGCCCTGCACCACGCTGCCTAGGCCTTGCGCCGGGAGCGATTGCAAGTGTGGACGCTGCGATGGAGGCGGTGTCATCCGTCTGTGGGTTTGTTCACACCTCCGCAGCGTGCGCCCTCCGGACGGCGGGCGCAACAGGCCGTTCGCCCGGTTGCGCGAATCGCCCTGGATGCCCCAGGGCGCGACCTCACGGAGATCTCACGGAAACCTCACGGCGCTGTGAGCATCCCGCACACCACCAGGGCGCCGAACAGGAACAACAGCGCGCGCCACGTCGTCGGACGCAGCTCGACCTGGGCGTGAAGCACCGTCGCGGCCCCCAGCGACAACAGCACCGCCCCGGCCAGTCCGAGCGCGTCGCCCCAAGGCGTGCGCGGCGCCCACTGGCTGACCAGCGCATTGACCGCGAGGATCACCGAAAAGTGAATCAGGAACAGCGAGTAGGAGATCCGCCCCAATCGCAGGAGCGGCATCGCCATCGTGGGCCAGTGTTTCGGAGCCAGCCAGCCACGGCGGTCCGCCAGCACGATGGCGAGCGCCGTCACCAGGGCCACCACGATGCGGCTGCGCCATTCGACGGCCAGGGCCACCAGGCCCACCGTGCCCAGCAAGGCCACCGCGCTGCTCCAGGCGATACCGCGCGTCGCCCGGCCGAGCCAGAAGCCGAGCATCCCCAGCCCGTAGGCGCCGAAGAAATAGATGGCCGTGATGTCCAGCGAGGCTTGTCGGTTGAACACCAGCAGCGAGCCGACGACCAGGCCCCCGACAAGTACCGCGCCCACCCACCGCGCAGTGGCGGGCGACAGGCGCCCATGCCGCTGCATCGGCCCTGCGAGCCCGACCACCACGATGGCCAGTGCGAACAGCTGGAAGTCGATGGCCACATACCAGACGCCTGCCGACAGGGCGTCGTAGCCCAGCAGGTCCTGCAGCAGCAACCCATGCGCGATCAGTTGCGGCAGGCTCGGTGCACCCGGTACGGCTTCGTCGTGGAGCCAGGGCCTGACCGCCGCCGCCACCAGCACCGTGCATGTGAGCGCCGCCAGATAAGGCATGACCAGGCGCCCGTAGCGCTGGTAGAGGGCGCGCATGGCAGGCCGGTCGCTTCGCAGCAGGCCCGCGGGCGCAAGGCTTGCCGCCGCCAGGAAGCCGGCGATCACCAGGAAGACCTGCACCGCCAGCCGGCCATCCTCCGAGAGCCATTCGAACAGCCACGGCGCGAGTGGCGCCGCACCGTCGGCCAGCGGCCCATAGCGAACCAGGTGGTGCCCGACGATCAGCAGGCAGGCCACCCCCTTGGTGGCATCCAGAAGTGGCATCCGCCCGGCCGCGGACTGCTGCGGCAAGGCGGCCACTGCGCGCTTTTCCGTCAGAGCGCGAGGCGCTTGCGGGCGGCGAAGTATTCCGCCTTGAGTTTCTCGATGAAGGACGCGGCGCTCGACACTTCGGTCACGGCGCCGATGCCCTGGCCCGAGCCCCAGATGTCCTTCCAGGCCTTGGTCTTGGCGCCATCGCCACCGCCGAAGTTCATGGTCTTCAGGTCGCCCTCCGGCAGGTTGGCCGGATCCATGCCGGCCGCGATGATCGATGGCGCCAGGTAGTTGCCGTGCACGCCGGTGAACAGGTTCGAATAGACGATGTCGTCCGAGCTGCCCGCCACCACGGCCTGCTTGTACTCTTCGCTGGCGCGCGCTTCCTCGGTGGCGATGAAGGCAGTCCCGATGTAGGCGAAGTCGGCGCCCATCGCTTGCGCGGCCAGCACCGCGTCCCCGGTGGCGATGGAGCCCGACAGCGCGATCGGGCCGTCGAACCACTGGCGGATCTCCTGGACCAGCGCGAAGGGGCTCTTCACGCCCGCATGGCCGCCGGCACCGGCCGCCACGGCGATGATGCCGTCGGCGCCCTTCTCGATGGCCTTGCGCGCGAACTTGTTGTCGATCACGTCATGCAGCGTCACGCCGCCATAGCTGTGCACGGCCTCGTTCACATCGACGCGTGCACCGAGCGAAGTGATGACGATCGGCACCTTGTACTTCACGACCATCTCCATGTCGTGGTCGAGCCGGTCATTGCTCTTGTGCACGATCTGGTTGATGGCAAACGGCGCGGCGGGCTTGTCGGGATTGGCCTTGTTGTAGGCGGCCAGTTCCTCGGTGATCTCGGCCAGCCAGTCCTCGAGTTGCGCTGCGGGGCGTGCGTTGAGCGCGGGCATCGAACCGACGACCCCGGCCTTGCATTGGGCAATCACCAATTTCGGATTGCTGATGATGAACAGCGGCGAGCCGATGATCGGCAGCGGCAGCTTGGCGAGGACGGCGGGGAGCTTCGACATGGTCAGGGTGTCTCTTGATGCGGGTTGAATGCGGGATCGGACAGCCGAACGCAGAAGAAATACAAAAACTACGCAGAGGTCGCAAAGGAACTCATCTGGAATTTCCTTCTGCGACTTCTGCGCAATCTTTGCGACCTCTGCGTTCGGCTGCCCGCTTTCGGACTGCCTCAGTAGGCTTCGAGCGCCATCGCCGTGACGCTCTCTGCGCCCTCGACGATGCTGTCGCGGATGCCGGGCGCCTTGTTGAGGATGTGCTCCGCGTAGAAGCGCGCGGTCGCGACCTTGGCCGTCATGAAGGCGACGTCGTTGTTCTGCGAGGCGAGGTCTTCCGCGATGATCAACGAGCGCGCGAGTTGCCAGCCGGCGACCACATTGCCGGCGAGCATCAGGTACGGCACGCTGCCGGCGAACACGGCATTAGGCGAGCCCTTGGCCTGGCTCACGACGAAATCGACCACGTCGAGCAAGGCCTCGCGGCCGGCCTTGAGGCGCTTCAGCATCGATGCCGAAGCGGCGCTGCTGCGCTTGGCCAGTTCGGCCTCGGTCTTCTCGATCTGCGCAGCCATCGCCTTCGCGGTTGCGCCACCGTCGCGCATGGTCTTGCGACCCACCAGGTCGTTGGCCTGGATCGCCGTCGTGCCTTCGTAGATCGTCAGGATCTTGGCATCGCGCATGTATTGCGCCACGCCGGTTTCCTCGATGAAGCCCATGCCGCCGTGCACCTGAACGCCCAGCGAAGCCACTTCGAGGCTCATCTCGGTGCTGTAGCCCTTGACCAGCGGCACGAGGAAGTCATAGACCGCCTCGTTCTGCTTGCGTGCATCGGCGTCCGGATGCTTGTGCGCGGCATCGTAGGCGGCCGCTGCGACGCTGGCCATTGCGCGGCAGCCTTCGACGTAGGCACGCATCGTCATCAGCATGCGCTTGACGTCCGGGTGATGGATGATCGCCGCGCTGGCCTTGATCGAACCATCGACCGGACGGCTCTGCACGCGTTCCTTCGCATAGGCCACTGCAGCCTGATAGGCCATCTCCGCCACCGCGATGCCCTGGACGCCGACGCCATAGCGCGCCACGTTCATCATGATGAACATGTACTCGAGGCCGCGGTTTTCCTCGCCGACGAGGTAGCCCACAGCGCCGCCGTTGTCACCGTACTGCAGCACCGCCGTCGGCGACGCCTTGATGCCCAGCTTGTGCTCGATGCTCACGCAGTGCACGTCGTTGCGATCGCCCAGCGAGCCGTCCTTGTTCACCATGAACTTGGGCACGATGAACAGGCTGATGCCCTTGACGCCTTCGGGCGCCCCGGTCACGCGCGCCAGCACCAGGTGGACGATGTTCTCGGCCATGTCGTGCTCGCCGTAGGTGATGAAGATCTTCGTGCCGAAGACCTTGTAGGTGCCGTCGGGCTGGGGCTCGGCGCGGCTGCGCACCAGCGCGAGATCGCTGCCGGCCTGCGGTTCGGTCAGGTTCATCGTGCCGGTCCATTCGCCTGCGATGAGTTTTTCGAGGTAGGTGGCCTTGAGTTCGTCGGAGCCGGCCATCAGCAGCGCTTCCGTGGCGCCATCACTCAGCAGCGGGCACAGCGCAAAGCTGATGTTGGCCGAATTGATCATCTCGGTGCAGGCCGCGCCGATGGTCTTGGGCAGGCCCTGGCCGCCGAAGTCGGTGGGGTGCTGGATGCCTTGCCAACCGCCCGCGGCGTATTGCGCGTAGGCCTCCTTGAAGCCGGCAGTGGTCGTGACCTTGCCATCCTTGAACGTCGACGGGGCGCGGTCGCCCTCGACGTTCAATGGCGCGATCACGTCCTGGTTGAAGCGCGCGCACTCTTCGAGCACGGCTTGCGCGGTTTCGAGGCCTGCGTCTTCAAAGCCCGGTAGCTTGGCGACCTCGGCGATATCGGCCAGGTGCTCGATGTCGAACAGCATGTCCTTGAGGGGTGCGATGTAGCTCATGTTCTTGTCTCCATGCGAAAGATGTGAAAAGGGCATCGCGAACGATGCCCTGGGCGGTCATTCAGCGGTGGCGGCTCAGAGCGCCTTCACCAGTTCCGGCACGGCCGTGAACAGGTCGGCCACCAGGCCGTAGTCGGCCACCGAGAAGATCGGTGCCTCTTCATCCTTGTTGATCGCGACGATCACCTTGGAATCCTTCATGCCGGCCAGATGCTGGATCGCGCCCGAGATGCCGGCGGCGATGTACAACTGCGGCGCGACGATCTTGCCGGTCTGGCCCACTTGCCAGTCGTTCGGGGCGTAGCCCGCGTCGACGGCAGCGCGGCTGGCGCCCAGGCCGGCGTTGAGCTTGTCGGCCAGCGGCGCCATGACTTCCTGGAACTTCTCGGCGCTGCCCAGCGCACGGCCACCGGAGACGATGATCTTGGCGGCGGTCAGCTCGGGGCGTTCGCTCTTCGTGACTTCACGGCCGACGAAGCTCGACTTGCCGCTGTCAGCCACGCCTTCGGCGTTCTCGACCGTGGCGCTGCCACCGGTGGCGGCCGCGGCATCAAAGCCCGTGGTGCGCACGGTGATGACCTTGGTCGCATCGCTGCTCTGCACGGTGGCGATCGCGTTGCCCGCGTAGATCGGGCGCTCGAAGGTGTCGGCGCTCACGACCTTGGTGATGTCGCTGATCTGCGCCACGTCGAGCTTGGCGGCCACGCGCGGGGCGACGTTCTTGCCGTTGGCGGTCGAGGGGAACAGGATGTGACTGTAGTTGCCGGCAATCGCCAGCACTTGCGCAGCGACGTTCTCTGCGAGGTTTTCTGCGAGCGACGGGCTGTCGGCCACGATGACCTTGGCCACGCCTGCGATCTCCGCGGCGGCTGCCCCGGCTTCGGCGGCATTGGCGCCAGCCACCAGCACGTGGACGTCGCCACCGCATGCAAGCGCGGCGGTCACGGTGTTGAGGGTCGCCGGCTTGACGGTGGCGTGGTCGTGTTCGGCAATGACGAGTGCGGTCATGTTCTTATGTCTCTCTTCAGATGACTTTGGCTTCGTTCTTGAGCTTGTCTACCAGCGTGGCGACATCGGGCACCTTGATGCCGGCACCGCGCTTGGGCGGCTCGCTGACCTTGAGCGTCTTCAGGCGCGGCTTGACATCGACGCCGAGGTCCTCGGGCTTGAAGGTGTCGAGCTGCTTCTTCTTAGCCTTCATGATGTTGGGCAGCGTCACGTAACGCGGCTCGTTCAGGCGCAGGTCGGTCGTGATGACTGCAGGCAGGCTTACCGAAATGGTTTCGAGACCGCCGTCGACTTCACGCGTCACGTTGAGCTTGTCGCCGGCCAGTTCGACCTTCGATGCGAAGGTGGCTTGCGGCAGGTCTGCCAGTGCGGCCAGCATCTGGCCGGTCTGGTTGGCATCGTCGTCGATGGCTTGCTTGCCGAGGATGACCATCGAAGGTTGTTCCTTGTCGACCAGCGCCTTCAGCAGCTTGGCCACGGCGAGGGGCTGCAGTTCTTCAGTGGTTTCAACGAGGATGCCGCGATCGGCACCGATGGCCATGGCGGTGCGCAGGGTTTCCTGGCACTTGGCGTCGCCGCAGGAGACGGCGATGACTTCGGTCACGACGCCCTTTTCCTTCAAGCGCACAGCCTCTTCGACGGCGATTTCGTCGAAGGGGTTCATGCTCATCTTGACGTTGGCGATATCGACGCCGGAACCATCGGACTTGACGCGGACCTTGACGTTGTAGTCAACGACCCGCTTGACCGCTACGAGAACCTTCATTGGACTGACCTCCAGGGGGATTTTGCGAAACCGGGGATTTACGGAGCAACCGCGCATTCTAGGCGGCTGGCCCTCAACAATCTTGAAAAAAGAACGATCGTGCTTTTTAGTGATTATAGGCGAGTGTCTCCCGTTGGGGAAGCGTTATTTGGCAAGTTCTCGACGCGCAGTACACGCTGCCGTTGCGCGATCTCGATGCCTGCATTGCGCAGGCCATCGAGGATCGCGATGTTGATCGCCGAGCGCAGGTTGTCCTTGCCCTTGTCCGGATCGGCGATCCAGAAGTTCAGCGTGAACTCCAGTCCGTCCGGCGTGAAGTTCATGAGGAAGGCCACGGGCGCCGGGTCGCCGAGCACGCGCGCCTGCGCCGCGGCAGCACCCGTCATGATCGCCTGCACCTGCGACACATCGCTCGCATGACCCACGACGACGGTGGTCGTGAGATTGAAGCGGCGATCCGCCTGCGAGAGGTTCTCGACGCGGCTGGTAATGAGCGTTTCGTTCGGCACGATCGCTTCGCGGCCATTGCCCGCGCGCACCAGCGTATAGCGGGTCTTGATGTCGGTGATGCGGCCTTCGAAGTTGTCGACCTTGACGTTGTCGCCGATACGGATCGAGCGCTCCAGCAGGATCACGAATCCGCTCACATAGTTGGCGGCCAGCTTCTGCAGTCCGAGGCCGAGACCCACGCCCAACGCGCCTCCCAGCACCGACAGCGCCGTCAAGTCCACGCCCACGGCCGACAGCGCAATCAGCAGGCCGATCAGCAGCAGGAACGCGCGAATCGCGTTCGAGGCGACCTTGCGCATCGACAGGTCGGTGACGGCTTCCTGCAGGATCCGCTTCTCGATGGTGGCCGCGATCCACAACGAGATGACGAGCACCACGGATGCAGACAAGACGCCCTCGAAGATGGTTCGCACGCTCACGTGAGACTTGCCGAAGGACAAGGTGATCTGGTCGAGTTCAGCCAGCACCGGCGGCAACAGCCCGACGATCCACAGCGCCGCCCCGACCCAGGCAAGCCAGGAGATGGTGCGCTCGATCAGGCTGACCAGCGTGGACTGCGGAAACACCGTCTTGAGCACGCGCGCAAACAGGCGGATGGCTACCAGCGACAGCAGCACCGGCACGGCAATTCGCAGCAGCACAGGCTGAAAGCCGATCGCGGCGCGACGTGCCAGGTCGGAGAACAGCAGCGCGAGCAGCGGGAACATCAGGCCGTCGACGGTGTGACGGCCAAACCAGATCGAATTCTTGGGCTGGTCGCGACCAAACCAGCGGCAAATGGCCCAGGCCAGCGCCAGGCAAGCGGCCAAGGCCGCGAGTTCTACCGAGACCGTGCGAAGGTGGACTTCGCTCAGCAACTGACTGAGGTCGCCGGACATCTACTGGAAACCAGGCCTGTTCACAGGCTAGAGATCAGCGAGCGTCCGCACATGCGCTTCCACGCTGCGCGCCAGTGCATCGAGGTTGTAGCCGCCCTCCAGCAGGGAAACGATGCGGCCGTCTGCATGCTGGCGCGCCACGGCGCGCACGCGGCTGGTGATCCAGGCGTAGTCGTTCTCGTTAAGGCGCAACTGGCCAAGGTCGTCCTCGTAGTGCGCGTCGAAGCCCGCGCTGAAGAAGATCATCTGCGGCCTGAACGACTCCAGGCGCGGTATCCACAGCATCTCGACCACTTCTCGAATGTCCATGCCCTTGGTGTAGGCCGGCACCGGGATGTTCAGCATGTTCGACGCCGGATGGTCGGCGCCGCTGAACGGGTAGAACGGGTGCTGGAAGAAGCTCACCATCAACACGCGCGGGTCGTTGGAGAGGATGTCTTCGGTGCCGTTGCCGTGGTGCACATCGAAATCGACGATGGCCACGCGCTCCAGGCCGTATGCCTCCAGCGCATGGCGGGCCGCGATGGCAACATTGTTGAAGAAACAGAAGCCCATGGCCTGGTCGCGACAGGCGTGATGGCCGGGAGGGCGCACCGCGCAGAAGGCGTTCTCGACCTCGCCGCGCATCACCGCATCGACCGCAGCAACGGCCGCACCCGCTGCCCGGCGCGCGGCAAGCAAGGTGAACTTCATGAGCGAGGTGTCGGGATCGATCTGCGCATGGTCGGGCCCGGCGGCCGGTGCGTCGGCCACGAGCCGCTGGCTCAGTTCCTCGAGGTGTTCAAGATGCTCGACACTGTGCGCCAGCGTGATCTGCTGCAGCGTGGCAATGGGAACATCGATGCGCTGGAGCGCGTCGCCGACGCCGGAGGACAACAGGCGGTCCTCTATGGCATCGAGGCGCGCTGGGCATTCCGGGTGACCCGCGCCCATTTCGTGCTTCCAGAAATCGCGATGTATCAGGTAACCGGTCTTGGCCATGTCTCTCGTCGACCTTATGCAGCCTGGGGCTGCCAGCCTTACGGTATGGTTTGCATATGGATACAAAAATGGACGTCGCAGCGAAGCTCGCCAGTTTGCTCGGGCAGCTTAACACGGTGATCGTTGGCAAAGAGGCGCAGGTACGCGATTGCGTGGCCTGTCTTCTGGCCGGCGGACACCTGCTGATCGAGGACGTGCCCGGGGTCGGCAAGACCACGCTGGCGCATGCGCTCTCGCACACTTTCGGGCTGCAGTTTTCGCGGGTGCAATTCACCGCCGACCTGATGCCCGGCGATCTCTCCGGCGTGGCCATCTACGACCGCGGTCAACAGGCTTTCGTGTTCCACCCCGGCCCGATCTTCGCGCAGGTGCTGCTGGCCGATGAAATCAACCGGGCCAGCCCCAAGACCCAGAGCGCGCTGCTGGAGGCCATGGAAGAAAAGCAGGTGACCATCGAAGGCGAGACGCGCCCGTTGCCCACGCCCTTCTTCGTGATCGCCACGCAGAACCCGCACGACCAGCTGGGCACCTTCGCGTTGCCCGAGTCGCAACTCGACCGCTTCCTGATGCGCATCTCGCTTGGCTATCCCGATCGCGCGGCCGAACGCGAACTGCTGGCCGGTGCCGACCGGCGCGAATTGCTGGCCACGCTGCCCGCCCTGTTGAGCGCCGAGGAACTGACCGCGCTGCAACAGCGCGTGCAGCAGGTGCATGCGGCCGATCCGCTGCTCAACTACGTGCAGGACCTGGTCGCCGCCACGCGCAATGGGCGCTGGTTCCTGCAGGGGCTTTCGCCGCGCGCCGGCATTGCCGTGTTGCGCGCCGCGAAGGCGCAGGCGCTGCTGGCCAACCGCGACTATGTGGCGCCCGATGACGTGCAGGCCGTGCTGCCGCAGACCGTGGCGCACCGCATGACACCGGTGGGCGATGCGGGCCGAGGCGCGGTCGAGCAGGTGCGCGCGATGATCGCGGCTGTGCCGATTCCCTGATCGGGCGACGATGAATCCCGCAGCGGCCCTGCGACGTCGCATCGACGGCTGGTTCCTCTCGCGCCGGCCGCCGTCGGACACGGTCGAACTCACGCAGCGCAACGTCTACATCGTGCCGTCGCGCGCGGGCTGGATGCTGGCCGCCACCTTGCTGGTGCTGCTGATCGGCTCAATCAACTACCAGCTCAACCTGGGCTACCTGCTGACCTTCTTGCTGGCCGGCAGCGTGGCTGTGGGCATGCATGTCTGCCATGCCACCCTGCGCGGCCTGGCGATGCACCTGATCGCGCCGGATCCCCAGTACGCGGGCGCTGCGGCGGTGTTTCGCGTGGTGCTGCACAACGCGCGGCGCGGCGTGCGCTACGGCATCGGGCTCAGCGTTCGCGGCAGCGGGCAATGGGCCTGGGCCGATGTACCGTCGCAAGGCAGCGAGACGGTCGAAGTGGCTTTCAAGCCGACGACGCGGGGACTGCACGCGGTACCGCCGCTCACTGCGGAGACGCGCTTTCCGCTCGGCACCTTTCGCGTGTGGACCGTCTGGCGTCCCGCCGCGAAGGTGCTGGTGTACCCGGCGCCAGAGTTGCATCCGCCACCGCTGCCGCCGGGCGAGCCGATTGCGGGCCAGGCGGCGTCGGCCGTCGTGGTGGCGCAGTTGGCCGGCGAATACGACGGGGTGCGAGCCTACAGGCGCGGCGATCCGTTGAAGCTGGTGGTCTGGAAGAAGGCTGCGCGCGCACAGGCCGCAGGCTCCAACGAACTGGTGAGCCGCGACACGCAGCAGGCGCAGCGGCAGGAACTGTGGCTCGACGTGCAAGCCGCCGCGCTGCCGGACACCGAGGCGCGCATGTCGCGGCTGTGCGCCTGGGTGCTGATGGCGGACCGGCTCGGCCTCGACTACGGCCTGCGTGTCGGTTCGCTCAGCGTGAAGCCCGCGCAGGGCGAGGCGCATCGACGGCGTTGCCTGGAGGTGCTGGCCACATGCTGAAGCCACTCCAACAACTGCGGGCCCTGCCCCGCGATGCACGCGACACGCTGTTCCTGCTGGCGGTGATCGCGCTGATCGTGCTGCCGCAAGTCGGCAACCTGCCGCTCTGGTGCAGCGGGCTGACGGCCGTGGTGCTGGTCTGGCGTGCAAGCCTTGCCGTGCAGGCCACGCCGTTGCCCAATCGTTGGTGGATCGGCACGCTGCTGGCCGTGACGCTGGCGGCGACCTTCGCGACGCACCGCACGCTTTTGGGGCGCGACGCCGGTGTGACGATGGTGGTGATCCTGCTGGCCCTCAAGACCCTGGAACTGCGCGCGAGACGCGATGCCTTCGTCGTCTTCTTCCTGGGCTTCTTCGCGATGCTCACCAACTTTTTCTATTCGCAATCATTGCTGACGGCGCTCGCGATGCTGCTCGCCTTGCTCGGCCTGCTGACCGCGCTGGTCAATGCCCACATGCCGGTCGGTCGGCCGCCGCTGCTCCAGGCAGCCCGCACCGCAGGTTGGATGGCGCTGCTCGGTGCACCAATCATGCTCGCGCTTTTCATGTTGTTCCCCCGATTTGCACCGCTGTGGGGCACGCCGGGCGATGCGATGGCGGGACGCAGCGGGCTCTCGGCTTCGATGCGCGTGGGCACCATCGCGCAGCTGGCGCTCGATGATTCCATCGCGGCGCGGATCCGGTTCGAAGGCCCGCCACCGGCGCAGCGGGACATGTATTTCCGTGGGCCGGTGCTCGGCCGCTTCGACGGCCGCGAGTGGAGCGTGCTGGAACCCTGGGCACGAGGCTCGGTGCCTGCCAACCTGCGCGTGGAAGGCACGCCTGTGCGCTACGAGGTGACGCTGGAAGTCAGCAACAAGCCTTGGCTGCTGACGCTCGATGCCGTGCAAGCCAAGCCGGATGTGCCCGGCTACGAGGCCTTCAGCATGCCGGACCTGCAATGGTTGCTGAACAGGCCGGTCAACGACCTGTTGCGCTATCGCGCCGAGAGCTATACGCAGTACCGGAGCGGGCCGCTGCGGCGATCGTCTGGCTTGCAGACCTACCTCGGCCTGCCGCCCGGCTCCAATCCGCGCACCGTTGCGCTGGCCGCAACGATGCGCAGCGAGATACCCGGCGCCGACACGCGCGCCTTCGTCGAGGCCGCGCTGCAGCGCCTGCGCACCGGCGGCTACACCTACACCCTGGACCCCGGCATCTTCGGGGACAACACGGCCGACGAATTCTGGTTCGACCGCAAGGAAGGCTTCTGCGAACACATCGCGTCGTCGTTCGTGGTGCTGATGCGGGCGCTGGGCGTTCCCGCGCGCATCGTCACCGGCTACCAGGGCGGCGAAGCCAACCAGGTCGACAACTACTGGGTGATTCGCCAGAGCGACGCCCATGCCTGGGCCGAGGTCTGGCAGGAAGGCACGGGCTGGGTGCGCGTCGACCCCACGGGGGCGGTGTCGCCGGGCCGCATCGGTTCGCTCAACCGGCTGGTGCAGCAGCCGGGGTTCTTCGCGGGTGCTATCGGCACGATGAGCCCGACGCTGGTGCAGAACATCCGCGCCGCATGGGAAGCCGTGAACAACGGCTGGAACCAGTGGGTGCTCAACTACACCCAGAGCCGACAACTCGCATTGCTGAAGAACATCGGCTTCGACGCGCCCAGCCTGCAGGACCTGGCCACCGTGCTGATCTGGCTGCTTGTCATCGTGAGCATCGCCGGCGCCGGATGGACCCTTTGGGAACGCAGCCAGCACGACCCGTGGTTGCGCCTGCTCGGCAAGGCCCGCGCGCGCTTGAGGAAAGCCGGACTCGACCTGCCCGACGCCACGCCGCCGCGCCAGATGGCCGCACGCGTGAGCGAGCGTTTTGGACCGGCCGGACAGGCGGTGCGCGACTGGTTGCTGCGACTCGAAGCACAGCGCTACGCCAAGACGCCCGTCACCGAGTTGTCGCGACTGCGCGCCGAGTTCCGCCAGTTGGCATGGCCGTGACGAAACTAACGGCGGCGGTCGTTGAGGAGGGCCGCCGCGCCCTCACAATCCTGCCTCATGCGACGACTGATCTCCCTTGCCCTGCCGACCGCTGTCTGCCTGACCGTGGCCTGTGCCGCCCTCCCCGCGGTCGCCTCTCCCAAAGCCAAAGCCAGGGCCAACGCCAAGACCGCCGTCGCTGAAAAGCAGTCGACCGCCGCGCGCGGTGGCCCGACCTACGCAACACGCGACGACGCGATGCAGTTCGCCGACGAAGTGGCCGCACGCCGCAAGCTCGACCCCGACTGGGTGCGCACCACCATCGGCGGCGCACGCATGCTGACGAACGTGCCGCGCCTGATGCTGCCGGCGCCCAAGGGCTCGCCGAAGAACTGGGCCGCGTACCGCGCGCGCTTCATCGACCCTGTGCGGATCGCAGCGGGCGTGCGCTTCTGGCGCAACAACGCCGACACGCTGGCGCGCGCCGAGGCGGACTTCGGCGTGCCGGCCGAGATCGTCGTCGGCATCATCGGCGTGGAAACGATCTACGGCCGCAACATGGGCAGCTTCCGCGTGATCGATGCGCTGTCGACGCTGGCCTTCGACTTCCCGCAGGCCCATCCGCGCGCCACCGAGCGCCAGGCCTTCTTTCGCGATGAACTCGAAAGCTTCCTGAGCACGGAGAGCCGCACCCACGAAGACCCGATGCGCCCGCTCGGCAGCTACGCAGGCGCCATGGGCATGCCGCAGTTCATGCCGAGCAGTCTTGCCAAATACGCGGTGGACTACGACGGCGACGGCAGGATCGACCTGGTCAACAACACGGTCGACGTGATCGGCTCGGTGGCCAACTACTTCAAGGCCTTCGGCTGGAAACGCGGCATGCCGTCGACCTTCCCGGTGCGCTTCGATGAGGCACGGCTGCAGAAGGCGACCCTGCTCGCACCGGACATCGTGCCGACCTTCGGCGCGGACAGCTTTGTCGCGGCGGGCGCGGTGCTCGACGGGGACGCCGCCAGCTACAAGGGCCTGCTCGCGCTGATCGAATTGCAGAACGGCGCCGATGCGCCGAGCTATGTGGCCGGGACGCAGAACTTCTACGTGATCACGCGCTACAACTGGAGCAGCTACTACGCGATGTCGGTGCTCGACCTCGGCCGCGAGGTCAAGGCGGCGATGGAACAGTAGCGGCCTGCATCGGCCCGCGCTGCGGCAGCGTAACCCACCAGGCCGCGACCACGATCAGCAAGCCGCCGACCCAGCCCAGCGGCCGGATGTCTTCCCCGAGCCAATGGACAGCCACCAGCGCGCCGAAGACGGGCTCGCTGCCCATGAGCAGGGCAACGCGGCTCGGGCTGGTCCGGGCGGCCGCATGGTTCTGCGCGAAGAAGGCGAAGACGGTGCAGAACATGACGAGGTACGCCATCGCCCACCAAAAGCTGGCGCCGCTCGGCAACGGGGCCAGCGCGCCCTTCGACCGCGCGAGCGCAAGCACGAATGCGCCGATGGCGATCACTCCAGATTGCACGGCCGTCAACGTGAGCGCGGGCACGGCATGCCGGCCGGCCAGCCGCCTCGTGAGGCAGACCATCACGGCGCGCAGGAACGCGGCGAGCAGCATGAGCCCGTCGCCCCAGCCGAGAGACAGGTCGGCGGGCGACGTCAACGACAACATTGCGGCGCCGGCCGCGGACATCGCGGCCGCGCCGAACACCCGCTGTTGCGGTCGCTCGCCCAGCAGCCACCATTCGACCAGCGGCGTGAGGGCCACGCAAAGGCTGATGAGGAAAGTCGCGTTGCTTGCCGTGGTCAGCGACACGCCGAAGGTCTCGCACAGGAAGACGGCCAGGAGGTTCGCGCCGAGCATCCCGCCGACGGCCAGGCCGCTGCGCCCCTGGGCAGTGAACAAAGTCTTCAATGCGGGCAGCAACACGATGAAGGTCAGGCCGAACCGCAACGCGAGAAACTCCAGCACCGGCAACTGTTGCGTGGCCTGCTTGGCCACCGCATAGCTGCTCCCCCACACTGCGGCGACCATCAGGAGCATGAGCTCCCCGCTGCCGATGCCGCGCCACGGCGACTTCGCGAAACCCATTCGATGCCTTTCAGAATTGGAGATCGATTCTTCCGGGCAGGTCATCCGCTGAATAGACTGTGCGTCCGAACAAGACTTGTGCGCCATGGGAACGAATGACTTCTTGAAAGTGCTGCCGGAGATGGTGACCTTCGTGCGGGTGGCCGAAGTGGGGAGCTTTTCCGCGGCGGCCGGCATGCTGGGACTGACGCCGTCCGCCGTGAGCCGCCAGGTCGCGCGACTGGAGAAGGTGCTGCAGGTGCAGTTGATCGTGCGCACGACGCGCCAGCTGCGTCTCACCGAACCGGGCATCGAAGCCTTCGTACGCTGCAGCGAGCTGGTCAAGGCGGCGCAGGACACGATGGCCATGGCGCAGCAGTACGCCAGTGCGCCGCGCGGCCTGGTGCGCATCAGCGCGCCCAAGGCCTTTGCCCGGCATGTGCTGCACCCGCACCTGCTGAGCTTTCTCCATCGCCATCCCGATGTGGACGTGCAGCTCATCGTCTCCGACCGCGATGTCGATCCGGTCCGCGAAGGCGTGGACCTGGTGGTGCGGCTGACGCAGGATCCGCCGCAAGGCCTGGCCGCCCGGCCGTTGATGGATGTGCAGACCCTCCTCTGCGCCACGCCCGCCTACCTCGCGCGCGGCGAGGCGATCGGGCATCCGCACGACCTGGTCTCGCACAGCTGCCTGTCGCTCGGCGAACACGAGCGCGACAACCATTGGCGCTTCCGCAGGGGCGACGAAGACGCGGAGGTCGTCGTCCACGGGCGCTACGTCGCCAACCACAGCGAGATTCGCCTCGAAGGCGTGCTGGCGGGCCTGGGCATCGGCTGCCTGCCGGACTTCATGGCGCGGCAGGCGCTGGACGAAGGTACTGTCGTGCGCGTGCTGCCCGAGTGGGCCTTCCAGTCGACCTACCAGGGACGGGCCTGCGTGCTCTATCCGCCGAATCGCTTCATGGTGCCGAAGTGCCGGGTCCTGATCGATCACCTGGCGGAGGCGCTTGCCGCGCCGCACCTTGCCGACGGAAGGAGACCAGGCCATGGATGAAGGCACCTTGCACGGACTGTGGATCGATGCGCTGGCCGAGGTCGGCGTCCCTGCCACGCCGCACACCGACGAGCTGTTTTCCGCGCTGGTCGCACGCTATCGCGAGGCGCATCGCGGGTATCACACGCTGCAGCACCTTGCCGAATGCCTGTCGCTGCTTGGCCTTCACCAGGCCGAAGCCGAACGCTCCGGCGAGGTGGCGCTCGCGCTGTGGTTCCATGACGCGATCTACGACGTGCGCAGCCATGACAACGAGCAGAAGAGCGCCCACTGGGCACGCGACGCGCTGGCCTCGGCAGGCTTGTCGCAAGACGCGGCCCTACGGGTGCATGCGCTGGTCATGGCAACGCGCCACAGCGCCGTGCCCGAGGGCAAGGACGCCCGCCTGCTGGTGGACATCGACCTGGCCATCCTCGGCGCGCCGGCGGCTCGTTTCGCCGAATACGAACGCCAGATCCGCGTCGAATATGCGCACGTCCCGCCGGTGCTATTCGAGCCGCGCCGGCATGCCATTCTTTCGGGTTTCCTTGCGCGCGAGCCGCTGTATCTGACGCAAGCGATCCGGGCCGAACGCGAGGCACAGGCACGCATCAACCTTCAAGCCGCCATCGACGCGACGGCAAGGACCACCGTGCCATCCGTCGAGGAATTGCTCGCGCTTGCCATCCAGCAGGTCAATGCCGGCGAGCGGGCACAGGCCAAAGCCCTCTGCGAGATCGCGCTGGCAGCGCATCCACCGCATCCCGCTGCCCACCAACTGTCGGCCTGGCTGCTCTTGCAACAGGGCGATGCGGTGGCAGCAAGGGATCAGATCGAACACAGCCTCGCACTGCGGCCACAGCACGAGCAAACGCTGGTGCTTGCCGGCGAGATTGCACGTGCGTCCGCGCAGCCGGCAGTGGCCTTGCGCTACTTCGAGCGCGCGCACGGACTGCAGCCCGAGCGCCCGGAGCGTCGGCAACTCGTCGCCACGGTGTGGTTCGAACTCGCGCTCCAGCACCACGACGCCGGCGACCTTCAAGGCGCGGCCAGGGCATTGCGCGAGGCCTTGCGACTGATGCCGCGCTATGTCGAGGCAGAGGTGAACCTGGGCATCGTGCTGCAGGAAACCGGCGACATGGACGGCGCCTTGCAAGCCTACGGCCGGGCCTATCGACTGCGCGACGACACCTTCGGCCGCATCGCGCACGCGCTGTCGACGCCGCGCAGCGGTCGCCTGTGGCTGAACCTGGACGAGCTGCGCGCCACCCTGGGCGCAACCCCACGCTGAATCAACCGATGCCGCGCCTGCGGTAGCCCTTGCGATAGACACCCGGCCCCGCCATGATCTTCGTGGCGACCGCTTCGTAATCCTTCACCTCGGCAGGCGACATCGGCGCGCAGGTCAACGACAGCGGCTCGCGCACGACCGGATAGCACTGCGCCACCGGCGTGCCGCGCGGCAGGATGCCTTCAAACGACGGATCGACCCAGACCGCCGGGAAGTTGATGCCGACGTCATGGAAGCGATCCGCATCGACGAGGCCGGTCACGAGCCTGAACGGCAGGTCGTCGCGATGGACCGGGTGCACCGCCATCAGCGACCAGCCGGCCTCCAGTTCGATCGTCCAGAAGCTGTTGAACTTGATGGCCGACTGGCGGCCATGCGCCAGCGGCGAGCCCGCGATCTGCTCCGGCACATGAAAGCTCAGCGGCGCACGAGGATGCCCCGGCATCGCCAGGGCGGGCAGCGGCCAATCCCAGCTGAACTGGCCCGCCTTGACCGTCACGTCGCAGGGCAGGAGCACCATGAAGCCGTGCGTCATCGCGTCGACAAAGGGCGGACATTGCTTGACCGTGCGGATGTTGCGCTGGTGCACGGTCGAAGGCACGCGCGGCGCCATTGCGCGCAACCAGTCCGGGAGCATGGCCCGGGCAGGCACGGGCCGCGGCAGCAGGTCGAAGAGCGAAGGGTCGCAACGAAAGATGATGTTCATGCAAATGACGAAGCGCCGGGGCAGGTCCTCGCGGAGTCTGCCACGGCGCCTCGTTCCAGGGCGCAGGGTTTCAACCTGTCAGCGTACGCGCCCTTCCTTCCAGGCACCGACCAGCTTGTCGTAGTTGATGGTCTCGCCCTTCGGCTTCTCGTTGGCCAGCTTCTTCCACGGCGCGCCCTTGTCGCTCAGCCACTTGTCGGGCGAGCTCTTCGGGTTGAGCTTGGGTGCGCAGTGCGCCATGCCGGCACGTTGCAGCCGGGCCATCACGTCGTCCATCTCGTTGGCCAGGTTGTCCATCGCCTGCTGCGGCGTCTTCTCGCCCGTCACGGCGACGGCCACGTTCTTCCACCAGAGTTGCGCGAGCTTCGGATAGTCGGGCACGTTGTTGCCGGTCGGCGTCCACGCCACGCGCGCGGGGCTGCGATAGAACTCGATCAGCCCGCCGTACTTGGCCGCGTTCTGCGTGAAGTAGTCGGAGCGGATGTCGCTGTCGCGGATGAAGGTCAGGCCGACGATGGACTTCTTCAGCGACGTGGTCTTCGCCGTCACGAACTGCGCATAGAGCCACGCTGCCGTCGCGCGGTTCGGATCGTTCGACTTGAGGAAGGTCCAGGAGCCCACGTCCTGGTAGCCGTTCTGCATGCCCTGCTTCCAGTACGGGCCGTTCGGGCCGGGCGCCATGCGCCACTTCGGCGTGCCGTCCGCGTTCACCACCGGCAGGCCGGTCTTGATCATGTCGGCGGTAAAGGCCGTGTACCAGAAGATCTGCTGCGCGATCTGGCCTTGCGCCGGCACCGGACCCGACTCGCCGAAGGTCATGCCCATGGCTTCCTTGGGCGCGTACTTCTTCATCCAGTCGATGTACTTGGTCAGGGCGAAGACCGCCGCCGGCGAGTTGGTGGCGCCGCCACGCTCGACCGCTGCGCCGACCGGCGTGCACTTGTCGTCCGCCACGCGAATGCCCCATTCGTCGACCGGCAAGCCGTTGGGAATGCCGATGTCGGCCTCACCCGCCATCGACAGCCATGCGTCGGTGAAGCGCCAGCCGAGCGAGGGGTCCTTCTTGCCGTAGTCCATGTGTCCGTAGATGGGCTTGCCATCGAGCGTCTTCACGTCTTCGCTGAAGAAGGCGGCGATGTCTTCATAGGCGCTCCAGTTGAGCGGCACGCCGAGGTCGTAGCCGTACTTGGCCTTGAACTTGTCCTGCAGGTCCTTGCGGGCGAACAGGTCGGCACGGAACCAGTAGAGATTGGCGAACTGCTGGTCGGGCAGCTGGTAGAGCTTGCCGTCCGGCGCCGTGGTGAAGCTGGTGCCGATGAAGTCCTTCAGGTCGAGGCCGGGGTTGGTGTATTCCTTCCACGGGCCGGCCATCTGGTCGGTGAGCGAGAGTGCCGTGCCGTAGCGGTAGTGCGTGCCGATGTGATCGGAGTCGTTGATCCAGCCGTCGTAGATCGACTTGCCCGACTGCATCGACGTCTGGAGCTTTTCGACGACGTCGCCTTCCTGGATGATGTCGTGCTTGACCTTGATGCCGGTGATTTCCTCGAAGGCCTTGGCCAGCGTCTTCGATTCGTATTCATGCGTGGTCAGCGTTTCGGAGACAACCGAAATCTCCTTGACGCCCTTGTCCTGCAGCTTCTTGGCGGCGTCGATGAACCATTTCATCTCGGCCATCTGCTGGTCCTTGTTGAGCGTCGACGGCTGGAACTCGCTGTCGATCCACTTCTTGGCCTCTGCTTCCCCGGCCCAGGCGCTCTGCATGGCGAGAGTCGCCGCTGCCAGTGCCAACGCTGTGTAGCGCATCTTCATGGTTGTCTCCTCGATGGAACTTCCCTGGTGTGTGCAGATGCCGGCTCCGGGAAGAGAAGAGCCAGCCGTTATCGAACACAAACTGCGGTCAGCCCTTTCGCATGACCAATGCGAGCACGAGCATCGACAGCACGAAGCTGATCCAGATCGATGGCTCTGCCTCGAGCTGCATCCACTCCTGGAACTTGCCGGCCAGGCCGATGAATGCGAGGTTGATGTAGGCGGCGATGAGGAGGCCCATGAAGAGCCTGTCGCCGCGCGTGGTTTCCATCGGCAGCCAGCCCTTGCGCATGACGGTGGGCGACTTGAGTTCCCACACGGTCATGCCGACCAGCATCAGCGCGATGCAGCTGAAGAAAACGGCCACGGGGGTGGTCCAGACCATCCAGTCGAACATTTGCCAGCCTCCTAGACGCGGCCCATCGCAAAGCCTTTTGCGATGTAGTGCCGCACGAACCAGATCACGATTGCCCCAGGCACGATGGTCAGCACGCCGGCCGCGGCCAGCGTTGCCCAATCCATGCCGGCGGCGCTCACGGTACGGGTCATGGTGGCCACGATGGGCTTGGCGTTCACGCTGGTGAGCGTGCGCGCCAGCAGCAACTCGACCCAGCTGAACATGAAGCAGAAGAACGCCGCCACGCCGACGCCGGCCTTGATCAGCGGCAGGAAGATCGTGATGAAGAAGCGCGGGAACGAATAGCCGTCGATGTAGGCTGTCTCGTCGATTTCACGCGGGATGCCGCTCATGAAGCCCTCCAGGATCCACACAGCGAGCGGCACGTTGAACAGCAGGTGTGCGAGCGCGACGCCGATGTGCGTGTCCATCAGGCCGACGGTGCTGTAGAGCTGGAAGAACGGCAGCAGGAACACGGCCGGCGGCGTCATGCGGTTGGTCAGCAGCCAGAAGAACACATGCTTGTCGCCGAGGAACGAATAGCGCGAGAACGCATAGGCCGCCGGCAGCGCCACGGTCAGCGAGATCACCGTGTTGATGCCCACGTAGATCAGGCTGTTGATGTAGCCGGAGTACCACGATTCTTCAGTGAAGATGCGAACGTAGTTGGCCCAGGTGAAGTGCTGCGGGAAGAACGAGAAGTTCGACAGGATCTCCTCGTTCGTCTTGAAGCTCATGTTGATCATCCAGTAGATGGGCAACAGCGCGAAGGCGACGTAGAGCAGCAGGAAGATGCTGCGCTTCCAGGACGTCTTTTCGGTCATGTCGCTTGCTCCTTCGTGTGCTGTGACGCTGGTGCTGCGTTGAGGCGCAAGTGAGACCGGGATGCGCGTCGTCTCAGGGCGTGTATCGACGGTGCGGGTATCCGGGCTGCAGGGATCCGGGGTGCGTGCCGGAGACACCGGGTATCTCCCTCCGCGAATGTCCCCCGGCCTGCGGCCTCCTCCTTTATTTCGCTGCGGGAGACACCCGATGTCCCCGACACGTGGAACGGTCCGCGTTGGCACCGGTCGAGCGACCACTGCGCATCTGGATCACGTCGATGGTGTGCTCCACGCAGCGAAATAAAGGAGGAGGCCGCAGGCCGGGGGACATTCGCGGAGTGGAGTACGCCGTCGGCGTGATCACCCCCACAAAGGTAGCAAGTCATTTCTCGACCTCCACTTCCTGCGTCCCCACTCGCTGCATCCAGTTGTAGAGCACGAAGCACAGCAACAGGATGATCAGGAAGTAGATCAGCGAGAAGGCCGCTGCCGGCCCGAGGTCGAACTGCCCCACGGCCTTCTGCGTCAGGTACTGGCTGAGGAAGGTGGTCGCATTGCCAGGCCCGCCGCCCGTGAGCACGAAGGGCTCCGTGTAGATCATGAAGCTGTCCATGAAGCGCAACAGCACCGCGATCATCAGCACGCCGCGCATCTTCGGAAGCTGGATGTAGCGGAACACGGCGAACTTGCTCGCGCCGTCGATGCGCGCCGCCTGGTAGTAGGCATCGGGGATGGATCGCAGGCCCGCGTAGCACAGCAGCGCGACCAGCGGCGTCCAGTGCCACACGTCCATCAACAGCACCGTCAGCCACGCGTGCGTCGCGTTGCCGGTGTAGTTGTAGTCGACGCCCAGCCATTGCAACGCGTAGCCAAAGAGGCCGATGTCCGCGCGGCCGAAGATCTGCCAGATGGTGCCAACGACGTTCCACGGGATCAGCAGTGACAGCGCGACGATCACCAGCACCGCGGAAGCTTTCCAGCCCGCGGCCGGCATCGACAACGCCAGCAAGATGCCGAACGGGATCTCGATGGCCAGCACCGCAAACGAGAAACCGAGTTGCCGAAGCAGCGCTTCATGCAGTTCGCTGTCGCGCATCACCGAGGCAAACCATTCCGTACCGACGAACACGCGGCGGTCGGGCGAGATGATGTCCTGCACCGAATAGTTCACCACCGTCATCAACGGCACGATGGCCGAGAAGGCCACGCAGATCAGCACCGGCAGCACCAGCAGCCATGCTTTCTGGTTGATGGGTTTGGTGGTCGTGCTCATGTGCTTCCCCTTATGCGACCAGTTCTTCGTTCTGGTAGTAGCAGGTATGGTCGTCGACGACTTGCAGCCACGTGGTCTCGCCCACGGCCGGGGCCGGCGCATCGGAATGCAGGCGCACCTTGAGCAGCACCCCGCCTGCCTCGGCGGTCAGCATCAGGTGCGTGCCGACGTCCTGCACCAGCGTCACCCTGGCCGGCACGGCGCCGGGCGCTTGAGGCGCCGCGAGCTTGACGTACTCCGGCCGGATGCCGACCTTGAGCGGACCGTCCGGCAGCTGGCGTGGCGCGCGCAAGCGCGTGCCCGCGACTTCGAGCAGGCCGGCCGCGCTGTGCGCCGCCAGGAAGTTCATGCCCGGCGAGCCGATGAAATGGCCGACGAAGGTATGCGCCGGCCGTTCGAACAAGGCCTCGGCGCTGCCGACCTGCACCGCCTTGCCGCGCGTCATCACCACCACTTCTTCGGCGAAGGTCAGCGCCTCCACCTGGTCGTGCGTGACGTAGATGAGCGTGAGTTTCAACTCGCGGTGGATCTGCTTGAGCTTGCGCCGCAGCTGCCACTTGAGGTGCGGATCGATCACGGTGAGCGGCTCGTCGAACAGCACGGCCGAGACATCGCTGCGCACCAGGCCGCGCCCCAGGGAGATCTTTTGCTTGGCATCCGCCGCGAGCCCTGCCGCGCGTTGGTTCAGCTGCCCGCTCATCTCCAGCATCTCCGCGATCTCGCCGACGCGCTTTTTGATCTGGTCTTCCGGCACCTTGCGGTTGCGCAGCGGAAAGGCCAGGTTCTGCGCCACGGTCATCGTGTCGTAGATCACCGGAAACTGGAACACCTGCGCGATGTTGCGGTCTTGCGGCGTGGCGTTGGTGACGTCGCGGCCATCGAATGTCACCGTGCCCTGCGAGGGCTTGAGCAGGCCCGAGATGATGTTGAGCATCGTGGTCTTGCCGCAGCCGGAGGGGCCGAGCAGCGCATAGGCGCCGCCGTCGCGGAAGCTCATCTTCAGCGGCAGCAGCGCGTAGTCACTCTCTTGCCGGGGGTTGGGCCGGTAGGCGTGGGCGAGGTCTAGGTCGATGCGGGACATGGCTGCGTCTACCTCACTGCGCCCTGCGCCATGCAGGCGCCACGGACAGCTTGCCGGACCCGTCGAACACGTAGGCCTGGTTCGCCGTGAAATAGAGCGTGATCGCTTCGTTGAGGTCGAGCTTGTGCACGCCGGTGAGTTGCGCGACAAGCTCGCCGACCACGGTATGCACGTGGACGAAGGTGTCCGAGCCCGAGATCTCCGCCAGCTCCACCTTGCCCGACAGCGAGATGTCGCCCTCGCCCGCGTTCACGTTCAATGCGCTGGCGCGCAAGCCCACAACGACGGTTCCCTCTGTGCCGGCGGGCAGCGTCAATGGCAGCAACGGCCCGCCTTCGAGTTGCACGCCGCCGGCGACGACGCGCCCTGCGAGCAGATTCATCGGCGGGTCGCTGAAGGCACGCGCCACGCGCAAGGACTGAGGCGCATGGAAGACTTCAGCGGTCGGTCCGTACTGGAGCAGTTCGCCGGCATCGAGGACCGCGGTGTAGCCGCCCAGCAGCAGTGCCTCGCCGGGTTCGGTGGTGGCATAGATCACGGTCGAGTCGCCGCTCGCGAAAAGCTGGGCGAGTTCTTCTCGCAGCCCCTCGCGCAGTTTGTAGTCGAGGTTGACCAGCGGTTCGTCGAGCAGCATCAGGGGCGCGTTCTTGGCGAGCGCGCGGGCCAGCGCCACGCGCTGCTGCTGCCCGCCCGACAGCTCCTGCGGGTAGCGGTCGAGGAACATGCCGATGTGCAGCTTGTCGGCCAGAGCCTTCACGCGCGTGAGGATGTCTTTCTCGCCGCGCAGCCTCAACGGCGACGCGATGTTGTCGGCCACCGTGAGCGACGGATAGTTGATGAACTGCTGGTAGACCATGGCCACGTTGCGCTGGCGCACCGGCATGCCGGTCACGTCCGCGCCGTTGACAGTCACCTTGCCTTGGGTCGGCGCGTCGAGGCCCGCCATCAGGCGCATCAGGCTGGTCTTGCCCGATTGCGTGGCGCCCAACAGGACCGTGACGGCGCCCGTGGTCGGCGCAATGCTCTGCTCATAGAGCCATGTCTGTGCGCCGACCTTCTTGGTGACACGCTCCAGCTTCAGTTGCATGCGTTGATCCCCTCGGTTTTTATTCTGTCGAACCAGGCCTCGACCGCGGCGCGCTCCGCGGGGCTGTAATGCAGGCCCAGCTTGGACCGGCGCCACAGCACGTCCTGGGCAGTTGTCGCCCATTCGCTGGATTGCAGGTACCGCAGCTCGCGCTCATGAAGCCCCGGCGCCACTTCGGCGCCCATGTCGGACATCGACATCGCATCGCCCAGCACGAGAGCGAGGCGTGCACCATAAGCGCGGGCGAGCCGCCGGGCAAGCGCTGCCGGCAGCCATGCACGCTTCTGCTGCACCGCCGCCACGAATCGCTCGAAATCCGTATCTGGCTTCTCGGCTTTGCCGATCCATGACGAGAGATCGCCACCCGCGAGGAATGCGCCGTCGGTCCACGCCGGGCGCGCATCGCCCAGCATGCGGCTGACCTCGTCGGCAGCGTCTTCGGCCAGCTTGCGGAAGGTCGTGATCTTGCCGCCCCATACCGACATCAGCGGCGCCGCTTCGCTGTTGGGTTCCAGCAGGTAGTCGCGCGTCACGGCTGACGGGTCGCCGGAGTCGTCGTCGAGCAGCGGGCGCACGCCGGAGTAGCTCCATGCCACATCGGCTGGCTCGATCGGCTTCTCGAAATAGCGGCTGGCCTGCGTGCACAGGTAGGCGATCTCGTCCTCGGTGATGTGCGCGCCGGCGGGATCGTCGCCTTCGATCTCGATGTCGGTGGTGCCGATCAGCGTGAAGTCGCGCTCGTAGGGAATCGCGAAGATGATCCGCTTGTCGGGGTTCTGGAAGATGTAGGCATGGTCATGCGTGAACACGCGCGGCACCACGATGTGGCTGCCCTTCACCAGGCGCAGGCTCTTGGTGGCCAGCGTTTCGCCGCGCGCCGAATGGGCCACGCTGCGCAAGAACGATTCGGCCCACGGGCCGGCCGCGTTGACCACGGCCCTCGCCCGCACGGTACGCGAGCCATCGGCGCCTTCGAGCGTCGCGACCCAGCCGTCGCTGCCGCGCTGCGCCGCCACGCAACGCGTTCGCGTGAACACCTGCGCGCCGCGCTCCCGCGCATCGAGCGCGTTGAGCACCACCAGGCGCGCGTCGTCCACCCAGCCATCGGAGTAGACGAAGCCGCGCTTGTAGCTCTTCTTCAACGGCGCACCGGCCGCGTGCTGGCGCAGCTTGACCGTGCGCGAGCCCGGCAGCACTTCACGTCTGGCAAGGTGGTCGTACATGAACAGCCCGATCCGGATCATCCAGGCCGGCCGCATCGACGGGTCATGCGGCATGACGAAGCGCAGCGGCCACATGATGTGCGGCGCGCTCTTGAGCAGCACCTCGCGCTCTTGCAATGCCTTGCGCACAAGAGAAAACTCGTAGTACTCGAGATATCGCAGGCCGCCATGGATCAGCTTGGTGGAGGACGATGATGTGTGCGAGGCCAGGTCGTCTTTCTCGCAAAGGACCACGCGCCAGCCCCGCCCCGCCAGATCCCGCGCAATGCCGCAACCGTTGATGCCTCCGCCCACGATCAGCACGTCGCAATCGATGTCGCGACCCGGCTCGGATGAAGGATTGACGCTCACGGCTGGGGTGCATTGCATTTGCGAATTTGTTCATTCTTATTCCTTAATGCTCGCTTTTCGTGGGAGTTTTCCCTTAGAGGCATTCGTTTCTTTTCGTTTTATAAAGTTTTCACCCCACGCCAGCCACATGTCGTCCAACACCAACCCCCGGCAAATCCACCTCCTCGACACGGTGCGCGAGCGCGGTTCGGTCACGGTCGACGAGTTGGCGGAGATGCTCGACGTCACGCTGCAGACGGTGCGCCGCGACGTGCAGCGACTGGCCGACGACGGCCTGCTGACGCGCTTCCACGGCGGCGTGCGCGTCCCGAGTTCGACCACCGAGAACATCGGCTACCAGCAGCGCGAGACGCTGCACGCTGAGGGCAAGGCACGCATCGCCCGCGCCGTCGCCGGCCAGGTGCCGAACAACTGCTCGCTGATCCTCAACATCGGCACCACGACCGAGGCCATCGCCAAGGCGCTGCTGCGCCACAGCGGCCTGCGCGTGATCACCAACAACCTCAACGTGGCGGCCATCCTCAGCGACAACCCGCAGTGCGAGGTGATCGTGGCCGGCGGCTCGGTACGGCCGCGCGACCGCGCCATCGTGGGCGAAGCCACGGTCGATTTCATTCGCCAGTTCAAGGTCGACATCGCGCTGATCGGCGTGTCGAGCATCGAGTCCGACGGGTCGCTGCGC
The DNA here is from genome assembly GCF_019207085.1 of Variovorax sp. dw_308. Taxonomy (GTDB): domain Bacteria; phylum Pseudomonadota; class Gammaproteobacteria; order Burkholderiales; family Burkholderiaceae_C; genus Variovorax. The sequence continues at coordinate 268,401 of NZ_JAATOM010000004.1, read as the reverse complement.
GACTTCGACCTGCGCGAGGTGAAGGTCGCGCAGACCATCATTGCGCAGGCGCGCGAGGTCTGGCTTGCCACCGATGTCAGCAAGTTCAACCGACCGGCGATGATCCAGCTGGGGCACCTCTCGCAGATCGACCGCCTGTTCACCGACGCGCCACCGCCAACGCCCTACCCCGACCTGCTGGCGCGCGCGCAAGTCCGCCTGGAAATCGCATGACCGCCTACTTGTTGGCCCTTGACCAGGGCACCTCCAGCTCACGCAGCATCGTGTTCGACCGCATCGGCCGCATCGTCTCGATGGCCCAGCGCGAACTGACGCAGATCTACCCCCAGCCCGGCTGGGTGGAGCACGACCCCAAGGAAATCTGGGAAAGCCAGGTCGCCACCGCGCGCGAGGCACTGCTCAAGGGCGGCTTGACGGCGAGGGACATCCATGCCGCCGGCATCACCAACCAGCGCGAAACCACTCTGCTGTGGAACCGCAAGACCGGCGAGCCGGTGCACAACGCCATCGTCTGGCAGGACCGCCGCGCCGAGCCCATGTGCGCGCGCCTGCGCGAGGAAGGCCTGACGGAGACCATCCGCGACAAGACCGGCCTCGTCATCGACGCCTACTTCTCCGGCACGAAGTTGCGCTGGCTGCTGGACAACGTTCCGGATGCGCGCGCGGCGGCCGATCGCGGCGAACTGGCTTTCGGCACCGTCGACAGCTGGCTCATCTGGCAGCTCACCGGCGGCAAGGTGCATGTCACCGACGTGAGCAACGCCTCGCGCACGATGCTCTTCAACGTGCACACCAACACCTGGGACGCCGAACTGCTCAAGGCGCTCGACATCCCCGAATCGCTGATGCCCGAGGTGAAGCCCTCAAGCGCCCATTTCGCCGATGTGGAGGTCGCGTCGCTGGGCCGCCCCATCCCGATCGGAGGCGTCGCCGGCGACCAGCAGAGCGCACTCTTCGGCCAAGCCTGCTTCGAGGCCGGCATGGCCAAGAACACCTATGGCACTGGCTGCTTCATGCTGATGCACACCGGCGGGGAGTTCCAGCCTTCGCACAACGGCCTGCTCGTGACCAGCGCCGCGCAGACCGGCACGACACCGCAGTACGCGATGGAGGGCAGCGTGTTCGTGGGCGGCGCCGTCGTGCAGTGGCTGCGCGACGGCCTTAAGGCGATCGAAGGCAGCGCACAGGTGCAAGCCCTGGCCGAAAGCGTGCCCGATGCGGGCGGCGTGATGATGGTGCCGGCCTTCACCGGCCTTGGCGCGCCCTACTGGAATGCGGATGCGCGCGGCACGATTACAGGCCTCACGCGCGGCACGACGCTCGGCCATGTCGCGCGCGCCGCGCTGGAAAGCATCGCCTACCAGAGCGCCGCGCTGCTCCAGGCCATGAGCCGCGATGCGGTCGCGGCCGGCGGCATGCCGGTGGCCGAACTGCGCGTGGACGGCGGGGCCAGCGTCAACGATCTGCTGATGCAGTTCCAGGCGGACCTGCTGGGGATTCCGGTCGTGCGGCCGGAGATGACCGAGACGACGGCCCTGGGTGCCGCGTACCTTGCCGGCTTGTCGACCGGCATCTACAGCGACGTGTCGCAGCTCTCGAACCTGTGGAAGGTGGAGCGGCGCTTCCTGCCGACCTGGAGCCGCGCGCAAGCTGATGCGGCGATGGCGCGGTGGGAGCATGCCGTGCGGCAGACTGTGTTGCAGTGAACCGCATTGACCGGCTCTCATCGAAGACAGAATTCTGTACGACATCGACTCCGGAACTCGAAGCATGAAAACCACGCAAGGGCGCCCCGGTTGCCAGTTTTCCACGGACGTGGCGGGCTGGCATTGGGCGTGAAAGGATTGGACGACAAGGCACTCCTGGAAGCCGCGGACGATGACGCGTGACGTCAAGTTCTTGTCGCCGCATCGAGGCTTGAACCTCCTTCGCGCGGCAGCGAGCCAAGGCACAAAGTAAAAAGCGCCACTGATTCATATCAGTGGCGCTTTGCGGCAACCGGCTTGCAAGACCCGGCCGGTCGGCCCTCAGTGCGTCGGCACCAGGAAATCCTGGCTGATCCGCCACCCCAGCTCATTTACCCGATCCAGGAACTGCGTCAGGTACGCATGCAACCCCGTCGCCAGGATCTCGTCCACCCGCGCGTACTGCAAATCGGCCAGCAGCTTGCCCGCACGCCGCTGCGTCTCCGCACTCTGGTCGTTCGCCACCTTCGCCAAGTTGGCCACCACCTCCGCCAGGCTCGCATGCAATGAACGGGGCATGTCGGCGCGCAGGATCAGCAACTCGGCCACGCGCTCCGGCTTGATCACGTCACGGTACACCTTGCGGTACACCTCGAAGGCCGAGACGCTGCGCAGGATCGCGCTCCAGTGATAGAAGTCGTACTCCTGGTCGCTGGCGCCCTGGCCGAAGAACTCGCTGTTCATTGCATGGAACTTCACGTCGACCAGGCGCGCCGTGTTGTCGGCCCGCTCCAGGAAGGTGCCCAGACGCGAGAAGTAGAAGGCCTCGTCCTGCAGCATCGTGCCGAGCGTGACGCCGCGCGACAAGTGCGAGCGGAACTTCACCCATTCGAAGAACTGGCCCGGGTCGCGTTCGAAATCGCCCGCGCGCAGCATGCGGTTCACTTCCAGCCAGGTCGTGTTCTGCGTTTCCCAGGCTTCGGTGGTCAGCGCACCGCGCACGGCGCGCGCGTTCTCGCGGGCGGCGCGCAGGCAGGACAGGATCGACGACGGGTTGTCCTCGTCCTTGACCATGAACTCCATGACCTGTTGCGGAACGATCTGCTCGTGCGTCTTGCGATACGAAGGCAGCAGTTCGCTGATGGAGAGCAGGCCTTGCCAACCGTGCTGCGCGACTTCGGCCGACTGCGGCAGCAGCGAGGTCTGGTAGTTGACATCGAGCATGCGCGCGGTGTTCTCCGCGCGCTCGGTGTAGCGCGACATCCAGTAGAGGTGATCGGCGGTGCGAGACAGCATCTGTGAGCTTTCCGTTTGTCGTTATGCCGATTGCTTTTGCGATTGCGAAGGCGCCGCGGGCGCTGCGGCCGGGCGCCGGTCCGCTTCGAGCACCCAGGTGTCCTTGGTGCCGCCGCCCTGCGAGGAGTTGACCACCAGCGAGCCTTCCTTCAGCGCCACCCGGGTGAGGCCGCCCGGCACCATCTGCACTTCCTTGCCCGACAGCACGAAGGGCCGCAGGTCGATGTGGCGCGGCGCGATGCCGGCGTCCACGAAAGTGGGCGAACTCGACAGGCTCAGCGTGGGCTGCGCGATGTAGCCGTCGGGCTTGGCCAGCACGGCCTTCTTGAAGTCCTCTATCTCGGCCTGCGTCGCGGCCGGGCCGATCAGCATGCCGTAACCGCCAGCGCCGTGCACTTCCTTCACGACCAGGTCCTTCATGTTCGAGATGACGTACTCCAGTTCGTCCTTGTTGCGGCACATGTAGGTGGGCACGTTCTTGAGGATCGGCTTTTCGTTCAGGTAGAACTCGATCATCTTCGGCACGTAGGGATAGATCGACTTGTCGTCGGCCACGCCGGTGCCCACGGCATTGGAGATGGCGACGTTGCCGGCGCGGTAGGCGCGCATCAGGCCGGCGCAACCGAGCGTGGACGTGGGGCGGAACACCTCGGGGTCGAGGAAGTCGTCGTCGACGCGGCGGTAGATCACGTCGACCCGCCTCGGCCCCCGCGTGGTCCGCATGTAGACGAAGTCGTCCTTGACGAACAGGTCCTGTCCCTCGACCAGTTCCACGCCCATCTGCTGGGCCAGGAAGGCATGCTCGAAGTAGGCGCTGTTGTACATGCCGGGCGTGAGCACCACCACCGTGGGCTCGGGCGTGGCCGGCGGGGCGATGGCGCGCAGGGTTTCCAGCAGCAGGTCGGGGTAGTGCGCGACAGGCGCGACGCGGTTCTGGTTGAACAGCTCGGGGAAGAGCCGCATCATCATCTTGCGGTTCTCGAGCATGTAGCTCACGCCGCTGGGTACGCGCAGGTTGTCTTCGAGCACGTAGTACTCGCCGCTGCCGTTGGCGTCCGGGGCCCGCACGATGTCGATACCGGCGATGCTCGAGTAGACGTCGTGCGGCACATGCACGCCCATCATCTCGGGGCGGAATTGCGCGTTGTCCTTGATCTGCTCGGCCGGGATGATGCCGGCCTTGATGATTTCCTGGTCGTGGTAGACGTCGTGGATGAAGCGGTTGAGCGCATTGACGCGCTGCACCAGCCCCTTTTCCATCTCGGCCCATTCGTCGGCCGGGATGATGCGCGGCAGCAGGTCGAACGGGATCAGCCGCTCGGTGCCGGCGCCATCCTCGTCCTTGGCGCCATACACCGCGAAGGTGATGCCGACCCGGCGAAAAATCATCTCCGCCTCTTCGCGCCGCGAGCGCATCACCTCGCCCGGTTGCTTCGCCAGCCATTGGTCGTAGCGCTGGTAGTGGCTTCGGATCGCAGCGCCTGCGTAAGGCTGCGACTCGTACATCTCGTCAAATTTGTGCATAGAGCGACCAATCTCCTTCGCACATAGCTTAGCAAGTTCGAGGCCAATTGCCTGCCTTTGTCAACCCGATTGCGCGATCACCGCGGCACGTGCCGCCAATAGCGCCGGGCGACCGCGCGCTCGCACTCCCAGGCCGCGGGCGACGTGCTTTGCCAGGCGATCGCGCCGCAATGTGGCGAATCGACCACCGCGATGCCGCGCGCCTCGTAGCGCTTCGTCACCTCGTCGGCGGGATGGCCGAAGCGGTTGCGGTAGCCGGCCTGCACGAGTGCGATGCGCGGTTTCAGCGTATCGAGCAGCAACGCGCTCGACGAGGTCTTGCTGCCGTGGTGCGGCGCCAGCAGCACGTCGGCACGCAAGCCGGGATCGCGCTTCACCAGGGCGCTTTCCTGGTCGCGCTCGATGTCGCCGGCCAGCAGCGCGCTGGCGCGCCCGTTGTCGATGCGCAGCACGCACGAGATCGCGTTCGGCTTGGTGGCGCTTTCATAGTCGGCAGCCACCGGATGCAGGAACTCGAAGCGGACGCCGTCCCATTCCCAATGCTGGCCTGCCACGCACTTGTCCGAACGACGCAATTCCTGCAGGGGGTGCATTTCCTCGATCGAACTGCGCAGCGCCGCCTGCGGCTGCGTGGCCAGCACGGCCGGTGCACCGCCTGTGTGATCGGCATCGCGATGGCTCAGCACCACCGTGTCGAGGCGCACGTCCAGGGCCCGCAGCAAGGGCACCAGCACCCGCTGGCCGGCGTCGCTCTCCAGGCTGTAGCGGGGGCCGGTGTCGTACAGCAGGGCATGGTGCGCGGTGCGCACCAGCACGGCGTTGCCCTGGCCGATGTCCGCCGCCAACAGGTCGAACTCGCCAAGCCCGGGACGTCCCGGCTGCCAGAGCAAGGCCGACAACAGCAGCGGCAGTCCGAGCGCACGCATCGCCAGCGGCAGCTGCATGGCCAACAGCACCCCGCCCGCAACCCCGCAGAGCGCCAGCCATGCCGGCGGCGCCCCGGTGGAAACGGTGGCCAGCGGCCAAGCTGCCAGCCATTGCAGGAAGTCGCCCAGGCCCTGCACGGTCCAGGCGGCGACATCCCACAAATGCGGGATGGCCACGCCCAGCATCGCCAGCGGCGTCACCACCAGCGTCACCCATGGGATCGCGAGGGTGTTGGCCAGCAGCCCGACCAGCGAGACTTGCTGGAACAGCAGCAAGGTCAGCGGCGCCAGCGCGAGCGTGACCACCCATTGCTCGCGCAGCATGCGCAGCAGGCGCGCCACGAAGCTCGTCCTGCCGGCCGGCGACTCACCCGCATCGGTCGCGAACAGCACCCCCACCGCGACGAAGCTGAGCCAGAAGCCGGCCTGCGTCAAGGCCCAGGGGTCGAGCGCGACCACCACCGCGCAGGTGCAGAGCCACAGGTTCGGCGCCGGCCACCGCCGGCCGGTGAGGCGCAGCAGCGCCAGCGTCGCCAGCATGCTCACCGTGCGTTGCGACGGCACGCCCCAGCCGCTGAACAGCGCATACAGCGCGGCCAGCAGCACGCCGCCGACCAGCGCAACCTGCGGCGCGGGCCATAGCAGCATGCAGCGCGTGCTGCGCCGCCACAGCGCTCCCACCAGCGCCGCGGCCAGCCAGGCGAACATGGTGATGTGGAGTCCCGAGATGCTCATCAAGTGCGCCACGCCCGTCGCGCGGAAGATGTCCCAGTCGGCGCGATCGATCGCGCTCTGGTCTCCGGTGATGAGCGCGGCGATGACGCCGGCCGATCGCTTGTCGGCCACCCGCTCGAAGACCGCGTCGCGCACCCACTCGCGGGCGCGTTCTACCGGGTGTTGCCACGTCATGCCCAGGCGCATGGGCGGCGCGTCGTTGCTGCCGGCACGCACATAGCCGGCGGCGCGAACGCCCTGCTCCCACATCAGCAACTCGTAGTCGAAGCCGTGCGGGTTGAGGTTGCCGTGCGGTGCACGCAGTCGAACCGTCATGCGCCAGCGTTCGCCCGCGTGCAGTTCAGCCGGCATCGAGGGCGCCGGGGCCTGGTTCTCGTCTCGCACGGGCCGGCCCCACAGGCCCGTGTTCTCGGCGTACCAGCCGAGCGCAAGTTTCGTGGGCCATCCAGCAGGCCCGGTCGGAGGCGCCTCCCTGCCCACCCAGCGTGCCGATTCGACATCGAGCCGAAAACGCAAGGCGCCCTCGCCCCGCTGCGGCATCTGCGCGACGACCCCGACCACTTCCACGTCGCGCCCCTCGATGTCCGGATCCAGCGCCCCATCGGCATACAGCACGGCTCGCGTGCCGGCCAGGCCAAAGGCCAGGGCGGCCCCCAAGAGCAGCGCGAGCAGCCCGGTCGCACGGCCACCCCGATGGCGCAGGCGTTGCAAGACCCACAAGGCAAACAACGCTGCCAATGCCATCGCCGCATAAACCGCGAGCGCCCACAGTTCCCGCTGCTGCAGTTGCAGCGCGGCGCCCAGCACCGACCCGGCCATCGCGGCAAAGGCCCACGGGCGGCGCTGGCCGGTGTCTTGTTCCTCCCCGACGGCCTCCATCAACGTCTCTTCCGCCCCACGTTTCCCACTCCGTCCCTTCGCGCTTTGGCGCGTTAATTGCTTGCTTGTGGGCTAGTATGCGTGCGCCACTGGCGCCCCTTCACGACACTTCAAAACATGTCCATTCACGCCGCGCTCCACCACGTCACCCACTACAAATACGACCGCCCCGTGCAATTGGGGCCGCAGGTTGTGCGACTGCGGCCCGCGCCGCATTGCCGCAGCAACGTCATCTCGTATTCGCTGCAAGTCGAGCCAGCCGATCATTTCGTCAACTGGATGCAGGACCCGTTCGCCAACTACCAGGCACGGCTGGTCTTCCCGGAAAAGACGCGCGAGTTCAAGGTTACCGTCGACCTCGTCGTCGAGATGGCGGTCTACAACCCGTTCGACTTCTTTCTGGAGCCGCAAGCGGAAAACTTCCCGTTCAAGTACACGGAATCGCAGGCAGAAGAGCTCGCGCCTTACCTCGTCAAGGACGAACCCACGCCGCTGTTCAAGGCCTACCTCGCCAAGGTCGACCGCAAGGAACAGCGCACCATCGACTTCCTGGTCGGCATCAACCAGCAGGTCCAGAAGGACATCAACTACCTGATCCGCATGGAGCCCGGCGTGCAGACGCCGGAAGAAACGCTGACCAATGCCAGCGGCTCCTGCCGCGACTCCGGCTGGCTGCTGGTGCAACTGTTGCGCCATTGCGGCCTGGCCGCGCGCTTCGTCTCCGGCTACCTGATCCAGCTCACGCCGGACGTGAAGGCGCTCGACGGCCCCAGCGGCACCACCGTCGACTTCACCGATCTGCACGCCTGGTGCGAAGTATTCCTGCCGGGCGCCGGCTGGATCGGCCTCGACGCCACCTCCGGCCTGCTGGCCGGCGAAGGCCACATCCCTCTCGCCTGCACGCCCACACCATCGAGCGCCGCGCCCATCGAAGGCGTGGTCGACGATGCCGAGGTCGACTTCGGCCACGAGATGAAGGTCACGCGCATCTACGAATCGCCGCGCGTCACCCTGCCCTACACCGACGAGCAATGGGCCGATGTGCTCAAGCTCGGCGAGGCGGTCGACAAGCGCCTGGTCGACGGCGACGTGCGCCTGACCATGGGCGGCGAGCCCACCTACGTGGCCACCAGCGACCGCGACGCGCCCGAGTGGAACACCGACGCGCTCGGCCCCACGAAGCGCGGCTATGCCACCGAACTCGTGCACAAGCTGCGCGCCGAATACGGCGACGGCGGCTTCCTGCACTTCGGCCAGGGCAAGTGGTACCCGGGCGAGCAATTGCCGCGCTGGGCCCTGTCGATCTTCTGGCGCACCGACGGCCAGCGCCTGTGGCACGACCCCGAACTGTTCGCCGACGAGCGCGTGCCCACGCACTACACCAGCGAAGACGCACGCCGCTTCACCACCGTGCTGGCCCACAAGCTGGGCCTGACCGAGCGCTTCATCCAGCCCGGCTACGAAGACGTCTACTACTACCTCTGGCGCGAACGTCGCCTGCCGGTCAACGTCGACGTGTTCGAGTCCAAGCTCGAAGACGAGATGGAACGCGTGCGCCTGCGCCGCGTGTTCACGCAGAAGCTCGACGCGGTCATCGGCTACATGCTGCCGATCGAACCAGCCAGCGCGGAAAGCGATGCACCGCCGCTCGAAGGCCCCGGCTGGAAGACCGGCCCCTGGTTCCTGCGCGACGACCGCCTGTTCCTCATTCCGGGCGACTCGCCGATGGGCTACCGCCTGCCGCTCGATTCGCAACCGTGGGCGAGCAAGGGCGACTACCCCTACCTGGTCGACCGCGACCCGACCGCACCCCGCGCCGCATTGCCGACGGCGGCCCAGTACCAGGCACGCTATGCCGCCACCGCGACCGCACCCGCGAGCGGCGCAGGCCTCGGCACGGCATACGCATCCGCCAATGGGGCAGGCCGCGGCACGGCCTATGCACCGGCCACCACGCCCGGCAGTGGAACCGGCGACCTGGCGTCCGTTCCTTATGCCTTCGGCACGCCGCCCGCAGCGGGCACGGCACTGAAGATGCAGGGCTCCGGCAAGCCCTCGCCCTTCGATGCCAGCATCGCGGACGGAACCCGCCAGCCACGTCGAGGCGAGTCGGCCCACTGGGTCACGCGCACCGCACTGTGCGTGGAAGTTCGCGACCCGCGCCGCGCCAACGGCCCGGCTGCGGAAAAGGTCGGCGCTGCCTCCGGCGTGCTCTACATCTTCATGCCGCCGCTGGCCCGCCTGGAGGACTACCTCGACCTGGTCGCGGCCGTCGAGGCCACGGCCACGCAGCTTGGCGTGAAGATCGTCATGGAGGGCTATCCGCCGCCGCGCGATCCACGCCTGAAGGTGCTGGCCGTCACGCCCGACCCCGGCGTGATCGAGGTCAACATCCACCCGGCCAACAACTGGAAGGAACTGGTCGACCACACCGAGTTCCTCTACAACGCGGCCTTCGAGACGCGCCTTTCGGCCGAGAAGTTCATGACCGACGGGCGCCACACCGGCACCGGCGGCGGCAACCACTTCGTGATGGGCGGCGCCACGCCGGCGGACAGCCCCTTCCTGCGCCGGCCCGAACTGCTCGCCAGCCTGCTGCTGTACTGGCACAACCATCCGTCGCTGTCGTACCTGTTCTCGGGCATGTTCATCGGCCCGACGAGCCAGGCGCCGCGCGTGGACGAGGCCCGCAACGACCAGGTCTACGAACTGGAGATCGCGCTCAAGGAAATCGCGAAGAACCGCGAGATCTACGGACAGAACATGCCGGCCTGGCTGGTCGACCGCACACTGCGCAACATCCTGATCGACGTGTCGGGCAACACGCACCGCAGCGAGTTCTGCATCGACAAGCTCTACTCGCCGGATTCGAGTACCGGCCGCCTCGGACTGCTGGAGCTGCGTGCCTTCGAAATGCCACCCCACGCGCGCATGAGCATCGCGCAGCAGTTGCTGATCCGCGCGCTGGTAGCCCGCTTCTGGGACGCGCCCTGCAAGGCGCCGATGACGCGCTGGGGCACCGAGCTGCATGACCGCTTCCTGCTGCCGACCTTCGTCAAGATGGACTTCGACGATGTCATCGCCGAGATGAAGCAGGCCGGCTTCGCCTTCGATGTCGACTGGTTCGCGCCGCACTTCGAGTTCCGCTTCCCGCTCGTGGGCCAGGTGCAGGCGATGGGTGTGGAGCTTTCGCTGCGCAACGCGCTGGAACCATGGCATGTGATGGGCGAGGAAGGCTCGGCCGGCGGCACCGTGCGCTACGTCGACTCGTCGCTGGAGCGCATCGAGGTGCGCGTCACCGGTCTCAACGAAAGCCGACACGTGATCACCGTCAATGGCAAGGTGCTGCCGCTGCAGCCGACCGGCACCGTGGGCGAGTTCGTGGCCGGCGTGCGCTACAAGGCCTGGAACCCGCCGTCTGCGCTGCACCCGAGCATCCCCGCGCACGCGCCGCTGACCTTCGACATCGTCGATACCTGGATGAAGCGTTCGCTGGGCGGTTGCCAGTATTTCGTCGCGCACCCGGGTGGCCGCAACTACGATACCTTCCCGGTCAACGCCTACGAAGCCGAGAGCCGCCGTCATTCGCGCTTTGCACGTATGGGCCACACGCCCGGCCTGCTGAGCACGCCGCCGGCGACCATCGAGCTGGCGGGCAGCCGCGAGTTCCCGTTCACGCTCGACCTGCGACGTTAGGCACATGTTTCCACCGGGGCCGCTGCCCAATGCCCATGACGGCAATGTGACAATCGGCCCACTGTGGAACCCATGAACGACTCCCTCTTCGGCAACGCCTCGCTGGAGGCGCCCGCCGCCTTGGCCTCGGCGCTCGCACCGCCCGCGCACGCCGGCCATTTCGACGAACTGAGGGGTGCGGCAACGCCGCTGAACGCACCGCGCAACAGCCTGCCTTCGCAACCGGTCGCACCCTTGCACGACGCCGCGCAGGCGCCGCCCGTGCCGCAGCCCGAAGCGTCGCCCTCGCCGACGCGCCCACCGTTGACGTCCGGCTGGTCGCAGTTCTTCGACGAGCTCGGCTCGGGCGGCTTCGGCGACCTGCCGCGCCGCGCCGTCAGCCTGGCGCGCCAGATCCGCGACAACGGCGTCACCTACAACGTCTATGCCGACGGCGACGGCCCGCAACGCCCGTGGTCGCTGGACCTGTTCCCCTTGATCATCTCGCCCGAGAGCTGGGCCCAGATAGAGGCCGGCGTGCAGCAGCGCGTGCGGGTGCTCGACCGCGTGCTGGCCGATGTCTATGGCCCGCAGCAGCTGCTGGCCGAGGGCCTGCTGCCGGCCGCGCTGGTGCGTGGCCATCCCGGCTACCTGCGGGCGATGCACGGCGTCAAGCCGCCGGGCGACACCTGGCTGCACATCGCCGGCTTCGACCTGGCGCGCGGCCCGGACGGCAACTGGTGGGTCGTCTCGCAACGCACGCAGGCGCCTTCGGGCCTCGGCTACCTGCTGGAGAACCGCCTGGCCATCTCGCGCCAGTTCCCGCAGGCCTTCGAGGCGCTCCACGTGCAGCGCCTGGCCGCCACCTACAGCGCACTGATGGAAGGCCTGCAGAAGATCTGCCCGGCCGGCGCCCCGCCCCACATCGCGCTGCTGACGCCCGGCCCCTACAACGAAACCTATTTCGAGCATGCCTACCTGGCGCGCTACCTCGGCATCACGCTGGTCGAGGGCAATGACCTCACCGTGCGCGACCAGCGCCTCTACCTCAAGACCTTGCAGGGCCTGCGCCCGGTGCACGGCCTGATCAAACGGCTGGACGACCAGTACCTCGATCCGCTCGAACTCAAGCCCGATTCCACGCTCGGCGTACCCGGCCTGCTGCAGGCCATTCGCGCCGGCAACGTGCTGGTGGCCAACATGCCGGGCTCCGCCTTCCTCGAATCGCCCGCGTTGCTCGGCTTTCTCCCCGCGCTGGCGCGCCACCTGATCGGCGAACGGCTGCAGTTGCCTGCGTTGCCGACCTGGTGGTGCGGCGAGCGTGCCGCCCTGGAAGCAGTGCTGCCGCAGCTCGGCGACTGCGCCATCAAGCCGACCTACACCGGCTCGGCTTCGCACGACACCTTCGAGCCGGTGCTCGGCAGCCGCTTGAGCCGTCGCGAACTCGACGAATGGGCGGGCCGGATCGTGCGCGGCGGCGATGCGCACACCGTGCAAAGCTACCTGCCGCTGTCGCAGATGCCCACCTGGGCGCAGGACTTCGGTCCCGGCCACATCGCACCGCGCGCGGTCCTGCTGCGCGTGTTCGCGGTGAGCGATGGCGCGCAGTCCTGGCGCGTGCTGCCGGGCGGGCTGGCGCGGCTGGCCGGCGCGGACGCGCAGATCGCGTCGATGCAGCGCGGCGGCAGCAGCGCCGACGTCTGGGTGCAGACCAACGGCCACGTCGACCGCACCTCGCTGCTGCATCCGCAGTCCACGCCCGCCTCCCTGGCCCGCCATCGCGCGCCGGTGACCAGCCGTGCCGCGGAGAACATGTTCTGGCTCGGCCGCTACACCGAGCGCGCCGAAAACGCCGTGCGCCTGGCGCGGCTCACGCTCGACTTGCTCGGTGGCGAAGACCAGTCTTCGCGCCAGTTGCTCGGCTGGCTGCATCGCCTCGCCTTGCGCAATGCCCTGGTGCCGCGCGAAGTGCCCGGCGGGACGAAATCACGGCGCGTGTTCGAGCGCGTGTTGATTGCCGAACTGGGCGACGTTGAACGCGGCGGTAGCGTCGGCTTCAGCCTGCGCTGCGTGCGCGAGGCGGCGGCAGCCGTGCGCGAGCGCCTGTCGCAGGACCATTGGACCCAGATCGTGCGGGCCGAAGCGGAGTTCCTGCGCCGCACCGCCGAGCAGGCCGGCGAAGCGGGCGAAAGCAGCTATGCGATCGGCGCCGCGCTGCGTTCGCTCGAAGGCGCCAGCGCCGCGCTGGCCGCGATGACCGGCGCGCAGACCGACCGCATGACGCGCGACGATGCATGGCGGCTGCTGTCGATCGGGCGGCACATCGAACGGCTGGCCTTCCTTTCAAGCGCGCTGGCCGCCGGCTTCCAGAACGGCGCGGTGCATGAGGTCGCGGGATTCGAAGCGATGGTTGCGCTGTTCGACAGCACGATCACCTTCCACGCGCGCTACCAGCAACGCCGCGATGTCGCGACCATGGTGGACCTGCTGGTGCTCGACGGGGACAACCCACGCTCGCTCGCCTGGGTGACGCAGACGCTGCGCGGGCGCATCGCACGGCTCGCGGGCAGCGCGCCAGGCAAGCTGACCGCCCTCTCCTACGAGCTGCCCGACCCGTCCACGTGGACGCTCGAAAAGCTCTGCGAGCCAGGCCCCGACACGCAATACCCGGCGCTGGTGCACCTCTTCGAAAGCTGCGAATCAGCCGCCTACCACGTGTCCGACGCGATCGGCACGCGCTACTTCACGCTGACTTCGGAATCGTTGCGCTCCGTGGGGGCCTGATTACTTCCCGCTCGCCCGGAAGGCGAGGCCGAACAGTGCGCAGAGGATGACGCCGCCAAACCAGATGAACTGCGCCGTGAACGGCAAGGCGCTGACATCGACGAACCACGCGGGTGCGCTCATCCCGGCGGCGATCAGGAGGAACAACTTGCTTTTCGGCATGGTTCTTCCCCCGTCGCTCTGCCCTTGAGCCAGCCCGCCAGCTCATCGTCGAGCAGGTGGGGATGATCGATTGCGACGATCCTTGCGATCGCAGCCCGGTCGATCCCGCCCGGCAGCCTCGGTTGATTCATATGTTGTTCTCTCCCTGTCCTTATGTCTTGGGCGTGACGCTTGCCCGGTTCCATTGCCCGGGCGATTGTCTCAGGCTGTCTCGGCCTCCGGCGAGCGACTCGGGCAATTTGATGCGTGCGAAGTCCAGCTTTCAGGCGGTCCTCATCCAACCGGCAACTTCGCCCGTCATGAGCGCAAAATCCGGCCATGCTGCTCCACGTCACCCACGAAACCCGCTACGACTACACGCCCCCGGTGGAAACCGCGCAGCACCTGGCGCACCTGAAGCCGCTTGTCACCGCATCGCAACGCCTGGTGAGCCACCAATTGACGATCACGCCGGAGCCCGCCCAGCGCAGCGCGTCGCCCGACATCTACGGCAACGCTCGCGCGTTCTTCGCGCTGGACACGACGCATCAGAAGCTGGTGGTCACGGCCGAAAGCGTGGTGGAAACCTCGAACCCGGTGCTCGGTCCCGCCGCAGCGCGCACACTGCCCTGGGAGCAGGTGCGCGAGCGTTTTCAATACCGCAAGGGCGCGCCCTACGACGCGGCCTCGGACTTCGCCTATCCCTCGCCCTACGTGCCGCGCCACGATGACTTCGCGTCCTACGCGCGGCCCAGTTTCGCTCCGGGCCGGGCGACCTTCGATGTCGCGATGGACCTGTGCCTGCGCATCTACAGCGAGTTCGACTACGACCCCGAAAGCACCGAAGTCAACACGCCCGCGGTCGAGGCGCTGGCCCAGCGGGGCGGCGTCTGCCAGGACTTCGCCCACATCATGATCGGATGCTTCCGCACCATGGGACTGCCCGCGCGCTATGTCAGCGGCTACCTGCTGACCCAACCGCCGCCCGGCAAGCCCCGCCTGGTGGGCGCCGATGCCTCGCATGCATGGGTGTCCGTCTACCTGCCGGGCATCGACGGGGCCGGCGACTGGGCCGACTTCGATCCGACCAATGGCCGGCAGCCGGGCGAGGACTACGTGACGCTGGCCATCGGCCGTGACTATTCCGACGTGTCGCCGATGCGCGGCGTGCTGCATGGCGGCTCGCGCCACACGCTCAAGGTGGGCGTGACGGTGATGCCGATCGACGAACTCGGCGACGAAGCACGCATGCTGGCGGAGGAAGCGGTGCGCAATGCGGGACTGTCTCAGTCGCAGTCGCAGTCACAGTCACGATCGCAGTCGCAATCACAATCGCAGTCCTGAAGCCGGGGCCGCCTCTGCGTCGAAGTGCGCGGCGGCCCGTACTCTTTTTCAATCATCGATCTTCCGGAGATGACCTCATGAGCGTTTACGACAAGCTGTCCCAACTCGGCATCACCCTGCCCCCGGTCTCGGTGCCGGCCGCGGCCTATGTGCCCTTTGTTCGCACCGGCAACCTGGTGTTCCTTTCCGGGCACCTGGCCAAGAAGGACGGCAAGGTCTGGGTCGGCCAACTCGGCGTGAACATCGAGACGGCCGAAGGCAAGCAGGCCGCCCGCGCCGTCGCCATCGACCTGCTCGGCACGCTGCATGCGGCAGTGGGCGACCTGAACAAGGTCACGCGAATCGTCAAGCTCATGAGCCTCGTCAATTCGACCGGCAGCTTCACCGAACAGCACCTGGTGACCAACGGTGCCAGCGAGTTGATCGCGGAAGTCTTCGGCAGCGAGAAAGGCGCGCATGCGCGCAGCGCGTTCGGCGTGGCGCAGGTGCCGATGGGCGCCTGCGTGGAAATCGAGATGATTGCAGAGGTCGGTTGAGAAGGCGCGGCGCGGCCGATCGCATCGGTCGGCTGCGCGGGCGTGGTCAGGCAGGGCCGATCAAGGGCGCCCGGTCGGTCTCGTCGAAGCCATGCTGGCGTGCCAGCGGTCGACGAGCACCGCGGGCGTGCCGCGCAACGCGGACGCATCGGGCGCCACCGGGGCCCTGCGTGCTGAGGATGAAGCCGTTCACCTCGTAGCCAGCCAGCGCATCGATGGCCTCGCGCTGACGGCCCGTGGCAATGAGAGGGGGCTTGATTTCATGAAGTCGGTTTCACAGTTGGCCAAGGGAATACCCTTGACACAACCACCCTTCATAAACTGAGGCCATGTCACACATCACCTCGCCGCCCCACGTGCAGCAGTTCCGCCAGATCCTGCTCTGGCCACTGCGCCTCATGCCCACCCCTGACACGCCCGGCGGACACCCCAGCCCCTGGCAAGTGCTGCGCCAGCTCGGCGCCGATTCGCCCTGGAGGGAAGAGGTGGACGAGTACACCGGCGACAGCAGCCGCTTCCACGAACGCCACTACAACGAGTTCGTGAGCTTCCTGCCGTATGTGCAGCGCTTCCTCTACGGCGAGGGCCGGGCGCGCGAAGGCGGCGGCAAGGATGGCGACTCGCCGATGCGCGTGTTCCGCCGCCACGACATCGCAGCCGTGCGCCTTGTCACCCGACCCGGCGAGGCGCCGATCACGTTGCAGGTGATCCACGCGGACCTGTACTTCTTCTTCGACGTCGACGTGGTGATGCTCAACATCGAGGTGGGCGCGGACAACCTCAGCCTGGCGCAGGCGCAGGAGGTGCTGTATCGCTTCGGCCGCGCCTACCCGGCCGGCTGGGACGCCGACGGCTCGCCTTCGCATTGTCTGCACAGCGTCGAATGGCTGGCGCCCGACGGAACAGTGTTGTCGCGCTCCGACGCGCAGAACCGAGAGGCCTTCCTGCAGCACGTGGCCGAGCACCGTGCGCCGCGCTTCTCGGCGCACTGGGCCTTCGTGATGCAACCGCTGGTCAGCGACCATTCCACCGAGCCCGGCGCGTTGCGCTACCGCCAGATCGAGTACTACCGCATGCCGACGATGGCGTACGTCTCGCTCGACGATCCGACCCGGCTCACGCGCAGCGACTACGTGCGGCTCGGCTTGGTCACCGGCGTTGGCGAGAGCGAAGCCACCCTGCCCTACGCCGAGGCGCACCTCGAGGACTTCGAGCGGAAGTACTGCTACGACCGCTTCTGGGTCGATGCGGGGAGTGCACCCAACACGCGCTACATGTGCAGCGGCTATTCGCTGGTGGTGGTCGGCGATGCGCGCTCCGAGTTCTTCTGCTGCCGCGACCGCGGCGTGCTGGCGCAGTTCAGGCACCAGCACTTCCTGGTGTTCCTGATCTCGCATTTCCAGAAGGCGTCGTTGCTGCTTTTCTCCGACCAGCTGGTGGAGGCATTGAGCAAGCTCGACGTGCACCATGCGTCGAGCGTGAAGAAGTTCAAGCGCGCCATCCGCCACAACTTCGAGCGCTTCCTGCGCTTCACGCACCGCTACTGGTTCCACGAGATTTCCGAGCAGGCGCAGGTGCGCGCGCTCTCGCACATGTGCCACACGCACCTCGGGCTCGACCCGCTCTACGAGGAGGTCAGGGAGCGCATCGCCGAGATGAACACCTACCTCGACGCCGACAGCCTGCGACGCCAGGCCAATACCGTGGTGCGGCTGACCGTGGTCACGCTGTTCGGCCTGATCGGCACCATCACCACCGGGTTCCTCGGCATGAACCTGCTGGCCGAGGCGGACTCGCCGCTGATGACCAAGCTGATCTGGTTCTTCGTGGTGTTCGGCTTCACGACCTGGCTGACGGTGTATACGATGGTGAAGTCGCAGCGGCTGTCGGACTTCATCGATGCGCTGTCGAATGACCGGCTGACTTTCCGCGGGAAGATGAAGGCGCTGGTGCAGGTTTGGCGGCCGGGCGCGGATTGAAATGAACGGATGGCGGCGGCGTTGGTTTAGCCCGTGCTGCCTCGCTGCTTGATCCCAGCGCGGGCCTGCGCCCGGGCATCGCGCTCTCGCGAGGCGCAACGATTGATACTGATGCAAATCGCCAACTGGCCTTGCCATTTCCCCGCCCCCGCGTAAAGTCCCGACGCGCCCGCATCCCGCGATCGCGCCGGAGGCCCGATGACCCAGGACCCCTTCACCGACCTGAAGCAGCGCCAGCGCGAGATGTGGGCATCGTTCGCCCCCACAGCCACCTTCACCACGCCCACCGCTGCGCACCTCGTCAGGTTCGCACGGATCCAGCCAGGTGAAACGGTGCTCGACGTGGCAACAGGCACGGGCGTCGTCGCCATCACCGCCGCGCGCGCTGGCGCCAAGGTCTGCGCACTCGACCTCACACCCGAGCTGCTCGACGTCGCGCGCGACAACGCCGCCATCGCCGGCCTTGAGGAGATCGGCTGGACCGAGGGCGATGCCGAGCAACTGCCCTACCCTGACGCGTCCTTCGACGTCGTGCTCAGCCAGTTCGGCCACATGTTCGCGCCGCGCCCTGGCGTCACCGTCGCGGAGATGCGGCGCGTGCTGAAGCCGGGCGGCCGGGTGGCCTTCGCGACCTGGCCGCCGGAACACCTCGTTGGCCAGATGTTCATCCTGATCGGCCGCCATTCGCCGCCGCTGCCGGCCGGGGCGTCACCACCGCCCCAGTGGGGCAACCCGGCCATCGTCGCGGAGCGGCTGGGTGCACACTTTGGTGAGGCCACATTCGAGCGCGGCACCAAGGTGTTTCCAGCGCTCAGTCCCCAGCACTACCGCGTGAGCATGGAGCGCGGGGTCGGGCCGGTGCAGAAGCTCATGGACGGCCTCGCCGCCGATCCGGCAAAGCTCGCGAGCCTGCGCGCCGAGTTCGACTCGCTGATCACGCCCTGCTTCCGCGACAACCTCGTTCACGAGGAGTACCTGCTGACCCGCGCCCAGGCACGCTGAGGCGGGCCGGGCTGGAGAACGCTACCGCTCCACCTTCAGGAACAGGTCGCGATCAGGTGCGAAGTTGCCATACAGCGGCAGCAGCGCCCCGCCGATGGCCCGCGCATCGGCGCCGATCGCGCCGGCCAGGATCTGCGGCCGCGTCACGCCTTCCCAGCTGTAGTGGTCGAAGGCCTCCGCGACCTGCGCCATCAACGCGGCCAGCATCTCGCGGCTGAAGGACCCGTCGATGATCACGCCGTCGAGATCGAGCAGCGCGGCCGCGCTGTCGATGGCCAGCGCGATGGCCAGGGCGGACTCGCGCATCCATGCCTGCGTGACCTGCAGCCAGGGCGCCTGCAGCGCACGCTCGTCGGCAAAGGCGCTGGCATCGAGCCCCTCCTTCGCGTACATCGCCTCCAGCGTGAACAGCGAGGCCACGCTCAGCAACTGGCGCGGCGGCGCACCGTTGGCGCCGCCGAGGCCCAGCGGCATCGAGCCCACCGCGCCGGCATTGCCGGTGACGCCGTGGCGCAGGTGGCTGTCGATGACCAGCCCGCCGCCGATGAAGGTGTCGATGTAGATGTAGAGAAAGCTGCGGATGCTGCGCCCGCGCCCGGCCACCAGTTCTGCCACGCAAGCGGCAGAGGTGTCCTTGACGACTTCCACCGGCAGCGAGGTCATGGCCGCGACCTTGGCCCGGATGTCGATGCGGCTCCACTTGCCGGCCCGCTCGGGCGCGACGCCGAGCAAGGATTGCCAGCCGCCGAGCGACAGCGGCGCCGCGATGCCGATGCCGTGCAGCAGCTGCGCGCGCTTGGGGCCGAGCGACTTGCGCAGCGCGGCGAGGCGGCTGCGTATCTCGTCGAACAGCGTATCGGGGTCGGGGAACTCGTAGTCGAGCGTGAGGCGTTCTCGCACCTGCGCGTTGAAGTCGACCAGCAGCACGTCCAGGCTGCGCCGGCCGATCTTGATGCCGATGGAGTAAGCGCCGTCGGGGTTCAGCGCCATCGGGATGGAGGGCTGGCCGATCTTGCCGCGCACCGGTGCATGCTTGAGCACCAGGCCATCGGCTTCGAGGCGCGCGATGATGATCTGCACGGTCTGCGCAGTAAGGTGCGTGACCCGCGCGATCTCGGCCTTGGGCAGCGCGCCGTGCAGGCGGATCGCCTGCAGCACCACGCGCTCGTTGAACTGGCGCATGCCGACCTGGTTGGAACCGCGCGGGCGCAATCGCGGTGATGCCTCCAGGGTGGTCATGACACGAGGGCATGCGCAATGACGCCCTTCTTGAAAACGAAATTCGAAAACGCTTGCATCTCGCCAGTTTGCACGATGGCAAATGCGCGCTCGACACGCTCGTAGAACGCGAAGCGCTCCACCGCCTCGCACTGCGACTCCTGCGCATCGCCACGCGCGCACATCTGGCCGATCACGTCGCGCTGCAGGGCGGAGCGATAGCCTTGCGGCGTATCGCCCACCTGCATGAACGTCACCGGCTGCGCCACGGCAGCGTCGAGCGGCAGCACCGACAGCACTGCCGCGCAGGCCTCGCGCATCCCCACGCCAGGCAGCCGGATGACCGGCTTGCCGCGGCCCAGGGAATGCGCGGTGAAGTTGGCGTCTGCCACAACGATCTCGTCACCGTGGCCCATCTCGCACAGCACCTTCAGCAGTTCAGGTGCGAGCAACGGGTCGATGTTCTTGAGCATGGTTCGCTTCGACTGCGCGCCCGGTTCAGGCCAGCGCCTGCTGCGGCAGGTCCTCGGCGCGCATGGCGCCGGTCATCACCGCGACCGTGTCGCTCATGCTGATGTTCTTCGGGTTGACGATGCAGGCCCGCTTGCCCAGTCGGGCGATGTGGATGCGGTCGGCAATCTCGAAGACGTGCGGCATGTTGTGGCTGATGAGGATCACCGGCAGGCCCTTGTCGCGCACGCGGCGGATGAGTTCGAGCACCATGTTGCCCTCCTTCACCCCGAGTGCCGCGGTGGGCTCGTCCAGGATCACGACGTGCCTTGCGAAGGCCGCGCTGCGCGCCACCGCCACGCACTGCCGCTGTCCGCCGGAGAGCGTCTCGACCGCCTGCGTCATCGAGCGGATGCCCACCTTCAGGTCGTTCATGCGGGCGATGCTTTCGTCGAGCATCTTCTTCTTGTCGATGATGCGGAACAGCCTGGAGAAGAAGCCTTCCTTGATGATCTCGCGGCCGAGGAAGAGGTTCTCGGAGATCGACATCGCGGGGGCCACGGCCAGGTCCTGGTAGACCGTCTCGATGCCTTCGCGGCGTGCGTCCATCGGCGACTTGAAGTGGATTACCTTGCCGTCGAGCTTGACCTCGCCCTCGTCGGGAATGGTCGCGCCGGAGAGCGCCTTGATCAGCGATGACTTGCCGGCGCCGTTGTCGCCGATCACCGCCATGATCTCGCCGGCGCGCAGTTCGAAGTCCGCGCCATCCAGCGCCGTGACGTTGCCGTAGCGCTTGACCAGGCCCTTGGCCTCCATGACGAGCGGTCCGTGGGAATGTACTGGCGTGGTCATGATCAGCGAGCTCCCTTGCGAGAAAGTTGGTCGGTGGCGACGGCCAGGATGACCAGCACGCCGGTGATCAGCACCTGGTAGACGGAGGCCACGCCCATCAGCGTGAGGCCGTTGCGGAACACGCCCACGATCACCGCCCCCAGCAGGGTGCCCAGGATGATCCCGCGGCCACCGAAGAGGCTGGTGCCGCCGAGCACCACGGCCGTGATCGCGTCGAGGTTCTCGGTCTGGCCGGCGTTGGGGTCACCCACACCGGTGCGGGCCACCGACAGCAACGAGGCAATGCCGTAGAAGAGGCCGGCGGTGACGTACACCATCAGCAGCACCTTGTCGGTCGGGATACCGGTGAGGCGCGTGGCTTCGGGGTTGTTGCCCACCGCGTACACATGGCGACCGGGCTGCGTGTCGCGCAGGCCCCACCACATGAAGATGTAGAGCAGGATCATGAAGATCGTGCCGTAGTTGAGCGCCGCGCCGCCGAGCGAGATGGTGTTGCCGAAGAAGGTCATGGCGGGCGGCAGGTCGGTGACGGTCTGCGCACCCGAGTAGAGCTGCGTGATGGCGAAGGCGATGTTCATGGTGCCCAGCGTCACGATGAACGGGGGCAGCTTGATCCGCGTGACCAGCAGCCCGTTGACCAGGCCGAAGGCCATGCATGCGAGCAGCCCGCACAGGATGGCCAGGTACTCGTTCATGCCGCTGGTCACTGCCAGCTTGGTCATCACGATGCCGCCGAGCGACATCACCATGCCGCAGCTCAGGTCGATGCCGGCCGTGAGGATGACCAGCGTCTGGCCGATCGCGATCGTGCCCACCACCATCACTTGCTGCAGGATCAGCGAGAAGTTCTGCACCGACAGGAATCGGTCGCTCTGCGTCGAGAAGAAGATCACCGCGATCAACAGCGCGATCACCGGACCGAGCGTCGAGATGGGTGGCAGCTTCGATGTCTTGCCGGTTGTCATGACAGCTCCCGTTGCTTTGGGTGTGGCGGAGGTGGACACGATGTGGCCGCCTTACTTGTTGCCCCAGCAAAGGTCGGTGCCAACCTTCGTGTCCTTGCTCTCCACGCCGGCCATCGGCTTGTCGGTGATCAGCGTGACGCCGGTGTCGGTGTAGCCCTTGGCCTTGGTGCCGTTCTTGGCATAGGCCACGCCGGCCTCGACACCCATCGATGCCATCTTGAGCGGGTATTGCTGCGAGGTGGCGGCGATCATGCCGGCCTTCACGTTCTTGATGCCGGTGCAGCCGCCATCGACGGAAACGATCATCACGCCCTTCTCCTTGCCTGCGTTCTTCAGCGCCTGGAAGGCACCGGCGGCGGCGGGTTCGTTGATGGTGTAGACGAGGTTGATGTCGGGGTTCTTCTGCAGGCAGTTCTCCATGGCGGTCTGGCCCTTGGCCTGGTCGCCGAAGCTGTCTGCCATGCAGACCACCGCGCCGTCCTTTGCCAGTTCGTTGCTCTTGGCGTCAAGCGACTTCAGGCCGTAGCCGTTCATGAAGCCGTTGTGGCGCTGCGCACCCACCGGGTGCCCCGGGAACAGGTCGAGCGTGGCGATCTTGGCGGGCTTGCCGGCCATGGCCGCCTTGGCGTACTTGCCGATGAGTTCGCCGGCCGTGTAGTTGTTGGTGGCGAACAGCGCGTCGGCGGCCTCGGCCGGGTCGGTCGGGCTGTCGAGCGCGATGAACATCACGCCCTGGGCCTGCGCCTTCTTGATGGCGGGCACGATGGCCTTGGAATCGTTGGGCGTGATCAGGATGGTCTTGGCGCCACCGGCAATCATGTTCTCGATGGCCGTGACCTGGCCGGCGTTGTCGCCGTCCTGCTTGCCCGCGGCGCTCAGCAGCTTGGCGCCCTGCGCGGTGGCCGCCGCCTGGGCGCCCTCCTTCATCTTCACGAAGAAGGGATTGGTGTCCGTCTTGGTGATGAGGCCGACCACCGGCTGGTCCGCCGCGACAGCGAAGCCTGCGGCGCAGAGGCCGGCAGTGATGGTGAGGGCGATGCGGATCGAGGTCTTCGGCATGAGTGTCTCCGTTGGTGTCGTTGGTGCGGTCGGCGGGCGACTGCATTGGGGTGGTGAGGGACTGCGCCTGCCGGGTTGCATGCCCTGGCGGCGTGGAGGGATTGTGGGCGCGTCGACTAACTAAATCAATTAGATTTATTAAGTAGTTTCCCGGATATGGAGGGCTGCGCGGATGGCTACGCTGCGCGATGGCTGAGGGTTCAGGAAGGCGGACTTCCGGACGCAGAGGACGCGAAGGTTTCGCGAAGGACGCGAAAGAACAACCAAAGATTCCTGGCCGTTCTTGCGCGTCCTTCGGCTACCGTTGGCGTCCTTTACGGCCGCCAAGCCCGCGTTTAGCCCGCGTTTCAGCGGCTCTCAGCGGGGTCGCTCGGAGAGGCCGGCGGCGTTCACGCGCCGCTGCAGCGGGTCATTGCCGGCGGTATCGCCCCGACCAGGTTCTGTACGGGTACCCACCCTGCGTGCAGAGCACTTCGCCATAGGGGTTGTAGCGATCGCAAGCCGCGCGGGCGCCTGACGTGGCGGCTACGACGGGTATCAGGCGACGGTTTTCCTTGCGGGGCTTGGCGCCGCTCGTGGTGGCCACCCGGGCGGGTCGTGACTTCACGCCCAGGTCTGGCGTGAGCGCCTGGAGGGGGATCGGCTGGCTTGCCCCCTGCTTGTCGTCCCATGTTGCTTCGGGCTTGGGCACCAGATGCGCGGCCGTCAACACCTCGCGCTCTTCCTCCGTGCGCATGCGAGGCGGCGGTGCGACCGCCGCCTGTACCTGCGGCAGGACAGAGGGCGCCTGCATGTGCGGCACGCGCGCCGAAGTCGCGGCCCAGACCACCAGGGCCGAGACACCAACGAGCAACAACACGCCCAGGAAGACCATCCACGATGCAACGGCCTGCGCGCCCGCGGGCCCTCCCCCACGTGGTCGCGGGCGGGGCGCATCCGCAGGCGACGCCCGGATGGACTCCAGCATCGAAGGCGCCGTGGGCGCGAAGGCCGGCAGCTTGGCCAGGCAGCCGCGGCAGAACATCGCGCTGTCACGGTTGTCGGTTCCGCAGGTGGGGCAGGCGGCGGGCATGCTCCGGCTCATCCGACCAGCGTCGGGTTGCGCCGCGCTTCGTCCAGGCGGCGTTGGCGGATCGGCTGCGCGCAGGAGGTCGCGCGGGCCGCGGAAGGCTGCGCGCAGGTGCGGTTGACGCACATCGCCCGGGCGAAGAAGTTCATCTCGTCGCACCGGGCCAACTGCGCCGATGCGCTTTGCGTACCCGGCACGTGCTGCGGTGGCGACACCGCCTGCCGTCGGACCATGGCGGCCTTCCTCGAGGGACGCTCCACCGGACTGTCGGCGATCGTCTCGTCCTCTTCTTCGGCAGCGGAGAACGCCGGCTCCGGCACCGCCTCGATGGCGGCAGCGTGGGTCGTGGGCTCAGGCTGCACCGTCACGGGTACCGCGACCTGGTCCTGCAACGCGATGGGGGCGAGAGGCTGCAGCACCGCACGCTCCGCCGACGCATCAGTGGGCGAGGATTCGATCAACGGGAGACCCGCAATGGCTGCCACGGCGATCAGGAACGCCCCCATGCAGCCCGACGCCAGCGGCCTGCGCCGCG
This sequence comes from Variovorax sp. dw_308, assembly GCF_019207085.1. Taxonomy (GTDB): domain Bacteria; phylum Pseudomonadota; class Gammaproteobacteria; order Burkholderiales; family Burkholderiaceae_C; genus Variovorax. The sequence goes on along the minus strand of NZ_JAATOM010000004.1, from coordinate 243,747 downwards.
CCTGCGTGGGCGTCGCCACCAGACCGTGTCTGGCCGCTTGCTGCAACGCGGCGTTTTCACTCGTCGTGTAGTACGCAGGCAGCCTGCCGGTGCAACCCTTGCAGTAGCGCCGCGACCCCAGGTTGATGGTCTGGCATGCCTCGCACACGCTGCGGGGGGATCGGCTGCGCCATCGCGCAAGGTCCAGCACGTCGCCGAAGGCAATGGCCGGAGCAGAAGTCCTCGACGGGGACGACATTGCGGCGGCCATCATCGACCACGCGATCCGGGGCCCGCGACGCAGATCCATTCGACACGGCGGTTGAACAACATGCTGGGCTCCTGGCTCGACGAGCAATGACAATAACCTTGCGGGATGCAAGATGCAACGGCGCAGCAGTGCCACTTGTAAGACATCGGCTGATCCGGCTGTCGATGGCGATACAGGCCGCGCTACAACTCGCCGACTGGCGCTACAACTGGATACGCGACCCACGCGCGAACGCCTCAGCGGGACGTAGGTGCATGCTCGCCGCGGCGCGGCATGGACAAGGCCAGGTCGCTGGCCAACGCAAGGTCGGCGAGCCAGGCGGCATAGGCCTCGTGCTGCTGTGAAGGGTCGCCACGCAGCAACGCGGAGGGATGCAATGTCACCAGCACCCGTTCGCCGCGCCGGCCTTCATGCCACTGGCCGCGCTCCTTCATCACCGCCACGGGTCGGCCCAGCAAAGCGCGGGCCGCGGTCGCGCCCAGCGCCACCAAGGCCCGTGGCCTGACCTGGGCGATTTCGCTTTCGAGCCAGTGCAGGCAGGCCGCGGCCTCCTGCTGGCTCGGCGTCTTGTGGATGCGTCGCTTGCCGCGCAGTTCGAACTTGAAATGCTTCACGGCATTGCTGACCCAGATGCTGTCGCGCGGCCAGCCGAGGTCGGCGCAGGCGCGGTCGAACAGCTTGCCGGCCGGCCCGACGAAGGGACGGCCACGCAGGTCTTCCTGGTCGCCGGGCTGCTCGCCGACAACCATCAACGCGGCGTGCACAGGGCCTTCGCCGAACACCGATTGCGTCGCGTGCTCGCCGATCGGGCATTCACGGCAGCGGTCGGTGGCGGCCTTGAGTTGAGCCAGCGCCCGCGTCGGGTCGGGCGAGAGGTGGAGATGTGAAGCGGACATGGGTGGCTCCTGATGCCGACCCGATCGGCTCAGAGCGGGCGCGCGCGTCCGGCGAGCAGTTGCCCGAGCCGCGCCACGCCACCGGTGCCGCTCGCGGCGCGGCCCACCAGCGCGGTGCCCAGGGCGCCGGCCAGCGTGCGCCCGATGAACGAACGACCGGTGGCGGCCTTCCACAACAGCAGCGCCCCGACGCCGAGCACGATGACATGCTCGCCGGGGAAGTCGGGTCGTTGCTGGTCGTACTGCTTCAGTTGGTCGATCACCGATTCGCGTTGCATGTGAGGGCTCCTTCATTCGATCGCCCCCGTGATACGTCGTGCGCCGCCCTCGCGGTGTAGGCATGAAGGCACGGCGCTCGTCAGGCCTCCGGTTCGGGCGCAGCGAGTTCAGGCGCATCGTGTTCAGGCGTCGCCGCGGATGCCGGCGCTGACCAGCAGGGGCGCCCAGGCTAGACGATCCGCCTCGACCCTTGCGGCCAACTGCGCCGGAGTACCTTGCACGGCGACCATGGCCGAGTCCTCCAGCTTGTGCGCCAACTCATCATTGCGGGTCGCAACGGCATGCACCGCCCGGGACGCCTCTTCGGCAACACGGGCCGAAGCCCCACCCGGCAGGAAAAACGCAAACCACTCGCGCATCACCGACCGCGCGAATCCCTGTTCTGCGAGCGTCGGAACACCCGGCGAGAACCGGCTGCGCTCCAGGGCGGAGGTGCCAAGCATCCGCAGCCGCCCGCCGGCGAGTTGCGGCAGCAGCAGGCCTTCCGGCAGCGCGAGCACCGCCACCTGGCCGCCCAGCAGCGCCACCATCGCCGGCGGGCCACCGGGGTATGGCACATGGCGCCAATTCAGGCCGGCCTGGTCGAAGACCATGACTTCGAGGATGTGCGGCAGCGTGCCGGTGCCCGGCGAAGCAGCGTTGGCGGCGTCGGGCGTGCGTCGCATCCACTTCATCAGTGCATCCATGTCGCCCACCTCGGCGGGCACGGCGGGGCCGACGACCACGCCGAGGTTCATTTCCGCCGCAAGCGACACCGGTCGCAGGTCGCGCGTGGGCTCGTAGCCGAGCTTCTCGTACAGCGTCGGATAGAGGCTCGCGATCGCACCCTGGCCCAGCAGCCAGGTCGAACCATCAGCCGGAGCCGACTTGAGCGCCTGCACCGCGATCTGCCCTGCCGCACCCGGCCGGTTGTCGATGATGACCTGTTGCGCGTAGAGCCCGGCCAGCGCTTCGCCATAGCGCCGCGTCACGATGTCGGGCACGCTGCCGGCCGGGCCGGTGCAGATGATGCGCAACCGCTCGCGCCCTGGCGCCGACGGCGCCTGTGCAAGGCTGACGGGGCTGCAGACAGCGGCGGCCATCCCGGCGACCAGCATGCGGCGACGTGCGATGCCGCCAGGCGTTGGATGGGGTGTCGTCATGGCGCTGTCCTCGTTTGCGATAGGAAAGCCAGCGTAGGCCCGCCCCCAGGCCGCCACAAGGCGCGGACTTGCGGAACGGGGCCGCAATAGTGCATAACGAGCGATGCTCGACTGGAACGACCTGAAGTACTTCGTCGCGGTGGCCCGGCACGGCAGCACGCTGGCCGCGGGCCGTGCGCTGGGGGTCGACCAATCCACCGTGCAGCGACGGCTGACCGCGCTGGAACGCCACATCGGGCGCGCGCTGGTGCAGCGCCACACCAGCGGCTATCGGCTCACCGACTTCGGCACCGAGATGCTGCAAGCCGCGCAGCAGGTCGAGCATGCCGCCGTCGCCTTCGAACAGGCGCTGGCCGAATCGAGGCGCAATGCCGCCGGCGTGATCCGGCTGACCTGCCCGGAGCCGCTGGTCAACCGGCTGACGAAATCGGGGCTGCTCGACCGCTTCCATGCCCAGCACCCCACGTTGCACGTCGAGTTCGTGATGAGCGACAAGTACATCGACCTGCGCACTGGCGAGGCCGACGTCGCCTTGCGTTCAGGCGACACCGACGATGGCGTGCTGGTGGGCCGGAAGGTCGGCGACTCGCTGTGGGCCGTGTACGCGAGCAAGGACTACGTGGCGCGGCATGGCATGCCCTCGTCGGTCGAGGAACTCGGTGGGCACCCGCTGGCAGGGTTCGAGGAGAGCATGTCGGCGCATCGCGCGAGCCAGTGGCTGCGCGAGGTGGCACCGGACGCCGCCATCGTGGCGCGCAGCGGCAGCGTGCTCGGCCTCCTGCTGTCGGCGAAGGCGGGTGTCGGCATCGCGCCGCTGCCCACGGCGCTGGGCGATTCGGAGCCGGAACTGGTCCGTGTGCTCGGGCCCATCGCTGCCCTGTCGCGGGACTGGCGCCTGCTGGCCATGCCGGAGATACGCAAGACGGCGCGCGTCAGCGCCTTCTTCGATTTCATGGTGTCCGAGATCGAGGCGCTGAAGCCGATCATCACGGGTTAGCGCGGGACAGGGCTCTCAGCCGCGTGAGCCGCGGAACCCTTCAAGCCTCGCCCCCACCGCCGTCACCGCGATGATCAGCGCGCCCCAGATCGCCAGCGTGAGGAAGGGACTGAAGCCCAGCAGGTTGAACGCCGACGAAATCAACTGCAGCAGCACCAGCGCCATCACCAGCCCGCCCACCTTGCCGAAGCCGCCAAACGGGTCGACGCCGCCGAGCACCGCGGCGAGGATGGTCACCAGCAGGTAGCTCTCCCCATACGACGCATTGGCCGAGTTGAAGCGCGCCATCATCACCAGCGCCGCGACCACCGCCAGCAGGCTCGACAGCACATACACCCCGAGCAGCACGCGCCGCGTGTCGACGCCCGAATAGCGCGTCGCCTTCTCGCTCGACCCGATCATGTAGACCTTGTGGCCGAACGGGCTCTTGTTGAGCAGCACCGCCATCGGCACGCACAGCGCCAGGAAGATCATGAGCGCCACCGGCACGCCTGCGAGCGTGCCGTTGCCCAGGAACACGATCGGCTCCGGAAAGCCGGAGATCACGTTGCCGCGCGTGAGCCCGATCGAAAGGCCCTTGCACAGCGTCATCGTGCCCAGCGTCGCGAGGATCGGCGACACGCCCAGGTAGGCGATGACGTAGCCGTTGATGAGCCCCACCACCAGCGCCACGCCCACGCCGGCGAGGATCGCGATGAGTTGCCAGCCGCCCCACATGAAGCCCTGCGCGCCCGGCACCTGCGTGGTGAGCACCCAGCCCATCGTGAGCGCGCAGAGATTGGCCGTGGCGATGATCGACAGGTTGAGTCCGCCCGAGAGCAGCGTCACCATCATCGCCAGCGACAGGATGCCGAGTTCGGGCAACTGGAAAGCCATCGACTGCAGCGAGCCGACGCTGAAGAAGCGCTCGCCCAGCAGCAGCCCGAACACCGCCAGCAGCGCCACCAGCACCAGCGACAGCATCGGCACCGTGCCGCCGCGCAGGAAGCGTGCGAGCGCCATCAGTTGATCGCCTTCGTGGCGCGGCGGCGGCGCTCCGACCATGCGGTCATTGACACGGCCACGAGGATGGTCAGGCCGACGAACCACTGGTTCCAGTACGAGGACACGCCGATCAGCACCAGCCCGTTCTGCAGGATCGCCAGCAGCGCCACGCCGAGGATCGCGCCCATCACCGTGCCCACGCCGCCGGTGAGGCTCGCGCCGCCCAGCACCACGGCCGCCAGCACGTCGAGTTCCTTCCCGACCAGCACGGTGGGTGTCACCGACTGTGCCAGTTGCGCCTGCACCAGCGAAGCCACGCCGGCCACGAAGCCCAGGTAGCCATACACCAGCACGTTGAGCCGGAACACATGAAAGCCCAGGCGCTGCGCCGCATCCTTGTTGCCCCCCATCGCATAGATCTGCCGGCCGACGTTGGTGCGGTTCAGCAGCAGCCAGGCCGCCAGGAAAGACAGCACCAGCACGATGATCTGCAGGTTCAGCGCATAAGGCACGCCGCTCGCGTCCTCCTGCTCGAACCACCAGATGCCGTCGCGGAAGAACTTGGGCAGCGAGGTGATGTACTTGCCGCCGGTCGAGAAGATCAGCAGGCCGTAGAAGATGTTGAGCGTCGCGATCGACACGATGATCGAGGAGATGCGCAGCTTGGTGATGAACACCGCATTGATCACGCCGCACACGACGCCCACCGCCGCCGCGATCGCGAACAGCGACAGCCAGCCTAGGCCGTGCTGGATGCCGAGCGTCAGCGCGATGTACTGCGCAATCGACGCTGTGGCCGTGAACGAAATGTCGATGCCGCCCGAGATCAGCACCACCAGGAGGCCCGACGCCAGGATGCCGATGAAGGCGTTCGAGGTCAGCAGGTCGTAGAGGTTCTGGATGGTGAGGAAGCTGTCGGTCGCCAGTGACAGCGCGACCGACATGACCAGGATGACGGCCAGCAGCCAGAACTCGTGGCTGCGGCGGAAACGCTGGAGCGCGGACGTGGGGCTATGCATCGACCATCGCCTGCAATTCCTCTTCGCTCGAATCATGCGGCACGCGCTCGCCGACCAGCTTGCCGCTGCGCATCACCAGCACCCGATGCGCGTGATAGAAGACCTCCGGTATCTCGTCCGAGATCAGCAGGATCGCCACCCCCTTGGCCGCCAGCGCGCGCACCACTTCGTAGATGCCATCCTTGGCAGCAATGTCGACGCCGACGGTCGGGCTGTCCAGGATCAGCAACCTGGGCGCGGTCGCCATCCACTTGGCCAGCACCACGCGCTGCTGGTTGCCGCCGGACAGCGTGCGCACCGCGTTGTCCGCATTCGGCGCCTTGATGGCCAGTTCCTTGATCCAGTGCTGCGCCGTGGCCTGGCGCGTCTGCTCGGGCACCAGGCCGATGCCGTTGGTCAGCTTGTCGAGCACCGTCACCAGTATGTTCGAGGAGATCGGCTGCTCCAGCACCAGGCCCAGGTTGAGCCGGTCTTCCGAGACGTAGGCGATGCCTTCCTCGATCGCCTGCGCGTTGGTCTTGAGCGCGAGCGGCTTGCCGTTCAGGCGGATCTCGCCCGCGCTTGGCCGGTTCATGCCGAACAGCGACAGCGCGAACTCGGTGCGCCCGGAACCCAGCAGCCCCGTCAGCCCGACGATCTCGCCGGCGCGGATGTCCATGCTGATGTCCTCGTACTGGCCGATGCGCGTGAGGTGGCTCACCGACAGCACCACGTCGGCCGTCGTCCAGTCGGTCAACGAGGTCTTGTAGGCAAAGGACTTGCCGGTCATCAAGGTCGCGAGCTTCTTGTCGTCCATCTCGCGCGCCGGAAACTCGCCGACCTTCGCGCCGTCGCGCAGCACCGTCACGCGCTCGGCGATCTCCATGACCTCGTCGAGCCGGTGAGAGACGAACACGATGCAGATGCCATGCCGCTTGAGATCAGCGACCAGGCGGATCAGCGCATCGACCTCGTGCCGCGACAGCGAGGCCGTGGGCTCGTCCATGATCACCAGCTTGGCGTCGGCCGCCATCGCGCGGCAGATCGCGACGAGTTGCCGGTTGGCGATCGACAGGTCTTCCACGCGCTCGTCCGGATCGAGCGATGCGCCGATGCGCGCCATGGCCGCCGCGGCGGTCGCGCGCAGCCGCTTCCAGTTCACCACCTGCGGCCGGCCCAGGTGGCTCGCAATGGAAATGTTCTCCGCCACCGTGAGGTTGGGGAACAGCGACAGGTCCTGGTAGATCACCTGGATGCCGCAGGCCGTGGACTGCACCGGGTCGAGGTGCGGATACTCCCGCCCTTCGATCACGATGCGCCCGCCCGGCTCGGGCGCGAGCACGCCCGAGATGATCTTGATCAGCGTCGACTTGCCCGAGCCGTTTTCACCGACCAGGCAATGCACCTCGCCCGCCGCCAGCGAGAGGTCGACGTTGCGCAGCGCGACGACGCCGCCGAAGCGCTTGGAGATCGCCTGCAGCTCGAGAAAGTTGCTCAACCCTCAAAGCCCGCCTGCGATGAGTCCCGCGATCGTCTGGTTGTTGATCGCCATGATCTTGTCGACCTTGATCAGCTTGCCGGGCACGTCAACGGACGCCTTGCCCAGGCCCGGAATCTCCACGCCGTCCTTGATCGGCTTGCCGTCGAGCATCAACCGCGCGACCGCGACCATCGCGTAGCCGGCATCGGTCGGGTTCCAGAGGAAGCCTTCGCGGATGATGCCGTCGGCGATCAGGTCCTTGGCCTGCGACGGCAGCACCGTGCCGACGATGGCGATCTTCTTGCCCAGCCGTTTCTCGCGCACCGCATTGCCCGCGCCGATCGGCCCGTTGGAGCCGAAGCCGAGGATGCCCTTGAGATTGGGATACGCCTTGATCACGTCGAGCGTGGTCTTGTACGAGGTGTCGATCTCGTCGGCGCCGGGGAAGCGGTCGGCCGCGAGCTTCATCTTCGGGTAGTTCTTCTTCTGGTAGGCGATGGCGGCGTCAGCCCACTTGTTGTGCAGCGGCGTGGTCAGCGTGCCGACGTACACCACGTACTCGCCCGACTCGCCCATGTCCTTGGCGATGCGCTGCATCTGCACTTCGCCGAACTTCACCGAGTCGATGAGTTCCACGTTCCAGTCGCGCCCCTCCTGCTCCGGCCCCTCGTGCGTGATGACCTTGATGCCCGCCGCCTGCGCCCGCTTGAGCACTGGCTCGCAGACCTTCACGTCCAGCGGCACCAGGCCGATGACGGTCACCTTCTTGGCGATCTGGTCCTCGAGCAGCTTGACCTGCTGCGCCGGGTCGACATTGGCCGGGCCGACCATGGTGGCGTCGATGTTGAAGTCCTTGGCGCCCTTCACGATGCCCTTCTCGACCGCGTTGAACCACGGGATGCCCGCGATCTTGACCACGGTCACCATCGACGGATTCGCCGCGAAGGCGAGTCGGCTGGCGAGCCCCGATGCGCCGGCCATGGCCGCGCTTCCCAATGTCTTGAGAGTCTTGCGTCTATTCACTGGTTGTCTCCATGTTGTCCCGCGTTTTCGGCGAGCCTTGTTGCCCTCCCAAGGTGCGAACGCGAAGCTGCACTCATGCTAGTACCGCCGCCGTTGCTTGACAACGGGGCGGTGGCGCGGCTTACCCTGATACCGCCGCATGGGCGGTGCGCGCGGCCGGGCGCGCGGGCGGGATTTGCAGTTCAATGGCGCCGGGGCGATCCTTCATTCGGCATCGCCCGATGGTCGCGTTGGAGCGGGTCTCCACGCGCGTTCCACTCACCCACGATGGAGACGACATGAAGACGAAGTCAAGCGAAGAATATGTGCAGATCGACGAGGTGCAATGGCAGCCGTTCCCGGACGCCTTTTCCACGGGCGGCATTCGCTGGAAGCTGCTGAACGTATCGCCGGGCCAAGGCTCCTGGACGGCGATCTTCGACTGCCCCGCGGGCTCCTCGTTCGCACCGCATATCCATGCCGGGCCGGGCGAATACCTGCTGACCAGGGGCAAGATGGACGTGCGCGGCGGCAAGGCCGCGGGCGGCGCCACGGCCGTTGCGCCAGGCTACGGATTCGAATCCTCGGGTGCACGCCACGACAAGACGAACTTCCCCGAGGACAGCGAGTTCTACATGACCTTCCTCGGGCCGCTCACGTTCATCAAGCCCGACGGCAGCCCGATTGCCGTGATCGGCTGGGAAGAGGCGCAGGGCGCCTGGGGCTGAGCGGGCGGCTCGACCCAATGGGCAACGGCCCGCCTTCCTGTCGGAAAAGGCCAGGTGCATGATGCACAGGCGACGATTTGTCGGAAGCATCGCGGGCGGGTGTTTCGCCCTGCCGCTGTCTGCGCGCGCGCAGCGGCCGGCGTCGCCCATGCCGGTCATCGGCTACCTCAGCGGTGCGTCGGCCATGCAGTTCCCGCTTCTGCTCGCCGCGTTTCGTGCCGGGCTCGTCGAAGCAGGCTTTGAAGCAGGCACGAACGTGGCGCTGGACTACCGCTTCGTCGACGGCCACTACGAGCAACTGCCGGCGCTTGCCGCCGATCTGGTCAACCGGCACGTGTCGATCATCGTGGCGACCTCGGGGACGCCGACCGTCAATGCCGCCAAGGCGGCAACCTCGACCATTCCCATCGTCTTCGTGATGGGCGGCGACCCGGTGATGTTCGGCATCGTCGCCAGCCTCGGACGACCCGGCGGCAATATCACAGGCATCACGCTGCTGGGCGCGGAACTCGCGGCCAAGCGGCTGGACCTTCTGCTGAAGCTGGTGCCGACGGCGATGGTCGTGGGGACACTGGTCAATCCGAACAACCCGATCAGCGCGCCCCAAGTGCGAGATCTGCAGGATGCGGCACGCGCGCTCGACCGGCGCCTCGTCGTTCTGAATGCCAGTGCCGACGCAGACTTCGATGCCGCCTTTGCCACCATTGCACCGCAGCGGATCGACGCACTGCTGGTGGCGGCGGATCCTTTTTTCGACAATCGGCGCGCGCAGATCATTTCGCTCGCCGCAAGACACGCCGTGCCCACGTCCTATATCCGCCGCGACTTCGTGAACGAGGGCGGGCTCATGAGCTACGGCCCCGACAACGCAGACGCATTCCGGCAGGCCGGCATCTACGCCGGCCGCATCCTCAAGGGCAAGAAACCTGCCGATCTTCCCGTGATGGAACCGACCAGGTTCGAAATGGCGTTCAACCTCCGGACGGCGACGGCGCTCGGCCTGTCGATCCCCCAATCGATGTTGCTGGGCGCCGACGAAGTGATTCAGTGATGTTCAGCCGACCGGTGCGGCCGGGTCGAGCAAGCCGGCGGACTTCAGGTCGCTCCAAAGCGCGGCCGGCACGGCGGCTTCCGCATCGGCCGCGTTGGCCTCGATTTCCTCGGGCTTGACGCCGCCGAGCACCACAGTGACCACGGCCGGATGCGCCATCGCGAACTGAAGCGCGGCGCGCCGGATCGAGGTGTTGTGCGCCGCGCAGATCTTCTCGATCTTGCGCACGCGCTCCATGATGTCTTCCGGCGCCGGCCCATATTCGAACTTGGCGCCCGGCCGCGCGCCGGTGGCCAGGATGCCGGAGTTGAAGACGCCTGCCAGCATCACGCCGATGTTCTTCTGCAGCGCCAGCGGCAGGAACTCGGCCAGCCCGTTCTGGATGAGCAGCGAGTAGCGCCCCGCCAGCATCGCCACGTCGAAGTCGCCGGCCTTGGCGAACTTGACGCTGACGTCGGACTCGTTGATGCCGAAGCCGATGGCGGCCACCACCTTCTCGCTGCGCAGCTTGTCGAGCGCCTTGTAGGCGCCTTCCATCGCCTCCTTGAAATAACGCTCCGCATCGACACGGCCGTGCGTCCACACGTCGCAGTCATGGATGAGCAGCACGTCGATGCGGCTCAGGCCGGTGCGCAGAAGCGACTGCTCGACCGAGCGCATCGTTCCGTCATAGGTGTAGTCGAAGCGCGGCGCATGCGGGTAGCCGCCGGCGAATCCGGGCGAGAAGACGTCGGGGTTCTTGGGCGGCGGACTGGTGAAGGCGTCCATCACGCGGCCGATCTTGGTCGAGACGATGACCTCGTCGCGCGGCACATGCCGCAGGCCCGCGCCCACGCGGGACTCGGCCAGCCCGTTGCCGTAGTGCGGCGAGCTGTCGAACACCCTCACCCCGCTGGCGTACGCCCGCTCGATGGTGGCGATGGACGTCTTCTCGTCCAGCAGCTCGTAGAGGTCGCCCATGGGCGCGGTGCCCAGTCCGATGGCGGAGAACGCCAGGTTCGTGCCGTTGCGCGTCTGGAAGTTGCGTGACTTCATTGCGAATGTCTCCTCGTTGGTGCCGCGCGAGCTTAGCGCGGCTTTCGATTTTTCGTGCGGCGCGTAGGTAGCGTGCTACCACCCGCGCCGGCCCATCCCGCCGAATAATCGCCTCGCCCCACAACACGAAGAGACAGCCCATGAAGCCCACCCGCATGCGCCGCAGCCCGCGCACCGCCCCAATCGCGCTGGCGCTCCTGCTCGGCGCCGCCACCGCGCCGGCCCTCGCCAACCAGGCGCTCGCCAGCAAGTACAGCTGCCTCGCCTGCCACGCAGCCGCGACCAAGCTCGTCGGCCCTGCCTACAAGGACGTCGCGGCCAAGTACAAGGACGACAACGATGCCGTCGCCACGCTCGTCAAGAGCATCCGCAACGGCGGCAGCGGCCGCTGGGGCGACATGGCGATGCCGCCGCAACCGCAGGTGTCCGAGGCCGATGCGAAGAAGCTGGCCGAGTGGATCCTCGGCGGCGCAAAGTGACTGCCAAGGGCTTTCCCTTGTATGTAGCCAGCTAAAACCCGGCGCGCCAAGGCGGGTGCAACACTGCAATCACAGGGCCGCACCGAGCCCGTCGACGATGAAAACAGGAGACATGACATGCGTGTGATACCCATCGCACCGTTGACGCTCGACAGCGCCGATGCGTGCAGCGACGAAAGCTACGGCTACGTTCCCAAGCTTTCCCTGCCGCTCGCGCGGCGCGAGTTCCTCAAGGGCTCCGGCATCCTCATGGGCACCATCGCCGCGGGCTCCGTGCTGGCCGCGCTGGCGCCCTCGCCGGTCTGGGCGGTGGAGCTGAAGCAACTCAGCGAGAGCGAGGGCACGACGCTCATGGCCATGGGCCGCGTGCTCTACCCGCACAAGAAGCTGCCCGATGCCGTCTACGCGCTGCTGGCCAAGGACCTCGACGGCAAGGCCGATGCGCTGCCCGTGCTGAAAGCCGGCATCGCGAGTCTCGACCAGGCTACCGGCGGCAGCTTCGTGAAAGCCTCTCCGGCCAAGAAGCTGGCCGCTGTGAAAGCCATTGAAGGCACGCCCTTCTTCAACACCGTGCGCGGCCAGTGCGTAACCTCGCTCTACGACAACGACATGGCCTTCGCCGCGTTGGGCTACCCCGGTTCCGCCTGGGAAAAAGGGGGCTACATCACGCGCGGCTTCCAGGACCTGAAGTGGCTGCCGGCGCCATCGCAAGCCGCCAGCCCGCCGCCGTTCTTCGGCTGATTCCGACCCCGCCAGCGACGTAGCACACACAGCAAGCAGGAGACAGAAAATGGCGAAGTTCGACAACACGGACGACTCGGTGGTCGTCATCATCGGTTCGGGCGCCGGCGGCGGCACCCTGGCCAACGAACTGGCCCAGAAGGGCATCAAGGTCGTGGTGCTGGAAGCCGGCGCGACGCAGTCCAGCGCCAAATTCATCAACGACGAATGGAAGTCCTTCGGCCAACTGGCCTGGCTGGACAACCGCACCACCTCCGGCAACTGGCGGGTGGCCAAGGACTTTCCGAACCTGCCGGCCTGGACCTGCAAGACTGTCGGCGGCACCACCACCCACTGGGCCGGCGCATCGCTGCGGCTGGAGGAGCACGAGTTCAAGGCGCGCACCACCTACGGCGAGATCAAGGGCGCGAACCTGATGGACTGGCCCGTCACGCTGAAGGAACTGGAGCCCTACTACGACCGCGCCGAGGACAAGATGGGCGTGACCCGCACCCACGGCATCCCCGGCCTGCCCGGCAACAACAACTTCAAGGTGATGTACGCCGGCGCCACCAAGCTCGGCTACAAGCAGGTGCACACCGGCAACATGGCGATCAACAGCCAGCCGAGGGACGACCGCGGCCGCTGCATGCAGTTGGGCTTCTGCTTCCAGGGCTGCAAGAGCGGCGCCAAGTGGAGCACGCTCTACACCGAGCTGCCCAAGGCCGAGAAGACCGGCAACATGGACCTGCGCCCCGAAAGCCACGTCACCCGCATCGAGCACAACGACGCCGGCAAGGTCACGGGCGTCGTCTACTTCGACAAGGACGGCAAGGAGCAGCGGCAGAAGGCGCGCGTCGTCTGCGTGGCCGCCAACTCGATCGAGACAGCGCGCCTGCTGTTGCTCTCCGCCTCCAACACCTTCAAGGACGGCCTGGCCAACAGCTCCGGCCAGGTCGGGCGCAACTACATGCGCCACCTGACCGGGTCGGTGTATGGCCTCTTCAAGCAACCGGTGAACATGTACCGCGGCACCACCATGGCCGGCATCATCCGCGACGAGGCCAAGCCGAACACGAAGCGCGGCTTCGTCGGCGGCTACGAGATGGAAACGCTGTCCCTGGGCGTGCCCTTCATGGCCGCCTTCCTCGATCCGGGCGGCTGGGGCAGCGGCTTCACCGAGTACATGGAGAACTACACCAACCTCGCCGGCATGTGGATCGTGGGCGAGGACATGCCGCAGGAGAACAACCGTGTGACGCTGCATGCCAGCCTCAAGGACAAGTGGGGCAGCCCCATTCCCAACGTGCACTTCGACGACCACGCGAACGACCTCGCGATGCGCGAGCATGCCTTCCGCCAGGGCCAGCGCGTCTACGCGGCGGCCGGCGCCATCAAGTCCTTCCGCACGCCGCCGTATCCGAGCACGCACAACCTCGGCACCTGCCGCATGGGCGCCGATGCGAAGACCAGCGTCTGCAACGCCCACGGCCAGACCCACGACATCCCCAACCTGTTCATCAGCGACGGCAGCCAGTTCACCAGCGGCGGCGCGGAAAACCCCACGCTCACCATCGTCACCCTCGCCATCCGGCAAGCGGAGTACATTGCCAGCGCGATGACCGCCCGCACGGTCTAGTCACGGTCCAGTCACTGCGGGCTCCAGACAAGGAGGCAGCCATGTGTGAGTTCTTCGTCAAGGCCGATCCGATCCAGTACGAGCAGCGGTCCCGCACCGTGCGCATCCACGGCGTGCTGACCAGCCTGCGGCTGGAGAACATGATGTGGGACACGCTCGCCGAGATGGCCGAGGAAGAAGGCCGCACCACCAACGCGCTGATCGCCCTCTTCCACGACGAGATCATGGCGCACCGTGGCGAGGTGCCCAACTTCGCGTCCTTCCTGCGCGTGACCTGCATGCGCTACCTGCGAAGACGGCTGCTCACTGCCGAGCAGGCGCCGCGCACGCTGGCCGCCGCCCCCAAGCTGGCCCCCATTCACCCTTTGGCAGTAGCGCACGCACGATGAGTTTCGACACCGAAAACCACCCGGGCGTGTGCGCCCAGCCCAGCGACGCATCGCAGGGCTTCGTCTTCAACCACAGCATGCTGCGCGTGAAGGACCCGGCCATTGCGCTGGACTTCTACACCCGCATCTTCGGCATGCGCGTGCTGCGCAAGCTCGACTTCCCGGAGATGAAGTTCTCGCTCTACTTCCTGCACCGGCCCGCGGCGGACAAGCCGCCACCGGAGGACGTCGGCGAGCGCACCGCCTGGACCTTCAGCCAGACCGGCGTCCTCGAATTCACCCACAACTGGGGCACCGAGAGCGATCCGGCCTTCAAGTACCACGACGGCAATGCACAGCCGCAGGGCTTCGGCCACATCTGCTTCTCCGTGCCTGACCTCGATGCCGCCATCCGATGGTTCGACAGCAACGATGTCCCCTACGTCAAGCGCCCCGAGCAAGGGAAGATGAAGGACGTCGCCTTCATCAAGGACCCGGACGGCTATTGGATCGAGATCGTGGAGCCTGCACGGCTCATGAAGCTCGGTCGCTGACATCGCGGCAGTTGTGCTGAAGGCTGGGCCGCGGTAGAAACGCGGACTTCATGCGTTCACTCCTGCTCGGCATCGACATCGGCACCTTCAGCAGCAAGGCCGCGCTGGTCACGCTCGCGGGCGAGGTGCTGAAGACAGCGGTGGTGCCGCACGGCATCTCCACACCCGCGCCCGGCCATGTGGAGCAGGATGCCGATGGCGTCTGGTGGCACGACCTGTGCGCGCTCTGCCAACAGTTGCTCGACGGCTCGCCCTTCAGCGGCCAGGATGTCGCGTCGGTCGCCGTGAGCGCCATCGGGCCGTGCCTGCTGCCGCTCGACGAAGCCGGCCGGCCGCTGCGCCCCGGCATTCTCTACGGCGTGGACGTTCGCGCAGCAAAACAGATCGCCGAACTCGACGCGCTGATCGGCTGCGAGGAGATCCGCGCGTTCTCGCTGATGAGCCTGACCAGCCAGGCGATCGGCCCCAAGATCCGCTGGCTGCGCCAGCGTGAACCCGCTGTGTGGCGCCAGACGCGGCGGCTCACCACGGCCAGCGCGTACCTCGTCTGGCGGCTGACCGGCGAACACCGCATCGACCGGCACACCGCCAGCCATTTCATGCCGCTGTACGACCCTCGCACCGGCGAATGGGGCGAGCGCCATGCCGCACATGTGGCGCCCACGTCGATGCTGCCCGCTCCGGGATGGAGCGATGAAGTCGCAGGGGCCGTCACGCAAGCGGCAGCGCAAGCGACGGGTCTCACGCCCGGCACGCCGGTGGCCGTGGGCGCGGTCGATGCGCTGAGCGAGGCCATCAGCGTGGGCGTGGTCCAGCCCGGCGACCTGATGGTGATGTACGGCAGCACCACCTTCTTCATCCTCGTGCAGTCCACGCCGACGCCCGACGAGCGCGTGTGGACCGTCGCCGGCGCGTACCCCGCGCAGTTCAACCTCGCGGCCGGCATGGGCACCACCGGCAGCCTCACGCGCTGGTTCCAGGACCAGTTCGCGCGCGAGTTGCCGGAGGGCGAGGCGGCGGCGCTCTTCGATGCGGCGGCGCGCGTGGCGCCGGGCGCGGGCGGGCTGGTCTTCCTGCCCTACTTCAGCGGCGAGCGCACGCCCTTGAACGACCCGCTGGCCCGCGGCGTGATCGCCGGCCTGAGCCTGGCCCACACGCGCGAGCAGCTCTTTCGCGCGATCCTCGAAGGCGTGGCCTGCGGCGTGCGGCACAACGTCGAGACGCTGGCGCAGCTCGGCGCGCAGACCCGCCGCGTGGTGGCCGTCGGCGGCGGTGCGCAGACCGACACCTGGCTGCAGATCGTGTCCGATGTATCGGGCCTGCGGCAGGAGGTGCCGAGCCTCACGCTCGGCGCCTGCTACGGCGATGCATTCCTCGCGGGCTGCGCAGCCGGCCTGCTGCGGCGCGAGCAGATCACCGAATGGGTGAAGCCGGGGCGCATCATCGAACCCGCCGCCGCGCTGCGCCCGACCTACGACGCGCTGTACCGCGACTACCTAGACCTGTACCAGGATTCGCGCCGCGTGGTGCATCGGCTGGCGGGCCGGCAAGGTTCGGCGTGAAAGCCGGGTCGGCTCTCTCGAATCAATGAAGGAGCAACGAACATGAAGAACAAGCTCGGAGTCCACGCGCTGGTCTGGGTCGGCGGCTGGAGCCATGACGAATGCGAGCGCGCGATGGCACAGACGGCGGAGATCGGCTTCGACCTGATCGAGATACCCGCGCTCGACCCGTCCTCCATCGACAGCGCCTTCACGCGCAAGATGCTCGACCGCTACAAGCTCGGCACCACGATGTCGCTGGGCCTCGACGATTCCACCGACATCTCGAGCGGCGACCCGCAGAAGCAGAAGCGCGGTGAGGCGCGCCTGATGCAGGTGCTGGACGTGGCGCGCGACATCGGCGCCACGCATGTCTGCGGCATCCTGTACTCCGCGTTCCAGAAGTACTTCGAGCCGCCGACGGAGGCCGGCATCGCGGGCTCGGTCGAGGTGATGCGGCGCATCGGGGAACACGCGGCCAGGGACGGCATCACCATCGGCCTGGAAGTCGTCAACCGCTACGAAAGCAACGTGCTCAACACCGCTGCGCAGGCGGTCGCGTATGCCAGGCGCGTGGGCCTGGCGAACGTGACGGTGCACCTCGACACCTATCACATGAACATCGAGGAAGCCGACCTCGAATCGGCGCTGATCGACACGGGGACGATGATGGGCTACTTCCATATCGGCGAGTCGGGGCGGGGCTACCTCGGCGCGGGCAACATCGACTTCGACCGCGTGTTCCGCGGGCTGGCCAAGGCGGGCTACGAAGGACCGATCACCTTCGAATCCTTCTCGTCGGCGGTCGTCAACAAGCAGCTGCAAGGCATCCTCGGCATCTGGCGCAACCTGTGGGAAGACGGCGCGGATCTTGCGCGGCATGCCAAGGGGTTCATCGAGCATGGGATGAAGGCGGCGCGGGAAGCGCATGCGCGGCAGTCGTCCATATAGCGCCTGCCGACAGGCCCTGGCTGAAAGGAGGTCCGCAAATCGTGTCCGTGATCTCGAACTGATTCCATCCTGACATCCAGAGAAGGACTTTCATGAAACCAGTGAATGAATGCTGCGGACCAGACCGCAACGTGGCCACCAACGGACGCCGCGCATGGCTCAAGGCCGGCGCCGGCGGGGCGGCAGTGATCGCCGGGCTCGGACTTCGAACGGACGATGCCGAGGCGGCAGCGCTGAGCAAGTCGCAGCGCGACGCCATGACACCCGACCAGGTCATCGAGATGATGAAGAAGGGAAACGCGCGGTTCCGCACCGGAAAGATGCTTCCGCACGACTACCGCGCGCAAAAGCGATCCAGCGCCGCGGGACAGTTCCCGGCGGCGGTCATCCTGAGCTGCATCGACTCGCGCGCGCCGGCCGAGATCGTCATGGACATGGGCATCGGCGACACCTTTAATGCGCGCATCGCCGGCAACATCGCGAACAAGGACGTGCTGGGCAGCCTCGAGTTCGCCTGCGCCGTCATGGGCGCGAAGGTGGTGCTGGTGATGGGGCACACGTCGTGCGGCGCCATCAAGGGCGCCATCGACAAGGTCGAACTCGGCAACCTCACCGGGCTGCTCGAAACGATCAAGCCCGCTGTCGAGGCCACGCAGTACACCGGTGAGCGCACCAGCAAGAACTACCCGTTCGTCGACATGGTCGCTCGAACGAACGTGAAGATGACGGTCGATGCCATACGCAGCGGCAGTCCGATCCTGGCCGACCTGGAGAAGAAGGGCAGCATCAAGATCGTGGGGGCGATGTACGACCTGTCGAACGGGATGGTGAGCTTCCTGGGCTGACCATCGAGCGTATTCTGTTCAGAAGGCATTGCCGTTGTGTCTTCAACTGACAAATTGGGGGAAGCAACATGTCACTTACATTTTTAGGCATTGAAAATCCATTGGGCGTGCTCGGTCCAAAAGTGAGGGGCGTTCTTCAAACCGAGGAAGATTTGAAGCCGATCATGAACGTGGAGGCAAATACGGATGCCTCGCAATACGCCACCACTCTGGTCTCGAAGTACAAATATCGATCAGAAAGCTTGACAGAAAAAAGCGCCGGCATTGGCAAATTGATGGTCGAAGACACGATCGACAATCGCAAATACGTCCTGAAACTGCTCAACAATCGCGCTGCCCATCCCGACTTGCGACTGGCAATGTGCAGCTCGTTGAATTCAATGCTGAAGTACCTGCTCGCGTCCTGGACCGCAGGCCAGCCCCAGTTTGAATCCGTCGTCGTATATGGCCATGGGCTTCCAGGAAGCATCAATATGGGATTGGGGAAAATCGGCATCGGGCAACCACGAACTTTTGACCACCCGCAATACAAGGAGCGAAAGGAAATTCGACTTGCGTTCGGACTTGATGAAAAGAGTGATGGCGAGAAGCCGGAAGCGCGACGCATCCGCGACCTTGGGACAAAGAATATCAATATCTGGACGGCTGCGTTCAACGGAATCCTGCCGGCATTGACGGTGAGTGACGATTCGGAGTATTTTCATCTTTTCCTGATGGGTTGTTCCGTCGGCGGAGAAAAGATCTCCAAGGCCGGTGACACGACCTTGCTTCATGAAGCCGCGGTGGCAGCGCTCAGCGCTGCATTGGGAGGTATGCGTGTGTGCATTTCAGCCCCGACTGCTCCAATTGACGACGACCATCTGGACTACCTTCTGACTCGACTGTCGAATATCCGCCAGAAAATTGGAGTGCACGCAGACGTATACCTGAAGGGGGCGGAGAAGGATGAGGATGAGGGTAAGAGCAGGAACAAGAACAGGAACAAGAAAAAGGTCAGGGACACAGTCAAGCTGTTGAGTGCATTCAGCCATCCTTATTGACAAAAATGACAAAAAAATTCACTCAGGCCTCGCCGCAGGTCCTTCTGGACGGCAGAGTGAGGTGTGAGGCGAATTGCAGGCAGCGCTGGCGCCTGCGCAGCCCACCGCTTGAATCGCTCTCCACCCACAAGACGAGCCAAAACTGCGAAGACGCCTTTTGAGGTTTCCCGACATCGCTCACCACGGCGCATCGGGGTGCCGTGGCCGCCGCAACACCGCACGGAAAGCAAATGACGAAGCGAACCCTGGCCGCAACCGCCCTCCTGCCTCAAATGCGCCTGCGCGTTCAGGCGACTGGACTGAGGCGCCTGGTCGTCAGCGATCGTTGATGCAGACCAGCGCCACGGCATAGGCGCTCAACGCAAGCTTGCGGGTGTCGATCGGCTTCACCTCCGACTCGAAGCTCGCCGGCTGCGTGGTGGCCTCGTCAAAGCTGGCCTCGTCGAGCACGATGCCGAAGGGTTCCTCGCCGTGATGCGACACGCTCACCAGCTGGTCCTTCGCGGTCATGTTGGCCAGCCACAGCAAGGTCGCGCCCTTCGCCCGGTAGGCGAGGCATCGCACGCGCGCATCGTCCGACGACCTGGCTTCCACCAACGCGGCGCCGGCTGCGCGCGTGAGCCCAGCCACGACGTGATACGCCGGATACACCGCGCCAGGACCCAGCGCATCGAAGTACGGCACCGTGGATTCGCCCGCACGATGGATGATCCCCAGCGGCCCGGTCGGCGCGCCGAAGCACACGGTCTCCACGCCCCTCGCGGCCAGGCTGGCGACATAGCCCAGCGTCCACGCCGCGCCGAACAAGCCGCGTTGCCTGGGGTCGCTGTTGACCAGGCAGAGGCGTTCGTTGGCGGGATTGGGCGTGAAGGTCTTGCCATGCGGGTTGTCGCGGCAACCGATGGCGCTGGGGCCGATGCGGTAGCCGGTGTCGCCGATGAAGCTGCGCGCGGTCTGCACCTGGAAGGGCAGCGCCTCCAGCGTTTCCATCACCGAGCGGTCGTCGGCTGCGTGCACGATCGGGCAGGTGCCGTTGTGCGTGAAGTCGAGCCACTCGGCGGGCGGCCGCTTGCGGTTGAGTTCGGTGAAGAACGAAAACATGCCGCCTCCCAGCCGCACGTCCGGAAAGGCCTTGCGCGCGGCGCGATACAGGTCGCCCAGGGGCGGCGCCGGCGGCCGGACGCCACCGGGGAGCACGGACTTCAGGTCGCCGACCGGGCAGATGGCCACGGCCGACAGCTTGAGTCCCGCATCGCGGACCCAGGTCGCGACATTCGCCAGCTCGACGTCGAAGGCATAGAGGCTCTCGACCACGATCTCCAGTTCGCACGCCGCGCCGGTCTCCTCGCACAAGCGCCGATACGCTTTCAGCTGCTTGAAGCCATGGCCCGCGCGCCGGTCGAACTGGCAGATGAGCAGGCGCGGCGCCGCCCGCTTGAGCAGGTCCATCGAAGCCAAGGCCGCATCGATCTCCTGCGCCGGCATGCCCAGGCCGATGGCGGGCATGCGATGGCGCTGCTGCTCCTTGCCCAGCGTGATCTCGACGGCCCCTCCGGCGGCTGCCTTGCCCGCCTTGGGCGCGGCCCCGACGAGCGTCATGCTGACCGACTGCCGCACCACCTCCCCGGCCTTCAGCGTGTAGGGCCACGGCCGGGCCAGCGGCCGCACATAGGTCTTGAACGACGCATCGGTCCAGTTGCGGTGATCCTCCATCTCGAAGGTGTCGCCCTCCATGCGCACGACGGCCTTCAGGCCGGGCATGACCTCGTGCGTCAGCGCGCGCAGGTCCAGGAAGGGTTGCACCGGGTCGACCAGCGCGGGGAAGGTCGAGGTCAGCACCCGGCCATCCACATGCTCCACCTCCAGTGCGTGGCCCGCGACGCCCTTCAGCGGATGCAGCACCACGAAGCCGGTGCGCGCGGTGAGGAAGTCAGTCCGTGGCGTGGCCGCGCCGGTGAATTCGAGGCTGCCGTCGCTGCGCCCCTCGATGCGCGCCTCGTAGCTGAGCGATTGGCTCCCACGCTTGCAGTCCGCGCGATAGCGCACGCTGAAGCTGTCCTTGCGCTGCTCGACGACCAGGTCGCGCAGCGTCGGCACATAGGTTCCCCAGTTCTCGTCGCGCACCAGGAAGGCCAGCCCGCGCAACACCTCGACGCCCGCGACGCGCAGGTAGCGCAGGTTGCCGTTGTCCAGCTCGACCGTGAGCGGCCCCGCGCTCAGCAGGCGCCCCGCACCATCGGGCTGCTCGGTGCCGCAGAGCTTGACCGCACGGGAAACGCGCGGCGCGCGCGAGGGACCACTGCCTGACTTCATCGCTTCGCCTTCCAGAGAAATTTCCGAAGGCGAAACATTGCCAGCTATTGCGCCAGAAATCCACCGTCCACAGGCAGGGTATGCCCAGTGATCATGCGTGCCCTGGCCGAAGCCAGGAAGACGATCGCCTCCGCCACGTCGGCCGGTTCGGCCAGGCATCGCATCGGCGTCATGTCGAGCACGCGGTTGAGCAACTCGGCATTGCTGAACAGCCCGACCGTGAGTTCCGTGCGCACCCATGTCGGCGCCACGGCGTTGACGCGAATGCCTTGCGCGGCCCATTCGACCGCCAGCGCGCGCGTCATGTTGACGATCGCGCCCTTGGTCGCCTGGTAGGACACGTTCGGATAGAGCCCGCCGCCGGACAAGCCCATGATCGACGAGACATTGACGATGGCGCCCCCGCCCGCCGGCAGCATCCGCCGCGCCGCCGCGCGGCTGCACAGGAACACCGCCGTGAGGTTCACGTCCAGCACCGCCTGCCAGTGCGAGACGGGCATCTCGACGGTCGGGTGGCGCAGCGCGATGCCTGCGTTGTTCACGAGGACGTCGATGCGCCCGAAGCGCGCCATGACCTTGTCGAAGGCCGGTTCCACGGCCGACTCGTGCGTGATGTCGACGTTCTCCGCCAGGTGCTCGATGCCCCGCGCGGCCAGCGCTTCGTGCGCGACCGCCAGCGCCTTCTCGTCGCGGTCGAACACGACCGGCGTCGCCCCTGTCTCCACCAGCGCCTGCACGGTGGCCCAACCGATTCCCTTGGCGCCGCCGGTGACGATGGCGATGCGCGGCGTTGCGGAAGCATTCATGGTTTGTCGGCTTTCAGCGGACACAGTGGAGGATCAGTGTACGCCCGCACCCCACGCATCAAGGCAGGCCCGGTGGCATCATCCGCCGCATGAACGCCCTCCCCTCCGCCCGCGATGTCGTGGCCTTCTGGCGCGAGGCCGGCCCCCGCCGCTGGTTCGCGAAGGACGCGGCCTTCGATGCCGAGTTCAAGTCACGCTTCGAAGCCGCCCACCATGCCGCCGCCACGGGCGCGCTCGACCACTGGGCCGACGATGCCGAAGGCGCGCTGGCCTTGCTGATCCTGCTGGACCAGTTGCCGCGCAACGCCTGGCGCGGCAGCGGCCACATGTACGCGACCGATGGCAAGGCCCAGGCGATTGCCCGCGGGGCGGTCGACGCCGGCTTCGACCAGCAGGTCGACGACGCGGAGATGCGCGCGTTCTTCTACCTGCCGCTCATGCACTCGGAATCACTCGACGACCAGCACCGTTGCGTCGCGCTCTGCACCACGCTGAACGAGGAACAGGCGCGCTACGCGGTGCACCATCGCGAGATCATCGAGCGCTTCGGACGCTTCCCGCATCGCAATGCAGTGCTTGGGCGCACCGCCACGGCGGAAGAGCAGCGGTTCCTGGATGGCGGGGGGTTTGCGGGCTGAGGGCCGGGCCTTCACGCCTTCTTGGGCAAATCCTCTTGCAACTGCTCATCCAGCCAGTCCAGCACCCGCTGGTTGAGCAGCGAGCGGTTCTGCATCTCGCAGTGGGTGCCGGCGCCTTCCGCCGCAGTGAAGCGCAGCAGTTGCTTCGGGCATTTCAATGCTTCGAACAAGGCCGCGGCCGAGTGCGACAGCCGATCGTTCTCCGCTGCCGTGATGAGCGTTGGACAGCGGATCGAATCGATGCGTCCGTCGAGCGTGAACTTCTCGGCCTCGGCGAAATAGTCGCGAAGGTTGTTCACACCGTGGACCCAGTAGCCTCGCTTCATGACGCCCCAATGCAGCTTCGGATCGTTGGCGATGAAGGTCTCCAGCCGCTCGATCCACTGCGCGGGCAGATCGCTCAGTCGCGCGGCCAGCTCGACCGGGACGCCCAGTTGCACGGCCGCGGCGCTGAAGCCGGAAGCCACGCTCGACAAGCCCGGATCCGCGATGCACGCAGCCAGGCGCGGCTCGCCGGAGGCGCCGCGTGGCGCCAGGTAGCCGCCAAGGCTCAAGCCACTGAGCACGATCCGCTGCGGATCGACGATGTCGAAGGTGAGCGCGTGGTCGACGACGGCGCGAACGACCGTCTCCCAGTCCGGCCGCTGGCGCAGTCCCTGCTCGTACAACGCGCCGCCCTGGCCAGGGCCGTCGAACGCGAGGCAGTGATAGCCGCGACGGCTCGCGGCCACGACGGAGCCGAAATACAGGTCGGTGATGGTGGCGTCGTATCCGCTGAGAAGGATCAGCAACGGACGCCGCTCGTGCCCGCGCCTTTCGGCCGGCAGCAGGTAGCCCGGTAGGGTCGTGCCCTCGAACGGAATGCGCAGGCTGGTCGCGGGGGTCTCGTCCAGGGCCAGGGCGCTCTCGAACGCAGCGGTCTGACTCCGGAATGAAGCCAACAGGCGCGGGTCCACGGGCTCACCGAAAAGGGGGTGGAAGGCGGCCGCATGGAAGCAGCTCGCCTTGAGAAAGAGGCCGCGTGCGCTGTCCCGGTGGCCGCGTCCGAGCGCCTCTTGCGCGTTGGCCGAGAGACGCTCTGCCGCCTGCGTCCAGGCGGCATGGAAGGCGCTGTCGTCGCCATCCCCGACCGCCGCACCCACGGCCGCGATCTCGCCGTAGTCGGCGCCGCCGTAAGGAATGTAGGCGAGAGGCCAGCTCCCGAATTCATCGTGGAGATGGTTGCGAAACAAGGCCATTGGTACTCCTCAGGGCCAGAAGTTGGCCGCAGCCGACGGGCTCGAATCGTATAGGCGGGCGGCTCCCGCGTCATCCTCTTTGCGCGCCGCTGGTTGCGAAAACCACCCTTCGCAGGCACGATATTGCCGCAGTGCGGTGAACCCTCGCGCTCACCATTTGCCGGTGCCGGACTGCGACTGCCGAGTTGCATGAAAAGGTCCGCCACGCGCCGCCATGTCCTTCCTCTGGCCTCAATACCTCTGGCTCTTGCCAGCGCTGGTGCTGCTGCCGCTGGCCTACGCCTGGCTGCTGCGCCGGCGGAGCAAGGCGGCCTTGCGCTACAGCAGCCTGGGCATCGTTCGCGCGGCGGCGGCTGGCCGCAACTGGCGGCGGCACCTGCCGCCCGCGCTGCTCCTGCTGGCCTTCGCAGGGATGCTGCTGGCCGCGGCGCGCCCGGTCTCGCGGGTGCCGTTGCCATGGGCGCGGTCCACCATCATGCTGGCCATGGACGTGTCGCTCAGCATGCGCGTCAGCGACGTCAAGCCGAGCCGCCTGGAGGCCGCGCAGGAGGCAGCCAAGCTGTTCCTGCGCGAGCTGCCCAAGGACATCGAGGTCGGGCTCGTCACCTTCGCCGCCAGCAGCCAGGTCGCGCAGCGCGCCACCCTGGACCGCGAGGTGCTGGCCGCTGGTATCGACGCCTTCCAGATGCAGATGGGCACGGCCGTGGGCAACGCCATCGTGCTGAGCCTGGCGGAGCTGTTTCCGGAGCAGGGCATCGACCTCGCAGACCTGAGCTCCGGCGGCGGCAAGCCGCAGGGTCGCAGCCTGGACGCGCAAGCGAAGAAGGCGCCCCGCGAGTTCACGCCGGTGGCGCCCGGCTCGTACAACTCGGCCGCGATCATCCTCCTGAGCGACGGCCGCCGGACCACGGGGGTCGACACGCTGGAGGCGGCCAGGATGGCGGCCGAGCGCGGGGTGCGCATCTACGCCGTCGGCCTGGGCACGGCGGAGGGCGAGGTCGGCACGCCCGAGGGCATGGCCATCTACCTCAAGCTGGACGAAGTCACGCTGCGCGAAGTGGCGCGCATGACGGGCGGCGAGTACTTCCATGCCGCAACGGCGGAGATGCTGAGCAGCGTCTATGGAAACCTCGGCACGCGCGTGCAGGTGGTGACGCGGGAGACCGAGCTGGCCGGGGTGCTGGCGCTGGCATCGGCGGTGATCGCGATCGTGGCCGCCCTGCTGTCCATGATCTGGTTCCGACGCATCACATAGGGCGTCACGCCATCGCCAGCGTCCGCTCCACCACGTGGTCCCCGATCGCCAGCGACGAGGTCAAGCCCGGCGACTCCATCCCGAACAGGTTCACCAGCCCCTGGATGCCGTGCTGCGTCGAATCCAGGATGACGAAGTCCGTCGCCGTGTTGTGCAGCGACGAGCCCGGGCCGGCCAGGCGGGGGCGGATGCCGGTGTAGCCGGGTTGCAGGTCACCGTCCTGCAACGCCGGGTAGTAGCGCCGGATCGAATCGTAGAACGCCGATTCGCGCGAGGCATCGAAGTGGTAGTCCACGCCGTCGCGCCAGCTCAGGTCCGGGCCGAACTTGCATTGCCCGCCCAGGTCCAGCGTGACGTGCGCGCGCAATGCGCCGTCGCGGCCGGTCGGGTACACGAGGTGATTGAACGGCGACTTGCGCGCCAGACTGAAGTAGTGGCCGATGGCGTAGTACAGCGGCGGCACCAGGCCGGCCGGCATGCCCTCGATCGCACTGGCCACGCGTTGCGCACCCAGTCCCGCGGCATTGACGACGGTGCGGCAGTGGACCTGCATCGCTTCCGGGCCGCCCACCTTCAGCACCACGCCATCGTCGTCCGCCGCGCCGCCGACCACCTGGCTTTGCAGCGCCAGCGTGGCGCCATGGTTCTCCGCATCGCCGAGGTAGCTGAGCATCAAGGCATGGCTGTCGACGATGCCGGTGGACCGCGAATGCAAGGCGCCGACACAAAGCACCTCGGACTCCATCGCACGGGCCTCGTCGGCATTGAGCAAGCGCAGGTCGGTCACACCATGCGCCGCGCCGAGTTCGATGTACTTGTGCAGGTCCGCCAGTTCCGATTCCTGCGCCGCGACGATCAGCTTGCCGATGCGCCGGTGCCCGACGCCGCGCTCCGCGCAATAGGCGTAGAGCGCCGCCTTGCCCGCGACGCACAGCCGGCCCTTGAGCGCGCCGGGCGCGTAGGAGATGCCGGCGTGAATGACCTCGGAGTTGCGCGCGTTGGTCTGCGTGCCGATCGCGTTCTCGCTCTCCAGGATCACGACCTCGCGGCCCGCCATCGCCAGGGCGCGCGCGATGGCGAGCCCGACCACACCCGCGCCGATGACGGCGCAATCGATCTTTTCCATGGCCTCAATCCAGCTTGATGCTGGCCTCGCGGATCAGGCCGCCCCACTTGGCGTGCTCGGCCTTGATCAGCGCCGCGAACTGCTCCGGCGTGCCGGTGACGGGAATGCTGCCTTCGCCGGACAGGCGCTCCTGCACATCCTTGCGGCCCATGATGGACACCACCTCCTTGTTGAGCAGGGTGACAGCGTCCGCAGGCATCTTCGCCGGGCCGACGAGGCCGAGCCAGGTCACGGCCTCGAAGCCGGCGAAACCCTGTTCCGCAACGGTCGGCACCTTGGGCAGTGCCGGCAGCCGCTGGGCCGAGGTCACGGCGAGGGCGCGCACCTTGCCCGCCTGGACCTGCGTCATCACCGACACGCTGTTGCCGAAGTACGCAGGAATTTGTCCACCAAGCAGGTCGGTCATGGCCGGCCCGGCGCCCTTGTACGGCACCTGCAGGACCTGGATGCCGGCGCGGCGCGCCAGCAGTTCGCCCGCGAGGTGACCTACGGTGCCGTTGCCGGCTTGCCCGATGCTCATGGTCCCGGGCTTGTCTTTCGCGGCCTTGACCAGGTCGGCCAAGGTCTTGTACGGCGAGTCGTCGCGCACCACCAGCACCACGGGCTGCACCGCGATCTCGACGATCGGCGTGAAGTCCTTGAGCGGATCGAACGGCATCTTCGAATACAACGCCGGGTTGATGGCCAGGTTCGAGGCCTGGCCCATGCCGAGCGTGTAGCCATCCGGCGCAGACTTGGCGACGGCGTCCAGGCCGATGTTGCCGGCCGCGCCGGGCCTGTTGTCGACCACCACGATCCACTTATGCAGCGTGGTGAACTTCTCGGCCACGAGGCGCGAGGTGGTGTCAGTGCCGCCACCGGGCGGGAACGGCACGATGAGCTTGATCGGCTTGCTCGGGTAGGCCCCTTCGGCCCATGCCGCGGCGGGCGCGATGGCGGCGGCTGCGAGCGCCAGGGAGGTCGACAGGAGGAAATTGCGTCTGTTCATGGAAATGCCTCGTTGGTACTTGAAGGAGTGACGGTTCAGATCGGCAGGCCCTTGGCCCGCAAGGTCGCGTCGAAGCGCTCGGGGTCGGACTTGCCGGCCGCGTTGTCGGCGCGGATCTTTTCCTCCTTGACCAGGTGGGCGCGGGCACGCGTGAGGACGTCGGCGGCTTCGGCCGCGGGAATCGCGATCACGCCATCGGCATCGCCGACGATCAGGTCGCCCGGCAACACGGCCAGGCCGGCGCAGGCGATCGGCACGTTGATCTCGCCCGGGCCGTCCTTGCTCGGGCCACGGTGCGTGTGGCCGCGGGCGAAGACCGGCATGCCCTCCTCCGCCCACTCGCACAGGTCACGCACCGCGCCGTCGATGACCAGGCCGCCCAGTTTCTTCGCCACGCAGGTCGTGCGGATCAGGCCGCCGACCAGGGCTTGCGACACATCGCCGCCGCCGTCGATGACCAGCACGTCGCCGGGCTGCACCATCATCAGCGCCTTGTGGATCATGAGGTTGTCGCCGGGGCGCACGCGCACCGTGACGGCCGGGCCGCACAGAACCGTGTCGAGGCGGCCATGGTATTGGCGCAGGCCGACCGTGCCGATGTTGCGGCTCATCGCGTCGCCGATCGCGGCCACGGGGATCTCGCGGAATGCCGAGACGATGTCCGCTGCGGGCCCCTCGACGCGGGGGTTGATGCGGTAGCCCGCGGGCCACTGCACCGGCGCAGGGATTGAGGGGTTGGTGGTCATGCGGACACTCCTGAAGCGGGGGTTGTCTCGTTGCGAAGCAGCTGCGGATTGACGCAGGCGGATGGATCGGCGGGACGGCCCTGCAGCCAGCCCAGCACATTGCGCGCGGCGCCGCTTGCCATGCCGGCCAGGGCGGCCGGCGTCGAGCCGCCGACATGCGGCGTGAGTACGACGTTGGGCAGTGCGGCGAGCGGGCTGCCCGCGGGCAAGGGCTCCTGCGCCATGGTGTCGAGCCCGGCGGCGTGAAGCTGGCCGCTTTGCAGCGCGTCGATCAGCGCGGGCTCGTCGACGACTTCACCGCGCGCCGTGTTCACGAGGATGGCGCCACGCGGCATCGCCGCGAATTGCGCCGCGCCCAGCATGTTGCGCGTGTGCTTGTTGAGCGGAACGTGCAAGCTGAGCACGTCGGACAGCGGCAGCAGCGCATCGAGCGAAGGCAGCGTGCGAACGCCGTCCACCGGGCTGGCACCGGCCTTGAGCGCAGGGTCGAAGGCCACGACCTTCATGCCCAGCGCCATGCAAACCTTGGCCACGCGCTGGCCGATCTGCCCGAAGCCGACCAGGCCCAGCGTCCGGCCTTGCAACTCGACGCCATCCTGCGCACGGGACCAGCGGCCATCGTGCAGTTCGCGGTCCATCCAGCCGATGCGCCGTGCCGCGGCGAACATCAGGCCGAGCGTCATCTCCGCCACCGACTGCGCGTTGGCGCCGGGCGTCACGTACACCGGAATGCCGCGTTCGGTGGCCGCCCCCACGTCGATGTTGCTCACGCCGACACCGTGCTTGGAAATCACCTTCAACGTCGGGCAGGCTGCAATGGCATTCGCAGACAAAGTGACCGTGCGCGAGATCACCGCATCGATCGGCTCGGTGGCCATCAGATGCTCGAGCTCCTCGACGCTCTCGGCATCCTTCAGGTAGATCACCCGCGCCCCGGCATGGGCCAGCAGGTCCACGCCTGCCTTGGCCAGCTTGGGCGCGGTGACCAGAACTGTCGCTGTCATTGGACTGTCTCCGTTGTTGTTGGACTGGATTCTGGAAAAACCCATTCATTCCGTCCATTCGATAATGTTCATCTTTCGATTCCTGTGATTTATCAATGGACATCAACCTCCGTGACCTGAAGTACTTCGAGACGGTGGCCGAGCTGGGTCATCTGGGCCAAGCGGCCGACAAGCTCGGCCGCACGCAGCCGGCGCTGACCAAGTGCGTGCAGCGCCTGGAGGAAGCCTTCGGCAGCGCGCTGTTCGAGCGCAAGGGGCGCGGCATCCAGCTCACGCCCGTGGGCGAGGTCTTGCTGATGCGGGCCAGGCTGTTGCGCAGCGCCACGGAAGAGGCCCTGCGCGAGGTCGGCGACTTCGCGCGCGGCAACGCCGGCCACGTGCGCATCGGCAGCGGACCGATCGCCGCCGACCACGTGCTACCCGAGATCTGCAGCCTGCTGCTGGCCGAGGCGCCGGGCACCACCATCGACATCACGATCGCGCCGAGCATGGCGCTGCGCGAGCGCCTGCGCGAAGGCACGATCGACCTGCTGATCGGCCTCATGTCGGAGCATGACGATGCCTTCGTCACCCATTCGATCGTCGAGGACGTGGTCGTGGTCGCGACCAGCCCCAGCCATCCGGTGTTCGACCTGCCCAAGGTCACGATGAACGCGCTGCTGCAATGGAACTGGGTGCTGCCGGACCAGGCGACTCCAAGCCGGCAATGGCTCGATGCGGTGTTCCAGTCGCACGGCCTGGCCAAGCCGACCGTGCAGATCAACGCCAACTCGATTCCCCTGCTGCCGCGCCTGATCGCGCGCACCGATCTGCTGAGCTTCCTGTCGCGCCACACGCTGGGTACGGGCGACCGCCGCAACGCCTTGCGCGAGGTGCCTCTGAAGGAGACGACCCTGCGCCGCAAACTCGGCGTGACCTACCGCAAGGAAGGCTATCTGTCGCCAGCGGCGCAACGTCTGGTGACGCTGCTGCGCTCGCGCGGGGAGCGGCTGTTCACCTCCGCGATGGCAACGGGATCGGAGTGAGGGAGGCGCAAGCAGGCAAGCTCGCTGCTACTTCATCCAGTTCTCGACCTGCAGCCCCTTGACCCGGCCGAAATCCTTCGTGTTGTTGGTGACCACGATGGCGTCCATCGCACGCGCGTGCGCGGCGATCATCAAATCGGCCGCGCCAAGCTGCGCACCACGCTTCTTCAGGTCCAGCCGAATCTCCGCGTAATGCTGCGCGGCCTCCTGCGGCCACGGCGCGACCGCCAGGTGCAGTTCCAGGTTGTCCAGCGCGGCCTGGTTCTGCTTGCGCCTCGCTGCGGCCGAGGCCCGCACGCCGTAGCTCAGTTCCGCGAACGTCACGACGGACATGAGCTGCTGTTGCAAAGGAACCGCCTGCACGCGAATTTCCAGCATGGGTGACTCGCGGCGCATCAGGAAGATGCAGGTATCCGTGTCCAGCATGTAGACGGGTGCGGTCAAAACGACCGCTCCTGGACCGGCAGACGCTCCGCATCGGCCATGAAGTCCGGCGATGCCACTACGGGCGATTCAAAGAAGCCGCTCCAGTCCGCAGGGCGCGGCGTCAGGATCACGCTCTCGCCCTCGCGGCGAATAAAGACCTCGCGCACGGAGTCTGGAAACCGGAAGTCCACCGGAATCGAAACGGTTTGAACGCGGTTGTTCCAGCCAACACGCGCGGTCGGCCGGTGGGTGGAGGCTTGTGGTATTGCCATGTGTCACAGCATATGGCATTCGCCGCCATATATCAAGCCATGTGGCAAATGCGCGCTCTCGCCCGTCGGCTTTGTCAATTCGACTTCACCCATAGCGAGACAGGCCGGGCGCGGGCCGCCCCGGCGACTTTCAGTAAGTCGCATCCTTGCTCCGCGGCAGCCACACCTCGATGGCGCCCGGCGTGCTCTTCAGCGAGGGCGGCAGCTTGATCACCGTCCAGGCCTGGCCGTTCGGCAATGGGGCGGTGAGTTGCAGCAGGTCGGTGCACGCGCGTGCGCTGTCGGCCTGGATGACCATGGTGGGGACAGGATGGCCTCGCGGCGGCGAGCGTCCTTGCCGCTGCGAGGTGCTGATCAGGTCCTCCGTCGGCGGCACCGAGGCGCCGAGTTCGCGCCAACGCCAACGCCATTCGCGGACCTGCTCGCGCATGGCCGGGCCGTAGATCTGCACATAGACGACCGTGCCCGCACAGGCGGCGCTGCTGATCGCGGGAGGCACGGGTGGCGGCACTGGCGGCACGGCCGGTCCGGGGGGACCGACCTGCGGCGCTTCGGTTCCGGCCGGGGGCGCGGGGTAGGACGGCGTGCCGGCCTTGGGAGCCGGTCCGGTCGCCACGGCCACCGACGGCGCAGCACCGGTCAGCATCTCGTTCAGCCACACCACCATCGGCCACGGCGTGGGCAAGGTGCCGCTGCAGTTCTGCGACGGCGGCGTCAACCCGGTGTAGTCGCGCGCCCAGTAGCGCGGCGCGCATGGGGGTGCCTGCGCGGGCTGCAGGCAGTCGATGCCGTTGGCCGGGTCGAGCAGCCGCGCGCAGGCCGGCGTGCGCTGCTCCACCGGCTCGCGCGTGCAAGCCGCCTTGGCATCGTCGACGATCCGCACCGACAGGCGGAACTTCGCCATGAAGTTGTCGCCGCCGTCGCGGCACAGCAGGTCGCCGGTGCGCAGCAGTTCCGCCGCCAGCAAGGCGGGCGCATCGCCGCTGGTGCCCGCGCCGTTCTTCAGCCGCGCCCACAGTTGCGACAGGTCCTTGAAGGCCGCGTTCTCCGATTTCTCCGCGTCGGCGAGCTGGGCGCGCCAGCTGTCGATGCCCTGCCACGCGGCCACGCCGATGGTCGCGGCCGTGCCCAGGCCCACGGTGGCCGTGACCGCCCCGGCGCGGAGCACGCGAGCCTGCAGCCGGCTCGCCGTCGTCGCCATCGTGCCGGCGGTGCCGGCAGGTGGCGCACCATCCGCGGCAGCCCGCGTGCCCGCAGCCTGCGCCGCCTGGCCGTCGTCGGGCATGAACAGGCCGGGCGCGCCGTCAGCCACCATGTCGAGCAACTCGCCGTCCAGCCGCGTGCCGATCTGGGCGCCCAGGCGGAAGTAGCTTTCCCACTGCGCCTCGTCGAAGAACTGGTCGGTGGTCGGCTGCTGCGGAAACGCCGGGTTGGCCGCCTTGAAGTTGACCAGGTCCACCGGGAGCGCGGCCGAGACGTTCGGCTTGACCAGGATGATCTGCCCCGTCGCGCCGCTCGTGTAGCGCACTTGCGCGAGCGCGAGGCAAGCCTGGCTGGACGGCGACGCCAGGTCGTTGAGCGAGCCGAAGGCTTCGAGCTGCGGCAGGCTGGCGCCGGGCCGCGGCTTCATGAAAGTGATCTCGGCGTTGAGGTCGATGCGGGCGCGGCGGATGAGGATCTCGAGGTCGCAGAAGCGGTAGTCTGGGTCGGCGCCGCAATCGGCAATCACGATCAAGGCGGCCTCCTGCCGCAGCAGTGCATACGCGCCGGTGTTCTCGAAATGGCCGCCGTCGCTCAGGTACCAGTTGGCCGAGCTGCTGCCCGGGAAGGCGCCGAAGCATTCGAGCAACAGGAAGCGCGTCTTGGTCAGCAACTTGGTGCCGCGCACTGCCGCGCCACGTTGCAGGATGCCGGCTTCGGCGCTGTTCCACCAGTAGCCCAGCCGCAGCCCCGCGAACACGGTGAGCGCCGCAATGCCGCGCTTGGTCAGGCGGCCGAAGCCGGGCGCGAACGCGGCGCCGGAGATGGCCGTCCACGCGCCCAGCGTCATCGCGCCATCGCCGTGTGCCTTGGCCCATTCGGAGCCACCCGCCTGCATCCAGCCGAGCGGCCCGATGGTCATCGGCAGGCTCTTGCGGTCGCGGTTGAAGAGCTTCTGCTTCGGGTCGTGCGTCTGGTTGATGCAGACGTTGGCCAGGTGCACCGGCCCGCCGTATTGGTGCGGCGCGTACTTGAGTTGCGAGATGTCGTCCTGCCCATCCACCTCGCCCACCGGCACCTGGGGCGGCATGAGCCCGGAGACCTGGTCGGTCGGGCTCGCGCCCAGCCGCCGGGCATTGGCCGCGCCGAGGTAGCCGCGCACGATGCGCGCCTTGTAGAACATGTGCAGCGACGAGATGTTGAGGAACGCGAAGTTCGAGCCCGTGAGCGTTGCATACGCACCCAGGACCACGAACATCGCCGCCAGCCAGGCCCAGCCGCGCCAGAACTCCAGCCCCTCCGGCTGGAACACCTGCAGCAAAGTCGCCGCATACACCACGCCGATCCACCATGCGGCCAGGCAAAAGGCCAGCACCAGGCCGAGCACGCTCGCCAGCGCGGCCAGCATGCTCTTCTCCAGTCCCGGCGTCTGCTGTTTCTGCGACAGGATCACCGGCAGCACCGCGCGCAGGATCGCGGCCACCACCAGCAGCGTCGCGCCATAGGAGGCCCGCATCTGCTGGTTCTCCGCGGCCAGCCACCAGGCCGAGCGGTCGAGCAGGCCCAGCACGCCGATCAGCAAGGTGGTGTTGAGCACCGCGGCCAGCGCATCGGTCAGCTCGTTGCGCTGCTGCGCAGCCGTGCGGTGGCGGCTGCGGTACACGACCCAGGTCAAGGCGATGACCCAGCACAACGCAAAGCCAACGAAGGCGGCCGACAGCCAATCCGGCCCGCCGGCATAGATCACGAGCATCGGGCCGAGGATGCAGGCGCCTATGCTCAAGACGCACCACATGCCCACCTGGACCAGCAGGAACTTGAGCGAGGGTTTGTCGCGCACCGACCAGTACGCGCACGACAGCACGATCGACGCGATGAACGGTCCCGCGGCGGCAAACCACAGCGTGGGCAATTGCGTGGCCGCCTTCACCAGCAGCCCGATCGTGGCCTGCGCCGTGGTCGGCTGCGTGTTGTTGAGGTCGACCGCGCGAAACACCGCATCCCACATCAGCAGGTTGCTCGCGGCCAGCGCCATGCCGACCAGGCAGGCGGCAATCGCCAGCTCGATGTGGGTGCCCAGCAGGTTGCGCAGGTAGAGCGCCGCGGCAAACAGCGTATCGCGCATACCGCCCGGTATGAGGTAGCGGCCGTTGGCGCGCAGCCACCAGCCGAAGCGCGCGCGGTCCACGTCGGCGAAGGCGCGCTCGATCTCGCGCACCTCGTCCGCGGATTTCGCGTCGGTGCAGAGGCGGCCCAGCGTGGCGCCGATGTAGCCGCCGCCGGAGACCGTCGACACGATGTCGAACTTCAGCAACTGGCGGTGGGCCGCCAGGGACTTGATCAGCCCCAGGCAAAAAGTAGCGCTGCGGATGCCACCACCCGACAGCGCCAAACCCCAGGCGCGACGACCATCGTCCGCGCCATTCAATGCTTCGCGCCGTGTCTTCACAAGCTCACGCAGCGTCTCATCCATCCGGTGACCTCGGTGTGGAGACCCCACTATTCCATCCGCGAACGGAGGCGGCAATTTGGCGGACGGTCTATGGCGCAACGGCAACGGAGCTTGCAGGCATAGTGCTTAGGTGCGCTTCGCCTGCTCCCCTGAGCGTTGCAAGATCGGCCACGAGACAGATTCGCAAGAGGGGGCTCCCTGTGCTGACCGGCGCTCAATTCGCGCAGGTCATGGTTCGCGCTTCGCAGAAGAAGCGCCTCCTTGGTGTATCTGGGCCCGCTCGACGGATCCAGCCGACGCATTGCTGCGTGGCGCCGCGGCGATCCAGCTGGAGCTGACGCAACCACCTTTCATGCCACCACCCTTCGGGCCGCCGCCTTCGGACACGCTCGCGGTGCGGCCCGACAAGGAAGTCACACGACGATCCGCTCCCGCAACTCCCGCCGCAGTATCTTGCCGGACGGCGACTTCGGGATCGCATCCACGAACGCCACCGCGCGCACCCTCGCATAAGGTTCTACATGCGCCGCGACGTGGGCCACGAGCTCGGCTTCGCTGACTTCTGCACGCTTCACGACGAAAGCCTTCGGCGCCTCGCCCGTCTCCTCATGCGGAATGCCGATCACCGCCGCGTCCGCCACCGCCGGATGCGTGAGCAGCACCGACTCCAGTTGTGCCGGCGCCACCTGGTGCGCGTTGACCTTGATCAGCTCCTTCAGGCGGTCGACGATGAAGAACTCGCCATCGTCGTCGATGACCACGACGTCGCCGGTATGCAGCCAGCCATCGGCATCGATCGTGGCATCGGTCGCCCGCACGTTGCCGAAGTAGCCGCGCATGACGGTCGGCCCGCGCACCAGCAGTTCGCCGCGCTGGTTCGGGCCGAGGTCCGCGCCCGTCGCCACGTCGATGACGCGGGCCTCGTTGTTGGGCAGCAGGCGGCCGACCGCACCCGGCTTGGCCGGATCGTCGTCGCGCCTGCGGCCACTCACGGCCAGCGTACTTTCCGACATGCCATAGCCTTGCCGCACCTCGACGCCCATGCGCGCGCCGGCCTCGTTCTGCAGCGCCTCGCCCAGCGGCGCGGCGCCGCTGTTGATGAACTGGACGGACGACAGGTCGTACTTCGCCACCAGCGGATGCTTGGCCAGCGCCAGCACGATCGGCGGCACGAGCATGAGCGAAGTGACGCGGTGGCGCTCGATGAGCTGCAGGAACTGCTCGAAGTCGAAGCGCGGCATCGTCACGCAGGAGAGGCCCCGCCGGACCGTCATGCAGACGAAGGCCAGCAGGCCGTAGCAGTGGAAGAACGGCAGCACCGCCAGCGACTGGTCCTCCGTGGCATCGCCCCACAGGGTTTCGAGCTGCGCCATCATCGCCACCATGTTCCGGTGCGTCAGCATCACCCCCTTGGCGCGGCCCGTGGTGCCGCTGGAGTAAGGCAGCGCGACCAGGTCGCGAGCCGGATCGATCTCGATCCTCAAAAGCCCGGCCTCCTCCGCGACCAGCGCCGCGAACGGCGTGGCGCCCTCGGCTTCGCCGAACACGAACACTTCCTCGACGCCGGCCACCTTCGCCGCCTCGAGCGCGACGCCGATGAAAGGCGGAACCGTGAGGAGATAGCGCGCCCTGCTGTCGCCGAGTTGTTCCGCCAGCGTCTCGGTGGTGCACAGCGGGCTGGCCGTGGTCACCACGCCGCCGGCCATCGCCACGCCATGGAAGGCCACGACGTACTCGGGCAGGTTCGGGCAGAAGATGCAGAAGACATCGCCCTTGCGCAGGCCGCGTTCTTTCAGCAGCGCGCTGGCCACGCGCCGCGCCATGCCATGCACCTGGCCATGGGTCAGCGTGCGGCCGGTGGGGCCGTCGATGAAGGCGATCTTCTGCGCATGCGAGGCCTCATTCGCGAAGACGAAGTCGGTGACGGACTGGGCAGGGATCTCGATGTCGGGCCAGGGGCTGCGAAAGATCATGTCGGCCTCCTCGGCGCGGGACGCCGGGGTGGCACTTTACTGCGGGGGCATGCGTCGACTACGACTTTTTTCTACACCCGTGGAGGGATGAATCAGGCCATCCCGAACACGGTCACATCCGCCCCGCCATCGGGTGCGTCCGCCACCCTCGAAAACTGCCCCAGAATGCCATTGACAAGCCATGGCGCATGGACTGTCATGCACCACCATTTCAAGGAGGACAAACGAATGAATTTCCGATCCGATTCCAGCGCCCCTGCGGCCGTCTTCACCGTGGCTGCCATCCTCGGCGCGCCGGCCGCCCAGGCTCAGGACTCGGAAGAACTGGCCAAGAAGCTGTCGAATCCGGTCGCGGCGCTCATCAGCGTGCCGTTCCAATACAACTACGACCACAAGTACGGCAGCGACGAATCGGGCCATAAGAACGTGCTGAACGTGCAGCCGGTGGTGCCCATCGAACTCAACGCCGAATGGAACATGATCAGCCGCACCATCGTGCCGATCGTCAGCCAGACCAACATCCAGCCGGGCACCAGCCAGACGGGCCTTGGCGACATCACGCAGAGCCTCTTCTTCTCGCCCAAGGCGCCGGGCCCGGGCGGCATCATCTGGGGTGTCGGCCCGGCGTTCTACCTGCCCACCGGCACCGACTCTGCCTTGAGTGCGCGCAAGTGGGGCGCAGGCCCGACCATCGTGCTGTTGAAGCAGGAAGGCCCGTGGACCTACGGCATGCTGGCCAATCACATCTGGGCGGGCGGCGGCGACTCGAATCGCCTGAGCATCAGCAACACTTTCATCCAGCCTTTCCTGTCGTACACCACGAAGGACGCATGGACCTTCGGCGTCAACACCGAGTCGACCTACGACTGGAAGAACAAGCAATGGTCGGTGCCCGTCAACCTCACGGTGGGCAAGCTCATCAAGGTGGGCAAGCAGCCGATCAGCCTGACCGGCGGCCTGCGCTACTGGGCCGAGAGCCCGGATTCGGGGCCGAAGGACCTGGGCTTCCGCTTCGTCGTGACCTTCCTGTTTCCGAAGTAGCGCGGCGACGATGCCAATTCGTCGCCGGACGCCGGTGGCGGACCCTCTTCGCCGCCCGACGTTGCGCCTCTACTTGCCGCCTTCCCAGCTCGACTCGATCTGCTTGACCAGGTTCTCAGGCAGCGGAACATATCCCAGGTTTTGCGCGTCTGCCCGGCCGCCCGAGAGCGATGACTTGAAGAACTTCAATGCCTCGGCCGAGCGGGCAGCGTCGTGTGCCTGGCGCGGCATGAGTGCGAACGTCGTCGCGGTGATCGGCCAGGATTGCGCGCCTGGCGCATCGGTCAGCAGTTGATAGAAATCGGGGCTCGTCCAGGTGGCGCTGGCTGCTGCCGCCTCGAAGCTCTCCGGCGAAGGCCTGACGAAGGCACCGCTCTTGTTGCGCAGCAACGCGTACGTCATCTTGTGCTGGATGGCATAGCTCAGTTCGACGTAGCCGATCGAACCCTTGATGTAGTTGACGTAGCGTGTCACGCCGTCGTTGCCGCCGCCGCCCGTGCCGGTGGGCCAGGCGACCATCGTGCCCTCGCCGACTTTGGTCTTCCACTCCTCGCTCACCTTGCCGAGGTAGTTGACGAAATTGAAGGTCGTGCCCGAGGGGTCCGACCGGTGCGTGACGGTGATCTTGAGATCCGGCAGCTTCAGGTCGGGGTTGAGCGCGGCAATGGCGGGATCGTTCCAGTTCGACACCTTGCCGAGGAAGACGGCGGACAGCACCTCACCGCTCAGCCGCAACTGGCCCGGCGCCACGCCATCGATGTTCACGACCACGACCACGCCGCCGATCACGAGCGGGAACTGCATGAGGTCTGCCGCCTTCAGGTCCTCGGGCGGCAGGGGCTTGTCGGAAGCGCCGAACGTGGATTGGCCGGCCTTGACTTGCTGGATACCCGCTCCGGAGCCGATGGCGAGATAGTTCACCTTGACGCCGGTCCTGGCGTAGTAGCTCGCGGCCCATCGCAGCATGACAGGGTAGACGAACGTCGAGCCCGATCCGGTGATGTCGACTGCCGAGGCCGGCATGGCAGCGAGCATCGAGGCGAGTGCCACGACGCCGGCCGCAAACCGTGGCCGGGTTGGATGAAACATCTTCATGACGAGTCTCTCCGCAGTCGAATGGACCGCCGACTATCTCGCCGGCTCGGCGTGAATGCCAATCGCCTGTTTGGCCGACGGCAATAAGCCGTAGGCGCCGTCACCCTTTTTCCTCAGTGCGCGCTTGGCGTGCGCACGATTGCCGCCAATGCCTCTAGCGCAGCAACAGGCGCAGGAGATACGCGAATATCGCGAGCCCGCCAAGCGCGACGGCAGCCGTTTCGCCAAGGCTCGCCTCCTTGGGAACCGCTGCGCCGGCCGCCGCGTTCGTGCGCGAGGCCGCCGCGGGCGCCTGCGAGAAGGGGTTGAAGATGGCGCCGCCGGGGCGCGCGCCGGGTTCCTGCTTCGGCTCCGGCCCCCCCGTGGCCGATGGCGTTCGCCTTGCTGGCGTGTCCTCGCTTGCCGTGACCTCCTGCTGCGCCATGGGACCTTCGCTTTCGCCGGCCTGCACGGGCGCGCATGTGGCCATGGCCGAAGCGAGTGCCGCGATCAGTAGCAGGAGGCGCATCTTCATGCCCGCGGCGCGATCACCGTCCGGCGATCAATCTTCGTCGTCGTCATGGTCGCGGTCCCGGTCGCGCTCGTGCTCGTCGTCCATGCGCTGCGGCTGGTAGCGCGGCAGGTCGCGGTCGTCGAAGGCGAACACGAAGAACTGGTTCGGATTGGCGACCATCCCGCGCGTGGCATCGCTCGGGAGCTTGAGCGGGTCCGCGATCGTGGCAAGGAAGTCGTTGTCGTTGGCGACGAAGAGCGTGTGCCGGGTGATGCCCTTCACCGTGACGTCCTGTCCGAACGCGATGCCTTCGATCTTCGAGGGGATCAGCCGGGGATCGGTGCCGGCGGCCGTCAGCTTGGCCACGACGTCGAGGAAAGGCGTCGTGCTCTTGGTCACGGCATAGGCCGACAGGTCGCCTGCCACACCGCTCACGTCGCGGGCGCCGTCGAGGTCGATCACGTAGAGCTTCTTCACCTTGGCGGCCGACGCGGTGTCGGTCGGCAGGGGCGTGTCGGCCCTGCCGCTGCCGTCGCGCTCGTCGACCAGGAACTCGTGGTTGTTGATGGCCAGGATCTCGCTGACGCCCGAACCGTCGGTGAGGATGTAGGCATATTGGTGCGTTGCACCCGTGTAGGTGTCGATCGTGACGATGCGCAGGCTGCCCTTCTTGTCCTGCTCGAGGTTGGCTTGCATGATGCCCACGAGCTTGCGGCCATCGGCGGTGATGGCCAGGCCCTCCATCCCCTTGTTGGTGACGCGCCCGACGGTGTTGCCGCTGATCTCGACGGCGCCCTGTGCGCTGAGCTTGCTGATCGCGAGGTTGGCGGGCAAGGCGAAGCTGCGCACGCGCTTGCCGGTGGAGCGCTGGAACTCGTGGACGAAGGGACCGTATTCGTCCGAGACGAAGACGCGCTCGCCGTCGTTGGAGACACGGATGCCCTCCGGATCTAGGCGAGCGTTGTTGGTGTAGGTCGACGGCTTCGAAGCGTCGAAGTTGTCCGAACGGCCAGTGAAGTAGTAGCGGCGGCGCTCGGCGTTCAGCGCCGGCGCGCCGGAGCCCAGCGGCGTCACGCCATCGATGCGAAATCCAAGGCCCGCGCCGGTGCCGTAGACCAGCGGTGTCGGGCTCGACAGCAGGGTCGTCTTGCGCAGCGTCGGCGTGAGGGTGAAGGGCAAGTCGGAGCCCGGATCGCTCGGCGACAGCGCCATCCTGAAGGTCTGGAATCGCGCGATGTACGACACCGTGTCGTCGACCAGCGGGTTATAGGGTTTCGCATTCGGACCGCGGTCCGGCAACGCCAGGAACGTCGTGCCGCCGGCGTAGGCGAAGCCCGAGCCCAGTCCACCGAGACGATTGCCCGGAACCCCGTTTTCGAGCAGTGCGGAAGTCCTGGTCGACAGATCCTCGTATGCGCCGCTGATGCTGCCGATGGCGATCAGGTCGACGCTGGCGTGGGCAGCGGGTGCAAGTGATGCGGCCGACAGCACGCCGAGCAGGAAGGTTCTTTTGATCATGGGTTTCTCCTGTGCGCCGCGGTCGGCGTGGACAGATGCTCACGGCCCGGTGTGACAACGTCGTGAAATTCCACGCGCCGAGGACTTCAGCGGGCGGCCGCTGCCCTGTC
This sequence comes from Variovorax sp. dw_308, assembly GCF_019207085.1. Lineage (GTDB taxonomy): Bacteria > Pseudomonadota > Gammaproteobacteria > Burkholderiales > Burkholderiaceae_C > Variovorax. Next base: position 203,049 of record NZ_JAATOM010000004.1, on the reverse strand, counting down.
ACGACATTGACCGATTGCGGTGATATCAATGCAGCATGGACCAAATCACACAGATCGACGGCTACGAGCCGGACTACCTGGGTCGCTGCGAGAACTGCGACGCGGCCCCCGTCGTGACTGCCGTCAAGGACGGCCGAACCATCTACCGCAGCATGCGCTGCGGGCGCTGCACCTGGGGCGAGCAGCGCGCGGACGACCCGACCGTCTGGAACGAACTCTGAGCTTCGACGTTCAGGCCTGCGCCCGCAAAGGCCTGGCGTAGGCGCGCCTCGGCTTGCTTCGAGCGCAGCGAAGCGGCCGCCGCGCGGGAACTCGGTCCCGCGCTGCACGTTGAAGAAGCGTTCGGCCCAAGCATTGCTCAGGCAGTTGGTGAACAGGAAACTGATGCCCGAACCGTCGGCGCGGCGAACCCGCGGCGAACGCCTCGCGCACCGCGGCTGCTGTCAAGAACATGAAACATGAAGCCGGTACCCTGAAATCCGTATAAATCATTTTCGACGGCCCGGGCCGAGCCTGGACGGCGAGCAACCCCTATCTCATGACCCTCTGGATTGCGGCGATCGACGCAGCGGACAGCATTCACTGCATGAGTTCCGACCTGGCCCCGGTGCCTTGCCGAGATCTGCGCTCATCGACGGTGTTCCCCGATGAATGAACGCGCGCACCGTACCGTGACGACGGCCCATCGCTATGCGGCCTACTACGCGCCAGCATTCGGCGGCCCCCTGTCGGAGGCAGGCAGCCGGTGGTTGGGCCGCAGCGCCTGCGACGGAAGAGCGGTGCCGCAACCGGTGGTCGAAGGCGTGTCGCCGGAACTGCTGCGGCAGTTGACCGCCGGGCCGCGGCGCTACGGCTGGCATGCAACGCTCAAGGCCCCGTTCGCGCTGCTTCCCCAACTCGAGCTTTCCAATCTCCACGGTGGGATTCAGGCCATCTGTGCGGCCTGGGATGCGTTCGAGCTCCCCGCGCTGAAGGTCGATCTCATCGATGACTTCCTGGCCCTCGTGCCCGCCCAGTCAAGCACGGCCATCCATGCGCTTGCGGGCGCGTGCGTCACGGGGCTGAAGTCGTTCGCACGGCCCCTCTCCTCCTTCGAGCTGGAGCGTCGGCGCGCGCCCGGCCTCACGTCCCGCGAAGACGCACTGCTGTGCAGCTGGGGGTACCCCTTCGTGCTCGATTGCTTTCGCTTTCACATGTCCCTGACCGGCTCGCTGCGGCACACGGAACCGGAGATCGTGCGCGCCCTGGCGGAAGGCGCGCAGCGGCATTTCGACAAGGTGCCGGCAGGACGATTCGATGCGATCAGCCTGTTTGCCGAGCCCTCGCCCGGCGCCGATTTCATCTGTCTCGAGCAGATTCGCCTCGGCGCATGAAATGACGCTCGGAGCTACTCCCGGAACACCGCGAAGCCATTCGCCTCGATCTGCCGGGCGATGTCGGCAGCGTTGACACCCCCGTACACCGCATCGGGATTGAATCGATGTCGCAGCTTGTATACCACCAGGTTGGCGAGGTCGTCATGCGCCGGAAACTCGAAGGCGGCCGTCGACAGGCCGGCGGGCACGGCCAGGTACTTATTCCGGTCGGTGATGCTGCGGTACAGGTCTACGTCCACCGGTTTGCTCCAAGTCGACCAACGAACCTAGTCGACAACCGTGAAAGCAATATGATGCTTTCGCGTCAGCAGCGTCACCTGGACGGACCGGGTCGCCAACACCGGATGGAACATGGACGATCGCGGTCGAGTCAACGTTCTTTTTGTCTGCAACGACAACTCCGTGCGCAGCCAGATGGCCGAGTCGCTGCTGCAACGCCTGGGCGGCACTCGCTTTCGCGCCTTCTCGGCCGGAAGCGGCGAAGTGGATGACGACGAGCCCGACCCGCGGACCCTGCGAACGCTCCTCGAGGCGGGACTGCCGATCAAGGGGCTGTACTGCAAGAGCTGGCGGGAATTTCTCCGGGGCGGCGCGCCGCACATGGACCTCGTCGTGACCTTGTGCGACGTCGCGGCCGGCGAACCGATGCCCGACATGCCCGGCGAGCCGCCCGCCGCGCATTGGTCCCACCCCAACCCCCTCCACGCCAACCCCGCCGATGCCGCGACCGCGTTCCGGCACGTACTGCATGAAATCCGCCGCCACGTGGAGTTGCTGGTAAACCTCCCGGACGAGCGCGTCCACCGACTGGTGCTGGAAGCCGAGGCACGCGGACTCGCCCGATCGGGCAGCTGAGACCGAAGCTGCCCGCATTGAGTGGTCCCGACACGAACTCCCAGAACGGCGCGAAGTCGCTGAACTTCGCCCTGGCGGGATCGTAGAAATGCGCGGCGGTGTAGTGCACATCCGCCGTGAGCCAGACCACGTTGCGGATACCCGCCTGCTTGATCTCGCGCAGTAGGCGCGCGATCTCGATCTCGCGTCCCAGCGGCTGGTTCGGCTCGTTGTTGGCGATGGCCTCCCACAGGTCTCGACCCTGGGCATCCTTGCCGTCCGGCACGCCAAGTCCGACCGGCATGTCGGCAGCGATCACCTTCCACACGGCCTTCGACTGCTTCAAGCCCTGGACCAGCCACGCGACCTGGGGCCGCCCGAGAAAGGCGCTGTCCGCATCCTCCGTGGTCTGCAGGTTGGCCGAGTTGGGGCCGCGATAGCTGCGCATGTCCAGCACGAACACATCCAGCAACGGACCCTGCGGCAGGTGGCGATAGACGCGCCACGCCTCCTCGTCGCCGTGGCGGCGCATCGGCGCGTAGTCGTGGAAGGCGCGGGCCGCGCGCGCGACCATCAGCGGGATGTTCTTCTCGGTGTAGCGGGCATCGTTCAGCACGCTCTTCGCGTCCGACCAGTTGTTCATCACCTCATGGTCGTCCCACTGCCAGAGCTGCGGCACCTCGGCCGCCATGCCGCGCATGTTCGCGTCCATCATGTTGTAGCGATAGCGCCCCCGGAACTCATGGAGCGTTTCGGCCACCTTGCTGACCTCCTCCGTTACCAGGTTGTTCCACACGGTGCCATCGGGCAGCTTGACTTCGGAAGCGATCGGGCCATCGGCATAGATGGTGTCGCCGCTGTGCAGGAAGAAGTCCGGCGCAAGCTTGCGGATCTGCTCGTAGATCTTCATGCCGCCCCATCGTTCGTTGATGCCGAAGCCCTGGCCGGCGGTGTCACCGCTCCAGACGAAGCGCACGTCGCGCGTGGCGCGCCCCGTGCCGGCCTGCGGCAGGCGCAGATGGCCTTGCACCGGCTGGGAGAAGACACGCTCGTTGCCCAGGTCCTGCAGGCTGGCACGGTAGAAGATCTCCTGCCCGGCAGGCAGGCCGGTGAGGTCGATGCGTCCCGTGAAGTCGCTGTCCTCCAGCAGGTACGGCCCGCGCACGCGCTGCGCGTCGGCGAAGCTGGCGACCGTCGACCACTCGAGCCACAGCCGCGCCGGCCGATCGGCACGCGTCCAGACGATGGCGCGGTCGGCCTGCGCATCGCCGCTCTGCACGCCGCTCGTCATCTGCGGCCGCGCGCCATCGTGGGTGATCGCGGCGGGAGCCGACTGAGCAGTCGCCCAACGGGGTATCGCGAGTCCGGCACCGGCGGCCGTGGCAGCGTGGAACAGATCGCGTCGGCGCATGGACATCGGGACTCCGTTGACTTGGCAAAACTGCGGGCACTTTCGGCTCGCACGATGTCAGCCTGATGAATCCAGGGGCCGCGGCGGCTGCTGGCTGCACCGCGCAGCCGCAAGGCCGACGCAGCGTCAGCCCATGTACCCGAGGTCCCGGATGTCGGAACGTATCGCTGCCGGGTCGGCACCTTGCAGCGGCAGGCTGGTGAAGAGCTCCAGTCGGCGTCGCAGGCCGTAGAGGATCTGGAGGGCGATGTGGGCCGCCCGCTCGGCATCGTCCGCCGCGGCGGCGTCCGGGAAGGTCCACAGCGCGGAATAGGGTTGGCCGGGCCAACTGGGCTCCAGCAACTGCGTTGCCTCGTCCAGCGTGATGACGAAATCGACGCGCGGCCCGCCGGCCCGCGCGAGATCGTTCCAGCCCCGTGGCGGAACCTGTGGCACTGCGATGCCGACGGTGCTCAGCGCCCACACCGCGGCGGGATGGACCGACTCGCCGACATGCTTCGGATTGCCGCAGGAGACGGCCGAAAAGCGGTCGCCGGCGATGTGCGCGAGAACCGCCTGGGCCAACACGCTGCGCAACGAATTGCGCTTTGAAACGAAGACTATTCTTGTTGCCATCGAACTCGGCCGGAGCAAACGCCATGCCGCCGCGTCACCCGACGCGGCCTTGCGACGTTGCCCGCATGGCCTGCGGAAAACTGGAAAGCGACAGCCTGCGGCATCGAGAAAAACAGCCAGACTACGTCTGCGCTGCGCATCCCTACCAGCGCTGCAAGCTGCCACCCCCGGCATTCTCGATCCGGATTCTTACGCGGGCAATACAGCATCACCCTGACTGCCCCGGCGCGCCCACCACCCTGGTTCACGCAACCGTCACATCGTTTCGCGACGATCGCCACCCATGCACAAGAACATGACGCCGGGCCGGTGATGCCGCCCGGCTTCCACCTGCTGATCGCGGGTCAGGCTCTCTCTTCGCTCGCCGACAACGCGCTGCTGATCGTTGCCATCGCACTGCTGCAGGAGCGCAGCCTGCCCGGTTGGTGGGCGCCGCTGCTCAAGTTCTGCTTCACGCTGTCCTATGTCGTGCTGGCGCCGGTGATCGGGCCGCTGGCCGACGCGATGCCGAAGGCACGACTCATGACGGTGATGAATGGGGTCAAGTTCGCGGGCGTGGCCATGCTCATCGCCGGGGTGCATCCCCTTCTTGCCTTCGGGTTGGTCGGCTTCGGCGCCGCTGCCTATGCGCCCGCCAAATATGGCTTGGTCACCGAGATGGTCGCGCCTGGCCAGTTGGTGACGGCGAATGGCTGGCTCGAGGTGTCGGTGGTGTGCGCGGCGCTGCTGGGGACCGTGCTGGGCGGCCTGCTCGTGACCGACCTGGTGCGCGCCTCGGCCGCGAGCCGCGCGTTGCACGAGTGGCTCGGAGTCATCGCGCCGGGCGCGGGCAGCACGCTGGCGCTCTCGATGGTGGCGCTGCTCATGGTGTACCTGCTCGCCGCATGGCTCAACGCACGCGTGCCCGACAGCGGCGTGCGCTATCCGCGCACCCGCATCCACGGTGGCGAATTGATGCGCGACTTCCGCGCGGCCTGCCGCACGCTGTGGCGCGACCGCGACGGCGGCCTGTCGCTGGCGGTGACGACCATCTTCTGGGGCGTCGGCGCCACGTTGCAGTTCGCGGTGCTGCGGTGGGCCGCCGACGTGCTGCAGCTGCCGCTCGACCACGCCGCCTACCTGCAGGCCGCGGTGGCGGTGGGCGTGATCGCGGGCGCGGCCTTTGCCGGACGCCATGTCGGCCTGGCGCAAGCCAAGCGGGTGCTGCCGGCCGGCGTGATGCTCGGGCTGCTGATGCCGGTGGTCGCATCGACGCATTCGCTGATGCTCGCGGTGCCTTTGCTGGCGCTCGTCGGCGTGGTCGGCGGGGTGCTGGTGGTGCCGCTGAACGCGCTGCTGCAGCACCGTGGCTACACGCTGCTGAGCGCCGGCCGTTCGATCGCTGTGCAGGGCTTCAACGAGAACCTCAGCGTGATGGCGATGCTGGCAGGCTATGCCGCGCTGTTGGCGTTCGACGTGCCGATCGTGCCGCTGATGTGGGGCTTCGGCCTGACCGTTGCAGGCGCCATCGCGCTGCTCATGTGGCGCGAGCATGCACTCGACAACGCGGCGCCGGCGGCGGAAGGCTGACGCGGGCGGAATCGTTCAGGCCACGCCTGCAACGGAACGCATGGGCGCGGCTGCTGCGCGTTCACCCGTGCCGCTGGCGAGCGTGGCAAACATCACCTCTTCCACCTGCTTCACGATGCGCGGCCAGCCCAGCCCGGTCGCGGACTGGCGCGCGCGCCGGCCCATCTCGCGCGCCTGCACGGGGTCGCCCGCGAGCCGCAGCCCCTGCGCGATGAAGTCGTCCTCGTCGCCCAGGCGCGCGAGCAGTCCGTTGTGCCCGCTGCGGATCAACTGCCCCGCGCTGGCATGGTCGTAGGCGAGCACCGGCAAGCCGCTGGCCATGGCTTCGAGCGTGACGTTGCCGAAGGTCTCGGTCATGCTCGGGAAGACGAACATGTCGGCCGACGCGTAGAAGGCGGCAAGCTCCTCGCCGCGCCGCGTGCCGGCGAAGAAGGCATCGGGCACGGCAGCCGCCAATTGCTCGCGCCACGGCCCGACGCCGACCACCACCAGCCGCAGGTCGGGTCGCTTGCGGCGCATCGCCGCGAACGCGGAGACCAGCGCGCCCAGGTTTTTTTCCGCGGCAAGCCGGCCGACGAACAGGACCACCGGCGTCCCCGGCGGCGCGCCCCACAACTGCCGCACTGCGTCGCTGCGCCGCGCGGGATCGAACAACGCGGTGTCGACGCCGCGCGTCACCAGCACCAGCCTCTCGAAGCCGTTGTCGCGCAGGTCCTGCCGCAGCCGCTCGCTCGGCACCATCGTGAAGGCCGTGCGGTTATGGAACTTGCGCAGGTAGTCCATGATGGGCCGGTACAGCCAGCCGATGCCGTAGTGCCGGCTGTAGGCATGGAAGTTGGTCCGAAAGTCCGAGCACACCGGCAGCTTGAGCCTGTTGGCGATCTTCAATGCCGACCAGCCCAGCGGTCCTTCCGTGGCGATGTAGACGAGGTCCGGGCGATGCTGGCTCCACAGCGAGACCAGCGCCTTGTTGGCGGGCATGCCCATCTTCATCTCCGGGTAGCGCGGGATCGGCATGCCGCGCATCAGTACCTCCTCGAAGCTGCCGGTGCGCTGCTGCGCGAGTTCGTCCGGCGCCTGCCGCGGGCGGATCAACTGCACGTCGTGCCGCAATTCGCACAAGCCCTCCACGACATGCTGCAGCGCAAGCGCAACGCCGTTGACCTCGGGCGCGTAGGTCTCGCTGACGACCGCGATGCGCAGCGAGCGGTGCACCGGCGGCAGATGGTCGACCACGATCGGGGGAAGCGATTCAGCCATGCGGCGAATGCTGACCGCCGATTGCAACAGCCAGATGACGGTACAAAAGAATTCCTTCGCAAGGCGTCACCAAACAGTCACGCAGGCCCGCCACGATGCCGCCACGCGCCGGGGCGCGCGCTCGCCGCCCGGCGTACCACCAAGGAGAGCCCGTGAACGATTTTTTCCGCACCCTTTCCGTCCAGCGTTGGGACGATCACCGCTACTACCACCACAGCCGGATCAACCAGGCGCTGCACCTGCTGAGTGCGATCAGCTTCGTGGTGGCCTATGCCCTGCTCTTCGTCGACCCGGTGGCGGCGGCGTTGCTCGCCTGGCTGGTGGCAATGACGAGCCGCCAGGCCGGCCACTTCTTCTTCGAGCCGAAGGGCTACGACCACGTCAACCGCGCGACGCACGAGCACAAGGAAGATATCAAGGTCGGCTACAACCTGCGCCGCAAGGTGGTGCTGATGGCGCTGTGGGCCGCGGCACCGCTGCTGCTCTGGTCCGACCGCTCGCTGTTCGGCCTGATGACGCCAAGCGCCGGCTTCGAGGGCTTCGCGCGCCAGGTCGGCATGGTCTGGCTGTGGCTCGGCGCGGGCGGCCTGCTGTTTCGCACGGTGCACCTGTTCTTCATCGCCGACGTGCGGACCGGCCTGGTGTGGATGACCAAGGTCCTCACCGACCCGTTCCACGACATCCTGCTCTACTGGCGTGCGCCGCTGCACCTGCTGCGCGGCGAACTGATCGATCCGATGGGCCGGGTCGACCAGCGCGCTTGATACGACTTCGCAATCAATCGCATAACTGCGTTGGATCGCCTTGCCGTGCTACAGCACTGTCTGCGGCGCTCCGCCTTGTTCTGCGCTTGATTGCAAAGTCGTATGAGCGCGCCGTCGCTACGCCTGCCAGCGCTGCGCGATCATCTCGCGCAGGATGCCGCGCTTGATGGCCTTGTTCGTCAGCGCGGCATCGTGCCACCACCAGCCATCGGCCTGCATTGCGCGGGCGGCGGCAACGAAGCGCCGGGCCACCTCCTCGAAGTCGGCGTCGGTGTAGTTGAGGCTGAAGATCAGGCGGCCAGTGCCGACCCAGCTCAGGGCCAGGCCCTGCGCGCGCAGGTAGTACTGCAGCATCCAGTTGTAGCGCGACGGGCGCGTGTAGAACACCGTCCAGATCGACGACAGGTTGGCCACCTGCACCGGCAAGCCGGCCTCGCGCAGGCGAAGGTTGAGCACGTCGGCGCGGTGGTTCCAGCGCGCATCGAGCCCGTCGTAGAGCGCACGAACCTCGGGCTGGGCAATGCGATCGAGGAAGGCATCCATCGCACCCATCACGTACGGATGCGAGTTGAAGGTGCCGCGCGCGAAGCAGATGTCGGCCGGGCGTTCCTCGCGGTAGCGCTTCATCAGTTCGGCTCGACCGCAGACCGCGCCGATCGGCAAGCCGCCGCCCAGCGTCTTGCCGTAGGTGACCATGTCGGCACGCACGTCGAAGTACTCCTGCGCACCGCCGGGCGCGAGCCGGAAGCCGACGAAGACCTCGTCGAAGATCAGCACGATGCCGCGCTCGGCGCAGACCTCGCGCAGGGCACGCAGCCAGGCCGTGTAGGCTTCGCGGTCGAAGCGTGCGCTGCGGCTGCTGTCGACCAGCGACGAATCGCCCGGCGCGCCCGCGTTGGGGTGCAGCGCCTGCAGCGGGTTGACCAGCACGCAGGCGATATCGCGGCGCTTGCGCAGGACCTGCAAGGTGCGCTCGTCCATCTCGCGCAGCGTGTAGGTCTCGCGCGGCGGCAGCGGGTTGCCCAGGCCCGGCTGGACGTCCTCCCACCAGCCGTGATACGCGCCGCAGAAGCGCACCAGGTGCGAGCGACGCGTGTGATAGCGCGCGAGGCGCACCGCCTGCATCACGGCCTCGGTGCCGGACATGTGGAAGGACACCTCGTCCATCCCGGAGATGGCACACAGGCGTTCTGCGTTGGACGCCACGACGGGGTGGTACGCCCCCAGCACCGGCCCGAGCGATTCAACGCGCGCCGCGCCCTGCGCGATGCAGGACTTGTAGAAGTCGTAGCCGAACACATTGACGCCGTAGGAGCCGGTGAGATCGTGGAACACGTTGCCGTCGAGGTCCTCGACGGTCACGCCGCTCGACGCCTGCACGAAGGCGCCCACGGGCAGGTGCTCGCGCAGGTACGGACTGAACTGGAAGGGCACGCGATAGCTGCTGGTGAACTGCAGGTCGGACAGGTGCTGCCGCGCCTGCGAGGTGGCGGCCAGGGAACGCTCGAAGCGCGTGCGGTACAGCCGCGTCAGGGCCTTGAGGCCGCTGCGCCGCTGCGCAGCCACCGATTCGGGTGCGCCATCGGAATCGAAGAAATCGTTGGCCTCGTAGGCATAACCGGGCAGTTGTGCGGCCACCCGCTTGGCCATGCGCGAATGGCCGGTCAGCGAGGGATGCTTGGCCCGCGAAAGTTCGAGCCGCCGCCAGGCCATCGGCAGCGTGGCGAGCAGGGAAGCGACGGCGACGGAAGACAGGAGGAATGTAGGTTGCATGGTGAGTTCTGGAGCGATCCCCCTGTCTATCCCACCTTCTTGACAGCCTCATGAAAACACTTCGATGGCGCGATGCCTTGCTGCAGCAGGAAGACCTCAACTTCCTGCTGACCAACCGCGTCCCGCGCATGGCGCTGACGCGCTTCATGGGGTGGTTCAGCAAGTTGCGCAACCCTTGGGTACGAGACGCGTCGATCGCGGTCTGGCGCCTGTTCACCGAACTCGACCTGAGCGATTCGAAGAAGACGCACTTCGACAGCCTGCACGACTGCTTCACGCGCGAACTCAAGCCCGGCGCGCGCTCTGTCGACGGCGATCCCGATGTATTGGCCAGCCCCTGCGATGCGATCGTCGGCGCCTGCGGCGCGGTCGACGGAACGCGCGTGTTCCAGGCGAAGGGCTTTCCGTACGAAGCAGCTGAACTGTTCGGCGACGCGCAAGCCTTCGAGCCGTTCCGCGACGGCTGCTACGTCACGCTGCGGCTGACGTCGAGCATGTACCACCGCTTCCATGCGCCGCACGACAGCCGGGTCGAGCGAGTGACCTACCTGTCGGGCGATACGTGGAACGTGAACCCGATCGCGCTCAAGCGCGTCGAGCGCCTGTTCTGTCGCAACGAGCGCGCGCTGGTCGAGGCACGACTTCTAGGCAGCGACCACCGCATCGCACTGGTGCCGGTGGCGGCGATCCTGGTGGCCAGCCTGCGACTGCACTGCCTGGACCTGCTGCTGCACCTGGGCTACCGCGGGCCGAAGCGCATCGATTGCACGGCCGACTATCGCAAGGGTGACGAGATGGGCTGGTTCGAGCACGGCTCGACCATCATCGTCTTCGCGCCCGCCGGCTTTGCGCTCGCCCCGGGCATTGCGCCGGGCCGGCAGATCCGCATGGGGCAGGCACTCATGACGCTGCCTTGCGCCGCCAGCACCGCCAGCGGCGGCTGAGGCGATCGCGGAAGGCTCAGGCCGCGTCCTTGCGGGGACGGCCCGTCTTCAACGGCGTCAGCGCATCCAGCGCTTCACGCAGGGCTGGGGCGGAGAGCGCCTGCAATGCATGGAGCCCGGCGCGCAGCAACTCGCTCTTCTTCGCCGGTCGCTTGAACTTCAGCGCGCGGTCCTTGAGCGCGGCAATCAGCGCGTAGTCGTCCTTGGGCATCGTGAAGCTGTCGCGAACGAGCTTTGCCTTCGGAACCTCCGCCTTCTTGACGCCAGCCACGGCCTTTTCCGCATTCTTGCCGGGGGCCTTCTGCTTGATTTCCGCGGACTTGGGCTTGACCGCCTTGGCTTTCGGCTTGCCCTGCTTCTGCACGGGCGCGCTTGCAGGCTTCGGCGCCTCGGGGGCCGCTACGGCTGGGGCCTTGACCGGCGGCGGAACGAACGCGAGCTTCGTGCCCGGTGCGACCCGCTTCTTCGTCGCGGTCTTCACTGGCGACTTGGCGGGCGTCTTGGCGGCGGTCTTGATCGCTGACTTGGTCACTGACTTGGCGCCGGTCTTGGTGGCGGGCGTGGCGTCAGCCTTCTTGACAACCTTCCTCACGGCCTTGGCGCCAGACTTCTTCACGACCTTGGCGCCAGCCTTTTTCACGGCCTTGGCGCCAACCTTCTTCGCGACCTTGGTCCCGGCCTCGGCGGCGACCTTCGCACGGCGGGGCGTCGAAGCGGTCTTGGGGGTGCCAGCGGTGGAAGGACTTGCGTCTTGCGTCGCGGCCACAGGCAGTGCCTCGGTCGGCACTGCGGATGCCTCAACGGCGTCGATGGACGGCGTGGCTGCGACGGACGCGGCCTCGACGTCGGTTGGCACGGGGTTCTGGTTCGCGATGCTGGTTGCCATGAGCAGGAATCTGTAATTGATATAAACGGTTTATACCCTTATTTTCGCAAACAGTAACATTTCGTCAAGAATTTGTGGTGCGCAGCACCTCCGCATCAGCCGCGCCCGCGTGCTGTTACAGACGCGGGCCAGCCGTGGGACCTGGACGACAGCGGCCAGTGGTACGACTTCGAGGGGGGCTGCGATGCCGGCTGCATCGAGACCGGCCGCCATTTGGTCAGCGATCCTGCGACGGGAATGCAAGAACCTGGAGGCGAGCTTCCTGTCTTCAGGCAACCGGCGAAACGCCGTCCGCCAGCCTCAGCTCCACGCACTCACCGACAAGCGCACCTTGCCTGAGATGCTCGGCGCAGCCAGCACCGCGCCCTTCGTCGACAAGGGCACCACGAACTGCAGCTTGCCGTCGATGACGTCGTTGTAGTTCGTCGGCACGGTGGCGCGGCCGGCGGTGTCGGATTGCCAGCCGTACTTCACCTTCCATGTCCTGGTCGTGTCGTCGGCGGCCGGCGGCTCGATCTCGATGATCAGCGTGTCGCGGAACAGTGAGCTGCCTTCGTAGTGGCCGTCGACCCAGAACTTTTTGTTGACCTGGTAGTCCGGCACGCGCACACCCAGCGTCATGGCGTACGCGAGCGTGGGACGGTCCTGCTTCACGCGCGCCTTGTTGGAGAGGAACACGGTCGACAGGTAGATCGAGCGCTTCTCCGGCGTCGCGGGATTGGTCAACTCCTTGTGCGTGCGGCAGGCCGGCGAATCCTCCTCCGCCACGCGCCGGCTCAGGTACCAGCGCTTGCCGCGCGGCGCAGCCAGTAGCTCGACCTGGTAGAGCGCATCGACATCGGCGTCCTTCGGGATGTCCGGCGGCAGGATCACGCTGTCGACGTCGAACCAGAGGTCCACCCGCACATCGCCGAACAGGAAGCGCACCAGGTTCTGGAACGCCTCCTCCGAGTTGACGATGCCGAAGTAGCCCGAGTGCGACCGGTAGGTGTAGGCCGTGGCCACCGGCCGCTCCTTGCCGTCCTTGTCGAAGAAGCACAGCGTGGCGTTCTCCACGCGCACCAGGCCGTCGCTGCCGTGGCCCGCGAACATGCGCGACGCGCCCATCGCCACCTCATAGTCGCCGCGGTTCGAGCCCACCATGCAGAACACGCGCTCCGGCGCGATGGCCGTCGGGGGCAGGTAGTCGACGCGCTCGTTGATCTTCGGCGTGGCCAGGAACTCGGCGATCTTGTCGCGGTTGAAGGTGTTGATCTCGTTCGCCGTCAACCAGCTCGGCACGTTGACGCCGCCGATGTCGATGCCGTTGTGTGGCGTGGCGTAGGTGAAGAACTTGTCGACGCACTTGCGCGCCTTGTCGTCGCCGAGCGCGGGGTTCTGCAGAAAGGCGCGGCACACCAGCCCGCCCATCGAATGCGCGACCAGGTAGCAGCGGAAGTCATCCGACCCGGCCGCCCCCTCACGCTTGGCGACCAGGTCCTTCACGCGCAGGATGAGATCGTTCAACCCCTTCGCGTAGGACATGATGTCGCGCGCCTTGCCATCGCCGAGCAGGTCGGAGCCCGTCTCGTAGTAGCGGTAGATGATGACCGAGGCCGACGGAATACCCTCGACGTCCGCCCCGGTCTCGTCCGGCGGCGGCTTCCAGTCCTCGTCGAGGATGTCGAGCCCGTTCTGGTAGACGCTCATGTACTGGAAGTCGGCCAGCAGCCGCACCACCGGCGACTCGAACACGAACTTCTGCGCCGCCGCCGTCTTGTCGACCGTCGCCCGGTACACCGTCGAGCCCACGTTGAAGCCGCAGAACGGGTCGGCCGTCGTCTCGTCGCGCTCGTTGGCGGTCATCGCGTAGCCGCGCACATAGATGATGGGATAGCGCTTGTCCGTCATGGCAAAGACCTCCGTGTTGCGCGCGCCGTGGCGAGGATTTGCAACGCCGCAGGCGGTGCATGACGCGCGGGACTTGTCCAGCGTTGCCCTCCACTGTGACGCCGGCACCTGGCCGCCGCCATAGCGCGCATGGCGTAGAGCAAGCGGCCGGTCATCCCGGCTACCGACAAGGTCGCTTCGCGCATACCATGACCGTCCCGCCGGTCGCAGAGCACGACCGCGAAACCGACAAGAGAGGCAAGGAGACTCATGCTGACTGCTGCCCTTCGCGAAGACTGCCCGGTTGAAGATGCCGTCGTGACCGACTGGCTGGACTGGCCCGGCCTGGCCGACATCGCCCCGATCTCGATCGATGAACTCGTGCCCGCAGGCGCCCGCGCGGTGGTCGTCGCGCCGCATCCGGACGACGAGGTACTCGCGCTCGGCGGCTTGCTTGCGCAACTGGCCGCGCAAGCGCGCGAGATCTGCATCGTTGCCGTCACCGACGGCATCGCCAGTTCCAGCGAGACTCGGCACTGGCCTCCAGACCCGCGCGCCCGCATGCTCCCCGTCGAAAGCCGCCGCGCGCTGCACCGCCTGGGCGTCGTCGACGATCCGGTGCGCCTCGGCTTCCCCGACGGCAGCCTCAACATCCTGCGCCGCATGCTGGCCGAACGCCTGCAGCCGCTGCTGGGGCCGAACGACGTGGTGTTCACCACTTGGCGCATGGATGGCCCGCCCGACCACGAGGCCGCCGGCCATGCCTGCGCCTTCGCCGCCGCCCGCTGCGGCGCTCGACTCGTGGAAACGCCCGTGCGCGCCTGGCACTGGGCCGCGCCCGGCGACGCGCGCCTGCCCTGGCGCCGGGCGCGTCGACTCCCGCTCGACGCCAGCGCGCTGGACCGCAAGCGCAAGGCGCTGGAGGCCTTCGAGGCCCGGCTGCAAACCGTGCCGTCGATCATCGGCGACCCCAACCTTTGCAACAGCGCGGTCACGCGCGCGGCCTGGCCTTTCGAGGTCATGTTCACCTGAACCCGCCGCGCAGCGCTCGCTGTGCACTGAGCATCCAGGCGCTTCCACTATCCTCGCGCGGATGATCGCCACCCGCCTGCTGCTCGCCGCCGCCCTTGTCCTCGTCACCGCCTGCGGAAACTCCGGCGCCTGCGAATCACCCTATGCCGCGTCACCGCAGTTCAAGGACTGCGGCTTCGTCAATGCGCCGAATCCAGACGCGAAGCCCACGGCCAACGCGGCCAGGATCTGGTGGCGCTTCCTGTTCGGCGCCAAACCCGATGCCGCACCGGTCGACGCCATTCCCGTGCGGCCGCTCGACACCGCGCAACTGGAAGCGCTGGACCCGCAAGCCAACCATGTCATGCGCATCGGCCATGCGTCCACATTGCTCAAGTTGCGCGGCAAGTTCTGGCTGATCGATCCGATGTTCAGCGAGCGCGCGTCGCCTTTCGGCTTCATGGGTCCGAAGCGCTTCCATGCACCGCCCATCGCCCTGCAGCAGTTGCCCGCCATCGACGGCGTGATCATCTCGCACGACCACTACGACCACCTCGACGCTCCCACCATCGAATACCTGGCGCTACGCGCGCAGCGCTTCTTCGTGCCACTGGCCGTGGGCCAGCGCCTGCGATCGATGGGCGTACCCGCGGAGCGCATCACCGAACTCGACTGGTGGCAGTCCGCCAGGCAGGGCGAGGTGCAGGTGACCGCCACGCCGTCGCAGCACTTCTCCGGCCGCACATTGAGCGATCGCAGCGAAACGCTGTGGGCCTCGTGGGTGATCCAGAGCGGGCCGCAACGCATCTTCTACAGCGGCGACTCCGGCTACTCCAGCGGCTTCAGGAAAATCGGCGAGCGATTCGACAGCTTCGACCTGGCCATGATCGAGAACGGCCAGTACGACGAATGGTGGCCCTCGGTGCACATGACGCCGGAGGAGGACATCCAGGCCTTCGGGGACGTGCGCGCCAAGGTGCTGCTCCCCGTGCACAACAGCACCTTCGACCTCGCCTTCCACACCTGGCACGCACCGCTCGACCGCATCGCGGACCTGGCGGCAGAGAAGAAGATCGACCTCGCGACGCCGGAGATCGGCGAGGTGGTGACCGTCGGCCAGCCGCGAACCAACGTGCGCTGGTGGGCCGGGTTGAAGTAGGTCAGCGCTTCGCGCGCCGCTCGCGTGCGCGCCGCGCCTGGCGGCTTTCATTGGCAAGCGCGGCTTCGCGCTCGCGCTTGGCCTTGCGCTCGCGCCGGCCCTTTCCGATCCAGCGACCGAGATAGACGCTGCAGATGCTGCTGACCACAAAGATCAGGATGGTGACGAGTTCAAATTTCATCTGGCTGTCCCTTGCCTGACCCTATTGCACGCGCGTGATGCTGGCCGGCTTGAAGCCCAGGTCGGCCGCCTTGCCCTTGCGCGCCCGCGTGCCGCGCGCGTTGTTCAAGGTGCGGATCTCCAGCGTCTCGTCGCGCTCCTTGCCGCCGCGCCCGATGCCCTGGATCTTCACGCTGCGCGTGTAGGCCGCGGCGCCCGCGAGCGTGTCCTTGGCTTCCAGGTCGATCAGCGTGAGCCCGCGGCCGCCCTTTGGCAGGGCCTTGAGTTCACCGATCTCGAAGGTCAGGATGCGCCCGCCGGTCGACGCGCAAGCCACATGCGTGGCAGGCGGCATCGGCTCCGCGCCGCTGGCGCCGCCCACCAGCGAAGGCCGGCACAACTGCTCGCCCTCGCCCACGTCGACAAAGGCCTTGCCGCCGCGCTGGCGCGACGTCATGTTCTCCACCGTCGCGATGAAGCCGTAGCCACCCGTGTTCGACAACAGCAGGCTCGCGCCCAGCGGGCCGGCAAAGTAGTGCGCCACGTGCGTGCCGCTTTCCAGGTCGATCAGCGTCGTCACGGGTTGCCCGTCGCCGCGTGCGCCCGGCAGTGAAGCCACTGCGACGGTGTAGACGCGCACCGCCTTGTCCTTGGCGGTGCCGAACACCAGCAGCGTGTCGACCGAGCGGCATTCGAAGGCGCCGTACAGCGCGTCGCCGGACTTGAAGCTGTACTCCGTCGGCGCGCCGTTGCCGCCCGCCGCCTTCTCGCTGGCCCAGCCCTTCTGCGCGCGCACCCAGCCCTTCTGCGAGACGATCACCGTCACCGGCTCGTCCACCACCCTGACCTCGGCCACGGCGCGCTTCTCCGCCTGGATCACCGTACGGCGCGGGTCCTCGAAGGTCTTCGCGTCCTGCTCGATTTCCTTCACCAGCAGGCGGCGCAATGCGGCCGGGCTGCCGAGGATGTCCTCGAGCTTCTTCTGCTCCTCGCGCAGGCCCTTGAGGTCCTGTTCGATCTTGATGGCTTCGAGCCGCGCCAACTGGCGCAGGCGGATTTCAAGGATGTCCTCGGCCTGCCGCTCGCTCAGGTTGAAGCGCGCGATCAGCGCCGCCTTCGGGTCTTCCGCCGCGCGGATGATCGCGATCACCTCGTCGATGTTCAGCAGCACCAGTTGCCGGCCTTCGAGGATGTGGATGCGGTCCAGCACCTTGTCGAGCCGGTGCCGCGAGCGCTTCTCGACCGTGATCTCGCGGAACGCGATCCACTCGTTGAGCATCTGCCGCAGCGACTTCTGCGTCGGCTTGCCGTCGATGCCGACCATCGTGAGATTGATCGGCGAAGAGGTCTCCAGCGAGGTCTGCGCCAGCAGCGTGGTGATGAATTCTTCCTGGCTGATGCGCGAGGTCTTCGGCTCGAACACCAGGCGCACCGCCGCGTCCTTGCTCGATTCGTCGCGCACCACGTCCAGCACGGACAGCATCGCCGCCTTGAGCTGTGTCTGCTCGGTGCTCAGCGCCTTCTTGCCGGTCTTGATCTTCGGGTTGGTGATCTCCTCGATCTCTTCCAGCACCTTCTGCGTGCTGACACCCGGCGGCAATTCGTTGACGACCAGTTGCCATTGCCCGCGCGCCAGGTCCTCGATCTTCCAGCGCGCGCGCACCTTCAGCGAGCCGCGTCCGGTGCGATAGGCGTCGGCGATGTCGGTCGGGCTGCTGATGATCTGCGCGCCGCCCGGATAGTCCGGGCCGGGCACGATGGCAAACAGTTCTTCCTCGCTGAGCTTGCCGTTGGTCTTGATCAGCGCCACGCAGGCATCGGCGATCTCGCGCAGGTTGTGGCTCGGGATCTCGGTCGCCAGGCCCACCGCGATGCCGCTTGCGCCGTTGAGCAGCGTGAACGGCAGGCGTGCCGGCAGCAGGCGCGGCTCCTGGGTCGAGCCGTCGTAGTTGGGCACGAAGTCCACCGTACCTTCGTCGATTTCGTCGAGCAGCAGGCTGGTGATGCGAGCCAGCCGCGCTTCCGTGTAGCGCATCGCCGCTGCACCGTCGCCATCGCGGCTGCCGAAGTTGCCCTGGCCGTCGACCAGCGGATAGCGCTGCGAGAAGTCTTGCGCCATGCGCACCAGCGCGTCGTAGGCGGCCTGGTCGCTGTGCGGATGAAAGCGGCCGAGCACGTCGCCCACCACCCGCGCGCTTTTCACCGGCTTGGCGCCGACCGTGCCATTGGCGCCGCCGAAGCCGAGCCCCATGCGCGACATGGAATAGAGAATGCGCCGCTGCACCGGCTTCTGGCCGTCGCACACATCGGGCAACGCGCGGCCCTTGACCACGCTCAGCGCATATTCGAGGTAGGCCTGTTGCGCGTAGTCGGCCAGCGTGATGCCGTTGCCATCGTCTTCGGGTGGCAAGAGGTCGAGCGTTGGTTCGGAGTCCATGAGCAAAAGAGTTCGAGAAAAAAAATTAAAGTAGATCGGGCAGGTCAGGAAGCGGGCGCAATGAGCGGCGCAGCGGCCGGCCCGGCAGGCGCATCCGGCAGCGCCGGGAGCGTCCGGCTGCCCGGCTCCGGCGGCATGTTTCCACGGCCGATGGCCCCGCCCTGCGGCACCACCATCTCCATGCGGATGCGCCCCGGCGCCTTGCCGCCGCGGCCCATGCCCGCGCGGGCGCCGGGCTTCAGGTAGGCGTAGAGCTGCAGCACGGTCTGCACGTAGTCCTGGGTTTCGCGGTAGTTCGGGATCTTGTTGCCGGCGCGCTGCACAGCGCCTTCGCCGGCGTTGTACGCGGCAAGCGCGAGTTCGATCTGGCCCGGGAACATCGCGATGAGGTCGCGCAGGTAGCGCGAGCCGGTCGCGATATTGATGCGCGGGTCATAGAGCTTTTCCTCGATGGAGCGGCGCTTGTCGCCCTGCACGCCGTAGCGTTCCGCGGTGGCGGGCATCACCTGCATCAATCCCAGCGCGCCCTTGGGCGACAGCGCCTGCGCATCGAAGCCGGATTCAGTCGCGACCAGGGCCTGCAGCAGCTCGTAGTCGATCGCGTGGCGCTTCGACGCGTCCTGCAACGCCGTCTTGGCGACCCGGTAGTTGGGCGATTTCTCGAACATCGCGACCAGCGCTTGCGACACCGCCGGCGCCTTGCCGCTGCCGCGCCGCCCCGGTGCACCGATGCCATCGGCTGTGTCGAAGCTTTGTCCGCCCTTGAAGAACAACAAGTAGCGCGCATCGAGGTTCTCCGAAGCGAAATGCGCCATGCCCTTCTCGTCGATGTAGCCATAGATGTCGGCCGCGAGCGCGCCGTGCTGCAAGCAAATTGACAGCACGAAGGCGATCAGCAGTCTAGACATCGATCTCCACGTCATCGCCACGCAACTCCATCAGGTCGCGCCGCGCGGCGGCCTCGCCCTTGCCCATGAGCTTGGTGATTTCTCCCTGCGTCTGCGTGAAATCGAGGCGGCCGAGCTGCACCTGCAGCAGCCGGCGCGTGTCGGGGTTCAGCGTGGTTTCCCACAGCTGCTCCGCGCTCATCTCGCCCAGGCCCTTGAAGCGGCTGATGCTCCATGCGCCTTCCTTCACGCCGTCCTTGCGCAGCTTGTCCAGCGTGGCCGTGAGTTCGCCCTCGTCCAGCGCATAGACCTTCGACGCGGGCTTCTTGCCGCGCGCCGGCGCGTCGATGCGAAACAGCGGCGGCTTCGCCACGTACACGTTGCCGGCATCGATGAGCTTCGGAAAGTGGCGGAAGAACAGCGTCAGCAAGAGCACCTGGATGTGGGAGCCGTCCACGTCGGCATCGCTCAGGATGCAGATCTTGCCGTAGCGCAGGCCGCTCATGTCGGGCGTGTCGGTCGGCCCGTGGGGGTCGATGCCGATGGCCACCGAGATGTCATGGATCTCATTGTTGGCAAAGAGCCGGTCGCGCTCGACCTCCCAGGTGTTCAGCACCTTGCCCCGCAACGGCAGGATGGCTTGCGACTCCTTGTCGCGGCCCATCTTGGCGCTGCCGCCGGCCGAGTCGCCCTCGACGAGGAACACCTCGTTGTGCGCCGTGTCCTTGCTCTCGCAATCGGTCAGCTTGCCGGGCAGCACCGCCACGCCGGAGCCCTTGCGCTTCTCGACCTTCTGGCCGGCCTTCTGCCGCGATTGCGCGGCCTTGATGGCCAGTTCGGCGAGCTTCTTGCCGTAGTCGACGTGCTGGTTCAGCCACAACTCCAGCGCGGGACGCACGAAGCTCGACACCAGCCGCACCGCGTCGCGCGAGTTCAGCCGCTCCTTGATCTGGCCCTGGAACTGCGGATCCAGCACCTTGGCGCTCAGCACGTAGGAGGCACGCGCGAACACGTCCTCCGGCAACAGCTTCACGCCCTTGGGCAGCAGCGAATGCAGTTCGACAAAGCCCTTGACCGCATTGAACAAACCGTCGCGCAGCCCGCTCTCATGCGTGCCGCCGGCACTGGTCGGAATCAGGTTGACGTAGCTCTCGCGCACCGGTTGGCCGTCCTCGGTGAAGGCCACGCACCAGTCGGCGCCCTCGCCTTCGGCAAAGTTGTCGGCATTCTTGTCGGCATGGCCAGCACCTTCGAACAGCGGGATCACCGGCTCGCCGTTGAGCGTCTGCATCAGGTAGTCGCGCAAGCCGCCCTTGTAGAGCCATTGCTGCGTCTCCCTGGTCTTCTCGATCACGAGCGTGACGGTCACGCCGGGCATCAGCACCGCCTTGCTGCGCAGGAGGTGCGTGAGTTCGTTCACCGGTAGCGTGGCCGTCTCGAAATACTTCGGATCGGGCCAGGCCCGCACCGTCGTGCCCTGCTTGCGGTCGCGCCCGCCGTCGGGATTGCTGCTACCGCTTTCCTGCGGACGGATCTGCAAGGGCTCGATCACGTCGCCGGCCGAAAAGGCCAGTTGGGCCACCGAACCCTCGCGGTACGTCGTGACCTCGAGCCGCTTCGACAGCGCGTTGGTCACCGAGACGCCCACGCCATGCAGACCACCCGAGAAGCTGTAGGCGCCCCCCGAACCCTTGTCGAACTTGCCACCGGCGTGCAGGCGCGTGTACACCAACTCGACCACCGGGGCCTTCTCTTCCGGGTGCAGCCCGAACGGAATGCCCCGGCCATCGTCCTCGATGCCGACCGAACCATCGGTATGCATCGTCACCTTGATCTTCTTGCCATAGCCCGCGAGCGCCTCGTCGGCCGCGTTGTCGATCACTTCCTGGATGATGTGCAGCGGGTTGTCGGTGCGGGTGTACATGCCCGGCCGCTGCTTGACCGGCTCGAGTCCCTTGAGAACACGGATCGAGCCTTCGGAATACGCCGGGGGAATTGTCTTGCTGGGGGTTGCCATGGGGGCGGATTGTAGTGAGCCAGCCTGATAAAAACTGGATGCCCATACAGGCAACTTTCATGTCGGAGAGCCACTCGGTATCGGTTGCGCCGCAACGCGATGCGCCGGGCGCATCAATGGCTCGAAGATATTTCAACAATCGCCCATGGACCAGCGCCGGAACGGCCCATGGCTTTTGGGTACATTGGCCGGGATGCGCCCCTCCTCCACCCAGCCCCTCAGCCTGAAGCAGGTGCTCCTTTGCGGCGCGATGATCGTCACGCTCTCGATGGGCATCCGCCATGGCTTCGGCCTGTGGCTGCAACCGATCACGCAGGCACAGGACTGGTCGCGCCAGACATTCTCCTTCGCCATCGCCATCCAGAACCTGTCGTGGGGCGTGATGGGGGTATTCGCGGGCATGCTGGCCGACAAGCTGGGCGCGTTCCGCGTGCTGCTGATCGGCGCCGCCTGCTATGCGCTGGGCCTGGTCGGCATGGCGCTCTCGCCGACGCCCACCTTGTTCGCATTGACCGCCGGCGTGCTGATCGGCGCCGCGCAGGCCGGCACCACCTATGCGGTGGTCTACGGCGTGATCGGCCGCCAGATCCCGGCGGAGCGCCGCTCCTGGGCGATGGGCGTGGCCGCCGCGGCCGGCTCCTTCGGGCAATTCCTCATGGTGCCGATCGAAGGCCAACTCATTGCAACCATGGGTTGGCAGACCGCCCTGCTCGCGCTGGCGGCCGTGGTACTGCTGGTGGCGCCGCTCGCCTTCGGCCTGCGCGAGCCGGCTTCCACCACGAGTGGCGCCAGGCGTGAGCAGACCATCGGGCAGGCCCTGGCCGAAGCCTTCCGCACACCCAGCTTCAGCTTGCTGATGGCGGGCTATTTCGTCTGCGGCTTCCAGGTGGTGTTCATCGGCGTGCACATGCCGAGCTACCTGCGCGACAAGGGGCTCTCGCCCGAAGTAGCCAGCTATGCACTGGCGCTGATCGGCCTGTTCAACGTGTTCGGCACCTACACCGCCGGTTCGCTCGGGCAGAAGTACGCCAAGCGCAAGATCCTCGCGGCCATCTACTTCGGCCGCGCCATCGCCATCGCCTTGTTTCTGCTCGTGCCGATCTCGCCGCTGTCGGTCTATGTCTTCTCGGGCGCCATCGGCTTCCTGTGGCTCTCGACCGTGCCTGCGACCAATGCGCTGGTCGCGCAGATCTTCGGCGTGGCGCACCTGTCGATGTTGAGCGGCTTCATCTTCCTGGGCCATCAGGTCGGCTCCTTCCTCGGCGTGTGGCTGGGCGGCGCCCTGTACGACCGCACCGGCAGCTACGACATCGTCTGGTACATCTCCATCGCGCTCGGCGTGTTTGCCGCGTTGATCAATCTGCCGGTGAAGGAAAGCGCCGTCGTGCGCGTCACGCCGCAGCCGGCCTGAAGCCCATGGCCAGCCAGAACCGCCACCGAATCCGTCGCGCCGCCGCCTGGCTGGGCATCTGCGTGGTGCTGGCGCTGGTGTTCGCGCTCTACACCCGTCCCGGCTTCATGGTGACGCTCATCGACCAACTCTGGGCCTGCTTTTGAGTGCGCTGCACGGGTTCGGCGCACCCTCCCCGTGGGTGATGCGCTGGTCGCACCTGCTGCCCGAGGGCGGCAGCGTGCTCGACATCGCCTGCGGCGCCGGGCGGCACATGCGATGGTTTGCCGGGCGTGACCATGTCGTCACCGGCGTGGACCGCTCGCCCGAGGCAGTCGCCGCCGCATCGCACTTCGGCCGCGTGCTGCAGGCCGACATCGAATCGGGGCCCTGGCCGTTCGCTGGCGAGCAGTTCGATGCCGTCGTCGTCACCCATTACCTCTGGCGCCCCCTCCTGCCCCGCATCGTGGCGGCGGTGGCACCCTCAGGCGTACTCCTTTACGAAACTTTTGCAGCCGGTAACGAAAGCGTCGGCAAGCCCTCGCGTCCGGATTTCCTGCTGCGACCCGGCGAATTGCTGGCCGCCAGCGCCGGACTGCGCGTGGTCGCCTACGAAGACGGCTTTCTCGACGATCCCGCCCGATTCGTCCAGCGCATCGCGGCCGTGCGCCCGGCGGGCGCGTCGGCGCGCTACCCGCTCGAAGCGCCGCCCCGGCAATTGACCATCACGCCGCGCCTCTAGGGCACGAAACGGCGGCAAGCAACAGGAAGCGCCGTCATGGGCACCCGCGGAACCGGCGTGAGCTTCGGGGCTGCGGCATCACATCAGTAGAATGGCAGGTTTTCGGCCCGAACAAAGAGAACCCCCCTTGGATCCACTGACTGGCAGCATCGTCGCGCTCGTCACGCCGATGCACGACGACGGCAGCGTCGACTATCCCGCATTGCGCCGCTTGATCGACTGGCACATTGCCGAAGGCACGGACTGCCTCGGCGTCGTTGGCACCACCGGCGAATCGCCGACGGTCGACGTCGAAGAGCACTGCGAAATCATCCGCGTTTCCGTCGAGCAAGCCAAGGGCCGAGTGCCCGTGATGGCCGGTTGTGGCGCCAATTCCACGAAGGAAGCGATCGAGCTTGCCAGGTTCGCGAAGGGTGTGGGCGCGGATTCGCAACTCCAGGTCGTTCCCTACTACAACAAGCCGACGCAGGAAGGCCAGTACCAGCACTTCAAGGCCATCGCCGAAGCCGTCGGCGACCTGCCCACCGTGCTCTACAACGTGCCCGGCCGCAGCGTCGCCGATATGGCGCACGACACGGTGCTTCGCCTGGCGCAGGTGCCCGGCATCATCGGCATCAAGGAAGCCACCGGCAACATCGAGCGGGCCCAATGGCTCATCCGCGAGGTGCCGAAGAACTTCGCCGTCTACTCGGGCGACGACCCGACCGCCGTCGCCCTCATGCTGTGCGGCGGCCAGGGCAATATCAGCGTCACCGCCAACGTGGCGCCCCGCAAGATGCACGAGTTGTGCGTGGCCGCGCTGGCCGGCGACGTCGCCACCGCAATGCGCATCCAGTTCGAACTGATGCCGCTGCACCGCAACCTCTTCATCGAGCCCAACCCGATTCCCGTCAAGTGGGCCATGGCGCGCATGGGCCTTTGCACAGACGCGTTGCGCCTGCCATTGACCGAACTCAGCAAGGCATCCCAGCCCGCCGTGCTGGACGCCCTGAAAGCCACGGGCCTGCTTCACTGACGCCTGCCTCGATTGCGCAATCGCGCATGCAACCTTTTTGCCGACTAGCCACTCACAACCTGCGGCGCCGCATGCGTCCATTGAATTGCGATATTCCAGAAGGAAGACGACGTTGAACCACATTTCGCGACTTGCATTGCTCGGACTCGTCACGAGCCTTGCGGCCTGCTCGGCTCTAGACTCCGACAAGATCGACTACAAGAGCGCCGGCAAGGCCCCGACCCTCGAAGTCCCGCCCGACCTGACCCAGCTCTCGCGCGACAACCGCTACGCCCTTCCCGGCGCGCCGGTCTCGGCGAATTCGTACCAAGCCGGCATCG
Source organism: Variovorax sp. dw_308 (assembly GCF_019207085.1). GTDB lineage: Bacteria > Pseudomonadota > Gammaproteobacteria > Burkholderiales > Burkholderiaceae_C > Variovorax. The sequence goes on along the minus strand of NZ_JAATOM010000004.1, from coordinate 178,611 downwards.
CCAACGCACCGACCCTGCCGACCGCCGTGTCGAGCATCGGCGACGTGCGGATGGAGCGCGCAGGCAACGAACGCTGGATCGTGGTGAATCGGCCAGCCGACCAGTTGTGGGAACCGGTTCGCGACTTCTGGCAGGAAAGCGGCTTCCTGCTGACCACCGACCAGCGCAACCTCGGCATCATGGAAACAGACTGGGCCGAGAACCGGGGCAAGCTGCCGCAGGACATCATCCGCGGCACCGTCGGCAAGCTGATGGACTCGGTGTACTCCACCGGCGAGCTCGACCGCTTCCGCACGCGCATGGAGCGCACGCCCAACGGCACCGAGATCTACATCACCCATCGGGGCATGGAAGAGGTCTACAGCACCGCCCGCAAGGACCAGACGATCTGGCAGCCGCGCAAGCCCGACCCGGACCTCGAAGCTGAATTCCTGCGCCGCCTGATGGTCAAGCTCGGCGTGTCGCAGGAACAATCGAAGGCCCTGGTGGCGGCAGGCCCGGTGGCGCAGACCTCCAAGGTCAGCACCATCGACGGCCAGCCCGTGGTGCAGATCAACGAAGGCTTCGAACGCGCATGGCGCCGTGTCGGCCTGGCGCTCGACCGCACCGGCTTCACCGTGGAAGACCGTGACCGCGCCGCCGGCACGTACTTCGTGCGCTACGTTCCGCCCAATGCCAACAAGGACCCGGGCTTCATCGCCCGGATGCTCACGCTGGGCCAGGCCGGCAAGTCCGACCCGCCGATCAAGTACCGCATCCAGGTCAAGAGCCAGGGCGAAGCCACCACCGTGGCCGTGCTCAACGACAAGGGCGCGCCCGAGACCTCGGCGAATGCAGAGCGCATCGTGAAGGTCATCGCCGACGACCTGAAGTGAAGTGAAGCCGACGGCGAGCGCTACCGATGCTCCGTTTCAGAAGCCTCGGTAGCGGCAGCACCGGCAACGCCACCTTGGTGGAAGCGGCCAGCGCGGGCCGCACGACCCGGCTGCTGGTGGACTGCGGCTTCGGGCTCAAGCAACTGGAGAAGCGCCTGGCCACGGCCGGACTGGCCATTGCCCAGCTGGATGCCGTCTTCGTCACGCACGAGCACGGCGACCACATCGGCTGCGCGCACATGCTGGCGCGCCGCCATCGAATCCCGGTGTGGATGAGCGAGGGCACCTGGCTCGCCACCGGCGGCCGCGACTTCGAAGGCATGTTGCACCTGGCCCGCGACGGCGCCGACATCGCGATCGGCGAGCTCTCGCTGCATCCCTTCACCGTGCCGCACGATGCGCGGGAGCCGCTGCAACTGGTCTGCACCGACGGCGCCCGCCGCCTCGGCGTGCTGACCGACCTCGGCCACGCCACGCCCTACGTGCTGGCGCAACTGGCCGGCCTCGACGCACTGCTGCTCGAATGCAACCATGACAGCGACTTGCTCGCCCAGTCGAGCTACCCCGCCTTCCTGAAGCATCGGGTGGGCGGCAACTATGGTCACTTGTCGAACACCGCGGCCGCGGACATTGCGCGAGCCGTCCTGCATGGCGGCTTGCGACATGTGGTGGCGGCGCATCTGAGCGAGCAGAACAACCGGCCCGCCATCGTGCGGCAGGTGCTCGCCCAGGCCCTAGGCACGTCGGAGCAAGACATGCTCACCGCCGATGCGGCTTCAGGCTCGCCCTGGCTCGACGTGTAGGTCGCCGGCTCTCGCACCGTGCACACAAAAAAAGCCACCCTCGCGGGTGGCTTTTCCATGAAGGCAGTCGCGCTTACTTCGGCGCGTCCTTGGGCTTGTTCGGATCATCGGCGGCTGCAGGTGCCGCAGCGGGCGCGTCCGCGGCCGGGGCAGGAGGGGCGGCGGCCGGTGCATCGGCAGCAGGCGCGGCGGGCGCTGGAGCCGGCGCTTCCGCGGCAGGCGCAGGCGGGGGCGCGGGAGGCGTCACGACCACAGGTGGCGGCGTCACGACGGCCGGTGCTTCCTCCTTCTTGCTGCACGCACTCAGTGCTGTCACGGCGGCCAACGAGGCGAGCAAGACGGTCTTTTTCATGAAGTCTCCTTTGGATGGGATGGAACAAAAAATTCTAGTCCTCCATCCTGACCGGATGCTGCGGCGTCCGGCAATTCGCGGCGTTGGCTGACAAGGCTCCTGGTCTTTTGAAAACCAAAGCACTCCTTTCGGTCAAAGGCCCAGCGTGAAGGCCGGGAAGGCCGGGCGCCCTTGGCGCAGGCATTCGTCGATGGATTCGCGCAATGCGCGCCGCCGCTCCGGCTGCACCGAACACATCCCCCGCGCATGGTCGATGTCGATGCGCTGCAGACACCAGGACGGCGTCCAGATCGCGCTGGGCACCGTCGGCAGCCCCGGGCCCCTGCAGGCCCGGCAATCGATGATGTGGCTCCAGGTCTGACGCCAGCGAACGAAGCGCGCATGCTCGCGTTCGAAGACTTTGAAGTGCTCGGCCAGCAAGACCAGGCTGCGGCCCGCGGCGGCCCAGGCCTGCAGCGACTCGATACTGGCGCGCTCGCCCAGCGGCCAGTCCTCGAAATCGATGTCGCTGAAGACAATCTCGCGCCAGTTCTGCCGCGCAGCCTCCGACATTGCCATCCTGAGGTGCGAGCGGAAGGCCTCCCGGCCCTCGAATGGACCGTCGGGCAACATGGCGCCCGCGTGGTGTTCAGGTGGCGGCATGCAGCCATCCGGCTTCGCGCCAGTCGTCCAGCAAGGCCAGGGCATCCTCGCTCGCCCGCGCCAGGTCGGCAGGTTCGAGCGCACGCCGATCGGCCAGGCGACGCATCAAGGTCGCATCGCGGCCCGCGGCCCGAAAGCTCTCGCCGTTGATGTAGAGATGGCGTGCGTCGTAGAGCATCCTGCTGCGGCGGTCGAGCGCGACGCCGCGTGTCACGTCATCCGCATCGCGGGCCTCGAACCAGACCTTGGCCTTTGGTTCGGTCATCGACTCGCCCAACGCGCGCTCGATCGCATGCGGATCGCGCTGCAGGCCAGCCAGCACCGCGTCGCGTGCGAAGGCCTGCAACGCGCACGGCATCTGGGCGGGCTGCTCGACCGCGGGTTGCTGCGGGTCGCGGTAGCGCGGCGGCGCCCTGCGATCCGGGTCTTCGAGCGCGTCCGCCTGTGCCTCGGCAATGCGCACCAGCAGGTCCGCGGCCAGTTCGTCGGCGGCCGGCGTGCGCAGGCCGATCGAACAGGTCATGCAGTCGCCGCCCACCGCCACGCCATCGTGCGCATAGCGCGGGGGCAGGTACAGCATGTCGCCGGGCTCGAGCACGAAGGTCTGCTCCGGCTCGAAGCGCTCGAGGATCTTGAGCGGCACGTTCTTCTGCAAGCTCAGGTCGCGCTGGCGGCCGATCGACCATCGGCGCTGGCCCGTGGCCTGCAGCAGGAACACGTCGTAGCTGTCAAAATGCGGCCCCACGCCGCCCTGGTCGCTGGCGTAGCTGATCATCAGGTCATCTACCCGCGCATCGGGGAGGAAGCTGAACTGCCGCAGCAGCGCGTGAACGCCGTCGTCGTGCGTGTCGACGCCCTGCACCAGCAGCGTCCAGGCAGCCTGCTTCGCCGCCGGAAGGGCTCGGCGCGGGAACGGTCCATGGCGCAAGGTCCAGCCCTTGTCCGCATGGCGGATCAGGCGCGATTCGACATCGTCCCGCGCGGCCAGTTGGAACAGGCCGGCACGGGAGATTGGGGGGGTCATGCCCGGCACGGCTTGCCGCACCAGCAGCGGCTTCTTCTGCCAATGCCGTCGCATGAACTGCGCGGCGCTCAGTCCGCCCAGCAGGGCGAGGGGTTTGTTGATCTCCATGGGAGAATTATCGCGATGGAAATCTCTGAACAATGCGTGGTCGGCCTGACCTGGACGCTGAAAGACACGCTCGGCGAAGTGCTGGACGTACTCGACGAACCGGTGGAATTCCTGGTGGGCGGCGACGACCTTTTCGCCGCGATCGAGGCCGCGCTGCAGGGGCATGAACCCGGCGCGAAAGTGCAACTGCAACTCGAACCCGAACAGGGCTTCGGCGACTTCAACGACCAGCTTCTGTTCCTGGAACCGCGCGCGCTGTTCCCCGAAGGCACCGAGGAAGGCATGACCTTCGACGGCGCCGCGCTACCCCCCGGCGTGAACCCCGACATGCCGCGCGACGTGCTCTACACGGTGAGCGAGGTCTATCCCGAGCATCTGGTGCTGGACGGCAACCACCCGCTCGCGGGCATCGCGATCCGCCTCGACATCACGGTTCGCTCCGTGCGCGAAGCCACTGAAGAAGAGATCGGCCGCGGCACCGCTGGCACAGGTTTCTTCAAGGTGCCATCGATGGCGCCGGGGAACGACCTGCTGCACTGACTCTCAAGTCGACGTGGCTTTGCCATCTCGACTTGATCCCCCGCGGGGGACGGGCCGGGCCGGGCCCGGCCCTGGGGTCTCAAAACCGCGAGATCTGCCCGTTGTCGATGCGGACGCGGTCGCCGATGCGAAGGTCGCCGGGGTTCGGCACATCGAAGGCGCGATAGGCACCGTTCTCGGTCTGGATCGACACGCGATAGCTTTCGTACACACGCGGACCGTTGTTCTGCGCCTCGACACTGTTGCCGAGCAGCGCTCCACCGATGACACCCAGGGCCGTTGCCGCGGCGCGGCCGTTGCCGCTGCCGAACTGGTTGCCCACCACGCCACCGATCACACCGCCCGCCACGGCGCCGGCGCCCCCCGTGCCGGTGCCCGGGCGCTCGGTGCGCAAGACTTCGATGTTGGCGATGCGGCCGTACTCGGTATAGGGCGCGGGCTGCGCCGGATAGGCCGCCTGCGGCTGGTACGGATAGCGGCTGGTGGTGTAAGGCGCGGGCGCAACGCAGGCCGTCAGCGTGGCGACTGCCAGGACCGATGCGGCGACGGAAACGATACGTGGAAGCTTTTTCATGATGGACTGTTCCATGGGGCTGAATCTCGACTGTCACTGAAATACACATGCATCCAACGCGCGGCTGCGCGTCCAGATGACCGGCCTGTGTAGGAGCACGTCGCTTATTCAACGGTTCCTCAACGGTTCCGCGCTTTACGCGCCAGATGCAAATCTCAAAACTGGAACAAGCCACGGCCGAATGATCATGCTGCTTGCCCGAAGGCCCAGCGCGGCCAACTGCTCTTCAAGCGCTCAGTGCTTGCCGGTCGAGCCGTAGCCGCCCTCCCCGCGCTCGGAGCGCTGGAACTCGTCTACCACGTTGAATTGCGCCTGCACCACCGGCACGATCACCAGCTGCGCCAGCCGCTCCATCGGTTGCAGCACAAAGGACGTGTTGCTGCGGTTCCAGGCGCTCACCTTGAGTTCGCCCTGGTAGTCACTGTCGATCAGGCCGACCAGGTTGCCCAGCACGATGCCGTGCTTGTGGCCCAGGCCGGAGCGCGGCAGGATCAGCGCCGCATAGCCAGGATCGGCCAGGTGGATCGAGATGCCGGTGCCGATCAGCTGCCAGCCGTTGGGCTCCAGCGTGACCGGTGCATCGAGGCATGCGCGCAGGTCCAGACCGGCGCTGCCAGGGGTTGCGTAGGCGGGAAGTTGATCCGCCATGCGCGCATCGAGAATTCGTAGGTCCACTTTCACTTGCTGCGTCTTTCCTGTTGTTGTCTTGCGATGTGTTCGAGCCATTGGCGCCAGCTGCCGAAACCGGGCGGCAGGAAGCGGTGGCGCAGGCTGTGGGCCGCCCAGAGCCCGCCGACGAAGACCAGCGTCAACGCGGCCAGCGGCGCGCCCATCGCCATCAATGCGAACAACAGCACCAGCCAGGCGACGGCCAGGCCCTTGGCCACCTTCAGCCTGATCTCGGCGGCTGTGGCCGGCGGCACCGCGCCCGGCGACGGGAGGGTGGCCGGCAGCCGATGCGAGACGCCCGCGTGCGGTGCGCCCGACGGCGTCATGCCCTCATCGAGCAGATGTTCGTTCTCGCCTGGCGGCCGCTTCGGCATCGCTGCCTCCGCCGCCAGCCTCTCGACCAGGCGCGCGAAATCACCGTTGGGTGGCGTGTTCCATTGCGGGTTCATGGCGGCTTCCGTGCGGGCAGGCGCGCGGCAATTTCGGCCACGAGCTGACGCGCGAGCGCCAGCTTGGTGGCTCGCGGCAGCTCGCGCACGCCGTTCGCGTCGACCAGCAGCAGGCTGTTGTGGTCCTGCCCGAAAGTCAGCGGGCCGATGTTGCCCACCAGCAGCGGAATGCCCTTGCGCTCGCGCTTGGCGCTGGCATGGGCAACGAGGTTCTCGCTCTCGGCCGCGAAGCCAACGCAGAACAACGCGCCGCTTTGGGCGCGCGGGCTCCTGGCCACGGTGGCCAGGATGTCCGGGTTCTCGACGAAGTGCAGCACCGGCGGCTGGCCGCTGCCGTCCTTCTTGATCTTCTGGTCGCTGTGCGCGGCGGGCCGCCAGTCGGCCACCGCCGCCGTGGCGACGAAGACCGTGGCGTCCTGCGCATTGCCCATCGTGCTTTCGAGCATGCCTTGCGCCGACAGCACGTCGACGCGACGCACGCCCCGCGGTGTCTGCTGGCTGACCGGCCCGGCGATCAGCGTGACCTCGGCGCCCGCCTCGCGCGCCGCCCGTGCGATGGCGAAACCCATCTTGCCGGACGAATGGTTGGTGATGCCCCGGATCGGGTCGAGCGCCTCGAAGGTCGGCCCGGCCGTGACCAGCACGCGCTGGCCGGCCAGCACCTTGGGCTGGAAGAAGGCCACGATGTCTTCGAGCAGTTGCGCGGGCTCCAGCATGCGGCCATCGCCGGTCTCGCCGCAGGCCTGATCGCCGGTTCCCACGCCGAGCGCGATCGCGCCATCGGCCTGCACCTGCGCCAGGTTGCGCTGCGTGGCCGGGTGCGACCACATCTCGCGGTTCATCGCCGGCGCGAGCAGCAGCGGCACTCTGTCACGCGGGCGCGCCAGGCACAGCAGGCTCAGCAATTCGTCCGCCCGCCCCTGCACGAGGCGCGCGATGAAATCGGCACTGCAGGGCGCCAGCACGATCGCATCGGCCTCGCGGCTCAGGTTGATGTGCGGCATGTTGTTGGGCTCGCGCGTGTCCCATTGCGAACCGTAGACCGCACGGCCGGACAGCGCCTGCATCGTCACCGGCGTGATGAACTGCTCCGCCGCCTCGGTCATCACCACCTGCACGGTTGCGCCTGACTTGATGAGCAATCGGCATAGCTCCGCCGACTTGTAGCAGGCGATGCCGCCAGTGAGGCCCAGGACGATGTGTTTGCCAGCGAGATCTTGCATATGCGCGGAAGTGTAATGACCCGCAGCGCAGGCCGGGGCGCGCCAATTCCCGGCATCTATAATCTCAATTTCCCACTGCCCGGACCTTTGCGTTCGGTAATGGCATGACCAAATTTGTCTTCGTCACCGGCGGTGTGGTGTCTTCCCTCGGCAAGGGAATCGCCTCCGCCTCGCTCGCCGCGCTGCTCGAATCGCGCGGCCTCCAAGTCACCCTCATCAAGCTCGATCCGTACATCAATGTCGACCCCGGCACGATGTCGCCTTTCCAGCATGGCGAGGTGTTCGTCACCGATGACGGCGCCGAGACCGACCTCGACCTCGGCCACTACGAGCGCTTCATCAACACGCGCATGCGGCGCGCCAACAACTTCACCACCGGCCAGATCTACAAGACCGTGCTCGAGAAAGAGCGCCGCGGCGATTACCTCGGCAAGACGGTGCAGGTGATTCCGCACATCACCAACGAGATCCAGGAATACGTCAAGCGCGGCGCCGGCATCGGCACCTCGCACGAGGTGGACGTGGCCATCGTGGAAATCGGCGGTACTGTGGGCGACATCGAATCGCTGCCTTTCCTCGAGGCCGTGCGCCAGATGAGCCTGCGCATGGGCCCGAACAATTCGGCCTTCGTGCACCTGTCGTACGTGCCGTGGATCGCTGCCGCCGGCGAGCTCAAGACCAAGCCGACGCAGCACACCGCCAAGGAACTGCGCGCCATCGGCATCCAGGCCGACGCCCTCCTCTGCCGCGCCGACCGCCCGATCCCCGACGACGAGCGCAGCAAGATCTCGCTGTTCTCGAACGTGCCCGAATGGGGCGTGATCTCGATGTGGGACGTGGACACCATCTACAAGGTGCCGCGCATGCTGCACGAGCAAGGCCTGGACGGCCTGATCTGCGACAAGCTGCGCATCAATACACCGCCCGCCAAGCTCAATCGCTGGGACGACCTGGTCTACGAGGTCGAGCATCCGCAGAACGAAGTCACCATCGCGATGGTCGGCAAGTACGTCGAACTGTCGGACAGCTACAAGTCGCTCAACGAAGCGCTGCGCCATGCCGGCATGAAGAACCATGCAAAGGTGAAGATCGAGTACATCGACTCCGAGACCATCACGCCGCAGGACGTCTCGCGCCTGGGCAAGTACGACGCGGTGCTGGTGCCGGGCGGCTTCGGCCAGCGCGGTGTCGAGGGCAAGATCTCGGCTGCGAAGTTCGCACGCGAATCCGGCGTGCCCTACCTTGGCATCTGCCTCGGCATGCAGGTCGCAACCATCGAGTACGCCCGCAACGTGGCCGGCCTCAAGAATGCCAACAGCACCGAGTTCGAGCCCAACACGCCCTGCCCCGTGATCGCGCTGATCACCGAGTGGAAGGACAACGACGGCACCGTCAAGACCCGCAGCGAAAAGTCCGACCTCGGCGGCACCATGCGCCTCGGCGCGCAAAGCTCCGACGTGACGCCGGGCACGCTGGCCCACAGCATCTATGGCGACGTGGTCACCGAGCGCCATCGCCATCGCTACGAAGCCAACGTGCACTATCTGGACCAGCTGCGCGACGCCGGCCTGGTGATCTCGGCGCTGACGCAGCGCGAGCACCTGACCGAAATCGTCGAATTGCCGAAGGAGATCCATCCCTGGTACATGGGCGTGCAGTTCCACCCGGAATTCAAGTCGACACCATGGGGCGGGCATCCGTTGTTCAATGCGTTCATCAAGGCCGCGCTCGCGCATCAGGCGCAGGGTGAAGGCAGCAAGCCGCTCATGAAGGTGGTTGCATGAGTGCCGCTCACGTAGTGGCAGGCGTGGAGGTCCTATGAAGCTCTGCGGATTCGACATCGGGCTCGACAAGCCCTTTTTCCTCATCGCCGGACCTTGCGTCATCGAATCCGATCAGTTGCAGATGGACACCGCCGGCACGCTGAAGGAAATCACCGCCAGCCTCGGCATCCCGTTCATCTTCAAGAGCAGCTTCGACAAGGCCAACCGCTCGTCGGGCACCACCTTCCGCGGCCCGGGCCGCGAGAAGGGGCTGGAGATCCTGGCCAAGGTCAAGCGCGAACTCGGCGTGCCGGTACTGACGGACGTCCACACCGAGGACGACATCATCGAGGCCGCGAAGGTGGTGGACGTGCTTCAAACGCCCGCCTTCCTCTGCCGCCAGACCGACTTCATCCGCGCCGTGGCGCAGTCGGGCAAGCCGGTCAACATCAAGAAGGGCCAGTTCCTCGCGCCGCACGACATGAAGAACGTGATCGACAAGGCGCGCGCGGCCGCCAGGGAAAAAGGGCTGGAGCAAGACAACTTCCTGGCCTGCGAACGCGGCGCCAGCTTCGGCTACAACAACCTCGTGTCGGACATGCGCTCGCTGTCGATCATGCGCGAGACCGGCGCGCCGGTGGTGTTCGATGCGACGCATTCGGTGCAGCTTCCGGGCGGCCAGGGCACGAGTTCCGGCGGCCAGCGCGAGATGGTTCCGGTGCTGGCGCGCGCGGCCCTCGCCGTCGGCGTGGCCGGTGTCTTCATGGAAACGCATCCCGACCCCGCCAAGGCGATGAGCGACGGGCCGAACGCAGTGCCGCTCAAGCACATGAAAGCGCTCCTTGAGACGCTGGTCGCGCTCGACGCGGTCACCAAGAAAAACGGCTATCTCGAAGACAGGTTCCAGGCATGAGCAACGCAGGATCGCTCCACGTTGCGAATGCCCCCGCGGGGCGCAGCGAGGACACGACCATGCCAAGCGTGGGGGCGCCATGAGCTGCGGATACGTGATCGCATACGTCGAGGTGACCAACCCGACGCAGTACGAGGAATACAAGAAGTGGTCGACCGTCGCCATGCAGGCCCATGGCGCCGAAGTCTGCGTGCGCGGCGGCCAGGTCGAGCCACTGGAAGGCGACTGGAAGCCCACGCGCGTGATCGTGCTGAAGTTCCCGAGCCTCGAGAAGGCCAAGGCCTTCTACGACACGCCTGAATACCGCAAGGCACGCGAGGCGCGTGCCGGCGCGGCGATCATGAACATGATTGCCGTCGAAGGTCTGTAAGAATCAAGTTCTCAAACAAAGGGTAAGCAATGAGTGCAATCGTTGACATCGTCGGCCGCGAGATTCTCGACAGCCGAGGCAATCCCACCGTCGAATGCGACGTGCTGCTGGAAAGCGGCACCATGGGCCGCGCGGCCGTGCCTTCGGGCGCATCGACCGGCTCGCGCGAGGCCATCGAGCTGCGCGACGGCGACAAGAGCCGCTACCTCGGCAAGGGCGTGCTGAAGGCCGTGGAGAACATCAACACCGAGATCTCCGAAGCCGTGCTCGGCCTCGACGCCAGCGAGCAAGCCTTCCTCGACCGCACGCTGAACGACCTGGACGGCACCGACAACAAGGCGCGCCTGGGCGCCAACGCGACGCTGGCCGTGTCGATGGCCGTGGCCCGCGCCGCGGCCGAGGAATCCGGCCTGCCGTTGTACCGCTACTTCGGTGGCATGGGCGGCATGGAATTGCCCGTGCCGATGATGAACGTCATCAACGGCGGCGCCCATGCCAACAACAGCCTGGACCTGCAGGAGTTCATGATCATCCCCGTGGGCGCCAAGAGCTTCCGCGAGGCCGTGCGCTACGGCGCGGAGACCTTCCATGCGCTCAAGGCCATCCTGAATTCCCGCGGCATCAGCACCGCGGTCGGTGACGAAGGCGGCTTCGCGCCCAGTGTCGAAAGCCATGAAGCCGCGATCCAGCTGATCCTCGAAGCCATCGACAAGGCCGGCTATGTGGCCGGCGAACAGATCGCGCTGGGCCTGGACTGCGCCGCCAGCGAGTTCTACAAGGACGGCAAGTACGTGCTGTCGGGCGAGAACCTCACGCTGACGGCCGAAGGCTGGACCGACATGCTCGCGACCTGGGTCGACAAGTACCCGATCATCAGCATCGAGGACGGCATGCACGAAGGCGACTGGGACGGCTGGAAGCACCTGACCGAACGCCTTGGCAAGCGCGTGCAACTGGTGGGCGACGACCTGTTCGTCACCAACACCAAGATCCTGCGCGAAGGCATCGACAAGGGCATTGCCAACTCGATCCTCATCAAGATCAACCAGATCGGCACGCTGACCGAGACCTTCGCCGCCATCGAGATGGCCAAGCGCGCGGGCTACACGGCCGTGATCTCGCACCGCTCGGGTGAAACCGAGGACAGCACCATCGCCGATATTGCGGTGGGGACCAACGCTGGCCAGATCAAGACCGGCTCGCTCTCGCGTTCGGACCGCATTGCCAAGTACAACCAGTTGCTACGCATCGAGGAAGACCTGGGCGACGTTGCCACCTACCCGGGCCGTTCGGCGTTCTACAGCCTGCGCTGACGTTACATCATGCGCTCCCGCGTCGTCGCTCCCATCGTGCTCGTGTTGCTGCTGCTGTTCTTGCAATGGCAGCTGTGGAACGGCCGCGGCAGCCTGCGCAGCGTGGCGCAGCTCGAGGACAAGCTGGCGACGCAGAAGGCAGCCAATGCCAAGGCTGCCGTCATCAACGACCGACTCACGGCCGAGGTGCGCGACCTGCGCGAAGGCCTCGAGATGGTCGAGGAACGCGCGCGGCAGGAACTCGGCATGGTGAAGCCGAACGAAGTCTTCGTCCAGATCACACGCTGATGCGGCCCACCCCCGAAGCGCCTGCGGCGCCCGGAAAACCCACATGACCCCGACTCTCCCGGCCGGCAGCGTGATCGCGCTGCTGGGCGCCGGGAGCACCGGCAAGACCGAACTTGCGCAGGCGCTGGCCACGCGGCTGCAGCAGCGCGGCATCGCGAGCACGTGGGTTCCGGAGCCCTTGCGCGAATGGTGCATGCGCGAAGGCCGCGCACCGCGGCGTGATGAACTGCAGGCCATCGCGGACGAGCAGACGCGCCGCATCGTCGAAGCCGCACGCAGCGGCGTTGTCGTGGCGGACACCACCGCATTGTCGATTGCCGTCTACAGCGACACCCTGTTCGGTGACACCTCGCTCTACCCCGGCGCAACGGCCGCGCAGTGCCGGTACACGATCACGCTGTTGACCGCGCTCGACTTGCCCTGGGTCGATGACGGCCTGCAGCGCGAAGGCCCGCAGGTGCGCGAGCCCTTCGATGGGCGGCTGCGCGGCGCATTGGCTGGCGCCGGTATCGGCTACGCCGTCGTCCACGGCACGGGCGCCGAGCGACTGGCCAGTGCCTGGAACGCGATCCATTCGATCGCTTCACGCGAGCGCCCCACGGGGGCCCCGGTGCGGCGTGGCGCCGGCTCGGCGTGGCAGTGGCCTTGCGACAAGTGTTCCGATCCTTCCTGCGAGCACCGGCTGTTCAGCGGCCTCGTCGCGGGGCGGCAATAGCGGTCAGCCCTGCCGCCCGGCCCGGGCAACCGCATACCCAAACCAATCGCCCGCCAGGATGCGCGGTCTGTGTGGACTTGAACGGCGCCGTCGCTACTGGACGATCGCCGTCCCGGGCGGCTGGTCCCCAGGGGACTTGAAGATCTGCGCCGCATCGACGGCATCGAAGCGGTACTGCTTGCCGCAGAAGTCGCAGCCCACCTCGATGTCGCCGCGCTCGGCAAGGATCTCTTCCGCCTCCACGATGCCGAGCCCGCGGATCATGCCGGCCACCCGATCGCGGCTGCAGGTGCATGCGAAGTGCGGCCCGAGCAAGCCGGCTTGCGGCTCGAAGCGCAGCACCTTCTCCTCCCAGAACAGGCGATGCAGGATGGTGTCGACGTCGAGCGTCAGCAGTTCGTCGCGCGTCAGGCTGGAGGCCAGGATCGAGATGCGGTTGTAGTCCTCGTTGAGGCCGATCTGGTCCTGGTGGGCTTCCGCGATGCCGCTGCGCAGCAGGTTGGCCTCGCCCTTGACCGGCAGGCGCTGGATCAGCAACCCTGCGGCCACCTTGTCGTCGGCCGCCAGCACCAGCGTCGTGTCGAGTTGCTCGCTCTTGAGCATGTAGTGCTGCAGCACGTCGCTGAGCTTGCCGAACTTGTCGTTGTGGTCGCCCACCAGCGGCACCACGCCCTGGTAGGGCTGCTGGCCGGGCACCTTGTCCTTCGGATCGAGGGTGATCGCGCAGCGGCCCTTGCTGTGCACGTTGACCATCTCCGACAGGTGTGCATTGTCAGGAATGGCGCCCATCACCTTGGCCGTGGCACGCAGGCTCAGGTCGGCCTGGACTTCGGCCACGGCGATCTTCACCGGCCCGTCGCCGAAGACTTGCAGGATCAGCGCGCCATTGAACTTGATGTTGGCCTGTATCAACGTTGCCGCAGCCGTCATCTCGCCGAGCAGCTCCACCACGGGCGGCGGATAGGCACCGGTGGCGGAGTTCGATGCGCGCCGCGCCAGGATTTCGGTCCAGGGTTGGGTCAGGCGCACGATCATTCCGCGCACGGGCATTCCGTCAAACAAGAACTTGTGCAGCTCGCTCAAAATCATCCTTCAGTCGCCTGGGCAATCAGGCGATCTTCCTCAGGCCCTTCGCGAAGCGATGGCCGTTTTGTACATAGTGCTCGGCGCTTTGCCGCAGCTTGGCGGCGGCCGCATCGTCGAGCGTGCGAACCGCCTTGGCGGGCGCGCCGATGATGAGCGAGTTGTCGGGAAATTCCTTGCCCTCGGTGACCACGCTGCCGGCGCCAACGATCGAGTTGCGGCCGATCTTCGCGTTATTCAAGATGACGGATTGAATGCCGATCAGCGAGTTGTCGCCGATGGTGCAGCCATGCAGCATCACCTGATGCCCCACGGTGACGTTCTCGCCGATGGTGAGCGGGCAACCATGATCGGCATGCAGCACCGACAGGTCCTGCACGTTCGAGTTGCGGCCGATGGTCAGGGTGTCGGTATCCCCGCGCAACACCGCGCCGAACCAGACGCTGGTGTTGTCGGCCAGCTTCACGTTGCCGATCACCTGTGCGCTGTCAGCGACCCATGCGCCATCGCCAAGTTGCGGCGCCACGCCGTCGAGTTCATAGATCGCCATCGTCAGGGTCTCCAGGGAGCAAAACTAGAATTGTAGGGATGCACCATCGCCTGAGCGCCCTTGCCGCGCTGCGCATCGAAGATCCCGCAGAAAAAGTGACCGCGGCACGCGCGGCGGCGGCGCTCGCGGCCGTGGATGCCATCGGCTCGGACGAACTGCGCGGCGTGGTGGACGAGTCCGGCGTGCCGGGGCGGCCGGCGCGGCCCGTCCGAGTCGCCGCCACCTCGGTGCCGCAGCGCTCGCCCTTCACGGACGAGGGCCGCGCCGCGCTGATCCACGCGATCTGCCACATCGAATTCAACGCCATCAACCTCGCGCTCGATGCCGTCTGGCGCTTCGGCGGCATGCCCGAGGCCTACTACCGCGACTGGTGGCGCGTCGCCGACGAAGAGGCGCAGCACTTCGCCTTGCTTCACGCGCACCTGCGCGGGATGGGCTGGCAGTACGGCGACTTTCCCGCGCATGACGGCCTGTGGACCATGTGCGAGAAAACGAGAGACGATGTGACAGCGCGCATGGCGCTGGTGCCCCGCACGCTGGAAGCACGTGGGCTCGACGCCACGCCGCTGATCCAGGCCAAGCTGGCGCGAATCGGCACGCCCGATGCCGTGGCCGCGAGCGCCATCCTCGACATCATCCTGCGCGACGAGATCGGCCACGTGGCCGTCGGCAATCGCTGGTATCGCTGGCTCTGCGAGCGCGACGGGCTGGACCCGATCGCCCACTACCGCATGCTTTATCGCCGCCACGAAGCACCGCGGCTGCGACCGCCGTTCAACCTCGATGCGCGCTCGCGTGCCGGCTTCACGGACGAGGAGCTGGGCGCGCTGTCACAGGCTGACTGAACCAGCGCAATTGACCCAGGAAGACGGGAGCGGACAGCCGTACGCAGAGGACGCAAAGGTTCCGCAAGGACGCGAAAGAAGACAAGGAAAAAGCAAAGGCTTCTCTGGTTTTCTTTTGCGATCTTTGCGAAGCCTTTGCGCCCTCTGCGTTCGGCTGTCCGTTCCCATTCCCGTTCCCGTTCCCGCTACCCCTATCGTCGACGCATCACGACCAGCTTCGGCAGGAAGTGCTGCAGCACCTCGCCGCGCTGGTTGCGCGTCTCGCACCGCATCTGGACCATGCCGCGATCGGGCTTGGAGCGCGATGGCACGATCTCCATCACCTCGGCTTCGACGCGCAGCACGTCGCCCGGCCGCGTCGGATGGGGCCAGCTGAGCTGGCCGCCCGAGCCGATGATGCCGTCGGCCAACGGCAGGCCGCTGGTGACGAGCAAGCGCATGGTGATTGCAGCGGTGTGCCATCCGCTGGCCGCCAGTCCTCCGAAGAAGGTGCTCTTCGCGGCCTCTTCGTCGGTATGGAAAGGCTGCGGGTCGAACAGGTTGGCAAAAGCCTTGATCTGCTCCGCGTCGATCTCGTGCCCCTCGCTCGTGAATCGATCGCCGACTTTCAGATCGTCGAGATACAGCGCCTTGTCGGCCATGGCTTGCTCCGGTGGGATGGATGGGACGCCCATGATGGCAGACCCGTCTATTCCGCCTTGATGTTCGCGGCCTTGATGATGCGCCCGTTGCTTTCGTACTCCGCGGCGATGGCCTTTGCGAAGTCACCCGCGCCGCGGGTCGTCGGCACGTTGTCCGCCGCCAGCAGCTTGGCGCGCAGTTCGGGGCTCTCCAGCGCCTTGTTGATCTCGGCGTTGTAGCGATCGACCAGCGCGCCCGGTATGCGGGCCGGCGCGAACACGCCGAAAAGCGACGACAGGTTCGCCGTCTCGAAGCCGAGTTCGCCCAGCGTCGGCACCGCAGGCAGGCTGTCGAGCCGAGCGGGTGCGCCCGCGGCGAGCGCCCGCAGCTTGCCGCTCTGGATGTGCGCGGTCAACGTCGGACCGGCATTGGTCGACAGGATCTCGAATTGCCCACTCAATGCGTCGGTCAGTTGTTGGCCGCCGCCCTTGTACGGCACATGCGTCACGTCGATGCCCGCGCTCGCACGCAACTGCGCGAGCACGATGTGGCCGAGCGAACCCAGCCCGGAGGTGGCCCAGCGGATGGCGCCCGGCTTGGCCTTCGCTTCGGCCAGCAGCGCCTTGAAGTCCCTCGCCGCTTCGGCGGGCGTGGCCAGCAGCAGCACCGGCGAATACATCACGCTCGCCACCGGCACGATGTCCTTCAACGGGTCGAAGGGCGACTTCGCGAGATGAGGATTCAGCACCAGCGGGCTCGTGGCAGAAAAGCACAGCGTGGCGCCGTCCGGCGCGGACTTGGCCACCGCGTCCATGCCGATGCTGCCGCTGGCGCCGGCCCGGTTCTCGATGATCACCGTCGTGCCGAGTTGCGCCGCGAGCTTCTCGCCCAAGGCTCGCGCCACGTTGTCGCTGACGCCGCCCGGCGGATAGGGCACGACGATGCGGAGGACCTTGGGAAGGGCCTGGGCGCGCGCACGCGCGCTCCAGAGCGCGGATGCAGCCAGTGCAGTGATCGCAAGGTCGCGTCGGGTGAACGCCAGGTTCATCTTGAAAATCCCCTTTTCCATTCCAGATTTCCACTGAAGGCGCCGCGGGCGCTTCGGCGGTGGGCACCATTCAGCCGCGCGGATGATGCTGCGCGTGCAGTTGCTTCAAGCGCTCGCGCGCGACATGGGTGTAGATCGTCGTCGTCGAGATGTCTGCATGGCCCAGCAACAGTTGCACCGCGCGCAGGTCGGCGCCATGGTTGAGGAGGTGCGTGGCGAACGCGTGGCGCAAGGTGTGCGGGGAAAGCGGTACATGGATGCCGGCACGCAGCGCGTGCTTCTTCACGATGATCCAGAACATCACGCGCGTCATGCCCGAGCCGCGTGCGGTCACGAAGAGGTCATCGGTTTGCTGCCCATCGAGGATCTCGGGGCGCGCCTCCTTGAGATAGCGCTCGATCCATCGCCGCGCTTCGCCGCCGAAGGGCACCAGCCGCTCCTTGCTGCCCTTGCCGACGACGCGCAGCACGCCGTCGTTGAGGCTCATGTTCAGCACCTTGAGCGTGACCAGTTCGCTCACGCGCAGCCCGCTGGCGTACATGAGTTCCAGCATCGCGCGATCGCGCAGGCCAAGCGGCGTGTCAACCTCGGGCGCCGTGAGCAGATCTTCCACATGCTGCTCGGTCAGCGTCTTGGGTACGCGCAGCGACTGCCGCGCGGGGCTCAGGCGCAGGGTCGGATCGGCGGTGATGCGACGCTCGCGCAAGGCCCAGCGGAAGTAGCGCTTGAACACGGTGAGCCGCCGGTTGGCCGAGGTGGCCTTGCCCTTGTCGGCGAGCTTGGCGCCCATGTAGGCCTGCAGGTGATGCTCCTGCGTGGCATCCAGCGCGACGCTGCGCTCCGCCAGCCAGCGCTCGAACAATTCAAGGTCGCGCCGGTACGCCTCCAGCGTGTTGTTCGCCAGGCCGTGCTCCAGCCACAGCGCATCGACGAAATCCGTGATGGCGGAGCTTTGGGAAGAGGTCGCGGCGACGGTCATGGGCGCAACCATACCCAAATTGAAAAAGCCGCCCGCGGCGGCTTCTGGTGGGACGGTGCCGTGATCAGTCCAAAGAGAGGTTCTGCTTTTTCACCACATCCTTGTAGACCGCAAATTCCGCCTTGATCTGCGCCGCGAACTGCTCGGGCGTGTTGGCCACGATGAGCGAGCCGGTGTCCTCGATGCGCTTCTTGACGGCCGGGTCTTCCACCGACTTCTTCACGCCGTCGGCGATCTTGTCGACGACTTCCTTGGGCAGGCCCTTGGGTCCGAGGATGCCGTAGTAGGCCATGCGATTGACCGGCTCCAGCCCGACTTCCTTGAAGGTCGGCACATTGGGCAATTCCTTCAACCGCTGCGGCGCGGACACCACGATGGGCACGAGACGGCCCGCCTTGATGAAGGGCATGGCCGAGGGGATGTTGTCGAACATGATGGCCACCTGGCCCGCCACCACGTCGTTGAGCGCCGGGCCCGCACCGCGGTAGGGAATGTGGGTCACGAAGGTGCCGGTCAGGCTCTTGTACAACTCCATCAGCAGGTGCCCGATGCCGCCGGTGCCCGACGACGCATACGAATACTTGCCCGGGTTCTTCTTCAACTCGGCCACGAACTCGGCGTAGTTCTTCGCCGGGAAGTTCGGGTTCACCGCGATGATGTTCGGCGTGGCGGCGATGTTGGTGATCGGCGTGAAATCGGCGATCGGGTCATAGGGCGTCTTCGGATTGATGGCCGGGTTGGCCGCCGTGCTCGACACGGTGGCCACGCCGAGCTTGTAGCCGTCCGGCGCGGCCCGCGCGGTTTCAGCCGCACCCACGATGCCGCCGCCGCCCGGGCGATTGATCACGATCACGGGCTGCCCCAGCACCTTGGCCAATGGCTCGGAGATGACGCGGGCCACGATGTCGGTGGTGCCGCCCGGTGCGAAGGGCACGCTCAATTCGATCGGCTTGTTGGGATAGCCCTCTGCCCAGGCCTGGCCGGCAAACGCAACCATGGCAACGGCGCCCACACTCCATTGACGACGATTCAAGTTCACTGAACTCTCCAGTACAAATTTGCAAACATGAGCCTCATGCTAGCGGCATGCCCGCGGAGCCGCGCCCTGAAATACCCGCGTGATTGCCCGTTTATGCTCTGAGGCGCGCTCCATCATGCGCGGCCTTCATGCGAGACAAGCACCCCCGTGAACTATGCGCAACTGCTCTTCCCCGACTTCTCGCTGATCGCCTGCGGCTGGCTCCTGTGCCGCTTCACCGCGCTCGACCGCCGCGTGTGGGACCAGGTCGAAAGCCTCGTCTACTACTTCCTGTTCCCGGTGCTGCTGTTCCATTCGATCGTGCGCAGCCCCTTCGACTTCGCGGCGACGTCGAGCATGCTGGGAGCGGGCGTCGCCATGAGCCTGTGCGGCGTCGGGCTGTCGTATGCCCTGCCCCATCTCCCGTGGCTGGGCCGGTATATCGATCGCGCCGATCACGCTGCCAGCGCGCAGGTCTCGTTCCGCTTCAACTCCTTCATCTGCCTCGCGCTGGCCGACCGGCTTGCGGGCCCGCAGGGGCTGTTGCTGATCGCGGTGTTGATCGGCGTGTGCGTGCCGCTGCTGAACGTGGCCGCCGTCTGGCCGATGGCCCGCCATGCGCAAACGGGCTTCCTGCGGCAATTGATACGCAACCCGCTGATCATCGCGACGGCGACCGGCCTGCTGGCCAACGTGCTCGGCTTCAGGGTGCCGCCGTGGCTGGAGCCCACGCTCTCGCGCATCGGCGGCGCCTCGCTGGCGCTGGGCCTGATGGCCGCCGGTGCGGGTATGCAGTTCGCCACGCTGGCGCGTGCCAAGGTGCTCGCAAGCTGCGTGCTCGCGATCCGGCACCTGGTCCTGCCGCTGGTCGCGTTCGGCCTGTCGCGCCTGCTGCACCTGGAGCCGACGCAGGCCACCGTGCTGCTGGCCTTCTCCGCCGTGCCCACGGCCTCCAGCGCTTATGTGCTGGCGGCTCGCATGGGCTACAACGGGCCGTTCGTCGCGGGGCTGGTGACGCTGTCGACGACGCTGGGGGTGTTGAGCCTGCCGTTCGCGCTGGGGGTGTTGAGATAGTTGCTGGCCTGGGCCTGTTCCAGCGCCCATTCGACATGCTCGCGAACCAGCGCGGAGGGATGCGCAAGCCGGGCCCTCAGCGCGTCAACCAATCCCGGGTCCGAAGGCGTTATGCGTAGGGCGTTGCCGACCCCGACGGCCAGGTTGCGCAGCCACCGCTCGTGCCCGATGCGACGAATCGGGCTGCCCTCCGTCCATCGAAGGAACTCGTCCTCGGTCCACGCGATCAACTCCGCCAGATGCCGCCCCGTCAACCCTTCCCGCTGATCGAAGTCCGGCAACGCGCTGCGGCGCGCGAACTTGTTCCAGGGGCAGATCAACTGGCAGTCATCGCAACCGTAAATGCGGTTGCCGATCAAGGGCCGCAGCTCGACCGGGATCGCCCCGGCATGCTCGATGGTGAGGTAGGAAATGCAGCGCCGTGCATCGAGCCTGTGGGCGCTCAGGATCGCCCTTGTCGGGCAGATGTCGATGCAGGCGGTGCAGCTTCCGCAATGCGGCGTCACCGGTTCGCTCGCGGGCAATGCCACGTCGACGTAGATCTCGCCGAGGAAGAACATCGAGCCCGCCTCGCGGTCCAGCACCAGCGTGTGCTTGCCCCTCCAGCCCTGGCCGCTGCGCGATGCCAGTTCGGCCTCCAGCACGGGCGCCGAATCGGTGAACACGCGATGCCCGAACGGCCCCATTTCAGCGGCGATCTGGTCGGCCAGCTTCTGCAGTCGCGAGCGCAGCACCTTGTGATAGTCGCGTCCTCGCGCATAGAGCGACACGATCGCCTCGCCCGGTCGCGAGAGACGGTCGAACTCGATGGCCTGCCAATCGGCGGGCGTATCGCGCGGCAGGTAGTTCATGCGCGCGGTGATCACGGTGACCGTCCCCGGCACCAGCTCGGCCGGCCGGGCGCGGCGCGCGCCATGGGCCGCCATGTAGTGCATGTCGCCATGGAAGCCTTCGGCCAGCCATGCCATCAGTCCGGGCTCGGCACTGGACAAGTCGATGCCCGCCACGCCGATTTGGGAGAATCCCAGTTCCCGGGCCAGCGCCTGAATACGAATCACGAGTGGATGGCTGCCGATCACCTGCCGATTGTAGAAACGCAAGACGCCGTGCGCGTCTGGCACACCGAAGAGGACACCGCGGCCTTTGCGCAGACGCTGGCGCACAAGCCGGCGTTGCGTGATGCGTTCGTCGAGTTGCGTGGCGACCTCGGCGCCGGCAAGACCACCTTCGTGCGACACCTGTTGCGCGCGCTCGGCATTGCCGGCCGCATCAAGAGCCCGACCTACGCGGTGGTCGAGCCGCACGAGGCACCCGATGGCCTCGCGATCTTTCATTTCGACTTCTACCGTTTCAGCGATCCCCAGGAGTGGGAAGACGCCGGCTTCCGTGACATTTTCGCGGGCCCCGGCCTCAAGCTCGCCGAATGGCCCGAAAACGCCGCAGGCCGCATTCCGCTTGCAGACCTTGCTATTAAAATCGAAGCAATGACCGACCAATCCCGTACCGTGCGCCTTCGCGCGAACACCGCCCGCGGCCGGCAATTGCTGGCCGGGTTCGTTGAATGAGCGCGAAGTCCTTTCAATGACTCTTGAGCACCCCAATCGCCGCCACCTGTTGAAGGCAGGCAGCCTGGTGCTGCTGCTCGGCGTGCAGGAAATCGCGCATGGCGCAACCATCATGGCCGTGCGCGTCTGGCCGGCCGCCGACTACACCCGCGTGACCATCGAATCCGACGGGCGCCTGCAAACGCAGCAGCTGGTGGTCGGCAATCCGCCGCGCCTGGCCATCGACATCGAAGGCATCGAGCTGAACCCGGCGCTGCGCGAACTGGTCGGCAAGATCAAGCCGGGTGACCCGTACATCAACGGCCTGCGCGTGGGGCAGAACTCGCCCAACGTGGTGCGCATCGTGTTCGACCTGAAGCAGTCCGTGGTTCCGCAGGTGTTCTCGCTCGCGCCGGTCGCCGCGTACCAGCATCGACTCGTGCTCGACCTCTATCCGCAGCAGGCGGTCGATCCGATGGAAGCCCTCATCGCCGAGCGCCTGCGCGACGCGCCGTCTTCCACCGCCAAGGGCAACGCAGACACCACGGTGGCCGGCATCGCCCCACGCGAATTGCCGCGCACCGGCGAGCCGCAAAACGCCACGCGCGCCGCGCCTTCCACAGGCGACGCGCTCGGCGAACTGATGGCGCAGCAATCGATGCGGCCCGCACCGGCCACCCAGGGCGCAAGTCCCGGCGGTTCGCCAACGCTCTCGGCGCCGCCGACTTTGCCGCCTGTCGTCGGTGTCACCCCGGTCAAACCGCCGCCCGTGGCTGCGACAGCGGGTCCCAGTGTCGCCACTTCCAGCCGCACTGATCGGCTCATCATCGTCGCGCTCGATCCCGGCCACGGCGGCGAAGACCCTGGCGCCACCGGGCCGGCCGGCACCCGCGAAAAAGACATCGTGCTGCAAGTCGCCTTCAGGCTGCGCGACCGCATCAACGCGGGCAGCGTGAACGGCAACCCGATGCGCGCATTCCTGACGCGCGACGCGGATTTCTTCGTGCCCTTGGGCGTGCGCGTGCAGAAGGCCCGCCGCGTGCAGGCCGACCTGTTCGTGAGCATCCACGCAGACGCCTTCACCACGCCCGCAGCGCGCGGCGCCAGCGTGTTCGCGCTGAGCCAGGGCGGCGCGTCGAGCAGTGCGGCGCGCTGGCTGGCCAACAAGGAAAACGAGGCAGACAAGGTTGGCGGCATCAACGTCGGCGGCCATGAGGCGCAGGTGCAACGCGCATTGCTCGACATGAGCACCACGGCCCAGATCAACGACAGCCTGAAGCTCGGTGGCGCGATGCTCGGCGAGATTCGAAACGTGGGACGGCTGCACAAGGGCGAGGTCGAACAGGCCAGCTTCGCCGTGCTGAAGGCGCCCGACATTCCAAGCGTGCTGGTCGAGACCGCATTCATCAGCAACCCCGAGGAAGAAGCCAATCTGCGTCGGGTGAGCTACCAGGAAAACCTCGCCGATGCGCTGATGCGCGGCATCCAGCGCTACTTCACGCAGAACCCGCCGCTGGCTCGCAGCCGGCAACTGTAGCCGTCATCAATGCCCGGCCAAACGCCGGGTCCTGCGCGTGCACAAGCCCCGCGCGGCGTCGCGCAAATAACCGGGACCGTCTCCTACAGCCCCGCTGGAGGGGGTTCGCACAATGAGTCCATCACTTCAAAACGAAAGGTGGACATCATGAAAGCACGTCTCTGGATCGCGGCCGCTGCAGCATCTTCGGCAATGGCATTGGTGGGTTGCGCGGGAACCGGGCCCAACCAGCAGTTGGGCGTGGGCGCGGGTGCAGTGGGCGGTGCCTTGGTGGGCCAAGCCATCGGGCACAACACTGCGGCGACTGTTGGCGGCGCGGCGATTGGCGGCCTGATCGGCAACGAGGTTGGACGCAACGCGGACCAGCGCAACTACAACAACAACCGCAACAACTACTACCCGTACAACGGTCCGAGCAACTGAGCGAGTTGAATCGGTCGGGCCGGCGCGAGGAGCGGCTGGCCAGCAAAAAGGCGTGTCATCGACACGCCTTTTTTGTTGAGTCTCGGCAGGCTCACGTAGTCGGTCGTGCCGCCGCGGACGCCATCGCAAGGAAGGCATGCGTCATGGCCATCGCCCGGGCTGCCCAGGGATGATGCGCGGTGTCGTCTTCTTCCCGCACCAGCGCAGGCAACCTGACTGCGGAGCCAATGCTTTCCAGGAGCGCGGCGTATTCGGAAGTGTCGGGTTGTGGGGCTTGCATGGAGGGCATGCTACGCGGCGGGGCTCGACTCACAATTCGTCGGACGGCGTAGGAAGACACAATATCAGAACAAAGTCACACATTGTTTCATGACCTTTGGGACTCGAACCTTCCACCCTCGAACGGGGCTTATTTCTGCAACGCCGCACGCTCGCGTTCCGCACGGCCCGCACGCCATGCGCCAAAGATCGCCATCACGCCCGGTATGAAAATCAGCGCCCAGATGATCTTGTCGAGGTGTTCGCGAACCAACGGCAGGTTGCCGAAGAAGTAGCCCGCCGTCGCAATGCCCAGCACCCAGACCAAGGCGCCCACGATGTTGAACATCGTGAACCTGGCGCGATTCATCGCCGCCACGCCGGCCACGAACGGCGCAAAGGTGCGGATGAACGGCATGAAGCGAGCGAGGATCACGGTCACGCCACCGTAGCGCTCGTAGAACGCGTGGGCCTGGTCGAAGGCCTTTCGGTTGAACAGGCGGGAGTTCTCCCATTGGAAGACCTTCGGCCCGAAGAATCGCCCGATCGCGAAGTTGGACTGGTCGCCCAGGATCGCTGCGGCAATGAGCACAACGCAAGCCAGCGCAAAGTCCATGTGGCCGACACCGCACAGTGCGCCAACGATGAAGATGAGTGAATCGCCGGGCAGGAAGGGCATCACCACGACGCCGGTCTCGACGAAGACGATCAGGAAAAGCAGCGCGTAGACCCAAGGGCCATAGGCGATGACGAATGCTTCGAGGTGCTTGTCGACGTGAAGGATAAAGTCGACGAAATAACTGAGTATGTCCATGGCGGGAGATTATCCGGGGGGCTGCGCGGCCCGCCTGTACGGGTGCTGAACCGGGCGTGCATCCGCCACGGAAATCGCTTCGATGGCCCCGACCTGATCACCGGAACTTCATTCGTGGCTTCTTTCTTCCTGCTGCATTGGCGCATGACCGCCCTTGCGCTGGCAGGACGGCGCGGCGCATGTCGATCTTCACCACTTTGCACCGGCGGCCTATGAGGCCAGGATCGGCGCATTCCTCGCCCTGCGCATGCCAGGACGCAGCACCGCTGCGTCGCCCGGCAAATCCTAGAATCACTGCGTGAACGCCCCCCTCTCCCCCGCCTCCACCCGCCGCCCCATCCGCGATTTGCCCGACGAACTGATCAGCCAGATCGCGGCCGGCGAGGTGGTGGAGCGGCCCGCGTCGGTGGTGCGTGAACTGCTGGACAACGCGC
Source organism: Variovorax sp. dw_308 (assembly GCF_019207085.1). Taxonomy (GTDB): domain Bacteria; phylum Pseudomonadota; class Gammaproteobacteria; order Burkholderiales; family Burkholderiaceae_C; genus Variovorax. Next base: position 153,762 of record NZ_JAATOM010000004.1, on the reverse strand, counting down.
TGGACGCCGGCGCGCGCGAGATCACGGTGCGGTTGTCGGCCGGCGGCGTGCGGCTGATTTCGGTCGAGGACGACGGCGGCGGAATTCCGCGCGATGAACTCACCGTGGCTTTGCGTCGCCATGCCACCAGCAAGATCGCCAGCCTCGGCGAGCTCGAAACCGTCGGCACGATGGGCTTCCGGGGCGAGGCGCTGGCGGCGATCAATGCGATTGCCGACCTGTCGCTGCTCTCGCGCACGGCCGGCGCCGACAGCGCTTGGGCGCTCGATGGCCGGACCGGAGAACTGCGCCCGGTGGCGCGCGCCATCGGCACCACGCTCGAAGTGCGCGAACTGTTCTACGCCACGCCGGCGCGCCGCAAGTTCCTGAAGACCGATGCCACCGAACTGGCGCACTGCGTCGAGGCGGTGCGCCGACAGGCGCTGGCGCGTCCGGATGTCGGTTTCTCGATCTGGCACGAAGGCAAGCTGGTCGAGCAATGGCGCGCCGCCTCGGGCCCCGAGGCGCAGGTGCAACGCCTGGCCGATGTGCTGGGCGACGATTTCGTGGCGCAGAGCGTGGCAGTCGATCGGCCGGGTGGCGCCGTGCGTGTCGTGGGCCGCGCCGGCATACCGGACGCCGCACGCTCGCGCGCGGACCAGCAGTTCTTCTATGTCAACGGCCGCTTCGTCCGCGACAAGGTGCTGGCCCACGCGGTGCGCAGCGCCTATGAAGACGTGCTGCACGGCCAGCGCCAACCCGTGTATGCGCTCTACCTGGAGATCGACCCGGCCCGCGTGGACGTGAACGTGCACCCGACCAAGATCGAAGTGCGATTTCGCGATGGCCGCGAAGTGCACCAGGCGGTCCGGCATGCGATCGAGGATGCGCTCGCCGCACCGCGTGCGGGGGACGCGGTCAACACGCCCGCCGCACCCTTTTTCAAGCAGTCCCAGCCTGCCGCGCCGGCACCGTGGGCACAGCCGGCCATCCACTTTGCGTCCGAGCGACGCCTGGGCGATGCGGCTGCAATGTGGCCCGCGCAACGACTCGACGGCGCCACGACCCCGCCGATGGGTTGGGCGACAACGCCGCAGCCCGCGCAACAGCCCGCCGCGCCCTTCTCCCCCACCTTCCAACCCGCCGCACCCCTCCCGACCACAGGCGACGCCAACGCGGACGCCTGGCCGCTGGGCCGCGCGATCGCCCAGCTCCAGGGGATCTACGTGCTGGCCGAAAACAGCCAGGGCCTGGTCATCGTCGACATGCACGCGGCCCATGAGCGCATCGTCTACGAACGGCTCAAGACCCAGCTTGACGGCGCCGCCATCACCAGCCAGCCGCTGCTGATCCCCGCCACCTTCGCCGCGACGCCGCAGGAAGTCGCCACCGCCGAGGCCTGCGCAGACGTACTGGCGACGCTGGGCCTGGAAATCTCGCCCTTTTCGCCCCGCACGCTGGCGGTGCGCGCCGTGCCCGGCACGCTGGCCGATGGCGACCCGGTCGAACTCGCCCGCAGCGTGCTCGCCGAACTGGGCCAGCACGACGCCAGCACGGTGGTGCAGCGGGCGCAGAACGAGTTGCTGTCGACCATGGCCTGCCACGGCGCGGTGCGCGCCAACCGGCGCCTGACGCTGGACGAAATGAACGCGCTGCTGCGCCAGATGGAAGCCACCGAACGCTCCGACCAGTGCAACCACGGGCGGCCGACCTGGCGGCAACTCTCGCTGCGTGAACTGGACGCGCTGTTCCTGCGAGGACGGTAACATTCAGAAACGTGTCGTCCGATCGGCGGGCACGCGCGTTGCATGACCTTGTCGCGGCCATTGCTGGCAGGCCGCCGGAACTTTCGCGCCAGCCAGGTCTCCCTCTGCCACAAACATGAAACGTTGGGCCTTCCTCGCTTCTGCCATTGCCCTGAGCGCACTTTTCGCGGGTGGTTGTTCCACGCTCGATGAGCGCCAGCGCGAATGGATCTTCCAGCCGAGCGACCAGAGCTGGGGCAACACGGCTGAACAGACGGCCGGCATGGAGCAGGTGTGGATCGACTTCCGCTCCTCGCTCACGGGCGAGCCGGCCCGCCTGCACGGGCTCTGGCTCGGCGCCAAGCCCGAATCGGCCGACACGCCCGTGTTGCTGTACCTGCACGGCGCGCGCTACAACGTCAGCGGCTCGGCGCCGCGCATCCGGCGGATGAATGAATTGGGCTTCTCGGTGCTGGCCATCGACTACCGCGGCTTCGGCAAGAGCACCAAGGGCCTGCCATCGGAAGAAACCGCGCGCGAGGATGCGCGCGCGGCCTGGGCCTGGCTCGCGGCGCGGCATCCGCAGCAGCGCCGCTACATCTTCGGGCACTCGCTGGGAGGCGCCATCGGCATCGACCTGGCGGCCAGCGTGAAGGACGAAAGCGGCGTCATCGTCGAGGGCACCTTCACCTCCATCTCCGACGTGGTGAGCAGCTTCAAGTGGGGCTGGCTGCCGTTCCAGCCTTTCATCACGCAACCCTTCGATGCGCTCGCCAAGGTCAAGGACATCGGCGCGCCGCTGTTGGTGGTGCATGGTGCGCTCGACAACCTGATCCGCCCCGAACTCGGCCGCAAGCTGTATGACGCCGCCACCGGTCCGAAGAAGTTCGTGCTGGTCCGGAACGGATCCCACTACAGCACCAACACGGTCGGCGGGACGGAGTACCGCGAGGCGCTCGAGCAACTGTTCAGCGTCAGGGCGCCCGACCCGGCAGCATCGCAGCAGCAGGCCGCGCCCGGCACGGCGCCACCGCGCGCCGCAGCCATGCGGCCGTACGACGGCGGCCGGCAGCTCTGAGCATTTGACGAAGCGCCTCGGCCACAGCCGCCCCGCGGCCCGCCTGGCGCACCTTTGTTAACCTCGGGCGCATGCCCTCTTCCACCGCCGACATGGCCGTTTCCCGTCCGGCCCCTGCGGCAGCGTGGCTCGGCATCGCCGGCCCCACGGCTTGCGGCAAGACGGCCGCCGCACTGGCACTGGCGCGCGAACGCCTGGTCGAGATCGTCAGTGTCGATTCGGCGCTGGTCTATCGCGGCATGGACATCGGAACCGCCAAGCCCAGCGCTGCCGAACTGACTGCCGTCCCGCACCACCTCATCGACATCCGAGATCCGAGCGAGAGCTACAACGCCGCCGCCTTCGTCGCGGACGCCACGCGGCTGGTCGCGGAAATCCGTGCGCGCGGCCGGATGCCGCTGCTGGTCGGCGGAACGATGCTGTACTTCAAGGCGCTGATCGATGGCATTGACGCGATGCCCGCGGCCGAGCCCGCCGTGCGCGCGCGCCTCGATGCCGAAGGCGCGGCATTGGGCTGGCCCGCGATGCACGCGAAACTGGCCGAGATCGATCCCATCGCCGCCGCCCGCCTGTCGCCCAACGACAGCCAGCGCATCCAGCGCGCGCTGGAGGTGTGGCATGCGAGCGGGCAGCCGCTGTCGAGCTTCCACGCGGCACGCCATGCCGGGCGTGCGGACACGGCCGGCTCGCCCGCAGGCATCCTCTTTTCCCTCGAGCCGACGGACCGCGCCTGGTTGCACGAGCGCATCGCGCGCCGCTTCGATGCGATGCTGGACGATGGCTTCCTCGACGAGGTACGCGCGCTGCGGGCGCGCGGCGACCTGCGGCCCGACATGCCGTCGATGCGGTGCGTCGGCTATCGGCAGGCGTGGGAGTTCCTGGACGAGTGCCCGTGCGACCGATCGACCTGCGGCGACCGCGCCGGCCCGTCCATCGCCGCATTTCGCGAACGCGGCATTGCCGCCACCCGGCAGCTCGCCAAACGGCAAATCACATGGCTGCGCAGCATGCCGGCCCGCCGCATCATTCCCGCCGAGGCACCGGACGCCATGGCGCAGCTGGTGCATGCGGCCATGGAGATTCCATGAGCGCAGCGCCGCTTGCACGGACCACATGACGCTCCAAGTCCAGGATCTGGCCAAGCACTACGGCGATGCGGCCGTGTTCGAGCATGTATCGCTCGAAGTCGCGGCCGGGGAGTTCGTTGCCATCGTCGGCGAATCGGGCGTGGGCAAGTCCACGCTGCTCAACTGCATGGCCGGCCTGGACAGCTGGGATGCCGGCAGCATCCGGCACGACGGGGTCGCGCTGGCCACGCTCGACGACGAGGCGCGCGCGCTGTGGCGCCGGCGGCAAGTGGGTTTCGTGTTCCAGGCCTTCCACGTCCTGCCCCATCTGGACGTGGCGCAGAACGTCGCCCTGCCGCTGATGCTGCTGGGCGACATCGATGCAGCGCGCGTGCAACAGATGTTGTCGATCGTGGGACTGGAAGGCTTGGGCGAACGCCTGCCCCAGCAGCTTTCCGGTGGGCAGTTGCAGCGCGTCGCGATTGCCCGGGCGCTGGTGCATCGCCCCAGCCTTCTGCTGGCGGACGAACCGACCGGCAATCTCGATCCCACCACCGCAGGCCGCGTCATGGATGTGCTGGTGCAGCAAACGCGGGAGCATGGCGCGTCGCTGGTGCTGGTCACGCATTCGGAGGCGGCTGCGGCGCGCGCCGATCGGGTGCTGCACCTGCGCGCGGACGGCATCGCTTCCTGACCGTATTTCCGGCCGATATCGCACCCCGGCGGGGGCGGTTTCGGGTCCGATGAAAGTACACGTCGGCGTACCATTCAATGAAAAGTAATTCTTAGGGTTTACGTCATTTCAAAATGTCAAGAAATATTTCAGACAATTCATCGAAATGACGCGTTGAAACGCTTTGTCACACTCATACTGGAGGCCCAACAGCAGGAAAACACCCGTTATGCCCAGCTTGCGTGAGGAATATCGCCAAGTCACCGACGCCCTTGAAGCCGCGTATCTCGCAGACAAGGCCGCCTATGAAGCGCTGCCGCGCCGAAGCAAGGACTTCTGGGCGCTGCAGCCGCCGCAGTCATGGCCGACGGCCGAAGAATTCAAGCCCTGGTTCGAGGCCCGCACGGCCTTGCTGGAGGCCGAGCAGCGCGTGATCCAGATGCTGCGTGCCCGGTGCGAAATGGTCCGCCAGAAATTGGGCCGTGCCGGCATCGAATTGCTGCTGCGCACCGCCAACTACCCGGCCTACATGGAACAGATCGTCGACACCGTGCCGGACGACCTGCACCTGGCCGAATTCATGCGCATGCCGGCAACGGGCGACGAACCGGGCGCCGCGGTGCGACCGATCCCTCAACCGCAGACGCATTGAGCCGGGTTCTGGAGGAATTGTTCAGCATAGCCTTCAGGTCGGGCGCCGCATCCTGAAACGCAAATCGGGCGAAATCTCGAAATAGTCGGCCGGCCCGCCGCCCCGCAGGATCGGGCGCGCAGCGGCGGTGTCGTACACACCGTCCTTGATCAGCGAGCGGTCGATGTGCACCGCGACAACCTCCCCCAGCGTCATCCAGGTTTCGATCGCACCGCCATCGGCGGACTGCAACTGGAAAGATTGCGTGAGCCTGCATTCGAACGCGACCGGGCTCTCGCCCACGCGCGGCGGCGAGACCAGCCGCGACGGCACCTGCGTGAGGCCCGCCAACTCGAACTCGTTGACCTCCGGCGGCACCATCGCGCAACTCGCATTCATCTGCTCGGCGAGCGGCCGCGTGGCCAGGTTCCAGACGAACTCGCGCGTCTGCTGGATGTTGCGCACCGTGTCCTTGTAGCCGATGCTGGCGAAACCGACGATCGGCGGCGTGTAGTTGAAGCCGTTGAAGAAGCTGTAGGGCGCAAGGTTCACGCCGCCGTTCGCGCCGCGCGACGAGATCCAGCCGATGGGACGCGGCCCGACGATCGCGTTGAATGGATCGTGCGGCAGGCCCGTTCCGAGGCGCGGCTCGTAGAAGTGCATGTCGGCATTCATCGTCATGCTGCGCTCGCTCCCGACAGCAGTTCGGCATAGCGCGCCATGTCGACGTTGCCGCCGCTCACGATGATGCCGACGCGCTTGCCGCGGATCGCGTCCCCGGCCGCGCACGCCGCCGCAAATGCGAGGCAACCGGTCGGCTCGACGACCATCTTCATGCGCTCGGCAAAGAAGCGCATGGCTTCGATGAGCTGGGCATCGGTGACGGTGAGGATGTCGGTCACATCACGCTTGATGATGCCGAAGGTGTACTGGCCGAGATGCTGCGTCTGCGCACCGTCGGCGATGGTCTTCGGCGTGTCGATGTGCACGATCTCGCCCTTGCGGAATGACTGCTGGCCGTCGTTGCCGGCCTCGGGCTCGACGCCGTAGATCTTGCATTGCGGGATCAGCGTGCGCGCGGCCAGTGCGCAACCACTGGTCAGGCCGCCGCCGCCGAGGCAGACATAGAGCGCATCGAGCGGCCGGCCGGTCTCGAAGATCAGTTCCATCGCCGCGGTGCCCTGCCCCGCGATGACGTCGGGATGGTCGTAGGGCGGGATCAGCGTCATTCCTCTGTCCGCGGCGATGCGCTTTGTCAGCGCCTCCCGGTCTTCGGCAAAGCGGTCGTACTGCACCACCTCGGCGCCGTAGCCGCGCGTGGCCGCGAGCTTGGCCGCCGGCGCATCGTGCGGCATGACGATGACCACCGGCATGCCGAGGATGCGCGCCGCCAGTGCCATGGCCTGCGCATGGTTGCCCGAGGAAAAGGCGATAGCGCCGGCCTTGCGCTGCGCCGCGTCGAACTGCGACAGCGCATTGAACGCACCGCGGAACTTGAACGCGCCCATGCGCTGGAAGTTCTCGCACTTGAAGAAGAACTGCGCGCCCCATCGCTCGTCGGCCGTGGCCGAGCGGAGCACGGGCGTGCGGTGGGCATGGCCATCGAGCCGCTTGGCGGCCGCGAAGACGTCGTCATAGGTGGGGAGTTGAAGCATGGCACCGAAGATAGCCCATCGGGCCGGCCGGCGTGCCAGGCCAGCGCGATCTTCGCCTCGCGGGTCAGCTTCGACAGGCGCTTGCCCTCGTCGTCGAGCAGCCTTCGAAGCTCGGCCGTGTCCATCGCCGCTGGCCCGGCGACGAGGGCTGCATGGCGGCTCGAGCCTCTACGCCGTCTCCGCGCGCAGCAGCTCGCGCAGCTTGTACTTCTGGATCTTTCCCGATGGCGTGGACGGCATCGTGTCGCGCACCACGAGCCTCTCCGGGATGTATTGCAACGCGATCTTCTGGGCCTTGAGGAAGTCGACGATCGACGGCAGGTCGATCTCGTGGCCGGGGCGTGGCACGACCACCGCGCAGGCCCGTTCGCCGAGGCGCTCGTCCGGGTAGGCGACGATGGCCGCCATCTGCACCGCGGGGTGGCGGTACAGCAGCGACTCGATTTCCACCACCGGGATGTTCTCGCCGCCGCGAATGATCACGTCCTTGCTGCGCCCCGTGATGCGCAGGTAGCCGCGCGCGTCGATGCGCGCGAGATCGCCGGTGTCGAACCAGCCATCGGCATCGGTCCCGTTGAGATGCGGTCGCTTGAGGTAGCCGCCGAAATTGGAGCAGGCGCGCAGCAGCAGCTTGCCCGACTCGCCCGGCGGCAGGCTTGCGCCGTCGATGTCGACCACCTTGATCTCCACGCCGGCCAGCGGCTTGCCGTCGGTGGCGAAGGCGCGCTCGTCATCGTCGTCGAGTTCGATGGTGGTAACGGCGCCGTTCTCGGTCATGCCCCAGGCCGACACGATCTTGGTCTTGAGCACGCTGCGCGCCTGCTCGACCAGCGGGCCGGGGATCGGCGCGCCGGCGCAGAGGAAGGTGCGCAACGTCGGCACGGCCAGGCCGCTTTCGGACACGCCGCGCGTCAGGTCCGCGAGGAACGGCGACGACGCCATCGTGAACGTGACGCGCTCTTCGCGAATCAGGCCGATCGCGCGTGCCGGTTCCCAGATGTCCTGCAACACGGCCGTGGCCTTGAGCATGATGGGCATCATCAGTCCGTACATGAAGCCGGTCTGGTGCGCCATCGGCGAGGCCATCAGCACCACGTCGTCCTGCGTCAGGCCCATGCGCTGCGCATACGGAATGATGTTGGCCATGACCGTGTTGGCCGAGTGCATCACGCCCTTGGGCTCCCCTGTGGTGCCGGAGGTGTAGATGAGTTGCGTGACATCGTCCGGGCCGGGGCGGTGGCGCGTGAGGATGTCCTGCGCGTCGGGTTCGTCTTCCCAGTGCGGGCCGCCCAGCAATGCCTCGAAGCTGTGCGGCGCCGGCTGGCCATCCTGCGTCGCGCCGATCACGACGAGGTGCTGCATGGCCGGCAGACTGGGCCGCAAGTCGACCAGCATCTGCTCGTGGTCGAAGCCGCGGAAGGTCTTCGGCACGATCATCACCTTCGACTCGCCATGCTTGAGCATGAACGACAGCTCGCGCTCGCGGAAGATGTGCATCATCGGATTCAGCACGGCGCCGATGCGCGAGCACGCGAGATAGGTCAGCGTGAATTGCCACCAGTTCGGCAACTGGCAGGAGACCACGTCATTGCGTTCGACGCCCAGACGCGTGAGGCCGACGGCGATGCGGTCGGCCATGCGCGCCATCTCGCGGTAGGTCATGCGCGTGACGGTGCCGCTCTCGACCTGAACCGCCACGATGCCGGTCTTGTCCGGGCAAGCAGCGAGGCAGGCATCGAAGTCGTCGTTGATGGTGCGGTCGTGCCACAAGCCCTGCGCGACCATGGCGGCGCGACGGGACGGAATGAGTACGGCGTCGAATTGCATGTGTGTCTCTTCTGGTCTTTTGTGGAAGGGTCAGGCCGGAACCGCGGAGCGGCCGGCGCGTGCGCGCGCGATGACCGTCTTCATGATCTGCGCTGTTCCGTCGCCGATCTGGAAGCCCAGCACGTCGCGCAGGCGCTGCTCCATCGCGCCGCGGTCGTAGCCGCCGTGGCCGAACATCAGCAGGCACTGGTGGATGCAGTCGTACGCCAGCTTGGGCGCCCACCATTTGCACATCGCGGCTTCGGCGCTGTGCGGCGCGCCGCGGTCCTTCAGCCACAGGGTTTGCAGGCACAGCAGGCGCGCGGCCTCGACCTGCGTGTCGAAGTCGGCCAGCGGATGCGACACGCCCTGGAAGGCGGACAGCGGCTTGCCGAAGGCCTCGCGCTGCGCGACGTAGTCCCACGTTTCCTCGAGCGCCACGCGGGCGACGGCCAGCACCTGCAAGCCGATCAGCGCGCGCGAGAAGTCGAAGCCCTGCATCACCTGCACGAAGCCCTTGTTCTCCTCGCCGAGGCGATGATCGACCGGCACGCGCACGTTCTCGAAGAACAGCGAGCCGCGGCCGATGGCGCGCTGGCCGTGGCAGTCGAAACGGTTGCGCGTGAGGCCCGGCACATCGGCCGGCACCAGCAAGGCAGTGACGCCGTGCGCGCCGTCGCTCACCGCGCCGGTGCGGCCGAACACGACGATGGCATCGGCCTGGTCGGCGGCGGAGATCGAGGTCTTCTCGCCGTTGATGACGTACTCGTCGCCGACGCGCTCCACGCGCAGGCGCAGGTTGGCCGCGTCGGAGCCGCCGCGCGGCTCGGTGAGCGCGATGGCGAACAGGGCCTCGCCGCGCGTCAGCTTCGACAGCCACGGACCGACCACTTCGGGCCGGCCGTGCTCCGACAGGATCTGTCCGTTCAGCGATGCCAGCAGGTTGATGTACGACATGCTCAGGTCGGCCCGGGCGATCTCCTCATGGATCACGCCGGCAGCGAGGCAGCCCATGCCCTGCCCGCCATGCGCTTCGGCGAGTTCGGGCGCGATGAAACCCATCTCGCCCATCTCGCGCATCAGGCCGCGCTCGAGCGTTCGGTTCTTGTCGCGCTCCAGGAAGCCGGGCGCGATGCGTTCGGTGGCGAAGCGCCGGGCGTGGCCGGCCAATGCTTCGAGTTCGTCGTCGAGATAGGGGTTCATCGCGGCGGGCTCACTTCGCGTACTTGCGGAAGTCGGGCTTGCGCTTTTCCTGCAAGGCCTTCACGCCCTCGCGCGATTCCTCGGTGTCGTAGTAGAGCTTGAGCGCGTACATGCCCATGCCGGCGATGCCTGCCTGATGCGCGGTGTCCATGTTGAAGCTGCGCTTGGCGATGGCAATGGCGGTCGGGCTGCGTTCGCAGATGGTCTCAGCCCACTCCTGCACGGTCTCGTCGAGCTTCTCGGGCGCCACGCAGATGTTGGCCAGGCCCATGGCCACGGCCTCCTGGCCCGAGTAGCGCTTGTTGAGGTACCAGATCTCGCGCGCCTTCTTCTCGCCAACCACTCGCGCCAGGAAGGCGGTGCCATAGCCCGGATCGACCGAGCCCATCTTCGGGCCGACCTGGCCGAAGATCGCCTTCTCGGAGCAGATCGTCAGGTCGCAGATGGTGCACAGCACGTTGCCGCCGCCGATGGCAAAGCCCTGCACGCGCGCGATCACCGGCTTGGGCACGTTGCGGATCGCGTCGTGCAACTCCTCCATCGGCAGACCGATGGTGCCGCGGCCGTCGTAGTTGCCGTCATGCGCGGACTGGTCGCCGCCGGTGCAGAAGGCGCGGTCTCCTGCGCCGGCCAGCACGATGGCGCCGATGGCGCGGTCATAGCCGGCACGGTTCAGGGCCTTGATGAGTTCGTCGCAGGTGGTGCCACGGAAGGCGTTCATCTTCTCGGGGCGGTTGATGGTGATCCATGCGACGCCGTTGCGCACTTCGTAGAGGATGTCTTCGTATTCCATGATGAGTCTCCTGGGGTGTGTGGGTTGTTCAGCCGTTCATGGTCAAGCCGCCGGAGACGCTCAACACCTGGCCGGTGATGAAGCCGGCGTCGTCGCTGGCAAAGAAGAGGATCGCACCCGGCAAGTCGTCGGGCTGGCCGATGCGGCCGAGCGGTATGGCGCGGGTGAAAGCTTCCATCAGCTTCTCGGGGTTGCCAGCGCCTTCCTTGTAATCGGCGAACAGCGCGGTGTCGGTCGGGCCGGGGCACACCACGTTCACCGTGATGCCGTGCCGCGCATGCTCGCGCGCGATGGTCTTGGAGAACGAGATGAGCCCGCCCTTGCATGCGGCATACACCGCCTCGCCCGAGGAGCCGACCCGCCCCGCGTCCGATGCGATGTTCACGATGCGCCCGGCCTTGCGCGAGGCCATGCCCGGCAGCACCGCATGGTGCATATGCAGCGCGCCGGTGAGGTTGATGGCGATGAGCTTGTCCCACTGCGCGGGCTCGGTCTTGGTGAAAGGCTTGAACACATCCCAGCCGGCGTTGTTGACCAGCACGTCGATGGGGCCCAGCGTCGATTCGACGGCCGCGATGGCCGCGTCGACGCTAGCGCGGTCGGTGATGTCGCACCTGAATGCCTCGGCCTTGCCGCCATTGGCACGGATGCCCTCGGCGACGCGCTGCGCCGCTTCGAGGTTCATGTCGAGCACCGCCACGACGGCGCCCTCCGCCGCGAATCGGCGGCAGGTCGCGCCGCCGATGCCGCCACCGCCGCCGGTGAGCGCCACCGTCTTGCCCTTGAATCTTTCCATGATGTCTCTCCTTGAGGTTGAAGCTTGGTATCGTCGCGCCATTCGAGTCGACGATTCCCGGATATACGTCAATATGTTGTCGTATCATAGGCGCCTTGCCTCTAGCTCATCAACTTCTTTCACAAGCAGAGTCACCATGGTAATCCCTAATCAAAAAGACGACTCGACTCGCATGGACCTGGCCAATCGCGTCTTCTTCCGCCTCTACCAAAGCGCAAATATGTTGCATAAAACGGGCACCAAGGCCGTGGAGGCCGAAGGGCTGACCACGCAGCAGTGGGCGGTGCTGGGCGCGCTGTCGCGCGAGGAGGCGGAAGGCGGCATGAGCGTGGGCGACCTGGCCCGCTACCTGAAGGTGAGTCGGCAGAACCTGTCGGGCCTGCTGGGCCGCATGGAGCGCGACGGCCACCTGGGCATGGCACCTGACGGGCGCGACCGACGCTCGCGCCTCATCACGATGACGCCGTCCGGCCGGGACGTCTGGCTGGCGCAGGCGCTGCCGAAGATCCACAACTACTACGAGCAGGCGCTGGACGGCTTCTCGGTCAATGACATCGTGCACACGCTGCATTACCTGCTGCGCTTGCTGGAGAACATGGAGCGCGTCGATGCGGCGCAGGGCGGCACGACGGAAGGCGACGAATAGCCACAAATAAACTTTCACGCCGCTGTCGAAACGCACGCGGCCCGCGCGTCATGGAGGCGAGCCATACTGCTCGACAACCCCTTTTTCAAGGAGCCCGCCATGCAATACATGCTGATGTTTTATGTCACCCCCGATGACCTCGCCAAGTACGGCGACGAGCGCGCGGAAGCGCACAAGGCCAGCTGGATGGCCTACGTCGGCGCCGTCTACGAGTCCGGCACTGTCGTCAACGGCGATGGCCTGCTACCGCCCTCCACCGCCACCACGCTGCGTGTGCGCGGCGACAAGCGCCAGGTGCAGGACGGCCCCTTCGCCGACACCAAGGAGCAGCTCGGCGGCTACTTCGTCATCGACGTGCCGCACATCGACGCGGCGCTGGAATGGGCCGCCCGCGCGCCCTGCGCCGCCACCGGCGGCGTGGAAGTGCGACCGGTGATGCCGCGCGACGCAATGTGAACCCGGAAGCGGCAGCGCGCCGTGCCGCGGAGCGCGCGGCGCGCGACTCCTACGGCCGGCTGCTGTCGATCCTGTCGGCCCGCACGCGCGACATCGCGCTGGCCGAGGACGCGCTGGCAGACGCATTCGAAAGCGCCCTCGAAACCTGGCCGCGCACGGGTGTACCTGACAACCCGGCCGCGTGGCTCGTGACGACGGCGCGGCGCAAGACGCTCGACGCGTGGCGTCACGACCAGGTGCGCGAGGCCGCGGCGCAGACCCTGCACCTGCTGGCCGACGAATTCACCGAGAGCGAGGCCGCAGGCGCCGTTCCCGATGAGCGCCTGCGACTGCTGTTCGTCTGTGCGCATCCCGCCATCGATGCGGCGGCGCGCACGCCGCTCATGCTGCAAACCGTGCTCGGCCTCGACGTGCAGCGCATGGCCGGTGCGTTTCTCACCGCGCCGGCCACCTTGGGCCAGCGACTCACGCGCGCCAAGGCACGCATCCGGCAGGCGGGCATTCCCTTCGAATTCCCCGAAGCGCGCGACCTGCCGGATCGCCTGCTGGATGTGCTCGACGGCATCTACGCGGCCTACGGCACAGGTTGGGACGACATCGACGGCACCGACAGCACACGACGCCTGAGCAACGAGGCGATGGAACTCTGCGCGATCCTGTGTCGCCTGATGCCGGGCGAGCCCGAGCCCTTCGGGTTGCTGGCGCTGATGCTGTTCTGCGAATCGCGCGCGGCGGCGCGGCGTGATGCGGCTGGCAGCTATGTGCCACTGGATGCGCAGAACACCGCGCAATGGAGCCGGCCGATGATCGCCGAGGCCGAGCACGCGCTGCGACACGCGGCAAACCTCTCGGCGCGCGGCCCCTATCAACTCGAAGCGGCAATCCAGTCAGCCCACATCCAGCGAGGGCTCGGCGCCGACGTGCCAGCGACGGCGCTGGTATCGCTCTACGACGGGCTGCTCGCGCTGCGGCCGAGCGTTGGTGCGCAAGTCAGCCGTTGCTGCGCGGTGGCGCGTGCCGATGGCCCGCTCGCGGGACTTGCCGCGCTGGAGGCGCTCGATAGCGGCGTCGTGACGAACTACCAGCCATGGTGGGCGGCGCGCGCCCATCTGCTGGCGGAGGCGGGACAGACGGCGGAAGCGCGGGCAGCGTATCAACGCGCCATCGGCTTGGCCGTGCAACCGGCGGTGCGGGCGCATCTGACACGCGTGGCGGCACGGGTCTCCTGACTTTGCCAATATTCGCAGCGAAATTGAACCCGCCTGCGATCCCGTGTGTGCCGACTCAAATCCAGCGCGGCCCATCCCGCCCGCCCAGCGCCCGCAGCCTGGAAAAGCCGGCGACCAGCGCATCGGAATAACTCAGGTAGGTGCGCTCGGAAACGTCGAACTCCGCATAGGAGACGAAGGTACCTTGTTCGCCGGTGCCCTTGAGAATCACCCACGAGTAGGTCCTGGAACTCATTTCACGCACGCTCAAGGCGAGGTCTTGCAAAGTCATGGCGGTTCTCCCTGTTCTGTTTCGATGTCTGGGGCGCATTCTTGAGGGCCCGCGCTTTCCGACCAAGGGCGAGCTTCACGATTCCAGGCGTTTTCTCACGCGCCACAATCGCGGCATGCGCGCCCTGCTCTCCACTTTCTCCTGGCAGGAATTGCGCCACCATCCGTGGCGCAACGCGGCAGCGGTGGTGGCGGTGATGCTGGGCGTGGCGCTGGCCTTTTCGGTGCAACTCATCAATGCCTCGGCACTCGACGAGTTTTCCAGCGCGGTGCGTTCGGTCAACGGGCAGCCCGACCTCGAGTTGCGCGCGGCCCAGGGCAGCTTCGACGAGTCGCTGTTCGCGCGCGTCGTCGCCGATCCGCGCGTGGCGTTGGCGAGCCCGGTGCTCGAGGTCCAGACGGTGGCGCTGGCGCCGGGCTTGTCGGCGCCCCTCTCGATTCGCGTGATCGGCGTGGATGCGCTGGTGCTGCCGTCGATCGCGCCTGAGTTGATCCCCAAGCCTGCAGAGGGCGCGCAACGCCTCGCGCTGCTCGCACCAGCGACGATCTTCCTGAATGCGGGCGCGCGTGGGGCGCTGGGCGACGTGCCAGCGGTCGAACTGCGCACTGCGGCAAGTGCGCGCCGGGTCGATGTTGCGGGCAGCGTCCCGGCGGGCGGCAAGGCGCTGGCCGTGATGGACATCGGCGCGGCACAGGACCTGTTCGGCCGCGGCGGGCAACTCACGCGGATCGATCTGCGCCTGGCGCCGGGTGTCGACCGGGGCGCTTTCGTGCGGTCGCTGCAGCAGTCGGCCGGCTGGCCGGCGGCGGTGCAGGTCGCGGAGCCGGGTGATGCGGCGCAGCGCGTGAGCAACCTGTCGCGGGCCTATCGCGTGAACCTGACGGTGCTGGCGCTGGTCGCACTGTTCACCGGCGCGTTCCTGGTGTTCTCGGTGCTGGCGCTCAGCGTGGCCAAGCGGGCGCAGCAGTTCGCGTTGCTGGGTGTGCTGGGCCTCACGCCGAAGCAGCGGCTGCGGCTGGTGTTGATCGAATCGCTGGTGCTGGGCATCGTCGGCAGCGTGGTGGGCATCGGGCTCGGCACGGCGCTGGCTGCCTTCGCGTTGCAGGTGCTGGGTGGCGACCTGGGTGGCGGCTACTTCGCCGGGGTCGCGCCCGCCTTGCAATGGAGCACGGCGGCGGCGATCTCCTACGGCGCGCTCGGCGTGCTCGCGGCGATGGTGGGTGGCTGGTATCCGGCGCGGGCCGCGCAGGCGTTGCCGGAGGCGCAGACGCTCAAGGGCCTGGGCTCTGCGCCAGCAGGGTCCGGCCGGCAATGGATCGCGGTCGTGCTGGTCGCGGGTGGTGCCTTGCTGGCCTTCGCGCCGGCTGTGTACGGCGTGCCTATCGCGGCCTACCTGTCGGTCGGCTTGTTGCTGGTCGGCGGCATCACCGGCTTGCCCGGACTGATCGCGTTGATCTATGACCGACTGGCGCCCCTGATGGCGAAGCGCCTGCTGCCGCTGCTGGCAGTGGAACGCGCGCGGCGCATGCGCGGCACTGCGGCGGTGGCCGTCAGCGGCGTCGTCGCGAGCCTGAGCCTGGCGGTGGCGCTCACGGTGATGGTGGCGAGCTTTCGAGATTCGGTCACGCGCTGGCTGGACGTGGTGCTGCCGGCCGATCTCTATCTTCGGGCGGCCAACGCGGGCGGGTCGGGCAGTGGCAGCGACACGGGTGCATTCGGGCCGGACATGGTCGACGCCATCGGGCAGGTGGAAGGTGTGACACGCGTCAGCACGGTGCGCGCGAGGCAGGTGTCGTTGGCCGCGACGCAGCCGCCCGTGACGCTGCTCGCTCGCACCTTCGTCGGCGATGCGGCGCAGGCGCTGCCGCTGGTGGGCGACGCGTTCAAGACACCCCCGGGGAGCATCGGCATCTATGTGAGCGAGGCGGTCGCCGACCTCTACGGCGCGCGGCCCGGCACTGCGTTCGCGCCGCTGGCCAGGGCGTTCGAGCAGGACGGCAAGCCACCTGTCGAGTTCTTCGTGGCGGGGGTGTGGCGCGACTATGTGCGGCAGTTCGGCTCCATCGTGCTCGACGCGCGCGACTTCCAGCGATTGACCTCCGACCGCAGCGTGAACGACGTCTCGCTGTGGCTCGCGCCGGGCGCGGATCTCTCGCAGGTGCAGCAGGCCATCCGCGCGCTGGCGGCGCAAAGGCAGATGGCCGGCGACGCGCTGGAATTCGCGTCGGTGGGCGAACTGCGCGCCACGTCGCTGCGCATCTTCGACCGCAGCTTCGCGGTTACCTACTGGCTGCAGGCGGTGGCGATCGCCATCGGCCTGTTCGGCGTGGCCGCGAGCTTCAGTGCGCAGGTGCTGGCGCGGCGCAAGGAGTTCGGGCTGCTCGCGCACCTGGGGTTCACGCGGCGACAGGTGCTGGCTGTCGTCGCCGGCGAGGGCGCGGCATGGACCGTGATCGGCGCCTTCGCCGGCATCGCACTGGGGTTGGCGGTTTCGGTGGTGCTGGTGAAGGTGGTGAACCCGCAGAGCTTCCACTGGACCATGGACATCCTGGTGCCATGGGGTCGCCTGCTCGCGCTGTGCGCCGCCGTCATCGCGGCCGGCACGATGACAGCGTGGTTGGCCGGCCGTGCGGCTGCCGGTCGCGATGCGGTGCTGGCGGTGAAGGAAGACTGGTGAGACAAACGACAGTCATGAGCATGGGCGGACGCGCAAAGTGCCGCTGCGCGTGGCGGCGCCGCAGGAAAGTGGAAAAGCCCTGGGTCAGAACTGTCCGCATGTCGGTGGGGCGATAGGCGCTCCCCTCGTTGTTTCTTGTATGCGCGCTGCAAGGGCCGCGTCTGTGCGGTACCGCTCAGTGTGCGCGGCCGGATTGACGCGCCTCATCCACTGAAGATATCGGAACACGTTATGTGCGGTGGCAGACAGCCAGGGTGCATGATTTGCGCCAAGGTGGAACGCTCTCCAGGAACCCCGTATGTCCGCCATCCCAATGGTCAAGGTCGCGCCACCAGCGGAGCACGAACCGAAGAGCGCGATACCCCCCGATTCCGAAAGCGGATTGACGAGCGAAGAGGCTCGGCGTCGCATGGCGGCCGATGGGCCGAATGCGGTTCAGGATGTGGCGCCGCATCCGGTCCGTCGCGCCTTGGGCAAGCTGTGGGCGCCGGTGCCGTGGATGCTCGAGGCGGCGGTGCTGCTGCAATTGGCGCTGCGCGAATATGTCGAGGCGTCGGCCGTCGCGTTTCTCCTGGTGTTCAACGCGGGCTTGGCGTTCTTCCAGGAGGGACGCGCCCAGGCGACGCTCGAAGCCCTGAAGTCCCGTCTTCCATTGAGCGCATCGGCGCGGCGCGACGGCGTGTGGAAAACGCTGGCTGCGGCCGAACTGGTTCAAGGCGACATCATCAAGTTGTCCCTCGGCACCGTGGTCCCCGCCGACGCCCGATTGATCCGCGGATCCGTGCTGATCGACCACTCGATGCTCACCGGCGAATCCGTGCCGATCGAAGCCGGCGCCGGCTTCCAGACCTTTGCCGGCGCGCTGGTGCGTCGCGGCGAGGCTGTCGCCGTGATCGTCGCGACCGGCGCGCGCACGAAGTTCGGGCGCAGCGCCGAACTCATTCGCACGGCCCATGTCGAGAGCACCGAACAGAAGGCCATCGTTCGCGTGGTGCGCAATCTCGCCGTGTTCAACGGCGCAGTGATCATCCTCCTCGTCGGCTATGCGGAGCATCTGGCGATGCCGCTGGTGCAGATCGCGCCCTTGGCGCTGGTTGCCATCCTGGCTTCGATTCCAGTGGCGCTTCCGTCGATGTTCACACTCGCGGCGACGGTTGGAGCGCGGGCCGTGGCGCGACGCGGCGTCTTGCCAACGCGCCTTTCAGCGCTCGACGAAGCAGCCGGGATGGATGTCCTGTGCGTCGACAAGACCGGAACACTGACACGCAATGAACTCGCAGTGACTGCGTGCCGCGCGCTGCCGGGTTTCGAGGAGCCGCAAATCCTGGCGATGGCGGCGCTGGCGAGTTCCGACGGCGGCGCCGATCCCCTGGACGCTGCGATCCGCGCTGCCGCCCAAGCGGCGGCCCAACCGGCAACTGAACCGGCCGCTCAACCGGCGACCGTGGCGCGCTGGAAGCTCGTCACCTTCACTCCTTTCGATCCCACGCGGAAGATGTCGGAGGCCACGGCCATCGACCCCGAGGGCAAGGCGGTCAGGATCGTCAAGGGCGCCTTCACCGTGGTCGCTGCGATTGCCGAACCGTCTCCTGCGGCGTCGGCAATGGTCGAGGAACTTCAGGCCCAGGGCTTTCGCGTCCTTGTCGTCGCCACGGGATCGGCCGAGCCGCTGCGCATGGCCGGCGTGATCGCGCTGAGCGATCCGCCGCGCGCGGATTCCGCGGCACTCGTGGCCCAGTTGCATGGCTTGGGCATTCGCACCGTGATGGTCACCGGCGATGCGCCAGTGACCGCCCGGGTCGTGGCGCAGGCAGTCGGAATCACCGGGGCGGTCAGCCCGGCCGCATCGCTTCCCCACGATGCTCGCGTGGAAGCGTTCGACGTCTTCGCGGGCGTATTGCCCGAAGACAAATACGCGCTGGTCCAGGCGTTCCAGCGTGGCGGCCATGTGGTCGGCATGTGCGGCGATGGCGCCAATGACGCGCCGGCACTGCGGCAAGCGCAGATGGGCATCGCCGTCTTCACCGCGACCGACGTTGCGAAATCGGCGGCCGGCATCGTGCTGACCGATCCGGGTCTCGGCGGCATCGTTGCCGCCGTGCAAGTCGGGCGGACGACGTTCCAGCGAATCCTGACCTATACGTTCCGGTCCATCGTCCACAAGATCGTCCAGGTGCTTTTCCTGTTGGCTGGGCTGGTCATCTCCGGCGCCGCCGTGCTGACCCCGTTGCTGATGGTGCTGATGATGGTGGCGGGCGATTTCTTCGCGTTGTCATCGGCGACCGACAACGTCCGGCCGTCGTTGACCCCCAACGTCTGGCGGATCGGCAATCTCACCATCGCCGGCATCGTCCTGGGGGTATGCGATCTCGTCTTCTGCGTCCTCACGCTCGCGGTCGGGCGCTTCGAACTCCACCTCGACAGCGATACGTTGCGGACGCTGACGGTCGTGACCCTGGTGTTCAGCGGCCAGGCGATCTTCTATGTCACGCGCGAGCGCCAGCACTTATGGAGTTCGCGGCCCGGCGGCTGGCTGATCGCATCGTCGGTGCTCGACGTCACGATCTTCAGCATGCTCGCGACCCAAGGCATCCTGATGATGCCGTTGCCGGCAGCCGTCGTCGCCTGTGTATTCGGCGCGGCGGTCGTCCTGGCCTTCTGCCTGGACATGGTGAAGGTCCTGCTGTTCCGGCGCCTGGCCATTGCCTGACGCCATGGGCGTCGGTACGGGCAGACGTCCGGAACGCGCACGGTATCGGTATCAGGCCTCGGTCGTCGCGACTGCGGCTTTCGAGTTCTTCACCACGGCATCGGCGACCTGTTCGGCGTTCGCAGTCAGGGCGTCGGCAATTTGCTTGGCTGCCTTGTTCGTGCCCTCGTAGGCGTTTTTCGCGGCAGCCGTAGCCGACTTCGCCAGCGTCAGAAACTGCTCGGTGCCGGGCGCGTCCTTCATGACACCGCTGACGGCGTCCGTGAACTTGGCTTGCACATCTGCGAATTGCGCCTCGAAGGTCGCGCGTTGGGCTTCCGCGAAGGACGCGAGGATCTCCTGCACCTGGCGGCCATAGGCGGCGGCCTTCTGGGGCGCGGCCTTCAGCGCTTCGGACTGGAGCTTCAGCAGATCGGCCGGGCTCTTCGCGAGCAGCGCGGCCTGGCTGGCTTCATGGGATTCGGCCAGCAGGGTCTTGATCGTCTGGAGGTTCAGCGCGACCAGCTTTTCCACGCTTTC
The DNA here is from genome assembly GCF_019207085.1 of Variovorax sp. dw_308. Lineage (GTDB taxonomy): Bacteria > Pseudomonadota > Gammaproteobacteria > Burkholderiales > Burkholderiaceae_C > Variovorax. Next base: position 133,828 of record NZ_JAATOM010000004.1, on the reverse strand, counting down.
GAACGCTTGCGTGCTCAGGCCGAACAGCGTGTCGACTGAGGCCTTGGTCGGGGCGGCGAATTGGTCAAGATTGATCATGAGAGGCTTTCTATCTGGTGGGAAGGGTTCGGACTTTGCTGCGCCGCAGCATGACCAAGTCTATTCCGGGTTTCCCCCAATGCAAGCGTTAATTGCTGCACTGCAACATCTTGATGCATGACAGCGAACGTGAATGCGTGCGTCACCGAACAGACTGGGACCGAGCAGCCGCGCAGGCTGGGCGTTTTCATACCAGGTGGTGATCTGCGATGACCAAATCAGATAAACAAATCCAGCGAGATGTCCTTGCCGAACTCCGACTGAGCTCGCCATCATGAGCAGGAAAGAGCGGGCGAGTCGGACGCTTGAGCGGGCGATTCCTGCGGGAGAGCGCACCGAAGGCTCGCCCCTGGCCCAGGCCCCGGACATCAACCCGCAGCGTCAATCGTCGATGGAGCACAAGCACTACAAGCAGCAGTTGCGGCTGTTGCAGATCGAGCTGGTCAAGCTCCAGCGGGAACTCATCGCCCACGGCGACAGCATCGCGGTGGTGCTGGAGGGGCGCGATGCAGCCGGCAAGGACGGCAGCATCAAGCGCATCGTCGCGCACCTCAGTCCGCGCGAGACGCGGGTCGTCGCCCTGGGTCCGCCGTCCGACCGGGACCGCAACAGCTGGTATTTCGCGCGCTACGTCAGGCAGTTGCCCGTCGGTGGCGAACTGGTACTGTTCAACCGCAGTTGGTACAACCGCGCGGGCGTGGAACTGGTGATGGGTTTCTGTTCCAGGCAGCAGCATGAAGAGTTCATGGCCTCGGTGCCGAAATTCGAGGAGATGCTGGTCAGCTCGGGCATCCGGTTGCTGAAGTACTACCTGGACATCGGGAAGGCGGAGCAGGTGGCCCGTCTGGCCGATCGCGCACGCGATCCGCTCACCCGATGGAAGGTCAGCCCGATCGACGCCATGGCCGTGAAGCACTGGAAGGCGTATTCGAAGGCACGCGACGAGATGCTGCTCGGAACCAGCGCCAGCATCGCGCCGTGGCACATCGTGCGCACCGACGTGAAACACCTGGCGCGCCTGAACCTGATGCGCGACATCCTGTCGAGGTTGCACTACCCGGGCAAGGACAAGCTGCTCGTCCAGCCTGACCGGGACATCGCGTTCGAGTTCACGCCCGATTGCATCGACGGCCGGCGGCTCGTGCGCTAGAGGCGCTCGAACACCGCGGCGATGCCCTGCCCACCACCAATGCACATCGTCACGAGCGCATAGCGCCCGCCCGTGCGGTGCAGCTCGTAGATGGCCTTGGTCGCGAGGAACGCACCGGAGCATCCGATGGGATGGCCCAGCGCAATTGCGCCGCCGTTCGGGTTGACCTTCTTCGCGTCGAACTCCAGCCCGCGCGACACTGCGATGGCTTGCGCGGCAAAGGCCTCGTTGCTCTCGATCACGTCCATCTGGTCGAGCGTCATGCCGCACTTCTTCAAGGCCGCCCGGGTCGCGGGGATCGGCCCCTCGCCCATGATCTCGTTCGGCACGCCGGCCACCGCATACGACACCAGGCGGCCCATCGGCTTGTGTCCGGCCGCGGCAGCCACGCTCGCGTCGGCCAGTACGAAGAAGGCGGCGCCGTCATTGATGCCGGACGCGTTGCCTGCCGTCACCGAGCCGTCCTTCTTGAAGGCGGGCTTCATCTTTCCCAACGTCTCCATCGAAGTCGTTGCCTTGACATGCTCGTCGGTGTCGAAGGTGACCTCGCCCTTTCGGGTCTGCTTGACGATGGGCACGATCTGCGACTTGAAGCGCCCTTCCGCGATGGCGGCCGCGGCGCGTCGATGCGATTCGACGGCCAGCGCGTCCTGCTCCTCGCGGGTGATGCCCCACTTGGCCACCAGGTTCTCGGCCGTGATCCCCATGTGGCCCACGCCGAAGGGGTCGGTCAAGGTGGCGACCATCATGTCGATCATCTTGGTGTCGCCCATGCGCGCGCCATTGCGCATCGCGGGAGACATGTAGCCGCCCCGGCTCATCACTTCGACACCGCCGCCTATGCCGTAGTCGCAGTCATTGAGCAGGATCTGCTGCGCGGTGGTCACGATGCCCTGGAGGCCCGATGAGCAGAGGCGATTGACCGACATCGCGACCGAGTCCATCGGCAGCCCGGCCTGGATGGCCGCGACCCGCGCGACGTAGGCAAAGCGGTGGTCGGTGGGGATCGTATTGCCGACGGTCACGTAGTTGATGGCCTTCGGGTCGACGCCCGAGCGGCTGACGGCTTCCTTCATCACGGTGCCTGCCAGTTCCGCAGGCTCCATGTCGGCCAGGCCGCCGCCGAAGGTGCCAATCGCCGAACGGGCGGCGCCCAGAATCACGACGTCTCTTTGGGTCATTTCATTTCTCTTTTCAATGTGTATTCGCCCGCGGCTTCTGTCCACGCGCTGCACTACTTGTAGACCGGCGCATCGGACATTGTCGGTGCGCCAGTGCACCCACGGAAAGAATAGTTCGGTAGCGCACAGACCCGCCTGCGCCGCCGGACTACAACGGGTTCGACATGACTGCGCGGTGGGCGAACCTCCTTTACGGGCTGGTCGGAAGGCGGCGCACCCAGGCGGCCAATCGCCAGCTGGGCTGCGTGCTCGCCGCCGTTGCCGGTGCGATCAACGCGGGCGGCTTTCTTGCGGTACACCGCTACACCTCCCACATGACAGGCATCGTGTCGTCGGTCGCGGATGACCTGGCCATCGGCAGCGTGGCGATGGCGTTCGCAGGCGTTGCTGCGCTTGCGACGTTCATGGCCGGCGCCGCCTGTACCGCCCTCCTGATCAACTGGGCGCGGCGCCACAAGTTGCACAGCAAATATGCGCTGGCCCTGATGGTCGAGGCCGCGCTGCTGCTGTTGTTCGGCCTGGCGGGTGCGAACCTCGCGTCATTGCCCCATCTGCTGGTGCCGTCCACGGTGCTGCTGCTGTGCTTCATCATGGGCTTGCAGAACGCGATCATCACCAAGATTTCCGATGCCGAGATCCGAACGACCCATATGACCGGCATCGCGACCGACATCGGCATCGAGCTGGGCCGGCTGGTCTACTGGAACCGCAACGAGACGGCCAACACCGTGCACTTCGTCAAGGCCAACCGCGACAAGCTCTTCATCCATTCCGCCATCCTGGCGTCGTTCTTCGTCGGAGGCGTGGGTGGCGCGATGGCATTCAAGGCCGCGGGTTTCGCGGCGACCATTCCGATCGCCTGCACATTGACCGTGCTGGCGTTGCCGCCGATCCTGGTCGACCTTCGCGGTCGCCGGTTCGGGCGCCGCTCCGCGCAGGGAAGATGATGCTTACCTGTCAGATCAGCGCCCTGGCCAGAGCGGGAACCGGTTCGATCACGTGCACCACCTTGGCTGGTGGCGTGGCCGGACCCTTGCGGATGAAACCGAACGGCTTGCCAAGCGGCAGAAGCTCACGGCCGAAGTAGCTGTTCAGGAACACCGCGCCCGCACAGTAGAAGCCCAGCAACGAGATCGCCAGTTCCGAATACGCTGCGAGCGCACCGAAGAGCGGCGCGTTGATGCCGAAGATGCTCAGCGCCAGCGAGGGAAGCAGCACATTGATCATCACCAGGATGGCCGCGAACACCTTGTTCGCCTCGAATGCCGCGACCATGATGAACAACGAGAAGATGAAAAAGCCGATGCATGCCACGCCAAGCTGCCTGGGGTCGGCGTTGGCGCCGACCGCGCCGAACCAGCCAAGGCTGACGGCCCAGTGCATGGCCACGGCGCCCCAGAACAGGCCGTAGGCGCCCAGCACGATGGCGCCGAAGTAGTTGTTCTTTTTGAAGTCGACGCTGGAGGCCCAGACCTGCGCTATCGAGCCCAGAAACAGCGCCCGGGGAATCAGGTAGACGCTGCCACTGGTCCAGCCCATTTTCTGGGAAGACGCCACGAAGGTGACCATCGACAGGCCAAACACGCCCAGCGCGGTCGGGTCGGACATGATGATCCTGGTATCGGTGACCGGGGTCGGGGATGTTGTCGAGGGCATGGTCTTTCTCCTGGGGTCCGCTCGCATTCACGCCAGGCTGAGCGCCGGCGTCTGCTGCGGCTGCACGGCGGCGATCGAGGGCGGCCGCTTGGCGGACGAGGTGGTCATCACCAACGCTTCGCCATCGATCACCACCGTCGTTCCGACCATGCAGATGGTTTCAAGCGTCACGCGGCGGCGAATGGGGTCTACGGATTTGACACTCACGCTGGCATGCACCGTTTCGCCAATGTGCACCGGCGCGCGGAAGTTCAGCAACTGGCTGAGATAGATCGTGCCCGGTCCGGGAAGGTGGTTGGCCACCGCGGCCGAAATCACGCTGGCCGTCAGGAAGCCGTGCGCGATGCGGCCGCCGAAGCGCGTCGTCGCCGCGAACTCCTCGTTCACATGCAGGGCGTTGTTGTCGCCGGAGACGCCGGCAAACAGGACGATGTCGGCCTCGGTGATGGTCTTCGAGTAGGTCGCGGACATGCCCGCCTTCAGGTCTTCGACGTCGTAGCCGTTCATTTCGTTCATGGTGTCTTGTCTCGATGCTTCGGTTGCCTGGAACTGGCAGTGAACAGGAGTTTCATGACAGCACTCACACGATGGCCGCGGCCGAATGCAACTGCTCGCGCAACACGAACTTCTGGATCTTCCCGGTGGAAGTCTTGGGTAGTTCGCCGAAGATGACCTGCTTGGGCACCTTGAATCGCGCCATCTCGGCGCGGCAATGCGCGATGATTTCCGCCTCCGTCACCGTGGCTCCCTCGCGGAGTTCGACGAAGGCCGCGGCCACCTCGCCCCATTTCTCATCCGGCTTGGCCACGACGGCCGCTGCGAGCACCGCTGCATGGCGATACAGCACCTCCTCGACCTCGACACTGGAAATGTTCTCGCCGCCGGAGATGATCACGTCCTTGCTGCGATCCTTGATCTTGACGTAGCCGTCGGGCTGCGTCACCGCTAGGTCGCCCGTGTGGAACCAGCCACCGGCAAACGCTTCCTCCGTGGCCTTCGCGTTCTTCAGGTAGCCCTTCATCACCACATTGCCGCGGAAGAAGATCTCGCCGATCGTCTCGCCGTCGGCCGGCACCGGCTCCATCGTGTCGGGCGTGAGCACGGCGATGGCCTCCTGCATCGGGTAGGCCACACCCTGGCGGGCGTTCAGGCGGGCCCGTTCGCCCACGGGGAGTGCGGCCCACTCGACCTGCTGGGCGCATACCGCCGCCGGGCCGTAGACCTCGGTCAGGCCGTAGACGTGGGTGATGGCGATGCCCATCTGTTCGCAGCCTTCGATGATGGCGGCGGGCGGCGCAGAGCCGGCGATCAGGCCCTTGACAGCGTGAGCGATCCCCGCGCGCTGCGCTTCGGGCGCGTTGATCAGCATGCCGTAGACGATGGGCGCACCGCACAGGTGGGTGACCTTGTGCTCGCGGATCAGGTCGAAGACCACCGCCGGTTCGAACTTGCGCAGGCATACGCTGGCGCCGGACTGCAAGGCCAGGGTCCACGGGAAGCACCAGCCGTTGCAATGGAACATCGGCAAGGTCCACAGGTACACGGGATGGCGCGGCATCTCCCAGGTCACGACGTTCGAAACCGCATTGAGGTAGGCGCCGCGGTGGTGCGTCACCACGCCCTTGGGGTTGCCGGTCGTGCCGGACGTGTAGTTCAGTGCGATGGCGTTCCACTCGTCGGAAGGCAGCTTCCAGCGAAAGCCGGGGTCGCCACGAGAGAGGAAAGACTCGTAAGAAACATCGCCGAGGGATTTGCCGGGCGGTGCATCGTCGTCCTCGACCTCGATCACGAACGGCCGCCTGTCGCCGACCATCGCGAGGGCCTTCTCGATCACGACGGCGAACTCGCGGTCGGTCAGCAGCACCTTGGCCTCGCCATGCTGCAACATGAAGGCGATGGCCTCTGCATCGAGCCGCGTGTTGAGCGTGTTGAGCACGGCACCCGCCATCGGCACGCCGAAATGCGCCTCGAACATCGCCGGCACGTTGGGCAGCATGACCGCGACGGTGTCGCCGGCGCCGACGCCGCGTTGCACGAGCGCACTGGCCAGTCGGCGACAGCGCGCATACGTGTCGCGCCAGGTTTGCCGTCGTGATCCATAGATCAACGCGATGTGCTCAGGGTACACGCAGGCTGATCGCTCGATGAAGCTCATGGGCGACAAGGCCACGAAATTGGCCTCGTTCTTGTCCAGGCCGAATTCGTAGGGGTGGGTTCTTGTCATGATGTCTTCCGGGTTCTGGCGCGCCGCCGGGGCACGCCATACCAACATAGGCGCATCGCGCTGGTCGGTCTGTGCGCTGGCGTACCACGTCAGGAAGCGATCATGAACATCCTCCGTTTCCGATTTGCCGATTCGTTCCTCAAGCCGGTTTGTAGGAGAACAGCGCGAGTTCCGCTCGAAGAAGCGCCGGGCGAGGCTGTGCGCGGCACCGAACAGACGGTGTCCCTGCAACCACTGACAGTGCACAGGTGCGCACCATTCCGGTCGCGACCCGATTCCACAGGAACCATCGTGAAGAACTACACATTGCCCTCGCTCCTGCTCGTCGCCATGCTCGCGCTTGGCGCTTGCACAGGGCCCATGGGCCCGCAGGGTAACCAGGGCAACACGGGCTACACCGGCGCCACGGGAAGCACAGGCAACACCGGAAATACGGGCGCGACCGGAGACATCGGCGGGCAGGGCAGAACCGGCTCCACCGGCGCGAGCGGCGACACCGTGGTGGTCGTACCCGCCCGATGAAAGCCCGCATCCTTCGCCAGAGGACGTCATGAAGACCGACAACCAACTCCAGCAGGACGTCCTCGCGGAACTGAAGTGGGACCCGTCCGTCCACGCGGCCGAAATCGGCGTGGCAGTCAAGGACGGCGTGGTCACCCTGGCCGGCGAGGTCAGCAGCTTCCCCGAGAAATGGGCGGCACAAGGCGCCGCACAACGCGTATTCGGCGTGCAGGCGCTGGTCATGGCGCTGGACGTCAAGCTCTCCGAACTTGGAAAACGAACCGACGCCGACATCGCGCGGTCGGCCGAAACTGCGCTGAACGCCCATACGCTCCTGCCGACCGATGCCGTCAAGGTCATGGTCGAGCACGGATGGATCACCCTTTCGGGCGAGGTGCACTGGCAGTACCAGAGGGAAGCGGCGATCGAATTCGCCAGCCATCTTGCGGGCGTGCGCGGCATCGACAACCAGATCACGCTCAAGCCCCGCGACGCCGAAGACACTCTCCAGTTGGACCTTGACGCCGCGCTCGCGCGGCTCGCGACGGCCGACGCGCAACCGATTTCGGCTTCGGTCCACGGCGCCGATGTCACGCTGTCGGGAACGGTGCAAGGCTGGCACGAGCGAGACCTCGCCATGCAAAGTGCATGGGCCGCGCCCGGCGTGCGCAGCGTCATCGACAACCTCACGCTCGCCTCGCGGGCCACGTTCACATCACCCACGAAAGCAGCAGCATGATCACCGATATTTCCCCGGCCTACATCTTCGAGACGCGCGTGCAGGCAGAGGACGCGATCCACGCGTTGAGCGAGTCGGGGTTCGACGTCAAGAAGCTGTCCCTGGTCGGACGTGGCTATCACAGCGAAGAACACCCGATGGGCTTCTACACCGTCGCCGACAAGATCAAGGCGTGGGGCGGCGCGGGCGCATTCTGGGGTGGGATCTGGGGCCTGTTGCTGGCGCCGGCTGTCTTCATCCTGCCCGGTCTCGGCCTTGTGGCAATGGCAGGCCCCGTCGTGGCAGCACTGGTCAGCGCGCTGGAAGGCGCCGTCCTGGTTGGCAGCCTTTCTGCGCTGGGCGCGGCGCTGACGCAAGTCGGTGTGCCCAAGGATCAGGTCATCAAGTACGAAACTGCCGTCAAGGTCGACAAGTACGTTCTTCTGGTCCATGGCGGCGCGGAAGATCAATCAAAGGTGAGATCTGTTCTTGCCGGGTCGATCGCGCAGGCCACTGCATAAGTGCTCGCACATTGAGGCCAAAGGACTATCGTGACCTACGCAACATTGATGGTGCACCTGCAGATCGGGCAGTTGAACAGCGGCGTGCTGAAGATGGCCCGTCATCTCGCAGAAAGCCATGGCGCCAACGTGATCGGCATCGCAGCCCAACAGCCTCTGGAGATGGCGTACGGCGACGGAATTGTTCCGCAAGAAATGTATGAGGAGAGCCGGGCGCAAACCGCCAGGCTGCTGAAGGATGTCGAGGCAGGTTTTCGAAGCGCACTGCAGGGCATGCCGGAACCGCCCGAGTGGCGCTGCTCGATGCCCTTTGACCTGTTGGCCGACTACGTCGCAGGCGAAGCGCGCAGCGCCGATCTCATCCTGACCACCGTCGACACGAACCGCATGCTCGATGCTGCCCGCTGCCTCAACACCAACGATCTCATCATGCGGGCCGGACGACCCGTGCTGCTGGTGCCGGCCGCCACCGACAAGGTCGACCTCGATCGCGTGATGATCGGATGGAAGGACACGCGCGAGGCGCGCCGGGCCATCGTCGATGCGATCCCGCTGCTACAGAAAGCCGCGCACGTGAGCCTGGTCGAGATTTGCACGCACGCCGATCAAGCCGCGTGTCGAATCCGCCTCGCGGATGTCGCCGCCTGGCTGCAGCGGCATGGCGTTACTGCGAAGTGCATCGCATCACCATCGACCGGTGACGATGCCGAAGCGCTTTATGCCTTGGGTCAGGACATCGACATCGACTTGATTGTTGCGGGTGCATACGGCCACAGTCGCTTGCGGGAATGGGCGCTGGGTGGTGTCACGAGTGATCTGCTGGTGAGCCCGAATCGATGCGCATTGGTTTCGCATTGAGCATCGGTACGTCACCGCACAGACTGAACTGCGCTATCGGCGCAAGCTTTGTGGATCCAGACACGGGCCCATTGCCATGACGAACCTTGACACGTCCCACCGGGAGACACCTCGCGCGACGTTGACGCTGCGCGGTGTTCGTGGCGCTTCGTGTCAGGCGCGCGAAGGCACTGCGGCGCCATCTCGCAATCTCAAAGGAAACAACATGATCAGCGCATCGAAGGACGCGGCGGCCAACAACGATTCCGCGGCCGGCAACGAAGGATTGAATGGCGGCCGGCACGAAATGCTGCGCGGCGGCGACAGGGTGTTGATTCGGCCGATCCACAAGGACGATGTCGAGATGGAGCGCAAGTTCATCGAGGCCCTGTCGCCCGCGTCGCGGCGATTCCGCTTTCTGGAGACCTTGAACTCACCGGGCGATGCGCTGCTTCAAAAGTTGACGACGATCGACCCGTCGACGGACATGGCGTACGTCGCGGTGATCGAGGAGAACGCGAAGGAGATCGAAGTGGGCGTTGCGCGATTCAGCGCGCAGGCGGGAGGCAAGGAATGCGAGTTTGCCGTGACCGTCAGCGACGCGTGGCAAAACAAGGGACTCGGCACGCTGTTGATGAAGTACCTCATCGTGGCCGCGAAAAAACTCGGCATCGAGCAGATGCATTCGAGCGACCTCGAAGACAACAACCTGATGCGCAAGTTCGCGGCACACCTGCAGCTCGACCACAAGCGCGACCCGGATGACATCACGCAGGTCTTGTACACCGTCGACTTGCGAAAGCCTGCGCTTCAGCCGGCGGCAGCCAGCGCCGCATGATCCGACCTGAGGAAACCGGCGATGCCCTACGTTCTTCTTGAGCGCCTCCGCTGCGCAAGGCTTCCAGCCAGGATCGTTGACGACAGCGAGATCGGCAAGCTGGAGATACTTCGAACGGCGGGCCTGGTCGAAGCCGATCTGCCGCCGACGCACCAGGTTCGCGGCAGCCAGTCCTATACCGGCAATGCCATCGTGATGCGGGTAACGCCCAGCGGCCACGTGGCCGCGAAGGCCCGGTCCGGCGAGCGCTGAGCGCGGAGAGGGGGACAGTCGCCGGCATCGAGGACCGCTCAGTGTGATGGGCGGGCGCCGAAGCATCCTCTACCAGCGCCGACAGACTGTCACCTGAAAGCATCGCGGAATCCCGGGCTCATGTCCGTGCGACACCGCACATCGCAAGCGGTTCCCGCACCAGGCGCCAATCATCGCCCGGCGCCCAGCGCCTTGAATCCCGCAACCACGTCGGACAGCTCATCGTCGATGCTGCTCTGCCGCAGGCGATGAAAGCTGCCGCCGAGTGTGCGCAGCATTTTTTCGATGTTGTGGTCGGCGCGGTCCATTGCCGCCAGGCGACTCGCGTTTTCACTTGCGAGCGACTCCGCGGCGGCCCGGAAGATCGAGACGAACAGGTACTCGCGGATCAGCGCACGCAGCGTCATGGCGCCTTCGCCCGGCACCTCACGCGGCACCTCACCCAGCACCTCGGGCAGCATGCCGGTCGGCCAGGGCTGATCGGCGAGCTTTCGTCGCCAGCTCTCGTCGAGTGGCAACAGGCGCTGGCTCACTGGCTCGTACGCCGAACCCGAGACCGGGCGGTTGTTGAACAGGTAGAGTGACGCGCGTGCACCGGGCGCTTCATGCGCCTCGTCTTGCCCGACGACCTTCACCATGACCTGCCCGACCAATGCCGTGATCGCCTGCACCGATCGCGGTACGGCGAAGACACCCGCCGCCAGCGTGCGGCGGTCCGCGAGCCCGGAACTGATTCGGTCGCCCACCGCCCAGACCTGCGCCGTTGCAGGCAACGCGGCCAGCGTGGCGCGTGCATGGTCGAGCACCACGTCATTGAAGCGTCCGACCAGGCCCTGGTCGGAACCGAAGATCACGGCGCGGATGGCGCGGCCGGCCTGTCCGTGCGATGGCGGCGCGCCATCGAGCGGCGCGCTACTGCGAAAGCACGCGCCCAGTCCGAGTTCCACCGTGCGGGCATAGTCGCCGAGCGCAGCCACGGACCGCTCGTACTGGCCCACGCTCGCGGCCGCCTGCGACTTCATCGCGCGAACGACCGATTGCAGGTCGCCAGCGCTGGCGATCTTGCGCCGCAGGCTTGCGGACGTGTCGGCCATCAGGGCGCTTCCGTCGGCGCAGTCTTGCTCGCCTCGGCATGCGGCAGGAAAGGCACGATGGCCTTGCGGGCCAGTTCGATGATCGCCACCTGGTCTTCTTCGCGCAGCTTGTCGGCGCTGACAAGCCGGGTAGCCAGGTCGACGGGCATCCCCGCAGCAGCCTCCTGCACCGCGCGCTGGGCTTGCGTCATGCGATCCAGCGTCACAGGCTCGAAGAGGCGCGACTTCAGCGCCATCAGGATCGCGATCTGCGCCGGCACGGGCACCGGCGACAACTCCGCCTGCTGCAGGCACGCGCGGATGCGTTGTCCATGCACGATGGCCTGCTGCGTGTCGTCGTCCAGCCTGGCGCCGAACCGCGCGAAGACTCGAGTTCCTCGAACTGCGCGTAGCCCAGCTTGAGATCGCCTGTCACCGCCCGGAAAGCCGCGCGCTGCGCCTGGCCGCCTACACGCGACACCGACTTGCCGACGTCGACCGCAGGCAGCACGCCGAGTTCGAACAGGGTCGGCGACAGGTAGATCTGGCCGTCCGTGATGGAGATGAGGTTGGTCGGGATGTAGGCCGAGATGTCCTCCGCCTCGGTTTCGATGATGGGCAGCGCCGTGAGCGACCCGCCGCCCAGTTCCTTGCGCAGATGGGTGGCACGCTCCAGCAGCCGCGAGTGGATGTAGAAGATGTCGCCGGGGAAGGCCTCGCGTCCGGGCGGGCGTTCCAGCAGCAGCGACAACTCGCGGTACGAGCGCGCATGCTGGGTGAGGTCGTCGTAGACGATGAGCACGTCGCGCCCGGCTTCCATGAAGTGCTCGGCGATGCTGGTCGCGGCGTACGGTGCGGCATACGCCAGCCCCGGCGGGTCGTTGCCCTCGGCCACGACCACCACGGTGTAGTCCATCGCGCCCTGGGCGCGCAGCACGGCCACGACGCGGGCCACTGCCGACGCGCGCTGGCAGATCGCGCAATAGATGCACACGACATCCTGGCCCCGCTGGTTGATGATGGTGTCGATCGCCATCGAGGTCTTTCCGGTCTGCCGGTCGCCGAGGATGAGTTCGCGCTGGCCGCGTCCGATCGGGATCAACGCGTCCACCACCTTCAGGCCGGTCTGCAGCGGCACGTTGACGCTCTCGCGGTCCATGATCGCCGGTGCCGGGCGCTCTATGGCCAAGCGGGTGGTGCCGGTCGGCACATCCTGTCCGTCGAGCGGGCGACCCAGCGGATCGATCACGCGGCCGAGCAGGCTTTCGCCGACCGCGACATCCATCACCCGGCCCGTGCGCTGGACCTCGTCGCCCGCATGCAGATGGGCATGGTCGCCCAACAGCACCACGCCGATTTCGGTGTCGTCGACGTTGAAGGCAATGCCCGACACATCGCCGGGAAAGCGGATCACTTCCGCATAGCCGACGCCGGGCAACCCGCTGACATGGGCCACGCCGGTGTCGACGGAAACGACCGTGCCGACCTCGCGCGGCACGAGGCGCGGCACCAATGCATCGCGCGCCTGGGCCAGCAGTTCGAAGGCGGTGTCGAAGGTCTGCTGCAACGTGGCAGTGGGTGCGTTCATGCAGTGCTCGGCGCAGGGCTCGATGACGGGGTTGAGGCGGGTGCGGCCCGCGCCTTCAGCAGTTCGCTCACGCCCCGGTCCAACGAACCGAGGTAGTCGGAGATGCTCCACGCGAACTTGTACCCCTGCGTGCTGAGTTCGATGCCGCCCACGAGCTCCGGGGCAACTTCGAACTGCAATGGGGCATCCATTGAAAAGGTCTCGTTGATCGCATGCTGGACGGCATCGCGTTGCGGCTGTGGCAGCGCGAACGCACTGCGGACGAGCGCAGGGCCATTGCCGGATTTCAGTGCCGCGTCGAGCCCTTCCCTGGCGTTGCCGTCCAGCGCCCGCAGGCGCTGTGTGAACACGTCGCAGGCGCTGGCTTCAAGGCTCGCCGAGGCCAGGTCTGCGAGCGTGCGGCGCGCAATGGCCAACACTTCCTGCACCGTGCGGTCGCGCACCGATTCGTTCAGCCTCTGTGCGTCGCCGGCCAGTGTCTCCTGGCGCTTGACCGCCAGCGCCTCCGCCGCGCCACGTGCCACATCGTCCAGCCGCTGGCGGTCCGCGTTGGCGTCGCTCGTCGCAGTGGCAAACAGCGCGGCGCGGTCGCGATCGAAGTCGGCGTTCTTGCGCTGGAAAGCCTGGCGTTCCTTGATCGCCTCGGCCTTCCTCGCGTCTGCATCCGCGAGTTCGTCGGCAATGCGCTTTTCGCGAGCGGCGATGGCGTCCTGTACCGGCTTGTAGAGAAAGCGCTTCATCAGCCAGACGAGGACGAGGAAGTTCAGCGCCTGCGCACCGACGGTGAACCAGTCGATCAGCATGGCTTACTTCCCGGCGACGTGGGCCGCGGCCGTCACGGCGGCATTCCAGAACGGGTTGGCGAAGATCAGGATCATCGACACCACGAAGCAATAGATGGCCGTCGACTCGATCATCGCCAGGCCGACGAACAGGGTGCGCGTGATGGTGGCTGCGGCGTCGGGCTGTTGCGCCAGCGCCGTCAACGCCGTCGCCACCGCCCTGCCCTCGGCCAGTGCGGGGCCCATGGTGCCGAATCCGGTGGTGAGGCCGGCGATGACGATCGATGCGATGGCAATCAGGGTCAGGCTGTCCATGGGCGGGCCTCGGGTGGTGGGGTGGTTGGCGCGGCGGGTTGCTCGACCGACTTGGGCGTGGCAACGCGCGTGGCGGCGGCGATGTAGACCGCCGCCAGGATGCTGAAGATGTAGGCCTGCACCATGCCGGTGAGCAGGCCCAGCAAGGTCATGACGACCGGAAAGAGAAAGGGCGTGATCGTCAGCAGGATGCCGGCGATCATCGCGCCGCTCATCATGTTGCCGAACAGACGCACGGCGAGCGCCAGCGTGCGCGATGCCTCGCCGATGATGTTGAAGGGCAGCATCAGGATGGTGGGCTCCAGGTACGACCTGAGGTAGCCGCGCAGGCCCTGGCTCGCGATGCCGAAGAAAGGCACCGCCACGAACACGCACAGCGCCAGGGCGGCGGTGGTCGACAACGAACTGGTGGGCGACTCGAAGCCGGGCAGCACGGTGCACAGGGCCGAGGCCGCGACGAAGACGAACAGCGTGCCGATGAATGCGAGGTACTTGCCAGGCTCGCTCAAGCCGACCTCCCTGATCTGTCCGGCGATGCCTGTCACGACGATCTCGAGCAGGCATTGCCAGCGCGAGAGCTGCCGCCCGCTGCCGAGCCTGCGCGTGACGAGCGCGGACCCTGCGACCAGCACCAGCATCAGCGCCCACGTGAAGACGATGGTTGCGTTGAGCTTGACGAATCCGTGTTGCCAGAAGATCCATTGGTCCGGGCTAAGGCGCATGGGAGCCTCCAGGGTCCAGGCGCCGGCGTGGCGATGACGCGGGCTGTGCGAGCCAGGTCACCATGCCACGTGCGATCACGAAGCCGAGCAGGCACGCCAGCAGCCGTTCCCAATGGCCCGCCCCGGCGACATAGAAGCCCGTCAAGGTCAGGGCCATGCGCAGAAGCAGGCTGGTGAAAATCCACAGGCCGGGCTGCCTCGCCGTGGTGGCGCGGTAGACCGTCCAGCACAGGCCGCCAAAGAAGATTGCCCCGAGCACCGCGCCGGCAATGAAGGACAACGACAGGAACAGCGCTTCACGCATCGCCGGCCCCCCCTTCTTCGTGCATCGCGCGGTCTTCGTTGGCAACCCAGCGCCATGCGTTCACGCAACCAAGCACCAGGCCGGCCACCAGCAGCGCGAGCGTCCACGAATGCTGGCCCGCGTAGTGCCTGTCCAGCCAAAGGCCGAGTGCGGCGCCCAGCAAGGTCGGCACCGCGACCGACCATCCGACCAGGCCCATCATGCCGAGGCCGAGCCAGACGCCGGGCGTGCCATCACGCCGCGCCTTGAGTTTGCGTTGTGCCTTGGCGCCCACCTGATGGGCCATGGGCGGCCAGGGGGTGTCCTCGTCGTCATGCATTTTCAAAACGCGCGAAGCGTCGCAGAAAGCCGCTCTCGACGGCCGCCATGGCCGATCGAAGGCTCTGCGCTTGCGCGTCCTCCTGCAAGAACTGTTGCGCGACCGCTTCGCGCAACTGCGCCAGGCCCGCACCGCGCAAGGCACGGCGCACCGACACCAGCACGTTCGCCCCGGTCTTGACCAGGATGCCCTCGTCCACCGCGAGGCAGACTTCGCCATGGGCGGGCGTTTCATAGATCAGTATTCCCGGTACCAGCGCAGCGACGCAGTCGAGCCGGTGCGGCAACAAGCCGAACGATCCGCCAAGCGACTCCGCAACGATGCGCGAGACGCCATCCTCGTCGGCGAAGACCTGGAAGGGCAGCAACACCTTAAGCCGCATGCGTCGCCACCTCGGGTTTGGCGGCAGGCGCCGCCTTTGCCTCGCTGATCGCACCGATCATGTAGAGCGCACTCTCGGGCCGGTCGTTGAACTCGTCGTGCAGGATGCGTTCGCAACCCTCCAGCGCATCCTTCAGGCTCACCAGCTTGCCCGCCTGCCCGGTGAATTGCCCGGTCGTGAAGAAGGGCTGCGTCAGGAAGCGCTCCAGCCGGCGCGCGCGCGCCACCACGCTGCGGTCCGCGGGCGATAGCTGCTCCAGACCCAGCATCGCGATGATGTCCTTGAGCTTGGCGTATTGCGCGAGCGTGCGCCGGATCTCCTGCGCCAGCGCGTAGTGGCGCTCGCCGACGATGCCGGGCGTCGCCATCATCGAATGCGACTGCAATGGATCGATGGCAGGGTACAAGCCTTCGCTGGCGCGCTGGCGCGACAACACGATGGAGGCGGACAGGTGCGAGAACGTGTGAACCGCTGCCGGATCGGTGAAGTCGTCGGCCGGCACGTACACCGCCTGGATCGAAGTGATCGCG
The DNA here is from genome assembly GCF_019207085.1 of Variovorax sp. dw_308. GTDB lineage: Bacteria > Pseudomonadota > Gammaproteobacteria > Burkholderiales > Burkholderiaceae_C > Variovorax. Next base: position 117,857 of record NZ_JAATOM010000004.1, on the reverse strand, counting down.
CCGGTGTCGGTGTTGGCGATGCGCTCCTCGAGACCCGCGAGTTCGGTGCCCATCGTCGGCTGGTAGCCGAGCCGCGACGGCATCTGCCCCATCAGGCCCGACACCTCGGAGCCGGCCTGGATGAAGCGGAAGATGTTGTCGATGAGCAGCAGCACGTCGCGGTGCTCGTCGTCACGGAAGTACTCGGCCATCGTCAATGCCGCGTCGCCGACGCGAAAGCGCGCACCCGGGGGTTCGTTCATCTGGGCAAAGATCATCACCATCCTGGACAGTACGCCCGCGGCCTTCATTTCGCCGTAGAGGTCCGCGCCCTCGCGACAACGCTCGCCGATGCCGCAGAAGATGCTGACGCCGTCCTGGCGGCCGATCATGTTGTGGATCATCTCGGTCAACAGCACGGTCTTGCCCACGCCGGCGCCGCCGAACATGCCGGCCTTGCCGCCGCGCTCCAACGGCGCCAGCACGTCGATGACCTTGATGCCGGTCTCGAAGACTTCCGACTTCGTGGACCGCCGCGCCAGCGCAGGCGGCGCCCGATGCACCGACCGCCACTCGACGCCCGTCAATGGCTCGCCACGATCGATGGTGTTGCCGAACACGTCGAACATGCGCGAGACGATGCCCTTGCCCACCGGCGCGCGAAGCGGCGCGCCGCTGTCGCGCACCGGCATGCCGCGCGCGAGGCCCTCGGTGGGTGTCAGCGCAATGCAGCGCACGTGGTGTGCGTCGCGCTGCGTCAGCACTTCGATGACGATCCGGCGGTCGTCGCCCGCGTGCAGCAGCGAATGGATCGGCGGCAGGTGCCTGTAGAAGCGGACATCGACCACGCTGCCACGCACCGCCGCGACCGTGCCGACGTTGAAGGCGGTCGCGGGGACCTCGGGTTGGGTTACCTCGGCGAGCGATTCCGGTAGCGTCGATGTCTGGATAGGGAACATGCCTCAAGAAAGCAGGAGCGAGAAAACCAGCGTAGGTCTCGCATCGCCGGCGGTCTGTGCGCTGCACAACATAGCGAGGCGCACCGCCTATGCGCGCCCGCGCACAGACGGTGCGGCCCGGCGACTTCTATAACAAGGCATGAAGATCGCCACCCTGCCCCCCGAACTGCTCTCCCGCATGGACGCGTATTGGCGCGCCGCCAACTACCTGTCCGTCGGCCAGCTCTATCTCTACGACAACCCCCTGCTGCGCGTGCCGCTGAAGCTGTCGCATGTCAAGCCGCTCGTGGTCGGGCACTGGGGCACCGTGCCGGGCCAGAACTTCATCTACGTGCACCTGAACCGGGTCATCAGGGAGCACGACCTGAACATGATCTATGTCGCCGGCCCCGGCCATGGCGGGCAGGCGCTGGTGGGCAACGCCTGGCTAGAAGGCACCTACAGCGAGATCTACCCGGACATCGGGCAGGACGAGGCCGGCATGAAGAAGCTGTTCGCGCAGTTCTCGTTTCCCGGCGGCATTTCGAGTCACGTCGCGCCGACGACGCCAGGCTCCATCCACGAAGGCGGTGAACTGGGCTACTCGCTCAGCCACGCGTTCGGCGCGGTATTCGACAACCCCGACCTGATCGTCGCCTGCGTGGTCGGCGACGGCGAAGCCGAGACTGGCCCGCTGGCCACGGCCTGGCATTCGAACAAGATGCTCGACCCGATCAACGATGGCGCAGTGCTGCCAATCCTTCACCTCAATGGTTTCAAGATCAGCAACCCGACCGTGCTGGCACGCATCGAGCGCGACGAACTGGCGCAGTTCTTCCGCGGCTGCGGCTGGACACCGCTGTTCGTGGAGGGCGAGGACCCGCAACAGATGCACCAGCTCATGGCCGCCACGATGGACTACGCCGTCGAGCAGATCCGGCGGATCCAGCAGGATGCGCGCGGCACCGGCGACCACGAGCGGCCGCGCTGGCCGATGATCGTCTTCAGGTCCCCCAAGGGATGGACCGGGCCGAAGGTGGTCGACGGACTGCCGGTCGAAGGCACCTTCCGGTCGCACCAGGTGCCGCTGGTGGTCGATCCCGCGCACCCCGACCACCTGTTGCAACTCGAAGCCTGGATGAAGAGCTATGGCGCCGAAACCCTGTTCGACGAGCGGGGCGGCTTGCTTCCCGAATTGGCCGAGCTGGCACCCAGGGGCACGCGCCGGATGAGCGCCAATCCCCATGCCAACGGTGGCATGCTGCTGCGCGACCTGCGCATGCCCGAGTTCCGGTCCTACGCCATCGCAGTGGAGAGCCCCGGCGCGGTCGACATGGGCGACACGGTGGTGCTCGGCAAGTTTCTGCGCGACGTGATCAAGCTCAATCCGCAGACTTTCCGCCTCTTCGGGCCGGACGAAACGCTCTCGAACCTGTTGGGCGCCGTCTTCGAAGCCACCGCGCGCCAGTGGGACGCGCGGCATGTACCCGGCGACGAGTTCCTCGCGCCGGCCGGCCGCGTGCTCGATTCGATGCTCAGCGAGCACCAGTGCGAAGGCTGGCTCGAAGGCTACCTGCTGACCGGCCGCCACGGCGTGTTCAACAGCTACGAGGCCTTTATTCGCATCGTGGATTCGATGTTCAGCCAGCATGCCAAGTGGTTGAAGGTCACGTCGGAACTGCCGTGGCGGCGCCCGATCGCCTCATTGAACTACCTGCTCGCCTCGCATGTCTGGCAGCAGGACCACAACGGCTTCACGCACCAGGACCCGGGCTTCCTCGACCACGTGGTCAACAAGAAAGCCGACATCGTTCGCATCTACCTGCCGCCCGATGCCAACTGCCTGCTGTCGGTGTTCGACCACTGCCTGCGCAGCCGGCACTATGTCAACGTCGTGGTGGCCGGCAAGCATGCATTGCCGCAGTGGCTGGACATGGAGGCCGCCGTCATGCACTGCACCGAAGGCATCGGCATCTGGCAGTGGGCCAGCAACGACCAGGACGCCGAGCCCGACATCGTCATGGCCTGCTGCGGCGACACGCCCACGCTGGAAGTGCTGGCGGCCGTCTCGATCCTGCGCGAACACCTGCCCGAGATCCGCATCCGCGTCATCAACGTCGTCGACCTGATGAAGCTGCAATCCGCGAGCGAGCATCCGCATGGGCTGAACGAGTCGGACTACAACTCGCTGTTCACCATCGACAAGCACATCATCTTTGCCTTCCACGGCTATCCGTCGCTGGTTCATCGCCTGACCTACCGGCGCGCCAACCGCAACCTGCACGTGCACGGCTACCGGGAAGAAGGCACCATCACCACCGTGTTCGACATGCGCGTGCAGAACGAGCTGGACCGCTTCCACCTGGTGCAGGACGTGATCGACTACCTGCCCAACCTGGGGAGCAAGGGCGCCTACCTGAAGCAGATGACGCAGGACAAGCTGATCGCGCACCAGCACTACATCCGCCAGCATGGGCAGGACATGCCCGAGATCCGGAACTGGAAATGGGGCAATCCGCCGTCGACAAGTTCGGGCAGCGGGCACGATGGAGGCGCCGCCGAACATGGAGAGCCGGACGACGAATACCAACGGCCGGTCTACGTCTCCAGCTAGGGAAGCTATTCGTCGACGCCTCCGAGCGAAATACCAAGCGCCGCGTCCCCGATCGCAGGCGGTTTGGTGACAATCCCCCGATGACGCGTCCCCCCCACACCCCAGGCTGGCAGACCGAGGCGATCCGCCGCATCGAGGCCGACTACCAGCGCAGCGCCGACACGCACCTCATCCCGCTGCCGCTGCCCGGCCTCGCCGCTGCCGGCATCGACCTGTACCTGAAGGACGAGTCGACCCATCCCACGGGCAGCCTGAAGCACCGGCTCGCGCGCTCGCTGTTTCTCTACGCCTTGTGCAACGGCTGGATCCGCGAAGGCACCACGGTCGTCGAGGCATCGAGCGGCTCGACGGCCGTGAGCGAGGCCTACTTCGCGCGGCTGCTGGGCCTGCCCTTCGTCGCGGTGATGCCGCGCACCACCTCGCCTGAAAAGATCGCACAGATCGGCTTCTACGGCGGCCAATGCCATTTCGTCGAGCGCGCCGCGCAGGTCTACGACGAGGCGCGCGCGCTGGCCGAGCGCAGCAACGGCCACTACATGGACCAGTTCACGTTTGCCGAACGCGCCACCGACTGGCGCGGCAACAACAACATCGCGCAGAGCATGTTCGAGCAGATGACGCACGAGCGGCATCCGGTCCCGGCTTGGATCGTGGTCGGCGCCGGCACGGGCGGCACCAGCGCAACCATCGGGCGCTATGTGCGCTATCGCTGCCACGACACCTCGATCTGCGTGGCCGATCCCGAGGGCTCGGTGTTCGGCGCCTACCACCGCACGGGCGATGCATCGCTGACCGCCCCGGGCTCGCGCATCGAGGGCATCGGCCGTCCGCGCGTGGAGCCCAGCTTCATCCGCACGCTGGTGGACCGGATGGTCGAAGTGTCCAACGCCGACTCGGTGGCCGCGATGCGCGCGCTCTCGGCGCTGCTCGGCCGCAAGGTCGGACCCTCGACCGGCACCAACCTGGTGGCGATGCTGGCGATCGCGCAGGAGATGCGCGATGCCGGCCGGCAGGGCTCGATCCTGTCGCTGCTCTGCGATGCCGGCGAACGCTACCTGCCCAGCTACCACGATGCCGATTGGGTGCGCGAAGCGTTCGGCGATGTGAGCGCGGACCAGCGACGCATCGAGGCGCTGCTGAAATGACGCTGCGCCTGTCGCGTCGCCACCTGCTGCTGGGCGCGCTGATGCCGCTGCCGGCCTGGGCCCTGCCGCCCCGCGGCTTGCAGTTTCCGCGCGACTTCGGCAGCCATCCCGACTTGCGCACCGAGTGGTGGTACATCACCGGCCAGGCCACGTCCGGCGCGCGCGTGTTCGGCTTCCAGGTGACCTTCTTTCGATCGCGCATCGCAGAGACGCAAGCCATGCAATCGGCCTTCGCGGCCAGGCAACTGATCTTTGCGCATGCCGCAATGACCGATCTCGCCGGCGGCAAGCTGCTGCACGACCAGCGCATCGCGCGGGCCGGCATGGGCGTGGCCGAGGCGAGCGAAGGCGATACCCGCGTGCATCTGCGCGACTGGCTGCTGGAACGCAAGGCCGAGGAGTACAGCGCCCGCATTCCGGCCAGCGGCTTCGCGCTGGACCTGCGTTTCATGCCCACGCAACCGCCGCTGCTCCAAGGTGACGCCGGCCTGTCGCGCAAGGGCCCGGAGGTCGCGCAGGCCAGCTACTACTACAGCGAGCCGCAACTCGCGACGAGCGGCCGCATCACCCTGCACGGCCAGCCCTTCGACGTGCAGGGCAAGGCCTGGCTGGACCACGAATGGAGCGAAGCCTACCTGCACCCCGACGCGGCCGGCTGGGACTGGATCGGCATGAACCTCGCGGACGGCAGCGCGCTGATGGCTTTTCGGATGCGCCTCAAGACGGGGGGCGTGCTGTGGGCCGGTGGCTCGTTCCGGGCGGCCGGCGGCGTGCCGAAGCCGTTCGCGCCGGACGAGGTGGCATTCGAGCCGCTGCGCGTGTGGAAGAGCACGGCCAGCCAGGCGAGCTACCCGGTCGAATGGAAAGTGCGCACGCCTGCGGGGAGCTTTGTCGTCAAGGCCCTGCTGGATGACCAGGAACTCGACAGCCGCGGCTCGACCGGCGCGATCTATTGGGAAGGCCTGAGCGACCTTCTGGATGAAAAAGGCAAGCCCGTCGGGCGGGGCTACCTGGAGATGACGGGCTACGCGGCTGCGCTACGGCTCTGACGCGACTTTGCAATCAAGCGCAGGACAAGGCGGAGCGCCGCAGACAGTGCTGTAGCACGGCAAGGCGATCCAACGCAGTCATGCGTTTGATTGCGAAGTCGTATGAGCGCCCTGCGTGTTCACGTACAGCGCATACACCGACTGGCTCGCCGCCATGAACAGCCGGTTGCGCGCCACGCCGCCAAAGCACAGGTTGGCGCAACGCTCCGGCAGCGTGATGTGCCCGATGGGCTTGCCATCCGGTGCGAACACCCGCACCCCGTCCTGGCCCTCGCCCGTGCCCCAGCCGGCCCAGAGGTTGCCGTCGACATCGCAGCGGAAGCCATCAGGGCGCTCGCCCTTCTTGCAGCTGTAGAACACGCCGTCGTTGTAGAGCTGATCACCGCCATCGCTGACATCGAACACGCGGATGCGGGGTGGTGTGGTGCCGGACTCGACCACGTACAGCCGCTTCTCGTCCGGCGAGAAGCACAGTCCATTGGGCCGGTTCACCGAACTCCTGACCACGGTCGCGTGGCCTGTCTTGCAGTCCACGCGATAGATGTTGGTGGGCAACTCCGCCTCGGCGCGATGGCCTTCGTAGTGGCCCAGGATGCCGAAGGGCGGATCGGTGAACCAGATCGAGTCGTCGGACTTCACCACGATGTCGTTGGGCGAGTTGAGCCGCTTGCCGTCGAACTTGTCGAGGATCACGGTCACGCGCCCATCGTGCTCGGTACGCGTGACGCTGCGGCTGCCGTGCTCGCAGCTCAGCAGCCGTCCTTGCCGGTCGCGCGTGTGTCCGTTCGCGAAGTTGGACGGCTGCCGGAACACGGTCACGTCGCCGCTCGCTTCGTCCCAACGCATCACGCGGTTGTTGGGGATGTCGCTCCACAGCAGGCAGCGATGGTCGCCGAACCAGACCGGACCCTCCGCCCAGCGCATGCCGGTGGCGATCCGCTCGATGGCGGCGCTGAAGATCATGTACTTGCCGAAGCGCGGGTCCAGCGCCCGCACCGCGGGATCCGGGTAGCGCGTGGCGGCCTGCCAGCTCATTTCGCCGGCCCCCGAAGCCGATCGATGAACGCGATGATCTCGCCCATGATCCCGCGCCGGAACGCCAGCACGCAAACCACGAAGATCAGGCCCGTGACCATCGTGACCGACTCGCCCAGCGTATTGAACCAGTCGATGGTGGTGATGCGCGCCAGCAGGTTGCCGAGTTCGCCGATCTTGTTCTCCAGCAGCACCACGACGGCCGAGCCGACCAGCGGTCCCGACAGCGTGCCCAGCCCGCCCACCAGCGTCATCAGGATGACCTGGCCCGATGCCGTCCAGTGCACGTCGCTCAAGGTGGCAAAGCCCAGCACCAGCGTCTTCAGCGAACCCGCCAGGCCCGACAGCGCCGCCGAGATCACGAAGGCCAGCAGCTTGAAGCGGCTCACGTCATAGCCCAGCGACAGCGCACGCGGCTCGTTCTCCTTGATCCCCTTGAGCACCTGCCCGAACGGCGAATGGATGGTGCGCACGATCAGCAGGAAAGCGAGCACCACGACCACGAGTGCGACGTAGTACATCGTGAGGTCGTTCGACAGGTCGATCACGCCGAACAGCTTGCCGCGCGGCACGCCCTGGAGGCCGTCCTCGCCGCCAGTGAACTTGGCTTGCAGCGCGACGAAGAACATCATCTGGGCCAGCGCCAGCGTGATCATCGCGAAGTAGATGCCCTGGCGGCGGATCGCCAGCACGCCGAACAGCCAGCCCAGCAGCGCGCCGGTGAGCGTGCCGGCCAGCAGGCCGAGTTCCGGCGTCAATCCCCAGACCTTGATCGCATGGCCGGCGACGTAGGCCGAGCCGCCGAGGAAGGCCGCATGCCCGAAGGACAGCAGCCCGGTGTAGCCGAGCAGCAGGTTGAATGCAGAGGCGAACAGCGCGAAGCACATCAGCTTCATCACGAACACGGGGTACGCGCCGAAGAACGGCGCCAGGACCAGCGCGACCAGCAGCAGCGCGTAGACGACAGTAGAGATCTTCTTCATGCCGCGCTTTATTTTTCTTTTCCGAACAGGCCGGCCGGACGGATGAGCAGCACGATGACCATGATCACGAACACGACCGTGGACGAAGCTTCCGGATAGAACACCTTGGTGAAGCCCTCCACGACGCCGAGCCCGAGCCCGGTCAGGATGGCGCCCATGATCGAGCCCATGCCGCCGATCACCACCACCGCGAACACCACGATGATGAGGTTCTGCCCCATCAACGGCGACACCTGGATCACCGGCGCCGCCAGCACGCCGGCAAAGGCCGCCAGTGCGCATCCGAAGGCATAGGTCAGCGTGATCATCAGCGGCACGTTGACGCCGAAGGCCTCGACCAGCCGCGGGTTCTCGGTGCCGGCACGCAGGTAGGCGCCGAGCCGGGTCTTCTCGATCACGTACCAGGTCGCGAAGCAGATCACCAGCGACGCCAGCACGACCCAGGCGCGGTAGTTGGGCAGGACCATGAAGCCGAGATCCGTCGCGCCCGCCAGCGCGTCGGGTGCGTCGTAAGGCAGGCCGGACGAGCCATAGACCGAGCGGAACACCCCTTCGATCAGCAACGTGAGCCCGAGTGTCAACAGCAGGCCGTAGAGGTGGTCGAGCTTGTAGATCCAGCGCAGCAGCAATCGCTCGATCAGGACGCCGACGATGCCGACCACGATCGGCGCCAGCAGCAGCATGAACCAGTAGTTGATGCCGAAATACTCCGCCGCCATCCACGTGAAGATGGCGCCCAGCATGAACAGCGCGCCGTGCGCGAAGTTGATGACGTTGAGCAACCCGAAGATCACCGCGAGCCCGAGGCTCAGGATCGCGTAGAACGAGCCGTTGACCAGCCCCAGGAGGAGCTGGCTCAACAGGCCCTGGATCGAAATGTTCATGTGGTTGGGAGCGCGCGGGTCAGGTTGGCAGCGAGACGGTTACTTCCAGAGGGCGCACTTCGACTCGGCCTTGGTCGTGAAGACCTCGTCGCCCTTGAGCTTCTGCACCAGCTTGTAGTAGTCCCACGGCTGCTTCGATTCGGCCGGCGACTTGACCTGCATCAGGTACATGTCGTGCACGAAGCGGCCGTCGGCGCGCACCGTGCCCTTGGCATAGAAGTCGTCGATCGGCGTCTTCTTGATCTGGTCCATGACCTTGTCGGCGTCGATGGTCTTGGCGGCCTGCAGCGCCTTCAGGTAGGTCATGGTGGCCGAGTAGTCCGCCGCCTGGATGTCGGTGGGCATGCGCTTGGTCTTTTCGAAGAAGCGCTTGCCGAATTCGCGCGTCTTGTCGTCGAGGTTCCAGTCCCAGCTCGTCGTGACCAGCAGGCCCTCGGCATTCTTGAGGCCGATGCTGTGCACGTCGGTCACGAACACCAGCAGGCCGACCATCTTCATCGTCTTGGTGATGCCGAATTCCTTGGCCGCCTTGATCGCGTTGATGGTGTCGCCGCCGGCGTTGGCCAGCGCCAGCACCTGCGCCTTCGAGTTCTGCGCCTGCAGCAGGAAGGACGAGAAGTCGGAGGTATTGAGCGGATGCTTGACCGAGCCCACCACCGTGCCGCCCTTCTCCTTCACGACCTTGGTGGCATCGGCTTCGAGTGCCTGGCCGAAGGCGTAGTCGGCCGTGAGGAAGAACCAGCTCTTGTCGCCGCGCGCGATGACGGCGCTGCCGGTGCCCTTGGCCAGCGCCACCGTGTCGTAGGCGTAATGCACGGTGTAGGGGCTGCACTGCTCGTTGGTCAGGGCCGAGCTGCCGGCGCCGTTGACCATGAACACGCGCTTCTTCTCCTGCGCCACCTTGGCCATCGCCAGGCCGGTGCCCGAGCTGGTGCCGCCGAACAGCATCGTCAGGCCTTGCGTGTCGATCCACTCGCGTGCCTTCGAGGCGGCGATGTCGGCCTTGTTCTGGTGGTCTGCGGTGAGCAGTTCGATCGGCATGCCGTTGACCTTGCCGCCGAAGTCGTCGATGGCCATCTGGATGGCCAGTGCGCCGTTCTTGCCTTCGACGTCGGCATAGAGGCTCGACATGTCGGTGATGAAGCCGATCTTGACCTTTTCCTGGGCTTGCGCGGCGCCAGACGCCAGTGCGATGGCGAGGGAGACGGCGGAGAGTGCGAGTACCTTTTTCATGGTCGGATTCCTTATTTCCAGAGAGCGCATTTCGATTCGGATTGGGTCGTGAAGATTTGGTCGCCCGGCATCTTCTTGATCACCTTGAGGTAGTCCCACGGCCGCTTCGATTCCTCGGGCTTCTTCACTTCCACGAGGTACATGTCGTGGATGAAGCTGCCGTCGGCGCGGATCTGGCCCTTGGCATAGAAGTCGTCGATCTTCATGCTCTTGAGCTGGGCCATCACCTTGTCGCTGTCGGTGGTCTTGGCGGCCGTCACGGCCTTCAGGTAGGTCATGGTGGCCGAGTAGTCGGCGGCCTGCACGTCGGTCGGCATGCGCTTGGTCTTCTCGAAGTAGCGGGTCGCGAACTTGCGCGTGTCGTCGTTCAGGTCCCAATACCAGCTCGTGGTGTGCAGCAGGCCTTCGGTGTTCTTCAGGCCCAGGCTGTGCACGTCGCTCAGGAACACCAGCAGGCCGGCGACCTTCATGGTCTTGGTGATGCCGAATTCCTTGGCCGCCTTCATCGAGTTGATGAAGTCGCCGCCGGCATTGGCCAGACCCAGGATCTGCGCCTTGGAGTTCTGCGCCTGCAGCAGGAAGGACGAGAAGTCCGACGCGTTGAGCGGATGCCTGACCGAGCCGACCACCGTGCCGCCCTTGGCCTTGACCACGGTCGTGGTGTCGGCCTCGAGCGCCTGCCCGAAGGCATAGTCGGCCGTCAGGAAGAACCAGCTCTTGCCGCCGTTGTCCACCACCGCGCCGCCGGTGCCCTTGGCCAGCGCCACGGTGTCGTAGGCATAGTGCACGGTGTAGGGGCTGCAGGCTTCATTGGTCAGCGCCGATGAGCCCGCGCCGTTGTTGAAGTAGACGCGCTTCTTTTCCTGCGCCACCTTGGCCGCGGCCAGCGCCACGCCGGAGTTGGTGCCGCCGAACACCATGGTCACGCCGGCGGTGTCGATCCATTCGCGCGCCTTCGAGGCGGCGATGTCGGCCTTGTTCTGGTGGTCGGCCGTGAGCAGCTCGATCGGCTGGCCCAGCGCCTTGCCGCCGAAGTCGTCGATGGCCATCTGGATCGCGGTGGCGCCGCCCTTGCCTTCCAGGTCGGCGTAGAGGCCCGACAGGTCGGTGACGAAGCCGATCTTGACTTTCTCCTGCGCGTAGGCCGGGACCGCTGCCAACGCGAGCGCGCCGATGGCCAGTGTCAGTGCGGTAAGACGGTATTTCATGGATTCCTCTGTGCGATCGATGGAAAAACGTAAAAGGGAAAAATCAGACGCCCAGCAGTTCATTGAGCACCGGCATCTTGGCCTCGAGTTCCTTCGCGCTGAAGGCCTCGACCATGCGGCCGTGCTCCATCACGTAGAAACGATCGGCCAGCGGCGCGGCAAAGCGGAAGTTCTGCTCCACCATGACGATGGTGTAGCCCTTTGACCGCAGCGTGACGATCATGCGGGCCAGCGCCTGCACGATCACCGGTGCGAGTCCTTCGGAAATTTCGTCCAGCAGCAGCAGCCTGGCGCCGGTGCGCAGGATGCGCCCCACTGCGAGCATCTGTTGCTCGCCGCCCGAGAGCCGCGTGCCCTGGCTGTTGCGGCGCTCGGCCAGGTTGGGAAACATCGCGTAGATCTCTTCCACGGACATGCCCTTGTCGGCACCCTTGAGCACCGGCGGCAGCAGCAGGTTCTCTTCCGCGGAAAGGCTCGCGAAGATGCCGCGCTCTTCCGGGCAATAGCCGATGCCGAGATGCGCGATCTTGTGCGTCGGCAAGCCCACCGTCTCGGTGCCGTGCACCTTGATGCTGCCCTTGCGGCTGCCGGTCAGGCCGAGCACTGCGCGCATCGTGGTGGTGCGCCCTGCACCATTGCGGCCCAGCAGCGTGACCACTTCGCCGGGCTGCACCACCATGTCGACGCCATGCAGCACATGCGACTCGCCGTACCAGGCGTGCAGGTCCTTGATTTCGAGTGCGGGGGCGGCCATCAATGTGCTCCCTGCAGTTGGCCGTCGGTCGTGCCCATGTAGGCCTCCATGACCAGCGGATTCTTCGAGACCTCGGCGTACTGCCCTTCGGCCAGCACGGCGCCGCGCTGCAGCACGGTGATGGTGTCGGCAATCGTGGAGACCACGCTCATGTTGTGCTCGACCATCAGGATGGTGCGGCCCGCCGACACGCGCTTGATGAGTTCGGCCACACGGTGCACGTCTTCGTGGCCCATGCCCTGCGTGGGCTCGTCGAGGAGCATCAATTCGGGCTCCATCGCGAGCGTGGTCGCGATTTCGAGCGCGCGCTTGCGGCCGTACGGCAGGTTGACCGTCAGCTCGTCGGCCATTTCCTCGAGCCCCACCTCGGACAGCAGTTCACGCGCCCGCGCCTCGAGCGGCTTGAGCGACTTCTCGCTCTTCCAGAAGTGGTACGAAGTTCCCAGCGAACGCTGCAGGCCCAACCGCACGTTCTCCATCAAGGTGAGGTGCGGAAAGACGGCCGAGATCTGGAACGAGCGGATGATGCCGCGACGCGCGATCTGCGCGGGGCGTTCCTGGGTGATGTCCTGGCCGTTGAAGAGGATCGTGCCGGACGTGGGCTCCAGGAACTTGGTCAGCAGGTTGAAGCAGGTGGTCTTGCCAGCGCCGTTGGGCCCGATCAGCGCATGGATCGCGCCGCGCTTCACGGCAAGGTCGACCTTGCTGACAGCGGTGAAGCCCTTGAATTCCTTGGTGAGCTGGCGCGTTTCAAGAATGATGTCGCTCATCTCGCGCGCTCGCCCTCTTGCTGGCGGAAATTTACGGTCATGCAGTCCATCTGTTCGCGCTACCAAGCGAGCGCGGACGGATGTTAGGCGCGGCCTAATGCCCTTCCTACTGGGGCAAATGCCTATGCTGCAGTGCAACGGCGCGCGGTCCTACGCGCCGCCGTAAGACTCCTGTCAGTGAGCCCCGGCCGCGGCGTCGCTGGCGCCTGCGCCACCCTTCGGCGGACGCGACAGCCACACCAGCGGAATGAGCAGGATGAAGATCACCGCGGACGCATAGAACAGGTCGTCCGCAGCCAGCATGAAGGCCTGCTGGTCGACCATCCGATTGAGCTGCCCCAGCACCTGGTCCGCACTGAACCCAGTGCCGCCCAGCCCCGTGATCGCGCTGGCTGTCGCCGAGCTGCCGCTGGTCACCGCTTCCACGAGTTGCGCGTGGTGCAGCGCCGCGCGGTTCTCCCACACCGTGGTCGCGATCGACGTGCCCATCGCGCCCGCCGTGATGCGCAGGAAATTCGACAGGCCCGACGCCGCCGGAATGCGGTCCGGCGTGAGGCCCGACAGCGTGATCGTGACCAGCGGAATGAAGAAGAACGCCATCGCCACGCCCTGGATGATGGTCGGGATCATCAGCGTCCAGAAGTCGGCCTGCGTGCTGAAGCGCGATCGCATGAACAGCACCAGCGCGAACACGAGGAACGAGAAGGTCGTGTAGCGCCGCGGGTCCACCTTGGCCACGGTCAGCCCGACGATCGGCGAGAACACGATCGCCAGCAATCCGACCGGCGCCGTCACCATGCCGGCATCGGTCGCGGTGTAGCCCATCCACTGCTGCAGCCACAGCGGCATGATCACCACGTTGCCGAAGAACAGGCCGTAGGCGATGGCCGTCGCGAAGGCGCCCGTCCAGAAGTTGCGGCGCTTGAACAGCGACAGGTCCACCACCGGATGCTCCTCGGTCAGCTCCCAGATCAGGAAGAAGGCAAACGCGACCACCGCGATCACGGCCAGCGCGACGATCGTGCTCGAATGGAACCAATCGAGCTCCTTGCCCTTGTCCAGCATCAACTGCAGCGAGCCGACCCACAGCACCAGCAGCCCGAGTCCGATCGCGTCGATCGGCACCTTGTAGGTCGCGCTGTCGCGATTGCGGTAGAGCGCCCAGGTGATGGCCGCGGCGACGAAACCGACCGGCAGGTTGATGTAGAAGATCCACGGCCACGAGATGTTGTCGGTGATCCAGCCGCCGAGCAGCGGCCCCATCACCGGCGCGACCAGCGTGGTCATCGCCCACATGGCCATCGCCAGCCCGGCCTTGGCCTTCGGATAGCTGGCGAGCAGCAGGGTCTGCGACAACGGGATCATCGGCCCGGCAACGAAGCCCTGCGCCGCGCGGAACAGGATCAGCGTGGTCATGTTCGGCGCCAGGCCGCACAACAGCGAGGTCAGCATGAACAGCGCGATGCTGAGCACGAACAGGCGCACCTGACCGAAGCGCTGCGTCATGAAGCCGGTCAGCGGCACGGCGATCGCGTTGGCGACCGCGAAGCTGGTGATGACCCAGGTGCCCTGCGTCGCACTGACGCCGAGGTCACCCGAGATGGCAGGCAAGGACACGTTCGCGATCGATGAATCGAGCACGTTCATGAAGGTAGCCGCGGAGAGCGCAATGGTCCCCCAGACGCGCGCGGCGCCTTCGAGGGGTGCGTGGGCTACGTGGGCGGGAGCGGTAGCCATGAAAGGACTGGAAAGCTACCGCGGGATCAGCTGCGCGGCGTCGACAGCGCGACCGCAGCCGAGTGTGGGCCGCTGGCTTGCGGCGGCTCGGCCGAGGCGCCCGGGCTGGGCACCGCTGGCGCTGGCGCCGGTGTGCCCGGCTGCTTGCCGGCCTGGGGCGCACGCGCACCGCCCACGTTGGCCGCGATGATGCCGTTGACCACGGCTTCGGCGCCCTCGTTCAGCGCGCTATAGACAGCGGTCTGCGAAAACGCCGCGGCGCGCGGAGCATCGGCCAGCATCTTGCCGTCCTTTTTCGACACGTCGATGGTCGCATCCATCGACAGGCCCACGCGCAGCGGATTGGTCTTGAGCTGCTCGGGGTCGAGCGAGATGCGAACCGGCACGCGCTGCACCACCTTGATCCAGTTGCCGGTCGCGTTCTGCGCGGGCAGCAGCGCAAAGGCGGACCCAGTGCCCACGCCCAGGCCTGCGACCTTGCCGGTGTACTCGACCTTCTTGCCGTACAGGTCGGCGGTCATCTTCACCGGCTGGCCGAGGCGGATGTTGCGCAGCTGCACTTCCTTGAAGTTGGCATCGACCCAGACCTGGTTCAGCGGCACGATCGACATCATCGGCGTGCCGGCTGCGACGCGCTGGCCCAGTTGCACGGTGCGCCTGGCGACGTAGCCATCCACCGGCGCGGGCATGGCGACGCGTTGCGTGGCCAGGTAGGCCTCGCGCACCTTGGCGGCGGCGGCGAGGACGGCGGGGTGCTTCTCGATGCTGGTCCCTTCGGTCAGCGACTGGTTGCTCACCAGTTGCTCGCGCGCCGACACCACGCCGGCCTGCGCCGCGGCCAACTGGCTCCTGGCGTTCGACAGCGCCGTCTCCGAGTGGCTCAGTTCTTCCTTCGACACGGCGCCGTTGCCGGAAAGCGCCTGGCGGCGCTTCAGGTCCTCCTGGGCGCGTTCGATGTCGCTCTGGGCGCGCACGATGTCGGCCTGGCGCAGGTTGACCTGGGCCGCGAGCGAACCGTTGTTGGCATAGAGCGTGCGCACCTGGCGCACGGCCTGGGCCAGCGCGGCCTCCGACTGCTCCAGCGCAACCCTGGCATCGGCCGGGTCGAACTGCACCAGCGGCTGGCCCGCCTTCACGAAATCGGTGTCGTCGGCGCTGATGGACATCACGGTGCCGCTGATCTGCGGCGTGATCTGGATGACGTTGCCCTGAACGTAGGCGTTGTCGGTGTCCTCGTAGTGGCTCGCGACCAGCCATTCATAGGCGCCCCACGCGCCGCCGGCAACGACGACGACGGCCGCGAGCGCGGTGAGTGCACGGCGACGCTTGCCGTTGGGTGCGGGGGCGGCTGCCGGTTCTGCCGGTACTGCAGTTGCGGCGCTGGGGTTGGCGGTGTCGGTCATTTGCGGGCTCTCTGAATGGGTGGTGATGCGTTCACTGGATCTTGTTGGGGGCGACCAGCGCGGCGGTGCTGGTCTCCGGGGTCGGCTGCCAGCCGCCGCCGAGGGCGCGGGCCAGGCCGACTTGCGTGTCGAGTGCGCGGGCCGCGAGATCGACACCCTGGCGGCGCTGCAGCAGCACGGTGGTTTCGGCCGACAGGACGTCGAGGAAGTTCCCGAGCCCTGCGCCGTATCGCTGCATCGCGATGTCGTAGGCGCTTTCGGCTGCGGCCTGTGCTTCGCGCTGCTGGGCCTGCTGGCGCACCACCGACTGCACGGAAGTCACCGAATCGGCCACGTCGCGCACGGCGTCCAGCACGGTGGTGTTGTAGCTCTCGATGGACGCATCGAGGTCGGCCGACTTGCCGCGCAGGTTGGCACGCAGCCTGCCGCCTTCGAAGATCGGCAGGCGGATCGCCGGGCCGATGCCCCACTGCTGGCTGGCCGACTTCAACAGCGAATCGACGCCGATCGACTGGAAGCCGGCGAAGGCGACCAGGTTGACGTTGGGATAGAACTGGGTCTTCGCGTTCTTCACGTCCTGCGTGGCGGCCTCGACGCGCCAGCGTGCAGCGGCGATGTCGGCGCGGCGGCCGAGCAGGTCGGCCGGCAGCACCGGTTGCAGCGCGATGTTCTTGATCGCCGTCAGTTCGGGCGACTTCAGGTTCGCGGTGGCATTGGGCTGGCCGACCAGCGCGTCGAGCGCATGCTGCGACAACGCGATCTGCTCGGTGATCGCCTCCATCTGCTGGCGTGCCTCGGGGATGCCGCCTTCGCTCTGGCGCAATTGCAGGCGGGTGTCGAGTCCGGCCGAGACGCGGTCGCGCACCAGGCGCAAGGTCTCTTCGCGCTGGGCCAACGTGCGCTTGGCGACCACCAGCTGGTCGTTCCAGCGGGCCCATTGCAGATAGCCGCGCACCACGTTGCTGGCGAGCAGCACACGTGCGGCGTCGGCGTCCGCGGCGGCAGCATTGGTCGCGCCGATGGCGGCATTCAGGGCCGAACGGTTCTTGCCGAAGAAGTCGATCTCCCAGCTGCCGTTGAGCTGCAGCGTGCCGGTCTCCTGGATCGATCCGCCGAGCGGTGGCGGGTAGATGTAGGTCTCGCTGAACAGCTGGCGCGTCAGGTCGAGGCCAGCGCCGACTTGCGGCAGCTCCGCGGCGCCGACCACCTGGCTCTGCGCCCGTGCACGGGCGATGCGGGCCTGGGCCACCTGCAGGTTCGGGTTGCCCTGCAAGGCCTGGTCGACCAGCGCGTTGAGCTGGGTGTCGCCGAAGGCCAGCCACCATTGACTTGCCACAGTCACTTCCGGCGCGGCTTGGGCGGGCAGGTCTAGCGCCGCGGCGTCGCGCATCTGGGCAGCGGAGTCGATGTGGCCCATCTCGGCACAACCGGCCAGCAGCAGCGCCAGCGCGGCGGCGGCCACGACGGTGCCTCGGCGCGCCGTCTTCATGGCAAGGGAATCAGGAGGAAGAAGGGTCATTTTTTTCTCCACGGGCCGACAGGGCCTGTGCGTTGTCGAGGATGCGGCGCAGGAAGTTCTTGAGCTGTTCCCACTCTTCGGGGCTGAAGCCGGCCAGGTGCTCGTTCTGCACGCGACTCAGGATGTAGGGCACCTGCTCGGCGGCGATGCGGCCTTCGTCGGTCAGTTCGATGTTGACCACCCGGCGGTCGGCCACCGAGCGCACGCGGCGGCACAGGCCCTTGGCTTCGAGACGGTCGAGCAGGCGCGTCATGGCGCCGTTGTCGAGCTGGCATTCTCGCGCCAGTTCGGCCACCGTGGCGGCCTGTCTCATGTGCAGCTTGTGCAGCGGCACCCATTGCGGGAAGGTCGGGCTGCCGGGCTCGCACATGTTGAGTTCGACCGACTGCCCCACCGCCGTCATGATGCGTCGCATCAGGTAGCCGATGCTCTCTTCCGAGCGGTAGTTTTCGCCCGTGTAAAAGCTCGGCACGGCGCGCTCCGGATCGGCATCGGGAGCACCGAGAGACGCAGGAATGTCACGAACTGTCATGGCCTGAATATTAGTTGCCTCGGCAATTATTGTCAAGGCGACCTTTGTATCGGCAGGGGATAGTTACAATGCATACATGGCTGCAATCGCTTCGACGTCTTCCCCTGCGAAGGGCTCGCCCCAATCGCTCTCCGGCCTGAGGCCCTTCCTGCGGCCCTACCGACTCCAGATCTCGCTCGCGGCCCTGTTCCTGGTGCTGGCGGCTGTCACCACGCTGGTCTTCCCGATGGCCTTGCGCAGCCTGATCGACGGCGGCCTCGTTTCCACCGACAAGGGTGAGCAGACGATGGCGCTGCGCGACCACTTCCTGGCGCTGTTCGGCGTGGCGGTGGCGCTCGGCATGTTCTCGGCTGCACGCTTCTACACCGTGAGCTGGCTCGGCGAACGCATCACGGCCGACCTGCGCAATGCGGTGTACTCCCACGTGTTGCGGCAAAGCCCCGCCTTCTTCGAGACCACGCAGACCGGCGAGGTGCTGTCCCGCCTGACCGCCGACACCACCCTCGTGCAGACCGTGGTCGGCTCCTCGCTGAGCATGGGCTTGCGCAACGCGGTGATGGGCGCGGGCGCGCTGGCCATGCTGGTATGGACCAACCCTTATGTGATGTTCCAGGTGCTGCTGATCCTGGTGCTGGTGGTGCTGCCGAGCATGTGGTTCGGGCGCCGCGTGCGCAAGCTCTCGCGCGCCAGCCAGGACCGCGTGGCGGACTCCAGCGCCATCGCCGCCGAAGTGCTCAATGCCATTCCGGTGGTGCAGAGCTATACGGCCGAAGCGCGCGAGGCCGAGCGCTTCGGCACTTCGACGCAACATGCCTTCCTCACCGCCGTGCGGCGCACTAAGGCGCGCTCGGTGCTGGTGGCCTTCATCATCATCGCGACCTCGGCCGCGCTGCTGTGGGGCCTGTACCAGGGCACGCAGGCGGTGCTGCATGGCGACATCACGGCGGGGCACTTGGGCCAGACCGTGGTCTACGTGATCATCCTGGCCAGCTCGGCCGCGGTGCTGGGCGAGGTGTATGGCGACCTCTTGCGGGCCGCGGGCGCGACCGAGCGCCTGATGGAACTGCTGCATGCGGAATCAGCCATCGTGTCGCCAGCGAACCCGGCGCAAACGCCAGTGCCCGCCGCCGGCAGCGCGATCCGCCTCGAGGACGTTGGCTTCCACTACCCCTCGCGGCCACAAACGCCGGCGCTGCGCCACTTCAGCCTGGACGTGGCGCCCGGCGAAACGGTGGCGCTGGTCGGCTCCAGCGGCGCGGGCAAGAGCACGGTGTTCCAGTTGCTGCTGCGCTACTACGACCCGCAGTCGGGCCGCATCGTGCTGGACAACGCGCAGTTGACCGAACTCTCGCTCGACCAGCTGCGCCACCGCATCGGGCTGGTGCCGCAGGATGCCGTGATCTTCTCGACCAGCGCACTGGAAAACATCCGCTACGGACGTCCGGAAGCCACCGAGGCCGAGGTCCACGAAGCCGCCCGCGCCGCGTTTGCCGACGACTTCCTGCGCGCCCTGCCCGAGGGCTACGACACCTTCCTGGGCGAGCGCGGCGTGCGCCTGTCGGGCGGCCAGCGCCAGCGCATCGCCATAGCGCGCGCCATCCTCAAGAACCCGCCGCTGCTGCTGCTCGACGAAGCCACCAGCGCGCTCGACGCCGAAAGCGAACGCATGGTGCAGGCCGCGCTGGAATCCGCGATGGAAGGTCGCACCACCCTCGTGATCGCGCACCGGCTGGCCACGGTGCAGAAGGCAGACCGCATCATCGTGCTCGACCACGGCGGCATCGTGGAGCAGGGAAATCACGCGACGCTGGTGGCGCAGGGCGGGGTCTACGCGCGCCTGGCTGCATTGCAGTTCGCCGCCTGAGGAAGCGCTTTCGCGGCCGGTTGCAAGGCGCAAGGCTCAGCGACGAGCCGGGCCGTGCCCCACGGATGGAGCGCCGGTCGACGCCGCTATTGCAGCGTTTCCTTGAGTGCCGCCGGGATCGGCAGCTGGAGCACGGGAATGCCCTCCTCCGCCAGCGCCTCGGCCTGCTCGCGCGTGGCTTGACCTCGGATACCCCGGTCAGTCGCTTCTCCGTAGTGGATCTTGCGGGCCTCGTCGGCAAAGCGATCACCCACGTCCTCGGTCTTCGCCATCAGTTCACGCGCGGCCTGCATCCAGCGCGCCGAAGCTTCGGCCGCCGGTGCGCCGGGCTGCGAAGGCGCCACGGCGCCCAGGTTGATGCGAGGCGCGCTGAGTAACTTCGTGACCCGGGTGTCGCTGCAAACCGGGCATTCGACCAGTCCGCCGGCGAGCTGCGTCTCGAACGCTTCGTTGGACGCGAACCACCCTTCGAAGCCATGCCCCAGCGCGCATTGGAGGTTGAGGACCTTCATGCCGCCAATTATCAGGCCCCGCCCGCTCCGTCCAGGGGCTTCCAGTCGAGTGACCACGCGCCCGACTGCACGTTCTGCAGCCACAGCGCGCAGGTCAGGGTCTTGGCGTCTGTCACGGTGCCATCCCGGCACCATGCCAGCAATTCCTCGGTCGTTGCAGTGATCACGTCGAGAAACTCGCCGTGGTCGAGCTGGCGCGCGCCAAGCTCCAGCCCCCGCGCGAAATACACGTGGATGATCTCCGTCGAATAGGCCACGGCCAGGTGCATCGCTCCCGCATGCGCCCACTCGCGTGCGCGGTAGCCCGTTTCTTCCAGCAGTTCGCGCTGCCCGCAAACGAATGGATCCTCGCCCGCGTCGAGCTTGCCGGCAGGAAACTCCGTCATCACGTGCCCGATCGGATAGCGGAATTGCCGCTCCAGCACCACCCGCCCATCGTCGAGCAGGGGCACCACGACCACGGCGCCCGGATGCACCACGTATTCGCGCGTGGCGCTGTGCCCGTCAGGCAGGCGAACCGTGTCGCGCCGCGCCACCAGGAACTTGCCCTCGAACAGCAACTGGCTGTCCGTGGGTTCTTCTCTCAGATGTGAATCAGGCATGGCCGCCCTTGCGATGTTTGAGGAGGTAGCGCCAGGTGAAGCCGGGGAAGGCCAGCACCAGGAACAGTGCGCCCGTCACGGCATAGAACTCCCAGCCTTGCGGGGCGATCTGCCCCACGCGACGCTCGAAGAGCATGCCGACACCGCCTGCCAGGAAATACAGGACCACCAGTTCGGCGACCCGAAGTGCAAGCGGCTTGCCGCGCCCCGCCAGCGGCACCACGGCCATCAAGCGTTCGTTGACAAAAGGCAGGTTGGCAGCGACCAGCGCCACCAGCAGGACCACCCAGCACGACGCCGCCTGCGACACGCGGTCAGGTGGCCAGCGTGGCCACGATCGCCTTCGCGCAGAGCGTCATGAGGCCGCCCGGCAGGATGCCCAGGATCAGGATCAACGCACCATTGATCGACAGCACCGTGCGCACGTCGAAAGGCGCCGACACCGTCGTCGCCGTCACCGGCTCATCGAAATACATGACCTTGACCACGCGCAGGTAGTAGAACGAGCCGACCAGCGACATCATCACGGCGAACACCGCGAGCCCGATGTAGATCGGCTGGCCCGACGCGATGAGCGCCTGCAGCACCGCGAACTTGGCATCGAAGCCGACCAGCGGCGGCAAGCCTGCCAGCGAGAACATCGCGATCGCCATCACGCCGGCATACAGCGGGCTGCGTTGGTTGAGACCTGCCAGGTCGACGATCTCCTCGCTCTCGAACCCTTCGCGCGCCAGCAGCAGGATGATGCCGAAGCTCGCCAGCGTCGTCAGCACGTAGCTGATGACGTAGAACATCGATGCGCTGTACGCGTACTGGGCGTTGTAGGTGTTGTCGTTGACCACGCCCGCGACGAGGCCGAGCAGCAGGAAGCCCATCTGCGCGATCGTCGAGAAGGCCAGCATCCGCTTCAGGTTGCTTTGCGCAATCGCCGCCAGGTTGCCGACCAGCAGCGAGGCCACGGCCAGCACGGCGAGCATCTGCTGCCAGTCGATCGCGAGCGGCAACAGGCCCTCCACCAACAGGCGGATGATGATCGCGAAGGCGGCCAGTTCCGGCGCGGCGCCGATCAGCAGCGTCACCGCCGTCGGCGCCCCCTGGTACACGTCCGGGACCCACATGTGGAACGGCGCGGCGCCGACCTTGAATGCCAGGCCCGAGACGATGAACACCAGGCCGAACACCAGCACCTGGTGGTCCACCTTGCGGCTCGCGATGGCCTTGTAGACCTCGTTGATGTCGAGCGAACCGGTGGCGCCGTACATCATCGACATGCCGTACAGCAGGAAGCCGCTCGCCATGGCGCCGAGCACGAAGTACTTCATCGCCGCCTCGCTCGCCACCGCGTTGTCGCGGCGCAGTGCCACCAGCGCATAGCTCGACAGCGTCAGCAACTCGAGACCAAGGTAGATCATCAGGAAGTTGGCGCCCGACATCATCACGAAGATGCCCAGCAGCGCGAACATGCTGATGGTGAACATCTCGCCGCCACGCAACATGCCGCGATCGGCCGCGTACGGGCGACCATAGACCAGCGTCACCATCAGCGCGATGGTGGCGAAGCACTTGAGCCAGTTGCCCATCGGATCGCTCACCACCAGGCCGCCAAAGGCATAGACGGTGGCTCCGCCGGCCGCGTTGAGGCCGGTCAGCAAGGCTACGACGGCCAGCGTCAGCGACGTCAGCAAGTAGGTACGCGAGCGGCGCGGGCTGGTGTCAGACAGGTCGACCAGGCAAATGATGCAGGCCATCGCCAGCAAAACGACCTCAGGGTAGATCGGCGCCAGCCAGCTGAGTTTGTCAATCATCTCGTTCTCTTCTTCAGCGGGTTCAAGGCAGCTTCGACACGGCGACGTGGCGCAGCAATTCACCCACCGAAGCGTTCATCACGTCGGTAAAGGGCTTCGGATAGATACCCATCCACAAGGTGGCAATCGCCAGCAGGGACAGCATCAGGAACTCGCGCCCGTTGATGTCCGACAGTTCCTTGACGTGCTCATTGCCGGGCTCGCCGAGGTAGACGCGCTTGTACATCCACAGCGTGTAGGCCGCGCCGAAGATCAGCGCCGTGGCCGCCGCGAAGCCGAGCCAGAAGTTGGCCTTGACCGCACCGAGGATCACCATCCACTCGCCCACGAACCCGGCAGTGGCCGGCAAGCCGCAATTGGCCATCGCGAACAGCAGCGCGAAAGCAGCGAACTTGGGCATGGTGTTGACCACGCCGCCGTAGTCCGCGATCTGCCGCGAATGCACGCGGTCATACAACACGCCGATGCAAAGGAACATCGCGGCCGACACGAAGCCGTGCGAGATCATCTGCACGATGCCGCCCGACACGCCGAGGTCGCTGAAGATGAAGAAGCCGAGCGTCACGAAACCCATGTGGGCCACCGACGAATAAGCCACCAGCTTCTTCATGTCCTGCTGGACCAGCGCCACCAGGCCGACGTAGATCACGGCAATGACCGACAAGGCGATGATGAGCCAGGCCCACTCGTGCGATGCGTCCGGCGCGATCGGCAAGGAGAAGCGCAGGAAGCCATAGGCACCGAGCTTCAGCATGATGGCCGCCAGCACGGCGGAGCCGCCGGTCGGCGCCTCGACGTGCACATCGGGCAACCACGTGTGCACCGGCCACATCGGGACCTTGACCGCGAAGGCTGCGAAGAACGCAAAGAACAACAGCGTCTGCGCGGTGCCACTCAGCTTCAGCTGGTGCCAGCTCAGGATGTCGAAGCTGCCGCCCGAGGTGTTGTAGAGGTAGACCAGCGCAACCAGCGTCAACAGCGAGCCGAGCAGCGTGTAGAGGAAGAACTTGAACGCAGCGTAGATCTTGTTCGGGCCGCCCCAGATACCGATGATCAGGTACATCGGTATCAGCGTGGCCTCGAAGAACACATAGAACAGGATGCCGTCGAGCGCGCTGAACACGCCGATCATGAAGCCCGACAGGATCAGGAACGCGGCCATGTACTGGTTCACGCGTTCGGTGATCACTTCCCACGCGGAGATCACCACCACCACGGTGATGAAGGCGGTCAGCAGCACCAGCCAGAGCGAGATGCCGTCGACGCCGACGTGGTAATTGATGTGGAAACGATCGATCCAGCTCGCCTTCTCCACGAACTGCATCTTCGCAGTCGTGATGTCGAAGCGCGTGTACAGCGGTATCGTGACCAGGAAGCTCGCGATGGAGCCGACGAGTGCGACCCAGCGCACCATGCGCGCCTGCTCTTCGCGACCGAACGCCAGCAGCACGGCGCCGATGATGATCGGCATCCAGATGGCAAGGCTCAACAAACCCATTTTTCTTTTTCTCCAGCCTGCCGTTTAAGGCTTGACCCAGATGAAGTACGTCATCAGGACGAAGACGCCAAGCAGCATCGCGAATGCGTAGTGATAGATGTAGCCGGTCTGCAACCAGCGCACCGCGGCGGAAATACGGCCGACCAGCTTCCAGGAGCCATTGACGATCGCGCCGTCGATGATGGCCTGGTCGCCGCCCTTCCACAGACCGGTGCCAAGGCCGCGCGTGGCGCGTGCAATGACGTTCTCGTTGAACCAGTCCATGTAGTACTTGTTCTCGAGCAGGTTGTAGATCGGGCTGAACATGCGCTTGATCGCGGCCGGCAGCGCCGGGTTGATCATGTACATGTAGTACGAGAGAGCCACGCCGGCCAGCGCCAGCCAGAACGGCGGTGACGTGAAGCCGTGGAGGGCCATGGCGACCGGGCCATGGAAGGCTTCTTCCAATTCCTTCATCGCATGATGCCTGGTGCCGTCGACCGCGATCGCGTCCTTGAAGAATTCGCCGAACAGCATCGGGTCGATCGTCATGAAGCCGATCACCACGGAAGGAATGGCCAGCAGCACCAGCGGCAGCCAGACCACCCACGGCGACTCGTGCGGCTTGGCATCGTGCCCGTGGTGATCGTCATGGCCGTGATGGTCGTCGTGGTGCGCGTCGGGGTTCTGGTCGTAGCGCTCCTTCCCGTGGAACACGAGGAAGTACATGCGGAACGAATAGAAAGCCGTCACGAACACGCCGGCCATCACGGCGAAGTAGGCAAAGCCCGAGCCCCACAGGTGGCTCTCATGGACCGCTTCGATGATGCTGTCCTTGGAGTAGAAGCCCGCGAAGAACGGCGTGCCGATCAGCGCCAGCGAACCCAGCAGCGAAGTGATCCAGGTGATCGGCATGTACTTGCGCACGCCGCCCATCCAGCGGATGTCCTGGTTGTGGTGCATGCCGATGATGACCGAGCCCGCCCCGAGGAACAGCAGGGCCTTGAAGAAGGCGTGCGTCATCAGGTGGAACACCGCGACCGAATAGGCGGAGGCGCCCAGCGCCACCGTCATGTAGCCCAGCTGCGAGAGCGTCGAGTACGCCACCACGCGCTTGATGTCGTTCTGGATGATGCCAAGGAACCCCATGAACAGCGCCGTGATCGCACCGATCACCAGCACGAAGCTCAGTGCCGTGTCGCTCAGTTCGAACAGCGGCGACATGCGCGCCACCATGAAGATGCCGGCCGTCACCATCGTGGCCGCGTGGATCAGCGCGGAGATGGGCGTCGGGCCTTCCATCGAGTCGGGCAGCCACACGTGCAGCGGGAATTGCGCGCTCTTGCCCATCGCACCGATGAACAGGCAGATGCAGATGACCGTGATCAGCATCCACTCGGTGCCGGGGAAGGTCAGCTTGGCCAGGCTGTCGGCCTTGGCAAAGGCCTCGGCGTAGCTCAGCGTACCGGCGTAGGCCGCGATGAGGCCGATGCCGAGGATGAAGCCAAAGTCACCCACGCGGTTGACCAGGAAGGCCTTCATGTTCGCGAAGATCGCGGTCGGGCGGTTGTACCAGAAGCCGATCAGCAGGTACGACACGAGGCCCACCGCTTCCCAGCCGAAGAACAGCTGCAGCATGTTGTTGCTCATCACGAGCATCAACATCGAGAAGGTGAACAGCGAGATGTACGCGAAGAAACGGTTGTAGCCGTCGTCTTCCTGCATGTAGCCGATGGTGTAGATGTGCACCATCAGCGACACGAAAGTCACGACACACATCATCATGGCGGTGAGGCCGTCGATGAGGAAGCCGATCTCCATCTTCAGCCCGCCGACAACCATCCATTCGTAGATGGTCTCGTTGAAGCGGGCGCCGTCGGACACCACGCTCTTGAGCGTCAGCGCCGAGATGACGAAAGCCACGAACACGCCGAGGATGGTCAGCGAATGGGTCACCGTGCGGCCAAGGCGGTCGCCGGCGAACTTGGTCCCGAACACGCCCGAGACGACGGCGCCGACCAGCGGCGCCAATGGCACGACCAGCAGGGTGGATGCGGAAAGCGTTGCGCTCATGGTGATCTCTTGTTATCCCTTGAGTGCGTTCAGTTCGTCGACGTTGATGTTCGACTTGTTGCGGAACAGGAGCACCAGCAGCGCCAGCCCGATGGCTGACTCGGCCGCGGCCACTGTCAGGATGAAGAACACGAACACCTGGCCGTGCATGTCGCCCAGGTAGTGCGAGAACGCGACGAAGTTCATGTTGACCGCGAGCAGCATCAGTTCGATGCACATCAGCAGCACGATCAGGTTCTTGCGGTTGAGGAAGATGCCGACGACCGCCATCGCGAACAGCATCGCGCCAAGCGACAGGTAATGATGGAGCGACAAGGTCATGCTTTTTTCTCCGCTGCGGCCGCCGGGGCGCCTTCTGCTGGTGTGGCCGGGGAGGCCGGCGCTTGTGGCGGTTGTGTCGCCGCCAGCTTGACCAGCGCCATGCGGTCGCGCGCCTTGACCTTGACCTGGTCATCGACGTGAACGAACTTGGTGTCCTTCCGCGCCCGCAGCGTCAGCGCAATGGCCGCGATCATCGCCACCACGAGGATGACGGCCGCGATCTGCACGGGGTAAAGATATTCGGTGTAGAGCAGGATGCCCAGCGCCTTGGTGTTGGACACCTGGCTGGCGGCTGCCTGCGCCGCTGCCGGCAACTGGCGGAAGCCACCCATCAACACGTAGGCCATTTCAAGCGCGATGACCACGCCGACGAGCGCCGCCAACGGGAAGTGCTTCCAGAAGCCCTGTCGCAGGCTGTCGATGTTGAGGTCCAGCATCATCACGACGAACAGGAACAGCACCATCACGGCGCCCAGGTACACAAGCACCAGCACGATGGCCAGGAACTCGGCCTGCAGCAGCAGCCACACCGCCGATGCCTGCGAGAACGCGAGCATCAGGTACAGCACCGCATGCACGGGATTGCGCGCGGTGATCACCCGGAAGGCTGCGAACAGCAGCACGACCGAGAACAGATAGAAGAAGCCAGTCTTGACGTCCATGGATTTTTTTCTTCGGGGCGTCTGCCGTTTAGCGGTACTTCGCGTCCGCGGCCTTGGCGGCCGCGATCTCGTTTTCGTAGCGGTCGCCCACGGCCAGCAGCATTTCCTTCGTGAAATACAGGTCGCCGCGCTTTTCGCCGTGGTATTCGAGGATATGGGTTTCGACGATCGAGTCGACCGGGCAGCTTTCTTCGCAGAAGCCGCAGAAGATGCACTTCGTCAGGTCGATGTCGTAGCGCGAGGTACGGCGCGAACCGTCGTCGCGCACTTCCGACTCGATGGTGATCGCCACCGCCGGACACACGGCCTCGCAAAGCTTGCAGGCAATGCAGCGTTCTTCGCCGTTTTCATAGCGGCGCAGCGCATGCAGGCCGCGGAAGCGCGGGGAAAGCGGCGTCTTTTCCTCGGGGAATTGAACCGTGATCTTGCGCTTGAACGCGTATTTTCCGGTCAGCATCATGCCCTTGAACAATTCCGCGAGCATGAAGCTCTTGAAGAAGTCCTTGACCGAAAAGGAGGAGGCAGCAACGGCTGTCATTTTTTTCTCTCCGCTTATTTCCAGATGTTCCAGGGCGTCTGCATCCAGCCCCCGACCACCAGCAGCCACACCAGGGTGACCGGAATGAAGATCTTCCATCCCAGACGCATGATCTGGTCATACCGGAAGCGCGGGAAGGTGCCGCGAATCCAGATGAACAGCGAGACCACGAAGAAGGTCTTCGCGCCCAGCCAGATCCAGCCCGGAATGAAATCGAGGAAGCCGACCGGCGAAAGCCATCCGCCCAGGAACATCAGTGCGGCCAGGATGGCCACCAGCCACATGCTGGCGTACTCGGCCAGGAAGAAGATCGCGAAGCCCATGCCGGAGTACTCGACCATGTGACCCGCCACGATCTCGGCCTCGCCTTCCACCACGTCGAACGGATGGCGATTGGTTTCGGCCACGCCCGAGATCACATAGACGACGAAGATCGGCAGCAGCGGAAGCCAGTTCCACGACAGGAAGCCCAGGCCCATGTTCGCGAAGGTGCCCTTGCCTTGCATCGCGACGACGTCACCCAGGTTCAGGCTGCCCGACACCATGATGACCACAACCAGGCAGAAGCCCATGGCGATTTCATAGCTCACCATCTGAGCGGAGGCGCGTAGTGCGCCAAGGAAGGCGTACTTCGAATTCGACGCCCAGCCCGCGATGATCACGCCATACACCTCGATGGAGGTGATCGCCATGATCAGCAGCAAGCCGGCATTGACGTTGGCCAGCACCGCTTCGGGACCGAAGGGGATCGCCACCCACGCGGCGAGCGCCGGCATGATGGCCATGATCGGGCCGAGGCGGAACAGGCCCTGGCTCGCCGCCGACGGGTTGATCAATTCCTTGGTCAGCAGCTTCAACGCGTCAGCGATGGGCTGCAGCAAGCCGAAGGGACCGACGCGGTTCGGCCCCAAGCGCACCTGGATGAAGCCCAGGAACTTGCGCTCCCACAGGGTCAGGTACGCCACCGCACCCAGCAACGGCAGCAGCACGGCCACGATCTTGATCAGCGACCAGATCACCGGCCAACCGCCGCCGACCCACCAGTTCGCGGAACTCAGTCCACGGCCAAAACCATAGATGGCGTCGATCATGCGGGCACTCCGTCGAGCGTCGGAACAGTGCCGCGCACTGCTTGGCCACGGGCATCTGCTGTCAGCTGAAGCGAAGTCGCGCGTCGCACCAGGCCGTCGAGTTGATAAATGGCAGCGACTACCGGCACGACGGAGGCGCCTTGCGCTGCGGCAGACAGATCGATGCCCGCAGGCGCCGCGTTGCTCAGACGATCCGCCGGCACCTGCGCCGTCGCCACGTCCTGGGCGCCCTGGATTTGCGCCAGCACTTCCTGCGACGACTCGAAGTCGAAGCCTTGCAGGCCCAGCATGTTGCCCAGGACGCGCAGCACCTTCCAACCGGGGCGTGCGCCACCTTGCGGCTTGACCACCGCATGGAAGCTCTGCACGCGGCCTTCGGCATTGACGAAGGTGCCCGGTGTTTCGGTGAACGGCGCGATCGGCAGCAACACATCGCTGAACGCGAGATTGGCCTTGAACGGGCTCAAGGTCACGACCATCTGCGCATGCTCGAGACCCGCGGGCGTATCGCTGCCGAGGGCCGAGTCGAACTCAGGCTCGTTGTTCAGCAGGATCACGGCCTTCAGGCCGCCCGTCAGCATCTGGGCTGCGTTGAGGCCGCCGTTCTTCGGCGTGGCACCAACCCATTGCGCCCCGACCGTGTTGGCGGCTTCGGTCAGGTAGCCGACGCTGGCACCGGTCTGCTCGCCAATCCACTGCGCGATGGCCAACAATTGCGAGGCTTGCGGATGGTGGGCGGCAGCGTTGCCGAGCAGGATGGCCTTGCGTTCGCCGCCGAGCAAGGACTTGGCAAGCGCCTTGGCGGCGTCGCTGGCATCACCGTTGACAGGCACAGAAACGCCCTTCTCGGCCCCGATGGCCGAGGCCAGATTGTTCAACGCCGCGATCCATTCGCCCGACGAGGCCGTCTGCGCGCTCGCGAGCGACATCGCCCATGCATCACGCGAAGCGAGTTCCTTGCTCGAATTGATCGAGTGAACCGCCCCACCCTTGCGCGCAGCCTGGCGGATGCGTTGCGCGAACAGCGGATGGTCCTTGCGCAGGTTCGAACCGACGACGAGGACGCGTTGCAGTTGCGACAGCGAGGCGATCGAGGTACCGAGCCAGCGAATGCCGCTGGCTGGCGTGAAGTCGGCGTTGCGCAGGCGGTAGTCGATGTTGTCGCTGCCGAGGCCGCGCACGAGGCCGCTGGCCAGCGCCAGTTCTTCCACCGTGCTGTGCGGGCTCACCAAGGCACCAATGGCCGAAGCGCCATGGTCCGTCTTGATCTGGCGCAGGCCGTTCGCGACATATTCGAGCGCAGTCTGCCAATCGACCGCCTGCCACTTGCCGCCCTGCTTCAGCATCGGCTGCGTCAGGCGCTCGTCGCTGTTGAGCGATTCGTAGGAGAAGCGATCGCGATCGGCGATCCAGCATTCGTTGACGTCTTCGTTCTCGAGCGGAACGACGCGCATCACCTTGTTGTTCTTGACCTGCACGATCAAGTTGGCGCCCGATGAATCGTGCGGCGCGATCGACTTGCGGCGCGACAGTTCCCAGGTGCGAGCGCTGTAGCGGAAGGGCTTGCTGGTGAGCGCGCCGACCGGGCAGATGTCGATCATGTTGCCCGAGAGTTCGGAATCCACGGTCTCGCCGAGCACCGTGGTGATCTCGGAATGCTCGCCGCGATGGATCATGCCGAGTTCCATCACGCCGGCCACTTCCTGGCCGAAGCGGACGCAGCGCGTGCAATGGATGCAGCGGCTCATCTCTTCCATGCTGATCAGCGGGCCGACGTCCTTGTGGAACACGACGCGCTTCTCTTCTTCATAGCGCGACGACGAGCCACCGTAACCCACCGCCAGGTCCTGCAGTTGGCATTCACCGCCCTGGTCGCAGATCGGGCAGTCCAGCGGGTGATTGATGAGCAGGAACTCCATCACCGATTGCTGGGCCTTGATGGCCTTGTCGCTCTTGGTGCGGACGATCATGCCCTGCGTCACCGGCGTGGCGCACGCCGGCATCGGCTTGGGCGCCTTCTCGACGTCGACGAGGCACATGCGGCAGTTGGCCGCGATGCTGAGTTTCTTGTGATAGCAGAAGTGGGGGATGTAGGTTCCCGCCTTGTCGGCCGCATGCATGACCATGCTGCCTTCAACGATCTCCACCTTCTTGCCGTCGATTTCCAGTTCAACCATATGTTTTTCCCGTCCCTCAGGCCTTGGCGGCCGCTGCAGGGACGTAGCCCGGAATGAGCGCCTCGAACTCGTGGCGGAAGTGCTTGATCATCGCGCGCACCGGCATCGCAGCGGCATCGCCCAGTGCGCAGATGGTGCGGCCCTGGATGTTGTCGGCCACCGAATTCAGCAGGTCCATGTCGGTCGCCTTGCCTTGCCCGTTGTGGATGCGCTCGACCACGCGATAGAGCCAGCCCGTGCCTTCGCGGCAGGGCGTGCACTGGCCGCAGGATTCGTGCATGTAGAAATACGAAAGGCGCTTGAGCGACTCGACCATCGAACGGCTGTCGTCCATGACGATGACCGCACCCGAACCCAGCATCGAGCCGGCCTTGGCGATGGAGTCGTAGTCCATCGTGCATTCCATCATGATGGACGCGGGCAGCACCGGCGACGACGATCCGCCGGGGATCACGGCCTTGAGCTGGCGGCCCTTGCGCACCCCGCCGCACAGTTCCAGCAGCTTGCTGAACGGCGTGCCCATCGGCACTTCGTAGTTGCCTGGCAACTCGACGTCGCCGCTCACCGAATAGATCTTGGTGCCGCCGTTGTTCGGCTTGCCGCATTCGAGGTAAGCCGGGCCACCGTTGATGATGATCCACGGTACCGCCGCGAAGGTCTCGGTGTTGTTGATGGTCGTCGGCTTGCCGTAGAGGCCGAAGCTCGCCGGAAACGGCGGCTTGAAGCGCGGCTGGCCCTTCTTGCCTTCGAGCGATTCGAGCAGCGCGGTTTCCTCGCCGCAGATGTAGGCGCCGAAGCCGTGGGCCGCATGCAGCTGGAAGTTGTAGCTGCTGCCCATGATGCCGTTGCCGAGATAGCCGGCGGCACGCGCCTCTTCCAGCGCTTCTTCAAAACGATCGTACGACGCGAAGATCTCGCCGTGGATGTAGTTGTAGCCGACGCTGATGCCCATCGCATACGCGGCGATGGCCATGCCTTCGATCACGATGTGCGGGTTGAACTGCAGAATGTCGCGGTCCTTGCACGTACCCGGCTCGCCTTCGTCCGAATTGCAGACCAGGTATTTCTGGCCCGGGAACTGGCGCGGCATGAAGCTCCACTTCAGGCCGGTGGGAAAGCCGGCGCCACCGCGACCACGCAGCCCGGAAGCCTTGACTTCGGCGATCACCTGCTCCGGCGTCATGCCTTCGCTCAGGATCTTGCGCAGCGCCTTGTAGCCGCCGCGCGCTTCGTAGTCGGCCAGGCGCCAGTTGGTGCCGTCGAGACCCGCATAGATCTGCGGCTCAATATGGCGGTTGTGGAAGCAGGTCTGGACGCCAGTGGCCTGGAACTGGGCGAGGACTTGGTCGGCGTTCATCACGAGGCACTCCCCTGGGCCGTACGGAGGCCGTCGATGAGCTGGTCGAGCTTGTCATTGCTCATGAAGCTGCACATGGTCACGTCATTGACCAGCATCACAGGCGAATCGGCGCAGGCCCCGAGGCATTCGCTCTGCTGCAGGGTGAACAGGCCGTCGGCCGTGGTGTCGCCCATCTTGATGCCGAGCTTCTTCTCCAGGTGCGCCAGCGCGACCACGCCATCGCGCAACTGGCACGGCAGGTTCGTGCACACGTTGAGCTTGAACTTGCCCACCGGATGCTGGTTGTACATGTTGTAGAAGGTGGTGACTTCATGCACCGCGATCTGTGGCATGCCGAGGTAGTCGGCAATGACCTTTTCGCTTTCGAGGCTGACCCAGCCGTGCGCCTTCTGCACGATCTGCAGGCAGGCCATCACGGCCGATTGCGCCTGGTCGGCCGGGTACTTGGCGACCTCGCGCGCGAACAGCGCGAGCATCGCGTCGTCGATCGCTTGCGTGCTCGCAGGTGTGTGGTGGGGATTGCTCATCGATCGATCTCTCCGAACACGATGTCCAGCGTTCCGATCACCGCCACGGTGTCGGCGATCATGTGGCCGCGCGCCATCTCGTCGAGCGCGGCAAGGTGCGCAAAACCAGGTGCGCGAATCTTCAGGCGATAGGGCTTGTTGGCGCCGTCGCTGACCAGGTAGATGCCGAACTCGCCCTTCGGATGCTCGACCGCCGCATAGGCCTCTCCCTCCGGCACATGGAAGCCTTCGGTGAAGAGCTTGAAGTGGTGGATCAGCTCTTCCATGTTGGACTTCATGGATTCGCGCGCGGGTGCGGCCACCTTGTGGTTGTCGGTGATCACGGGGCCGGGGTTCGCGCGCAGCCAGGCGGAGCACTGCTGGATGATGCGGTTGGACTGCGCCATCTCTTCCATGCGCACCAGGTAGCGGTCGTAGCAATCGCCGGTCTTGCCCACGGGGATGTCGAAATCCATGCGGTCGTAGACATCGTACGGCTGCGTCTTGCGCAGGTCCCAGGCGATGCCGGAGCCACGCAGCATCGGACCGGTCAGGCCGAGGCTCAAGGCACGTTCCTGCGTCATCACGCCGATGTTGACGGTCCGCTGCTTCCAGATACGGTTGTCGCTGAGCAGCGTGTGGTACTCCTCCATGTGCTTCACGAAACGCTTCGAGAAGTCATCGATGAAGTCCAGCAGCGAACCCTGGCGGTTCTCGTTCAGGCGCGCCATGGTCTTGGCATTCTTGATCTTGCTGTGCTTGTACTGCGGCATGGTGTCCGGCAGGTCGCGGTAAACACCGCCCGGACGGAAGTAGGCTGCATGCATGCGCGCGCCGGACACGGCTTCGTACATGTCGAACAGGTCTTCGCGTTCACGGAACGCGTAGATCAGCACGGTGGAACTGCCGCAATCGTTCGCGTGGGAGCCGAGCCACATCAGGTGGTTCAGCAAGCGTGTGATTTCCGAGAACATCACGCGGATGTACTGCGCGCGAATCGGCACTTCGAGGCCGAGCAGCTTCTCGATCGCCAGGCAGTAGGCGTGCTCGTTGCACATCATCGACACGTAGTCGAGACGATCCATGTACGGCAGCGACTGGATGAAGGTCTTGCCTTCTGCCAGCTTTTCGGTCGCGCGATGCAGCAGGCCGATGTGCGGGTCGGCGCGCTGCACGACCTCGCCGTCCAGCTCCAGCACGAGGCGCAGTACGCCGTGCGCTGCCGGATGCTGGGGCCCGAAGTTCAGGGTGTAGTTCTTGATGTCGGCCATTTACTGCAGGCCTCCATAGTTCTCTTCGCGGATGATGCGCGGCGTGACTTCACGCGGCTCGATCGTCACGGGCTGGTAGACCACGCGCCGCAGCTCTTCGTCGTAGCGCATCTCGACATGGCCCGACAGCGGGAAATCCTTGCGGAACGGGTGGCCGATGAAGCCGTAGTCGGTCAGGATGCGGCGCAGGTCGACGTGGCCATCGAACACGATGCCGTACAGGTCGAAAGCCTCGCGCTCGAACCAGTTGGCCGAGTTCCAGATGTGCATCACCGAGGGAATGACCGGGAAGTCGTCGTCCGGGCAGAACACCTTGACGCGCACGCGCTGGTTCAGGGATACCGACAACAGGTGGGAGACGGCGCAGTAGCGCGGCCCATCCCATTCCGTGTCTCGCCAAGCCGAGTAGTCCATGCCGCAGATGTCGATGAGCTGCTCGAACTTGCAGCCAGGTGCATCGCGCAATGTTTCCATCGCCTCGAGATAGACGTCGGCCTTGACGGTGACGGTGACCTCGCCCAGCGCCACCTTGATGCTGGCGAGCTTGTCGCCGAGCGCGCTGGAGATCGTGTCCCTGAGGACTTCGGGAGCAATCGCAAAAGTGGTCATGAAGTGCTCAGGCCCGCGCGATAGTGTTGGTTCGGCGAACCTTCTGCTGAAGCTGGATGATCCCGTAGATCAGCGCTTCGGCGGTTGGCGGGCAGCCCGGTACATAGACGTCGACGGGCACGATGCGGTCGCAGCCGCGCACCACGGAATAGCTGTAGTGATAGTAGCCACCGCCGTTGGCGCACGAGCCCATCGACAGCACCCAGCGCGGCTCCGCCATCTGGTCGTAGACCTTGCGCAGCGCCGGCGCCATCTTGTTGCACAGCGTGCCAGCCACGATCATCAGATCGGACTGGCGTGGGCTGGCCCGGAACACCTCGGCGCCGAAGCGACCGATGTCATAGCGTGCGGCGGCCGCATGCATCATTTCGACGGCGCAGCAGGCCAGACCAAAGGTCATGGGCCACAGCGAGCCGGTCTTGGCCCAGTTCACCACGGAGTCGTACGACGTGGTGACGAAGCCTTCCTTGAAAACGCCTTCAATGGCCATTGTTATTCCCAGTCAAGCGCGCCCTTTTTCCATTCGTAGACGAAGCCCACGACAAGGATGGCGAGAAAGATGACGACGGCCCAGAAACCTGCTGCACCTACTTCCTTCAGCGCGACGGCCCAGGGAAACAGGAAAGCGATCTCAAGATCGAAAAGGATGAAGAGGATGGCCACCAGGTAATAGCGGACATCGAACTGCATGCGGGCATTCTCGAAAGCTTCGAAGCCGCACTCGTAGGGGGAGTTCTTTGCAGAATCGGGACGGTTCGGCCCGAGGATGTAGCCGAGGATCTGGGGCGCAATGCCTACCCCGATACCGACCAGGATGAACAACAGGACTGGGAGGTATGTTTCGAGGTTCATCGGGAAGGTTCTATCACCGCTTGCCA
Source organism: Variovorax sp. dw_308 (assembly GCF_019207085.1). Lineage (GTDB taxonomy): Bacteria > Pseudomonadota > Gammaproteobacteria > Burkholderiales > Burkholderiaceae_C > Variovorax. The sequence continues at coordinate 82,328 of NZ_JAATOM010000004.1, read as the reverse complement.
CGAGCAGGAAGTGTTCCTGCTCGTGAGATTTGGTGCGGTCGGCGAGACTCGAACTCGCACAGCTTTCGCCACTACCCCCTCAAGATAGCGTGTCTACCAATTTCACCACGACCGCGGTTTGTCTTATCTGGATGGCATGAGGACCGTGAAGGATTTGGCTTTCCAGACAGAGTCAGAGTTTACCCTGAAATGAAACGTTTTCTTGCACCGAGTGCATCGAACGATGCATTTACTTTGCCGGGATCTGGGCAGCGCCACCTGCTGGTGCAACAGGCTCCGCCGCGGGTGCGCTCGTGCCCGTTGCCGGTGCCGGCGTCGCCGGAATCTGCGCGGCCGAACCCGATGCTGGAGCAGCCGGCGCAGGCGCCGGCGCGCTGACCGCGGCGCGTTCGATCAGGCTGCCACCACCACTGCTCGGGCGGGCGTGGCTCAGGTAGGCCAGGCCCAGCGTGCAGGCAAAGAAGACCGCCGCCAACACCGCCGTGGTGCGCGAGAGGAAGTTGGCGCTACCGCTTGCACCAAACAGGCTGCCGGCGCTGCCGCTGCCGAAGGCCGCACCCATGTCGGCACCCTTGCCGTGCTGGATCAGGATCAACCCGATCATCGCCAGCGCCGCGAGCATCTGCACGCCCGTCAAGATGTTGAGAAACACGTTCATTCGTTCTTACTCCAGGTTCGATTCGTACCGCAGCGCACGCTCAGCGCGCCGCCGCAATGATTTGCAAAAAGTCAGGGGCCTTGAGCGAAGCACCGCCAATCAGGCCGCCGTTGATGTCGGGCTGTGAGAGCAGTTCGGCCGCATTGGCTGCATTCATGCTGCCGCCGTAGAGGATGCGAATGCCGGCAGCATGTTCGCTGGCCGCGTGATGCAACTGCGCACGCAGCAGCGCGTGCACGGTTTGCGCCTGCGCCGGCGTGGCGGTCTTGCCGGTGCCGATGGCCCACACGGGCTCATAGGCCACCACGATTTCGCTGATGCAATGGCCGTTGACATGTATCACCGCGGCAAGTTGCCGCTTGACCACCTCTTCGGTCTGCCCCGCCTCGCGTTCCGCCAGCGTCTCGCCGACACAGACGATCGGCGTAATACCGTTGGTCAATGCGGCGGCCGTCTTCGCGGCCACCGTCGCGTCCGTCTCACCGTGGTACTGGCGGCGCTCCGAATGGCCGACGATGGCATAGCGCACGCCGAAGTCCTTCAGCATCGCGCTCGACTGCTCGCCGGTGTAGGCGCCTTGCGCGTGCATCGACACGTCCTGCGCGCCCAGTTCGATGGGCGAGCCTGCAACCAGCGACTGCACCTGCGCCAGGTAGGGCGCGGGCACGCACAGTGCGACGTCGCAGGCCGGATCGTCCACGCCCTGCTTCAGCGCTTCCACCAACGCCGAGTTGGCAGCCAAGCTGCCGTTCATCTTCCAGTTGCCCGCGATCAGCTTGTTCTTGTGAGTTGTCATCTATTGATTGCCCTACCAGGTCAGCACGATCTTGCCGATGTGCTGGTTCGACTCCATCAGTTCGTGCGCCTTCGCCGCGCCGCCCTGCTCTGCCGCCGCGAAGCTGCTGTGGATCACGGGCTTGATCGCGCCGCGTTCCAGCAAGGGCCAGACCTTTTCACGCAGGGCCTTCGCGATGGCGGCCTTGAATGCGACGGGGCGCGGACGCAGCGTCGAACCGGTGACGGTCAGGCGCTTGCGCAGCACCAGGCCGGCATTGATCTCGCTCTTGATGCCGCCCTGCACGGCGATGATCACGAGCCGGCCGTCTTCGGCCAGGCACTCGATCTCGCGCGCCACGTAGCTGCCGGCCACCATGTCGAGCACCACGTCGACGCCCTTGCCGCCGGTGAGCTTCTTTGCTTCCTCGACGAAATCGGCGGTCTTGTAGTTGATCGCATGGTCGGCGCCAAGCTTCAGGCAGGCTTCGCACTTGTCGTCGCTGCCAGCCGTCACGATGACGGTCGCGCCGAGCGCCTTGGCCAACTGGATGGCCGTCACGCCGATGCCGCTGGATCCACCCTGCACCAACAGCGTTTCACCGGCCTGCAATCGACCGCGTTCGAACACGTTGCTCCAGACGGTGAAGAAGGTCTCGGGCAGCGTCGCTGCTTCGACATCGCTCCAACCCTTGGGCACCGGCAGACATTGCGCGACCGGCGCGACGCACAGTTCGGCATAGGCACCGCCCGCGACGAGCGCGCAGACGTGGTCGCCGACCTTCAAGCCGGCCGCGGCCATCGCCACGGCGTCGCCAGAGACGATCTCGCCTGCCAGTTCGAGGCCGGGTAAATCGGAGGCGCCGGGCGGCACGGGATAGTGACCCATGCGCTGCAGCACGTCGGGCCGGTTCACGCCGCTGGCCGCGACTCGAACCAGCAATTCACCCGCGCCCGCCACGGGCGCCGGGCGCTCGCCGACGCGCAGCACCTCAGGGGCGCCGAACGTAGTGATTTCAATGGCTTTCATGGTCTCTTCGGACTGCATCCCGTCCCCAGGACGACAACGCTGTGAAACAAACGACAAGGGCCGCCTCGCGACGGCCCCTGCCTGCCGGCCTCAGGGCTGGCGTTCGCCGTTGTCGCTCTCGACGCGCGAGGCATACACGCTTTGCTGCGGCTCGGCCAGGGCCGGTGCGGCTTCACGCGGTTGCTGCTGCTGCGGCTCGTTGCGCTGCTCACGCGGCGCTTCGTTGCGCTCGCCTTCGAAGCGCGGGGCGCGCGGCTCGCGGTCGCCACGCGGCGGGCGATCGCCACGTTCACGGCGTTCGCCGCCACGGTCGCCGCGATCACCACGGTCTTCACGCGGCGCACGCTCCTGGAATTCCATGCCGGCCGGACGCTCGGTCAGGGCCTTCATCGACAGCTTGACGCGGCCCTTTTCATCGGTTTCCAGGACCTTGACCTTCACGATCTGGCCTTCGCTCAGGTAGTCGGTGACCTTCTCGACGCGTTCGTGCGCGATCTGGCTGATGTGCAGCAGGCCGTCCTTGCCGGGCAGCAGGTTGATCAGCGCGCCGAAGTCCAGGATCTTGGTGACCGGGCCTTCATAGACCTTGCCGATTTCGACTTCGGCGGTGATCTGCTCGATGCGCTTCTTCGCGTGTTCCGCCTTTTCAGGATCGGTCGACGCGATGGTGATGGTGCCGTCTTCGTCGATGTTGATCTGGCAGCCGGTTTCCTCGGTCAGCGCACGGATGACCGAGCCGCCCTTGCCGATCACGTCGCGGATCTTCTCGGGGTTGATCTTCATCGTGAACAGGCGCGGAGCGAAGTTCGACACTTCGGCCTTGGCCTCCCCCATCGCTTCCTGCATCTTGCCGAGGATGTGCATGCGCGCTTCCTTGGCCTGCGCCAGTGCGACCTGCATGATTTCCTTGGTGATGCCCTGAATCTTGATGTCCATCTGCAGCGCGGTGATGCCGTTGGTGGTACCCGCTACCTTGAAGTCCATGTCGCCGAGGTGATCTTCGTCGCCCAGGATGTCGGTCAGCACTGCGAAGCGGTTGCCTTCCTTGATCAGGCCCATGGCGATGCCGGCGACGTGCGCCTTCATCGGCACGCCGGCATCCATCATCGACAGGCAGCCACCGCAGACCGAAGCCATCGAAGAGGAGCCGTTCGACTCGGTGATTTCCGAGACGACGCGGATCGTGTACGGGAACTCTTCCTTCTTCGGAAGCACTGCGACGAGCGCACGCTTGGCCAGGCGCCCGTGGCCGACTTCGCGACGCTTGGTCGAGCCCATGCGGCCCACTTCGCCGGTGGCAAAGGGAGGCATGTTGTAGTGGAACAGGAAGCGGTCCTCGTACTCGCCGGCGAGTGCGTCGATGCGCTGTGCATCGCGCTCGGTGCCCAGCGTGGTCACGACCAGCGCCTGCGTTTCACCACGGGTGAACAGGGCCGAACCGTGGGTGCGCGGCAGCACGGAGTTGCGGATCTCGATCGGGCGGACGGTGCGCGTGTCGCGGCCGTCGATGCGCGGTTCGCCTTCGAGGATCTGGCTGCGGACGATCTTGGCTTCGATGCTGAACAGCAGGTCGTTGACCTTGCCGGCGTCGAAGGGTTCGCCGCTTTCCTTGAGCGAGGCCATCACCGAAGCATTGGCTTCGCGCAGGGCTTGGGTGCGGGCTTGCTTGCTGCGGATCTGGTAGACGGCGCGCAGCTTTTCTTCGGCCAGGCCCTTGACCTTGGCGACGAAGTTCTCGTCTTCGGCAGGCGCTTGCCAATCCCACACCGGCTTGCCGGCGTCGCGCACGAGTTCGTGGATCGCATTGATCGCGATGCTGGCTTGTTCATGGCCGAACACCACGCCGCCGAGCATGATTTCTTCGCTCAGTTGCAGGGCTTCGGATTCGACCATCAGCACCGCCGCTTCGGTGCCGGCGACGACCAGGTCCATCTGCGAATCCTTGCGGGCCGTCTGGCCCGGATTCAGCACGTATTGGCCGTTGATGTAGCCCACGCGGGCGGCACCGATCGGGCCGCTGAACGGGATGCCGGAGATCGACAGTGCGGCGCTCACCCCGACCATGGCGGCGATGTCGGCATCGACTTCGGGGTTGAGGGACAGCGTGTGGATGACCACATGCACTTCGTTCAGGAAGCCTTCGGGGAACAGCGGGCGGATCGGACGGTCGATCAGGCGGCTGGTCAGCGTTTCGTGTTCGCTGGGCTTGGCTTCGCGCTTGAAGAAGCTGCCGGGGATCTTGCCGGCGGCATAGGTCTTCTCGATGTAGTCGACGGTCAGCGGGAAGAAGTCCTGGCCAGGTTTGGCGGACTTGGAGGCAACCACGGTGGCGAGGATGACGGTGCCGTCGATGTCGACCTTGACCGCGCCGCTGGCCTGGCGGGCGATTTCACCGGTTTCCAGGACGACGGTCTTGTCGCCCCATTGGAAGGACTTGGTGACTTTGTTGAAGAGGCTCATGTTTGCTCCTGTTTTGATAGCAAGGTCACGCGACCCTGCGAGGCTTTGGAGCGCTTGTCAGAACACGATGCCATTCCAGCGAAGCTCGGCTCGAACTTCCCTGGAATGACACAGCTTCGCTCTGTCTTGCACTCCGAAATGGAACCGCGAAGTAAAAAACGCCTGAGCTAGCGGACTAACTCAGGCGTTTTTGCATGCGGTTGGCTTACTTGCGCAGACCCAGCTTGGCGATCAGCGCGGTGTAACGGTCAGCGTCCTTGGACTTGAGGTAGTCGAGGAGCTTGCGGCGACGGCTCACCATGCGCAGCAGGCCGCGGCGACCGTGGTGGTCCTTGGCGTGCGTCTTGAAGTGAGGGGTGAGTTCGTTGATGCGGGCGGTGAGCAGTGCGACTTGCACTTCGGGGCTGCCAGTGTCGTTGGCGGCGCGGGCGTTGTCTTTGACGACTTCGGCCTTGATGGAGGCTGCGATCATTTGAAAAATTTCCTTGTTCCGATGGGAATTTGACTTGCGGTGTGCGCTGGAACTGCACGCACCGTGCGCCTTGCGGCATGCAAAGCCTGTCGATTATAGCGCGTCCGCTTCAGCGGGCTGGTTTTTGCTGGACCGCGAGCCACTTCTCGAGGCGCTCGACACCCTGCACCAGCCGCTGAGGATCCCTGGAGGCGAAGCACCAGCGCAGCCAGCCCTGGGCTTCCGGCGCGAAGGCGTTGCCGGGGGCGAGGCCAAGGCCGGCTTCGGCGACCAAGCGCTTGGCGACTTCCAGGGAGTCGGAAAAGCCTTCGAGCTGGAAAAAGGCGTACATCCCGCCCCTCGCCGGTGCGACCTTGACGCCGGGAACGCATTGCAGCAAGGGCACCAGCGTGTCGCGGCACTGCTTCAGGTGCGCGACCACGCGGGGCGTGACTTCGTCGGTGCGCCGCAGGGCCTCGATGCCGGCACGCTGGGTGAAGACGCTGGCGCAGGAGGTGTTGTACTCGATGAGCTTGCCGATGCCGTCCATCATCGAAGGCGGCAGCACCAGCCAGCCTAGGCGCCAGCCGGTCATGAGGAAGCTCTTGGAGAAGCTGTGCGCGACCACCAGGCGGTCGTCCGGCGTGCAGATGTCGAGGAAGCTCGGCGCGCAGCCGTTGGGCGTGGGCTCGAAGTAGAGGCGCTCGTAGACCTCGTCGGCCAGGATCCAGGTGCCGGTGGCGCGGCAATGGTCGAGGATGGCTTGCTGTTCCTCGCGGGTGAGCGTCCAGCCGGTGGGGTTGTTCGGGGCGTTGATGATCAGGAGCTTGGTCTGTCGGGTGACGGCGGCGCGCAAGGCATCGAGGTCCAGCGTCCATTCGCCGGCCTTGGGCACCAGCGAGACGCATCGCACCTGGGCGCCAAGGATTGCCGGCTGGGCCGTGAGGTTGGGCCAGACCGGCGTGACCGCGACGACCTCGTCACCCGCGTCGACCAGCGCCTGCACGGCCAGCATCAGCGCATTGACGCCGCCGGAGGTGACCGCGATGCGGCCGGCGTCGATGCGCGGGTGCAATTTGCTGGCATAGGCCGCGATGGCTTCGCGCAACTCGGGCAGGCCGAGGTTATGGGCATAGAAGGTTTCGCCCCTGGCGAGCGAGTCGATGGCGGCCTGACGGATGAATTCGGGCGTGACTTCGTCGCTTTCGCCGAACCAGAAGGCGAGCACGTCGTCGCGGCCCAGGCCAGCATTGGCGACTTCACGGATCTTGGAAGCTTCGAGATGGAGGATGGTTTGACGCATCGGGCGATTCTGCCTGCCGAGCAAGGCCGCGCCGGGCTTCAGGCCTCACGACGCATGCGGCATGTCGTGGGCATTTCTGCCCGTGCCGCGTCGATCGTCCTGATCACGCGGAAGCCGTAGCCCGAGCCCTCGACGTCGAAGCGCACACCAGGCGCACCCTGCCTGTCCATGATGCCGACCACCAATTGCTGCTGGAACTGGTGATCGCTTGCGCGCATGTGCCCGCGGCGACCGGCGAGGGTGACATCGGCATGCTCCAGCGCCTTGGCCAGCGGCAGCGCCTCCGTACTGCCGGCGCGCTCCAGCGACTGCGCCAGCGCCTCGACCAACAGCTGCATGCGCATGTGCACGTAGTCGTCGGCAGGCTTGGGAAAGCGCGTGCGAAAGGACTTGTAGAAGGCCTCCGAGGCCGGCGTCTGTACGTTCGGCAGCCAGTCGGCGACCGCGACGACGCGGCCGACCCCGGCGTCGCCGATGGCGGCCGGCGCGCCCAGCGCATTGCCATAGAAGGTGTAGAACTTGCCTTGGTAACCGGCCTCGCGCGCAGCCTTCACCAGCAGCGTCAGGTCATTGCCCCAATTGCCCGTGACCACGGCCTGCGCGCCGCTCGCGAGGATCTTGCTGGCATAAGGAGCGAAGTCCTTCACGCGGCCCATCGGATGCAGTTCCTCGCCGACGATCCGGATATCGGGCCGGAGCTGGCCGAGCTGGCGCTTCGATTCGCGCAGCACCGACTGGCCGAAGCTGTAGTCCTGCCCGATCAGGTAGACGCGTTCCAGCGACGCGTCGTCCTTCATCACGTCCATCAGCGCGGTCACGCGCATGTCGGCATGGGCGTCGAAGCGGAAGTGCCAGAAGCTGCAGCGCTCGTTGGTGAGGATCGGATCGACCGCCGAATAGTTCAGGAAGACCACCCGCCGGGACGGGTCGCGCTCGTTGTTCTTGTCGATGGCGTCGAGCAGCGCGGCGGCGGTGGCGGACGAGTTGCCTTGCAGGACGATGCGCGAACCGTCGTCGATGGCGGCGCGCAGGGCGGACAAGGCTTCTTCGTTCTGGCCCTTGCTGTCATAGCGCTCGAGCTTGAGCGGCCGGGCGCCGCCGGGCAGCCTGACGCCTCCGCGCGCGTTGACGCGCTCCACCGCCCATTGCAGGTTGCGGAACACGGCCTCGCCGGTGTTGGCGAATGGGCCGCTGAGGCTTTCGATCAGGGCCAGGGAAATGGGCTCGGGAGACTTGGCGCGCGATGGGAGCGACATCGATGCGGCAAGGGCGCCGCCTAGCGCCAGCGCGCCGGATTTCAAGGCCCGGCGGCGCGAAATATTGGGGAAATTCATGCTCTTGAAAGGCGTCCGCACGGGCCTAGATGAGGTGGCATGCGGCACTCATGATGAAAAGGCCGCGCAGTGTAAGGGGCAGCCCCATGCCCGCCCCTTTTGTCCTCAATGACCCTACGAGACCAGGAGATCAACATGTTCTTTGCACCGGCCCTCTACAACTGCTCGCCCCGCGCCCATGACCGCAGCTTCGAACGCTTCGTCAATCGCGCCTTTGCCAACGCCACCGTGTCGCGCCATGGGGTGAACATCGAGCAGGACGACACCAGCTGGACCCTGTCCTTCGACGTGCCGGGCCTGACCCGCGACGACCTGTCGGTCAGCATCGAAGGCGCCGTGGTTCGCGTCGAGAGCAAGGCAGAAGCCAGGCGCCAGGTCAAGGCAGCCTACGAGATGCCGCTGGAAATCGACACCGCGGCCAGCGAAGCCAAGCTGGAAAACGGCGTGCTGACCCTCAAGCTGGGCAAGCTGCAACCTGTGTCCAACAAGGTCGATTTGTCAATTCAGTAACTCGCCTTCCCAGCCACAAGCCGGTAACTTTTAGTTGCCGGCTTTTTTGTTTTTGCAGCCACAATACCTACAAATCTCACATATTGTGACGTTTATTAAACTTAATTTCTTACATTGACACCGCGGGTTTCGCCGATGCGCTGACCCGTCACGGTGCCCTTGTTGCCAACACGAATCACCGATGGACACGCATTTGCACGCCGCCCACTCGCTTTCGCGCGCCGACACGCTGCTGGTGTTCCTGCCCGGCGCGTTCCTGAAGCCGGAAGAGTTCGAGCGCGAAGGCTTTGTGGATGCCGTACGGCAGCGCCGGATCGACGCCGACGTGCTGATCGTGGATGCCAACGTCTCCTACTACTACGACCAGACCTTCATCGAACGCCTGCAATCGAGCGTGATCCAGCCGCAACGGGAGCGCGGATACAAGTCGATCTGGCTCGTCGGCATTTCGATCGGTGGCTTTGGTGCGCTGATACATGAACTGGCTTCGCCGGGCAGCGTCGACGGCATCGTGACCATCGCGCCCTATCTCGGACGCCGGCCGCTGGGCGCCGACATTGCCCGGGCCGGCGGCCTGCGCTCCTGGCGCCCGCTGGAAGGGCCGCCGTCGGATTCGGAGGCCGACCGTCTGTTGTGGCCATGGCTGCAGCAATACGCCTTCCCGACGCCATCCAGGCGCCTGCCGCCGCTCTACCTGGGTTTCGGGACCAGCGACCGCTTCGCGTGCAACCACAAGGTGCTGGCCGAGGTGCTGCCCGAAGGCCATGTGTTCACGACCGAGGGCGGCCACGACTGGCCGCAATGGGCTCGGCTCTGGCGCGACATGCTCCAGGTCCTGCCGCTGCCGATACTGCGCCCGGTGTCCGCGCAGCGGGATCTGCAAGCTCTCGCTACGCAGCCTGCAACGAATCCAGTGGCCATCGGGGCTTGACGTCGAAGGCATAGCGCGGGGTGGCCGCGGCCATGCCGGCTTGCAGGCGCATGGCCGCGGCCATCGCGATCATGGCGCCGTTGTCGGTGCACAGATGAAGCTCGGGGTAGTGCACACGCACGCCGCGCCTGGCGCAGGCCGCGTCGAGTTGCCGGCGCAGGTCGTGGTTGGCGCCGACGCCGCCGGCCACGACCAGCCGCTTCATGCCGGTGGCCTCCAGCGCCGCCATGCTTTTCTTGAGCAGCACTTCGACGATGGCCGCCTGGGTCGATGCGGCCAGGTCGGCCTTGCGGGCCTCGAGTTCGCCACCGAGTTTCTTCGCCTGCGTCATCACCGCGGTCTTGAGGCCGGCGAAGGAAAAGTCGAGGTCTCCGCTGTGCAGCAAGGGACGCGGCAGCTTGAACGCCGCGGCATCGCCCTGCTCCGCCAGCTTGGCCAGCCACGGGCCGCCGGGATACGGCAGGCCCATGAGCTTGGCGCTCTTGTCGAAGGCTTCGCCGGCGGCATCGTCGATGGTCTCGCCGAGGATCTCGTAGTGGCCCACGCCGTCGACGCGCATCAACTGGGTATGGCCGCCCGACACCAGCAACGCGACGAAGGGAAACTCCGGCGGGTCGGCACTCAGGAAAGGCGACAGCAGGTGGCCTTCGAGGTGATGCACGCCGAGCACCGGCTTGCCGAGCGCCGCGCCCAACGCGCATGCCACGCCGGCGCCCACCAGCAGCGCGCCGGCCAGGCCCGGCCCTCGCGTGTAGGCCACCACATCCACGTCGGCCAGTTGGCGCCCGGCCTCCGCGAACACGGTCTGCGCGAGCGGCAGCACACGGCGGATGTGGTCGCGGCTTGCCAGTTCCGGCACCACGCCGCCATAGGCCTGGTGCATGGCGATCTGGCTGTGCAGCGCGTGGGCGCGCAGCAGCGGTGTGGCGCTGCCTTGCGCTTCCACGAGCGCGACGCCGGTTTCGTCGCAAGACGATTCGATTCCGAGTACAAGCATCCGGGGAGTGTAGGAGCCGCACGGCTTGGGGGCACGGATGTTGCTGCATGACCTTCCACGATGAAATCAGGACTGAGCTTTCTTGTCGCAGCCCGGCGCTGCGAAATCGACGAACTGGACCAGCTCGCGCGCACCAGTGAACTGGTCGGGACGATCGGCCGTCTGGTGCATGCGCTGCAGCGCGAGCGCGGGTTGTCGAACGTGCTGCTGGCCTCGCAGGGCAAGCGTTTTGCCGCGCAACGCAGCGTGCAGGTCGGCGAATCCATTCGGCTGGAGCAGGAGGTGCGTGCCGGCTTCGACAGGTTGCATGCGGAAGCACGCCGCCTGGGCAGCGGCACGCGCCTGTTCAGCCGCATCGCCTGGGTGCTGCCGGGGCTGGATGCCCTGCCCGTTCTGCGGCGGCGCATCGGCGCGCTGGAGATCGGCGTGGCCGACGCGGCGGCGGCCTTTGCCAAGCTGATCACCGGACTGCTGGCGGTGGTGTTCGAGGCGGCCGATGGCGCGACCGACCCGGAAATTTCGCGACTGCTCGCCGCCATGTTCAATTTCATGCAGGGCAAGGAATTCGCGGGCCAGGAGCGTGCCTGTGGAGCGGCCGCGTTTGCCGCGGGCCAGGATGACGGCACCCGCCAGCAGCGATGGCTGCAACTCATTGCGGCGCAGGAGCGCTGCTTCCATGTGTTCACCGAGTTTGCCGGGCCTGTGCTGGCGAGGTTGTGGCGCGACAGCCAACCCGCGGAGGAAACCGCCGAGCTGGAACGGCTGCGCCGCGCGGCCATCACGACCGCACCCGGCGAGCCGCTCGACGCCGAACTCAGCACGGTCTGGTTCGATTGCTGCTCGCTTCGCATCGACGCAATGAAGGCGATCGAGGAACGGCTGGCGAGCGACCTGCGCGCGCTGTGCGACCGCAAGATCGCCGAGGCCCGGGCCGAGGCCGATGCCAACGAGGCCTTGCTGGACCAGGTGACCGGCGCGCAGGAGACCGGCGTGCCGACGGCCTTCTTCGACGACATCGCGCCCCAGCCGCCCACGGTCAAGGCCTATGGACACCAGCTCGAGCGCTCGGTGCTGGACATGCTGCAGGAGCAGTCGCAGCGCCTGCAGGCCATGAGCGACGAACTGGAAGCCGTGCGCGCCGGCCTCAACGAGCGCAAGCTGGTGGAGCGGGCCAAGGGCCTGTTGATGGCCCACAAGCGCATGACGGAAGAGGAGGCGCACAAGATGCTGCGCCAGACCGCGATGAACCAGAACCGGCGGCTGGTCGATGTGGCCGAGTCGGTGCTTTCGATGGCCGACTTCCTGCCCTCCGGAAACTAATTGGTGCGCTGCACAAATCGGGTGCCTCCGGGTCGATCTCATTCAAATCGCGCGGAGATGCTTGTTGAGTAACAGTTCATTGCTATCATTTTGATAGCAATAAGCAACTCGGAAGCGCTGGCACGCCGCTTGCAACCACTTCAGCCATAGACCAAAGACGGTCTTCAGGCAGGTGGCATCCAACGAAGGGTGTCGCCCACCAACAGGACAAAGGCGTCCTTGCCCGCATGCACTCGTATTCATTTCGAGCAGCAGATGCGCGGCAAGGACGCCTTTTTTGTTTTTCGTTTGTTGTTTTGACCGGAGTTCGCCCCATGACCGATGCGCTGAAATTCAAATTGAGCCGACGCACCGCACTGAAAGCCGCCGCCGCAGGCGCGGTCGCTATCGCCCCCGCGTTGCGCGCCACCGTCTGGGCGCAAGGCTCCGACAAGCCCGAGAAGCCCGAGGTGAAGATCGGCTTCATACCGCTGACCGATTGCGCCAGCGTGGTGATGGCCTCGGTGCTGGGCCTCGACAAGAAGCACGGCGTGAAGCTCACGCTGAGCAAGGAGGCCAGTTGGGCCGGCGTGCGCGACAAGCTCGTCAACGGCGAGCTCGACATGGCGCACGTGCTCTACGGCCTGGTCTACGGCGTGCACGTCGGCGCTGGCGGCGCGAAGAAGGACATGGCCGTGCTGATGGGCCTGAACCGCAACGGCCAGGCGATCACGCTGTCGAAGGCGCTGGCCGACAAGGGCGCGGTCGACGGCCCGTCGCTGGCCAAACTGATGGCCAAGGAGAAGCGCGAATACACCTTCGCCGGCACCTTCCCCACCAGCACGCACACGATGTGGCTCAACTATTGGCTGTCGGCCTCGGGCATCAGCCCGATCAGCGATGCCAAGGTCATCGTGGTGCCCCCGCCGCAGATGGTGGCCAACATGCGCGTGGGCAACATGGACGGGTTCTGCGTCGGCGAGCCGTGGGGCCAGCGGGCCATCATCGACAAGATCGGCGTGACCGCGATCACCACGCAGGACATCTGGAAGGACCACCCGGAGAAGGTGCTCGGCACGCGCGCCGAGTTCGTCAAGGCCAATCCGAACACCTGCCGCGCCGTGATGATGGCCGTGATGGAGGCCGGCAAGTGGATCGATGCCAACCTGCAGAACAAGACAAAGATGGCCGAGACGGTGGCCGAGAAGTCGTACATCAACACCAGCGCCGACGCGATCAACCAGCGCATCCTGGGCCGCTACGACAACGGCATGGGCAAGACCTGGGACGACCCCAACCACATGAAGTTCTTCGACGACGGCCAGGTCAACTTCCCTTACCTGTCCGACGGCATGTGGTTCCTCACGCAGCACAAGCGCTGGGGCATCCTGAAGGAGCACCCGGACTACCTCGCGGTCGCGAAGCAGATCAACCAGATCGACCTCTACAAGGACGTCGCCAGCGCGATGAAGGTCAGCGTGCCGAAGGACCCGATGCGCACCAGCAAGCTCTTCGACGGCGTGGTGTGGGACGGCAAGGACCCGAAGAAGTACGCCGATTCGTTCAAGGTCCAGGCCTGAGGAGCACGACATGGTCAGCGCTGTTTTTCACTCCCCGCTCGATGCGTCCATTCCTCTCCCTCTCCCGCGTGCGGGAGAGGGTCGGGGTGAGGGTGTACCTCGTGTCCAGGCTGCCCCTCACCCCAGCCCTCTCCTCACGGGGGAGAGGGAGCAACGGCGCAAAGTCCTAGACCTGCGATGGCTCTGGATGCGCGTGTTGCCGCCGCTCGCGGGCTTCGGCCTGCTGCTGCTGATCTGGGAACTGGTGGCACTCCGGAGCACCAATGGCTTTCCCTCGCCGCTGGAGACCTGGAAGCAGGCGCTCGATGTCTTCAGCGATCCGTTCTACAGCAAGGGGCCGAACGACCAAGGCGTCGGCTGGAACGTGCTCTCGTCGCTGCAGCGTGTCGCCTTGGGCTTCGGGCTCGCGGCCGCGGTCGGCATTCCGGCGGGCTTTGCGATCGGGCGCTTCGAGTTCCTGGCGCGCATGTTCAATCCGCTGATCAGCCTGCTGCGGCCCGTGTCGCCGCTGGCCTGGTTGCCGATCGGCCTGCTCGTTTTCAAGGGCGCCAACCCGGCCGCCATCTGGACCATCTTCATCTGCTCGATCTGGCCGATGGTCATCAACACGGCCGTGGGCGTGCAGCGCGTGCCGAGCGACTACATGAACGTGGCCAAGGTGCTCAACCTCAGCGAGTGGAAGATCATCACCAAGATCCTCTTCCCCGCCGTGCTGCCCTACATGCTCACCGGCGTGCGGCTCGCGGTCGGCACCGCATGGCTGGTAATCGTCGCGGCCGAGATGCTGACCGGCGGCGTCGGCATCGGCTTCTGGGTCTGGGACGAGTGGAACAACCTCAACGTCAAGAACATCATCATCGCGATCTTCGTCATCGGTATCGTCGGCCTGTTGCTGGAGTTCGCGCTCATCAAGATCGCCACCGCGTTCACGTTCGAAGAGGTGAAGTCATGAGTGAAGCCACGACCCTGGAGAAGGCAGACAGGAAGTTCATCGACATCAGCGAAGTCGAGCAGACCTTCAAGACGCCCAAGGGCAGCTTCCAGGCGCTGCGCGACATCAACCTCACGGTCGCCAAGGGCGAGTTCGTGGCGCTCATCGGGCACTCGGGCTGCGGCAAGTCGACACTGCTGAACCTGATCGCCGGGTTGACCAAGCCGACGCATGGCGGGCTGCTCTGCGCCAACAAGGAAATCAACGGCCCGGGCCCGGAGCGCGCGGTGGTGTTCCAGAACCATTCGCTGCTGCCTTGGCTGACCTGCTACGAGAACATCTACCTTGGTGTGGAGCGCGTGTTCGGCTCCGCAGAATCGAGGGTGCAATTGAAGGCGCGCACCGATGCGGCGCTGGCACTCGTCGGCCTCACGCCCGCCACCCACAAGCGACCGGGCGAGATCTCGGGCGGCATGAAGCAGCGCGTCGGCATCGCCCGCGCACTGGCCATGGAGCCCAAGGTGCTGCTGATGGATGAGCCCTTCGGCGCACTCGACGCGCTCACCCGCGCACGCCTGCAGGACGAGCTGCTCGCCATCGTGCAGAAGACGCAGAGCACGGTCGTCATGGTCACGCATGACGTGGACGAGGCGGTGCTGCTGTCCGACAAGATCGTGATGATGACCAATGGCCCCTCGGCCACGATCGGCGAGTTGCTCACGGTGAACCTCGAACGTCCGCGCAATCGCGTGGAACTGGCGGAAGACCGCAACTACGTGCACTACCGCAAGGCGGTGATCGACTTCCTGTACACGCGCCAGGGCCATGTCGAGAAGGCCGCGTGATTTTTCGCCCGCACAACAACCGACGAGGAACCCCACGATGACCCCTAATCAGATCGAACTGGTGCAGTCCAGCTTTGCCAAGGTTGTGCCGATATCCGAGCAGGCCGCGGCCATCTTCTATGGCCGGCTCTTCGAATTGGCGCCGGAGGTGCGCGCACTCTTCAAGGGCGACATGGTCGAACAGGGGCGCAAGCTCATGACGATGCTGGGCGGCGTGACTCGAGGCCTCGGCAACCTCGATACGCTGGTGCCGGTGGCACAGCGCCTGGCCGAGCGGCACGTCGGCTACGGTGCGGAGCCAGCGCACTACGCGGTGGTCGGCGCCGCACTCATCGACACGCTCGACAAGGGGCTGGGCGCCGAATTCACGCCCGACGTGCGCAACGCCTGGGAGACGGCCTACGGCACCCTTTCGGGCGTGATGATCGCGGCGGCCCGGAAGACGGCTGAGGGCTCCGCCATGGAGGCGCAGGCGTGAAGACGTTCATCCGCGTCATCGAGTACTGGGTGCCCAGCGAGGATGGCAGCCTGCTTGAATTTGGTGGCGGCCTGTTCGGCCCTGCACATCGCTTCGCGGCCGTGAGCCAGAACCTGTGCTTCGGCCGTGGCGAAGGCTTGCCGGGCCGCGCCTGGGAGACGGGGCGCCCGATCGTGCTCAAGGAGTTGTCGGGCTCCTACTTCCGGCGCGCCGCGGCAGCGAAGACGGCGGGGCTGACCTGCGGCATCGCGGTGCCGATCTTCAAGGGCGACCGGCTGAGTTCGGTGGCCGTGATCTTCTGCGGCGACGACGAAGAGCATGCCGGCGCCATCGAACTCTGGGGCAACGACCCGGAAGAGTCCACCGACATGACGCTGGTCGACGGCTACTACGGCACCACCGGCGACACCTTCGAGTTCATCTCGCGCGCCACCGCGTTTCGTCGCGGCACGGGGCTGCCCGGCATGGCGTGGGATTCGCAAAAGCCGGTGTTCCTGCCGGACCTCGGCAAGGGCGCGGGATTCATTCGCGCCGACAGCGCGGTGAAGGTCGGCATCAACCGCGGCTTCGCGATCCCCTGCTCGACGCTGGACGGCTCCAGCTTCGTGATGGCCTTCCTGTCGGCCCGCGCGACGCCGATTGCGCGCCGCATCGAGATCTGGGAGCCCGACACCAGCGGCACGCACCTGCGTCGCAGCCTCGGGTTCTCCGACACCGCAGCCAAGGACGACGATGCCTTCGAAGCGATCGCCATGACGGGCGATGCACCGGATGCGGCCGGCGCCATCGCCCGCGCCTTCGCGAGCGGGATTCCGTACACCGCCGAACCCATGATCGCCATCCCGGTCGCGCCGCAAGGCCGCATCACCGCTGTGATGGCGCTGCACTTCTGATCACCTCTCAATCGGGAAGCACACGATGAAAAAGATGAAACTGGTCCTGGTGGGCAACGGCATGGCCGGCGTTCGCGCCGTGGAAGAGTTGATCAAGCTCGCGCCCGACCTCTACGACATCACCGTGTTCGGCGCCGAGCCGCATCCCAACTACAACCGCATCCTGCTGTCGCCGGTGCTGGCCGGCGAGCAAACGGTCGAGCAGATCATCCTGAACTCGTGGGAGTGGTACGCGGAGAACGACATCACGCTGCACGCCGGCAAGCTGGTGACCGAGGTGGACCGTGTGAAGCGCATCGTGCGTGCCGAGGCGGCGGACGGCAGCGTGGTGGAAGCGGAATACGACCGGCTGCTGCTGTGCACCGGTTCCAATCCCTTCATCCTGCCGGTGCCGGGCAAGGAGCTGAAGGGCGTGATCGCCTACCGCGACATCGCCGACACCAACACCATGATCGAGACTGCGAAGACGCACAAGCATGCGGTGGTGATCGGCGGCGGCCTGCTCGGCCTCGAAGCCGCCAACGGCCTGATGCTGCGCGGCATGAGCGTGACCGTGGTGCATGTCAACGCGTGGCTCATGGAGCGCCAGCTCGACGACGTGGCGGGCGGGCTGCTTCGCCAGTCGCTGGAAGCGCGCGGCCTCAACTTCCTGCTGAGCGCGCAGACGCAGGAACTGGTCGGCGACGCCGAAGGACGCGTCAAGTCGGTCAAGTTCAAGGGCGGCACCGAAGTGCCGGCCGACCTGGTCGTGATGGCCGTGGGCATCCGTCCGAACACGGCGCTCGCCGAATCGATGCGCCTGCACTGCAACCGCGGCATCGTGGTCAACGACACCATGCAGACGGTGACCGATGCGCGCGTCTACTCGGTCGGCGAATGCGCGGCGCACCGCGGCATCGCCTATGGCCTGGTGGCGCCGCTGTTCGAGCAGGCCAAGGTCGCGGCGAATCACCTGGCGCAGTTCGGCATCGGCCGCTACATGGGCTCGCTGACCTCGACCAAGCTCAAGGTGACGGGCATCGACCTGTTCAGCGCCGGCCAGTTCATGGGCGGCGAAGGCACCGAGGAGATCGTGATGAGCGATCCCTTCGGCGGGGTCTACAAGAAGCTCGTGATCAAGGACGACAAGCTCGTGGGCGCCTGCCTGTACGGCGACACGGTCGATGGCAGCTGGTACTTCAAGCTGCTGCGCGACGGCCGCAGCGTGAACGACATCCGCGAGAAGCTGATGTTCGGCGAATCGAACATCGGCGACGTCGGCCATGAAGGCCACAGCAGCGCGGCGACGATGCCCGACGAAGCCGAGGTCTGCGGCTGCAATGGCGTGAGCAAGGGCACGATCTGCAAGGCGATCAAGGACAAGGGCCTGTTCACGCTGGACGAGGTGAAGAAGCACACCAAGGCGAGCGCGAGTTGCGGCTCGTGCACGGGGCTGGTCGAGCAGATCCTGATGTTCACCGCCGGCGGCGACTACTCCGCCGCGCCGAAGAAGAAGGCCATGTGCGGCTGCACCGACGCGAGCCACAAGGACGTGCGCGACGCCATCCGTGCCCAGAAATTCCTGACGCATGCCGAGGTGTTCGAAGGCATGGGCTGGCGCACGCCCAACGGCTGCGCGAGCTGCCGCCCGGCCGTCAATTACTACCTGATCAGCACCTGGCCGAAGGAGGCGAAGGACGATCCGCAAAGCCGCTTCATCAACGAGCGCAGCCACGCGAACATCCAGAAGGACGGCACGTATTCGGTGATCCCGCGCATGTGGGGCGGGCACACGACGCCGGACGAACTGCGGCGCATCGCCGATGCGGCGGACAAATACAAGATCCCGACGGTCAAGATCACCGGCGGGCAGCGCATCGACCTGCTGGGCGTGAAGAAGGAAGACCTGCAGGACGTGTGGAAGGACATCGGCATGCCGAGCGGCTTCGCCTACGGCAAGTCGCTGCGCACGGTGAAGACCTGCGTGGGCAGCGAGTGGTGCCGCTTCGGCACGCAGGACTCGACGCAGATGGGCAAGGACCTGGAGCATGCGCTGTGGGCGATGTATTCGCCGCACAAGGTGAAGCTGGCGGTGTCGGGCTGCCCGCGCAACTGCGCCGAGGCCGGCATCAAGGACGTGGGCGTGATTGGCGTGGACTCGGGCTGGGAGGTCTACGTTGGCGGCAACGGCGGCATCAAGACCGAGGTGGCGCAGTTCCTTGTGAAGCTCAAGACGAGCGAGGAAGTGATGGAATACACGGGGGCCTTCCTGCAGCTGTACCGCGAGGAAGGCTGGTACCTGGAGCGTACGGTCCACTACATCTCGCGCGTGGGGCTGGACCATGTCAAGAAGAAGGTTCTCGAGGACGTTGCCGGCCGCAAGGCGCTGTGGGAGCGCTTGCAGTTCGCGCTGGATGGCGAGCCGGATCCGTGGTTCGAAGCGAACCGGGCGCAGGTCGATGTGCGCCAGTTCGTGCCGGTGGCCGACGCGGTCACGGCACCGCTGACTTTCGTGCCGAAGGCCAGCATTGCCTCGCCGGACCTTGCCGATATCTCGTGAAGCAGGAGGCACCGATGACCGAATGGAAAACCATCTGCCGCGTCGACGAGATCCCGGTGCTCGGTTCGCGCCGTGTCTCACGCCCGGTGGGCTTGGCCGTGGCGGTGTTCCGCAACAGCCAGGACGAGGTGTTCGCGCTGCTGGACCGCTGCCCGCACAGGGGCGGGCCGCTGTCGCAAGGGATCGTGTTCGGCACCAGCGTGGCGTGTCCGCTGCACAACTGGACGATCGGGCTCGATGACGGCTGCGCGAGGCAACCCGACGAAGGATGCACGCCGAAGTTTTCGTGCCGCGTCGAGGACGGCCACGTGCTGCTCGATGCGCACGAACTGGCGACGCATGCGCTGGACCTGGAAGCGCCCCGTGCCGGTCCCGGGAGGGCTGCGCCCGCAGGGCCGTTGGGGGACGAGACCTTTGATGTGCAGGCGCCGCATGGCTCTTGAATTCGTCGCTGCTGGTGGAGTGGGCACAGCGCATGTAGGGGACGTGTTGCGTGCAGGGGGCGCATTGCGTGCAGGGGGCGCATTGCGTGCAGGGGGCGCATTGCGTGCAGGGAGCGCGTCGTCGGGCGGCATGCGGTACGGGCCGGCCGACCCTACTGCGGCGGCCCCTTCGGGGCTCCCTTGCGGTGCTCGCTTTGGGCGGGGTCCACATGAACTCGCTTCGCTCAGACAGCATGTGGCCCTGATCCGCCCAAAGCTGCGCTCCTCAGCACCGCAGAAGGGATCGACCAACCCGTACCGCATACCACCCGCCGCCGTGGACACGTCCGTGGTGCATCAGCATTGCCCCCACTCCCCCGTACGCAGTGCCCCGGTCTTGCTCCCTCTCCCCCTGGGAGAGGGCTGGAGTGAGGGCAGCCGCACCCCCAAAGGGGACGGTGCGTTTCGCCACCCCCAAGCCCGGTGCGCGGTGTGGGTCGGGCGATCCCTTCTGCGCCGCCGAGCAGCGCAGCGTTTCGCGGATCAGGGCCACATGCTGTCTGAGCGAAGCGAGTTCATGTGGACCCCGCGAAACGCGAGCAGCGCAGGGCAGTCGCGAAGCGACCGGCGCAGTAGGGTCGCACGGCCCGCACCGCGTACCGGGCGCTCTGTCCAAGAGACGACTCCCGCCCCCACCGCACGCAAGCCATGAAAGAAACCAAGTCCACCTGCCCCTACTGCGGCGTAGGCTGCGGCGTGATCATCGAGTCGCAGGGCGACCAGATCACTGGCGTGCGTGGCGACCCCGATCATCCGGCCAACTTCGGCCGCCTCTGCACCAAGGGGTCGACCCTGCATCTCACCGCATCGGCGGAGGTCACGCGCCAGACGCGCCTGCTGCATCCCATGCAGCGCCTCGAGCGCAGCGCTGCCCCGCAGCCCGTCAGCTGGGACAGCGCTCTCGACACCGCCGCCGACAAGTTCGCCCAAGTCATCCGCGAGCACGGCCCCGATGCGGTCGGCTTCTACGTCTCCGGCCAGTTGCTCACCGAGGACTACTACGTCTTCAACAAGCTTGCCAAGGGCCTCATCGGCACCAACAACATCGACACCAATTCGCGCCTGTGCATGAGCAGCGCGGTCGCGGGCTACAAGAAGACGCTGGGCGCGGATTCGCCACCGGCCTGCTACGACGATTTCAAGGACGCGCAGTGCCTGTTCATCGTCGGCAGCAACACCGCCTGGGCACATCCGATCCTGTTCCGCCGCATCGAGGATGCGAAGCGCGCCAATCCCGCGATGAAGATCGTCGTGGCCGACCCGCGCCGCACCGACACGGCCGAGATCGCCGACCTGTTCCTGCCGGTCCAGCCCGGCACCGACGTGATGCTGTTCCACGGGATGCTGCACCTGATGCTGTGGGAAGGCTGGACCAAGCCCGAATACATCGCCGCGCACACCAGCGGCTTCGACGCGCTGAAGACCACCGTGCGCGAATGCACGCCCGACAAGGTGGCGCAGATCTGCGGCATCGACAAGGCCGACCTGCTCGAGGCCGCCCGCCTTTTCGCCACCTCGGCCGCCACGCTGAGCCTGTACTGCCAGGGCCTCAACCAGTCGTCCTCGGGCACGGCCAAGAATGCCGCGCTCATCAACCTGCACCTGGCCACGGCGCAGATCGGCAAGCCCGGCGCCGGGCCGTTCTCCCTCACCGGCCAACCCAATGCCATGGGCGGGCGTGAAGTCGGCGGTTTGGCCAACCTGCTGAGCGCGCATCGCGACCTGTCCGACCCGGACCATCGCGCCGAAGTCGCCGCGCTCTGGGGCGTGCCGAGCGTGCCCGCAGTGCCCGGCAAGACCGCCGTCGAAATGTTCCAGGCCGCTGCCGACGGCGAGATCAAGGCACTGTGGATCGCCTGCACCAACCCCGCCCAGTCGATGCCCGACCAGGCCACGGTGCGCCGTGCGCTCGAACGCTGCGAGTTCGTCGTCGTGCAGGAGGCCTTCGCCACCACGGCCACCTGCGTCTATGCCGACCTGCTGCTGCCCGCCACCACATGGGGCGAGAAGACAGGCACCGTGACCAATAGCGAGCGCCGCATCTCGCGCGTGCGCCCGGCCGTCGCGGCGCCCGGCGCGGCCCGGCATGACTGGTCCGCGGCAGCGGACTTCGCGCTTCGACTGGAAGCCCGCGTGCCCCCGCGCGCGTCGACGACGCTCTTCCCCTACACGCTCGACAGCGAGGTCGGCGCCGAATCGATCTGGAACGAGCACCGCGAGACCACGCGCGGCCGCGACCTCGACATCACCGGCATGAGCTGGGCCATGCTCGACGACCGTGGCCCGCAGCAATGGCCCCTGCCGCAAGGCCGCGCGGCCGGCCGCGTCCGGCTCTACGAAGACGGCCGATTCCCGACGCCC
This sequence comes from Variovorax sp. dw_308, assembly GCF_019207085.1. GTDB lineage: Bacteria > Pseudomonadota > Gammaproteobacteria > Burkholderiales > Burkholderiaceae_C > Variovorax. Next base: position 60,472 of record NZ_JAATOM010000004.1, on the reverse strand, counting down.
GATGGCCGCGCCCGTTTCGTCGACACGCCCTACAAGCCGGTCGCGGAACAGCGCGAGGCCCGCTTCCCCTTCTCCCTCAACACCGGCCGGTTGCGCGACCAGTGGCACGGCATGAGCCGCACCGGCACGCTGGGCCGGCTGTTCGGCCACGTGGCCGAGCCGGTCGTGCAGATGCATGCGCAGGACATGGCCCGGCGCCAGCTCAAGGACGGCGACCTCGTCCACCTGACCTCCCGCCGCGGCAGCATCGTGTTGCCGGCCCAGGCCAGCCGCGAGGTCGGCATGAGCCAGGCCTTCGTCGCGATGCATTGGGGCGAGGAATACCTCAGCGGGCGCGCCTCCAACGGCGATCGGCTCGCCGGCATCAACGCGCTCACCAGCCCGGCCTTCTGCCCCGACTCGAAGCAGCCCGAGCTCAAGCACGCGGCCATCAAGATCCTCAAGGCCGAGTTGCCATGGTCCTTGCTCGCGGCCGCCTGGGTGCCGGACGACCGGGCGCTGAGCACGCTGCAGGAATTGCGCGGGGTGATGAAGGAATTCCCTTTCGCCAGCTGCGTGCCCTTCGGCGCCGGTGGCGCGCTGTCGGCCGGCGCCGCCGAACGCACCGGCTTGCTGTTTCGCGCCGCCAGCCACGAAGCCGCTGCCGACGCCTTGCTGGCCCGCATCGAGACCCTGCTGGGCCTGGCCGCAGCCGACACGCTGCGCTACGCCGATGCCCGCCACGGCCAGCGCCGCGCCGCGCGCCTGGTGCGCCGCGACAGCGCGGCTGGCGAGGCGCACCTGGAAGCCTTCCTGTTGGCCGGCGACACGCGCGCAGAAGCGTGGATCACCGCGCTGCTACGCGAGCAGTTGCCCGCGCAGGCCTTCGGCCGCCAACTGTTGCGCCCCGGACCGACGGCGCCGGCGGGCGTGGCGGCGCGCGGCAAGATCGTCTGCGGTTGCTTTGGCGTGACCGAGACGGCCATCGGCCAGACGCTGCAGGGCTGCACCGGCAACGACGACCAGCGCCTGGCCACGCTCCAGGGCGCGCTGCAATGCGGCACCAACTGCGGCTCCTGCCTGCCGGAGCTGCGGCGCATGGTCCGCGCGGAAGTGGCGGAGGCGGCGCCGTGAGCGCGGTGCCGGGCCGCCCCAAACAAGCTCATGCCCCCTCGGGGGGCAGCGAGGACACGAAGTGCCGAGCGTGGGGGCCCCAGTGACCTCGGATGCAATCCACGCAGGCATAAGCCGACTCACGTATTGGCATAACGCATGCGGGACAATCCGCGCACCCATGGGAATCAGCCAATACATCAAGGAAATCGGCCGCGGCGCACGCGGCGCGAAGCCGCTCACCCGCGCGCAGGCCACCGACCTGTTCGGCCAGGTGCTGGACGGCACCGTCACCGACCTGGAGGTCGGCGGCTTCTGCCTGGCCATGCGCATCAAGGGCGAGACGCCCGACGAGATGGCCGGCTTTCTCGACGCAACGCATGCCCGCCTGCACCGCATCCCGGCCAGCGACCGTCCCCTCATCGTGCTGCCCAGCTACAACGGCGCGCGCAAGTTGCCGGTGCTTACGCCGCTGCTGGCGTTGCTGCTGGCACGCGAAGGCCTGCCCGTGCTGGTACACGGCGCGGCCACCGAATCCACTCGCGTCCTGGCGTCCAGCGTGCTCGCCGCGCTCGGCACCCTGCCGATGACGTCCATCGCCCCCATCGCCGACGGCCAGGTCGCCTTCGCCCCGACGGAACTCCTCAGCCCCGGCCTCAAGCGCCTGCTCGACGTGCGCCGCGTGGTGGGCCTGCGCAACCCGGGCCACAGCGTCGTCAAGCTGATGCAGCCGACCGAAGGCGAATGTGTCGTCGTCGGCAGCTACACCCACCCGGCGTATGCCGAATCGATGGCCGCCACCTTCGAGCTGATGGGCATCACTGCCCTGCTCTCGCGCGGCCTCGAAGGCGAGGTGGTGTCGGACCCGCGCCGCACTGCGCAGATCGACGGCTTCCTGCGCGGCGCCCGCATCGAACTGCAGGCGCAGCAACCCGGCACGCATGCCGAGGTCGAGGGCCTGCCGACCGAGATCGACATCGAGACGACCGCCGACTACACGCGGCGCGTGCTGGCCGGCGAGGCGCCCGTGCCGGCCGCGATCGCGCAACAGGTCGAACACATCAAGCAACTGGCGAACCGGCTATGAGCAAACCCACATTCCCCTCCCAAGGCACTTGCACGCTCGTCGGCGCCGGCCCGGGCGACCCGGACCTGCTGACGCTGAAGGCCGTCAAGGCGATCCATGCGGCCACCGTGCTCTTCGTCGACGACCTGGTCGACGACGCGATCCTCGGCTATGCGCGGCCCGAGGCGCGCATCGTCCACGTGGGCAAGCGCGGCGGCTGCAAGAGCACGCCGCAGGCCTTCATCGAGAAGCTCATGATCACCGCCGTGCGCGAAGGCGAAGCCGTGGTGCGCCTCAAGGGCGGCGACCCATTCATCTTCGGCCGCGGCGGCGAGGAGGTCGAGCACCTGCGCGAAGCCGGCATCGAATGCACCGTGGTCAACGGCATCACTGCGGGCCTGGCGGCGGTGACCTCGCTCAACGTACCGCTCACGCACCGCGACCATGCACAGGGCGTGGTGTTCGTCACCGGCCATGCCAAGACCGGCGCCGGCGCGGCCGAGGCCCCGACGGACTGGCGCGTCCTGGCCGCCACGGTGCGCGACGCGCGGCTCACGCTGGTGATCTACATGGGTGTGTCCGGCGTGCAGCACATCCAGAACGAACTGCTAGAGGGTCTGCCCGGCGATACGCCGGTGGCGGTGATCCAGCATGCGAGCCTGCCGCAGCAACGCCACATCGCGACCACGCTGTCCCGGTTGCAGGCCGGCATTGCGGAGGCCGCCCTCGCGAGCCCGTCGATCATCGTCGTGGGCGACGTGCTGCGCGGCCTGGCCGCGGCCGGTGCGGAGAACCAGTCCCGCTTCGGGACTTGAGAAGCTTTCAGCCGCTGAAGTAGGGCCGCTCCGCTGGCAGCAGCGCCCGCTTTGCAAAGCTCCGCCACGGTGCCGGCGCACGCTGGCCCCAGGCGATGAGCCCGATGCCGTAGGCCTGCGCCCGCAGTTGCGGCGACACGCCTTGCAGCATGGCCTCCAGGTGGATCCGGTCGCGGAATTCCGACTCGGGCCGCACCGGGTCGTGCGACTGGTCACGCAAGGCTTCCAGGCCCGCCACGAAGTCGCTCAGCGCCTTCATCTCGGCGGCCGGCAACCGGCGCACGAGTGCAGCCAGCACGTGATCGGTCTTCTGCCCCGACTTGATCGCGAGGCCGATGGCCATCCAGGCATTGTCGAGATCCATCGCCAGGCGGGCTTGCGCCTTGAGTGCCGCGGCGACGGCCGCAGGCCCGGCGCCGTCGGACGCCCCGACCATCAGCGCCAGCCGATGTTCCGGCGCCGACGGGGCCTCGGCGAGTGCGAGCGCCCTGTCGAGTTGGCCCCGGTCCAATGCGGCGTAGCCAAGCGCTGCCCCGTCCGATAGCGACAAGTTTCCACCGCGCAACTCGACCAGGGTCTTGAGCACTTTGGAATGAGCAGCCAGGTCGGCAAGATCGGCGCCCTCGCCACCTTCGATGCGGCGGATGCGCGCCAGCTCCATCGACACGGCGTTGCGCAGCGGCGCACTCCTCGCCGCCGCTTCCAGCGCCTGCCGCGCCTGCGGCCAGGCCTGCTCGGCAGCCCACACATGGGCGGCCGCGTAGGCGAACCAGACGCTGTCCGGATACTGGGCCGCGCCGCGCTTGAAGGTCGCGTCCCGCACCGCTTCATCGCCGATGCAGCGCACCGTCAGATAGACCAGGTCGCCCTGGTCGGGGCGTGCCCGCTGCAGTTCCCGGTGGCGGTCGCAAATACGCTGTCGCTCACCGGGCGTTGCTTCATCCTGCAGTGCTCGCAGCGCGACGACTTCATAGGGGTTGCGCTGCAGCCGTTCGCGCAGGATCGCATCGCGCCCCGGCAAGGCTTGCGCCAGCATGACCCAGTCGAGCAGATCGCCAGATTCCACGTCGTCCCAGCGCGCATGCATCGCGATCAGCGCGTTGCGCTCCGCATCGCTTTCCAGCAGGCCGAGGTTCTCGCGCACCGAGCGCGTTTCGGCGGCGCTCAAGGCTTCGCGCGTGCCACCGCCGCCCGAGGTCCTGATCTGCTTCGGCGGCGCTTCGAGCACATGTTGCGCCGACGGGCTCGACCAGCGCGGCGCGCCCAGCAGCCTGGCCGGGCGGGCCGCTGCGTCGCCATAGGTCGCCGTCCAGGCCACCAGGGGACTGGCGCCCGCGATGTTGTAGACGTAGCGCGCGCCGACCTCTTCTGGCGTAACGGTCAGCGATTCGATCTCCGCGCCATCGGTGGTGCGCGCCGTCAGGGCGAGCGGCTGGTTGGCCTCGACCTCGAACTGCATCGACGCACCGGCCGCCAGCACCGTCCGCTGCCCGCCCAACTGCACCTCGACATTGCGACCCAGGCCGTTGAAGGCCGTGACCCGCGACGTACCCCAGGACGTGCTCACGCCCATCAGGCTGGCAACGACGCCACCCGCCACGGCAATGCGCGCAGTGCCGGCCCACCATCCATCGGCGATCTGGAACCGCGACCACGCGTCGAGCCTCAGTTGTCGCGGCCGCTCCTGTCCGGTGACCAGCGTGTCGTAGCGCTCCGGCGTGACAGGCATCAGCAGCGCATCGCCCGCAGGCTGCCGCGCGATGGCCGCGTCACGCAGCCGTGCCTCCGCCAGCAGCAGGCTGTCCAGCGCCGCACGCCTCAGACAGCGCAGGGCGCGCGTGATCGGATTGAGCCAGCTGTCGAGCGCTTTCAGCCACTCGTTGAAGTTCTCGTGCGACGGAGGCACGAAATCGAAATCGCCAATGTCCAGCATCTGCTCCCAGCTCGCATGCCCGAGCAGCGCCATCACCTCGGGGCCCGGCAGCATGCAACTGCGCTCGCGCGAGACCTGCGACATCAGCATGAACAAGGCGCCGGCGTCACGCAAGGCGCGCTCCGCATCCTTGGGGCTGGTCTTGCGCTTGGCCGTGACCATCGCGACCGTGTTCTGCAGGACGGCGTGCATGTCGAGCAGGTTGGCTTCGGCGTGCTCGGCGTAGTGCAGCAGGCGCAGCAGGCCGAACCAGCTGGCCTCCCACTCGGCGCCTGCCCTGGAGGCCAGCACGCGGCAGGTGCTGCGGCACAGCCTGTCATGCGCGGCCAGCGCGCGTTCGATGTCGGCGATCTCCCGCGTGACCTCCTCGATCACGCCCGCGAGATCGCGCCGCCTGATCGGGCGTCCACGATGTTCCAGCCGCGTGCCCGCGCTCACGGCAGCGCCGTTGCGAAGCGCGGTCAGCGCGGCGCGCTCGTGGCACAGCGCGTCCAGCCTTTCGAGGTCGCAGGACAGCGACTCGGGGTACAACTGCGCCGAACCATGCGCGGGCCCTTCCGGATCGAACAACTGTTCCGCCGTCGTCGCCGATCGCGTGACGGCGCGGGCCAGGTAGAGCCCGCGGTATTGACGGCGGTAGGACTCGCGGTCGTACTCGGCATCGAGCGCCGCTTGCGAGGCTTCGCGCGAAGCCACGGCCGGTGCCGGTTCGATGTGGCGGATCAGGCTGGCGCAGATCCGCTCGCGCAACGCATGCGGCTCGTTGAACAGGGTCCAGCTCGACTCGCCGCGCAGCTCCGCCGACAAGTACACGCTCTTGGCGTTCTCTTCGCGCTCGTGGCTGGCCGGGTGCGTCGACCACATGCGCGACATCTGGATCTTGTCGCGCTTGAAGACCCGATGCGCCGCCGGAGCCGACGATGCGGGCGGCACGCCGTAGCCGGGATCGTCGTAGACCGCGCGCAACTTGACCAGCACGCGGGCCTGGATGTCGTAGAGGTCGGCCGTCGCCTGGCCTTTCTTCAACTGCTGGTTGGCGAACTCCAGTGTGCGGTCCCAGGCCGTCTCGGCCGCCTGCATCCTGTAGAGCGCATGCACCAGCGCATCGCTGCCCGCCAGGCCCACGGCCACGCGGTCGGCCTGGAACTCCATCTCGCGCGACAGCGCGCGGTCGGCCAGCACCACCACGCGGAACAAGCTGTCCACCAGCGAGCGGATGGCCCACACCAGCAGCGAGAACATCCAGCCCACCCAGGCTACGCGGATGTCGGCGCGCGACAGGCCGCCGAGGAAGTTGTCGAAGCGGTCGCGCTTGGCCACGACGTGCCCGGCAATCTGCTGCGCCAGGTAAACCCAGCGCCCGACCGCCATCGTGCGCTGCGCGAAATGCCCGAACTCATGGGCCAGCACGGCCTTGAACTCCGACACCGTCAGCATGTTGACCAGCGCCAGCCCGATCTCAAGGTTCTTGCGCGAGGGCAGCAACAGGTTGGCCAGCGACAGGTCGTAGAACACCGCCGCATTGACGCGGGTCGAAAGGTACACCTTGTGCGGCCTCGGCGCATTGGCTTCGTCGGCCAGGCGGTGCAGGAAGGCGAACAGGCGCGGTTGTTCCGCGGCAGAAATCTCCGTGAGCGAACCCAGCTCGCCGCGCCGCACGAACACCAGCGCCTTGAGCATGAAGAAGGCCAGGAAGCCTGCCGCCACGCCCACCGCCAGTTGCCGCACGCCGTCGGGCGAGCCATGCAGCGACGCCCCGATCAACACCCATGCCTTCCAGGCCAGCCACCCTGAAAAACCCAGGTAAGCGGCAACAAATGCCAGCAATGCCGACATCGCGAGCCAGGCTTGCCGGCGGTACGCAGCGGTAGCCCTGACAATCGCATCCTTCCCCGCGTCCGGACCTGCCGGATACAACGCATCCATGTTATGAGCTCCCTCCGGCCGGGGATGCGACGAGGGAATGACCCACTGACAATCGCAACCGGCTGGTTCAAAAATAATGACAGGGATGATCCATCTGTCACCCGATGGCGGAAAGCTAGAAATGCTCGAAAAACTCAACGAATTCAGTGAGAGCCACGGTGAACTTCAACCGGGCAAGGGATTAGTCACAGGAACCATCGCGCTGACCCTCGGCATCCTGTGCTTGCTGGGCGTGCTGGCCTTCCATTTCCCGCAATACCTCACGACGCCGGAGCTGCGCCGCAGCTACAACGTCGACGTGATGCGCTTCATCCTGCTGGCGGCCATGGTGATCGCGGGCGGCATGTCGCTGGTCAACGTGATCTTCAACCGGGCACGCTGGCTGTCGGCCTTCGCGTTCCTGCTGGTCGCGGCCGCACTGCTGCTGGGCGGCCACAAGGTTCCGGTGGACAGCAACTTCCCCGACCACACGCCCTACATCGGGCTCGACTGGTTCATCCTCGACCTGCTCGGCTCGTCGCTGATCTTCATCTTCATCGAGAAGCTGTTCGCCTACCGCAAGGAGCAGCCGGTGTTCCGCGACGAGTGGCAGACTGACCTGCACCACTTCATCGTCAACCACATGATCGTGGGCTTCGTGCTGCTGGCGACCAACCTGCTGGTGCACAAGCTGTTCGGCTGGGCGGCCCACGACGGCATCCGCGGCTGGGTGGCCAACCTGCCGTTCTGGGCCGGGCTGCTGCTCATCATCCTCGTGGCCGACCTGGTGCAGTACTGGACCCATCGCGGCTACCACGAGGTCCCGCTGCTGTGGCGCCTGCATGCGGTGCACCACAGCGTGAAGAGCATGGACTGGATGGCCGGCTCGCGCCAGCACATCCTCGAGCTGCTGATCACCCGCACGCTGGTGCTCGCGCCGATCTACGTGCTGGGCTTCAGCAAGGAAGTGATCGACGCGTACATCGTGGTGGTCGGGTTCCAGGCGGTCTTCAACCATTGCAATGTGAACGTGCGCCTCGGGCCGCTGCGCTACATCATCGTCACGCCCAACTTCCACCATTGGCACCACAGCCAGGACGACGAGGCGATCGACAAGAACTACGCGGCGCACTACGCCTTCCTCGACTACCTCTTCGGCACCGCCGTGAAGAGCACCAGGCTGTGGCCCGAGCACTACGGCGTGGTCGGCGACTACGTGCCGAACGGCTTCTTCAAGCAGCTCAAGTTTCCGTTCGTCTGGAAGGGATGATGAGACTTCCAGCCATGGTCGCCGCGACTTGCGCGGCGCTGTTGATGTCAGCCTGCGCCTCGCGCGTGGACCTTCCGATCCGGGACACGCCGCCAGCCCTTCGCATCCAGAGTTCGGCCATTGCGCCCGGCAACGGCGGGGAACTCATCACCGTTGCCGCGCTCGAACCCGGCGACATCCTGCTGACCTCGGTCGCCACCATCAAGTCGTTTGGGATCCGCCTCGGCAGCTTCGCGCCGGTGAGCCATGCGGTGCTCTACCTGGGTGACGGGCGCATCGCCGAGGCCGTGGGCAGCGGCGTGCGCGCGCGCGGCCTCGACGAAGTGATCGCAGAGGAACAGATGGTGGTGGCCTTTCGCGCGCCCGGCCTCGACGAAGCCCATGTCGAGCGCATGCGCGCCTGGGCCTTGTCGCAGGTGGGCACGCCCTACAACACCGTCGGCGTGATGCTGGATGCACCCTTCGTGCTGAATCGCCGCATGTGCGAGTTGCCGCTGGTGCCGTCGGCGGTCAGCAACTTCTGCGTCACCGGCATGGCCACGGTGCAACTGGGCGCCAGCCGCAACGACCGCTTCTTCTGCTCCCAGTTCGTGCTGGAGGCCTACAACCAGGCCGGCAAGCCGATCACCACCGCCGACCCGCGCTGGGTCAGCCCGGCCGACCTGCTGCACATGCGCGAAGGCGACGTGCCGTCGATCCCGGCGACGCAACCGCTGCGCTACGTCGGGCATCTGAAATACAACCCGATGCCGGTGATCACGGCGGATGGGGCGACGTCGCGATGAACGTCTGCAGGACCGTTGACCATGGCTGACGCAATGAATTTCGACGTCGTGGTCATCGGTGCTGGCGCCGCCGGCCTGTTCTGCGCGGCGCAGGCCGGCCAGCGCGGCCGGAAGGTGCTGCTCATCGACCACAGCGAACGCATTGCCGAGAAGATCCGCATCTCGGGCGGCGGACGCTGCAACTTCACCAATCGCGACCTGGACCCGCGCGCGCCGCAGAAGCACTTCGTCGGCGAGAACCCGAATTTCTGCCGGTCGGCGCTGTCGCGCTATACCTCGCAGCAATTCATCGCCCTGGTGGACCGCCACGGCATCGCGCACCACGAGAAGCACAAGGGCCAGTTGTTCTGCGATGGCCCGTCGCAGCAGATCATCGACATGCTGCTGGCCGAATGCGCCGAGGGCGGCGTCACGCACTGGCAGCCGTGCAGCGTGAAATCGCTCGCGTATTCGGCGGCGGATGGCAAGGCCACGGGCAGCTACCAGGTCGAAACCAGCCGCGGTGCGGTCGAGGCCGCGAACATCGTCGTCGCCACAGGCGGCCTGTCGATCCCGCAGCTTGGCGCGAGCGATTTCGGCTATCGCATCGCGCGCCAGTTCGGCCTGGACGTCATCCCGCCGCGTCCCGCGCTGGTGCCGCTGACTTTCGCCGGCGAAGGCTGGGCGCCTTACGCCGGCCTGGCTGGGCTGGCGCTGCCGGTGCAGATCGAGACCGGCGCCAGGAAGGAGCGCATGTTTTTCCTGGAAGACCTGTTGTTCACGCACCGCGGACTGTCAGGGCCGGCGGTGCTGCAGATCTCCAGCTACTGGAAGGAAGGCACGCCCCTGACCATCGACTTCGCACCCGGTGTCGACGTCGCCGCCGCGCTCGGCGAGGCCAAGGCCCGGTCGCGCAAGCGGATCAACAACGAACTGGCCTCGCTGGTGCCTTCGCGCCTCGCGGACGCCTGGGTGGGCGAGGAACCGGCCCTGCAGCGCCCCATCAATGAAGCAGCCGACCGCGCGCTGCAGGCACTGGCCGAGCGCATCGCCCGCTGGCAGATCACGCCCGCCGGCACCGAAGGTTACAAAAAGGCCGAGGTGACGGCCGGCGGCATCGACACGCGCGAGCTGTCATCGCAGACGATGGAGGCAAAGAAGCAGCCCGGCCTCTACTTCATCGGCGAGGTGGTCGACGTCACGGGTTGGCTCGGCGGTTACAACTTCCAGTGGGCCTGGGCCAGCGCGTTCGCCTGCGCCGGGGCGCTGGCAGCCGTGCGCGGCAACGGCTGAGCCTTGTGCAAAAAGCTGCCCCATAGCCTTTTGTTGCTATAATCTTTGGCTAACTTCTGGCCTCCCCTCAACGGCCGCCCAAAATTTTCAGTTGAGGAACCCCGGCCCGGGGCCTCGATCTCTCCGGGCCAAATCCAGTTCAACGATTCATCAATGACCACCATCCGCGTTAAAGAAAACGAGCCCTTCGACGTCGCACTGCGTCGCTTCAAGCGCACCATCGAAAAGCTCGGCCTGCTGACCGACCTGCGCGCCCGCGAGTTCTACGAAAAGCCGACCGCCGAGCGCAAGCGCAAGAAGGCCGCTGCCGTCAAGCGCCACTACAAGCGCGTGCGCAGCATGCAGCTCCCCAAGAAGCTGTACTAAGCACAGCTTCCGCTGGCCGCACGCCAGTGATCCGAGCCGCGCCGGGGTAACCTGCCGCGGCTTTTGTTTTTGCTTCCCCTCCCCAGGATTCGCCATGAGCCTCAAAGAAAAGATCACCGAAGACATGAAGACCGCCATGCGTGCCAAGGACTCCGAGCGCCTCGGCACCATCCGCCTGCTGTTGGCCGCCCTGAAGCAGAAGGAAGTGGACGAGCGCGTTGAATTGGACGACGCGATGGTCGTGGCCATCGTCGACAAGCTGGTCAAGCAGCGCAAGGATTCGGTCGCCGCCTTCACCCAGGGTGGCCGCCAGGACCTGGCCGACAAGGAAGCCGCCGAGATCAAGGTGCTGGAGGTCTACCTGCCGCAGCGCATGAGCGCCGACGAAGTGGCGGTCGAGGTCAAGGCCATCGTCGCCGAGCTGGGCGCCAAGGGCCCCGGCGACATGGGCAAGGTGATGGGCACCGTCAAGACCAGGCTCGCCGGCAAGGCCGACATGGGCCAGGTCAGCGCCGCGGTCAAGGCGGCTCTCAGCGGCGCATGAGCGCGGGCATCTTCGCCCGGGCTGAGGCATGACCCGTCCCGTCCTCAAGGCCTGCGCCTGCCTTGTGGATGCACAGGGCCGCCTGCTGGTGTTCGACCACCCGGTCGACGGCGGTATGCAATTGCCCAAGGGCACGGTCGAGCCGGGCGAACATCCGGAAGATGCCGTGCGCCGCGAACTGCTCGAGGAGTCGGGCATCGCGTACACCGGCGACCTGCAAGACCTCGGCACCCTGGACCGCCATTGCGAAGCCGGCGTCGAAGGCAACAAGCGACGCCACCCGCAGCTCTGGCACCTGTACCTGATGCGCAGCAGCGCGCCGCTGCCGGAGGCCTTCGAGCACGTCGCCATGGGCAGCCCGGAAGAGGATGGGCTCGTCTTCTCGTTTCGCTGGCTCGCCCCGCAGGACAACACGGACGACTTCGCCTTGCCCTACCGCCGGGTCATCGAGCGCGTGCGCGCCGCGCTTCGGGCGCAGGCCTCAGCCCGATAGTGCGCCAGGCCGCACTGAGGCGATCCCAGTGTTCCGTGCGACTTTGCAATCAAGCGCAGAACAAGGCGGAGCGGCGCAGGCAGTGCTGTAGCACGGCAAGGCGGTCCAACGCAGTGATGCGTTTTTGATTGCGAAGTCGCATCAGTGGGCCCACTGCCGGCCCGCCATGTAGGCGCCGAGCAGCGCGAGACCCACGAAGAAGCAGCGCCGGAAGGCGGCCACCGGCAAGCGCTGCCGCAACGCCGAGCCGGCGACCATCCCGAGCAACGCCGGCAGCAGCATCGGCAGCGACGCTTGCAACGCCGCGCCGGCAAAACCGCCGCTCAGGGCCAGGCCCAGCGCGAGGGCCAGTGTCGACGTGGTGAACGACATGCCCATGGCCTGGATCAATTCGTCCTTCTCCAGCCCCAGACCCTGCAGATACGGAACGGCAGGCAGCACGAAGACCCCGGTCAATGCCGTCAGCAGGCCGGTCAGGGCGCCGGCCACGGGGCCCATCCAGTGCGCATGACCTGCCGGCACCTGCACTCGCCAACCCGCGAGTCCCCACACCGCGTAGCCGACCAGCGCCAGCCCCAGCAGCACCGACGCCCATGCGCCCGCAGGCGCGCCGAACAGGACGGCCCCGCCGAGCGTCCCCGCGACGATGCCGACCTGCATGCCGCCCAGCCGTCGCAGCATCGCCGCCAAGGTCGAGCGCGGCCCCGCCTGCCACGCGTTGGTGACCAGCGAAGGAACGATCAGCAGCGCGGCCGCCTGGGCCGGCGGCATCCACAGCGCCAGCAACGCCATCGACACGGTGGGCAGCCCGAGCCCGATCACGCCTTTCACCATGCCCGCCAGCACGAACACGGCCGCGGTCGCCACCCATGTGGTCCAGATCGTCATGCAATGCCTCTTTCTTCAACCTTGATGGAAAGGCAAGTCTGCCGGCGAAGCCGGAGGCCGAAAATGCGGATCTCGCGCAGCCAGCCTCAGGCAGGGACTGAGCCCCCGACCGGGCCGCCTCTGGCCCGATCGATTGGCGAAGCACCCGTGCTACCTTGGCATCCATGCGATTCGACCTGACCGACCTGCGGCTGTTTCTCAATGTCGTCGAAGCCGGCTCCATCACCGCCGGCGCCGAACGCACGCACATGACGCTCGCTTCTGCCAGCCAGCGCGTGCGCGGCATGGAGGACGCATTGGGCAGTCCGCTGCTGCTGCGCCATGCCCAGGGCGTGACGCCCACCGAGGCCGGTCGCACGCTGCTGCACCATGCGCGGGTGGTGCGCCAGCAGATGGAACAACTGCACGGCGAACTGGGCGACTACGGCACCGGCCTGCAAGGCCATGTCCGCGTGCAATGCAACACCTCGGCCATGACCGAACACCTGCCCGCGCCGCTCGCGCGCTTCCTGGCGCTGCATCCGCGCGTTTCGGTGGATCTGGAAGAGCGCGCCAGCCAGGACATCGTGGAGGCGCTGCATGGCGGCCTGTGCGACATCGGCATCGTCTCGGATGCGGTCGACACCACGGGGCTCGCGCAGTTCGTGTTCCGCCGCGACGACCTGGTCCTGGTCGTGCCGCGCGGCCATGCGCTCGCGCGGCGCCGCCGCGTGGCATTGGCCGATGTGGTCGGCAGCGAATTCATCGGCCTTGCCAACGGCAATCCGCTGCAGGAGCACATTGCCCAGCAGGCGCGCCGCATGGGCAAGCGGCTGAACTACCGCGTGCGCGTGCGCAGCTTCGAGTCGGTCTGCGGGATGGTGGAACAGGGCATCGGCGTCGGCATCGTGCCGCTCACCGCAGCCGGGCGATGCGCGGCAACCATGAAGATCCGGTGCGCCGCCCTCAGCGACGACTGGGCCGCGCGCACGCTGCTGGCCTGCGCGCGCCGCGTGGAAGAACTCTCACCCAACACGCGCCGCTTGCTGGACCACCTGCTGTCGCAAGGCGCAAGCCTATGAGCCCGCGACCTTCATGCGATTGACCAGCAACGAGCCGGTCGACTTGGCGCCATAGTTGTAGACGTCGGCGCCCACCGCCTCGATGCCCATCAGCATGTCCTTGAGGTTGCCGGCGATGGTGATCTCCTGCACCGGGAACGCGATGCGCCCCTTCTCGACCCAGAAGCCGCTCGCGCCGCGCGAGTAGTCGCCGGTCACGTAGTTGACGCCCTGCCCCATCAGCTCGATCACGAACAGGCCGGTGCCGAGCTTGGCGAGCATGGCGTCGAGGTCATCGCCTGCCTGCGTGAGGCGCGAGCGCAGCGTCAGGTTGTGCGAGCCGCCGGCATTGCCGGTGGTCTTCATGCCGAGCTTGCGAGCGGAATAGGTGCTGAGGAAATAGCCTTGCAGCCGTCCCGCATCCACCACCTTGCGCGCCTGGGTCGTCACGCCTTCGTCGTCGAAGGGCGAGCTGCCCTTGCCGCGCAGCACGTGCGGGTCTTCCGCCACGTCGATGTGGTCGGGCAGCACCGCCTTGCCGAGCGAATCGAGCAGGAAAGTGCTCTTTCGATAGAGCGCACCGCCGCTCGTGGCCTGCACCAGTCCGCCGAGCAGACCCGCGGCCAGCGGCGACTCGAACAGCACCGGGCATTCGATGGTCTTGATCTTGCGCGCCTTCAGCCGGCTCAACGCCCGCTCCGCCGCGTAACGGCCGATGGCCGCCGGCGCCGCCAACTCATCGGCCGAGCGCATCGAGCTGTACCAGGCATCGCGCTGCATGTCGTCGCCCTTGCCGGCGATCGGCGCAACCGAGATGGAGTGGCGCGAACTGGCATAGCCGCCTCGGAACCCATGCGTGTGCGCACTGAAGAAATGGCTCTGCTGCGCCGAGACGCCGGCGCCTTCGCTGTTGGTGATGCGCTTGTCGGTCGACAGCGCCGCCGCTTCGCATTCGAGCGCGATGCGCGCGGCTTCCTCGCTCGTCACCGCCCACGGATGGAACAGGTCGAGATCGGGCTGCTCCTTGACGATGTCTTCTTCGTCCGGCAGGCCGCTGACCGGGTCTTCCGCGGTGAAGCGCGCGATGTCGTAGGCCGCCTGCACGGTCTGCGCAATGGCAGCCTCGGAGAAGTCCGAGGTGCTGGCGTTGCCGCGGCGATGGCCCACGTAGACCGTGATGCCGAGCGACTTGTCGCGGTTGCGCTCGACGTTCTCGAGTTCGCCCTTGCGCACCGAGACGCTGAGCCCGCAGCCTTCGGACGCCTCGGCGCCGGCATCCGTGGCGCCGAGCTTCCTGGCATGCGCCAGGGCCGTATCGACCAGGTTTTCAAAGAAGGGGCGGCTGTAGGCAAAGCCGGTTTCCGCTTGCGCGGGCGATGTCTTCGGGGTGGTCTTCATGTAGTGGCTATGATACTTGCGCCCCCTGTGTCGGATGACCTGTCCCTTTCCGAAGACTCGTTCCGGAGCCCCCGAACCAGCCTCAATCCCCTCGCCTGCACATGTCACGCAAACCCAAAAAAGGCTATTTCGTCCGCGGCCAGTTCATTGCCGAAGGCAGCGAACTCGACCTTGAACTCAAGCGCGAGCTCAAGGGCACCGACGAAGCCAGCAAGACCGAACTCAAGCGCGAAAGCGCCGAACTGCAGAAGATCGGCGAAGACCTGCTGACCCTGCGCGCCGGCCTGTTCGACCCGCTGCCGCTCGGCGAGAAACTCGCCGACGCGATCCACGAAGCCAAGCGCATCACCAACTTCGAAGGCAAGCGCCGCCAGATGCAGTTCATCGGCAAGCTGATGCGCGGCCTCGACCCCGAAGTACTCGACGCCGTGCGCGCCGCATTGGCCGAGCAACACCGTGCCCCCGCCGAGGAGACTGCCATGCTGCATGAAGCCGAACGCTGGCGCGACCGCCTGATCGCCGATGACGACGCCCTCGGCGGATGGATCGAAACCCATCCCGCCACCGACGCACAGCAACTCCGCGCCCTGGTCCGCCAGGCCCGCAAGGACATCAAGGCCGGCCCGCCCGGCGAAGCACCGCGCCAGGGCAAGGCCTACCGCGACGTGTTCCAGATCGTGCGCGAGCAACTGGCCGCGCACGGCAATGCCGACCATGCGGCCCAGTCGGAAGACCTGGAGCGCGAGGACGATGCATGAGCGGATTCGATGAAGTGCGCATCGGCATCGTCTCGGTCAGCGACCGCGCATCGAGTGGCATCTACGAAGACAAGGGGCTGCCGGCGCTGAAGGATTGGCTCGGCCGCGCACTCCTCAACCCGATCACCTTCGAAGCCCGCCTGATCCCCGACGAGCAGGCGGCCATCAGCGCCGCCTTGATCGAACTCGTCGATGCCGGCTGCTCGCTGGTGCTGACCACCGGGGGCACCGGCCCTGCCCTGCGCGACGTGACGCCCGAAGCCACGCTGGCCGTGGGCCACAAGGAGATGCCCGGCTTCGGCGAGCAGATGCGCCAGATCAGCCTGCATTTCGTACCGACCGCGATCCTGTCGCGCCAGGTGGCCGTGATCCGCGACAAGTGCCTGATCCTCAACCTGCCCGGCCAGCCGAAGTCGATTGCGGAAACGCTGGAAGGCTTGAAGGACGCCGAGGGCAAGCAGATCGTGCCGGGCATCTTCGCCGCGGTGCCCTACTGCATCGACTTGATTGGCGGCCCGTATTTCGACACGGACGACAGCGTCTGCAAGGCGTGGCGGCCGAAGGCGGCGATCCGCGCGACCACGAGGTAATTTTGCAACGGACCGCCGTGCTGCTGGACGCAGCATCAGCCAAGAAAAACAGCCAAACGATTCATGCCCATCTACCGTTGCAACAAGTGCGGGTTCGTTTCTGAAGACGCAATTACGCCTGTGGGCATCAAGACGCTGTGCGGTCGCTGCGGCACACCGAGCACCGTCTACGGAACCGTGTTCTACGTGGAAAAACTGGTGGAGCGCTACTTCGCGGCCTTGCGGGAAGTCGCCGCCTTGCAGCAACCAGACAAGGCTGCGGCCGGCGGTGAAGTCGCAGCACTGACGCCGCCCGAAGCCGTCGCCACCCCTGAACAAACACTGGCGGACGCGGATGCTCATAGTTCAGCGGCGCTGGCGACAGCCACGCAGCACGCGCCATTGCAAGCCTGGTTCAAGTCCCGCCAGATCGACGCCCAGTTCGATCACGCCCTCGTCGATACCACCGGTTTCTTCGACGACGCCGCCCGCACACTCGGCGACGACTGGGCGTTGTTTTCCGAGTTGGTAGACCGTGTGCGTTTTGCCTACCGCAAAAGCCACAGCTGGGTGAACCTCGAGCTTGCAAGCCTGAGCCAGAAAGACGCGCAGGCCATCAATACACTGTGCCGCCAGTTCTACAGTCACACGTTCTTCTCACGCTACCACTATCAGAAGCAGGAAAAAATTGTTCGCCTGACGCTTCAGACGGCACCTGCAGTGCGTCAGTTTTTCGATGGCGGCTGGCTCGAGTGGTACGCATTTGTAGAGTTGATTCAGCACGCAAGGGCACGCAATCGTGGCTTCTCGTGCGCACGTGGCGTGAAGGTCGTTTTCCCGAACGAAGACCTGCACGAACTCGATGTCGTTCTGCTTCCCGAAGGGCAGTCGCCGATCTGCGTGGAATGCAAGTCGGGTGAGTTCCGGCGCGACATCGACAAGTACCTGCGTCTGCGCAAGCGCCTCGGCATCGAGCGAAGCAGGTTCATCGTCTGCGCCGCTGACCTCACCGATGAACAAGCGGCGGGCTTGACTGCGATGTACGAACTGACGTTTGTCAATCTTTCATCGCTGAAGCGGCACGTGGACGCTCTTCTTTGACGGAGATGGCGCAGCTTTGATCGGAGATGACGAGAGCTACTTCCCCACCAGCTCCGTCAACTTCTCCGCCTCGAAGCACTCATCCCGCGCCGCATCCGTCGGCACGCAATCCGACTTCTTCCCGCGCTCGGCCGACAGCGTCTCGATCGCCTGCCACAGCAGCGCGATCTGGTGCTCCTGCGACGAAGCGTTGTCGATCAGCCCGCGCATCGCCAGCGACAACGGATCGTCGCTCTGCGACACGCCATAGGCCAGGAAAGTCTCGCCGTTCTCGCCCGATGCACGATCGGCCTTGGCCGGAATGATCCGCGCCGGAATCCCCACCGCAGTTGCGCCCGCAGGCACCGGCTTGATGACCACCGCATTGGCGCCGATCCGCGCGCCATCGCCGACAGTGAAGCCTCCCAGCACCTTCGCCCCCGCGCTCACGACGACATTGCGCCCGAGAGTCGGATGCCGCTTCGTGCCCTTGTAGAGCGACGTGCCGCCGAGCGTCACGCCCTGGTAGATCGTGCAGCCGTCGCCGATCTCGGCCGTCTCGCCCACCACCACGCCCATCGCATGGTCGAAGAACACGCGCTCGCCGATCTTCGCGGCCGGGTGGATCTCGATGCCCGTCATCCAGCGCGCGAAGTGCGCGATGAACGCGCCCAGCCAGCGCAGCCCACGGTTCCAGCACCAGTGCGCCGGCCGGTGCAGGACCACGGCATGCAGGCCGGGATAGAGCGTCAGCACTTCCCAGGCCGAATGGGCGGCCGGGTCGCGCTCGAGGATGCACTGGATGTCGGAGCGGATTCGGGCAAACATCTTTGGGTGATATCGATAGGGGGAACGCAGTCTAAGGTGCGCCGGCATCACCTACGGGCGCTGTGGATTCCCCGTCCAGCGGCGGCCGATGCGGGTCGACCATCGCCTTGGCAATGCCGCGCAGGATGTGGATTTCCTCCTGCGTCGGCTGGGCGCGATTGAAAAGCTGCTGCAAGCGCGGCATCAGTTTCTTCGGCGCGGCCGGGTCGAGAAAACCGATCTGCACCAGTGAACGTTCCCAGTGCGCCAGCATGCCGGCCACGGCCTGTGCATCGGCCGGCAGTTGCACCGGCGTGGCATCGCGGACCTCGAACCCGCCCAGCGCCAGCCGCCATTCATAGGCGACCAACTGGATCGCCGCGCCCAGGTTCAGCGAGCCGAACGAAGGATCGGCCGGGATGCTCAGCGCCACGTTGCAGCGGTACACGTCCTCGTTGCGCATGCCGAAACGCTCGGAGCCGAACAGGAAGGCCACATGCTGCTCGCCGCCCCTGGCCAGCGGCTCCAGGTGCTCGCGCGGCGTGCGCGTCGGCGGGCCGAAGTCACGCGGGATCATCGCCGTGGCGCACAGGTGGGTGACGCCGTCGAGGGCCTCGTCCAGTGTCTCGACGATGCGGGCATTGGCCAGCACATCCAGTGCGCCGCTGGCCCGCTGGATCGTCTCCTCCCGCCGCAACACGTTGGCCCAGCGCGGGGCCACCAGCACCAGGTCGCCGAAGCCCATGGTCTTCATCGCCCTCGCGGCGGCGCCGACATTGCCGGCATGGCTGGTCTGGATCAGGATGAAGCGGGTGCGCATGGATTCGATCGGGGGCTGAAAGGGGCCTGCGGGTAAACTCGGGGATTGTCGCCGCCCGCATCGCCGGGTCGTATCCACCGGGCCACGCGGCCCCGCGTTCTTTCTCACAGTCCATGTCTTCACCCAATCTGCATCCCATGATCAATGTGGCCATCAAGGCCGCACGCGCCGCGGGCGCCATCATCAACCGCGCCGCGCTCGACATCGAGGCCGTGCGCGTCTCGCAGAAGCAGGTGAACGACTTCGTGACCGATGTCGATCACGCGAGCGAACGCGCGATCATCGAGACCCTTCTCACGGCCTACCCCGGCCACGGCATCCTGGCCGAAGAGTCGGGCAGCGAGCACGGCGCCAAGGATTCGGAATTCGTCTGGATCATCGACCCGCTCGACGGCACCACCAACTTCATCCACGGCTTTCCGGTGTACTGCGTGTCGATCGCGCTGTCCGTGAAGGGCAAGATCGAGCAGGCGGTCATCTACGACCCGAGCCGCAACGACCTGTTCACCGCCACCAAGGGCCGCGGCGCCTTCATGAATGACCGCCGCATCCGCGTGAGCAAGCGCACCCGCATGAACGAGTGCCTGATCTCCACCGGCTTCCCGTTCCGCACCGGCGACAACTTCAAGCAGTACCTGGCCATCATGGCCGACCTGATGCCGCGCGCCGCCGGCCTGCGCCGCCCCGGCTCCGCCGCGCTCGACCTGGCCTACGTGGCCGCCGGCTTCAGCGACGCCTTCTTCGAGACCGGCCTGAACCCGTGGGACATCGCGGCGGGTTCGCTGCTGGTGACCGAGGCCGGCGGCCTGATCGGCAACTTCACCGGAGAGCCGGACTTCCTCGACCAGCGTGAATGCCTGGCAGGCAATCCGAAGATCTATGGCCAGTTGGTGCCGCTGCTGACCAAGTACTCGAAGTTCGCCGGGGTCGACGACAAGATGGCGGCCAGTGACCGCATCCGCGCCGTCGACTCGTCGAGAGACCTCTACGCGCGCAGCACGGTCGACCTGCAGCAGCCCGATGGCGATGCCGAATCCTCCGCACCCGCCGCCGCGCCGGCGCCGCGCAAACTGACCCGCGCCCGTCCGCCCGTCGTCGCGCCAGCCGATCCCGCCGGCGAGTGATGCAAGGGGTGGCGCCACACGCCGCTGCGGCGCTGCGCACCCGCGCGGCGCTGCGGATCGCGCTGAGCCACTATGTTGCGAACGGCGTGTCGGTTGCGTTCGGGCTGTTCCTGATCTCCGGGCTGATGCACCTGTGGCTGGGCGCCATTGCGAGCGCCGCGGCCACGGTCGGCGTGATCGTGACCACGCCGCCCGACCAGCCCAGCCCGCGGCGCGGCAAGTTCCTGCAGATGCTGCCGGCGCCGCTCTTGTCCATGCCGCTGTTCTTCGCGGTGCAGATGCTGCACACCATGCCGATCCGGCTGGGCATGGTGCTGATTCCCGCCACCT
Organism: Variovorax sp. dw_308; assembly: GCF_019207085.1. Lineage (GTDB taxonomy): Bacteria > Pseudomonadota > Gammaproteobacteria > Burkholderiales > Burkholderiaceae_C > Variovorax. Next base: position 40,117 of record NZ_JAATOM010000004.1, on the reverse strand, counting down.
TCCTCGCCTTCAGCGCGATGGCCTGGGGCAAGCGCGGCATCCCGATCGCCATCGCCGTGATGTTCGCGATGATCTTCTCGATGGCGACGCCAGCGCCCACGGGCCTGCATGAAGCGCTTGAACGCACCGCCCATTTCGGGCTCGGCGCCGGGCTCTACGTGGTCTATTCCACGCTGGCCAACCTTGCGCTCAACGGGCGCTATCGCACGCAGTTGATCGCGGACGTGCTGTATTCGATGGCGGCGCTGATGCGCACCGAAGCCAGCCAGTTCAAGGCGCCTGACGAGACGAGCGACGTGCGCGACACACCCGCGCCGCTGCTGGGACAACTGCTGCAGCAAACGGCTGCATTGGCCGACCAGATCCAGGGGGCGCGGGACATCGTGCTCGAATCGCCCCGAACGCCACACCGCCAGCGGCTGGCCGGCATGCTGGTGGTGGTGCTCGAGATGCGCGACCAGTTGCTGGCCAGCGAACTCGACCTGGATGCGCTCACCGCGCTGCCCGAGCATGCGCCGGCCCTGGCCGAGATGCGCAGCGTGCTGGAAGCGCTGTCCGATGAAGTCGTTGCGGTCGCGGACGCGATGCTGATGTTCCGCACGCCGGACGCACTGGCCGACCTGCGGCCGCGCCTGTCGATGATCCGCCTGCCCACGGACAACCCGCATGCCCCGCCGCACGCGGGGCCCTCGCCAGCCGTGCTGGCGCGCGGGCTCGCGAACCGCATCGGCCACATCAATGACGAGGTGCTGCGGCTGAACAAGCTCATGCGCCACGAGATCGAACCCGACCTGGCCGTGGTGCGCGCCAACTGGCGCGTGTTCGTGAGCCCGACCGCATGGTCGTGGCGGCCCTTCCTGGCGCTGTGGCATTGGGATGCCCCGCCCCTGCGCCATGCCATCCGGGCCACGCTCGCGATCGCGGTCGGCTATGGGATCGCGGTGTGGATGCCCTGGGGTTCGCACGACTACTGGATCCTGCTGACCATCGTGGTGGTGCTGCGCGGCAGCCTGTCCCAGACGCTGGAGCGGCGCAATGCCCGCGTGGCCGGCACGTTGCTGGGCTGCGTGCTGGCCGTCGGGCTGCTGGCGACGCATCCGTCAGCCATGATGCTGCTCATGTGCGTGACCTTCGCGCAGGCCATTGCGCATGGCTTCGCGGTGCGCAAGTACCTCGTCACGTCCGTGGCCGGAACGGTGCTGGGCCTGGTGCAGGCACACCTGCTGAACGTCGGCGCGAGTCCGACCTTCGCACTGGTGGAGCGAATTGCCGACACCTTGATCGGCGTCGCTGTCTCATGGGCCTTCTGCTATGTGCTGCCGTCGTGGGAGCGCGGCCAGATTCCGGACCTGGTGCGGCGCACGCTGGTGGCGCAAGCGCTGCACGCACGGCTCGCGCTGGGCCTCGGCCAACTTCACGACATCGACAACAGCATCGAACTCGACTGGCGGCTCGCGCGGCGCGAGGCCTTCGACAGCCTCTCCGCGCTGGTGCAGGCCACCCAACGCTCGCTGGCGGAGCCGCGCGCCGTGCAGCCGCCGCTCGAGCCGCTCGAACACCTGCAGGCCCATAGCTACCAGTTGCTCGCGCAGCTCAGCGCCATCAAGTCGATGCTGGTGCTGCGTCGCGACCGTCTCACGCCCGGCGAAGTCGAAGGGCCGCTGATGCGCACCGCGGAGCGCATCGAATCGCTGATCGGCAGCGCACCCATCGCGTCCTCGCCGCTGCCCACGAGCGCGCCCGCCACCGCATTGGGCGGGGCGATCCCCCTGCCCGACCCCTTCGAGAACGACATCAGCCCGTGGCTGCTGCGCCGGCTCGACCTGGCCACCGGCATTGCGACCCAGCTTCGTGATGATGCGGCGCGGATCCTGCAGCCATCCACCGAGACGGCCACCACAGCGGGTGCCCCCACGTCAGCCGCCGGTACGGCCCCGCACGAGGCGGCATGAGCATTGCCGGACAGCTCCAGGATACGAAGGTTCCATGAACGCCCAATTGGTGTTGGCGCACCCCTGGTTCGGCACCTGGCTGGCCGCTCTGGTCGCGGTGCCGGCGGCGCTGATGGCCTATCGCATCGGCGGGCTGGTGCTGATGCGCGTGACGCGGCCGACGCCGGGGTTGCATGCGATGGTCGACAAGGCGCGCTCGGCCGCGCGCTGGGCGCTGCCGCTGGTTGCGTTGCAGATGGTGTGGCAAGCCGCGCCGGACGACCTGCGCTACATCAACACCGTGCGGCACCTGAACGGGCTGTTGGTGATCACCGCGCTGACCTGGCTGCTGGTGCGGGCCATCTCGGGCTTCACCGAAGGCCTGCTGACCAAGTACCCGGCGAACGTCGCCGACAACCTGAACGCGCGCCGCATTCATACGCAGGCGCGCGTGTTGTCTCGCTTGGCCCTGGGGATGGTGCTGGTGGCGGGTGTGTCGCTGGTGCTGATGACCTTTCCGGGAGCGCGGCAGGTCGGCGCCAGCCTGCTGGCCTCGGCCGGCGTCATCGGCCTGATCGTCGGCCTGGCGGCCAAGCCGGTGTTCAGCAACCTGATCGCCGGCTTGCAGATCGCGCTGGCGCAGCCGATCCGCATGGACGACGTGCTGGTGGTCGAGGGCGAATGGGGCACGGTCGAGGAAATCACCGGCACCTTCGTCGTGATGAAACTGTGGGACGAGCGGCGCCTGATCCTGCCGCTCAGCTATTTCATCGAGAAGCCCTTCCAGTGCTGGACGCGGCACACCGCGCAGCTGCTGGGCTCGGCCTTCATTTATGTCGACTACGGCACGCCCCTGGCGCCCTTGCGCGCCGAGCTGGAGCGCATCGTTCGCACTGCGCCCGAATGGGACGGCCGCACCTTCGTGCTGCAGGTCACCGACGTCACGGAACGCAGCATGCAGTTGCGCATGCTGGCCACCGCGGCAACGGCGGGGCAGGCCTTCGACCTGCGCTGCCGCATGCGCGAAGGAATGATGACCTTCATGCAGCGTGAATACCCACAACACCTGCCCAAGCTTCGGACCGAGGATTCCGACACGGGGCCGTATGCTGCAAGCCCGCCGACGCCTGACGAATTGCCGGCCATCGCCTCAAGGAGTTGATTTGAAGATCCTGCTTGCCTCCACCCTCGCGGCCCTGCTCTGCCTCGTGGCAGGCTGCGGCAGCGCACCTTCCTCCCCTGCGAGCGGCAGCGAGGGCGCGGGTACCTCGACCGGCGGCAGCGGCGTCGAGGTTTTCGGCACCATCGACGCGGGCGTCTCGCACTACCGCACGCGCTAGTTCCATGACCGCGCCGGACGCCCTGCAACGCTTCGTCGACGCGCAGGCGCCGGTGTACGAGACCGTGCTGGCCGAGCTTCGCGCCGGCCGCAAGCGCAGCCATTGGATGTGGTTCATCTTTCCGCAGCTCGACGGGCTGGGCCACAGTGCCATGGCCCGGCGCTACGCGATCGCTTCGCTGGCCGAGGCGCGCGACTACCTGCGGCACCCGCTGCTCGGCCCACGGCTGGAGGCTTGCAGCGCGCTCGTGCTCGACGTGGCCGACACGCCGCTCGACCTGATCCTGGGCCCGCCGGACGATCTCAAGTTCAGGTCGTCCGTGACGCTGTTTGCGGCGGCGGCGCCGGAGAAGCAGGTGTTCGACGCCTGCCTGCGCAAGTACTTCGGCGGCATCCCGGACCCTCGCACGCTCGCGCTTCTCGAACCCTGAACGCATCAGGGTCGTTGTCGCTTTCGACTTGATTTAGACTTGATTTAGATATATCGTAACTGCATCAAATCAAGCAAAGAGGACAGCCGATGCGTCACTTCAGGAATTTCGAACACTGCATCCGCCGTGGCGAGCACGGCGACGGCCCCGGCGCTGGCGGTCGGGGCCGCGGCGATCACCATCGCGACGGCATGCGCGAGGGCATGCGCGGCGGCGGCCGCGTGTTTGGCCACGGCGGCCTGCGTTTCGTGCTGCTGCAACTCATCGCCGACAAGCCGAGCCATGGCTACGAGCTGATCAAGTCGATCGAAGACCGCCTCGGCGGCAGCTACAGCCCCAGCCCGGGCACTGTCTACCCCACGCTCACGCTGCTGGAAGAACTCGGCTACCTCACCGTGGACGAGGCCGATGCCGGCGGCCGCAAGCGCTACAGCATCACCGAGGCCGGCCGGGCCTTCCTGGCCGACAACCGCGTGACTACCGACGCAATGCTGGCCCGCATGCAGGGCGGCGTCGACGGCGCCGGCCCGCGCGGCGGACGACCGCCGCAGGTCACGCGCGCCATCGAGAACCTCAAGCTCGCCATGCGCATGCGGCTGTCGCGCGAGCCCCTCACACCGGCGCAAGCCAGCGCCTTCGCCGCCGTGCTCGACAGCGCGGCCCAGCAACTGGAACAGATCTGACGATGAGCACCGAAACCCTTTCCACCCTGCCCGACCGCCTGCCGCAGCGGGTGCGCCACCCGCTGCGCTTTCGCAAGCTCGAAGTGCGCACTGTGCAACGCGTCACGCCGCACCTGGTCCGTATCACGCTCACCGGCGATGCGCTGGAAGGCTTCACCAGCCTCGGCTTCGACGACCACGTCAAGCTCACGCTCCCCGATGCTGTGTCCGGCGTGCTCACCGTGCCGACCATCGGCGCCGACGGCAGCCCGAGCTGGCCGCCGGGCCCCAAGGCCGTGATGCGCGACTACACGCCGCGCCGCTTCGATGCCGAGGCACGCCTGCTCGAGATCGACTTCGCGCTGCACGAGGCCGGCCCTGCTACACGCTGGGCCGAAAGGGCGCAACCGGGCGATGCCATCGGCATCGGCGGGCCGCGCGGCTCCTTCATCGTGCCGATGGATTTCGATTGGCACCTGCTGGTCGGCGACGACACGGCGCTGCCCGCGATCTCGCGCCGACTGGCCGAGTTGCCCGCTGGCGCGCGTGCGCTGGTGCTGGCCGAGGTCGACGGACCGGCCGACCGCATCGCACTGGACAGCCGCGCCGCGGTCGAGGTGATCTGGGTGCACCGGGACGATTTCGGCGCCAACCCATCGGAGCCGCCCTTGTTGACCGCTTTGCGGAAGGAGCGCCTGCCGACGGGCGACTTCCACGGCTGGGTGGGCTGCGAATCAGCCGCCGCCAAGGCCGTGCGCGCCTGGCTCGTCAACGAGTGCGGCGCCAATCCGAAGTGGATCCGCGCGTCTGGCTACTGGCGCCGAGGCGCCGCAGCAACGCATGACTCGCACGACGAGTAGGCCGCGTCCGGCCGCGCTCGCACGGCAAGACGAAGCACGGGCCATCGGGGTAAGTCCGGTCTGGTCGATGAGATGAATCGATCGTCCGCGCTCTAAAGTGAGCCGAAGCCCACAAGGAGAGACATCGATGCGCATCGGACCCAACCTGCAGCGCCGCCGCCTGAACACTGCCCTGGCCGCCGCCGGCACCATGGCCTTTGCGCCGTTCGCCGCGGCGCAGAACGCCATCGCGCCCGGCACGCCCATCAAGGTGCTTATCGGCGTGCCCGCCGGCGGCACGCAGGACGTGCTCACGCGCGCCATCGCGCAGGAAGTGAGGGACTCGCTCGGCCCGCTCATCATCGACAACCGCTCGGGCGCGGCGGGCCGCATCGCGGTCGAAGCCGTGAAGTCGGCGGCGCCCGACGGCCGCACGCTGTTGCTGGGCACGGCCGGCATGATGACCATGTACCCGAGCGCCTACAAGAACCTCACGTACGACCCGGTGAAGGACTTCCAGCCGATCATCAACGCAGCCCGCTTCGAGCTGGCGCTCGTGGTGAACAAGGACGTGCCGGCCAACACGCTGGCCGACTTCATCACCTGGGCCAAGGCGCAAAGCGGCGCCGTGAGCTTCGCCTCGTATGGCGCCGGCACGCCATCGCACTTCCTCGGCGAGATGCTCAATCGCGGGGCCGGGCTGCAGATGGTGCACGTGCCTTATCGCGGCTCGACACCGGCACGGCAGGACGTGATGGGCGGCAGCATCCCGGTCTACTTCGACACGGTCGGCGGCGCCCTGCAGATGCTGCCGAGCGGTCGCGTGAAGGTGCTCGCGACGAGCGGCGACAAGCGCTCGCCGCTGATGCCGAGCCTGCCGACCTTCGTCGAGGCCGGCTACAAGGACGTGATCGCCACCGCGTGGTTCGCCTACTTCGCGCCAGCCAGGACACCCAAGCCCGTCGTCGACCAGTTGCGTGCCGAATTCATGCGCGCCGTGAACACGCGCGAGGTGCGCCAGCTACTGCTGCAGAACGGCATGTACCCCCTCGGCGACAACGCGGACGCGCTGCTGAAGACGATGCGCGAGGACACCGCGCGCTGGGCCGGCATCATGAAGGCCGTCAACTTCCAGGCAAACGATTGAACGCCCTCATGAACGACAACGAATCCAGGCGCCCCAACATCGTCTTCATCGTGGCCGACGACCTCGGCTTTGCGGACCTCGGCTGCTATGGCGGGCGCGACGCGAGCTTCGGCCCGGTGTCGCCGGTGCTGGACGGCCTGGCCGCGCGCGGCATGCGCTTCACCGACGGCTATTCGAACTCGCCCGTCTGCTCGCCGACCCGCTTCGCGCTGATGACCGCGCGCTACCAGTACCGCCTGCGCGGCGCGGCCGAGGAGCCGATCAACAGCAAGTCCCGCGGCAGCGCCACGCTGGGCCTGCCGCCGGAGCATCCGACGCTGCCGTCGCTGCTGCGCAAGGCCGGCTATCGCACCGCGCTGGTCGGCAAGTGGCACCTGGGCTACCCGCCCGCCTTCGGGCCGCTGCAATCGGGGTATGAAGAATTCTTCGGACCGTTGTCGGGCGGCGTCGACTATTTCACCCATTGCGACTCGCGCGGCACGCACGACCTGTACGAAGGCAACGAGGAGGCCGTGAAAGAGGGCTATCTCACCGACCTGTTCTCCCGCCGCGCCGTGGACTACATCGAACGGATGAGCGCGCAGCCCGACCCGTTCTTCCTCTGCCTCACCTACACCGCGCCGCACTGGCCCTGGGAAACCCGCGACGATGCGGGCATCGCGCCGCAGGTGGCCGACAATCTGTTCCACCTGGACGGCGGCAATGTGGAGACCTACCGCCGCATGATCCATCACATGGACGAGGGCATCGGCTGGATCATGGCGACGCTCGAGAAGGCCGGCATCGCCGACGACACGCTCGTGGTCTTCACCAGCGACAACGGCGGCGAGCGCTTCTCGGACAACTGGCCGCTGGTGGGCGGCAAGATGGACCTGACCGAAGGCGGCATCCGCGTGCCGTGGATCGCGCATTGGCCTTCCACGATCCGGCCCGGCGCCGTCAGCGCACAGCACTGCATGACGATGGACTGGTCGGCCACGATGCTCGACGTGGCCGGTGCGACGGCGGACCCGGCCTGGCCGCTCGACGGCGTGTCGCTGCTGCCAGTGCTGCGCGACCCGGCGCACGTCTTTCCGAGGCCGCTGCACTGGCGCATGAACCACCGCGACCAGCGCGCGCTGCGCGACGGGGACTGGAAATACCTGCAGGTCGACGGCAACGAATACCTGTTCAACATCCCGGCCGACGCGCGCGAGCGGGCCAACCGCGCCAGGCGGGAGCCCGATAGGCTGGCCGCGATGCGCGCCGACTGGCTGGCCTGGAACGCCACCATGCCGCCCATTCCTGCCGATGCCACGGTCAGCCTCGGCTATTCCGCCAAGGACATGCCGCAGCGTTGATACGACTCCGCAATGCGCCAGATGGCGCTGGCCATTTGTCCGGTTGACATTTAAATACACGGACTCGCAGAATTCACCGCACTTGAATACTTTAGAACTAGCCGCGGAGTGAACTGCAATGGATCTACTTGAGAAGTGGCAACTCATTGGCTGCATGGTCACAGCCATCGTCGTGCTGGCCTTCCTCTACTGGGGATGGAACCAGAAGGCCATCAAGAGCGAGGCGGCGCGGCGCATCGAAGCCGCACGCATCCGATCGGGCCACGTACCCCTCGAAATCCCGACCACGCGCAGCGGCCTGCGAAGCGCCGGCAACACCGACGACCCCGACACGCTGCCCGAATGGTTCATCCAGGGCTCCGGCGAGCACGCCATGGTCGACGAGACGCCGCGCATGCAGATCCGCTACCTGGACGTCGATGGCAAGAAGGTGCAGAACGTGCTCCAGGTGGAGCAGCTCGACCTGCAGAAGAAGCTGATCGTCGGGCACACCGACATCCCCGGCGACGTGCGCAAGATCTTCCTGCACCAGGTGCTGGCGGCGCGCAGTGCGGAGACGGGGCAGCGCTTCAACCTCGACACGTGGGTGGAAGCCGTGCGCGTGGCGCGGCGCCGGCGCGGGCTGGCGCATTAGGCTCGCCCCCAGCTCGCCGCGCGGCGGCTCACGAAAGGGTCAGTGGGGCACTTCGACCGCCGCACCGGCAGCCGGTCCGCGCTTCGGACTGCGGATCATCAGCAGCAACGGGATGGCCGCAAGCGTGATCACCATCATGATCCCGAAGTCGTTGAGGTAGCCGATCAGCGCACCCTGGCGCGTGACCTCGGCGTTGAGCAGCGCCAGGCCGCCGACGGTGTCGGGGTTCATCATGGACGGAAGGCTGGGCAGGCCGAGGTTGCCCGGCGACACCGTCGCCGCCAACTGCGCATGCGCCTTGCTGGAGCCTTCGGTCAGCAGCGCCTGCACGATCGAGATGCCCACGCTGCTGCCGATGTTGCGCAGCAAGCTGAACACCGGCGTGCCCTGGTTGCGCAGCCGCGGGGCCAGCGTCGCGAAGGTGGCGGTCGACAGCGGCACGAAGGTGAAGCCGATGCCCAGGCCCTGGATGAAGCCGGAAACGACGATCAGGGTGCTGTCCATCTGCAGCGTCAGGCGCGTCATCTGCCAGAGCGAGAGCGCCGTCAGGCTGAAGCCGACGGCCATGATGGCCCGCACGTCGTACTTCTGCACCAGGCGGCCCACCAGGATCATCGCGATCATCGTGCCGATGCCACGCGGCGCCGTCACTTGGCCGGTGTAGATCACCGGGTAGCCCATCAGGCCCTGCAGGAAGTTGGGCAGCAGCGCCATCGTCGCGAACAGGATCATGCCGACGATGAAGGCGAACAGCAGGCCGGTGACGAAGTTGCGGTCCTTCAGCAACTCGCGGTCAAGGAAGGACACGCCGCGCACCGTCCAGGTGTGGACCACGAAGAAGCCGAAGGCGACCAGCGCGGCGGCGGCCTCGAGCTTGATTTCCCAGGAGTCGAACCAGTCGAGCTGCTCGCCGCGGTCGAGGAACATCTGCAGCATGCCGATGGCCAGCGACAGCGTGACAAACCCGAAGATGTCCAGCTTCTCGCCCTGGGGCCGGCTCTCCGGCAGGTAGCGTGCGATGCCCCACAGCGCGAACAGGCCCACCGGCAGGTTGATGAAGAAGACCCAGCGCCAGTCGAAGTTCTCGGTGAGCCAGCCGCCCAGCAGCGGCCCGAGGATCGGCCCGACCATGATGCCGGCGCCCCAGATCGCCATCGCCTGGCCGACCTTCTCGCGCGGGTTGATGTCGAGCAGCACGGCTTGCGAGAGCGGCACCAGCGCAGCGCCGAAGATGCCTTGCAGCAGCCGCGCGCCGACGATCTCGACCAGTGAGCCGGCCAGCCCGCACAGCGCCGAGGCGATGGTGAAGCCGACCACCGAGATGATGAACACGCGGCGCCGACCCCAGTGGCCGCACAGCCAGCCGGTGAGCGGCAATGCGATGGCCGACGCGACGATGTAGGAGGTCAGCACCCAGGTGATCTGGTCCTGCGACGCCTGCAGGCTGCCCTGCATGTGCGGCAGCGCAACGTTGGCGATCGTGGTGTCGAGCGCCTGCATGATGGTCGCCAGCATGATCGAGATGGTGATCATGCCCCGATGCGGGATGTTGGCGTGGTTCACGGGGGTGGTCATTCCTTCGCCTCCGACTCGCTCGCCGAGGCTACGAGACCGCTGCGCACCTTGCCGAGCAAGGCGATCAATTGAACGCGTTCCGCCGGCTCCAGCACGCTGAGCGTCCTGGCCTGCAGACTGTCGCTGATGGTCAGCGCGCCATCGAGCGCCTTGCTCGCGCTGGCCTCCAAGTGGATCTGGTTGACCCGCCGGTCGGTTGCGCTGGGCTCGCGGCGGATCCAGCCGGCCGCAACCATGCGGTCGCACAGCGTGGCGACCGCCATGGTGCTGAGGCCGAGGCGTTGCGCCAGTTCGGTCTGCGACAGCGCGGCCTCGTCGTCATTCATCGCCAGCACGCCGAGCAACCGGCATTGCGCCCGCGAGAGGCCGATGCGCTCGCGCGCGAGGCGGTCGAAGGCCTCGCCATGGAGCTTTGCCACGTCGTTGACCAGGAAGCCAAACCGCTGCGTGAAATCTCTTTTCATAAGCCCACCTATTATAAGTATGCTTATGATTTTGGGCGCACAGGCTATCAGCAAAACGCTGGCCAACCACGCTGGATTGCAAACAATCGATTCGACTAATAAAATAGCTAATAACTCGCTTAAACACCATTTTATTGATGCCAAGGCACACCCCCTCGCTCGTTGGCCTGCCTGCCCCCGTGCAGGCGTCGCTGCTGCGAGCGGGCCAGCGGCTGCGCGCACACCGCGTTCAACGCGGCTGGACGGTGGCCGAAATGGCCGAGCGCTTGTTCTGCTCGCCAACCACTTGGCGGGCGCTTGAAGCGGGCAAGCCGGGCACCAGCATCGGACTCTTCGTGCAGGCGCTGTGGCTGTTCGGGGAACTGGACACGCTGGACGCGGTGGCCCCCGCACCAGCCGGACTGGCGTCCAACCGGCGGGTGCGTCGACCGGCCGGCAAGGTGGCCCCCGGCGTGATCGGAGAAGCCGAGCGTGACTTCTGAGCCCGGTGCCGTCGAACGCAACGTCTACGTCGGCATTGCGCAAGAGCCCCCAGGACCGGGCGGTGCCCGGCCCGCCCCTCGCGGGGGATTGAGTCGAGATGGCAAAGCTACGTCGACTCAAGAGACGCCCGACGATGTGCAGCCGGTCGGGCTGCTGAAGCTGGCTCGGCACGGGGTGATGGAGTCCGGCGAATTCGCCTATGGGCGCCGCTACCTGCAGCAATCCGGCGCACAAGCGCTGAACCCTGACCATCTCCCCCTGCGCGATGCCGCATTCGTGCTGCCCGAGCGGCGCGTGCGCGACGGCGGGGCCATGCCCCTGACCTTGCGCGATGCGCTGCCGGACAGTTGGGGACGCAAGGTGCTGGAAGTGCAGCAAGGCCGGCCGCTGTCGGACCTCGATGCGCTGCTGCTCACCAATGAGGACCGAGTCGGCGCGATGGTGTTCGCCGAGTCATTGCCCATCCGGCCAGATGCACCGGCAACCACGCTCCTCTCGCTCGAAGACCTGGCGGAAGCATCAAGGCGCATCGAGGCCGGAATGGAGGTCACGCCACGCATGCAGCAACTGCTGCGAGGCGGCAGCCTGGGCGGCGCGCGACCCAAGGCGACGTTCGTGCATGAGGGTCGACGCCACATCGCCAAGTTCGCCTCGCGAGGCGACGAGCACGACATGGAAATCGTCGAAGCCGCGACGCTCGGGCTGGCAAGGACCTGCGGGATCGACGTGCCGAGCTTCCTGCTGCAGCCCCTGGCGATGGGCCACGCCTTGCTCATCGAGCGCTTCGACCGCATTGGCCCCGTGATGGACGAACGCCGCCTGCACTACCTCTCGTCCTCCGCGTTGCTGGACGTGCCCTACGAATCCAGCGGCGGCAGCTATGTCGAACTGGCCCAGTTGCTGCGTCGACTTTCCGCCAGCCCGGAGCAGGACGTCCGCGAACTGTTCCGTCGAATGGTGTTCAACCTGTGCGTCGGCAACAGCGACGATCACGTCAAGAACCACGGTGCGCTGCGTCAAGGCAATGGCTCGTGGCGGCTGGCGCCTGCGTTCGACCTGGTCGCGCAGTTGGACAGCCACACCGGCTACCAGGAACTCGCGATCCTGCCGGGCCAGCACGCATCGACCCTTGCGTTGGCGCACGAGGCCGCACCGCATTTCGGGCTGGCGCCCGCGGGTGCCGATGCGCTGATCCAGTCGATCGGCGCCACGGTGGCCGACCGGGCGCAGGCGGCAATCCAGGCCGCCGGCGGCAACGCCGCGCTCGTCAAGCGCTTCACGGACTTCGTCGGGCAGCAAGCCGAGCGCATCCGCGCCTGAATGTCGCGGAAAATCCCCGCCAGACATCTATCGCCCGCGCCGCCCGGCGTCGGCCTTCCAGGAAACGGATCCCCGCGTTGACTTCGATAGCGCCAGCCGAGCTGGCATCCCACACTCCCATGATGGTGCAGTACCTGCGCCTCAAAGCCGACCATCCGGACACCCTGCTCTTCTACCGGATGGGCGATTTCTACGAGCTGTTCTGGGCCGACGCCGAGAAGGCCGCGCGCCTGCTCGACATCACGCTCACTCAGCGCGGTCAGTCGGCCGGCCAGCCGGTGGTGATGTGCGGCGTGCCCTTCCATGCGGTCGACACCTACCTGGCCCGGCTCATCAAGCTGGGCGAGTCGGTCGCGATCTGCGAGCAGGTCGGCGAGGTCGGCGCGAGCAAGGGGCCGGTCGAGCGCAAGGTGATGCGGGTCGTCACGCCCGGCACGCTGACCGATTCCGAGTTGCTCAACGACCGCAGCGAATCGCTGCTGCTGTCCGTGCATGCCGGCACGCGCAATTTCGTCGGACTGGCCTGGCTCAGCGTGACCGGCGCGGACCTGCACCTGGCCGAATGCCCGGCCGATGCGCTCGAAGGCTGGATCGGCCGCATCGCGCCGAGCGAGGTGCTCTACAGCGCCGAGGTCACGCCGGCCTTCGAGAACCGGCTGAAAGCGGCGCGCTCCGGCACCGCGCCTTTCAGCTTGTCGATCCGGCCGGCCTGGCAGTTCGATGGCGGGCTCGGCGAACGCAAGCTGAGCGAGCAACTGGCCAGCGTGAGCCTCGCCGCGTGGAATGCCGAGGGGCTGACGAACGCGCATGCCGCCGCCTCGGCCTTGCTCGGCTATGCGGAACACACGCAGGGCCGCGCGCTGACGCATTTGCAGAAGCTCGTGGTCGAACGCGATGGTGAACTGATCGAGCTGCCACCCACCACGCGCCGCAACCTCGAACTCGTGCAGACGCTGCGCGGCGAGGATTCGCCGACGATGTTCTCGCTGCTCGACACCTGCATGACCGGGATGGGCAGCCGCCTGCTCAAGCGCTGGCTGCTGGCGCCGCGGCGCGACCGCAGCGAGGCGCAGGCTCGACTGGAAGCCATCGCCGCGCTGCAGACCGCGCCCGCGGGCAGCACCGTGCTGCCCTGGCGCACGCTGCGCGAGCAACTCAAGAACACCAGCGACGTCGAGCGCATCGCCGCACGCATCGCCTTGCGCCAGGTGCGCCCGCGCGAACTGGTGGCGTTGCGCCTCGCGCTCGCCAAGACCGAGCAGCTGGCGCCCGCGCTGCCGGCCTTCGCCGCGCTGCTCGCCGGCATCTGCAACGACTTCGCCGCACCGCCGGGCTGCGCCGAATCGCTGGTCGGCGCGATCAAGCCCGACCCATCCGCGCTGGTGCGCGACGGCGGCGTGATCGCGTCAGGCCACGATGCCGACCTCGACGAACTGCGCGCCATCAGTGACAACTGCGACGACTTCCTCCTCAAGCTAGAAATCGAGGAGCGCGAGCGCACCGGCATCAGCAACCTGCGCGTGCAGTTCAACCGCGTGCACGGTTTCTACATCGAGGTCACGCAGAGCATGCTGGCCAAGGTGCCCGACAACTACCGCCGCCGCCAGACGCTGAAGAACGCCGAGCGCTTCATCACGCCCGAGCTCAAGGCTTTCGAGGACAAGGCGCTCTCGGCGCAGGACCGCGCGCTGGCACGCGAGAAGTTCCTCTACGAGCAACTGTTGGATGCCCTGCAGGCCCACGTTCCCGCGCTCACGCGCCTGGCAACCGCACTGGCCACGCTCGATGCCCTCTGCGCACTGGCCGAGCGCTCGCATACGCTGAACTGGCGCGCACCTTCCTTCGTGGCGCACCCCTGCATCGAAATCATCGGCGGCCGCCATCCCGTGGTCGAGGCGCGCCTGGCCGAGAAGTCCGCCGGCAACTTCATCGCCAACGACACGCGCATGGGCCCGCAGCAACGCATGCAGGTCATCACCGGCCCCAACATGGGCGGCAAGTCCACCTACATGCGGCAGGTGGCGATCATCGTGCTGCTGGTTTCCATCGGCAGCCACGTGCCGGCCACCACCTGCCGGCTCGGCCCGATCGACGCGATCCACACCCGCATCGGCGCGGCCGACGACCTGGCCAATGCGCAATCGACCTTCATGCTGGAGATGACCGAGGCCGCGCAGATCCTGCACGGGGCCAGCGCCCAGTCATTGGTGCTGATGGACGAGATCGGCCGCGGCACCAGCACCTTCGACGGGCTCGCGCTGGCGGCCGGCATCGCGGCGCAACTGCACGACCGCACCAAGGCCTTCACGCTGTTCGCCACGCACTACTTCGAGCTGACCGAGTTCCCGGCCACGCACCATGCGGCCGTCAACATGCACGTGAGCGCGACCGAGTCGGGCCGCGACATCGTGTTCCTGCACGAGATGCAGCCCGGCCCGGCCAGCAAGAGCTACGGCATCCAGGTGGCGCGTCTCGCCGGCATGCCCGCTGCCGTGGTGAACCATGCGCGGCAGGCTCTGGAAGCACTGGAGGCGCAGCAGACGCAGACGCGTGCGCAAGTCGACCTGTTCGCGCCGCCGCCCGAGGTCGCGCCGCCCGCAACCAGCGCCGTAGAATCCGCGCTGGCTGCGCTGGACCCCGACGCGATGAGCCCCAGGGAGGCGCTCGAGGCCCTCTACACACTCCAGAGATTGAACGCACGAAGCCACGGCTGACAAACGGGCCCGTTTCGTGCACAGAGACTGCTCATGACATATTGCGTAGGCATCAAACTGAACGCCGGCCTGGTGTTCCTCTCCGACTCGCGCACCAACGCGGGTGTGGACCACATCAGCACCTTTCGCAAGATGATCTGCTACGAGCAGCCGGGCGACCGCTTCATGGTGCTGCTGTCGGCGGGCAACCTGAGCATTTCGCAATCCGTGCGCGAGATCCTGCAGATCGAGGAACTGCAGGAGGCCAACGGCGGGCCACCGATCACGATCTGGAACGCGAAGAGCATGTTCGACGCGGCGCGCGTGCTCGGCTCGGCCGTGCGCCATGTGTACGACCGCGATGCCGAGGCGCTGAAGCATGCCGGCCTGGACTTCAACGTGTCCTTCATCTTCGGCGGCCAGGTCAAGGGCGAGGGCATGCGCCTGTTCCTCGTCTACTCGGCCGGCAATTTCATCGAGGCCACGACCGAGACGCCCTACTTCCAGGTCGGCGAATCGAAGTACGGCAAGCCGGTGCTCGACCGCGTGCTCACGCCCGAGACGCCGCTGGACGAGGCAGCCAAGTGCGCGCTGGTGTCGATGGACTCGACCATGAAGTCGAACCTCTCGGTCGGCCTGCCGCTCGACCTGGTCGTCTACGAGGCCAACAAGCTGCAGACCGATCGCGTGATCTGCATCGATGCCGAGAACCCCTACTACCGCATGATGCACAACAGCTGGGGCCAGAAGCTGCGCGAGGTGTTCGACAGCATCGAGGACCCGGTGTGGGACGACTCGGCTTCCGCGCATCCCCTGAAGATGCCGGCCGCGCGCCACGGCGCGCTGCGCAAGATCTCCACGCCTGAAGAAAAACTGATCTGAGTCCCGGTACCGTTCGGGCGCGCCCGGCGAACGGGCGAACAACATATGCCTTCCATCGTCTTCTCCCACGGCAACAGTTTCCCGGCCAGCACCTACCGGGTGATGCTCGACAGCCTGCGCAATCGCGGCTTCGAGGTCGATGCCATCGAGAAATTCGGGCACGACCCGAAGTACCCGGTCACGGACAACTGGCCGAACCTGGTGCAGCAACTCGCCGACTTCACGAAGGCGCGGATCGGCAAGAAAAAGGGCGGCCCGGTGTTCCTGGTCGGCCACTCGCTCGGCGGGTTCCTGAGCCTGATGTGCGCGGCCCAGCATCCTGAACTCGCGAAAGGCGTGCTGCTGCTCGACTCGCCGCTCATCGGCGGCTGGCGCGCCGACACGCTGAGCCTGGCCAAGCTCTCGCCCTTCATGCGGGCCATGTCGCCCAGCGTGGTGAGCCGCAAGCGCCGCACCACCTGGGCCCATCGCGACGAGGTGTTCGAGCACTTCCGCACCAAGAAGGCCTTTGCCAGGTGGGACGAGCAGGTGCTGCACGACTACATCGACCACGGCACGCTGGATGCGGAAGACTCGCGCGTGCTCAGTTTCGACCGCGATGTCGAGACGGCCATCTACGACACCGTTCCGCACAACCTGGGCAGCCTGCTGCGACGTCATCCGCTCAAGTGCCCGGTCGCCTTCATCGGCGGTCGCCAGTCGCGCGAGATGAAGGCCGCGGGGATGTTGATGACCGAGAAGGTCACGCACGGGCGCATCAGCATGCTCGACGGCACGCACCTGTTCCCGATGGAAAAGCCCATTGCCACGGCCGCGGCGGTCGAGGCGTCGCTGCGCAACCTGCTGGGCTGAGCGGTCGGCACCGCTGTGCCTACCGCAGTCCCAGCGCCACCTCGACGCTGCGCACCAGCGTCACCAGACGCAGCCCCACGCGCTGTTGCGTGTCGGGTGTCGCGGCCTGGGCCGCGGGTACGGTGCAGTTGAAGACCACGATCTCCGAATTGACCAGCCTGGACATCGGCACCGCGACCGCCAGCCGGTCCGGCTGGAAGTAGCCCGGATTCGTGCAGTAGCCGCGCGACGCCATCTCTCGCATCGTTTGCGGCAGCCGCCGCGCATGCTCCGCGAACAGTTTGGGATATCGCACCTTGATCTGGTTGAGCGCGGACTCGCGTTCGATGGGGTCGGCACGGGTGAGCCATGCGCGCCCGATGGCGGTGGCGATCAGCGGCATCGATGCGCCGATGTCGATGAGCGGCGCATCGCCTTCCTCCGACCGGGCAGCATCCATGTAGACCATCTCGGCGCGGTCCCGGATGCCGATGCCGACGGTGCCTCGCACTTCGGCAGCCAACTCGTTCATCAGCGGCCTGGCCACCTGTCGCAGGATCATACTGGCCAGCAACGGATAGCCCATCGACAACACGGCCGCGCCGAGGCGGTACTTGCCCAGCTTGATGTCGTGCCGCAGGTAGCCCAGCGCGGTCAGCGTAAAGCAGAGGCGCGACACCGTTGCCTTGTCGAGCCCGGTGCGGGCGACGAACTCCTTGTTGCCGAGCAGTGGCTCGCCCGGCTTGAAGCACTGGAGCAACTCGAGGCCGTTGGCCAGTGTGCTGGCGAACTGCTTGTCCTGCGGGAGGTCGTCGGCGGGCATGGTGCGTCGTCCGGGCGGCTCAAAGCCCGGCAATTTCATGGTGAGCAAGCCAGGCGCTTTCCACTTCGCGCACCAAGCGCTGCAATGCCGGCGCCACCTCGTCTTCCAGCATCCTGCGCCCCGACAGCACGGCGGGCACGCCGCATGTGAAGACAAGGGTTTCGCTGTCGACCTCCAGCCGCATCGGCACGGCGACGGCATGGATGTCCTGCTGCCAATCGCCCTTCGAAAAGCAGGCGCCGGCGTCGGCAAAGCGACGCAGCGAATCCTGGACTGCGCGGCCGTGCGTCTTCCAGGCAGTCGGGTCGTCGGCCTGGATCTGCCGGAGCACCTCGCGGCGCTGGTCCTCGTCGGTGCCCGCCAGCCAGGCCCGGCCCATGGCGGTGTCCAGCAACGGCAGCGATGCGCCGATGTCCGGCCTGAAGGCGATCGACTCATGGCCCCGGCAGGTTTCGACGTAGACCATGGCGGCGCGATCGCGCATGCCCAGCGACACCGATCCGTGCGCCTGGTCGGCCAGGGCCTTCATCAACGGGCGCGCCAGTTGCCGGATGGTCATGTTGGCGAGCAAGGGGTAGCCCGCAGACAAGGTTGCCGAGCCCAGCCGGTAGCGCCTGTGCTCCGCGTCGTACTTGAGGAAGCCGAGTTCGCCCAGCGTGTAGGTCAGGCGGGACACGGTCGCCTTCGACAAACCGGTTCGCTCGGCGAATTCGCGATTGCCGAGCGCAGGCTCGCCGACCTTGAAGCATTTCATGATCGACAGGCCATTGGCCAGGCTGGTCGCGAACATCTGGTGGCGCGGAGGATGCGGTGTTTTCAATGGGAAATGCGTCGCGGCGGTCGGTTGGATGGTGTTTAACATAGAGAAACACGCGGCTCTGAAAGGCTCGCATTCTCCTACATTTCCTGCACCGGCCCAGTGACCGCGGGCTCAACCAGACAGGAGACAAAGATGATTCGAGACACCCAGGGTTTTGAGGTTTTCATCGGCAAGCTGCGCGATTTCGTCCGCACGCGACTGGTGCCCAACGAGGCACGCGTGGCCGCCGCCGACGAGGTGCCAGTCGACGTGGTGAGCGACATGGCCGCGAACGGGCTGTTCGGCTATTCGATTCCCGAGGCCTATGGCGGCGCCGGCATGACCACCGAGGAACTGGTGCTGGCCGCGATGGAGTTGTCGCAATGCTCGGTGGCGTTTCGTGCCCGCGTCGGCACCAACACCGGCATCGGCTCCGAGGCGCTGGTGGCGGAAGGCTCGGAAGCGCAGAAGCGCCGCTACCTGCCCGACATGGCGAGCGGCAAGCTGACCGGCTGCTTCGCGCTCACCGAACCCGAGGCGGGCTCGGACGCGACGGCCCTGCGCACGACGGCCGTGCGCGACGGCGACCACTACGTCCTCAACGGCACCAAGTGCTTCATCACCAACGCGCCCATCGCCGGCCTGTTCACCGTGATGGCGCGCACCGCGCCGGACAACCCTGGCGCAAGCGGCGTGTCGGCCTTCCTGGTGGAGCGCGAGACGCCGGGCCTGAGCACCGGCAAGCCCTACAGCAAGATGGGACAGGCGGGCTCGCCGGTGTCCGAGGTGCACTTCGACAACTGCCGCGTGCCCGCCGCCAACCTGATCGGCGGCGAAGAGGGCAAGGGTTTCCGCACGGCGATGAAAGTGCTGAACAAGCAGCGCATCCACCTGGCCGCGCTGTGCATCGGCCCGGCCATCCGCATGCTCGACGACGCGATCGCACACACCGCCAGCCGCAAGCAGTTCGGGCAGCCCGTGGGTGCCTTCCAGCTGGTGCAGGCGCTGATCGCGGACTGCCAGACCGAGATCCATGCGGCACGCGCGCTCGTCCTCGAGACGGCCCGCAAGCGCGACGAAGGCAAGGACGTGACGATGGAAGCATCCATCTGCAAGTACTTCGCTTCGGAGATGTGCGGACGCGTCGCCGACCGCTGCGTGCAGATGCTCGGCGGCTACGGCTTCATCTCCGACAACAGCATCGAGCGCTTCTACCGCGACGTGCGGCTGTTCAGGCTCTACGAAGGCACCAGCCAGATCCACCAGATCAACATCGCGAAGCGCACCTTCAGCGCCGCAGGCCACGACCTCACGGCCTGACCCGCAAGGCCTGTTCACGCGGGCCTGACTCACGAACCCCGGCGACCGACTGCTGCGTCGCCCTCCCCCGGTCTCGCCAGCGCGGCAAGGCAGACCGGGTGCCCCTGTGCGCCGTCTTTCCAGGAAACCCCATGTCTTCGTTCAACCCATTCTTCAACCCTCGCTCCGTTGCCGTCATCGGCGCATCGCAGGACCTCGCGTCCATCAGCGGGCAGCCGATCGCGCATCTCATGGCCAAGGGCTATCCGGGCGAGATCCTGCCCGTGAACCCGCGCTATTCGGAAGTGGCGGGTCACCGCTGCTATCCGGATGTCGCCTCGCTGCCCATCGCGCCGGATGTCGCGGTGATCGCCGTCGCGGCCAGGCGCGTGGCCGGCGCGCTGGCCGACCTGGGCCGCAAGGGCTGCCGGTTCGCGGTGATCCTTTCCTCGGGCTTTGCCGAGGCGGGCGAGGAAGGCGCACAGGCGCAGCGCAACATCGCCGCCACGGCCCGCGAATTCGGCATGCGCGTGATCGGACCCAACTGCCAGGGCTACATGAACATCAGCGATGGCATCCATGTGGGCTTCGGCGCGCCGTACGGAGCGACCTATCCGGCGGGCCATCTCAGCCTGACCTCGCAGAGCGGCGCCTTCGGCAATTCGATCGTGATGCTGGCCAGCCAGGAAGGCATCGGCTTTCGTCACTATGTGTCGACCGGCAACGAGTCGGTGACGACCTCGCTCGACTTCATGGACGCGATGATCGACGACCCGCAGACGCATGTCATCGCGGGCTATGTGGAGGGCTTCCAGGATGCGCACCGGCTCGTGGGCATCGGCCAGCGCGCGCTGCGTGCGGGCAAGCCGATGCTCGTCTGGAAGGTGGGCACATCGGAAGCGGGCGCCAGGGCCGCCGCGTCGCACACGGCCAACCTCGGCGGCGCGATGGCGCTGTACCGAGCCGCCTTCAGGCAGGCCGGCATCATCGAGGTGAACGATGTCGGCGACCTGGCGGACTGCGCCAAGGCGCTGCTGCCGAGGCGCTTTCCCAAGGGCAATCGACTCGCTGTCGTCACGATCTCCGGCGGCGCCGGCATCGCGATGGCGGACGGTGCTTCCGACGGCGGCCTGCAGCTGCCGGCACTCGACGCATCGACCGTGAGCGCGCTGAAGCAGGTGCTGCCTTCGTTCGCGGCGGTGGCGAATCCCCTGGACGTGACGGCGAGCCTGCTGGCCGATGCCGGCCTGCTGAAGGTGACGCTCGAGAAGCTGGCCGATGATCCGAACGTCGACATGATCGGCCTGGCGCTCGCGGCCGCCGGCGGCAAGCTGGCCGTGGAGCTGGCCCGCGAGATCGTCCGCGTCTCGCAGGAGCGCGACATGCCGATCCTCGTGGCGTGGAATGCCGACCCGGCCAACGTGCAGGAGGCCTACGACATCCTCGACGCGGCCGGCATCCCGCGCTACCAGTCGCCGGTGCGTTGTGCGCGCGGCGCCAGCGCGCTGTGGGCCTTCGAGGCGGCACGCACGCGCATCGGCCGGCAGTCGGGCGAGAAGCCGCTCGTCCTCCATCGGCCCGAGGTGCGCGGCGCCATCGTCGGCCGCAACACCGACCTCACCGAGTACGAGGCCAAGCACGTGCTGAGCGCCTATGGCATCCGTGCGACGCAGGAAGCGCTGGCGGCGAACGCATCGGAGGCGGTCCGAATGGCCGGAGCCATGGACGCGCCGGTCGTCATGAAAATCCAGTCGACCGACATCCCGCACAAGACCGAGGCCGGCGGCGTGCGCCTGGGCGTGCAAGGCGACGACGCGGTGGCGCTTGCCTTCGACGAGATCATGCGCAATGCCAGGGCCCATGCGCCGCAAGCCGCGCTCGACGGCGTGCTGGTGCAGGAGATGGTCGGCGACGCGCACGAACTCATCCTCGGCGTCAACAACGACCCGCTGTTCGGTCCGGCCGTGATGGTGGGCTTCGGTGGCATCTATGCCGAGGTCATGAAGGACGTGAGCTTCCGTATCGCGCCGCTGGTGCGGTCGGAGGCCGAGGCGATGCTGCGCGAACTGCGGGCCTTTCCGATCCTGGATGGCGCGCGCGGTCGCGCCAGGGCGG
Organism: Variovorax sp. dw_308; assembly: GCF_019207085.1. GTDB lineage: Bacteria > Pseudomonadota > Gammaproteobacteria > Burkholderiales > Burkholderiaceae_C > Variovorax. The sequence goes on along the minus strand of NZ_JAATOM010000004.1, from coordinate 18,510 downwards.
ACATCGACGCCGTGGTCGACACGCTCATGCACCTGTCCGCGCTGGCCATCGACCTGCGCGACGTCGTGCATGAACTCGACATCAACCCGCTCTTCGTGAAGAAGGCCGGCGAAGGCGTGAGGGCCGGCGATGCGCTGGCCAAGCCGCTGGTCCAGGCGCACCTGCATCCGCGCCTGCATCCGCAAGTCGCCGAGCCTCAATCGCCAGAAGTCACGGTCGCGGCGACCCACACCGATCGCTGAAGCCGGCCGTTCCACACCAGACATATCGACCCATAACCATTCGGAGACAAATCCCATGTCCATCGCACAAACCCACCCATCGCCGATGGGTGCAACCCTGGCCGCCAGCGAGGTCGAGCAGACCTATCGCAAGGTGACCTGGCGGCTCATGCCGTTCCTGATCATCTGCTACATCGTCTCGTACCTCGACCGCGCCAACATCAGCTTCGCCAAGCTGCAGTTCATGAACGACCTGGGCTTCAGCGAGGCGGCCTACGGCCTGGGCGCGGGGCTGTTCTTCGTCGGCTACGTGCTCTTCGAGGTGCCGAGCAACGTGCTGATGCAGCGCATCGGCGCGCGCCGCACGCTACTGCGCATCATGGTGCTGTGGGGACTGATCTCGAGCGCGATGATGTTCGTGAATTCGCCGACGGCCTTCTACGTCATGCGCTTCTTCCTGGGCGCTGCCGAGGCCGGCTTCTTCCCCGGCGTCATCTACTTCCTGACGTGCTGGTTTCCGTCGGCGCGCCGTGGCCGCGTCACGGGCTTCTTCATGATGGGCGCGGCGGCCGCGGGCATCATCGGCGGACCGGTGTCGACGTGGATCATGGTGCACCTGTCGGGCCTGCACGGCCTGCACGGCTGGCAGTGGCTGTTCCTGCTGGAAGGGATGCCGGCGGTGATCCTCGGCGTGGTCGCGTACTGCTTCCTGTGCGACAAGCCCGCCGATGCCGCATGGCTGACGACACGCGAGAAGGCCATCGTGCTGGGCGACCTTGCCGCGGAGGAACAAAATGCACCGGGCAAGAAGAGCCACGGCTTGCGCAACGCGCTTTCCAATCCCAAGGTCTACGTGGGCATCGCCGTGTACTTCTGCGTGCTGGTGTCGTTCAACGCCATCGGCTTCTGGGCGCCCACCATCATCAGGGACATCGGCGTGAAAGACCTGGTGGATGTCGGCTGGCTGTCGAGCCTGGTGTTCCTGGCCGGCGCGCTGGGTACGTATTTCATCGGGTACAGCTCCGACCGCAAGATGGAGCGTCGCTGGCACCTGGCGGCGAGTTGCGCCGTGGTCACGCTCTGCTTCGCGCTGTTGCCGCTGGCCCATCACAGCGTGGCGCTGTCGATCGCGCTGCTGTCCCTGGCGGCAGCCGCCTCCTACGGAAGCTTCGTCGTGTTCTGGACCCTTCCGCCGAGCTTCTTGCCGGGCGACTCGAAGGCGGGCGGCATCGCGCTGATCACCAGCCTGGGCGGCATCGGCGCCTTCGTCAGCCCGACGCTGGTGGGCGCCATGAAGGCCAGCACCGGCAGCATCTACATGGGCCTGACGATCCTGGGCGCAATTTCCCTGGCGGGCGCGCTGCTCATGTTCTTCACGACGCAGCGTGCCGGCATCGTGCGAGCAGAAAGATGAAACGGATCTTGCCGTGAATCGAGACACGCGGCACAGTCGCTCGTCTACATTCGAATTGAAACGAGTCTCCATGCCAAAAGCCTACTGGGTAAGCGCCTACCGTGCGGTCAACGATCCCGACAAGCTTGCCGCCTATGCGAAGCTGGCCGGCCCGGCACTTACTGCCAACGGCGCGCGTTTCCTGGCGCGCGGCGAGCCGTCCAAGGTCTACGAACTCGGCCTGATGCAACGCACGGTGTTGATCGAATTCGACAGCGTCGAGCAGGCCATGGCGGCGCACGACAGCCCGGCCTACCAGGAAGCCCTGGCCGCTCTGGGCGATGGCGCCGACCGCGAGATCCGCATCATCGAGGGCATTTGAGCGCAACAGCGCGGCGCAGCGCGCCAACGCGAGATCGCCTGCCGGCCGGAGCTTCGAGAAAGCCTCTTCAGCCCTTCAGTCGGCCCACACCACCAGCCCGCTCCACGCCGTCGCCAGCACCACGATGCCGAAGGCGATGCGATACCACGCGAACGGTACGAAGTTGTGCGTGCTGATGTAGCGCAGCAGCCAGCGCACGCACAGCCACGCGCTGATGAACGAGAAGGCCAACCCTACGCCAAACAGCGGCAGGTCGGCCATCGACAGCAACGCGCGCTCCTTGTAGAGGCTGTAGACGGCGGCGCCGATCAGCGTGGGGATGGCCAGGAAGAACGAGAAGTCCGTGGCGGCCTGCCGGCTCAGCCCCAGCAGCATGCCGCCGATGATGGTCGAGCCGCTGCGGCTGGTGCCGGGAATCATCGCGAAGCACTGCACCAGGCCGACCTTGAGGGCGTCCCACGGCGTCATGTCGTCGACGTTCTCGATGCGCACCGAACCCGGCGGGCGCTTCTCGGCCCAGAGGATGATGAAGCCGCCGATGATGAAGGTGCTGGCCACCACTGCCGGAATGAACAGGTGCGCCTTGATGAACTTGCCGAACAGCAGGCCCAGCACCACGGCCGGCAGGAAGCCGATGAAGATGTTGAGCGCGAGGCGCTGCGCCTTGGCTTGCCTGGGCAGCGCGACGACGGTCGAATGGATCTTCTGCCAATAGACCAGGATGACGGCGAAGATCGCGCCGGTCTGGATGGCGATGTCGAACACCTTGGCCTTGTCGTCGTCGAAACCCAGCAACGACCCTGCCAGGATCAGGTGACCGGTCGATGAAATCGGCAAGAACTCCGTCAGGCCCTCGACGATGCCCATGATGGCGGCCTTGACCAGCAAAACAATATCCACGCGCACTCCTTGAAAGAGCGCCGATTATCGCGAGCCAAAGTGCCGCAGGACGGTCAGCCGGCGTTCAGCTTGTGCCGCATTGCCCGAACCGCGCTGTCGACGGTCGTCAGCACCGGCACGCCCGATGCCTGCTCGCACGCCACTCGCGCGCGGGCCATGCTGAACTGGGCCAGTGCGATGCGGGCGCAGCCACGGTCGGCCAGCGCCTTCGCTTCCGCGGCGATCAACGCATCGTGGCGCGCCGCGTCCCCCGCATTCAAGGCATCCAGGGCGCCATCGACCATCGCAAGCTCCAGTTCCACGCTCTCCGGGAATTCCGGCGGCATCGACAGGAGCGTCGGTCCGAAGGTCGCGATCAGCCCCAGCCGCCCCTGCCCCTGCACGGCCTCATCGACCATGGCCTCGTTGGGCTTGAGCACCGGAATGGCGAAGTGCGTACGCGCCACGCGCTCGATGCAGGCGCCGAAGGCCGAACAGGTGAACAGGATGCCCTGCACGCCCGTGTCGACCACGTACTGCCCCAGCCGCGCAAAGCGCTCGTGCATGGCCCCGTCGAGTTCGCCGCCGCTGCGCGCGAGGTCGGCCGAAAGGCTGTCGTCGAGCACGTTCATGCGCACCGCCTCGGGCCAGTCGCGCGCAAAGGCCTGGTTGATCGGATCGATCGAGTGCGTCAGGGCGTGGATCAGTGCGATGCGAGTCATTGCGGTGGGCTCAGATTCCCTTCGACGACGGGTTCGCGAAGGCGTCCTTCGTCCCGGCATCGAGGGGTAGTGGATGTGATGTTCTTCGGCGGGATCGGCTGCCTGAACCACTGATCGTAGAGCTTTTCCCTCCCGCCGGATTTCATCATGCCACCGACCATGCGGTCCACCAGGGCCCTGGCGTCAGGCGGTCTGGGCCGCGGCGACCCGCGTGACCGCGTCGATCGACTCGGCCAGCACGGTCGCGATCTTCTGCAGGTCCGGCCGGGACGCGATGAACGGTGGTGCGAGCAGCACGTGGTCGCCCTGTCGGCCATCGACGGTGCCGCCGAAGGGATAGCACAACAGGCCTCGCGCCATCGCATCCTTCTTGAGGCGTGCATTGACGGCCTGCCCCCGATCGAAGGGCGACTTGCTCCCCCGGTCGGCAACGAGTTCGACGCCCCAGAAGAAGCCGCGCCCGCGGATGTCGCCCACGTGCGGGTGGGAGCCCAGCGCCTTGCGCAGCATCTGGCCGAACAGCACGCCGTCGTCGCGCACCTTCGCCAGCAGGTCGTCGCGATGTATCACCTGTTGCACCGCCAGCGCCGCCGCGCAGGCCACGGGATGGCCAAGGTAGGTGTGGCCATGCCGGAAGAAGCCGCTGCCCTTCGACATCGCCTCGACAATCTTCTTCTGCGCGAGCACGGCGCCGACAGGCTGGTAGCCGCCGCCGAGCCCCTTGGCGATCGTCACCAGGTCCGGCACGACGCCCTCCTGCTCGCAGGCGTAGAGCGTGCCGGTGCGGCCCATTCCGCACATCACCTCGTCGAGGATCAGCAGCACGCCGTACTTGTCGCAGACCGCGCGCACCGCCTTGAAGTAGCCGGGCACGGGCGCCAGCACGCCAGCCGTGGCGCCCCCGACGGTCTCCGCCACGAAGGCGATCACGCGGTCGGCGCCCTGCGCGAGGATGGCCGCTTCGAGCTCGGCCGCCAGCCGCAATCCGTAGGCCTGCGCCGTTTCGTCGGCACGCTGCTCGCGGTAGGGATAGCACGGCGCCACGTGCGTGGCCGGGATCAGGATGGGCGCGAACGGCGCGCGCCGCCATTCGTTGCCGCCCACCGCCAGCGCGCCGAGCGTATTGCCGTGGTAGCTCTGGCGGCGCGCGATGAAGTGCGTGCGCTGCGGCTGGCCGATCTCGACGAAGTATTGCCGCGCCATCTTGAGCGCCGACTCCACCGCCTCCGATCCGCCGCTGACCAGGTACGCGTGGCTCGTGCCTTCGGGCGCGGTGCGGATCAGTTCGTCGGCCAGCTGCTCGGCGACTTCGGTGGTGAAGAAGCTGGTGTGCGCATAGGGCAGCCGATCGATCTGCGCATGCATGGCGGCGAGCACGTCGGGGTGCGCATGGCCGAGCGAGGACACGGCCGCGCCGCCCGAGGCATCGAGGTATTCGCGCCCCGCGGCATCGCGAATGGTCACGCCGCTGGCGGCGACGGCCACGGGCGGGGTGTTGCGCAAGTGGCGATGGAAGACATGGGTCATGGAAGGCCCCTCGACGGGCGTGTAATCAATGTTCTGGGTTGATTATTGTGTGGAACATATGTTCCGTCAACGTCGAGGTTGCAACAATCATTGGTACATTCGTTCCAAAACCCGAAGCAGTTGAAAGAACCCCGATGCCTGTCAAGGACGACCTGCGTCAGCGCTATGCCGATCTGAGCCCTGCCCTGCAGCAGGTGGCGAAGTACGTGCTCGACCACCCCAACGACGTGGTGACGAGTTCGATGCGAACCATCGGCCAGCGCTCGCAGAGCACGCCGGCGACGCTGGTGCGTTTTGCCCAGCACCTGGGCTATGCGGGCTGGCCTCAGTTGAAGGAGGCGGTGGCGGGCGAGATGGGCCTCGGGCCGGACGCCTACGGCCAGCGAGCGCGCCAGCTCGTCAGCCGCGCGAAGAGTCCGACGCTGGTCAATGAGATGTTCGAGGCGCAGCGCCACAACCTCGATGCCACCGAGCGCCAGAACGCCGGTTCGCTGCAGAAGGCGGCCGCACTGATCGAGAAGGCCGGCAGCGTGCATGCGGCCGGCTTCCGGGCGTGCTTCCCGGTCGCGTTTTCCTTCGTCTACGTCTGCCGCATGTTCCGCCCCGGCGTGCACATGATCGATGGCCAGGGCGGCTCGCTGGAGATGCAGCAGCGGGCCATGGCCAGGGGCGACGCGCTTGTCGTCATCAGCTTCGCGCCGTATTCGCGTGAGGCCCTGCAGGTGGCCGAGGCCGCGAAGCACGCGGGATGCAAGGTCGTCGCCATCACCGACAGCGAGGCGTCGCCACTGTCACTGCTGGCCGACGAGACCATCCTCTTCGCCGTCCACAGCCCGTCCTTCTTCCCCTCGGTCACGGCAGGATTCGCGGTCACGGAAGCGCTCGTGGAACTGCTCGCCAGCCGTGCCGGCAAGGGCGTGGTCAAACGCATCGACCAGGCTGAAGCGCATCTGTTCGAGTCCGGCGCCTACTTGCAGGCTCCGAAGCCGCGCAAGGGCTGATACGACTTCGCAATCAAACGCATAACTGCGTTGGATCGCCTTGCTGTGCTACAGCACTGTCTGCGGCGCTCCGCCTTGTTCTGCGCTTGATTGCAAAGTCGTATGAATCGTCGGCCCGACTCGGTCACCGCTCCGGCCGCAACACCAATCGGCCCTCGGCATCCCTCTCGCACAAACCGGTGAGCGGCGCCTCATGGCGCCCCGGCAATGGAAGACGCGCACCGTCGAATTGCCCCACGCAGGCTTCGCGCATGCCGGGTGGCGGGGCCGCGTCCGCACGCATGTGCGCGGGCGGCCCCATCGACGGCAGCGTCGACATGACGAAGCAGCCCGCCAACGCGAGCGCCATGACGGCAGCCACAAAGCAATCGGTGGTTTTCATCGGACCAGTGTGGCCGCTGATCTTGGAGAAATCGCGGAGGCATCGCGATGCCGGGCGGCGTGATCACACGCCCGTATCGATCAGCCGGCCGGTGCCTCGAAGGCGAAGCCGACGCCATACACCGAACGAATCCAGTCATGGTCCGGTGCGGCTGCAGAGAGCTTGCGGCGCAGGTTCTTGACATGGCTGTCGACCGCGCGCTCGGTCACGTCGACGGTGTCGTCGTAGGCGAGTTCGAGCAATCGCGCACGCGAGAAGATGCGCCCCGGATGCCGCGACAACGCCTGCAGCAAGCCGAACTCGCGCCGTGTCAGGTTGAGCGCGACGCCGTTCAGCGTGGCGCGCCAGTGCGCATCGTCGAGCGCCAGCGGCGTCACGCCCGGGCCCTGCCGCGCGGCACCCTCGGCACCCGTCCTGCGCAGCACGGCCTTCACGCGCGCCAACACCTCGCGCGGCGAGAAGGGCTTGCAGACATAGTCGTCTGCACCCAGTTCCAACCCAAGCAGGCGATCGACCTCCTCGATGCGCGCGGTGAGCATGATGACCGGATGGCTGGTGTGCACCCTGGCTTGCCGCAGCACGCTCATGCCGTCCAGGTGCGGCAGCATGACGTCGAGCAGGGTGAGGTCGGGCGGGTGCTCGAGCATCGTCTTCAGCGCGGTGCGCCCGTCGGCCGCGTGCTCGGCTTCATAGCCGGCGTGGCGCAGGTAATCGAGGAGCACCGAGGCGATGTCGTGCTCGTCCTCGACGACAAGGATGCGTGTCACTGCGATGCTCCCGTGCCGACCAGCGGCAATGCCAACACGATGCGCACCCCGCCCAGCGGCGATGCGGTGGCCTCGATGGTGCCGCCATGCTCCTCGACGGTCGTGCGGCAGATGGACAGGCCCAGGCCCGAGCCGCCGGTCTCGCGGCTGCGAGAGCCTTCGCCGCGGAACAGGCGCTCGAACATGCGCGACAGCTCGTCCGGCGCAACGCCCGGTGCGCTGTCGTCCATCTGGATCACCAGGCGCTGTCCTTCGGGGGATTCATCGATGCGCGCATCCAGTTGCAGGAGGCCGCCCGCATCCGTATAGGCCAGCGTGTTGTCGAGCAGGTTCATGAACACCTGGTGCAGCCGCCGCGCATCGCCGTCGACCAGTGGCTGCACCTGCGCGGCCAGCGCCTGCACGGCATCGGCATCGACGCGGATGCCGCACTGCGCGAAGCGCTCGCGCGTCATCGTGACCGCCTCCATCAGCAGCGCGAGCGGATACGCCGCCGCGCGCGTCGGCGGCGCCAGGTCCTGCGGCTCGCGCATGCTGCTGCGCAGGTCGTCGACCAGCTGGCCCAGGCGCATCACCTGGCGATGCAGGCGCAGCGCGGTGCGGTCGTCGAAGCTGCGCACGCCATCCTGCAGCGCCTCGATCTCGGCGCGCATGGCGGACAGCGGCGTGCGCAGTTCATGAGCCACGTCGGCCAGCCAGGCGCGACGCGATGCCTCGATGGTGTCGAGCCTGGCGGCCATGTCGTTGAAGGTGCGGCCCAGCAGTGCGAGCTCGTCAGTGCCCTGCACCGGCACGCGCGTGACGGGGCGCCCGCTGGCCACGTCGCGCGCGGCTTGCGTCAACGCGTCGATGGGGCTGAACCAGCGCCGTGCCAGCAGCCACGAGAGCGCCAACGCCAGCACCAGGCCGGCCAGGCCGGTCAACATCACGATGCCGGACTGCCGCGCAACGAAGGCGCGATCCGCCTCGCTCTTGAGGCCCTCGAGCGGCGCCAGCGCCAGGTAGCCGACGACGCCCTTCCCCTGGCGGATCGGCAGGCGCGCGGCTTCGCCCGGATCGGCCGCCATGCCGACCAGCGTGGCGCCCGACACATCCACCAGGCTCAGGCGCTGGAACGGCGAATCGCCCGACTGGCGGGCACCGAAGAAGAGCCAGGGCGGCGGTGCGTAGCGCGGCGCGGAAGGCTCGACTGGCTGCCAGGGCGGCGGCCCGCCGTCGCCCGCACTGGGACCGGACGACGGGCGGCGCTGGTACCAGGGCGGCAGGCGGTTGTCGTCGTGGCCGCGCGCGTCCGTGCTCGACAGCCCGAAGTCGCCCATCTGCAGGCGGCGCCAGGCATCCTCGTCGTCTCGCAACTTGTCCCAGCTGCCATTGGCCGCATAGTGCTTCTGCAACAGTTGCACCAGCCAGTCCATGCGGCGGATCTCGATCTCGGCCACGTAGGGTCCGAGGCCGCGCTGCAGGCCGAGGATCGAGAAGCCCGCGAAGATCAGCAGCACCCCGAGCAGCAGCGTGGCCAGCGCGAGAAAGATCTTCTTCGAGAGCGTCAGGCGGGGCATCTGTTCATTCGGCCCACGACCTCATCTTGCGGCAGCCGACTACCGGCATGGCGTCGCTTCCACCGCCGGCGTCGATGCATTTGCCACCAGCGCGCACAGTGGCAGGCGCAGGGTGAGCCCGAGTTCGCCCGTGGGTGCGGGTGCCACATAGACGCGGCCTCCATGCTCGTTCGCGACGCGCTGGCAAGTCGCTGCGCAGGCGCCGACGCTGCCGTGCGCGGATTCGCGTGGCCCATTCGAGGCACGCAAGAACAGGCGCGCCAGCGCGGCGTACTCGCCGTCGGCCCCGGCGTCCATGAAATGCACCACGGCCTGCTCGCCCTCCGCCCGCGCCAGCACCTTCAGCGTGCCGCCGTTCTTCATCGCGTGTGTCGCGATGGTCACGACCTGCGCGAGTAGTTGCCGGATGACCGTCTGCTGCACGAAGACGGGCAACGCGGCGCAGGTGAGTTGCAGCTGCAACGCGATGCCGCCGCGCTGCAGCAGCGCCGAACAGTCGCCCGGCATGGCGCGCAGCAGCTGGATCAGGTCGGTATCGACGCGCGGTTCCATCGCCATCTGCGCGGCGGGTTCCGTCGCCATCTGCGCGACGGGTTTCGGTGGGCTTGCCGGCACGGCCGCCCTCGTCTCCAGCATGCGCCAGAAGACCATCAATGCGGTGGCGGAAAACGCCGCCAGGAAGTGCGGGCCGGTCATGTCAGAACGCGTGGCGCGTGCGCGGACGACTGCGCGGAGACCAGGCCAGCACCCAGTGCTGCCGTCGTTGCCGGGAGGATTCGTTTCATTCAGGTTCTCCGTTGAGGGATTGCGTCGCGTTGCATGCGATGTTGAACAGCGAATGCGGAGGCAATTGGGAGGCTGCGTAAACGCGGGTGCGACGCGCTCAGCGAGCGGAAACGGCGGCCTTGTCCGTCTGCGTGACCTTGTCCGTGACCTTGTCAGTGGCGTTGTCGGTGGCCTTGTCCGTGGCCTTGTCCTGGAGCCAGTCGGCCCCCCAGCCGCCGCCCAGGCCCTGGATCAGGCCCACCGCCGCGGCCTGCCGGCTGACTTGCACCTGCAGCACGGTACGCCGCGCGCTCAATGCCGACGCCTGTGCAGTGACCACGTCCGTATAGCTCACCTGGCCCGCGCGATAGCGGTTGAGAAACTGTTGCTCGGTCTTGTCCGCCGCCACAGAGGCTTCGCGCCGCAGCGTTTCCTGCTGCGCCAGGCTGGCCGTGGCCGTGAGCTGGTCCTCGACGTTCTGGAAGGCCGTGAGCACGGTCTGGCGATAGCCCGCGACAGACGCCGCGTGTGCGGCCTTCGCGGCATCGACACGCGCCCCGATGGCGCCCGCATCGAACAGCACCTGGGAGGCCGAAAGCCCGAAGGACCACACCAGTTGCGGCGCACTGAACAGGTCCTGCCAGCGCAGGGAGGTGGTCCCTGCGGTGGCACTGAGCGTCAGGCTCGGATAGTAGGCGGCGCGTGCGATGCCGATCTGCGCATTGGCCGCCGCAACCGCACGCTCTGCGGCCGCAATGTCCGGTCGGCGTTGCAGCAAGGTCGATGGAATGTCCAGCGGCACGATGGGCACCACCGGCTTCCATGCGCTGAGCGCGACCAGGCTGAACTCGGCCGGCGCAGCGCCGACCAGCACGGCGATGGCATGCTCCAGCGTGTCGCGCGTGCGCCTCAGCACCACGCGATCGGCGCGCGCATTGACCAGTTGCGTCTGCGCCTGCAGCACGTCGCTCTGCGGCGCAATGCCGGCCTCGTAGCGATTGCGGGTGATGGTGTAGCTGCGCTCGTAACCTTCGATCGTGTCGTCCAGCAGCAACCCTTCCGCGTCGGCTTCGCGCAGCGAGAAATAGCTGGAGGCCAGCAGGCCGATGGCCGACAGGCGCGCCGCCGCCAGGTCTGCCGCACTGGCTTGCGCCTGTGCCTGCGCGCTGTTGACGGCGGCGCGCAGGTTGCCCCAGATGTCGGGTGTCCAGTCGGCGTCGAGCGACACGCCCGCGGAGCCCGCGACGATGGGAACGCTGCGGTCGCCGCTGCGCCGCGCGTTGCCCGACAGGCCCAGCGTCGGGAACAGGCCCGCGCGCTGCTCGCGCACCAGCGCCTGGGCCTGGTCGTAGTTGGCAACCGCTGCCGCGATGTTCTGGTTCGACACCTGCACGCGCGCGGCCAACTCGTTCAATTCCGCGTCGCCGAACACCTTCCACCATTCGCCGCGGTCGTCGGCATCTGCTGGCGCAGCCACGACCCAGCCTTGCGCGGCGGGCGCTTCCTTCCAGGTGTCGGGCGAGACCGTCACCGGCTTTTCATAGGTCGGCCCGACGGCGCAGCCGGCCAGCAACATGGTCAGCGCGAGCACGACGGGTTTGATCAGGATGGAGTGCGGGGCAGTCATGACGATAGGCCGGCGGAACGGCTCAAGTACTTTTCGTTGGCGGAACGGCGGCGCAGCTTGTCCATGAGCACGTAGACGACCGGCGTGGTCAGCAGCGTGAGCAGCTGGCTTGCGATGAGGCCGCCGATGATCGACACGCCCAGCGGCTGCCGCAGCTCGGCGCCCTGGCCGAAGCCGATGGCCAGCGGCAGCGCACCGAGCGCAGCGGCCACGGTGGTCATGAGGATCGGGCGGAAGCGCAGCAGGCAGGCCTCGCGCACCGCCTCGGTGGCCGTCAGGCCGCGCGCGCGTTCGGCGTCGAGCGCAAAGTCGATGATCAGGATGGCGTTCTTCTTCACGATGCCGATCAGCAGGAACACGCCGATCAACGCGATGATCGAGAAGTCCATGCGGAACAGCAGCAGCGCCAGCACCGCGCCCACGCCGGCAGAAGGCAGGGTGGTCAGCACAGTGATGGGATGGATCAGGCTTTCATAGAGCACGCCCAGCACGATGTAGATCACCACCAGCGCCGCGAGGATCAGGAAGGCCTGCTGGCCCTGCGATTGCTGCGCGCTCGCCGCCGTGCCGCTGAAGCTGCCGCGCACGTTGATCGGCATCGCGATGTCGGCGCCGGCCTGCTCGACGATCGCGCGCGCCTCGCCAATCGAGACGCCCGGCGCCAGGTCGAAGGAGATGGTGCTCGAAAGCTCGCCGCCCTCGTGGGATATCGATGTGGGTATCGCACGCTCCGACATCGTCGCGACCGTGCTCAGCGGCACCATCGTGGTCGTGGTGTTGGCCAGCGGCGACCCGGTCGACGCGCCGCGCAGGCCCGGGTTGGCCGAGGTGAGCACCGGCACGTTGCCGCTGGTCACGGCAGGGTCCGAAGGCACGTACAGGTCCTTGAGCTCCACCGGCCCCCGCATGAAGCGCGGCGCCCATTCCATGATCACGGCGTACTGGTTGAGCTCGTCGTAGATGGTCGCGACCGAGCGCTGGCCGAAGGCGTTGTAGAGCGAGTTGTCGATCGCGCTCGAGCTCAGGCCCAGGCGCGAGGCGCTGTCGCGGTCGACGTTGACGTAGGTCTCCACGCCATTGTCGGACTGGTCGCTGTCGATGTCGGTGAGCGACTCTTCCAGCTTCAGCCGGTCGGCCAGCTTGCCGACCCAGGTGCGCAGGTCCTTCAGGTTGTCGCTCTTGAGCGTGTACTGGTAGGTTGAGTTGCTGGAGCGCCCGCCCATGCGCAGCTCCTGCACCTGGCCGAGGAACACGCGCAGGCCGGTGAGCTTGTCGAGTTGCGGACGCAGCCGCGCGATGACCTGCGGGCTGGTCGCATCGCGCTGGTTCACCGGCTTGAGGTTGACGAACATGAAGCCACCGCCCGCACGGCTGCCGCCCGCGAAGCCGACCACCGTGTCGACCGCCGGGTCGGCGCGCACGATGTCGACCGCCTGCTTCAGCTTCTCGCCGAGCGCGATCGAGGAGATGCTCTGGTCGGCGCGCAGGCCGCCGTTGAGCTGGCCGTTGTCCTGCTGCGGAAAGTAGCCCTTGGGCACGTGCTGGAACAGGTAGAAGTTCAGCCCGATCACGGCCACCAGCACCAGCATCACGATGGTCTTGCTGTGCAGCGCCCAGTCGAGGCTGTGCTCGTAGATGCGAAGGATGAAGTCGTAGCTGTTCTCGGCCCAGCGCACCGGCCAGGCCTTGCGGCGCTGCGGCGCGTGCGGGTCTTCCTTCGGCTCGGAGGAGAGCAGCCAGGCGCACATCATCGGCGTGGTGGTCAGCGAGATCAGGAGCGAGATCAGCACGGCCGCCGACAGCGTGATCGCGAACTCGCGGAACAGCCGGCCCACCTGCCCATCCATGAACAGCAGCGGTATGAACACCGCCACCAGCGACAGGCTGATCGACAGCACGGTGAAGCCCACCTCGCGCGCGCCGAGCAGCGCGGCGTCGAACCGGTTCATGCCCTCCTCGATGTGGCGACTGGTGTTCTCCAGCACGACGATCGCATCGTCCACCACGAAGCCGGTGGCCACGGTGAGCGCCATCAGGCTGAGGTTGTTGAGGCTGAAGCCCAGCAGGTACATCACGCCGAAGGTGCCGAGCAATGACACGACGGTGGCGACCGCCGGCACGATGGTCGCGCGCGCCTTGCGCAGGAACAGGCCCACGACCAGCACCACGAGCACGATCGAGATCATCAGCGTGCCCTCGACCTCGCGCAGCGATGCGCGGATGGAGTTGGTGCTGTCCGAGGCCACTTCGACGTTAATGTCCTGCGGCAGTTGCGCGCGCAGTTCAGGCAGCAGGTCCCGCACGCCATCGACGGTCTCGATGATGTTGGCGCCGGGCTCGCGCGTGATGAGGATGATGATGGCCGGCTCGCCGTTGAAGAGCCCGGTGGTGCGCCGGTTCTCGACGCCATCCACCACGTTGGCGACATCCGACAGGCGCACGGCTGCGTTGTTGCGCCACGCGATGATCATCGAGCGATAGTCCGTCGCGCGCAGACCCGGCGAGGGCGTGTAGATCTGCAGCCGCCGCCCTTCGCCTTCGATCGCGCCCTTGGGCCGGTTGGCGTTGCTGGCCTGGATGGCGGCGCGCACGTCCTCGGTGCTGATCCCGTATTGGTTGAGCGCATAGGGCTGCAGCTCGATGCGCACCGCCGGGAGCGAGCCGCCACCGATCTCGACATCGCCCACGCCCGGCACTTGCGAGACGCGCTGGCTGACGATGTTGGACACCGCGTCGTAGATCTGTCCCGGCGTCTTGGTCTTGGAGGTGAGCGCCAGGATGATGACGGGCGACGAGGCCGGATTGGCCTTGCGGTAGGTCGGGTTGCGCCGCAGCGTGGCGGGCAGGTCGACGCGTGCCGCATTGATGGCGGCTTGCACTTCGCGCGCTGCGCCGTCGATGTTGCGAGAGAGATCGAATTGCAGGCTGACGCGGCCGGAGCCGGTGGAACTGCTCGACGTCATCTCGTTGACGCCCGCGATGGTGCCGAGCCGCCGTTCCAGCGGCGTGATGACGCTGCTGGCCATGGTGTCGGGGCTGGCGCCGGGCAGTTGCGCCGTGACCGAGATCGCCGGGTAGTCGACATTGGGCAGCGGCGAGACCGGCAACACGAAGAAGGCCGCGATGCCGGCGAGCGCGATGCCGATGGTCAGCAGGACGGTGGCTATCGGTCGCTTGACGAAGGGGCTGGAGAGGTTCACTGGCCTGCTCCTTGACCGGACTCGTCGATGCGCTCGTGCGTGCGTTCCAGGGTGCGGTCGTGGGTGCGGTCCGGGGTATGGTCCGGGATGCGTCGTCGGGCGGCATGCCGCACGGCGCGTGCGACCCTACTGCGCCGGTCGCTTCGCGACTCCCCTGCGCTGCTCACGCTTGGCGGGGTCCACATGAACTCGCTTCGCTCAAACAGCATGTGGCCCTCATCCGCCAAACGCTGCGCTGCTCGGCGGCGCAGAAGGGTCGCCCACCCCGCACCGCATACCACCCGCCGCCGTGGACACGCTCGTGGTGCATCCCTCTTGCTCCCTCTCCCCTCGGGGAGAGGGCTGGGGTGAGGGCTGCCACCTCCAAAGAGGATGGAGCTTCCGATCACCCCCAAGCCCGGTACGCGGTGTGGGTCAGTCGATCCCTTCTGCGGTGCTGAGGAGCGCAGCTTTTCGCGGATCAGGGCCACATGCTGTTTGAGCGAAGCGAGTTCATGTGGACCCCGCGGAAAGCGAGCACCGCAAGGGAGCCGCGAAGCGCCCGCCGCAGTAGGGTCGGCCGGCCCGCACCGCGTGCCGGGCGCTCTCAACGACGAAACGAATGCAGTCACGCAACGACCTCGGATGAAGTCCGCCGACCAAACCGCCGCCCCAGCCGATCGAACGCAAGATAAATCACCGGCGTCGTGAACAGCGTCAGCACCTGGCTCACGATCAGCCCGCCGAAGATCGCCAGCCCCAACGGCCGCCGCAACTCCGCGCCTTCGCCAAACCCCAGCATCAACGGCACGGCAGCAAACAACGCAGCCAAGGTCGTCATCAAGATCGGCCGGAAGCGCAGCAATGCCGCCTGGTGGATCGCCTCCTGCGGCGACTTGCCCTCCGTGCGCTCGGCATCGATCGCGAAGTCGATCATCATGATCGCGTTCTTCTTCACGATGCCGATCAGCAGGATGATCCCGATGATCCCGATCACGCCCAGGTCATTGCCTGTGATCCACAAGGCCAGCAACGCGCCCACGCCAGCCGATGGCAAGGTCGACAGGATCGTCAGCGGATGGATGTAGCTCTCGTACAGCACGCCCAGCACGATGTAGACGCAGACCACAGCGGCCAGGATCAGCCACAACTGGTTCGACAACGACTTCTCATACGCACCCGACGCACCCAGGAAGGTCATCGTCACGCTGGCCGGCATGCCGATCTCCTTCGCGGCCTGGCGGATCGAATCGACCGCCTTGCCCAGCGACACGTTGTGCGCCGTATCGAAGCCCACCGTCGCGGCCGGGTACTGCGCCACATGCGTGATCTGCAGGGGCGCGAGCTGCTCGCGGATCGTCGCCACCGCGGACAAGGGCGTCGGCGCGCCGGTGCCGGTCTTGAGGTTCAGCGTGCCGAGCTGCTGCGGCGTCTCGATCGAATCGGCCTTGGCCTCGAGGATCACGCGGTACTGGTTGGTCTCCGTGAAGATCGTCGACACGATGCGCTGGCCGAAGGCGCTGTAGAGCACGTCGTCGACCGCGCTGGCCGTCACCGCGAGCCGCGAGGCCGTGTTGCGGTCGATGTCGACGTACGCCGACAAGCCCTCCGCGCCGGCATCGCTTGTCACGTTGCGCACGCGCGGCTCATGCTCCAGGCGGGCCATCAGCTTCTTCACCCACTCCGTCACCGTGGCCGAACTCACGCCCTCGATCGACAGGCGGTACTCGGTCGGCCCGCTCTCCGCATCGATGGTCAGGTCCTGCGTCGGCTGCAGGTACAGCGTCACGCCGGCCACCTCGCGCACACGTTCGCGCAGGCGGTTCATCACGTCTTCCTGGTTGCCGTGCCGGGGCTTCAGGTTGACCAGCATGCGGCCGGTGTTGAGCATCGTGTTGTTGGCCGCATCGACGCCGGTGAACGAACTCAGGCTCTCCACATCGGGGTCGGCAAGGATGGCCTTCGCGGCCGCCTGCTGCAGGTCCGACATGCGGTCGTACGACACGTCCTGCGCGGCCTCGATGCGCGCCTGCAACTGGCCCGTGTCCTGCGTCGGGAACAGCCCCTTGGGGATGAACACGTACATCAGGACGGTCAGCACCAGCGTCAGCAGCGCGACGATCATCGTCAGGCCCTGGCGGCGGAACACCCAGCCCAGCGACACGTCGTAGCGTGCAATCACGCCGTCGAAGAAGGCCTGCACCTTGCCCGCCAGGCCGCGCGTCGCGTTGTGCGGCTCGGTCTTCAGCATGCGGGCCGACATCATCGGCACCAGCGTCAGCGACACCACGGCGGAGATGAGGATCGTGATGGCCAGCGTCATCGCGAACTCGCGGAACAGCCGTCCCACCACGTCGCCCATGAACAGCAACGGGATCAGCACCGCGATCAGCGACACCGTCAGCGAGATGATGGTGAAGCCGATCTGCGAAGCGCCCTTGATCGCGGCCGCGAAGGGCTTCTCGCCCTCCTCCAGGTAGCGCGAGATGTTCTCGATCATCACGATCGCGTCGTCCACCACGAAGCCGGTCGCGATGGTCAGAGACATCAGGCTCAGGTTGTTGAGGCTGTAGCCCAGCATGTACATCACGCCGCAGGTGCCGATCAGCGAGATCGGCACGGCCAGGCTGGCGATGATGGTCGCGCGCCAGCTGTGCAGGAAGAAGAAGATCACCAGGACCACCAGCACCACGGCCAGCGCGAGCTCGATCTCGACATGCATCACCGAGGCGCGGATGCCGGTCGTGCGGTCGCTCAGCACCTTCACGTCCAGGCCCGTGGGCAATTGCGCCTGCAGGTCTGGCAACTGTTTCTTGATCGCGTCGACCGTGGCGATGACGTTGGCGCCCGGCTGACGCTGCACGTTCAGGATGATCGCCGGCGTGAGTGTGGGCTCCACGCCCGGCGCCGACGCGTCGCCCGGCCCGTTCACGCCGGACCACGCGCCCAGCTTGGTGTTCTCCGCGCTGTCCACTACCTGCGCCACGTCGATCATGCGCACAGGCGCGTTGTTCTTGTAGGCGACGATCAGGTTCTTGTAGTCGTCCACCGTCACCAACTGGTCGTTGGCATTGATGGTGTAGGAGCGCTTCGGCCCGTCGAAGCTGCCCTTGGCGCTGTTGGCGTTGGCATTCGCAATCGCAGTGCGCAGCGCATCGAGTCCGATGCCGTACGAAGCCAGCGCGCGCGTGTCGGCCTGGATGCGCACCGCAGGCCGCTGCCCGCCCGAAAGCGTGACGAGCCCCACGCCCGACACCTGGCTGATCTTCTGCGCGAGCCGCGTGTTGACGATGTTCTGCACCTCGGTCAGCGGCATCGTCTTCGAGCTGATGGCCAGCGTGAGCACCGGCGCGTCGGCCGGGTTGACCTTGGCATACACCGGCGGCGCGGGCAGGTCGGCCGGCAGCAGCGAGTTGCTGGCATTGATGGCGGCTTGCACTTCCTGCTCGGCCACGTCCAGCGTCTCGGTCAGCGCGAACTGCAGCGTGATGATCGACACGCCGGCCGCGCTGGTTGAGCTCATGCGGTTGAGCCCGGACATCTGGCCGAAGTTGCGCTCCAGTGGCGCCGTCACGGTGCGGCTCATCACCTCGGGGCTGCCACCGGGATACAGCGTCTGGACCTGGATCGTGGGGTAGTCGACCTGCGGCAGCGCCGACAGCGGCAGGAACTTGAAGCCCACCAGCCCGGCCAGCACGATCGCCACCATGAGCAACGCCGTGGCGACCGGGCGCTCGATGAACGGGCGTGACGGACTCATGGATGCCCCCACGTGCGGCACTTCGCTGCATCGCTGCGTTCCGACCGGGTGCGCGCTGGTCCGAGGCGGGCCGGCAATGCGCCGACCGCCATGCGCCTGGCCCCGAGATTCGTGCTCATTCCGCCTGGCGCCGCGGGCGCTCGCTCATGCGTTGCCAGCGCTCCAGCGCGGCCGGGTCGCCACGATCGATGGCTTCGAGGAAGCGCTTGCGGCGCTCCAGCTGCTCGGGATCGTCCTTGGCCGAATCGAGCATGCGCTGGCGTTGCTCCGGCGTGGGCGGCTTGACGGCTGCGGCCGGGGCGGCTGGCGCGGCCTCGGCTGCTGCCTGAGGCGTGGCCGCGCCTGC
>NZ_JAATOM010000039.1 GCF_019207085.1 Variovorax sp. dw_308 | reverse complement strand
ACAACGGTAGGGGAAAGTGTCCAGCGATTTTTGATCGCCCCCTTCAGCACACCCACGGGTTCACCGAATATTTACGAACTCCGGGGCGCAGGACGTCGACATCAGCTCCCTTCTCAGCGAGCTCGGCCAATGCCATAGTTGGGTTGGTCATCGTGATTTCCTTCAAGACAAGTTTGGTGGGTCGCACCTCAAACTTATCTGGTCTTCACAATGGCCACCCCCTAAGATGGCGGTCGCTGCCCGGCAAGCCGCTTCGGACTACGCCCTACGCGCGTTGCCGCGGAGCGAGTGAAAGAAGACTTACTCCACTTGGGACATCAACGACACGTGCGAATCGTTCAGCCGGACAACCCTCTTACTCGGGCAGTATGCGAACGTTGCTCATCGTCGAAGCTTTTCGGCCATTCGCAGTCGTCAACTCGTCCTTGATCGCGATCGCGCGAAGCGCAACGGGGCTGGTGAGCCTGATTCCTGTTGGCGACTCGCGCACTCCTACTCGCGCCGAAGTGACAGCAATGGGCGTGGTCGTTTGGACGTGGACCGTTCCATCCGTAAGTTGCCCGGACGTAAACACCGCCGAGATCGGCCCAGTCGCCTCATTGTCAAAATAGATTCCACCGGAAGCGAGCGACGATGGGTTTGCTATCGTTATGGCGAGACGTGAGGCCGATGTCGCCTTGATCTCAAAGAATTGGCCGCGCTGGTAAATCAAACTACGCACTGGCCTCGAGGTATTGACACTCGATACTTGAAATGTAAGACGAGAGAGGTCTGCACTTTTGACAATGAAAGACGACCGTAAATCGCGGTAGTCGGCGGCATATTCCTTTTCAAACCTAGCGACTGTGTCAGCGCTCAAGGGCGGTTTAGCAGGGTTCGTAACTTTGTATAGCGGATCCCCGTTTCGTGGTCTGGACTGGCTGTAGACTGGTAAGTGCAGGACCGCTTTTCCGAGGCCCGATGCGCTGGTATCAATTTTCTGACTTCCAGGCAAGAACAGCGTCCTACCCTTGGTGTCGGTCACTTGCTCGACCTTCGCGTTGCTTCCGAAGATTATTTGCACGGCTCCGGCGAAATCGGCACCAAACCTTCGCCATCCGCTCGCGCTTGTGTACGGTACGTACGCGAGGCCGTCATTGGCAGTTGAGCCGCTCCACGTCTCCCCGCTACCCATCACAAAGCTCCACGTATCACCGTTGATAATGATTGGAGGGTAGGTCGCAGTGTCAGGCTTCGCGCCGCACTGTCGATTCGGATCATAAACGTCAATCATGATCGTGCTACCGGAGTGGCTTACACGAAGCGGGACCACAACGTGGCCGTCCGTCCCATGGGCAATGCTGATCATTCCATAGTTCGCGTTGACCCCTCTGGTCAAGTCGCTCTCCACCAATCTCGCGTTATCCGCCGGACTTCTGATTACGTTATTAAGATAGTAATTCATGAAGGCGGCAGAAAGCTGCGCCCAATGGGCCGTATTAATGTCTTCGGTCACGCGCGGTGTGGTGATGTCGCGGCTTTTGTAGTTATCCCAGAGATTCTCCGTTAAATCACCAACAATGAATTGATTCTCTGTGGCGTCCGCTAAAAAGGCCATGCCCATGCAATTGCCGCCTGACGCTAGACTGTCTCGCGCTGCAAGGAACGCGATTCCTACCACTGGATCAAGATAGTCATACCACTGAAAATCAAACGCATTGGTGAACGAATCCAAGCTCAAACGCGCGGTATCAAAATTGTGAAATGCCCAGGCTGCCTGGCAGCGAAAGTTGTCGGGACTAATTCCGATGAACGAGGGCGCTGGTAGAGGCTGGGTACCTGAATGCCCCACGGAGATGATCACGAACGCGTTGACACTTCCCGCGCATTGATCCTCGGTACCGTCGTCATGGCCCCAGTAACCATTGTCGTCATATTCATCGTCCTCGTAGCCGAGCTGCAAGTGCGCATCAGCACCGTTCGGACCGATGGGAATACTCGCGATTAGATGCTCCACATTCAATCCGAATTGCTGCAGCCGAACTGGGGATGCATTGACTCCAGGTACGAGGATTAGCCCGTGGTATAGATGGTCCGAGTTGGGGCCTGACGGGTCAACGTATCGCTTCCAGGTTTTGCCGTGGCCGCCGGTCTGTACGCAGCCACCAGCAGTGACCATAACCCGATCATCCGGGGCGAACGCGATTTCAGGATATTCTTGGAGTTGCAGCTTTACGTTTGGATTTTCAATCCGCCATACAGTTGTGGAGGGCGTATCCAACTGTTTGGAGACTATATCGAAAGTATCTGCACGTGGACTAGTGCAAATGAGACAAAGCATCGTTGCCAGAGCGGCCCACAAAACCAAGGTCTTCAGTGAGGGCCTGCCACGCCTGTCCGCCGCCAGTTCAGGTTTCTCGAGTGCCCGAGGACCACTAGCACAGGCCATCTGGGATGTCAGTTGTGTCGATTCCATGCTGTTCTTCCCATTTTGTGGCGCGCTGCAGGCTCGCCTTACTGTCGGAGTGCTTTTGCACGAGCTCAGAAGCTGCGATGGGCCCAGGCCCATGCCGTTCCATCTGGAGTTTTCTGGTCGACCTTCTGCAGAAGGTCCGCAGGGGTGGTTTTCGGGTTCCAGTACCACTGAGTGTGAAGAGGTGGACCTTGCGGAGGACCCCCTCCGCCTTGGGCGCCCCACCAACCCGCAAACGTCGTAACTAAGGCGACATCTGCAGGCACCTCAACCGGCTGCGCAGTTACTCCCCCGGGTCGATCTGCAATCAAGCGAAGACTCGGGACCGGGGTCACATCAACTGGGCTCGACCCAAAGTAGGAGTACTTCCCAGTCCCGTCATGATTGCTTGCTCCATAGATGCCCCAATCGCTCGTCGGCCAGAATTCATGACCTCCGTTCTCGACATACACCACCGGGTGTTGAAAGGCCTGAGCAGATGACGGCTCTGCCGCCAGCTTTACGATGTTGTTTTGTGCGTTGGCTATCTGGGTCGCATTGTCTGGGCCCCCAGGAGGTAGCCAAAGAGTAACCTTCCCGAGCGGCACCGCGACGGAGATGTTCACTGGGAATCCAAAATTCGGCCCACGGAATTCTCTCGCCGCGTAAGTTGGGGCGGTTGCGTTCTTGTCACGCACGGGCACTGTGACTGGACGCCATTCCTGTACCTTGCCCATGTCGAAGCCGGCTTGGTTCCCGTGAAACGAATGATAGACGGCAAGAATAGCCTGGTCAGCATAACCGGCTGCCCACCACGACGCATCGACATACAACTGGACAGTACACCAATCGCCGCTGTGATTCGTAAAGCCCTGGATGATGTCGGTGATGCTTGCACCGCCAGCAATAAGTGCTTCAATCCCGCCGAAGGTAGCGCCTGTGATCGCGGCGGCGAATTCGGCGCGCACCGAAGCCGAATAGTCGTAGCTATACCCAAAGAACTGCCAATACTCGATCTTGATTACCTGGAACGGCATCACGTTGGCAGGGCACATGCTTGCCGGAACACAGCTATAGCGCTTATGCAGCGTCGACAAAAGGCTTGGATCTGCATCGATGTCGACGTTCGGGTCGATCATGACAACATGCCCATAGAGGCCGACGTTGTTTCCACTCGCTGCTCTCGCCATCACGACGCCCCAATCCGCCCCGGTTTCCACGGCCGACGTGGGCGTGATGTAGCGCTCGATGGGCGCGCTAGGCAACGTTGCATCGATTTTTCCGGACTCATTTAAGAACACTTGAAGTATGTCCGTCGCATGCCCCGCGGAAGACAGTGTCGAAATTGGAAGAGTTACTTTGCCAGCAAGACTGGATCCTTGGATATAGGGAATCACATCGATCGGCGCGTATTGCTCCTCGCCGCCGTCGTTGGAAAAGAGCAGAAGTGGCGCGTAGTCGCTGAGCAAGGTCTTCCGATCCGTGACACCTACGCCGTTGGCTAGGTTGCTGATGAATAGAGATGCGTTGATCGGAATCGACCCAAGCGCAAGCGTGACGACGGCTGGCGTTTTCGGCGTGTCGGGGTCCTTCGGCTTGGTGGATCCACCAGGTCCCTGAGTAAATGTCTTGGGCCGCTGAGCGGAGTTGCTATCAGGGTGGTTTCTATGCACCAAAGCGACTCGAAATTGATTGACCCCAGGGACGGGATCAAACGTGAAGGTGCCATCCTTCGTGGAATGCGTCGAAATGAATTGGTTGTCTATCGCATCGGTCGGCGTCAAGGCGTTGTCGTTTCGATAGACAACGATATGCCCCGCCAACATGCTCGAAGATGTGTTGTACAGCTTCCAGGCGACAGTGACTGGCTTGCCTGGAGCCGGCGTGCCCGAGGTCACCGTGATAGTGATGGGCACGATCGCGGGCGGAGCAGCGCTTGCGATCCATGGGCAGACGGCGCAAAGCAGCGCAACGGCTGCCAGTGTGCATTTCCGAAAGAGGTGCTGCATTGCTCGACCCCCGAAAGTATGCAGACACCGTAGCCATTTGGCACCCACAAAGCAAGCTTGGTCGGACGGTCTATCCTTAACGATCTGGTGATGCGGCACGAGCAACGATAGGGCAACCCTCGATCCTGTTACCAGGGCACCGCAAGGATGATCCCCGACCCTAGAGCGAGGCAGGCCCGCGACGAATCGATGAAGTGCAGGTCACCAATCCGCGGATATGAGCTTGATTCATCGTCGCTGCAAACGCTCGAGTCGCATCACCTGATCGATCCCAAAAACATGCCTTACCCCCTATAACCTGCAGTAGCCATTGACAGTGGCGACCATATGAACAGGATGCGGAAATACTCCCCTTGGGAACGAGTCATCCTCTTCGGCAAAGACTCGTTTTTCACAATAAAACAGAGTCATCGCCGGCGCCTTGAGGACGCCGGCGACATCTACGGTTCCGCCGTGAAGTTCGTGAAGCAAGTGCTCGAGCCGTTGGCAAACACCTCCGCTTTGTGAATGGATCCATCCAGCTCGATCTCGCTTGTCGCGACATTCCATTCCGCAGGGGCGCTTGCGCCCGGAGCCAGCTCCGGAATGGATTTCTCATCCTTGATTGCCTTGTCGTCAATCTTCAGCGTCGTGTCGAACTTCGCCGACTTCGCCCCTCCAACGTTCTGAAAGTTGCATGCCACAGAGAAGGGGCTCTTCTGCTTCGGGATGGCCGGCGAGATGAAGGGGCCGTAGTAGACGATGCTGGGAGTCGGATCGGCGCGCTTCGGAGAAAGTTGAACGTTCACGGACTTTTTTGCCGGCGCGCCACCGTTGGCGCAGCTCAGCGTCAGCTCGTAAGTTGTCAGGCTGGTACCGTTCACATAGACCGTATGGACAACGAACTCCCCGGGTGACGTCATTGCCGCGCGATCGAATAACGCGATCGTTGGACTCTGAAAATTTGTTGAGGTCATCTGACCCCGAACGTCCCCGCACGTCGCAGATTTGTCGAACTCCCATCGGATCGTCGAAGGCTGGCCCTCATTGACGTAGTCCCCTCGGTTGGGCAGCGTCATCGATTTAAACGTGACCGAAGGCGGCGGCGGCGGGGGTGGAAACGGAACGATGGGCGCCATCGCCGTGTACATTGCCCGCCCATCCGATTTCAAACCGAACAAATAGAGGTCGCTGAAGCCTGGAACTTTGGGTTGCGCTATTCGAGAGTATGCGTTGACCGAACTGCTACTCGTGATCTTCGGAACGGGGGACCACTGGTTGGAGGCGTCTGAGAGCAGCCTCTGTGCCAAGCCTAGGTTGACCACGACGTTTTGCATCGTTGCCGACGGCGCCAGAGGCGGGTTTGGCACCCCTCGCATTCCGCGGATCAACCCTCGCATGTAAGGGCTGGAGAGGACTCCCCAGGGCGACCAACTGAGATCCTCACTGGTTGGCCCGACGGTCCATCCGCGTTGCGAAAGCTGCCCATTTGCGTCAATCGCCACTACCCGACCGTCCAGCGCTCCATCTGCCGATACCGCAGTCGCCGAGGCGGGCGCTCCATCAACGACTTGCCAACCACGCCACTTCAGAGGACCAGTCGGCCCTTCCCACGTGAGCGATTGATTCACGTAGACCTTGTTATCGCTACTCCGCAGAAAAAGCAGGATGCCGGCGTTGCTGGATGCCACGCTGACTCCGAGGCTAGTGGTCATTCCGCCTGGCACCTGGAACCACGAAGTCCAAGCGCTTTCCGGAGCCGTCTTGAAGGCGTAGTAGACGTTTCCGTCAAGGCCGGTATGCGCGACGAAAAGACCAACGAAAGCGAAGCGGGTGGCGATCGGCTGACGCGTCCACCCTGGGATTGGCATCGGCTGCCAACCACTCCAGACTCGACCGTCAAAAGTGTTCAGCCGGATCTGCGCGCTTTGGTCAGGCGCAAAGACGTGCGTCACTCTCGAGATTTCGGCGGCGCTTGGCGGCGCCAGGAACTGCCCCTGTCCTGGAATCTCTGTCCAGTCCAGCCAAGGATCGCTCTGAATTCGGATCGTTACCCACGCAGGTCCGATGTTCTTGCATTGATGCTCCGTGCCATCGTCATGAGCGTTGTACCCGTTGTCGCCGTAGTCGTCATCCCTGTACCCCAAGACAAGCTGAACACTGTCAGGGCCGTTGGCACTGATTGGGAGGCGCAACTGCTTTCCAAGAACGTCCGAAATGCGAACTTCTGGCGTTACGCCGGAGATCTGCACCATTCCGGAGTACAGCCTGTCCGAATTCGGTCCGGACGGGTTCACGTATCGCTTCCAAGTCTTGCCAATGCCACCGGTCTGAACACAGCCTCCTGCGTTGAACGAGATCCGGTCGCCTTGGCGGAATACGATCGAGGGATACGGCGTCCAAGACTGCGCCACCTCAGGCTGATCGATCCGGCAGGTTCGAACGCTCGCCGACTCGTTGGTGCACGTCACTTTTGGTCCGGCATAGGTCATCTCCGCGTGCCAGAACAGGAAGAGCAACATCAGGACGACACGGCACATGCCGGCGCGCGTCTTTCCTGGCGCGTCCTCGTGAGCTTTTCTCATTGTTTTCCCCTCCGTGTGCCGGAAGCAGCCGCGAACAAAGCGTATAGGAATTTCGGGGCTTTGAAAATCATGCGAAGGCGGTACGCGCTGAGTGTTTCCCTTCCTGAGCAAGGCAGCAAAACGCATCGCGACCCTTCCTGGTGCGTGAGAGCAGTGATTCGATCAGCGCCAGCGCTACACCTTCGACTCGTGCCCGTTGCAGACATCAGCTGTCGACGCGTACGAGGTCGTACATTTTTGCTCGGAGACTTGGCGGCAGCTTGACTCTACTAGGCTTCGCGCCGTTACCGCGACAGAACCGACAGACCTCCCTCAAGTCGATTGTGATTGGCTCTCGAGCTCAAGGTCGTAGGGGTCGCCGAAACGCTGCACGCATCCTGTTGACTTGGGCAGTCGCCGCCTTGCTGAAATCTGGAATGGCCGCCAAGTCCGGGCACGTGGGCTCGAACAGAGCATGTTTCGCATGTTGGCCCCGATTTATTAGCGAAAAAGTGCGCCAGCAGCAAGCCCAGAATGAATGACGACAGCCAAGCCTGGATGACAGTAATCTGCGGTGCCATTCTCGGGCCGCGGTTCAAACGCTGACAAGGAGAAGATCATGAATCGGATCTCCACGCCCCAAGGCAACTTGGCGTCAATGATTGGAAAACCGTTGTCGATGGCCAGATCGGTGCTGTTCTGCTTGGCCTCATTCCTCATTTCGTCGCAGGCCGTGGCCGAATGCTCGCATGGGAAGGGATTCGCCTGTTGGTTTGTAATCAGCCACTGTGCGATCGCCGGAGTTACCGGCGACCGCAACGCCTATGCAAACTGCGTTTCATTGGCATCGAATAACTGGTGCACGGAGTGCATTGTTCCCGGCCCGGCCGATCCGAACTGCCCGCCTGGCTCGGGAATGCAAGGCGGGGTCTGCCTTCCCGTTTCTGCCGTCTTCGGGCTCAAAGGCGCAAGCCTGCCCGGCTACGTGGGAAGGTCGGTTGCGCCCAACGCCGATGGCAGACTGGAGCTGTTGGGCATTGATCAAGCGGGACGCATCGCACATAACTGGCAAAGCGGCGGCGCTGGCCTTTTCCAGCCCTCCTCTTATCCGTTTCCAGGAAGCGTCAGTGCGGCAGGGTTCCCAGTGATGGTCATGCGATTGGATGGGCGTCTCGAGGTGCTTGTCGCTTCACGGTCGGGTCTTATCACACGCAGTGCGCAACTCGCCCCAAACGTGAATTGGGGCGACTGGACTACTATTAGCCAGAGGCGATTTGCTCCCTCTGGCGTGGCAGCTGGCGTGTCGCCGGACGATCAGCTTGTAGTCGCAGCAATCGATGCTGCCGGTTACCTCTGGACTTCGCAGGAGCAAAACGGGGTGTGGAGCCAATGGCAGCAACTTGGAAGCGAAAAGTTTAAGGCTGTGCCCGTGATGGCAAGCAATGCCGATGGGCGATTGGAGATTTTCGGCGTCAGCACGAACGGCGCCTTGATGCACGCTTGGCAAACGGGTTCTGATGGTGACTTCACACAGTGGCAGGCCTTGTCGCAGGGGCCCTTCACTGGCGTACCCGCTGTCATGAGGAACCTGGATCAACGCCTGGAGGTGTTCGCCAGCCGCATGGACGGTACGCTATCTCACGCATGGCAGGTTGCGCCGAATGGGGGTTGGTCCAATGAGGCTCCAACCCCGGGAACACACAAGTTCGACCCCGCCATGAACATAAACCAGGACGGCACGCTGAGCGTGTTCGTCGTTGGGGTGAATGATCAGGCCGTCTGGACCAGACGGCAGGCCCAGCCCAATGGGTCATGGGATGACTGGAAATCGCTCGGTGGCGTCGTAAAAAGCGCTCCCGCGGTCGGCAGAAACGCGGACGGCTCGTTGCAGGTGTTCGCAGTGGGCCAGGACGGAATGGTCTGGTCATCCAGACAAGAGTCGCCCTCCGCCACCACATGGAAACAATGGATGCGGCTCGGGCTCGTGTCAGCGGGCCTGTAGGACTCCAAATGTCATACGGTGCGAAGGCATTTGAATCGCTTCCCGGGTTTGTTCGTGGGCTTCACAGCTACTATGGCCGAGTCTGAATTCTCGGGGCCGTACATCGGCTACGGCTCCTCGCCTTTCCGATGCGGGCCAGCCCGATATGACGGCTGGTCAAACCCGAGATCTCCCGGTTCCCGTAAAAGGTGCGTGTGCACATGCCAGTGTCTTCGACCACGCCGGGTCCGACGAGCACTCGCGATGACGCGCCCGCCGACGTTTTCTTCCACCGAAGTGACAGTGTCGGCACCCGAAACTAAAAAACCTATCGCGGCTCAATGGCTGGCCTATGGATTCCCCTGTCAACGCTTCGCGTTGCACCTCGCGGTGCACCACGCATGACTCGGGGACGACATGATTCGCTACGTCTTTATCAGGGACTTGCACCCTTCTACTCCTTGCAGGTCTCCCGGCGGCGCACCACTTCACTTTTGAGGCCGCCAAGCAATTGCGCGCCTGACGCTATCGTCCAGCCAAGCACTGGCGCCAAGGCCAACCATTTAACGGCGGCGACAACTACCTGGAAAGACCCTTCGAGGCCGGAGCCGCCCGGACGACCTTCAGGTACCGATCAAGTTGGTGAAAATCTCTTTCGAAGCTTTCGGGAACTCCGTCGATTCCGAGTTCAATGGAGAGGTCCCCACTCTTCGTCTGATCGACCTTGAAGACCAGTTCCTTATTGAAACCCGCCACAGGAACTCCTAAGGCGCCCGACAAGCGCACCAAATCCACCGAGTTGATAGCGGAGTGGCAAGCGTAGACAACGACCACCCCATCTTTTGAGAAAGCCTGTCGCGCCTCCGCGAGCGAGTGCCCGCTCTTGCCCGTTCCCCAGTACACAGTCAACGGATCATTCGCCTCGGCAAAGAACTTTTCTGCAAATGCCGCGCCCTGCAGATCCGCCTCACTCCACAGAACGTTGTTCTCACTAACTCTCCCTGATAGCGCAAAATCGCCTTCGTTGTTGCCATGGGCGAAAATGTTCACTCTTGAGACAGTGCCCGGATTCTTGCTGCCGATCTCACCGAGCATGCCGACCAATGCCTCTGGTGTCGCCATCCTCTTGACCACGCTTTGTTTGGCTTTCCCAGCGGCTTCAACCCTGTGAAAATCTTCGGTGTCGGGGTACCACTCCCTGTCCAGATGCTTGATACCGCGCCTGATCCGCTCCTCGCGCGGTAGTGCAGCTTGAAACTTCTCCGTGTTTGAGCGACCCGCCCAATAGCTTCGGTACATACCAAGCACGTCGAGTTCGTGCGGTCGGACTGGAGCTCGCGTTGAAGGCGTGGCAGATTTCGCCGCAGTCTTCTTCGCTGCCTTCTTTGCGGGCGCCTTTGTCACAACCCCTCTGTCATGCAAAGAAGTCGAGCGCTTGTCAGGCGAGATTCCACGAACGTCGTTGTCGCTCATTTGAGTTACTCTATCGCATCGCAGAGCTGGCACATGGGACGAACCACGACACACCGCGGTCGCGCGTCGACGTTGCAAGCCTCTCGTGAAGGCGGGAGAGCGTCATTCTGCGCCTTCAAAGTGCTAATCTAACCGAGAGAAAGCGTCGCACACGGTAGCGCTATATGCCGCCGAAGCAATCTGTTTCGCAGTTGGACCCATGTAGAACCGCACACGCAAGCACAAAAACCGTCGAAAATGCCGCGGAACCGCATCGCTCAAGCTGCGCACCAATTCAGGGCGGATCAGCCATCTCCTGGAGAACGTCATGAAGCAGCTCTTTGGGTACGTATTGGTCAAAGAGACCAACGTCGGCGTCCCGAACCTTCTCGTGGCCGCCTTCGACTCGCGCCATGCCGGGCCGTTTGATGCGGAAGGTCGCGAGTCGCCGCCCAATGTCGCGCTGATACAGAAAATGGGACGGCGGCTAGGCTCGGTGTTGACCGACGAACGAGGAAGCTTCGTCATCAACCGGGAAGACTTGGAATTCCAGGGAAATGAAGCACGCCCGAACCTCATGGTCGCCGTCTTTGCTCCGGAGGATGTACAGGATCCCGAAAGACCCGTTCCAGCACCTCCTGAAGCCCGACTCCTCTGCTGCACACAAATCGCGCGCAATGACGCCGGCGCCGAAGAAGCATTTGTCATCCGCCTGCTTCAGAGTCAACTCGATCGCTTCGGGATAGGCGCCTGTGCGAAGCCAACCAACAACGTGCAAGGCGAACGTCTAGGGGACTCAATTGAGAACGCTTGGAACGTACCTGCTTACCTGACGGATCGATTCCAGAATCGGATCCTGAGGCAACTCAACGCGGCAAAGGAAAGTCGAGACCGTGCCAAGGAGGCAACGAAGAACCTCTCTGCCATTCCGCTGCATCTGCGCGATCGCGGCGAAGGAGCGTCAAACTTCTTTCAGAACAACACGCTGCTTCTGGCCAACAGAGGTGAGCTGGCCACAAAACTTGCCCCCACCCAAGTTCAGGCCGTCCAGGAAGGCCTCACCCGACTAAAGAATCGAACGACGCCGCCGGTCATTCGCGTCTGGCTCACAGCCGACGAACTCAAGGCAAGCGGACTGAGCCCTCGGAAGCAAGGGTCCACCACGCCACCCCCTTCCAATGCTGACTCCGAAGGCGAGGCCTATGGCTCAGCTTTCGCCGTCGAGGTCGACGTCGCGCCTGACGGTGAACCTGTTGCCAAGGGCCCGCGCATCACATCCGAAGCACTCACCAAGCTGGTCCGGGCGCGGATGTCTGGCACTGATCTCGTCAAGAAACGCGGGCTGAACAATCCCACACCGGATGAACTTCGGCGGCGCTACCTTATGCCACCGCCGCCCGCGAGCGCATCTGCATCGGCGAAGTCGCAGGAAGATTCGGATAAGCCCTTGGCCAAGCGCACAAAGGCCCCCAAGACGGCCAACAAAGCTCCACTCATTTCGACTGAATTCCTCCACAAAAAGGTATGAGGAGCGTCACATGCCACCGCCCATCAGCAGTCCGGCAGCGCCGCCGTCCGACCTTTCGAAGAACATCGAAAGCAGCTTAAAAGAGCAGATCCGGGATTTGCAGCCGGCATTGGACAATCTCGTCGAGATTGCCGGGCTCGTCGCTCAACTGAAACGTTTGCAGAGCTTGGTCTCGGATCCGGCGTTGCTGGCGACCTTGCGGGATGCAAACCAAACCGGCATTCTCGACCAAATCATCGGTATCCAATCCGGTGTCAAGCCCGGAGGAGCGGGCGGGACGGCGACGATCTCGGACTTTGGCGGAGTGCTCGTCGGACTCTACGATTTCGTACCGCGTCTGCAATACTGGCTCTCCACCCAGAGCGACATTCCTGACGGAGACAAGTCGATCATCTCGTCCTTGGCGACCGGCGCGATCACGCAGGTACGGCAACTGCTGAACTATCGGCCCGACGTCGGCGCTGTAATGGACGATCTGGCGGCGATGCGAGGCCTGCAGGGCGGCCCCGCCGACGCAACGGCGTTCCACGATTTCAACGTCCTGCAGCTCGCGTTCCGAAGCGTATGGATGCACGCCTTCGACAACAATCTGCAAAAGCTAGCGGGCGACCTCTACGATCACGCGAATAAGCTTTACGCCGCCGCAGGGCAAGAAATGCCCGACCCAGGCGAAATCGCTGACCTTACGCAGCTGGGCGAGTTCATTGAAGGCTTGAAAGCCATCACGGGCATGGTAGTTCCCGATCCCACGGGTTCCACCACCGCGCCGAACGCTACGCTGACCCTTCCGCCGCCGGACGTCGTCAAGACATGGTTCCCTCAAGCCGTTACGGTATGGCCCCTGCTGAGTGACGATCAGCGAAACTCGGTAATCAGCTGGGCCGACCAGATTGCGAACAGCACGGACTTCGTTGCAATGCAATACGCCCTGGACGCAGTGAATTCGATCGTTGCGAGTCCGCAAGGCCCAGGAGCTCGTCTGGCGCAACTGTTCCAAGCACTGTCGAAGGCCCAATCCGAACCCTACGCGTTTGATGTGTTCGCACCCAACTCCTACAACTTTGGCCTCGTCATTACCTACCGGCAGATTTGGGAACCTGGGCCTTACCAAGCCGGCGATCTCGTCTCCACCGTCCCTCTGGCTCCGGGGGAAACACGCAAGTACACGAAGAAGCGAATAGTCAAGGAGTCCGTGTCGCGCAGGACTGCAGACAAGTCAACAGAGGCCCGCTCTACCCAGTCTTCAGAGGATTCCCGTTGCGAACGGGACATCATGGAGCGCAGTACGACAGCAACAAACTTCAAGATCGCCACCAACGGCTCGTTCAATATTGGAATTGGAAGCATGGACGTCTCCTCAGAAATGGGAGGCAACACGGGCTCCGAATCCACACAGAACAAAAAGGACTTCCATGAAGCCACCCTGAAGGCTGCGCAAGACTACCGCCTTGAACGATCCCTGGAGGTGGATACGGCTCATTCGTTCGAGTCGGAGGAGACTTTTGTCGGCGAGATCTCGAACCCGAACAACGAAATCACGGTCACCTATCTCTTCTATGAGTTGCAACGACGGTACAAGATCCGCGAATTTCTCTATCGCGTTCGCCCCGTCATCTTGATCGCGCAGGAAGTTCCTTCCCCGGACGAGATCAATGAAGCCTGGTTGATCGAATACCAATGGATCATCGCCCGTGTGCTTCTTGACGACTCACTTCGCCCCGCTCTGAACTACTTGTCTACAGGGTACGCCGGAGATCAGTTCTCCGTGACCGTCTTGCAGACGCAATGGAAAACGCAGGCCGCACTAGTCAAGCAGCTGGAGGGATTGGTCCAGGCCCAGCTGACTGCGCGGGACAGCATGCGCGAAACATTGGTCGCAGAGCAGGAGGAGGAAGATTCCATTCCCGAGATGCCTGGCATCCTGAATGTCTTCACGCTCGGAGTGGATCCGTCTGAACCCGTGAAGAAGATGCTCAAGGCGCATATCAAAGCAGGAGAGACCCGACTGAAATACGCGGAACAGGCCCTGGCAGATGCGCAGGAGAAGCTCGGCAGCGCGACGTCGATTTTCCGGCAGGCGACGAAGGACTACTCGGCCGCCCTACAAAACCAATACGCGCGCCAAGTCGCAATCGACCAGCTTCGCATTCACGTCAAGCAGAA
This sequence comes from Variovorax sp. dw_308, assembly GCF_019207085.1. GTDB lineage: Bacteria > Pseudomonadota > Gammaproteobacteria > Burkholderiales > Burkholderiaceae_C > Variovorax. The sequence goes on along the minus strand of NZ_JAATOM010000039.1, from coordinate 23,717 downwards.
CGTTTTCTACTATATGCAAGCCATTTGGGCGCACGAAGTATCGGATCAGCGATTCTTCCGGCTCTACAAGCAGAAGGTGCTTTGTCCGCATGTTGAGCAAGGCTGCGAGGTGCATCCTCTCGCCACCGCAGTAATCGGGCACGTGCCAGCTTTCAATGAAGCAGGCGTTGAATTGGCGCCCGTCGACATTGCTAACACGTGCGTGCCGACCCTGCCGCCGGATGAGAAAGACGTGGGGGGCATGCTGGAGGATCTCAGCTCTGTGGCCGACCTGGACAATCCACTTGGCTACAAGGGCAACTACATAATCTTTCCTCTGCTGTCTGACTGCCCAATCACGCACTACATGCTGTCCGACTTCATTGACACCTACCTCTCCGTGAAGGACCCGGACGGCAGCGACGACTTCGACGCTGAGGCGTTCGATGACGCCTGGACTCTCGCCGTGAAGAATCACGACGACGCAAAACTGAAAGACCTCAGGGCCACCCTCGAGGCCCACATCGAGGATCAGGAGCGTCGAACAGATGAGATCATCGTCCCAACTGGGCAACTCTTCATTGAGGCGCTTCCGGGCAGCCATCCCCTGCTCGAATCCTTCAAGATGGAGCATCGCCTTCTGGATGTCGCGACCGTGCGCGCGCAGAACCGCCACGCTGAGCTTGAGAACCTGCGCTTGGCTTCGCGCTTGGCTGCGGACCCGCAACTGCTCCAGGATCCTGACATCGACAAGCGCATCATCGTGGACAAGGGCGCCGGCGTCGTTATGGACTCGCAACCATGACCTCCGACTACAGACGCCAGTTGACGTTGGGTGGCCAACGTGCACGTCCCTTTGGCCTTTCGCTGATTCGCGACAGGGAAGAAACCAGCGGCTTGTTTCTATCCCGGCCGACCCTCCAGGATCGCGGGCTTGCCGGGCCCGACTTGAACGTGAAACCTCACAACGTCCCGGCGTCGGTGAACCCTTTGGTGGAGGCACCGCCTTCGAGATTGAACACTCCCTCCGTTGCCCGGCCGTCCAGGAAGCTCTTTCCGACCCTCTGGCGTGAGGCGCGCAAAGCAGCGGCCCATGGCGAGGAGACCTCGTATAGCAGCGTCGGGAAAACCGCGGCGCAGCTTGACGAATTTGATCAGGTCCGAACCAGGACAAGTGGCGGCTCCGCGGATCCTCCCGGCACCCACACTGGGAATTTGCCAACGTTCGATGTTCCGCCATGACCGCGCAGAGAAGCCAAGAGGCCGCGGCTGCCCGGCATGAATCGCATAGATGCCGAGGAAAGCTCAGGCTCGCCCCCACCGCACAGTATTGGACTCAATCGATGCGGGCGGCAAGTGCCGCAATGTCATCGATCGAGTCCAACAGCAGGGTCAGATGCGGATAGCGACGAGCTGTCGCTCGGATGTATCCAATGAGGGGTAACCGTATCTTTCTCGCAAATTGACACGGTCACCTGCAAAAACCCTAACGATGACAGTCACTTGCAGAAACGCATCCTGCGGTCGATCCGTGTTCTTGGTGCAGATTGACACGCTTGGGTTGGTTGGTGAAGCAACGTGTCGCGGGACCAAGAAATGCCTTCCCGTCAAGGCAATTGTCACGCGCCTTTCGTGATCGGTTTGCCGGCGGCGCGATCGATCAGTACGTCCGCGTACCTCTCTACGTTGAATCTGAACGTCCCCTTTGTCGGCGCCGATTCGATATTGACCACCCGCGCCGATCGAATTTTGACCAGGGGGTGGAAGCCGACTTTTCGTTGGTCGGCTGTGCATAAGTTTAGTGTTCGGGTTGCGCGTTGTCCTCCTCGATGCTGAATTGATCGCGCGGGGGAAGCCGCGGAGGGCGTAGCCCGCAGCGGGTTTCCCCGCGCGGCGCGACGAGTTCTGCCGTCAGATGCTCGCCTCCGGCGGCGACGGTGGATCGGCCTTGCGAGCCTGCTCGCGCGCCTTGATGCGCTTCTTCGCCACCGCGCTGCTGTGCAGGAACCGATGGCTCTCGTTGCCCGTCTCCACGATGTGGCAGTGATGCGTGAGTCGGTCCAGCAAGGCCGTCGTCATCTTCGCGTCGCCGAACACACTGGACCATTCGGCGAAGGTGAGATTGGTCGTGATCAGCACGCTCGTGTGCTCGTAGAGCTTGGACAGCAGGTGGAACAGCAAGGCCCCGCCGGCCTGGCTGAAGGGCAGGTATCCCAGTTCGTCCAGGATCACGAGGTCCATGCGCAGCAAGCTGCTGGCAATGCGCCCGGCCTTGCCCTGGGCCTTCTCCTGCTCCAGCGCATTGACCAGGTCGACGGTCGAGTAGAACCGCACCCGCTTGCCATGTCGCGTGACCCCAGCCACCCCGATGGCCGTCGCCAAATGCGACTTCCCGGTGCCCGGTCCACCGACCAGGACGGCGTTGTGCGCGACCTCGGTGAACTCGCCTTCAGCCAACTGGTGGATCAGCTTGCGGTCCACCGGCGACACGCCGAAGTCGAAGCCCGCGAGGTCCCGATGCACCGGGAACTTCGCCGCATGCATCTGGTGACTCACCGAACGCATCGACCGGTCCGTGCTCTCTGCCTGCAGAAGATGCTCCAGCAGCCAGCGCGAATTCTCGGTGTCCGCGTTGGCGCCTTGCTCGACCAGATCGCCCCAGGCGCCGGCCATGCCATGCAGACGCAACTGTTTGAGTTCGACGACGAGGTCACGCATGACGCACCTCCGCCACGATGTCGTCAGTCCGCAGGCTGTCGTAGCGCGCCGTGTCCGCCCTTGGCGGCTCCAACACTTGCAGAGCCGTCTCGACCGCCGGCGGCACCGGCTTCGCATTCAAGCGTCCCAGCACGTTGACCACGTGCTCGACGCTGACCCGTCCGGACGGTGGCCCGCTCTCCAGGGCCAGCTCCACCGCCACCAGCACGGCATCCAGTCCGGCCGCCGGCACGATGGCGAGCACCTGTGCCATCAGGCGATCGCCACCGGCTTGACGCAGCAGCCCGCGGCGCAACTGCTGCAGTGGCTCGGGAAGATCCGCAAACGGCGCGCCGTTGCGTAGGGCGCCGGGCTTGCGCTGCAGCAAGGGGATGTAGTGCTGCCAGTCGTAGCAGGTCTGTCCTTCGGCACCGAGCCGCTCGTGGCTTGCCACCACCACGTCCTCGGCCACCACGACGACCTTGGCCGGATACAGCCGCGTGCTGACCATCTGGCCGGCCAACTCGCACGGCACCGAGTAGCGGTTGCGCGCCACCGCCACCAGGCAAGTGCTGGAGACGCGCGCCGGCTTCTCCACATATCCGTCGAACGGCTCGGGTACCGGCATCAGGTGGGGCCGCTCGTGCTCCAGCATCTCGGCCACGCTGAACTGGCTGTGCTCCGGATGTCGCACGTCCTCCCACAGCGCACGGCACCGGTCACCGAGCCATGCATTGAGTTCGGCGAACGAGCCGAAGCGTCGCTTGCCCGCCTCGATCCAGATGCGGCGCCGGCTGTCCTGCACGTTCTTCTCCACAACACCCTTCTCCCAGCCGCTGGCGACGTTGCAGAAGTCGGCATCGAACAGGTAGTGGGCGCACATGACGGAGAACCTGGCGTTGACGACACGGCCCTTGCCCTTCTTCACCTTGTCGACCGCTGTCTTCATGTTGTCGTAGATGCCCCGGCGCGCGACGCCGCCCAGCGCCGCAAACGAGCGTGTGTGGGCATCAAACAGCATTTCATGGCCTTGGCTCGGATAGGCCACCAGCCAGAAGGCGCGGCTTGAGCACAGCTTCAGGTGAGAGACCTACATGCGGCGGTAGACGCCGCCGATCACCAGGCCTTCTTCGCTCCAATCGAACTGGAACGCCTCACCGAGTTCGAAGGCCAGCGGCACGAACGCCTTGGTCGCCGCCCCTTGGCCTTCACCCTGGCGCCACGCCCGAATGAAGTCGGTCAACCGGCTGTAGCCACCCTCGTAGCCCTGCACCTTGATCTCGGCGTGCAACGCCCGAGCCGTGCGCCGTTCATGCTTTGCTCGCCGGGCGTCAGCTCGCAGCATCTGCACCAGCGCCTCATGGAATGCATTCAACTTGCCGGCCGCCGCCTCGCGCCGGTAGCGCGGCTCGACCTCGGCCGGCGCCTTGACCCATTTCTTCACTGTGTTGCGCGACAGGCCCGTGCGCCTCGCGATGTCGCTGAACGAGAGATGGTCGCGGAAGTGCATCCGCTTGACCTTGCCAATCATGTCCATGGTGATCACCTATTCGCCTTGCTGAAATATTCAGCAGGGCAGTTGAGCACCCTGGTCAATATTGGATCGGCAGACTCCGGTCTAGATGGTCAGTTTTCGGTCGGCGCCAACACGTCCCCTTGAAGTTGACGTGCGAGAAATGGGCCGGCCCTATGCGGCGAAGCCAGTCCTCTTTGATCTCGAAGCCGTCCTCTTTAAGGCGGGCCACAACGCCATCCATTCGCTTCGTGTTCCATGCCAGCACGATGTTGGTCAGGAGGGCGTGTGCGCCAGAAATGGCAACCAACTCCTGTGGACGCCGTCCCCGCTCCTGAGCCATCTGCCCGCCATGGATCGCGCGTTGCAGTTGATGTACCGACTCGCCCCGGTTGAGGAGCGTGTGAATCTCGCGGCGATAGTCGGAAATCGCAAGGTAGTCACACAAGAATAGCGTTCGCAGCAGGCGACCGAGGTGTTCTGCCGCGCGGTGCAGCGGATCGCCGATTGCCGCCGAACCCAGCCGGTGGATGGCATGTGCCGCAGAAGCCTGGCCGGCGCGAATGGAAGCGACCATACGCACGAGTTCATCCCATCCATGCTCAATCGATTTGATCGAGACCCTGCGCAACGTCACACTGTCCAAGCTATCCGGTACCGTCCAACCTCTTGGAACGAACAGTTTTCGCTCACTGAGATCACGCAGTCGCGGGCACAGGTCGAACCCCAAAAGCTTGGCGAGCGCCATGGCCACGTTCGTGACGCCATGCGTATCTACGGCAAGCAACGAGACACGGATGCGGTCCTCGGAACGATTGTGCTGTTCAACACCTTCGACGGCCACGCCGGCCTGGCGCTCGTTGAGCACGATCGGCTGGTCGTAGAACAAACCCCAGCGGTCACGAACGTGGGTATACATCCCGGCCGCATACGTGCGCCGCCGGGGATCTACCCGGGCTGTCCACAGGTGCCGACTGGCGTCCATCGACATCATGTCGGCCGATCCCTTGGTACCATCTCCCCACAAGGCGGCGATAGGCAATGCATTCTGGTATTCCGAGACCCGCTCGTTGGCCCGTGTCGGCAGCGGCGTGTTGTTCGTCGCAGGCTGTCGGAATAAACGTCGACACTTCAACGCCGATGTGGCCGTGGTGGTGGTCGGTGTTGAATGAGGTGGGCCAGGCGGCGCGAGGCACGTCGCTCGTGATGACGAGGCATGTCGACGACGTGTACGTGCAGCTGCTGCCGCGGTGAAGCGCGGCGGCAGGCCCCCGCAGGAGGGGGGGTGGGACAGGCTGCGCCGGGGTGGTGACGAGAGCTCGCAGATGCGCGGCAAGCTTGCCAGGCGAGATTTCAGTAGTCCTTGATCTGGTCCTTCTGACGATAGCTCTCGCCCTCGATGAGCACGACCTCACAGTGATGCAGCAGCCGGTCGAGCAAGGCGGTGGTCAGGGTGGTGTCGTTGTTGAAGATCTCGGCCCACCTTTTAAAAATGCGATTGCTCGTAATGATGGTCGAGCCGTGTTCGTAGCGTTGGCTGATGACCTGGAACAGGGCGTCTCCACCCGCCATTGTCGATGGGCAGGTAGCCGAGTTCGTCAATCGCCAGCAGCGTAGGCCGGACGTACTTGGCCATCTCACGCTTGAACGAGCCCACGCGCTGCGCCGCGGTGAGCGTGTTGATGATCTCCACGGCAGTGGTGAAGCGCACCGAGTGCGCGCGCAGGCACGCGGCGTGGGCCAGGGCGAGCATCAAGTGGGTCTTGCCAAGTCCGACGTTGGACACCAGGACCACGTTGGTGTGATCGTTCAGGAAGGTCAGGCGGAACAGGTTCTGGATCTGCTCGCGATTGATCTTCTTCGGCCAGCCCCAATCGAAGGCGTCCAGGCTCTTGAGCACGGGCATGCGCGCGGCACGGATGCGCCGCTCCAGCGAGCGTTGCTCGCGCCGATGGAGCTCGCCCTCGATGAGCTCGGCGAGGTAGTCCACATGCGAGAGCTGTTTGCGCGCGGCCTCGGCGGCGAGCGGCTCGTAATGCTCGCGCAGGTGCAGCAGTTGCAGCGTGGTGAGTTGCGCGCTCAGTAGCGAGGCTTTTGCGGCTTGCGGCTCGGGCTTCATGGAGATTCCTTGTCTTCATCCTTGTCGTACAGCGACAGATCCGGTTCCGGCAGCTCGAGCTCCAGCAGGTCGCTACGCCGCGTGAGCTGCAGCGCGCCGGGCTCGGGCAGCGTGCGCAAGCGCATCTCCAGCATGTTGGTCACATACTCCGCACTGAAGGCCTGGAAGGCCAGCCCGTCCACGATGGCGCGCGCGACGGCCGCCTCGCCGTGGATCTCGGCCAGCGCCACGATGCGGCGCACGTGGTCGCGCGCATTGGTGCGCCGAGCCTGCAGCCCTTCGTAGTAGCTGCTGGCCCGGGGCGACAGCGCGAGGAAGCGCTGCAGCAGGCGCTGCTCGCGCGCCGTGCGGCGCTGCGCCAGCAGTGCCTTGGGATGCTCGGGGTCCTCGATGTCCTGGTGCCTGGTGCCGGTCGTAGCTGCGCACGTGCCGGGCGATGAGTTGCTCGTGGTGGTAGATGCACACCCGATCTGGGTAGGCTTTGAGCGTCACGCGTTGACTCGCGTAGGCCGAGGGGACGGAGTACTTGTTGGTCTCCAGCACGACGCGGAACTGGCGCGAGGCACGCACGGTGGTGGGGCGCGCCACGTCGTAAGGCCGCGGGTTCAGCGGCTGCAGGCGAGCGAGCTCCTCCTCGGCAAACACCTGCTGCGGCACGCGGTGCGTGGCGCCGTGGATGCGCACGTTGGCCACCGTCTCCAGCCACGCCTTGGCGTGCGCGTCGAGGGCGGCCAGATCGCTCAGTTCCAGCCCGTTGAGCAGGTTTACCTTTACGTAGCCGACTCCTCTTTCGACGCGTCCTTTCTCATGACCTTGTCCGACGTTGCACGCCGTGATCTCGAAGCCGCAGTGCCTGGCGAAGTCGACGTAGCGCGGGTTGAACACCGGCGCCTCGCCCACCAGGCGGCGCAGCACTCCCGAGCGAAGGTTATCGATGATCACGCGCCTCGTGCAACCACCGAACGCGGCGAAGGCGTTCAGGTGCGCGCCGAGGAAGTGCTCCATCTGCTGCGAGGCGAAGAACTCCACGTACATCATGCGGCTGTGGCACAGCACCATCACGAAGAAGCTCAGGCGCCGACGCGTGCAGCCCATGCCGATGGTGCCGTACTCGCCCCAGTTGCGTATTCCGGCGAACGTGACCGACGATTCCGCTTGATCGTGACCGGTCGTCATGCGTGTTGAGTTGCGCGTCAGATTGTAGAAGGGGCGGTCACGATGGGTCTTTGTTCTTCTCCTTTTAGGGTGTTTTCGCGGTCTGCCGCAATGACTCGCCCGTGAGGGTGAGTCGGTGGTTCTGCTGCATCAGGCGATCGAGGATCGCGTCGGCGATGGTGGCGTCGCCGACCCAGGCATGCCAGTGCTCGATGGGCAATTGGCTTGTGATGATCGTGGCCTTGCTGGCCGCCCGGTCGTCAATGATCTCCAGCAGGTCGGACCTGGCTTGAACATCCAGCGCCGCCATGCCCCAGTCGTCGAGCAGCAGCACGTCGGTCTTGGCCAGTTGGATCAGCCATTTGCCGAAGGTCCCGTTGCCGTGGCGGATGCGCAGTTCCTCGCCGAGCCGCGGCATGCGCTGGTAGTAAGCGGAACGACCGCGCCGGCAAGCGTACTGCGCAAGCGCGCATGCAAGCCACGACTTGCCTGCACCGGTCGGGCCTGTGATCAACACGCTGTGGCCGGAATCGATCCAGTCGCCCAGCGCCAAGCTCATCACGGCCTTGCGATCAACGCCGCGACCGGCGCGAGCATCCATGTCTTCGATGGCCGCTTGCGGATACTTCAGGCGAGCCTCCTTCAAGAGCCGTTCGCGTCGCTTGTCGCCGCGCCAGTGCACTTCGCGCTCGACCAGCAAGGCCGTGCGCTCCTCGAAGCTCATGGTCGTCATGCCAGCGCTCGTGAGCTGGTCCTGCAGTCCTGCCGCCATGCCCAGCAGCTTGAGGCTTCGCAGTTGGTCGAGGGTCGTATTCATCATCATTGGGTATTCCTTGTTCGGGTGTTCAGGGAGCACAGCCGGCGTCATTGGTAGTAGCCTGGGCCGCGCACATGCTCATGGGGAGGACTGGTCCAGTTCGGCGCCGTGCTCGCGGCAACCTTGTCTCGCTCGTTGACCAGGATGGCCTTCACATGGGCGTACTTCGCCGTGCCGAGCTTCAGGGCGATCACGCTGGCTGCCTCCAGCCGCTCGCGGCCGTAGCGCCGCGCGAGCGACAGCAATCCGAGGCACGCGCGGTAGCCATGCTCGGGATGGCTCTGCGCCTCGATGAGCCGAGCCACCAGCCGGCCGGTGGCCACGCCGATGCTCTCTCCCCAATGCACCAGGCGCTCAGGCGTCCATTGAAGGTGGGCGCGGTGCGCCGCTGGCAAGTGAGCGACAACCGTCGTGAAGCCGCCCTTGTGCGCACTTCGCTGATGAGAGGCGACGCGCTGGCCGCGATGCAGCAGTTCGACCGCGTTCGTCGTGATGCGCGCCTCCAGCAGCAGCCCCACCAGGTTCTGCGGCACACTGTATCGGTGGCCTTCGATCTCCACGTGATGGTCGATGTGCACCCGCACGTTCTTGAAGGCAGCCCATTGCCAGGGCTGCAGTGGCAGCGCCTGCAACGCCGTCGCGTCCACATCGGCGAAGGCACTCGCCCGGCTGCCAGGCAGTTTCTGGAACGCCTTTCTGTTGAGCCTCTCGAGCAATGGCTCGATCGCCTCGTTCACGTCGTCGACGGTAGCGAGGCGCTGGTGGCGAAGTCGCATGAGGATCCAGCGCTCCACCACCTGCACGGCCGATTCGACCTTGGCCTTATCAAAGGTCAGCAAATGCATGTCATGCGAACGCTGGCGCGCCCATTGAGTTCGAGGTCACACACGCATTCCACCCTTGGCGGGGCAAGCGCTTCGTGCTCACCACGCGCAAGCCGAACTGGGGTGAGGACCGCGTGACGTTTTTCGATGAGGATGGGCAGCTGCGCTCGTTGCTTGCATCGTGGACCAGCGTCGACGAGCCCGACGCATTCGCCCGTGCTGCCGCCGGTCTATCGTGGCTGCGCGTGGACGATCTCGCTCGCCTAAGGGCGCTCGTCGATGAGGTCCGCAGTGCACTGCAACGGCGCAAGGGCGTAAAGAACAATACGCCGCAGAAGTAAACCTCTATACGCCGCAATATCCTGCAATAGGCCTTATTTCTGTTTCGCTGTCTGACGGTCGATAGCTATGTGGATGTCCAATTTGACTCAGCGACCACGGCTGGACAAGCCAATATATGCGGCGCATAGTGACTTACACTCAAATCGCACACATCACCATGCCCAAGCACCCGACCAAGACCGATCGACTGCGCGAGCTCGGCGCGCTGAACCCGCAGCCGCAGCGGGTACACGCGGCGTGGTTCGACAGCGCCGGCTTCTTCGACGCCAACGACCTCGTGCAGGTCAAGTACGAGATGCTTCGTCATGCGCGCCAGGACGGCGTCACCAAGGCCGAGGCGGCCAGCCTGTTCGGCCTGTCCCGGCCGACCTTCTACCTGGCCGAGGCCTCCTTCGCGCGCGAGGGGATCAGCGGGCTACTGCCCCAGCCCCGTCGACCGAAGTCGGCTCACAAGCTCACGCCCGAGGTGATGACCGTCATCAACGAGCACCACCTCGGCAGCAGCCCCATACAGGCGCGCACTCTGGCGCAGTTGGTGCACAAGCAACTGGGCATATCGGTGCACCCGCGAAGCATCGAGCGCGCTATCGCGCGGAAAAAAAACGCTGAAGCATCGGCCCGGCATCGATCGTTCAAGGTTGCCCATGAACGCGTACCAAGCCTACGAGACATTGCGCGGCCAAGTGCTTCAGGGCCAGGCTCGGCCCGCTGGACTGGGCGCCATCGTCTTCCACGGCATGTGGCGCGGTCTGGTGGTGCTGCTCAGTGCACCACCGCCGCCTTCGATCTCGTCGACGGCGATTCCTGATGTGCCGCCGATCCCGGTGGCGCACGACCCGCAACTCGTGCGCCTGCTCGCCAACATGTTGCTGCTCACGCAGTCGAAGGATGAGTATGCCTACTGACTACGCCTTGAAGATCAACGCCGACCACCTGCGGCGCGATGCGTTTGTCTACGTGCGCCAGTCCACGCAGCGCCAAGTGTTCGAGAACACCGAGAGTACCAAACGCCAGTACGCGTTGCGCGATCGCGCGGTCGCGATGGGCTGGCCAATGGAGCGTGGGCACGTCATCGACAACGATCTGGGCCTCTCGGGCGCCCAAGCCCGCGACCGCGACGGCTTCCAGCATCTGGTCACCGAGGTGGCAATGGGCCATGCCGGCATCGTGCTGGGCCTGGAGGTCTCGCGGCTCGCGCGCAACAACGCCGACTGGCAACGCCTGCTCGAGTTGGCCGCCATGTCGCGCACGATCATCAGCGACGAAGATGGTGTGTACGACCCGGCGCACTTCAACGACCGCATCTATTCGCTGATGAGCACGCGGTTTTACGACTTCGATGGGAGGAGCGAGCGCGCAGAGGCGGTGCTTGCGTCTGTCGCGCCCTTTGAGGGGCGAGCCCGGGCCGAGCGCCGGCTTCCCTTGGCGCGGCGCCGATTGACGAATCCCAGCCGTACCCACGGGTGCAGCGCGGCAGCACATTGAGGGCAGAACCAATGCTTTTGTGCTGCCTCAGTCGCGGCCAAAGGCTCGACACCGGCCCAAAAGACCGCTTGGCAGGACGGGCTCAGCGGTCGGCCCTTCTTGCGAACCCTGATGCGTCACATAGCCTGCATCCTGGGCGCCAGGCCCACGGCGCTCCTTCTGTCGCAAGCGCCACCTTCGCGTTCGCTCGACGTGGTTGACTCGCCCGATACCGCTGGACTGATACCGATGGCCAGCGGCCTGCTGAGCTTCAACTCGTGCGCGCGGGAGCAAGACTGGCGCAGTAAATCTGGCCACGGTCACAACGGCTACAGAGCAGGTGCGTTCGCGACACCGGGCACACAAAAACATGCGACCAACCGACTCCACCACGAGCTGCTCCTTCACCGGAGGGGATTGTCCCCTTCGGCACGTCGCAGGTACGCAGTTCTCGCTCCGGGCAAAACCGCGTCCTCGCCATCACATAGTGGCGGTTCCTGACCAGCGTTCACACGATGGCGCTCACTTCATCCGAAACTTCGGCCTCGCCCGCGCAATCGATTGTTGCTGGGCTTGGCACGCTGGAACTTCGTTTGACCGGTCGGTCAAATACCCCGACTCAAAGGGCTTGGTCTGGACGAATGTCTGATAGTCAATAAGCGTGAGCGAGCTAGCAGGTGACAGCGAAAACAAAACTCCGCGTTGCTGAGGGTCAAACCAATACCAAAAGTCTGCGGCACTCGCTGCATCCCCCATCTCGACAGACCAGACCGATATGTCGCCAAAGTGAGGATTGCCCTCGATGACGGCCCGGCACCTCCCCCCGCCGGCGGCAACAAAATCTGGAACAGGCATCGGCACGGAACCATGTCTCGGGTCAGGCGCCTCGAAGCACGCGGGCGCCCACGCGTCGCCGTTCCACGCGTACACGACGGTGGGCCCAGGACGGCCCTTGGGCAGGATTTCGTCAAACCGCACCGTGTAGTCGCCTGCATCGTCCTGAGCGACGAACACCGTGACCTGTACCCCGATGGTCCAGTCGTACCACAGCTCGCAATACAGCGGCGCGAGCTCTTGCGCAATCATGTAGCACTGGCTGCTGACAACGTTGGTCCATTGGGGCGGGGTAGTTCCGGCTGTGTTGCCCGGAGCAATGCCGGGGATGAGATGCTGAACCTGGGAGAACACGCAGGCCTTCGTGGCCGCTGGCGGACAAGCCTTGAACGCGACAAAAAGGTCTGCGGCTTCGACGAACGGCCCCGGATTGGACGCTGCCATCGCCCCCCCGCAAGTGGCTTCGATGCCTCTCAAGTCGATTGAAGCATCAGCGGCAAAGTTGCAAAAGTCAGCGAAGTAGACCATGCCGAGCACCGGTACCAGGAAGTCATTCGAAACGACGTTCATGATTCTCGTGGGCGTGCCGTCGGCGGCGTCGAACCAGAACCAGGTACCACCCTTGGCCGTGGCCGTGGCCTTTGCCGCAAACGCATTGCGGAGGCGACTCAAGACATTCCAGCTTCCGACGTGGGTGAACCCCCTGTCAGCAAGATAGGTCGAAGCTGGGACCTGCACCGGGGTACCGAACGGCCCGTAGGCAGCAGAAGGAATGGAAACCGCGTCCGAGGGCTCAGACGTGAGCCACCACCACTGAGTGCGGCCGTCATCGGTGACGAAGAAAACATCATAGTAGGCAAGCGTTTCAAGGAGATACATGCGCAAGCGCATCCGGCCCTTTACTGCTGTCACGGCCTCATACGTCACTTCGGCGGCGATGAGTTCGTCGGCGTAGGGCGGGCTAGGGTCCGAACCGCGGCCGTGCGGAGTCAGGAGCACGCTTGCACGCCACGTTCTAGGCAATATCGGTAAGGCGACCACTCCGTGAGGAAAAATACCAGCCTTGATGTCAGCAGGAGACGGAACGGGAATATTTGCGGATGCCATAAAGGTTCTCCCCTCCGGTTTGCGATAGCTTGCAGTGTTTACGCAATTTGGGTCGCCAGCAGATGCCTGCGACCGATGGCTCATCTGGTCGCTCTAAATGGAGCGGACCAGACGAAGTCCGTTTGCAGGTACAGGATTGTTCTGTTCGGAGGATTGCCTGCAGCGCCATCGCCCGCTCCGAGCAAGGCAGGATTCATTGGCCCCAGCGTGGGGTCGCCCGGATTGAGGATATTTCGGCCGGCAAACGGCTTTCCGTCGAGTCCAATCAGACGCGGCCCAATGCCTGCCCGAGCATGGCAGCTCATGCACGAAGAAGTCTGAAACCCGTTTTCGATGACAGGATTAGAGAGAATTGTTGGCTCTCCCTGCGCTGTTGTGAAGTCAGTCTGGGTTCCTCGCAGTATGTAATTCTTGAAGACCGTGCCCTCAGTCTCTTTGCGTACGCCATCCTTCCCGGCTGTCGCTCCCGGTCCGCGCGTTGTACTGTCCACGGGCAAAGTCAAAGCGGGCTCTTGGCCGTCTATGTTGCAGGCATTTTGCCTAGTCTCACAGTCAATGTGCCCGAAGTCCGCCCAGAACCAGTCCGGGAGGTCCTTAGTGATAATGTGAAGCGAAACTAGTCCCCAGACCACCTTGCTGTTATCAACGTTCGTGGTCTCGCGCCAGAGATAGCGCGATTTCAGACTGGGGTCAATCTGCTTCCACATCGCCTTAATTTCCTTCGAGCCAGCTTTGAACGAAATGAGTTGACGGTTGTTCGTCTGACGTGCCGTTTGTAAGAGGGCCTCCAAGCCTCCCAGGCTGTACATCCCGTTCTCACGAATGAATTCGTAAGTCGTCCTGTTAGCATGGACCTCCTGTTCGAGGGGGGCTGGCGGGAAGAATCGTTCAGCAGCGGAGGGCAGGATGCTCCTGAACCTTTCCAGGAAGGCCTCTCTCTTGAGATTGGGTTCAAGCAACAGACGCCTTGGCCCACTTCTATTCAATTTATCCCATTCGACGGGTTTGGCCCCGTTTGGCGGATAGGTTTCACTCAGGTCTTTTCCTGACGACATGGCCCAACTTTCCCACACGACCGAATCGCTCGGGTCACCAAGATGCTTTGTGTCGTCAGGAACCCCAGCCACTCCCGGTTTGGCAGGCAAGTTTATGTAAAGAAATAGCCGCCACGCGTATTCGTCGGGGGTCTTCAGCGCCAGTTCCGTGGCCGCTGCATTGCCGCCAGGCTCGGTCATGGGTTGCGCCATTGCGTGAGGGTCCAGCACTGAAGCAGCCAAGGCAACTATGGTGACAAGGTTCTTCACGGCTGAAATCCTCCTTGCATCCAATCGTAAAAAATCGCCAGCATGGCTGGCGTCCAAAACGGCCCCCCTTTAGGCATTCTGGGGGTTTCGTCTCCCGTGAGGCGCGCGTACACGTGGCGCGCATTGGCGTGGTCCGCGTAGATGTTGTCGGCTGAGGGGTCAGCCATATAGCTGTAGCTGTCAAGGTGCACGCCGATTGCAGTCATGCAGTTGACTTGCCCAACATTGAATAGCTTGCTGACATCTTGTGCGAAAGAGGTGCTGGGCATGGCTGGCACTTCAATTTCCGGCGATTGTCGAATCAACCCACGGCTTGAAGACAGAAACGCGGGTATAGACTCCGAACTTCAACTGCCGCGCGCAGCCTTCGCCCCAACTCACGATACCCACGAGGGTGGGTATTCCGTCCAGCATCAAGGACGCCGGGCCGCCACTGTCGCCTTGGCACGAGTCCAGTCCGCCGCCTCGCAGTCCGGCGCAGAACATTGAATTTGTGATGCGCCCGTCATAGGCATCCGGCGCGTTGCAAGAGCCGTTGTCCACCATAGGAATTTGCGCAGCCATCAACACTTCCGAAGGCGTGCCCCCTTCCAGAGCGGCCCCCCATCCGGACACTTCTATGTTGGACCCCGGCGGAATCCCGGCTTCGCTGGCTGGAAGTGCAATCGGCTGTCCGAGCGTCGTCGGCACCCAGAGCTTCAGGAGGGCAATGTCGTTGGCCATGGTGGCCGGGTTCCAATCCTTGTGGACCAAGACTTTCGCCACTTTGATGCGCTCGCCCTTGTACTTATAGAACGAAGTACCGGCAATTACATCGACCCTGTCAGGGGTCGTTGAATTGTCCACGCAGTGCGCAGCGGTCACTATCCAGTTGGGGGCGACGATGCTTCCACCGCAAAACTCCTGGCGGATGGGTTCCGGTGCGAAGCCGACCACCAGAGCCACCTGCCACGGGTTCTTGTCAATGGTCGTGAAATCGCCGCCGATAATTCTTGGGTCAATCTGAATGGAGGCTGACTTCTCCGCCAGGGCGATGGCGCGAGACGCGGGGGGCTTGGAGAAGGCGCTCAACTTCCCGTTTTGAAGCTGGCCGCCGAGGGACTTGAGCTGTTCCAGCGAAAATTGCGCCCCCATCGTGGGAGGATGAGGAGGCTCGGTAGCCCCTGCGGCCAAGTTCAGGAGTTCGGCGGCCACCAAGATACAAAGCGCTTTTGCTGACATCTTGTCCCTCCTCGGGAGTGCTGCTGCAGTCTAGGCGTGGGGACCCAATGCAGGCATCCATAGTCTTGGGGATGCCAAACGCTTTATTACAGCGTATTTTGGGGTAATCGTATTTTTTCGACAAATTGACACGGTCGTGGTTGTCGCCGAGCGAGGCTGCATGATCGGATGGCAAATCCGAACTCGGATCCACAAGGCGCGCCGAAGGCGTAGATTGGCGGGCCCATCGTTGTGGAGGATCCTGCCGTGTGGTTTGCCCAACGCTTCATTGGCGCGGAGACGCTTCCCTCCAGGATGTCCGAACTGGATGTCCAGCAGTTCTTCAGCCTGAGCAAGGACGACATTTCCGCGGTCTGCGAGCGCTTCCGCGATGACCGCCGCGTCGCTGCTGCCATTCAGTTGCTCTTTCTTCGGGCAAGCGGCCGCCCGATGGACCGATTTGCCGCGGTACCGAAGGTCTTGCTGCGTTCGGTCTGCGAAGCGTTCGGATTGCCCAGCGTGAGCATCGCCAGTCTCCGATCGCTCTATGAACGTCGACAGACGCTATACGAGCACCAAGCCTGGGCCCGCACATATCTCGGCCTGAGCGATGTGGATGAGGTCCAGTTCCAGAAGATGGAGCAGGTTCTCGCGGTCGCCGCGCTCGAGGCCGCCCACCCCGATGACCTGATGCGAACCGCCGCACCTGGCTGTACGGCAGGCGAATCATCATTCCGGGTTCACGCCGAATTGGGGACTGGGCCCGCAAGGCGTTCGACGCCACGGAGGCGGCAATGGCCGCAACGAACTCTGTGTGGTTCGATCGAGAGAAGCGCCGAGTGGCACTAGTGGCAGAGTTCGAGCGTTACTCGGGTAAGCAAAAGAACCTTAGCCCGAAGGTCGAAACGCTGTGTCTCGCCCAGCAACGCTGGAATCGCGAGGATGCAACGCTGCTTCTGGCGTACTGGACCAACGGTCTTGTCACGCTGCCTGATCACGACGGGCTCAGAGACATTGTGAGGGGCGGCTTCCAGGGCCCCGGCGGCATACGCGTCCCAGGAAACTCAAGGGCGCGGCTCATCTTCTTTCAATTCGTCGTCCGATCCGGCCAGGACGGTCTGCTCCGGCTGGAAAACATCTTTCGTCGAGGTGAATCATGACGATCAAGTTCTTTGTCCCGAGAGCTGACCGACGACTTGGTGATCGGTACGAGCTTGTCGAGTGTCTCGGCGACGGCTCGTACGGCTGGGTGTGGCGCGCCCAGCGTCTGTCAGACGGGGCGATCGTTGCTGTGAAGATCCCGAAGGCGCAGGGCAAGCGAAACGAAGAGCTTGCCGAGGGCTCTCTGCTTGTTGGGCAGGTGTCGCACCCGAGTGTGGTCGATGTCTACTGGATGGGGCGGGTGCCGCCCGAGGGCGAGTGGTATGCGATTGAGATGGAGTATTTCCCTTCCATCACCCTCGCGCAGCTTCTCGACAAAGGGGAAGAAGGCTTTGTCGCCAGCTACGACAAGCTTCTGGGTGTGTTCGAGCAAGTGCTGGACGGCTGCGCCCATCTGCATCGGATGGGGATGTCGCATGGCGACATCAAGCCGCAAAACGTTCTTGTCGCTGCTAATCGGGTGAAGCTCACCGACTTTGGGTCAAGCGTTCTGCCTGAAGACATGTATGCCCGAACGCGCGAGAACGGCGGAACGATACTCTATTCCGCACCGGAAGTCGTCGGTGCAACGCTCGCGACTCGCGACAAGTCGGCGAGATTCCTTTGCGACATCTACAGCCTGGGTGTACTGCTGTACCACTTGGTCACCGCACGACTGCCGCACGACACCTTGAGCCAAGTCGCGCGCCATGTGCCATTCGCGGGCGCGCGTGAAGTCAACTCTTCTGTCTCGCAGCCGCTAGACGAATTCATCGACCGTTGCCTAAGGCTGGTGCCGGAAGAGCGCTGGCCTACCGTGGACGTGATGTTGGAGACTTTTCGCAGCGTCCGCCGCGCCCAGGTTCAATCGACGCCCACGCGGGCGCTTGGGACTATGCCCACACCGCAAGAGGATTGGTCGACGCAGGCAGTGCGTCTGGTAGAGAAGGGCGATTACCGTGATGCCGAGCTGGTTGCGCGCGCAGAGTTCGAATCGTCGAGGGATGAGCAGGCTTTCTTGCTGATGGTTCACGCGTCGTACCGGGAAGGCCGTTACTTCGATTGCATTCGCGATCTTGAGTTACGGCCCGACATGGTGGACGCGCCATCCCCCACGGGCGCGGAGTTACGACGGTTGGCGCTGTCGGCATATTTGGAGATTCGACAAATAGATCGTGCCAGGTCCTTCGCTGCCAAGTGCCTCGCCGATACCCCTGACGCTCCGGATCTCCTACTGAAAAGTGCCTCGATCCTTGCGCTCGACGCGAAGTACGAGGCAGCCGCAGAGGTGCTCTTGGCACTTCACCGGAGACTGCCAGGCCGGCCAGCAATTTTGCGCCGGCTTGTTGCGGTGTTCGAGCAGATGCGAGACGTCGGCAAGGCTGCCGCGTTCCTGCGTGCGTACCAGAAACTTGCGCCAGACGATCCTTGGGCTGCAAAGAAGGCCGAGCAGTACCGAGCAATTGGGCTTGCCTGACACTTCGGGTCAACCACCCAGGGCCGGCCGGCGGCTTTCATCTGCTTGAGCCCCGGCATGTTCGAACCGACCCTATATGCCGAAGTGCTGAGCCAACCGCTTCAACCCAAGCGGCAATATGCGGTCACGCCTGTGCCGGCCACTCCGCACCGGCACGGAATTTCCATACTCGAACGGGTGGTCAATATCGAATCGGCGCCGACAGCGGGTGGTCTGCGGGAAGGCGGCGGTGGGATTGGCGCTGCAGGCAGTGTTCACTGCCGCGCGCGACCTGCTGGTCACTCGGCGCGGTGAGGCTTACCTGAGCTGGCGGCTCCCGCGGACTTTAGCCGGTCGCTGCTGGAAGCTGGTGCGGTCGAGTTCGCCATTCATCGAGGGCGCTTTTCGCGATCGGCAAGTTCGACGAGCGCATCGCGATCCGCCTCGAATGAATCGGCCAGCGGACGCAACAGCGCGGCGCGCCAGCGGAGGGCTTGAGCTTCTTGTTGAACGGCGAGGATGCGTATGTCACGCAGCCAAGCCTGGGCCGCATCGCGGTTGCAGGCTTTTGCGACTTCGAGGGGGCGCAAGTCCTATCCGCGCATCACCACGGCCGCCCGATTGCCAGCATCGGCCGCGTCCAGACGCACGTTGCATGAAGGCGACACTGAAGGCTTTATTGTCACCCCGACCCGAATTTTTCTGTCGAAACTTCGAGCCTTTTGGAGGCTCCATGCACTTGACACAAGGACCGGCTCAAGCGGAGCGGGCACTCAACGGATTGTCCGCAAGCTTTTGGCCGACAACGAGAGAAGCGATGATTGATCGAGAGTTCAAGCACCGCGGGCCAGCGATCAACGTGGAACTGGCCGAGCGCTACTTGCGCTATGGTACTCACGAGCTTGAAAAGCGAGTGGGCGACGCCGGCGCGAGCGCCCAGCGCACGGCAACGCAGTTGGCGTCCACCGCCAAGAACTTCGATTCGGTGTTGTCCGATGGCGATCAACTCGCGTTGCGGGCCGCGCGCGCAGCGATGCGCAAGCTGGCCACCGACCTGAAAGCGCTGAAGCCGTGGGCCAAGGCATACGCAGCGTTCGCGTTGGACAAGCACCTGCGCGAATTGGACAAGCACTACGCGGACGAGGCTGCCAAGCGTTGGCCTGGCGATGCCGGCCTCGAGGCCGAGGCACTGGACCTAGTCGACTTCTTCTCCAAAGGCGATGAGGGCGCAGCAGTCGAGGCCTTTGTTCTGGCACGACACCCCGGTCACACGCACGTGTACCTAACTAGCTCCGGCGGCGCGACCATCGATGCGCGTCAGCGCATAACCGGGGCCTTGAAGGCAGGCGACATGGTGCAGGTGCGACGCTATTGCTTGGAGATCCTGGAGGACATGTCCAGTGGGTTCAGCTCCGATCGGACGTGGTTCGCGAGCAGAGGCGACTACGACGCCTGGGCCGAGGCCCGTCGTCGAGCGCGCGCGACGACCAAGGCCGCCGTGACGCTGGCCACCGAAACCTCCAGGCGATAGTCATCGGAAAACACATGAACGACCACACCAAAGCATTGCTTAGGATGCGGTACTGGTTGGGGGGACTGCTCTCGCGGTTGCGGCCCAACCTGGCCAAGAAGACGCAGGTCCGCCGGGATCAATCCACGCCAGGGGAGCGCCCCCGCTACGCCCATGGATGACGATACTCTCGCTCCGGGAAAAGGAAGGCGGCGTGCAGTAGCTGGCCAGATTCGAGGATCTCCTTGACTGTGGCCGCAATTTAAATCTCAAGCCACTCGAGCGACTTCAGGTAGTCCGCGAGCGCCTCTTGCAATTCCGCGCGCGCCGCGGGATCTGAGCATGGCCTAGCCGTCAATCGCGCCCGACCGGTAATCTTTGGCGGCCGCCAACACGGCGTCGGGATTGCTTGCGATGACTTCCCGCGGGCGCTTTCCGCTGAGCATCAAACTGGCGGAGTCAAACCAGCATGCGAGCATGAAAGGCTCGAGGCCACCCAGCACGGAAAGGATCTCCTTGACCGCCGGCAAAGGCTGCCAAGTCGCATCGAAGGCATAAAGCGGGTACAACTTCTTTCCTCGATGGTCGATACCGAAGATGCGGCCGTTGGCCAGCCATCTTTTCACCGTCGCACGCGCATTGAACACCTTCGGATAAACGAGCTGCCCGATTTCGGCATCCGTGAGCCACTCGGTGCCGGTCATGACGGCTTGGATCGCGCGCGCTTCAAGTTTCACCCGGAGTGCCGACATGCGGCGCGGCTCCAGCAGATCCGCCATCGCCTGCTGCGATTTGCGCTCCAGTTTTGAGGCGACGGCGAATAGCCGCATCAACAGGCGGTACTGGCCTTCAACAAAGCGGGCTGTTTCCTCGCGGAGCAGCTCGCGCGCGATGAGGCGCGATGCCTCGCGCACCGCCTCGACGCGTGCGATGAGCGCCTCCGGATCATTCTCTTCCGGTGCGTTCGGCTCCGGTGTCGCGCTCTTGCGGCGCGGCCGCGACGCTACGCGCACAGTCGCCGTGGGTTCATTGGTTTCGGAAGATTTCTTGCGCATGGCTGGAGGATCGGATCGTCTTCAGTTCACGTGGCACGGACCGGGCACCTGACACGTCTAACGCTCGTCACGACTGCTGATTCCTTCTTGGAGGCACGTGCAACTTGCACAGCGTCAGGTAGTAGCCGTCATAGGCCCTGGTTTTCGCGGCTGCCCCGCAACGCATGCATGCACTTCCCGTCCGCGCCTCCGCCTCGTCGACGATGGCGTCGATGCGATCCGCCACCGGGTCGCCGGCCTTCGTGGGCTTCTTGATCACGCTGTGCCAGCCTTGGCCGTCGCTCAGATCGACGATCAAGCGCTTCGCGTTGCCGAGGCGGTAGTAGAACCGTGCGGTGCCGAACTTCTCTTTCACCTGCCGCCAATAGAACCCCCGCTTGTTTTCGCCAAGCACCGCGTCGATCTGCTCACAGGCCCACGCAAAGATCAGCAACCAGCCGTCGTAGTACTCCATGCTGAGGGACTCGCCCGCGAACATATAGGGAAAGCGTGCCTCCAACTTCTCGACCGGGGTCATCTGGAGCCCCTTGATGACGAAAGCGCACGCGGTACTGAAATCGACGTCCAGACATGCTCGCGCCGGAGGCATGCGACTCCGTCGCCGCAAGGACCGCCTCGGGAATTCGTCACCGCTCGGGCTCCTCGCTGATCCACCAATTCAATGGCTCGTTGCTCTGAACGGCAAATTCGATCTGCCAAGGCTCCGGGTAATGGCGCAGGATCCGTCTCGCCAGTTGGGTAAGCTTGGGTGGCACAGGTCCCCCCCATAGCTCCTCGTCCTTCTCACGCAGGTAGGCAAGCTCCCGCAGCGTCTCGCCCGCCCATTCGAGGGCACGGCGTCTTTCGTATGGCAAGGTCATGATGTCGTTACTTCCATCGTTGATCTCCGCGTGACTTGATCCATCGGGTACCGCTTCAGCATTGCCAAGCGCCTTGGCTGCGACGTGTGGAAACGAACCGAATTGAAATGGGGTCGCCTCCCTGTGCCGGGAGCTTCGCCCAATCCGAACGGCCGCCTCACTTCGCTTTCCCGTACCGCGTCGCCAGTCGGTTCAGTTCGTCCGCAACCTTGCGTCGCCCGGTCTCTGAACCCAGCATCTCGAGCGGTATGCCTTCGAGCGAGCGATTGAATTCGCGCAGCCAGCGATATGCTTCCGGTTCGCTGGCGAACACCCGTCTCGCTTTGCGCGATGCGACCGTTTCGGACTTGAACAGCTCGATGAGCATTTCAAGATCGGTAGACGCGTCCAGGAAATCCATAGGCTCGCGATAGCCAAGCGCCGGGTGCTCTGTAAAGAGCCACTGATTCATGTAGGCATTGCAGTCAGACGTCACGTTGTTCGACGCTGGCTCTGCGTCGATTTCCGCGCAGGCGTCTATCAGACGCCCACAAATAACGTCCTTTGCCAGCGGTCCCCGAATTTCGCGGGCCATCCACGTGTGCATGCTTCTTTGCTCACGCGCCGCCCGTTCGATCTCGTCGAAACTCGGGTAGAAGCGCAGCGCCGCTTTGGCTGCGTACAGGAGGCGCTCGGGCAACTGGGCGCCCCATTTTTCCGGGTTCCCGCCAGTCTTGACGATGTCCGAAATGAGCTGGCCGGCTCGAAGGAACGCAGTCAGTCGTTGCTGCGGCATGGTCATTGGCAGACCCTCGAGGCGTGAAGTTCGAAGCAAGGGCTCGCGCGGCATCGTGAATGCCACTCTCGCACGGGGTTGGCAGCAATGGGGTGTCTTGAGAAGGCGTTCATGGGCGTCAATGGAGTGGTCTGTCCTTGTGCACTGAATCGTTTGGGTCAGGTGGCAGGTCCGCCGCGGTCAGGTGGCGCCTGTTGTTGGCCACGGCGCGTGCGACCGCGAGGTGCACGTGCCGCCCGATCTCCCTCGGCGTATAGAACGCCAACTTGTGGCACCAGGCGTCATCGGGCGGCGCGAAGTCGCCCACTCCCGAATCGGCCACCACACTTCGTACGACGACGCGTGCGAGTTGAAGCGCCTGCTCGCCCATGGGCGGCAGGATCTCGAACTCGCGGAATCGCGAGAGGATCGACGCGGGAACTTTGCAGCGGTCGTTCGAGGTCGCGACATAGATCACCAGCCGCGCGTTGAAGCTCATGCCCAACAGCGCGTCGACCGCGTTGGCCGATGTCGCCGGCTCGAGCAACGAGTGCAGCGACCCCGTGGGATTGCAGTTGCCGCCGACCGCGGCCTTGTCGAGTTCATCGATCAGAACCAGAGGGTTCGCATGGTTTCCCAACAAGACCAGTTCAAAGATCAAACCAAACGCCGCCGTACTCCAATGCCGCTCCGTTCCAAGCAACGCCGCGGACGATTGCGCGTTTTCCATCGAATGGCGGCGCATGGGAACGCCTAGCGCCGCGCCCAAGTCGCTGGCATAGCGGGTCTTGCCGACACCCGGACAACCAGTTAGATGAATCGGCGGAATCCACAACGCCTCACCCGACGCAACGGACAGGGAAACGCGGTGCGCGACGAAGTCAGTGACTTCACGAAAATGCGGATGAACGTCGTACAGATGGGCAAGTGATCGCCGCCACCGCACCGGATCCAAGCCCGGATTCACGACCTCCCGCCTCGCCCCTTTAGCAAGGAGCTTTCGCAGCAGTTCGGCGTCCTGTTTTCTTTCAGCGTCATCACGCCAGGTGAGGACGAGTTCCGCGACGCGCAGTAGCTCATCACCCGTGAGCACCATGTGGAAATGCGCGAGGTCGCTCCTGGCGATGACCCGCTCGAACGCATTGATCAGGGCAGCGCGCTCATCGGCGTGTCCCAATACGTCCGCGACAGTCGTGGGATTTTGGGCCCTGCTGGCGCTCTCATGCTGCGCTGCTTCGGCTCGTTGCTTTGCCTCCAGCTCGGCCCTTTTTTGCAGCTCGGCATTCATCAAAGCGTCCTTGAGCTCCAATGGCACAAGAAACGGCTTTAGCGAATGCAACTGTCCCCGCATCCAATCCGGTCTGTACTGCGCATAGCCCGGCGGATCGTCCGGATTCTGAAACGCCCTTGTCATGTCTGGTCTCCATTGACGGCCGCGCGTGGTGTCGATGCGGTCATGGACACGACTCCTTGGGCGGATCGTCGCCAAGGGGGACGCCGCACCCGGCGCGCTCGATCAGATCGTTCTCCAGGGCCATCCATTGCAGTTGCGCGGCCTTGAACTGGCGCTCATGCACAACGCGGCGT
>NZ_JAATOM010000038.1 GCF_019207085.1 Variovorax sp. dw_308 | reverse complement strand
CGGCCAGTTGCGGACGGTCGCCAGCGGCAGCTTTGCGGTGATCAAAAGTGGACTTTGGCTAGTTGACAACCCCCGGTCGGAAGCCTTCAGCAAACCGTGACCCCCAGCGGCACTGCGCTCGGGAATTCCGCTCCCGCCAACTTGAGCGACTGCGCGTAAGGGGGTCGAAGTGCGAAATCGCAGATTCAGAACTGCGCCGGATATAGCTTATGGCAAATGTATTTCATCGAGAGCCCTAGATTCGAACTCGGTTTCGGGCTCACAATCCTGCTGGGTGGTATCTCGCGACTAACTTCAACTCCATGCAAAGTGAGCCATATCGCCGTTGTTTCTGCGGTCTGACCTGTGCAGTTGTAAAAGTGCAAAATATGCATTTCGTCGTACGACGTTGCCCCAAGGGTTTGAGGTTGCTTATATACGGAGCGACTCTCCATTTCGACGAAATGGCCGAAACCCATCGAATTCCAAGCCGTTCCAACATCTATGTCCCCTGTGGGCTCGTTCATCGACCCCGCGGGAGCATGCACTATTTCAACCCAGTCGGGATTGGGCACGGGCTCACCTGCCGGCCTGCCATGTGAAGCGCCGGAATTGCCGACGGCGCCTTGATTTGGGGAGCCGGTTACCGTGCCACCAGCGCAATAAGGGACGCCGACCTGCGTGTGGTAGCAACTCTGGTAACTCTCGCATGTGACCGTCACATTAGACGCTGAGTTGTTGCCGCGGCATTCAATTCGTGCTAGTGGTCCTGCGCAAAATGGAACTCCAACTGGGTCGTGGCGACAAACATCGCCCACCTTACATACGATAGATCGATTGGTATTGCCTCCGGTACCAACGCATGACGCACCAAGCCGCCCGCAGAACGGGACGCCTTGAGGGGTGACCGAACATTGATCCGAAATGGAGCAGGACTGCCATCGACCAGGGCCACCAGGACACCACTTCAACCCGGGAGAAGGAGGACCGGGTTGCGAGTTTGAGGCTTGTATGCACGCCTGCAAAAGCAACAAGCCGAGAAAGCGTCCAACGAATCGCATGCTGCTTGGTCGATCGAAGTTGAAGCGTGTGGGCTCTGATTCGAAGCGCCAGTCGCGCTACGCGCTCGTGGAATGTAGCAGGAGCCTATCGAAGTGCGACCATGACCGGCCCTAAGAAACAACTACCCGCTGTCGAATCTCCTGGCGGGGCATCAGTCGGGCCCGCCAGAATGTCGCGTCAGACGGCCCGCACAGCAATTGGACGCCCGGGAAAAGCTAGTGTCAACTTAATGGTGGTCGCCGAGACGAGGGGAGGTCCCGGGTCGTATGTCCTCCCTCACTCGGCGGGTTGAACGCCGCTGGCGAGTCGGTAGAGGGTGTTCACCCGATCGCTGTCGAGTTCTCGGGCAGTCAGGTGTGAAGGACGAAGTCGACCTTGAGAGCAGGGCCACCGAGTTGCCCTGGCTTCGTACGTCGGCTACGACGGCTTAGGGTTTGGCCGAAGGAGCCCCGCGACGTCTGCATTGGGTCGGGAGCGGCGCCGAGCGGCCGCTGTCTGGCACAAGCATTGACCGACCGTTGATGGCCGAGACCGGGGCTAGGCCTCAACTCCAGAAAGCTGCCCCCGGCACGAGCATGCAACCCGTTGGCAGGGTCTTTCATCTGACCAGCATCAAACAATTGGATGGCGCGTGACGCATCGTCGAACTCCCTCAACTTGATGGGAGTCCATCATGGAAACCGTCTCCAACGCTGTTCACCGCGAGCCATGGAACAAGGGCAAGATCGTCGGGCAAAAAGCACCGTTCAAGGTCAAGGACATCTGGGCACTTCGAGTCCGCCTCCAAATGGAAAACCGGGTGCGCGAGCTTGCGCTCTTCAACCTGGGGATTGACAGCAAGCTCCGCGGCTGCGACCTCGTCAGCCTCAAAGTCCGGGACATTTGCCATGGCGACCAAGTTGCCGCTCGCGCCGTCGTGATGCAACGCAAGACCCAGCGTCCAGTGCAGTTCGAGCTGACGCAAGTAACTCGCGACGCCTTGCAAAACTCGATCAAGCAAGCACGATTGAAGTCAGATAGTTTTCTGTTCCCGAGCCGTGTCCACGACTCGCCGCACCTGGGGACTCGGCAGTACGCTCGAATCCTGGAGAGATGGGTCGAGGAACTCGGCCTTGATCGCTCGGACTACGGCACTCACTCGATGAGGCGAACGAAGGCCACCTTGATCTATCGGCGTACCAAAAACCTGCGAGCGGTTCAGTTGCTGCTTGGGCACGTCAAGCTCGAATCTACGGTGCGCTACCTCGGCATCGAGGTCGACGACGCATTAGAAATTTCCGAGCAAACCGAGATCTGAACAAGCCGGGAGAATGCTTCCGAGCACAGTTCCGGAGGCACAGTCCCGGCCAGAAGCGGGCGGTCGCTGTCGCCGCCCAATCCGGGCGTAAGCAGTGATTCGCAATCGGCCAGTCAACCCGAGCCTTCCGTCGTGGCCGGCCGCTATGCTTCCGCATCTTGATACAAACTCGTTGCCTATGACTTCCACAAATTCGCAGTCCTTCTCGACAGTTTGGAGAAAACCCATGGGAAGAAGTGTTTCATGGTAGCCAAGATGCCAACCATGAAGATGCCCGAACTGATGATCTTCGCCAGAACATTCATTCTGGGATTTGTCGGCGCGGAGATCTTGCGAGTGAGTTTCTACCTCGGTGCCAACTTCGCAGAGGAATTAAGCGAAGTCGCACTCTGGCTAAAAGTCGTTGGGGCCTTGGCTGTTCTCGCGATCTGCCTTACCTATGCAGTTAAACGAAATGCGCACGTGGCTGCCGCTCGTATCGGTCGGAGCTATCGAATTGATCTATTGGTGGCGTCAGCGACCGGAATTTGGTCAAACGAACTGGCTTCGCCTTGGCTAGAAAAGATGCATGCGGCGTTCAAATCTTCGGACCCACATTGGGCGCCGGCCATATTGGTCCTACTATGTTTTGTGCTTCTATCACCGCTTTTTCGGCAGCATTGGCCTAGGCCGAAGAAGCAAACCTCTCAGCTGTATTTTATCGCCGACGAAGAGCTCGGCGATGAAAATGACGATCTTCTTGCGAGCGGCACGCAAGCGAAGTCGTTCGCAGAGACAGTACTCGCGAGCGGCGCGCATCCAGGACTGGTCTTTGGCGTGGACGGCCCATGGGGTGTCGGCAAGACCAGTTTCATCAATCTCGCCGAGCGCTATTGGAAAACTTCCTCCGACAAGGTCATTGTTTGCAGGTTCGAGCCGCTCCGATATGCCTCGGAACCTGACCTAGCGGATCGCTTAATTCGCGACCTGTCAGCCGCAATTCAAAGTAAGGTGTTTGCCCCAGAGTTCAGACCGGCAGCATCTCGATACTCACGACTGATAAAGGGTAAGGCTGACGTTTCATTTCTAGGATTCAAGATTTCACTAGAACCTTCGCAGGAAACGGTGGATGAACTTCTCGATGACATTGACGAGGTTCTCCGTCGCATCGGCCGCCGCGTAATCATCGTCGTCGACGATTTGGACCGATTGGATGCGAAGACCACGAATAATGTCCTGTTTGCAACGAGACGCACGTTCAACTTGTCTCAAGCGACTTACGTCCTCTGCTACGACACCGAAGTGCTCGCGGGCAGCAATGAAGAAGGGTCCAGAGCACGTGAGTTTTTAGAGAAATTTGTAACGGTAAAGCTGAGCCTGTTCGTCGACAGTAGTAGCCTCTGCGGCTTCTTGCAGCGCGATTGGGAACGGGCCGAGCAGCAGCTTGGGTCAGTGCCAGCTGACACGATGGTCAAGCTTGGCTCCATACTCAACGAATTGGCGGAAATTCTAGGCAGCGATCTTGCCGCGAGCTACCTGCCATTTGTTGGCGATCTGCGCAAATTAAAGCGATTCATCAACGCGATCCTGCTCATGCAAATTGAGAAAACCAACCTAGGAAGAACCGACTTCAATAAGAGAGACCTCATCAATCTTATGCTGCTGCATCTGAACTATCCGGGTGTGTTCAGGCGCATTTACGCCGAAGAGACTGAAGGTCGTACCGGTATATTCTCGCTGCGGCGCGAAAACGGAGAGCCAGAGTTCACGAATGCCAACGCGTTCGCTTTGTTGAAGGACAAACTACCAACCTCCGCTTGGTTTTTGTTGGAACAGCTATTCGACGCAGAAACTTTGAATGTCGGCGATGGAAGCAGCGTTGAGGAATCGGTGCTTCGATCCCGTGCGTGCTTCAACGGGCACAGTGCCAGAAATTTGGAGGCGTACCTTAAGCTGATCGTGCGTTTTGCAACGCCAGAACCGCATGAGACTTTTGTTCTGTATCAAGACGCAGTGGAGCGGGTTCGAAACGGGGCCTCAATTGCGTCAGTCCTGACGTCGCCGGACTTCGCGTTGGAGCGGGGCGAGACAGCGCATGATCAATTCTGGAGAGTGCTGGTCAATCAGTCTCATGAGTTTACTGGCACGCTCGCCCAAGACGCCATAGATACACTCGTTGAGTATCTGCCGCGCTACTCTGCGTTCGACAACGATGGACGTGGATTGCGACTGCGGTCAATCTACTCGCTGTTGCGATTGCTGGATCGAGCCGGATGGGGACGGACATCCGCCCGGCGACTTACGAACAGCGCAGAGAACGTTCTAGAAATCGCTTGGTGCATATTCGGCGAGCACCCCTATATCGGTAGAGGCCTTTTAGAACGCCTCGCCAGCCCAGATCGTGGAGTCCTGGGCTGGAATGACCTGATGCTGTTCAGATTACAGTGCTCTGCGGATCGCCAAGGGCAGTTGTACAACCTGCATACCGCGCTCATAGTCCATCAGGATATGACCGCTGTAACGACCGGGCTGGTCAGCAAGCTTGCCTTATTGGGCATGAGGAACCTGTCGCAACAGGTTTTTAGGATGTTTAAGCAGACTTACATTGACTCGCAGAGGAATTTTTTTGCGGAAACGGATGACACGCCGGTAGAAGAGTTCCTTGGCGCATCTTTTGCAAAGCTAATTGACGAGGCATCACGAGACCCTTGCTTCGAGCAAGGTGACAATACGAGTTCACGCCGCATCGCTTCAGCGCGCTCTGCTGTCAAGTCGTTTGTAATTTACCAACTTGGCAATTCGCTTTACCCGAATGGTTCAGGTGTCGGGTGCGGGTACTATGACGAGGATGGGGTTGAAGACCGCAGTGGCATTGCGAAGCTGATGAACGAATACGTTTTCGACTTCTGCTTTAACCCAGAGATCGATCAGAACAATGTACTTCTGTTCCTCGACCACTGTTTGTCGCATTTGAGCAGTACCTTCTTCTCTGGGAGAGATGATGAGGAAGGGTACGTTGCGACGAAGACGGGGCTTCTTGGAGGCCTAGACCCGAAAGAGATGGCGCGCTACTGGGAAAAATATGGCGAACATATTCGTGGCCGTGAGTTGACCGCCAGCGGCCGATGCGTCTTCACATCAAGCTACACAGCCACCTATCGAGACGATCTTGGTAGCGTGCTCGCCGCGCTGAATGAACTGACCGAAGAACTCTCTACTCCTGAAGCAGAACTCACAAAGTCAGGTCAACCGAGCTAGTTCTCCGAGGCGGTGGCGGCGCCCTGCATCTTTCAGTATTGCGACCGCGGCGGTCACGTGCAGGATCAACGCGCGACTACTGTGCCGCGACGTGCGCGGTTGCCTTGCTATTGAACGTCTGCTATCAAGCGATGGACAGGCCCGACCGACTTCCGCTTCGGGCCCAAACCGGCTGTACGAATTTCTGCGAAGCGGACGTTTGGACAGGAAGCACATGATGCCTGCAGCGTGAGGCCGTCCAGCAGAGCCTGATCTGGCCAAGCTCTGTATCGGTAGGTGATGCTCCGTCGAAGGAAGCTGGTAGCAGCCGTCCTGTCCGCCGCGCCGGAAGTTCGTTCCTGTTATGACCTTCAGCTTCCCAACAAGTGGCAAGGGCAGGCCTCGGGCCGGCGCTACCTGCGCTGCGCCTCCAACGCACTGACCGCCACCGCCGGCTCGGACGAAGCCGCAGGCAAGGCCAGCGCCTTGGCGATCGAAACCAGCGACACAGCCAGTCTTCCCGAGCTTTCCGCGTATTCGCGCTGCGCCTGCAGCAGGGTGCGCTGTGCATCCAACTGAACCAGGAAGTCAGTGAGCCCGTGTTCGTAGCGCACGCTGGCGAGCTGGTACGAATCGCGGCTGCTGCGCTCCTTCAGTGCGAGCTGGGCGTTGCGTTGACGCTCGGCGGTGTAGGCGCTCAGCGCATCGTCGATCTCGTGCCACGCCTTCAGCACCGTCTGCTGCCAGGCAACGGCCGCCTCCTGCTCCTGGAGCTTGCGCAGCGTCACCGTGGCGCGTCGGCGGCCGCCGTCGAAGACGGGCAGTTGCAGGCTCGGTCCGATCGACCATTGCCGGCTGCCCCAGTCGGTGAAGGTGCTCGCGTCCACCGAACTGAGTCCGGCGCTGGCGCCGATGGTGATGCGCGGATACAGGTCCGCCACGGCGACGCCGATGCTGGCGGTGGCTGCATGCAACTGTGCTTCCGCACGTTGTATGTCGGGACGGCGAAGCGCCACGTCCGATGGCAGGCCCAGGGACAGGTCAGGCAGCGCCGCAGCAGCAGCACCGACCGTGTCGGGCCGCGCTGCCAGTTCTGCCTGCAAGGCGCCGGGGCGCTCGCCGACCAGCAGCGTGATCTGGTTGATCTCCAGCGCTTCCTGCGACAGCAGTTGCGGCAAGCGGGCGCGAATGTCGGCGAGTTGCGCGTCCTGGCGCGTCACGTCGAGGTCGGTCGTGAGGCCGCCGTCCGCCCGCGCCGAGACCAGCCTGCGCGTCTCCTCGCCCGCGGCGACATCGGAGCGCGCAATGCGCAGTTGGCTCTGCACCGAGCGCAGCTGGAAGTAGTGGCGCGCCAGTTCGGCCTGCACGCTGAGCTGTGCCTGCGCCAGCATCGCCTTCGACGCCGCCTCGTCGGCCGTGGCGGCCTCGATCGAGCGTCGCACCCTGCCCCAGAGGTCCAGCTCCCACGACGCATCGAAGCCGGCCTGGAACATGTCGTGCGGGTCGCTCAGCACCTTGACCAATTCATCGACGGAGCCCGGATTGATCGTACCGATGATGCGGCGGAAGTCGCCGTTCTCGCTCTCGCGAACACGCTGCACGCTGCCGCTTCCATTCACCTGCGGCCATTGCTGTGACCGCGCCACATCGCCCTGCACGCGGCTCTGGGCGAAGTGCAGCGCAGCAGTCTTGAGGTCGTTGTTGGCGGCCATGGCCCTGGCTTGCAGGGCATCGAGCGTTGGGTCGGCAAAGCTGTTCCAGCTGAATGGAGCGGCAGACGTCTGTTGCGGCGCGGCGGCAAGCTCGGCGCTGCCGCCGTGCCACACCGAAAAATCAGCAGGCGCGTCGGCGGCCGCTGCCTTGTAGTCGGGTCCCACGGCGCAGCCGGCGGCCAGCACGAGCGCCGCCAGGCTCACGGCGCGCAAGAGAGGAATGTAAGGATTCATGATGGTTCTCCTGGCGCGAGAAGGTGTGAAGATTTCGTAGCGAGGCCGCAGTAGAAATATTCATACCTTCGTCAGACGAGACGATTGCGAAAGAGCCACGCCGCCAAAGGCAGCGTGATGACTGCAATGATGAAAAGCGGAATCAGGTTGGTCCACACCGTGGCCATGCCGACGCCTTCGAGGTACACGCGCTGCACCAGGTCGATGGCAAAGCGCAGCGGGTTGGCCATGGTGGCGATCTGCAGTGCAGCGGGCATGTTGCTCACCGGCGTGGTGAGGCCCGACAGCAGCATCATCGGCATGATCAGCACGAAGGTGTAGAGCATGGCCTGCTGCATGTTGGCCGACACGGCGGAGATCGACAGGCCGATGCCCACGCTGGCCACCGTGAAGAAGGCCAGGCCCGCGTACAGCGTGAAGAGCGAGCCGGCCATCGGTATGCGAAACCACAGCGCCGTCACCAGCAGCACCAGCGTCGATTGCAGCAGCCCGATCAGCACGGGCGGAATGGCCTTGCCGATCATGATCTCGGTGGGCGATAGCGGCGTCACCAGCAACTGGTCGAAGGTGCCTTGCTCGCGCTCGCGCGCCACCGAAAGTGCAGTGAGCAGCAGCGTCTGGATCATGCTGAGCGCGGCGATCATGCCGGGCATGAAGTTCCAGCGCGTCGTGAGGTTGGGGTTGTACCAGGCGCGCGTCTCGATGCTGACCGGCGGCGGGCCGGCGCCGTGCCGCTCGCGCCATTCGGCGTTGAAGGAATTGACGACCTGCGACACATAGCCCACGGCGGAACCGGCGGTGTTGGAGTTGCGCGCGTCGACGATGAGCTGGATCGACACGTTCTCGCCGGCTTGCAACTGTTGCTCGAAGCGCGGGCCGATGCCGACCACCAGCAGCACCTTGCCGGCGTTGACCGGCTCGGCGATCTCTGCCTGCGTGCGCAGCGTCATGGTGCGATGGAACACGCCCGTTCCGTCGAGCTTGGCGATGAGCGCGGTGGACGCGCCGCTGTGGTTCTGGTCGAGCAGCGCGTAGTCGATGCGGCTCAGGTCGTAGGTGGCCGCATAGCCGAACAGCAGGCTCTGCATGATCGAGGGCACGATGAGGATCACGCGCGTGGCGGGGTCCTTCAGGATGGCCAGCAGCTCCTTGCGGCACAGGTTGGCCACACGCAGGATGAAGTCGATGAACGAGGCGGGCATGGAGGTCTTTCAGTCGAGGCGCTTGCGCGTGACGAAGCGCGCGACGGACAGGAGGCCCACCGCATAGACGAGCAGGATGGCGCAGTTGCGCGCCACCATCGGCCAGATGTTGCCGGCGAGGAAGAGCGAGCGGATCAACTCCATGTAGTAGGTCGCAGGCAGCGCCTGCCCCACGATGCGCACGACGGTGGGCACGTTGCGCAGGTCGAACAGGAAGCCTGACAGCATCAGCGAAGGCAGGAAGCTGGAGATCAGCGCCACCTGGCTCGCGAGGAACTGGTTGCGCGTCACCGACGAGATGACCAGGCCCACCGCCACCGCGACGATCAGGTACAGCATCGAGCTGAACACGAGGACGACGAGCGAGCCCACCATCGGTACGTGGAAGAGAAACTTCGACGCCAGCAGGCACAGCGCGAGCCCCAGCATGCCGATGCCGAAGTACGGAATGATCTTGGCCAGCAATATCTCCACCGGCCGCACCGGTGTGACGAACAAGGCCTCCAGGGTGCCGCGCTCCCATTCGCGCGCCATCACCAGCGCCGTGAGAAAGGCGCCGACCAGCGTCATGATGAGCACGATGAGCCCCGGCACCAGATACCAGGTGCTGGTGTTGGCGCTGTTGAACCACAGCCGCTCGTCGATGGTGACCGCGCCGATGCCCGACGCGTTGGGCGCGCCCGCGGCCACACCGTCCAAATCGCCCTGGCGCACCGCGTTCTGTGCCAGCGCGGCGGTGGCGTAGCGCAGGATGATCGAGGCCTTGGCCGCGTCCGCGCCGTTGACCAGCACCTGAATGCGCGCACGGCCTTCGCCCAACCTGCTCGCGAAATCGGAGGGCACGCGCACGATGCCGTCCACCTTGTGGGCGTCCAGCAATACCTCGGCCTCCTTCATCGAGCCGAGCAACACCGGCGAAAGGTACGGCGTGAGCTGCAGGCCCGACACGGCCTGCATGGCAGTGGGCGAGCTGTCTTCCATCACCACCGCCAGCGGCGCGTTCTTGACATCGAGCGACAGGCCGAAGCCGAAGATCAGGATCAGCAGGATGGGCAGCAGGATGCCGATGGCCAGGCTGCTCGGGTCGCGCAGCAGTTGCCGCGTTTCCTTGCGCGTGAGCGCGACGAGGCGCGCGCCCGCCCCGCGGCTCATGCAACGGCCTCCTGCGGCGCGCGGGCCTTCTCGCGCGCCGTCTCTCGGGTCTTCTCGCGCGCCTGCTCGACGATGCCGATGAAGGCGTCCTCCATGTTGCCGGCCTGGGTCCCGGCACGCGACCGCACTTGCTGCGGCGTGCCGATGGCCAGCAGCTTGCCGGCGTCCTGGATCACGATGCGGTCGCAGTATTCCGCTTCTTCCATGAAGTGCGTGGTGATGATGATGGTGACGCCGGCCGCCGCGAGCGCGGTGATGCGCCGCCAGAATTCGCGCCGCGCGAGCGGATCGGTACCGCTGGTGGGCTCGTCGAGGAAAAGGATTTCCGGTTCGTGCAGCAGGCTGGTTGCCATCGCCAGGCGTTGCTTGAAGCCGCCGGGCAACTGGCCGCTGGCGGCGTCTTCCTGCCCCGCCAGGTCGAACTCATGCACGACGGCGCGCATGCGC
Organism: Variovorax sp. dw_308; assembly: GCF_019207085.1. Lineage (GTDB taxonomy): Bacteria > Pseudomonadota > Gammaproteobacteria > Burkholderiales > Burkholderiaceae_C > Variovorax. The sequence continues at coordinate 29,139 of NZ_JAATOM010000038.1, read as the reverse complement.
TCGGCCAGGCGCTTGCCGCGCAGGCCGTAGGCGCCGCCGAAGAAGCTCAGGTTCTCAGCCACCGTAAGGTTGCCGTAGAGCGCGAACTTCTGCGAGACGTAGCCGATCTTTGCGCGCGCCTGCGCCCTGGCGTGGCGCAGGTTGACGCCCGCTACCTGCAGGAAGCCGCTGCTTGCGGGCAGCAGGCCGCAGAGCATGCGGAAGGTAGTCGTCTTGCCTGCGCCGTTGGGGCCGAGCAGGCCGAAGATTTCGCCGCGGCGCACATCAAAGCTGGTGCTGGCGACGGCGGTGAAATCGCCGAACGTGCGCACCAGGTCTTTCACCTCGATGACGACCTCTTGCTTGTCGGCTGCGGGCGCCGTTGCGACGGTGTTCGACGGCGTGGCATTCCTCTGCTCGTTGGCTTGCTGCGTGCGCAGCAACACCATGAAGCCGTCCTCCAGCCGCGCAGGCGCCGGCTTGATTTGCGCGCCGTCGAGCAACGATTCGATCGCGCCCATCTCGATGTCCGGCCGGCGGATGAAGCGCACCTCGCCGCCTTCGGGCACCGCGTCGATCACTGCCTCAGGTGCATCGAGCAGCCGCGCCTGCAACGTGCGCGCGTGGATTCCTTCCTTCGGCCTCGCGACGAAGCACAGGCCTTTCGCGTTGTCGCGGATCTGGCCGGGCGTTCCCTCGGCCACCAGCCTGGATTCGCGCATCACGAAGACCTGCGCGCAACGCTCGGCTTCGTCGAGGTAGGCGGTGCTCACGATCACGCTCAGGCGCTCCGCATCGACCAACTGCTGCACGATCTCCCACAGCTCGCGGCGCGACAGCGGATCGACGCCGACGGTCGGTTCGTCGAGCAGCAGCAATTCGGGCGACCGCACCAGCGTGCAGGCGAGGCCGAGCTTCTGCTTCATGCCGCCCGAGAGCTTGCCGGCCAGACGAGATGTGAAACGCCCGAGGTCGGTCATTTCGAGCAGGCGCGCGTAGCGCTCGCGCCGCACGTCTTGCGGCACGCCGTGCAGGTCTGAATACAGGTCGAGGTTCTCCTGCACGCTGAGGTCCTCGTACAGGCCAAAGCGTTGCGGCATGTAGCTGATGCGGTCCTGCACGGCCTGCGGGTCTTTCGCGACATCGACGCCCAGCACCTGCAACGCGCCGCTGTCGGGCAGCAGCAGGCCGGCGGCCAGTCGAAGCAATGTCGTCTTGCCCGAACCGTCCGGGCCGACCAGGGCGGTGAGCGATCCGGATGGCACGGTGATCGACAGGTCTTCGAGTGCGACGACGGGTGCGCGACCCTTCACGGCGAACTGCCTGCGCAGATTCGTCGCAATGAGCGCCGCGGCGCCGTCCGGGCTCACGGCCTGGCTCCGCCATTGGCGGCCGAGGCCGTGTCGCCACGTTGCGCCAGTGCGATGCGAACCGTCGCCGGCATGCCGAGCCGCAGCCTGTCCGCCGCATCGTCGGCCAGCACGCGCACCTCGTAGACCAGGCTGGTGCGCAGCTCCTCGGTCTGCACGGTCTTGGGCGTGAACTCGGCGACCGAGGAGATGTAGCCGACCTTGCCGTTGAGCGTCTCGTCCGGGTGGCTGTCCGTGGCGATCGTGGCCGCCATGCCCGGCTTGATGCGGCCCAGGTCGGTTTCCGTCACATAGGCGCGCACCCATTTCGGATCGGTGATGGCCAGCGTGAAGACCGGCCGCTGCGGCGAGGCCATGTCGCCCGGTTCCATCAGGCGCGCACGCACCACCGCGTCGATCGGCGCCTTGAGTTCGGCTTGCGAGAGCTGGTGGTTGAGCAATGCCAGCGCGGCGTTCGACACGTCCAGCTGCGCCTGTGCCTGCGCAATGTCTTCCTTGCGCGGACCGGAGACGACCAGCTGCTGCCCCTTGCGTGCGCTGTCGAGCTGGGCTTGGGCGACCTTCACCCGGGCCTGCGCGCTGTCGAGGTCCTGCTGGCTCACCGCGCGCCCGGCCGTGGTCTGGCGGATCGATTGAAGGCGCTCCAGTTGCTGGCGCGCCAGCGCCGCATCGGCCGTTGCCGCGTCAGCCTGCGCTCGGGACTGCGCGATCTCCTCGGGGCGGCTGCCGGACTGGAGCCGTCCGAGCGCCTGCTGCTGCACGCGGATCTGCGCCTGTGCCTGCGCGACGCGCAGTTGCAGGCTGCGCGTGTCCAGCGTGGCCAGCACCTGGCCGGCCTTGACGTGGTCTCCCTCCTGCACGTTGACCTTGTCGATGCGCTCGGCCTGGTCGAAGGCGAGCGACACCTGGCGCAAGTCGACGTTGCCGTAGAGCAGCAGCGTGCTGGTGTCGGCGGGCTTGCGGCCGGTGTACCACCAGGCGCCAGCGGCCACCGCGAGGAGCAGGACGGCGCCGGCGATGAGGGGTTTCTTGTTCATGGTGGACCCGAGGGATGGACTTGAAAGCATCCAGGCGTTGAAGTAGACTGAATTTTGATTGAATGTGAATTCAAATTCAAGTCAAAATTTGTTTCCCCAACCGCGTTTCCCGGACACCGACAGGGACAGTCCCATGCAGCCCACCTCACGCAGATCCGCCACGCCCGCCGCACCATCTTCCACCGCCAGGGCCACCCGCGCCCATGGGCAGGCCACGCGCCAGCACCTGCTCGACATCGCGGGCCAGGTGTTTGCCGAGCGCGGTTTCGCGGACGGCACCACCAAGGCCATCGCCGAGCGAGCGGGTACGCCGATGGCGTCGATCAACTACCACTTCGGCAGCCGCGACGCGCTGTACGAGGCCGTGCTGGTGGAGGCCCATGGTCAACTTGTCGGCATCGAGCAACTGCAGGCGCTGATCCAGCAGTTCGACGACCCGCGCGACAGCCTGCGGGCGCTGCTGACCCATGTCGTCGGCTTGGCGACGTCAACCGCGCCGCCCTGGGGCGTTCGGGTCATGCTGAGGGAAATCATGTCGCCGTCGACGCTGGTGCCGGCACTGGTGCAAAGGGCCGTGCTGCCGAAGGCGCAGCTCGTGCTGGGGTTGCTGGGCCGCATCCTGCAACTGCCGCCCGAGGATCCCGTGGTGCAGCGGGCCGCAGTCATGTGCATCCTTCCCAGCCTGGTGATGCTGATCGCGCCACGGCAGATCATCGGGAAAGTCCTGCCCGCCGTGACCAGCGATCCGCAGGCGCTTGTCGATGACCTGTGTCGCTATGTGCTCGCGGGCCTGGATGCCATCGCGCTTGCGCATGCATCGACGAAGAAGCCCAGGACACGAATGAAGGGTGGTTGAATCCTCCATTGCATCCCGTCTTCCAGCTTCTCGAGCGCTTGAAAGCCCGCGGAGCATGCCGCAGAATCCGGTGGCGACGCTGCCGACGAGCGACGTCGTCATCAACTCGTCGAGTGCGAGCCGCAAGCATGCGCGCATCACGGTAGAACCGACCTTTGTCACGATCGAGGATCTTGGAAGCAGCAACGGCACCTTCGTGAACGGCGTGCGCATCGACCGGCAGGTCCTGGCGCATGGCGACGCGGTCCGGATCGGCACTTGCGAAATCCGCTTCGAGACAGGCGACCAACAGTACACATTGATCAACGCCGAGCGTCTGCCCACAGTGCCGGGCATGCTGGTGGATCTCGATCGCGGCACGCAAACTGTGCGCGACCCGCAAGCGTCGGGGCGCGGGAAGCTGTGATCGGACTCCGCCGCCTCCGCGGCGTCGAGGTCGTGGTACTGCCTGCCTGGCAGGGCAGTTGACGCAGAAGAAGTTCTCCGGATCTCCTGAGCGCATCAGCGCAGGGCGTCGAAGAGGAACGCTGCGCGGCATGGATATTGCGCCGTGGCCGATAGCCGGCATGTCCGGCGCAGGGTGCACTGAACGCTCAAGGTAACGGCCCGGCGAGGGCCGCAGAAGGACATTCGATGAGACGTATGGACTGTGGACGGATCCGGATCGTGCAATGGGCCACTGCGTGTGCTTCGGCGTGGCTCCTGGCCGGATGCCAGTCGATGGCGCCCGTCAATCCCCGGATCACTCAAGTCGACCCGGATGGCGGCTACCGCGCGGTCAATCTGCTCAAGCGCACTCGCCCGGCGAAGAACAACCCCGAGACACTGGCGATCCTGACCTTCTCGGGCGGCGGTACGCGCGCTGCGGCGTTCTCGTACGGCGTGCTCGAGGAACTGCGCCGGCAGACGTTTGTGATGGGCGGGAAGACGCGCAATGTGCTGGACGAGGTCGACATCGTCGCGGGCGTCTCAGGCGGCAGCTTCACCGCATTGGCCTATGCGCTCTACGGCGACCGGCTTTTCAGCGAATACGAGCGCCGCTTCCTCAAGCGCAATGTACAGGCCGACCTGATCCAGCGTGCGCTCAATCCGCTGAACTGGCTCAAGCTCGCGAGCGGCGGCTGGGGCCGGTCCGAGCTGGCGGCCGACTACTACGACGAGATCCTCTTCGAAGGCGCGACCTTTTCGGACCTGATGACCAAGCCCACGCCGGCCACCGCGATCACCGGCACCGATATCTCCACCGGCGCGCGCTTCGCTTTCTCGCAGGATCAATTCGACCTGCTGTGCTCGGACCTGGGCAAGGTTCGCCTGTCGCGTGCCGCAGCGACTTCGTCGGCCGTGCCGGCGGTGCTGTCGCCCGTCACCTATGCCAACTACGGCGGCACCTGCGGGGCGCGCGCACCGGTCTGGACGCAGGACGTGAGCGCCGGTGCCCGGCCCGCCGGCCGCGCTCTCTTGCGGCTGCGCGACATCCGCAACTACCAGGACAGCGCCAATCGTCCCTACATCCACGTGGTCGACGGCGGCGTGTCGGACAACCTCGGGCTGCGGGGCGTGGTGGAAGCGCTGGAAGAAGTGGAAGCCAGCCCGGCATTCGAGCGCGAGATCGACTTCCGGTCGCTGCGCAGGATCGTGGTGGTCGTCGTCAACTCCCGCTCGGCGCCGGTGACCGACTGGGACAAGAGCGCGACGCCGCCCGGCCCGATCGCCCAGATCCTGCAGTCCTCCAGCGTGCCTATCGATCATTTTTCTTACGAGTCCGTCGAACTGCTCAAGGACATCGCGCAGCGCTGGGCCGACCGCCGGCGCCTAGAGATCGCGGAGAACAGGCTCAGCGGCATGTCGGTCAGCGAAGCGCAGGCGGCGGCGCCGAACCTCGTCGTCGACGCCATCGACGTGAGCTTCGACGCCATCGAGGATCCGACCGAGCGCGCGTATTTCATGAACCTTCCCACCACGTTCTTCCTGGACAACGAAGCCATCGACCGCCTGCGTGCACTCGGCGGTCGCCTGCTGCGCGAATCGCCTGGGTATATCTCGTTGCGCCAGCAACTGCACCTGACCGACACGCCTGCCACGAACGGCAGCAGCGGGAGCCTTCCACCCAACGGGAGGAAACCGGGCGGCAATGGTTCCGACAGTTGAGAGCCGTGACCAATGCGATCTTGATGTCTTCCGTGCGGTGGATGCGCGCGTTCACGCGGTCGGACCGTAGAGCGTCGCCAATTTCCTCGCCGCGCTTTGTATCAGGCCGGCCCGCTCAACGGGCAACTTTGCTTTGGTATCTCCGAGCGCGACGATCTCATGCGCCGAATCTGCCGCCAGCTTTGCCGTGAGCGCATCGCGCGACGTGAGTCTGCTGAACTTGGCGTTCGACATGACATGCACCTCCAGATGCCGGCCAAGGGTCTTCGAGAGCTTCTCACAAGCGATCGTCATTTCTGCTTCATCTGGCATCGACTGGCCATGCACTATCAACACCTCGACGCGCGCATCCTCGTCCTCTCCCAGCACGAAAGCGCGCAAGACCGACTCCTTGAATCTGGAACGCAGCATGGCCCGGATCGGTTCTGCAGCGGCGAACGACTTCAGCGCGATGCTGCGCAGCTCGTCGTGGAACACAAACGAACGATCGACCTCGACGGTTGCGGGCAAGTCCGACTTCGGCTTGTTCCACTTCAGGATGCCGCTCTTGACGAGGTGCTCCAGGGTGCGTGATACGTCGTCCGCGTCGAGCTTCGCACGCTGGGCAAGTTCACTTGTCGAGAATCGCTGTCCGGGTGCCGCGTACGCGATCCTCAAGAGCTTTTGCACCTCAGGCGCAAGGAGAAAATCTGCGGCACTCATTCTTGCGTAGCTTGTGACATGGGCACCGCATTATGGGTTGCCGCCGCGCGCTGCCTGCTCGCCCACCAAGAGGGGCGAGCTCGGTTTCGGTGCAATTTTGTGGCGCTTGATTCCGACTTTCCGATGGCAGATCAAGATGGTTGGAACCACCGCACCGCTTCTACCTGTGGTCGCCCGAATTCACGGTGAGCCGCGGTTGCGTCAGGTCCAGCTTCTTGCGCATGTCGGCCACCGAAGTCGCCTCGACGGCGGCGGCCTGGTTGCCCCAGCTGTTACGGATGTAGGTCGATACGTCGGCGACTTCGGCGTCGCTGAGCTTCCATGCGAAGGCGGGCATGGTCATGGGCGAAGGCAAGGCGTTGCTGGTGCCGATGCGCGAGCCGGCCAGCAACACGTGCAGCAGGCCGGTCGGGTCGGTCTGCTGGAGCATGGCGTCGTGGCCCAGCGGGGGAAAGTACCTCGGCTGCCCGACGCCGTTCTCCAGGTGGCAGGAGGCGCACACGTCCGAGTAGATGGCAGCCCCGCGCCGCATCGCGCCGGCGTCGGGTGGCGTGCGTTGCGCTTCGTCGGGCCGGGCCGGCCGACCCTTGAGGTACACCGCCACGGCATGCACATCGGCATCGTTCATGAGCGAACCCGAGTAGTTCACCACGTCCGCCATCGACCCGCCGGCGCCGGCACGCGCGTTGCGGCCGGCGTGCAGGTAAGCCGCGATGTCCTCGGCGCTCCATTGGCCGAGGCCCGTGCGCGTGTTGCCGGTGAGGTCCGGCGCGACCCAGTTGTCGAGCGTGCCGCCGTGGAAGTCCTGCCCGGACTTGTCGGCGCCGAGCATGTTCTTGGGCGTGTGGCAGGCGCCGCAATGGCCGAGGCCTTCGACGATGTAGGCGCCGCGGTTCCATTCGGCCGACTGCGCGGCCACGGGCTGGTACGTGTCCGACTTGAGGAACAGCAGGTTCCAGGCCTTGACCATCCAACGGAACTTGAGAGGGAAGGGCAGGTCGTTGGGCGGTGGTGTGTAGTGCACGGCCGGTGTCGACTGCAGGAAGGCAAACAGCGCATCCGTGTCCTCGCGGCTCACGCGGCGGAACCACGGATACGGGAAGGCCGGATACAGGTTCTCGCCATGCGCGCCGATGCCATCGTGCATCGCGCGGTGGAACTGATCGGGATTCCAGGCGCCGATGCCGGTGTCCTTGTCCGACGTGATGTTGGACGAGTAGATGGTGCCGAAGGGCGTGTTCAACCCGAGCCCGCCGGCCAGCGGTTCGCCGCCCGCGCGCACGTGGCAGGACATGCAGTCGCCCACGGCCGTGAGGTACTGGCCACGGCGCAGTTGCGCGGCGTTGGGCGTGCTGTCGGCGATCCTTTGCGTCAACAGACTTGTTGGCGTGATGGCAGTCGACGGATGCGCAGGCAAAGCCGGCCCGATGGCGCTTGCAGCCAGCGCGGTCAAGCCGAGCACTCCCAGCGCCGCCGCGAGGCCTGCGAGTGCAAAGCGTGATCGTGGACGTCGCATCGCGTCAGGCCTGCACGAGGGGACCGGGACTCTTGATGTAGCGCCCCACGATCTCGCGCGCCGAGAAGTAGGTCAACGCCGCCACCGTGCCGGTCGGGTTGTAGCCCGCGTTCTGCGGAAAGGCACCCGCGCCGAGCGAGAACACGTTCGGCACGTCCCAGCATTGCAGGTACTTGTTGACGACGCTCGTCGACGGGTTGTCGCCCATGATTGCGCCGCCGGTGTTGTGCGTGGTCTGGTAGGGCGTCACGCTCCACGAGCCCGTTCGGCGGTTGAGCTTGATCTCGCGCGGATTCATGGCCTTGGCGACCTCGGCTGCGCGGTCGGTGAGGTAGTCGGACATCTTGTGCTCGTTCTCGCCGAAGTCGAAGGTCATGCGCAGCATCGGTCGGCCGTGAATGTCGCGATATGTCGGGTCCAGGTCGAGGTAGTTGCCGCGGTGGCTCATGCACGAGCCATGCACGCTGATCGAGAAGGAGCGCAGGTAGTTCTTCGCGGCGGCGTGCTTCCATTGCAGGCCCCAGTCGGGGGTGCCCTGTGGCGTGTAGATCATCTCGATGGGCCGCCCGCCCGTCACCATGCCGGCAATGTAGGCGCCACCGATGAAGCCGAGGCCCCCGTGGTCGAAGTTGTCCCCGTTGAAGTCGTCGATCACCGTGGCCAGCGCGCCGGCGCCGATGAAGGGGTTGAGAATCTTGTCGTCGAAGAACACATTGACCGAGGACATGGTCTGGTACGCGTAGTTCCTGCCGACCACGCCCTCGCCAGTCGTGGGGTCGTAGGGCTTGCCGATGCCCGACAGCAGCAACAGGCGCACGTTCTGGAGCACGTAGGCGGAGAGCACCACCATCTCGGCCGGCTGGAAGAATTCCTCGCCGGCACTGTTGACGCAGGTGACGCCGGTGGCGCGCTTCTTGTCCGCGGAGAGTTCCACACGCAGCACCTCGCACTCGGTCTTGAGCGTGAAATTGGGCTTGCGCAGGAGGTAAGGCAGTACGGTCGTCTGCGGGCTGGCCTTGGAGTAGTTGCCGCAGCCGAACTTCTCGCAGAAGCCGCAGTAGGTGCAGGCGCCCAGCTGTGCGCCGAGCGGGTTGGTGTAGGGCTGCGAGAGGTTGCCGGTGGGATGCGGAAAGGGGTGGTGCCCCAGTCCCGCCGCGGCCTGGCCGAAGAGCGTCGGCGCATAGGTCTGCGCCATGGGAGGGTTCGGGTATTCGGCCGAGCGCGCGCCTTCGAAGGGGTTGCCGCCGGACTGGATCTTGCCGTTCAGGTTGCCCGCCTTGCCGCTCGTGCCGCAGAGCTTGTCGAACTGGTCATAGCACGGTTCCAGTTCCTCGTAGGTCACGCCCCAGTCCTGCACCGTGAGTTCGTCCTTCGACACGGCATCCTTGCCGTAGCGTTGCTCGTTTTGGCTTTTCGTCTGGAAGTCCGAGGGCAGGAAGCGCCAGATCTGGCCGTTCCAGTGCACGCCCCCGCTGCCGACGCCGGTGCCCAGCAGGAAGGAGCCGAGATGTCGCATCGGCAAGGCGTCCTGGCGCGTGTTGTTGCGCACCGTGAGGGTGTCGTAGCTGACGTTCTGGAACAGGTGGTGGCGCCACATGTAGCGCAGTTCGTCCTGCGCGAAGCCGGTGGCGAAGTCGGTCGCGGTGTCGCGCCACGGGCCGCGCTCCAGCGCCATGACGTTGAGGCCCGCGTCGCACAGTTGCTGGGCCATGATGGCACCGGTCCAGCCGAAGCCGACGAGCACCGCGTCCACAGGGGGCAGTGGCGTGGCCATGCTCAAACCTTCTCGCGCCAGCCAGGCCGGCCCATGAGGCCGACGGGTGGATTGGGAAAGACCTCGCCGTGGCGCGTGACCCATTCCTTGTAGTCGTAGCGCGCGCCGGGAAAGCCGATCATCTTCCACGCGCCCATGTCCTTGTTGCCGCCGTAGATCGGGTCCGCGAAGTAGCCCTCCTTGGTGTTCTGCAGCAGCATCGTGAAGAAGCCCTTGCTGTCGACGCCATCGCCAAGCAGCACGTCGCCGCTTTCCAGGCCCTTGAGGAGCTTGTCCTGCTCATCAGCGCCGAGCCTGGCAAATGTTGCGCCGTTGAAGTTCGCGCCGACATGGCGCTCGATCGCGGCAATGGCCGCGCGGTACAACTGCGCGGGGCTGAAGCGGCTCTGGTAGCCCTGCTGCGGCGTGCCCTTGGGCCAGGGGCCGCCGAGGAAGTAGTGGTCGCCGCGGCCATACGGGCCGGCCAGTTGCCGGTCGAGGAAGAAGGGCACGTTGGCCTCGACCGCGCCCGGGCCGACCTCGTCGTTCGGAATGAGCCGGGCCAGCGCGGCGTTGACGAAGGCTTGCTCGGCGGGGGTGAAGAAGACCCATCCCCTTTCAGCATCGGTCACGGCCGGGGGACTGTCGGCAGCGCCTTCCTGCCAGGGGACTTCGCCGCGGTAGGTGGCTGGCGGCGCGCCGAGCTCGCCGTCATGGATGTCCGCCGATGCCTTGGCACCGATCACTCCCGCCACCGCGCCGCCGATGAGAAAGCGGCGGCGATCGATCGTCATCTTCGTCATGGTCGTGCCCTTCGGGCTGTTTCATCGTGAACTTTAGGGACCAGCCTTTGCAGGCGGCGTAGGAAGCTGCCGCGTCATGTTTCCGTCGTGCAACGCGGCGGAGCCTGCGCGCAGCGGGGGCAGTTGTTCGGGTGCTTGCCATGGCACGGATGCAGGCTCGCGCGTGCGGCTTTCGAACCATGTCAGGCCAGCGAGGAGCATGAGCGCGCAGGCGGCCGCGAAGCCCGCCGCGCGGCTCCAGCCATCGGCGCGCCGCCAGCGCATGAAGATGGCCACGACCAGGGCGATCTTGATCAAGGCGATGCCATAGCTGGCGACCGTGTTGAACACGCCCAGGCGCAGGTAGGCGCTGCCCAGGCTCGCCGCAAGCAGCAGCAACAGGGCGAGCCACACCCCCAACAGACGCCGCGCGGCACGCCTGAAGTCGCTCGATGTTCCATTGGCGTTCATGAATGCCGGCTCACAAGGTAGAGCGCCGGGTACAACAGGATCCACACCACGTCGACGAAGTGCCAGTACAGCCCGGCCACGTGCACCACGTCGTCGTTGGCCCATGCGCGTCCTTTCGAGCGCCCCCATGCGAGCACGCCCATCCATCCGATGCCACCGCTGACGTGCAAGGCATGCAGGCCGGTGGCGACAAAGTAGAAGGCGAAGAAGAGCTGCGCACCTTGCGGGACGGCTTCGCCCTCGCCGAGCTGAAATGCCGGCCCGGGGAACAGGCCCTCCTGCCATTCATGGCGGTACTCGATGCCCTTGATGGCGAGGAACACCACGCCCAGCAACGCGGTGGCGGCCAGCAGGCGTGCCGCGATGCGCCGTGGCGCCTCGGCCGCCAGCGCAACGCACAGGCTGCTGGTGAGTAAAAGCGCGGTGTTGAGCGTGCCCAGCACCACGTCGGTGTGGCGGCTCGCGGCGGCGAAGCCCTCGGGCCACAGCACGCGGCCGTAGGCGTAGGTCACGCCCAGCGCGCCGAAGAACAGCATCTCGCTCGCGATGAAGACCCACATGCCCATCGCCTCACGCTGCGGCGCTTCTGGAGAGATCGGCGCTTCACGGGCCAGGGTGTTCACCGCGCCACCTCCGCGCTCGATGGCGGCGTGTAGTCGTAGGCTTCGCCCGGCGGATGCGGTGGCATCTCGAAGTTGTCGGTGGGCGGCGGCGATGGGGTCTGCCATTCGAGCCCGCGCGCGTCCCACGGATTGCCGCCGGCCCGCTCGCCACGCCGCAGCGACCACGCGAGATAGAAGATGGGCAGCAGGTAGCCGATAGCGAGCACGCCCGCGCCGGCCGAGGACATCACGTTGAGCACCTGGAACTCGGGCGGATAGGCATGGTAGCGCCGCGGCATGCCCATCACGCCGAGCAGATACTGCGGGAAGAAGGTGAGGTTGAACCCGACGAAAACCAGCACCGCCGCGATGCGCGCCCACAGCTCGTGGTAAGTGCGCCCGGTGACCTTGGGCCACCAGAAGTGCAGCGCACCGAAGTACGCCATCACCGCCCCGCCCACCATGATGTAGTGGAAGTGCGCGACCACGAAGTAGGTGTCGGTCAGGTGCACGTCCAGGGGCAGCGAGGCGAGAAATAGCCCCGTGAGCCCGCCGATGGTGAACAGCCCGACGAAGCCCAGGGCGTAGAGCATCGGCGCGTCGAAGCGGATCGAGCCCTTGTAGAGCGTCGCGGTCCAGTTGAAGACCTTGATGGCCGAGGGCACGGCCACCATGAAGCTCAGCAGCGAGAACACCAGGCTGGCCGCCACCGACTGTCCGCTCACGAACATGTGGTGCCCCCACACGAGGAAGCCGAAGCCCGCGATGGCCAGCATCGCATACGCCATCAGCCGGTAGCCGAAGATGCGCCGACGGGCGAAGCACGGAATGATCTCGCTGACCACGCCCATGGCAGGCAGCACCATGATGTAGACGGCCGGGTGCGAGTAGAACCAGAACAGGTGCTGGAACAGCAGCGGGTCGCCGCCATGGGCCGGGTCGAACACGCCCACCTGGAACAGCCGCTCGGCCACCACCAGCACGGTCGTGATCGCCAGCACCGGCGTGGCCAGCACAAGGATGACGCTGGTCGCATACATGGCCCAGACGAAGAGCGGCAGCTTGAACCAGCCCATGCCGGCGACGCGCATGGTGTGCACCGTGACGATGAAGTTGAGCCCGGTGGCGATCGACGAGAAGCCGGTGATGAAGATGCCGACCAGCGTGAGCACGACGTAGCCGTTGGAGAACATCGTGGCGTAGGGTGTGTAGAAGGTCCAGCCCGTGTCGACGCCACCGAAGAAGAGGGCCAGCAGCGTGATGACGCCACCGATGATGTAGAGGTACCAGCTCAGCAGGTTGATGCGCGGCAACGCGAGGTCGCGCGCGCCGATCATCAGCGGCAGCAGGAAGTTGCCCATCACCGACGGGATCGACGGGATCAGGAACAACCAGACCATCACGACCCCGTGGGCCGTGAAGACCTTGTTGTAGCTGTCGGCGCCCATGAGGGTGCCGGTGGGCGTGGCCAGTTGCAGGCGGATCAGCGTGGCGGCGGCGCCACCGATGAAAAAGAAGAAGGTGATCGCCACCGCGTAGAGGATGGCGATGCGCTTGTGGTCGTGGGTGGTGAGCCACGAGCGCAGCGTGAGGCCGTCGGTGAGGTAGCTGTTCATCGTCATGGCGCTCCGCGCGTGGTGACCGGGCGCTTCATTTCGGCTGCTCCGGAGCGTTGGCCGGTGGCGCACCCGCCCGCAAGTACGCGACCAGTTGTTGCAGCTGCTCCTCGCTGAACTGCCCGGCATAGCTGGGCATCACAGGCGCAAAGCCGGCGACCACGTCGCGCGCGGGCAGGACGATCGAGTCGCGCAGGTAGTTGTCGTCGGCGGTCACGCTGCGGCCGTCCTGCAAGGCAACCGTGCGGCCATAGAGGCCTTGGAGCAGCGGCGCGTGCACGGTCGAGCCTGCCTCGTGGCAGCCGCTGCATCCGCTGCTGCGGTAGAGCGCGAAGCCCTGCTGCACCATGCCCGGTTCGGCCGGGCCGGCGTCGAGCCAGCGGGCGTACTCGGCGGCAGGCATCACCGTGACCTTGCCCACCATGCCGGCATGCTCGCTGCCGCAGAACTCGGAGCAGAAGAGGCGGAACTCGCCCACCCGGATCGCCGTGAACCACAGGTGCGTGAGGCGGCCGGGCACGGCGTCCTGCTTCAGGCGGAAGGCCGGCACGTAGAAGCTGTGGATCGCGTCCTCCGAGGCCAGGATGAGTTCGACCGGCTGGCCCTGTGGCACGTGCAGTTCGTTGATCTCGCGCCGACCGTTGCCATGTTCGAGCTTCCACATCCATTGTTTGCCCACCACGTGGATCGGCAGGGCGTCGGGCGGCGCGCGGTGCTCGGCGAGGAAGTCCCGTGCGGCCCACGCGAAGATGCCGAGAAAGAGAAGCAGGGGCACGATGGTCCACGCGGCTTCGAGGCCGCCGGCGTCATTGGGGGCATTGCTGCGGTCCACCTTCGCGCCGGCGCGATAGCGGATGCACATCCAGAGGATCAGGCCCGCCAGCAGCACGGCCATCACGCCGCACAGGAGCAGCATGGCGACGAACAGCTTGTCGGTGGCGTCGGCCGCCGACGAGGCCGCGTTGAAAAGATGCAGGCCGGGATCGGCCAGGCGCGCGGGCTGGCCGTTCATGGAGCGGCCTCGTGCGGGGCGCGTCGGCGACGCCAGATCCAGAGGGCCAGCGCGCCCGCACCGACAGTGCCGAGCAGGCGCAGCCACGTCATCACGGCCACGCTGTAGCGGCCGGTAACCGGGTCGTAGTGGCCGCACAGCAAGGCGATGCGTTCCGTCGCGCTGCCCACGCGGCCTTCATTGGCCTGGACGATGGCCTCGCGCAGGTCGCGGGCGTCGAAGCGCACGCCGGGGAAGTAACGGGCGATGCGCCCGTCGGGTGTGGCCACAATGACGGCGGCGCTGTGGGCTAGCGGGTCGGTGGCGCCTTGGGTCGGCTGCACGGCGTAACCGAGCGCGTGGGTGAGGCGTGCAGAGACATCGCTGCTCGCGGTGAACAGGTCGACGCCGATGACCGGCGCACCGGCGCCGTGGCGTTGCGCCACGACAGCGGCGTAGTCGCGATAGTCGGTGGCGCGCAGACGTGCGCTCGCCGGGGTGTCGGCCGGGTCGATGCTGAAACCGATGACGCGGTACGTCGATGGCGGCAGTCCGCTGTCGGCCAGGCCTTCCAGCACGCCCTGCATCACGAGGCCGCAGAGTCGGGCGCAGGTGTAGTAACCGGGCACGAGCACGACGGCGCGGCCGGTGCCGAAGGCTTCGCGCAGCGAAGTCGGCATGCCGTCGCTGTCGGTGACGGCGAGCTCCAGTGGCAGCAGCGTGCCGAGGTGCTGCGCGAGGGCAACGTCGGGCGGCGCAGGCAGGGTCAGCGGCGCGGCATGCAGACAGGACGCCAGAAGCACCATCGCGATCCCCATGGCGCGCCTCATGGCCTGGCCTTTGCGTCCGCCGATGACGCAGCACGCAAACCGCGCGCGGCGATGAGGTCCATCGCCTGCGCCAAGGGTATGCGCGCGTAGCCCGGTTCACCGGGCACCGGGCCGGTGTTGTCCAGCTCGCGTTGCTTCTGCGCGCGGTAGCTGGCCAGGTCGAGCTGCGGTGCGCTCTGCAGGGCAGGCTGCGAGGCATCGTCGCGCACCGGCGCGTCGCCCGTGGCAGTGCCGCGCATCGGGTGCAGCAGCCACATCACGCAGGCAACGGCCAAGCCGGCGAGCACGAGCAAACCACACAGTGCGGCCACTGCGCGGCGGGGCGCCGAGTCAAGCGCGGACATGCCGGTCCTCCGTCGCCAGCATCGGCGAGAACATCACGAGGCCCATGCCCGCCATGCACAGGGGCGCAAGCCACCAGGTGGCCAGCGCGTGGGCATCGACCGAGGGCACGATGACCCACACGGTGTCCAGTGCGTGTGCCGCGAGTGCCACGATCGCCACGGCACCCAGCCCCACGGCCCGGTCCTTGATTCGCCGGAACAGCAGCGCCCCCAGCGGCAGTGCCAGCTGCGTGGCCACCAGCACCATGCCCACCGCATGCCAGCCGGTCTGCAGGCGCGGCACGAACCAGTTGATCTCCTGCGGCAGGTTCTCGGCCCAGATCACCAGGAACTGCATGAAGCCGAGGTACCCCCAGACCATCACGAGCATCCACAGCAGGTTGCCCAGGTCGCGCGCCAGTGGCACGCGCGGTGCGACCTCGACGGACAGCAGTCCCGGCCGCCGGAACGCCGTCCACGCGACCAGCGCGCAGGCGCCGCCGAGTGCCTGCGACACCAGCACAAGCAAGGGGAAGCCGGTGCTGCGCCAACCGGGCACCAGCGTCATCAGCAGGTCGACCGAGGCCAGCGAACCCAGCAACCCATGGACGATCAGCCCCCGCGCAGCCTGCGAGCGCGAGATCGCTGGTTGAAGCGCGCTGGCGGCGAGCCAGTACCACGCGATGGCATAGACGATGCCGCGGCACGCCACCGCCGGCAGGCTGAACCACACCCGCGAGAAGGCCGGCACGTCGAGCGCGTCGAAGGCGTGGCCGTCCGCGGCAGCCCACGGATAGAGCACGCGCAGGCCCAGCACAACCGGGATGAACAGTGGCAGCAGGACCATGCGCCGGCGCACAAGCAGCGCCGCCGCAGAGCGCAAGGACGCGCCCCAGCGACCGCCCGTCAGCGCGTGGATCCACAGCGTCATGCAGGTCCCCATCACCAGCCCCAGCGCACACCACCACGCGGCGAGCCAGCAAGCCAGCATCACGCGCGGCGCGGCCCATCCGCCGCAGGCCAGTGCGATGGCGAGCAGCAGTACGCCCACGACGTCCAGCTGCGCGACGGGCCGGGCGAAACGGAGGGTCGCAGTCATCGCGTCGTCTCCGCCACAGGTGGCACAACCGCGTGCCATTGCGCGGCGCCACTGGCCCCCGTGGGAGGCTGGGGCGCCAGCGCCAGCTCGGCCATCGGCGCATGCCGGCTCAATTGCAGCGCACGCACGAAGGCGACGATGGCCCAGCGGTCCTCCGGCTCGATACGGTCAGCGAATGGGTACATGATGCCGAAGCCCTGCGAGATCACGTCGTAGATGTGGTGGTCGCTCACGGCGCGCAAGCGCTCCTCATGCAGGGAGGGCGGTGCCGGAAAGCCGCGCCGCACCACCGGGCCGTCGCCGTCGCCGACCGGGCTGTGGCAGGGCATGCAATAGATTCCATAGCGCTCCTGCCCGCGCAGCATCAAGGCGCGGGGCGGGCGGTCGGGCAGCGCCTCGCGGGCCTCGGCCTCGTCGCGCGCACGCAGGGCTTGCGTGCCGTTGCGACCGCCGCTGACCAGTGCCGCATCGCCCATCGCATGCGCCACAGTGCCGGGCGGCGGCGCACGCGTGGCCTTGCGGTCGTCGAACAAGGGGCTGGACGCATCGGGGCCGAGCCTGGGCTGCGTGAGCATGTCGAAACGCGAGCGGTCGCAGGCGGCGAGGCCCACCGCCACCAGCAGGCCCAGCATCACGCATGGCACCCGCGGCTTCACGGGAAGACCTCGCAGATCCGCATCGGCGCGAGCCGCAGCAGCAGCGCCCGGGTTGCCTGCGCATCGAATGCGGGATCGTCGCTGCGCAGCGCCAGGAAGAAGCGGTTGCGCGTGGCCAGATCGAAGTCCGGCATGTTGAAGATCGGGTGATAGAGGCGCGGCATGCCGGCGCGCCAGAGCATCATGCCGACGCCTGCAAAAGCGCTGCACAGGACAGCCAGCGAAAAGCTCACCGGCACGAACATCGGCCAGCTGAACGTGGGCCGCCCGCCGATGTCTATGGGGTAAGACACCGCCACCGCGTACCACTGCATGAAGAAGCCGCCCAGCGCACCCAGCATCGCGCCGATCAGGCAGGCGCCCGCGACGCCGCGTGATCGCAGCCCCAGGGCCTCGGGCAGGCCCTCGACGGCAAAGGGCGCATAGGCCTCCGCATGCCGATACCCGGCCGCACGCGCCGCACGGGCCGCAGCCAGCAGGGCATCGGCGCCTGCGAACTCGGCGGCCAGGGCCCAAGGCAGGTGCGCGCTCGCGGTCGTCACGCCGCGGCCTCGTGCTTTTCATGCGCGAGTTCGCGCATCTCGGACATCGACAGCGCGGGCAGCACGCGGATGAAGCCCAGGAACAACCAAGCGAAAGTGCAGATCGAGCCGAACAGAAAGGTCCAGTCCCACGCCGTGGGAATGAAGTAGCCCCACGCCGACGGCAGGTAGTCGCGGTGCAGGCTCGACACCACGATCAGGACGCGCTCCATCCACATGCCGAGGTTGACCACCAGGCTCAGCACGAAGAGCAGCAGCGCGCTGCGGCGGCACCGGCGCCACCACAACAGCTGCGGCACCAGCACATTGAAGCCGAGCATGGCCCAGTAGACCGGCGCGTAGAAGCCGGTCCAGCGGTCGACGGTCATGGCGATGTCGTAGCGGTCGCCACTGTAGAAGGCCATGAAGACCTCGCAGAGGTAGCCATAGGCGACCAGCGAACTGGTGGCGAGCATCACCTTGGCCGCGTGGTCCAGGTGCACCTCGGTGATGAAGTCCTGCAAGCCGAAGGCGCGCCGCAGCGGAATGGCCAGCGTGAGCACCATCGCAAAACCCGAGAACAGGGCGCCGGCCACGAAGTAGGGCGGGAAGAGGGTCGAGTGGTAGCCCGGCGTGTTGCCGATGGCGAAGTCGAGCGACACCACCGAATGCACCGACACCACCAGCGGCGTCGCGAGACCGGCCAGCAGCAGATAGAGGCGCTCGTGGTGCATCCATTGACGCACCTCGCCACGCCAGCCAAGAGCCGCCAGCGCGAACACCCATTGGCGCACGCGGCCCCGCGCGCGGTCACGCAGCGTCGCCAGGTCCGGGATCATGCCCAGGTACCAGAACAGGAAGGACACGATGATGTAGGTCGCGATCGCGAAGAAGTCCCACACCAGCGGGCTGCGCCATTGCGGCCACAGGCCCATCGTGTCCGGGTAGGGTGCGAGCCAGTAGGCCTTCCACGCGCGGCCCAGATGCAGCAGCGGAAAGATCGAGGCCATCGTCGCCGCAAAGAGCGTCATCGCCTCGGCAAAGCGGTTGATGGAAGTGCGCCACTTCTGCCGCAGCAGCAACAGCACCGCCGAGATGAAGGTGCCCGCATGGCCGATCCCGATCCACCAGACGCAATTGGCAATCGCAAAGCCCCAGCCGACCGGGATGTTGATGCCCCAGATGCCCACGCCCGTTCGCATCAGGTGCACGGTGGCCGCGACGAAAGCCAGCATGCCGCAGAAGGTGCCCCAGAACCCGAGGCGCCACAGCAGCCCCGGCGGCTGCGTCAGCACGCGGTCGGCGATGTGGTCGGTGATGCTGGCATAGCCCCAGCGGCCGCGCAGGACGGAAGCGGCTTCGCTCATGGACAGGCCTCCGCGCTGCGCACTGCGGTGAGAGTGTCTTCGGGCGGCCGTGCAGCACTCATGCCGCGTCCTTGCTGTCGTCCCGCAGCACCCGCGCGAGGTAGGTGGTGCGCGGGCGCGTGTCGAGTTCGCCCAGCAGCGCGTAGTGGCGTGGCGAGGCCTTGGTGCGCGTCACGTCGCTCGCCGGGTCGGCAAGGTCGCCGAAGTGGATCGCGGCGGTCGGGCAGGCAGACTGACAAGCCGTCACGACGTCGCCGTCGGCGAGCGGCTTGCCGCTCTTCTCGGACATGAGGCGCGCGCGCGAGATGCGCTGGACGCAGTAGGTGCACTTCTCCATCACGCCGCGCACGCGCACCGTCACATCGGGGTTGTGCTGCGCAGCGAAGGCGGTCGTGTCCTCGTCGCTGTACTGCAGGAAGTTGAAGCGCCGCACCTTGTACGGGCAATTGTTCGAACAGAAGCGCGTGCCGACGCAGCGGTTGTAGACCTGCACGTTGAGCCCCTCGCTGTCATGCACCGTGGCCCCGACCGGGCAGACGATCTCGCAGGGAGCGTTCTCGCAATGCATGCAGGGGACGGGCTGGAACACGCCGCTCGCGCCGGGTGCCGCATCCGGCGGGGCCTCGTAGTGGTCGATGCGGATCCAGTGCATGACGCGGCCGAGCGCGACCTGCTCGGCGCCCACCACGGGAATGTTGTTCTCGGCCTGGCAAGCCACGGTGCAGGCGTTGCAGCCGGTGCAGGCGTCGAGGTCGATGGTCATGGCCCAGGCGTGCGCGGGCTTGCCGTCCTTGGGCGGGTAGAGCGTCGGCGCGACTTCTTCGCGCTGGATGATGGGCCGCGAAGCGAGCACGGTGCGGGCGAGTTCGCGGTCCTCCTGCGACAGGGTGAGCTGCGTTCGCGCGAAGTCGACATGCCGGCCGGTCGGCTTCAACGTGAGTTGCACTGTCGCCTGGCCGTCGGGCCGCAGCGCGTAGGCGTCAAAGCCGATGCCGCGCGCGACCGTCCCGCCGGCCTTGCGGCCATTGCCCAGCGGCAAGGTCGCCGCGCCCTCGGCATGGGTGGACTGCACCCACACGGGGACCTCGACCGTTTGCCCGGCGGCGCTTGCGCGCACCACGTCACCGCTGCGCAGGCCGAGCGATGCAGCGGTTCCCGGGCCGAAGTGCAGCGCGTTGCCCCAGGTGATCTGCGTGAAGGGACGCGGGAGTTCCTGCAGCCAGCCGTTGTTGGCGAAGCTGCCGTCGGCGGTCGCGGCGTCGGGGACGAACACGGCGGTCAGCGTGCCGGCCTCGTGCGCCGGATGCGCGGGAGGCAGTGAAGCTTCTGCAAGCGCTTCATCGGCGAAGGCACTGCCATCGACCACGCCGCTGCGCAGGCTGGCGCGCCAGAAGGCCTCGAAGCCCGCGCTGTCCTGGCCTTCGCGGCGCCATTGGCGGCGCAACAGTTCCCGTCCGTTGCGCGTCTCGTCATCGAGCATCGAGGCGAGCAGCTCGTGCACGGAGCGCGTGTCGTACAGCGGCGCGATCACCGGCTGGATCAACGAGGCCGTGCCGTCGAAGGCGCGCGCGTCGCTCCATTGCTCGTAGATGTGGCTCATCGGCAGATGCCAGCGGCAGCACTGCGCGGTTTCATCGGCGTGGAGGCCCAGGTGCACGCTGAAGGGCACGCGGGACAGCGCGTCGCCGATGCGCAGCGCGCCGGGCGCGTCGTAGGCCGGGTTGCCGCCCAGGATCAGCAACGTGTCGACCTCCCCGCGCTCGATGGCCTCGCGCAGCGCGAGCAAGCCGGGCAGGGCGTCGCCCTCGGGTGTGGCGATGTAGCGGACCGTGTGCCCCACCGCGCCGAGCCGGCGGTGCAGTGCATGCAAAAGGGCATGGCTGCGTTCGGCAAGGGCAGGCCCCGCAAGGCACAAGGTGTCGGGGCCGGCCGCCCGCACGGCGGCGAGCAGCCGCTTCTCGAAAGCTGCCTGGTGCGGGTCGGCCATGGCGATGTTGCCCGCGCCCGGCACGCCGCAGGCCAGCGCCAGGCGCTCGATCACCGCGTCGATTGCCGCGGGCGGCAACGCAAGCCGGTCGTCGGCGCGTGCGCCGAAAAGGCCGGGCGTGGTCTCGATGGCGATCAGGCGCGTCGCGCCGCCGCTGGGCGCGGCTTCGCGGGCGCTCGCCCAGTCGGCTGCACAGCGCACGCTGTCCGCACCGCCACTGAAAGGGTCCGCGTCGAAAGCCACCACGAGCGCGGCCCGCGAGAAAGCAGGCACCGCGCGGCCGACATGGCCCGACGCCAGCACGGGCGCATGCGCCGCGGCCAAGGGCGCGTGCCGGTGCAACTGCGCCTCCGGAAAGCGCGCCTTCAGCGTCATGAGCTGGGCTTGCAGGGTGGGCGAAGTGCTCGCCGGGAGCAGCACGCGCAACCCGGCACCTTGGCGCGCACGCAGGTCCTGCGCCCGACGCTGCCACGCCGCGTCGAAGCTGCTCCATGTGGACGGCATGGCAGCGTCCGTACCGGCTCCCCGTTGCAACACGACCTGCGACCGATCCGGGTCCCAGAGCCCCAGCACAGAGGCCTGCGCAAACACATCGCTTCGCCCCAGGCTCGCCGGATGCAAGGGATTGCCCTCGACCTTCACCGGCCGGCCCTCGCGCGTACCCACCAGCACGCCATGCGCAAACCCGTCACGCACGAAGCTCGTCGCGTAGTACAGCGCTTCACCGCCATAGCCGGCCTCGGGCATGCGCACGAAGGGATGCGCCTCGCCCGGGTCGGGCCGCGTGCAGCCGGCGCTCGCCAGCGCCATCGAAGCCGCCATCCACGACAGGGCCTGGCGCCGCGTCAAGCCATCCCGCGCGGCGCCTTGGGCCGGCACGATCTCGATCACACGCTGGATGGGCTTCATGGTGTCGGTCGCCTGCTCATCGATGGCAGGTCGAACAATCAGTGAGCCGCTGCTGGCTCTGCAAGCGGCTCAGCATCTGAACGCTGGCCATGTCGTCGACGCCCAGGGGACGCATGTCGAACACATGCGAAGGGTCGCGCAAGTGCGGCTGCGGATTTCGATGGCAGTCGATGCACCAGTCCATCCGCAGCGAGGACACGCGGCGCATCAGCGGCATCTGGTCGACACGGCCATGGCAATCGATGCAGGCCACGCCCTTGGCCGCATGGATGCTGTGGTCGAAGTAGACGAAGTCCGGCAGCCTGTGCACGCGCTTCCATGCCACGGGCGCTCCCGTGCGTGCGCTCTCGCGCAGCGGCTCGAACATCGCCTGCCCCGCGAACAATTGAGAGTGACAGCCCAGGCACACCTGTGTCGAAGGAAAGCCCGGCGAAGCGGAATGCTCGACCTGCGCATGGCAGAACCGGCAATCCAGCCCCACGTCCCCCACGTGGTGCTTGTGGCTGAACGCAATGGGCTGCGTCACCACTTCATTGCGCGTGGTGTCTTCCTGCCCGCGCCACAACAGCAGGACCAGCGCGAATGCTGTGCAGGCCAACACCGCCAGCAGGCCGAGCTTGACCGCCAACTCCGCGCGCTGCCCGACGACTTGTGCCATGGGCGCAGTCCTAGCACACGGGCCTCGATGTTGGGGTCAGCCAAATCCGGCTGACGGCGTGAATCCCAGCGGATTGACGCCTGCGCCGCCGTCAGGCTGACCAATGGCTGACCGCGGTCCGAAGGGTCGCTCGCTCAACCCGGCGGAGAGACTTGTCGCACCGTGGCGCATGGCCCCGATTTCACCGCGGGCCGCTAATCCCGGTTGCGCAGCGCCCAGGTCCAGAGTGCCCGAGGCATCGACAACGCCATCAAGGCCATCACGCCGCTCCTGGAAAGGCGTTGGCGCCAGGTCCAGTCGCGCGAGACATAGCATTTCCATGCATGGAGACGCTCGCCGTCCCTCGCATAGCGAATCGTTGCCACCGGCGCGATGCGCGAGGCTCTGACCTGCTTCAGCGCGGTTCCCTCAGGCGGTACCCGGAGCTGCCTGGTGAATTCGTAATAAAGGTGGACATCCATGCCGCGGCCCGCATTGGTGACGGAGTCCGCCTGGACGCGATACATCGAAACCTCTTGATCGATGAAGCGGGCCCACACGCCGCTGTTGGCAAGCCGCACCATCATGGCCCAGTCGCCGACGTTGCCATCACGCGGGCCCTGCATGTGTTGCAGATAGGTGTCCCTTGCAATCAGGAAGGCGTCTGGCGGGACCGATTGGGTCAGGCACCATTGCCACATCGGCTGGGCGCGCGCGCCGCCAGTCTTGCCGTACACGCGATCGTTGTCCGCGCTGCGGGCCGGATCGACGCGACCCTCCTCGTCCATGATCAGGTTGCGGCCGAACCAGAGCTTGACCAAGGTGTCTGTTTCGCTCATGCATGCATCGGCCAGCGTGCGCAACGCCGCTGGGCAGAGCATGTCGTCGTTGTGAAGGAAGAGCAGGTGGTCGCACTTCGCTCGCGTGCCCAGGAACCACTGGTTGGGGTACGTGCCCCTTGACGGTTCGCTGGGGACGTAGTCGATCAGGTCCGTCAGGCCGCTCGCTGCGATCACTGCCTGGTTGCGATCCCAATACGCGCGTGGGCTGTCGTCGGCAATGATGATCTCGCCGATCAGCGAGCGATCCTGTTGCGCAATGCTTGCGAGCGCTTCGCCCAACTGCTCTGGCCTGGCATAAGCCGGTATCAGTACCGAGATCAGCATGCCGTGGCGGCAACTTTCACGGATTGCGCCTGCAGGATCGAGCGCACCGCGCCGATCACGCGCGTGACCTCCGCATCGCTCAGTTTCGCCGAGATCGGCAGCGACACGGTCTGGCGGCCGATCCGGTGCGCGTGCGGCGTATCTTCGGGCCGCCAGCCATAGGTCTCCTGGTAGAACGGGTGTTCGTTGAGCGAGAGGTAGTGCACGCCGACGCCAATGCCTTGCGCGGTCATCGCGTCCAGGAAGGCATCGCGGGAAATCCCGCAACGCTTCGCATCGACATGTACCGTGAACAGGTGGTGACCGTGTCGCGTGTGGGGCTCGACGGGCGCA
Organism: Variovorax sp. dw_308; assembly: GCF_019207085.1. GTDB lineage: Bacteria > Pseudomonadota > Gammaproteobacteria > Burkholderiales > Burkholderiaceae_C > Variovorax. The sequence goes on along the minus strand of NZ_JAATOM010000038.1, from coordinate 5,488 downwards.
GGCAACCCGAGGGGGAGGTCCGCCAGTTCGTTCATGTAGCGCGCCCATATCGCCTCGCGTCGACGCCAGTAGTGCTCGACGCGCTCGAGTTGCTTCAGGCCGATGGCGGCCTGCAGGTCCATCATGTTGTACTTGAAGCCGGCGGCCACGACGTAGTAGTGCTTGTAGCCTTCGTCGCTGAAGCGCTTCCAGGCGTCCTTGGTCATGCCGTGCAAGCCAAGGATCTTGATGCGCGCCGCGTCTTCTGCCCTGCGCGCAAACACCATGCCGCCTTCTCCGGTGACGATGTTCTTGGTGACGTAGAAGGAGAAGCAGCCGAAGTCGCCGATCGTCCCTGCGCTGCGGCCGTGGTACTCGGTCTCGATCGCGTGCGCGCAGTCCTCGATGACCTTGATGCCATGCTGGCTGGCGAGAGCCATCAGCGCGTCCATGTCACAAGGGCGCCCGGCGAAATGAACCGGGACGATGGCACGCGTGCGCGGCGTGATCTTCTGCAGCACCTGTACCGGATCGATGTTCAGCGTCTCGGGGTCGACGTCGGCCAGGACCGGCGTGGCGCCTGCGTGAATGATGGCGTTGACGGTCGCGCAGAACGTCATCGGTGTCGTGATGACTTCGTCACCCGGCCCGACGCCGGAGGCGAGAAGCGACAAGTGCAATGCCGCCGTGCAGGAGTTCAACGCCATCGCATGGCTTGCGCCTCGATAGAGTGCGAACTCCCGCTCGAATTGGGAGACCTTGGGCCCGGTTCCGAGCCACCCCGACCGCAGCACGGACTCGACCGCGTCGATGTCGTCCTGCTCGATCCGCGGGGCACCGAACACGAGGAAATCTTCTTTACTTTGCATGGTGATAAAGGTGATTTGGACGAATCGATTGTTCGGGCAACGCCCGCTCCAGTGGCGGGCTTCAAGACCAATCCTAGTTCGATAGTACACATTTGTTCACAATTTCCTCCACGCAGTGGGCCTTTTGGCGCGCAATCCCGCTTCATCGGTCAGTGCATGGTCAGCACGTTTGTCGACAGTTTCACGACTGTGCTGCATCAGCTTGGGAGACGCTCAAGTTTCTCGATGCCGTCGGCCACGCTTCACCTTGATGCGCTTGCCTGGCAATCGCATGCGTCTCTGGCTAGATCGGCTCAAGCAAATCGAGCAGCAATGCCGGCTCCGGCGGCCAGGCCGCGGGCCGCGCGATGGCATCGCCCGCGGCGGCCAGCGGCCACCAGAGGCTGGCCGGCGCTGAAGGTAGATCTTGCCGGGATTTGGCGGCCGGCCCCGCGCGCGGCGGCAACGCGGCGATCACGGCTTCCAGCACCTCCGGCCCCTGGGCGACCGCATCGAGCAGCGCCGCCAGCCTGACCCAGCTTTCGTCCAGGGAAGCCGGCATGTCGAGGCGCTCCACAAGTGTCAGCGGAAAGGCGCGCCCGACCCGGTCCTGGGACGCCATGATGATCCCGCACCAAACCTCCCCAGGGGCCGGCAGCGCCACGTAGCGCCACGGCGCGAACGCGCCCAGGCGCTCGCGCAGCGGGGCGCCATCCAGCGTCGTGGCGGCGAGGACCAGGCCGCGCTGCAGCCACCCATCCCACTCGTTGCGCCAGCGGGGCGGCAGGCCGCGGCCGACGAAATCTCCGCGCGCAGGCAGCTTGCCGTACCAGCACACGCGACGCGAAGCCAGCGACTTCACCATGATTCAGCTGCTTTTTCCAGGCTCAGGCGGGCAGCGAAAACGCGCCAGCTCCCGCAGCGTCCAGATGTCGGCCTCGGGCCCGGCGGCGGCGCTCGCCTCGACGTCGAGCTTGCGCGTGTCGACGACGAGGGACAACCGGGCGGGTGCGCCGCGCGCGCCTTGCCAGTCGCTGCGCAGCAGCACCCGAAGCCAGGCGAACGGACCTTCGTGCACCTCGGCGCCGACGCCGGAGGGGCCGGGCGGCAGGATGCGGAGCAACACCTTCTGCGTCGACGCCGGCCCGGGCCAGACCAGTTCCTTGGCGCGCGCCGGGCCGTTCTCGAAGCGCAGCAACTGGCCATCCACATCGACGCTGAACTGCAGCAGGTCCGCATCCATGCGCTGCGGCGTCAGGCGCAGCCTGAGTTCGGGCAACGGCGCGCCTTGCGGGAAGAACAGGGCGCCGATGGCTGCCGCCTGCTCGAAGGCCGCCGGCACACCCACATCGACGCCAGCGCCGCGGGCCTTCCATGGCCGGCTCGACGTGTCGACACGTTCGTTCAACTGGTGGCGGCGGAACTCGTCGAACAGGCCGCCGGGTCCGAACAGGCGCGCGAAATCGGACGGCGGCATGTCGCGTGATGCGGCGCCGCCAAACGGAAAGTACGCGCGTGTCAACGTGGTGCAGGCTCGCGCGAGTTCGCCCAGCGCGGCGTCGAAGCCCGGCCGGGCACCGCCGCGGGAGCGAATCAATGTCCCGAGGTCGACGTAGACCTTGCGCAATTCGGGCGGGGCACGGGCAGCCTCGGCACGCAGGGCTGCATCGAGCTGCGCGGCGGCGCTCTCGTCGCGCTTGCCGGTGGCCAGGACGTGCAGCCGGTCGAGTGCTTGCGGTCCTGCGCCGGCAGCATAGTCGCCGAGCGCACCGAAGCGCGCCCGCAATGCGCCATTGAAGCCGTTCTCTGCCGCGCTGCCGCCTTGGGTAGGCGCGCTGAACTCGTCGGCCAGGCGCGTGAACAGGCGGCGCAGCGGCGAATCGGGGGCAGTGAGCTCGGCGGCCCGGCGCGAGGCGCCTTCCGGATCGGCGACAGGCGCCAGTGCCAGCGCATCGAGCTGGGCCGACCAGGCCGCGTTCACACGCTGTGCCTGCCGCTTGCCGACCTGCAAGGCGATGTCGTCTCGCCAGGCGCGGTCCTTCTGCAGCCGGCGGATGTCGGCGGCGGTGTCGCCAAGCACCCAATCCGCCTCGTTGGCCAGCGTGTCGATGAGGGGATCGAGGGCAGGCAGCAGCCTGCGGCGCCAGTCACTGGCGCTCGAATTCGGCGGCATGGGACCGGCGCTGGAGGTGGTGAAGAAGGCGGCGCTGGTTGCGCCCAGTTCCGTCGGCAGGTCTTGCGGCGGGTCGGGGTCGGGCACGCGTAGCAGCAGCAGTTCGTGCACGCGCTGCGCCGGCGGGACCGCAGCGAGGGCGGCACGCGCGGCACGCACGCCGGCCTCGTCAGGGCGCATCGCCTCGGGCAGGCCGCTGCGCTCGATCAGGGTGTCGACATGGCGCGACCATTCGGCGCGTTCGCCAGCGCCGCTCGCCTGCGCCAGCGCCTGCCCGACCCAGCCCTTCAACTCCGGGCGTACCAGCCGCGACGGGTCGGAGAGCATCAATGCCGAACGCAGCGCCTCGTAGCGTGTGGCGCTGTCCTCGGCCTCGCGCAGGTCGCGGCGCAAGCGTTCGACGAGCAGTGGCGCCAGGCTCTGGTCGAGCATCTCGCGATAGGCCTGCTCCGCCGAGCGCGCCAGCCGCGGCCCCTGGAACAGTCCGAAGCCGAAGCCGGCCGGCGGTTCGTCGGGATCGATGCCATCGTTGGAGGCCAGCCGTTCCAGCAGCGCATAGAGCGGCAGCACCTGCTCCAGGCTCGCCGATTCCAGTGGACCGATGCGTTGCGTCAATTGCTCGACGCGTGTGCGCACCGTGTCGACGTAGGCGAGGTTGCGCTCATAGCTTTGCCACCACAGGACGGAGGCGGCCAGCAGCACGATACCGGCCGTGCCGGCGCCGAGCATGACGGCGCGCCGACGCCAGCGCAGCCGCTGCAAGCGCTGGCCTGCCAGCGGCGCTTCCGCGATCACCAAGTGCTTGAGCAAGGCGCTCAGGAAGTACGACTTGCCCCCGGCATCGGGCCGCGCCAACGGCTTCAGCGCGAGGCCATGGCTGCGGGCGAGTTCACCGATCACCCGGTCGATCGGATTGCCCTCCTGCGTGCCGCTCGTCAGCGCAATGGAGCGCAGGCGCTGCGCCGGTTCGACGGCGATGCCGGCAAAGGCCTCGCGCACGAAGCCTTCGAGCGGCGCCAGCAGCGCCTTGAACTGCGCCGCGAAGGCGTAGATCGGCAGACGGCGTTGCGCCATCCGTTCATGCTGGAGCATCTCCGGCGTGCGCTGTGCCAGGCGCTGCGCGAGTTCATTCAGGCGCATGTCGAGATTGACCGGGACACCGTCGACATCGGCATCGAACACCAGCCCCCAGAACTGCTCCCGCTGCGCGGCGTCGAGATCGCCGAAGGTCTCGACGAAACCGGCGAGCAGGTCGGCCTTGGTGACCAGCAGGTAGACGGGGAAGGCGAGGTCGAGCTCCCGCCGCAATTCGTCCAGGCGTGCCGCCACGGCGGCCGATTGGCGCCCGAGTTCCGCGCCGCCCTGCAGCAGGTCGGGCACGCTGACGCTGACGATCACGCCGTTGATCGGCTGCACCGGCCGGTGCCGACGCAACAAGGCGAGGAACTGCTGCCATTCGCGGGCGTCGGCCGCGGCATCGCTGTCCTGCGTCAGGTAGCGTCCGGCCGTATCGATGAACACCGCCTCCTGGCTGAACCACCAGTCGCACTGGCGCGTGCCGCCGATGCCGGCGAGCGGGTCGCGGCCGAGCTTCTCGGCCAGCGGAAAGCGCAAGCCCGAATGCAATATCGCCGTGGTCTTGCCGCCACCGGGCGCTCCGATGATCAGGTACCAGGGCAGTTGCTGCACCTGTCGGCGGCGCTGCCACCAGCGGCGCGTGCCCTTGGCCTCGACGCCGTTTCGCAGCATCGCGAGCGCATCGCGGAAGCGCTGGCTCAGTTCCAGGCCGACATCGCCTTGTTCGAGGCTCTTGAGCAGCCGCTCATTGCGTCGCCGGGCCAGCCACAACGACAGCGCGTACAGGCCGACCAGCAGCAGCGCGGCCAGCGCGAGCAGGGCAAGTCGGGCGCGCGTGTCGTCGAAGGGGTGCCACTTGCCGAAGGCGAGCAGCGGGGCCGCGAACCACAGCAGCACCCCCGCCGCGCCGAGGTTCACGGCGCGTTGCAGGAGGCGGGGCGGCGGCTTCATCGCAGCGTCATTCCGGCTTCATTCCGGAAAAAGGACGATCTCGACACGCCGCAGCGGACCACTGGCAGCCGGGTCGACACGGGCCTCGACTGCCAGCCGCGCGTCACCGATGACAGGCCGCAGCACGTCGGCGGCGCCGCGCGCCCATTCCATCGCCTGGTGCCAGGCCGAGGGCGTGCGCGCCGTGGGCGGATCGCTACCATCGGTGTAGCCGACGACCAGGACCTTGCCCGGCTCCTTCTTCAGCGCCGCGCCCACGCGCGTCAGGGGGGCGGTGGCGTTGTCGAGCGCATCGGCATTGATCGTGACCACGCTGCGCAGCACCTCGTCGCGGACGGACAGGCGGCCCGCCTCGATGTCCTCGCGCAGCCTTGAGGCCAGCCGCGGCGGCGCCGGCGCGGGGGGGGCGATGGGCGGCGCGGGCACGCTGTGCGCCGGCACGAGTCGCTGCATCGACGCC
>NZ_JAATOM010000037.1 GCF_019207085.1 Variovorax sp. dw_308 | reverse complement strand
CGAAGCCCGGATACGCAGCAGCAACAAATTGTTTGCGAAAGCGGCAGGCAGCGGGTTGTGCCCGAGACAGAACGTGATCGTCAACTCAAGCAAGGAGAAGAGATCGCGGAATTGCGTGCCGAAGTGGCCGAGCTTAAGGGTGCTTTAAAACGTTTCACCATGATCAGTGAGGCACTTCTTCAAACCGGGAGAATCTTCCGTTGATGGTGAGTCTCACACTACAGATCACATCCATTCGGAGTCAAAGCCCTCGAGGATTTGGGGGCTGTATCTTCTCCGGCAAGGTGATCAAGGAGGCAGGGGGCGTGGCCGACGAAGCCGAGCATGTTGTCGTGAGAGCGAATGCCTTGACGCTCGGCGAAGCAATTGTTCAGCCAGGCCAGTGTTGGAACGTCTCTGGTAAGAGATCCAGTCGTCAGCGCGACATCAATGGATACTCGGTGACTGAGATGCAAATCGATGCGACGAGGGCGAACCTTTTGCGCCCCGTTGGTGAGCACATAGTCACCTTCTTGGCCGACAATCCAGCGTTTGCAGGCGTTGGTCGCGTAAAGGCGCACCGTCTCTGGGAGGCCTTGAATAGCCGGCTGTATGAAGTGCTCGAGTCGGGGGACGTAAGCGCTCTTCGAGCCTACACGGGTCCCGAGGTCGCAGCTTTGACAATAGCTGCTTGGGCGCAGTTCGGAGACACCGTGATGCTGCAGTGGCTGCGAGGTCAGAAGCTCGACGCTGGTGTCGCTATGAGGGTCATTCGCTATTTTGGTCGCGAGACGGCGGAGAAGTTGGAGGAAGACCCCTATCGGCTTCTCAGTTTCCGTGCCTCTTGGCGGGAGGTTGACCGACTCGCCCGTGAGTGCTTCGGCGTTGCACTGGACGATCCTCGCCGTCTCGCGGGCGCTATCGAGGAAGCCTGCTACCGCATGTACGCTGCGGGGCACACCTCCGTCCTCGGTTCCAAGCTACTGACTTGCGTGCAGGGTTTCCTAGGGTCGCAGAGCAGTTCACCGCCTTGGCGAGCCTTGGTTTCCAAGGCCTTAGAGACTGGGCTGACCAACGGCGGCTACGTAGTAGGAGCGCACGGCGTGCAGCCTCTGGGGGCGCTGGTAATGGAACGAGCCGTTTCTTCGTCGGTTGCGCTACGGCTTGAGGACCGAATAACCAGGTCGCTGCTTGAGCCCGCGGCCGTTGACGCACTGTTGAGAGAATATGAGGCGACTCAGCAGATTGATTTGAGCCACGAGCAGCGCGCCGCGGTTCACCTGGCAGTGCGCCATCGATTTGCTCTGGTGATTGGCGGCGCCGGAGTAGGAACGACCACGATTCTCAGGGCACTCTATGCGATCTATGACGCTGCCGGGGTGGCCGTCGTCCAGCTGGCACTTGCGAGCCGTGCAGCGATACGGATGCAAGAGTCCACAGGACGCTCCGCATCGACGATCGCCAGCTTCCTGCGGTCGGGGGAGCCCCAACCAGACGCACAAAGCGTCGTGGTGATAGACGAGGCCAGCACGGTCGATCTCTTCACCATGGGTCGGCTGTGTGACCGCTTGGGGCCTGCGCCACGAATCCTTTTGGTCGGTGACACTGCTCAACCCACGCCTGTCGGGCCTGGGCTTGTCCTCCACGCTTTGGCACGAGTCGATTCCGTGCCCTCGGTAAGGTTACTGGCGGTGACGAGGCGCGGTGAATGCATAGCGTCTGCGGCGCAGTCAATTCGGCGCGGCTCTTGGCCCTTGCTTTCAAACAATTCGAGCGATGCGATTGCGTTCATTCGCGCTGGGCGAAATAGTTTAGATCTCAATAGCCGTGACATTGCAGAAGTGGTCATTGAGCTATACGGGGCCGACCCGCAGAGCACACAGATCCTATGCGCAAGACGAAACAGCTTCGACGGTACCAAGGCAATTAACCACCTGTGCCAAGCTCGACGGACGAAAATGGCGGCGCCCGTCATGGTGTGGAGCAACAAGTACGAGTCCTTCATCCACACCGGACTTCACCTCGGTGACCCTGTTCTTTGCACGAGAAACCTATGGGATCGCGGGTTGCAAGACGGCTCGCTTGGGCGGGTGGTGCGGATTGAAAAGGGTGCCAATCTTCAGGCAGCTGCCAATGATAATGCTCCGCACTCCCTGGCATGGATTGAGTGGGATGACGGTGTACGCAGGCCGCTGGTTGAAGAGATGCTTGACGACATTGAACTCGGCTACGCCATCACTGCCCACAAGGCCCAAGGATCGCAGTGGCCACGTGTCATCGTGCCTTTGACATCCCACCGACTGCTCGACCGAACCCTCATCTACACCGCCGTCACACGGGCCCAGCGCCAAGTCCTGTTGGTTGGCGATGAGGTTGCAGCACGGGCTGCTGTGCAGGCCTCACCCCGGGCATCCACCCGGGAAGTGGCCCTGGATTTGACCTTGATGAGCATGTTGAAAAATCGCAGATAGACGGGCGGGCTACAATTGGTTCCGGAGGGCTGGCCGAGCGGTTTAAGGCACCAGTCTTGAAAACTGGCGAGGGTGCAAGCCCTCCATCGGTTCGAATCCGATGCCCTCTTTTTTGTTCTTCACCGATTTCTGGGAAAGGCGGCGCGAATCTTGAGGCAGAAGTCATCGTCATCGTCATCGCGGTTGCCCTGCGCCGCGCGCTTGTTGACGTTGATTATGTTGTTGATGCCCTCGACGAGCTTCGTGCTGAGCGGCCATCGACATAGCGACAGGATGCCGGACAGGTAGCCTTTGAGATTGCGGGCAAAAGCCCTCAGGGGTTCGATGCGGCTGCGCACGGCGCGGGCGTACCAATCCTTCCATTGCTCTGCGTAGCCGCTGTGACGATAGCCCCAAAGCGTCTTCAAGTCGTCCTTCTTCACGCAGACGGTGAGCAGCGCTCGGTTGGCGTCGAGCAACTCTCTCAATCGCACCCGGTCCTCGTCGCGTGCGATGTTATCTGGATTGCGCGCCAACAGCCCAACAGCCAGCGCGCGCCCTTGACCAGTTGACCAGTTTCCTGGCTCGTCGTCGCACAGGCGGTTCGCCTCGTCAACGCGCACGCGGTCAAATGACCCGACGCCCGTACTTCGCCACGATATGTAACAGGGTCGTAGACGATCTTCAGATCTTCACGTTCGGACATTGGGCGCGCACCTCCTCGGCGTAGCCAGCGCTCGTGTCCCGGCGGCGGCCTGGAGCAACTCGCGGTTGGCCCCTTACACTCCACGCAGATCGGCGAAGAATCCTTTTTAGTTGCACACGTGTGCAACGGGACAATGACCCGCTTCACTCAGTCACATCGACGGGCCTAAGCGAAAATCGGTTCAGATAATGGTTCGAATCTCACACTCTCCGCCAGCCATCGATGTCTCTCATCGACGCTCGGCCAGTTCGATATCCTTACCCATCTACGTACCCATCCGTTTGCGGTGCGACTGTGTGATGTCGTCTGAGTCCCTCAGCACCAGTGTCAGGCACAGTACGGGGTGGAGGCATCACGCTCATGGATCATGACTTGAATAATCCGTCGTGGCATCACGTCACGCGAATCGCTTGGCTTAGTGGCGGACTTGTCGCGATCAGCCAGCCCGGTCCACTGGTGAAGATATTCGCGGGGGTCGGCAGTCGTGTCCTTCTCGGCCAATTCAACTTGCGCGCCTACCCGGAACTTGTAGGCGCGTTGCGTCATGTCGGGTACACCGTTGTCGGCATGACATTCATAACGACTGCCGATGAAGCGTCGGGATTGGCTTCCCCGCAGTTCTTTGCCCAGTCGTTTGAAGGCGAGTGGCGGGCCAAGGATGCGCAACAGAACTGGCGGCGAATAGCGTTCCACGCAGGCCAGAAGGACATGATGCTGCTGTCCGATGTCGCTGCCCGAATTGCCTCGGGTTTGAGCTCCGGTCAGACAAGGTTGCAGCACTTGTGCCACGCTTATGCGGTCCAGCTTCGCAGCCAAGTTCGAGCGCTGCCAATAAAGACACATTCCCGCTTCAAAGATACGAACTCGCCGGCTGTGTACCTTGCGATTCATGCCATGTTTTGGGAGCTGGCGGTCTTACGAGATACGTTGGCGGAGTTTGCTGCGCGGTTCGTGTTTGGCCTCGCGGGTATTTCCGCAATGCGCGGCCTCGTAGGAAACCTGAAAAAGCGTGACGTCGCGAACGCGTTACAAGTCGAGTTGCTCGATGCGTCGAACGAAGACAATCGCGGTTGGTTGTCGTTGTTCTCAGCGTATCGAAATCTCTTCACGCACGGGGCGCCGTTGCAGGCCGTAGTAGGAGTGTCCTTCGCGGTATTGGACAACGAGGTCTTGAGGGATGGCACAACGGTGCCGACGATCTACTACCCACTCCCAGCTGACGCGGCGCACCTTTCTCGAAAGAGGTCCGCCGGTCCACTGCACGAGACGTTCGCAGAACTTATCAGTTCGGTCACGAAGGAGCCACCCAACAGGGACGTTGAGCCAGACGCGCTCAGCTACCTTGCCGTAACGTTCGATCGCCTAGTAGGTCTCGCTCAGAAGATGCTGCCTTCATCACCAGTGCCAGCTGACGATATTGTGTTGACAGAGGCGGACATCATTGGGGAAGTCACGGTCTCGGACGGAAGCTAACTTGCGCTACGCGAGCTCTTCGACTAGCTCGGAAGGCGGAACGCCAATAGCCTTGCAGACTGCGACGAACTCGATCACGTCCAGTTGGCGCTCGCCGTTCTCGTACTTCGACACGAACGACTGAGGGCGCTGCACGCGCGTAGCAACTTGAAGCTGCGTCAACCCTGCCTCGGCGCGCGCTTGCGCAAGAAGCCGGCGAAGCTTCTTGTACGGTGGAGATTGCAGGCCGCGCGACACGCGAGCGAACGTACATCCCGTTTTAGAATATCCCAATTTAGGATGTTTGGTCCAGAGCTTTTGGCAATCAACGAGGAGCAAGGAAGAATGGGATCCGCGGCGACAACCATATTCGACATCTATCACTCGGATGAAGGCGACGAGTGGCGCTACACCCTCGGTAAAGCTGGGACGCGCCCGCTGCTGACGGTGGGCCTAAATCCGAGCACCGCGACCCAGGAGAAAGCAGACCAGACGGTACCGCTGCAGCCTCGAAGGCGTTGTCGGTCTGGCGCCAGTTTCCAACGTACGCGGGTGCACCCATGACCGATGCGGCGCAGCCGAGCACCGTCGTCTTGCCGCACGACGATGGGCCAACGAGATTGATGCCGCCGTTCTCCAAGCCTGCGAAGGCCAGTGTCATCGAGGCGAAGGCCATCGAAATTCCCATCATGAGACGCGAATTACCGACGCTCCAAGCGCCTACGGTATCTCGCCACTGCTCGACGGTGCCGGACTCGGAGCGCTTGCTTGCCACCCGTATGTCAGGCGCCAACACGACGGTCTCTGTGCCGCGTCCGACCACTCGATGAGCCTGTACGTAGAAGACGCTCTTCGGTGTCTGAATCCAACCCGGCCTTTCCGCGATGAGGGCTCGCGTCTTCGGCTCGGCTCGGGTCAGATAGGTCAGCAACCATCTCATTGCCTGTGGATTGGGGGCGACGCGAAGACCTTCATCGATCAATGTGGCACATACGTCGAAGCCGAAGCGCATCAACTGCGCCGCGGAAATGATGCGTTCATGTGTCACTCCGTCGCGGTCCAGCATGACGATCTGCTTGCTCCAAGAGCTGCTCTCGGGAGTGCGCGCGAAGGCGAGAACAACTATCGGGTCGCAGACGTAAGTGCGCTGGTCGGCCTCTTCGATGAACAGCCCTTGGCTTGTCAGCCGGAAGCCCGGCACGGGCTCCATATCTCCCGATGCGTTCGAAGTGTCTTGCTCGGAGCGCGGGCCTGCCCCGAACGGATCGTCCGTCAGGCGCAGCAAGTCAAACATCGCCGCCTCCATCCTTCGAATTCGCTTCGAGCAATTCCGCGGTCTCGGCCAGCAAAGGCCCGAACAACTGATGAAACAGGTCCGTGATCTCGTAGAACTCGGGGTCGATGTCTGGATCCCGCGCAATGGGTATCGACATATTCTTCAGCGCCTCGATGACCGCAGAGCGGGTCGTGACCTTGCGAGTGCGTCCTGTCAATTGCGGCACGGGTGCAGTGGCAGTGCTGGGGCGATCGGGTTTCATTTGCCACCCACCTTCTCGCACTCGTCGAGATAATCCTGAATGGACTGGGCACTGAAAAGCGTGACGCGCTTCGAGATCTTCAGCGTGCTGATTTTTCCGGCGGCGGCCAGACGCCAAACAGTGGCCTTTGAGATTTGCAGGTGTCGAATGACCGCCTCAACACGGAGATAAGCGGGCAGCGGCGGTGGCGTCCTCGGCGCGCGTTTCGCTTCCGACAGCGCCGTGTCGGTAGTATTTATGATCGGCATTGATGTGATTCCTCAGGATTGGCTATTGATGGACGCGCGCCGTGGCGCGCAACGCCGGCAGCGAGTTCGGAGATAGCCAACGGCCGTCAATTTCCCCGCGCCTGTAGTCATAGCGCCTGTTACAAATCGAATGAGGCCGTATTGCTGCGCGGAAAGGTGCCAACCAAGGGCCCACAAGGGCGGTCAGGAAGCTGAAGGCAGCGGCAGCTGAAACGCGGCAAGCCGGGACAGGACTCGTGGGCCATCGTCGAAATGTCGGGTGTCAGTAAGACTTGCGCTGCGCGATTGGGGCAGTGGGGCAGTGGGGCAGTGGGGCAGTGGCGCCGCCTGGTGCATGGGCCGCACTTGCTGACGCCCCAACGCCCCAACTCAGGCGCCCAGTCAGACGCCCAGTCAGGCGCTATCGCGATGGGTAGGAAGTTGGGGAGAGGCCGCCTGCTGGCCGTGGCGGCTTGTCGGTGATCGCCAGTTGGCGGCGGGCCCGTCCGCCATGCGTAGGCCGATGGGACGCCGCCGATTTCAGCGAACTGCCGGAATCGGCTACTCTCGGTCAACTCCCACTGCGCCCGACCCCAAAAAGCGGCCATCGATTGCGGCGCACATCTGCCTCGCAGATTGGGTGGCGACCTGTGCGCTAGTCTGTTGGGACGTTCGTCCGTCATTGACAATGCGCGCACGCCCCTGAAACGAAAATGGCAAAGCCACGTAAGACCAAGTCCGCCGAACCCACACCAAATCGCTCAAAGCCTGCAGCTAAGAAGTCTGCAGCGATTGCGAGCACACGTCCACGTCGGTCCCGCTCAGCCGATGACGGACCGCCCATAGCCAGTCCAGCGGCGTCCGGGCCTTCAGGCGCTCTGCTGGAGGGACACATCGGGGCGCAGTACCTCTTGCCGCTGCTGTCGGGTGGAGAAGCGCGTGGCCTGCCGGGCGTTGTGGTCGCGCGCGTTATGTTCCAGCGGGCGGGCTTCGGTCATCCAATGGATGACGTCATCATCACTGGCTACGATAGCCGGGGGTCGCTTGCTACTCTCGAACTGCAGGCGAAGCGCACGATTGCCTTTACAGCAAGCGACTCGGTTTTCGCGGATGTGGTCGTCCTGGCGTGCCGGGCTGTAGCCAAGCCCGAGTTCAGCACGACGCGCTACGAACTCGCGGTGGCGCTTGCCCGTACGTCCACCAAGATTGAGCAGCATGTCCAGGACGTCCTGAGGTGGGCGCGCGAGTATCAGGGAGCGGAAGACTTCTTCCGTCGTCTGAATCAAGCCGGCGCTGCCCATCAGGGGATGCGCGACTTTGTGACGGCGTTCCGGGGGCACATGCAGACGGCAGGGGCGGCGCACGACGACGCTGCTGTGTGGCTGCTGCTGTCGCGCTTTCAAGTTCTGGCATTTGACTTCGAGCAACCCGGTTCCGTTTGTGCGCAACTCGCTCGCGAGCGCTGCGCCCTCCTGCTGGCCTCTCAGGCCATCGGCCGATCAGCTGAGCTGTGGGACTCGCTACAGCAGATCGCGTTGCAGGTGGATGCTGCTGGCGGTGATCTCGATGCAAACGCTCTGCGCGAGCGACTGACCAGCGAGCGCAGTTTCAGCTTGGCAGGCGACAGGCGCTTGCATGCTGCGCGCGAGCGGATTGCCGAAGTCGCGGAGAACGCCCTGACGGCGATCGAAACGCGCGTCCACGGAGCGGTGATTGATCGTCGCGACCTTGTTGCTGCGGCGCTTTCGGCTCTTGAACGCGGCAGATACCTCGAAATCCGTGGTGCCGGCGGCGTCGGCAAGTCGGGCGTGCTGAAGGAATTGGCGCTGCGTGTTGGCGTTGAGTCGCGCATCGTCGTAGTCGTGCCGCACCGCGTACCTGGCGGTGGGTGGGCTGCCCTGGAGGCACAACTCGGCTGTCACGCCTCGGCGCGGGATTTTCTAACTGATTTGGCGGGCGACGGCGGCGGTACTCTGTTCGTCGACGGAATTGACCGCTTCGACGATGCGAGCCAACGGGCCACCGTCGTGGACCTGATCAGCGCAGCGGCGCAAGTCCGCGGCTTCAGCGTAGTTGCGACAGCGCGAACGGACTTTGACGCCGACGCGCGTGCATGGCTGCCGACACGGGCGCTGCAGGAACTCGGCGAGGCGCCGCCGTTGGTCATCGACGAGCTCGGCGACGATGAGGTGAACTGGCTTCGGGACGCAGATCCAGCCCTCGCTGCACTTCTGAGGACGGGGCATCCTGCGCAGAAACTGGTGCGCAATTTGTACCGATTGGACCGATTGGCGCGCAGCGCCATGGGCGAGGCCATGGCGCCTTTCAGCGAAACACAGATGGCATCCCAGTGGTGGACGACAGGCGATTCGGCACAGGCTGCAGGTCGCCTGGAGCGCTTTCGAGTGCTTCACTCGTTGGCGATGCACTCGCTGGCCTCGTCGGCTCCGATGGACTCCAGCGCCGCACCGGCAGAGGCGATCAGTGCATTGGCCGAAAGCGGCACTTTGCATCTGCGCGGCGCCGTTCGCATCGAACTCGCGCACGACGTGCTGCGTGACTGGGCGGTTGGTTGCCTGTTGCGTGAAGAGCCCGAGCACCTCTCGACACTGTCATTGAACGATCCAGTACCGCAACGGCTGGTGCGCGGCGTGGAGATCGCGGCGCGGCTGCATGCTGAGCTCGGCAAAGACGAGACCGCGTGGAAAACGCTGCTTGACGCCATTAGCACACCCCAAGCGCACGGTTCGTGGCGGCGTACCGTCCTGCTCGCTCTCGTGCGTTCAGAGCGGGCTGAAGACGCGTTGACCCGCTGCTTCCCAACACTCGCCTCGAACAATGGAGAGGTGCTGGCCGATCTTGTCCGTGCTGTCATCACAGTCGACTCCCAGCCAGCCGCTCCGCTTTGGGCAGCCCTCGGTGCTGACACGAGCAAGCTCACGAACGACTTTGTCGCACCTGTTGGCGCAGCATGGCTCAACCTGATCGCCTGGTCCCTTTCCCAAGGAGATCGACTGCCGAACGGAGCGGTGCCGCAGCTCGTCAATCTCTACAACCGCTGGTGCACCGTCTTCGCTGGGCAGGACGTGATGTCGCCCCTGCTGGTGGCGCGCCTGTATTCGTGGTTGATTGAGGTTCAAGCGAAGAACCACCCTAGGGTATCTGGCTCCCGTGAGTACATGGCCGCCCGGCGGGCGCCTGGCCTGTCAATGACCACGGCACAAGAGAGCGACCTTAGGACCGCCTTTCTCTCATGGTGCAAGCTCCGCCCCTCAGACATCGAGTCATACTTGCATTTGGTTGCCGATCATCCTTATCGGCACGTTCTCTTTCGCCCATTGCTGACGTTCCTTGGCACGGCGCCACAGGCGGCGCCGCAGGCCGTAGCTGATCTGTTTTTGCGGGCATTGCCCGAAGGAGACGATGATGCCGAGGATCGACGGTCCTCTATTCGGGACACTTTCTCGGCCTGGGACCTGGAATACTTCCCGCCGTCGCCGGCGCGTGCACCATTTCTCGACTTGCTGCTGTCGAACAAGGAGCAGGGACTGCGACTGGTGCATGGTGTCGTTGCCCACGCCATACGGCGGCGAACGCAAGGGCGTGAGCCGGGCCAGGACTCCATCGACGTGCCGTTCCCGAGCGGGAAGCGCTCTTTTCCCTGGCTCAGGTCGTACGTGTGGTCTCGGGCGCACCAGAGCAGCAACATTGTCGCGTCGGCCCTGATGGCCCTGGAAGCGTGGGCGCATCTCCGCATTGAGCGGGGCGAACCTGCGCAGGCAGTGATCGATGACCTTCTGAGGCCCGAAGTTTGCCCGGCAGCCTACTTGCTGGTTGCGGTTGACGTCATGTTGTCGCATTGGCCGAAGACGCGCGGGTGCATTTGGCCGTTTGCGGCATCGGCCGCACTACTGGCCATGGATCGCGAGCGGTACGGTCACGATTTGATAATTTCGGCCGCTCCGTTCACTGCCTGGGTGCATCACGAACCATTCGGTGCTGTTCGGCTGGAAAACCTACTGCAGCGACCCTCGCGAAGCACAGCACTGGATGCCGTACTTTTTGAGTTCGGGTTTAACGGTCCTCCCGACGTGCGTGAAGCGATGCAGCAGGCACTTCGCATCGAGGCGGAGCAAATCGGCCAACCTGATGTCGATAGCCGGGGTATGGCAGACCCGAGATTCGCCGCCATGTGCGCGCTCAATCAGCTTGATCCCACAAATTACGTACAGCGAGGCGATGACGAAGAGGGCCAGACCATCGAGTACGTGCCTCCTGCTGAGGAGGCACGGTTGCTTGGTACCTACCAGACACAGGCGCACCGCGGCAACGCTGAAATCGTGATTCGCACGCGATTCATGCGAGCCCTTGTCGAACCGCCGTGCTCATCGCAGTTGCTTGAAGATGGCGTTCGCTGGGCACAGTCCGATCCCTCGACGTCGTCGGCACAATCGGACGCAGACGATGCACAGTGGATATCCCGAACGCAGCTAATCGTGGCCGCACTACTCATGCGCGATGGCTCACCAGAACAGAAGGTCGCGTACGGCACTTGGGCCCGCGAGAAGTTGGTGGAAGCAGCTGATCGGGAAGGCTTCGATGACGCTGGGTTCGCCAAACAGATGCCGTACAACACGATGGCGATTGCCGCCGTGGGATTGCTGGCCGCGTATCGCGATGATTCGGACCTTGCCGATTTGCCGCGATTGCTTCACTTGGCGGCAAACCGTACGACGGGCATGGTCACGGTACTACATGCTGAGATAGCGGCGCAACGCTCATTGCTCCCGACTCTCGTGCGGTCACTCGTCCGCATTGGCTTGTCGTCTGCCATCTATGCCGTCCCGCAACGAGAGGACGACCCTTTCAAGGGTGTCGATGACTATGTTGCGCGTCAGCGCGAGATGGACGCCGCGCTCAAGGAGGCCGAGCGGACAAGGCTGAAGGCGGCGGTTGCGGCGGAACTTGCGTGGCTGTCCGGAGAAGGCTCCGAGCCGAGCTGGCCCGAACTTCCCAACCCGCGTCCGCCAAAGGGGCGATTCACGATCTCGCTGGGTGCTTCGCGGCCTCGACCGGGGCAACGCCCTACGCCATCGCGCACTTTCGCGTTGGATGACGCAGCTGCAGCGGAATGGCTGTCGCTGGCGGTTGCACTCTGGCGCGCGGCATGTCCCGCTCTCTTGCGTGCGCTGGTCAAGCATTGTTGGCTGTGGACCGCAGGCGCGAACGGCGTCGGCTGTGGGCCTGACGAGGAGCCGAGCGAGCGAGCGTTCGCCTGGAATGACGCCTACTTCGCGGCTGCGCTCGCTGCCGCAGTCGCGATCGATGACGCTAGTGTTGAAGAGTACGTGCTTCAGCCCCTCGCCCAATTGCCAGAGGAGCGCTTCGTTGATGCCGCTGAGGCTGTGCTGCACGCGCTCGACCGCCTGTGGTTGAACGACGGTGCTGTGTCGGACAGTGTGGCCGTGTCGATCCGCGAAGCAATTGCGCGGCGACTCGTCACCACTCGGGGATGGCAGCATTTGGCATCGGAAGTCTCCGACCGCACTGAAATGCATCTCGCCGGAGCAGTCGCCGCGGTGTTCATGGGTGAGCATGCCATGGGGAAAGGGCCCAAGTGCTACGTTCTTCCTCCAGGAGCTAGTCGCGCCGAATTGCTCCTCTCTTTGTTGACGGAACTTACCGAGCATGCCTCGGGCTCCACATTCGTCGCGCTTGCGTTCCTTGGCTTGATGGAAGTTGGGCCGAACGCAAGCAGGCTGGCATTCATGGGGCGTGCAGTAACAGCATGGTGGCGCATGCAGGGTGCGAACGCTGAGTTTTGGATCGACCACGGCGTTGGGCGGCGTGTATGCGAGTGGATCGACACGGTTGTGCTTGCCGGCTCTGCGCCCCCAGCGGTGCTGAACAGTGCGGATCTCATTGGAATCTCGGACGTCCTTGTCCGATGCGGTACGCCCATGGGAGCAGCGCTCGAAGAGCGTCTTGACGCTCGCCGAAAGTATGCTGCCGGGTGAGTTTCATAGTCACTGGGATATACAGCGCTCAACACTGGCTGTGCCCTGTGTGGCGGTACACGTTAGCCATAGGCCCACAGCCGGCTTTCTACTGTCTGCGCTAACTTGCCGTGGTCGCCGCGAACGCCGCCCAGTCCTTCATCAACTGCACCCGCTTCTCCAGCAGGTCGCCCCGCCGGTAGGCGGCCTCGACCTTGTTGCCCACGGCGTGAGCCAGCGCCATCTCGGCCACCTCGTTCGGATACTCGGTCTGCTCAGCCGCCCAGTCCCTGAAGGTCGAGCGAAACCCGTGCGGCACCGCGTCCACCTTCATCCTGCGTAGGACGGCGGTAAGCGTCATGTCGCTCAGGCTACCGCCCTTGGGCGCCGGGAAGGCGAAGCCGCTGTGGCTGATCTTCAATTGGGCGTTCAGTAGTTCCACCGCCCGGTCCGAGAGCGGGACGCGGTGTTCCTTCTTTGCCTTCATCCGTTCGGCCGGCACCACCCACAGCGCGCCGTCCAGGTCGAACTCCGCCCACGTGGCGCCGCGCACTTCGCCCGACCGAGCGGCGGTCAGGATCGTGAACTCCAGCGCACGGGCCCCGGTCCCTTCCTGCTGCCGAAGCTCGGCCATGAAGTCCCCGATCTTCGCGTAGGGCAGGGCGCGGTGGTGGTCGGTCTTCGCGATCTTCCCCGGCGCTGGCAGCATTGTGTCGAGGTGCCCCTTCCATCGCGCCGGGTTCGGCCCCTCCCTGTACCCCCGGGCGATAGCCCAGTCCAGCACGGACTCGATCCGACCGCGAAGGCGCGAGGCCGTCTCGGTCTTCGTCTTCCAGATCGGCTCCAGCACGTCCAACACCTGCGGCACTCCCACGTCCCGCACCTGCAGCGTGCCGATCTTGGGCTTGGCGTAGGTCGTCAGGGTGTTCTCCCACTGTTGGCGGTGCTTGGCGTTCTTCCACGATTCCTCGTGCGCCTCGATGTAGAGGGTCGCCGCCTTGGTGAAGGTGATGGCCGCTGCCCGAGACGCGACGAGCGCACTGCGCATGGCCTTGCCTTCCTCGATCGGGTCGAGACCGAGCCTCATCTGCTGTCGCGCTGCCCGGGCCGACTCGCGGGCCTGAGCCAGCGTCACGTCGGGATAGCCGCCGAGGCCCATGTCGCGGCGCACGCCACCGACCCGTGCCCGCAGCACCCAGCTACGCGAGCCGCCGGAGTTCACGTTCATGCCGAGGCCTGCCACGCCGCCGACGAAGTTCATCCCGCGCCGGGTGATCCGAGACACCTCCAGCGCACCCATCTCCTTAGCCTTACCCATCTTTATCCCCATCAATGAAAATCCCCTTGGATCCAGCGAGTTTCACGAGGTTTCCGGGCGGTGTACAGAGGCAGTCACGTGCGTGACTTGGTATGAGACGGTATGAAATGGTCCGTCGAATTCGACGTGTAGTCTCCAAGCAACGAAGAGATTCTTGTCTATCGGTTCGATGTGCCATGTGCGGATACCACCGATTGCAGCCGTGTATAACAACCGGAGCTTGCATCGTTGCTTGGTATCTTGGCCCGTGACGCTGTTTCGAGATTGCTTGCTGGGAACCCAACCGGGCGGAGTTAATGCATCAGATTGACGTACCTGAAAATCTAGAAGACAAGGGACTGCTGAACTTCTTCAGCGGTTGGCGATGGCAGACCCATCTCTCGCCGCCCGTCCGGATCAACTTTGATACGTGTAACTTCATCGCGCCGTACGCTGTCACTCTTTTCGCGGGGTATGCGCTGTGGCTCCGGGAGGTGAAGGGGTGCCACCTATCATTCCAAGCGTCACCTCACACGACCGCTGGCAACTATCTGAATCAAAGCGGATTCCTTGAGCTGATGGGGGAGCAGGCGCCGGCGGCAACTGTGGGCCCCGCCAGAACAGTGAAGCTCGCGCGTATCTCTAGTAGCTCGGAGATTCCCGGTTTCGCAGCTTCCGTTATGGCCATCCTCCGGATCGAGGACGAAGAATTAGCCGGCGCAGTCAAGTACTCGCTTATTGAACTTCTGCGAAACGTCGTCCAGCACTCCGCGAGTGTGGGGGGCGGCGTTGCGATGGCCCAGTACTTCCCGAGAACTGGCCTCGTTGAAGTTTGTGTTGCGGACATGGGACTTGGCATCAAGTCGACCATTAACGAGGCGTACCCTGAGATCGATACGCATCTCAGAGCGCTAAAGCTTGTCACCCTTCCCCACGTGTCGCGAACTTTCAAGCCGGGTGGCTACACGTCAATGAGCGACAACGCTGGCCTTGGCCTATTTTTCATTAAGCAGATTGCGTCGCTATCTGGCGGCAGTTTTTTCCTCGGCTCCAAGGACGCCATAGTAGACATCTGGGGTGACAAGGAGGGGCAGCAGAAGAAGCTCTATTGGAACGCCAAGGCTGGAGGCTGGCCGGGCACCTTCGCATATCTTCAGTTGCGAAAGGACAAGATTGGAGAGTTCGACTCTCTGCTGTCCGTCTGCCGCCGTTTGGCTGCGGAAGCGCAGAAATACCCGGCGGAACTTTCACTGGACTTTGTCGAGGGGATTCCCGAACTCGGAGGCTTGGACGAGCAGGTGATCGTGAGCGTCAAGCTGTTCGAGGAAGACGTTGAGCAAGCAGCCAAAATCCGCGATGAAGACCTTCTCCCCAGCATGAGGGAGGGAACCATGGTGGTGCTCGATTTTGACGGAGTGAAGTTTGCGACTCAGTCATTCGTGCACGCACTGATGTACAAGGTAATCAGGGACGGACAGAACATTGGCTCAACTCTAAGTATTGCGAACTGTTCAAGGTCCACGCGTGAGGCAGTGATGGCAGTGGCGGCGTACGCCAAGATTGGCGAACGTGAAAGCTAGCCATACTGGAGTTGTTGCCAGGGATGAAACGGCGCCGGCAATCGATCGCTAGACTCCTTCGATGCCCGAACACGCCGAAAACTTGAAGCTCGCGATCTCGCTGGTGGCGCTGGCCATCTCCCTGATCTCGCTGTACTTCACCCGCGTCAATTGGATTCAATCGAATCGTCCAGTAGTGAGCGCGTTTGTCACTGAGCACGCTTCCGGGAGCAACGCGGCGACGTTTAACCTGGTCTTGGCAAATACTGGCAACAGACCCGCCGTTCGCGTCCGATTGGTGGCACCTCACGAAAGCATCAGAAGGCTCGTCGAGCCAAGCATTTCTGAGAAGCGCTTCAAGATGATCGAGCACAACTTTTTGTCTCGGAGCGAAGTTCCTCTTCTCCGAAACGGCGAAGAACTTGTCACGTCTTTTGGCGCGTTTACTCCAGATGACCCTGAAGGCAAGTGGCTAAACTACGGCGCCGAAACGGAGGTCACCATTAGGTACTCGGACCTTGAGGGGCGCGTCTACGTGTCGAAGCAGCCCATCAAGGTCTATGCGCGAGAAGGTTTTGGCGGCGGCGTTTGGGGCTAGTTCAAGCAGTTGAACTTGTTCCCCATCCGCATACCCATCTGGAACGCTGCGATTGGATGAGGTTGACTGAGACTTGATGATTGGCTCGATCAGTCGGCGCCATCGAAAGCTTTGCTCTCCGTGAGCCCGCGTGACACAACTTGGCGCCTACGCCCAGTGGTCACACTCTCCGCCAGCCATCGATGTCTCTCATCGACGCTCGGCCAGTTCGATAACTTTACCCCTCCATGTACTCATCCTTCGGCAGTGCGATTGTGTGATGGCGTCTGAGGGTGAATGACGCGGGTCACCTTCAGCAGTCGGCCAACAGCGGTTTGTAGGTCGGTCGTGGTAGTGCGCTCTTCCCCGTCGAGGCTTCGTGTGCTATAGGTCCGACATGAGGCGTCGCCGGTTTTCCCTACATCTCGGCGGAGCGGCGCTGGCATCGCTCTATGGATTGCGCGCGCTTGCGGAGCCGTCTAGTGGCTGCGGTGTTCCAAGTACGCGATCGGACGGCTGGGGTATCTCGACCAACGGTGACGACAAGCTCATTGACCGCGGCGCCCTGTGCAGGATGGCTGATCAACTCGCGGTCTCGTCGAACATACATTCAGTGCTGGTTGTCCGCAGCGGCAAGCTGGTGTTCGAGCGGTACTTCAGAGGTCCCGACCAGATCCCCGACCTCTTTTTCGGCAGCCGGGTGGAAGATGTCGTATTCGATGCGGACACCCTGCACAATTTGAAGTCGGCTTCCAAGAGCGTCGCGTCGCTCGCCGTCGGGATCGCGATTGATCAGGGGCTCATCCGCAGCATCAACCAGCCGATCTTTGACTTCTTTCCCGAGTGCGCGGACTTGCGTACGCCTGACAAGGATCGCCTTCAGCTGCTGCACGCGCTCACGATGACGATGGGCCTGACGTGGGTGGAGGCAACCCCGGCCACCGGCGAGAACAACGACGAGTCGCGCATGCACAGGGCAGCAGATCCGTCCCGCTACGTCCTCGGTCTCGCGCCGACCGCGCCGCCAGGCCAGGAGTTCTTCTACAACACCGGCGCGCTCACCCTCGTTTCCGCCATCGTCCACAAGGCCACCGGACGCCCTCTCGACGAATTTGCCCGAACAGAGTTGTTCAAGCCTCTGGGCATCACCGACTTCGAGTGGAGCCGGGTCAAGGGGGATTCCGATGCCGGAGGCGGATTGCGCATGCGACCACGCGACATGGCGAAGATCGGCCAACTTGTCCTTGCGGGCGGTCGCTGGAACGATCGCCAAGTCGTTTCCAATGGCTGGGTCGAGGCCTCGACGTCACCGAAGCTCAAGGCGACTGGCGATCAATCTTACGGATATCTCTGGTGGCTCGGCCGCGCCCGTGCCAACGCGCACGTGGTCAAGTGGATTGGCGCACTGGGTCGAGGCGGCCAGTACATTCGCATCGTCCCCAAGCTCGACCTCGTTGTCGTGGTGACCGCAGGCTACTACCAGGATTACAGCCCGCAGGCGTTCAAAACGCAGTTCAGCGTTTTCAGCGACGTCCTGGGAGCGATTCCGCCGCTGGGCTAAGCGCAGGCAGCATGACCGCTTTGGGTTCAAAGCTCCGCCTGACGTCTCCCCCGAATTCCGGACTTTTCAAATCTAGAGCTACGGTTGCTTCCGGTAGCGCCCGAAGGGGCGCAAGGAGAAGCAATGAAAAGGTCGAGGTTCAGCGAGGAGCAGATCGCGTATGCGTTGAGGCTGGCCGCGTCGGGACGCCTGTCGTGGACGTGTGTCGCCAGATCGACGTGTCCGAGGCGACGTACTACACATGGAAGTAGAAGTTCGGTGACCTGGGCGTCACCGAGCTCAAGCGCCTGAAGATGCTACGAGGATGAGAATGCCCGCTTGAAGCGCATCGTGGCCGACCTGACGCTGGACAAGCAGATCCTGCAGGGGGTCGTTCGAAAAAAACTCTGAAAGCTGACAAGCGGATCGAGCAGCCTGGATGCAGAAGCGCTATTCACTCGGCCGTCTGACCCCGAGCGAGTTCGTCAAGAAGAGGTCAGATCAACAAACCGAACGCAGCCCAACCCCAGTTAAAAACTCACCGGATAAGTCGGAGACGTCACAAGCGCAGCGGCGTTGCGCGCCGCGCCTTGAAGGGCGATGCAACCCTAGAATTCGTCAGCCAGCCAGATCTTCCATCGCGAAGGTATCGCCAGCCATTCCATCCTTTGATGCATCACAAGGAGTTCCAATGGTTCATCGGTTCAGCATCCTGGCCATCGCCAGCCTTCTGGCGGCTTGCAGCACGCCGACCGTCAAGACGGATTTCGATCCGGCCGCGCGATTCGCGAGCTATCGCACCTACACCTGGATCGCCAAGCCCACGGGCAGCGATCCCCTCAACCAGCAACGCATCGCCGACGGCATCGATGCCAAGCTGCGGTCCAAGGGCTGGACGCTCGCGGCCGATGGCGACGTGCGGGTCGGCGCCAACGTCGCGACGCAGGAGCGGCGCGACTACACCACCTACTACAGCGGGGTGGGCTACGGCGTGGGCTGGGGCGGATTCGGGCCCGGCGTGGCAACGACCAGTTCGTACACCTATGAAGTGGGGACGCTGGTGGTCGACATGTTCGATGCGAAGACCAAGCGGGCCATCTGGCGCGGCAGTGCGAGCGGCACCTTGCCCGACAACAGCGACAAGCTGCCCGCGCTGTTGCAGACCTCGCTCGACAAGATGTTCGCGGATTTTCCGCCGGGGTCGGCGCCAACCAAGTAGGGCAATCGAGCGCTGCACTGCGAGTGACTCGATCACCGTCGGCTGCACCGGCAGGGACGGCGCAAGGCAACGCAGCGGCCGTGCATGGCGCGTCCGTCCATGGGCATTGGTGGCGTTGGGCAATGCGGCAACGGCCGGCGCCGCCGCCTGCCTGTGTGAACGGCGATCCAGTCGAGCGGCAAATCCGCATGGACTGGGGTGCCGATGCAATATCGAACGACTGGTTGTTTACGCACGACGGTCCCGAGATTGCCCTAGGGGGCAATTGCGCCTGCTAGTCATGGATCGTATGGTGATCCGTCAGTCGTCGAAACGATCACCTGAAGGGAAGTTCCATGATTCGCACTTTCGAGTCCTTGAAGTTGTCGGTCCTGGGCGCCGCGGCCTGCATCGTGCTGGCCTCCTGCGCGCAGCAGCCCACTGCGCCCGTTGCATCGGGCACGACCGCGCCGCCACCGGCGCAGGCGAGTTCTGGCAGCGGCGCGGCAGCCGCGCCAGCCGCGGATGCGGTCGATCCAGAGGTGCTCAAGGCGCTCGACAAGATGGCGGCCTACCTGCGCACGCTGCAGTCCTTCCAGCTCGATACCTATTCGCTGACCGACGACACCCTGGACAACGGCCAGCTGGCCCAGCTGGGCCGCACCGCCAGGCTGAAGGTGCGCCGTCCGGACGGCCTGCAGGTCGACATGCACAACGATCGTGGCGACCGCAACATCCTCTACTACAACGGCAAGACCGCCAGCATCTACAGCCCGCGGACCAAGTACTACGCCACCGTGCAGGCGCCACCGACGTTGAAGGAAGTGGTCACCGTGCTCAACGATACCTATGACATCGACGTGCCGGCGGCCGACCTGTTCTGGTGGGACAGCGGCAAGATGGACCCCTCGGCGATCAAGTCGGCCAGCTACCTCGGCGTGAGCGCCGTCGACGGCGACCTGACCGATCAGTTCGCGCTCCGGCAGGACGATGTCGACTGGCAGATCTGGATCCAGCGCGGGAGCACGCCGCTGCCGCGCAAGCTGTCCATCGTCACCACCTCGGACCCGGCCCGGCCGCAGCACACCGTGGTGATGCGCTGGAAGACGGGGGCGAGCTTCCCGGCCGGCGATTTCGATTTCAAGGCGCCTTCCGGAAGCCATCGCATCGCGATCAAGAAGTCCGATGGAACGGTCGAGAACCCGGGCAAGTAGGCCCGATGGACCCGATCAACATTCAAAGCAAGGACGCGCCATGATTCAACAGCAAGAGTATTCAGCACGCAGGTTCTTCTCGTTCACCGCCGGCAGCGCCATGGCCGTGGCCGTCGCATGCGCCGGCCTGGGTGTCGCGGGCGATGCCGATGCGCGTGGGGGTGGGGGTGGCCATGCCGGCGGCGGCGGCGCCCGGACGTCCGTCAACCACGGTGGCGGCGCCAACATGAACCGCAACGCCAATGCCAACGTGAACCGCAACGCCAATTCCAACGTGAACCGTAACGTCAATGCCAACGTCAATCGCAACGTCAACGTGAACAACAACGTCAACGTGGTCGGCGGTCGCGGCGGCTACTACGACAACTACCACCCGGTCGCGACCGCGGCGGCCGTGACGGCCACGGTCGCGGTGACTGCGGCGGTCGTCGGTTCGGTGGTGTACTCGCTGCCCCCCGCGTGCACGCCGGTCATGATGAACGGCATCACATACCAGCAATGCGGCGGGGCGTACTACCAGCCGCAATACGTGGGTTCCGAAGTCAACTACGTGGTGGTCAATCCATAGCTGGCTGCTGCCCCTGATGCGGCGAGAGCTTCTGTCGCGTGCATCCCGCGGCGCGGGTGCGCCGGGTGGCGCACCCGGCGGCCCGCGGTATCCAGCCTCGTCGATCGGGCCCGGCCGCTGGTGGGCCGGCCCGCCGTTGACTATCTTCAATTGTCAATGAAACGTAGAATTTGGTTCATGCCTGCGCGAGCTCATCCTGTTGGCGTAGACCCGGCCTCCAGGGCGCCGGGCATTGCGAGGCTTCGAGATCGACGGGGTCCGGTGGCGCAAGCCGCCATCAGTGGGGGTACTCGCGCATGAACATGAGACATTTCAAGCCCCGCAGCCAGGCGATGGCGCTGGAGCCCCGGATCATGTTCGACGGTGCGGCCGCCACGGCGGTCGACCAGCATCACACAGACAGCACGCATCCCGCCGACAGCGCCAACGATCATGCGGCATTGGCATCCAGGCCGGCGGTCGAGGCCACGCGCACGCCTGCGCCGCCGCGCACCCTGCTCGTCGTCGACAGCCGGGTCGACCCGCTGGGCCAGCTCAGCGCGCACCCCGACCCGGGCGTGACGGTGCTGGTCGTCAACAGCAACGAGGATGGGCTGGCGGCGATCACGGCCGAGCTCGGCAAGCTGGGCCAGGTCGATTCGATCCAGATCTTCTCGCACGGCGCGGAGGGACAGTTCACGCTGGGCAATCGCACGATTTCCAGCGACAACGTCGACCAACTCGCATCGAAGCTCCAAGCGTGGCAGGGCTCGCTCAAGGCCGGTGCGGACATCCAGCTCTACGGCTGCGACGTCGGCGCGGGCGCGGTCGGGCAGACGCTGGTGAACGAGATCGCGCGCTGGACCGGCGCCGACGTGGCCGCGTCGAAAGACGCCACCGGCAGCCCGTCGGCGGGCGGCAACTGGACGCTGGAGACCAGCGTCGGCGTGATCGACAAGCCCATCGCCATCGACGCCGCCGCGCTGGCCGGCTTCAGCGGACTGCTGGCCGATGCGAGTCCCACCGTGTCCTTGTCCGGGGCAGGCACGGACGTGCTGCTGGGCGGGCAGTTCAGCTTCACCGCGAGCTTCACCAACCCATCGACGCAAGTGGGCTTCGCGCCCTACATCGACCTGTTCCTGCCGGCCACCGGCAAGGACGGCGACGACGGCGTGACCTTCGCCTCGGCCACCTACCTGGGCCAGGCGATCAAGACCTTCACGGTCACCTTTGACGCGAATGGCGATGCCACGCACCCGCTGGCGCGCGATTCGGCCGGCGCGCCGCTCGTGCTGCATGCGGCCGACTACGGCATGCGCGCGGGTGACCAGCTGGTCGTGCTGCAACTGCCCAATGCCAGCATCACGCAGGGGCAACCCGCCGTCGACATCCTGGTCACGATGCAGCTCAGCAACCTGGCCGACACCACCGCGTCGGACCCGGCGCCGGACCTGCTGGTGAAGGCGCGTGGTGGCTTCCAGTTCGGCAACGAGTCGGCCGACGATCCGACCATCGACCCGCCGCTGATCGAGGCGGGCACGCACAACTTCAACGTCCACCCCACCGTGGTCAGCCTGTCGCAGTCGGTGCCGATGACCGACGGGCAAACGGTGACCGGCCCGAACTACCCGCACACCATCGACGTCACGGCCAGCGCGGCCCCGGGCCAGACGGTGACCGATGTCGTCATCAGCCAGGACCTGCCCGGCAACGTCATGGTGACGGGCATCACGCCAGGCGCGGGCGGCGTGCTGAGTTCGGTGACGACGGCGGCCGGCGCCGTGTTGACCGCGCCTGCCGACATCCAGGCCGCGTTCACGGCCGGCAGCTACATCGCCAACTACACGGTCACCTATGCCACGCTGACCGGCACGGCCGTCAGCACGGTCACGTTCTACGTGCCGGAGGTGGATGCGAATGGCGCGCCGGTGATCGACCCTGTGAGCGGCGCGCCCGTGACCATCACGGTGACGCCGCCGGACGCCACCGCCAGCTGGACGCCGCTCGATCCGCGCGATGTCTCGTCGGGCACCATCACGGCCAGCGGAACCGGCGGCACTGCCAGCTTCACTGCGCAGCCCATCGCGGTCTACAAGGACGTCGCGGTCACGACCAACGTCGGCAGCGCCGAACCGTCGCCGGGCGACACGCTCACCTACACGCTGTCGATCCAGATGTCGGACTACTTCGCCTTCGGCGAGAACGTGCTGACACAAGGGCAGATCGCCGGCGTGGACGAGCTGAGCGACGGGCAGACCTTCGTGCCAGGCAGCGGCTTGCTCAGCTACACCGTAGGCGGCGTCACCAAGACCGCCCCGATGGTGGCCACCGTGACCCCGCACGCGGACGGCACCACCACGCTGACGCTGGACATCGGCCAGACGCTGCGCAATGCCGGCGAGGTGACCGGCGCGCTGGCCGGCGACCTGGCCTTCGACCCAGTGCGCGATGGTGCGACGACGATGACGGTCACCTACCGGACCACCATCGGCCAGAACATCACCGTGCCGAACCCCGACCCGATCAATGAAGGCGACTCGGTCAGCAACAACGCCACCATCACGGCCACGCTGCTGGAAGACCGCGTCAATCTCACGGGCGGTACGGCGACCGACAGCGACACTGCCGGCATCCAGGTCACCCCGAGCAAGGTCGACATCGAGATCGTGGACGTGAACGGCAGCACGCCGACGGGCACCGTGGAACTGCATCCCGGCGACATCGTCACCTTCCAGATGAGCTACGACCTGGTGACGGGCGACTACGAGCAGTTCATCCTGACGGGCTACTTGCCGTTGCCCCTGTTCGACCTGTCCGGCGTGACCTGGACGCAGGGCACCGGCGTCAACCAGTTTGTCTTCGGCCCGGGGCACAACACACCCGACACGCTTGCGAGCGTCACCACCGGCGCGGGCAATTCCATCGTCTTCGACTTCGGCGACAACGAGAACCCCGGCATCAACGGCACGCGCATCGAGGTGCAGGTCAAGCTGCAGGTCAGCGATGTCCCGTTCGGCGACCAGCGCTCGGTGACCGCCCAGGCGCAGTCCGACCAGCTCACGTCCATCGACCAGACGCACCTGATCTCGCAGGATGCCGTGGTGATCCAGTCCGTGGCCGAGCCGGTGCTCAGCATCTCGCACGGCGTGGTGTCGAGCACGGGCGGCAGCATCTCAGGCACCACCGGCACCTGGGCCGCGCCCGGCACTACCGGCGCGCCGTTCACCGGCAGCGTGACCTCGCCGCTGGCGGTCAACGGCGACGTCCAGGGCTTCGATGGCGGCGACACGCTGCGCATGGCCACGGCCATCGAGAACACCGGCGGCGGCGGCGCGTTCGACGTCACCACGTCCATCGACCTGCCGGCGGGCCTGAGCTTCGTGGGCGGTGCACTGACCAACACGATCAAGGTCTATCGTGGCGATGGCACGCAGCTCGTGCTCGGCACCGACTACAGCGTCACGGGCACCACCGTGACCTTCCTCGACCCGGTGGGCTTTGCCTCGCTGCTGCCGGGACGTGCCGGCACGGCCAATGACGCCAGCGGCGCCAACGTGGTCGTCATCACCTACGACGTGGTGGCCAATGCCGCCATGCCGGCCAGCAGCACCCTGCAGAGCACGGCCACGCTGAGCAACTACGCGGGCGCAGCCGGCGGCGGCGACTTCACGCCGGCGGACCTCACCGATGTGGCACTGGAACAGGTCGCGGCGCCGGTCGTCACGAAGGTCTTCGCCGGTGGCTCGGTGGACGCGACGGATTCCAGTTCGGCCAGCACCGCCGGCGCCGATGTCGTGGTGGGCGAATCGATGCTCTACGACATCGTCGTCACGCTGCCGGAAGGCACCGCCCAGAACCTGCGCGTGGACGATCTCGTGCCGCCCGGCATGAGCCTGGACCCGAGCTTCAACGGCACCGGGTACCAGCTCATCACCACGGTGGCCGGCAGCGCCGCGCTCACGGCGGACTTCAATGGCACGCTGACCATTGGTTCGGTGACGGGCATCGGCGGCACGGTGGGCGCCGATGGCGTCGATGCGCGCATGACCTTCACGGCCAACTCGACGGCGGCAGACAACGTCACCGGCAACAACAGCTTCGTGATCCGCGTGCGCTTGATCGCCGACAACGTCAGCGGCAACCAGGCCGGCACGACACTTGTCAACAGCGCGCAGGCGGTCTACAGCGACCCCGACGCCGACACGCCGAACGGCGCCACGCCCGTCGACCGGACCATCCCTCGCTCGGGCACGGCGCCCACCGTCACGGTGCGCGAGCCGACGCTTGCCATCACGCAGACGACCAACGCTATCCCGGCCCTCGGCGTCGATCTCGGTGATCCGGTCGAGTACACGATCACCATCAGCAACGGCAGCGGCGGCACCGACTTCGATGCCTACGACATCAGCTTCACCGACACCCTGCCGACCCAGCTGACCGGCCTCACGCTCGCCGGCGTCACCTACGCAGGAGGCGCGTCGAACAACGGCGGCGCCGACTTTGCCATCGTGGGCGGCGTGCTGCAAAGCGCTGCCAGCGCCAACATCGACATTCCCAAGGGCGGCAGCATCGTCCTGCGGGTCACCGGCACCGTCGGGGCGACGGCCGAGAACACACCCAGCATCGACAACACGGCCAGCGTGCGGTGGTCCAGCCTGAACGGAGCCGATAGCATCGCGCAGCCGGGCGAGCGCACCGGCGCGGACGGGCTGCTCAACAGCGGCAGCCTGAACGACTATCGCCGCGAGGCCAGCACGCGCATCGACGTACTCAGTGGCATGGAGACCTCGCGCATCGGCGGCATGGCGGACACGCCGCCACCGACCGGCGGCACCGCAGGTCCGACCGAGCAGGTGGCCGTCGGCGAACTCGTGCGCTATCGCGTCGTGGCGGCGGTCGGCGAAGGCCAGACCAGCGACTACCGTATCCAGGTCACGCTGGACCCGGGCCTGGAGTTCCTGGACGACGGCACCATCAAGCTCGCCTTCATATCGACCGGCGCGGACATCAGCAGCTCCGTGCCCGGCCTGACGCTGGACGGCACGCTCAACGTCGTCGGCAATCGCAGCAGTGCGATCGGCCAGGCCATCACCGCGGACCTGAGCGGCGCCGCGCCCGATGCCACGCTCGACCCTTCGCGCATCACGATCACCACCGATGCGAATGGGCGCACCGTGGTCACCTTCGATCTCGGCACCCTTGTCAACGCGGACCAGGATGCCGACCTCGAGGGCTTGGCGATCGAGTTCTCGGCGCGGGTCGCCAACGTCGCCAGCAACCAGGCGGGAGCCAGCCTCGGCGTCACGTCTTCCAACCTGGTGGGCGACGGCGCCGGCGGGACGATCGTGCGCTCGACCAGCGATACGGTCTTCGAAACCATCGTCGAGCCGAGCTTCAACGGCGTCGTCAAGCATGTCGACAGCTTCACGCCGAACGCGACGGCCACCACGAGCGACGCCAATATTTCGGTGAGCTTCACGCAGAACGGCAGCGCGCCGGCCTACGACGTGCAGTTGGTCGACGCCTTTGCCGGCGCCACGTCATACACGCCCACCAGCGTGTCGATCGGCGGCGTGGTCTACACGCCAGCCACCTTGCCGGCCGGCGTGACCTTCGTGGCGACAGCCGGTGGGGTGACGGTCCATTTCGACCGGCTCGACCCGGGCGTTGCGGTGGTGGTCCTCTACAGCGTCGACGTCAGCGCCAGCGCGGCCTATGCGAACACCGATGCCACGCTGACCTGGAGCAGCCTGCCCGAAACGTTCACCACCTGGGGCGGTTCCACCGTTGGCACCGACGGCACCGACGCGGGCGAGCGCATCGGCACCGGCTCGCCCCCCAACACCTACCTGCTGACCGAGGGCGCGGGGCTCGGCCTGATCACCGGCACGCTGTGGGACGACTCCGGCTCGCCGACGACCAGCACGACGGCGGACGGCCCGGCGCTCGCAGGCCAGACGGTCACGCTGACCTATGGCGGCGCGGATGGAAACCTGGCGACGACGGGCGACAACCTGACTTTCACGACCGTGACCGATGCGGCCGGCGTCTTCAACTTCAGCGCGCTGGCGGCGGGGCCTTTCCGCGTCGATGCGCCTGCCACGATCACGATCGCGCAGCCCACGGGCCTGCTGCGCCCGCGCATCGACACCGACACCGCCACGCCGCTTGGCCAGGTGGTCTCGAACCTCGGCGAGGGCCAGGCGACGCGCGCCGACGTGGGCTACGTGCAGCAGAACGATGCCCCGGTCAACACCGTGCCCGGCACGCAGAACGGCCTGGAAGACGTGCTGCTGCCCATTGCCCCGATCACCATCGCCGACGTGGATGCGGGCAGCGGACTGCTGGACGTCACGCTGACCGTGACCAAGGGCGTGCTCAACTTCTCGCAGGCCACGCCGGGCGTCACCGCGACCGGCACCGGCACGGCCACGGTGACGCTGAGCGGCACGCTCGCGGACCTCAACATTGCGCTCGGCCGCATCACCTACCTCGGGGCGCTCAACTTCAACGGCAACGACACCCTGACGGTGCTGACGAAGGACCGCGGCAACTTCGGCGACGCCGATGGCGACGGCATCCCGGCCGAGCCGGTCGAAGACCAGCTACAGGACAGCGACACGGTGCAGATCGTGCTCGCGCCGGTGAACGACCCACCGCAGAGCTTCCCCGACACTGCCGCCGCAATCGAGGCGGGCGGGCCGTTCAACGGCACGCCGGGCGTGAACCCGACGGGCAACCTGCTGGCCAACGACACCGATGTCGACATCGCGACCAACGCCGACACGCTGCACCTGCTGACGGTGACGAGCGTGGGCACGAGCAACGTCGCCACGCCGACGCCGACCGGCACGGTCGACCTCGTTGGCCTCTACGGCACCCTGTCGTTCGACCGCAATGGCGCCTACCGCTACACCGTCGACAACAGCAACCCGCTGGTGCAGGCGCTGCGCCTGAGCGGGCAGACGCTCACCGAGTCGTTCCGGTACACGATGACCGACCAGGCCGGCGCGACGGACACGGCCACCACGACGCCGACGCTCACCGTGACCATCCAGGGCGCGAACGATACGCCGGTCGCCGTCAACGACGAGGGCGGCGCGGTCGAGGCGGGCGGCGTCAACAACGGCACGCCCGGATCGGCCGCGACCGGCAACGTGCTCGGCAACGACACCGATGTCGACAGCGTGGCGAACGGTGAGACCAAAGCCGTCACCGGCATCCGCAACGTGCCGGAAGGCGAGCGAGGCGACGTCACCACGGTGGCCGCCGGCGGCTCCGCCAGCATCGCCGGCCTGTATGGCACGCTGCAGATGTTCGCGAACGGCAACTACACCTACACGCCTGACGACGCCAACCCGCTGGTGCAAGGGCTGCGGGCAGGCCAGACGCTGGAGGAGACCTTCAGCTACGCCGTCACCGACACCGGCGGCCTGAGCGACCTCGCCAACCTGCACATCGTCATCACGGGCGCCAATGACACGCCGGTCGCCGTCGACGATGCGGCCACGGCGGTCGAGGCGGGCGGCACGCTGAACGCCACGCCCGGCACCGACCCGGCAGGCAACGTGCTGGCCAACGACACCGATTCCGACACCGGCGACACGAAGACGGTGACCGAGTTCAGGACCGGCGCCGAAGCGGCCACTGGCACGGCTGGCATCTTCGGCACCGAGCTGCGCGGCACCTACGGCTGGCTCACGCTGAATGCCGACGGCAGCTACAGCTACCGCGTCGACAACAACCAGGCCGAGGTGCAGGCCCTGCGCACGAGCGCCAACGCGCTGACCGACAACTTCAGCTACACGTTGACCGACGGGAGCGCTGCCTCGGACCGCGCGACGCTCGCGATCACCATCCAGGGCGCCGACGATGCGCCGGTAGCGACGGACGACGCGGGCACGGCCATCGAGGCCGGCGGCGTCAACAACACCACTGCGGGTGCCATCGCGGCGGGCAACGTGCTGCTGAACGACACCGACGTCGACACCCCGGCGAACGGCGAAGTGGACGTGGTCGGCGGCATCCGCACCGGCACCGAGGCCGCAGGCGGCGCGCTCACCGCCGTGGCGGCCACCGGCGTCACGACCATTGCCGGCACCTATGGCTCGCTGCACATCAGCGCGGCGGGGGACTACACCTACACCCCGGACGATACCAACACGGCCGTGCAAGCCCTGCAGGCTGGCCAGACACTCGACGAATTCTTCACCTACCAGGTGAACGACGTGGCCCTGCTGAACGACCAGGCCCAGCTTCACATCGTCATCCAGGGCCGCAACGACAACCCGGTGGCGGTCGACGATGCGGCCAGCGCCACCGAAGCCGGCGGCATTGCCAACGCAACGGCCGGCGTGGATCCGGCCGGCAACGTGCTGGCCAACGACACCGATGTCGACACCGCCGACACCAAGGCCGTCACCGAGTTCAGGACTGGCGCCGAAGCCGGCACCGGCACGGCGGGCATCTTCGGCACCGAGCTGCGCGGAACCTACGGCTGGCTCACGCTCGCCGCCGACGGCACCTACAGCTACCGGGTCGACAACAACCAGGCCGAGGTGCAGGCCCTGCGCCTGCCCACCGACACGCTGGTCGACAGCTTCAGCTACACCACCGCCGACACCTCCGGCGCCACCGACCGCGCCACGCTCGCCGTCACCATCCACGGCGCCAACGACACGCCGGTGGCAGTGAACGACGCGGCGGTTTCCATCGAGGCGGGCGGCATCGCCAACGGCACGGCCGGCACCAACCCGAGCGGCAACGTCATCACCGCCAACGACAGCGACGTGGACAGCGCGGTCAACGGCGAAGTGCTGAGCATCGCCAGCTACACAGAAGGCGCAACCGCCGGCACCGTCGGCACGGCCTTCACGACCACCTATGGCAGCCTGCTGCTCAACGCCGACGGCAGCTACACCTACACGCTGGACAACAACAATGCGGCCGTGCAGGCGCTGCGCACACCGACCGACACGCTCACCGAAGTCTTCACCTACACGCTGCGCGATGCCGTGGGCGCGACCACCACCGCGACGCTCACCATCACCATCCAGGGCACCAACGACACGCCCGTGGCCACCGATGACACGGCCACGGCCGTCGAGGCGGGCGGCATCGCCAACGGCACACCCGGCACCGACCCCACCGGCAACGTGCTCACCAACGACACTGATGTCGACGGCGGCGTGGCCGGGCCGGTCAACTACGGCGAGACTCAGGCCGTGTCCAGCGTTCGCACCGGCACCGAGGCGGGCACCGGCACCGCCGGCGCCGTGGGGACCGCGCTGGCCGGCATCTACGGCACGCTCACGCTCAATGCGGACGGTACCTACACCTACGTGGTCGACAACACGCTGGCCGCGGTGCAGGCGCTGCGCCTGCCCACCGACACGCTGGTCGACAGCTTCAGCTACACCGTCACCGACGCGGCCGGCGCCACCGACCGGGCCACGCTCAACGTGACCATCCAGGGCGCGAACGACACGCCGGTGGCCGTCAATGACACTGCTGATGCAGTCGAGGCCGGCGGCATCGCCAACGGCACGCCGGGCGTCAATCCCACCGGCAACGTGATCACGCCCAACGACACCGACGTCGATGCCAACGGCGAGGTGCTGAGCATCGCAGGCTTCACCGAGGGCGCGACCGTCGGCACCGTGGGCACGGCGTTCACCAGCACCTACGGCAGCCTGCTGCTCAATGCCGATGGCAGCTACGTCTACACGGTGGACAACAGCAATGCCGCGGTGCAGGCGCTGCGCCTGCCCACCGACACGCTCACCGAAGTCTTCACCTACACGCTGCGCGATGCCGTCGGCGCCACCACCACCGCAACCCTGACGGTCACCATCCACGGTGCGGACGACACGCCGACCGCCGTCGACGACACGGCCAGCGCGACCGAGGCGGGCGGCGTCCTCAACGGCACCGCGGGGGTCGATCCCACCGGCAACGTGCTCGCCAACGACGGCGACGTGGATGGCGGGGCCAACGGCGAAACCATCGCGGTCGCCAGCGTGCGCACCGGCACCGAGGCCGCTGGTACCGGAACGGCCGGCATCCTCGGCACCGAGCTGCGCGGCACCTACGGCTGGCTCACGATTGCCGCCGACGGCAGCTACAGCTACCGGGTCGACAACAACCAGGCCGAGGTGCAGGCCCTGCGGCTGACGACCGACACGCTGGTCGACAGCTTCAGCTACACCGTCGCCGATTCGCAGCTCGCCACCGACCGCGCCACGCTCGCCGTCACCATCCACGGCGCCAACGACACGCCGGTGGCGGTGAACGACACGGCGGTTTCCATCGAGGCGGGCGGCATCGCCAACGGCACGGCCGGCACGAACCCGAGCGGCAACGTCGTCACCGCCAACGACAGCGACGTGGACAGCGCGGCCAACGGCGAAGTGCTGAGCATCGCGAGCTACACCGAAGGCGCAACCGCCGGCACCGTCGGCACGGCCTTCACGGCCACCTACGGCAGCCTGCTGCTCAACGCCGACGGCAGCTACACCTACACGCTGGACAACAACAACGCGACCGTGCAGGCGCTGCGCACGCCGACCGACACGCTCACCGAAGTCTTCACCTACACGTTGCGTGATGCCGTGGGCGCAACCACGACCTCGACGCTCACCATCACCATCCACGGCACCAACGACACGCCCGTCGCCATCGACGACACGGCCACGGCCGTCGAGGCCGGCGGCATCGCCAACGGCACGCCCGGCACCAACCCGACCGGCAACGTGCTCACCAACGACACCGATGTGGACGGCGGCGCGGCCGGGCCGGTCAACTACGGCGAGACGCAGGCCGTGTCCAGCGTTCGCACCGGCACCGAGGCCGGCACCGGCACCGCCGGCGCCGTGGGCACCGCGCTGGCCGGCACCTACGGCACGCTCACGCTCAATGCCGACGGCAGCTACAGCTATGTCGTCGACAACGCCAACGCGGCGGTCCAGGCATTGCGTCAGGCCACCGACACGCTGGTCGACAGCTTCAGCTACACCGTCACCGACGCGGCCGGCGCCACCGACCGGGCCACGCTCAACGTGACCATCCAGGGCGCGAACGACACGCCGGTGGCCGTCAATGACACTGCTGATGCGGTCGAGGCCGGCGGCATCGCCAACGGCACGCCGGGCGTCAATCCCACCGGCAACGTGATCACGCCCAACGACACCGACGTCGATGCCAACGGCGAGGCGCTCGGCATCGCGGGCTACACGCTGGGCGCCACCAGCGGCACGCTGGGCGCGCCGCTCGCCACCGCCTACGGCAGCTTCACGCTGGCCGCCGACGGCAGCTACACCTACACGGTGGACAACAACAATGCCGCCGTGCAGGCGCTGCGCACGCCGACCGATACGCTCACCGAAGTCTTCACCTACACGCTGCGGGACGCCTTCGGCGCGACGAGCACGGCCACGCTGACCGTCACCATCCACGGCACCGACGACGTGCCGGTCGCCGCGGATGACGCGGCCACCGCCGTCGAGGCCGGCGGCGTCAACAACGGCACGCCGGGCGTCGACCCGACCGGCAATGTGCTCACCAACGACACAGACGTCGACGGCGGCGCGGCCGGCCCGATCAACTACGGCGAGACGCAATCCGTGTCGACCGTTCGCACCGGCACGGAGGCGGCCGGCACCGGCACACCCGGCACCCTTGGCACCGAACTGCGCGGCAGCTACGGCTGGCTCACGCTCAATGCCGACGGCAGCTACAGCTATCGCCTCGACAACAACCAGGCCGAGGTGCAGGCGCTGCGCACCAGCGGCCAGACGCTCACCGACAACTTCAGCTACACCGTGGCGGACACCGCGGGCCTGAACGATCGCGCGACGCTGACCATCACCATCCGGGGCACCGACGACACCCCTGGCGCGGTCGACGACACCGCCCGGGCCGTCGAGGCGGGCGGCGTCGGCAATGCGGTGCCGGGCGCGAACCCGACCGGCAACGTGCTCGCCAACGACGCCGACGTCGACAGCGGCGGCAACGGCGAGACGCTGGCCGTCGCGGGCTTCCGGCAGGGCCTTGCCATCGGCACGCTCGGCACGCCCTTCGCCGGCGCCTATGGCAGCCTCACGCTCAATGCCGATGGCAGCTACAGCTACGCCGTCGACAACGCCAATCCGGCCGTCGAGGCGCTGCGCATCGAGACTGATACGCTGTCCGATGCCTTCACCTACACCCTTGTCGACGCGAACGGCGCGACCAGCACCGCGACGTTGACGGTCACCATCCACGGCCGCAACGACAACCCCATCGCCATCGACGACCCGCTCATCGCGAAGGAGGCTGGCGGCACGCTCAACCGGACCCCCGGGATCGACCCGTCCGGCAACCTGCTGGCCAACGACACCGACGTCGACGCGAACGACACCAAGACGGTCGACGGCATCCGCAGCGGCACCGAAGCCGCGGGCGGCGCCTTCACCGCGGTCGCCGGCAGCCAGGTCGTCGTCGGCCAGTACGGCACGCTCACGGTCAATGCCGACGGCAGCTACAACTACGTGGTCGACAACAACGCACTCCTCGTGCAGCGCATGCGCGCGGGCGATACGCTCACCGAGTCCTTCACCTACCGCATGCACGACACCCAGGGCGCCAGCGACACGGCGCAGATCACGGTCGTGGTGCAGGGCGCATGGGATGCGCCGGTTGCGACGAACGACATCGCCATCGCCGTGCCCCGCCTGCTCGCTGGCGCCGGCATCGACCCGACCGGCAATGTGCTGGCCAACGACACGGACGTCGACCGCAGCGACGTGGACATCGGCACGGGCATACGCACCGGAGCCGAAATCAACCCCCTCGGCGTGGGTGCTTCCCCGGACTTCACGGCCATCCCGCTCGGCTCGGATCGCGTCACCGGGGCGGTGCTGGAGGGGCTCTACGGCGAGCTTGTCATCGGGGCGAACGGCGACTACGTCTACCACGTCAACTCCTTCTCGCCAGCGGTGCTTGCGCTCCTGCCGGGCCAGACGGTGCTCGATGTCTTCACCTATCGCATCACGGACCTGGGCGCTCTCGATGACACGGCGCAGCTGACCATCGTCGTGCGCGGCCTCAACAACCTGCCGCAGGCCATTCCCGACATGGACACGGCGGTCGAGGCGGGCGGCGTGGGCAACGGCACGCCGGGCGTCAACCCCAGCGGCAACGTGCTGGGCAACGACTTCGACCCCGACAACGACCCGATTCGCGTGAGCGAATTCCGCACCGGCGCCGCGACCGGCACCGGCACCGAAGGCGTGGTCGGGCAGTCCCTGCGCGGCACGTACGGGGACATCGTCATCAACGCCGACGGCAGCTACACCTACACCCTCGACAACACGTTGGCGGCAGTGCAGGCGCTGCGCACCTCGGGCCAGACGCTGACGGACGACTACACCTACACCGTCTCCGATCCGCTCGATGCGTCCAACAAGACGACGCTGCACATCACGATCGAGGGCGCCAACGACACGCCCGTCGCCAACGACGACGCCACCGTCGCGGTGGAAGCCGGCGGCACCTTCAACACCACGCCCGGTCTCAACCCGACCGGCAACGTGCTCGACAACGATACCGATGTCGACAGCGTGGCGAACGGCGAGTCGAAGCATGTCGAGAGCGTGCTGAACGGCGCCGGTGCGCAGTCCGTCGCGGGTCAGTCGCTGGCCGGCCTCTACGGCAGCCTGGTGCTCAATGCCGACGGCAGCTACAGCTACACCGTCGACAACGACAATCCCGCGGTACAGGCCCTGCGCACCAGCGACGAGACGCTCACCGAAGCCTTCACCTACACCATGGCCGACACCGCCGGTGCGCAGTCGACAGCACGCCTCGTCGTCGTCGTGCGGGGCGCCGACGACAACCCGGTCGCGCTCAACGACAGCAACGTCGCGACCGACCAGACACCGGCGCCGCAAGCCGTCGGCAACGTGCTGCCGAACGACGCCGACATCGACGGCGGCGACGCGCTGCACGTCTCGGGCATCCGTCCCGGTGCCGAGACCGGGACCGGCACGGCGGGCGTGGTCGGCCAGTCGCTCCAGGGCCGCTACGGCACGCTGGTCATCAACGCTGACGGCAGCTACACCTACACCATCGACCAGAGCAACCCCGACGTGCTGGCGCAGGCCGGCGCGGGCCAAGTGCTGACGGACGTGTTCACCTACACCGTCTCGGACCGCACTGGCGGCACCGACCAGGCCGAACTCCGCATCGGGCTCGACATTGCGGCGCCCTTCATCCAGGCTGGCCCGACGCCGCACTTCGGCGGCCTCGATCGCGAGCAGCAACCACTGCTGAGGGTCGACGTCCAGCCGGCCATCTTCATCGCGCCCGTGGTCGAGGCGACCTCGCTGGGGGATCGTCTCTCGCGCCTGTCGGTCGACGGTACCGATGTCGCCATGGTGTTCGATGGCGGCATCCGGAGCACGTCGATCGGCGACGGCCTTGGCGATGGCCGCGACCAGGCGCTGGGCGATCGCCTGACCGACGTCGGCGGCCAGTACGTCCACGCCGCGGTGCGCCAGAGCGCCATTGCCAGCCAGATCGACCTGGCCCGCCTGCTCGGGCGCCATGGCCGCGTGGACCTCACGGCGGACGGGTTGCTCAGCGATCCATCCCTGTTCTCGGATACCGATGGCAGTCTCACCTTCGGTCCAGCCCAACGTGTCAGCAGCAACGACAACAACGGAGACCAACCCTATGGCAACAGTACCTTCGGGGAAGGGCAGACCGCCACCGCCTTCACCGAGCAACTCAGGCTGGCTTCAGAGCGGCTCAACCTCTCCTGGTTCCAGTAGCGCCGGCATGGGGTACTGGTCCATCAAGGCGCCCGGCACGGCCATGCTGGCGCTCGCGCTGGCGGCATGCTCGGGTGTCAAGCAACAGCCCTACACGCAGGAAGAAACCGTCGACCGGGCCAAGGCCGACCAGGTCAAGATGTATTCGGACCAGGAGCCCGTCACCGGCCCGATCACCTTCTACGAAGCGGCGGCCCGTGCGCTGAAATACAACCTCGACTACCGCCTCAAGCTCATGGAGAGCGCGCTGGCCACCAACCTGCGCGACGTGTCCAGCTACGAGATGCTGCCGCGCCTGGTGGCGTCGGCCGGCCACCTGGGCCGCAACAACGATTCGGGCGGCACCTCGATCGGCATCGAGGACCGGCAGGTGAGCTTGCGCGCATCGACGTCCGAGGAGCGCTATCGCTACATCGGCAGCCTGGGCCTGAGCTGGAGCACGCTGGACTTCAGCATCGCCTACTACCGCACCGCGCAGAAGGCAGACCAGATCATGATGGCCGAGGAGCGCCGTCGCAAGGTCGCGCAGAACGTGCTGCAGGACGTGCGCAATGCCTACTGGCGCGCACTCGGCGCCCAACGCCTGCTGCCGCAGGTCGACGGCCTGCTGGCGCGCACCAACGACGCGCTGCGCCAGGCGCGCGAGGCGCAGGACAAGGGCCTGCTGCCGCGCCAGGAGATCCTGGCCTACCAGCGCGCATTGCTCGACTCGGTGTCGCTGCTGACCATTCGCCGGCAAGACCTGGAGTTCTCGCAGGCCGAGCTGCGCGCGCTGATGTCGTTGCCGGCCAATGCGCCGATGCAGCTGGTCGACGTGCCCAACCCGGTGTTGCCGACCCTCGGCCCGGACGTCGGGCAACTGGAGGAGCTTGCGCTGGTGCGGCGGCCGGAGATCATGGAGGAGTGGTATCGCAAGCGCGCGAACGAACGTGACATCGACATTGCCAAGGCGCAACTCTGGCCCAACGTCAGCCTCAACGTCGGGCGCAACTACGACTCCAACGCCTACCTCTACAACAACTACTGGAACGCGACCGGCATCGACGTGTCGATCAACCTGCTGAAGCTGCTGGCGCTGCCTTCGCTCAACGCCACGCAGCAGTCGCAGCGCGAGACCGACGACTCGCGGCGCATCGCGCTGTCGATGGCCGTGCTCACGCAGGTGCGCGTGGGCGCGCTGCGCTACCAGCTGACGCTGCAGGAGGTGCAGTTCGCCAACGAGAGCCTGCGGGTCGACGCCAGCCTGCTCGACTATGCGCGCGCCGCCAAGAAGACGACGCTGGGCTCGGACCTCGAGGTGATCCGCGCCGAGGGCCGCTACCTGTTGTCGGGCTACCAGCGCGAGGCTGCCTTTGCGAACGCGGAGGCCGCCTGGGGCCGCCTGTACAACTCGGTCGGCCTCGACGTGTTTCCGCCGGCCATCGAAAGCTACGACATCAAGACGCTCGCTGGCGAGATCCAGCGCGTGACCACCGAGATGGAGCAATCCGCGCTGCTGCGCAACACCACAGGCGGAGGTGCTGGTGCGAATCCTTCCGCGCAGTGAGAAGTGGTTGTCGGTGTTGCTGGTCCTCGGCGCCGGCATCGCCATGCCCGTGTTCGCGCAATCGCCCGCCGCCAAGCCCGTCGTCATCGACCCCTCCGCCATCCGCGTGCTGCTGGTGCCGGAGCTGGAGACCACGCTGTCGGCCCAGATGAACGGGACGCTGGGCGAGATCAACGGCTCGCTCGGCAAGCAGGTGCCCAAGGGTGCGTTGCTGGTGCAGCTGCAATGCGGCGAGCAGGTCGCCCGCGCCAAGGTGGCCGAGGCCGAGCTGGCCCAGGCCCGGCAGAACCTCGATGCCAAGAAGGGCCTGCGCGAACTCAACGCCGTGGGCGACCTCGAGGTGTCCATGGCCAACACCGAAGCCGAGAAGGCCGCCGGCTCGCGCACGCTCGCCGTGACGCAGGCCGGCTATTGCGCGGTGCGCGCGCCGTTCGCGGCACGCATCGCCAAGGTCTATGCCAAGTCCTTCCAGACGGTGAGCGCCGGCACGCCGCTGTTCGACATCGTGAGCGACAGCGCCCTGAAGCTGCGGCTGAACGTGCCGTCGACGCTGTTCAAGGGACTGCAGGCCGGCCAGCCGTTCAAGGTCACCATCGCCGAGACCGGCAAGACCTATCCGGCCCGCATCAGCGCGATCAATGCGCGCGTCGATGCGGTG
The DNA here is from genome assembly GCF_019207085.1 of Variovorax sp. dw_308. Classification (GTDB taxonomy): domain Bacteria; phylum Pseudomonadota; class Gammaproteobacteria; order Burkholderiales; family Burkholderiaceae_C; genus Variovorax. The sequence continues at coordinate 5,398 of NZ_JAATOM010000037.1, read as the reverse complement.
GCGCAGACCGTCGAGCTCGAAGGCAAGCTCGATGAGAAGTTCCCCGACCTGATCGCCGGGATGAGCGGCATCGCGATCTTCCCGGCCTCTCCGTGAACGACCGCGCCCAAGTACCGTCGCAGCTGCTCCTGAACCTGGACGCGCTGCGCGACAAGGCACTGGCTGCCGATACGCTGAACACGCTGGCCTTCTCGATGGCCAACGACCTGTATCCGCTGCTGCAGTTCCGGCAGGCGCTGGTGCTGGCGCAGCGCGGCGATGCCTTCGAGGTGCTGTGCGTCTCGGGCTTGGCCAAGCCGCAGGAAGACTCGCCCTACCTGGTGTGGTTGCGCCGCGCCTCGCGCTGGCTGGCGAAGCAATTGCGTGGCGACGCGCCGCAGTGGCTTTCGCGCGATGCATTGAATCCGCCGACAGAAGTGGCCGACGGCTGGACGGAATGGTGGCCGGCCGGCGTGTGGTGCGTCCCGCTGCACGGCCGCAACGGCAAGCGCCTGGGCCTGGTGCTGTTCCTCATGGATGCGCCGCCGCTGGAACCCTTGCAGCCGCTGCTGCAGGGCCTGTGGCAGACCTGGGCCTATTGCTGGTCGGCGTTGACCGGGCAGCGGCGTCTCGCGGGCTGGCGCCCGGGCCGACGGCACGCGTTGCTGGCATTGGCGCTGCTGGGCGCGCTGGCCTTGCTGCCGGTGCGGCAGACCGCACTGGCACCCGCGGAAATCGTCTCGCGCGAGGCCAAGATCATCAGCTCGCCCATCGACGGCGTGATCGCGCAGGTGCACGTGCGGCCCAACCAGGCCGTGCAGGAGGGCACGCCGCTGTTCACGCTCGACGAGACCACGCTGCGCAGCCGCGCCGAAGTGCTGGCCAAGGAGGTCGCCGTGGCCGACGCGGAGCTGCTCGCGGCCAGTCAGCGCGCCTTCGACAACCCGCAGAGCAAGAGCGAGCTGACGGTGCTCAACGGCAAGGCGCAACAGCGCCGCTCGGAATGGGCGGCGGTGACGGCGCAACTGGCGCGCACCAACGTGCTGTCGCCGCGCGCGGGCGTGGCGGTGTTCAGCGACCCGAACGACTGGATCGGCAAGCCGGTGGTGACCGGCGAGCGCATCCTGCAGGTGGCCGACCCGGCGCAGCCGGCGATGCTGGTGCAGTTGCCGGTGGCCGACGCGATCGCGCTGGAGGTGGGCGCGCCGGTCACGCTGTACCTCACGGCCTACCCGCTGGAGCCGCTGGAGGGCAAGATCCTCGAGACCAGCTACCAGGCCCGCAGCACGGAAGAAAGCGTGGTGGCCTACCGGCTGCTGGCGAGCATCGAAGGCGAGGGCGAGCATCGCCGCCTGGGCCTGCACGGGACCGCCAAGCTGTACGGCGAGCGCGTCGCGCTGGGCTACTACCTGCTGCGCCGGCCGATCGCGTCGGCGCGCGCCTGGCTGGGCTGGTGATGCCGGCGCCGCTGCAACTGGAAGACCTGCCGCTGCCGCCGTTGCGCGAGGACCTGCGGCTCTCCGAGGCCGCGGCAGACCGCGGCGGCGAGCCGAGCTGGGTCATCCAGGACACGGTCATCAACCGCTTCTACCGCATTGGCTGGCTGGAGTTCGAATGCCTGCTGCGCTGGGGCCAGACGCCGCGCGCCATCAGCGAGCAGATCTCGCGGCAGACCGCGCTCAAGCCCGACGCCGAACAGGTGCTCGACTTCCGCCGCTTCCTCGACCAGAACCAGCTCCTGCGGCCCGGCCCGGACGCCGTCGACCGCCTGCGCGCACAGAGCGAGGGCAACCCGTGGCTGACCTGGAAGGGCTGGCTGCACCACTACCTCTTCTTCCGGATTCCGCTGGTGCGGCCGCAGCGCATGCTTCGGTGGCTATCGAAGTATCTCGGCTGGCTGTTCCATCCGCTGATGGGCTTGCTGGTGCTCGCGTTGAGCCTGCTGGGGCTGGTCCTGGTGGCGCACCAGTGGGACGCGTTTCGCAGCGCCATCGTCGAATCGTTCTCGGCCGAAGGCATCGTCGGCTTCGCGGTCGCAGTGGCCTTCGGCAAGGCCCTGCACGAGATGGGGCATGCGTTGGTGGCCACGCGGCTGGGCTTGAAGGTGGCGCACATGGGCGTGGCCTTCGTGGTGCTGTGGCCGATGCTCTACACCGACACCGGCGAGGCCTGGAAGCTGCGCAGTTCGCGCCAGCGCCTGGCCATCGCGAGCGCCGGCATCCTGACGGAGCTGGCCATCGCCGGGCTCGCCACGCTGGGCTGGGCCGTCTGCGAGCCGGGCGCATTGCGCGACGGGTTCTTCTACCTGGCGACCACCGCCTGGCTGCTCTCGCTCGCGCTGAACGCCAGTCCGTTCATGCGCTTCGATGGCTACTTCATCCTGTCGGACCTGCTGGACTTCCCGAACCTGCACGAGCGCTCGCAACGGCTCGCGCGCACCGCCTTGCGGCGAGGGCTGCTGGGCCTGCCGGACGAATGGCCCGAGTCCTTCAGCACGGCGCGGCGCAACTCGCTCATCGCCTTTGCGATGGTCACCTGGGCGTATCGCCTGGTGCTGTTCGCCGGCATCGCGGTGGCGGTGTACCTGATGTTCTTCAAGCTGCTCGGGATCTTCCTGTTCGCGGTCGAAGTCACATGGTTCATCGTGCGGCCCATCTATCGTGAACTGGGGCACTGGTGGTCCCGAAGGGCAGGCATTCCCATGCGGCGCAAGTTCCTCGTCTTCGCCTTCCTGGCCGGGCTGCTGGCGTTGCTGGCCATGCCGTGGCAGACGCAGATTCATTCGTATGGCGTGGCGCGGGCCGAGCACCAGCTTCGCGTGTTCGCACCTTTCCCCGCGCTGATCCGCGACATCCACGGCATGGGAACGGTGCGTGCCGGCGACGCGCTGGTGATGCTGGAGCAACCCGACATCGCCGAGCGCGTGACGCGCAGCGAAGCGGGCGTGCGCAGCTTCAATGCGCGCCTCACCGGCCTGCTGGCCGAACCGGCAGGACTGAGCGAGGAGGCCGCCACGCGCCAGCGCCTCGACGTGCAGATACAGGAGCAGAGCGCGGCCCGGTCCGAGATCGCCCGCCTCAACCTGCAAGCGCCTTTCGACGGCCAGTGGCGCGACGTCGACCCGAACTGGCAGGCCGGGCAATGGGCCGGCACCAAGGAAGCGCTGGGCGTGCTGGTCGATCCGCGCACCTGGCAGGTCGATGCCTATGTGAGGCCGGACGAGGTGCACCGCATCGAAGGCGGCGCTGGCGTGCGCTTCTATCCGGAGGGGCACTTCACGCCCATCGAAGGCCGCGTCGTCGCCATCGGCAGCACGCGGGTCGCGCAACTCGAACATCGCCAGCTGGCTTCCAGGTTCGGCGGGCCGCTGGCCACCTCGAAGCAGGGCGAGGCGCTGGTGCCGACGCCGGCGCTGTTCCACGTGCTGGTTCAACTCGATGCGCCGCCGCCGGGCATGCAGGAGGTTCGCGGCCACCTGCAGATCGACGGCGCGCGCCGCAGCCTGCTGGGCGAAGGCGCCACGCAACTGCTGGCGGTGGTGCGGCGCGAAAGTGGTTTCTAGAAAGGACTGTCGATGGAAGCTCGTGATGTGGTCATCCTCGCCCTGAAGGCGAGCATCATCGTGACGGTGTTCGGCTTCGGCTTGAGCGCCACCAGGGAAGACGTGTTGTACGTCTTCAAGCGGCCGTCACTGCTGTTGCGCTCATTGCTTGCGATGTTCGTGGTGATCCCGGTGGTGGCCGTGCTGCTGGCGCAGGCCTTCGACTTCCGCCATTCGGTCGAGGCCGCGCTGGTCGCGCTCTCGATCTCGCCGGTGCCGCCGTTGTTGCCCCGCCGGCATGAGAAGGCGGGCGGGCGCGCGTCCTATGGCCTGGGCCTCATGGTCACGATGGCGCTGCTGTCGGTGCTCATCATTCCGCTGGAAGTTCACCTGATCGACGCGTTCTACGACAAGACCTTCACGATCAAGCCCATCGCCATCGCCAAGATCGTCCTCACCGCGGCGGTGCTGCCCTTGCTGGCGGGCATGCTTTGCAATCGCTTCATACCGAAGCTGGCCGCACGCATCGCGACCCCCGCCATCCTGGTGGGCAAGTGGTTGCTGCCCCTCGCGGGCATTGCGATCCTGATCGCGGCGCACCGTGCGCTGGGCGCCTTGCTCGGCGACGGCACGCTGATCGCGATCGTCGTGTTCGTGGCCATCGCGCTGGCCGTCGGTCATTGGCTGGGCGGCCCGGATCCCGAGACACGCGAGGTGCTGGCGCTGTCGTCGGCCTGCCGGCATCCCGGCATTGCCATTGCGCTGGCCACCGCCAACGCGACCAGCGCCGCGGACCACCAGGTGCCCGCCGCGATCATGCTGTACCTGCTGGTGAGCCTCGCTGCCACGGTGCCGTATGTGAAATGGCAGGCGAAGCGGCTGGGGGCCGGGCGGTGAGGGCTTTCCTGCGCCGACGCATCGTGCGGCGTCACTTTGCCTTGTTCCAGGACCCGTCCGGATCGAAGCGCTGCATGCCGGCCGCGACCATGGAGGTCTGCGGCCCCAGGTCGCGCTCGTAGACCACGCCGTCCTGGTTCACGATGAAGCTCATCACGCCGCTGCGGCCATAGTCGACCGGCCAGGCGAGCAGGCCGAAGCCCGCGATCATCCGGTTGCCGATCACATAGGTGCGGGCGCCGTCGCGCGCGTTGGTGCTCTGGCCCGTGAGGATCTTGTAGCGATAGCCGTGATAGCCCTGCCGGCCGTCCTTGGGAAGGTAGTCTTCGCCGAGCGGGCTGTCATCGCCAAGGTCCTGGCTCCAGATCAGGCCATCGCGCCTGCCGGGGCTGCTGATGATCTTCTGCGCGTACTCGAGCAGGCCGTCACCGTTGCGGTCGGTCTCGGCATATTCGCGCTGTGCGTCGAGATACGCCATCGAGGCCTGGATGGCCGAATGCTCGTTGTCGCCGATGCGGCGTTCCAGCAGTGCCTCCCGTGCGCCATGCGTGTCGAAGTGCCAGCGCCCGTTCCAGCCTTGCACCAATGGTATGGGTAGCGCCCAGCCGTCGGACCCGACCACCACCTCGGCGTGGCCGTCCTTGACGTTCGCGGTCGTCGATTGGCGGGCCTTGTCGAGGAAGGCCTGCCTGTCTTCCGGGTCCACGCCCTCGGGGGGAAACAGGGCGTGCCAGTCGCGGCCGAGCACACGGCCGAGTGCGGCGTTGTCGCGGGCCTCGACGGCTGCAACCAGCGCGTCAGCGGCCTGCCTGGGCTCCGGGAAGGGCGCCTGCGCGCGGGCCGGCAGGGTGGCCGTCCACCCGGCTGCCGCCAACGCAGCCGCGCCCAGTGCATGCGAAGCGGTACGGAATGCAAGGACTGTTCGTGCCATGGCATGTACTCCAGATCTGCTTCTTCGACATTCGTCAGCGATGCCGGCCG
>NZ_JAATOM010000036.1 GCF_019207085.1 Variovorax sp. dw_308 | reverse complement strand
CGCCAGGTCGAAGGCCACGCTGACGCCTTGGCCGCCGGCGGCGAGTGCCTTGCGATAGAAGGCGTTGGATTCCTCTGCCGTCGAGAAGCCCGCGTACTGGCGGATGGTCCACGGGCGCACCGCGTACATGGTGGCCTGCGGGCCGCGCAGGTAGGGCTCGAAGCCCGGCAGCGTGTCGGTGTACTTCAGGCCCTGCAGGTCGGCCGCGGTGTAGAGCGGCTTGACGGTGATGCCGTCCGGCGTGAGCCAGTTGAGCGCTGCCAGGTCGCCGCCGGGGGCGGACTTGGCGGCGGCCTTGGTCCAGGCATCGAGGGTGGAAGGCTTGAAGGTGGGTTCGGAAGGTGTGCTCATGTGCGCCGCCTGGCTAGGGTCAATCTGTGTGGGTGTGGAGTCTACTCGATTTCGTAATTATTAATTTATAAGTCTGTTCTTGGGGTACATTTCGCTCATGTCTGCCGTCACGCTCACTCCCCGCGCCCTTTACGAAGAGGTGGCTGAACTGCTGCGCCAGCGGATCTTCCGCCGCGAACTGGAGCCCGGCAGCTGGATCGATGAACTCAAGCTGGCCGAGGAATACGGTATCAGCCGCACTCCGCTGCGGGAAGCCCTGAAGGTGCTGGCCGCGGAGGGCCTGGTGACGATGAAGGTGCGGCGCGGCGCCTACGTGACGGAGGTGTCGGAGAAGGACCTGTCGGACGTCTATCACCTGCTGAGCCTGCTGGAAAGCGATGCCGCCGGCGTGGTGGCGCAGCGCGCGACCGACGCGCAAGTCGAGGAATTGAAGGCGCTGCATGCCGAACTCGAAGCGGCGGCGCGGCCGGGCCATGTCGACCGCGACAGGTTCTTCGCCATCAACGAGCGCTTTCACATGCGCCTGCTGGCCATGGCCGACAACCGGTGGCGCGACCAGATGGTGGCCGACCTGCGCAAGGTCATGAAGCTCAACCGGCACAACTCCCTGCTGAAATCGGGCCGCATCGGCGAGTCGTTGAATGAGCACCGCGCGATCCTGGCGGCGCTGGTCGAGCGGGACGCGCCGACGGCCATGGCCCGCATGCGCGAGCACTTCGACAGCGGGCTCGAAGCGGCGGCCTGAGCGCCCCCATTGCCGGGCCACGCCCGGACCGCCCCCCTGCGGGGGATGAGTCGAGATGGCGAAGCCACATCGACTCAAGACGCCCAGAGTCCCCCAGGGTCATCGAATGCCGGCGCCCTCCATGGCAAGGCTCGCTCAACTTTTGCTTGCACAATAGCCGCTTCGTCTGATCCTGCGGCGGCGCCATGCCGTGGCGCATAAAAAGAAAGCAATCTGAATGAGTAGCGTGGTCGTGACCGGAGCGGGTTCCGGCATCGGGGCGGCGACCTGCAGGCGCCTGGCGGCGCAGGGCATCGACCTCGTGATCCACACCGGAAGCCAGCGCGCTGGCGCGGAGGCCGTCGCGGCGCAATGCCATGGCGTGCGCAGCAGCATCGTCGTGGGCGACATGGCATTGCCGCAGACGGTCGATGCCTTGCTCGACGCGGCCATTGCCCTGGGCGGACTGCGCGGCGTGGTCGCCAATGCCGGCTTTGCCGACCGCAGCACGCTGGCGCAACTCGATGACGACATCGTCAACCGCTCGCTGCAGACCATGGTCGTGTCGCTCGCCCACCTGCTGCGCAAGGGCCTGCCGCTGCTCCAGCAAGCCGGCGGCGCCGGCCGCTTCGTGGCCGTGAGTTCCTTCGTCGCCCATCGCTTCACGCTGGGCGCATCCACCTTCCCCGCGACCGCCGCGGCCAAGGCGGGCGTGGAAGCACTGGTCAAGGCCGCCGCGGCGGAATCCGCGGGCCTGGGCGTGACGGTCAACGCGGTCGCGCCGGGCTATGTGCGCAAGGACCGGCCCAAGTCCGGCGCCCTGAGCGATGCGCAGTGGCAGCGAGCCCTGCAGCGCGTGCCCGCGGGCCGGCTCGCCACGCCCGACGACATTGCCGCGCCCATTGCTTTCCTGCTGAGCCCGGAGGCCGGCTACATCACCGGACAGGTGATTCATGTCGATGGCGGCATGACGCTCTGACCTTCCCTTTTTCATAACAACCTCGATGGAGAACCACCGCATGACAAACCGTCGCCATTTCATGACCACCGTTGCCATGGCCAGCGCCGCCACGGCCTGGAGCCACAGCGTTTTCGCGCAGCAGCCCGACACCACGGAAAGCGCCTGGGCGCGCATCAACCGCACCAAGGTGATCCGCATGGGCGCGGTCGCGGGCGCGGCGCCCTACTATCACAAGGACCTGGCCTCGGGTGAGTGGAAAGGCTTCATGATCGACTTCGGCAAGGGCCTGGCCGACAGCCTGAAGGCCAAGCTGGAGATCAACGAAACCACCTGGGGCAACTCGGTGCTCGACCTGCAGTCGAACAAGATCGACGTGTTCTTCGGCCTGAACCCGACGCCGGCGCGCGCCCTGGTGGTGGACTTCTCGGATCCGCTGTTCAACAACGCCTTCGTGCTGCTGGCGCGCAAGGACTTCAACCCGAAGACCTGGGAAGAGATCAACAAGCCCGAGGTCAAGATCGCGGTCGACATCGGCTCCTCGCACGACCAGATGATCTCCAAGGTGTGCCCCAACGCCTCGATCATCCGCCTGGAAAAAGCCGCCGACGCCACGCTCGCCGTGCAGACCGGCCGTGCCGATTGCCAAGTGCTGGCGGTGGTGCTGGCGCTCACGGTGATCAGCAAGAATCCGACGATCGGCCACCTGGTGCTGCCTACGCCGACGCAGGCCACCACCACCAACCTCGGCTTCCGCAAGGAGACCGACCACCAGTGGAAGGAGTACGTCAACAAGTGGATCGCCCAGACGCGCAGCAGCGGCAAGGTCAAGGACGTGGTGCTGTCGAACATGCAGGTGCTGTCGGGCGTGAAGCCGGAGCAGATTCCCCCGACCATCAGCTTCTGACGCCGAGAGACCGCCGTGTACCAATGGAACTTTGAATTCCTCTGGGGCTTTCGCGAACTGCTCCTGACCGGCCTCGTCTACACGGCGGGCTACACAGTGATCTGCACGGCGCTGGGCCTGTTGATCGGGCTGGTGGTGGCGATGGGGCGGCTGGCCCAACCCGTGTGGGTGCGCGCCCCGCTGCGCGCCTACGTGGAAGTGTTCCGCTGCACGCCGGTGCTGGTGCAACTGGTGTGGTTCTACTACGCCCTGCCGGTGCTCACCGGCATCCAGATCTCGCCGGCGCTGGCCGCAGTGCTGGCACTGTCGCTCTACGGCGGCTCCTTCTATTCCGAGATCATCCGCGGCGGCATCATCTCGATCGATCCCGGGCAGAGCGAAGCGGCACGCGCCATCGGCATGCGACGTGCGCAGGTGATGCGGCGCGTGGTGCTGCCGCAAGCCTTCCGGCGCATGGTGCCGCCGCTGCTGAACCAGTCGATCATGCAGTTGAAGAACACCTCGCTGCTGTCGGTGCTCGCGCTGCCCGACCTGCTCTACCAGGGCCAGAGCATCGCGCACGAAACGTATCGCCCGCTCGAGACCTACACCATCGTCGCGATCGCCTATTTCCTGGTGCTGCTGCCGGCCACGATCCTGGTCAAGCGCGCCGAGACGCGGCTCTCCTCCTCCACCGCCCACGCATGACCGCATCGACCACATCCATGATCGAGGTGAGCCACCTCGGCAAACGCTTCGGCAGCAACCAGGTGCTGCGCGACGTGTCGCTCTCTGTCGAGAAGGGGCAGGCCGTGGCCCTGATCGGGCCTTCCGGCTCCGGCAAGTCGACGTTGCTGCGCTGCCTCAACCTGCTGACCGTGCCGGACGAAGGTACGGTGCGCATCGGAGAACAGTCGCTCGCTTTCACGGGCGCGGCGACCAGGCTGCCGAAGGATGCACTGCTCGCCGGCTTCCGCGCCCGCACGGGCATGGTGTTCCAGCACTTCAACCTGTTCCCGCACATGTCGGTGCTCGGCAACGTGATGGAGGGGCCGGTCACCGTGCTGCGGCAGCCCAAGGCGCAGGCGGCGGAAAAGGCGCGCGCGCTGCTCGCGAAGGTGGGCATGGAACACAAGGCCGACGCCTGGCCCGAGCAGCTGTCCGGCGGCCAGAAGCAGCGCGTGGCGATCGCCCGCGCGCTGGCGATGGAGCCGAAGGTGATGCTGTTCGACGAAGTCACGTCGGCGCTGGACCCCGAGCTCGTCGGCGAGGTGCTGCGCGTGATCCAGTCGCTGGCCGAGGAAGGCATGACGATGTTGCTGGTGACGCACGAGATGGCGTTTGCGCGCGATGTCGCGCACCGCGTGGCCTTCATGCGCGACGGCGTGATCGTCGAATACGGTCCGGCACGCCAGGTGATCGAGGCGCCGCGGGAGGCGGCGACGCAGGCGTTTTTGGCGCGCTTCCACGAGGGGCGGCCGGCGCGCGGCTGAAGGCCTTGAATACGGGAGCGGACAGCCGTACGCAAAGGTCGCGAAGGTCGCGAAGGTCGCGAAGGTTACGCGAAGGTCGCGAAAGGAATACCAAATTTTTTATTGGAATTCTTCTGCGACTTCTGCGTTCTTTTGTCTTCCTTCTGCGTTCGGCTGTCCGATCCCGTATTCAGCTCACCGCCTCGCGCACACCCTCGCCAGCGTGCGCGAGCGCCATGACCTCGTGCGGCGACGATGACTTGAGCTTGTGATCGCTCCACACCTGGCGCCAGCGGCGGGCGCCAGGGAGGCCGTTGCGCAGGCCCAGGATGTGGCGGGCGATGTTGGACCAGGGCGTGCCGTGCTCGGCGGCTTCGCGGACCATGTAGTTGCACATCTGCCGCTCGACTTCTTCGCGCGTGAGTTCGCGTGGCGCTTCGCCGAAGAAGCCGGCGTCCCATTCGGCCAGCCACCACGGGTTGTGGTACGCCTCGCGGCCGATCATCACGCCGTCGAGCAGGCGCAGTTGCGAATGCACCTCGGCGTTGTCGGCGATGCCGCCGTTGATGGAAATGCGCAGGTCAGGGAAGTCGTGCTTGAGGCGATGCACCAGCGCGTAGCGCAAGGGCGGCACCTCGCGATTCTGCTTGGGTGACAGGCCCTTGAGCCAGGCGTTGCGGGCATGCACGATGAAGGTGTTGCAGCCGGCCTCGTGCACGGTGCCGACGAAGTCGCGCACGAACTCGTAGCTCTCGGTCTTGTCGATGCCGATGCGGTGCTTGACGGTGACCGGCACATCGACGACATCGACCATGGCCTTCACGCAATCGGCCACCAGTTGCGGCTCCTGCATCAGGCAGGCGCCGAAGGCGCCGCGCTGCACGCGCTCACTGGGGCAGCCGCAGTTGAGGTTGATTTCGTCGTAGCCCCATTCCTCGCCCAGCCTGGCGCAGTGCGCCAGGTCGGCGGGTTCGCTGCCGCCGAGTTGCAGGGCCACCGGATGCTCCTCGGCGTTGAAGCGCAGGTGGCGCGGCACGTCGCCATGCACCAGCGCGCCGGTCGTCACCATCTCGGTGTAGAGCAGCGTGCGGCGGCTCAGCAGGCGGTGGAAGAAACGGCAGTGCCTGTCCGTCCAGTCCATCATGGGTGCCACGCTGACGCGCATGGCGTCCAGCTGCTGATTTGAAAGCGTTTTTTTGTCCATCCAAATCTCGAAAATCGATCGTGTGCAATTTCGAAGTGCGCGCATCGGCAACATGGAGGCAATATCCGGTCAACGATTGAACGCACACGGATTGCACACAACTGCACATGCCGGCTTGCACACGACGCCTACATTCTCCCAGCTACGCGGCGGCAATGGATCGTGCCGGTCTACTCGCCGGCGCGCAGGGTTTCCTGACACCACTTGGCATCACCACAGGAGACGGCGACGACTTCCGTCACGACGCCCTTCTCTTTCAGGCGCACAGCCTCTCCGACGGCGATTTCGTCGAAGGGGATCATGCTCATCTTGACGTTGACGATGTCCACGTCAGAACAATCGGACTTCACGCGAACCTTGACGTTGTTGTCAAACGACGCGCTTGACCGCCACCAATGCCTTCATCTCTTCAATCTCCTGTCATGGGCTGGCTTCAGCCCGTGGTTTCACGCTTGGATCTCGGGGGCGCTTCTGTGCGGCACATGCGGGCGCAGACCCCTCATCGCGCCTTGAACGTGGCCAGGTAGTGCGCCACGCTCTCGACGTCGTCTTCCGACATCGTGGCGGTGATGGCCGCCATCACGCCCTGGCGGTCGCGACGTGCGCCGCTCTTGAAGGCCAGCAACTGCTTGGCCAGGTAGTCGTTGCCCTGCCCGGCCAGGCGCGGATTCACGCCCTGGCCCTGCAGCACGGCCCCGTGGCAGGCGATGCAGTTGCCTGACTTGACCAGCAGCTCCCCCTTCTTCACCCGTTCCGGATCGACGGCGAAGGGCGCGTGCCCCGTCACCGGACGCGATTGGAAGAAGTCGCCCAGCGCGCTGATCTCTTCCCCGCTCAACTCGAGTGCCAGCGGCGACATGACCACGCTGGGGCGCTCGCCGCTGGCAAAGGCGTTGAGCTGCGCGACCACGTAGTCCTTGGGCTGGCCGGCGAGCCGCGCATAGCCCGGCGAAGCGGTGTTGCCGCCCGCACCGTGGCAGGGCATGCATGCATCGCTGCGCCGCGGCCATTGGCCCCCGGCGGCCAGGCGTTCCAAACTCGCCGCTCCAACGGCCTGATCGAAGCGGTGGTAGTCCAGCAGCATCGGCCCCAGGACAATGCCTGCCAGCACCGCGAGGGCGACAAGGACCAGGGCGCCCCACTTGAGCACGCGGCGTGCTCGCCAGTTTCTTCTGTTGGATGCCATTTCGTGTCCTCCCTGGCTCAGCCTTGCCGCAAGGCCTGCAGCGCCTGCAGCGCCGCGATGTGACCCGAACGCACAGCGCCATCCATGTAGCCCGCCCAGATGTCCGCCGTCTCCGTACCAGACCAGATCAGCCGGCCGGCCTGCGGACGCAGCGCCTCGCCGTGGCGCGACCAGAAACCGGGCGGGATCGGCGAGACGCAACTGATGGTCCATGGCTCATGGCCCCAGTCCAGGTCGTGGAACTGCTGCGGCTTCAGCGCCTCCTTGCCCAGCGCCTGGGCAAAGATCCCCGAGAGGATGGGCTCGGCCAGCTTCGGATCGTCCGGCAGCATCGACTGCACAACGAAGGCGTTGATGACGCCCATGGACGCGTCCGGCGGCGAGTTGTCGTAGGCCCAGATCAGCGGGCCGTTGACCTGCAGGATGCCACCGCTCAAGCCCTTCTCGCGCCAGAACGGCTTGGCATAGACGTGCGCCGTCTTGCGCCCCGGCGCGTGAGCCGGCCAGCGCCGCTGCAGCTCGGCGCGCGGCGCCGGCAGCGGCGGATCGAACTTGATCTGGTTGCACAGCGGGGGCGACAGGGCCGCGATCACGCACCGCGCGCGCACGGTGCCGGTGTCGGTCTGCAGGCTGACCACGGCCTGGTTCCAGTCGCGGATCTGGCGCACCGGCGACTTGAGCCTGAGCTTGTCGCCCAGGGCCTGCGCCATCTTGTCGCTCAGCAGCTGCGAGCCGCCGATGAAGCGAGTCTCCTGCGCGCTGTCCTTGATCGAATCCAGTTGCTCGTAGCGGCTGTTGGCCGAGTTGATCATCGACAGGAAATGCAGCAGGCCCATCTTGGCCGGCAGCGTGCCGCCGGACAGCAGGGAGGTCATGTCCCAGCCGATCTGGTCTTCCGGCTTGAGCTTCTGCCTGGCCAGGAAGTCGCCCAGCGTCATCTTGTCGAGTTCGGCGACGCGTTTGGATTTCCAGGGTGCGCCCGAGGGAACCTCGCGCGCCAGTTCGTCGAGCTGGGCAGCGATCTTCGGATCGGTGCCGAAGGTGCCGTGCAGGTCGATGGCGACCCGCCCGTCGCCTGCCAGCAGGACGGTCTCGCCGTCGTAGTAGGTGGTGAAGGTGCCGACGCCCAGTTCACGGGCCAGGTCGGCCACGGCGGTCTGGCCCGGGCCGATCCACTGGCCGCCGGCCTCCGACACGTAGCCGTTGCCGAGGTCGTGGTTGTAGGTTCGGCCGCCCACGCGATCGCGCGCCTCGAGCACGAGGAAGGACTCACAGCCGGCGCGGCGCAGGTCGCGTGCCGCGGTGAGGCCGGCCAGCCCTCCGCCGATGATCACCACGTCGAGCACATCGCCGTTGTCCTTGTCCAGCGCGGAGGCCACGCCAGGCAGGGCGCCCACCATCGCGACGCCGCCAGCCGCCTTGCCGAAGAAACGGCGCCGCGTCAGTGCCCGCTTGTCGGAGGGCTTCTCGCTTGCCTCTTGTGTTCTCTTGTTTTCCATGTTCACCACCTGCTCGAAGTTGCTCATGAACAGCGGAACGGCGCCGCTGGGCTTATGGTCGGAAGAATGGGATCGGCACGAATCGCGCCCCTCACCCCGGAAGGGCTCGCGCAGCCCCATGAAGCAGTGGCTCGCACTGGCGGCATTCCTACTCCGGGGCACAGCCCTTTCTGCGCGAGGCGATGACGCTACTGCGCAGGCCGGTACGGATCCGGCGTGCCGGGACGCACGGGCGGCTCCTGCTTCAGCGACTTCATGTGCTCGGTCAGGACCTGCACCGCCGGAAAGCGCACCCAGAAGTTCTCCAGCACGCGCGGGTCGGCGGCGTGCTCCTCCTTCGGGTCGGTCAGCAGGTTGTAGAAGAGCGGCACGCCGTAGCTGCGCACGGGCTCGCCGTAGCCGGTGCCGACTTCCTTGCTCATCATCTTCCAGTTGCGCCACTTGATGCCGTAGATCTCGTTGCCCACGTAGACCACGAAGCCCTCGCGCCCGGACTTCTGCGCCTTGCCGAGCAGGAAGTCGCCCTGGTCGACGCCGTCGATGACGCGGTCCTTCGGCACCTCGGCGCCGGTCCAGCGGGCCAGCGTCGGGAACACGTCCATCTCGTGCACGATCTCGTTGCTGACCGTGCCGGCGGGCACCTTGCCGGGCCAGCGCAGGATGAAGGGCACGCGCAGCGACCCTTCCAGCCCGGTGAAGTAGGTGCCGCGCCACGGGCCGCTCGAGCCGATGTTGGGCAGGAACATCTCCGGGCCGTTGTCCGAGGTGAAGATGAAGATGGTGTTGTCGCGCTGCCCGATCTGGTCGACCGCATCGATCAGGCGCCCGACATAGGCATCGGTCTGCGCCAGCACGTCGGCAAAGTCACCGTTGCCGGTCTTGCCCTTGAACTCGGGGCCGGGCAGCGTCGGGTAGTGCGGCTGCGTCAGCGGCAGGTAAAGGAAGAAGGGCTTGCCGGCCTGGCTCTGGCGGCGCATGAAATCGATGCCGCGCCGGGTCAGCTCGCCGTCAATGAGCGCGCGCTGTTCCAGGTCGTAGACCTTGACCTGCTTCGGGTCGGCGCCCTTCCTGCCTTCCATCAGGTACTCAGGCCTGGCATAGGGATGCACCGCCTTGCCGTCGACCAAGGGGTTGCCGCTCCAGTAGCTCTCGTCGGACGAGTTCGGGATGCCGTACCACTCGTCGAAGCCCTGGTCGGTCGGGAAGCGCCCTTCGGTGTGGCCGAGGTGCCATTTGCCGTAGGCCGCGGTGGCATAGCCCTTCGCCGACAGGGCTTCGGCGATGGTGACTTCCCATTGCGTCAAGCCATACAGCGGCGTGTCGAGCGGCACCGAGCCATTGCCGGTGCGCACCGCGTAGCGGCCGGTCATGAGCGCCGCGCGACTCGGCGTGCATTGCGCCTCGACATTGAAATTGGTGAGGCGCGTGCCCTGCTGCGCCAATGCGTCGATGCGCGGCGTGGCCGCGCCACGCGTGATGCCGCCGCCGTAGACGCCGGGCTCGCCATAGCCCAGGTTGTCCATCAGCACCAGCACGATATTGGGTTGGCCGGTCGCGGCCTGCGCGGGGGGCGCCGTGCACAGCAGGGCGGCCAACAGCCAGCCCATGGACATTCGCATCTTCATGGTCGTTCTCGATTAGATGGGCAGCGCGGCCGGCTACGGCGCCTTCTCGGCCGCCACGTTGATGGCATGCCCCTGCTTGAAGCGCATGGTGAGTGCACCGGGCGCCAGGAAGCCGGGCGCCGCACCCTTGAGGTAGTCCAGCGGATTGCCGGCATAGACCAGGAAGCTCGCCTCGTAGCCATCGCGCAGCATGCCGATCTTGCGGCCCGGGAAGATGTACTGGGGCGTCGTTTCGGTCAGCATCCGCAACACTTCGGGCGGGCTGTAGACGCCGAGGCTGGTCACATAGAGCGCCTCGTCGAACAGCGCCCTGCCCTTGTTCGGGCCGTCCAGCACGGGCACGTCGTCGGTGCCGATCAGCACCGGCACGTTGTACTTGCGCATCAGTTGCAGGTTGGGCAGGACCACTTCCTTTTCCACCAGCGCGACGTCTGCCGGGTTGGTGGCGCGCAGGTTGCCCAGGCGCGCGAGCGTGGTGGTGACCGGGATGCGGCGCTCGCCGGCGAAGCGGACGTCTTCCTCGGCGATCGCGTAGAGACGGTTCTGGTTGGTCGCGAACTTGCGCATCGGCTGCCCGGTCTTGGGATCGGTGGCGAAGGTGAATTCGCCGACCGTCATGTGGGCGATCGCATCCACCCCGGCCGCGAGCGCGTTGTGGAAATCGGGCCCGTTCTGGATGTGGGCCGTGGTGCGCAGGCCGGCCGCATGCGCGCGCCGCACGATCTCGGCCGCCAGCTTCGGATTGATCCCCCGCATGCCGTAGTAGGCGGGGTCGTCGGCGCGCTTGTCGTATTCCTCGCTGGAGACGAAATCGAGCTTCACGATGGCGGGCTTGCTGGCCATGAAGAGCGGCCAGTCGCGCTCGATGTCCGCCACGCTCTGGACCAGGAAGTAGGCCGCGTTCTCCAGGTGGTCGGCATGCATGCCGATGCCCCCGCGCTTGGCGAGCGTGGTGTAGAGCACCGGCGCGTGGCCGCCCTGGGCCGTCCAGCGTTGCTGGGCGCTGGCGAAGTCGACGCTGTCGGGCTTGTTGACCAGCGGGTCCAGGCGCGGGGAGAACTCGGGAATGCCGCCCAGGTCGAGGGCGTAGAACTGGCCGTAGCGCAACGAGGCGGCGACCACCTCGGACAAGTACGCCGGGGTTCCTGGGCCCGCGAGCCAGTGCAGGTGGGCGTCGCCGAACGGCGGGACGACGAACTGGCCGCCCAGGTCGATGGTCCGGTCGACGCTGGCCGGCTCCTTGTCGCGGAAGACGCCGCCCTCGGTGTACATCGTGGCGGCCACGAATTCGGTGCCGTTGAACCACTGGCCGTTGACCAGCTTGAGGTTCGGCGGGCGTTCGACGGCAGAGCGCGGCGCGGGTTGCGCGCTGGTGGCTTGGGCCTCGGGCGTAGCAGGCTGCGCCCACGATCCGCCCATGCTGGCCGACAGCGCGAGCAGGCCAATCGCGCCCAGCAGGTTGCGGCGAAGGTTTTTCATCGACGTGCTCCCGCCGTGGAAACGTTGCCGCTGCGCAGGCTCACGTAGGCGCAGACCAGGCAGATGAGCCACAGAACCCCTTTGATCACGATCGAGGCGGTGTCCTGGTACGGCTGGTCCGGACGCATGGTGTAGCCGCGCAACGCCGCTTCGAGATGGGCAAAGAAGGGCACGAACAGTCCGCCCAGGGAATAGGCCCAGGCCGCCGACATCAGCTTCGGCGCCAGGCTGTGCCGGCGATGCCAGAACAGGGCCGCCGCAATCAGCACGGCCCCACCGAAGTAGTCTTCGAACATCGTGGTCGCGTTGATCGCGAAGTAGCCCGGCCCGCGCTTGACCGTCTCTCCGATGATGAAGAAGAGTCCGACGACATAGGACAGGTGGTAGATGATGTTCATCGCCATGCCGTGGGACTTCGAGGTGTCGCGAAAGCCGATCGGACCCTCGGCGTGGGTGTTGCTTTGCATGTTCATTTCATTTCTCCTGGTTGGATCCGGAACCTCTTCATGGCAGCAGGGCCCCTGCGCGAAGGGGCGCTTCCGGGTAGCTGGGCGCACTGCGCATCCCGGCAGCCGGCGAGACGTCGCGCTCCGGTGGGGGAACCATGACCGATGAAGCGGCCACGATCAGCACGAAGGCTGCGACAGCGATCTCGGGCCAGAAGGATCGAAGATGCTTCATGGATGACTCCTTCGAGGCGAGGCGTGGCCGTGATTCAGCGGTTGGCCTGCGGCAGCGGTTTCGCAAGTGCAGCCGCGTCCAGCGCACCGGCGTCCTTGCGCAGCATCGTCCATCCCGTCAGGAAGGCCCATGCCAGGATGGTGAGCAGTGCCAAAAGCCCCGCCGTCTCCGCGCCCATGGCGGCGCCTGGCACCACGCTGGCCACGCCTGGAATCGTCAGCACCCAATAGAGCAGCCCGAGGACGCCGCCGGCGATCAGCAGGCTGCCGAAGCCGAACTTCGCCGCCCGCAGCGAGGAGCCGCACAGCAGCGCGTAGATCCCGAAGGGCAGCATCTCGAACCACCACAAGCCGTTCTGCGCCGTGTTGACGATGACGACCCAGGCAGCCTCCGCGCCTGGCATGCCCGCAGCGTGGGCCGCGGCGAGGGCCGGCAGGGCCGCCATCTGCAGCAGCGCGCCCAGGATGCCGAGGACCGCGAAGACCAGCAGGCACGGCGAGGCGAGCGCTGCCCGGGCGCGCTGCGCGGCGGGCAGGCAGGTCGCCAGGTAGCCGCCCAGCATCGCCGGCAACAGATAGAAGCCGAGCGTGTCGGCGACCATGCTGGCCGTGAAGACCGCCTGCGCCGAGGCCGGCAGGGCCAGCGCATAGGCCGGATCGAGAAGCGCCTCCGTGTTCCCGTTGGTCACCGACAGGAAGGTGGCGATGTTGAAGAGTCCCAGCGGCGCCGCCAGAAGGCCAGCCCAGCCGGCGATGCGGCGACCGCTCATTGCCTGTGTGTTCATTTCGTGTCTCCGGCGTTGGACGGGATCAGGCGTGCGTCGCCTGGGGAAACTCCGAGAGCTCGGGCACCGGCATGTTCGTCTCCTCGCAGTGCGCGTTCAGGCGTTCCAGCATCGAGCGCCAGTCCTCGATCGCGGCGACGTTGCCGGCCTCGTCGAGAAACTCCAGCGAACCGTCGAGCAGCACGAACAGCAGTGCGTCGTCGCCCGCCTCGCCCTGGAAGCTGTGGCGCGAGCCGGCAGTCTCATACACGAAGTCGCCGGCACGCGCGACCCAGTCGTGCTCCATGTAGCGCCAGCCGCCCTGGATCGTGTAGAGCACCACGCGGCCGCGGTGGTTGTGCGCGCCGAGGAAGGTGCCGGCGGGCACGCGCATCAGCAGGGCCATCTCGCCGCGCGACTGGTCGACGTGCAGCAGCTTGATGCCGACGTCGGCGTTGTAGGGGGTGAAGGGCAGCCAGGGCGTGTCGCCGCCTTGCAGGTACTTGGGATCGAAGCCGATGGAACTCATGTGGGGTCTCCTGGGGTTGTTGCGCTCGACATTGAGCGGTTGGGTGAACTTTAGGTTTTGGGGATTTTTCGACCCCCCCCAGCCCGGGGGGGAGGGTGCATCAGCCGGCGAAGCTGGTGAGGTCCTTGGGCGGGAGGCCCTGCGCCTTGCAATGGGCGATGTAGCGATTCACCGCGGTCTTCCAGTTCTCGATGGCGACGGTGTTGCCCAGGGCGTCGAGGTAGTGCGTCTCCCCGACGATCACGTTCAGGACGATCACATCGCCCTGCTGGTCGGCAATGGCCTGCGGGGTGTGGCGCGACGACGCCGGCTCGAACACCACGCTGCCGGGGCCGGCGACCCACTCGGTTTCCAGGTGGCGCCACCTGCCCTGCACCGTGTAGACGATGACGGTGCCGGTGTTGTGGTGCATCGGCAGCGAAATGCCGGGCGGCACCTTGAGCAGGGCGATGGTCTCGCCGCGGATGGGGTCGGCCCGGAAGTACTTGACCTCGACGCGGTCGCTGTACGGTGCGAACGGCATCCACGGGTACGCGTCGTCGTCCATGAGGCTGGTGTCCACGCGTTCAAAATTCATGCTTGCCTTTCGGGGGAGCCAGTAGTCCATGGGAAGCCCCGAAGGTATCCGCGCTCGCCGCATTCGACCCCCCCAGGCACGGGGGGGCCGGACGGCCCCGACCGGCCGCACCGAGCACGCGATTTCGCGGTACGCTCGGCGCCCCTACAGCATCCGCAGGAGGCCTCGGCAGCGCAGCCGCCCCGGCAACGATGGACCAAGACCGCATCGTCCTGAAGACAACGCCGCCACGCGCCCATCGCATGGTGATCGCGCGTCCCCGGCTGGCCCAGCTGTGGGACGAGGTGCGCGAACGCGCGTTCATCGAGGTGTGCGCGCCGGGCGGATTCGGCAAGTCCACGGTGCTGGTGCAGTGGCGCCTGCTCTGGCTCGAGCGCGGTGCGCTCGTGACCTGGGCGACGCTCGATGCGCAGGACGGCCCGATCCGCTTTGCCCGGGTGCTGGCCCAGGCGATGCGCAGCGCCAGCGGCCGCGCCAGCTTCGACCGCATCGCGCTCGAATACGGGGACGACCCCGAGCGCGCGCTCGATGCGCTGACCGCGGTGCTATCGGAGATTGCCAGCCTGGCCGCGCCCACCGTGATCGTCCTTGACGACGGCGAGAACCTGCCGCGGGAGACGGCGCGTGACGCGCTGGCCTACCTGCTCATGAACGCGCCGGCCAACCTGACTGTGGTTCTCGGCACGCGCGTGCCGCTGGTGCTGCCCACCGTCGAGCTCACCGCCCGCGGCGAATGCGCCCGCGTCACCGTCGACGACCTGCGCCTGGACCTAGACGATGCCGTCGCCCTGCTGCGCAAGCGCTTCGGCAAGCGCCTCGAGCTCGACGACTGCGTCAGGCTGCACGAGATGACCGAGGGTTGGCCGATCGGACTTCAGCTGGCGGCCGCGGCGATCGAGCGCTCGCCGCACTACCACACCGCCGTGCTGGCGCTGTCGGCCCGCAGCGGCGACCTCGAGCGCTACTTCATCGAATCGCTGCTCGACCACCTTCCCGAAGCCGTCGCAGCCTTCCTGACGCGCATCGCGATCCTCGACCCCCTGTCGCGCGAACTGTGCGAAGCGACCACGGGCAGCCCGATGGCGGCGCCATGGCTGGAGCAGATGATGGCGGACACGCCGATCTTCACCGTGACCGAGGCGCAAGGGTGGATGCGGCTGCACGCGCTCGCGCGCGACTTCCTGCTGGGCCGCTTCGAGCAGCTTCCCGAGGCGGAAAGAACGCAACTGCACCTGCGCGCCGCCCAGTGGCTGGCGCAGCGCCGGTTCTTTCCGGACGCAGCGCGGCACGCGCTCGCGGCAAAGGACGAGCCGCTCGCCCAGGCTTGCGCGAGCCAAGGCCTGTGGTCGGTGGCCACCAGCGGCGACCTCGCGGAAGCGCTGCAATGGATCCCCCACTTGGCGCCGGAAACGCTGGCCGACAACGTCCAGCTCCGGCTGATCGGAGCCTGGGTCATGGCACTCGGCAATCGTCCCGACGAAGCGCGCCGGACGGCGGACGAAGTCCTGCGCGATCCATCGACCGAACCCGCCATGACTTTCATGGCCGCGCTGGTCGCATCCTGCGCCGAGGCCTGCGCGGACCGGATCGGGCTGATCCCGGCCATCATGGCGCGCTGGCCGACGCTGCCGGACTACGTGGTCGACCCGGTTCACCGGCAGTCCTACTTCAACACCTGCGCAGTGGTAGCGGTGGCCAGTGGCGAGCTCGCGCAGGTGCATGCCATGGACACCAGCCCCGCCCCCGAGGCCGCCGACAACCGCACGCTGGCGCTGGTGTTCTCGATCTCCCGGCTCTACCTGGCGGTGGCCCTGCTGCGCGAGGGCGACCCGATCCGCGTGGAGGAACTGCTGCAGGGCCCGCTCGCGCATGCGGAGCGGACCCAGGGCCGGCGCAGCACCGTCGCGTGCCTGCACGCCGTTGGCATGGCGGCAGCGCTGCTGGAACGCGACGAGGTCGCGCGCGCCGAGGCCCTGCTCGCCCATCGGGTGGACGTGATGGAGCGCTTCGTGTTTCCCGACGCGATCCTGCTCGCCTATGAAACGCGGGTAAGGCTCGCGGCCGCGCAGGGCGACGAACGCCGTGCGCTGGGGGTGCTGGGCAGCATGGAGGCCGACGGGCGTGCCCGGTCCATGCCGCGGCTGGTGCTTGCGGGTCTGGCGATGCGCATCCACCTGCACGCGTGCAAGGGACACGTCGAATCGGCGACGGCGCTGATGCCGACCCTCGAGGCGCTGGCGCCCACCTTCGAGGGGCCCGAGTACCTGCCCTTCCTGCGCGAGTACAAGCTGCGCTGCGCGCTCGCACGCGCGCTGCTGGCCATCGCGCGATTCGACGGCGCCAGCGCGCAGGCTGAACTTTCGGACGCGGCCGAGCTGGCGCGCGCCGCCAACTTCGCGCGCGAGGCGGTCACGGTCCAGGCCTTGCGCGCGGTCGCGGCCGAGCTGGCGGGATCGGAGCGGGCGCTGCCCCTGCTTGCGGAAGCGCTGAGCATCGGCGCGATGCGTGGCTGCCTGCGGCTCGTGGAAGAAGCCCATCCGGCGGTCCTCGCGCTGCGCCGGAGACTCGAGGCCGCCGATGCGCGCCAGGCGCCGGCCGCCGCGTCAACCGCGCTACCGCCCGCGCACACGCCGCCCCGCAAGCCCGCGGCGAGCCCGGGCGGCTTGCTCACACCCAAGGAAGCCGAGGTGCTGCGCCTGGTCGCGGCCGGCCACTCCAACAAGCACATCGCCAAGGCCATGGACGTCGGCGACGAGACCGTCAAGTGGCACCTGAAAAATCTCTTCGCCAAGCTGTCGGCCGGCTCGCGGCGGCATGCCGTCGACCGGGCGCGGATGATGGGGCTGGTGATCGACGAAGACGCTGTCGCCTGAGGGCGTCAGCGCTCAGGCGGTCGGCAGCCT
Source organism: Variovorax sp. dw_308 (assembly GCF_019207085.1). Classification (GTDB taxonomy): domain Bacteria; phylum Pseudomonadota; class Gammaproteobacteria; order Burkholderiales; family Burkholderiaceae_C; genus Variovorax. The sequence goes on along the minus strand of NZ_JAATOM010000036.1, from coordinate 27,015 downwards.
GTGCTCCTTGAACTGCTCGCGCAGCTTGTTCTTGAGCATCTTGCCGGTGGCACCCAGCGGGATGGCATCGACGAAGACCACGTCGTCGGGCGTCCACCACCTGGCGATCTTGCCGTCGTAGAAGGCCAGCAGTTCCTCGCGCGTCAGGGTCTGGTCCGGCTTCTTCACCACGACCAGCAGCGGCCGCTCGTCCCACTTCGGGTGGGCCACCGCGATGCAGGCCGCCATCGCCACCTGCGGGTGCGCCATGGCGACGTTCTCCAGGTCGATCGAGCCGATCCATTCGCCGCCGGACTTGATCACGTCCTTGCTGCGGTCGGTGATCTGCATGGTGCCGAGGGGGTCGATGGTCGCGACGTCGCCGGTGGGGAACCAGCCCTTGTTGCCCGTCACGACCAGCGGCGACTTGTCCGCCATGCGGAAGTAGTGCCCCACCACCCAGGGCCCGCGCACGTACAGGTCGCCACTGGACTGGCCGTCCCAGGGCAATTCATGGCCGTCCTCGCCGACGATCTTCATGTCGATGCCGAAGACGGCCCGGCCCTGCTTGGCCTGCACCGCGTAGCGCCCGTGCTCGGACAGCGCGCGTTGCGCAGGCTTGAAGCTGCACACGGTGCCGATGGGGCTGAGCTCGGTCATGCCCCAGGCGTGCAGAACGGCCACACCGTGGCGCTCCTGGAAGGTTCGCATCATGGCGGGCGGGCAGGCCGAGCCGCCGATGATGGTGCGGCGCATGGTGCTGAACTTCAAGTCGTTCGATTCCACATGCGCGAGCAAGCCCTGCCAGACCGTGGGCACGCCCGCCGACAGGGTGACGCCCTCGCTCTCGAAGAGCTCGTGCAGCGATTTGCCATCCAGTGCCGGGCCCGGGTACACCAGCTTGGCGCCCACCATGCAGGCGACGTACGGCAACCCCCAGGCGTTGACATGGAACATCGGCACCACCGGCAGGATCACATCGCTCGCCGCACAGTTCAGGGCATCGGGAAGCGCCGCGGCGAAGGTGTGCAGGAGAGTCGAACGGTGGCTGTAGAGCACGCCCTTGGGATTGCCCGTGGTGCCCGAGGTGTAGCAAAGCGACGAGGCGGTGTTCTCGTCGAACTCGGGCCAGGCGAACGTGTCGCTGGCGTCAGCGATCAGGTCCTCATAGCACAGCAGTGCGGGGATGCTGCTTTGCGCCGGCATGTGCGCGCGGTCTGTCATCGCCACGAAATGGCGGATGGTCTTGACGCGCGGTGCAATGGCCTCCACCAGCGGCAGGAAGCTCAGGTCGAAGAACAGCACCTGGTCCTCGGCATGGTCGGCGATCCACACCACCTGGTCCGCGTGCAGGCGGGGATTGAGCGTGTGCAGCACCGCGCCGGAGCCGGACACCGCGTAGTACAGCTCCATGTGCCGGTGGCCGTTCCAGGCCAGCGTGCCGACGCGATCGGAGGGCTTCACGCCCAGCGACACCAGCGCATTGGCCATGCGCCGCGAGCGCGCGGCCAAGTCGGCAAAGGTGTAGCGGTGGATGTCGCCTTCGACGCGGCGCGAGACGATTTCCTGCTCGCCGTGGTGCCGCTCGGCATGGATCAGAAGTGAGGAGATCAGCAGCGGCTGCTGCATCATGAGTCCGTTCATCGTCGTTCCTTGATGGGTTCTTGTCAGGCCGGCGTCGCCGCGAGATCGGCGCCGGCGGTGGTTGCAGAGGGAACCGGCTTGAAATGCCGGTCATTCAAGAGGAAGTGCGACAGGGCCGGGATCAGCACCAGCGCGCCGACCATGTTCCAGACGAACATGAAGGTCAGCAGGATGCCCATGTCGGCCTGGAACTTGATGGGCGAGAAAGCCCAGGTGATGACGCCCGCGGCCAGGGTCACGCCGACCAGCGCCACCACGCGACCGGTGAAGGTCACCGCTTCGGCATACGCCTTGGCCAAGGTGAGGCCGCGACGCTGCCCGGCGAGCTGCACGCTCAGCAGGTACAGCGCATAGTCCACCCCGATGCCCACGCCCAGCGCGATCACCGGCAATGTGGCCACCTTCACGCCGATGCCCAGCCATACCATCAGCGCCTCGCAAAGGATCGAGGTGAGGACCAGCGGGATCACCGCCACCAGCACCGCGCGCCAGGAGCGGAAGGTCAGGAAGCACAGCGCGATGACCGCCGCGTACACGTAGAACAGCATGGTGCGGTTGGCCTCGTGCACCACGATGTTGGTGGCCGCCTCGATGCCCGCGGAGCCCGCCGCGGGCAGCACCTGCACCAGCGCCGGGTCGGTCGGGTTGGCCTTCACGAAGTCCTCCACCACGCGCAGCACCTTCTGCAGGGTGGCCGCCTTGTGGTCGCTCAGGTAGGCCACCAGTGGCATCACCGAGCACTCGACGTTGAACATCTCGGGGTTGTTCACCGTGGCCTGCTGCGCGCCGTAGTTCAGGATGTCCTGGTTGCGCGAGATGGTCTGCCACTTGGGGTTGCCCTCGAAGGAACCGGCGGTGATCTGGCGCACCACGTCCGTGAGCGAAACCGTCGTTCGCACCTCGGGCAGCTGCTGCAGCTCCCAGGCCAGGCGGTCCACGTGCTCCAGCGTGGCGTACTTCAGGCAGCCTTCCTTGGGCGTCTTGACGATCACGGCGAACAGGTCGCTCGAGAGTGAATAGTTCTTCGCCACGTAGGCGTTGTCGCGGTTGTAGCGCGAGTCGGGGCGCAGCTCCGGTGCGCCCGGGTCGAGGTCGCCCACCTGCAGCTTGAGGCTGATGGCGAAGCCCACGACGCCAAGCGCGAGCGAGCCCAGCACCGCGGCCAGCGCCCAACTGCGCCTGGCCGCGAAGTTGTCCAGCACGGCCCACAGGCGTCCGCCCTGCCCCGCCGCTTGGGCCTGCTCCACCTGCAGGCTGCGCGCGGCCGCCTTCGGGCTCACGCCCACGTATGACAGCAGCACCGGCAGCAGCAGCAGGTTGGTGAAGATCAGCACCGCGACACCGATGCTGGCCGTGAGCGCGAGTTCGCGGATCACCGGGATCGGGATCAGCATCAGCACGCCGAAGCCCACCGCGTCCGCCAGCAATGCCGTGACGCCGGCCAGGAACAGGCGCCGGAAGGTGTAGCGCGCGGCCACCAGCCGGTGCGTGCCGCGGCCGATGTCCTGCATGATGCCGTTCATCTTCTGCGCGCCATGGCTCACGCCGATGGCGAACACCAGGAAGGGCACCAGCATGGAGTACGGGTCCAGCTCCAGCCCCACCAGCTGCACCAGCCCCACCTGCCACAGCACCGCGATCAGCGAGCAGGCCAACACCATGGCGGTGCTGCGCAGGCAGCGCGTGTAGCCGTACAGCAGCAGGCCGGCGATCAGCGTGGCGATGCCGAAATAAGCCATCACCTGCACCAGACCATCGAGCAGGTCGCCGATGATCTTGGCAAAGCCGATCACGTGCACCTTCACGCCCCAGGGCTGGCCATCGGCGGCCGTGCCCTTCTCGTACTTGTCGCGGATCTGCGTCTCGATGTCGTGCGACAGGCGCCAGTAGTCGAGCCGGCCGTCCTTGCCGCCGTCCAGCAATGGCGCCACGATGGCGCTGGACTTGAAGTCGTTGGCCACCAGGCTGCCGACCAGGCCGGCGCGCGCAACATTGAGCTTGAGCTTGTCGACGCTGGTGGCCTTGCCGTCGAAGTTGTCGGGCATCACCGGGCCGCCCTGGAAGCCTTCTTCGGTCACCTCGGTCCAGCGCGTGGCCGGGGTCCACAGCGACTTGACCCAGGCGCGGTCCACGCCCTGCATGAGGAACAAGTCGTCGTTGATGTGCTTGAGCGCATCGAGGTAGCGCGCATCGAAGATGTCGCCCTTCTCGCTTTCCACCACCACTCGCAGCGTGTTGCCCATGCCGCGCAGCTCGCTGCGGTTCTGCAGGTAGTTCTGGATGTAGGGATGACCCACCGGGATCATCTTGTCGAAGCTGGCGTTGAGCGACACGCGCGTGGCCAGGAAGCCCAGCACCAGCGTGGCGACGAGGCAGGCCAGTGTGACGAGCAGGCGATGGTTGAAGACGGCGCGCTCGAGCCAGTTGCCCGAGTTGCGCGGGAAGTCGGCGAGCTCGCGCACCACCGGCATCTGCTCTTGGGTGGTGGAGGGGGTCATGGCTTGTCCTTGGGTGTCAGCTCGATGGTGCGCAGGCCGGCGGGACCGCCCACGACGAGTTGGGTCTTGGCGCTGAAGGCCACTGCGGCCAGCGCCATGGGCGAGCGGATTGGCGCGCTCGCGAAGTTGCGGCCACCGTCGCCGCTGACGACGATGCCGCCGCCCTGATCGACCAGTGCCAGCGTGCCGTCGGCGTCGACACCATGGACGGCGCTGGCGACGATGCTGGCGGCGAGGCCGCTGCGCACCGGCTTCCAGCTCGCGCCTTCGTCCTCGCTCAGGAAGGCGTTGCCGCGCATGCCGTAGGCCAGCACGCCCGCGCTGGTGGCCACGATGCCGAAGAAGCTGCCCTTGTAGGGCGAGGCGAGCGCACGGAAGCGCTTGCCGTCGCGATCGAGCTTGAGCAGCAGCCCGCCCTCGCCCGCGATGTAGTGGCTGCCCTGGAAGGCGCAGACCGCATAGAGGTTGAGCAGTTGCGGGTTGTCGACGCGGTCATACCAGGAGGTCCAGTTGCGACCGCCATCGGCGGTGTGCATGACCAGGCCGTAGGCGCCCACCACGAAGCCCTCGTCGGCATTGGAGAAATGCAGGTCGAGGAAGGGCTTGTCGGGCCCGGCCTCCTGGTTGCGTTGCGCTTCGCCGAGCAGCTTGCGGTCCTGCTCGGAAGCGTCCGCGGCAGCGGCCCGCGTTTTCATCTGCTCAAGCACCAGCGTGTTGGCCCTCCGGCCATCAAGCAGGCGGATCCAGCTGCGGGCGCCATCGCGCGTGCCCAGCACCAGCCCGTCATGGCCCGTGACGTAGCCCACCTTGGCATCGACGAAGCGCACTGCGGTCAAGTCGCTGCTCACCGGCACCGTCGCCTGGGCCCAGGTCTGGCCGCCATCGGAGGAGACCACGATGTGGCCGCGCTGGCCGACGGCGACCAGCAGGCCGTCGGCGCGCGCAATCCCGGTGACGAGCCGCCGGGACGCCAGTGCGCTCAGGCGCGCCGGCCGCTCGGACACCTCGACCGCCCGGACTGCGGTGCTACTGGCGGCGGCCAGCGCGGCCAGCAGCACGCTTCTGCGTTGCATGATCGCTCCCGCCTCAGCGCACGCCGGCGCCGGCCAGCGCATCGGCGGACCAGGCGTTGGCCGACAGCGGATCCATGAACTTCACGCCGACGTCGTAGGCGCCCAGCAGGCCGATCATGTTGTAGCTGCCGCTGGTGAAGTCGTGGAAGGACTGGCCCATCGCGGCAGGTGCCGGCAGCTCGTAGGCAGGGTTGGTGTAGACGAAGCCGGCGCGGTAGAGCTGGCCACGGGCGTCGTACATGTCCGCGGCCACGGCGACCCAGCTGTCCTCGTCGACGTAGAAGGTGCGCTTGGCGTAGATGTGGCGCTTGTCGGCCTTCAGCGTGGCCTCCACCACCCACACCCGGTGCGCTTCCCAGCGCACGAAGTCGGGGTTGATATGGTTGGGCGTGGTCACCGCATACGGGTCCTTGGCATAGACCAGCTTGAAGGCGTTGTAGGGGACCAGCATCTCCTTCTTGCCCACCAGCTTGAAGTCATAGCGGTCCATCGCGCCGTTGAAGACCCAGGCGTCGTCGTAGGTGGAGGCACCGGCCGCGCCGGGGTTTGGCGTGTCGTAGGCGATGTCCGGTGCCAGCTTCACGCGACGCTGGCCGGGCAGGTACTGCCAGGCGCGGCGGCCGTTCTTCATCGGGTTGATGTAGTCCTGGACCAGCAGGGCCTCGCCGGCACGGCGCGCCGGTGCGGTGTAGGCGATCTTGGTGCGGAAGTAGATGTCGTTCTCCGCCGACGGGCCGCTGCGCTTGGGGTCGTAGTACGGGTAGTCCATGTAGATCTGCCCGGTGGTGGCCAGCACGGCCTTGCCCGACGAATCCACGTTGATCGAGTCGTACTGCGTGTAGTAGCTCTGGCCGGTGTAGCGCAGCAGGTGGTTCCACATCACCTCGTTGCCGGTCTTGGGGATCGGGAACGGGATGCCGGCGAAGGTGCCTTCCAGGCCCACGCCATCATCGGTGGTCTTGACCGAGGTGGCGTTCTTCACCGTGTTGTCGACCACGTACTTCGGGAAGGCGACCGAGCGGTGCGAGGGGTACACGTCCACACGCATGCTGGGGTACTTCTTCAGCAGTTCCCTGGTGCCGGCGGTGAGCTTTGCCTCGTACTGGCCCATGTTCTGGCCGGTGATGGAGAACAGGGGCTTCTCGGCTTCATAGGGGTCGGGGCGGATGCCCGAGCCCTTCTGGTAGCCGGCGGGCGGCGTGGTCAGCCCACCGGTGTATTCGGGGATGGACTTGTCGGCGCTGCCGGCACGCTCGGCGCCAGTGGGCGTGAGCGTGCTGCCGAGCTTCTTGGCCTCGTCGGCGCTGACGGCGGCCAGGGTGGCCTGGGCGGCCAGCGCGAGCAGCGCGCCGGCAAAGAGGGTGCGGGTTTTCATGATGTGTGTCTCCGTGGAAGTAGAAGGAACCGACTCAGAAGGTCGTCTTGAAGGTGAAAAGCACGTGGCCGCGGTCGGCGAGCGACGCGCTGGTGCCTTGCGCGACGTTGAGGGCACCCGTCGGCGTGGTGCTGTAGTTGCCGTAGAAGCCCACATAGCGCAGGCTGAAGCTGTACTTGGAGCGCACGTCGGCGGTGATGCCGATGCCGAAGGAACCGGCGCCCTTGTTGCCGCCCGAGGTGACGGCCGAATTGCCCGACAGGCCGGCAGCCCAGCTCAGCGGCATGGAAATATCGACGCTCGGGAACACCTGATACCAGGTCGGCGTGAAGTTCAGGCCCAGGCCGAAGAAGTCGCGGGTCACCGCGTCGACATTGGCGGGGTTCGCTGCATAGGCCGCACTGCCCTTGAAGGCGCCGGGGTTCTGGCTCACGCTGGTCCAGCGGTTCCACACCAGTTCGGCATTCCAGGAGGCAGAGTCGAACAGCGCGGTCTTGGAGACGACCCCCAGCAGGTTGAAGACGCCATGCACGGTATTGCCGCGCGCACCCGGCGCGTCGCCGCCGAACTGGGCCAGTTGTGCCAGCGAGACCGCGCCTGACGCGGGATTCACCAGCGCCGCCGGCAGCACCGTCACCGGCACGCTCTGCAACGGCATGTTGTGGCGGTAGCTGAGCTCGGCGCCCACGCTGATGCCGGCGACGTTCTTTGCCAGGCTCAGGCCGAAAATGTCGATGTCGCGGCCGTAGAAGGCCTGGTACTGGCCGACATAGCCGGCCTGGATCATGGGCAGCGTGGCTGCGGCAGGGTTGACGTAGCAGGTCGTCGGGCCTATGGCGCGCAGGCCGGCCTTGGCGCATGCTGCCGCGGGCACGCCGCCAGCGACGGCAGGCACCAGGGCCAGTTGCGGCTGGATGTCCGCGGTGCGTCGCGCGTAGGCGCCGGCGGTGCCGTCCAGCCACTCGGGGCTCCAGCGTGCCGCGAAGCCGAAGTCACCGGTCTTCTTCGGGTCGCCGCCCTCGGTCTGCAGCGCGCGCTGGCCGGGACCGGCGATGAGAGAGTCGCCGCCGTGAAGCAGCGCGTCGTTCACCGTCAGGTAGCTGCCCGACTCCGGGTAGCGAACGCTTTCCCAATCGAAGAAGGTCTGGGCCGACAGCGACAGCGTGGGCGTTGGTTGCACCTGCAGGGTCATCGAGTTGCGCGGGCGATAGATCTCCTTGGCCTCGATGCCCGGCGTGGCATAGGCCTTCCAAAGGTCGAGCGAGTACTGGCCGTAGCTGATGCCGTGGATCGCGCCGCCGCCCAACAGGCTCTCGCCCCAGTACACCGTGGTCTTGCCCAGACGCAGGTTCACGTCGGTCTCGCCGAAGGTGGCATTGCCGAACACGAAGGCATCGAGCAGTTCGCCCGAGGGGCCCTTGGCATAGCGCGAGGTGTAGTCGGACAGCGCGCCCGCGGTGGGCACGCCGTAGCGCAGCGTGTTGGCGGTGGCGTTGTTGCGGTTGTCCAGGTGGCTGTAGGCATCGTCGTACCAGGCCGCGCCGCTCACGCGGAAGCCGTACTTCTTCTGGTACACCACGTCGAACTCGCTCAGCAGGTCGATCCGGTTGGCGATCAGCGAACCCTTCTTGAAGTTGCGGTCGCCGTCGTCCAGGTTCGGGTTGCCCAGGATCGCCGGATCCTGCGCCTGCGTGCGCACCCCCACGTTGTAGCGCAGCGTGTTGTCCCAGCGAATGCTGAGGTCCGGATTTCCGACATCGATCTCCGCTGCATGGGAAGCCGACGCGAACAGAAGGAAGGAAAGCGCCGCGCTCGCCACGGCTGAGAGCCGACGGGTTGCCTCGAACTGGCGTGTATCTGGGTGGGGCATGAAAATACTCCTCGGGTCTTGTTGTTGGAAGCGGGACGCGAGTCCCGTGGTGGTTGCAGGGCTTGTGAAAGAAAGGTCCGGTGCTCTTGTGCGGCGGCCTCAGCCGAAGGCCGTGAGGTCCCTGGGGGTGATGGATGCGTTCCTGCAAAAGGTCAGGTAGCGCCCCAGGCTGGTCTTCCAGTTCTCCATCGCGATCACCTTGTCGTTCTCGTCGAGGAAGACCAGGTCGCCGGTCACGATCGTCAGCAGGACGACGTCGCCATGACCCGGCTGGGCCTGCGGCGTGTGGCTGGAAGCGGCGGTCTCGTAGACGACGCTGCCGGGGCCCGCGATCCAGTCGTGCTCCAGGTACTTCCAGCGGCCCTCGAGCGTGTAGGCGATCACGGTGCCCGAGTGGTGGTGCCTGGGCATGCGGATGCCGGCGGGCATCTTCATCATCACGATCATTTCGCCGCGGACCGGGTCCAGCCTGAAGTACTTCAGCAGGACGTTGTCCGCATACGGTGCGAAGGGAATCCACGGCACCGATTCGTCGTCGATGACGCTGGTGAGGATCTGCTCGTGCAGCATGGGTTGGTCCGGCATTGAAGTTCGTGGAAGGTGGCGTAGCATTTGCAAGCAGGCTTTGCCGCGTTGGCTGGCACCAATGATCGGAAAGTCGCCGAATTCGCGCGCTATCAAACGCTGACATCTGTTTGTCACTTTCCGACACATGAGTGATAACCCCGACCCCGCGATGCATCGCCGAGCTCCCCCGGCCAACGGGGTGACGGTGCCTGCCCGCTACTTCGTGCAGCTGTGCAATTCGCTGGCGGAAACAGGCGTGGACATCGACGAGGTGCTGCGCTGCGCGCACATCGACCGCACGAACTTCGAGCGGCCGGACACGCGCTTGCTGCCGGCGCAGGTCAACGATCTGCTGGTGTCGATGCGCCGCCTCACCGGCCGCACGGACCTGGGCTTCGAGATAGGCCGCCTGGTCAAGCTCAACTCGCACGACATCCTGGGCTATGGCCTGATCAGTTGCCGCAACCTCGAGCATGCGATCCAGTTGGCCTGCCGCTACTACCACCTGATGAACGAGCTGTTCACCATGAGCTACAAACGCCGCGGGCAGGTCGGCGAAGTGGTGTTCAGTCCCGTCACCGCGCTGCCGCTCGAGACGATGCGCTTCTTCCTGGAGCTGCTTTCGGTATCGCTGGAGAACCAGGTGCAGTTGCTGGTGGGACCGGAGACCGGTGGCGGCGACTACCGGCTGTCGATGCCGGTGCCGCCGCACCACCAGCGCTACTTCAGGCTGGCGCCTTCGCGCTTTGCGTTCGACGAGTCGGCGGTGCCTGGTGTCATCGCGCTGATGAGCAGCGCCATGCTGGACAAGCCGCTGCCCATGTGGGCGCCCCTGGTGGTGCAGCAGGTCGAAGAGCGTTGCGGCCCCCGGCTTCGCCCGCCAGGTCCTGGCGAGCAATGGGGCGAATTTGTCATGATGATGCTGCGCGAGTCCCAGGGCCAGCACCTCACGCTGGACGCGCTCGCGCGCCGGATGAACGTCTCGCCGCGCACCATCGACCGGGGCCTGAAGCGCGAGAACCTGCAGTTCCGGGACTTGGCCCAGAAGATCCGCATCGAGGTCGCGTGCCAACTGCTCATCGGCAGCAAGGCCACCGTCAGTGAGGTGGCGCAGCGGCTCGGTTTTGCAGACACCGGCAATTTCAGCCGCGCGTTCCGCCGCCTCACCGGGCTCACTCCGAGCGACTATCGGCAGGATGCCATGTCGAGACAATAACCAGGACGCTTTTCGAGCCCAATCCTGGTGACCGGTACGGTCGCGGCGATGTCCGCGATCTTCAGTGGCGCGGGCCACGCGGTCACGGCCAAGACTCAACCCAAAGTCCGCGCCCTGCTCAGTGGCCATCGGACCCGACGGGCAGATTCGCCTACGCGGCAAATTACACCGCCAACAACGTGTCGGCCATGCGACCTCTTGAGTGAAGGATCGTTTGGTTCAGTCGTTTTCCCCGATCGAACGCACGCCCCCTCCACCCGCTTGGGGTGGTCCCTCTTTTGGCCCTCCGCCCGACCATACCCCCACGCAATCTCGCCCGGCTGGAGACAACGGCACGAGACGTGGTTGCGCCCATATCGCAACCTGTCCAACGCTCAAAGGATTTCTCGTGACGTCACGTTTCCGCCTTGCCTCGGCCATCGCCGTCGCCGCCCTCGCCGCCGTGTCGGCCCATGCCGCCAAGCCCCTTGCCCAGCAGCACAACCCCTACCTCGCGCAGTCGTACAACAACCAGACGCACTGGGACGACGCCGCCTCCGACAGCACGGACATCGCCGTGCCGCGCGGCTTCTTCGAGGTCACGCCGGAGTCGGTGCAACTGATCCCCAACGAATCGGTCGGCCTGCCCTCGATGACCGACACGGTCGCCGGCCAGGAGCTCCAGTTCTGGTGGTCGGGCTTCGGCCTGCGCAAGATGAAGACCGAGAACGGCAAGCTGGTCGAGATCGCGCGCAGCGACATCCCGATGAAGCTGCCGAACTATGCCCCGGTGAGCGCCGAAGAGCGCCGTGCACAGGCCGCAGCGGTCCAGAAGTTCATCGAGGCGAAGGACGAGAAGGGCCTGCTCGACTACATGAAGGCGCAGCCCAACCGCATGGCCTCCGCATCGACCGACCAGGTCGCCAACGGCGCCGTCTACGCCGTGCTGACGCGTGACGACGCCTTCATCGGCTGCAACGGCCGCCAGGTGTTCCGCATCGAGCAGGAAGACCCGAAGAACCCGGCCTCGGGCATGAAGCCGGCACGCGCCATCACCCTGCCCGCCTCGCTGTTCGACAACGCCCGTGCCAAGGCGAAGAGCCGCATCCCCGTCGACATGTCCTTCGGCCTGGGCATGAGCTTCAACGGCTTCGTGGTCATCAACACGCTGGGCGGCAAGGTCGTCACGCTCAACCGCGAGACGCTGGAGATCATCGACATCTACACCACCGCCGGCGCCGACGAGCAGTTCATGAACAGCTTCGCCACCGGCCCCGAGGCCAATGGCGGCGCGGTGTACGTGGCGTCGAACACCACCATGTACCGCCTGGTGGTCGACGCCAACGGCAAGATCCACGACGACGAGGCCAGCGGCGCCTGGGCCGCACACTACGACCGCGGCGTGCAGATGCCGGCCCCGAAGATCGGCGACGGGACCGGTTCGACGCCCACGCTCATGGGCTTCGGCAAGGACGACGACAAGCTGGTGGTCATCACCGATGGCGCGAAGAAGATGCGCCTGGTGTCGTTCTGGCGCGACGGCATCCCGGCCGGCTGGAAGCAGAAGCCCGGCACGCTGTCGCCGCGCATCGCCGACCAGATCGAGGTCGACATGGGCCCGGGCCAGGACGTCGTGCAGTCGGAGCAGTCGGTGGGTGTCTACGGCGACCAGGCCTTCGTGGTCAACAACATCGTGACCCGGGAAGACCAGCCCCTGCTGAGCCAGGACAGCTACTACGTCAACCTGGTCAATGGCGCGACCCGTCCCGCTGCCGTCGGCGCGGCTGGCTTCAAGTGGGACAACCGCAAGCACGCGTGGAGCCAGCAATGGAAGCGCGACGATGTGTCGTCGGTCTCGGTCGTGCCGATGATCAGCGGCGGCAGCCACATGGCCATCATCGATGGCTACTTCGCCGGCCGCTGGGGCGACCGCCACCACATCGGCATGGACCTGGACACGGGCAAGACGGTGATGAGCATCCGCACCGGCAGCAACCCGATGTTCAACGGCATGTACGCGCCGGTGAAAGTCGACTCGCAGGGCAACCTGCTCTACGGCATGGCCTTCGGCGTGGTGCGCATGGACACATCGAAGATGAAGCGCATCGAGCCCTGAAGGCGTGAGGGCCTGAGCCTGTAAAGCCGGATTTGCCCGCCCCCCGTCATGGGTGGCGCGGGTGGTCGCAAGCCTGCGCATCCTGCGGGCCATGAAGACCTCATTTCCCCAACAGCCATCCTCGTCCATGAACAACGAATCGTCGAATCGCCCCGCCACGCGCGGCATGCCGCTGAACCTGCGGGCAGGCCGGCCGGACCGTGAAGTCCGCGCCTTCCTGCGCTGGTTCAACCTGGCGCCGGGGCAGATCACCGATCGCTCGGTGGGCACGCAGCGCAAGCTCTGGCGCCTCATGGCGCTGGCGATGGGCCGGCGGCCGAGGGTGGCATCGGTGAGCCAGCGGACCATCCCCGGCCCCGGCGGCCCGATCGAGCTGCGGATCTTCTCCGCGGGGCCGTCGAAAGAGCGCCGACCCGCCTTCCTGTGGTGCCACGGCGGCGGCTTCATCGTCGGGGGACTGGACTCCGCCGATTCGATCTGCCGCAGCATCGCGCTCGCCACGGATTGCATCGTCATCGCGGTCGGCTACCGCCTCGCGCCCGAGCATCCGCTGACGGCATGCCGCGAAGATTTCCTCGAAGCACTCGAATGGGTCGCGCAGTTCGGCGGCACGCTCGGCATCGACACGACGCGCCTGGCCATCGGCGGGGATTCGGCCGGCGGCAACATCAGCGCCGCCGTGGCGCAGCACACCGCGCGCAACGACGGCCCCCGGCTGGCGCTGCAGGTGCTGGCCTATCCGGCCACCGACCTGGTGGAGGAATTCCCTTCGCTGGTGGAAAACGCGAGCGGCTACCTGATCACCGAGCGCTTGCTGCGCGGCGTCATGGCGCACGTCGGGGACATCACCGATGCGCAGGACCCCTGGCTCTCGCCGCGCCGCCAGCCCGACCTGCGGGGCCTGCCGCCGGCGCTGGTCATCAGCGCCGGCTTCGACCCGATCCGCGATGACGGCCTGGACTACGCGGCACGCCTGCGCGCCGCCGGCGTGCCGGTGGAACTGCTGCACTACGCGGGCCAGATCCATGGCTTCCTCAATTTCGATTCGGTGATCAACGCCGGGCGCGACGCGCTCGATCGCATCGCCATCGCCCTGAACCATGCCTTCGCCGGCGACTGCGCGCGGGATCGCACGATCGAGGTCGCCGACGGCCCCGGCAGCGCGTTCGCCGCGTTCAGGCCCGTGACCGAACTGGTCATGACCTCGCTGATCGGCTGGGCCACGGCGGAGCGCGTCTGGCTGACGCTGCTCGGCCGCCTCTCGGCAAGAACGGACCACGCGGCGCGCAGGCTGCTCGATTCGCGCTTCGTGCCGGGCGCCTTCCTGCGCCAGACCGCCGTTGCGCACGGCAACGAGCTCGAAGCGCGCCAGACCTGGCCGCACACCGCCAGCCTGCACTGCATGCAGGCCCGCAAGCCCCATGAATCCTCGCCGCAACGCGACGCACGCGAGCGGCCCCCCAAGGAAAGATCCACATGAGCCCCAAGCAACTCCTCGACCCCCTGGCGCTGCGGCGCGAGGCCATCGACCGCCTCGAGGGCGGCCTCAACAGCTACGCCACGCGCAACATGGAGTCCGAGCGCTTCTCCCAGGCGCTGGCCATCGTCCTGCGCGCCGGGTTGGGCACGCACCACCTGTTCGACAAGAACCTGGCCCGCTTGTACGAGCGACTGGGCCTGCCGAGCCGCAGCGAACTGGAGGCTGTCGCCGCCACGATGCGCCGCATCGAAGACAAGCTGGACATGCTGCTGCCGCCACCGGCGCCGGCGCATCGTCCCGCCCGCACCAAGCGGGCGCCGGCGGCTGCCGCCGCGTTGGCCGCGCCGGTTGCGTCCCCGGAGGCTAAGACCGTTTCGACCCCCGTTCGTGCGAAGGCGACTGCCTCGAAGCAGCCGCCCGCCGTGCCCGCTCGCCGCAGCGCAAGGGGCAAGGCATGAACGCACCCGTCAAGACCGAAAAGACCGCCAAGGCCGAAAAGCCCGAGGCGCCGTCGATCACCCAGCGCCTGCGCACCGAGGTCGACCGCGCCATCCAGCGCAGCTTCAAGGGTCTCGAATACCTCGGCTCGCCGGCCCCGGCCGTCGGCACCACGCCGCGGACCCTGATGCATCGCCGCGGCACGCTGGGCCTCTACCACTACCACCCGCAAAGCGCCGAGGTCTACCGCGTGCCGCTGCTGCTGGTGATGGCCACCACCAACAAGAGCTACATCTTCGACCTGGCCCCGGGCCAGAGCCTGATCGAGTTCCTGCTCAAGCGCGGCTACGACGTCTACGTGATGGACTGGGACGCGCCCACCCTCGACGAGAAGCGCCTCAAGTTCGAGGACTACACGCTCGACTTCATCCCCGACTGCATCCGCCGCGTGCAGGAACGCTCGGGCGAACAGGACGTGACGCTGGTGGGCTACTGCATGGGCGGCGTGCTTGCGACCATCTATACGGCACTGCATCCCGCCGGTCCTGTGAAGAACCTCGTGTGCTTCACCACGCCGATCGACTGGTCGAAGATGACCCTGTTCCAGTCGATGGCCGACAAGCGCCACTTCGACGTGGATCGCCTGGTCGACACGCTGGGCAACGTGCCCTCGCAGGTGGTGATGAGCGCATTCGAAGCGCAACGCCCGACCAGCCGCGTCGCCGCACAAGTGCGCCTGTGGGACAACATGTGGAACGACCAGTACGTCAAGGGCTACCGCATGATGGACCGCTTCGGCGCCGAGACCTTGCCGCTCGCGGGCGAATACCTGCGCCAGACCGTCAAGCAACTGGTCTGGAAGAACAGCCTCTACGACAACACCCTGCGCGTTGGCGGCCGCACCGTCGACATCCACAACATCACCGTGCCGCTGCTGCACGTGACCGCGCAGTACGACCACCTCGTGCCGCCCGAATGCGCCGCCCCGCTGGTGGCGCAGGCCGGCTCGCAGGACAAGGAACAAATCACCCTGCCGGGCGGCCACGTCAGCCTGGTGGCCGGCCCCAATGCGGTCAAGCGCATGTGGCCGGCACTCGATCAATGGCTTGGAAAGAGATCCGAATGATGAACGACACCACCACCTCCACCCGCGCCTATCCGCGCACGCAACGACTCGCCAACACGACCGTCGAGGTCGATCTGCTCAAGCCGGAAGACGGCGCGGCGGTCGCAGGCTTCATCCAGAAGCTGCCGACGCACGACATCCTGTTCGTGCGGCGCGACGTGACCCACCCCAAGGTGGTCACCGCCTGGCTCGCCTCGATCGCCGAAGGAACCATCACCAGCCTTGCCGCGCGCTCGAACGGCGAGCTCATCGGCTGCACCGCCATCGTCACCGACCCGCGTTCCTGGTCGCGTCACGTGGGCGAGCTGCGCGTGATGATCTCGCCCGACTGGCGCGGCCGCGGCCTCGGGCGCCTGCTGATCCAGGAGTGCTTTGCGCTGGCGCTGGGCCTCGGCCTGGAGAAGCTGTACGTGCAGATGACGGTCGACCAGCGCTCGGCCATCGCCGTGTTCGAGGAACTCGGCTTCCGCGCCGAAGCGGTGCTGCGCGACCACGTGAAAGACCGCGACGGCACTACCTACGACCTCGCTGTCCTCAGCCACAACATCGCCGAAGTGCAGGCCCGCTTCGAGGTCTACGGCGTAGCGGACGCGCTGGGCACCTGACCCTTCTTATTTCTACAACGGAGACAAATCATGCAAATCACTCAATCCCTGCGCCGCTCGGCGCAACTCTTCCCGCGCCGCACTTCCACCGTGTATGGCGAGCGCCGCCGCACCTGGTCGGAGACGTCCAACCGCGTCGCGCGCCTGGCCGGCGGCATCGCCGCCATGGGCGTGCAGCCCGGCGAGCGCGTGATGGTGCTGGCCTCGAACAGCGACCGCTACATCGAGACCGTGTATGCCGTGATCTGGGCCGGCTGCGTCGTCGTGCCGGCCAACACGCGCTGGGCGCCCGGCGAGCACGCCTACGCCTTGCAGGACAGCACGCCCACCCTCTTCCTGGTCGACCAGGACTTCGTCGACCTGGCCCGCAAGCTGCCCGGCTTCGATCCGCGCCGCACCATCTACATGGGCGACGATGCGCAAGCTGGCCTCGTGTCCTTCGAATCGCTGATTGCCGACCACGCGCCGTTGCCCGAGCGCGCCAGCCAGGGCGAGGCGATGGCCGCCATCATCTATACCGGCGGCACCACGGGATTCCCCAAGGGCGTGATGCTGTCGCATGACAACCTGGTGCTGGCGACCATCGCCTTCGCGCTGGAATGCCCGTATGAACAGGACACGGTCTTCCTGCACGTGGCGCCCATGTTCCACCTGGCCGCATTGAGCTCGATGTTCAGCTACACCTCGGCCGGTGCCACGCACGTTGTCGCACCGCGCTTCGACCCCGCGCTCATCTGCAACATGATCGCGTCGGAAAAGGTCAACATGACGCTGATGGTGCCGACGATGATCGACTTCATCGACCGCTACCTGCAGGCCGTGCCCACCGACGTGAGCTCGCTGCGCAAGATGATCTACGGCGCCGCGCCCATCTCCGAAGCGCTGCTGCGCCGCGTGATGAAGAGCCTGCCGAATGTCCAGCTCTACCAGGGCTACGGCCAGACCGAGATGTCCGGCGGCGTGGTGGTGCTGCGCCCCGAGTTCCATGCCGTCGAGGGCCCCAATGCGCGCCTGCTGCGTGCCGCCGGCCGCGCCAGCATGGCAGCGGAGATCCGCATCGTCGACGACGAGTTGAACGAAGTGCCGCGCGGCACCGTCGGCGAGATCGCGGCACGCGGCGCGACCGTGATGCTGGGCTACTGGAACAAGCCAGAGCAGACCCGCGCGGCCGTCGTCGACGGCTGGCTGCGCAGCGGCGACGCCGGCTACATGGACGAGGAAGGCTTCGTCTTCATCGTCGACCGCCTGAAGGACATGATCGTCTCGGGTGGCGAGAACGTGTTCTCGGCCGAGGTGGAGAACGCCCTCTCGCGCCACCCCGCGGTGCTGGAATGCGCGGTGATCGGGATTCCGCACGAGAAGTGGGGCGAGGCGGTGCACGCGGAACTGCGCCTGCGCGATGGCTTCGAGGTGGACGAGGAAACGCTGGGCAACCATTGCGCCGAACTCATCGCGAGCTACAAGCGGCCCCGTTCGTTCAACTTCCGCAAGGACCCGCTGCCGCTGTCGGCGGCGGGCAAGATCCTCAAGAATGAACTGCGCAAGCCGTACTGGGAAGGGCAGGCGCGCAGCATCGCCTGATCGCGATGTCGAGGCGCGGGACATGCGCCCCGCGCGGTTGGATCGAGGTCGCCATCCTTCGCATCGGCCATGGACACGCACAGCGTGGCCCCGGCACGTTCGCCATCGATGCGACGAGTTTTTTGGGGCCGGGGGCGCGTGTCGTGCTGGCCGATCGGCAGCGCCATCAATGCGGACGATGGTGCCGCAGCACCGCCGGAACGCTGCTTTCCAATCGGGCTTCCGCGCGAGGACCGGCTTGCGTCCCGCGATGCCTGAAGGCGTCTCCCGGCACCACCTCGTCGACACCTGGCGATGCTGAAGCTCGCGGCGCGCCCTCCTCGGCGCATGTCCCGTTCGGGTAAATGCATGTCTCCCGGGGTCGAGGCCAGTCCGCTGGCGTCCTCACCCCCATCGGGTAGTAAGACAGCGCAGCCCAAAGTGGCCGCCGCTGCTGCAAAATGCCCGGCCGCCCCGGCGCACCACAAACTTCATGCCGCCCAAGACCCCCACTCCGGGCACGCCGCAGCCCCCCACCGCGCCAGCCGTGCAACGCTCGGGCGTGGGCGTCGTCGGGCGTGAGAAGCTGCTCGCGCGGCTGGTCGATGCACGGAGGCTGCGCTGCATCGTGGTCACCGGCCCCACCGGCTCGGGCAAGTCCACCCTCATCGCCGCGTGGCGCAAGGCGCTGGTTCCGCTGGGCTTCGACGTCGCATGGCTCAGCGCCACGGGCGACTGCAACACCCCTTCGCGCTTCCTGGGCGAGCTGCAGGCCAGCGTGGCGGTGGTGGAGCCCGCGCTGGTGCGGGAAGCTGCCGAGCTTGGCGACGCCGGCCTCGGCACCGACCCCGATGCGGTCGAGCGGCTCGTGATCTCGCTGGTGCGCGGCATCGCCACGCATCCGCGCGACCTGGTGCTGGTGCTCGACGACCTGCATCAGCTCACCCATCCGGCGATCCAGGAGGCGCTGCAGTGGTTGCTCGATTACGCACCGCCGAACCTGCACCTGGTGCTGGTGTCGCGCGGCCAGACCCGGCTCTCGCTCGACCGGCTGCGCAGCCAGTCGCAGACGCTGGAACTGGACCTGCGCGACCTGCGCTTCAGCCTCGCCGAGACCGGCCAGTTCCTCAAGGCGCAACTCGGCGAAATCGATGCGCGGACCATCAAGACCCTGCACGAACTGAGCGACGGCTGGGTGGCCGGCTTGCGGCTGTTCACGGTCGACTGGAAGAAGAAGCAGCTCGAATCCGGACGCTCCGCCCCGGGCGAACCCTTTGCGCGCGTGCCGGTGCGCGATGCGCAGGCTTTTGCGCAATATTTCGAGCAGGAAGTCCTCTCGCAGCTCGCACCCGACGAGCTCGACACGCTGGTGCGCGCCGCAGCCTGCAGCCGCTTCTGCGCGTCGCTGTGCGCGGCCTTGCTCGGCGCGCCTGGCGCCGTCGCGCAAGCCTCGGCCCTGCTCGGCCGGCTGGAGAGCGACGACCTGTTCGTGGTGCCCGTCGAAAGCCGGGAGCCCGAGGCCTGGTACCGCCTGCATCCGCTGCTGCGCGAGACGCTGCGGGCCCGCTTCAACAGGCTCGACGCGGCCACGCAGCAGGCGGTGCACGCGCGCGCCTTCGCCTGGTTCCGTGAACGCGGCTTGCTGGAAGACGCGGTGCGCCATGCCGCTCAGGCCGGTGATCCGGCGCAGGCCGCCGAACTCATCGACCGCTGCGCCCCATCGCTCATCGTGCGCGGAGAAAGCAACGAGTTCATCGCGCTGCTGCGCCAGTTGCCGCCGGAGCAGGTGCGCCAGAGCTTCCGGATGCGCATGTGGATGGCACGCTCGCAGATGTTCCAGCGCGAGATGGAGGCCTGTCGAAAGACGCTCGACGAACTGGCGCAGGACCTGCCGGAGACCGAGGGCGCATTGCGCTTTTATGTGACGACCCTGCGCGCCGCTGTGGCCGTACAGCGCGACGACCTCGAAGCGGCCCTGGCGATGCTGCCGCAGTTGCTGGACATACCACCCGATGCCGATCCCCTCGCCATCGGCGGACGCAACAACATCCTCTCGTGGCTCTACACCCAGCAGGGCGAGTACGAAAAGGCGCGCAGCGTGCAACTCGACACGCCGCCGCAGATGGTCGACGGCGCACCGCTGGTCAGCACTGCCGCCGGCAGCCTTCACGGGCGCTGCCTGGTCGGCATGAGCTACGCGCTGGAAGGCCGCATGACGCAGGCCGAGCGCATCTACCGCGCAGTGCTGGCCGAGGCCGCGCAAGGCGGCAGGGGCTGCGTCGATGCATATCACCTCGCGGTCGGCCTGCTCGCCGACGTGCTCTACGAACTCAACGACGCGCGGCAGGCCCGCGCGCTGCTGGAAAGCAAGGTCGACGTGATCGAGCGCATCGCCATCCCCGATGCCGTGCTGCGCACTTTCCGGCTGCTGGCCGCAGCCAACTGGCAGGACGGCAACCGGCAGGAAACCTTCGCGCACCTCGAGCGGCTGGAGGACTATGCCGTCAAGCACAAGATCGACCGCCTGCTGGCGCACAGCCTGTCGGAACAGGTTCACTACCGGCTGTTGCTCGGCGAGACGACCGCTGCCGACGCGGCGCTGGCGCAGCTGGATGTCGTCGACGCGCGCCATTCGGCATCGACATCGCGGGCGCCGCGCGAGATCAGCGAACTGGCGCAGCGCGCGCACATCCGCATGGCGGTGACGCACGGCGACCTGGAAGGCGCGGCGGCGCAACTCGCACGCCTGGTCGCGCAATGCGAGGTGAGCGGACGGGAGCGCATCGTGGCGCACCTGCTGGTCAAGAGCGCAGTGGTGGAGGCACGCCTCGGGCGCTACGAGTCGGCGCGGCAGAAGCTGCTCGATGCCTTGCGCCGCGGACACAGGCTCGGCCTGCTGCGCAGCCTGGTCGATGCGGACCCGATCGCGTTCGAGTTGATGGACGACCTTGCGCACACCTGGCAACCGGACTCGGTGCTGGCCTTCTATGTCGAGCGCCTGCAGGCCACGCGCAAGCCGCCGGAGCAGCCGCCTGGCGCCGCCAGGGCGAGCGAACGCGGTGCCATGCCGGCCACGCTGGACGCCTTCAACGAGCGCGAGATCGACGTGCTGCGCCTGCTCGCCCAGGCCATGCCCAACAAGAAGATCGCGCGAGCCCTGGGCCTCTCGCCCGAGACGGTCAAGTGGTACCTGAGCCGCATCTACGGCAAGTTGCGCGTGTCGGGGCGGGATGAAGCGGTGGCGCGGGTGCGGGACTTCGGCTGGGATGCGGAGCAGTCACGCAGCTGAAGCGCCACGGGAGGCCACGAGAGCGGGGTAAGCCCTGACGCCACCCACTCCGGGTAGGGCATCCCGCCGTGCCGCGCCGGATCATCGTCCGCTCCACGGAACGAGGATCCCATGCCGAGCGAACTCAACATTGCGCTGCGCGAATCGCAGCTCTCGATCGACGACGGCATCGCCGTGTTCACGCACCTGCGGCCTGCCGCGCGCAACGCGCTGTCGATCGAGCTGCGGATGGACTACGGCGACATGCTCGGGCATGTCGAGGCCGACCGCAGCGTGCGCGCGCTGGTGCTCACCGGCTCCGGCGGCAGCTTCTGCGCCGGCGGCGACCTGAAGGCGCGGCAGGCCAGCACCGACCCCGAATTCCGCACGGCCGACGCAATGCGCCGCCGCATCCAGGCCGGCCACGGCTGGATCGAGCGGCTGCACTCGCTGGAGATGCCGGTGATCGCCGCGGTGGACGGCCCTGCCGCCGGCGCCGGCTTCTCGATTGCGCTGGCGGCGGACTTCATCCTTGCCTCGACACGCGCCTTCTTCTGCATGTCCTTCGCCAGGGTCGGCCTGATTCCGGACCTGGGCGCCTTTCACTTCCTGCCGCGCGCCGTCGGCCTGCCGATGGCCAGGGAACTGGCGCTGACCGCGCGCCGCGTGAGCGCCGCGGAGGGCAAGCAACTCGGCTTCGTCCACACGCTGCACGAGCCCGACGCGCTGCAGGCCGAGGCGCTGCGCTTTGCCCGCCGCTTCATCGCCGGCCCGCGCGAAGCGATGGGGCTGACCAAGGCGTTGCTCAACAAGAGCTTCGAGACACCCTACGCGACGCTGGCCGAGCTGGAGGCCAACGCCCAGGCCGTCGCCTCCACCACGCCCTACCACGAAGCCGCCGTGGCCGGCTTCCTGCGCGGCGAGCCCGCAGCCTACGACTGGGACCGCACTCGGGAATGACGCCCGCCCCCCATCCAGGGTAGTCCCCTCCACCCTGCCAGCGAATAACTTAGACCCCAGAGACAAGTTCCCAAAAAGGAGACTCCCAGTGAACGTGACCCGCAACGTCTTCCGAGACGACCATGAGATGTACCGCGAGACTGTGCGCCGCTTCCTGGAACGCGAATGCCTGCCGCGCCAGCACGCCTGGGACCAGGCGGGCCAGGTCGACCGCGAGACCTGGCTGAAGGCCGGCAAGGAAGGCCTGCTGTGCGCCTCGCTGCCAGAGGAATACGGCGGTGGCGGCGGCGACTTCGGCCACTGCGCCGTGTTCGCCGAAGAGGTTGCGCGCTCCGGCGTCAGCGGCCCCTCCTTCGGCATGCACTCGGACATCATCGCGCCCTACATCCTGCGCGCCGGCACCGAGGAACAGAAGCAGAAGTGGCTGCCCAAGGCCGCCTCGGGCGAGATCATCCTGGCCATCGCGATGACCGAGCCCGGCACCGGCAGCGACCTCAAGGCCGTGAAGACCACCGCCATGCGCGACGGCGACGACTACGTCATCAACGGCAGCAAGACCTTCATCAGCAACGGCCTGACCGCCGACCTGGTCATCGTGGTCTGCAAGACCGACCCGAAGGCCGGCGCCAAGGGCATCAGCCTGATCGCGGTCGAGGCCACGCGCGAAGGCTTCCGCCGTGGCCGCAAGCTGGACAAGGTGGGCCAGTACGCGCAGGACACGGCCGAGCTCTTCTTCGACAACGTGCGCGTGCCGGTGGCCAACCGCCTCGGCGAGGAAGGCAAGGGCTTCGCCTACCTGATGGGCGAGCTGCCGCAGGAACGCTTCTCGATCGCCGTCTCGGCGGCCGCGCGGCTGGAGCGCGCGCTGGAGAACACGATCGCCTACGTCAAGGAACGCAAGGCCTTCGACCAGACCGTGTGGGACTTTCAGAACACCAAGTTCAAGCTGGCCGACATCAAGGCGCAGGCCGTGGCCGTACGCACGCTGATCGACCACTACATCGGCGAGCACACGCGCCGCCGCCTCACGCTGGAAGAGGCGGCCATCGCCAAGCTGTTTGCCACCGAGACGCTGGGCAAGGCGCTCGACGAGATGGTGCAGCTGCACGGCGGCTACGGCTACATGCTGGAGTACCCGATCGCCCGCGACTTCGTGGACTCGCGCGTCACGCGAATCTACGGCGGCACCAGCGAGGTCATGCGCGAGCTGATCTCCAGAAAACTCTAAACCCCAACTCAAGGAACAACATGACAAACAAGGTTTTCGTTGCCGGCGTCGGCATGATCCAGTTCAAGAAGCCCGGCATGAGCGAGCCTTACGACGTGATGGGCGAGCAAGCCATCCGCGCGGCGCTGGCCGATGCCGGCCTTGAGTTCAGCGACGTGCAGCAGGCCTATGCCGGCTATGTGTACGGCGACTCCACCTGCGGCCAGAAAGCGGTGTACCGCGTGGGCATGACGGGCATCCCGGTGCTCAACGTCAACAACAACTGCGCCACGGGCTCGTCGGCGCTGTACCTCGCACGTCAGGCGGTGCAGAGCGGCGCGGTCGATTGCGCCCTCGCCTTCGGCTTCGAGCAGATGAACCCGGGCGCGCTGAAGTCGCGCTGGGACGACCGCGCACCGGCGCTCGAACGCGCCGCAAAAGTTGTCGACGAACTGGTCGGCCATCCCGAGATTCCGTCCGCCATCCGCCAGTTCGCTGGCGCGGGCCGCGCCCACATGCAGAAATACGGCACCAAGCTGGAGACCTTCGCCAAGGTCCGCGCCAAGGCCAGCCGCCATGCCGCCAACAACCCGTTGGCCGTGTTCCGCAACGTCGTGACCACGGAAGACGTGATGAACTCGCCGATGCTGTGGGACGGCGTCATCACCCGCCTCATGGCCTGCCCGCCCACCTGCGGCGGCGCCGCGGCCATCGTGGTCTCCGAAGCATTCGCGCGCAAGCGCGGCCTGCGCACCGACGTGCTGATCGCCGGCCAGGCACTCGCCACCGACCTGCCCAGCACCTACGACGCCAAGGACATGATCCGCGTCGTCGGCTTCGACATGACGGCCCTCGCCGCGAAGCAGGCCTACGAACAGGCTGGCGTCGGGCCCAAGGATGTCGACGTGATCGAGCTGCACGACTGCTTCGCACAGAACGAACTCATCACCTATGAAGGCCTGGGCCTGTGCGGTGAAGGCGAAGGCGAGAAGCTGGTGAACGACGGCGACAACACCTATGGCGGCCGCTGGGTCACCAACCCTTCCGGCGGCCTGCTCTCCAAGGGCCACCCGCTCGGCGCCACGGGCCTGGCGCAGTGCTACGAGCTGACGCACCAGTTGCGCGGCACAGCGGACCAACGCCAGGTCGCGAATGCGAAGGTCGCCCTGCAACACAACCTCGGCCTCGGCGGCGCCGGCGTCGTGACCATCTACAAGAAGGCTTGAGTCTCATGATCGACAAGAAGCACATCGGCATGAAGCTGCCGGTCTACACGGCGAAGGCTGAGACAGGCCAGCTCCGCTTCTTCGCCAAGTCCATCGGCGAGACGGACCCGATCTACATCGACGAAGCCGCCGCGCGCGACGCCGGCCACCCCGCCCTCCCGTTGCCGCCGACCTTCCTGTTCTCGCTGGAGTTCCAGATCCCCTCGAACGCCTGGCGTGACGAGCTGGGCATCGTCACCTCGCGCATCCTGCACGGCGAGGAAACCTTCAACTACCACCGCATGGCCTACGCCGGCGACACGCTGCAGTTCGAGACGCACATCGCCGACATCTACGACAAGAAGGGCGGCGCCCTGAGCTTCGTGGTGCGCGAGTCGAAAGTCAGCAACCAGCATGGCGAACACGTCGCGGACCTGCGCAGCGTGCTGGTCCACAAGAACGCATGAACGACAGGAGCACATACGCCATGAACCAGAGACAAGCCCCCTTCGACGTCACCGTTGGCGCCACCCTGCCCCCGCTGGAACTGCCGCCCATCAACCGCACCACGCTGGCGCTCTTCGCCGGCGCCTCGGGTGACCACAACCAGATCCACATCGACACCGACTACGCCCGCAAGGCCGGCATGGTCGACGTGTTCGCGCACGGCATGTTGTCGATGGCGTACCTCGGCCGGCTACTGACGCAGTGGGTCGACCAGCGCCAGATCCGCAGCTTCGGCGTGCGCTTTACAGGCATCACGCACCTGGGCCACAAGATCACTTGCAGCGGCCGCGTGGTCGAGCGCTTCGAAGCCGACGGCGAGCAGCGCGTGAAGCTCGAGATCGAAACGCGCAACCAGTATGGCGACACCAGGATCGTTGGCGATGCCGTGATCGCGCTCTGAATCCATCCATCAATTTTTCACTCGGAGATACACATCATGGGAACACTCGACGGCAAGGTAGCCCTCGTCACCGGTTCGGGCCGCGGCATCGGCCAGGCCATCGCACTGAAGCTCGCCAGCCAGGGCGCGCGCCTCGTCATCAATGACCTCGACGCCGATCCGGCGAACGAAACGGTCGAACTGCTGCGGAAGAATGGCACGGACGCCGTGGCCTGCGTCGGCAACGTCAGCGCACCGGACTTCGCAGAGCGCTTCATCAAGACCGCGGTCGACAACTACAAGGGCATCGACATCATCGTCAACAACGCCGGCTTCACCTGGGACGACGTGGTGCAGCGCATGACGGACGAGCAGTGGTACGGCATCCTCGACTGCCACCTGACCGCGCCCTTTCGCATCCTGCGCGCGGCCTACCCGGTGATCAAGGCGCAGGCCATGGCCGACCAGGAAAAGGGCGTCGAGAACTACCGCAAGGTGGTCAACATCTCGTCGACCTCCGCACTCAACGGCAACGCCGGCCAGATGAACTACTCGTCGGCCAAGGCCGGCGTGATCGGCATGACGCGCGCGCTGAGCCGCGAATGGGGCCGCTTCCGGGTCAACGTCAACGCGGTGGCCTTCGGCCTGATCCACACCCGCATGACCAACGCCGACGCCAAGGCCGGCGCCACGGTGAATATCGAAGGCAAGGAAATCCGCGTGGGCCTGAACCCCGAGTTGCTGAAGTCGCATGCGGCGCGCAATCCGCTGGGCCGTGGCGGCACACCGGAAGAAGCGGCTGGTGCGGTGTACCTGTTCTGCACGCCCGAGTCCAACTACATCACCGGCCAGGTCGTGGCGGTGGCCGGCTCGCCGCAGTAACTGCGCCGGCGAAATCTGGGCGAGTCCGGCGAGCACGCGCTTTCCGCCGCGACTTGTCTAGCGTGTCCCGCGATGGGGATGGCAGCGGGGCATGGACTGACCTCGCTGCCCCAGTCGATCAAGAAGATTCCGGAGACAAGACACATGACTACCTTCGCCACCGAAGCCCTCGCCCCCGAAGCCCTAGCACCCGCCCCCGTGCGCTACAGGCCGGTGCCGTACGAGATCCGCAAGGCCGTCTGCGAACGGCGCGCGGATGGCTCGCTGATCCTGCGTTCGCCGCTCACGCCGACGCCGACAGGCCGCACCGGCTTCGCCGGCTTCATCCCGCACTGGGCGAGCCGTCGCGGTGATGCGCCCGCCTTCTGCGAGCGCGACGCGCAAGGCGGCGAATGGAAGCGCCTGACCTGGCGTCGGCTGTGGCAGCAGGTGCAGACGGTGGGCGCGGCCCTGCTCGACATGGGGCTCGGCCAGGGCAAGCCGCTGGTGGTGCTGTCGCCCAACTCGCTCGAACTGCTCGTGCTGCTGATGGCGGCGGAGTATGTCGGCGTGCCGGTGGCGCCGGTGTCACCGGCCTATTCCCTGCTGAGCAAGGACTTCGCGCGCCTCAAGGGCGTTTGCGAACTGGTGCCGCCCGCAGCCTTGTTCGTGCAGGACGCCGCGACCTTCCAGACCGCCATCGCCGCGCTGGGTTGCACCGGCGTGCCCTTGATCGCAGTGAACGGCGCCGCAGGAAATCAGCATGCATGGAAGACGCTGGCGGACGCCGATCTCACGGCGCAACGGCGCGACCAGGTCGCCGCGGCCCATGCGGCGATCCGGCCCGAAGACGTGGCCAGGATCCTCTTCACATCCGGCTCGACGGGCGTTCCCAAGGGAGTGCCCGTCAGCAACAGCAACCTGCAAGCCTGCGCGGCCAACCTCCAGAGCATGTTCGGGCGACTGGCCGAGGGCGACGAGCCGCCCGTGTTCCTCGACTGGCTGCCGTGGCATCACGCACTGGGCGGCGTGCTCAACCTGGGCCGCGCGGCGCTGCTGGGCGCCACGCACTACATCGACGACGGCAAGCCGCTGCCGGGCC
>NZ_JAATOM010000035.1 GCF_019207085.1 Variovorax sp. dw_308 | reverse complement strand
ACCCCCGCCTCCAGCGCGTGCGCCACCGCCGCCGCGATCACCCGCCGCCTCGGCAGCGGGGATGGATGCGAAACCCACCAGGACAAGAGCGGCCAGCGTGGCTGCGGGCAATCCGCGGAATGATCCTTTCATGGTCATGCTCCTCTAGTTGGTTTTCGTGGGAACGATCTGGATTTTTGTCGCCCCCTTGGGCGGCGTGAACCTGAAGGTCGCGTCGTTGAAGGCAGGCTTCAGATTCCAATCCATGGAGGTGACCGACTGGGGTCGGGCATCGTCGGCACGGTTGGTCACCACGAGCTTGCGCGGCAGCGGCATGGCGCCGCTTGCGATCCATATCTGCCAGTCGAAATCCCCCTGGCGAAATGCGTAGTGGTCGCAGAGATCGTTCCCGATGAGATCCTGGCCGGCATTCATCGCAGACTCGATCTTGTCGACCGGTGCAGCCGGGGTGCCCCACAGGAACAGGTCGGCCAGCGGGATCTCGACGCCGTACCGCTTTTCAAGTTCGCTCACCAGCTCGGCGTTCGAGCCCGAGAACTCGACCGACGAGTAGTACTTCTGCGCCGGGTAGTAGAGGGTGGCCGTCCCGCCGCCGTAGATGATTTCACGCTCGGAACGAGCACTCCACATGTGGGCGCGCAGCTTGTTCGGACGCTGCACGTCGACGGTCGCCGATGCGCTGTGCAGCAGCTTCTGCCCGTCGGCCAGCACGCGCTCGCCCATCAGCGAGGTCGAGGTCCGGAAGCGAGTCAGGGTCTGCAAGTAGGTTCCCATGTCCTTGAGCGCCTGGATCGACGCCGGGTCGACGGGATTGCCGGCGGGGGGGCTGGCGGCTGGCGCCGGGGGCGCGCCTGCCGCGGGCGTTTGCGCGACAACGGTTGGCGCGGCCAACGACAAGGCCAGCACGGCCGATGCGAGTCCTGCGAGTTTCATAAGCTTTCTCCTTGGGGCTGCGGCACGGAAAGCCACCCTGAAGAACCTCAGCATGCGCGCTCGGCTCGTGCCGCGCATTGACGCGTGTCAATCACGGGCCACGACATGGCCCGGCACAGTAAGCACCTACCAGCGCACCTTGATGCCGAGCGAGCCCAGCACGGAAGACTTCACGCTGGCCTCGCCGCCGATGTTCCACTGGTGGCCGATTTCGCCGTAAAGGCTTGTGGCCGGTGTCAGCGCCAGGGTTGCGCCCGCGGCGACTTCGCCGGCGCTGTAGCTGCCGCCGCTCGAGATCACGGTCGATGCCGCCGGCCCGATGAAGAGGGCGGCATCGTCGCTGAAGTTCGCGCGGTAGAAGTTCACTCGCGCGTAGGGTTGCAGCCGGCCGGCGGCGCTGGGCAGATCGCCCTTGATGCGCAAGCCCAGCCGGGCGATCCAGCCGCTGCCCGAGTCCTGCTGCACGCGCGCGCCGGAAAGAAGCAGGTCGTCGTAACTGTTGTGCCGCCAGGCGATTTGCGCCTGTGGTTCGATGTTCCAGTGCTCGCTCAGCGCGAATGCCTTGCCGGCTTCCACCGAGGCGATGAAGCCGCTGGCCTTGCCCGACACGCTGGGGTTGATATCCGGTCGCACGTCGTAGCGATGGCTGGCGCCCTGCAGCACGCTGTCGACGTACCAGCCGCTGGCATCCATCCATGTCGCATAGGCGCCCAGGAAGCGCGAGCGCAGGTCGTTGCTGCCGACGCGTCCCATGACGCCGCGCGCATTGCCGCTGACGTCGGCGTTGCCGTCCAGATAGCCGACGTAGACGCCCGCCCGCCAGGTGTCGGTCACCAGCAGGTCGGTGCCGGCTTGCAGGCCGCTCACGCGCAGGTCGGTGG
Source organism: Variovorax sp. dw_308 (assembly GCF_019207085.1). Lineage (GTDB taxonomy): Bacteria > Pseudomonadota > Gammaproteobacteria > Burkholderiales > Burkholderiaceae_C > Variovorax. Next base: position 45,904 of record NZ_JAATOM010000035.1, on the reverse strand, counting down.
TGGCCTGCGCGACGCCTGGCTCCGCCACGCTCAAGTCCGCATACACGACGCGCGCCCAGGCCCGGCGCGTGCCTGCATCGGCAAGGCTCGATGGGGTCTGCGTTGCTGGGTCGGCGCCGGAGGTCCCGGGCACTTCATCGCCCAGGCGTCGATGCAGGTTGCCGAGCATGGCCAGGTCGGCCTGGCGCAGTTGCCCCGGCAAGGCCGCCAGAAGTGGCACCTCGGCCCGGTAGATCGGGACTTGCACAGGGGGGCTCGTCGGCGGCTGCACAGGCACGACCGGAGGGGGGCCGGATTCACCCGGGGGCCCGGCCTCGCCCGGGGGCACAACAGGCGGGATTACAGGCGGGATCACTGGCGGCAGTGTTGTCGTCGAACGCAGGTACCAGTTCTCGCCCGCGCCTTGCGCATTCCCCGGCTGGAGCCGGTACTCAAAGGCACCCGCGTCCACGTGCCCGCCCGCCAGGCTGAAGGCGCTGTGGGTGGTCTGCGCAGTGGTGGTGGCGCCGTTGCGCGCGCTGATGACTTCGACACCGTCGCCGGTGGTCGGCGCGCCCAGCCCGCCCAGGGAGGCGACCTGGACGCTGGTGGTGCCGCTCGCCGTGGATGTTGCTCCGTCGATCACCAGTCTGTCGCTTCCAGGCAGGCCGGTGCCTACCTTGAGGATGCCCGCGTTCCCGGCATAGGGGCCGGAGACCGTGAGCGTGCTGCCCGCATTGGCGCCGACCAGGCTGACCGTGCCGCTGTTTGCCAGGGCCGCCACCTGCTGGTTGAAGCCGCCAGTGTCGAGCGTGGCGCCCGGGGCTACCGCGTGGCTGGACGCGGCGCTCAACGCGTTCGCAGCGCCCGCGCGCAACGTACCCGCGGCCACGGTGGTGGCGCCGGCGTAGGTATTGACGCCCGCGAGCACCAGCGTGCCGCTGCCGTTCTTGGTGAGGCCGCCCCCGCCGGAGATGACGCCCGACAGCGTACCGGTGAAAGCGCCGGTGTCGATGACGGGGTCGCTGGTGCCGGTGAGCACCACGGCATTGGCCAGGTTCAGGCCGTCGCGGCCAAAGGCCAGCTTGGTGCCTTCGTCCATGGCCAGCGCGCCGCCGCCCAGCGCGGTGTCGTGGCCCACGGTGATCTGGCCTCCCTTGAGAAGCGTGCCGCCGCCGTAGGAGCTGGCACCCGTCAGGGTCAGCGTGGCGCCGTTGAGCTTGGTGACGGTGCCGCTCCCGCTGATGGCGCCGCTGAAGGTCAATGCGTCGCTGCGATTGAAGACCAGCGATGCGTTGTTGGCCACGTCGCCCACGATGCTGCCGGTCGTGCCGCCGACCCCCAGTTGCAGGGTGCCGCTGCTGATGGTCGTGACCCCGGTGTAGGTGTTGGCGCCTGTCAGGATAGTGGTGCCGGTGCCGAGCTGGTGGAAGGCGCCGGAGCCGGAGATCACCCCGCCAAAGGTGAAGGGGCCCGAGCGGTTGACGGAGAAGGTGCCGTTGTCGGTGACATCGCCGGTGATCGAGCCGCTCGTCCCGCCATCGCCGAGTTGGAGCGTACCGGCGGGACTGATGGTGGTCCGCCCGGTGTAGTTGGTGCTGTTGAAAGTGAAGATGGTCGTGCCGGCGAGCACGTTGACGGTGCCGTTGCCGATGATCTCGGGTGCGAAAACGTAAGCGGCGGACGTGTGATTGAAGTTGATCGTGCCGGTGCCGGCGCCAAATTCGATGCTCCGCGCCGTCAACGTGCCGGGTGCAGCGGCCGGCTCGCCCGCGCCCGCGCCGATATTGAGTGTCCCGGTCCCGCCGGGATTGCTCGCGATCACAACAGGCCCGTTGACGACGCCGCCATCCGCAATCGTGAGCGTGCCTGTGCCCCGATTGCCAACGTTGACTCCGGGAACGTTGGTCCAGGTGGAGCCCGCGCCGGTCACCGTCACCGTACCCCGCGAGCCTGCATTGGCGCCGACGTTGGCAGCGAAGTTGGCAGAAATATTGGTAACGACCCCGCCGTTCGCGATCGTCAGCGAGCCTGTGCCGGAACTGCCGATATTGAGCCCGCCGCTGATTCCGTTCGTCCAGTTGGAGCCCGCGCCGGTCACCGTCACCATGCCCGCTGAACCGGACCCCAATCCGATGGAGGCGTTGGCACTTTGCATCGCGCCGCCGTCTTGAATCAAGAGGGTGGCCGTGCCCTGGCCGCCCAGCACGACGCCTCCGGCATTCGACCAACTGGAGCCGACGCCGGTCACCGTCACAGTGCCCGCGCCACCCGTCAAATTGCCGATTGCGCCGAAGGAATCGGCCAATGTCCCGCCGGTCTGGATGAGGAGTCTCCCTGTTGCGAGTGGACCGATGTCGAGATTTCTGGCCTGCGCACCCAAGCTCGATATCTCAGTCGAATTCGGCGTCACCGTGTTGATGATCCCGTCGGTCGTTTGCCTGGGATAGCCGGCGCTCCAGTTCCCGCTGAGGAACCAGTCACTGCCGAATCTTCCGGTCCATTCGGTTTGGGCATGCGCAGGCGCAACGGAGGCTGCGAGCAGCGTGACGGTGAGAGACAGTCCACTTCTCCCACGCGGCAGACGGCCATGGATCGTGAAAGAGGATGTAGCCATGTGCTCCCCGCAAGGACGTGTTCAGGAGGGTGTCTTCAGGCCCGATGGGCCTTGCGGGGCGGGCGCAGCGCGCGTCTGGCGCCCGTTGCGTCCAGGCCCCGTTGCGGCATCCGCCTCTTCGGCATCCGTATCCGCGCCGACGCCTTGCGCCTTGGCCATCACGCTCTGGCGAACCAGCCCGATGTGCTCGCGCAGCGTGTAGGCCTCGCTGGCATAGCTCAAAGGCGCCCGGATCCGCGCGGCGGCCTGCTCGATGCGGACCAGGTCGCTCAGCCATTTCTCGATGGGCAGGGCGGTGGCGCGCGTCATGACATCGCGTTCGAGCAGTGCCAGCTCTCCATACCAGCGATAGATGCGCGATCGCATGCGCCAGCGGAACAGGCGCGGCAGGATGTTGGTCAAGGGAACGACCACGAACACCACGGGCAGCAGGAGCACGATCAGGCGTTCGAGATAGGCCGCGATGGTGAACGGCAGGTAGCGGTGAAGCACGCTGGGCCCGAAGCGGTGGTGACGATCCGCATCGGCCGACACCGGCAGGTCCACCGCCGCGGTACTCGGAAATTCATCGTCCGCTTCGAAGTAGCCCTGCTTCCTGTGCAGTTCGCGCGCGGCCTCGAGGAGCAGGTTGATGATCGCCGGCGACAAGCCCTCGCGCGAGACCAGCATCGCCTTGGTACCGATCAGCTTCACGTCTTCCTGCGGGATGTGCTGCTCCAGCTCGATCGTTCCCGCCGGCAAGGTCAGCTTCGTGATGTAGGGGAACTTGCGTTGATAGGCCTCCGCGCGTGCCAGGCTGATCAGCTTCAGGTTCGTGTCGTGCAATGCCTGCCAGACCGCCGGGAACTGGACCGGCCCGACCAGGAACGCGGCGTCGACCTGTCCTGCCTGCAACGCGCGCAGCGCCTCCAGATTGACCAGCGGCACCAGTTCGGTGTTGAAGCGCGTGATGCCGTTCGCTGCGAGCAAGGGCTCCATGAACGCGCGCACGCCGCTGCCCGATGAGCCCACGGCGATTCGCCTGTAGCGAAATTCGTCGAAGTGCTCGTGCACGACGCTGTCGCGATAGAAGATCCACAGCGGTTCGTAGTACAGGGCGGCAAGCATGACCAACGAGCCGCGCTCGTCGGGGCGCACCACGCCGCCCTGCACGAACGCCACGTCCACGCCGGAGTTCGGATCCCGCAACAAGCGCTCGTTCTCGTCTGCGCCACCGGTCATGCGCTCCTCGACCGTGACGCCGTCGCGCGCCAGGATTTCCTTGTAGCGATTCGCGTACTGGTGATACATGCCGTCCGGCAGGCCGGACGCGAGAACGATGTGGCGTGGAATGGTGCTTTGCAGAAACCAGGCGCCCACGACGGCAACGACCACGCTTGCGACCGCGACCAAGGTCCAGCGCGCGTTCTCCTGTCGCGGTCCCGCAGGCAAATCACCCAGTTGCATACCGTGTCGAGTTTTCCGGCAACGTTCGGACCCGGTCCGCGAATGCGTCCCTGATCCTGTGACAACTCCACTTGTGCGAAGCAATCTACCCGTTGCTGATTGCTGCCGTCTTGAGCGTTGTCAAGTCGCGGCGGCAGTGTCGCGTGAACAATCGCAGCTCGCTACCTCCGGAGGGCATCCCATGATCACACCGAAGCCTGACCTCGTGCTCGAGACACGCCTGTCCAGGAAGCTGATGGACGTGTTCATCCGGGCCGGACTGGTGCTGGCCCTGACACTGCTGTGCTTCCGGATCTTCGCGCCCTTCATCACCATGATGGCCTGGGCGCTGATCCTTGCGGTCACGGCCTATCCGGGCCACCAGGCGCTGGCCCGCAAGCTCGGCGGCAAGCAGGGCCTGGCCGCAACCTTGCTGGTGCTGGTCGGCATCGCGCTGATCGTCGTGCCCATGGCCGTGGTGCTGGGTTCGATGGGGGATTCGGTCCACGAGACCGTCGAACGGGTGCGCGAGAACAAGGTCGAGATCCCGGAGCCGCCGGCCAGCGTGGCCGAGTGGCCCGTGGTCGGCTCGAAGGTGCACGGCGCCTGGTCGCTGGCGCACACGGACATGCCTTCGGTCATCCAGAGGATGCAGCCGCAGCTTGGCGAGCTGGCCGCCAAGGCGCTGGCGATGGTGGCCAGCATCGCCGGGACGGTTCTGCTCTTCATGGCTTCCTTCGTCATCGCCGGCATCATCATGGCCTTCGGGGAGTCGGGCGCCCAAGCCGCGCGGGAAATTCTCGGGCGCATCGTCGGCATCGAGCGCGGCGTGGAGTTCGCGGCGCTGTCCACCGCGACCATCCGGGCGGTGTCGCTGGGCGTGGTCGGCGTCGCCTTCATCCAGGCCATGGCCGTGGGCATCGTGATGATCGTGGCCGCCATTCCCTTCGCCGGCGTCCTCGCCATGATCGTGCTGGTGCTCGGCATCGCACAGGTGCCTGCGCTGCTGGTCACGGTGCCGGCCATCGCGTACATCTGGATGAGCGGCAACTACGGCACCGTGCCGGCAGTCATCTACACGGTGCTGCTGGGGATCGGCGGCATGCTCGACAACGTGCTGAAGCCGCTGCTGCTCGGCCGCGGCGTGGATGCGCCCATGCCGGTGGTACTGATGGGCGCACTGGGCGGCCTGGCGGGCGCCGGCATCCTGGGAATGTTCATCGGCGCCACCGCGCTGAGCCTGGGCTACCAGATCCTCATGGCCTGGGTGGCGACCCATCCGGACGTCGTCACGGAAAGCGACCTGCCGCCCGCCACTTGATGCGCGCGATGCCTTCGAAGCCATCGAGGGTGCGGGCGATGGCCCTTGCCGGCGCCGCCGCGATGCTGGGCGGGTGCACCACGGTAGGCCCCGACTTCGAGCGGCCCGTCGTGCCCTGGCTGTCGGGCTGGAGCGGCGGCTCGCTCGGCACCCTTGCCGCCGACCCGGGGCGCGCGCGGCGGCCCGGCAATGGCGCCATGCAGGCGTGGTGGGGCAACTTCAACGACCCCGTGCTCGACCGGCTCGTCGCCGAGGCGCAGCGCGTCAACCCCGGCGTGCGCATTGCCGGCATGCGCATCATGGAGGCGCGGGCGCAGCTGGGGATCGCCGACAGCACGCGCTATCCGCAGGTGCAGCAGGCGAGCGGTGAACTGCTCGGCGTGGGCGAACAGCGCTCCAGCGGGCGCGACAACAGCGCGCTGTCTGCCAGTGCCGCGTTCTCCGTGGGCTGGGAGCTCGACTTCTGGGGCAAGTTCAGGCGCAGCATCGAATCGGCGGATGCCGCCTACCTCGCCAGCATCGCCCAGTACGACGACATGCAGGTGCTGATGGCCGCCCAGGTGGCCGGCCTGTACTGCACGATCCGCACGGTGGAACTGCGCCTGCGGATCTCGCGCGAGAACGCGGCATTGCAGAAGCGCAGCCTGCAGATCACCGAGCTGCATTTCAGGAGCGGCAACGAGTCCGAGCTGGACGTGCAGCAGGCCAAGGCCCAGTACCTCGGCACCCTCTCGACCGTGCCTCCGCTGGAGATTGCCCTGCGCCAGGCACAGAACGCGCTGAGCATCCTGCTGGCGCGTGCGCCGGGTCCGTTGCCCGAAATGCAAGAGGGCCAGGAGCGGATTCCGCAGGCCGGCCTGGACGTCATCGTCGACATGCCGGCCGAGCTGCTGCGACGCCGTCCGGACGTGCGTGCGGCGGAGATGCAGCTGGCGGCGCAATCGGCGCAGATCGGCGTGAGCGAGGCGGACTTCTATCCGTCCATCACGCTGCTGGGGTCGGTAGGCCTGTCGGCCACCTCGGTCGAGGGATCCTCGCGCGTCCTGAGCGGGGCCATCGGGCCCAGCCTGGTCTGGAACGTGTTCGACCACGGGCGGCTGACCAACGCCGTGCTGGTGCAGGACGCGAGGTTCCAGCAGCTCTACCAGCAGTACCAGGACACCCTGCTGCGGGCGGCCCGCGAGGTCGATGACGCGTCGGTCGGCTTTGCCAGGACCGGCGAGCAGATCGTGCTGCTGGCCGACGCGGTGAAGGCGGCGCAGCGTTCGCTGGAAATCGCCGACCGGCAATACAACGAAGGCCTGGTCGATTTCCAGCGCGTGCTCGACTCGCAACGGGTGCTCTTCAGCCAGCAGGACCTGCTGGTCGCCAGCCGCGGCAGCCAGACGCAGAGCCTGATCGCCATCTACAAGGCCCTGGGCGGCGGCTGGGAGGCAGCGCGCAATCGGCCGGTGCTCGACGATGCGTCGCAGGAGACCATGGGCCGGCGCAGCGACTGGAAGGGACTGCTGGCAGCCCCCCTGCCGCCGCCCGGCGCCGATGCGCCGCCCATTCCGGAGGGGACAAGACCATGAGCGAAGAACAAGTCGCGAAGCCGGCAGAGCCGCCGCCACAGCCGCCGCCTGAGAACGGCAAGGGCGCCCGCATCGGCGGGATCGTCGTGCTGGTGCTCATCGTCGCCAGCCTGGTCTGGTACTTCGCGTCGGATCGTCTGACGCCCTTCACCTCGCAGGCCCGGGTGCAGGCTTTCGTGGTGCCGGTGGCGGCGGAGGTGGCGGGGCGGGTGCTGAAGGTGAACGTGCGCAACAACGACAGCGTGCAGCAGGGGCAGGCGCTCTTTGAGATCGACCCGACGCAATACCGCATCGCGCTGCAACGCAGCCGCGCGGACTACGAGTCGGTGCGGCGCTCGGTCAATGCATCGGTGGCTTCGGTGGACGCGGCCCAGGCTGGGCTGCGGGCGGCCGTGGCCAACCATGTCTATGCCCGGCAGGACGCCACGCGACTGGAGCAGATCTTTGCGGAAGACCCTGGCGCGATCTCCATCCGCCGCGTGCAGAGCGCGCAGGCCAGCCGGGTCAAGGCGCAGAGCCAGGAGCAGGCCGCCCGGGTGGACCTGATCCGTGCCCAGGAAGCCGCGGGCGAGAGCGGCGACAAGAACGCGCAGCTGGCCAGCGCCCGCTCGGCCGTCGAGAAGGCCGAACTGGACGTGCAACGCACGTCCGTGACCGCACCCGCCAGCGGCCTGGTGACCGACCTGCGCACCGACGCCGGGCAGTTCGTGCAGGCCGGCGCACCGTTCATGACGCTGGTCACCGTCCACGACCTCTGGATCAGCGCGGACATGACGGAGAACAACCTCGGCAACATCGAGCCCGGCAACGCGGTGGCGATCGTGCTCGACGTGATGCCGGGCAAGGTGTTCAAGGGCCGGGTGCGCAGCATCGGCACCGGGGTCGCCAGCGGGCAGCCGGCGCAACCCGGCACGCTGCCGACCATCGAGAACAACCGCGACTGGCTGCGCCAGGCCCAGCGCTTTCCGGTGGCCATCGAGTTCGATCCGTCCGAGCGCGATCAGCTGCGCGCCGTGCGCGTCGGGGGACAGGCCGAGGTGCTGGTCTACACCGGCGACCACGGGCTGATGAACTGGCTGGGATCGGTCTTCGTCCACATGATGAGCCTGCTGTCCTATGTCTACTGAGTCCACTGCGCGGGGGCGCATGGGCCGGGCCGACAAGGCCGTGCTGCGGCTCGCCATCGGCCTCGGTCTTGCGGTGCTGGTGGCCTATGGCATGGCGTTGAAGGCGCCCTATGCCGTCTGCGTGGTGGCCGTGCTGATCCTGTGCAAGCCGGGTGCGCCGATCCCGCTGTTCAAGGGCATCGTCCTCGCGCTCGTCGTTGCCGTGCTGATGATGGCGGGCGTGCTGCTGGTCCCGCTGCTGGAGAACTACGCGCTGGCCGGCGTGCTGCTGACCATGGCCTTGCTCTACGCGGTTTTCTATTCGGGTGTGCGCAATGCCAACCCGCTGGCGACGATCCTGGTGATGGCGATCACCCTGATCCCGGTGATCGGCGTGGCGGCGCAGGCGCTGGCGTTGCAGATCGGCGTGACCCTCGCGGTGGGCCTCTGCATCGGCGTGCTGGTCGGTGGCATATCGCACGCGCTCTTTCCCGATCCGCCGGTGCCTGGCATGGCAAGGGCTGCACGGGAGGTTCCCTCGGCGGAGTCTGCGCGCTGGATCGCCTTGCGCGCGGTCGTGGTCGTGCTGCCCGTCTTCGTGCTGGCACTGACCAATCCGTCCTTCTACGTCGCGGCCATCATGAAGTCGGTTGCGCTCGGCCAGCAGGCCGGCGCCACGAGCACCCGTTCGGCCGGACTGGAACTCGTGGGCTGCACGCTCATGGGCGCAGCGATCGCCGGCTGTCTCTGGTTCGGCCTTTCGCTGCGGCCCAACCTGTGGATGCTGATGCTCTGGATGGCCGCGGCCGCGCTGTGGGCCGGGACGCGACTGTTCCGCGTGCGGCCCGGCGCCTGGCCGCCTTCCTTCTGGGTGCAGTCCCTGGTGACCATGCTGCTGCTGCTGGGGCCGGCCATCGAGGACAGTGCCGGCGGCAAGGATGTCCTCAAGGCATCGGCCGTGCGGGCCGCATTGTTCGTCGTTGTGGCGCTGTATGCGTGGGCGACGGTGTGGGTGCTGGAACACTGGCGGGCCGCCCGATCCGGGGCAAGGTCGAACGGGAGACGCAAGGTGCCCAGCCGCCTCGCAGGTAGCGGCGCCGGATTACCACTTGATGGAGGTGACAGACATGAGTGACTTCGATACGGACAGCGAACATCATTTCGACGCGCCCGACGCACGACACAAGACGCGCCCGCCTCGCCCGCAGCGGGGCAGGGCGGTCTTCCTCATGCACCTGCTGCGAGCCGCGAGTTGCGCCGCGGTGGTGGCCGTGTCTGGCTGCGCGTACTACCCCTATCCGGTTGCGACGTCCGCCCCCGCCAGCTTCGACCGGTCCTTCAGCGCGGCGGGCGGCGCCATGCGCGACCAGGGCCTGGCCATCAGCGTCGAGGACCGCGCCAGCGGCACCGTCGTCGGCGGCATCGGGGGCGGCACGGTGACCGCGCGCGTGCTCCAGCAGGCCGATGGCAGCGTGCGCGTGCAATTCGATGCCACTGGTCCGCGCGATCCGGCGCTGATCGATCGCGTCTCGCGCAGCTACGACAGCCGCATGGGACGCTGACGCGCCGGCCAAATTTCCAGGGCAATTGACTTCCGTCAAGTCGAATCGACGGGCTTGGGGACATGCTAGTCGCCAGTCTCAACCATCCAAGGAGGATCCCATGAGGATCATGACTTCGCTTGCAGCAGTGGCGCTGCTGGGCACGCTGCTGCAACCCGCGATCGCGAAAGACAAACCCGCCCACGCCATGGCCGCCTCGACGGCGCCCGGCTCGGGCACCATCACGGAAGTCGTCCGGGTCTCGGGTGTGGTCGAGGCGATCGACCTGCCGACACGTCATGTGGTGCTCAAGAATTCCCACGGCAAGCTGATTGCGATGGCGATCGGCCCCGAGGCACGCAACCTGGAACAGGTCAAGGTCGGCGACCACGTCCGGGTGAGCTACGCGCAGGCGTTGAGCCTGACCTTGATGAAGGACGGCAAGGAACTGCGCAGCAAGAGCGAGACCCCGAGCGGCGCCCGGTCTGCGGAAGGCGAGCGCCCGGCCGGTGTGATCGGCCAGAAGGTCGAGGTCACGGCCGACGTGACGGCCGTCAACAGCAAGACTCATATGGTCACGCTGCGCGGCCCGGAGCATGAGATCGACCTGAAGGTCCGCGATCCCGAGCAGCTGAAGCTGATCAAGGTGGGCGACCAGGTCCATGCGGTCTACACCGAGGCGGTGGCGCTGTCGGTCGAGCCTGCTTCCAAGAAATAAGGCGCTTGCGCGCCAGACGGCGCGATGGGCAGGCCGCGTGCCGAGGCAGTCATGGGCGGTGTCGGCACGCCCGACCTTCAAAGGCATCGAATGACCGCAAAGCATGAGAAATACCAGCGGCTGATCGACGCATGCAAGTCGCTTCCCCCCATGCCGACGGCGGTCGTGCACCCCTGCGATCAGAGTTCGCTGGAGGGCATGCGGGAGGCGACGCGCCTTGGGGTGATCGCATCGATCCTGGTCGGGCCTTGCGCGCGGATCGAGAGTCTGACCAGCAGGGCCGACTCCCTGATGACACGGCTCGCCTCGTGCGCTGTCGCGGCAATGGTCGCCAAGGCCCGCCGCGAGAGCCTGACGGTGCAGGGGTGAAGTGATGGGTGGGCCCCGTGCGTGGCGCGATGGGCTGCGCGCCGGTCACGACGGGCAGGGCGGCGCCCAGGCCACGGAGTCCCTGAGCACGGCGGTTGCCGATGCGCGACTGGAGTTCCTGCTCCACATGCTCGATCCGCACGCGAGCTTGCCGTTGCGGCACATCTGGCTGATCAAGCTGCTGGCGTGGGTGCGTGGCGACGGCAAGTCGGCAAGCGCCGCCTTGGGCAGGGTGACGCAGTTCCTGGACGCCATCGAGGCCCGGCCCGTGGTCGAGTCGCGCGTGCGGGAATGGTGGGCCGTGTTCGTCCGCACGGTCGAATTGACCGCGATGCTGGCGGACCACGGCTTCTCGCCACGCAGCGCCTTCGTGAGCGCATTTGGCGAGCGCCTGCGGCGCAAGCTGCTGCCGGCCACGCCGGAGACCATCGATGCCTCCAGCCTGCTGCGACTGGCGCTGCCGGTGGACTTCGACGCCACATGGCTCCAGCAACTCGACGCAGACCAGCTGCGCCGCATCGCCAGGCTGGCGCCCCCGGATCTCGTCGACGGTGTGCCGCACTGGCAGCCGCTCATCATGGACGCCGTGACCTTCTGCACCAGCCAAGTGGTGGCGGCCGGCTTCTCGTCGGAGTTGCGCCTGCGCATGAGCGACCCGGTGCGCGCGGGGCAGCCCTTCCACGAATTGATGGTCGATCTCGATCGCCTGCGCGACGAGGCGCTTCGTCGGCCGCGTGATCCGGAGGCCCTGAAGGCGGCGTTCAAGGCATTCCGGGAGCGGCTGGATGGTTGCCGCGAGGCCGCCGCTTCGGTCTACGCGCATCTCGAGGAGAACGGCATCTCGGTCGGGCTGGTGTTCCGCCTGCGCCAGCTGCGGTCGCGCATGGTGCGAATCCGCGACCTGCTCGACTGCCTGTTGTCCGAGCAGCCGCATCGCGCCATCGCACAGTTGCTGGGCCGGCTGGTGCTGGCCAGCGGCGAGCGCTACAGCATCCGTGCGCTGATCGCCAACAATGCCTCGCTGCTGGCAGCCAAGGTCGCGGAGCGCAGTGCGGAAGTCGGCGAGCACTACATCACGCGCGACCGCGCCGAATATCGCGGCATGCTCCTGTCGTCGGCAGGCGGCGGTTTCATCACCGGCTTCACGGTGCTGCTCAAGTTCGGCGTGCTGGCGATCGCGCTGTCGGCGTTCTGGAGCGGCTTCGCAGTCGGCATCCTCTATTCGGTGAGCTTCATCGTGATCCAGCTCACGCACGCCACGCTGGCCACCAAGCAGCCGGCGATGACGGCGCCGGCGATTGCCGCCAAGCTCAAGGACCTGCACACCGAGGGCGCCATCGAGGAATTCGTGGACGAGGTCACGCACCTGGTGCGCTCGCAGGTCGCGGCCGTGCTGGGCAACGTGTTGCTGGTGGCGCCGACGGCGCTGCTGCTGTACTTCCTGCTGTCGCGCGTGCTGGGCGTGCAGCCGCTCGACGAGGCGCATGCGCGCGAGACGCTCGAGTCGCTGCACATCTACGCGGTCTTGCCGTGGATGGCCGCCTTCACCGGCATGGTGCTGTTTGCCAGCAGCCTCATCGCGGGGTGGGCGGAGAACGCCTTCGTGCTGAATCACATCGATTCGGCCATGCGCTACAACCCCCGCATCCGGGCCACGCTCGGCGTGGAACGGGCGCAGCGCTGGGCGGTCTTCATGCGCACCCACATCTCGGGCTTCGCCGCGAACATCTCGCTGGGCTTCATGCTCGGACTGGTGCCGGTGGTGGCCGACTTCTTCGGCCTGCCGCTCCAAGTGCCGCACGTCACGCTCAGCACCGGCCTGATCGTGGTGGCCGCGGCGAGCCTCGGGCCATCCGTGCTGGCATCGCCCCTGCTCTGGTGGAGCGTTGCCGCGATTCCGGTGCTGGGCCTGCTCAACCTCGGCGTCAGCTTCTACTGCGCCGTCCGGTTGGCCATCCGCGCCCACAACGTCAGCCGGGTGGACCGGGCACGCCTTCGCGCAGCCATCGGCGCACGCCTGCGGCGGCATCCCGCAAGCTTCCTGCTGCCGCCGCCCTGAACCCGGAGCATGCAAATGCCGCGTGGCCTGAGACGCATTCGCTGGAACTGGAGGTATGCCGTCAAGAGCTATCTCGGCGGCTCGCTGTGGCTGGTGCCGATCCTCGCGCTGGTGGCCAACCAGGCGTTCCGCGTCATCGTGCAGTGGATCGACGAGTGGCTGCTGCAGGCCGGGATGCTGGACGACGCGACCTCGTTGCTGGCCTTGTCCGTCACCGGCGCGCGATCCCTGCTGGAGACGGTGCTGACGCTGAACCTCTCCTTCCTGGTGTTCACCTTCGGCTCCCTGCTGGTTGCGATCCAGGTCGCAGGCGGCCAGTACACGCCACGCATCATCGCGACGACGCTGTTGCGGGACAACGTGATCCGGGGCACGGTGGGCTGCTTCGTCTTCAGCCTGGTCTTCGCGGTGCAGGTGTTGTCGCGCACCGGCGAGTCGGTGCATCAACTCGACATCTTCATCGCGGCATTGCTGGGAGTCGTCTCGCTGATGACCTTTCTCTTCCTGATCGACTACGCGGCGCGGTTGCTGCGTCCCATCAGCATCGTGGCGCGCGTGGGGCAGTTCGGCACGAAGGTCGTCCACGCGATCTACCCTGACCCGACCGTTCGGCCCAAGCCGGCCGTGACCCGGCGGCTCGGCGCGCCCGACCGGACAGTCCTTCATGCGGATGCCTCGGGCGTGGTGCTCGCGCTGAATGTCAAAGGGCTGGTCGCAGCGGCCCGACGTGCCAACGGCGTCGTCGAGTTCGTGCCGCTGGTCGGCGACTTCCTGGCCGTCGACGAACCCCTGTTCAAGTTGTACGGCAATGCCACTGCCATCGATGAGCGCTGGTTGCGGGCGGCCGTCGTGCTGGGGACCGAACGCACGCTGGAGCAGGACCCGGCCTTTGCTTTCCGGATCCTGGTCGATATCGCGATCAAGGCGCTGTCGGCCGCCATCAACGATCCGACCACGGCCGTGATGGCCATCGACCAACTGCACCATCTGCTGCGCCTGGTCGGGCAGCGCGACCTGCGCGGGGAGGAGGTCCGCGACGAGGCCGGTGACTTGCGATTGGTGCTGCGCACGCCGAACTGGGAGGATTTCGTTCACCTCAGTTGCACCGAAATACGGCACTGTGGCGCGGGCAGCATCCAGATCGTGCGGCGACTGCGCTCGATGCTGGTCAACCTTATGCAGACATTGCCCCCGCATCGCCATGCCGAGCTGCACAAGCAACTTGAACTGCTGGACCGGACGATCGACGCGAACTTTGCGTTTGCCGAAGACCGCGTGCTGGCACGCATCCCCGATTCACAGGGGATGGGCGGCGCGCTGGGGGTCCAACCCCTGGAGGAGGCGCAACACTGACACTGCGCATGGCGCTCGGCGCAGCGCCTTCAGCGCGCCCTCATCTGGGCCGGGTCATAGAAGAACTCTTCCTCGGCAATCCGGTCCCCTTCCCAGCGCTGCCATGCGAGTTCCTCGATGTGCATGCCGCGCCCATCCTTGTTGGTGAAGTCGAAGATCCAGCGGATGACCACGTGGTCGCCGTTCACCAGCACCGGTCGCACGCACTTCGAGATCACCGAAGCCATGCGCGCAAGCACCGCGGCCTCGTTGGCCACCAGCACAGGGCGGCCGCGCCGCGGCTCGGCCTGGTTCTCGCGCATGCTGGCGTTTTCGGTGTAGTAGCCCTCGATCGCCTTCACATGGTCGCCGCCTTCGACGGCGGCGATGAAGGCTTCGAGTCTTTCCGCGCTCGGCATGTCGTTCAGGACTTGATCTTGACCTCGACGCGCCGTGCCTCCGCCGCGGGTCCATCGGCTTGCGTCTGCTCGGGCTTGGCCAGCTCGATCTTGTCGGCCGGCGCACCGGCAGCCTTCAGTGCCTCGGCCACGGCCTCGGCGCGTTGCTTGGCCAATTCGGCGTTCTTGGCCGGATCGCCGCTGGCGTCGTGATAGCCGCTCACCAGCGCCACGTTGCCGGCCTGCACCGCCTTCACCACGTCGGCCAGCGACTCCTTCGAGTTCGGCGCGATGTCGTTGCTGCCGGTCGCGAAGTAGAACTTCACGATGCCGTTCTCGATCTTCACCATCGCGCTCTCGCCGCTCGCGGCTGCCGCCGGGCCAGGCGCCGGCGCAGGCGCCGACACGGGTGCCACCGGTGCGCCGGCGGCCTTCACGCCATGGAACTGCACCACCAGCGGCACGATCAGGAGCGCCACGATGTTGATGATCTTGATCAGCGGATTGACGGCCGGGCCGGCGGTGTCCTTGTAGGGGTCGCCCACCGTGTCGCCGGTGACCGCAGCCTTGTGCGCCTCGCTGCCCTTGCCGCCGTGGTGGCCGTCCTCGATGTACTTCTTGGCGTTGTCCCATGCGCCGCCGCCGGTGCACATGCTGATCGCCACGAACAGGCCGGTCACGATGGTGCCCATCAGCAGGCCGCCGAGCGCCTTCGGTCCGAGTACCAGCCCCACCAGGATCGGCACCACCACGGGCAGCAGCGACGGGATCATCATTTCCTTGATCGCCGCGCCGGTCAGCATGCTCACCGCCTTGCCGTACTCGGGCTTGCCGGTGCCTTCCATGATGCCGGGGATGTCGCGGAACTGGCGGCGCACTTCCTCCACCACCGCACCCGCTGCGCGGCCCACGGCTTCCATTGCCATGGCGCCGAACAGGTAGGGGATCAGCCCGCCGATGAACAGGCCGACGATCACCATCGGGTCGCTCAGGTTGAAGTCGATCGACTGGCCGAGGCCTTCGAGCTTGTGGGTGTAGTCGGCGAACAGCACCAGCGACGCGAGGCCGGCCGAACCGATCGCATAGCCCTTGGTCACCGCCTTGGTGGTGTTGCCCACCGCGTCGAGGGGATCGGTCACGGCGCGCACGCTGGCGGGCAGATCGCTCATCTCGGCGATGCCGCCGGCGTTGTCGGTGATGGGGCCGTAGGCGTCCAGCGCAACGACGATGCCGGCCATGCTCAGCATCGACGTGGCGGCCACCGCGATGCCGAACAAGCCGGCCAGCGAATACGAAGCCAGGATCGCGATGCAGACGAAGATCACCGGCCAGGCGGTGGAACGCATCGACACGCCCAGGCCCGCGATGATGTTGGTGCCGTGGCCCGTGGTGGAGGCTTGCGCGATGTGCTGCACCGGCTTGTATTGCGTGCCCGTGTAGTACTCGGTGATCCACACGAGCGCGGCCGTCAGCGCCAGGCCTACGAAGCAAGCGCCGAACAATTTCAGCTGGCTCCCGCTCGCGGCAATCGCGTTGTCCGGAATGAGCCAGCTCGTGACGAACCAGAACGCGATCAGCGACAGAACGCCGGCCACCGCCAGGCCCTTGTAGAGCGCCGGCATCACGTTGACCATGCCCGGGGATGCCTTCACGAAGAAGCAGCCGATGATCGACGCGATGATCGACACGCCACCCAGTGCCAGCGGGTACATCACCGCATTCACCGGTGCGGCGGTCACCATCAACGCGCCGAGCACCATGGTCGCGATCAGCGTCACCGCATAGGTCTCGAACAGGTCGGCCGCCATGCCGGCGCAGTCGCCGACGTTGTCGCCCACGTTGTCCGCAATTACCGCGGGGTTGCGCGGATCGTCTTCCGGAATGCCGGCCTCGACCTTGCCCACCAGGTCGGCGCCCACGTCGGCGCCCTTGGTGAAGATACCGCCGCCCAGGCGCGCGAAGATCGAGATCAGCGACGAGCCGAATGCAAAACCGATCAACGGGTTGAGCACGTGCGACAGGGCCTTGCCATCGGTCTGGCTGGCGCCGCCGAGGAACCAGAAGAAGCCTGCGACGCCCAGCAAGCCGAGCCCGACCACCAGCATGCCGGTGATCGCGCCGCCCCTGAACGCCACGTCCAGTGCCGGCCCGATGCCCTTGGTGGCCGCCTGGGCCGTGCGCACATTGGCGCGCACCGACACGTTCATGCCGATGAACCCGCAAGCACCCGAGAGCACCGCGCCGATGATGAAACCCACCGCAGTGGTCAGGTCGAGGAAGACGGCGATGAGCACCGCCAGGACCACGCCGACGACGGCGATGGTTGTGTATTGCTTCGCGAGGTAAGCCGACGCGCCTTGCTGGATCGCCGCTGCGATTTCCTGCATTCGCGCGTTGCCTGCATCTTTCGCGAGGATCCAACTGCGGGCCCAGAAGCCATAGGCTACGGCCACAAGGCCGCAGACGATGGCAAGTATCAGGGGGGTGTTGCCGATCATGCTTTGCTTTCTCCAGGAGTTCGTTGCGACTGGTGGAGACGGAAAGCACAGACCCTGCGCGCAACGCGTACGGGTCTGAGCTACCGCCGCGTTGCTTCCTCGAAGCCTCCCGCAAAAAAGGGAGACCGATTGGCCAACAAGTCCAATTTAACAGTGAAAAGTCACATTCCGTATGACTTGCCCATGACGCGCGTCTTAAACTTCGGGTTTGTCCGAGTAACCCGCTGTTTCATTCAATCAACGTATAAAGACATGTCATTCGATAAAGTTTCCCCAGGCAAGAACCTCCCCGACGCATTCAACGTGGTCATCGAGATCCCGATGAACGCCGATCCCGTCAAGTACGAAGTGGACAAGGAGTCGGGCGCGCTCTTCGTGGACCGCTTCATGACCACGTCGATGCACTATCCGGCCAATTACGGCTATGTCCCCCAAACCTTGAGCGGTGACGGCGACCCGGTCGACGTGCTGGTGATCGCACCCTATGCCCTGATGCCCGGCGTGGTGTGCCCGTGCCGTCCGCTGGGCATCCTGATGATGGAAGACGAAGCCGGCGTCGACGGCAAGGTTCTGGCCGTGCCCACCGACAAGGTGCTGCCGATCTACAGCCACTGGAAGTCGATCGACGACGTGAACTCGATGCGCCTGAAGACCATCGCCCACTTCTTCGAGCACTACAAGGACCTGGAAGCCGGCAAGTGGGTCAAGATCCTGGGCTGGAAGGGCCTTGACGAAGCCCGGAAGGAAGTCGTGGACGGCATCGCCGCATACAAGGCCAAGGGCTGATCCGTTCCCTCGCGGATCACTGACAAAAAAGCGCCGTTGCCGGCGCTTTTTTCATGGGGAGCCGGTCACCGCGCTGGTGTTGCCGGGCTGGTCATTTCGATCGGAACGGGCTGCGTTCGTCGAGGTGTTCCATGTAATTGGCGATCCCTTCGCCCTCGCGTTCCAGGAAGCGCTCGACCGCGTCCGCGAACGACGGATGCGCCAGCCAGTGGGCGCTGGTCGTCTTCACCGGCATCAGCGCGCGGGCCATCTTGTGCTCGCCCTGCGCGCCGCCTTCAAAGCGCTGCACCCCGTGCGCTATGCACCACTGGAGCGGCTGGTAGTAGCAAGCCTCGAAATGGAGGCAATCCACGCGCTCCATCGCACCCCAGTAGCGGCCATAGGCCACTTCGGGCCCGATGGAGCCATCGCTGCGCGGTTCGTCCTGCGACAGCGCGATCAAACTGGTCGCGATCGGATGCCCGCCGCGCTCGGCAACGAACAGCAGCCACGCCTCGGGCATGGTGTCGGCCATCCGCTGGAAGAAGTCCCGCTTCAGGTAGGGCGGATTGCCATGCTCGCGATAGGTGCGGGCATAGCAGCGATAGAAGAAATCCCAGTCGTCCGGAGAGATGTCCACACCGCGCGCCCAGCGAAACACAACCCCCGCGTCCGCCACCTTGCGGCGCTCCTGGCGAATTTTCTTGCGCTTGTCGTGCGAGAGGCTGGCGAGGAAGGCCTCGAAGTCCGCGTAGCCCGTTCCGCCGCCGGGCCGCCCCAAGGCGGAAAGCGCCCCCTCGGGGGGCAGCGAGGACACGCCAGTGCCGAGCGTGGGGGCGACAGTTCCGCCGCCGGGCCGCCCCAAGGCGGAACGTTCCCCCTCGGGGGGCAGCGAGGACACGTCAGTGCCGAGCGTGGGGGCAACAGTTCCGCCGCCGGGCCGCCCCAAGGCGGAACGCGCCCCCTCGGGGGGCAGCGAGGACACGCCAGTGCCGAGCTCGGGGGCAATATTCTTCCAATGAAACTGAACCGTGTGCCGAAGCATCAACCCCGCATCGACGCAGGCAGCGATGTCCTCCTCAGCCCCGAACAGCAGGTGCAGCGACGACAACCCGGCCTGCTTGCACCATTGCACCAGCCCCTGCGCCAGCAATGCCCGGCTCTGCGCATCTCGCGCCAGCAACCGCGCCCCCGGAACCGGCGTGAACGGCACCGCCGCGACCGCCTTCGGGTAGTAGGCGAGTCCATGCTGCTCATAGGCATTGGCCCAGGCCCAGTCGAACACGTATTCGCCGTACGAATGAGACTTGATGTAGACCGGACACGCGCCAGCGAGCCGCTCGCCCTGCCACAGCGTCACGAAGGCCGCGGTCCATCCACTGGCCGGCGTGGCGCTGCCACTCTCGTGCATCGCATGCAGGTATTCATGCCGCATGAACGGGCTGGGCGCGCCTTGCAGCGCGAGCAACTCGTTCCATGCGGCCGCGTCGATCTCGGAAGGCGCCCCGTGGATGCGCAGGATCGGCTCGTCGCTCTCGAGTCTGTGTGGCTTTGCCATCCCGACTTGATCTCCCGTGGGGGGCATTTCCGGTCGCTTCGTCATGTCTTCCGAACGCCCAGGTATTCGGCAATCCAGATCCCGCCCAGCACCAGCGCGAGCGCCGCCGCGTGGAAGCCCGAGAGTGGCTCGCCCAGCACCATCACTGCGAGCAGCGGGCCGAAGATCGGCACCAGGTTCAGGAACACCCCGGCCCGTGCCGGCCCGATCAGCGTCACGGCGCGAATGAACGTGAGCTGCGAGATGTACGAGGGAAAGGTGCCGATGAACAGGATCAGCAGCAGGCCCTTCAAGGTGGGCGCCGTGAAGTTGCCCATCGCGATTTCGGCCACCAGCAGCGGCAGCGACACGACGCTCGCCACCGCGGCCGTCGCCGCAAAGAAAACGATCGCCGGCACTGCGGGCCGCCGACGCAAGCCGAGGGCGTAGAAGGTATAGAGCAGGCAGGCGATCAGCATCCACACGTCGCCGATGTTGAACTGGAACTGGGCCAGCCGTTCCAAGTGCCCCTGCGAGGCAACCACCGCGATCCCCGCCAGCGTCAGCGCGACCCCGACGGCCTGCAGCACGGTGATCCGGGTGCGGTAGAGGTAGAGGCTCCCGACCAGCACGAACACCGGGATCGTCCCCTGGATGATCGCAATGTTGATCGCGGTCGTGTGATGCGCGGCCGTGTAGAAGAGGGCGTTGAATCCGGTGAAGCCCAAAGTGCCCATCAGCGCCACGAAGCGCCAGTGAGGCACCAGCGCGCGCCAGTGCGTGGCGATCTCGCCGCGCGAGGTCAGGCCGAGCGCCACGCAGCAGACGATCCATCGCGCGGAGGTCACCAGCATCGGCGATGCTTCGCCTACCGCGAGGCGCGCCGCCACCGCATTGGCGCCCCAGATCAGCGTGGTGAATACGAGCAGCAGCCAGGCTTGGCCATTGACCCGCCGGATCAGCGTTGCCAAGCCGGATGCAGCGGGGGTGACAGGGGGACTTGCACTCATCGACCCCGGAGCCTAACAGTGCGTGAATGACATAATCGGCCGCCCCCTTTTCCGAAATCACCGGGAGAACCTCCGCAATGAAACAGATCACCGCCATCGTCAAACCCTTCAAGCTCGAAGATGTGCGCGAGGCGCTGGCAACCGTTGGCGTGACCGGACTGACGGTTACCGAAGTCAAGGGCTTCGGCCGCCAGAAGGGCCACACCGAGCTTTATCGCGGTGCGGAATACGTGGTCGATTTCCTGCCCAAGATGAAGGTCGAGGTGGTCGTGAACACGGATGACGTCGAACGCTGCATCGAAGCCATCGTCGGCGCCGCGCGCACCGGCAAGATCGGTGACGGCAAGATCTTCGTTACCAACGTCGAGCGCATCGTCCGCATCCGAACCGGCGAGCAGGACGAAGCCGCGATCTGATCCGCGAGCCGGAAGCCCCCGAGCCTGGGAGTCTGGGCGGCAGAAGCCGTCGAAGCGAAATGCGCGAAAAACGAGGAAAGCGTGGTGATACCGACAAGCCCATAGCCCAGCTATGGGCGCAGGCGGGAGCGCCGCGATGGACCGTTTTCCGCGCGTTGCAGCCGACGCTGCTTCTGCCGCCCAGACTCCTAGAGCACCTCGGCCAACTTGTCGCCACGCGGGTGGCGGCGCGCTTCTTCCAGCAACTCTCCCAGCAGCGCAGCCGGCTCAGCGCCGCTGCGCACCAGCCCCATCTGCCATTCCCCCATGAAGCCTTCGCCCACTGAATGGGCGAGGAAGGCGAGCATGGTGTCGTAGTAGCCAGCCGTGTTGAGAATGCCGACGGGCTTGTCGTGATAGCCCAACTGGCGCCAGGTCCAGATCTCGAACAGCTCCTCGAAGGTGCCGATGCCGCCCGCCAATGCCACGAAGGCGTCGGCGCGTTCTCCCATCATGGCCTTGCGTTCATGCATCGTGTCGACGACATGAAGCTCGTCGCAGAGCGGATTGGCCAGTTCCTTGTCGACCAGTGCCTTGGGAATGATGCCCACCACCCGGCCTCCGGCGGCGCGCGTGGCCTCGGCCACCGTGCCCATGAGGCCTGTGCGGCCGCCGCCATAGACGAGCTGGCCGCGGTTCTCGCCGATCCAGCGGCCGACGGACTGCGCTGCTTCTGTATGTTCAGGTCGCTCGCCGGGCCGCGAGCCGCAATAGATGCAAATCGAAAAATCAGGATTCATGCCACGATCATGCCGCGTTCAAACCAGGAATCGGGTGCACAGTGCAGCAAGCCAGATGCCGCCGGCCAGCAAAAGGGCCAGCAGCACCGCGGCGCTGCCCATGTCCTTCGCCCGCTTCGACAGGTCGTGCCATTCCGGCCCGATGCGGTCGATGGCCGCTTCCACGGCGGTATTGAGCAGTTCCACGATCATCACCAGCACAACGCTGCCCGCGAGCAGC
Organism: Variovorax sp. dw_308; assembly: GCF_019207085.1. Taxonomy (GTDB): domain Bacteria; phylum Pseudomonadota; class Gammaproteobacteria; order Burkholderiales; family Burkholderiaceae_C; genus Variovorax. Next base: position 24,240 of record NZ_JAATOM010000035.1, on the reverse strand, counting down.
GCGACTTCGACCCAGCTACGGCCAAGCCAGAAGGCCAGCGGCACCAGCACGATGGCAATCAGCACCTCCTGCCGGAACGCCGTCTCGCCCCAGCCCGCTCGCAGGCCGTTCATCGAGATCAGCATCGCGTGGAATACGCGGGTCAGCCCGCTGCGGCCCTTCTGGGGGTTGACGGCAGGATCGGGCTGGCTCATCGACGGCTCATGGGCTTGGAGGGGATCAGCCGCGTGCCAGCCCAAGCGTCGTGCCAGAACTGCTCTTGCGGGTGGAATCGCGCCAGCAACGCCCAAACCACCACCCAGCCGGTGAGCAACAGCACCGCTTCGCCGCCCGAGACCTTGAACGGCGCCATGACGGCCAAGGGCGGCAGGAACCAGATCCAGCTCAGCAGGTAGCGCAGCAGGGCGCGACCCTGCTTCAGCGGCCGGCCATGGCGGTCGACCACGCGCAGGCCCCAGGTCTTCATCGCGAGCGTCTGGCCGTGGATCCAGAACCAGACGAAATAGAGGCCGAACACGACGAACAGGAATGCCTGCAGCAGATGCCGCCGCTCGTCCATCGCGTCACGCATTTGCCCCAGCGTGCTGAACAACCAACCCGAAACAAAGACCACGGCAAACAGCAGCATGCCTTCGTAGGTCCAGCAAGCCATGCGGCGCCAGAGGCCCGGGGCGGAGAGATCGGGCAGTGCTTGCGTGGACGGGGAGACGGGGGGAGCGGGTTCTGAGTGAATGGTGGCGCCAGCGTTCATGGGCCCGGCGCCGGGTCAGGGCGCGGAGGAGGGTTGCTCGGTTGTGCGGACCGGCGGAATCGTAGCAGGTGCCTCGGGCGCACTGGCCGCCGGGGCGGGGATCTGAGCCTCTGCCGCAGGGGGCACCGGCGTGCTGGCAGGTGCTGCGGGGGGCGGCGCAGCCGCGACCGGAGCCGACGATGCCGCCGGAGTTGCAGGCCCGGCCGGCGGCGCAAGCTGGATGCGCGGACTGTGCTCGCCCTTGCCCAACAGGGAAGTCGACTGCGGCACCGGGGCGAGCTTTCTCTCCGGCACCGGGCGAACCGGCAGGGCGGCGCTTGGCTGACGCACCTGCGCACGCTCCGCCAAATCGCGCTTTTCGTCCTCGCTCAGCGCCTGGTAGGCCTCCCACTTGGCTTTGCGCTCGTCAGCCGGCAGGCGATTGACTTCGGCGAAGTTCAGCCGTGCCAGCGCGCGCTGCTGGGCGCTCAGTGTGGCCCACTCGCTCATCCGGCTGTGCAGAGTGGCCTGGTCCTCGGGCTTCATGGAATCGAAGTTGCGCGAGAGCGCCAGCCACTTGCTTTTCTGCACGCCGCCGATGGAGTTCCAGTACGGCGCCAAGGGCTGCAGGGCCGCCTGTTGGCCGGGCGTCAGGCTGGTCCAGAAGGGCTTCGACGTGGCCGGGGTCTTGCCATTCGCCTCGGATGATCCGGTGGGGGCGGTGCCGGGCTGCGCGGAGGCGCGCGCCGCTGGCAGCAGGCTCAGTGCCGTAACCATGACGGACAGGAGCAGGCCGCCCCAAACGGCAGCGCCCGTCGTTTGCGGGCGCAGCGATGAACGCGCCGATGCGCAAGAGGTCGGGCGTGGGACCATGCGGGCGGGGTGGCGGTGATTCAATGTGAGGCGGTGTCGCTGGCGTCTGTCTTGAGGAACTGTGCAAAGCCCGGATCGGTGAACGCGGCAGGCGGAAGATCGTCTGTCAGCAGGGCGGCATCGACTTCGGCCATGTCGTTCACGCGATTTTCGTCCTGCACGATGCTGATCGTGATCAACCCGACGACCAGCGCGACCAGCGGCACCACCGCGCCGACGCGTGTCCACCAGCCACCCAGTGCGACAGCGCCGCCTGACGGCACGATCACCTGCGCAGGGCGAAGGGCCGGGGCAATCTTGCGACGGGCGACGGCCTGCTGGCGTGCGACGCGCAGGCGTTCTCCGATGTCGTGCGGAAGTTCGGCGCTGCCGGCCGACAGGCGGGCCGTAAGGCGACGGGCGAATTGCTCTTCGAGAGCGCTGGAAGTCTTCGAAAGTGTTGCGTTCATAGCGATATACCTTTGGCCTTGAGCGCTTTGCTCAGGGCATGAACGGCGCGCGAACAATGGGTTTTGACGCTGCCTTCTGAACACCCCATCGCTGCGGCGGTCTCGGCAACGTCCATTTCCTCCCAGTAACGCATCAGAAACGCCTCGCGTTGACGCGCCGGCAGCGCAGCGATTTCTTCTTCGATTCCGTGGAAGATCTGGGCACGGCGGGTGGTGTCTTCGGCGCTCTCGGTCTCGCGCGAGTCGGTGGGCGAGTTGAAGTTTCCCAGCAGATCGAATTCGCCGTCGTCATCAGGGGCTTCGAAGTCGCTCAGGTTCGAGAAAAGTGCCCGGCGGGTCTTCTGGCGGCGAAACCAGTCGAGCGTGCAGTTCGACAGGATGCGCTGGAACAGCATCGGCAATTCCGTGGTCGGCTTGTCGCCATAGTGTTCGGCCAGTTTCATCATGCTGTCCTGCACGATGTCGAGCGCTGCTTCCTCGTCGCGGACGTGATAGACCGAGCGCTTGAACGCGCGCCTTTCGACACTTTTGAGAAAGTCGGAGAGTTCTTTTTCGGTAGCCAAACGGGTATGAACGCGGTGAAGCGCAGCGTGGGGTGTCTCTTCCAGGCGTTATGTTTTGGACGGCGCGGATTATCGCATCCGAAGTTTTGCCTGCTGGCGGCCCGAAATTCGACCTTTTCAGGTGTCATAATCGCGGTCGCACGTCAAAACGCAAACGGGTCACTGTCCGGCGGAGCATCCAGTCCGCTCATGGCTTTGGCCTCAAGTCCCGACGCGACCTCACAAGGGTTGGCAAGGGGCACCCAAGGTTTTTCGTTCCCGAAAATCACAAAAGGTTGATCATGGAAATATCCAAATCGGAACTCGCTTCCGCAGCAGCTGCATCCTCCGGGATGGGCAACCAATCGCAAGAACTCATGGGCGCCGAAGTGCTGGTCAAGGCGCTGCAGGCCGAAGGCGTCCAGTACATCTGGGGCTACCCGGGTGGCGCGGTTCTCTACATCTACGACGCGCTCTACAAGCAGGACACCATGCAGCATGTGCTGGTGCGGCACGAGCAGGCGGCCGTGCACGCGGCAGACGGCTATGCGCGTGCCACCGGTGAAGTCGGCGTGGCCCTGGTCACCTCCGGCCCCGGCCTGACCAATGCGGTCACCGGCATCGCGACGGCCTACATGGACTCGATCCCGATGGTGATCATCTCGGGCCAAGTGCCGACTGCGGCCATCGGTCTCGACGCATTCCAGGAATGCGACACCGTCGGCATCACGCGCCCCATCGTCAAGCACAACTTCCTCGTCAAGGACGTGAAGGATCTGGCACTGACGATGAAAAAGGCCTTTCACATCGCACGCAGCGGCCGTCCCGGCCCGGTGGTGGTGGATGTGCCGAAGGACGTGTCCTTCAAGAAGACGCCTTATTCCGGCTACCCGGAAAAGCTGGAGATGCGCTCGTACAACCCCGTGCGCAAGGGTCACGGCGGCCAGATCCGCAAGGCATTGCAGTTGCTGCTGAATGCCAAGCGTCCGTACATCTACACCGGCGGCGGCGTGCTGTTGAGCAATGCCACCAACGAACTGCGCACGCTGGTCGACATGCTGGGCTATCCGGTCACCAACACCCTGATGGGCCTCGGCGCCTATCCGGCGAGCGACCGCAAGTTCCTCGGCATGCTGGGCATGCACGGCACCATCGAAGCCAACAATGCGATGCAGACGTGCGACGTCCTGCTGGCCGTTGGCGCGCGCTTCGATGACCGCGTGATCGGCAACCCGAAGCACTTCGCCCAGAACGAACGCAAGATCATCCATATCGACATCGACCCGTCGAGCATCTCCAAGCGCGTGCGTGTCGACATTCCCATCGTCGGCGACGTGAAGGATGTGCTGACCGAACTGATCTCAATGATCCGCGAGACCGCCACGCGGCCGGACGCGGGTGCGCTGGCTGAATGGTGGAAGACCATCGAGGCCTGGCGCAGCAAGGATTGCCTGAAGTACGACCGCGGCAATACGGACGTCATCAAGCCGCAGTACGTGGTGGAGACGCTCTGGAACATGACCAAGGATGCCGATGCGTACATCACGTCCGACGTCGGGCAGCACCAGATGTGGGCGGCCCAGTACTACCGCTTCGACGAACCGCGCCGCTGGATCAATTCGGGCGGGCTGGGCACCATGGGCGTGGGCATTCCGTACGCCATGGGCATTAAGCTCGCCAAGCCGGAGGCTGAAGTGTTCACCATCACCGGCGAAGGCTCGGTGCAGATGTGCATCCAGGAACTCTCCACCTGCCTGCAGTACAACACGCCGATCAAGATCTGCTCGCTGAACAACCGCTACCTCGGTATGGTGCGCCAGTGGCAGGAAATCGAGTATTCCGGCCGCTACAGCCACAGTTACATGGACGCGCTGCCCAACTTCGTGAAGCTGGCGGAAGCCTACGGCCACGTCGGCATGCTGATCGAGCGTCCGCAGGACGTGGAGCCGGCGTTGCGCGAAGCCCGCAAGCTCAAGGACCGCACAGTGTTCATGGATTTCCGCACCGACCCCACCGAGAACGTGTTCCCCATGGTGAAGGCCGGCATGGGCATCACGGAAATGTTGCTGGGTTCCGAAGACCTCTAATACGGACTTCGAACGCAGAAGGAAGGCAAAAGTTACGCAGAAGTCGCAAAAGAAGGCGGTGAAGATTTTTCTGCGTTCCGTCTGCGACCTTGCGAAACCTTCGCGATCTTTGCGTTCGGCTGTCTGATGCCGATCCCGATCCACTCAACCTGAAGACGAATCTATTGCCCGCCAAGCCCGCGCATTACCGTGCACGGGGGAGGGCGGCGAAAAGAGGAGTCCATCGCTTATGAAACACATCATTGCCGTCCTGCTCGAAAACGAGCCCGGCGCACTCTCCCGCGTGGTGGGCCTGTTCTCGGCCCGTGGCTACAACATCGAATCGCTCACGGTCGCACCGACCGAAGACGCGAGCCTCTCGCGCATGACCATCGTCACGAGCGGGTCCGACGAAGTCATCGAGCAGATCACCAAGCACCTGAATCGCCTGATCGAAGTCGTGAAGGTTGTCGACCTGACCGAAGGCTCCTACACCGAGCGCGAGCTCATGATGGTGAAGGTGCGCGCGGTCGGCAAGGAGCGCGAAGAAATGATGCGCATGGCCGAGATATTCCGCGGCCGCATCATCGACGTCACCGACAAGAGCTACACCATCGAGCTGACTGGCGACCATGGCAAGAACGACGCATTCCTCGAGGCGATCGAACGCAGCGCGATCCTCGAGACGGTGCGTACCGGCGCCAGCGGCATCGGCCGCGGCGAACGCATCCTGAGAGTATGAGCGCTCCCCCAGGCTTGCCCACTTCGTTTGGCAGCCAACCCCCTCGCCAGGGCAACACCCGCAGTCCGGCAAAGCTTGCCCAGCGGTGTTTCTGGAAGAAATCCGGGGCTGACCAAGTGCCCCATCCATCCAACCACTCACACTGAATTCAACGAAGGAGCATCTCATGAAGGTTTATTACGACAAGGACGCGGACCTGAGCCTCATCAAGGGCAAGACCGTCGCAATCATCGGCTACGGTTCGCAAGGCCATGCGCACGCGCAAAACCTGAATGACAGCGGCGTCAAGGTCGTGGTCGGACTGCGCAAGGGCGGCGCTTCGTGGCCCAAGGTCGAGAAGGCCGGCCTGAAGGTCGCGGAAGTCGCTGACGCCGTGAAGTCGGCGGACGTGGTCATGATCCTCCTGCCTGACGAGCAGATCGCCAACGTCTACAAGAACGACGTCGCCCCCAACATCAAGGAAGGCGCTTCGCTGGTCTTCGCGCACGGCTTCAACGTGCACTACGGCTTCGTGCAGCCGCGCGCCGACCTCGACGTGTGGATGGTGGCGCCGAAGGCCCCCGGCCACACGGTTCGCAGCACCTACACGCAAGGCGGCGGCGTTCCCCACCTCGTGGCTGTCCATCAAGACAAGTCCGGCAAGGCCCGCGACCTGGCCCTGAGCTACGCCACGGCCAACGGCGGCGGCAAGGCCGGCATCATCGAAACCAACTTCCGCGAAGAAACCGAGACCGACCTGTTCGGCGAACAAGCCGTCCTGTGCGGCGGCACGGTCGAACTGATCAAGGCTGGTTTCGAAACGCTCGTGGAAGCCGGCTACGCGCCCGAAATGGCGTACTTCGAATGCCTGCACGAGCTCAAGCTGATCGTCGACCTGATCTATGAAGGCGGCATCGCAAACATGAACTACTCGATCTCGAACAATGCCGAATACGGCGAGTACGTCACGGGCCCGCGCATCGTGACCGAAGAGACCAAGAAGGTCATGAAGCAGGTGCTCAAGGACATCCAGACCGGCGAATACGCCAAGAGCTTCGTGCTCGAGAACGCTGGCGGCGCGCCCACGCTCATCAGCCGTCGCCGCCTGAATGCAGAGCACCAGATCGAAGTCGTCGGCGACAAGCTGCGCGCGATGATGCCCTGGATCAAGAAGAACAAGCTGGTCGACCAGACCCGCAACTGATCGCCTCTGCGACGAACAGGAGGCCACCCTTGCGGTGGCCTTTTTCATTACAGGCCCGAGAGGGCGCCTGAACTACACTGCCCACGATGCGAATCAACCCCCGTCCTGCTATGAATGTGATAGCTGAATGCGCCCGAGGCGTGTGCGTTGGAGGTCAATTCGATGCATGACGACACCGTGCACACAGAGGCTCTGCCGCGCAAGCGCCGCAAGGGCATCTACATCCTTCCCAACCTTTTCACGCTGGCCGCGTTGTTCGGCGGCTTCTATTCGATCGTCATGGCGATGAATTCGCGCTTCGACCTGGCCGCGATGGGCGTGGGCGCCGCGATGATCCTGGACAGCCTTGACGGGCGTGTGGCCCGGATGACCAACACGCAGAGTGCGTTTGGCGAGCAAATGGATTCCCTGTCAGACATGGTGTCGTTCGGCGCCGCGCCCGCGTTGATTGCATACGAATGGTCGCTGAAGGGATTGGGGCGCTGGGGATGGATTGCGGCGTTTGTCTACTGCGCCTGTGCGGCCCTCCGGCTGGCGCGATTCAATGTCAATACCGGTGTGATCGACAAGCGGTGGTTCCAGGGCCTGCCTTCGCCCGCGGCCGCTGCGCTGGTGGCCGGATTCATCTGGCTCATGACCGAGTCCGGAAAGCGGGGCGGCGAAGCCCTGTACCTGACATGGAACCAGATCAGTTGGCTCACCTTTGCCTTCACGCTGTACGCGGGCCTGACGATGGTGACCAACGCGCCCTTCTACAGCTTCAAGGACATTCAGGTGAAGAAGAGCGTGCCGTTCGCGGTGATCGTGCTCATTGCGCTGGGCATTGCCATCATCAATATCGATCCCCCGACGGTGCTGTTCGGCGTGTTCGTCGCCTATGGGTTGAGCGGCTATGTCGTGTATGCATGGCGCAAGGCGAAGGGGCATCCGGTGAGCGTGATCAGCACGTCGACCGACGAACCCGACGAACGCGGCCTGCACAACTAATTGCCACGCACAAATCGGCTCTGCTACACTCCGCACCCTCATGCAAAAGATTTCGCTGGCCCTACTACTGATCTCCTTCGGGCGGAGACGGTAGCGCACGCGCAAACCTTTTCACACGGCCCGTTCGCACCAGCAACGGGCCGTTTTGCTTGGGGTTGCTGGTTCATCACCCTCAATGGAGAGAATCAAATGTTGAAGCAACCCGACCGCAAGTACCGCGCGTTCGCACCGATCGGCCTCAAGGACCGCACCTGGCCGGACGCCGTGCTGACCAAGGCCCCGATCTGGCTGTCGACGGACCTGCGCGACGGCAACCAGGCGCTGGTCGAGCCCATGGACATCGCGCGCAAGATGCGCATGTTCGAGCAACTCGTGGCGATCGGCTTCAAGGAGATCGAGGTCGGCTTTCCCTCGGCCTCGCAGGTTGAGTTTGACTTCGTGCGCAAGCTCATCGAGGAAGATCGCATTCCCGATGACGTGACGATCCAGGTGCTCACCCAGGCGCGCGACCATCTCGTCGCGCGCACATTCGAGTCGCTGCAAGGCGCGCCGCGTGCGATCGTCCACCTCTACAACGCCGTGGCGCCGGTGATGCGCAAGGTGGTGCTGGGCATGAACGAGGACGAGATCGTCGAACTCGCCAGCTCGCACGCCGAGATGTTCAAGGACTGCGCAGCGAAGCAACCGCACACGCGATGGACCTTCCAGTATTCGCCGGAAATGTTCTCGGGCACCGATCTCGCGTTCTCCAAGCGGGTGGTCGATGCAGTGACCGAGGTATGGGGTGCGACGGCGCAGAACAAGTGCATCGTCAACCTCCCCTCGACGGTAGAACATTCCACGCCCAACATCTTCGCCGACATGATCGAGTGGATGCATCGCAACCTCGCGCGGCGTGACGGCATCGTGCTGTCGGTCCATCCGCACAACGACCGGGGCACAGGCACGGCGGCTGGGGAGTTTGCATTGATGGCCGGCGCCGACCGTATCGAAGGCTGCCTGTTCGGCAATGGCGAGCGTACCGGCAACCTCGACCTGGTGAACGTCGCCCTCAACCTCTATACCCAGGGCGTGTCGCCGGAACTGGACTTCTCCCACATCGACGATATCCGCGCAACGGTCGAGCACTGCAACCAGATCCCGGTACATCCGCGCCATCCGTACGTCGGCGACCTGGTCTACACCTCGTTTTCGGGTTCGCACCAGGACGCGATCAAGAAGGCGTTCTCGGCGCGCAAGGAAGGCGACATCTGGGACATGCCCTATCTGCCGATCGACCCGAAGGACGTGGGCCGCAGCTATGAAGCCGTGATCCGCGTCAACAGCCAGTCGGGCAAGGGCGGCATGGCCTACCTGCTCGAGAGCGAATACGGCATCGAGATGCCGCGCCGCCTGCAGATGGAATTCATGCAGACGGTGCAGCGGGTGATGGACGTGGGTGGCAAGGAATTGAGTGCGGCCGACCTCTACGCGCTGTTCGAGCGCGAGTACGGCTTGAGCACCGTGCATGCCTTGCAACACCGCGTGCTTGAAGAGCAGGGCGAGGGGGAAGATGCGTCGATCGTGCTGCGCGGCGACCTGCAATGGGATGGGGAGACTTGCCGCATCGAAGGCCGAGGCAACGGCCCGATCGATGCCTTCATCCATGCACTTGTCGACGCGACCGGCCATGCCGTCCGCGTGATCGACTACCACCAGCATGCCATCGGCGCCGGTGCCGACGCCAAGGCGGTGGCCTACCTTGAGTTGCGCGTGGACGAGTCGCAAACCCTTTTCGGCGTGGGCATCGACGCAGACACGATTTCCGCCTCGCTGAAGGCCATTGTTTCGGGCCTGGAGCGTGCGCGAGGGCAGGGCGCGCGCAGCGCACAATCGGTGGCTGAGCCGGCCTGAGGCGCAGAGCGGCAATTCAAAGTATGGAGAGACACGATGACCGACCAGCTGATCATTTTTGACACCACTTTGCGCGATGGCGAGCAATCGCCCGGTGCGTCGATGACGCGCGACGAGAAGATGCGCATTGCCCGGCAACTGGAGCGGCTGAAGGTCGACGTGATCGAGGCCGGATTTCCGGCCAGTTCCAATGGCGACTTCGAGGCCGTCAAAGCCATCGCCAACGCGATCAAGGACTCGACCGTGTGCGGCCTGTCGCGCGCCAACGACCGCGACATCGCGCGCGCGGCCGAGGCGCTCAAGGGCGCCGCCCGTGGTCGAATCCATACCTTCATCGCGACCTCCGCGTTGCACATGGAAAAGAAGCTGCGAATGACGCCCGACGAGGTGTTCGAGCAGGCGAAGCTGGCGGTGCGCTTTGCGCGCAACCAGATCGGCGATGTGGAATTCAGCCCGGAGGACGGCTACCGCAGCGACGTGGATTTCCTGTGCCGCGTGCTGGAGACCGTGATCTCCGAAGGCGCGACGACGATCAATGTGCCGGACACCGTGGGCTATGCGATCCCGGAGCTGTACGGCAACTTCATCAAGACGCTGCGCGAGCGCATTCCGAACAGCGACAAGGCCATCTGGTCGGTGCATTGCCACAACGACCTTGGCATGGCGGTAGCCAACTCGCTGGCGGGCGTGAAGCTCGGCGGCGCGCGGCAGGTCGAATGCACGATCAATGGCCTGGGCGAGCGGGCGGGCAACTGTTCGCTGGAAGAAATCGTCATGGCTGTGAAGACCCGCAAGGACTACTTCGGCTTGACCATGAATATCGACACCCAGCACATCCTCGCGGCCAGCCGCATGGTGAGCCAGACAACCGGGTTCGTGGTGCAGCCGAACAAGGCGGTGGTCGGCGCCAACGCGTTCGCGCATGCTTCGGGCATCCACCAGGATGGTGTCCTGAAGGCCCGTGATACCTACGAGATCATGCGTGCCGAAGATGTGGGCTGGACCACGAACAAGATCGTGCTGGGCAAGCTGAGCGGCCGAAATGCGTTCAAGCAGCGGCTGCAGGAACTCGGCGTGACCATGGAAAGCGAGGCCGACATCAACGCCGCCTTTGCCCGCTTCAAGGAACTGGCTGACCGCAAGAGTGAAATTTTTGATGAAGACATCCTCGCTTTGGTCAGCGACGAGGACGGGTCGCACGTTGGGGAGCAGTTTGCATTTGTTTCCTTGTCACAACACAGCGAAACCGGGGAGCGGCCGCAGGCGCGCGTGGTGTTCACTGCCCACGGCAAGGAAGTGACGGGCGAGTCCGATGGCAACGGCCCCGTCGATGCCTCTCTGAAGGCGATCGAATCGCATGTGAAGAGCGGGGCGGAAATGGTCTTGTACTCGGTGAACGCAATCAGCGGGTCGACCGAAAGTCAGGGAGAGGTAACTGTGCGCTTGCAGAATGCCGGCCGGGTGGTCAATGGTGTCGGAGCCGATCCCGACATCGTGGTGGCCTCGGCCAAGGCATATCTGAGTGCGCTCAACAAGTTACAGAGCCAAGCTGAGAGAATTGCCGCGCAAGGTTAGGTGTTCGAGCGCTCTTTTGTTTTCGAATGAGGAAGCGAATGCAAGTAACTGATATTGCGTGTCTTTTTCTAACTCGTTAAACTGCGCGCTTACTTTCGCCCGCTGGAGATTTATTAATGCCTGAAGCCCGCCTACATCGAGTTTCCAGCCAGCGGTTCCAACCCGCGTTTCGCATGATCGCCGTCGCTCTGTGTGCCACGGCGTTTTTGTTGCCCGCAGCCCAGGCGGCCAAGCATCCGGAGGCGGCTTCCGCCAAGAAGGCGCAAGCCAGTGCCGGCGCCAAGCAGAAGGCGGTCGTCGCCGCCAACGCTGCACCGGCCAAGGCCGCACGCGCATCCAAAGTCGAGCGCACCGACAAGGCCGAACGCTCCGTTCGCGCCGGCAGGAACGTGGTGGCCACCGCTCACACGCGCCATGGCAAGACGGTTGTCGCCGTCCAGCGCCGCTCCGTGGTCCGGCTGGCCGATGCCGCGCCGCCCAAGCTTTCGTACGGGCAACTCGCAGGACTGCACAGCCAGGACGAGCTCGATCTGAAGTCGAGCGTGGCACTCGTCATTGACCAGGACACGCGCGAAGTGCTGTTCAGCAAGAACGACCATGCCGTCTTGCCGATTGCATCCCTGACCAAGCTGATGACTGGCTTGCTCGTAAGCGAAGCCCGCCTGCCGATGGACGAACCGGTCACGATCACCGAGGACGACATCGACACCGAGAAGTTCAGCCGCTCGCGCCTGCGTGTGGGCACTACCTTGTCGCGTGGCGAATTGCTTCACCTGGCGCTGATGTCCAGCGAGAACCGCGCTGCCCATGCGCTGGGCCGCACCTTCCCCGGTGGCTTGGCGACTTTCGTGAGCATGATGAATGCGAAAGCGCGTTCGCTCGGCATGAAGGACACCCGCTATGTCGAGCCGACGGGGCTGTCGAGCGGCAACCAGTCGAGCGCACAGGACCTGGCCTTGTTGGTGAACGCAGCCTCGGCTGACGCCACGGTGCGCGAACTGTCCACGTCCCCGGAGTACCAGGTCGAGGTCGGCAATCGGATGATGCAGTTCAACACGACCAATCGACTGGTGAAGAACCCGGATTGGGACATTGGCGTGCAAAAGACCGGCTACATCTCGGAAGCGGGCCAGTGCCTGGTGATGCAGACGAAGATCGCCGGACGCAAGCTGATCATGGTGTTCCTGGATTCAGCCGGCAAGCTGAGCCGCATCGGGGATGCCGAGCGCGTTCGCCGTTGGGTGGAGGCCACTCAATTGATGTCGACGCCTGCGGCTCGCCATCAAGCCGTGACGGTTGGCGTCGCCGGATAGCGGGCTATCTGGCGAAGCTTGCCGATGAGCGGTCGCTGCAGGCGACTGCTCATCGGCAGCTTCAGGCCGAAGACGCCGCGGGCGCGTCGGCGCTGTGACCGAGCGCTCCGGAGATTTCGTTCGCAGTGGCTTGCAGCTTCGGCAGCCAGCCGTCGTCGAGACGGTCTGCCGGCGCCGAGATCGACAGGCCGGCAATGAGCTTGCCCTGGTCGTCGTAAATCCCGGCGGCCATGCAGCGGACGCCCAGTTCGAGTTCCTCGTTGTCGCGGGCGATTCCGTATTGGCGCGCTCGCGACAGTTCGCGCTCCAACGCCGGCAACTGCGTGATGCTGTTGCGGGTATGGCCGGCCAGCCCCGTGCGGGTGGCATAGCTGCGCACACGCTGCGGATCGTCGGCCGCGAGGAACAACTTGCCGGTGGAGGTGAGGTGCAGCGGGGCCCGGCCACCAATGGCGCGGACCACTTGCATGCCGGAGCGCTCGCTGTAGGCACGCTCGATGTACACGATCTCGTCGCCCTGGCGCATGCTCAGGTTGACGGGTTGCTGCGTGAGCTTGTGCAGTTCGCGCATGGGCGTCAATGCGGCATCGCGCACGTTGAGCCGGCCCTTGACCAGATTGCCCAGTTCCAGGAGGCGCATGCCAAGTCGGTAGCTGCCGGCTTCGGGTCGATCGACAAAGCGCCCCACGGCCAGATCGTTGAGGATGCGGTGCGTGGTGGAAGGGTGCAATCCGGTTTTTTCGCTGATCTCCTTGAGCGAGATGGCTTCCTCGCGGGAGGCCAGCACGTCGATCAAGGCGAACATGCGTTCGATCACCTGGATGACGGGTGTCGCGGCGACGTCGGATTGGGGTTTTCTCATGGGCGGCGGTACGGGGTTGTATCGCCTGCCATTTTACTTTGTGAAATCGCTTTGCGCTTGCCAGCGCCCATCCACAAGCAATTCGTGCGGCGAATAAAGGGCCTTGTAGTTCATCTTGGCGCTGCCCGAGATCCAGTAGCCAAGGTAGACGTGCGGCAGCCCCAGGGTTCGCGCCTGCGAGATCTGCCACAGCACGCCGTAGTTGCCGTAGCCCGCGCCCGCGTCGGGTTCATAGAAGGTGTAGACCGCGGAGAGCCCATCGTTCAGGACGTCCAGGATCGACACCATCTTGAGGGCGCCCGCGCTGCCGTCGGGCAGGGTTTCGCGAAATTCCACAAGGCGCGAATTGACCCGGCTTTGCAGCAGGAATTGCGTGTACTGATCGATGCTGTCGTGGTCCATGCCGCCGCCTGCATGACGACCGTTCTGGTAGCGCAGGTACAGCTGGTAGTGCTCGGGCACGAAGCAGAGCTTGAGCACCCGCGCCTGCAGGTTAGCGTGGCGCGACATGGCGCGACGCTGGCTGCGCGTAGGCTTGAACTCGTCGACCTTCACACGCAGTGGGACGCAGGCGCGGCAGCCGTCGCAATAGGGTCGATACGTGAACATGCCGCTGCGCCGGAAGCCCGCCAACACGAGGTCGGAATAAGCGTCGTTGTGGATCAGGTGGCTTGGCGTGGCGACTTGGGAGCGCGCCTGCCGGTCCGGCAGGTAGCTGCACGGATAGGGCGCAGTGGCATAGAACTGCAGCGTGTGGAGCGGAAGATCCTTGAGGTGCGTCACGTCAGTGGCAAAGGTCGCGCAAACAGGAGTTCGTCCCAGTATAAAGGGTCGAAATGCCATGCGGGCCCCTGTTGCCTGCGCGCGCGCGTCACATGCGAAATGAATGCGCTGCGCGGCATTTCCAGGGCGCCAAGGCTGGCCAGGTGCGACGTGTTCTGCTGGCAGTCGATCATGGGCATGCCGTGCCGGCGGCAAAAGCTCACCAGCGCCGCGAGGGCGATCTTGGAAGCATCGGCCTGGCGCGCGAACATGGATTCGCCAAACACCGCGCGGCCGATCGCCACGCAGTAGAGCCCGCCGGCCAGACGGCCGTCGATCCAGGTTTCGATGCTGTGCGCATGGCCGGCCTGGTGCAGGCCGCAATAGGCTTCCACCATGTCCGGCACGATCCACGTGCCGGACTGGCCGGCGCGCGGCGCGGCTGCGCAAGCGCGGATCACCGCCCTGAAGTCGTGGTTGATGCGCACTTCGCAGCCATCCTGGCGACGGAATTTCTCGAGGGTCTTGCGCAACGAGCGGTGCAGGCGAAAGCGCGCCACCTCCAGCACCATGCGCGGGTCGGGGCTCCACCAGAGGATCGGCTGGTTGTCGCTGAACCAAGGAAAGATCGCGTTGCCATAGGCCTCCAGCAAGCGCTCCACCCCCAGTTCTCCGCCGGCGGCCAGCAGGCCCGGCACGGGTGCGTCGGGGCCCCAGGCCAATGCCGGGTCAGGCAACGATTCGCCGGGCGCGATCCACGTGATTTGCATGCTGGAGGTATACACGCGTTTGCGTGTCTTCCTCCATGTTCAAAAGGATTCCAATGGCAGGCCTACGTAGTTTTCTGCGAGCGAGGTGGACGCTGCGCGCGAGTGGACCAGGTAGTCGAGTTCGGCCTCCTGGATCTTCTGGCCGAACTCGCCGTTCTCCGGAAACCTGTGCATCAGCGAAGTAAACCACCACGAGAAGCGCTCCGCCTTCCAGACGCGGCGCAGGCACAACTCCGAGTAGCGATCGAGTGCGGACTGGCTGCCTTCGCGGTAGTGGATCTCGAGGGCGCGCGACAGGAAGCCGACGTCGGCGGTCGCAAGGTTGAGGCCCTTGGCACCTGTGGGTGGAACGATGTGGGCGGCGTCGCCTGCAAGGAAAAGGCTACCGAATCGCATCGGCTCGGCGACGAAGCTGCGCAGCGGCGCGATGCTCTTCTCGAGCGATGGCCCGGTGACGAGGCGCTCGCAGGCTTCGGGGTCGAGGCGATGGCGCAGTTCGTTCCAGAAGGCGTCGTCGCTCCAGTTCTCGACTTTCTGGTCGCTCGCCACCTGCAGGTAGTAGCGGCTGCGCGCTTCGCTGCGCATGCTGCACAGCGCGAAGCCCCGCGCGGTGTTGGCATAGATCAGTTCGTGCGAGACGGGGGGCACGTCGGCCAGGATGCCCAGCCAGCCGAAGGGGTAGACCTTTTCGTAGAGGTGCAGCGCGGCTGCAGGCACGCTGGCGCGGCTGATGCCGTGGTAGCCATCGCAACCGGCGATGAAGTCGCAAGCGATTTCATGCGTGGCGCCGTCCTTCTGGTAGCGCACGGTGGGCGTGGCGGTGTCGAAGTCTTGCAGGCTCACGGGCGCTGCGTTGTAGATCGTCGTGAGGCCTTCCGCCGCCCGGGCCGCCATCAGGTCGCGCGTGACTTCGGTCTGGCCGTAGACGGTGACCTGCTTGCCGCCGGTCAAGCCGTGCAGGTCGATGCGGTGGCGGGCGCCCTTGAACAGCAGCTCGATGCCTTCGTGCGGCAGGCCCTCTTCAAGTGCGCGCACCTCCACGCCGGCCTGGCGCAGCAGGTCCATGCTCACCTGCTCCAGCACGCCGGCGCGAATGCGGCCCAGCACGTAGTCGCCGCTCTGGCGTTCGAGGATGATGTTTTCTATGCCGGCGCGGTACAAAAGCTGGCCCAGCAACAGGCCCGCGGGGCCGGCGCCGATGATGACGACTTGCGTTTTCATGAGGTCTCCTGAATGACCTCAAGCGTAGGGTGCGGAGCTTCAAGACAGAAGCCCGGTGCAAGCGCTGTGTGCGATGATCGGCAAGCCTGCGCGATGATCGCGCAGCAAGTCGATCAAGGCAACCGAGTGACCATCGCCAAACCCGATTTCATCGAAGGCATCGCCAAGGGCATGGCGGTGCTGGAGAGCTTCGACACGGAACGGCAGCGCCTCAATGCGACGCTCGCGGCCGCGCGCGCCGGGCTGACGCGCGCGGCGGCCCGGCGCCATCTGCTGACATTGACGCACCTGGGCTACCTGGAGACCGACGGCAGCTATTTCTGGATGTCGCCGAAAGTGCTGCGGTTTTCGGGGAGCTACCTGGCATCGTCGCGGCTGCCGCGCGCATTGCAGCCCACGCTCAACCGCCTGGCCGCGCAGACGCATGAGTCGTTTTCCGCCGTGGTGCTGGACGGGGAGGAGGTGGTCATCGTTGCGCGCAGTGGCAGCTACGGCGCGCCGACACGCGCGTTGGCCTACGGATTGCACCTGGGTGCGCGCCTGCCTGTGCACGCGACATCGACAGGTTGTGTGTTGCTTGCGTCAATGAGCGCGGCGAGCCTCGGTGCGTGGCTCAAGGGGCGCTCGCTGCCCCGGCTGACACCGCACACGCTCACACGGATCGCGGCGCTGCGCCGGCGCATTGCACAAGTGCGCGCCGATGACTATTGCATTGCCACCGAGGAGCACGAACTTGGCGTGCAGGCGATGGCGGTTCCGCTGCGCAACATGCAGGGCCATACCGTTGCAGCACTCAACGTGGTGCTTCCGGGCGGACCGCGTCCGGCGTCCCGGCTGCAGCACGAACTGCTGCCACTTTTGTTTGAAGCGGCGCGAGAAGTTCGCGCGATTTTGTGAGTTGTTGTGAGAGCCCGAAAAAGCACGCTATAATTTGAGGCTCAACAATATTCCTCGATAGCTCAGTTGGTAGAGCGCCGGACTGTTAATCCGTAGGTCCCTGGTTCGAGCCCAGGTCGAGGAGCCAAGACAAACCCCTGTGGTTCTTGAATGCCCCGCTATCTAATTGGTAGCGGGGCATTTTCAATTGCGAATGGCTCATCTCGTGATACGCCTTGCGCCTCTTCGCGGGGTCGCTGAAAAGCACCGTACCTGTGGTCGCTTCCACTCGGCGCAGGCCGAGCACTCCCAATTTAATACCTAAGCCCACGCTTGCTGGTTTGGATTGGCACAAAACAACCCTACACTTTCGGCACTGTCACGCCTGCCGGACAGGAGGGGTCCCAACGCACGGACGCCGCCGGCGCAATACAACCTGATTTCATGGTCCAAGGAGAGGAAAGCCGTGTTCAATTCCGCTGTCAACCATCGGTACAACGCTTCACTCACGCTCATGCTTGACGAACCTCTGGTTTGTTGCGCGGGCGAGGTCAAGGCTTGTTCGTCGCCCCGGGCAGCCGCGCGTCACGGGGCGGTGCGCCTCCGTGTCACAAATCATTCATGGAGAGTGCAGGCAAATGCAGCAATCTGATACGGGGAACAGCGTCTGGGGCTGGATGAAGCGCAAGGCTTTCAACTGGATGCTGCGCAAGCGGGCCCGCCCCCTGTGGGAGCGCCCCAATCTCACGGCAGCGGACATGCAGCATCTCGTGGACCAGTTGAGCAAGCGGCTGCCCGCGCGGGACGCCATGCCGGGCCGGCCCGAATTCATTCCCCAGCATTGCGAAGGCGAATGGTTCGAGCCGGTCGGCATCGCGCCCAAGCGGGTCTTGCTTTACTTGCACGGCGGCGCCTGGATCACGCGCGCGCCGCGCCTGTATCGCGGGCTTGCGCGTCGCCTGGCCCAACAACTCGAGGCACGCGTGTTCTTGCCCGACTACCGGCTGGCGCCCGAATTCCGCTTTCCCTTGGGTTCGGACGATTGCCTGGCCGCGTACAAGCATGTCCTCGCGCAAGGGATATCGCCCTTGCAGTTCGTGATTGCCGGGGATTCCGCGGGCGGAAACCTGACATTGGCAACCTTGCTGCGCGCGCGCGACGAGGGCCTGCCAATGCCGGCCTGTGCCTTCACGTTTTCAGCCGCGACCGACCTGGCATTCACGGGCGATTCGGTGCGCATGAATGCGTTGAAGGACGTGATGTTCATGCCGAAGGCTGCTGCCTACATCCAGGAGTTCTACTTGACGGACCCCTCGCAGGTGAACCACCCGTGGGTCTCGCCCCTCTACGGCGAATTGCATGGGCTGCCTCCCTTGCTCATGCAGGTGAGCGATAGCGAACTGCTGCTCGACGATTCGCGCCGCTTCGTGGAAAAGGTCCGGGCGGCGGGCGGCAGTGCCGAAATCTCCATCTGGCACGACCTGCCGCACGTGTTCCAGGTCGCCAAGTTCCTTAATGAATCGCAGGCCTCAATGAATCAGGTGGAGGCCTTCGTGAGGCATATCACTACGTCAGCGACTAGTTCAAAGGAAACCGCAACGGCCCCTGCGTGAGGGCTTGAACACCGGCCGGCGCAAGGTCGACGCCGGTGCGACACCCAGGTCGAAAAGCCCACAAGACAAGCCTGCTGCTCCATCAGACAGCAGGCTTTTTCATTCCGCTGTCGCTGGCTTCCTGCATCCGGATGCGGCTTTTTCCGGCACGCCGCATGAGCGCCGCGGGCACCCTCCGTTCATCCTCCACGGAGATCACCATGACGCCTTCCACGGAAAACGCGACGCATTCCACCCCGTCGTTCATCGACGTCACCGAGCCTCGGCACATCCTCTTTTGGACCCGTGAATTCGGCGTGTCAGAGATGCAACTGCGCTATGCAGTGGCGGCCGCGGGCGAATCGCTGCAAGACATCCGCGACTACCTCGGCATCAAGTGAGCCGTCGCGCGGGCGTCAGAGCCGGCGTTGCGGGTTGGGATAGATCAGCGCGCCAAGCGCCTTTCGGGTGAAGGGCTTCCAGGCGCCCTCTGGTTGTGCGAGCCGATCTGCAACGGCATACAGCACCGAAGGATTGGCCCCCAGGCCGACGTGGCTTGCGAAGACCTCGATGTTTTCCGCGGCGGGGCCGGTCTTTTCAAGACTGCCTCGCCAGGCGACGACACCATCGCTGCGGCTGAAGATCGAAGTGGTCGGGACAGGCGGCGTGGGGCGCACATGCTTCATGCGGGTCTGGTCGTCCGAACTCTGCCCGCTGACGTCTTCGTAGATATGCCATGCGTTCGTCGAACGCGGGCCGCCGGCGAAAGGGCTGCCGAGCGTGATGACGCTGCGCACCAGGTCAGGCCGCTTGGTGGCCAGCAGGCGCGCGTAAGCGCCGCCGAGGCTCCATCCTACGAGGCTGACCTTGCGATCGGCTTTTTCGCGCAGGGATTCGAGCAGCTTGAACATGCCGGCTTCGACGCCTTCGCGCGGACCGAGGTTGCGCCCCAGGCCCCAGCCATGCACGTCGTATCCGCGCCCGCGAAGGTACCGGCGCAGCAACTGCGTCGACCGGTCGCCGGCGCCCAGACCGGGCAGGACGAGCACCGGATGTCCGTCGCCCTTGGGCGCGAGCTTGAGCAGCGGCCAGAGCGACAAGGTAGCGCCCAGCTCCCAGCCCGCGCGCAGTTCGGCGATCTGCAGGAAACGCGAAGGCGGTGCGATGGTGGACGGGGAAACGGTGCGGGCCATGGAACTCCTGTGGTCAGGAACAGCGTTGCTATTGCACGTACTTGGAACGCAGGTAGTCGAGGTACGCCCGTGACTGCGGGTCGACATAGGGCGTGAGCAAGGTCAGCGTGTAGTAGGCGGCGAGTCCGGTGTCGGACGGTTGGGTCGAAGCCGCATTTTGCGTGACCAGCCGCTCGAACGACAGCCAGCAGGTGGTCGTGAAGACGATCTGCAGCGCCAGCATCTCGGCCTCGTCGGCGGTCGCTTTGATGACGCCCAGGGCAGCGAGGTTCTCGCACAGCGCGCGGGAGTTCAGCAGGTTGCGCGCCATCAAGGCTCGGGACTTGGCGGCAGTCTCGGGATACTCGCTCTCGAGGTGGGCCATGTCGCGATAGACGAAGCGGTATTCGTTGATGGCCTCGAAGCGCAGGTGCAGCGCCAGCCACAGGTCGTCGATCGCGCGGACGCCGACGCCGGCTTCGTCGATGGTTGCGAGCCTGTCGTCGAAACGCCGGAACAACCATTCGACGATCAGTCGCTTGGTCTTGAAGTGATAGTGAAGGTTGCCGGTGCTGATGCCCATTTCAGCGGCAATGCGGTGCGTGGACACCGAGGGCAAGCCGTGCGCGTTGAACAACGCCAGACTCGTCTGGAGAATCCGTTCACGGGTGTTGGAACTGGCCACAGCGATACCGGCGCGATGCGCGTCGCAGGAGGTCAGCGTTTGCGGCGGGGTTGCGCCTGCGCGAGCGCCTTGTCGCGCTCTTCGATCAGTTGGTTCACCTGCCTGCGCAAGCTGGCCAATTCTTCAGCGGAGGGAATGCCGAGCCGCACCAGGGCGGCGGCGATGCGCTGGTCGAACACGTCCTCGAGCTTGCGAAAGCCGAGGGTGTCGCCCAGCGTATCGAGCGGGGTCTTCTTGCCGGCCGGGCGCGTCCCGGTGGGCGTGCCCTTGGGAATGCCGAGCAGCGACTCGACGACCCGGTTCTGGTGGTTGCGCGCGTCGCCAAGCACCTTGAGGCCCACGGTCAGCAGGTTCTCGCTTGATCCGCCCGCTGCATCTGCCGCCGGCTCGCTGGCCTTGACCTTGCGCGCGTCGTCCGCGGCGGTGGTCTTCGGCCTGGGGCTCCTGGATGCAGCAGTTTTCTTGGCGGGCGAGGGCATGCGAACTTTCGTGTGGGCCCCAGGAATTCAGGGCGCAGGCATGCAGCCTATCAGGACTCAGGCCTTGCGAACGGCGCGGCGGGCCGGCTTGGCGACGACGGCGACTTCCGTGCCTTGCTCAACGACCGAGCCGATGCGGGCTTCGAGGGCCTTGGCGCCTTCGGCGATCTTGTCGGCGACTTGCGAAGCCAGCGTGGCGGCCGGTGCGCACAGGGCGCGCACTGCGTCGAGGTTGCCGATCTTGAAAGCGGATTCGACGCGAGCAATGGTGCTGTCGACCGACTGGATGCCGCTGTTGGCGCGCGTGGCGATCGCGTCGATGGCTTGGTCAGCGCGGTCGTAGGCGGTTTGCACGCCCTTGAGCATGAAGCCGGCCAGCACGTCTTGCGCGTTCACGAGGTCCGACTTGACCTGGTCGTTGACCAAGGGCAGCGAACGGGCTTCCAGCGCCGTGACGAAGCGGCTCTTGGCGTTGCCGAGCACGCGCTCGACGGTGGCGCGGTAGGCTTGGTTCAGGGTCTTGCCAGCAGCGCTGTACTGGTCGACGACGTGGGTGGCAACGGTAGCGAGGGATTGGTTCGACATGGTCTTGTCCTGTGAGGAGTTGTTTGGAATGGACGTATGTTCCCTCCAAAGGACTAGTCGGAAAAAGCTAGATCCTGTCGATAGTTAGGGCAACTGCTCTAGCAGTTTTCCAGCGCCCGCTGGAAGCGCTCGACCTCCGTCTCCGGCGATGCCGCCGCCACCAGCGCACGCACCACGGCCACCGAGCCAACGCCGCTTTGCAGCACCTCGGGCAGCCTGCCGAGATCGATGCCACCGATGGCAACCAGCGGATAGTCGCGCAGGAGGCGCGCATAGGCGGCCAGGCGCGTCGGTCCTTGCGGCGCGGTGGGCATGCGCTTGAGCGTGGTCGGGAACACGGCGCCCATCGCGATGTAGCTGGGGCTGAGGGCATCGACGCGAAGCATCTCCGCATAGCCGTGGGTGCTGAGGCCCAGACGCAGGCCGGCGGCGCGGATGGCGTCGAGATTCGCCTCGTCGATGTCTTCCTGCCCGAGGTGGACGCCGTAGGCGCCCGCGTCGACGGCGACTTGCCAGTGGTCGTTGATGAACAGCAGCGAGGACGTGCCCGCGACCGCGTCGATGGCTGCGCGCACTTCACGCTGGACCGCCTGGGGGTCGTCGGACTTGAAGCGCAGTTGCACCGTGGGCACGCCGGCGCGCGCCATGCGACCGACCCAGGCGGCATCGGGCAGCACGGCATAGAGGCCGAGGGCCTTGGGGCAGGGCGCGAAGGCGTTGTCGCGCGGCCAGGGGTGGAAGCCGAAGTCGACCGGGTCTTCGGGCCAGGCGGTGGCATCGAAGCCCAGTCGCGCGCTGCGGGCCTGCCAGGCCTGCCCGAGGCATTCGGCGTCGCTTTCGATGAAGCCGAGGCGAAGGCAGGCTTCCTTGGCGGCGCGGTAGACGGGCTCGTCGCGCGTGAAGGATGGCGTGAGGTCGCCGATGGCGGCGCCGAAGCGCCCGGTGTGGGCGTCGAAGATGGCTTGCGCGGAAGGAGCGGTCATGACTGGTGCCAAAAGGGTGTGCCCAGCACGGGCGTGCTCGGCTGGGCGGACTCTTGTGCGGACATCGCGCCGGCCCGATGCGCGGCGCGGCCGGCTTGCACCGCATCCGCAAAGGCGCCGGCCATCGCGACCGGGTCTTGCGCCAATGCAACGGCGGTGTTCAACAGCACGCCGTCGTAGCCCCATTCCATGACCTGGCAGGCATGCGAAGGCAGGCCCAGGCCGGCGTCGACCAGCATCGGCACGTCGAGCCGCTCGCGCAGCAGTTGCAGCGCATAGGGGTTGACCGGGCCACGGCCGGTGCCGATGGGCGCGGCCCAGGGCATGACGGCCTGGCAGCCGACATCGACGAGGCGTTGGCACAGCACCAGGTCTTCGGTGCAATAGGGCAGCACCTGGAAGCCGTCGCGGATGAGCTGCGAAGCGGCATCGACGAGATTGAGCGTGTCGGGCTGCAGGGTGTAGTCGTCACCGATCAGCTCGAGCTTGATCCACGGCGTCTCGAACAGCTCGCGTGCCATCTGCGCGGTCGCGATCACTTCCTGCACGCTGTGGCAGCCGGCGGTGTTGGGCAGCACCGGCACGTCGAGCCGGCGCAGCAAGTCCCAGAAGCCGTTGTCATGGCGGTCCGAAGGTGCTGCGGTCTGGCGCCGGAGGGAGGCGGTCAGCATCGCGGGGCGGGCCCGCCTGACGGCCGCTTCGAGCACGTCGGGCGAGGGGTAGCGCGCGGTGCCCAGGAGCAGGCGGCTGTGGAAGGTCTGGCCGTAGAGGACCAGCGGGTCGTCGGTATTCATGGAGTCTCTCTTCATGGCGCTGCTTTTGGGTTTTGTCAGCCGCCGGTCACTGGACGGATCACTTCGACCAGGTCGTCGTCCTGCAATGTGCGGGCGGCGTAACCGGAACGCGGCACGAATTGCTTGTTGACCGCGGCGGCGAAGGGTGGCGCCGGCGCCAGCAGCGCGATGGCGTCGGCCAGCGAGGCGCCGGTGGGCAGTTCGCGTGGTGTGTCGTTGATCAGGATGTTCATTCGGATTCGAGGGCAAAGCGCGACGCCAGCGTCGGCGTGCGGGTGGCCAGCCGTTCGATGGCCGTGTCCAGCATCGCGGGTGCGATGAGAAAGCCGTGACGGTACAGGCCGTTGACCTGCATCACGCGCGGCTTCAGCCAGCGAATGGCGGGCAGGTTGTCGGGCAGCGAGGGGCGGCATTGTGTCGCGATCTCCAGGATGCGCGCCTCCGCAAAGCCGCTGTGCACCGAATAGGCGGCGCTCAGCAATTCGAGCGTGGACCGCACGCTGGCGGGCGACATGTCGTCGGATTCGATCTCGGTGGCGCCGATGACGAACACGCCGTCGGGCTTGGGCGCGATGTAGAGCGGGTAGCGCGGGTGCACGAGGCGCGTCGGCCGTCGCAGGTTGACCTCGGGCGCATGCACGCGGATCACCTCGCCACGCACGCCGCGCAGGGCGGCCCATTGCGGCCTGGCGCCGAGGCCGCGGCAATCGATGATGCGCTCCGACGCGCCTGGTTCGAATTCATCGGGTGCGCGTGCGCTGTGCCAATGCATCGTCACGTTGGGCAGCGCCTGCAGCGAGGCCAGCAGCGCGGCCAGCAACTGCCGGTTGTCGAGCTGGCCTTCGCCCGGCAGCAGCAGGCCCTGCGCAAATCGCTTGCCGATGCCGGGTTCGATGGCGTCGACGCCGGCGGCATCGAGCCGCTGCATCGCCGGCAAGCCCGGCACTTCGTTCACCGTGCGCGCGAGCACGCCGGCAAAGCGCACGGCCTCAGGTGCGTCCTGCCGATGCCACAGCACCAGCGTGCCTTCGCGCTGAAAGAAGACGGCGGAAGCGAGCGATGCGAGGAGCTCCGGCCAGCGTTCGAGCCCGTACTGGCCCATGCGG
>NZ_JAATOM010000034.1 GCF_019207085.1 Variovorax sp. dw_308 | reverse complement strand
GCCCGCGCCTGCCGCAGCCAAGCCGCCGGCCGCCACGCCGGTGAAAGCGGCTGCACCCGCCGAGCGCGGCTTCTTCGCGGAGTTGATGGACAGCCCGCTGATGCTCGGCGCCGCTGCGCTGGTCGCCCTGCTCATCGGGTTCCTGCTCTACCGTGTGCTCGGCCGCAAGCGCCAGGACGCGGGCGACAGCGTGTTCCTGGAGAGCCGCATCCCCAAGGACTCCTTCTTCGGCGCCAGCGGTGGCGAATCGGTCGACACCAAGAACCGCGGCGCGACCGCGTCGTCGCTCTCGTACTCGCCAAGCCAGCTCGATGCCGGCGACGTGGACCCGGTGGCCGAAGCCGATGTCTACCTCGCCTATGGCCGCGACCTGCAAGCCGAGGAAATCCTGCGCGAGGCCCTGCGTGTCACGCCGGAACGCACCGCCATCCACCTCAAGCTGCTCGAGATCCATGCCAAGCGCCGCGACCTGCGCGCCTACGAAGCCCTGGCCGCCGACGTGCACAAGCTGACAGGCGGCACCGGCACCGAGTGGAACCGCGTGGTCGAGATGGGTCGCGAACTGGACCCGGGCAACCCGCTGTACCAACCCGGCGCACGCTCGCTGCCAGCGAGCGCGGCGCCCCTCTCGAGCGCGGACGACAGCCCGGTCACCATCCCGATGGAACCCACGGCCGTGCGGGCCGCACGCGAACCCATCGCAGCGCCGCCGGCCTTCGTGGCATCGGTAGCGCCGCTCGACTTCGACCTCGATCTGAGCAAGCCCCCGGTTGCCAAGGCGCCCGTGCAGCCGGTTCCGATCCCGGTCGCCGTCCCCGTGCCCACGCCGCCAAGCGCCAGCCTGCCGCCGGCACGTCCAGCCGTCATCCCGGACATCGACGACTACGAGCGCACCGTGCGCGCCCCGCTCGACGACGGCCACCAGCACACCGAGTTCGCCAACGATTTCGACACGGCCCCCGCCGCGCTGGAACCGATGCGCCGCGCCCCCTCGCACCACGACGACGAACGCACCCAGCCGGCCACGCTGCGCGCCGGCCTGCCCGGCGATTCGGGCTTCATCGAATTCGACATGAGTTCCATGACCGGCCGTGCGCCGCTCGAAACCAGCCGGGGCAGCCTCGAAGGCCATGACGACCCGCACGAGAGCCCGCATGCGATCAAGCTGTCGCTGGCGCGTGAACTGCAAGCCATCGGCGATGCCGAAGGCGCTCGCTCGCTGGTCGAGGAAGTGGCGGCCGAAGCCACCGGCGACCTCAAGGCCGAAGCCAGGCAGTTGCTGACGCAGCTCGCCTGAACCATGCCCCGCCCATGACCGTTGCGCTGTGAGGCTGGCCCTCGGCATTCGCTACAACGGTCAGGGCTACCAGGGCTGGCAGAGCCAGCTCTCCGGGCTGACAGTGCAGGACAAGCTGGAGAAGGCCCTGGCGGACTTCGCCCAGCGACGCATCGGCACCCTCTGCGCGGGTCGCACCGATGCCGGTGTACACGGCATCCTTCAGGTCATCCATTTCGACACCGACGTCGAGCGCACGCCCAACTCCTGGGTGCGCGGCACCAACCGCTTCCTGCCGGACGACATCGCGGTGCAATGGGCCGTGCCGGTGCCCGACGAGTTCCACTGCCGCGCGCAGGCGCTGGCGCGCCGCTACCTGTACCTGCTCTCGCAATCGCCGGTGCGGCCGAGCCTGGAGGCGGGCCGCGTCGGCTGGTCGATGCGCGCCTTGGATGGCGACGCCATGCGCGCTGCTGCGGCGCTGCTGGTCGGCGAACATGATTTCAGTTCGTTCCGGGCGTCGGCCTGCCAAGCGAAGTCGCCGGTGAAGAACCTGCGCCGCATCGAGGTCCAGCGCATCGGCGAGGGCGAGCGCTGCCGCTGGCAGTTCGAATTCGAGGCCGACGCGTTTCTGCATCACATGATCCGCAACATCATGGGCTGCCTGGTGCGCATCGGCCATGGCGACGAGCGGCCGGAGTGGATCGCCGAGGTCTTGCAGGCACGCAGCCGCGTCGTCGCCGCGCCGACGTTTTCTCCCGACGGGCTCTACTTCCTTGGGCCGTTGTACGACGCCAGGTGGGGCTTGCCGGCCGAGGCGACGATGCAGTCCGACCGCCCTGCCTATGATGGCTGGGCATGAGCGCGGCGCCACGCTGCGCCAGCCAAGAAATGACCCCCACGACCCGAATCAAGATCTGCGGGCTGACCCGCGAGCAGGACGTCGATGCCGTCGTCGAAGCCGGCGCCGACGCGATCGGCTTCGTGCTCTACGCCAGGAGCCCCCGCGCCGTGAGCGCCGAACGCGCGGCCGCACTGGCTTCCCGGCTGCCGCCCTTTGTCACGCCCGTGCTGCTGTTCGTCAATGAAGGCGCCGCCACCACCATTGCATCGCTCGCCCGCGTGGCAGGTGCCATGGCCCAGTTCCACGGCGACGAATCGCCCGCACAATGCGACGAAGGCGCCGGCAACGGCCGATTCCGCTACATGCGCGCCGCCCGCATTCCGATCGGTGCGGCCGGCGCGGCCTTCGACCTCGTAAAATACGCGGCTGATTTCTCCAACGCCCAGGCCATCCTGCTCGACGCGCATGTCGACGGATTCGGCGGAGGCGGCAAGGCATTCGATTGGTCACTCCTTCCACACGTCGCAAACGCTCACCTCGTCTTGTCTGGTGGGTTGTCGCCTGCCAACGTCGGCGATGGCATCCGTGCGCTGCGCCCGCGTTGCAAGACGCTGGCCGTTGACGTGAGTTCCGGCGTGGAAGCCTCAAAGGGCATCAAGGACGCCGGCAAGATCCGCGAATTCATTGCCGCCGTACGCGCGGCGGATTCGACCGCCACCTGACCGTCGCACCCCATGTTTCCTCCGGGCGTGGGCTGCGGCCAACGAGCTAGAGAAACATGGACACCACCACCTACCAGCAACCCGACGCCAGCGGCCACTTCGGCCCCTATGGCGG
Source organism: Variovorax sp. dw_308 (assembly GCF_019207085.1). Lineage (GTDB taxonomy): Bacteria > Pseudomonadota > Gammaproteobacteria > Burkholderiales > Burkholderiaceae_C > Variovorax. The sequence continues at coordinate 46,173 of NZ_JAATOM010000034.1, read as the reverse complement.
CACCTTCGCCAGCGAGACGCTGACCCACGCGATCAACGAACTGCGCGATGCCTACGCGCGCTTCAAGGACGATCCGGCCTTCCTCGCCGAATTCCACTACGAGCTGAAGCACTTCGTCGGCCGGCCCTCGCCGGTCTACCACGCGGCGCGCACCAGCCAGGAAATGGGCGGCGCCCAGATCTACCTGAAGCGCGAAGACCTCAACCACACCGGCGCGCACAAGATCAACAACGTGATCGGCCAGGCCATGCTGGCCAAGCGCATGGGCAAGCCGCGCGTGATCGCCGAGACCGGCGCCGGCCAGCACGGCGTGGCCACAGCCACCATCTGCGCGCGCTACGGGCTTGAATGCGTGGTCTACATGGGCAGCCAGGACGTGAAGCGCCAGAGCCCGAACGTCTACCGCATGAACCTGCTGGGCGCGACCGTGGTGCCGGTGGAATCGGGCAGCAAGACGCTCAAGGACGCGCTCAACGAGGCCATGCGCGACTGGGTCACCAATGTCGAGAACACCTTCTACATCATCGGCACCGTGGCCGGCCCGCACCCGTACCCGACGATGGTGCGCGACTTCCAGAGCGTGATCGGCATCGAGTGCGTCGACCAGATGCCGGCCATGCTGGCGGCGCAGGGCATCACCGGCGAGGCGGAAGGCAGGCAGCCCGACGTGGTGGTCGCCTGCGTGGGCGGCGGCAGCAATGCGATGGGCATCTTCTACCCGTACATCCCGTTCAGGAACACGCGGCTGATCGGCGTGGAAGCGGCCGGCGAAGGGCTCGACAGCGGCAAGCATTCCGCCTCGATCCTGCGCGGCAGCTCGGGCGTGCTGCATGGCAACCGCACCTACCTGCTGCAGAACGAGGACGGCCAGATCACCGAGACGCACAGCATCAGCGCCGGCCTGGACTACCCCGGCGTCGGCCCCGAGCACGCGTACCTGGCCGACATCGGCCGCGCCGAATACGTCGGCATCACCGACGAGGAAGCGCTGCATGCGTTCCACTACCTGTGCCGAACCGAAGGCATCATCCCCGCCCTTGAATCCAGCCATGCGATGGCCTATGCGATGAAGCTTGCGAAGACCATGCGACCCGACCAATCGATCCTTGTGAACCTTTCGGGTCGCGGCGACAAGGACATCGGGACGGTGGCCGATTTGTCGGGCGTCGATTTCTACGACCGCCCGTCGATGCGCGGCCTGCAAGTAAAAGGAGGCAAAGCATGAGCCGCATCGCTGCAACCTTCGAGGCGCTCCAGAAGCAGGGCCGGCGCGCGCTGATCCCCTATGTGACCGCCGGTTTCCCCTTCGCCGACATCACGCCGGAGCTGATGCACGGCATGGTCAAGGCCGGCGCCGACGTCATTGAACTCGGCGTGCCTTTCTCCGACCCGATGGCCGATGGGCCGGTGATCCAGCAGGCCGGTGAGAGGGCGCTGGCGCTGGGCATCGGCATGAGGCAGGTGCTGGCGATGGTCGCCGAATTTCGAAAGTCCGACGCGCAGACACCGGTGGTCCTGATGGGCTACGCCAACCCGGTCGAGCGCTACGACGGCATCCACGGCAAGGGCGCGTTCGTGCGCGATGCGGCGGCAGCCGGCGTCGACGGCGTGCTGATCGTCGACTACCCGCCGGAAGAATGCGAGGACTTCGCGGCCGCGCTGCGCGCCGCCAACATCGACCTGATCTTCCTGCTGGCCCCGACCAGCACCGACGAGCGCATGGCGCAGGTGGCACGCTTGGCCAGCGGCTATGTCTACTACGTCTCGCTCAAGGGCGTGACGGGCGCGGGGCACCTCGATACCGACGCGGTCGGACAGATGCTTCCGCGCATCCGCAGGCACGTGAGCATTCCGGTGGGCGTGGGCTTCGGCATCCGGGATGCGCGCACGGCGCAGGCGGTGGGCGCGGCAGCGGACGCGGTCGTGATCGGCACCAAAATCATCCAGTTGATCGAGGAACAGCCGCGTGACAAGGTGGTTCCGGTGGTGGGCGAGTTCCTGGCGGGGATTCGCCAAGCGCTGGATTCGCTGCCGGCGGCTACCGCGAAGGGCGTGGCTGGTCGATAATTGATCGTTTCGCCCTCACCCCGGGCCTCCCGGCCCTCTCCTGCTTGCGGGAGGGGAGTGAGCAGAGGGGCTGGTCGATGACTCCACGTTTTTCCCTCACCCCGACCCTCTCCCGCTTGCGGGAGAGGGAGTGAATGGTCAAGAAGGTGCCCTTCTTGAATTCTCAGGATTCCAGGATTTCTTATATGAGCTGGCTTGAAAAACTGCTTCCGTCCAAGATCGTCCAGACCGACCCGAGCGAGCGTCGGCAGGTGCCCGAAGGCCTGTGGATCAAATGCCCGAGTTGCGAGACGGTGCTTTACAAGACCGACCTCGAGCACAACCAGAATGTCTGCCCGAGCTGCAGCCATCACCATCGGATCGGCGCCCGCGCGCGGCTCAACGCCTTTCTCGACGCGGAAGGCCGCTACGAACTCGGCCAGGAAGTGCTGCCGGTCGACGCGCTCAAGTTCAAGGACAGCCGCAAATACCCCGAGCGCCTGAAAGAAGCGCTCGAGAGCACCGGCGAGACCGATGCGCTGGTGGTCATGGGCGGCTCGGTGCACTCCATCAGCGTGGTGGTCGCCTGCTTCGAGTTCGAGTTCATGGGCGGCAGCATGGGCAGCGTGGTCGGCGAGCGCTTCGTGCGCGGCGTCGAGACCGCGATCGAGCAGAAGGTGCCCTTCATCTGCTTCACCGCCACCGGCGGCGCGCGCATGCAGGAAGGCCTGCTGTCGCTGATGCAGATGGCCAAGACCAATGCGGCGCTCACGCGACTGGCCAAGAAGGGCTTGCCCTACATCAGCGTGCTGACCGACCCGACCATGGGCGGTGTCTCGGCCGGCTTTGCGTTCGTGGGCGACGTGGTGATCGCGGAGCCCAAGGCGCTGATCGGCTTTGCCGGCCCGCGCGTCATCGAATCCACCGTGCGAGTGACCTTGCCCGAAGGCTTCCAGCGCGCCGAGTTCCTGCAGACCAAGGGCGCGATCGACTTCATCAGCGACCGCCGCGAACTGCGCAAGACGATTGCCAGCACGCTGGCCATGCTGCTGCGCCAACCCGCCGACGCGGTGTCCTGAAGTCCTGTGGCAACACCGACGGCCCGGCAAAGCCGGTTCCGTGGTGTTCCCGGGATTTGGCGGCCCCGGTTTCCGACGCCGCTTACTTGTCGATGACCCGTCGCGCGAATCTCTCGAGGTAGTCCAGCAACTGGTTGGCGCCGGCCACGGCCGCGGCCTCGTCGCCCGTGGCGATGCCTTCTGCGAGTTTCATGTGCATGCGCGCGGCTTCGCCGATCTCGCCCTCGTGCTGGTAGGCGTACCAGAAGCGGCGGCATTGCACGACCAGCGGCACCACGCACTTGACCGCCGACTGGTTGTGGCTGGCCTGGTGGTTGACCACGTCGAGTTCGTGGTCGGCCTGCATGTAGTCATGGAGATTGCCGCGCGACGCGGCCTTGATCATCTTCCCGGCGCGCAGGACGATGGCCTTGCGCTGCTCGGCCGTGGCCCGGCGCGCCGAACATCCTGCTATCAGGCACTCCAGCACGCGGCGCGTCTGGATCACGTCCAGGTGGTCGGCCAGGTCGATGGATGACACCAGCAGGCCGCGACGCGGCTGCTGCACGACCAGCCCGCTGGACACCATGCGCAGCAGCGCCTCGCGCACCGGCGTGCGCCCCAAGCCCGTGCGCTCCACCAGGTCGCCCTCGACCACGGGGCTGCCCGGCTCGAGTTGCAGCGTGGCGATCAATGCCTCGATGGCGTCGTACGCGACGTCCGCGGCGCGGCGCTTGGACGGTGCGGGAGAGGCTGCGGGGGCGAGTGAAGGCATGGCGGGGGCGCTGTCTGCGGGCCTCATTCTCCCTGCGTCATGGGGGAATCCGGAAGCGGCGGCGCGAAGCCGGCAAGGGTGGAGGCGCGCACCGGCGACAACGGGGGACGCGGCGTCCCTGGCGACCAGCCAAACAGAAACTGCGCCGCCGCCCCGCAGACCCGACCTTGGCAAGCTCCCATGCCGCAGCGCGTGTGCAGCTTGGCATCGTTCCAGTCGGCGCAGCCGGTCAGCGCGCCCAGCGGCACGTCCTCGCAGCGGCAGAAGACGGTGTCCGGTTGCGCCAGCGTGCGAATCCCTGCCCCGGGCGAGAAGCGGCGATGCAGTTGCACGGCGAAAGCGTCCCAGCGTGCCAGCGCCTCGCGCATGCCATCCGACGGAATGGTGCGCCCCACCGCCGAATGCCCCGCGATCGCACCCTGCAGCAGCGCCCGCTCGCTGCCGCCGATGCCGGTGCATTCGCCGGCGGCGAAGATGTCCGGCACGCTGGTCGCCTGGTTGGCATTCACGTTGAGCGCGGGTCCGCTTGGCCGCGGCGTGACCGCGCAACCCAGCATGCGGCCCAGTTCGGTGTTGGGCACCAGGCCGAAGCCGCATGCGAGGCGATCGCAGGCGAACTCCTCCATCCCGCCGTGCCCGCGCCGAAGCGTCACCGATGCCAGGCGACCATGGCCCCGGGCCGAAAGCACGTGGGTGCTGCTGCGGTAGCCCGGGTGCATCAGGTTCAGCGCCTGCAGCGCCTTGCCCGGCCACCGCGCCAGCTGCGCAGCGAAACCGAGCACGTCGCGCAGCGGGGCCTGCTCCGCCACGCGCAACACCCTGGCGCCAGCCTGGGCGGCGGTGGCAGCCGCGGCGAGCAGCAAGGGCCCGGTGCCCGCGACCACGATGCGTTCGCCCTTGACCGGCATGCCGCCCTTGATCAACGCCTGCAACGCGCCGGCGCCGGTCACGCCGGGAAGGGTCCAGCCTGCAAAGGGCAGCAGCAGTTCACGGGCGCCCGTGCACAGGATCAGCTTCTTCCATTGCAGCAGCCACCCGCGTTCCGCGTCTTCCAGCAACAGTTGCCGCGCGCGGGGCGCAGCGACCACGCGCGTGCCACAGTGGACGCGGATGTTGGCGCGCTGGACCATGGCGTTGCGGGACTCGCGCGCCGCCGCAGGCAGCTCGACGCCCGGTCCATCGCGCCAGATCTGGCCACCCGGCGCCGGGTTGTCGTCGATGACGACCACCGAGCCCCCGCCGAAAGCCGCCGCGACCGCCGCGGCCATGCCTGCCGGGCCGGCGCCGATGACGAGGACATCGCATTCGTCGAGCGTGAGCTGGGTCACGTCAGTGTCTCCACTTGCATTCCGGCGACGCAGGCGGTCTGGCAGGCCAGGCGGCGCGCGCCGTCGATGGTCACGCGGCATTCCTGGCAGATGCCCATGCCGCAGAACGGCGCACGCAGTTCGCCACTGACGGAGCGACGCGCCACACCCAACCCGGCGACGTCCGCGATGCGCAGCGCAGCGGCCACCGAACTCCCGGCCGAGACAGCGACTGGTTTGCCGTCGATTTGCAACACGATGGACGCATGCTTCATGCCGCAGTCGCCTGTACAAAGCGCCCTGCCGCGTAGGGCGCCGGGTCGAAAGCCGCGGTGCGCCCCGTCATCAGGGCGGCCAGCAAGTCGGCGCTGCCCGTGGCGGTGGTCACGCCCAGGCCTTCATGCCCCACGGCCAGCCAGAGGCTTTCGCGCGAAGGATGCGGGCCCAGCAGCGGCAGGCTGTCGGGCGTGGCGGCGCGCAGGCCGGTCCAGGTTCGCAGGATGTTGAGCCCGGCCAGCCCGGGTACGTAGTCCATCGCGCGCCCCAGCATCCGGGCGAGCATGTCGGGCTCCACGCGCGGGTCGACCGTGTCGAACTGGCGCGACGAGCCCAGCAGCAACTGGCCGGTGGGCCGTGGCTGCAGGTTGAAGGCGACCGAGGGCTTTTCGCTGTGGTGCGCGCTGGTGACGTAGCCCAGTTCCACCAGCTGGTGGTGCACCGTGCCGGGGTAGCGGTCGGTGATGGCGAGATGACCCTTCTTGGGACGGATCGGAAGCCCGGGGCACAGTTGCGTGGCCTGCATGCCGTTGGCCAGCAGCACTTGCGGCGCCTGGCGCAGGCCGCCGCCGACCAGGCGCACGCGGCCGTCCTCGATGGCCTCGACCTGCGCATGCTCGACCTCGATGCGTCCACCACCCTGGGCCAGCAGCCAGCGGGCGGCGTTGGGCGCGTAGACGATCGCGTCGCCCGTGACTTCGAGCGCTCCAGCAAGGCCTGCCCGCAGCGCCGGCTCGGCGCCTGCCAGCGCTTGCGCATCGAGCATGCGGCAGGCGACGCCGTGCAGCGCCAGTCGCGCCTGCTTGTCCTCTGCGGCCGCCATCTCGGCGGCGTCGCCTGCGATCCAGAGCGTGCCGCAAGGACTCCAGGCGCAGTCGGCGGGCATGCGCGGCGCGAGGCCGCGCCACAGTTCGAGGGAGCGGCGGCTGAGTTCCAGTTCCGCCGGGTTGTCGTCCATGACGACGAGGTGCCCCATGCCGGCCCCGGTCGCGCCACCCAGGCGCGCATCCAGCACATGGACCCGCAGCCCCGCCTGAGCGAGCGCATGGGCGCAGGCGGCGCCCACGATGCCGGCGCCAATCACCAGAACATCAGCGTGCATCGGGAAGCCGACCGCGAGGCGTCGGAAGGCGTGGAAATTTCGTGGCGAGGGCGCCGCGGTTATCAAGCGATCGACGCGGCGTCGAAAGACGTGAAGATTTCGCAGCGAGGTCGCCGAGGTCGGGTTGAGGCGCGGAACTGCACTCTCGTGCAGTGAGCACCGCAGACCCGAGATCGGTGGTCGCAGTAGAAATATTCACGCCTTTCAGGGGTGGATGCCCCAGGCGAATGGATCGTCGTCATCGACCAACAGGTTGGCTTCAGCGCTGATGTGCGCACGGCCGCGCAGCGTGGGAACGACCTGGCCGCCGACCATGGCGTAGCTGGCCTCGAACACGCTGCCGATCACGCTGGCCTGGCGCCACACGTCGCCGGGCGCCAGCTTGCCGTCGGCGGCGAGGCAGGCGACCTTGGCGCTGGTGCCGGTGCCGCACGGTGAACGGTCATAGGCGTCGCCCGGGCACAGCACGAAGTTGCGGCTGTCGGCATCGTCAGTGGGGCCGGCGAAGAGTTCGATATGGTCGATCTCGGCGCCATCGGCGCCAGTGACGCCCTGCGCCGCCAGGGCCGCGCGTACAGCGACCGTGTAGGCCGTGAGCGCGGCGAGGTTGTCGCTGGCCACGCGCTGCCCGTGATCGCTCGCCAGGAAGAACCAGTTGCCGCCCCAAGCCACGTCGCCATGCACGCGATCATGGCCCGGCACGTCGACCGGCACCTGCGCCAGGTGGCGATACGCCGGCACATTGCGCACGCTCACCGAGCCGTCGTCGTGCAGCGTCGCGGTGACAGTGCCGACCGGCGTCTCGATCCGGTGGTCGCCGACGCCGATGCGCCCCATGTGCGCCAGCGACACGACCAGGCCGATGGTGCCGTGCCCGCACATGCCGAGGTAGCCGGTGTTGTTGAAGAAGATGACGCCGGCCGCCGCTTCGGGCGAGACCGGCTCGCAAAGCAGGGCGCCGACGACGACGTCGCTGCCGCGCGGCTCCAGCACCGTGGCCGCGCGCCATTGGTCGTGGTCACGCGCCAGCAGCGCCTTGCGCTCGGCCATGCTGCCGCGACCCAGGTCGGGGAACCCGCCGATGACGAGCCGCGTCGGTTCGCCGCCGGTGTGCGAGTCGATGACCTGGATGCGGTGCATGTCGATTCAATAGCTCGCGAGGGGCGTCGGCGCGGCGTTCTTGAACGTCGACACCGTGATCGGCGCCTGCGTCATGTTGCCCTTGTCGTCATAGCTGTAGGTGCCGACCGCGCCCTTGTAGCTCGTCTTGTTGAGGTAGGCCGCGACCTTGTTCTGGTCGACCGAACCGGTCTTCTCGATGGCCTCGCCGATGAACATCAACTGGTCATAGAACGAGGCGGCGTAGGCATCCGGATCGAGGTTGAATCGCTTCTTGAACTTGGCCTTGAAGGCCGCGCCGCCGGCCGCCTTGTCGAGCATCGTGCCGCCCTGGGCGCAGTACACGACGTCGTTGACCGCGTCGCCGCCGATCTTGCCCATCTCGGGGCTGCAGAGCGTGTCGCCGCCCAACAGCTTGGCCGACATGCCCAGGCCCTTCATCTGCCGCACCATCGGCGCGGCCTGCGGTGCGTACCCGCCGAAGAAGATGGCCTGTGGGTCCTGCGCCTTCAGGCGCGTGAGGATCGGCTGAAAGTCGACCGATTTGTCGGTGGTGAACTCCTGGCCCAGCACGGTCAGGCCCTGCTTCTTCGCTTCCTTGACGAACTCCTCGGCCACGCCCTGGCCGAAGGCGGTGCGGTCGTCGATCACGCCCACCTTGGTGGCCTTGAGCACCTTGGCCGCGTAGACGGCCATCGCGGAGCCGATCTGGTTGTCGCTGGCGATGATGCGGTACAGGTTCTTGTAGCCGCCCATCGTGACCTTGGGATTGGTGCCCACGGTCGACACCAGCGTGTCGCCCTGGCTGTAGACGCGCGACGCCGGGATGGCCACGCCGGAGCAGTACGGTCCCATGACGAACTTGACGTTGTCGTCGACCAGTTTCTGCGCGACCGCGACGCCGGCCTTGGCATCGCACTGGTCATCTTCGGAGACCTGCACGAACTTCAGCGTCTTGCCGCCGACCGCGATCTTCTTCGCGTTGAGTTCCTCGATGGCCAGGCGCACGCCGTTCTCGTTGTCCTTGCCGGCGAATGCGTTCGGCCCCGACAACGGCCCGGTCTGCCCGATCTTGACGACCTGTTCCTGCGCCATCGCATGACCCGCGAATGCCACGGCCGCGATGGCCGCCACCGAAACGATATTCCGCTTGTTCTTCATTCCCTTGTCTCCTTCAGTTTGTGGAAAGTCCAACCGGTTTGCCGTCAGGCCACCGATTGATATTGAACCGGCCGCGTCGCCAACGCCTTCTGCACGATCGCTTCGATGGCTTTGCGCTCGTCGCCGATCAGCGGCAAGCGTGGACGACGCATGTGCTCGGTGCCGACACCGACCAGCACATCGATCAGCTTGAGGTTCTGCACCAGTTTCGTCGATACGTCGAGGTGGAGCATCGGTGTCATCCACTGATACAGCTTGAGCGCCTCGGCAAACTTGCCGGCCTTCATGAGGTCGTAGAGCGCCACCGTCTCGCGCGGAAAGGCGCAGCCGACACCGGCCAGCAGGCCATCGCAGCCCAGCGCCAGGCCTTCGTAGGCCAGGTCGTCCACGCCGAGGAACAACTGGTAGCGGTCGCCCAGCGCATTGCGCAGGTCGGTGATGCGGCGGATGTTGTCCGTGCTTTCCTTGATGGCCGCGATCCATTGGCAATCGGCCAGTTCGACCATGTGCTCCGGCTTCAGGTCGACGCGATAGGCGACGGGATTGTTGTAGACCATCACCGGCTTCTGCGCCGCCTCGGCCATGGTTCGGACATTCAGCATTGCCTCGCGCGCATCGGCCACGTAGATGACTGACGGCATCACCATGAAGCCGGCCACGCCGAGCTTGTTGGCCCCGTCGATGTAGCGCAGCGCCTCGCGCGTGCTGGTCTCGGAGACATTGGCCAGCACCGGGATGCGACCGTTGGCGGCTTCCAGCGCGACGCGGGCGACTTCCAGCTTTTCCTCCAGCATCAGCGTGCTGGCTTCGCCGAGCGAGCCACAGGTCACCAGGCCGTGGATGCCGTTGCGGATCTGGAAGTCGATGTGCCGCGCGGTGCCTTCGGCATCGATGCTTTCATCGGCATGGAACTTGGTGGTGACGGCAGGGAAGATGCCTTGCCAGCGGGGGGTGCTCATTGCGTGACGCTCCTGGATTGGGGGCATCGCGCTCCGTGGCGAGGCCTGGAAGCGAGTTTAAATATATTAGCAAGATATCAACGATATCTTTTACCGCCTGTAGCAATCTCGTGCACCGCGACCGGCAAGGCGCAGCCTCGGCCCCTCTCCGGCTGCCCTCACCCCAAGTGCATTGCCCAGCCCCGCAGGTCGACCAGCACGAAGGCGACGATCTGCAACAGCACCACGGCGATGAGCGGCGTGAGGTCGACGCCGCCGATCAACGGCACATAGCGGCGCAGCGGTCGAACCAGCGGCTTGGACAACCGCGCGATCAGGTCCTGCAGCATCGACGAAGCCCCGGGCACCCACGACAGCACGGCATAGACGATCAGCAGCGCCATCAATCCCGAGACGGCCAGCCGCATCAAGTCGACCAGCGCCACCAGCGGCAGGGTCGTCCAGCGCGTCGCCTCGCCCATCCACATCAGGAACAGGCACTTCACCAGCACCAGCAGCCAGGCCGCCAGGGCGCTCGGTAGGTCCCACCGGCGAAACGGCGGCACCACCCGGCGCAGCGGCACCACGATCCAGTCCGACACCGCGAATACGAAGCGTCCCAGCGGATTGCCGAAGGGCACACGCTGGTATTGCATGTAGAGCCGCAGCAGGCATGCGCCGCCGAGCAAGCCGACGATCACTTCCAGGAGATACGAAAAAATCTGAGTCATTGGCGCAATCAGGAACGTGCGGTGATGATAGCCACCGGTCCGGCCGGCGGCGGGCAACAATGGCGATCTGTTCCGCGCGAAAAGAGAAATGCTCGCGCGGCTCCAGCCAGCCAAACGCCAGGGAATTCGTCATGCAGCAGCCTCCGCCGACGACCACACCATTGCCGCTCTTCCCCCTGGGTACGGTGCTGTTCCCCGGCGGGTTCATGCCTTTGCGCATCTTCGAAGTGCGCTACCTCGACCTCATCAACAAGTGCTACAGGAGTGGCGAGCCCTTCGGCGTGGTGAGCCTCACGCAAGGCAGCGAGGTGCTCCGGGCCGGCGCGCAGACGGAGCGCTTCGCGGAGGTCGGGACGGTGGCCAGGATCCGCTCCTTCGATTCGCCGCAGGCCGGCCTCCTGCAGATCGAATGCGTGGGCGCCCAGCGCTTTCGCATCCACAGCAGTGCGCAGCAGCAGTACGGCCTCTGGATGGCGCAGGTGGAGAAGATCGAGGACGATGTCGCGCTGGCCGTTCCCGACGACCTGCGCCATGCCGCCGTGGCGCTGCAGCGCCTGGTCGACACGCTCGCGGAACGGCGCAGCATGCAGGCCATGCACGACATGGGCTTGCCGATCTACAAGCCCTACCGCTTCGACGATTGCGGCTGGGTGGCCAACCGCTGGTGCGAGTTCCTGCCGATCCAGACCCAGGCCAAGCAGCGACTGCTGGAACTCGACAGTCCGCTGATGCGGCTCGAACTGGTCTCCGATCTGCTCGCACACACGGGCATTGCTGAATAGTTTGCTACTTTTTTCATAGCATCCGATGCAGGATTGACGGGCACTCCGGCCCCGATTCGGGAGAACCCCATGGGCTAAAATGCCCGCCTTGCGCAACGCGACTCCCATTCGCCCGCCGCGCCCTCCCCCTCACCTGTTTCGCAGCAGCACCCATGTCCGATCACCTGACGCCATCCGTTTCCACGCCCGCAACCGTCGCAGCCACGCCCGCCGTCGACGACAACCAGCTCATGGCGGAGCGTCGCGAGAAACTCAAGGCCATCCGGGCAGCCCAGGCCGAGGGCAAGGGCGTCGCCTTCCCCAACGATTTCAAGCCGGCCCACCGCGCCGCAACGCTGATCGCCGCGCACGGCGAGACCGAAGCAGAGCCCCTCGAAGCGCAAGCCGTGACGGTGAGCGTCGCCGGCCGCATGATGCTCAAGCGCGTGATGGGCAAGGCCAGCTTCGCCACGCTGCAGGATTCGACCAGCCGCATCCAGCTCTACGTCACCCGCGATGCCATCGGCGAGGAAGCCTACGCCGACTTCAAGAAGATGGACCTGGGCGACATCCTCGGCGCCGAAGGCACGCTGATGAAGACCAGGACCGGCGAGCTCTCGGTGAAGGTGAGGAAGCTGCGCCTGCTGACCAAGAGCCTGCGCCCGCTGCCCGACAAGTTCCATGGCATGGCCGACCAGGAGCAGAAGTACCGCCAGCGCTATGTCGACCTGATCACCGACGAAGCCGCGCGTGCCCGCTTTGCCGCCCGCAGCAAGGCCGTGAGCGCGCTGCGCGAGTTCATGGTCGCCAACAACTTCCTCGAAGTTGAGACGCCGATGCTGCACCCCATCCCCGGGGGCGCCAATGCCAAGCCCTTCAAGACGCACCACAACGCGCTCGACCAGGAGATGTACCTGCGCATCGCGCCCGAGCTGTACCTGAAGCGCCTGATCGTCGGCGGCTTCGAGCGCGTGTTCGAGATCAACCGGAGCTACCGCAACGAAGGCATCTCGGTTCGGCACAACCCCGAGTTCACGATGATGGAGTTCTACGCGGCCTACTGGAACTACCAGGACCTGATGGACTTCACCGAGATGATCATCCGCACGATTGCGAAGAAGACCGTCGGCACCGAGCAGCTCACCTACCAGGGCAAGGCCGTGGACCTGAGCCAGCCCTTCGAGCGCCTGACGATCCGGGAGGCCATCCTCAAGCACACCGACGCGGGCGCCAATGTCGATGACACCCCCTGGCTCATCAACGCCCTGCGCAAGATCGGCCTGAGCGAAGAGAAGGACAAGCTGTCGCAACGCAGCCTTGCTTCTCTGCAGGTCATGTACTTCGAGGAGACCGTCGAAGAGAAGCTCTGGCAGCCGACATTCATCATGGAACACCCGACCGAGATCTCGCCGCTGGCCCGCGCCAACGACGACCGGCCGGAAGTCACGGAGCGCTTCGAGCTCTACATCACCGGCCGCGAATTCGGCAACGGCTTCAGCGAGCTGAACGATGCCGAGGACCAGGCCGCACGCTTCAATGCGCAGGTCGCGGCCAAGGACTCGGGCGATGACGAGGCCATGTTCTACGACCACGACTTCGTCCGCGCCCTCGAATACGGCATGCCGCCCACCGGCGGCTGCGGCATCGGCATCGACCGGTTCATGATGCTCTTGACCGACTCGCCCAGCATCCGCGACGTGATCCTGTTCCCTGCCTTGCGCCGCGAGGCATAGGCCTGCCGGAATACGGGAGCGGACAGCCGTACGCAGAGGACGCGAAGGTTACGCGAAGGACGCGAAAGGAACACCAAGTTTCTTGTTTGAATTCTTTCGCGTCCTTTGCGTTTCTTCGCGACCTTCGCGTACGGTCAAGTCCGGTCCCGTGTTCGAGTTGATTGATTCCTACCGCATGAAGCGCTCACCCTCCCCCACCGCCATTGGCATCGACTTCGGCACGTCGAACTCGGCCATCGCCTCGGCGGTCGCCGACGGGCCGGCGCGACTGCTGCCGCTCGAAGGCAGCTACACGGCGATGCCGACCGCGCTCTTCTTCAACGCCGAGGACCGCAGCACGCACTTCGGCCGTGAAGCCGTTGCCCTGTACCTCGCCGGCACCGAAGGCCGGCTGATGCGCTCGCTCAAGAGCCTGCTCGGCAGCGCGCTGATGCAGGAGCAGACGGCCGTGTACGACGGCATGCTGAGCTTCGAGGACATCATCGCGCGCTACCTGCACGAACTGGCCACGCGGGCCGAGCGCGAACTGGGTCATCGGCCCGAGCGCGCCGTGATCGGCCGGCCGGTCCACTTCGTCGACGACGACGCCAAACGGGACCAGCGCGCGGAAGACAGCCTGCGCGCAGCCGCGCGCGTCGCGGGCTTTCGCGAGGTCAGATTCCAGCTGGAACCGATCGCGGCGGCATTCGACTACGAGCAGCGCGTGGCGAAGGAATCGCTGATCCTCATCGCCGACATCGGTGGCGGCACCTCCGATTTCACCGTCGTCCGCGTCGGCCCCGAGCGCATCGCGCGCGCCGATCGCAGCGACGACGTGCTCGCCACCACCGGCGTGCACATCGGCGGCACCGACTTCGACCAGCGCCTGAACCTCGAGCGCGTCATGCCGCACCTGGGCTTTCGCCACCTCGGGCCGCAAGGCCGCGAAGTGCCGAACACGGTGTTCTTCGAACTCTCGACCTGGCATTTGATCCACTGGCAGCAGACGCCCAAGGCCATCCGCCAGACCCAGCTCCTGCGCACCAACTACAGCGACACGCGACTGCACGATCGGCTCATGCGCGTGCTCAGGCAGGCCGATGGCCATCGCATCGCCAACGCCGTCGAGCAGGCCAAGATCGAAGCCTCGGTCTCCGATGCCGAAGTCATCATCGAACTCGACAGCGCCGAGCCCGGCCTCACGACCACGCTGACACCCCAGGACATGGCAAAGCAACTCGCGGCGCAACTCGAATCCGTCGTCGCCTGCGCGCATGCCTGCGTGCACCGCGCCGGCCTGCGCAGCGGAGACCTCGACGCGATCTACCTGACCGGCGGCTCGTCCGCGCTGCGCCCGTTCCAGCAGGCCTTGCGCCATGGTTTCGTCGGCGTCCCGCTGGTCGAGGGCGACCTGTTCGGCGGCGTCGCGGCCGGCCTCGCCTACGCGGCGCGCGGCAAGGCATGAGGCCGGGTCGCCGATGAAGTACCTCGCCGGCTACCCGCCCGCGCTGCTGGCGCAGGTGAAGCAGCAGATGGAGACCGCCACTGGCCTCTCCGGCATGCTGCAGAAGCGCTACCCGTCCGCCCACGAGATCCGCACCGACCGCGCGCTGTACGACTACGCGAACGGCCTCAAGTCCGATTTCATGCGCAACGCCGAGCCGCTGTCGAAGGTGGCTTTCGACAGCAAGCTGCACGTCATCCGAAACGCGCTCGGCACGCACACCACGGTGCAGCGCGTGCAGGGCAGCAAGCTCAAGACCAAGCGCGAGATCCGCGTGGCCAGCCTGTTCAAGGAGGTGCCCGAGGAATGGCTGCGCATGATCGTCGTGCACGAGCTCGCGCACATGAAGCAGCGCGAGCACGACAAGGCCTTCTACGCCCTCTGCACGCACATGGAGCCGGCCTACCACCAGCTCGAATTCGACCTGCGCCTGTACCTCACGCACCTCGATGCCGGCGGCGAGCGCCTCTGGCCCACGGACGGCTTGCGCACGCCGTAGCGGCCGCCTCGCAAATCACTGCATCCATTTGCGGGACAGACCACGAGTCCGCCGCTACAGTCCCGCTTCATGACACAGTTCCTCTGGCAGGACCGGGACCGGCAGCCATACAACTACGTCTTCAATCCGCGCCCCGAGTGCCTGGCCTTGATCCAGCGCACGCCGACGGTGGCGCTGGACATCGGCTGCGGCTCCGGCGCCGTCGGCCACGCGCTGCGCCAGCGCTTCCCGGATTGCGCACTGTGGGGCTGCGAGTTCGACCCTTCCGCCGCTCAGTTGGCCCGCCAGCATTTCGACCACGTCGTCGAACAGGACGTCGAGACGATCGACTTCAATGCGATGGGATTGAGCAAGCCCTTCGACCTGGTGTGCCTCTTCGACGTGCTCGAACACCTGGTCAACCCGTGGCAGTTGCTGCACGGCCTGCTGCGCATCATCGCGCCCGACGCGCAGGTACTCGTGAGCCTGCCCAACGCATCGAACCTGCCGATGCTCTACGACGCATTGCGCGGCCACTGGCACTACCGCCGCTGGGGCCTGCTGGACTTCACCCACCTGCGCTTCTTCGCCGACTTCGACGCACGCAAGATGTTCTACCAGGCCGGCTACCGCGTGCTCGACCATCGGGTCACCTACCTCGGCGAAGGCGGCGCGATCTTCCAGCGCCACTGCGGAGAGACCTTTCCGCTGACCTTGAGCGTGGGCGACCTGTCCATGAAGGTCCAGTCGACCGAGGACCTGTCGCGCCTGTGTGCCGACCAGAACCTGTACCTGATCACGCCGCACCATGACGAGCTGCGCGACGACGCAGAGCGCGCCTTCGCCTCGGCGGCATACCCGCACACCTTTGCCTTTGGCGGCGATTGATGGCCTCCCGGATTCGGGACCGGACAGCCGAACGCAGAAGGAATACCAAAGCTACGCAGAGGTCGCAAAAGAATCCAAAGAAAATTTTGGTATTCCTTCTGCGACTTCTGCGAAACCTCTGCGACTTCTGCGTTCGGTCCCCGCTTCCGTTGCCACATTGACATCAAGCCTCGTCCAGATGCCCCTGCCAAAGCGCGCAACGTTGCGCCAGGTAAGCCTCGACCGCGGCGCGATCCTCTCCCGACACGCTCGGCCGCGGCGACGCCATCGCCTTTCGCAGCACCGCCACACCGCGCGTGGCCGATTCGCGATCGAGGAACACCACCGCGTTGGCCCGCAACAGCGGCTCCATCGCCTGCACCTCGGCAAAGCTCAGGTCCGGAAACCACTTCAGCAGCAGCCGCGTCTTGGCCTGGATGACGCCGACCTGCAGCGCGACCATGTCGACCGAGGCCTGGCCCTCGTGCGTGCGATAGCGCGTCATCACGCCGGGCAGGTTCGCGAAGCGGCCGCCGGCCAGCGTGCAATCGACCCACATGCCGTAGTCGCAACTCAGCGGGAAGCGCGGGTCGTTGACGATGGAATGCTCGCGCAGGAACGCCGTTCGGACCGTGCTGGCCGGATTGCCGATGTTGTTCATGCCGGTCAGCAGGTTGGCCTTGATGGTGCCGTCGTCGGCAGGCAAGCCGGCCACGCCATTGTCGCGGCCGAAGTACAGCAGGGCGCCGCCGCAGACATCGACTTCCGGGTGCGACTCCATGAAGGCCACCTGCTCGGCCAGCCGCGTCGGCTCGGCCAGGTCGTCCTGGTCGAGCCGCGCCAGGTACTTGCCGCGCGCGAGCCGCAACGCGAGGTTGGAGGCATTCGCGACGTTGAGATTGGCCGGCTGCCGGTACGCCCTGAAGCGCGGGTCGCGGCAGGCATCTTCGAGGATGGCTGGCGAGTCGTCGGTCGAATGGTCGTCGATGAGGAGGCACTCCCAATCGCCGAAGGTCTGCGCCGAAATCGAGTCCAGCGATTCGCACAGGTAGGCGGCGCCGTTGTAGACCGGCACGTAGAAGGTCACGAGTGGCGTGCGCTGCGCATCGGCCACTGCGGTCGCTCCTCAGGCAGTGAAGCGTGCCGACACCGTGCCGAGCACGCCGAAATCGACCTGTACCGAATCCCCCGCGACGATTTCCAGCGGCACCACGCAGGTGCCCGTGGTCACGATCTGCCCCGCGCGCAGCGTGATGCCCAGTTGCGACAACTCGTTGGCAAGCCACGCGAGCGCGATGCGCGGATCGCCCAGCACGTTGGCGCCGACGCCATCGCGCTGGTAGCTGCGTGCGGTGCCGGTCACCGTGGCGTGTACGCGATGCGCCGCAAGATCCAGGTCGCGCCACGTCACCGGCACCGTGGGGCCGAGCACGAACTCATGGGCGCAGGCGTTGTCCGCGACGATCTGCGCCTCGCCTGCCGTCACGAAGTCCGCGAAGCGGGAGTTGGGCACTTCGATGCCAAGGCAGAGGTCGCCCACCGCCGCGAGCGCCTCCTCGACGCTGTACGCCTTCGCGCGCGGCGGCATGTCGCGCGCCATCCGAAAGACGAACTCGGCCTCGGTCACCGCCATGCGGTTGCCTTTCATCGAGAAGGCGCTGCCGTCCGGGTGTACGCGCTCGGCCATCAAGCGGCCGGCGAGCGGTCCGCTCACGTTGATGTGCTGCTGCCCGGCCGCGCTGGTGGCGGCGATCTTCCAGCCCGCGATGGGCTTGTCGCTGCGGCCTTCCAGCATCGCCTGGATGGCGTAGCCCTCCGCACGAGTGGTGGGGCGATCAGCAGGCAACAGGTGATCGATGGCCGCACCCAGTTGCCATGCGCTCCAGAACGCGTTGGCGGCCTCGCTCATCTGGTTGGGCGTCATGGTTTTTCTCCGGGTCAGGCTTGCAGCAACGCGCGGGCGCGCACATGGGGTTCGGATGCGACCAACTCCGCCCACGCCGGCGCGGGTGTGCGTGGCAGCAGCGCGCGGCGGCGCCGTTCACTTTGCGCATCCGGTGCCCAACGTCCGTCGTCGCGGGCCCTGGTCATGTCGACCAGCAATTCGTCGAGCGGTGCGCCCTCGCCCACGCTCTGGTTGCACAGCAGCGCCAGGTCGCAGCCGGCGCCGAGCGCGGCCAACGCGGCATCGCCATAGCTCAGCAGCGTGCCGTCGATCCAGCGCGCCGCCTCCATGCTCAGGTCGTCGCTGAACACCGCCCCGTCGAAGCCCAGCCGGGTGCGCAGGATGTCGCCGAGCCATTTGCTGGAAAAGCCCGCCGGTCGCGCATCCACCTTCGGGTAGATCACGTGGGCCGGCATGACCGCGGTGAGCGTGTTGGACAGCCAGTCATAGGGTCGGGCGTCGTCCGCGAGGATCGCCTTGAGGCTGCGCCGGTCGACCGGCATCGCCACATGCGAATCCGCCTTGACGAAGCCATGCCCCGGAAAGTGCTTGCCGCAGTTGGCCATGCCCGCCTGCAGCAGCCCTTGCATCAGGCTCTTGGCCAGCAACGAGGCCACGCGCGGGTCGCGGTGGAAGCTGCGGTCGCCGATGACGCTGCTCTCGCCATGATCGAGGTCGAGCACCGGCGTGAAGCTGAAGTCCACGCCGCAAGCGCGCAGTTCCGACGCGAGCACCCAGCCGCAGGCGGTGGCCGCGCGCGTGGCATCCATCGGGTCCTGCATCCAGCGTTCGCCGAGCGTGCGCATCGACGGCAGCCGCGTGAAACCGTCCGTGCGAAAGCGCTGCACGCGGCCGCCTTCGTGGTCGACGCAGATCAGCATGTCGGGCCGGATCTTGCGGATCTCGGCATTGAGCGCCGTGAGCTGCGCGCGGCTTTCCCAGTTGCGCGCGAAGTGGATGATGCCGCCGACCAGCGGATCGGCCAGGCGGCGCCGGTCGGCGGCGGTGAGTTCAGTGCCCGCGACGTCGATGATCAGCGGGGCGTGGATTGCTTCGGTACTCATTGGATGACCTTCGCGCTGCGCGCTGCGGTGCGAGCGCCTTCGGGCGGCCGGGCGCCGCTCATGTCTTTTCAACGACGACGAAACTCGCCGCATAGTCGGTTTCATCGGTCACGGTGACGTGGGCGATCAAGCCTCGCGCCTCGAACCATTCCTTCAGGGCGCCGTGCAGCACGATGGTCGGCTTGCCGCTCGGCAGGTTCGCGATCTCGCAGGAGCGCCAGGTCATGGGCATGCGCATGCCCATGCCGATGGCCTTGCTGAACGCCTCCTTGGCGGAAAAGCGCGTCGCCAAGTAGCTCACGCCGCGCTTCGGCCAGCGCGCGCTGCGGGCTTGCCAGGTTGCGAACTCCGCGTCGCTCAAGACCTTGCGCGCAAAGCGCTCCCCCTGCCGCTCGAAGGTGCGGGCGATGCGGCGCACATCGCAGATATCGGTTCCGATGCCGTAGATCATCGGACCCCCACGCTCGGCACCGACGTGTTCTCGCTGACCCTGGCGCCGATCCAGTCGCCCGCCATGCCCGGCGCGCTCATTCCGCCTCGGCAATGCATTGCAGATAGGACCTGGTCGTCACCTCGTAGCCCAGCTCCAGCGCATCGGACACGAAGGCGTGGCCGATCGACACCTCCCGCACGCCCGGCACGGCGCGCAGGAATTCCGTGAGGTTCTCGCGGCTCAGGTCGTGGCCGGCGTTGACTTCGAGGCCCGCGGCCTGGGCGGCGCGCGCGGCCTCGGCATAGAGCGCCAGCACGGCGTCGGCGCGCGAGGTCCCCCGCGAGGCCGCATAGCCTTCGGTGTATAGCTCGACCCGGTCCGCGCCCACGGCCTTGGCCGCCGCCATCATCCCGGGCTCCGGGTCCATGAAGAGGCTCACGCGCACGCCCAGCGCCCGCGTCTCGGCGATCAGCGGACGCAAGCGTGCCGCGTCCTCCGGGAAGGTCCAGCCGTGGTCGCTGGTCGACTGCGTCTCGCTGTCCGGCACGAAGGTCGCCTGCTGCGGCCGCAACTCGCGCACGAAGTCCATCAGGTTGTGGAACGGGTTGCCTTCGATGTTGAACTCGACGCCCGGCCACTCCTTGGCGATCAGTGCCGAAAGCTGATGCACGTCGTCCGGGCGGATATGGCGCGCATCGGGCCGCGGATGCACGGTGATGCCCTGCGCCCCGGCATCGAGGCAGGTCGCCGCCGCGAACAACACGCTCGGGATGCCGAGCGAGCGCGTGTTGCGCACCAGCGCGACCTTGTTGAGGTTCACCGAGAGCGCCGTCCCGGTGTGCTTCCTGGCAGTGGTGTTGGTATTCATAGGCCTTGCAGGTCCCGGATCATTTGGCGGGTGCGCAGTGTGGTGACGCCGCAATGGTAGTTGAGCAAGGTACGCAATTGCGTGCGCAATGCGGCCCCCAGCCCGGGCTCCATGCCCGCCACGTGATGCACCGTGGCCGAGAATGGCGCGCGGTCGTCGAGCGTTTGCTGCAACGCCAGCCATTCGGCACCGCGCAAGGCAGCCAGTTCGTCGGGCCCGGCTTCGCGCAAGCCGGCTTCGGCGACCAGGCTGTAGCGCGCGTCGGGGTCCAGTGGCGCCAATGTCGACGTCTGGGCCGCCAGCGACGGCAGCAGTCCGATCTCGCGCAGCAGCAGCAATTCGAAGGCGCGCAAGGCCGACGACTGCGTCGCCGCCTGGGCATCGCCATGGTTCGTCGCCAGCACCTGCACCACCGCCGCATAGGCATCGAACAGCGCCTCATGCGCATCGTCGCGCGCCAGCAGCCGCATCATCAGTTCGTTGACGTAGTAGCCCGACAGCAGCGACTCGCCCGTCGGCATGACGTGCCCGCCCATCCACTCCGCGCCCTTGAGCGTGCGGATCTCCGCGTCGCCGCTGTAGTTGAGTTGCAGCGGCTGCAACGGCAGCAGCACCGGGCGAAAGTTCGAACTCGGCCGCTTGGCCCCCTTCGCCACCAGCGCGATGCGCCCATGGTGCCGCGTGAAGACCTCCAGGATCAGGCTCGACTCGCTCCAGTCGTAGCGATGCAGCACATAGGCCGGCTCGTGGGAAACGCGGTGCGTGGCCATGTCAATGAAGGGAATCGGAAAGCGGACTTCCGAACGCAGAAGTCGCAAAGGATTCGGAAAGGTCGCAAAAGAAGACCTTGGAGAATTCTCTTTCGAATCCTTTTGCGACTTCTGCGAAACCTTTGCGACTTCTGCGTTCGCCTTCCGTATTCGAATCCGAGGGCCTATTCGTACCCAAAGCTGCGCACCCGCGCCTCGTCATCCGCCCACCCCGATCGCACCTTCACCCACAGTTCCAGGAACACCTTGGCATCGGCCAGCTTCTCCAGCTCGACGCGGGTCTCCATGCCGATGCGCTTGATGCGCTCGCCCTTGTCGCCGATCACCATCGCCTTGTGGCCATCGCGCTCGACCACGATGGTCGCGGCGATGCGCAACAGGCGCTTCTGGCCCTTTTTCTGCGGCGGCTCTTCCTCGAACTTGTCGATGATGACGGTCGAGGTGTAGGGCAACTCGTCGCCGGTCAGCCGGAACAGCTTCTCGCGCACCAGCTCGCTCGCCAGGAACTTCTCGCTGCGGTCGGTCAGTTCGTCCTCGCCGTAGAACCACGGCTGCTCCGGCAGGTACTTCTCGCAGATGCCGAACAATCGCTCGATGTCTTTCGCGTTCTTGGCCGACATCGGCACGATCTCGGCGAAGTCGTGCTTGGCCTGCATGGTCTGCAGCCACGGCGCGATGTCGCCGCGGCGATGCACGTTGTCGAGCTTGTTGGCCAGCAGCACCGTCGGAATGCCCTTGCCCAGCAACTTCAGCACGCGTTCGTCGGCCGGCGTGAAGCTGCCGGCCTCCACCACGAACAGGATCAGGTCCACATCGCCGACCGCGCCCTGCACCGTCTTGTTGAGCGACTTGTTCAGCGCATTGGCATGCAGCGTCTGGAAGCCCGGCGTGTCGACGAACACGAACTGCGTCGCGCCGATCGTGCGCATGCCCGTGATGCGGTGCCGCGTGGTCTGCGCCTTGCGCGAGGTGATGCTGATCTTCTGGCCGACGAGAGCGTTGAGCAACGTCGACTTGCCCACGTTCGGCTTGCCGACGATGGCGATGAGGCCGCAGTGTTGCGGGCCGGTGTCGCCCGCGCCCTCATCGGTGGGCGTGGTGGAATTTGGGGTATCCGAGGTCATGGTGGCATTGTCGTGGAACACCGCGGAGCGGACCGTGCCGAACCGCTGGAGTTTGCCCCCGGTCAAAGGGGGCGGAGAAGCGACGCGAGGCGTCGCGGAGCCCGGGAGCGGGCGTTACTTTTTCGACTTGAGCCGGATCAACATGGCCGCCGCGGCCGCCTGCTCCCCGGCGCGGCGTGAACCGCCGATGCCGCGTTCGCTCAGGTCCAGTTCCGGCACCTCGCAGACGACATCGAAAGTTTGCTTGTGTGCCGCGCCGAGCGTGTCGACCACGCGATAGAGCGGCAGCTTCATTTTGTGGCCCTGCAGCCATTCCTGCAATTCGGTCTTCGGATCCTTGGAGGCAGCCTCCATGCGCGGATTGATCTCGACCGCCTCGTACAGTCGATGCACCAGGGCTTCCGCCGCGGCGTAGCCGGCATCGAGGTACACCGCGCCGATCAGGGCTTCCAGCGCATCGGCCAGGATCGATGGCCGGCTCGGCCCGCCCGACTTGGCTTCGCCTTCGCCCAGGCGCAGCAATGGCGAAAGCTGCAACCGCAGCGCGATCTGGTGCAAGGTGTCCTGCTTGACGAGGTTGGCCCGCACGCGCGAGAGGTCACCTTCCGGCAAGGCTGCGAGACGGCGGTACAGCAGATGCGCCACCGCCAGGTTCAGCACCGAGTCGCCAAGAAATTCGAGGCGCTCGTTGTGGTCCGCCGAAAAACTGCGATGCGTCAGCGCAAGCTGAAGCAGGCGCCCATCCGCGAATCGATGCTGCAGGCGCGCCTGCAGCGCAACATGGCCGCCCTCACTCACAACGATTGCTCACGACATTCAGCGCGATTGGCCCTTGTATTTCATCGTCAGGTACGCAGGTCCGAACAGATGGATCTCGCGCTCGTACGAATACGAGACGACCACCTTCTCGCCCACCTTTTCAACGACGATGTCCTTGCCGGACAGCTTGAAGTCGTCGATGGCCTGGGCACGATCGAAGATGGAACGCACCTCGGGGACGGTCACGCCTTCCTTGGCCTTGTTGGCCGCCTTGTCGATGGCCTGGTATTCGACCAATGTCGGAATCACCTGCGCCACCACCACGCCCACGCAAGCCAGCACGATGGCCACGAACAGGAGTCCGATGAACGAAATGCCGCGCTGCTTGTCTCTTGGAGTCGACCGATATGCCCTCATTGCCCTCTGTCCTTCGAATAATGTTGCTTGCTCGTTGAACGGCGCGAATGCGACCGGACGAGATCCACTCATGCTTGAAAGGCCTGCTCGCGCGACATTGGCCGGACACGAATCCCGGGCATGCGCGACGGGGATTGTCGCGCTCGCCACATGGGAAACAGGGTGCCCGCCAATACCTTGCGAATCAAACCGTCAACACTGTAACGACAAATGTCACGGTTCGGTAACGACTTGATCCGCCATTCGGCATCGATCAGACGGCCTGCCCGGGCTAGGCGCCCCCTCTGTTGAGCCGCTTGCAGCGCCCAGAAGGTGTGAAGATTTCGTAGCGAGGGCGCCAGCCAGGAGGCCGGTTCGCGGACCGGAACCGCACTTTCGTGCGGTGAGGACCGCAGGCCCGAGATCGGCGTCCGCAGTAGAAATATTCACCCTTCTACTCGAAGCCGCCGATGCGCTTCCAGTTGCCGAAGTTCATCCAGACGAAAAACGCTCGCCCGACGATGTTCTGGTCCGGCACGAAACCCCAGTAGCGGGAGTCCGCCGAATTGTCCCGGTTGTCGCCCATCATGAAGTAGTGGCCCGGCGGCACCTTGCAAACCACGCCCTCCACGTTGTAGCGGCAGTCGCCCTGGCCTTCGAACGGAATCACCTCGGCTTCCGACAGGCCGGCCCGGCGACTGTCGTTGTTGAGGATCTTGTGCTTCTTGTCGCCAAGCACCTCCTCGAACTGGGGCGTTTCCTTCATGTAGGTGTCTTTGTCGTCATTGCTGTCGCCGAAGTACGGCGGCAATGGCGTCTTGCTGACCGGTTGCCCATTGATGGTCAGCTTCTTGTTCAGGTAGGCCACCTCATCGCCCGGTACGCCCACCACGCGCTTGATGTAGTCCATGCTCGGCTTGGGCGGATAGCGGAACACCATCACATCGCCGCGCGCCGGCGGCGTCCCCTGGGTGATCTTGGTGTTGAGCACCGGCAGGCGCAGGCCGTAGGTGAACTTGTTGACCAGGATCAGGTCGCCGGTCAGCAGGGTCGGCATCATCGAGCCTGAAGGGATCTTGAACGGCTCGAACAGGAAGGAGCGCAGCAGGAACACCGCCACGATCACCGGGAACAGCCCCGCGGTCCAGTCCAGCCACCAGGGCTGCATCAACAGGCGTTCGCGCGCCTTGTCGTCGACCGTGTCGACCTTCGTGATGCCCTGCTGCGCCAGTCGCTCGTTGCGCGCGCCGAGCGAGGCTTCGTAGACGGCCGCCGCCTTTGCACGCCGCGGCAGGAAATAGAAGCGCTCGGCCAGCCAGTAGAGGCCGGTGACCACGCTGGCCAGGAACAGCAGCAGCGCGAAGTTGCCTTCGACCGCGCCGAAGTACCAGGCGCCGATGTAGCCGACGAACGCGGCGAGGATCACGGAGGTAAGAAAGGCCATCTTTTTAGTTCGATGCAAATTGCGCCGCGCGTGCCATATGAAACTGGCGCGCCGTCATGCCGGGAACACCGCGGAGCCGGCTCTGCCGTGCCGCTGGTGTTGGCCCCGGCAAGGGGTTGGAGGAGCGACACAAGGTGCCGCGGAGCCTGGTGGGGAGCATCAATCCTCGACTTGCAGGATCGCGAGAAAGGCCTCTTGCGGAACTTCCACGGAGCCAATCTGCTTCATGCGCTTCTTGCCCGCTTTCTGCTTTTCGAGCAGCTTGCGTTTGCGCGACACGTCACCGCCATAGCACTTGGCGAGCACGTTCTTGCGGAGGGCCTTGATTGTCTCACGCGCAATGATGTTGACTCCGATCGCCGCCTGGATGGCAACGTCGTACATCTGCCTGGAAATGATCTCGCGCATCTTGCCCACCACCGCGCGGCCGCGGTACTGGCTCTGGCTGCGGTGCACGATGATGGAGAGAGCATCGACCTTCTCGCCGTTGAGCAGGATGTCGACCTTGACGACGTCGGAGGCCCGGTACTCCTTGAACTCATAGTCCATGGATGCATAGCCTCGGCTCACCGACTTCAGCTTGTCGAAGAAATCGAGCACGATCTCGCCGAGCGGCATCTCGTAGGTCAGCATCACCTGGCGGCCGTGGTACGCCATGTTCATCTGGATGCCGCGCTTCTGGTTGGCCAGCGTCATCACCACGCCGACGTATTCCTGCGGCATGTAGAGGTGCACCGTGACGATGGGCTCGCGGATCTCCATCATCTTGCCGACGTCGGGCATCTTCGACGGGTTCTCGACCATGATCACCTCGCCGCCGGTCTTGACCACCTGGTAGACCACGCTCGGCGCGGTGGTGATCAGGTCCTGGTCGAACTCGCGCTCGAGGCGCTCCTGCACGATCTCCATGTGCAGCAGGCCCAGGAAGCCGCAGCGGAATCCGAAGCCCAACGCCTGGCTCACCTCGGGCTCGTAGTGCAGCGACGAGTCGTTGAGCTTGAGCTTCTCGAGCGCGTCGCGCAGCGACTCGTACTCGCTGGCCTCGGTCGGGTACAGGCCGGCAAAGACCTGGGGCTGGATTTCCTTGAAGCCGGGCAAGGGCTCGGTTGCTGTGAAAGCCGCGCCACCGGTGCCGGCCTTGATGAGCGTCACGGTGTCGCCGACCTTCGCGGCCTGCAGTTCCTTGATGCCCGCGATGATGTAGCCCACCTCGCCCGCTTCGAGCGATTCACGTGGCTCGTTGTTCGGCGTGAAGACACCAAGGCTGTCGGCGTTGTACATCGCGCCCGAGGCCATCATCTTGATGCGCTCGCCCTTGGCCAGGCGACCATCGACCACGCGCACCAGCATCACCACGCCGACGTACGCATCGAACCAGCTGTCGATGATCATCGCGCGCAGCGCCGCATCGGGATTGCCCTTCGGCGGCGGCACGCGCGCGACCACCGCCTCGAGAATCTCCTCGATGCCCATGCCGGTCTTCGCGGAGCACGGGATCGCATCGGTGGCATCGATGCCGATCACGTCTTCGATCTCGGTGCGCGCGTTGTCGGGGTCTGCATTCGGCAGATCCATCTTGTTGAGCACAGGCACTACTTCAACACCGAGGTCGAGCGCTGTGTAGCAGTTGGCCACTGTCTGCGCTTCGACACCTTGCGATGCATCGACGACGAGCAATGCGCCTTCGCATGCAGAGAGCGATCGACTCACTTCATAAGAGAAGTCGACATGGCCCGGTGTATCGATCAGATTGAGGTTGTAGACCTTGCCATCGAGTGCCTTGTAATGCAGCGCAGCGGTCTGTGCCTTGATGGTTATCCCACGCTCTTTCTCGATGTCCATCGAATCCAGGACCTGCGCTTCCATGTCGCGTTCAGCGAGGCCACCGCAACGTTGAATCAGGCGGTCTGCGAGCGTCGACTTGCCGTGGTCGATGTGCGCAATGATGGAGAAATTTCTGATGTGATTCATCAAGGGGAACGCTTAAGTACTTGAATTGCCTTGCACGCAGAAGGGGTGGGGCAAGAAAAAAGGGCGCGTCTGCTGGAGACGCGCCCTGAACCAACAAGCAATGGCAACTGCAGTAGTTGGAACTTCATTGTAGGCAAAAAGGGGGTCGCGTACATGCGGGGACGGGCTCTCGACGGGTCGTTGCAGGTCAGCAACATCTAACTTATATACATGTTATCCACAGGGTAGGTGGAGCACTCTCTTAACAACTTGTGGGTGATCTGTGGAGCACCAGTGGACGGATGGCTGGAATCTCGCATCGTGGAGAAGCCGTTCCACGCTTATGCGTGCAGTCGGCCCAAAGGCACGCCTATTCTACTGAAAACCATCATTAGCCCAATATCAAGTTAGCGAGCGCAAACTACACTTGAGGCGTTTTCAAGGTCAAAAAAAATTTCCAAGGGCGTGGCAAGTAGGCCGAAAGATGCAAAAAAAGGCCCCAATCCCGACTAATGGTTGGGGCCACTTGACGCCGCGCGAGCCTCAGCGCGCGGGTCGGATCAGCGCATATTGGGCCCACTCGCCGCGGCGGAACAGCACGCTGACGGCCTTGGATCTGTCGGCCTTGCCAATCGCGCCTTCAAACTCCTTCATGTTCGCAACCTCGGTGTTGGCCACCGCCAGGATCACGTCGCCCTCGCGCAAACCGGCGCGCGCTGCTCCCTCGGTCGCGGCGTCCACCTTCACCCCGCCCTTGAGCTTGAGCTCCTTCTTCTGCGCATCATTGAGGTCGCTCACTGCGAGGCCCAGCGATTTCGCCGCGGCGGATGCGGTCGACTTGGGCACTGGCTCCTCGCGATCATTCGAAGCGCGCTTGGCCGGCTTGTCGGGCTCGATCTCGGCAATGACGACCGTGAGATCGCGCGACGCGCCGCGGCGGAACACCGTGAGCGTGCTCTTCGTGCCGGGCTTCGTATTGCCCACCAGTCGCGGCAGGTCGCTCGGCTTCTCGATCGACTTGCCGTCGAACCTGGTGATGATGTCGCCCGGTTCCACGCCGCCCTTCTCGCCCGGCGAGCCCGCTTCGACACTGCGCACCAACGCGCCTTGCGCCTTGCCAAGGCCGATCGACTCGGCCACGTCCTTCGTGACCTGGTCGATCTGCACGCCGATGCGTCCGCGCGACACGCGGCCATTGGTGCGCAGCTGCTCGCTCACGCGAATCGCTTCGTCGATGGGAATCGAGAACGAGATGCCCATGAAGCCGCCCGAGCGCGAATAGATCTGGCTGTTGATGCCAACCACTTCGCCGCGCATGTTGATGAGCGGGCCGCCCGAGTTGCCGGGGTTGATGGCCACGTCGGTCTGAATGAAGGGCAGGTAGTCGCCGGTATCGCGCTGCTTGGCGCTCACGATGCCTGCGGTGACGGTGTTCTCGAGTCCGAACGGCGAGCCGATGGCCATCACCCATTCGCCCACGCGCAGCCGGCTGATGTCGCCGATCTTCACTGCCGGCAGGCCGGTGGCCTCGATCTTCACCACGGCAACGTCGGTGCGCTTGTCGGCGCCCACGATCCGCGCCTTGAACTCGCGCTTGTCCGTCAGTGTGACCAGCACTTCGGATGCGTCTTCCACCACATGGGCGTTGGTCATCACATAGCCGTCGCCCGTCAGGATGAAGCCGGAGCCCACGCCGCGCGGACGTTCGCGTTCTTCTTCCGGGGGCTGCTGCGGCCGGTTCTGGCGCGGGCCCTGGCGCGGCTGGCCCGGCATCGGCTGCCCGAAGAAGCGCCGGAAGAAGTCCTGCATCTCCTCGTCCATCTCCGGGCTGTTGCCACGCTGGGTGACCTTCTCGATGGTGCGGATGTTGACCACGGACGGCCCGACCTGATCGACCAGATCGGTGAAGTCCGGCAGCGTGCGCGTCTGCGCATGCGCGGAAGTCGCCGGCAGGAAGGTGGCGCTCGCGGTTCCCGCCAGTGCGAATGCCAGCAGCGCTGCGCGGATGCGACTTCCCTCAACCTTGAAAATCATCATGTTTTCTTTCAACTGAACAATGAGCGAGAACGAACCACGAGACGGTCTTGTGAATATGGGGCGTCCAAAAGGTTCGACAACGGGCGCGTTCAATGCGTTCGCGCCAATCCTTGTGCAAAGGCCTCGAGTGTCTGCGGCGGCACCTCGCCCACGGCCGTCAGCCACCAATCACCATTCTTGTCGGTGAGCCGGCGCGTCAACGTATAAGTGGCGCCGAGCGTCAGCACGACCTCCTGCGAACGCCGCTGCGCATCGTAGGGCTCGAGGAACAGCGACACCGACGCCAGTCCATCCGAGAAGGTCCATTGCAGGGTATTTTCGCCGTTCGTGCTTCCACCCATGGCGCGCCGATAGCAGCTGAGCGGCTTGAAGCCCGCGACCGGTGACTTCAAGACCCATCCTTCCGACTGGGCCGTGGTGCGCTGCAACTCGGACTTCTCGACCTTGTAGCCGGCCGTGCCGGCCATCATCTGCGACAGCGTGTGCATCTTGATCGGCGCGTCGAGCTGAAGCTCCGAGAACGCAGATTGTTCGACCACATTGCCTTCACTGTCCAGTGTCTGCAACTTGACGACCAGACCTGAACGACGCTCGCTCCACACGCGATAGCCGAAGCGCAGCGTGTCGCGCGGCACCAACTGCACCACGTCGGCATCGAAGCCGGCCACGCGGTCGCGGCCGGTGACCCGCGCGCTGTACAACTCGCCCAGCGAGGAATCCGGCGCGCCCAGCAGGTTCGGGAACAGCTCGAGGTTCTCGCGGCGCTCGCTCCGGGCCACCCGGCTTTCGGGCAGGAAGGTCATCACCTTGTCGTTGCGGCGGAATGTCGTGCGAGGCACGCCGGAAAGCGCCTCGATGCGCTCCATCTGCTGGTCGCCTTCGCAGACATGCCAGATGCGCGCGCTGGACAGGTTGCCGACTGCGGCCGACACCACGAAGGTGCCGACATAGCTGCGCTGGCGCGACGCCGACCGCATGCGCTGCAGCCACTCGACCACGCCCATGGACGGAGGCGGGTCGGTCGCAAGGCCTGGCGACGCTCCCTTGTCGGTCGGCGGGACAGCGGGCCGCGCACCATGCACCTGTGCGGATGCCACCTGCCACAGGCAGAGCACGGTCAAAGCCAACGCGGCCCGGCGTGCGACCGTCGACGGCCAAGCAGTCATTGCGACGAGACGGGACAGCACGATCAGCGCGACGGCCCTTCGAACGTGGCATTGCGCAGGAACATCGACGGCATCTGCGAGCCGCCACCCGCCTGCTGGTGCGCGGCAAGCAACTCATCGAGCCGGGCGTCCCGCAACATCACCTGCGGCGCACCGTTGCCGACCTGCACGCGGGTCGGCACGGCGACGGCGCTCGTCGCATGCGGGTCCGCCGCCGCCAGCACCGAGCCTGCCGGAGGCAGTGGCGGCACTTGCGCCTCCGGCTGCTGCAACGGTTGCACTTGCGCCATCTGGGCGCCAGCCGGCGCGCCGCCCAGCGTGCTGGCCAGGCTCCAGCCGATCGCCGCCACCGCCACCAACGAGGCGGCGCCCGCGACGAGCTTCCACCGGAACACCGGCTCGTTGGCCGGCTCGGCGCGCAGCGGCAGCGCAACCGCCGCCGGCGCCACGGGCACGGCAAGCCGCAGCGGCGGCTCGTGCGCAAGGCGTTGCTGAAGCTTGGCCAGGAATGCGTCGCTGTCGCTGCAAGGCGCATGCGAGCCCGAGCGCAGCACATCGCCGACCAGGTGGTAGGTGCGCCAGGTGGCCCGCAATTCCTCCTGCACGCCGATGTCGGCAACGGCCTCGGCGAAGGCCTGGCCCTTCAACTGCCCGTCCGCCAAGGCGGACACCTGTTCGCGAATACTGTCTGATGGATGGTTCATCTCTTTCACCCTGCTTACCAACGTTTGCCGGACTGGTTGTCGAGCAGCGGTTTGACCCGCGCCGATATCGCCTCGCGCGCACGGAAGATCCGCGAGCGCACAGTGCCGATCGGACAATTCATGACCTCGGCAATCTCTTCGTAACTCATGCCCTCGATCTCGCGCAGCGTCACTGCCTGGCGCAATTCGGCCGGCAGCGCATCCATGGCAGCCTCGACCGCACTTGCGATCTCCTGGGCCGCCAGCACCGTTTCGGGGGTTTCGTCGGTGGTTGGTTCGTTTGTCGGGCGGTAAGTTTCATCTTCGTCTTCGGAAGATGGCCGCAATGCGCTTTCGGACACGGTCGGATCGCGCTTCATGTCGACCAGCGCCTTCTTGGCGGTGTTGACGGCAATGCGGTAGAGCCAAGTGTAGAACTGGGCCTCGCCGCGAAACTGGTGCAACGCACGATACGCCCGGATGAAGGTCTCCTGGGCGATGTCTTCGACCAGGTCGACATCGCGCACCATGCGGCCGATGAGCCGCTCGATCCGGCGCTGGTACTTGAGCACCAGCAATTCGAACGCCTTGTGGTCACCTGCGACGGTGCGCTGGACCAACTGGAAATCAACCTCGCCCGGCCGCGGACCTGCTGCGGGATCGGCAATCGAACCCGTCTCGGGTGGCACGGGTGGCGGCGCGGATGCGGTCATGGAGAGTCTTGCGAGGCGCCCTGCGGCGCCGATGGCTGCGGCGCAGCGGCTGGCCCGTCGGGTTCAGCCGGCGAGGCGCGCGAATATACCGCACGGCGCAGTGCCAGCCAGCGTTCGGGGGCACTGCCGCGCTCCAGCCACTGCCAGCGGCTGCGCTGCTTCGGCGCCCAAATGCGCACCAGCATCAGGGACTGGAAATCGAGCGCCGGCGTCAGGCGCGCTGCGCGGAGGTTAGCCGCGCCCGTCATCTGCCAGCCGCGCCCGTCGAAACGCAACTCCCCCGGACGCTGGCGCTCCAGCAACGCCCTGGCGCCGAGCGCCGCCAGCAGCACGCTGAATGCGAGCACAGGCCCTCGCCAACCCTGGGCACCCACCTGCCAGCACACCCAGCCTGCGCAGCAAGCACCCGCCGCCCAGATCGCCACCAGGAGGCGCGCCGCAATGCGCGAGCGCCCCATCGGATAGCTCACCGATGGGGCGCTGTGCATGGGGATTCCCGAAGACTCAAGCCCGCTTGAACACCAGCGTGCCGTTGGTGCCGCCGAAGCCGAAGTTGTTCTTGACCGCGATGTCGATCTTCATGTCCCGCGCCTCGTTGGCGCAATAGTCCAGGTCGCACTCCGGGTCCTGGTTGAAGATATTGATCGTCGGCGGACTTTTCTGGTGGTGCAGCGCGAGCACGGTGAAGACCGACTCGATGCCGCCCGCACCGCCAAGCAAGTGGCCTGTCATCGACTTGGTGGAGTTCACCACCAGTTTCTTCGCGTGCTCGCCGAAGCAGTTCTTGATCGCGTTGGTCTCGTTCAGGTCGCCGAGCGGCGTGGAGGTGCCATGCGCATTGAGGTATTGCACTTCGTCCCTGTTGACGCCCGCATTGGCCAAAGCCATGTCCATCGAGCGCTTTGGGCCGTCGACGTTGGGCGCGGTCATGTGATACGCATCGGCGCTCATTCCAAAGCCGAGCACCTCGGCATAGATCTTGGCGCCGCGCGCCTTCGCGCGCTCGTATTCCTCGAGCACCAGCACGCCCCCGCCCTCGCCCAGCACGAAGCCGTCGCGGTCCTTGTCCCACGGACGGGACGCGGTCTTCGGGTCGTCATTGCGCGTGCTGAGCGCACGTGCGGCCGCAAAGCCGCCAATGCCGAGCGGAGAGACGGTGGACTCGGCGCCCCCTGCGATCATGACGTCGGCATCGCCGTACTCGATCATGCGGGCCGACAGGCCGATCGCATGGAGGCCGGTGGTGCACGCGGTGACCACTGCGATGTTCGGGCCCTTGAAGCCGTACTTGATCGACACATGGCCCGAGATCATGTTGATGATCGACGCCGGCACGAAGAATGGCGAGACACGGCGCGGGCCGCGGTTCACCAGTTCGGCATGCGTCTCCTCGATCAGCGGAAGTCCGCCGATGCCCGAGCCGATGTTGCAGCCGATTCGAACGGCTTCTTCATGCGACAAGGCCTCGCCCGTGGGCAATCCGCTGTCGACCACGGCCTGCATGGCCGCAGCCATCCCGAGGTGGATGAAGCGGTCCATGTGACGCGCTTCCTTCTCGGGGATGTATTGTGTGATGTCGAAACCCTTGACCTCGCCTGCGAATTTGCAGGCGAAGGGGCTCGCATCGAAACTGGTGATCGTGTCGATGCCCGTCTTGCCGGCCAACAAGTTGGTCCAGCTTTCGGCAACGGAGTTTCCGACAGGAGCGATGCAACCGAGTCCGGTCACGACGACGCGGCGTTTGGTCATGCCGGCAAACCTTTCTGGATGCGTTGGAAACCGTGTCGGGGCGCGCAGGGTGCAAAGGTGCGCCGAGGGCCCGGACGGTCGTCAGCGTGGCCTGTCAGGCCTTTTGATTCTTGGAGGCGTAGTCGACGGCGTTTTGCACCGTGGTGATCTTCTCGGCATCCTCGTCGGGGATCTCGATGCCGAATTCGTCTTCGAGGGCCATCACGAGTTCAACAGTGTCGAGCGAATCGGCGCCGAGGTCGGCCACGAAGGCCTTCTCGTTGGTCACTTGGGACTCTTCCACACCGAGTTGTTCGGCAATGATTTTCTTGACTCGTGCTTCGATATCGCTCATTTGGTTCCCTCTGAGGGTTGTAAAGAATCGTTGGATTTTAGCCGGCCGAATTGTGGCATTTGCCGCAGCTCGCCGTCCGATGAAAAGCAGGGCCCTTGCCCTTGCTTACATATGCATGCCGCCATTGACGTGCAGTTCCTGCCCTGTCACATATCCCGCTTGCGGCGACGCGAGGTACGCCACGGCATTCGCGATGTCGGCCGGCTTGCCCAAGTGGCCCAGCGGGATCTGGCCCAGCAGCGCTTGCTGCGCCGCCTCGGGAAGCTTGGCCGTCATGTCGGTTTCGATGAAGCCGGGCGCCACGCAATTCACGGTGATGGCACGGCTGCCCAGCTCGCGCGCGAGCGCTCGGGTCATGCCGGCCACCCCGGCCTTGGCGGCCGCGTAGTTGGCTTGGCCCGCATTGCCCGACGCTCCCACCACGCTGGTGATGCTGATGATGCGGCCATAGCGCTGCTTCATCATGGGCTTGATGACGGCGCGCGAGATGCGGAAGACGGAGCGCAGGTTGGTGTTCAGCACCGCGTCCCAGTCCTCGTCCTTGAGGCGCGCGGCCAGCATGTCGCGCGTGATGCCGGCGTTGTTGACCAGCACGTGCAGGCCGCCATAGGCCTTGACGATCTCGTCGACGAGCGCATCGACGGCCGGCCCCTCGTTCACGTCCAGCGCGCGGCCGCGGCCACCGTAGGCGCCAAGCGCCGCAGTGATCTTCTGGGCGCCCTCTTCCGTGGTGCCGGTGCCAATGACCTTGAGTCCACGCTGCGCCAGTTCCAGCGCAATCGCGGCGCCAATGCCGCGTGATGCGCCCGTCACCAGGGCAATCTGACCTTCGAACTGGATGCTGCTCATGCTGTGGTGCTCAACAGGGTATGGGTTTCGGCAAGCGTTGCAGGGTCGTAGACCGAGGCCGCAGCCAGGTCGGGCGCAATCCGCTTGGCCATCCCGGCCAGAACGCGGCCAGGGCCGCATTCGATGATGGCCGTGACGCCGCGTGCCTTCAACGCCTGGACACTCTCGACCCAGCGCACCGGGCCGGCCGCCTGTCGCACCAGCGCCTCGCGGATCCGCGATGGCTCGGTCTCGACCGCCACATCGATGTTGTTGAGCACCGGAATCCGGGGGGCTGTCAGTTCTATCGTCGCGAGTCTCTCGCGCAGCGCCAGGGCGGCCGGCTTCATCAGGCTCGAATGGAACGGGGCCGACACCGGCAGCGGCAAAGCACGTTTGGCGCCGCTGGCCTTCAGCACTTCGCAAGCCTTTTCGACTGCAGCCTTGCTGCCGGCGATCACTGTTTGCATCGGATCATTGAAGTTGACCGCTTCGACGACTTCGGCGCTGCCCGAGCCAAAGCTCGCCGTCACCTCGGCGCAACCCGCGATGACCTTGGCGGAATCCATGCCAAGGATGGCTGCCATCGCGCCGGCACCGACGGGCACGGCCTTCTGCATCGCGTCGGCACGAAATCGCACGAGCGGTGCGGCTTGGGCCAGGCTGAGCACGCCAGCGGCAACCAACGCCGAATACTCGCCCAGCGAATGGCCGGCGACGACGGACGGCTGCGCACCACCCTCGGCGAGCCAGGCGCGCCAGGCAGCCACGCCGGCCACCAGCATCACCGGCTGGGTGTTCGTCGTCAGGCCGAGCGCTTCCTTGGGGCCTTCATGAATCAGCTTGGCAACATCTTCGCCGAGCGCATCGGAGGCTTCCTGAAGCGTTTGGCGAACGGCCGGGTGATCACCCCAGGCGTCGAGCATGCCGACGGCCTGCGAGCCCTGGCCCGGAAAAACAAATGCGAAGGACGTCATCGTTGTCATGTCTCCAGTCGCGTGGCGCGCCCTTCTTGCGGGCGCCTCACGCTCAATAATTCAATAGCACCGCACCCCAGGTGAAGCCCCCACCCACGCCTTCCAGCATGCAGGTGTCCCCCTTCTTCACCTTGCCGCTGCGTACGGCGTCATCGAGTGCGAGCGGAATCGATGCAGCCGACGTATTGCCGTGCTCATGCACCGTCACGATGAGCTTGTCGCGCGACAGCTTCAGCTTCTTCGTGGTGCCCTCCATGATGCGGATGTTCGCCTGGTGCGGAATGAGCCAGTCGATATCGGCTTCGGTCTTGCCGGCCTTGGCCAGCGTCGTCCGCGCCGATTCCTCCAGCACCCGCACCGCCAGCTTGAAGACTGCCTGGCCGTCCATGTGCAGCAGCGGCTTGCCCAGCACCTCGCCGCCAGACACATGCCCCGGTACGCAAAGAATGCCGACATGCTTGCCGTCGGCGTGCAAATCGCTGGCCAGGATGCCGGGCTCCTCGCTGGCCTCGAGCACCACCGCGCCGGCGCCGTCGCCGAACAGGACGCAGGTGGTGCGGTCGTTGAAGTCGAGAATGCGCGAGAACACTTCCGCGCCAACCACCAAGGCACACTTCGCGGTGCCGGTGCGAATCAAGGCGTCGGCGACAGTCAGCGCGTAGACGAAGCCGCTGCACACGGCTTGCACGTCGAATGCGGCACAACCGGCAATGCCGAGCTTGTGCTGCAGGATCGCGGCTGACGAGGGGAACACCATGTCTGGCGTGGACGTCGCCACGATGATCAAGTCGACGTCGCCAGCGGTGCGGCCCGCCGCCTCGAGCGCCTTTCGAGCGGCCTCCAACCCCAGGTCGCTGGAGTTGACGCCTGGATCTGCGAAGTGACGCGCGCGGATACCGGTGCGCTCGATGATCCATTGATCAGAGGTTTCGATGCCATGCGAAGCGAGTTGCTTCGCGAGGTCATCATTGGTCACTCGTCGGGGCGGTAGAAAGCTGCCGGTGCCGGTGATTCGCGAATAGAGGGTCATCAAGCGTGGATTGCCGCCGCTTCGGCCGGCGCCGCTGGCTCTTGCCGCGCAAGAAGTGGCGCGGCGTGGGCGATGCGGGCCCGCACGCGTTCGAGCAGGTTGTTGCGAGCGGCATCATAAGCGCGATCCAGCGCATGCCCGAACGCGACCTCGTCGGCGGAGCCGTGGCTCTTGAACACCAGGCCGCGCAATCCGAGCAATGCCGCGCCGTTGTAGCGGCGATGATCGAGCCGCTTCTTGAGGGATTTTAGGACCGGATACGAGACGATCGCGGCCACTTTGCTGAATATGCCGCTGGAATACTCTTGCCGGAGGAAGTCGACGATCATTGCGGCGACGCCCTCCGTAGCCTTCAAAGCGACGTTTCCGACGAAGCCATCGCAGACGACGATGTCCGTGGTGCCCTTGAAAATGTCGTTGCCTTCAACATTGCCGAAGAAATTCAGGTCGCCCGAGTCGCCCGCCATTTTCAGCAACTGACCGGCCTTCTTGATGACCTCGCTGCCCTTGATGGCTTCCTCGCCGATGTTCAGCAGGCCAACGGTGGGGGAATCATTGCCGGTGAGCGCGGAAACCAGCGCCGATCCGAGCACTGCGAACTGGAGCAGGTCTTCCGCATCGCAATCCACATTGGCTCCGAGGTCGAGCACCGTGGTGGCGCCACCCTTGCTGTTGGGCATCTGCGGGGCGATGGCAGGCCGGTCTATACCTTCGAGCGTTTTTAGCAGATAACGCGCGATCGCCATCAATGCGCCCGTGTTGCCAGCAGATATCGCCGCTTGCGCGGCACCATCCTTGACTTGCTGGATCGCGATGCGCATCGAGGAATCCTTCTTCCTCCTCAGGGCGATCTCGATCGGGTCGTCCATGCCGACGACTTCGCTGGCCGGCACGACGCGGGCACGTGGATGGGTCAGGCCCGCCAGCGCGGCAGGCGCTCCGACCAGCAGCAGCGATGCGTCCTGATGACGATCGAGGAAGGCACGACAGGCGGCAAGCGTGACGCGCGGGCCATGGTCGCCGCCCATGCAATCGACGGCAAGCGTGATTGCGGCGGACGCCGGCGTGGGGGCAGCGGACGTGAGCATCAAGACAAAGGCCCGACGCTACAGCAAAAGTAGCTTCGGGCCTTGGCGTCGAAACGGGGCGTCAGGCTTCGGACTTGGTCTTCAGCACCTTGCGGCCACGATAGAATCCGTTGGGGCTGATGTGGTGACGCAGATGGGTTTCGCCGGTGGTCGGCTCGACAGCGATGCCGGGCACGTCCAATGCGTTGTGTGAACGGTGCATGCCGCGCTTCGAAGGCGACTTCTTGTTTTGCTGGACTGCCATGGTGGCTCCTGGACTGGAAAAAGGTTAGTGGAGGTGCGCCCGGCGTACTGTCAACAGTTAGCCGGCATTGCCGGAATTGCTGCAACCGGCATGGGGCCAGTAAATCAAAGGCGAAGCGCGCGAAGCCCATGATTATAGCCCAAGCTCGTCGAAGGAGCCAAGTCGACCGTGCACGAGGCTACTCCGGCTTGCCACCGCGCAACTTGCCGAGCACCGCGAAGGGGTTGGGCCTGGAGCCGTCGGCAACGTCGAAATCGGCATCCGCTGCGGACAACGGGGGAGCGTCCGGACAGGCGTCGTGGCGAGGCGTGACCGGGATTTCCATCAGCAGTTCGTCCTCGATCAACGCGTGGAGATCGAAATCCCGGCTGGTCACGAGGATGTCTTCCTCTGACTCCTCGTCCTCGATTGCCGCCGTTTCCTCGTCCCTGACGAATCGAAACCAGCGATCAACGCTCAAGCCGATGTCCACCGGCGCCAGGCATCGTTGACAGACTAGCGGCACCACCGCGTCGGCTTCCAGATGCAGCCAGGCGTCCGGGGCGCCGGTCACGCCGGTACGCTGCTCGCCTTCCGCCGTCCATGTCACCTCCGCATCCGGCGACACGCCGGTGGTTTCAGCCGCCAGGCGGGTGAAGTCGAGCAGGGGCGTGTGGCCGGACAAGGTGACGCCGTCTTCTGCAAAGGCAGCAACGTCAAGGCGTCGGGGGGCAAATTCTCTGGTCATCGCGGGCAGTCTAAGCCAATGCAGGTCAATCCCGGGGGTGGCGTGCGCCAGGCCATGCGGGAGAACTCGTTGCCGGCCCGTCCCCCACAATCAGGCCTATGCAACGCACCGTGATCCTTGCCTCCACGTCGCGCTATCGGCGCGAGTTGATGAATCGCCTGCGCCTGCCCTTTGAAGTGCATGCGCCCGAAGTCGACGAAACCCCGCTTCCCGGCGAAAGCCCCGGCGCGCTCGCGAGCCGATTGGCCCTGGAGAAGGCGCGCGCGGTCGCCCGGCGCTTTCCGGAGGCCGTCGTGATTGGTTCCGACCAAGTGGCCGACCTCGCCGGTGAATCGCTCGGCAAACCCGGTGATCACCAGCGCGCAACCGCACAGTTGCAGCGCATGCGCGGACAGACCCTTGTTTTCCAGACCGCCGTGGCCGTGGTGTGCCAGGCCACCCACTTCGCACAACAAGACATTGCACCTGTGCGCGTGGTGTTCCGCAATCTCGACGACGCTGCAATCGAGCGCTATTTGCGCCTCGAACAGCCCTACGACTGTGCAGGCAGCGCGAAGAGCGAAGGGCTGGGCATTGCCCTGCTGGAATCGATCGACAGCGATGACCCCAGTGCGCTGGTCGGCCTGCCGCTGATCCGCACCTGCCGCATGTTGCGCGCCGCGGGCGTGGACCTGCTATGAGCCGGGGCACGCTCTACCTCGTGCCGGCGCCGCTGGATTTCGGCTGCGACGACCAGGCGCCCTTGCAGGACGCCCTGCCCCTCGGCACCTTGCAGAAGGCAGCGGCGATCACGCACTGGATTTGCGAGAACGCAAAGTCGGCGCGTGCGTACCTCAAGCGCATCGACGCTGTCGCGCCCTTGGCCGCATCATTGCAGGCGCAAGAGATCACCGAACTGCCGCGCGATGTGCACAAGAAGGGTGACCATGCCGGACAGTTCGACGCTCGGCCCTTGCTGGCGGCCGCGCTGAACGGCCATGACATCGGCCTGCTCAGCGAAGCCGGCATGCCGGCCGTGGCCGACCCGGGCTCGTCGGTCGCACGTGCGGCACACGATCTTGGCATTGCCGTCGTGCCGCTGACGGGGCCGGTGTCGTTGTTGCTGGCACTGGCCGCGAGCGGCCTCAACGGCCAGAACTTCGCGTTCGTCGGCTACTTGCCGCAAGAGCCCGGTGCACGCAACCAGCGCATCCGCGAACTGGAAACGCTGGCGCTGCGCACCGGCCAAACCCAGCTCTTCATCGAGACGCCCTATCGCAATGCCGCCTTGCAGCAAGCGCTCGTGCAAACCTTGCAGCTCAACACGCGGCTGGCCATCGCACGGGGGTTGACGCTGGCGGGAGCGAGCGTGCGCAGCGACACCATCAAGGGCTGGCGCGCGGCTCCCGGGCAGTCCGAAGACCGCCTGCCGGCCGTCTTCGCGATCGGGCGCTGACCTGTGGGCGGCGGGATCGGCGCCGGCACCCGTTGGGCTTCGCGCACGCAGTTCTTCGCGTCGGGTTTCATATTCGCGACCTGGGGCGTGCATATCCCGACCGTCAAGGGCCACTACGCTGTCGACGAGGCACAGTTGGGATTCGCCATGCTGGCGGCGGGGTTCGGCGCGCTGGCCGGCCTGTCCCGCGCCGGCCACTGGATCGGCCGCTATGGCGCACGCGACACGGCGCGACTCTGCGGCACGGTCTATGCCTTGCTGATCGCCGCGTTGATCGTCATGCCGGGGTATGGCGCGCTGCTTGGGTTGTTGGCCGTGTTCGGCATCGCCACCGGTGTGTTCGACGTGGCCATCAACACCGAAGCCGCGAAGCTGGAACTGCTCGATGGCGGCACCCTGATGAGCGGCATGCATGGCATGTTCAGCCTGGGCGGCATGGCCGGCGCCATGACCGGCGGCGCCGCGCTCGCGGCGGGAATGTCGCCGCAAACGCATCTGCTCTGGGTGGCGGGCGTGACTGCGCTCGCGATCCTGCTGGCGTCGCAATACATGCTGCCTCGAGCGGCGACCTCCTCCGCGTCGCCTGTGGCCGAGGGATTCAGCTTGCCGCGCGGTGCGCTGGTCATCCTCGGCGTTCTCGCAGCGTTGGGGCTGATCGCCGAAGGTGCGATCTACGACTGGAGCGTGCTGTACCTCCAGCAGGAACTCGGCAGCCCGCAGGGCCAGGCCGCCCTCGCCTATGCAAGTTTTTCCGCCGCCATGGCTGCGGCCCGATTCGGCGGCGATGCCATGCGGGCTCGCTTTGCACCGGCCGTGCTGTTGCGCGGGAGCGCGGTGTTGGCGGCGGCGGCCATGGCCCTGGTGCTCGTCGCGCGCCAGCCCTGGCTCGCGCTGGTCGGATTTGCCGGCGTAGGCGTGGGGTTTGCCAACGTGGTGCCCATTCTTTTCTCGGCGGCGGCGCGGGTGCCGGGGGTGGACCCGGCGCGCGGCATCGCGGCTGTCTCGGCCGCGGCGTACCTGGGGTTCATGGCCGGGCCACCCGCGATCGGCTTCGTGGCACGCGTCAGTTCGCTCGGGTGGGCGCTGTGGCTGGTGGTCGGCTTTGCGGTCGCACTCGCCGCCTCGGCTCGGCGCGTCGACGCGCCGCCGCAGGGTTGAAGATCAGCGCACGCCGGGCGACAGGCGCAGGGCGCGGACGGTGGCGTCACCCATCGCGGCGCCAAACTTCTTGGCCAGCTTTTCCGCCACGTTGTCGCGCCGCGTGTAGTCGATCACCTCTTCGGCCTTGACCACTTCGCGCGCCACGAAGTCGACATTGCCAAGCTGGTCTGCCAGGCCGAGCTCGACGGCCTGCTGGCCGCTCCAGAACAGTCCGCTGAACAGGCCCGGCGTCTGCAACTTGAGCCGGTCACCGCGCCCCGTCTTGACGACGTTGATGAACTGCTCGTGGATCTGGTCGATCATCTGCTGCGCATGGGTGCGCTGTGCGTCGTTCATCGGGCTGAACGGGTCGAGGAAGCCCTTGTTCTCGCCCGAGATGATCAGGCGCCGCTCGACGCCGAGCTTTTCCATCGTGCCGGTGAATCCGAATCCGTCCATCAGCACGCCGATGCTGCCGACGATGCTGGCCTTGTCGACGAATATCTTGTCCGTCGCGGCGGCGATGTAATACGCAGCGGACGCACATGTCTCTTCGACCACCGCGTAGACGGGCTTGTTGTACTTGGCGCGCATGCGCCTGATCTCGTCGTTGATGATGCCGGCCTGCACCGGGCTGCCGCCGGGCGAGTTGATCAGCAACACGACAGCCTTGGCGCCGTCGTCTTCGAATGCCGTCTTCATCGAGGCCACGATGGCTTCGGCACTGGCATCGGCGCCGTTGGCAATTTCACCCTTGATCTCGACGACCGCGGTGTGGGCTGTCGACTTGGCGGTGGTCGGTGTCGCACGCGACAGGCCGATCCAGAGCACGACCGCCAGGAACGCCAGCCAGGTCAGCCGCACGAAGGTCCGCCATCGGCGCGCCGCCTTCTGCTCGTTGAGCGAGGCAAACGCCAACTTCTCGAGGGTGGCGCGCTCCCATCCGCTGGACAGCGTCGGATCACCCTGCCCTGCCCTCTTGCCAGCGGCCTGCGACGCCGCAAGGGGCGCCGTGGATTCAAAGGGCTCGAAACCCTCGGGTTCCTTTCGGGTGGGGTCAGTCATTTGGAGAAGCCGCTCTAGAAGGCCAAGGGTTGAAGGTCCCAGGCAGTATGCCAGTGCACCACGCCGTCACGTTCGCTCAGGGCTATCTTGACCAGGCCGCCGCGGCAGGGTCCGCCGGCGCACTCGCCGGTATCCGGCTTGTAGACGGCGCCGTGCGTGGCGCAGAGCAGCCATTGGCCGGTGTCATCGAAGAAACGGTCCGGCTGGAAGTCGAGTTCCATTGCCACATGGCTGCAGCGATTGAGGAAGGCATGCGGTCGTTTCTCGAAGCGGATGGCAAAGGCGCGGCAGCTTTCTCCGCGAAAGACCACATCGAACGGCACGGCACGCCCGCCTTCGACCAAGTCGGAAGCGTTGCACAGG
Source organism: Variovorax sp. dw_308 (assembly GCF_019207085.1). Taxonomy (GTDB): domain Bacteria; phylum Pseudomonadota; class Gammaproteobacteria; order Burkholderiales; family Burkholderiaceae_C; genus Variovorax. The sequence continues at coordinate 4,006 of NZ_JAATOM010000034.1, read as the reverse complement.
GGAATCGCTTGCTCGGTCATGGGATGTTTCAACTTCCTGGCGTCTCAACCGTTGGCGAGCAACCAGTCTTGCAACGAGGCCACGGAATGGGCGATGAACAGCGGATGGAGCGCGTCGAAGTCATCGGGCTCATGCGCGCCGTAGCTCACGCCGATGCTGGAACAGCCGGCATTCAGGGCCAGTTGAAGGTCGTGCGTGGTGTCGCCGATCATCAGCGTGCGTTCGGGTGGAACGGCAAGCTCTTCCATCAATTCCAGCAGCATGCGCGGGTGCGGCTTGCCAGCGGTCTCGTCGGCGGTTCGGGAACTGTCGAATCGGTCGTGCAAGGTCGAGGTGGCGAGTGCCGCGTCCAGGCCGTTGCGCGACTTGCCGGTGGCGACGGCAAGCTTGTGGCCGCGCGCGCGCAGCGCATCGAGCATCTGCAGCACGCCTTCGAACAGCACCAGGTCGTTGTGGTGACCGATGTAGTGGTGGCGATAGCGCGCACCGAGCTGGGCGTACTTCTCGCGCGGGACGTCGGGCGCCGCCTTGGCGAGCGCTTCGACCAGGCCGAGGCCGATGACCCAGGCCGCGTCCTTGTCGGACGGCCTGGCGCCACCCACGTCGACCACGGCCGCCTGGATGGATCGCACGATCAGCGCCGTGGAGTCGTACAGCGTGCCGTCCCAGTCGAAGGCGATCAGGTCGAAGCGGCGGGTGCGGGCGTCAGTCATGGCTGGACAGTTCGAGAACGGTGGCCGGCGGGAGCAATCGCGCCAGTTCCGGCGGAAGCATCGCCTCGACTGCGATGCGCTCGCCGGTGGATGGATGATTGAATTGCAGGCGCCAGGCGTGCAGGAACATTCGCTTCAGGCCCGCCTTCTGCAGGGCGCGATTGCGCTCGAAATTGCCGTACTTGTCGTCGCCGGAGATCGCGTGGCCCTCCGACGCAAGGTGCACGCGGATCTGGTGCGTGCGGCCGGTCTTGATGGTCACGGCCAGCAAGGACATCGGATGGCTCTCGCCGGGCAGCGCGAAGCGGGCCTTGACGCGCACCAGGGTCACGGCGCGCATCGCATCCGCATGGTCCTTGGCGACCACACGCACGCGGCGCTCCCCGTCAGGCAGGAGATATTTGGCGAGGGGAGCGTCGAGTACCTTCCTCGAGGCGGGCCATTCGCCGTCGACCAGCGCCAGGTAGGTCTTGCCGGTCTCACGCTCGCGAAACTGGTCCTGCAACGCCACCAGCGCGCTTCGCTTCTTGGCAACCAGCAACACGCCCGAGGTTTCCCGGTCGAGCCGGTGGACCAGTTCCAGGAATTTCGCGCCCGGTCGGGCGGTTCGCAACTGCTCGATGACACCGAAGCTCACGCCGCTGCCACCGTGGACAGCGACGCCCGCCGGCTTGTCGATGGCCAGCAGGGCATCGTCCTCATACAGCAGGGGAAACTCACGCGCCGGTGCGGGCGGCGTGGCGCCCTCCTCGGACCGGGCCGATACGCGCACCGGCGGCAGCCGCAGCACGTCGCCGGCCTCGATGCGCGTCTCCGCCTGCACGCGCCCCTTGTTGATGCGCACCTCCCCCGACCGGATGATCCGGTAGACATGGGTCTTGGGAACGCCCTTCAGGTGGCGGAACAGGAAGTTGTCGAGTCGCTGACCGGCAGATTCCGTATCAACCGTCAAAAACCGAACTTCTGCCGCCGCGGTGTCGGGCTTCGCACCTATAATGTTTTTCACCAGCGCGGTCGTGTAAGTGCTTGATAAGACAGAAGTTTAGAGCACTCATGTCTGCGTTGTGAGGTCGATGCCGCTTTGTCGCGTCGCCTGCAAGCCAAACGCAAGAGCGCACGGCGGCCGGCGCAGCGTCCAAGTCAAGCCGACGCCCAACGAAACACCGATACGGAATACCAGCAGGCAGGCCCACAGGCTGTCTGCGGATCAAAGCGAGTCCCCTAGTGTTGATGCTGCTGATTCAAATGTGCTTGCGCTGGCTGATGCCCGCGCCTGCAAACATTGAGTCGCCCGCAGAGCGCGCCATCATTGCGCACCCCGCTATCAAAAAGATAGCTAATCAACACCGCATCTGGCTCGCGCCCATCCACGCGCCCCCACCCCCACTGTCCTTGTTGAGCTGACGTTCAATATCGGGCCGCCTGCGCTTTTGCGTGAACGGCCAGGGCAAGCGGGATCAAGCGGCAATTCCCCTCGTTTCGCAAGCGTCGTCCGTGCATCGTGCGCCCGTCATGGGCCGGTAAAACGATAGAAACAAGGACAACGCATCATGAAGCGGATGCTGATCAATGCCACGCAGGCCGAAGAACGCCGCCTGGCCATCGTCGACGGACAAAAGCTCCTCGACTACGAAATCGAAATTGAAGGACGCGAGCAGCGCAAGGGCAACATCTACAAGGCCGTCGTCACGCGCGTCGAGCCTTCGCTGGAAGCCTGCTTCGTCGACTACGGCGAAGACCGCCATGGCTTCCTGCCGTTCAAGGAAATCTCGAAGCAGTACTTCGCCGAAGGCGTATCGGCCAGTTCGGCGCGCATCAACGAAGCGATCCGCGAAGGCCAGGAACTGGTTGTGCAGGTCGAAAAAGAAGAGCGCGGCAACAAGGGGGCGGCACTCACCACCTTCATCTCGCTGGCCGGCCGCTATGTCGTCCTGATGCCGAACAATCCGCGCGGCGGTGGCGTCTCGCGCCGCATCGAGGGCGACGACCGGGCCGAGCTCAAGGAAGCGATGGACCAGCTGGAGTACCCGAAGGGCGCCAGCATCATCGCCCGTACGGCCGGCATAGGCCGTTCGGCACCCGAGCTGCAATGGGACTTGAACTACCTGCTCAAGCTCTGGAGCGCCATCGACGGCGCGGCCAAGGGCGGCAAGGGCGCCTTCCTGATCTACCAGGAATCGAGCCTCGTCATCCGCGCCATCCGTGACTATTTCAATCACGACATCGGCGACATCCTGATCGACACGGACGACATCTACGACCAGGCGCAGCAGTTCATGGCGCATGTCATGCCCGAGCATGCCGCTCGCGTGAAGCGCTACCGCGACGACGCGGCCCTGTTCAGCCGCTTCCAGATCGAGCACCAGATCGAGTCGGCCTACGCACGCACCGTGCAGCTGCCGTCGGGCGGCGCCATCGTGATCGACCACACCGAAGCGCTGGTTTCGGTGGACGTCAACTCGGCCCGCGCCATCAAGGGCGGCGACATCGAAGAGACCGCCACCCGCACCAACCTCGAAGCCGCCGACGAAGTGGCCCGCCAGATGCGCCTGCGCGACCTGGGCGGCCTGATCGTCATCGACTTCATCGACATGGACGAGTCGAAGAATCGCCGCGAAGTCGAAAGCCGCCTGCGCGACGCGCTGCGCCAGGACCGCGCCCGCGTGCAGTTCGGCTCGATCAGCAAGTTCGGCCTCATGGAAATGAGCCGCCAGCGCCTGAAGCCGGCGTTGAGCGAAGGCTCATCGATCCCCTGCCCACGCTGCGGCGGCTCCGGCCACATCCGCGACACCGAATCGAGCGCGCTCCAGATCCTGCGCATCATCCAGGAGGAGTGCCTGAAGGACAACACGGCCGCCGTGCACGTGCAAGTGCCGGTCGAGGTGGCCTCCTTCCTGTTGAACGAGAAGCGCCCCGAAATCGCCAAGATCGAGCTCAAGCAGCGCGTCACGGTGCTGATGGTGCCGAACAAGACGCTCGAGACACCCAACTACAAGCTCGAACGCCTGAAGCACGACGATCCGCGCCTCGACCACATCGACGCCAGCTACAAGATGGCCGACGAGTTCGAGGATCCGACCTCGGTCACGCGCCGCTCGCAAGAGCCGACCAACAAGCAGACGCCGGTGATCAAGGGCGTGCTGCCCGACGCGCCCGCACCCGTCGCGGTGCCGAAGCCCGAGCCCGTGCGCGCACCCGCGCCCGTCGCGACGGCACCGGTCGTGGTGCCTGTTGCGCCGCCGCCGCCGGCCGAAACCGGCTTCTTCGCCAAACTCAAGAGCTTCTTTGGCGGC
>NZ_JAATOM010000033.1 GCF_019207085.1 Variovorax sp. dw_308 | reverse complement strand
ACCCAATCCCCTCGTTCAGGAAGACTGCGGAACTCCACCCGGCGCGCAAGTACGGGCTGAGCGAGGACACGAGGCGACCAGACAACCGCCCCGAGCGACCGCAACTGGGATCCCTGACGAACTCACAGTCGCGGCCAGAAGCCGACCTACGCGCCCCTAGATGTTGCAGCGCACATTCGCCATACTGTTTGCCATCCTCTCCAGTGATCAGTGGTCGCCTTTCATCTTTTTGGAGCGCCTATGGCAATGCGAAAGAACCTTATCGTCGCTGCACTCTTTTCAGCCGGGCTGCTGGTCGGTTGGAACGCGATGGCCGCGAGCAAGCTCACGCCCGCTGAAGCCAAAGAGATCGCTCGGGCCGGCTACATATTTGGCCTGCCCCTGGTTTACATAGGCGTGCAGGCTGACTTGCAGACCAACGTCTCTGCGCCGAAGGGTGTGCAGGCCCCGTACAACCAGTTCGTCAACTATCGTGAGTTTCCCGACGCCAAGAACAACAAGATCGTCGGCATGAACCTGGACACGCTGTACTCGCTGGCCAACCTTGATCTCAGCGCCGAACCGGTCGTCCTGGTGGTGCCGCCGATGGAAGGCAAGCGTTGGTGGCTCATGCAGGTCATCGACGCATGGAACGATGTGCCCGCCGCTCCCGGATGGCGCACGCACGGTGACAAGGGCGGCAATTTCGCGCTCGTCGGGCCCAATTTCAAAGGCACGTTGCCTGCCGGATTGGAGCGGGTCCCCGTTGACACGAGCCTCGCCCTGATCGGTGGGCGCACGTACACCGGAGGGAAAGCGGACCTCAGTGCAGTGCATGCCATCCAGGATCAATATCGACTGATTCCGCTCTCTCAGTGGAAGGGTGCTGCAACGACCTACACGCCGCCGGCCAGCGTGCCCGTCAAGCCGGGCGTGGACGCCGCGACGCCTGTGACGACACAGGTTACCGGCATGTCGGCAGATCAGTTCTTCGGACGACTTTCCGAACTGCTCGTCAACAATCCTGCACGCGAGGCCGACGCGCCGATCATGCGGCGGCTTGCCAAGATCGGCGTGATGCCTGGCGCGAAGTTCACCGCGGCCGGCTTCGATGATGAGACGCGCAAGGCGATCGACCAAGGCATGGCCGCCGCCCGCGATGACGTCCGCGCCGAGGAAGCGAAGATGGGCGAGATCGTCAACGGCTGGCAGATTGCCCGCGATCTCGGCCGCTACAAAACGAAGTACCTTTATCGCGCGGCTTGGACCTACTTCGGCGTGGGTGGCAACCGCGTCGAGGATGCCATCTACCCGTTGGCGCTCGTGGACAGCGAGAAGAAGCCGCTGAACGGCGCGAACAGGTACGTGCTGCATTTCGCCAAGGATCAGATTCCGCCCGCGGACGCCTTCTGGTCACTCACCATGTACGACAAGGACTCCTACCTTGTGGACAACCCCATCGGCCGCTATGCGTTGGGCGACCGCAGCAACTTGAAGCTGGGCGACGACGGCTCGCTCACGATCTACATTCAGAATGACTCGCCCGGACCGGAAAAGGAAAGAAACTGGTTGCCGAGTCCAAAGGATGCGGGCTTCAAGATGGCGCTCCGTTTGTACGTGCCGAAGAAGCAGGTGGCGGATGGCAAGTGGGCGCCCCCAGCTGTGCAAAAAGCTGGAACGTAAACTGCGGCGTTGGCGAGCAAGGCGATCGGCTGCTTTGGGCCCTAGGGCGACGATTGGTCGCGCGACCTTGCGCGAAGTTTCAGGCCGAGGCCGATCGTTCGCATGGCGGTGGTTCCGCAGCTCCGTTCGCGCCGAATCCGCAATCACCGAACGCGCCAAGTTGACGCAGCCGCCGCTCAGGTATTTCAGGTAATCGCACCACGGGGCTGTATCCGGTCGCTGCTCGACAGCGGCCCCTGTCACCATCGAAACACCTCAAATTTGCTGCGGCCGCTCGGCTGCCAAATGCGATGGCTATGCGGTGGCTGCGCGTGGCACATGGAACGTAGAAACCAGAATCTGCCAGCCGGAATCCACGCGGACAAGGTTATAAGACTGGCGCCACTTGCGAATGAAACTGCCGTCGTGGCGCAACATCACCCAGTCCAACGTCGCCAGGGCACAGCGCCCGCCGATTGGGCTGACCTGAAGCTCCTCAAATCGCCCGCCAGCGTAGCCGTCCTTTTGATAGTTGTCGGCCACACCCTGGAAGAAACTGGCAAGCTCCTGACGGGATTGAAGGGCGTGAATCGAACCGTCGCCGCGCATCGTGACAGCCGGTATGTGGAACAGTGCAGCGATCCGCTGACCGTCTATCGCGTCGAAGGCATCTTGATACCTTACAAGGAACGCGCGAACGTCCGACATCAGTTCCGGGTCTGTCATTGGGCTGGGATTCGCCGACGGGAGCGTCTTTGGTCCTCTGGTCGGCGTCACGGCCCGATCAGTCCAATCCCCAGACCTTGAGGTTGGCCGTTGGCTTGTCACCCAGGATCTTGTAGGTGACTGTCACACCGGTAAGACGTCCCTTGCGTCCCGGCGCATCCGCCGCAGCAGTTTGTCCGCCTGCCTTCATGACCCCAACATCCTTCAACGTATCATCTTTTCGGTTGTCCCAGTTGAGGACGATCTGCGAGATCTGCACATCAGCGCCTTCGGCAGAAAGCTTCACCTGCTTGACGTCCTTGTCCCATCGACCTCCTGCGCTCTTGATGTTCACGCTGGGATCGGCGGACTTGATCGTCTGCTCGCCCAACACGAACCATTGATCGGCCGCTGCTGCGGTGCCGATGGCGCCCATGAGGGTGGCGGAGGCGAGAACAATAGAGGCGGTCAATGTGTGGATCTTCGTCTTCATGGAGCATCCCTTCTGATCCCGGCAGTGCAGGATCCGGTGTTACATCCCCTGCTGACACTCAAGCATCTGGCTTCCGGGAAGCGGGAAGCGGGAAGCGGCGAGCCACATCTGACACGCCGGACGGGGAAAGAGCCAGCGTGAAAAAATTCTCTGCCCATCGCGATTGCGAGTATTGACGTTTGTCAGTTCACCCGCGAAACGGGGTGAAACATCGGCCAGCTTGACGGGGTTAGGTGAGATGCCTCTTCCTTGTCTGAGCGCGACTGGAATAACCATGGATCACACGTCTGTAATTGCCAGGATTGCACTATTGATCTCTCAGGTCTCACCAGCTGCAATCAGTCTGGACGCGCATACGCTGGTGATGCCCAATTCAGCGCACTTCAGCAGTCTGATGCCGGCCCGGGCAAACACATCGGACCGGCCCGACAACGCGGTATGAAGTACTTGCTGTTTGCCGTCACGCTGCTGAGCGCCGCGTCAGCCTGCGCGCAAAGTCGGGTCTGGAAGTGCGATCGCGAATACACCCGCACCGCGCCGATTGCCCGGCAGAGAGGGTGCATGTTGCAGGAGACTGGGGCGTCCTCTGCCATGCCGTCGGTGATGACCATTCCAGACGGTCACTTTCGCCTGAGAGGCTTCATCAACAACCAGCCGGCAATGTTCCTGGTCGACACCGGTGCGACCTATATCTCCGTCTCCGACGATTTTGCGCGCCGTGCCAATCTGAAAGGCGGGAGCCTCGTGAAATTCAATACGGCAAACGGGCCCCGTGCCGGCCGCTTGGTCAAAGGTGTCACCGTAATTGTGGGATCGTTTTCTGTCGCGTCTGCAACCGTAGCGGTAGGCACTGCCGGACAGGGCAGCGAAGTTCTGCTGGGGCAGAACTTTTTGCGGAACTTCGACGTCACGATGAACGATCGGCAGGTAGTGATTCGGACCAGAACGCAGTAGTCGATGCGGCTGCCAAACGTGCCCCGATGTTGCACCGTGATCACTGCTCACGGCAGGTGCAGTCGCCTGAAAGCAGCCGATCCGACCTGCTGCTGTACTGCAGCGCAGTCGGTTGTCTTGCCCGGGCCGGTCTTGACAGCGGTGGGCGACCCCGGCACGCGCAAGCAGGGCCCCTTCTCGAACTGTTAGCCGGGTCGCTTGAACCTGGCCATGCACGCGCACCGGCGTGCCCCACCAAAGCATGCCGGCTCGCTTGGGCTTGGCGCGACGATGATGTCGAAGTGCTCGTGCATAAGGTCGAAGCCGCTACCTCCGAGGATTTCGTCTGCTCGGTGTCGAGGGCCCTCGGTCTGGGGGACTGGCTGGGCCGCCGATGCCTCCACAATGCCGGCGCCGCAGAGCCTTGGAGGATTACGATGGCAGCATGCAAAGTGGAAGTTTCAAGCACAACTCTGCTTTCAACGCGCCGAGCCTCGCAACGAGGCTGGCGTTCGCGACTCTGGTTCCTCTGGCTTGTGCCGGAGCGCAAACCATTGCGCCTCTGGACAGCTTGCAGCAGGAAGCCGACTACCGCGTGATCGCCGCGCGCTGCGGCACGCCCGCGTTCGAGAAGGCGTTTGGCCGTCAATCGAAGGCTGCTGTGGTCGCCGGATTGGTATCGCCCAATCGAGATGCTGCCGCCGTCGAGAAGTCAATCACCGCGCTCCGGCGAAGTCCCCTTACGCTGGTGGCGAGCTCATCCGATTGTCCCGCGCAGCTCGCGCAACTGGAGGTCGTCAGAAAGCAGCGCAACGGTCTTGTGCAGCGCTCGCCAAGGTCTGTGCCGAGGCCATAGCACGGATAGAAAGCAATTTTGATCAGATGCCCATGAGTAGGGCGCCTTGTTGAGACTTCGCTCCGAGGCCGTTCGTTTAGCAGCGACCACTGCCTGGCAGGTCTGCAGCGGTTGCGGTCTTTGCAGGTCGCTCGACGAACTCACGCTATGAGGCCGAATCCTGTCGTTCCTCGGCGAAGAATTCCCCAGTCTCAACGACCGGTCCGAAGGTATTGCAGTCGTAGCCCGGCTGCATCCCTCGGCCACCCCGGTACCGAAGTGTCGGACGACTGCTTTCATAGATGGCGCGGCGCATAAATTCCCGTAACACTTGCACGACCGTCTGCCGTATCCGGCACTACCTTTTGTCCGGACCTCGAGGCCGCGTAAGCCCTCGCGTGCTCAGCGGCGAACAGGATACGCATTTTACCCGCCTCGCCTCACGGTCAAACGCGATTGCAACGGGCTAAGCTGGGTTTCGCAGCTGAGCAAGGATTCGATCCAGGGTCGATCCAAGGCTTTGCAACTCGCTGGCTGTCAAGTCTCCTGCCATGTCCTGCTGCCGCTCGCGTGCTTGCTTGAGCACGGCCCGGTAGGTGGACCGGCCAGTGCTCGTCATTCGATTGATCCAGTGACGCTTGTCGAGTGGATCGCGAATGCGGTCCACTCGTCCATTTCGATGCAGGCGATCGAGCGCGCGGCTTACCGTCATCGTGTCAAGGCCGGTCAACTCCGCAACGGCGATATTCGACAGGGCGCCTTTGGCGTCGAGCACGACCAGCGCGCGCCATTCGGGAAGCGACAGGGCGTGGGTGGGGCCGATGGTCTCCATGAAGGGTCTGGCGAGCAGGCTGGCTGCCACCAGCAGCTTGAAGGTGGGCGAGTCGATGAAGGCGTCCTCGGGGACTTGTGCCACGGATGGCTTGCTCGAGCGAGGATTCATGATTCGCGGACGTGTGGCACTCGTGTTTACTGCGGCATCCCGAGGCTGCAACTCTGCCCGCCGTCGACCGGAAGGCACACCCCGTTGATGAACGAGGCCTCGTCGGAGGCCAGGAAGACCGCAGCATAGGCGATGTCCCAGGCCGTGCCCATCCTGCCCGTCGGGATGGCACGGTTGCGCGCCTCGCGCATTTCCTCGACCGACTTGTATTGCGCTGCAATCTGCTTGTAGATCAGCGGCGTGTCAATGGCGCCCGGCAGGATGGCGTTCGCGCGGATGCCGTCGCGTGCGTACTGCAGGGCAATCGCCACCGTGGCCTGGTTGACTGCCGCCTTGGACGCGTAGTACGCAAAATATGGGTAGCCCGACCAGCGGATCGAAGCGAGCGACGAGATGTTGATGATGACGCCACTGCCTTGTGCCTGCATCTGCGGGATGATCGCGCGCGTGGTCCGGTAGACGCTGCCCACATTGATGTCGAGCGAGCGCTGCCATGCTGCTTCGTCGAGGTCGGGCGGGCCGCCCATCGTCGTCACGCCAACGTTGTTGTGCAGGACGTCTATCCGACCGTGCGTGGCCAGCGTCTTGTCGACCGTCGCGACAACCGATGCCGAATCGGTGACGTCGGCGGTCACCGCGAGCGCCTGGAAGCCCTCGAATGCGATCGCTGCGACCGTTTCGGCTACCGCAGCGGCGTCGAGATCGATTGCCACGACGCGCGCGCCTTCACGTGCGTACGCGACCGCCGCGGCCTTGCCGTTGCCCCAGCCCGGCCCCGACGAGCCCGCTCCGAACACCATCACTACCTTGCCTTCAAGACGCTGCATCGTCGATGCTCCAAAGTTGTTTTGCGGCGCCCGTGGCTAGCGCGTCGGCAGGAAGCCGATCGAGAACCACGGGAATATCGCGATGACCAGCAATCCGAAGAGCAGCGCGATCAGGTACGCGAGGATCGGACGAACGCCTTCTTCCGGGTTGACGCTGCCGATCGCGCAAGCCGTGTAATAGCCGATCCCGAGGGGCGGCGCGAACAGGCCGATGCCCATCGCCAGGATCGCCACCATCGCGTAGTGCACGTCGTGAATGCCGAGCGTGCGGGCGATCGGAAAGAGAAGCGGCCCGAACAGGACGATGGCCGGTATGCCTTCGAGAACGCTCCCCAGGACAATGAAGAGGAAGATCGAGACGACCATGAAGCCGGTCGCGCCGCCGGGCAGGTGGCTCATGAACTGCGTCAGGTCGCGGGCGAAGCCGGATTGCGTCAGCGCCCAGGCCATCGCCGTGGCCATGCCGATGATTAGGATGATCGCCCCGGTGAGCGAGGCGGTGTCGACAAGCAGCCCTGGCAGGCGACGCCACTCGAACTTGCGGTAGACGACGAGGCCGACGATCGCCGTGTAGAGGATGCCGATCGTCGACACCTCGGTCGCCGTGGCGACGCCCTCGACGACGGCAGCGCGAATGATGAAGGGGAGGGCGATTGCCGGCGCGGCGATCACGATGCCCCAGGCGATTGCCTTCACGCCGTGGCGCTTGACGTCGCTGGTGTCTTCGCCGCGGGCACGCCACCAGACGACGACACCGAGCGCCAGCCCCATGACGATTGCCGGCACGATGCCGCCTGCGAACAGTGCCGAGATCGAAACGCTGGCGGTCGCGCCGACAGTGATCAGCACGAGGCTGGGCGGGATCGTCTCTGACATCGCGCCCGATGCCGAGAGCAATGCCGCGAGTTCACCTGGTTTTGCGCCGCGTCGCTTCATCTCGGGAAAGAGCGAGGGGGCAATGGCCGCCATGTCGGCGGCCTTCGATCCGGAGATTCCCGAGACCAGAAACATCGCGCCGAGCAGTACATACGACATGCCACCGCGCGCCCGGCCGAGGAGCCCCGCGAGGGCGTTGAGCATCGCCACCGCCATGCCGGTCAACTCGAGTAACAGGCCAAGGAAGATGAACAGCGGCGCTGAAAGCAAGATCAGGTGCGACATGCCTTCGTCCATGCGACCGACGATGATGCTGATCGGTGTGCGCGTGCTGAATGCGACGTAGGCGAGCGTCGCCAGGCCGAACGAGAACGCGATCGGTACGCCACACAGGATCAGAACCCCAAGCACCAGACCGAAATAGAGAAGGAGGTTCCAGTTGCCAATGCTCTTCAACAGCGGGCCGGCGGCGTAGAAGCAACCGGCCGCCAGCACGCACGCCATGACGATCCACACGACGCCCTTGAGGTCGCGCAGGCGGCTGAGCTGCATCAGCACAACAATCATCAGCAGGCCCAGGCCGACCGGGATGGCCGCAGCGCGCCACGCCGACGAGATGCCGAGGGCTGGCGTGGTGACCATCGCCTCATCGGCCGCGTAATCCCACCCGGCGTGCAGCAGCACGGCCGCGAGGGCCATGCAGGCGACCGCCGCCAGGATATTGAGCCGATCGCGAACGCGACCCGACGCATGCGTGATCAACGAGGTCATCCGCATGTGCGCGCCGCGGCGCGTTGCAATTACCGCGCCGAGCATCGACAGCCACAGGAACAGGATCGATGCGAGTTCGTCGTTCCAGGTGATCGGCGAGTGGAAGAGGTAGCGCGCGATCACGCCCGCGCTGAGAAGGACGATCTCGAGCGCTACCAGCAGGGCGGCGGCGCCTTCGATTGCCGTGCCGAGCAGTTGGTCGAGCCAGCGAATCGCTGCAGGGCCGGTACCAGCGGGCGCTTGCTCCGGCCCGGCGTCGCTGACGGCGTGCGCGCCGTGCATGGTCAGCCCATCTTCCCGACCGAGGCCTCGAGCGTGTCCCAGGCCTCCTTGCCGAGCTTGGTCTTCCACTCCTGATAGAAGCCGTTGGCGCGCAGCTTGTCGCGAAACGCCGCCTGGTCGACCGTATTGAACTTCATGCCGGCCTTCTCGAGGTCGGCACGCGCGGTCACCGTGAGCCGCTCGACGTCGGCGCGCTGCGCAACCGCCGACAGATCGAAGTTGCGCGAGACGATCTGCTGGATGTCCGCCGGCAACTTCTCGAACGATCGCTTGTTGGCGAGCAGCCAGTAGCCGTCCCACATGTGGCTGGTGAGGGCGCAGAACTTCTGCACCTCGTACAGCTTGGTGAACTGGATCGCGACCAGGCCGTTCTCCTGGCCGTCGACGATGCCGGTCTGAAGCGCCGAGTACATCTCCGGTGGCGCGATCCCGGTGGGCGACGCGTCGAGTGCCTTGAACATCGAGGTCCACAGCGGGCTGACCGGAACGCGCATCTTCAGCCCCTTCAAGTCATCGACCGACTTGATCGGCTGCTTTGAGGTGGTCATGTGGCGAAAGCCGTTGTCCCAGATCTTTGGCATCGCCAGCAGGTTGGCCTTGGCCAGCTCACCGCGCACGTAGGCGCCGAGCTTGCCGTCGAGCGCCTGCCAGACGGAAGGGTAGTCCTTGAACGCGAAACCCATCCCGGTGATCGCTGCCGTCGGCACGAGCGTTGAAGCGACCAGGCCGGAGACGGTGAGGAAATCGATGCCACCGGCACGCAGTTGACTGATCAAGTCGGAGTCGGCGCCGAGCTGGTTGGCCGGGAATATCTGCAGCTCGACCTTGCCGGCGCTTTCCTTGGCGATGCGATCGGCGGCCTCGTTGGCGCGAACGTTCAGCGGGTGCGTCGCTGGCAGGTTGCTTGCGAACTTGAACTGGAATTCGGCCGCGGCGAAAGCTGGGGCGCAGAAGCCGGCAGCACCGAGGCCAGCGGCGCCGGCGCCCTTGAGAAGAGCGCGGCGACTGATCGGGTGATGGATCGGATCGAGGGGCATTTTTGGTCTCCGTCAGGTGGTATTTCTAGTTGACGGAATGCTAACGATCGTTATCATTCGGGTCAATGCGGTTGCGCATCGACCGCTCGTAAACACCTAGGAGACATCGCCATGCAGACTTTCGCCCAGCCGGTCATCCAACGCCAAGGCAACGTGTTCGTGACGAACAAGGAAGAGTTACGCTGGGTCGACGCGTCGCGTCCCGGCCTGCGCCTCGCCGCCGCGCACGAGAACCGCGACACGGGTCGCTTTCTCGGCCTTCTTGGTTTCGACCCCTTGTCGTCGTCGGGCTTGCATCAGCATGTCGACGTCGCCTTCAGCTACGTCCTCAGCGGCGGCCTCACCGACTACGCCGGGACCACCGTCGCGGGGCAGATGGGCATCAACATGCCGGGCTCGACACACGACGCGATCGCCTACATGCCCTCGTTGCTGGCGTCCCGGCTGGACGGCCCCGTCCTTTACTGGCCCGATCCCACGCGAGAAGACGCCCCGCATCTGCACGCCGGCGGACGCGACGCCAGATTCACCAACCCGAAGCCCGAGGAAAGCCCCGACGTCAGCATCACCGTGATGGGCATCCAGCCGTTTCCGTGCTCCGTCGGGGGGGTCATGCGGCGATTGATCTGCGACTACAGCGGAACCCGGCACGACTATCGGAACAGCGCCCTCACGATGATTCCCGGCACCCGTGTGCCGGCGTTCTGCACCGTAGCCCCGATCGAGATCTTCATGATCGGCGGCGGCGCGAAGATCAACGGGCAACTCGTACTTGGCGGGGGCTTCTGTGTGATCGAGGCGGGAACCCAGGTGGAGCTCTCGAGCGACTTCGGCGCCTATGTGATTGCGTGGTCGGAAGCACCAGTCGAGTGGCTCGATGCGAAGCACACGGACCTGTTCGGGTTCTGAACGACGGTTAAGGTGGCTGCCGTTTCCTTTGCGGCGCTGCGCTTCTCAGGCGCGCTGCCGCCCGAAGGCTGCCGCTCTACGTCGTCGGAGACGTGGGAGCTCCCTGCGGCACTTGGCGGTGTGGGTCCACTAGCAACGCAACCACTGGCTTGGAGCGCGTGCTGGCGCCTTGATCGGCGTGCACGGACAGGGTGCCCGGCTGCGATGGCGGGGTGGCGTTGCAACAATTCTTCGACCGCTCCCGCTGTGCCGGAACCATCCACAACGAGGACCGATCTATACGACCAAGCTTGATTCGGACTGGCTGATGCCATCGATCGTGCCTTTCGCACGCGAACACAGCTGTCGTGAGCGCCGATAGTGCTCAGCTCTGCGGATGAAGGTTGCCGCCAAGGCCATGAGCTTGTGGCACTCCAGGCTGTGGCGAGCACGCAGCGGCAGGTCGCCTGCCTCCTGCCTCCGCTGTCTGGTGTGTCTTGTCCACGTGGTCTAACAAAGCGGCCAGGTCGGCAGTGTTCTAGCGCTCGCACGCAAGGCATACCACCCTCCGTCCGATCACGATTTGGGCTTCGATGAGGTCAACGTATGGCGGCGGATTCCGTTCCTCGATCCCGGTCAGCTGCTGGTTATGTAGCCGCCGGGCTGGGATGGCAAGGCGACGGTGATTGACGCCTGCTTCATGGCACGCCGCTCTGACAGGCGTCGCCAAGCGTATCTCCGGTCTCGCCACGCCGTTCGGAGGTCCGGCAAAAGAGCACCAGGCCCTTGGACTTCAATTCGGCGAAGCTCGCAATCACCGCGTCACCGATCATGAGGCCCGGCTCGCCGTGTCCCATGACTCTCGAACCTTCTCTCAGGTCGACGAGAACCAGCGTATACGGCACCAGCGCGCGAAACTCGTCCGACGGCGCGCGAGTGACCGTCGTTACGGCATAGACCGTTCCCGTTGAGTCCGAATCGAGCCAGTCGAGTTGAGTGCTTCCGCATCGTCCACACGCATAACGCGCCAGCGTTTGCGCGCTTTCGCAGTCCCGGCACTTCATGTATCGCAACAGGCCCTGGGCGACTCCCTCGCGGTACATTACGCCAGGATTTGTGACGAAGGCGCCCAAGTTTGGTTGCGTCAACATGCATTGGCCTCCGCACGCTCAGCGAACTGCCAGGCAAGCTCTGCCAAGGGTTCGGCCTTGCGCCCTACCTCTGCAGCGTCCGCGGAGGCGGCGATTCCCATCTCGGCGCGCCGCGCTATGCCGTGCAGGATTGCGGCCATGCGAAAGAGGTTGTAGGCAAGGTAGAAACTCCATTGCCCATCCACTGCGTTGCCGGTAGTTGCGAGGTAACGATTCACGTAATGGGATTCGTCCGGAATGCCCAGCGCCTCCAGATTCAAGCCTCCAATGCCGCGCCACACGGTGGGAGGAATGTGCCAGCTCATGCAGTGATATGCGAAATCGGCCAGTGGATCGCCGAGCGTCGAGAGTTCCCAATCCAGAATGCCGATCACCCGTGGCTGGACGGGGTGAAACACGAGGTTGTCGACCCGGAAGTCGCCATGCACCAGGGAAGTCCGGTCTGACTGCGGCACATGTCCGGGAAGCCATTCGATCAGCCGATCCATCGCAGGAATCGGCGCGGCATTGGAGTCCTGATACTGGCGTGTCCATCGAGCAATCTGGCGACCCAGATAGTTGCCGACTCGGCCGTAGTCGGCGAGGCCTATCGACTCCGGCTGTACCTTGTGCAACTCGGCGATCACGCGATTCATTTCCAGGTACAGATCCCTTCGTTCTTCCATCGCTAGTCCGGGCAGCGATTGATCGACAAAGATTCGGCCGTCCAGAAACTCCATGAGATAGAAGGGCGTGCCAACGATGGATTCGTCTTTGCAATAGAAATACATCTCCGGCACCGGGATAGCGGTCTGCCGCAAGGCGGACATGACTCTGAACTCGCGGTCGATCGCGTGGGCCGAGGCAAGGACATCACCTGTGGGCCGCTTGCGTAGCACGTAGGTACGATCGGCCGTCGTTAAGCGGAATGTCGGATTTGACTGGCCGCCAGTCAGCGGCGATAACTGCAGCGAACCCGTGACGGGCAGGCCGTTGGCATTCATGACGTCGGCCAGCGCACTTAAGTCAAAGCCGGATGCGAAGATGGATTTCATGGTGAACCTGTGAGTTGCACTTCGACCGCTGCCGCAAGTACGTGGATGCCTTGTGCCGGAACGGAGTTGCCGTTTCGCCTGGAGTGCGGCAGCGTGCGTGCCCCTCTCATGCGCGATTTCCTTGCAGGAGCTTGCGCGCCATGCTCCAGCGATGGACTTCACTCGGGCCGTCGTAGATCCGGAAGGCTCGCATATCCATGAAGATGCGCATGGCGACCGACTCGCCCGTGACACCGCGACCCCCCAGCACCTGGACGCTACGGTCCACGATGTTCCACAGTGCCTCCGAGCAGACAACTTTGGCGCGGCTCGATTCGAAATTGCATCGCTCGCCCTGATCCAGCATCCATGCCGTTTGCCAGATGTGCAATCGTGAGGTCTGCAGATCAATGTCGTTATCGGCAAGCATGAAGCCGACTCCCTCGTGCTCGCCCAGTGCCTTTCCGAAGGCCTGGCGTTGCCGTGCATGCTGCAGCGCCGCGTCGTGCGCACGTCGTGCCTGCCCCAGCCATCGCATGCAGTGGGTCAACCTAGCTGGTGCAAGCCGAATCTGTGCGTAGCGAAAGCCCTTGCCGACTTCACCGAGGACATCCGCCGCCGGAATCCGCACGTCGTTGAATTCAACGACGGCATGGCCGCCGGTGAAGCAACTGTCCATTGCATGCATCAGCCTTGCAACGCGAATGCCGGGGCGGTCCATGTCGGTGAGGAACATGGTCGCCGAGCCATCGTCCATCCGCGCCATCACGATCCCGTATGCGGCTCCCTGTGCTCCGGTGATGAACCATTTGTTGCCATTCAGGATGTAGTCATTGCCATCCTTCACCGCAGTGGTTTGCAACATGGAAGGATCCGCGCCCGCCCCGGGCGCGGGTTCGGTCATGGCGAAGCAGGAGCGTGTCTTGCCGGCCACCTGTGGCACCAGCCACCGCTGCTTCTGGGCGTCCGTGGCAACCGCCTCCATCAGATGGATGTTCCCTTCGTCAGGCGCATGTACATTCAAGGCGACGGGGCCCAGGTGCGAGTACCCGGCCTCCTCGAAGACCACTGCCTTCTCGACGTGGTTCAGGCCCAAACCACCGAACTGCTTGCCTGCGTGCGGGGTCAGAAGCCCGGCGACCCGGGCCAACGCGACCAGTTCGTGTCTGAGTTCTTCACTGGGTCCATGTGGCGTCAGCCGGGCGTCACTTTCAAACGGGATCACTTGTTCCGCGATGAAGCGCCGGGTCCGTTCACGCAACTCGATCAGATATGGGGGTAGCGAAAAGTTCATGCTGGATGTTGGTTGCGGTCGGTCCGAGGCGGTCGAGCCCACGACCCCGATAGGAACGTCATTCCGACAACTCGGCGGCTCCGAAGTCGAGCACCACCCGGTCTCGTTCCTTGACACGTGCGCGGAACAGGACGGTGCTGCCTTCCCGGTACATTTCGACCCGGATCGTCTCTCCGGGATACACCGGCGCAGTGAAGCGCGCGAACAGGCGTTTCAGCCTTCGCGGATCGCTGCCGCAATACGTCTCCAGCAAGGCGCGGCTCGCGATTCCGTAGGTGCACAGTCCGTGGAGGATCGGGCGCTCGAACCCGGCGGCATGCGCCACCTCCGGCGTGGAATGCAATGGGTTGCGATCGGCGCTCATCCTGTACATCAGGGCCTGCTGTGGCAGGGTGGCGAGTTCGATCGCAGCATGCGGTTCCCCGTCAGGCGTTCGTTGAGGTGCCGCAGTCGCTTCATCGGTCAGGCCGCTCGCCGCCGAGAAGCCGCCATCTCCGCGCGCAAAAGTGGTGTGGGTGACGGTGGCGTACAGGAGCCCTGTTTGTTGGTCGATCACATCCTTGTCGTACGTGACGGTGGCGCCGCGCGTGGGACCCTTGTCGACGATGCGAACGATGCGGTGGCGCGCGACGATGGTTGCGCTTGCAGGCAGGGGGTGATGGATGACCAGCAATTCCTCTCCATGCACGATCTTGCTGAAGTCGATCCCTGTTTCGGGCGCCTGCATCCAGGATCCCGGAAACCCGAGGATGACGGCCATGGTGGGCATGGCAAACGGCGTCCCCTCGACGACGTCGTTGACGAATTTCAGCTGCCCTTCGTCGGTTGGATTCGAGCCGACGCCGAGGGCCAGCGCATAGCGGATCGTGTCGTCACATGTGTAGCGATGCTCCACGTCGGGAAACGCCCAATTCCTGAGCTTTGGATAGTCGATCATTGAAGGTCTGCGTTGAATTTGTGAACCGGCGGAGACTTGTGACGGCGCATCAGACCGTCCGGGACAGCACCAAGCTGACATGCGAGGACATGACGCCGCCGTCTGCATGGAGAAGCGCATGAGATTTCGGACTGATTTGGCGTTCGCCAGCGCGTCCTGCCAGCTGTCTGAACGTCTCGACGATATGGGCCATTCCGCCGGCAACCCCGCAATGTCCGAACGAAAGGAGCCCCCCGTGGGTATTCAGCGGAAGCGGCCCGTCACTTGAAAAATCGCCATTGCGAACGCGCGCTCCGGCCCCGCCCCGCGGCGCAAGACCAATCTCCTCGAGCAGCATGGCCAGCGTGATCGTGAAGGAATCGTAGATGGCGAGGTAATCGATGTCTGCGATGCCCAGACGTGCTTCGCGCAGCGCCGCGGTGGCCGAGAAGGCCGCGCCACACGCCATGACGTTCTCCATGGCGGTGAGGTGCTGATGCCGGTGCGCTTGCCCCGCGCCGCGAACGAGGACCCTCGGTCCGGCTCCCGGGTTGCATGACACCACGAGCGCCATCGCCCCATCGGAGATCGGACAGCAATCCAGCATCTTGAGGGGAGCGCAAATCGACCTCGATGCGAGTACGTCGTCGATCGTGATCGGCGCTTGCAGATGGGCGCCGGGATGTCGTGCCGCGTTCTGTCGCATCAGGACGGCCAGCGCCGCCAGGTCCGTCTCGGTGATGCCGCTCTCGTGCATGTAGCGCGAGGCCATCAGCGCATAGTAGGCGGGCACGGTGGCGCCGTTCGGGACTTCGTAGTCCTGGTCGCCGACCTGGGCGAGCGTCTGGATGGAACTGTCGCGCGACTGACCACTCAAGCGGTTCTCTCCGGCAACGATCAAGACATTCCGGCATCGTCCAGCGCGCACCAAGTCCGATGCCAGCATCAGCATCGCTGCCCCCGTGGCCCCTCCCAGTTGCACCGCATTTGCATACGAGGGCTGCAGGCTGAACCGTTCGCAGAAAAGGGTGGAGAGCATCAGATGCGGCAGCGTCGTTGCATAGCCGCACAGCACGCCATCAATATCGCCACGACTCAAAGACGAATCCGCAAGCGCGCCCTCGGCTGCCAATGCCATGAGGTCGAGCGCCGATTGCCCTTCGTGCCGCCCGAACGTCGTTCCGCCGGCGCCGATGATGTACGCGGACTCCATCAAGAGAGTTCCAGCGCCGATTCACGGGGACGGCTCATGCTGGCAACAGCGCTTTCGCGTGCTCTTGCAGGAAGCCGGTGTGAATGCGACCAGCCACGAAGGCTTCGTTGGTGAGCAGGGCACGCAGCAACTCGATGTTGCTTTTCAGTCCAGCGACCTCAACCTGGGCCAAGCCGCTCGCCAACGCATCGATTGCATCCGAACGCGTGCGACCGCGCCCGATGATCTTGGCGATCATCGGATCGTAGAACGGCGACACGGTATCGCCCTGGCGCACCCCGGTGTCAACGCGTACCGAGTCCGACTGGGTCGGCAAGACCAACGCCGTGAGCGTTCCCGGGCTGGGCATGTAGGAGCGCCTGGGGTCTTCGGCATAGAGCCGGGCCTCGATTGCATGCCCCGCCCGCTCGGGAGGTCCCGCGCGCAAGTCGCTCAGGGCATCGCCATCGGCCAACCGGATCTGCTGCTCGATCAGGTCAATGCCGGTCACCATCTCTGTGACCGGGTGCTCCACCTGGATACGGGTGTTCATTTCGAGGAAGTAAAAGGCGCCCGTCTCGTCGTCGTACAGGAACTCGACCGTCCCTGGCCCGGTATAGCGCTCTCGCCGCGCCAGTGCTACTGCCGCGTCGCGCATTTTTTCCAGCTGTCCAGCATCCAGGTTAGGGCCCGAACTCTCTTCCATCACCTTCTGATACCTGCGCTGGATGGAGCATTCGCGCTCGTACAGGTGGATCGCCTCGCCATCGCCAAAGCCGAAGACCTGGATTTCGACATGGCGGGCGCGTGCGACCAGCTTTTCGATGAAGACGGATGCGTCACCGTAGAGGCGCGCAGCATGGCTCTGCACGTTTTCCACGGCCGCCGCCAGCGCCGACGGAACGTCGACGCGCTTCATTCCGATGCCTCCACCGCCGGCAGCGGCTTTCACCAGTACCGGGTAGCCGATGGCTCCCGCCCGTGCATGGAAGGAGGCGTCCCCTGCCTGGATCGGTGCGGATCCAGGCAGTACAGGCAAGCCGGCTGCTTCGGCCAGATCGCGGGCGCGATTCTTGTTGCCCATGTCATCGATGGTGTCGGGGCGAGGTCCGATCCAGAGCATTCGGGCAGCCTCCACGGCTCTGGCGAACGCCGAGTTCTCGGAAAGAAAGCCGTAGCCGGGGTGCACCGCATCCGCACCCGCCTTTCGCGCGGCCTCGATGACCACGGCGGCGTTTGCATAGCCCTCTCGTGGCGCATCCGCAGGCAAGGCAATGGATGAGGTTGCCAACGCAACGTGGAGCGCGCTGGCGTCCGCAGGCGAGTAGATCGCCACGGTTTCTATCCCCAGGCGCTCGCATGTGCGCATGACACGGCAGGCGATTTCGCCGCGATTTGCAATCAGGATTCTTCGCATGTCTGGTTTGTCCCTATGGTCTGGATGTTGAAGTCTCTCGGCAACGTTATTATACTAGCGAGTATGCGATTCTTACGCAACGCCTGTTTGGCGCCGTAGGGACCGTCAACCACCAGAAAGAGGTCTTTCCGTGAGCCACACAGAACTGCGCGCCGGTATTTCCGGCACCGTCATCGAGGTCGTCTGCGAAAAAGGGACGAGGGTTGAAGAGGGCGATCCCGTCGTTTTCATCGAGGCAATGAAGATGGAGATGCCGGAGGTCGCGCCCTGCTCGGGGGAGGTAGTCGAACTCTTTGCGACCAAAGGGCAAGTGGTCCCCCAGGACTTTGTGATCGCGCTGATCCGTCCTGATTGACGCCACGCCCCCATCGAATTCCATCCAAAGGAGACCTATGCAATCCGCCTGCACGCACCGTTTTGACATGATGAAGAGCTACAAGGTGACCCGCTTCGGGGAGCCCCTCGAGGAAATGGACGAGCCCGCTCCCGTGCCCAAGGCGACGGAGGTGCTGCTTCGCGTCGTAGCCTGCGGGGTCTGCCACAGTGACCTGCATATCTGGGACGGGCACTTCGATCTCGGCGGTGGCAAGCAAATGGACCTGAGCCGCGGCATCTTGCTGCCTCGGACGCTTGGGCACGAGATCGTGGGCGAAGTCGTGGCAAAGGGCGCCGACGTTGGCGACCTGGCCATCGGCTCCCGGTGGGTGATCTACCCGTGGATCGGATGCGGACAGTGTTCCCTCTGCAAGTCGGGCCAGGAACAACTCTGTGCCCAGCCCCGCTCCCTCGGGACGTCCGTGGATGGCGGTTTCAGCGACTTCGTGGTGGTTCCGGACCCCCGTTACCTGGTGGACTTCGGGAACGTACCGGTCGAGGTCGCCTGTACCTACGCCTGCTCCGGCTTGACCGCTTTCAGCGCCCTGCAGAAGGCGGGATCTGTGACTCCGGCCGATCAGATCCTCATCATCGGTGCAGGCGGCGTGGGCCAATCGGCGATAAGGCTTTGCACTGCCATGCACGGCGTCGGTCCGATCGTGGCCGACATCGATCCAGCCAAGCGCGAGTCCGCACTGGCGGCCGGCGCAGTGCGCGCGGTGGACCCCAAGGACCCCGAGGTCAAGCGGGCGCTCCTCAAGGCCACGGGAGGCGGCTTTGCGGCTGTCATCGATTTCGTCGGTGCGGCGAGCACCGCAGAGTTCGCAATGGCGCTGCTTCGCAAGGGCGGCACGATGATCGTCGTGGGCCTGTTTGGCGGCTCTGTCGAGTTGTCGCTGCCTTTGCTGCCTCTGCGCTCGATCAACATCCGTGGCTCGTATGTCGGCACGCTGGAGGAACTGCGCGAACTGGCCGCCCTCGGGCGCGAAGGAAAAGTTCCGGGCATTGCGGTGGACCCGCGTCCCATGGCGCAGGTGCGCGAAGCGCTCGATGACCTGCGGGGTGGCAAGGTTGCCGGCCGGGTGGTCCTTCGCACCGAGGAGGCATGACCATGCTGCTTCCAAGTTATCTCGGAGGTCGCTGGGTCGCTGGCGAAGGATCGGGCACCGCGTTGAACGACCCGTGCACGGGCCTGGAGATCGCGCGCGTGAGCGCCGATGGCCTCGACTTCGGTGCCGCGCTGACCTATGCCCGCGACGTCGGCGGTCCCGCGCTGCGAGACATGAGCTTTGCGGCCCGTGGACGCCTTCTCGGCGCCATCGCCTCGCGTCTTGGCGCCGCACGCGATGTCTGGTATCGCTCGGCACTGTCGAATTCCGGGAGCACGAGAGCCGACGCCGCCATGGACATCGAGGGGGCCGTGCAGACGCTGCGCTATTACGCCGCGCTGGGCGAGAAACTCGGCGAATCGAAATTCATGGTCGAAGCCGGCGGTGACCAATTGACCCGTGACCCCGGTTTCCAGTCGGTTCATTTCTGGACGCCGGTCAACGGCGCTGCGATCCACATCAACGCCTTCAACTTTCCTGCGTGGGGCATGTGGGGCAAGGCTGCGGTAGCGCTGCTTTCCGGGGTGCCGGTGGTCACAAAGCCGGCAGTCTCGACGAGCTTGCTGGCGTGGGAGATGTTGCGCGATGTGACGGGGATCCTCCCCGCGGGCGCTGTCTCCTTGTTGATGGGCAGCGGGCAAGGCCTGTTGGCTGCGGTCGGTCGGGAGGATGTCGTCGCCTTCACCGGATCGGCGCAGACTGCGCGCAGCCTTCGCTCGCAGGACCGGATCCAGGACCAGAACCCGCGCTTCAATGTGGAAGCGGACAGCCTCAACGCAAGCATTCTTGGCCCCGACATCGGCGTTGACTCGGCGCTCTTCAAGGTGTTCGTGGACGAGATGTCTCGCGAAATCCTGCTGAAGGCCGGGCAGAAGTGCACCACCGCCCGCCGGCTTCTTGTCCCAAGGCCCGTTGCCGATTCGCTGGTGCAGGCTATCAAGGCCAAGCTCGAGGCTGCCGTCATGGGCAATCCGCGTCGTGCCGACGTCACCCTCGGGCCGGTGGTGACGAAACAGCAGCAGCGAGCGGTGCAGGAGTCCATCGACAAACTCTGCACCGTCGCGAGGATCGTCCACCGCGGCGACGCGACGCCAGTGGATGCCGATTCGGACGTGTCCAGCTTCGTACCTGCGCACCTGCTTCATTGCGACGCGGCGGATGCGGGCGTCGTCCACGAGTTGGAGGCCTTCGGTCCGTGCTCGACCATCCTTCCCTACGATCGCGGCGACGACGCCATCTCACTGGCCAGACTTGGAGGCGGATCGCTCGTCTGTTCGATGTTCACCAACGATGCGGCATTGACCGTGAAGGCCGCGCAGGCGCTTGGCAGCCTGCATGGCAGGGTGATGCTCGTCGATGACTCGATCGCGAAGAGCCACACGGATCACAGCATCGTGATGCCGCAGAGCCTGCACGGCGGTCCGGGCCGGGCCGGCGGAGGCGAAGAACTTGGCGGATCGCGCGGAATGCGCCTCTATCACCAGCGCACGGCCTTGCAGTCATCGGTGGCAACCATCGCAGCAGTGCGCAGCTCCGCACTCGAATACAGCCTCTAGACGTTCGCCCGATTGATCGAAATTTCCATACCCAGGAGAGAGACATGAAGAAAAGTGCATTCATTCAATTGATGGCCTGCATCGGCCTGTGCGGATCGGGCCTTGGCTTGAGCCATGCGCAAACGCCGCCCGCCAAGATTTCGGACGGCAAGGTAAAGATCGGCGTCTTGAATGACGCGTCGGGCCCCTACATCGACCTCGCAGGCCCGGGATCCGTGCTGGCTGCGCAAATGGCGGCAGAAGACTTCGGTGGCAAGGTGGGCGGGGCCGCGATCGAGATCGTCTCGGGCGATCACCAGAACAAGCCGGACGTCGGTTCAGCCATTGTCCGCAAGTGGTTCGACGAACAGATGGTCGACGCTGTTGTCGACGTTCCGACGTCGTCCGTCGCCATGGCTGTTCAGGAGCTTGCACGCAACCAGAAAAAGATCTTCCTGATTTCCGGGGCTGCGACAGCTGCTCTTTCGGGGAAGAACTGCTCCCCGTACAGCATCCAGACCGCCGACGACACGACCGCGCTGTCCGTCGGCACCGTCAAGGCCGTGACCAAGGCCGGTGCCGATACCTGGTTCTTCCTGACAGCCGATTATGTGTTCGGTCACGCGATGGAAGCCGAGAGCACCAAGGTCATCCAGGCAAACGGAGGCAAGGTTCTTGGGTCGGTCCGCATTCCGCAGAACAACGCCGATTTCTCATCGTTCCTGTTGCGCGCCAAGGCATCGAAGGCAAAAGCCATCGGCCTGGCAAATGCCGGAAACGACACTGTCAACTCGATCCGGCAAGCCGTTGAGTTCGGGCTGACCAAGAGTGGAGACCAGAAGCTCGTCGGCCTCATCCTCTTCATCTCTGACATCCATGCGCTGGGTCTGCCGAACGCGCATGGCTTGCAGCTGACCGAAGGGTTCTATTGGGACATGAATGACGAGAGCCGGAAGTTCTCCAAGCGATTCTTCGACAAGTTCAAGAAGATGCCCACACGCGAGCAGGCCACCACGTACGCCACCGTCACGCATTACCTGCGCTCCATCGAGATTGCCAAGACAGACAACTCCGACGAGGTGATGAAGACGATGAAGGCGACGCCGATGAAGTATTTCGGCCAGCAAGGAGTGATTCGTGCCGACGGCCGCTTCGTTCACGACCTTGCCCTGTACGAAGTCAAGGACCCATCAGAATCTAAGTACCCTTGGGACTACTACAAGAAGGTGGCCACCATCAAGGGCGAGGACGCCTTCACGCCGCTTGCCCAAAGCGAGTGCGCGCTCGTCGACAAGAAGTAGCACGAAGGGGTCCGCAGCGACCCCTCCGTCAGGTGGACCGGCCTGACACCATGGACAGCGTCAGCTGCGCCATGTTCTCGGCGATGTCTTCGGCGCTCAGGCGTCGATCCGGCCGGTACCAGTTGAACACCCAGGTGGTCATGCCGGTGATGGCCTGCTCGGCCACGGCGATGTGGCCCAGCTTGAACTCCTTGGCATCGACGCCCTGCTGAAGCAACGCCCGCATCGCTTGATCAAACCTGCGGCGGTAGCCGGCCAGCGCGATCTGTGCCTCTTCGGGAAGATGCTTCTCCTCCCGGAAATAGACGGCCAAGTAGACGCGGCCTTCGATGATCCGCAGCGTCATGTTGCGCACCAGATCCCCAAGTCGTTGACGTGGCGACCCTTTCGAGTTCGCCGCCTCTTCTGCGAGTTCCGCGACGAACGCAGTGGTCCGGCCGCACACGCCAGCAAGAATGTCCGCCTTGCTGTCGAAGTGGTAATAGATGAACGGCTTGGTGACGTGCAACTGGTCGGCGATCGCGTCGATGCTCGTTTTGCTGTAGCCCGCTTCGTAGAACAGCTGACTCGCCACGTCGAGAACCCGATTGCGCTTGAAGTCGTGCAGCTGGTCCCGCATCGACTTGACGTCAGGGGCGGCCGCTTCGTTTGTCTGATCTGGCATCACTCGTTACTCCGCTATTCCTTTGACATTGCGCCGGGGCAAGGTTGCGAGGCTGAAGTGCAGGCCCGTCCGACGACCAAGGGATAGTACCTCATTGACATTGGATTGTACTCGTCAGTATATTCACATGCATCAGAGATCTTTTATCTGCCTTGCGGCATGTCGGAGTGATCTCAAACCAGGGACTCGCTCCCAAGAACAGGACGGACAAATTGAAACTGGCAGCAGGCCTCGACAAACTGGAAGAGCGGCGCGCCCGCGGCGTCGCAATGGGCGGCGAAGTTCGCATCAAGCGGCAGCACGACCTGGGCAAATTGACGGTACGCGACCGGGTCACCAAATTGATGGATCCAGCGTCGTTCCAGGAGTACGGACAGTTGTGTTCGCACGTCTCTCATGACGCCCAGCAGACGAGCGAAGTCACGCCGGCGGACGGCGTCGTTGCGGGCTTCGGCAAGATCGACGGCCGATTCGCCGCCGTGATCGGCGACGACTTCACGGTCAAGGGTGGTTCTCACGGCGTGATCAACGCACGCAAGAAACTTCATCTCGTGCAGATGGCGCGCCGCGAACGCGTGCCGCTGATCTGGATGGTGGATGGCGCGGGCGCACGCGGACAGGAGTTGCTTAACGACGGCCTGCCGGACGTCACGCACTTTCTGGAAATCGCGCGCATGTCGGGCACCGCGCCGCAGGTCTCGCTGGTGCTGGGCCCCTGCGCGGGCGACTCCGCGCTCGTTGGGGCTGCCACGGAATTCATTGTCATGCGCCAGGGCACCGGGATGATGGCGGCGGGTGGCCCTCCGGTCGTCAAGGCTGCGACCGGCCTGGATGTAAGCAAGGAGGATCTGGGCGGGTCTGAGATTCACGCAAAGCTGTCCGGCATCGTCGACCGGGTCGCCAAGACCGACGAGGAAGCGCTGGAACTGGCGCGCACCTTTCTTTCCTACCTTCCGACCAACGCGTGGACCTGGCCGCCACGGGCCGAACCCAAGCCTCCCGAATCCATCGATCTCGAAACGGTCATGCCCGACGAGCCGAAGCGACCCTTCGATGTCAAGAAGGTCATCCGCGGAATCGTCGACGCCGGCAGCTTCTTCGAGATCAAGCCGGATTGGGGACGCACGCTGGTGGCCGGGCTTGCCCGGATCGATGGCCATCCCGTCGGCGTCGTGGCCAACCAGTCGATGGTGGGCGCAGGCGCCATCACCGCAGCAGGAGCGCGCAAGGCCCGGCGATTCATCGACCTGTGCTCGTCCTATCACATCCCCATGCTCTTTCTCCAGGACGTGCCCGGTGTCATGACCGGACCGCAAGCCGAGAAAGAGGGAACGCTGCGCGAAGGGCTTGCCGTTGTCTACGCAATGGCGTGGGCTGACGTGCCGAAGGTCACGATCGTGATGCGCAAGGCCTTCGGCTTCGGCGCATGCGCGATGGGTGGGTGGGGCGGCGAGCAGACGCTGGTCGCCGCATGGCCGACGGCCGACTTCGCGTCGATGCCGGTCGCGGGAGGCGTTGCCGCCGCGTTCAAGGATGAGATAGAACGCGCAGAAGATCCGGAAGCCAAGCGGATCGAGATCGAAGAGCGTTTCAAGGATGGCACCGATCCTTTCAACGCCGCCGCGCGATTCACGGTGCATGACGTCATCCGCCCGCGCGAAACGCGCGCACGGGTCTTGCAGGCGTTCGAGCTTGCACGCAGTCGCAGGACATCGGCGCCGGTGCCGGTAGCGCGCTACGGCGTGATGCCCTAACCCGTTTGCTTTCGTCACGCCGAGAAAAACACAGCCCCGAACGGGCTTCAGGAGACCCAATATGAGCGACCGCGCAATCGAACGTGTGCCAGCCGCGGACCACTGCGTCCTGCGTTCCACGTTGGAGAAATGGGCAGCCACGCAACCCGACAAGGTCTTCGCGAAGCTGTCGAAAACTGAAGCGGTCACGTACGCGGGCATGCGTGACCTGGCTGAATCCACGGCTGCGGGGTTGCAGGCACTGGGTGTCAAGCAAGGAGACACCGTGGTTGTCTGGTTGCCCAACAGCCTGGACTGTTTGCGGGTCTGGTTCGGCATCAACTGGCTCGGCGCCACCTACGTGCCGATTAATACCGCATACAGGGGTCAGTTGCTTCAGCATGTGCTGCACAACGCCGGCGCGGAAGTCATCATTGCCCACGCGGAGCTTGTCGGGAGACTGGCAGACGTGCATATCGCCAACCTGAAGACTGTGGTCGTGGTCGGGTGCGTCACGCCCGAGCTGCCGCGAATCGCCGGCCGCGAGGGCTTCACACTCAAGGTTCATGGCGCAGACGCGCTCCACGGCAGCCGCACTGATCTGGCGCCATTGCAGCAGCCGATAGAACCATGGGATCTGCAATCCATCGTCTACACCTCGGGGACCACAGGCCCGTCGAAGGGGGTGATGTCGTCCTATGCGCATCTGCATGCGATGTCGGGCGCGGAGGGCTTCTACATGCTGTCCGCTGACGATCGCTACCTTTGCAATCTGCCCCTCTTTCATGTTGCGGGCACCATTCCCGTGATGGGCATGCTCAGTCGCGGCGGGTCGATAGCACTCGTCCCGTCGTTCTCGACAGAGACGTTCTGGCCGAGCGTGGTAGAGACCGAATCCACTGTCGTCCTGCTGCTCGGCGTCATGGCGACCTTCATAGCCAAGCGTGCACCATCGCCTGATGACCGGTCACATCCGCTTCGCAAGGTGATCATCGTGCCGCTTTCCGAGGATGGCCCGACATTCAGCGATCGTTTCGGCGTGGAGGTCTACACGCTCTACAACATGACCGAAATCTCCACTCCTCTGGTGTCGGAACTGAATCCGACCAAAGTCGGTTCCTGCGGTCAGCCACGCAAAGGGGTCGAAGTCAGGCTTGTTGATGCCAACGACTGCGACGTCCCACCCGGCACGGTCGGCGAATTGCTCGTTCGCACCGATGCGCCCTGGGCGATGAACAGCGGCTACTTCAAGAATCCTGAAGCGACCGCGAGCGCGTGGCGCAACGGTTGGTTCCACACCGGCGATGGCTTCTGGGTGGACGGGGAGGGCACCTACTTTTTCTCCGACCGGATGAAGGACTCGATCCGCCGTCGCGGCGAGAACATTTCTTCGTTTGAGGTGGAGGCGGAGATCGCGTTGCATCCACTTGTGCGCGAGGTGGCCGTGATACCGGTGCCCAGCGCGCTGTCGGAGGATGACGTGCTGTGCGTGGTCGCACCCGTGCCCGGTGAGTCGATCGACCCGACCGAACTGCTCGAATATCTCCGCCCGCGCATGCCGCACTTCATGCTGCCTCGCTACGTCCGGATCGTCGATGAATTGCCGAAGACTGCGACTCAGAAAGTGCTGAAACACATCCTCCGAAAGGATGGCGTGACCACGGACACATGGGACCGCGACGTCGCAGGCGTGGTCGTACGTCGAGAGAAGTTCTGACGCCATGACGAAGGCAAAGGACATTGGCGATAAGAGTCCCGAGTTCATCCTCGAAGCGCGGGGACTGACCAAGGAATTCAAGGGATTTGTCGCGATCAAGAACCTCGACCTGAAGATCCGCCGCGGCACCATCCATGCATTGATCGGGCCCAACGGCGCTGGGAAGAGCACGGTCTTCAATCTGCTTACGAAGTTCCTGTCGCCGACGAAGGGCCACATCTACTACGAGGGTCGCGACATCACGGCCGCCAAGCCAGCCGACGTCGCGCGGATGGGCATGGTGCGGTCCTTCCAGATCTCCGCGGTCTTTCCGGACCTCACCGTGCTGGAGAACGTCCGGGTCGCTCTTCAGCGTCGCGTTGGGTCGAGCTTCAAGTTCTGGCGCTCGGACAACACCCTGAAGCAGCTGGACGCTCGGGGCTTCGAACTTCTCGAGGCCGTCAATCTGGTCGATCTGTCGATGCATCGCGCCGCTGATCTTCCTTACGGGAGAAAGCGAGCCCTTGAAATTGCAACGACCCTGGCACTTGACCCCTCAATGCTCCTGCTCGATGAACCCCTGGCCGGCATGGGACATGAGGACATCGAACGGACCGCGCAGCTGATCAGGCAGGTAGCCACCACCCGTACTGTGCTCATGGTTGAGCACAACCTCTCGGTCGTCGCAGATCTTTCCGACACGATCACGGTGCTCCGCCGCGGTGAACTCCTGGCCGAGGGCGATTACGCGACCGTGTCCAGCAACGCCGAGGTCATGGAAGCCTACATGGGAAGCGTAAATGCCTGAACCGACTCATCAAAAGCCGATGCTTGAGGTTCGCGACCTTCATGCGCACTACGGTGAATCGCACGTCCTTCACGGGGTCTCCTTCCAGGTCGAACAGGGTCAGGTTGTCACGTTGCTCGGGCGCAATGGCGCGGGCAAGACAACGACGATGCGCTCGATCATGGGGGTGGTCACCAAGCGCAGTGGCTCGGTGATCTCCAGCGGTCAGGAGCTCATCAACATGCCCCGACATCAGATTCCCCGGCTGGGCATCGGCTACGTTCCGGAAGAGCGAGGGATATTCTCTTCGCTCAGCGTCAACGAAAACCTGCTGCTCCCGCCAGTGGTCAAGCCAGGTGGCATGACGATCGCGCAAATCCACGATCTGTTTCCGAACCTGAAGGGACGGGGCTCGACCCAAGGCACCAGGCTGTCCGGCGGGGAGCAACAGATGCTGGCAATCGCTCGCATCCTTCGCACAGGTGCAAACCTCATCCTGCTGGACGAACCCACCGAAGGCCTCGCGCCTGCACTCATCCAGCAGATCGGCACCGCCATCGTCGCGCTGAAGAAACTGGGCTTCACGATCCTGCTGGTCGAACAGAACTTCCGCTTTGCCTCAACGATTGCCGATTGCCACTACGTGATGGAGGAGGGGCGAATCATCGACCGAATTCCAAACGCTGAACTCCACCAGAACATGGACAAGCTCCATGGCTACCTGGGGGTCTGAGACCGCCATGCTTGCGATATTCGTAACTGAGACAGGGAGCCGCGATGCTTGAATCACTGGGAATCACGCCTCAAGAATTGTTCGGACAGGTTCTTGTCGGGCTCATCAATGGATCCTTCTACGCGATCCTCAGCCTGGGCCTGGCCATCATCTTCGGCTTGTTGAACGTGATCAACTTTGCACATGGGGCGCTCTACATGCTCGGCGCATTTGTCGCGTGGATGTTGCTTCAGTGGATGGGAGTGGGGTACTGGTGGGCTCTGGTGTTGTCCCCACTCGCGGTCGGCCTGCTGGGTGCCTTGCTCGAGAGAACGCTGCTGCGCAGGCTGTACCAGGTGGATCACCTGTATGGGTTGCTGCTGACACTGGGTGTCGCGCTGATCCTTGAAGGCGCATTCCGCTACAAGTTCGGGTCAAGCGGCAATCCTTACCCGGTCCCTGAACTCCTTCGGGGCGGGCAGGACCTCGGGTTCATGTACCTGCCGAACTATCGCGCCTGGGTCGTGGTTGCATCGCTGACCCTGTGCGCTGGAACATGGCTTGCCATCGAGCGTACACGGATGGGCGCTTACCTCAGGGCTGCAACTGAAAACCCGACGCTCGTCGAGAACTTCGGCATCAATGTTCCAGTCATGATCACTTCGACGTTTGCGCTTGGGGTGGCGCTGGCGGGCCTGGCGGGCGTACTGGCCGCTCCCATCTACCAGGTCAACGCCACGATGGGATCAAACCTGATCATCACCGTCTTTGCGGTCGTCGTGATTGGCGGCATGGGTTCGATCCTCGGCTCTGTCGTCACCGGCCTGGGGCTCGGTCTGCTGGAAGGCGTGACCAAGGTCTTCTATCCGGAAGCCTCCAACATCGTCATCTTCATTGTCATGGCCGTTGTACTTCTCATCAAACCAGCAGGCCTCTTCGGGCAGGAGCGTTGAACATGGTCGCTATCCAGAATTCGACGATTGCAAGCTCGAACTTGACACAGTATGCGGTCTCGCCCAGACGGGCGCTTCTGATACCGGTGCTGGTAGTGGTCAGCCTCGCTCTTGCTGTGGCAGCGCCGTTCTTCCTCTATCCCATCTTTCTGATGAAGCTTCTTTGCTTCGCCTTGTTTGCCTGCGCGTTCAATCTCCTGATCGGCTATGCCGGATTGCTGAGCTTCGGTCACGCCGCGTTCTTTGGGGGGGCGGCGTACATCACTGCGCACGCGGGCAAGGTCTGGGGGTGGCCCCCGGAACTCGCGCTCGTTGCGGGGACGGTCTTTGCCGCGGTACTCGGGTTCCTGATGGGCGCGCTCGCAATTCGCCGGCAAGGCATCTACTTCGCCATGATCACGCTGGCGTTGGCCCAGATGATTGCATTCCTCGCGATCCAGATGCGCTTCACTGGAGGAGAGGATGGCATCCAGGCTGTCCCCCGCGGAATGCTCCTCGGTCTGGTCGACCTCAATAAGCCGCTGGCAATGTACTTCTTTGTCCTGGCCGTCTTCCTGTTCGGCTTTCTCGTGATCTGGCGCACGGTTCACTCTCCGTTCGGACAGGTCCTGAAGGCGATCCGCGAGAACGAGCCACGCGCCATTTCCCTGGGCTACCGCACGGCGCAATACAAACTGCTGGCGTTCGTGATCTCGGCGGCGCTGGCCGGTCTGGCGGGTGGCGCCAAGGCGCTTGTCTTCCAGCTTGCCAGCTTGACCGACGTGGCGTGGCAGATGTCGGGCGAGGTGGTATTGATGACGTTGCTGGGCGGGCTCGGCACACTGCTGGGCCCTGTGGTGGGGGCCGGGATGGTCGTTGCGCTCGAGCACTTTCTTGCCGAGACGGACTTCCCCATCACCGTGGCAAGCGGGATCCTGTTTGTCGTTTGCGTCCTGCTGTTTCGTCGTGGGGTCGCTGGCGAAATCCGCCACTACCTTTTGGCGAGACGAGCACTGAAATCGGCCAGGAATGTTTAGCGGGCTCGCGCGCGCATCTGGATCGACGTTGACTCCGTTTTTGCCTACGCCCTGGGGCCTATTGCGCGCTGTCGGGGCAGCCAAGCATGCGCCCCAGCGCACACCTGGGGTTTGATAGCTTCTAGGAATGCTCCCGCGGAATCCCGGTGACTGTCACAGGCGATGGCATTCGGGTGGCGCGCTTGAAGATCGAAGGCGAGATGCCCGTGTGCTTCTTGAAGAAGCGCGAAAAGTTCCCCGGTGCGGAGAAGCCGAGGTCCAGCGCGACATCGGTGAGTTCACTGCCTTCGCTCACCCTTCGCATCGCTTCCTCGACGCGAACGCCGCTCCAGAAGACCTGCGGCGTGGTGTTGAGCTGATCACGAAAAAGCGCGAAGAATCGCGCGCGAGACAGGCCCACCTTGGCGGCAATCTCGTCGATAGACGCTTTCTCGGACACGTTCTCCCGCATGTGCGCGATGGCGCTGCGCAAGCGGTGGTCCAGCGTCACGCCGACGCTGCCGGCCGGCGTCGCGACACCACCCGCGGTCGATGCCGCAACGGCCGCTTCGAGCAATCGCTCGACCTCGTTGTCGATTTCGCTGCGCGCCGGATCGGCCGAGATGATCAGGTCCAGCACGCGCCAGCATGAGCGGCGCATCGCGGCGCTGATGGGCACGCCCATCGCGAATCCGATGACCAAGGCGACGAGCCCGACGAACCCAACGAGAACAATGTTGGAGGTATTCATGCTCCAGCTGAAGCGCCGACCGACTGCTTAGCAGGGTGCTGAAATACCTCTGCAATTGGTCGACGCGTGACAGCCCTCGAACGTTAGAAGTTGATCCCCCGACAGTTGCAATCCAAGACCCCAGACGATGCGCGGAGCCGATACCTTCACCGAGAGCTTGTTCACGATGCGCCGCCTGGAGGACTTCGTACCCGCCAATCACCCGCTGCGTCCTATCCGCGCGATGGTCAATGAAGCGCTGCTCAAGATGGACGACTTGTTCGCCGGCATGTACGAGGCCGACATCAAGGGCGGGCGCCCCAGCATCGCTCCAGAGAAGCTGCTGCGCGCGATGCTGCTGCAGATCTTCTTCAGCGTTCGCTCGGAGCGCCAACTCATGGAGCAGACTCAATACAACCTCCTGTTTCGCTGGTTCATCGGCCTGGCCATGGACGATGCGGTCTGGGTTCCCAGCGTCTTCACCAAGAACCGCGAACGCCTGATCGAGCATGACGCCATCATCGAACTGTTCAACCACATCGTCGAGACAGCTGGTCGCAAAGGCTGGCTGTCGGGAGAACATTTCAGCGTCGATGGCACCCTTATCCAGGCGTGGGCCAGCCACAGGAGCTTCGTGCGCAAGGACGGCAGCGGCGACGATGACGCGGGCAACAACAAGGCTGATAGCACCAGCTTCAAAGGTCAGACCCGCAGCAACGAAACCCACGCCTCGCGCACCGATGGCGATGCGCGGCTGTACCGCAAGGGCAAGACCGCCAGCGAGTTGCGCTACATGGGCCATACCCTCTCTGACAATCGCCACGGCCTGATCGCTAACGCGATGGTCACACAAGCCGATGGCTTTGCCGAACGCGAAGCGGCCAAGGTCATGATCAGGGACGCCCGTCAGGCCACCGCGAGTCCGGATACGGAGGTCACGCTCGGTGCGGACAAGGGGTACGACGCGCAGGAGTTCGTCCAGGCGTGCCAGGACATGGGCGTAATACCGCACGTCGCCCAGAACACTTCCGGGCGGCGCTCCGCAGTGCCCGATGCCATCGCTGCGAGCGAGGGCTATGCCCTGTCGCAGCGCAAGCGCAAGCTGATCGAGCAGGGCTTTGGCTGGGCCAAGACGGTGGGCGGAATTCGTCAGGTGATGGTGCGTGGACTCAAGCGCGTGGACCACCTGTTCGTGCTGACGATGACGGCGTACAACTTGACGCGCATGCGCTCGTTGGGGCAAATCCGTCCGCAGGGGCTCTGAGGCCATCAGAGGCTTGCAAAACACCCTCAAATCAGCGGAAACGGCTCCCAAAATCGCCGCTCACTGCACCATGTGAAAAGCGGACCTTCGCCGAAGAAGATGCCTCGCTTTGGAGGGGAGTATTTCCGCATCCTGTTAGGGCCCCGAACGCCATATGGCGACTTGTCAAACTTGCCGTTCAACGCGAAGTTCGGTTGGCCGTCCCAGTGGAACGCCATTGGAAGTCAGGTTTTGGGGTACAGCTGTCGAGCATGGGGCAGGGTTGCCTATGTCAGCTTTTAGTCGCTGCTGCCGCTCGGATTGAAACCTCGAACAGCCGCAACCAGTCTTGAGCACGCGTTCGAGCTTGCACCAATAACCAATCTACCGGCCATTTCCGACTCTTCATCAACGGCTGCGAAGACCTGCCCGATGACTCAAGCCGGGTCACAAGGCAAGTGTTGTAGACCCGATCGCCGTTGATGCGCAACGCGCGGTCGTCATGAGAAAATCCTTCGAGCACGTTCTGCACTTGAAATCGACGGATTGCTAGCGAGGAGCACGCAATGAGGATCAACCACATGCGGGGATGGGCACGTGTCGCGCTCTTGGCCTCGGCATTGTTCGTCGGCTGTGCAATTCACTCGCCGATGCCAGGCAGTGGCCCTCCAGCGACGACCATCGAGCGGATCGAAGTCGTTAGCAGAAAGCCAGCGTTTGGCGGCGCCCGCTTCGGCGATGTGGGTGAATACGAGATGGTCGTCGCGGTCGCACATGTGAAGGTGCATCCAGGACATCCGGCCAACCGGCGCATCGTCGATCTCGCCGCGGCGGCCGACGCCGATGGCATGGTGCGGTATCAAACGGATGTCGTGCTGCTTCGGCCGAGTGAAGCGAACAAGGCGTCGCGCGTCCTCGTCTTCGATGTGGCCAACCGCGGCCGCAAGCTGATGCTGCCGCTGGTCGACGATGGCGACTTGCAAGCCGATACCGCAGCGCAGGCTGGCAACGGATGGCTGATGCGTCAGGGGCACACGATGCTCTGGGTCGGTTGGCAGGGCGACCTGCCGCTGAACAGGTCAGGGCGCAGCCTGGGCATGGCGCTTCCGGTCGCCACCAATCATGGTGCCCCAATCACTGGCAGCAGCCTGGAGGAAGTGGTCTTCGATGCGCCCGGCACGGCGGGGACCATGCCGCTGTCCTACCCCGCCGCAACGCAAGACCCGACGCGCGCAGAGTTGACCGTGCGTGCCAGGCCGGAGGCCCCGGCAACCGTGCTGTCGGCAAGCGCCTGGCGCTTCAAGAGCGCCCGCGAGATTGAAATCGAGCGCCCACCGAGCTTCGACGCCGGGGCAATCTACCAGTTCAAGTACGAGGCGCGCGATCCGCGGGTGATGGGCCTGGGCATGGCCGCGGTTCGCGATGTCGTTAGCTTTCTGAAGACCGCGCAGGTCGATGCTGAAGGGCAGCCCCAGCCATTGGCAGACATCCGGCCCAATGTCACCGTGGCACTCGGCATCTCGCAATCCGGGCGTTTCCTGCGGGACTTCATCTGGCAGGGGTTCAACACGGCGCCAACCGGTGGGCGCGTATTCGACGCAGCGATGCCGACGATCGCCGGATCCCGCAAGAGCTTCACCAATGTGCGTTGGGCCCAGCCGGGCCGGTTCTCGCGCGAGCACGAGGACCATTGGGTCTACGGCGACCAGTTTCCGTTTGGCTACGGCACCATCACGGATCCGCTCACCGGGCGCACCGACGGGATCCTGGCAAGCTGTCGCACCGACGACACCTGCCCGAAGCTGATGCATGTCGACAGCAACCTCGAGTTCTGGCAAGGGCGCGCCTCACTTGTGGTGACCGACGGCGCGGGGCGCGATGTGCCGGTGCCCGCCAGCGTGCGTCTGTACCTGATGTCGTCGACACAACATGTGTCGGCGGCCACGCCCGCGGCCGGCATCTGCCAGATGCCGAACAACCCGGCCAGGCAGTCGTCCACGTACCGGGCGCTGATGGCGCGCCTGATCAC
Source organism: Variovorax sp. dw_308 (assembly GCF_019207085.1). Taxonomy (GTDB): domain Bacteria; phylum Pseudomonadota; class Gammaproteobacteria; order Burkholderiales; family Burkholderiaceae_C; genus Variovorax. Next base: position 18,400 of record NZ_JAATOM010000033.1, on the reverse strand, counting down.
GTGGGCGCGTGACGGGCAAGAGCCGCCGCCGAGTCGCTACCCCTCCGCCGCGGCCGGAACGTTGGCCAGGCCCCAGAGGGCCGAGATGGGCTTCCCCGAACTGGACGCCCTCGGGCTGAAGCTGCCGACGGCACTGAATGACCTGAACCCGGTCGACTACTCTGCGACGCCGGCACGCGCCGACACCCGTCTGCGCTACCTCGTGCTTGTGCCTCGCACCGACGCCGACGGGAATGACGTTGCTGGCGTTCGTGTGCCTGACATCGATGTGCCGCTCGCGACGTACACCGGCTTTGGTCTTCGCAAGTCCGGCTTTGCCGAAGGACAGTTGTGCGGATTGGATGGCAGCTATCTGCCGTTGTCCAGGGACGCGCAGGAGCGCAGCGTCAGGCACGACCCGAGGCCGTCGATCGCAGAGCGCTATCCGACCCGCGGGACGTATATCGAACGAGTGCGCGCTTCCGCCGAGCATTTGAGGTCCGACGGCTTGATGCTCGATGAGGACGTCGCCCGCGTGATCGACTCGGCGTCCAAAGACGCCCGCGTCCAGGCGCTGGCGCAGTAACGAGTGCGGCGGGCGAGGTCGGTCCGCCTTGCGCCGTTCAAGTTTTACAGCCAAAGTCCGTCCAGGGCGCTGCCCGGCCCTTCAGCATCGTCTGGTATGCGGCAACTGTGCAGCGATTGCAGTTTTTCCCGGACGCGGGTCGAATTCACGCTGTACGGCTGAGACCGGTCTTCCCAGCGTGAAGCCGACTGTGCCATCTACAGCCGGTCACAAGGTAATGCTGTCGTAGCTCGAGTGCATACCTCTTGGGCGACTGGCCCTTGCAGGATCGAAGACCGCTATCTTGGCCGTCCAAAGGGAGGTCGGGGCCCGTTGCTGTCGGTCGCCAACGCTCGGTCCATGGGAGGTGTACCAGCGAGAGCGGTCAGTGGTCCGACCGCGATAGCAACATAGCAACTGCAGATCCGGAGATCCGGCAGAAGTGAAGACCAGGGGCTTCAATTCGCGTCAACCGCGGATCAGAAGAACGCACCAATTGGAGCGCCACCGAGTACGTCTTGCCAATGGCCTAGCTGTGCGTTGCCAGAGCCGTCATTCATAGAGGTGCCGGCCCGCGGGCCCTCATGCCTTGATGACCCAACCACTGCACCAACCTTTAGCCGCTACCAGCTTGCCGCCGAACAGTGGGCAGCCGCCGGACCGATCGGTTGCCTTTCCCTCAAAGTGTCGGCAATTGCTGCATCGCTGGGATGCGGTATGTGTTGGATACTTAGCAGTGTCGACCTTCGCCGAGTCCTCGCGGTAGCCCAACGCCACGGCTGGCGGATCAGCCTCGTCGACGTCGGCAATGGCTTCGGTATGCACTAACCCTAGTAGCGAACTCGCCGCCATACATCGGAAAACAAATAAGCGTCGATCGGACCTCATGGCATTCCTTTGCGGCTGACCTGTCGCCTACACGAAAGGTTTGCTGCGGCGAATTTTGACCCCGCGGAATCCGACCGGAGCAAAGTCCAATTTGCCAGCAACACAAGATCGTTCGCCTGGCCTTCGAACCCGCCTTCGGTCATCCGGGCACCGTCAAAGTCTTAGTATTTAGAGTGACTGTCGCGACTGTACTGGCAGATAGTGTGTATGACTGCTCCTGCTCGGGACCGCCAGATTGCAACCGCGCCGGGCAGCTAACTTTGGTCGGCTGCGCCGACACCTCGGAGGTCAGCTCCCCGGCGCGACCCCGTGCTCACACTACCGGCCACAAGCGGTCGAGGGCAATGGGCGGCTTTGGCCCTTGGCGCCCGGAAGGCTCATGGACAAGTTGATGCAATTGCGCTAAACTGATGTTGCAAATGAACGCAACATCGGAGCTCCTCATGTCCTCGACCGCCGCTTCCCCGCTGCACAACCTCTGGTCGATTGTCCTGTCCAAGGTCGGCGGCGCCCACATCGAGCTCGGCGACAACATCATCACCACGAACAACGAGGTGGGCCCGGCGCCGCGGGCGGGTGGCAAGGCTGCCGCCAAGGGTGACGCGAAGGGTGACCTGAATTACGTCAAGGGCGTCGGTAGGGCGTTCAAGATCGACTCCAAGCTTGGTCGGCACGCGCGCGTGCACCGCAAGTCTGCTGTCGAGCTCCTCACGATCCCTGACCACCTGTCGGCCAAGCAAGCCTACGTCATCGTCAAGTTGGGCATCCCTAGCCGCAGCCTGGAGCCGCTGAGCGACCACTTGGGCATCGGCAAGGGCGCGGCCGCGGGTGTCCTGGGAATGGACCGCGCCACGGCCAACCGCAAGGTGGCCAAGGACGACGTGCTTCCGACCTACGCGGCCGAGAGCATGCTGCGCCTGCTCGAACTCGACGCGATGGCACGCGACACCTTCGAGACTGATGAAGAAGCGGCTGCGTGGCTGCGCCAGCCACACCCGATGCTCGACGGAGAGACGCCGCTGGACTGCGCCAAGTCCGGCTTTGGCGCCGAACGCGTCAAGGACATCCTCAACGCCGTCAAGTACGGTGGCGTCGTTTGACCACGGTCTACCGCATCGGCTACTGCGACACGCCGGCACCAGCGCTCAACGTCCTGCTCATGAGTCTGGGCTATGGCTCGACGCAGGGCAACGGCCGCTGGCACACCAAGGGGCCCAACCAGGTCGTTTACTGCGGCTCGAGCCGGGCCCTGTGCCAGCTCGAAAAGCGCGTGCACGCCAACGGCGCCAACCCCAAGAACCAGGCGCTCATGCGGTTGGAGATTCCCGCGGCCGCCTCCCTGATTGAGGTCGAGACGCTGGGCCTGCCTGCGGACTGGCGCGACGACGAGACGGCCACCCAGACCATCGGCAACACCTGGGTTGCCTCGGGCGCGAGCCTGGGGCTATGGGTGCCGTCCTTCATCGAGCCCGGCGAACGGAACCTGCTGCTCAACCCCGCGCACCCGGCGTACGCCACCGTCACCCTCCACATCGAGCGCCACCCGTTCAAGTTCGACCCGCGGCTGTTCATCGCGCCGGCGCCCGCAGCGCTTGGCGGCATTTCGCCCTGAAGCGCCAACTTCCAGACCCCAAGAGAGTTCTTTGGCTGTCTTGCTGAGGCAAGCGTCGAAAGGGCTTTGAACGTCCGCTTCGCGGCGCCGAGATCAGCCGACTCGAAGACCGCAAAGGGTCGAGAGCGGCGTCGAGCGGCTGCTCTCTGGCATCCACATTGAATGACTGGTGATGGCCGGCAGCGTGAGCACGAGGCCACGCCAGGGAACTGACTTTCGAGTGTGTGGGCGCTTCCGACCCAAGGTCAGCTTCCCGGCATGGCTGCATACTGGCGGTCCCGGCCACAATCGGACCTACGGCCTGACCTGGGTGGTTGCGAACCCACGTAACGGGAAGCGCTCTTCGCCATCAACGAAGCCGAGCGCCGCGTGCTGGCCACGTCATGGAAAGGTGCACCGCAGAGCATCGAGCATGGCATCGAGACGGCACCGGTCACGCTGTGCTGATCAAGTGGCCGAGCGCTTCTTCTCGATGGGGTTGGCGGTGAGCCCCTCGGCCGGATACGCCCGCATGAATTCGCGCGCCTTCTCCGGCTGGGCCGCGTTCAGCCAAGCGCCATACGAACCTTCGTTCAAAATCGCCAACATGCGCTTTTCGCTGCCCGGTTGCCCGTAACGGTGCATCAACGCGTGGCTGTTGGCGTTCACCGTGAGCAGGCAGAAGCTGACGATCACCCCGCCCTGCGCACCGGTCCAGGACTCCCACAGACCGGCCACGCCCATGGGTTTGCCGTCCAGCCGCGCGACACGCGTGGACACGGCTTTGCCGCTGCGCAAGTCGTCTTCGTGAAACGCCATCATCGGCACGATGCAGCGCTGCGCACCCAGCCAGGCGCCGCGAAAGTTGTTGGAGGTGGTCGCGGTCTCCGAGCGTGCGTTGATCAGCTTGGTCGAACGCAGTTTTGCGTCAGAAGCGGATTTCACCCAGAGCGGGACCAAGCCGAACTGGCCCACGACGAGCTCGCGTTCGATCGCGCCTGGGTACGGGTGTTCGGCGCCTTCGACCGAAGGCGGTGCCGGTTGGTTGCGGATGAAAATGCCTGGGCGGCAAGGCCAAACCTGGCGACCCACCGCGGTGTCGCTGGGCGCGTCGACGTCAAAAATATCCCGGTACAGGTGGTCGGGACGCAGGCATTCGTATTGGGAGCTCATGGCGGAGGATGGTAGACCGCGCGCTTCGGCTTTTTTTCGGTGTGCGCGGGTGATGAGGCCCCGCTGCCTATCCAAGACCCACACAAGCGGCTGACAGCCGCCACATCATCCCGCAAGAGAGGCCTAAGCACTGGTTCCAGCGGACGGTTTCGCCGCCCGCTGAGATTCAACGTTGAACGACCGTCGGGCCCGGGCGGCTTCGGCTCCGTCAGGAGCCGTTCAATGATGATGGTGCGTTCCTCCCCATACAAGGAATCGCGCATGGCCTTATACCGAGGTTCGCGTAGAACTGCTCGGCGGTCACAGAAGAGGGAACGGCCAAGACATCGATGCCTGCCCTTGTGGTCATTTGCATTTTTCGAAGTTGCTTTCAGCGGCTTTGGGCGCAAACTGAGATCTGAACAAGCCGGGAGACTGCTTCCGAGCAGGGCTGCGGAAGCACAGTCCCGGCCATGAGCGGGTATTCGGGTAGCCCCCGCGAACTGGCGTTCAAGACTGATATCAGCCAGTCAGCGCAGACCTATTAGGTGACCGATGTCGGCGATAGCAGACGTTGGCGGGATGTCGCGGTTGCCGTCGCCACAGCTACTCACGGTGCTCGGGATCAGATCTGTCCACCCACACCCTTGAACTTCTCCACGAAGAGGGCGATCTTCTGAAACACGCTCTGCTTCTTGGTCAAGAACTGGGGATTCAGTGGACTCATCTTGGGCAAAACTGCATTGAGCTCAGTACCGCTATCACTGGCGAACTCCCGCTTCAGCGAAGTGGTGATATAGCGTCTTGCTGCATCCGTATTCAAATTTTCGGACCAGATCAACTCCTGCGCCTCACGCTGTTGTTCAGCTTGGGCAAAGGTGAAGAAGGCGTCAATTACGCTGGCCTTGTCACCGATCTGGTCCAAGTCGGTCTGGTTGATGAAGTCGACCAACAAGCTCTCTTTGGCGCGGTTGCCCAAGCTGGCGCGAATCACTCGGCGCACATCCTCAACCAATGCTGCTTTGTCCTTGACCTTCTTGCTATTCTCAAAAATCAATTCAAGGATGTAGTCCAGGTTGATTTCCTGTGACTTGAGTAGGTCAACCTCAAATACCACATCGTCCCAGTCGATGGTGGACCTTTCCGTTTCGGCAGATGACTTCTCTCGGCGCAGCCAGTCGCGAACATCGTTGTAGGTTGATCGATAGTCCTGAATCTTGCGCTCAGAGGGAATGTGGATCGCTTTCAGTGCATCCAATGTGGCGTCGTCCAGGTAATGACGGGCCTTGAACGCCTCAACCGCCGCCGGGTCGGTCAGATCGACGCCCTGCAGGACCTTCAGGCTCGCGAACTCGTCGTAATTCTGCAGCACGTTCTCTACACGCAGGTACTCACCAAACAGCTTCGCGAAGGCCTTCTTGTCGGCTTCTTTTTCAATACCGGCCGGGTCAGGAAAGCGCTGCTCCAACTCTCGCACCACGTCCACAAAGCCTCGTCGGGCTTCGCCGGTCACCAGGTCGGTGAAGCCGTCCATGTATTCCTTGTAGCTCTTCTCCAGCACCACGTTCTTGGTGTTCTTGTCGCCAAACAAGGTGATGGCGTCGACGGTCGCCTGCTCCAAGTCGCGGAAGGTGACGATGTTGCCGAAGGTTTTGGTAGCGTCGAAGATCCGATTCGTGCGCGAGTAGGCCTGCAACAAGCCGTGGTAGCGTAGGTTTTTATCCACGAACAGGGTATTAAGCGTGGGGGCGTCAAAGCCAGTCAGGAACATGCCCACCACGATCAGCAAATCCACCTGCTCGTCAGCGGGCAGTCTCTTGCCGCTGTCGTCTGCGCCCTTGACGCGTTTAGCCAGATCACGGTAGTAGTTCTGAAAGCCGTTGCTGTCCACGCTGAAGTTGGCCTTGTACAGCGCGTTGTAGTCGGCGATGGCGGCGCTCAGCGATTCCTTGGCGCTGCTGTCCATGGCCGACACCTCAAAACCCTCGTCCTGGATGTCACCCATGGCGTCCTGCTCTTCGTTGGCGGCAAACGAGAAGATGGTCGCCACCTTCAGCGGCTTGGCGCTGCTCTTCTGCAGATCCCTGAATGCTTCGTAGTACAGCTTGGCGGCATCCACGCTGCTGACCGCGAACATGGCATTGAATCCCTTATTGCCAGCTTGCAGGCGATGGGTCTTCTGCCGGAAGTTGTTCAGGATGTACTGCGTGACTTCGCGGATGCGGTCGGGGTGCAACAGCGCCTGCTTGTTTTCGGCGGCGCTGAGCTTCTGCTCGTCTTGCTCGATTTCGATGGCCTTGAACTGTGGCCGCACATCGTTGTAATCCACCTTGAACTTCAGCACCTTCTCGTCGCGGATCGCATCGATGATCACGTATGAGTGGAGCTCCCGGCCGAACACACTGGCGGTGGTGTCCGCCCCTCGGGCGTTTTGCGGAAAGATCGGCGTGCCAGTGAAGCCGAATTGGTAGAACCTCTTGAACCTCTTCTTCAAGTTCTTCTGAGCTTCACCAAACTGGCTGCGGTGGCACTCGTCAAATATGAAAACCACCTGCCTGCCGTAGATGGGCAGGGTGTCTTCGTTCTTCATCAGGTTGTTCAGCTTCTGGATGGTGGTGACGACGATCTTGTTGTCGTCCTTGTCCAGGTTGCGCTTCAGGCCCGCCGTGCTGTCAGAGCCGTTCACGCTGTCCGGTGAAAAGCGCTGGTACTCCTTCATGGTCTGGTAGTCCAGATCCTTGCGGTCCACGACAAAGATCACCTTGTCGACGAAATCCACCTCGGTGGCCAGGCGGGCCGCTTTGAAGCTGGTCAGCGTCTTGCCGGAGCCCGTGGTGTGCCAGATGTACCCGCCACCCTCCAGCGCGCTCCAGTTCTTGGACTGCCAGGCGCTATTGATCTTCCACAAGATGCGTTCAGTGGCGGCGATCTGGTACGGACGCATCACCAGCAGCGTGTTGCTGGTGTCGAACACCGAATAGCGCAGCAAAACTTTCAGCAGCGTGTCTTTCTGGAAGAACGTGGCGGTGAAGTCCTTCAAGTCTTTGATCAGGCTGTTGTCCGCCTGCGCCCAGTTCATGGTGAAGTCGAAGCTGTTCTTGTTGCGCTGCGTGGTGTTGGCGAAGTAACGGCTGTCGGTGCCATTGGAGATCACGAACAGCTGCAGGTACTTGAACAAAGACTGTGCACTGTTGAGGCTCTCCTTGCTGTAGCGGCGCACTTGGTTGAACGCCTCGCGAATGGCCACGCCACGCTTCTTCAATTCCACCTGCACCAGCGGCAAGCCATTGACCAGTATGCTCACGTCGTAGCGGTTGGCGTGCGTGCCGGCCTGCTCGAATTGTTTGATGACCTGCACCTTGTTGCGCGCGATGTTCTTCTTATCCAGCAGGTAGAGGTTCTGGATACGCCCATCGTCGAACACGAAGTCATGGACATAGTCGTCGTGCACCTTGCGGGTTTTCTCGGTGATGCCGTCGCTGGGCTTGTCCAGCCAGGTTTCCACGAAGCGCTGCCACTCGGCATCTGAAAACTGCGCGTTGTTAAGGATTTGCAGCTGCGCACGTACATTGGCCAACAGGGCGTCGGGCGTGTTCAGGCCCAGCGGTGCCTCATAGCCCTGCTTGACTAAATCCTGAATGAACTCACGCTCCAGATCGCCTTCGCTCTGGTAGCCCTCAGTGATCTGCCATTGTTTGGTGTACTTGTCCAGAACAATGAAGTTTCTGGATTCGGCAATGGTTTTGTAGTCAGTCATTCGGCTTGTCTTCTTCGTAGCGCATCAGCGCAGCTCCGATTTGGGCACCGGCAATGTCTGGGCGAAGTTGCCCACCGCGTGGCCCCCACGCTTATGAAAGCGCTGCTCGATCTGCCACTCCAGCACCGTGCGGCTCCAACCGTGCTCGATGCGGGCCTGCGCGTACATCACACCAGCTCCACCGACTTCACCTTACCCAGCAGGGTGCGCAGGGTGCACCCTGGGCATTTGTCCACGGGTTGTGGGACAACTTCAAACTGGGGGCTGAAAAAGGCAAAGAACTTCCGCATGGCGAACAGGCTGGACCGAGAAACCCCCTTCATGCGCGGGTGGCTGGCCTGCAGGTCGTGCGCCATCTGCTCAACCACCGCCGAACCCCAGGCGCGCTCGCGTTGCCATGCTTCCAGTAGCGGCTAATGTCCCAGTACAGGCCCAGCAGCTTGGCGGTCACGGCCAGCACCGCGCGGGCCTGCGAGGTTCGAATGCGCAGCTTGATGGCGGCGATGGCCTGCCAGTAGTCGGTGTGCCGGGTGATGTCCCTCATGGCGTCAGGCTCCCTGCTGCTGCCAGAAGGCGTGGCGCTCGACGATGCGCCTAAGCAACCGCACCAAAATCTGCTTCTCTTCAGGCTTCAGCGGCGCTACTTCCTCGGCAGCGTGCTTTGAATGACTTGATAAGTTCACTATCCGTTTTGCAAGCGGATCGGGCAGACCGTCGGTTGTTTCTGGCAGAAGAAGCTCCCACCTTTTATAGCCGAGAAATGTTGCCGTCTTTTCTAGGATGTTTCGCAATAGGTTGAAATGATACTTTTCAATCTGCCCGCTCTTTATCGCCTCCTCGAGCTGCGATATCAAGTGCAGGTGATAGGCAAATGGCGAATCGTTTGGCTGCTGTACTAGATCAACGCTGCCATCGTTAAATTTCTCCAAGCGTGACTTGCCAAACCATTTTGACTTCCAGCTGTAGCGCTCAGTTTTTTCATCGCTACCGAATTCATTGCAAAGGACATTAAAGAAAAGTGGGTTGTGCGTCGTGATGATGAACTTGATATTCGATTCGTTCGATTTGACTAGCTGCGCCAAGTCGACGGCCAAATGGATCAAGTGGTTGTCATCCAGGGAACTGACAGGATCGTCTACGATCACATACTCCAGCTTGTCAAATGGTGTTTGCTCAGGGTAGTCAGGCTGAGCCTCACTTAGTGTGAGAATCGCCTGCTCAAGCAGTGTGTAGAAAATACTCCAGATGAAGTTGCTCTCTTCGCCCTTGGAGATTTTCAGATTTGGAATACGCTCATCATTGCCGCCCTCCAGGGAGAAAGTCACCTCCGAAAACGCTTTAACCGTGACGTCATTGCCCTCTCGGTCCTTGAATATGTATTCTTCGTTGAATCGTGGCGTAAGTTTGTCGTTTGTGTAAAGCTGGAAGTTCGTAACGATGTTCTGGTCTTGGCCTTGCTCTTCGAGCACCCATCGAGTGAAGGAATTGGGCTGGATAATCAACCTGTGCTCAGTGTCCTGCTTCAAGTCGTTATCCCAATAGAAGAGATCTTCCGTGAACGCGCTGTAATAGAGAACCTTCTTCTCTGCCAACTCAGATGCCTGAGCTTCCCCGCCCTCCGCCTTGGGTGAAATCAACTCCTTGAACTCTCGTGACAGGCGCGTCTTGCCGGAGCCGTTGAAGGCATAGATCAGCTGCACCTTTTTGCCAGCATCTTTTAGCTGCTGGGCGATGTCGGTCAGCGTGGCACTCATCTCAGGCCGCCACCTGGTGCTGCTTTGGGAAATTCAATAGCAAATCTCGGTAGTGCTCGTATTGCTTCTGTCGAAGCTCGATTTCTCTAGGCAGATCTTCGGTAATGGACTGGGTCAGAGCGTCGAACTTGTCCAGGATAGTAACGACGCGCTCCTGCTCTGCAAGCGACTTCCCGACATCGTTCGGATAGGGGATCGGTATTCTGACCTTCGCAAGGCCATCGACCAGCAGGCGATTGACCTTTCCGCGAGACACATGCTTTGCCTTCTCATCGATGAACGCAGCAGTTTGCATTGCGTAGGATATGTATCTCGGATTCATCGAGTGACGGAAGGCATAGCTGTCATCATGAAAAGCCACTTCGCCATCGCCGATCCACGCAACTGCCTTTCCAACATCTTCAACCGTTTCACCAACGCCGGTTATCACGACATCATTAGGTTTCGCGTAGCGCAATGAGCTTTCCATGTCAGACCGCACCTTGGACACGGCATGATCTGTCCAAACACGGTATCGCGTGTAAATCTCGCCATAATGAATCGCGCTGATTCCGTCGTCCACAAAGTCAGCCTTCGTGAAGCGCCTGCCGCGAATGAATTTCCCGATCTCACCCAGCGCCTTCCATTCAACCTCTTCATCTTCAAAACGCAACAGCTGATCTCGATAGTGGCTGTACTGCTTCTTGCGGGCGGTAAGCTCAGCTGTAAGCTCGGCAATAAGTTCGGCAGTAAGCTCGGTAAAAGTGTCCAGTAAACGAACGATTTCGACCTGGATCTCAAGCGATTTTTTAGGTTTGTCTGGGCAGGGGATCGGGACGGGAAATCCTTCAATCATCGGCTTTCTAATTGAGATAGCAGTAGCGCCGACACTCCTCGTCAAAATGAATTTTTTAAAGCTAGAACGCATGAAGTAGTACAAGAATTTCGTACTCACGACATCTGACGTGATGCGAACCCTGTAAGCCCTCTGATGCAGGGCATACTTCCCTTCTGCATAGTGAAATATCTCGCCAATCCCGCCTTCGCCAGGAATGATTATTGCCACCTCATCGAATTCAAAAGTGTCTGACCTCAGAATACTTTTCGATCGAACATAGAACGGGTAGATTCCACTTTCACCCTGATCTTGACGATTCGAGGTCCCGGTGCCGATGTCTGCAACAGACCCCAGCGGCTTCCACTCGACCGCAACGCCATCCAGCAGCTTTTCCAAGAAGCCCAAGCTGCTCATGCCTCCAACTCCTCGCCTTCAATCTCGGCGACGATGGCATCAATGTCTTTGCGCAACTGGTCAATCCTGCCCACAGTTGTTTTCAGCTCGACATTGAGTTGGGTAATGTCAACCGCCTCGCGGTTGTCCTTGGCTTCGACGTAACTGCTCACCGACAGGTTGTATTGGTGGGCCGCGACCTTCTCGAACGACACGGACCGTGCGAAGTGCTCCACATCCGCCTTGCTGTCGAATACCGCCATGATCTGGTCAATGTCTGTGTCTTGCAGCAGGTTGTTATTGGTCTCCTTCTTAAACAGTCCGCTGGCATCGATGAACTGAGTGGTGGTGTCAGTTTTGTGCTTGGACAGCACCAGAATGTTCACGGCGATGGTGGTGCCGTAGAACAGGTTGGACGCCAGCGAGATCACCGATTCCACATAGTTGTTATCCACTAGGTATTGGCGGATCTTCTGCTCGGCGCCGCTGCGGTAGAAGATGCCGGGGAAGCAGACGATGGCCGCGCGGCCTCGTGCAGAGAGGTAGCTGAGCGCGTGCAGCACAAAGGCAAAGTCGGCTTTGGACTTGGGCGGGAGCACGCCGGCCGGGGCGAAGCGGTCGTCGTTGATCAGCGTGGGGTCGTCCGAGCCTTTCCACTTCACCGAGTACGGCGGGTTGGAGACGATGGCGTCGAAAGGCTTCTCGTCGCCGAAATGGGGTTCGATGAGGGTGTCGCCGAGCTGGATGTTGAACTTGTCGTAGTTGACGTTGTGGAGAAACATGTTCATCCGCGCCAGGTTGTACGTGGTGTGGTTAAGTTCCTGCCCGAAAAAGCCTTCTTCGATGATGTGTTGGTCGAAGTGCTTCTTGGCTTGCAGCAGCAGCGAACCGGAGCCGCAGGCCGGGTCGTAGATCTTGTTGATGCTGGTCTGCTTGTACATGGCCAGCTGGGCGATCAGCTTGGAGACTTGCTGCGGCGTGAAGAACTCGCCGCCCGATTTGCCCGCGTTGGCAGCGTAGTTGGAGATGAGAAATTCGTAGGCGTCGCCGAACAGGTCAATGTGGCTGTCGTCAAAGGTGCCGAAGTCCAGATCGGCCACGCCCTTAAGCACTGCGGCGAGGCGGGCGTTCTTGTCTTTGACCGTGTTGCCTAGGCGGTTGCTGGTGGTGTCGAAGTCGGCAAACAGGCCGCGGATGTCGCGCTCTGATGGGTAGCCCAGGGCGGAGCCTTCAATAGCCGAGAAGATGGCGGCCAGATCCGTGTTCAGGCTCTCGTTGTCTTTGGCGCGGGCGGCCACGTTGGCAAACAGCTGGCTGGGGTAGATGAAGTAGCCTTTGGTCTTGACGGCGTCATCTTTGATCTCCGGCGTGATGACCCCGTCGGACAGGAAGGCGTAGTCAACGCTCTCGTCCCCGCCTTCAATGTAGGCCGCGAAGTTTTCACTGATGAAGCGGTAGAACAGGGCGCCAAGCACGTATTGCTTGAAGTCCCAGCCGTCGACGGCCCCACGGACATCATTGGCGATCTGCCAGATGCGTCGCTGAAGTTCGGCGCGTTGTTGGGTGCTGGTCATGTCCTTGCTGCTTTGAAGTTCCGTATTGTGGGTTGGAGTGACGGGTGTTGAGCACCATCCGGAATGGCTCCGGATCTTTCAGACAGCCTCAAGGTCCTGTCTCCGTGTGTCAGTTTACTGGGCTCTACGCGCTAGATCGGTAGGGCACGATTGAAGGTCAGAACGGCCGCCGTGGCGGCTCGGCGGCCAAGCGCCCAGGACTTGCTCCTGAGTAGGTCGTTCCAGGCCAATTGCCGAACGATCGGAGTGTGGGGCCCACCGTCACTCAGCCCAGAGCGCCGAGTGACTCAGTTCGGTCTTGCAGCGGACCTCCAGCGCAACCCTCGGAAGGTCGGCAACCGCTGCGGACCAGCCGGACGACGGTTGATGCTGACCGACTGCGTTGGGTCGAGAGCGGCGTCGAACGGGTGCTTTCTGGCATCCACATCGAATGGCTGGTGATGGCCGGGACTGTGCTTCCGCAGCCCTGCTCGGAAGCAGTCTCCCGGCTTGTTCAGATCTCAGTTTGCTCGGAGATCTCCAATGCGTCGTCGACCTCGATGCCGAGGTAGCGCACCGTTGATTCAAGTTTGACGTGGCCAAGCAGCAACTGAACCGCTCGCAGGTTTTTGGTACGCCGATAGATCAAAGTTGCCTTCGTTCGCCTCATCGAGTGCGTGCCGTAGTCCGAGCGATCAAGGCCGAGTTCCTCGACCCATCCCTCCAGGATTCGAGCGTATTGCCGAGTCCCCAAGTGCGGCGAGTCGTGGACACGGCTCGGGAACAGAAAACTATCTGACTTCAATCCTGCTTGCTTGATCCACTTTTGCAGGGCGTCGCGAGTTACCTGCGTCAACTCGAACTGCACTGGACGCTGTGTCTTGCGTTGCATCACGACGGCGCGAGCGGCAACCTGGTCGCCATGGCAAATGTCCCGGACTTTGAGGCTGACGAGGTCGCAGCCGCGCAGCTTGCTGTCAATCCCCAGGTTGAAGAGCGCAAGCTCGCGCACCCGGTTTTCCATTTGAAGGCGAACTCGAAGTGCCCAGATGTCCTTGACCTTGAACGGTGCCTTCTGCCCGACGATCTTGCCCTTGTTCCATGGCTCGTGGTGAGCAGCGTTGGAGACGGTTTCCATGATGGACTCCCATCAAGTTGAGGGAGTCCAACGATGCACCACGCGCCATCCAAGCGTTTGATGCTGGTCAGATGAAAGACCCTGCCAACGGGTTGCATGCTCGTGCCGGGGGGGCAGCTTTCTGGAGTTGAGGCCTAGCCCCGGTCTCGGCCAGGAGCGGAAGATGACGTGCGTCGGCTTTTCGGCCGCCTCGGTGCGTAGTCTGAAATCGTGAGCGCCGTCCGATAACCGTCGGTAATCAGGTGCAAAGCGGAGGTCGCCGTCAGAGGCAGCGCGGACTGCGGTCCGGCTCGGCCTTCGGCGGCTGTTCACAGTCTTTTCATCGCGGTCAGGCGTGCAGTGGCGGTCACCAAAGGAAAGCTGTTTCAGCAGCGGCAGCGTCCGGAGCTCAAAACAGAAGCTATGGATGATGGCCGTCAGCGCCGTGTATTCAAGCCGGCCGCCTGCTAACGCTATACCTGTTTGAAACGAAGAGTAGCTCCGCTTGGAATAGTCCTTCGCGGCTGCTATCTGGCCGCGAAACCAGCGTCGACGTCAAGTCCGGCATGTCGCTTGATAGACTGGCATCGAGAAAAGCATGTTGTGTGGGCACCGGATCGATCCGAATGCCCACGCTTTCCAAAGAAGCTGCGTGATTGGCCACTCGAGGGAGATTTGATGTTCACCAAAGACGAAGCGCTTGGGCTGGTCAAGGCTGCCTTCCTTCAAGCGCAGCGCAAGGGAGGCCCAGGCGCCAGCTCGATGACGATGGCGGTACTGAAAAACCGGCTTCTGCAGATCACGGACCGTCGTTTCGACACAACCGACTTTGGAGCGGCCGACATCCGCGCGTTTGTCGCGCTTCTCGCGCCGAACTTTGAATTGGTGAAGCAAGACGGCAAAGATTGCGTCTGCCCAGCAACGTCTGGCTTTGACAACGACGCTCCGAAGGCTGTGCTCGCGAGGCACATTCCCGCAAAGGCGTTGGCCGAGAGCGTACAGGAAGCGACTGCGAAACCCAGGGAAGACGTGCCACGACGCGGACGGATCCGTGAGGATTTGTGGGCCGCGCTCATGGACTACACCAGCGGGCATGTCTATGTATGGGACTCCCGCGACGGGCTGGCGCGACCCAAGCGACCTGGCGAGCGCGACCTTCCTATCGTGCCAACGCTCACCCCGGTCGAGCTTGCCGAGTGGCGCCGCACCTTCCTCGAGGAACAACGCGATCACCTGCACGGCAGCGAGTTGGCGAGTGCTCAGCGTTGGCAAGAGCAGGGTTTAGCGACGGCCTACCTGCCTTGGTCGATGCAGCAAGTATGGAATCGCGAGTTGGCTGCGCGAGTAAGGCAAAGGTCTGCGGCCTTTTTCGCCGGAGTGACCGAGACGTCGCTCGGCAGCGCAGTCACTACGTCCGTCCCGACCGAGACGGAGACAGCCAAAGATGCCCTTGCCGACTCCTTAACTGCCGCCAGGAACCGTGGCGACGGGTTTACTGTTGGCGAACTGCTCGCCCAGCAACTCCCAGGCGCGGCGGGCGACCAGGTCTCGTCCCTCTTGGCGCGCGTCGTCAGCGCTTGGGCTTCGCCGCGGGGACTGCACCTTGAGCCGGACTCTCTCGCGTCGCTCCAGGAGAGCGCCGATTCGTTTTCCGGAGCCAGTTTGGCCGTCGCGTTTGTAAACGCCATTCATCGGATCGATGCTACGGACCCAGAATTGTCGGAGGAAGCGCGTGACTTTGCGTTCAAGCTGAAGGATGAGATCGCGACCGCGTATGTCGTTCAACGCAATTCACCCGTCGAAATGTGCAGGTCTGCGCTCGTTCGTCTGGAAGAACATTGGGCTGCGACTGCCGCCTCTGTTACACGGTTCCTACGGACAACGCCAGCAACCGTAAAAATTGCCTCTATCGATCTGCTCAAGGTCGCGCACCGCCTCCAGCCGATGTTGATTCCAGCAGAGAAGGAGTTCTTGAGCGACCTGGATGTTCTGCTCGGTCCCGCATTCCGCAAGATTTGCGAGGCCCATGAGCGGAACGAAGACACGGACGTGATCCGAAGAGCCCCAGAGCTTCTCGAAAATATCAAGATCCAGAGTCCGACTTCGGGCGACCCTCGTCTCGGCAGCCAAGCTTGGCAATCTTTCGTGAAGCCCGTCCTCGATCATCTAACCTCAATCATCGAGGACGCGTCTTCCCGTGGTGAAACTGCACTGGCGCCCATCCTAGCTCTTAGGAATCCCAGCACCAAGGCGGATCTCCGGGCTATCGGCGCCGAGGTTTCCCTTTCATTCACGCTGCGAAATATCGGTAAGGGCCATGCGCGCGACGTATCGCTGCAGCGGGAGACGACCCAAGAGCAGATGTTCGATCTCGCCATTGTGGAACCAACAGGACCATTTGACGTACCCGCCAACGGTGAGAAGTTGGTCCGTATTCGTTTGGTACTCTCAAAGCCACAGACTGAGATCGAAATACCGATCCAGTGGACATGCGTCACTGGCGCGGAAAAACTGTCCGTTCAGGCGGACCGCCTGCTGATATTCCAACAAGTCATTGAACCCAACTGGGAGTCGATGCTTGCGGAGCCGCCCTATTCCCTCAACCCGATCAAGAAGCCAGAGCGGCTCCATGGCCGGGATTCGTTGCTTCGTAAGCTGAATCTAGCTGCGATGGCAGGCACATCCACGTTCGTATGGGGACAGAAGCGTATCGGCAAGACGTCACTGCTCCAGGTCTTGGCGGCCAAACTTGCAGAGCGCGAAGACACTACCTGTATTCTTCTCAGAATGGGTGAACTCGCGTCATTGCATGAGGGTCAGCTTGCGCATCGAATCGCGCGACGACTTATGCAGAAGGCCTCGAGTTCTATCCAAGTGCCCGCGGAATCCGAGTTCGGTGCCGGCATTAGCCTGTTGGTGCCGTTCGTGGAGCAACTTTCGGCAACGCACCCCAAGCAGAAGTTCGTGGTCATCATTGACGAATTCGACGATCTGGACGCCGCGTTTTACACGGGTGAGCGAGGCCGTCAATTCATAAAGGGTCTGCGATCCGCTTCGGAGGCGGGGTTGACGTTCTTCTTCATTGGCAGCGAGCGAATGGACGCGATCTTCAGCCGACATCAAGCTGACCTCAACAAATGGACAAACGTCCGCCTTGACCGCATCGACAGTGCGGCGGACTGCCGAAACCTGATTGAAGCGCCCGTCGGGGGCGCGATCGAGTTCGATCCTGAAGCGATCGAGTTCATCACAGGCTACACCTCTGGGAACCCGTTCTTCATCAACAACTTCTGCTACCAGATCTTCGATCGCTGCCTCCAGGAGCATAGGACCTTCGTGGACGCGAATGACACCTCTGCGATCCGGCAGCAACTGCTGCGCTCGCTTGGCGCAACCAACTTCTCTCACTTCTGGGAGGACAATCCGGTGCTTGACGCAGCAGAGAAGCGCCGGGACGCTGCGGAAAACTGCATCGCACTCTCTTGCATCTCAGCTCTCGGCGGTCGCTACGAAGGGATCGACGAACTCCTTGAGGCTCAAGAGAGCCTTCCGATCGACGCCCAGGATCGCGCGCAGGGATCGGTGTTGCGGCGCGCGTGCGCACGCTTGCTTCAGCGCGGCGTTCTCGAGCAGCGAAAGGACGGTGAAGGGCTCGTCGTGGCCTTGCAGATCTTTCGAGAGTGGCTTGGGGAGAACGCTCGAGCTCAGCTTCTTCCCATCTGGTGCAGTCTTCTCGAGGCTCAGCGTGCGGCCCGAACCGGTGAAGACGAACTGCCAGCGCCTGTGGATACCGCTGACACCGCGTTTCCGATCAGTGAGGACGACATGCTCATTGTGGCGCAGCGCCTAATCTACTGCGGTAGGCAGAAAGATGTCGCTGAAATCAAGAGTTGGCTCCGGCAATTCGATGACGACAGCCGGATCGAGGTCGCTTTCCTCCTTCTTCAAAGGATGGCTGACAAGGGCTTCATTAACGAAGGCATGCGCGGCGTTCAATTGGAGAAGGTCGAGCAAATGATCCTGGCAAGACGCAACGGTGTCGGCCGCGGCATCTGGAAAATCGTGAAGGGCCGCCGCGACAACTTGGCCATCGGGTACCTTGATGCCGAGCATAAGAGTGGCGCGACGATGGCACGAGAATTGAAAAGCCGAGTTCTTCCGGGCAAGTGCGTCCCAGCAGCGGAACTAGGTCAGTGGATGCGAACGCATCTCGAGGCTGACGCGATGGTGGCCATCGTCGACGACTTCGCGGGTACCGGTGAGTCGATGCTCAAGGGGCTGAGAAAGTTCAAGGCGGCGGTTGGTGCCGAGGCTTGGGGGAAGTATGTAGACGAGCGTCGGATCGCCGTCTTCATTATGTTTGCTTTCCCTGAGGCGCTCGGAGCCATACGCGGCGAGTTTCCGGAGATCGACATTCACTCAGCCACGGTGTTCGGAGACGAACTTCGCGCCTGCAATGATCAGGCCGGCATCTTCCCGACCGACGACGAGCGCGTGTTCGCCCAAGACGTGGTACAGCAAATCGGTCGCGAGTTGGTGCCGAGCACTCCTTTAGGGCACGGCGCGATGGGTGTGCTCGTGATCTTCCACAATACAGCGCCTAACAACACGCTGCCAATTTTCTGGAGCGGTGGATCAGTACAGGAGCGCCCCTGGAAGCCGCTGTTTCCCCGACCTTGATCGAGCGGCTACTCGCGCGAGCTGTGGGCTGGGCCGTGGGCTGTGAGGTAGCGGTACCCGGCGGCAGCATGAGCCCGCGCCGACCGTCAGGTCTTAGACTGGCCGATTCGAAACTCGACTGACTCCTATGGGCCCCGACCTCCCTTTGGAGGGC
>NZ_JAATOM010000032.1 GCF_019207085.1 Variovorax sp. dw_308 | reverse complement strand
ATGGCGCGACGGCACGCCGCCCGCCATCACCGACGGCGGCGGGCACAACCCGCGGCTCTTCGTGCAGGCGCAGAAGAGTTTCTGACCCTCACCGAAAGGCAGGCATCCCATGACCACTCGCCTCGATGCGCTCCGCCGCGGTTGCGATGCCAGTCTGGTCAGGCTGCGACCGCTTGTCGTCTGCCTGCTGGCCGCGGGGCTCGTGCCCGCGTTTGCGCAGACGCTGCCCACCGGCTTCAAGGCGATCGGAGGCGGCGTCACCATGAGCCAGCCGGGTGCCGGCACGATGAACCTCTCCCAGACCACCGCTCGTGCGATGGCGCAATGGAACAGCTTTTCCATCGGCGCGGGCGGCATCGTCAACATTGCGCAGCCTGGGCCGGCGAGTGTGCTGCTCAATCGCGTGGTTGGGCCCGATGCGTCGACCATCGCGGGACGCCTCAATGCCAACGGGCAGGTGTTCCTGGTCAACCCGAACGGGGTGCTGTTCAGCAAGGGATCGGTCGTCAACACGGGCGGCCTCATCGCCTCCACGCTCGACATCGGCAATGACAACTTCATGGCGGGCAAGCAACTGGTGTTCGAGCGCGCCGATGGCAACCATGCGAGTGTCGTGAATGCGGGCAGCATCCATGCGAGCAAGGGCGGCACCGTGGCACTGATGGGCGAGACAGTGCGCAACGAGGGCGACATCAACGTGGCCAGCGGCACCATCGGCCTGGTGTCGGGCCGGCAGGTCGCGATCGATTTCGCAGGCGACGGACTCACCACCTTTCGTGTGTCGACCGACGTGAAGGCGACCCACGCTTCAGCAGAGAACGCGGCGGGCGCCACGCTCACCGCCGACGGTGGACGTGTGGCCATGCTGGCCGTGGGCAGCACGCCGTCGCAGTGGGTGGTGAATCAGCAGGGTACCGTGCAGGCGCACTCGCTGGTCGAGCGCAACGGCGAGATCATCCTGGGCGGCGGCAGCGGCAACGATGTGCGTGTGGCCGGCACGCTCGATGCGACCGGCGCGCAGGCGGGGCTGAAGGGCGGGAGCGTCAGTGTCGATGGCGGACGGGTGCTGGTGGATGAGGGCGCGCTGATCGATGCGAGCGGCAGCGCCGGAGGAGGGAGCATCCGGGTGCATGCGAGCGATGCGGCGGTGGTGCTGGCGACTTCGAGCATGCGTAGTGATGCGATGGACAAGGGCGATGGGGGCAAGGTGGGGGTGTTTGGGGAAGGCAGCTTGCGTGCCTATGGGAAGCTCACTGCGCGTGGCGGCGCCAACGGTGGAAACGGCGGGTTCATCGAAACTTCCGGAGGAAAAGTCGACGTTGCGGGCTTGCGTGTTGATACTCGGGCGCCCAAGGGGACATGGGGCGAATGGTACTTAGACCCGGGCGACATTGAGATCGTTAATGGCCAGGCGCCTGCCTCCGCGCCTGTGTGTGGTCCCCTTGGTTGTCCTTTCTACACCCAGACAATCGTCGACGGCCTTGGCACAAACGGCACCATGACAATCACCGCGGACAAGAGCAGCGCCGCAGCAGGGCAGATCACGTTCGATGCCAACGCGAATATCACCTACGCGGCACCGGGGTCGAGCACGCTGACTTTGATGGCCGACAGTGCCATCGTCGTACCAGCGGGCGTGGTGATCCAGTCCGTGGGCGCCGGGCCGATGAATGTCGAGATGACTGCGAACGGTCCGCCCGCGCCGTCAACTCCGCCTGTTGCCGGCTCGATCAGTTTCGATGGAAGCATTTCGACCAACGGCGGTCACGTCCTGATGACGGCCACATCACCTCGCAGCGAAGGCATCGCGATCACGGGCGGCAAGATTTCGACCATTTCCAACAGTGGGACGGACGGGGGATACGTTCAGATGACGGGCAATTCATCGAACGGCCCAGGCATTGCGATGACGGATGGCAACATCGAGACCAACCTCGGATCGGTCACCATGAAGGGTACTTCGACCAACACGTCGGGCATTACGCTGACAGGTGGCGCTGGGATCACAACTACAGGTGGACCGGTCCTTCTGGATGGCACGGGAACACACGAAAACCCTCAGTTCGTCATCCTTGCTTTTCTTCCTGCCCCTGTCCCTGCTTCGAGCGAATACGGCGTCGACCTGAGCAACTTCGCAATCAAGACGGACTCTGGCACTGTCAACATCAGTGGGACAGGCGTTACGCCCGCTGATGCGAACGCTGTCGGCATCGGCGGCGTCCGGATCGAGAATAGCAGCACCATCACCACGAGAACCGGCAACGTCGCCATCGCTGGAACGGTGACTTCGGACTCGACACCGGTCTCAGGTATAGCCCTCAGCCCAAGGGAGGAAGGCACAACACCCGCGGCGGTGACGACACGGTCAGGCAATATCACCCTTACCGCGCAGTCGGGGTCGACTGTTGACGCGATCGACATCGGCGCACCGGTTCACAGCGACACCGGCGCCATCAACTTGCGGCGCAAGGTGCCGGACGGATTCATCACGCTTGGGGGTCCAGATCGCACCGATACCTTCGTCGTCTCGCAAGGCGAGTTGGACCTGCTGACCGCACCGACCATCTCATTTGGCTCTCAAGACGGAGCGAATCCAGGAGTAACAGGCGTCCGGGTCGTCGGCCCGATCACATTGCAAACGCAAACGCCACAGAATCTCACCTTGCAGACCGGTCCGTTCGGCAGCCTTCAGGTGGATGGCAACATGAACCTTGGTGTCGGATCGCTCGCACTGATCGGAGGGGCTGGCGGCACCATCACGCAAACGGGGAGCATCACTGCAGGCAGTCTCGCAGTCTTCGCGCCGGCCCTTCTTCGCGCTGCCAACAACGTGGTACTGACGAACCCCGGCAATGCAGTGAACACGCTGGCAGCCAACGTGGCGGCAAACTTCGAATTCACCAACACCGGCCCATTGAACGTCGGCACGGTCGGCTACGCGCTTGCCGACGGCACGCTCACGCAGATTGCGGGCGTGACCGCCGGTGGCGCCGCTGTCGTACGCAGCAGCGGAGCCGGCGTGGCGCTCAGTGCTCCCGTTGTGGCCAACGACGTGTCGTTGCTGGCCGCGGGCAGCATCGCCCAGTTTGCGGCCGGCGGCATCACGGCCGATCGCGTGCTGGCCGTCGCCCAGAACGGCAGCGTGACGCTCAACGCCGCCACCAACAAGGTCAACACCATCGCCGGGAGCGCAACCGATCGCTTCGACTTCTCCGGCGCGGCCGCCGTCACGATCGGCAGGGTGGCCAGCAGCGATCCACAGCAGACCATCGTCGGCAACGGGATCCGCGCGGACATCGTCGATGTACTGGCACAGGGGAGCGGTCTCGCCGTCGACCAAGCCGTTACCGGCGGCACCAGCGCGTTGCTCGTCGCCTCCACGGGCGACCTGAACCTGAACGCGCCGGTCGATGCGCCCGGTGTGGGATTGGCGGCGCTCGGGAACATCAATCAGGCGAGCGCGGCCGGCATCACGGCCAACGTCCTGGTGGCAGAAGCGACCACGGGCGACGTAAACCTCAGCGCGGCAACGAACCACGTCGATGCGGTGGGCGGCGTCGCGGGCGGGCGTTTCGACTTCACCAACGCCGACCCGCTGTCGATCGACCAGGTCGGCGTGCTGGTGCGACGCGGCACCGACACGACAACGGAACTCTCGATCGTCGGCCCGGGGCCGCAGCAGCAGTTCTTCTCGGCCGATGGCCTGGCGGCCAACGCCGTGCGGGTGCGTACCGTCGATGGCGCGTTGAGCGTCGATTCCGATGTCACCGCCACCGCGACAGGCATTCTTCAAGCAGGTGGCTCAGGCAGCCTCGCATTGAACGCACCGGTGAGTGCCAACAGCCTTGCGCTGGATGCGGCCAGCATTGGCCAGGCGACGACGGGGACGCTGTCGGTTGGCAGTGGCCTGATCGCCAATTCGCGCAATGGCGATGTTGCATTGACCACGGCGGTGAACAAGGTCGGGACGGTCGCGGGCGGTGCGACGGGCCGCTTCGACTTCGACAACACCGGTTCGCTGAGCATCGGCGCCGTGACTGTCGCCGACACGCAGCAGCCGACATCGGCGAATGGGATCACCGCCGACGCGCTGCGCGTGCGTGCGCTCACGGGCGACTTCTCGGTCGATCAGGCCGTCATCGCCAGGACCAATGCCGTGCTCCAGAGCAGCGCCGGCAACCTGAGCCTCCACGCCGTGACCGATCCTGCCAACCTGGCGTTGCTGGCCAATGGCAGCATCAGCCAGACGGCGGCAGGTGGCATCACTGCAGGCGGTCTGCTGGTGCGCTCGACCACAGGCGATGTGAATCTGAGCGCCGGCGTCAATCACGCCGACACGCTTGCCGGCAGCGCAGCGGGGCGCTTCGACTACACCGACGCCGACTCGCTGGCGATCGGCCCGGTCAGCGTGCTGGCACAACTTGCCGTACTCCGGGCTGGCCCAGCCGCGCCGTTGCTCGAAACCGGCAGCGGCGTGACGGGCAACGCGGTGCGCGTTCGTACCAGCGGAGGCGATCTGGATGTCAATGTCGCCGTCACGTCTGCCAGCACGGCCATCCTGCAAGCCGGCGGCTTCGGCAATCTCGCATTGAACGCATCGGTGAGTGCCAGCAACCTTGCGCTGGATGCAGCCAGCATCGACCAGGCGACGACGGGGAGCCTGTCGGTCGGCAGTGGATTGATCGCCAATGCACGCAATGGCGACGTTGCATTGACGACGGCGGTCAACAAGGTCGGGACGGTCGCGGGCGGTGCGACGGGCCGCTTCGACTTCGACAACACCGGTTCGCTGAGCATCGGCGCGGTGACCGTGGCCGACACGCAGCAGCCGACATCGGCGAATGGGATCACCGCCGACGCGCTGCGCGTGCGTGCGCTCACGGGCGATTTCTCGGTCGACCAGGCCGTCACGGCCAGGACCAACGCCGTGCTCCAGAGCAGCGCCGGCAACCTCAGCCTCAACGCCGCGACCGATCCTGCCAACCTGGCGTTGCTGGCCAATGGCAGCATCAGCCAGACGGCGGCAGGTGGCATCACTGCAGGAGGCCTGCTGGTGCGCTCGACCACAGGGGATGTGAACCTGAGCGCAGGTGTCAATCACGCCGCTGCGCTTGCCGGCAGCGCAGCGGGGCGCTTCGACTACACCGACGCCGACTCGCTGGCGATCGGCCCGGTCAGCGTGCTGGCGCAGCCCCCCGTAGTGCTTCGGGCTGGCCCGGCCGTGCCGCCGCTGCTCGAGACCGGCAGCGGCGTGACGGGCAATGCGGTGCGCGTTCGCACTGGCGCAGGCGACCTGGACGTCAATGCCGGCGTCAGCTCTGCCAGCACGGCCATCCTGCAAGCTGGCGGCATCGGCAATCTCGCATTGAATGCGCCGGTGAGCGCGACGGATCTCGCGATCGATGGCAACGGCATCGCGCAGTCATCGACAGGCACGCTGGCCGTGACGAATGGCTTGCTGGCTACCGCGCGCGGCGGCGACGTGAGCCTGAACTCGGCGGGCGTCAGTACGAGCGCCGTTGCCGGCGGCGCCGCTGGCCGCTTCGACTTCACGAATGCCGGTGCGCTGACCGTCGGCGCGGTCAACGTCGCGGACGCGCAGCAGTCCATGTCGGGCAGCGGACTGACCGCCACAGACCTGAACGTCAACGCGATGCACGGCGACCTGACGCTGGCTGGAAACGTCACCGCGACAGGCGCCGCGGGCCTGCACGCCGGTGGCAGCGTCACTCAAGCCTCGGACAGCGAAGGTCTCGGCAAGGCCACCGCAGGAGACGGCAAGACCGGGAAGGCCGACAGGTCGTTGCTCGCGCCTGCGCCGCCGCCGCAGGGCATCGTGGCCGGCTCGTTGCAGGCCAGCTCCGACACCGGCGACGTGCTGCTCGACAACCCTGCGAACCAAGTAGGCATCTTGGCCGGCAGTGCCGCAGGCCGCTTCGACTTTGCCAATGCGGGTCCGCTGACCGTCGCCGGTGTGTCGGCCGACACGGTGCGCGTGCGCAACTTCGATGGGGACATGACGCTCGCGGGCATGGTCAACAGCGCGACCTCGGCCGACCTCGTCACGGCCGGACGTTTGCAGAACATCAGCGGCAGCGCCATCACCGGGGGCACGTGGCGGGTGTGGGCTCAAACCTGGGAAGGCGAGACGCGCGGCGGACTGGCCGGCTCGGGGCGCCTGCCCAACTTCTACCACTGCAGCTACGGGGGCGCGTGCAGCGTGGTCGTATCGAGCAACGACGATCACTTCATCTACACGCAGCAGCCCGTCCTCACATTGACTGCTGGCGACCTGCGGACATTCGCGGGCCAGACTTTCCCGGCGATGACCTATGGCGAGACCGGTCTGATCCTCGGCGACACGGGTGTCGGGGTAAAGGGCGGACTGTCCACGCCGGCCACCCCTGGCAGCCCGGCGGGACGCTATGCCATCAACGGCAAGTTCACGTCCGACGAGGGCTACGCGATCAACTTCATCCCGGGCTCGCTGGTGCTGGACCTCGCGCCACCGGCCCCACCGGACGTGGTGCGGGAAGACACCAACACCTACACCTTCGATCGCAACCTCGGCCCGCCGCCGATCTGCTTTGCGACAGGGTCGCTCGACGGGGACCGCACGCAGCAAGGCGACGTGCTGGGCGCCGAATGGACGCGCGTGCGTTCGCGACCCAATTTGCTGAGTTGCGTGAGTGACGGCAAGCGCAATGGGTGCTCGGATTTTTGACCTGGACGAAGGTAGAACAGAAGCACCTCCCAACCGCTCTGGAATTGCGGCCATTCGGCGTCGTGATCGCGCCTATACGCGCGCACCAGGAGGCTGCCGTACAGACCCATGCGGACGCCGATAAGCAGGAGCGGCATAAATCGAGGCGGCCGTGGTTCAGATGTACTAAACCCGTACGGCATTGCTGTCTGGCTGCAGCGCCTCCCGGCTAGTGGTCCAAAGAGGCAAAGGCGAATCGCGCGGAGCGCTGGCAAACACACCGTCCCAATCCACAGTTCCTTTAGATAAGAGGGTGATCTTGAAATCGCCGCATGAGCGGCCTCCCTCGGTACCGCCATATAAGAGGAGCACTTCATGGACTCAAAAGACTTGCAGCGATCGTCCGAATGGGCAATTGCCGGCCTGGGATCAATTGGATCTGTCATCAACTGGTACCCCTTCGATCTGGTCAACAGAGTTTCCGGCCGGGCGCATCGATTACACGCCGTGGTCGCCGGAATGAGCGCCACGCCCATACCAACAGCAAGTGCCGCTCCCCCGGACTACACTAACTTTCGAACGACGGCCATGGTCCGATTTTCAGATTTCGACGGAGTTGGAGCGCGCGTGACTTCCGTAAATGCCGGCGTACTATTCGGGTATGGCCTGACAATACTCACATTGTGGACAGACGCCGCGTATCAATCTCCCTTGTTGGCTCAGGTGAAAATGACGGGGGTCGCGATAATGCTTCCGGGCGCAGTATTCGGCAACGGGATTGCAACTATCAGCTATGGCGTCGGCAGCCCAGTAGGACTCGCATCAATGTTGCTGCCATTTGAAGATCCTCCCATTGCGCCTCGAATTGTCAAGTGGACAAACGTTCCAAAAATGCCGAAACGTATTATTGCACCGAGCGAAGTACTTTTTGACTTTGATCGGTACGCGCTCAAGCCCACAGCAATTGCGGCGTTAACTGAGATTGAGGCGCTGCTCAATATGCGAACGACTGCAAATGTCCGCATCTGCGGGTACACTGACGCCGAAGGGACAGACGCCTATAACCAAGCCCTGTCAATTCGTCGCGCTTCGGCAGTACGAGATTGGTTGGTCAATGCGAAGGTCTTCGGCGCCAAAAACTTTCAGATTTCAGGCTTCGGAAAGACCCATCCCGTTGCTCCCAATCGCATTTCGGGCAAGGACAATCCTGAAGGGCGAACGCTAAACCGCCGCGTAGAGATCGTGTACGACTAGCCGGAAATTTCACCAGTAGAGGGTCAGCGGCCTCGCGTCCCTGAAGCCGAGTTTGAAAAATGTGCGAGGCTGATTTCGAAGGTCGAGCAGGGAACTCTGCTTGATCGAAAAATCTCCCGACGCCATTGAAGATTGCTGGGCTGGAGCGCGCCTCTTTGCGCAATGGTTGCCGTATCTATCGCTTCAAGCGCCTGCCATTGAGCGAGGAGGTGGAGTACGAGCTGACGGCAAAATATCCCGACGGCCTTGTTTTCAACCCCGTGATGCATAGCGACAAATACCCGCCGGGGAGCAACGCGGTTCACCAGTGGCGATTGGTGGCGGAAGTTCCGGTCGAACATCTGCTCGACCTTGCGCCAGCGGCAAAGTATCCGTACTTGCACGCCTGATTTGCATGTCGCTTTGACCGGGAACGGCCCGGCGAAGGAGGCCTTCGATTTCACGCGCCCCCACCAAAGTGCGGCGTCCCGCCCATCTGCAGCGAGTAATTCAACGCAACCTGGTCCAGCGTGAAGTCCTTCTGGTCGCTCCATTGCAGCGGGTCGACCGCATTGAAGGTGAGCAGGCTGACCGACGGAGCGGCGTCGGTGTTGGCATCGGCAATGATGTCCGGCACTTTGGCGGCCACGCCCGCGAGCACACCCATCACGACGGCGGCGATGACGAAGCCGGCCCCGTCGGTGAGGAGTCCGACGGCGATGGTGATGAGCGCCGCCGCGATGCCCTCGAAGATCTTGGTGAGCTTCACGCCCTCGCTCTCCTGGGTCCAGTGCTCGACCGTCACCTTACCGGACTGGACGTAGTAGATCGTCTGCACCGTCGGACTCGCCTGATGCAGCGCCATCGTGTACGACGCAACGTTGTGCGTATAGGCCTGGATGCCGGGCGAGACCTCGGTCTGTGTCGTGGCATCGATCGTCAGCGTGGCATCGGCGGTGGACAGCTCGAAGTTCTGCAGCACGGTCGTATGCGACGAGCCGCTGGAATCCACCATGTCCTTGATGGATACCGGACCGGAGGCGAGGGTCAGGCCGGTGCCGTCGCTGCGCGGCGCAAAGTCGGTCGTCGAAGCACCGGCGTACACGAGCGGCATCGACGGCCACAGCATCTCGTTGACGAAGCGCTCCGGCGCGATGAGAAAGCCGGCCCGCGAACCGGCCGGGATGGCGTTGGGAGACACCTCCTGGTCCAGGCCTGAGCCGTCCCGGCCGCCGGTCATGCAGAGGATGCCGAGGATGCTCGTGTCGAGCGTTGCGCCATCGATGTAGGCGTAGCTGGAGTACGTCGGAAGCAGCCAGGCGAACTGGCCCTGGTCCGCGTCGCGGCCCAGGTTGACGGTGGCGAAGACGTGCTCGAAGTCGCCGAGGTTGGCGTTGAACCAGGTCTGCATCGCCGCGATGACGTCGTCGGAGACGGACGCGAAGGGCAGGTGCTGAGGGTCGGTGCTGTTGTCGAAATCGTAGCCTCCGAGGACGGTGACGACCTGCTGCTGCGGCACAGGCGGGGTGGCCTTGACGATGAGCTTGTGGAAGGTGCCCGTTGCGCCGGGAGGAGGCGGGTCGGTGTGCGGCACGTACTCGAGTTCGACCTCGATCTCGAAGCTGCCCGCGCCGTAGGTGAAGCTCACCGGCTGGCCATTCACGGTCCCGGCGGCGACCAGGGACGTGACCGGCGTGCTCATGTGGAGCAGCTTGCCGCTGCCGCCCAGCGTGATTGCCCAGTCCGAGAAGGTGCCGCTCACCTGGATGGTGGCCTGCGTGTGCGGATCGATGGTGGAGGCGCTGAAGGTCTTGGGGGACGTCGCGAGGGTCTTGATGGCGGCGTTGACGTCGTCCGCGCGGATGGCGAAGACGGTGTCCCAGCCGTAGGTGTCGGCCATCAGTCCGGGGCCGGCGGCTGGTGCAGGGCTTGGGCTTGGGCTTGGGCTTGGGCTTGGGCTCGGGCTCGGGCTCGGGCTTGCGGTCGGTGCGGAGGTGGCGGCGGCGTTCATGCAGTGCCCTTCGTGACGACGTTGAACGAGACGGTGTCGTGCACCGTGCAGGCGGACCCCGGAGTGCCCGGGAGCTTGACGGCGGACGCAGCACCGTCCACAAGTTGCTGAAGCACTGCGGCGCTGACGAGGAGCGCTGTGTCGGTCGCCGTGACGGCGTCAGGCGACACCTCCTGCAGCAGTTGCGTGCCGGATGTCGCTGGGTCGGTAACGGTGCCGAGCACGCCCAGCACGCCCCCGCCGCCCGTCGCATCGGCATAGGCATAGCTGGCGCTGACGGGCGCCAGTGCTGCGCCCAGCCCGCTGGCGCCGGGGCCGCGCAGCGCCACCGTTGCCAGCACGTACGGCAGCGACGCCTGCGCGTCGAGCCATTGCTGAAACGCCGAGGTCGCGTAGGCCGCATACGCCTCGAAGCCCGGCTGGCGAAAGCTGGCGACGAGAACCGTCACCGCACCCAGCGCGGTGGCAATGACGATCTGCTGAATGCCGCCAACGGCCGGAGCCAGTTCCAGGCGACCCTGTACCTCGAACTGCCCGTCCGCAAACTGCACCGTCTTGTCTCCGTTGCCGAGCGTGAGCGTGGTGCAGGGCACGCTGAAGTTGACCAGTGCGCCGCTGCCTCCGACGGTCACTTGCCACCGACCCGTGCTGCCGACTGCATGCACCGACGTTCCGCCGTGCACGACCGTCTCGTCGAACGGCTGCGGCCCGGGATCGATCAGTCCCGCGTTGACCACGCTCGTGCGCGTGGCAAAGACGATGTCCCAGCCGTAGGTGGAGGCGGGCGTAGCCATGGTCAGGACTTCGCCGCCGTCAGGCCGAGCTGCAGCGAGGTGTTCAGTGCCGCCGATGTGAGCGTGTAGCTCGTTCCCTGGGCCCATTGCGTGCTGCCGATCGCATTGGCCGCGAAATCGTCGAGTGTGGGCATCCGGTCCCTGTCGTCATCGGCGTACCCGTCGAGGATCGCGGGGATGCTGCCCACGCTGCCGCCGATGGCCGCGCCGATCGCGGCGCCGAGCAGCTTGAACGCGTTGGCCCGGAAGAAGCCCGCGAAGCCCACCGCGGCGTCCGCGTTCTTCAGTTGCGTGACGGCCGACTTCAAGGCGGCGATGTCCGCCTGCAACTGCTCCTGGGGGCTCAGCGCGGCCACGACGGGATCGAGCTCGATGCTCACGGTTCCGTCCACGCTGGCGTCCACGCCGGCACTGATCGCGTTGGCCGCGGCCCGTGCCGCGAGACCGGCCTCTGCCACGCCGCCGATCACCGCACCGACGATGGCCGCGGCAATGCTGATGCCGATGCCCTCCCAGATCTCCTTCCACTTCTGTCCCGAGCTTTCGGAGATGCTCATCGACACCGTGGGCGCGCCGGTCTGCGTCAACTGGAGGTGGCCGTCGCTGTCGGTCGCCATCGCGTTGACCGACCGGTAGTCGACCGTGACCGTGTAGCCCGGCTTGTAGGTGAAGGTGAGTCCGGTAAAGGCGATGACCACCGAGCCCGACCCGATCGCCAGGCTGAAGCCATCGGCGTTGATGCTCGCGTCGGTGACCTTGTGGCCGTCGGACAGGGTGAAGTCGGGCAGCCCCAGGACGGTGGTGTTGTAGAGCGTCATGCCGGCGTCCAGGTAGTCGAAGCTGGCCGGCGTGTCGCCCTTGAACAGGTCCGCGACATGGGGCTCGAACATCTGCTGCATGACGCAGGTGGGCGAGATGAGGAAGCCCGCGTCCGACCCGGCGGGAATGATCCCCGGGTCGAGTTCGGGAGACAGCCGCGAGCCGGTCCTGTTCTCGGTCATGGCGAGCACGCCGAACAGGTAGTCGTCCACGCTCGCGAAGTTCTCCGTGTAGATCGCGTAGCCGAGGTAGGTCGGCTGGAGCCAGGCGAAGTCGCCGGTGTCGACCGAGGTGCTGAGGTCGACCGCGGCAAAGACATGGTTGAACTGGTCGAGGCTGGTGTTGAGCCAGTCACCGAGGGCGCCCTTGATGGCGTCGCTCGCGGAGTCGGGCCCGGCGGAAAGCGTGAGGCTGAGCACCGATGCGGGTGCATGGGCGTCGGGCTTGAGGTCGTTCATCGTGTTGCCCGGTTGCGGGATGAAGCCCAGGCTGATCTGGATGACGGCGCTGCCGGCGTACGACGCCTGTGCCTGGCCCCCGCCGGACACCGTCCCGGCCGTGATGGGGAGGGTCATCTGCAACAGCGAGCCGGAGCCGCCACTGAGTTGCCAGTCGCCGAAGGTGCCGGTCACGTCGATCGACCCGCCGACCAAGGCGTGGCTGCCGGCGAATGTCGCCGGTGAACTCTTCGCGGCGACGATGGCCGCGTTGGCGTCCTTGAAGCGGGTGCCAAATGCGGTG
Source organism: Variovorax sp. dw_308 (assembly GCF_019207085.1). Taxonomy (GTDB): domain Bacteria; phylum Pseudomonadota; class Gammaproteobacteria; order Burkholderiales; family Burkholderiaceae_C; genus Variovorax. The sequence goes on along the minus strand of NZ_JAATOM010000032.1, from coordinate 42,355 downwards.
TCCCAGTTGTTCGTGCTGATGCTTGTCATGATGGCTCCTCAGGTGGATGAGATCTGGACGTTGAGACCCATCTGCAGGGACTCGTTGAGCGAGAGGTTCTGCAGCGTGTAGCCGGTCTGGCCGGGCCACGCGACCGGTGCGACCGAGTAGTCGACGAACTCGTCGAGCGTGGGCATGTTGGCGAGGTCGTTCTCGGAATAGGCCTCGAGGATGTCGGGCAACTTCGCCGCCGCGGCACCCACCGCGCCACCGATCGCCATGCCGAGGATCTTTCGCCAGTTGCGGCGGAAGAAGCCTTCGAACTTGGACTTGTAGGACTCGTTGTCGGCGTTCTCCACTTCCTCGGAAGCGTCGGAGTCCGCTTCGGCGTTTTCCTCATCGAGGTTGGTGATGTCGTCGTCCGCCGGCAGGTCGCCGCTGAAGTTCAGCGCGTCGCCGGAGTCCTCGACCGCCTCGGCCGCGCTCGCCCCACCTTCCTCGATGGCTTCGCCAGCGCCCTCGGCAACGGGGCCGAGGGCGCCGCCGATGGCCGCACCCACCACGGCAAAGGCAATGCCCTCGACGATGCCCACGATGAGGTTGGTCCACTTGGACGCCGAGGACTGCGTGACCGTCACGGCCAGGCTCGGCTTGCCGACCGTGCACGCCTGGAAGTGCTTGGCCGTGTCCATGTAGAGCTCAGACTCCCCGGTGTAGTCCATGTGGACCGTGTAGTCGCCGCCGTTCCACGGGAAGTTGAGGTCGGTGAAGTTGATCGAGATGGTCGTGACGTTGGCGATCAGCGTGAACTTGCCGACGTCGAGGTTCGCGCCGGTGATGTTCACCGTGTCGCCGGACTTGCTCGCGCTCGTGAAGTCGTGGAAGGTCACCTTGTTGACGTTGGTGATCGTGGAGCCGTCGGCGGTGACGTTGAAGTCGGAGTTGCTCGCGTTGAGGAACAGCTTCTCGATACCGGGCAGCATGATCTTGTTGAGGAAGCGCTCCTGCGAGATGAGGAAGCCCGCGTTGCATCCGGTCGGGATGATGTTGGGAGAGATGTCGTGGCCGAGGTTGGTGCCGGCCCGGCCCTCGGTCATCGCCAGCACGCCGAAGACGTAGTCATCCGGCTTGGCGCCGACGGGGTTGTTGATGCCGTAGCCGATCGTGGTCGGATTGAGCCACTGGAACTGGTCCTTGTCGGCGACGGCGCCGAGGTCGATGGCGGCGAAGGTGTGGTTGAAGCTGCCGAGGTTGGCCAGCAGCCAGGCCTCCAGCACGTCCTGGATGGCGTCCTTGGCGTCGGCCGCCTCGGGGTTGATGGCGACGCTGATGATCGAGACGATCGGTTGCGTCACCGGGTCGGTGGTCGTCAGGCTGGGCTTGAGAGCGTTGGTGGTGCCGCCGCTGGCATTGCTGCTCGGCGCGCTCGCGCCCGGCTGGGGCAGGTACTGCAGCGAGATCTGGATGACCGCCGAGCCGTTGAAGGGCAGGGCGACCGGTGGCGTCTGCTGCGCGGTGGCGGTGCCCGAGATGGGCAGCGTGAGTTCGGCGAGCGAGCCGCTGCCGCCGCTCAATTGCCAGTCGCCGAAGGTGCCGGTGACGGCGATGGCCGGGCCGCTGAACCCTCCGCCGGCCTTGGTGCCGGCAAAGGAGGGTGGCGAGCTCTTCTGCGCCTTGATCGCCTTGTTGGCGTTCGCGAAGTTCAGCGCGAAGGCCGTGTCCCAGTTGTTCGTCGACGCGCGCCCCGCCGCGGGCGGCGTGGGGTTCGCGGCGCATTGGGTGGATGTGGTGGTGGTGGTCATCTGGACCTCGCAAATAGGACGTTGAGGAAAGCTCCGGAAACAACCGGTTCGGTCACGCCAGGCGCTCGTGCCGCGAGCGCACCGGCGATGTGGTTCAGGCGACGTTCGCCTGCAGCAGGAAGCAGTCGTTGAGCGAGCCGGCGGCGATGGTGATCTGGCCCAGCCCCTGCCAGGTCACCGAGGTGGCAGGCGCAGCGGACAGGCTGCCGGCCAGGGCCGAACCGCTCAGGCTGCCGGCCAGGCCCGACTCGACTGCGGCCAGCACGATGGCGGTGATGGCGGCCCCGAGGGCGCCCAAGGTGAGGAGGTAGTCGTACCAGGGCACGCGGTCCTTGGTGCTGGTCGTCGGGTGCGGGTCCTTCTGGAACGCGAAGCTCGCGTGCGTCGGGTCGTAGCTCAGCACGTTGGAGGTCGTGGCGGAGAAGTCCAGGTAGGCATTGGGCATGTCGAGGTAGACGCTGCCCGAGGTGACGTTCTTCAGCGCGTTGGCGTCGACTGTCACCACCATCGAGCTGACTTTCGGGATGTACGTGATCGCCCCCGACTTCACACCGCTGAGGTTGAACGGATGGACCGCCGTGATCTGCCCGTTGGCGTACGCGAAGGTGCTGGCATTCGCGTCGGTGAACGCCTTGGTCAGCGACGGCAGGATCACGTACTGCAGGAAGAGGTCGCCGGAGATGACGAAGGAGAGCGGGTACTGCGTCGAGGCGATCCCGGCATCGATGTTGGAACTGAGCGTGGAAATGTCGCGGTCGTCCACGACGCTGAGGATCGCCAGGTACTGGTCGTTGCCGCCGCCGGGCTGTTGGAAGCTGTAGGTCGACTGCCTGGGCGCGAGCCAGGTGGCTGTCGACAGATCAACGACGCCGGTCTGCGCGAAGATGAAGGTGATCTTGTCCTTGCTGTCGAGCAGCACGTTGGCAATGCCGCTGCCAACCTCTGCGCCGAAGCCGGTGTTTTTCGGATCGGTCACCGACTTGACGTAGATGCCGCCCGGCTGCCGCGTCGCCCCGGAAGCCGTCACCGATGACAGCGCGAACTGCAGGCTCTTGCCCTGCGGCGTGACGACGGCGGGCACCCATTCGAGGTTGACGATCACGGTGACCGACATGCCGCTGATGTCGGTCGGCGCGGCGCTGGAGCCCTGCGCTTGCAGACTGCCGGATGTGATCGGCAGCGTCAGATAAATGTCGGAGCCGGATCCGCCCGTGATCGACCACGGGCCGAAGCTGCCGGTGGCCGTATAGGAGCCCGAGAAGCCATCGACCCACGAGGTGTCGAAGGTCATGACAAGGGCGCCCAGGCGGGTCTTCAGCTGGGTGTTGACCTGCTCGATGTTCAGGACCGAGATGGTGTCCCATCCGTTTGTGTTCATGGCACGCAACTCCTTCGTGTTCGGGAAACGCTGGACGAACGGATCCCCGGGCGTCTCGCTTCGAGATGCCCTGGATCAACCAAGCTGGGGGCTGAGGCTTGCGGCGCTAGACGAGGTCGTCCGCGGCCGGTCGCTGGGTGGTGGCCGGCCGGAACCGCGTGCGTGAGGTGGATGTCATGACATTGCTCCAGGTGGCATGGGGGGCTGTGTGCCCGAGGTCACGAATCTATGAGGAATCGAAATGCGAAAACAGTGTGCAATCGCAACGAAAGGATGTGCGCTTTGTCACTGTGAACTGCCGGCGGGTTGGCGTAGCTTCGGCGGACCTACGCGTTCCGTTCGAGTCGGAGGCCGGGCGTGGCCTCCCATCGGCCGGCCTTGTCGACCCACAGCGCATCGACCTGCCACCGATGCGCCAGCACACGCGCCTGCGCAGGTCCGGCGACGAAGAACGCCTTGGTCAACGCATCGGCCATCGCGCCCGTGTCCGCAACAACGGTCACGGACGACAGCGCCGATGGCGAATAGCCGGTGTGCGGATCGAAGATGTGGTGGTGGCGATGGTCGGCGCTGAAGCTGCTCAGGTTGTCGGCGGAGGTGGCGATGCAGCGGCCATCCGTCATGAGCCGTGCGATCAGTGCGGACTCCTCGTGCGGGTCGGCGATGCCAAGCGTCCACGGCTTGGCATCGCCGTTGACGCCGAGCGGTGCGAACTCGCCGGCATCGACCAGCGCATGGCGGATGCCGCGCGACGCGAGCACCGCGCGCACATGGTCGGCCGCGTAGCCCTGCGCGATGCCGTTGAGCGTGGCGGCCATGCCCGGCGTATCGAAGCGGATACGACGGGGGGTGACGTCGAGCCCCCGCCAGTCGACCTTGGCGCGGGCCTCGTTCACCTCGCGCGCTGTCGGCAAGCGTCCTGCGCGCCGCGCAGCCTCGAAGGCGAGCCACAGCGGTTGCACCGTGACGTCGAAGGCGCCGTCGCTGTCGCGCGAGACGGCATGCGCGATGTCGAGGATGTCGACCAGTTCATCGGGTGGCGCATGCAGCGTGCCGTCGCGATTGAGCCGCGACAGCGCACTGTCGGGCTGGAACAGGCTCATCTGGCTTTCGATGCGACGCAGCGCCTGCGTGCCGGCATCGAGCGCACGGTCGAGCACGCTTGCATCCTCGTGCGCGGCGCGCAAGGAGAGCGTGGTGCCGAAGCCGAGCATCGCCCGTTGCTCCCAGCGCAGCGACTTCACCGCCGGCGCAAGGCCGGAGAGCCCCGCGAGCGCACCCAGCCCCAGGGTCGCGCGAAGCCACTGCCGCCGCTTCACGCCTCGCTCCCGGCCAGCGTAGGCAGCGGACGGATCGCGATGACACGGGCGCGCCCCCTGGCGATGAGCGGTGCGCAGCGCTGGGGACTGTCGTGGATGGCCACGCAGTCCAGGCACTGGAAGCATTCCTCGTAGACGATGGCGCCGCTCGGCCGGATGGCCTGGTACTCGCAGCGGTGCCGGCAGGTCTGGCAGGGCGTGCCGCATTCCTTGCGGCGCGGAATCCAGCGCAGCAGGCGCACGCGGCCGAGCAGGCCGAGCCCGGCGCCCAGCGGGCACAGGTAGCGGCAGAAGCCCTTGTAGAGAAAGACATTGAGCAACAGCAGCCCGGCGACCCATGCGACGAAGGGCCACGAGCGCACGAAGCCCAGGGTGATCGCGGTCTTGAAGGGCTCGACCTCCACCGCACCGTCGGTCCATGTCGGCGAGACCACGGCCAGCCCGACGATCGCCGAGAGCACCGCGTACTTGACCCACTTCAGCTTCGCATCCAGGTCGCGGTGCAGCTTGATTCGGCGGATGCCCGCGAAGCGCGCCACCTGCGCCACCAGCTCCTGCATCGCGCCGAAGGGGCAGAGCCAGCCGCAGAAGGTACCGCGCCCCCACACCACCAGCGTCAGCGCGACGAAGGCCCACAGCGCGACCGTCATCGGGTCGTAGAGAAAGAAGGCCAGTTCGCGCCGGGCCACCAGCGCCTGGACCAGCGCGGTGATGTTGACGATCGAAAGTTGCCCCTGCGCGAACCAGCCGATGAAGACCAGCGTGAACACGAGGTAGCCCGTCCGAAAGCGCGCGAGCCGCGTCGGCGTCGCGACGATCCATTTCGGCCGGGCCAGCACCACGCCCAGCAAGACCAGCGCGGCGGCGAGCACGGCCAGTTCCCAGGCCCGCGCGCGCCAGATGCCCTGCCATCCCTTGTTGTCCGCTTCCGGCAAGGTCACCTGGTCGGCGGGCAGCGTGTAGGGCACGGCAAAGCTGCGGCTGATGCGCTCGGGGTAGACCATGCCCTTGTCGCGCGTCACGCGCAGCGCGAAGTTCAAGGTGTGCGCCGGGTCGAGGCCGGCCGGCCCGATCACGCGGAACACCTTGGCATCCGCGCCGCGCAGGTCGGCCGGCAGTTTCAGCGGATCGTCCAGGTCGAGGTCGCGCAACTCCAGCGGCAGGTCGCCCTGCTTGAGCGTGAGCCGGTCGGGCACCGCGCCACGCACGAACTTGTCGCCGACGAAGGAGTACGGGCCGGAGGCGATCACGAGCAGGGCATGGTCGCCGTCGTCGATGCGCCCGAGCAGGTGCTGCCAGCCCGGCTCGGAGAGCAGGTTGCGGCCCACGGACGGCGCGTTGAGGTACGCGACGTACAGCGTCGAGAAGATCTCGTTCTCCCGCCCCGCCACGGGCATCTCCACGCCGCTGTCCTCGAAGGCCTTCTCCACCATGCCATGGGTGATCGCCAGGTGCTGGACCAGGCCGGCCTTGCGCAGCGCGTTCCAGTCCATCGGCGCATAGGTGTCGCGCCGCACGCGCGCGACCTGGTCCGGGTCCTGTCCGCCAGCGAAGCCGAGCCTGGCGCGCGCCACCCGCAGGGCGGACGACAGAAGGCTCTGGTTCAGGATGCGCACCGAGGCGGTCGCCTTGGCCACGCCGTCGATGTACACGTTGGCGCTGCCGCGCTCCTCGCCACGGTTGGCATTCGAGCCGACCTTGATGTTCTGCTGCAGCGACAGCCCCTTGTACTGGTCGGCAAAGCGGAACAGCGGCGCCTCGCCCAGGCCCTCGAGGAACACCGGCTCATGGTGCGAGAGCACGCGCACGTCGAGGAAGGCGCCCTTGGGATCGAGCGCCACCAGCAGGTTGAGCGGCGTGCCGGAGAAGCCGGGTATGGGCGCGAAGTCGATCGATTCGAAGACGTAGCCGGCCAGGATCGGCCTGGTCACGTCCTGCCTGAAGATGGGCCACACCGGCAGTTGCGTGTCTTTCTCGCCCACGGAGAGCGGTGCCGGAAATGCCTTGCGCATGTCGTCGCGCGTCATCACGCCGGCCTGCGCAGGGCCCGCGGCGCCAAGCAGCAAGCCGAGCACCAGCGCGAGCAGCCAGGCCGTCCACGGCCAGCGCAGGCTCGCCATGCCTACTGCAGCCAGCCGCGTTGCAGCGCCTGGCTCAGGAAGACCACCACGTCGTCATGCAGGGGCGCCTGCGCGAACACGATCTCCAACTCGGCGACGATCTCGTCCACCGTGCGCCTGCCGTCGCAGCGCTGCAGGATCTCCGCGGCCGGGGCGTTGAGTTGCACCGGGCCTTCGGCAAAGAGCAGCACCCAGCTGTCCTGCGTGGGCTCGAACTGCATGTGGAGCCGGGGCGACATGCAGGGGCGCGCATCGGGCGTGATCATGGTCTTTGCTGCGGCGTCTCGGCGGCACGTTGTAGCCCCGGGCGGAATTGCCGGGGGGGCGCGTCACTTGCGCAAATCGCATGCCCGTGCAACCCGGCGCAGCCCCTGCAGAAAGATCAGTGATTGCCCTGATGCCGGCACGCCCACGGGCGCCCGCGGGACAGGGCAGTGCTCCAGGCTGGCACACCGCCGTGCAATGGCGGTACAGCGTGCACTGCGCCTTACTTGCCCCAGCGAAGCTTGCGATAGATGGTGTTGCGGCTGATGCCCAGCCGCTTGGATGCTTCCGAGATGTTGCCGTTGGCATCCGCGAGCGTCTTGCGGATGAGCTCGACTTCCGCCTCGCCCAGGGTGCGCGCGACGGCGGCCTCCGCCACGGCTTGCACTGGCGCCATGCCTGCGCCGGCCGGGAGGCCGTTGGCATCCGCGGCTGCGGGCACCTGCGGCAGATGCGGCAGATGAGGCGCCTGCCCCGCGCCGGCGCCAGTCGGCGCCACGGGCACGGCCGCAGCGGCGGCCAGAAGGCGCGCAGGCCGCGCGCTCTGCACATCCTCCAGGAAATCATCCGACAGGTGATGCTCGGCGATCTGCCCTTCGCCGGCAGCCATGACGGAGGCCGTGCGCAGCACGTTGGCCAACTGGCGCACATTGCCGGGCCACGCATAGGCCTTGAACAGCGCCATCACCTGCGGGCTGATGCCCGGCGTGGCATGCGGGCACTCGGCCAGCAGGATGCGCCGCGCCACCACGTCGAGGTCGCAGCGGTCGCGCAGCGCGGGCAAGCGCACCACGAGGCCGTTCAGGCGGTAATACAGGTCTTCGCGGAAGGTGCCGGCATCGATCATGTCGCGCAGCTTGCGGTGCGTCGCGCCGATGACCGCGATGTCCACCGGAATGGACTTGAGGCTGCCCAGCGGCGTCACGTTGCGCTCCTGCAGCACGCGCAGCAGGCGGGCCTGCAGGGGCAGTGGCATGTCGCCGATCTCGTCGAGGAACAGGGTGCCGCCGTTGGCCTGCACGATGCGCCCGACCGCGCCCTTGCGGCGCGCGCCGGTGAAGGCGCCGTCCTCGTAGCCGAACAGTTCGGCCTCGATCAGCGACTCCGGGATGGATGCGCAGTTGACTGCCACGAAAGGCTGCTTGGCACGGTTCGAATCCTGGTGCACGGCGCGGGCCAGCAGTTCCTTGCCCGTACCGGTCTCGCCGAGGATCAGCAGCGGGATGTCGCGGTTCATCACGCGTTGCACCTTCTGCACCAGCGTCGCGATCTGCGGGTCGCCGGTGTTCAGGTAGTGCAGGCCGGAGAACAGCGTGCCGTCGGCGGAATGCGCCGTGTCCCCGGCCAGCGTGCCGTAGCGCTTGCCGGCCTCGGCCCCGGCATCGCGGCGATGGGCCTGCACGTCGATGACCGGACTCGTGATCTGGGGCTCCATGACCATGGAACGCTGCGGCCCGTTGAACCGGGCATTGACGTGGAACGGGCGCCCGCTGGACAGGCACAGCGTCATCGGCGTCGGCAAGGGCGAACGGAAGTGGTCGAACACCGCCGGGGCCGTGGTGCCGAACAGGCTGGTGAGGCTGTGCATGCGCAGCGCCGCGCTGCTCATGTCGAGCTGGTCCAGCGCGCTGCGGTTGGCGCCGAGGATCTTGCCGTCGCCGCCGACCACGATGATGCCTTCGAGCAGCGTGCCGATGAACTCCGCGCGGCTGTGGAAGTGCAGCCGCAGCCGGTTGCCGTAGTCGTCCGACAGCCACTGGTTCTCGATCATGCGGGCCGACATGCGCACCAGTCCCATGGTGTGCTGGTGGTAGGAGCGCTGGTCGCCGGTGACGTCGAGCACGCCGAGCATGTTGCCGCGCGGGTCGAAGATGGGCGACGCCGAGCAGGTGAGGAAGTTGTTGGCGTGGATGAAGTGCTCGCCGCCGTGGACCACGGTGGGCGCCTCTTCGAACAGCGTCGTGCCGATGGCGTTGGTGCCCTTGGAGTGCTCGGCCCAGTTCACGCCCGGCATCAGGGCGACCTTGTCGGCGCGCTGCAGGAACTTGTCGTCGCCGACGGAGTGGAGGATGGTGCCCGTCACATCGGCCAGCACGATCATGCTTTCGGTGTCGACGATCTGCTCGAACAGCATCTCCATCACCGGCGCAGCATGCGTGAACAGGCGCTGGTTGCGTTCCCGCGCCACGGCGAGGTCGCTGCGCATGAGCGGCTCGAAGTCCGGCCGTTCGATGCGCGTGAGGCCCAGTGCGGCGCAGCGCTGATGCCACTGCTCGATGAGCTCGGTGCGGGCCGGCTGCTGGGGGATGGGCAGCGCGGCCGGCGTCGACCAGGTCTTGCGCGTCGGGGGCAGCGCGCGGGGGGTTTCAACCATTGATTCGTCTCCTCTGCTTCTAGGCGAGCAGGTGGTCTGGTTCGCAATACATCGTGTGGCCGGCCATGTGTTCCGTTCTGGCACACAGGGGGTCCGCCCTCCCTGCGACCTGCCGGCTGACCGTCACACAGGATGCCACACCCAGGGCAATCAACGCAATTTATGTTCCCGCCTGCAACACCCTTGGCGTGGCATGGCGTTTGCGCATCCGTCCGTGTTTTCACTTCCACATGAACGGAGACCGGGATGACGAGATTCGATTCGAAGGCAGGGCGGGCGCTGGACCCCATGACGCGTGCGAACGGCCGATGGAGCAGGGCGCTTCGCAAGGCGGGCGTCGTGCTCGCGGCGGTGGGCTGCATGGCCGGCGCCACGCTGGCCTGGTCGCATGGCGACGTGACCCCGCAGGCCGTGGACACGACCGGCCTGCCCGAGCTGGGCAAGGACTGGAAGCCGGAGAACCCGTATCGCGGGAGCGCGCCGGCCATCAAGATCGGCACCTCCGCCTACAACCAGAACTGCGCGCGCTGCCACGGCATCGAGGCGATCTCGGGCGGCATCGCGCCCGACCTGCGCAAGATCGACAACGACTGCGCCGCCCTGAAGGACGCCGCGAAGAAGGCCGCCTGCATCAAGGAGATGGACGACTACTTCCTCACCACCGTGCGCCACGGCCGCACGCGCAACGGCGCGGTCTACATGCCGCCCTTCGAGGGAGTGATGAGCCAGGAGGCGATCTGGTCGATCAAGGCCTACCTGGAGACGCGTCGCGACAAGCCGATGTGACACCCTTCGCAGAAGGAGACATGACATGAATCGAAACGAAGGACCGTCGCGCCGCGACTGCCTGCGCTGGCTCGGTGCGGCCGGCCTTGGCGCCGTCTCGGGCGTCTCGGCCGTCGCGCACGCAGCGTCGCTGGAGAAGATCCGCGAGCGCGGCACGCTCACCGTGGCGATCTACAAGGACATGCCGCCGTTCCACGTGGCAGGGCAGGGCATCGACGTGCAGATCGCGCAGGCGCTCGGGCAGTCGCTGGGGGTGAAGGCGTCGCTGCTGCCCTTCAACGCCGACGAGAACATGAACGACGACCTGCGCAACATGGTGTGGAAGGGCCATTACCTCGGCTACGGCCCGGCCGACGTGCTGCTGCACGTGCCGGTCGACCGGCCGCTCATGGAAGCGACGCCGCAGGTCAACATCCTCGCGCCGTACTACCGGGAACGCATCGTGGTGGCGCGCCGGCTCGATCGATTGCCCCGGCTCGACACGCTCTCCGCGCTGGGCGACGCCCGGGTCGCGGTGCCGGGGCAGTCGCTGGCCGGCTGGCTCATGATCGGCGCCGACAGCGGCGCCTACCGCAACCAGCTCGACACGCAATGGAAGGATGGCGTCGAGGCGGCGCTTGCCCTGCAGCGCGGCGAGTTCGCAGCCGCGGCGGGCATGGCGTCGGAGATGGAGTCGGTGTTGCGCGGCGATGCGCGCTTTGCCATCGCGTCCATTCCCGTTCCACGCGCGCCGCGCGAGGGCTGGGCGGTGGGACTGGCGGTCAGGAAGGACGCGACCGATCTCGCCCAGGCCTTGCAGGCGGCGATGAACGAGTTGGGAACGAGCGGTCAACTGCGCAAGATTTTCGAAGGGGCGAACGTGGCGTGGCAGGCGGCGTGACGCGAAGGTCGCGGCGTTGCATATCGTGTGTCGCCTGGAGCACGCAAGCCACGTGACTCCGGATGGACAGCCTGTCGCCGAATGTGCCCAATGTGGGCTTCAATCCAGGAGAACACATGCCTTTCGCACAGGTCAACGGACAGAACCTTTACTTTGAAGACAGCGGCGGTGACGGCCCCGCCATCGTCTTCTCCCACGGCTTGCTGATGGACGGCACCATGTTCGAGCCGCAGGTGGCTGCGTTGAAGTCGCGCTACCGCTGCATCGTGTGGGACGAGCGGGGCCACGGCCGCACTGCCACCGACGCGTGCGCGCCTTTCACTTACTACGATTCGGCCAACGACCTCGCCGCCTTGCTCGCCCACCTGGGCATCCGCCGCGCCGTGCTCGCGGGCATGTCGCAGGGCGGCTACCTGTCGCTGCGTTGTGCGCTGACCCATCCGGCGCTCGTGAGCGCGCTGGTGTTGATCGACACGCAGGCCATGCAGGAAGACCCGGCACAGATGCCACATCACCAGGCGCTGCTGGAAGACTGGCAGCGCAACGGGCTCACCGACGTCAACGCCGGCGTGATCGAGCACATCATCCTCCGCGACGGATGGTCGGGCGCAGCGCCATGGCGTGCCAAGTGGAAGCAGCTATTGCCGGTGAACCTGCTGCAATGCTTCACCACGCTGGCCACGCGCGACGACATCAGCGAACGCATGGCGGAGATCAAGGTGCCCACGCTGGTCGTCCATGGAGAGGCCGACCAGGCGATCGAACTGTCGCGAGCAATGGCCATGGCGAAGGCGTTGCCGAATGCGGAGGTCGTCACCGTGCCCGGCGCCGGTCATGCCGCCAACCTGACGCATCCCGACGTGGTCAATCCGGCGATCGAGAAATTCCTCGCGTCGCTGTCCTCGGACTGAGAGGGTTCATGCCGGCCCTTCCGTCGGGCAGACAGAAGGACCGAAGTGACAGTGCGGACAGTGCGCTACGGCCGCCCCCGCGCCTCCAGCACCTGCCACTCCGCGTCCTCATACAAGCGGGAGCGCGTCAGAAATCGCAGGCCGGTCGGGCGCTCCAGCGAGAACATCCCGCCGTTGCCCGGCACAGCGTCGATGATGAGGTGGGTGTGCTCCCAGTACTCGAACTGCGAGCGGCTCATGTAGAAGGGCGTCTGCGCGATCTCGCCGAGGCAGATGTCGGCATCGCCCGTGATGAATTCGCCCAGCGCGAAGCACATCGGCGCGCTGCCGTCGCAGCAGCCGCCCGACTGGTGGAACATCAACGGGCCATGCTCCGCGCGCAGACGCTCGATGAGCGCCTGAGCGGCCGGCGTCACGGACACGCGGCTGACCGCGGCCGCGGCCGCCTCCGTCAGTTGCGCATCGGACGCCATGGTGGGCTCGATCAGGGGCTCGATCAGAAGAAACCCAGCTTGTTCGGGCTGTAGCTCACCAGCAGGTTCTTGGTCTGCTGGTAGTGGTCGAGCATCATCTTGTGGTTCTCGCGGCCGATGCCGGACGCCTTGTAGCCGCCGAAGGCCGCATGCGCCGGGTACTGGTGGTAGCAGTTGGTCCATACGCGGCCGGCCTGGATGCCGCGGCCCATGCGGAAGGCGCGTGCGCCATCGCGGCTCCACACGCCGGCGCCGAGGCCGTACAGCGTGTCGTTGGCGATCTCCAGTGCTTCCTCTTCCGTCTTGAAGGTCGTGACCGACAGCACCGGGCCGAAGATTTCCTCCTGGAAGATGCGCATCTTGTTGTGGCCCTTGAACACAGTCGGCTTGATGTAGTAGCCCGATGCCAACTCGCCAGTCTTCACGTTGCGCTCGCCGCCGGTCAGGCATTGCGCGCCTTCCTGCTTGCCCAGGTCGATGTAGGAAAGGATCTTCTCCATCTGCTCCTGCGAGGCCTGCGCGCCGAGCATGGTGCCGCTGTCGAGCGGATGGCCTTGCGTGATGGCTTCGACGCGCTTGATCGCACGTTCCATGAAGCGGTCGTAGATCGATTCCTGGATCAGCGCGCGGCTCGGGCAGGTGCAGACCTCGCCCTGGTTCAGCGCGAACATCGTGAAGCCTTCCAGCGCCTTGTCGAAGAAGGCATCGTCGGCCGAGAGCACGTCCTCGAAGAAGATGTTGGGCGACTTGCCGCCGAGTTCCAGCGTCACCGGGATGATGTTCTGGCTGGCGTATTGCATGATCAGCCGGCCCGTCGTCGTCTCGCCCGTGAAGGCGATCTTGGCAATGCGCGGGCTCGATGCCAGCGGCTTGCCGCATTCCAGGCCGAAGCCGTTGACGACGTTCAGCACGCCGGGGGGCAGCAGGTCGCCGATGATCTCCATCAGGACCAGGATCGAGGCGGGCGTTTGTTCCGCCGGCTTCAGTACCACGCAGTTGCCCGCAGCCAGGGCCGGCGCCAGCTTCCACACCGCCATGAGGATCGGGAAGTTCCACGGAATGATCTGGCCCACGACGCCCAGCGGCTCATGGAAGTGGTACGCATAGGTCTCGTGGTCGATTTCGCTGATGCCGCCTTCCTGCGCGCGGATGCACGAGGCGAAGTAGCGGAAGTGGTCGGTGGCCAGCGGGATGTCGGCAGCCATGGTCTCGCGCAGCGGCTTGCCGTTGTCCAGCGTCTCGGCCACGGCCAGCGTCTGCAGGTTCTGCTCCATGCGGTCAGCAATCTTGAGCAGGATGTTGGCCCGCTCGGTGGGCGAGGTGCGGCCCCATGCGGCCTTGGCCTTGTGCGCGGCGTCGAGCGCGGCCTCGATGTCCTTCGCGTTGGAGCGCGGGATGCTCGTGAAGGCCTGGCCCGTGACCGGCGTCAGGTTGTCGAAGTACTGCCCGTCGATCGGCGCCACCCACTGGCCGCCGATGTAGTTGCCGTACTGCTTCTTGAAGGGGTTCGCAATGCCCAGGTTGCGCATTTCAGCCATGTCCATGAATTCATCTCCGTTGAAGTTGAGGAAGGAACGCATGAACAACTTCGCAATGCGCGGGCCAGCATGCGACCGCCGCGTGCCAGCGCATGCAAGTACCTGTCAGGCAATGGATTTGCCGTTTTCGGCGGGCGCGTCGCTGTGACAGCGCTAAGCTTCGCGCTGTGCCGGGGCGGAGCAATTGCTGCAGATTGAACCAACCGGCATTCGCCTACGCCCGTCTTTGTCGCAGCCCCACATCCGTGGCCGCGCGCAGGCGGCGGAATTGCAGTTTCGGGTTGCGCTGGGCAGCCCTCCAGAAAACGGGACTCAAGCCATGGAATACGACGACACCAAGACCCCGGGCCAACTGGCCGACGATGCAAGGCAGACCGGCCGCGACGCAGCCGACGCGGCGCAGGCCTTTGCGACCAACACCGCCAGCGTGGCGAGTCACGCTGCCCATTCGATCCGGTCGGTGGCGCAGGATGCCAAGGCCGCGGGCAACAAGGCCCTGGACGATGCGGCGGAGGTCGCCGACGAAGCGAAAACGGTTGCCACCGATGCCGCGCGCACCGGCCGGGCCTATGCCCGCGCCGCGGTCAATTCGACCGGCCGGAAGATGGTCGACTGGAAGGAGCGCGTGGCCAACGCCAACGAGTCGTGCGCGCGCTTCGTGGCCGACGAACCGGTGAAGGCGCTGTGGATCACCGCCATAGCGAGCTCGTTGCTGACCGCGCTTGCCATGACGGCGCTGCGTGGCAGCCGGCGCTACGACGACTACGGCTGTTAGCCCGTAGCCGCCTTGCGCGCGGCTATTCGACCTGCGCGATCCGCAGCAGGTTGGTCGTGCCCGGCGCGCCGAAGGGCATGCCGGCCGCGATCACGATGGTCTGGCCCGGCTGCGCAAAGCCCTGCTTCGATGCGGTGGCGACAGCCACCTCGGTCATCTCGGTCACGTTCATCACGTCGTGGCAGAGCACCGGGTTCACGCCCCAGACCAGAGCCAGCCGCCGTGCCGTTGCGCGGCGCGGCGTCATGCCGATGATCGGCGCCCGCGGCCGTTCGCGCGCCATGCGCAGCGCCGACGAGCCCGAGCTGGTGTAGGCGACCATTGCCGCCACGTCGAGCAGCCCCGCCACCGACCGCGCCGCCCAGCTGACCGCATCCGCAGTGTTGGCAGATGGACGCGTGTGCGATGCATCGATCGCTTCGCGGTACTGCGGGTCGGCCTCGGTCTGCTCGATGATGCGGTTCATCATCGCGACCGCCTCGACCGGAAACTTGCCCGACGCCGACTCCGCCGACAGCATCACCGCATCCGCGCCGTCATAGATCGCCGTGGCCACGTCCGAGGCCTCGGCGCGCGTCGGCACTGGCGCGCTCACCATCGACTCCAGCATCTGCGTGGCGACGATCACCGGCTTGCCCAGGCGACGGCACTCGCGCACGATGCGCTTCTGGATCGCGGGCACCTGCTCGGCCGGCATTTCCACGCCGAGGTCGCCGCGCGCCACCATGACCGCATCGGTCTCGGCCAGGATCGCGTCCAGCGCCTCGATGGCGGCCGGCTTCTCCAGCTTGGCGACGATGCCCGCGCGTCCCTGCACGATCTCCTTGACCTCGACGATGTCCTCCGGGCGCTGCACGAAAGACAGCGCGATCCAGTCGATGCCCAGCGTGAGGCCGAAGTCCAGGTCGGCCCGGTCCTTCTTCGTGAGTGCCGACAGCGGCAGCACCACGCCCGGAACGTTGACACCCTTGCGGTCGGACAGCATGCCGCCGTTGACCACCGTGGTATCGGCAAAGTCCTTGCCCGATTTCTGGACCTTGAGCCGCAGCCGGCCGTCATCGAGCAGCAGTTCCGCGCCGGGCTTCAGCGCCGCGAAGATCTCGGGATGCGGCATCGGGGCGCGGGTGGCGTCGCCTTGCTTGTCGGTGTCGAGATCCAGGCGGAAAGCCGCGCCTTCCACCAGCTTGACCGGACCGTTGGCGAAGGTGCCGACACGCAGCTTCGGCCCCTGCAGGTCGAGCAGCACGCCGATGGGCCGGCCGATGTCGGCCTCGATCGAGCGGATCAGGTCCAGCCGCTGCTTGTGGTCGGCATGCGTGCCGTGGCTGAAGTTGAGCCGGAACACATCGGCGCCGGCGCGCACCAGCGCCTCGATGGTGGAACGGTCGGCGCTGGCCGGGCCAAGGGTGGCGACGATCTTGGCGTTGCAGGGACGTTGCGTGGTCATGGGTTTCCAGTGGTGGATGCGCCGTCGATGACGATGGCGCGGAAGTCGTTGACGTTGGTGAGGGTGGGGCCGGTGACGACCGAGTCGCCCAGCGCCTGGAAGAAGCCGTGGCCGTCGTTGTTGTCCAGGCTCTTGCGTGGGTGGATGCCGCGGGCCCAGGCGCGTGCCAGGGTGTCGGGCGAGAGGCAGGCTCCTGCTATCTCCTCGATGCCGTCGACACCGTCGGTATCGCCGGCGATGGCATGCACGCCGGGCAGTCCGTCGAGGGCGACGCCCAGCGCCAGCAGGAACTCGACGTTGCGCCCGCCGCGGCCGTTGCCTCTGATAGTGACCGTCGTCTCGCCGCCGGACAGCAGCACGCAGGGCGTCTGGAAGGGCTGGCCGCGCAGGGCAACCTGGCGTGCGATGCCGGCGACTGCCTTGCCCAGGTCGCGCGCCTCGCCTTCCAGGCTATCGCCCAGGATGTAGGTGGCGAAGCCCGCGGCCCGCGCCACTTCGGCGGCGGCTTCCAGCGCAATCTGCGGCGCGGTGATGATCCGCGTCGTGCAGCCCGCAAGGCGCGGGTCGCCGGGCTTGACGCTTTCGGATTCAGGGCTCTGGAGGAGGGCAAGCACCGCAGGCGGCACCTCGATGCGGTAGCGCTCGATGATCGCCAGCGCGTCGGCGCTCGTGGTGGTGTCGGGGACGGTGGGGCCGGAGGCGATGTCCATCGGCGAGTCGCCGGGCACATCGGAGATCAGCAGCGTCAGCACCCGCGCCGGATGACAGGCTGCGGCCAGCCGTCCGCCCTTGGCGGAGGACAAATGGCGGCGCACGCAGTTCATCTCGGAGATGCTCGCGCCGCATTCGAGCAAGGCGCTGTTGACCGCCTGCTTGTCCGCGAGCGTGAGCCCCGGGCCGGGCGCGACCAGCAGCGAGGAGCCACCGCCCGAGATCAGCGCGATCACCAGGTCGTCGGCACTGAGGCCGGTCACGAGGCGATGGATGCGCTCGGTGGCCTGCAAGCCCGCCGCGTCGGGGACGGGATGCGCGGCTTCGACGATCTCGATGCGTTCGCAAGGCACGGCATAGCCATAGCGGGTGACGACCAGGCCTTCGAGCGGGCCGTCCCAGTGGTCTTCCAGTGCGCGCGCCATGGCCGCCGAAGCCTTGCCCGCGCCGATCACGATGGTGCGGCCCTTCGGTCGCGGCGGCAGATGCGGTGGGAGGCAGAGGGCAGGCTGGGCCGCGGCGACGGCTGCGTCGAACATGCTGCGCAGCAAGGGGCGCCTGTCGGGCTGGGTTGGCGTGGTCAAGTGATGTCTCCTGGATTTGGGGTATGGGTCCACGGGTGGCTGGACATTCGCCGTCGGCGCAGGGCCGTGGACCGGCCTGCGGGCAGTCTAGGAAGGGATGCCGGCAAAGGCGAGTGACATCGCGGCAAGCGCTGCATGCCTGGGCGGAATAGCCTTGGGGGACAAGGACTTGCGAGCCGGTGTGTAGCCGTTCGATGGCGCTGGAGGTTCGCGCACTCGGCCACAGTCATGGCGAGCACCACTGTGTCGGCGGCGACTGGCGTGCTTCACCGACGCCTGTCGGCCAGGCACGTGCTGCGCGGGCTTCCCGATCTACGAGTGCGGGCCGCCGGCGATGTCGCCCAGCAGTGCGGCCAAGGTGTCCGGCATCGTGATGTGCGGGTTGTGGCTGGCATCGAGTTCGAAGTAGCGCCAGCCCGCTTCCGACTGCGCCCGGCTCGCGAACTGTTTGAACACATCACCTGGACCGGGCCGGGTGCAATAGATGTAGCTCCGCGGTACTTGCTCGACTGCGCCGGTCAGCCGGAGCCGCTGCTCGAAGGTCTTCAACGGCTGCATCATCCGCAGCGGATTGGCCCACGCGAGGTCGTCGGGGCTGGTGTCGGGCGGCATCGGGTTGGGCGGTATGCGCCAGCCCTCGCCGTGGTCACGCGCGGCGGCCTGCACGCGCGAGTGCGCTGCCGCGCCTGCCAGGTCCGCTACGGATTGGCCGTCTCTCGGAACGAAGGCATCAAGGTAGGTGAGATGCGCGATTCTTTCCGCAGCGCGATCCGCAGCGCCCGTGGCCACCATGCCGCCGTAGCTGTGGGCGACGAGATGGACATCGCGCAGGTCTTCGAACCTGAGCACGCCGAGGATGTCCTCGATGTGCGCATCGAGGTCGATGTCCGGCCGCGCCAGGTGGCTGCGCTCGCCCAGCCCCGTGTGCGTGGGCGTGAACAACGCGTGCCCCCGTTCGCGCATCAGGGGGCGCATCTTCTTCCAGGCCCAGCCTGCCGACCAAGCGCCATGAACCACGACGAACGTTGTCATCCGGATCTCCTTGAGCATGCAAAGCAGCCACGCACCGCGCGTGCTGGATCCGAGTCTAGGCGGCCTTGACTGGCGCGCACCGGCTGCAGGCGGACGGGGACGTCACCGCGCAACCGGCGTTGGCAGGAGCGGGCGACGCAAACTCCTAAACCAGAGGGTTGACGACTGCGTGTGGCCGCGCTGTCATGACGGCTGCAGGCAAGGGCAAGCCAGCGCATCCCGCCAACGCCGGCGGTGCGAGGCAGGTGCGGAAAGCGCCGGACCGCTGGCATGTTTGTTGCAGTGCAGCAAACATGCGCCCGCGCCCGGAGCGCTGCGGAGAGTACCCATGCGATGGTTGCTGATGATGTGGATGGTCCTGGCTTGCGGCGCCGCCCGCTGCGAGGACGCGCACGTCGCACCACCGGCCATCGTCAGCGTCCTGCAGTCGTCGCAACAGAAGCAACTCGACGCGATGACGCCGGCCGATGCCACGAGTCCGCGCGCCATGGCGGTGCGCGAATCCTTCGAGAAGCTCTTGCGCGGGCTGCACAGTCCCGCGCTGTCGAAGGTCGAACTGCGCGTCGTGCGCGGCGAGATGGTGGGCGAGACGCTGCAGGGTCGCATCGTGGTCGCCAACATCGCCTTGGCGGACCTGCCCGAAGGCGAGCGCATCTTCATCCTCGCGCACGAGTTGGGGCACGTGGCGCTCGACCACTGGGCGCAGGTGAGCCAGCTCTATGTGAAATGGGTGCCGGGCGCCGTCGTGCAGCAGCAGACCGATGCCGTGGCGGACCTCCTGGGCCGCGACGCATCGGCGATGGCCTACCGCCAGGAATTCGAAGCCGACGCCTTTGCCCTGAGCACACTGCGCGCCCTGGGCCTGCCGGACCAGCATGCGGTTGCGGCCTTCATGGACCTCGGCTGGCGCGGCGACACTGCGACGCACCCCGGCACACGCAAGCGACTCGCGGCCTTGCGGGCATTGACGCTCAATTAGTGGCCCGAGTTAGAAGTCCGCAGACAAAATCGTTTGATGAATCGCCCCGGGTTTCATGGAGGCTTCTTGGCTCGAGTCGGGCCGACATGGCCTGTCGCTCAATTTGACGATAGTAGTAAGCTCCGAATTCCGCTGGCGGAAAGTACCGATCGGATCGAGCTACGCCGCTTTCTTTCCCTTTTTCGGTGGGATCTTGACGGTCTTCGCATACAGGTCGTTCACGGCGATCTTCAGAAGCTCCACCTTGAATCCGAAGCCGCGAAGGACTTTGCGCGTGTTCACAGGATTGACCCTGGAGAAGAAGGGCAGATGCAGATCAGCACCCGGCGCATCACTGATAACCGCGTAAGTAATAGTGAGGGATTCGTGCTCAGGCTTCGGATCAATCTTCAGCAGTTCACGGTGCGTCGGCGCAAGCTGGGCCCGAACCTTCTCCCGGAATTTCGAATCGATCTGAATGAGTTGCCCAGAGACGAAGCCCTGCGCGAATAAGTGGCTCAAGACGCTGGATTTCCCATACATCTTGACGTGGATCAACTCGCGATCGATGGAAAAAAGGTCGCAGATTTCGACCTGTCCATGGCCGCCGCCGTGCATGACTTTCTTCTTGTCGTCGAGCAGGTCATAGATGTTCGGGTGAAGCGCCGCCACTTCCGTGTTGTACGCGCCTTCTCCGCCGCCTTTGTACTCGGGCAGTTTGAGGTTCGACATCGGAATCGCTGCATAGTCGCTGCTCGTTCGTTCGACGAAGTCTTTGGCGATGCTGAACCACTTTCCGTCGTTGAGAACATGCGTGATGCCGTTGAGTTCGATCTCCGCATAGAGGCACTTGAACACCGGCCAAGATTTGAAAACCTTCTTGTGGTCTGCGTCGGCGCAATGGACCTGGCGTGACCGAAGGACCTCAAGAGTGATGGGCCCTGCGACCGTGTCGCGAAACCCCTGCATGTTGATATCCGGGTGAAGGACGCCCCCGCCATGTGGCGAGTACATGAAGCCCTTGACCATCGTCCAGTCGATGATTTCCGGAATCGACAACCAGACGCCGTCAAACTGGCCTGCGGCGAGTTTCGCTTCGAGCGCGGTTTCGAGCACGCCGATGACAGCCGCGCTCTTGGTCGTCGAGATGTTGTTGACCCATTGATAGTCCTCGGCGTTCAGCTCGGCCTCGAAAAGTTGCCGGTACTGGTCGAGCAGATACGGCAGGTCGGAGAGGTCGAGCCTCACCGAAACGGACAAGGCATCGCTGCCCGCCATGCGATTGCCGAAGGCCGGGTTCTTGGGCGCGCCGACGATAGCCTTCAGCATGTCCTGCTCAACACTCAGGCCGAACTGATCCGGCGTCGTCTCCTGCCCGGACTGGATGCGCATGTGACTTTCGATGGCATTCAGCGACTGAACATCGACGCAGCGGAACGTCTTGGGATCAACGGCGTTGAGAGCGCAGAGAAGTCCGAAGCGCTCTTCGATCACGTCATCCCTGAGAAGAAAGCGACCGCCTTGCCCGAAGGCGAGCACAAAGCAGCGTTCGTTGATCGTTATGAAAAAGGCAGCAGCGACGCCTGGTACGGCGAGATCCTTCGGATCGATGAATTCCTTGAACAACGCCGACCATTTCGGCGGCGAGGGCGGGTTCTTCCTGACAAAAAGCTGTCCCGCGCCGTGACCTCCGATGGCGACTTCGACAGGTGGTGCGCAGGCCTCGGTTCTCAGGGCTTGGTGGCTGTTTGCATATAGCTGCTTGATGAGGAAGATGCTGAGATGGTTGACTTTCTTTTCTTCTGACACTGCTGGGTCTCCTCCAGGAGCAGTGCTTATCGAGCCGCTCGGCCCAGAGGTCAACCGACAGTCTCCACAAAATTGATGAGGTCGACAACCACCGCACAATGCTGACCGGGGTCGCGTGGGGCTTGCTGGGGTTGGGGCGCGGGTGGTCGCAAGGGGATGAGTTCTTGGGCGTGAGTCGGGGGCCGCATTCGGTGTCGCGAAACGCCTGGAGCGGCTGAATTGAGTCTCCGGCGGTCGTGTAGAAGGCGCGGTTGCCCCATGCCGAAACTTTGTGCCAGGACCTGCAAAGAACGCTTCAGCCTCGGCGATCATTTTGACGCTGCGCGGAACCTGATCCCGAGGGCTGGCAGGAAATGGTCTACGTGATCGAAGGCCGTGTGCAGATCACGCTGGAAGAGGGCGCCAAGACGGTGGCCGCGGGCGATTTCGCCATCTACAGCAGCGCACAACCCTATGCCTACCTGGCGATGGATGGCGCGGCCATCCGCTTCATCCGGAACGTGGTGTCGAAGAAGGACGGTTGCGCGTCAGGCCGACGCCTCCGCTTCCGCGGGCCACACCACCTGCGCCGCCGCCAGCAGGGCCTGCAAGGTCATCGAGTCCTCGTTCGAGCGCAAGTACAGCAAGGACAAGGGACAGGGCAGCCGAACCCCCGGCCAGAGCACCGCCTGCCCGTTGCGCAAGGCCGGCGCCGCGATGCGCTCGCGCATGAGGCCCAGCGCCACGCCGGTCTGGACCAGTTCGATCATCGAAGCCTCCTGATCCGCCTCGACCACGGTGTGGCAGGCGAGGCCCCGCTCCGCGAACATCTGGTCGACCAGTCCGTGCTGCGAACTGCCGGCCGGCGTGGCCAGCCACGGCATCGCCGCGAGGGCCGGCCAGTCGGCCTCACGCAATTGCGTCTCCCAGGCCGCCGGCCCGACCACGACATAGTGCTCCAGCGCCAGTTGGCGGACCGCGATCTCCGGGTCCTTCAAGGTGCCCAGATAGAAGCAGGTGTCCACCTGCCTTTCCCGCAGCATCTGCACCACGCCGCCGGAGATGCCGTGGACCAGCGACACATCCACATGCGGATAAAGCTCCAGCAGCGTCGCGAGCAGGGGACCGAGCCGGATCGATTCCGGGTCGATGATCGTGCCCAGCTTCAGCGCGCCCGACACGGTGCCGCGCATCGACTTGGCCAGCGCGCCGATCTCCTGCGCCGCTTCGACGGTCTTCGCGGCCAACGGGAGCAGGCGCCGACCCGCACCCGTCAACACCATGCCGCCCGGTGTTCGCGCAAAGAGCAGCACGCCCAGCTCGTCCTCGAGGCCCTTGATCTGCTTCGACAGCGCCGATTGCGTCAGGTGCAGTTGCTCGGAGGCCCGCACGAGTTGACCGGTGCGGGCGACGGACAGGAATGAGCGAAGTTGGTTGAGTTCCACGGGGCGCATTGTGACGCTCAGGGTTTGCCCCAGGTCCTCGGTCCGGCAATTCGGACGGGCGGGCCGCGCTGCTGTCGGAAGGTCGGCAGCCGCCGCCACGGCCTTGCCGCCAAAACCCAATGGAATCAACCAGTTGCAGCGGATTTCCGCCCCGATCCGCAGTGGCATGTCGATTGCTGGTAATCCGGCAGTGCAAGTGTGCCGCCCGAGGCCATAACCATTCCAGGAGACCTTCGTGACCCCTCAGCCGCAGTCCAAGCCACCCCTCTACAAGTCCCTGTACTTCCAGGTCATCACGGCGATCGTCATCGGCGTGCTGCTCGGCCACTTCTGGCCCGAGACCGGCGCGGCCATGAAGCCGCTCGGCGATGGCTTCATCAAGCTCATCAAGATGATCATCGCGCCGATCATCTTCTGCACGGTGGTGGTCGGCATCGCCGGCATGGAGGACATGAAGAAGGTCGGCAAGACCGGCGGCCTGGCGCTGCTGTATTTCGAGATCGTCAGCAGCATCGCGCTGCTCGTGGGCCTCGTCATCATCAACATCGTGCGGCCCGGCGCCGGCATGAACGTGGACGTGAGCCAGCTCGACACCAAGGGCATCGCGGCCTACACCGGCCCGGGCAAGATGCAGAGCACCACCGACTTCCTGCTCAACGTGATCCCCAACACGGTGGTCGATGCCTTCGCCAAGGGCGAGATCCTGCAGGTGCTGCTGATCGCCGTGATGTTCGGCTTTGCGCTGCACAGGTTCGGCGGCCGTGGCACGCTGATATTCGACGTGATCGAGAAGGGCTCGCACGTGCTGTTCACCATCGTCGGCTACATCATGAAGGTGGCGCCCATCGGTGCCTTCGGCGCGATGGCCTTCACCATCGGCAAGTACGGCGTGGGCTCGCTGCTGCAACTGGGCCAGCTGATGGCGACCTTCTATGCCACCTGCCTGCTGTTCATCTTCGTGGTGCTCGGGAGCATCGCCAGGTTCCATGGCTTCTCGATCTGGAAGTTCATCCGCTACATCAAGGAAGAACTGCTGATCGTGCTGGGCACCTCGTCGAGCGAATCGGTGCTGCCGCGCATGATGGCCAAGATGGAGAACCTCGGCGCGAAGAAGTCGGTGGTGGGCCTGGTGATTCCCACCGGCTATTCGTTCAACCTCGACGGCACCTCGATCTACCTCACGATGGCGGCGGTGTTCATCGCCCAGGCCACCAACACCGACATGACCTGGATCCAGCAACTCACGCTGCTGGCCGTGTTGCTGCTGACCTCCAAGGGAGCTGCCGGCGTCACCGGCAGCGGCTTCATCGTGCTGGCCGCCACCTTGTCGGCCGTGGGCCATGTGCCGGTGGCGGGCCTCGCGCTGATCCTCGGCATCGACCGCTTCATGTCCGAGGCAAGGGCGCTGACCAACCTGATCGGCAACGGCGTGGCCACGCTGGTCGTCGCCAAGTGGACCGGCGATCTCGACACGCGGCGCCTGACGCAGCAACTCAACGGGGAAACGTCGGCTGATGCGGATGAGCCGGAGATGGTGCTCGACGCGTCGGAAGTGCACATGCCCGCGGGCGCGCGTTGACCAATCACCTTCCAAAGCGCCTGTCTGAATATGCCGATCCCTGGATCGGGTGAGCAGGTGGCCGTGATCTCAAGGTTCGGCAGCGACTTCGAGAGCGCTGATCTGCTCGGTTCGATTTCTCAGCGGCACATCCTGGCCAGCGTCGGGCTGCCACCGATGCGGACGGCCCGGGCTTGTGCAATAACGGTCCGATGAAGCCCAGGGAGCCGGTCCGGCCACTCGATCCACCCCGCAGCAACCGCAGGCTCTGGCTTGGCCTCACACGTTGGTGCGCCGCACTGGCGCTGGTCGCCCTGGCCGCCTTCGCGGGACACCAGCTCGCCATGCAGGCCGGCCTGGCTCGCGTGCGTGAGGCGTCTGCCCACCGGCTCGACATGCTCGCGACCGGCCTCGATGCCGAACTGGCCCGCTTCGACTACCTGCCCGCGCTGCTGGAGATGACGCCCATCGTGCCCGCGTTGCTCGGCGCGCCGTCCGATGCCGGGTTGCGCGATTCAGTCAACCACTACCTCGATGGCGTCAATGCCGCGGCCGGCGCGGAGATGCTCTACGTGCTCGACAGCACCGGGACCTCGCTGGCCGCGTCGGACTGGGACAAGCCGGGCACGACCGTCGGCCAGGACTTTTCCTTCCGGCCCTACGTCATCGATGCGATGAGCCAGGGCAGGGGGCGCTTCTACGGCGTGGGCATCACCAGCAAGCGGCCTGGCTACTACCTTTCCTTCGCACTGCGCCGAGAGCCGTCGTCGCGCGGGGTGGTGGCCGTCAAGGTCAACCTCGAGGAGGCCGAGCGCGCGTGGCGCAAGCTGCCGGGCGACGTGGCCTTGTTCGACGAGCGCGGGGTGGTGATCCTCTCGACGCGGGAAGACCTGAAGTTCAGGCCGCTGCGGCCCCTGGACGACCAGCAGCGCGCCGACGTGCAGCGCTCCCGGCCGTACGGCGAAGCGAGCCTCCTCCCGCTGCAATGGACGCAGAAGGAAGCGCTGGCGCCCGAGGTGCAATTGATATCGCTCGATGGCAGGGACCAGCTCCTGTCCGAGCGTGCATTGCGCGGCGCGCCGTGGCGACTCGTGGTGTTCGACGACATGGCGCCGTTGCGCCTGGCTGCCCGCAATGCGGCGATCACCGCGAGCCTGGCGATGGCGGTGCTGTTGCTCGTCGGCGTGGCGCTGTGGCAGCGGCGTCGCGCGGTGCGGCACAAGCTGGCGAACCAGGCGGCGTTGCAGGCAGCGCACGACAGCCTCGAAACCACCGTGGTCGCGCGCACCGCGCAACTGCGCGCTGCGCAGGACGAGTTGGTGCACACGGGCAAGATGGCGGCGCTGGGGCAGATGTCGGCCGGCCTGGCGCACGAGTTGAACCAGCCGCTCACCGCCATGCGCGCCCTGTCGGAAAGCGCGGCGATCCTGCTCGACAAGAACAGCTACGACGACGTGCGCGGCAACCTCAAGCGCATCCGCAGCATGGTCGACCGGCTCGCGCGCCTGACCTCGCAGCTCAAGACCTTTGCGCACAAGAGCGAGCTTCCGGTCGTGCCGGTCGTCCTGGCGCACAGCATCGACGAAGCACAGGGCATGCTGGCCGACGCGCTGATGGACCAGGGCATTGCCGTCGAAGTCGAGGTGCAGCCCGGCACGCTCGGCGTCATGGCGGACGAGGCGGCCCTGGGCAGCGTGCTCGTCAACCTGATGCGCAACGCCATCGACGCGATGCACAAGGCGCCGCGTCGTACGCTGCACCTCCGGGCCAGGCAGCAGGGCGAGCGCGTGCTGCTGGAGGTGAGCGACACCGGCCCCGGCATCAGGCCCGACATCCTGTCGCAACTGTTCGAGCCCTTCGTCACCAGCAAGCCAGCGGGGGCGGGGTTGGGCCTGGGGCTCGTGATCTCTGCACAATTGGTCCGCGCCATGGGCGGTACCTTGCGCGCGGCCAACCTGGAGGCGAGCGGCGCATGCTTCGCCATCGACTTGCCTGCGAGCAAGCCTGACGACCCCATCCACAGGAGTGATGAACAGTGAGTGATGTCCCTGCCATCCGGGTGCTGCTGGTCGAGGACGACGAGGACGTGCGCATCAGCACGACCCAGGTCCTGAGCCTTGCCGGCCTGGATGTCGAAGCGTTTTCCAGCGTCGAACGGGCGCGGGACCGAATCAGCCCCGGCGTGGCCGCCGTCGTGGTGTGCGACGTGCGCCTGCCCGGCATGACCGGCACCGAATGGCTGCATGAACTGCACAAGACCGACCCCGAGCTGCCCGTCATCCTGATGACGGGCCACGGCCATATCGCGATGGCCGTGGAAGCCATGCGCGACGGTGCCTACGACTTCATCGAGAAGCCCTTCACCACCGAGCGTCTGGTGGCCATCACGCGCCACGCCATCGAGCGACGGCAACTCACGCTGCAGGTGCGTACGCTGCGCGAGGCGCTGGAAAACTGGAACGGAATCCAGTCCGTGCTGATCGGCCGCTCGGCGCAGATGCAGCAGGTGCGCCGCACGGTGATGACGCTGGCCGAGACCTCCGCCGACGTGCTGATCTACGGCGAGACCGGCACCGGCAAGGAACTGGTGGCGCGTTGCCTGCGCGACTACAGCAAGCGCCGCCGGCAGCACTTCGTGCCGCTCAATTGCGGCGGCCTGCCCGAGTCGCTGGCGGAGAGCGAACTCTTCGGCCACGAGCCCGGCGCCTTCACCAGCGCCAGCCGGGTACGCGTGGGCAAGTTCGAATACGCCAATGGCGGCACGCTGTTCCTCGACGAGATCGAGAGCATGCCGATGGCGGTGCAGATCAAGCTGCTGCGAGCGCTGCAGGAGCGTTCGGTGGAGCGCATCGGCTCCAACAAGACCATTCACTTCGACTGCCGCGTGGTGGCGGCGAGCAAGGACGACTTGAAGGAACTCAGCGACAGGCAGAAGTTCAGGGCCGACCTGTACTACCGCATCGGCGTGGCTTTCATCGAACTGCCGCCGCTGCGCGAGCGCCGGGAGGACATCCCGCTGCTGTTCGAGCATTTCACGCTGCTGGCGGCCAGCCGGTTCGAGCGGATCGCGCCGGTGCTGAGCAGCGCCCAGTTGGCCGACCTGATGGCCTATGCCTGGCCCGGCAACGTGCGCGAGTTGCGCAACGTGGCCGACCGTTTCGTGCTCGGGCTGCTGGGGGAAGGGCGCCTGACGCAACTGCACGCCAGCGAGGCAGCCTTGCCGCAGGGTTTGCCGCAGCAGGTCGAGTCCTTCGAGCGCGCCGTCATCGTCGAGGCGCTGCGCAAGCACCATGGGGACCAGTCGGCCACGGCGTCCGCGCTGTCGGTCCCGCGGCAGACCTTGTTCGACAAGCTGCGCAAGCTGGGCGTGACCGCGGAGCAGTTCAAGTAAGCGACGCGGCCGATTCGCCCTGGAGCAGCCCGGCCTGCTGCAGCCGTGCATCCAGCCGCCCGTACACGCGCCGCGCATTGCCTTCGTAGATCTGCTGGCGCTGCTCGGGCGCCAGCGCGGCGGCCTCGATGTAGCGGCGCGTGTCGTCGAAGTGGAAGCCGGTCTCGGGGTCGATGCCCTGCACCGCGCCGATGATCTCCGAGGCGAACAGCACATTGCGCACCGGGATCACGCCGGTGAGCAGGTCGATGCCCTTCTGGTGGTACACGCAGGTGTCGAAGAACACGTTGTTCATCAGGTGCTCGGCCAGCGGCGGCTTCTTCATGTCCTGCGCCAGGCCGCGGTACCGGCCCCAGTGGTAGGGCACGGCGCCGCCGCCGTGCGGGATCACGAAGCGCAGGGTCGGGAAGTCGCGGAACAGATTGCCCTCCACGAGCTGCATGAAGGCGGAGGTGTCGCCGTTCAGGTAGTGCGCGCCGGAGGTGTGGAAGGCCGGGTTGCACGACGCGCTGACGTGGATCATGGCCGGCACGTCGAGCTCGACCATCGCCTCGTACAGCGGATACCAGCTGCGGTCGGTGAGCGGCGGGTCCTTCCAGTAGCCGCCCGAGGGATCGGGGTTGAGGTTGCAGCCGATGAAGCCGAGCTGCTCCACGCACCGGCGCAGCTCGGCCACGCAGTTGCCGGCCGGGACGCCCGGCGACTGCGGCAACTGGCACACCCCCGCGAAGTGCTGCGGGAACATCGCGCAGATGCGGTGGATGAGCTCGTTGCACAGCTGCGACCAGACCTCGCCGGTCTTCGCGTCGCCGATGTGGTGCGACATGCCCGCCGCCCGCGGCGAGAAGATCGTCAGGTCCACGCCGCGTTCGCGCTGGATGCGCAACTGGCCGGTCTCGATGCTTTCGCGCAACTCGTCGTCGGTGATCTGCGGCGGCTTCAGCGCCGCGAGGCGTGCCGGGTCGTGGAAGAACGCCGCCTGCGACAGGCGGAACTCCTCGAGGCGCCGCGGCGCGGTGGTGTAGTGACCATGACAGTCAATGATCATTCGCTGCTTTCTTGCTGGCTTGGGTTCAGTCGAGCGTGATGTTCGCCTTGCGGATCAAGTCGCCCAGCCGCGCGGTCTCGTTGTGGAGGAGCGTCTGGAACTGCTGGGGCGTGCCGTCCGGCGGGAGATCGGAGCCCAGGTCCTGCAGCCTGCGCATGGTGTCCGGCTGGCGCAGCACCTCGGCGATCTCCTTGTTGAGGTACTGCACCACCGCGTCGGGCGCCTTGCTGGGCGCCATCACGCCGTACCAGAGGGAGATGTCGGCAAAGCCGATGCCCGCTTCCGCGAAGGTGGGCACCTCCGGCATCAGCATCGACCGCCTCGGACCGCTGACCGCGAGCGCACGCAGCGCGCCGCTGCGGATATGGGGCAGGACGACGATGAGCGAATCGGACGAACTCATGATCAGGCCCCCAATGACGTCCATCGTGGCCGGGCCCGCGCCGCGGTAGGGGACGTGGACGATCTTCGTCCCCTCGCGCTCGTTGAGCATCTCGACGACAAGGTGCGTGGGCGTGCCCGGACCGGCGCTGGAGAAGTTCACCTCAGCCGGATGCGCCTTGGCGTAGGCCACGAGTTCCGGCACCGTTTTCACGTCGACCTTCGGGTTGACGAACAGTGCCAGCGGCACCGCCGCCACCTGGATGACGGCGCGCAGGTCGCGCTCGACCTCGTAGTTCAGCTTCATCAGCGACTTGTTGAGCGCCATCGAGATGTTGCCCATCAGCAGGGTGCAACCGTCGGGCGCCGAGTGGGCGACGAACTCGTTGCCGATGCTGGTAGATGCGCCGCCCTTGTTGTCCACGATGACCGGCACGCCGAGGCGCCGTGAGAGCGGGTCGCCGATGATGCGCGAGAGCACGTCGGTGGCGCCGCCCGGCGGATTGGGCGCGACGAGGTGGACGGCGCGGCAATCGAGCGGGCCCGCCGCGTTCGCCACAAGCGGCGCAAGCCCGGCCGCGGCCACCACGAGAAGGGCTTGCAGCGACTGGCGCCAAGAGAATCCAGGCTGTGTCATCGATGTCTCCGGTTCTGGTTTTTTGTTGGGCTGGCGAAAGATCGCCCGGCTAATCCATGCCGTAGGAATGCAGCAGCGGTCCGAGGTCGAGCAGTTCGACCGTCGTCTTGCCACTGCGCAATTGCTCGCGGAACTTCTCTTCCTTGTCCTCGCGCGCCTGGCAGGCATCGACGACGTGGGCCACCTCTTCGGCAAGCACGACCACCACGCCGTCGCGGTCGCCGACCACCACGTCGCCCGGCCGCACCACGATGCTGCCGAAGACCACCGGCACGCCGATCTGGCCCGGCTGGCGCTTGTTGGTGCCCTTGATGGAGATGCCGCGCGAAAACACCGGGAAGCCCATCTCGACGATGGTGTGGGAATCGCGCACCGAGCCGTCGATCATCAGCCCGGCCGCGCCGCGCTGCATGGCCGCGCAGGACATGACGTCGCCCCAGGGACCGGCCTCGACGAAGCCCTCGGCATCGACGACCAGCACCTGGCCGGGCACCAGCTTGGTCAGCGCGTAGTGCAGCGCCAGGTTGTCGCCGGGGCGGCACTTGACCGTGAGGGCAGGGCCGGCCACGCGCATGCCCGGGTCGAGCGCGCGGATCGCGCCGTCG
This sequence comes from Variovorax sp. dw_308, assembly GCF_019207085.1. GTDB lineage: Bacteria > Pseudomonadota > Gammaproteobacteria > Burkholderiales > Burkholderiaceae_C > Variovorax. The sequence continues at coordinate 12,171 of NZ_JAATOM010000032.1, read as the reverse complement.
ACGGCACCTTTCTGGCCCTGGGCCTCGTGGATGGTGGCTGTGCCGAAGCGCTTGAGCGCTTCCAGCTGAGAGGGACTGGCACCGTTGGAAGTCATTGCATGCTTGGTTTGTTGTGGGCGTGCTGAAGCGTAAAGAGAGTCGAAGAAAAAGAAAAACTAGTTTTTATGGTGGATAAAAATAGAATATTCCTATGATGAATGCGACGCTGAACCAGCTGAGGGCCTTCCTGGCCATCGTGCGCGGTGGCAGCTTCCAGGCCGCCGCGCAGGAACTCCACCTGAGCCAGCCCAGCATCTCCCAGCGCGTGCGCGAGCTGGAGGCCGAGCTCGGCACCCGCCTGTTCGTGCGCCGCGGGCCGCGCATCTCGCTCACGGCCGAGGCGCATGCGCTGATGGTCTACGCCGAGCGCATGGTCTCGACGGCGCAGGAGATGGGCGAGCGCTTCGGCAGCCGCAACCCGCTCAGGGGCACGCTGCGCATCGGCATGAGCGAGAACTTCGCGCTGCTCGCGCTCGGCGAACTGCTGCGCCGGCTGGAGCAGCGCTACCCGGCGATCCGCACGCTGCTGTTCGTCGGTGACTCCGGCCAGCTCAGCGCCAAGCTCAATGCCTGCGAACTGGACATTGGCATCGTGGCCGAGCCCGGCCTCGAGCCGCACGTGGCACAGCAGCCGGCCGGCTACAGCCTGCTCGGCTGGTTCGCGCACCCGGGCTTCCGGCCTACGCGCGACGTGCTGTCGCCGGCGGACCTGGCGCACGACCACCTGATGATCGCGCCGCCGGGCTCGCGCCAGCACAGCACCATCGGCCAATGGTTCTCGCACGCCGGCGTCACGCCGGCGCGCATCAGCACCTGCAACAACGTCGGCGTGACGCTGCTGGCCGTGCAGCACGGGGCAGCCATCGGCCTGCTGCCGCTGCGCGTGGTCCGCGACGAACTCGCCGCGGGAACCGTCAGGCTGCTGCGCGTGTCACCCGAGATCCCGGCCCACCGGATCTCCCTCTGTTACCAGACCAGCGAGATGGGCGAGGGCCTGCTTGAACTGGTGGAGTTGCTGGGCACGGTCATCAACGATTTCGAAGTCTTTGCGGCGCGCCCATCCACCACGCGCCGCGGCATGCAGTCAACGGAGAAAGAATGAAGAACCCATCGCTTGATTCCATCGTCCCGCCCGGCCCCTACGCGGCGCACGACATCGTCTGCACCGGCCTGCGCTTTCCGGAAGGGCCGGTGGCGCTTCCGGACGGCTCGGTGCTGGTGGTCGAGATCGAGCGGGGCTGCCTCACGCGCATCCAGCCCGACGGCGCGGCCTCCGTCGCGGCGCAGACGGGCGGTGGCCCGAACGGCGCGGCCGTCGGTCCGGACGGCGCGATCTACGTGTGCAACAACGGCGGCTTCGAATGGGCCCGCGGCGACGGCCTGCTGCGTCCCGCAGGGCAGCCGGCCGACTACCGCGGCGGCAGCATCCAGCGCGTGGACCTTCGCACCGGCCAGGTCGACACGCTCTATGACGCCTGCGACGGCCACGTGCTGGCTGGCCCGAACGACCTGGTCTTCGACCACCACGGCGGCTTCTACTTCACCTGCAACGGCAAGCGGCGGCCGCGCGAGGCGGACCGCGGCGGCGTGTACTACGCGCTGCCCGACGGCAGCAGCATCCGCGAGGTCATCTTCCCCATCTTCTTTCCCAATGGCGTCGGCCTCTCGCCCGCGGAAGACCTGCTGTACGTGGCCGAGACCGAGACCGGCCGGCTCTGGGCGTTCGACATCGTCGCGCCGGGGCAGTTGAGGCTGCTGCCGTATCCGTCGCCCAACGGCGGCCGCTACGCGTTCGGCTCGTCGCACTACCAGCGCTTCGATTCGCTCAAGGTCGAGCAGGACGGGCGCGTCTGCGTCGCCACGCTGTCGCGCGGCGGCATCACGACAGTCGATCCCGACGGTGGCAACGAGACCTTCGATGCGCTCGACGACCGCATGGTCACCAACCTGTGCTTCGGCGGCGACGACATGCGCACGGCCTGGATCACGCTGTCGTCCACCGGGCGGCTGGCACGCATGCGCTGGCCCCGGCCCGGGCTGAAGCTCAACTTCCAGGACCTGGCCCGCTGCTGAGGCCCCGAGGCAGCCGTTCAGCGTTTGCGGCCCGCGCCGCGATCAGATGTCAGGCGCCGGTGGCAGCCCCAGCACCGCTTCAATCGCCAGCCCGATGGCGAGAAGGCGACGGTCGCTGCCCAAGGGCCCATCGATCTCCAGGCCGACCGGCAGCCCGCTGGCGGACATGCCCGCCGGTTGCGCGAGCCCCGGCAGGCCGGCGTTGCTGCCTGGGTCGACATTGCGGATGAGGACCTGGAACTGGGCCGCCGGCCCGCCATCCTGGGGCACGTCGTTGATCGACACCGCACCCGAGAACCCGGGGTCGATCGGCGGCGGCAGTATCGGCACGGTCGGGAACAGCACGCCTTCGACCGCGTGCTTTTCGAAGTACCGGGCGTAGAGCGCCATCAGTTGCGGCCTGTGCACGCGCATCGCCTGCTCGTAGACCTCGGCGGGCATATCCCTGGCGAAGCCGAAGATGCCCTTCACATCGGGGCTTTCAACCTGGGCGATCACGTCCTCGATGCCCAGCGGGATATCCCTTTCCTTCAGGTAGGCAGGCAGGTCGCGGTGATAGAACTCGTAGAGCGCGACTGGCATCGAGACCTGCGCGTTGAGTGCCGCCCAGCCCTCGAGATCGGCCTCGACAAAGACCACGCCGGCGGCACGCAATTTCTCAACTGCGGCACTCGTCACCGCCTCGACCTCCGAATCCAGGTTCTCCCAGAAACCACCGCGTGGCAGGCCCAGTCGCAGCCCTGCCAGCGAGGCCGGTGAAACCCCCTCTGTGCCTGTGATGACGGCGTCGAGCAACGCCACGTCGGCGACGTTGCGCGCCATCGGGCCGACCGTGTCGCGTGTGCGGGAGATCGGCACCACGCCCGCGCCCGGATAGCGGCGATCCTTGCCGCCGTTCCCGACGGAAGGACGCAGGCCGACGATGCCGCAGAAGGAGGCCGGGTTGCGCACCGATGCGCCAGTGTCCGTGCCCAGCCCGGCCGGCGCGATGCGCGCCGCAATCCCGGCAGCGGTCCCGCCGGACGATCCGCCGGGGATGCGCGTGATGTCGTACGGGTTCTGGACAAAGCCGCAGGCCGCGTTGCTCGACGTGCTGCCGAAGGCGAGCTCATGCATGTTCGCCTTGGCCAGCACGATGGCGCCGGCCCGCAACAGGGGATCGAGCACCGGGGCATTGCGTGCCGGCAGGAAGCCACGCAGGGCCGGCGTCGCAGCCGTGGTCTCGATGCCCTTGGTATCGATGTTGTCCTTCACGTAGAGGGGCAGGCCGGCCAAGGGACCCAGCGCATCGCCCCGCGCGCGTGCCTCGTCGATCTCGCGGGCCGCCTCCAGCGCCGCGGCGCCGTTGAGCGTCACCCAAGTGTTCAGCGAACGGAGTTCGTTCGCGCGCGCCAGCAAGGCCCGGACGTAGTCCTGCGAACTGAAGTCGCCGCGCCTGAAGGCGGCAAGCACCTCCACCGCGCTCAGTTCCAGCATCTGTGAGGTCGACGGGGCGGGGGAGGAGGGGGAAGTACTGTCCATTTGGAATTCCTTGGTGTGCTGCGGGAGCGACGAGTTCGGCCGGGTGAAGTCGAGGGCATTGCAACCCGGAGTTGACGTGATTTCAAGTGCGGCCATGGTGGAGTTGCATTCAACCCGGGGTGCGCAGGCCCCAGCCTCCAGATATTCTTCACCCCCATGGAAAAGACGCTTGCACTGAACTCGATCCTCGCCGACGACAACAAGGCACAGCCGCATTCCGGTGTCCTCGTGGAAGCGGCGCGCATCCTGGCCCATCAAGGCCACGCGGTCGGCCTCGCGGGCCAGGTCACCTTGCGGGATGGGGATTCGTGCCGGTTCTGGACGCTCGCGCTGGGCGTCGGGCTTGAAGAGGCCACGGCGGCCGACGTCCTGCGGCTCGATGAGGGATTGAACATCCTGGAAGGTCGCGGCCGACCGAATCCCGGCGTGCGCTTCCATGGCTGGATCTACCGGAACCACCCGTCCGTGAAGGCGATCGTCCACACGCATCCGCCGGCGACGTCCGCGCTGTCCATGCTGGGCATCCCGATGCCGGTGGCCCACATGGACGCTGCCATGTTCCATGAGGACTGCGGATTCCTGGCGCACTGGCCCGGCGTGCCCACGGGCGACGATGAAGGCATGCTGATCTCGCAGGCGCTTGGCAACATGCGTTCGGCGATGCTCGTGAACCACGGCGTGGTGTGCACGGGCGCCAGCCTTCAGGAGGCGATCTATCTCAACGTGTTTGCCGAACGCAATGCACGCATGGTGCTCGATGCCATGGCGGCCGGCAGCCTCAAGCCGGTGGAGCCGGCCGCAGCGCGCGAGGCGCACGACTTCCTGCTACAGCCCTCGATCGTTGAAGCGACTTTTGCCTACTGGGCGCGCCAGGCCAGCCGACGCGCATAGGCCTGGAGGGCCTGCAAGAGGCCCATCCGGGTGGACACCCGTACAACCCACTAGAACTTCATATCTAGGCCGCCAGACAGTTTGCCCTTTGCATTCGCGCGGCGTATCGTGGTTGGCACGAAGGAAGGAGACAGCCATGCCTTCACCCGGAAGCCCCGACCCCGCAGCCGCGCGCGGCGCTCCGCCCATGCCGCCGGGCGCATTCGGCCAGCCTGGCGCGACGGCGCCACCCCCGGATGCCGTGCTGTGCGAACACGCCATCGAGACCATCTGGCGCTGCCTCGATGCGCATGATCTCGTGGACGAGCATGTGCGGGCCGAACTGGTGACGGTGCTGGAACCCCTTGCGGCGCTTCCCCTGGGGCCGCTGCCGCAACGGTTGATAGACGCGCTGAAGTTGCCGAATCCCGTGGATGCCTCCCGGCTTTATTGGCTCACGCGCCGGCTGCTGACGGTGGTGCCGGTGCTGCAGGAGGCGGAGACCGCATTCGAACGGCCCGCAAAGCGCCCGCCCGCGCCGCTGGCCTGACGGCAGACGCGCGTGAGGCAGGGACTGGCCATCTGGCCGTCTGCCTTAAAAAGACGCACACCCCGAGGGGTACTTGGCTAATATTGACATTAGTCAATCTGGCTTACAACCAGATTCAATCGATTGTTTCGATGCCAGCGGAGTCAGGTGTTGCGGCCCACGAAGTTCTTGTCAGGGTTCCTGCTTCTGTGCGTCGCGAACCTGCTCGCGGCGTCATTGGCATTTGCGCAAGCCCCTGGCGCCACGCCGCCATCGGCGCAAGCTACCAGCTTCGTCGGCATCGTCGAGGGCGGCGCCACGCTGGTCCGCCAGACCACGCGCTACACGTTGGCCGAGGGTGTGCAGCTCAACGAGCAGGACGTCATCGAGACGGCGCCGGGCGGATTCGCCCAGATCGAGTTGCCCGGGGGCGTTCTGGTCGGCATCGGCGAGTCGACGCGGCTGATGCTGCGCCCTCGCGTGGGCAAGGGCATGACGGCACCACCGCTGTACCTGCTGGAAGGCTGGCTCAAGACCACTGCCCCTGCGCCCTTCGGCTACATGAGCCCCGCCTTTGAACTGGCGACGCAGGCCGGTACCACCGTGGTCTACACCAAGGGCGCGGAATACGAGGTGTTCCTGGAAGGCGGCGCCGCCAAGCTCTCGGTGCGCGACGGCCCGAGCGCACAGCTGGCCGCCGGCGACTTCGCACAACGGCGTGAAGGCGCCTCGCCGACGCAAGCGTCGCGCGCCACGCCAGAGTTCCTGAGCAAGGTGCCGCGCCAGTTCCGCGACAAGTTGCCCTCGCGCGGCGAGCAGTTCGCCAGGCGCAACGTGCAGCCCAAGGCGCTCGGCGAAATTACCTATGCCGACGTCGCTCCGTGGCTGCGCACCGAGCCGGCGCTGCGGCTGCCGCTGCTGCCGCTGTGGAAGCCGCGCGCGGCTGCCGACCCGGCTTTTCGGGCGGGCGCCAAGGCCGATCTGGCGCAACACCCCGAATGGGAGCAATACGCCGACCCCGAAGGCTATGCGCGCCGCGTGGCCGAAGAGGCCGAGCGCCGCCGCGCGCGGGAGGCGGCGGCAGCAGCGGCGCGGGCCAAGGCGGCGGCGGCAGCAGCCGCGGCCGCCGCCGCTGCCAAGGATGCCAGGGACGCCAACGCCGCGCGGGACAAAACCCAGTGAACCGTTGCACGTCGAGCCGCAACTCAGCGGACCACTGACTGGAGAATTCCATGCGCCTACTGTTCAAGTTCAACCTGATCTTCCTGGTTGTCTTCATTGCCGGCGTGCTCGGCGCGGGCAAGATTTCCCATGACCTGCTGCAGAGCAATGCGAAGCAGGAAGTGCTGAACCACGCCCGGCTGACGATGGAAAAGGCCATCGCGATCCGCGCCTACACCAACGACCAGATCCGCCCGCTGCTCGAGACGCAGATGAAGTACACCTTCCTGCCGCAGACCATCCCCGCCTATTCCGCCACCGAGGTGCTGGCGACCCTGTCCAAGACCTTCCCCGACTACACCTACAAGGAAGCCACGCTGAACCCGACCAACCCGCGCGACCGGGCGGTCGACTGGGAGGCCGACATCGTGAACCGCTTCCGCACCCAGGCCGACCAGAAGGAGTTCGTGGGCGAACGCGAGTCGGGCACGGGGCGAGCGCTTTATATCGCGCGGCCCTTGCGCATCACCAACGGCGCCTGCCTGGCCTGCCACAGCACCGTGGAAGCGGCACCGCGCACGCTGATCGACAAGTACGGCCCGGCCAACGGCTTCGGCTGGCAGCTGAACGAGGTGATCGGCGCGCAGGTGGTCTCGGTGCCCATGGCGCTGCCGCTGGCGCGCGCCGAGCAGACTTTCCAGGTGTTCATGGGATCGCTGATCGGCATCTTCGTGGCGATCGGCGTCGTGTTGAACGTGATGCTCTACCTGCTCGTGATCCGCCCGGTGACGGCGCTGTCGAAGGTGGCCAACCGCGTGAGCCTGGGCGAAGCCGACGTGCCGGAATTCAACTCGAAAGGGCGCGACGAGATCGGGACGCTGGCGAAGTCGTTCGCGCGCATGCGCAACAGCCTCGACCAGGCCATCAAGATGATCGATACCTGAGGCCAGAGGTCCGCCAGCCCTATGTCCGTGCCCTCCAATGTTGGTCCGTACCCGATCCGCGGCGTGATCGGACAGGGCGCGATGGGCATGGTGTACCTGGCGCACGATCCGGTGATCGACCGCCCCGTGGCGATCAAGACGATCCATCGTCGCCTGCTCGAATCGAACGACGAGACCAGCGTGGCGGCGCGCTTCCGGGTGGAAGCCAAGGCGGCGGGGCGGCTGACCCACCGCAACATCGTGCCGGTCTACCAGTTCGGCGAAGACGACGACTGCGCCTACATCGTCATGGAGTACGTGGCCGGACGGAACCTGCGCGAATATGTGCAGGCGCCGCGCAAGCTGGAGGTGCCGCAGGTGCTGTGCGTGATGCTGCAGCTGCTCGACGGCCTGCACTACGCGCACGAGCGCGGCATCGTGCACCGGGACATCAAGCCGGCGAACCTGCTGATTGCCGACGACGGGCGTCTCAAGATCACCGACTTCGGCATCGCGCGCACCGAATCCTCGAACCTGACCCGGGCCACCTCGATCATCGGCTCGCCCGGCTACATCGCGCCCGAGCAGTACACCGACCGGGAGATCGACCGCCGCGTCGATGTCTTCTCCGCGGGCGTGCTGCTCTACCGCATGCTGAGCGGGACCACGCCCTTCGTCGGCACGGACGACGCGATCATGTACAAGATCGTGTACGAAGCGCACAAGCCGCTGAGCGAACAGGCGAAGGAGCCCGCGCTCGCGCCCTTCGATGCGGTACTCGACCGGGCGCTGGCGAAGAATCCGGCGGAGCGTTACGCAAGCGCGCTGGCGATGCGCACGGCGCTGCTCGCGCTGGCCACGGAGACCTTGCCGGAGGTGCTTCCGGCCCACTTGCTGCTGCCGCCGCTGCTCGAAGACGCGGACGCCACGCGGGCCGCCCCCAAGGTGCGGGACTCGCCCGTGCCGTACACGCCGCCGCCATCCGTGTCCTCTGCCTCGTCCTCGGCGCCATCCCTGCAGCCGCAGACAAGCCCGATACCGCCCTTGCACCCTCCGGCCGCATCGCTGCCCGGGACCAGCCCGCCATCGGTTCCCGCGCCCACCGGATGGGACACGACCGCGCTGTCTGAAATCGAACACGAACTGGCCGAGCACGTGGGCGCGGTGGCGCGCGTGCTGGTGCGCCGCGCCGCGCGCGGCTTGAGCTCGCAATCGGAAGTGCGGCATGCCGTGGCCGGCGCGATCGTCGATTTCGAGGCGCGGGAGCGCTTTTTGGCCCGCGCCGCCGGGCCACGGACCCACCCCACGGCGACGGTGGCGGCCACCCACTTCCAGGCGACCGTGCCCCAGGTCGACGCGCCCATCGGCGTACCGATGCGCCAGGGCGACGTCGACAAGGCGGCTGCCGCGCTGGTTTCCTCCATGGGACCGATCGCGCGGATCGTCGCCAAGCGCTGCGCCGCGAAGTCTGCGACACGAGAGCAGTTCGTCGCCCAGGTACTCGAACAACTCACGCCCAGTGTCGATGCCCGCCGTGTGCAGGCCGACCTGTGGCGTGCCCTCGGCTGAAGGCTGGCCCGCCGTGATCGCACTGCGCGTCACACGCCGCCCCGGCGCCACGGTCCCCGACGAGACGGCGCTGGCGCTGCCGACCAAGGGACTCGTCATCGGCCGCTCGGTCGATTGCGGTCTGGTGCTGGCCGATCCGCTGCGCATGGTGTCGCGCCAGCACGCGATGGTGGTCGCGATCGGGGAGGGCGCGCGCGTGCGCTGTGTCAGCAGCCATTCGCCGCTGTGGGTGAATGAGGCGCAGGTCGCACCGGGCGGGGAGATGTCGTTGGCGGTGGGCGACAGGATGCGCCTGGGCGGCTTCGAGCTGGCCGTGGAGACCGTCGCGGCGCCGGCTGCGCCGCGCGCGCGGCTGGACCGCTGGTTCGATCTGGAGAGCGTGCGCGATCCGCTGGCTTCAGCGTCACCGCTGCCGGCCCTCGTGCCGTCGGCGGCCGAACCATCGCCTCCGGTAGCGCAGGCGCGCGTGGGGGCGCCGCAGCCGCTGCGGGCCGCGCCGTCAGCCGCAGCGCAGCCTGAGTCGTCACCCGCAGCGCAGCCGGAGTCGTCGTCGGACAGCGCGGTTGTGTCGTGGCAGACCAGCCGGCTTTTCGTGCGCACCGGAACACCGGGCATGTTGCGCACCCTCGCAGGCACGCCGCGGGCATCGCCGGCATGTGCGCCGACGATTACGCCATCGACTGCGCCAACGCCTGCGCCGCCACCCCTGCAGGCCCCGGCGCCCATGGCGACGCCGAGGCCGGCGCCGGCCACCGCGCCCCGTTCGCCGGAACTGCATGAACTTGCGGAGGCCTTCAGTCGCGGCGCCGGCCTCAGCCCCGACGTGGCGCCGATGACACCGGAGTGGATGGAGCATCTCGGCGAGTTGTTGCGCACCACCGCCGAGGGCACGCTCGCACTGCTGAAGAGCCGCGCGGTCGCCAAGCGCCACATGCGCGCCGAGGGCACGGTGATCGCGCCGCGCCAGAACAACCCGCTGAAGTTCTCGCCGAACGCGACCGAAGCCCTGACGCGCATGCTGCATCGCGAGCCCAGCCCGGGCTTCCTCGATCCGGTGGCGGCGCTGCAGGATGCGCATCACGACCTGCTGGTGCACCAGGTGGCCATGGTGGCCGGCATGCGCGCCGCGGTGTTCGAGCTTTTCTCCAGGCTGAGCCCCGAGGCGGCCGAGACCATGGAAGGCCCGGCGCACGGCATGACGCGGCGCCTGCCCTCCTTGCGCGCCGCGGCCCTCTGGCAGCGCCACTGCACGCAGCATGCGCAATTGCTCGAGCACCTGGATGACGACTTCGAGACCATCTTCGGCCGCGAATTCGTGCGGGCCTACGAAGCCCAGTCGCGCGACGACGACGACACCAACCCATCGCCGCTGGAACCGCCATGGCCGCCGGCGCGCTGAGCGTTTCGCTCGCGGCGCTGTCGGAGGTGGGGCGGCGCGACTGCAACGAGGATGCTTTCGGCTACTGGCTGGGCGCCGACTCTCTGGTGGCCGCCCTGTGCGACGGGGCCGGTGGCCATGGCGGCGGGCAGGTCGCGGCGCGTGCCGCGGTGACGCATGTGCTGGAATCCTTCGCGCAGCGGCCCGAGGTGAGCCTGGAGACGCTGCAGTCGCTGATAGAGGGGGCCAACCAGGCCGTCATCGCGCAACAGGTGGCCGGCACCGCGACCTCCGACATGCGCACCACCATCGTGGTGCTGCTGCTCGACCTGCACAGCGGCGAGGCGCTCTGGGCCCATGCCGGCGACTCGCGCCTGTACCGCTGGCATGGCGCCCGCTTGCTGGGCCGCACGCGCGACCAGAGCCTCGAACAGTCCCTGCGTGACGCCGGGCTCACCGCAAGCACCGCCGAGGCGGGGCAGTTGACCTCCGCACTGGGCACGCCGGGCGGATTCGACATGGAGTGCCTGCTGACGCCGCAGGTGCTCGCCTGCGGCGATGCGGTGTTGCTGTGCTCCGACGGCCTCTGGTCGGCTTTCGACGATGGGGCGATGGCGGGGAGCGTGGTCGGCTGCGATGGCGTGCAGGCTTGGCTGGAGCGGCTGGAGCAGGGCGTGCAGCGGGCAGGGCGAAGCGATCAGGACAACTATTCGGCGCTGGCGATCTGGTGCGAGGCGGGGTGAGCAGGCGGGGGACTGCCCCGGGCGGGTGCGGACAAGGCGTGGAACCTCGTCGCGGAGCGCAAGAACGCGACCAAAGGACGAGTCTCGTTCGTGCCGCGCCGCTTGTCGCCCGCGCCTCAAACACCGGCCGTTGGCATCCGGCGCATACTCGGTTCAGCTTCCTTCTTGAAGCGCTTTCGTATCCAGTCCAACCGGAGGTGACGATGGAAAGAGCGATGCATCCCACGCATTTTCAGCCGGGCGAAGGCAGGAGCTACAAGCTCGGCAGGATGACGATGACGTTCAAGACGACCGCTGCAGAGGGCTGGAATGCTTATACGGTCTGCGAAGCCATCGAGCCGCCGGACTCTGGTGCTGGCTATCACCGCCACGCAACTTACGACGAGACATTTGTCATTTGCGAAGGGCACTACGACTTTCGCCTCGACGGCAAGCTGCTCAAGCTGGGCCCTGGGGACGTCGTGTTTGTGCCCCGGGGCACACCGCACGGATTCTTGAGCACAGGGCCGGAAGCAGGCCGCCAGCTCATCATCAGTTCGCCCGGTGGAGTCTTCGATGCTTTGATAGCCGAAGTCTCAGCGCTTGATACGGGCAGCCCGACGCGCCGGGCATCGCAGGAGGCCAAGGATATTGCCGCGAAATACGGCCTTGAGTTCCTGGCTTTGTGAATTGGGGGCGGCTCGTCCCCGACACGGGGTTCACTCGGGCGGCAGCATGCGGCCATTATGAGAAGGCCCCAGTTATGAGAAGTTCTGGAGTGGTGAGTGCGCGGCTCACGACGTAGTTGGGCTCTCCGACACGCTCGGCCCTTCTCATAATCACAGCGTCTTCAGGAATTCAAGCAGCGAGTCGGTGGCGCTGAAGCGTCTTGCTGCCGTTTCGGGGTCTTGCAGCTTGGCCAGCGCCTTCTCCTTCATCGCGAGGTTGGCTTCCACGTACTGATGGGTGGTGGTTGGGCTCTCATGGCCGAGCCACAGGGCGATGCCCTCGATGGACTCGCCAGACTGAAGCAGATGCATCGCTGTCGTGTGGCGAACCGTGTGCGGGGAGATGCGCCGGCCCCGCAGACTCGGCATCCCTGGCGATGCCGCTGCCACCGCCAAGGCCAGCCGCTGCGTGACGTTGGTGCGCGTCATCGGATGGCCATCCCGGTTGGGCAGTAGCGCCGACGTTGGCGCCAACACGGGGTTCAGCCGCAACCAAGCCCGCACCGCTTTGACGGTAGATCGCCACAGCGGCATCGTCCGTTGCTTGCGGCCCTTGCCGTGCAAGTGGACGCAGGCCGCGCCGTCGAGCAAGACATCGGCCAGGCGAACGCCGATGATCTCCGACACCCGCGCGCCGGTGTTGTAGAGCATGTGCAGG
>NZ_JAATOM010000031.1 GCF_019207085.1 Variovorax sp. dw_308 | reverse complement strand
AAGCGACCGCTTTTCAGTTGATGATCAGCTGATCTCATCGGGACGGTCTGGTCGCCGGGTTCCGTCGGCGGCCCGATGCGCGCTTGAATCGGTCGTGGCGCGACGCCGCTGACCTTTCTTGCCGGGAAAGCTTTATTGGCCTCGGAACCCTCGGCCCACCGAAGCAAATCCAATGTGCCTTGACGTGTGTCGTCGGTGATTGGCCATGACTCCCAACCCGCCGTATTGACGCAGTTTCGACTTATCTGCCAAACAACGTTTCCATAGGCCACGCGTTGCTCGTCAGCACCGTAGTGCGCGTAGCTAATGGGATGATATATGTTGGTTATTTCCGCACGGAAGGTCTTTACTTCATTCAGATATCGAATTGTTCTGCTAAAACTTCCGCCTCCCATTTTTGCATCAAGATCGGCTGGATTGATCCATTCTTCACGTAGCAGTGAATACCACTTTCCTTTGACACTGTATATTTCCGAATAAGGATCATTGTTGCGCGGCCAACTTGCCAATGGGTGCGACCGATCCTGGTGTGTGACTTTTAGCCATCCATTGCCATATTCTTGATTTGGTAAAAGTTCAAGCCCTCCGGGTGAATTCGCGAGAAAAGCAGTGACTTCATCGCCAAAATTTCCTATGATCTTTGAGGCGACGCTCGCCTCTATTTGCTTTGGGTCGGTGTGAGCCATTCCCGGATCTTCAAAGCCCGCGCGAATGCGCTTGTAGGCGGCCGCCGCTCCTATTGCGGGTTGAACTCCATGCACAATACCAAGAACGCTCGACTCTAAGCCACCATATTTTGGATGGATTAGTGCTCGGGCCAGCAAGCCTCCCATACTGTGTGTGACCAGGATGACTTTATTGCATTCAAATCCGTCGTGATCATATTTTTTAATCAAATCAGAAATTCTGCGTGAAATTTCATCCGCGTTTGTTGCGCACGGCTTCAGCCAGTTGTAGCCCATTGCATATACTGGAAAAATGCACCCTGTCACTGCCTTTTTCAATTCTTGTTCCGTAAGATGGTTTTGCGGCAGCGTTCGATCCGCCATCCAAATTGAGGGGTCTACTCCTACGACGTCACGCCACTCGGCACGCAGCGTGCCATCGACATAGATGTTGTTGAGGCGAGATTCAAGAAGTTCCAGCAACTGTCCATAGCTCCCGAAGTAGACCTCGCCCCACCCCCTGAGACGTGCTTTTTGGGCCGCGGTGAGGCTGTCCCTCTTGGTTGGAGGATCGTCCGTCAAATCGGGTGAGTTGAAGCCGTCAGTTAATTTCACTTTGGCGTGCCTCTCGTCGCCACTCACGTTCGACTCGCCGGTGGGGTCGTAGCGGTCCACGTCCGTCGTTGCTGGATCAAGTCGCAACTGCCGGTCGCGCGGTGAGGTGTTGGCCAATTCTCTGGCATTGGATCCGCCAATGTCGTCAGGGCGCCATGCCTTGTTGTCTTTTTGCCCGATCTTGCTTATTCGCTTCTTGTCGGTAATCTTGAGGTTCGAGCCCATGATTCCAGGCAAAAAGATGATCGGCAACACGCGCTTTGGGGCGAAATTGGCGATCTGTGGTGCGCGATCCTGTGCCGGTGTTGCAAAGCCCTCGGCCTTTTGTTGAGGGTGTGTGCGGAGATCCGTGGCCAGCTTGAAGCCTTCTTGCATGCGTTGTTCCCAATTCAATCGTTCAGGGGTTCAATGGTGTAGCGGCCGTAGGCGACGTTGCTGTCAAAGCGCTCTGTCCTCCCATGCGAGTCGGTCAGACCCTCTATGACCTTGCCGTCTTCAGTCGTGATGCGGTAGCGCTGGTTTTTCATCGGCTCGTTGGAGCCCTGCCAGCGCATCACTACTTGCTGATCGAATTCGCGCTTCGACGTCGGAACCTTGCGCTGCGGATTGCCTCCGCCCGCCCCACCGATGCTGAAGTCCGGCGACATGATGTGGTGCAGGCTCTGGCTTTGCTCCACGATGCGGCCGCTGGCGTAGTCGACTTGCACGCCCTGAGCGACATGGGTGATCCTGGGCGACTGGACGATGAATTCCTCGCCCGCGATGAGCATGATTCGCTTGGCCGCGATGACCTTCACATCGTCCTTGTGCGCCTCGATCTGCAGGTCGCCTTCCGCCGTCACAAGCTTCATTCCCTTGTGCGCGAAAGCGCTGAAGATGTCGGCTGCGCGCATCAACAGCTTGCGGCCGGCGCTGACCTGCGTGTTGCCCGCACTGACCGTATCGATGTGGCTCTGCGCGCCAAGCAGCAAGGCATCCTGGCTGGTCACCGCGATGCCTGCCGGCGCGTCGATTGCCACCATCGGCGCGCCGCCGCCCCGGCCTTGCTCGTTGACGTTGCTGCCGCCGTCCCAGTTCTTCAGTTGCGTGACGATCTTCTCGATGCGCGCCGTGTCGGTGTCATCGGCGTGATGGGTGCTGGACAGTTCGCCCAAGGTCTTGACGATGCCCTGTAGGTGCTCCGCCAGGCCGAGCAACGCCTGCCGCTCCAGCATGTTGCCGCCAGCGCGGGATTGCGGTTGCGCGGTGACATAAACGCCTTTGCCACCGCGAACCGCCACCTGCGCATCGCTGCGCGCTTCCAGCCCTTCGCCACGCGGCTCGCCCTTCCCATCGCTGCGGGGCTGCGTCAGCCAACCGCCGTTGAGCTGCGTGGCGGCGTACGACGAGCTCCACTGGATGCTGATCTGCCCCGGCGTGTCGTCGTATCGCAGTTGGTTGTAGCCCGAGCCTCGAATCTCGCGCGTCTTGATGCCTGAGAGATAGCGGTTGCTCGGCAACTCGCCCGCGTTGCTCCATTCCGCAGGCATGTTGCGGCCGTTGTGGACGATGCCGACGACGACGGGCTTGTCGGGGTCCCCGCCCTCGAAGTCGATGTACGCCTCCATGCCGATGCGCGGAATGAAGTTGGCGCCGAATCGATTCCCCGCCAGCGCCATGACGAAGCGCACCCACGCGCTGTCGCTGCCATTGCCGTTGGTGCCAGCGCCTTGGGCGTGTTCGTGGTCTTGCGGTTTGTAGCCCTGGAACTGGATCTTCACGCGGCCAAGTTCGTCGGTGAAGACCTCTTCGCCTTCCGGCCCGACGACGATGGCGGTCAGCGGGTGAACCCGCGGCAGATCGAGCGCCGGGTTCCACTTGGGCGCGATCGGCGTGTCGCGTCGCACGAGCCTGAAGGCGTTCTTGTAGCGCTTGTCGTCGTCGAGGGTGTGTTCGCCGTGGCCCGTCAGCAGGTGGACCTGGGCGTCGAGTTCCTTTGGCAGGTTGTTCTCGGCGCGGTGCGTCACTTCCAGCACGACGAATTCGCGCTCATGGTCCGGCAGCGTGTCGATGCGGGGGTGGCCGATGAGCTGGATGCATTCGCCCACGGCGAGATCGCGCACGCCGCTTTCTCCGCGCAGGCACTGTGCTTCGAATTCGTGGTGGCCCATGCGCCGGCGGGTGCGGCGACCCATGTCCGCCCAGTCGTCGCCTGCATGCGGGGTGTCGACCTGGACGTCGAGCAGGAGGGCTGCGAGTGCGGCGCCTTCGTCGCCTTGGTCGACGCCATTGCGGTCGCTCGACAGGTCGATGCGTGCTGCCTTGTAGTCCCTTGTCAGGCGCTCGACGGCACCAGCGACCAGCGTCTGCTCATGCACGATGCGGGTGATGGCGTCGCGGCGTTCGGTGGCGCGGTCGCCGTGGTAGCGCAACGGCCCGCCCGCGTACGATTCGAGGCGGGAGGTGTGGTCGAAGAGCACCATCTCGTGCTGCGGGATCTGGCCGTCATCGGCGCCGGCGCGGAAGAACCAGGAGATGCCGGAGCGCTTGAGCAGGCGCCGCAGGAAGGCCGCATCGGACTCGTTGAACTGATGGACGAACGCGCGAGGCGGGTAGTCTTCTGGCCGGGAGACGCGGGTGACATGGTTGAAGCATGCGGCCAAGGCGGAGCTGCGCTGGCGCCATTCGCCGAGCAGGACTTCGACGATGTCGAGATCGCTCTTGTCCCGAAAAATGCGGCTGTTGATTCGTCGTTCCAGCACGCTGAGCGCGTCGCGTGCTTCGAGTTCGTAGACGGTCAAACTGCCATCCGACTGGCCTGCCTTGGCGTGGGTGACGATCGCGCAGATGCGCCGGAGAGCACCCTGGTCGGTGACGATCTGGACTTCAACCGATTGGCCGATGAAGGATTTCAGAGGCAGGTTGGCATTGACACTGAGGCAGGTCAGCCGCGCCGCGATGCCGTCGTTGAGGGCTTCCTGCACATCGATGCGCTGCAGCAGCAGGTCGGCACCAATGATGTTGTTGCGGCCCACCTTCAGCCGCAAGGCGCGCCGTGATTGGGACAACGCTTCGGCCGCGATGAGCTCGCGCAACTCCGCCTGAATCGAGCGATTCATGGGCTACTCCCTGTGCTTCTTTGTTGTGAAAAACAGGGCGAGTCTAAGCGATGCCAGTCAGTTCGCGCGCGCGGCTACCTGGCATGAATAGTGACTTTTGCTGCAGTCGCGCGCCGACGTCCAGGCCGCGGCCGAATACGACTTCGCGATCAAACGCATAACTGCGTTGGATCGCCTTGCCGTGCTACAGCACTGTCTGCGGCGCGCCGCCTTGTTCTACGCTTGACGCGGCCGTTGCCATCGCGCCAAGCTGGACGGGCACGAGGTGCGCGTGGCGCGCGACGGCCAGCAGGCGCTGGCCGAACTGGCCGCGTTCAAGCCGCACGTCGTCATCCTCGACATCGGGCTGCCGGTGCTCGAATGTTATGAGTTGCGCGGCGCATCCGGCTGCTGGCCGAGGGCCGAGGCATCCTGCTCATCGCGCTGACCGGCTACGGCCAGCTCAGCGACCGGCAAGCCGCGGTCGATGCGGGATTCGACAAGCACTTCGTCAAGCCGGCGGATACGACGTTGATGCTGGCTTGCATCGACGCATGGCGGGCGCGGGCGGGTGCTTCGGGTTGAGGAGGTGTGCAGCCGTCCGGCGATCCCATGTTGACGCGCTGTTGGTTCCTGGGATTCCTGAGAGCGCCTACCGCTCTCGCACAATCGGTCAATTGAGCCCATCGTCCGGTTCAAGCGCAGCAGCGCTGTCCACAAGCGCGAAAGGAAGCAAGTTGCAAGTCAAACGGATAGTCGCCAATTTCGAGGCGCATGACCCCTCCCGGGCCCGGGCGTTCTATCAGGACGTCCTTGGCCTCGAGCTTTTGATGGACCACGGCTGGATTCAGACCTATGGCTCTCCGACCGAGATGGCCGTTCAGGTGAGCTTCGCCGCGGAAGGTGGCTCCGGCACTCCGGTGCCGGACCTGTCGATTGAAGTGGATGATGTGAACGCTGCGCTCGAACGCATGAGGGCTGCCGGCTTCTCCATCGAATACGGACCTGCTGACGAACCCTGGGGAGTCCGCCGGTTCTTCGTTCGCGACCCATTCGGGAAGCTGGTCAATATCCTTGCGCACACCTGATTGAGCGCCGTCCGGAGGCATCCCTCCCCGACGAGATTCGGCCCAGGCGCAGACACTGAACGTGATGCGGTTCCCAGGGCACTCGACACGAAATCCATTGACTATGACTAACAGCGTGGAGAAACTGTTTGCAAACGACGGTTCGGCTTGAGTTTCGAGAATGCCCACGAAATTCCATCTTCGGTATCGATTGACCGACACCTGAACAGCATGTCCCCCGACCCCGATGCGAAGCCCGGCTCCGACGTTCCCGCCAGCGAGCAAGCCGGTATCGCACGGCGAAATATCAGGATTTTCATATCCTCCCCCAGCGACGTTCGCCCGGAGCGGCTGAACACGAAACGCCTGATCGAAAAGCTGGATCGCGAGTTCGGGCATCACTTCCGGGTGGAGCCGGTGCTCTGGGAATGGGAGCCGCTCGTAGCCACAGGACATTTCCAGGACTCGATTACGCCGCCTCGCGAGACGAACATCGTGGTCGTGATTCTGTGGTCCCGGCTCGGCGTGCCGTTGCCGACCGACAAGTTCCTGGGGGCCATCACCGGCCGCCCCGTCACCGGGACCGAATGGGAGTTCGAGGATGCCTTCGCGGCAGCACGGCAGGGCGGCGAACCCGAACTGCTGTTCTACCTGAAAACCGCCGAGGTCAAGGGTTCGCTGGAGGACGAAACCGCATTGCTCCAACAGCTCGACCAGAAGAAGCGGGTCCTGGATTTCATCCAGCGATGGTTCGTGGACGCGGCTTCCAAATCCTTCAAGCTTGCCTACAGCAGTTTCGTCGACACGGCCGACTTCGAGGAAACCCTGGAGACGCATTTGCGGGAGCTCCTGGAAAGGCGGCTGAACCTGGCCGAAGGTGCGTCGGTGGAGGGCGGCATTCGATGGCATCAGGGCAGTCCCTACCGGGGCCTGGAGTCCTTCGAGCTGGAGCATGCCCAGGTGTTCTTCGGCCGGACCCGGGCGCGCAACGAAATACGAGAACGCCTGGCACGCCAGGCGGATGCCGGTTGCGCCTTCGTCCTGGTTTTTGGCGCCAGCGGCAGCGGCAAGTCGTCCCTGGTCAAGGCGGGATTGCTGCCTGACCTCAAACTGCCCGGCATGATTGGCCAGGTCGCCGTGTGCCGCCACGCAGTGTTGCGTCCGGCCGATGCCCGGGGCGACTTGCTAGGCCATCTCGCCACTGCGATCCTCAGCGCTACTGCCCTGCCCGAACTGGCGGACCTGCAGTACGACCCGGCCGCGCTGGCGAAGCTGCTGCGGGAAGCCCCCAACCAGGCGAGGCAGCCTATCCTGCAGGGCCTGACGGCCGTCGGGAAAACAGAGCGACTCACCGAGCGCGCTGAGGCGCGACTGCTGCTCGTGATCGACCAGCTGGAGGAACTGTTCACGCTGGACGGGCTGCCCCCTCTGGACAAGATTGCCTTTGTTGCGGCGCTTGAGGGGCTGGCGAAATCGGGCCTGGTCTGGGTCGTGGCGACCATGCGCAGCGACTTCTTCGACCGGTTGGACAGTGTGCCGGCCCTGGCCCAACTCGCCGCCGGCGAGGCGCGTTATCTCTTGACGCTCCCAACGCCCGCGGAAATTGGCCAGATCGTCCGCCAGCCGGCTCGTGAAGCCGGGTTGCGCTTCGAGTTCGATCGGGCACGCGGCCTGGGCCTCGACGACGAACTCTGCCAGGCAGCGGCCCGGGCGCCGTCGGCCCTTCCCCTGCTCGAATTCACCCTGGACCAGCTTTGGCAACGCCGCACCGAGAGGGACGAGCTGACCTTCGCCGCTTACGATGAAATGGGCGGCCTGGAGGGTGCCCTGGGCCGCCGCGCTGAAGAAGAATTTGCCCAGCTTCCGGCCGAGGTCCAGTCCGCTCTGCCGCAGGTCCTGCGGGCACTGGCGACAACGGGCCAGGGCTCCCGGGGCGCAGTGACGGCGCGGGTTGTTCCGCTGAAGGATTTCGTCCCCGGCAGCCCGCCGCGGCAGTTGGTGGACGCCTTTCTGGCGCCCAAGGCGCGGCTGCTGTTGGTCTGGGGCGACGAGGAGGAAGGACAGCAGCTGCGGGTGACGCATGAGGCACTGCTGACGCATTGGAATCGCGCGAAGGAACAACTCCTGCACGATCGTGCCGATCTGCAGACGCGGGATCGCCTGAAGGAGGCCGCGTCACTATGGCAGAACGCGCAGGGAGCCGACCGCACCAGCCGTTTGCTGCCCACCGGCTTGCCGCTGGCCGAAGCCGAGGATCTGCTGCAACGGCGCCGGGATGAATTGGACGGGACGGTCGTCGGCTACATCGAGGCGTCCACCATTGCGGCACGGGCCCAGGCGCGCCGTCAGCGCCGTCAGCTGCTCGCCGTCGTGGTGATTTTTGCCATGCTCGCCGTTGCGGCAAGTGCTACGGCTTTCTGGGCGATCCAGGCACGACAAGATGCGCTTGCAAAAACGGAAAGACTCCAGGCCGTTCTGCTACTGGTGGGGAAAGGCTCCCTCATCCGCGCCCGGAAGGAAGATCAAGGCCACGAATTCCGCGAGCTCCGATTGGAGAATCTGCGACATATCATGCCGGGGCTGCCAGCGCAGAAGGCGGAGGTATATCTTCCATACCTGCAGGTTGTGATGCACGAATTCGGAATCAATACGCCACTGCGCCAGGCCGCATTTCTCGCGATCATTGCCCACGAATCGGCGGAGCTGCGAGTCCTGGAGGAGATTTGGGGGCCGAATGCCTTCCAGCTGAAATACGAGATGAATAAATCCTTGGGTAACACACAGCCGGGTGACGGTCAGCGATTCAAAGGCAGAGGCGTCGTATTGATTACGGGGCGCTACAACTATGCGCGCTTCGGAAAACTTCTGGACATGGACTTTATTTCGAATCCGGAATTAATGAGCACGCCCGAGGTGGCTATTCTGATTGGCGCAGATTTCTGGGAAGAGAAAGGGTTGAATAAATTTGCAGATGTTGGTGATATTTCAACAATTCAGAGGCGAGTCAGTGGAGGACTCCTTCGACTTGATGGTTTATCGAAATATTATCAAAGGGCAAAAGAAACCTTCGGGATAAGTGACGGTATCCGAAATCCCGCGGCGAATGGAAATGGGGGTCAAACGAGCGTGCCAACCGCCGCTGGTGCGGCTCCCGGCCCGTCAGCCCTGACCGGTGCTCGGTCTGAAGCTGCGGCACCCGCGGTTGCTCCAACGCTTCCAGTGCCGGCCGCCTCTCCAAGGTAACGCGACCGTTGTCCTGTAGTTTTGAGGGCGCGGCTTTCGGTCGACTGGGTCAGTTGGGCTATTCGTTGCACGGATCTTGTCCGTGGCGCATTTACGGGTGGCTCAAGCCACACGTCGTCATCCTCGACATCGGGCTGCCGGTACTTGAGGGTTACGAGGTGGCGCGGCGCATCCGGCTGCGGCCGGAGGGCAAGAACACCCTGCTCATTCGCGCTGACCGGCTACGGCCAACTCAGCGACCGGCAAGCCGCGGTCGATGCGGGTTTTGATAAGCACTTCGTCAAGCCGGCGGATACGACGTTGATGCTGGCTTGCATCGACGCATGGCGGGCGCGGGCGGGTGCTTTGGGTTGCGGTGTCGGTTCTTGGGTCCGATCCGCGCTTTCGCCGCCGAAGACGCACGGCTTGACGCCACGAGATGGCCGGCCTGAAGATCGGACGCCACGAGCGTGGGCGTTCGCATCAGCGTAGGAGCAACTTCGAATGAGTGTTCAACCTGGCGCAGGCAGCCCCATCGGTCCAGCGGAGTTGAAGCACCGCACGATCCATCGCCGCGCAATGGAGGCCGTCATCTGGGGCATTCCTGCGGTGAACTACGACTTGATGTTCCAGTCGATGGTCCGCGATGCCAAGGGCGCGGTGAACCAGATCCTGTACTGGTCGCGGCTGGCGGACTGGAAGAACCAGTTCCTGACGCCCAACCCCGACACGATCTACTTCATGCCCTTTTTCAGTACCAAGGGCACGGGTCCGATGGTGCTCGAGATCCCGCCCGCGGGTGATGACGGTTCGATCACCGGCACGATCATGGACAGCTGGCAGGTCGCCCTTGAAGACGTCGGCCCAGCCGGTCTGGATGCCGGCAAGGGCGGCAAGTACCTGATCTTGCCGCCGGGATACAAGGAGCCGGTTCCTGTGGGCTTCCTGCTCCTGGCGTCGGCCACCTTCCAGGGCTACGCCCTCCTGCGCTCGATACTGAAGAGCCGCACGGACGAAGATGTTGCCAAGGCGGTCGCCTACGGCAAACGCATCAGGCTCTATCCGCTTTCTGCTGCATCACGCCCTCCCGAGACCGCGCTCATCGACGCCATCGACGTCGTGGTCTCCGGGGTCATTCCGTACGACACGCGGTTCTTCGAGTCTCTGCATCGCATGGTCCAGGCTGAGCCGTGGATCGAGCGCGATCGCGCCATGATCGATCCGCTGAGGTCGCTCGGCATCGAACAGGGCAAGCCGTTCAAGCCCGATGCGGCCACGACCGGACTGCTCGAATCCGCCGCACAGGAGGCGCTGGCGCTGTTCGACCTGCGCTACGAGACCACCTACGAGCCGCACAACGAGGGCAAGCGATGGTTCCTGCCCGCCGACAAGACGCTGATGGATTCCGTGCAGACCGGATTCACCAAAGCCGATGTCTATCCGACGGATGGCCGGGGAACGCTCTTTTACTTTGCGTACAGCATGGTCAAGCACCTGGGTGCGGGACAGTTCTACCTGTTCGTCAGCCGCGACAGCGATGGCAATCCGCTCGATGGCGGCAGCACCTACCGTCTGCGTGTGCCGCCCGATCCTCCCGTGCGCCAATACTGGTCTGCAGTCCTCTATGACTTCGCAACGCACGCGCTCATTCGCGACATGCCCTGCGCCAGCCGTTCCTCGCAGTCACCTGGTTTGCAGACCCATCCCGATGGCTCGGTCGATGTGTACTTCTCGCCGAAGGCCCCCGAAGGCAAGGTATCGAACTGGATTCCGACCGATGCCAACGGCCGTTTCGAGGCGCTCTTCCGCTTCTACGGCCCGGGAAGCCGCTGTTCGACAAGACCTGGGTGCTGCCGGACATCGAAAAGATCGATTGAATCGGTCGGACGGACGCAATTTCACAGGAGCGGAAAAATCATGAAACAGACGACCACCGCCACGAAGACCGGAAAGCCTGCGGACTGGGCGACCGAAGAGGCCGCGTACACGCTTGGCGTTCAGGCTTACCTGTGGGGCGTGCCCTTCGTGGAGTACGGGAAGACCTCGGTCGGCGGTGTGAAGGCCCGAGCTGTCGCACTGAACAGCTTTCACAAATATCCGGCGCTGAAGACCGCCAAAGACCGCTTCATCGTGACGCCGAACAACGTCACGATCGACGGTTACGGGGTGTGCGATCTGCGCGACGAGCCCGCGGTCATCTTCGTACCCAGGCTGGCAGATGATCGCTGGTACATCGTGCAGCTCGGCGACCACTACGACGAGATCTTCCACAACATCGGCGGCATCAAGGGGCAGCAGCCTGGCGTGTATCTGGTGACGGGGCCGGACTTCAGTGGCGCAATCCCGGGAGAGATGACGCAATTGCGCTCACGCACCCGCTGGGCCGCCGCCGGGCTGCGCGTCTTCGTGAACGGCGACGCAGACTTGCCAGCGGCCGTCGAGGCCCAGAAGGGCTTCCAGCTGATGCCCTTGTCGGCGTACCTGAAGCAAGGCCTCGCCTTTCGGCCGCAGGAGAGTTCCATCTACGCATTGCCCCAGCTTCCCTCCGCTGATGCACCGGAGGGTCTTCGCTTCTTCGAGCAGCTCGGACACTGGATGAAGTCCTGGCTGCCCGCGACAACGGGCAACAGCGATACCCTGGTCAACAGCTTTCAGAAAATCGGACTGAGCACCTCGCGTGGCTTTGAATGGGCCGAGCTCGGCGAGCCGGTGAAGCGGGGCCTTGCGCGAGCGGTCAGTTCGGGCGAGCAGATCGTGGATGCGGCGTGGGCCTCGACGGGGGAGACGACGAATGGCTGGAAGTACACATTCTCCGGCGGCCGCGCCGGGCATGACCTCGCGCTTCGGGCGGCGCTCGCCAGGTACGAACTTGGCGCGCAGTTGTCGGACCAGGTCATCTACCCGAATTGCGCCGTCGATGCGCATGGCGCCCCTCTGGATGGCGCGAACAGTTATGTACTGCACTTCGGAAAGGGGCAGCAGCCCCCTGTGTCGGTCTTCTGGAACCTGGCGATGTACGGCGCCGACATGTTGTTCGTCGAGAACGAATTCGGGCGCTGCAGCATCGGCAGCACGACCGATGGGCTGAAGCAGGCGGCCGACGGTTCCTTGAGCATCGTCATTCAGAGCGCGAAGCCCGATGACACGTCCAACTGGCTCCCGGCCCCTGCAGGCCCGTTCAATGTCACCATGCGCCTCTACGGGCCCAGGACGTCGGTGCTGGATGGGTCCTATCGTCTTCCGCCGATCATGAAGCAAGCTTGATTTGATTGCGTCGGGACATGGCGCGAGTGACTGCTCGGAGGCGCAAATGTCGCCGATGGGTAGGGCAGTTCAGGGCTCGAAGCGGCTGTTCGTTGGCTACGGGGTTGCCACGATGTCCTCCAGCTTCCACGTCTTGTCGAAATAGGCTTGAGATGGCCCATAGAAGCGGAAGATCGGAAACCATCCCTTGCCGGCAACAGTCTTGATCCAGTTCTTCGCCTTCGTGGGCGCGCTCGGCCCGAAGTAGATGTCGATGGAGCCGTCAGGATTGACTTCGGGCCTGGTATAGCTGCTGACCGAAGGGAGTGGCTCTCCGTTCTGCAATTCCGACCTGCTCAGTGAGTCGTACACAACGACCGACCAGAAATTGCCGGCTGGAATCCTGGGTAGGACATGAAGCTGATAACTCTTGGCGCCATCGAGGAAGCGTCCGTCTGCATCCCGGTATGTCCAGAGGTACTGCGAACCTTGGCCGACATTCTTTTCCATCATGGCGGGCGAGTTGCCAGCGGCCATGTAGTAAACGTTGTTCCTCGCTTCGATCTGCGGCGCTCCATCACGCGAGAACGTGTAGGTCATGCCGTCCGGGATGCCTTGCCACTTGCGGTCGGGGTAGTACGGTGAGCCGGTTGCATACGTATTGGCCCGGGCCATGGCGCCACCCAGCCGCGCAGCTTCGGACAGGAGCGCCTTCATCCTGTCGTCGGGCTTGAAAGGCTTCCCCTTCTCGATGCCGATGGACTGCATCATGGAGCGTTCCAGCGGGCCGAAGCTCTCGAGTGGTTCCTCGTTCACGATCACGGAGAGCAACTCAAAGAAGCGGAAGTTATCGGGAAACAAGGTGTCGATGTCCCTGCCGGAGCCATTCAGGAATTCCATCTCGGGAGGGGTCTTCGCAGCCGCGAGCGGATACACCTTGATCTGCTTCATGAGGCTGACGGCTTGATCCGTCTTGCCTTCTGCCTGGAAGCCGCGTACCGCGAACGTCACCGAGTAGGTGGGCGAACGGACGACGAAATAGCCCTTTGGCACAGCTCCCTTGAAACCCGGCGGCAGGACAAGAAACTTGCCGCCTTTCCCCTTATCCGGCCCCAGCGGTCCAATGTCCGCGAGATACCGCTGTAGCCCATCCTGCAGGAAGCCGAGCATGTGCGCAGGCGCCTCTACCACCGTGGGCCCATCCGCCCCGAGTGCGAGGTGGGAGATGCCGTAGACGGTCTCGGTGTTGGCGGTCAGGAGGACTGTCTGTGGCCCCATGAGCTTTTCCCAAACGACCACCTGCGCCGGCTTTGTCGCGCCGAAGGCACGAAGCCCTTCTCGCAAGGCCACTTCGCTGACCGGCATCAATTGGGTGAGGTAAACCTCGGTGGCCCGATTGAGGGTCTGCAGGTCAAGGAGGCGCTGGGCGGTATCGCCCTCGGGGTAGCCGTTCTTGAACTCGAAATTCCCGGATCGGCTCTTCAAAGTCTCCGTGCCGAGCCAGCCATGAGGCTCGACTTGCTGGCCGCCGACCGATGTCGAATCAGCCACGCCGCCAGCAAGTGAGGCGGCAGCGAGCAGGACAGAAGACTTCCGAGTGGGCATGACAGTACCTCCGCTCAAGATTCCACTGTAGACAGATCACTTGGGCGTGGGCATTGCCCATTGGTGCAGGCAAGCGGATCAACGGCCAACGGATGAAGCGATGTGAACGCTCCAAGGGCGAAGGACCCACCGCAGTGCAGTTCGAGATGACGCAAGTGACGCGCGACGCATTGCAAAGGTGGATCAAGCCAGCAGGATCGAAGCCCGAGTCGTGTCCACGACTCGCCGCATCGAGGGACTCGGCACTACGCTCGAATGCCGGAGGGCGGGGTCGAGGAGCGCGGCTTTGATTGGAAAGCGAGGCTCGGCGCTCGTGGTGCCGATGGCCCGGCGCCAGGCACTGCTTTCACTGTCGCCGGATACTGTTCGGACCACCCACTGACGAGCGAAGCATGCAACTCCCGAAGTTCGGACTCATCCCCTGGTTGCTCCTCGGTGCCACGCCAGTGGTTGCGCAGATCAACGCCGGAACTCTGCCCCCCGACCCATCGCCTCCGTTCAAGCTCACGAAGGTCGCGCAGTTCGATCTGCCATGGCGCATCGCCTTCCTGCCGGACGGACGCATGCTGGTCACCGAGAAGATCGGCAAGCTCTTCCTGGCGACCCAATCCGGGCAGAAGCTCGAAGTCACCGGCGTGCCGCCGGTGCTGTACGAAAGGCAGAACGGCCTGCTCGGCGTCTACCTGGCCCCGTCCTATTCGAGCGACGGGGCGATCTACCTGACCTATTCGGAGCCCGGACAGGACCCGGGCACCTCGAGCCTGGCGCTCGCCCGCGCGACGCTCAAGATCAGCGCCGGCAACGCCTCGCTGGAAGACCTGAAGGTCGTCTGGCACGACCCGATCAAGGGCAAGGGGGGCCAGGTCGGCGCTGCAGTGGCCTTTTCGCCTGACCAGAAATTTCTCTTCCTCACGGCTGGCGATCGGCAGCGATTCACCCCCGCCCAAGACCCGAACCAACCGGCCGGCAAGATCCTGCGACTGACCCTGGACGGCAAGCCCGCACGAGGCAACCCCATGGAGGGCAAGACTGGCGCACCATCGGTCCCGGTGATCGATCCGCCACGAGACACGGAGGCCGCCAAGACTGCGCCCGTCGTGCGCACCCATGTTTTCGACGGCCCCAATCTGACGCCGTCCGAAACATGGAGCTCGGGGCATCGCACGCCCTACGGCCTCGCGTTCGCGCCGGATGGCCGCCTTTGGGAACTCGAGCATGGGCCGCGCGGCGGCGACGAACTCAACCTGATCGAGCCGGGCAAGAACTACGGTTGGCCGCTCGTCTCCTATGCAGTGAACTACGACGGCGTGCCCATTGCGAACCCCGACACGCGCCCCGACCTCGCCAAGCCCGCGATCTACTGGACGCCCGTCCTCGCGCCCGGCAACCTGATGTTCTACAGCGGCGCGATGTTTCCGCAGTGGAAGGGCTCAGCGTTCGCGCCCGGCCTCGTCAGCCGTGCCCTGCACCGGATCGAGGTGCACGGCGCGATCGCGACACCGGCTGAGCACTGGATGGTCGGCTTCCGCGTCCGCGACGTCGAGCAGGCGCCGGATGGCGCGCTGTGGTTGATCGAGGATGACCACGACGGCGGCTTGTATCGGCTCACGCCGAAATGACCCGTATGTAGCTACAGCCCGGCGTGCAGCGCCGTGATTGCGGCGATGGCTTCATGCCTTGCCTCGTGAAACGCCTGTCGCCTGGACCGCGAGCCCGACTCCGCAAGGTTGACGGGCTCCCGGTCGTCGATCCGATACGACCAGCTCCACCGATCTCCGCTTTGCCACGCGTCAGTTATGACCTGATGCCCATGGTGTTCAAAGCTCGTGTTTTTCATCTGCTGTCTCGATCGAAGCAACCTGATGAGATGTTTGCCAAAAGCGCCACCAAGGCCTGGCCTCGCGTTGCTCATCGCTGCTCAGAGGCGATTTGACCGTCGTGACGCCACCGAAACGTCTGTTCATTTCGTCCTCGTACAGCCAGACCATCCGCTCGGCATCGGGCGTTCGCTCGCATCGCCGGGCCTGCCAGTGTCGGGTTGACGCAATGAGGTCCTTGTCTGTCAGTGTCTCGAGGTCCGCTGGGGAATCATCTGTTTGCTTCATCAATCGACCTTGCGCCTTGCCGGTCGTTGTTGATGTCAGCGCAACGCGCGAATTTCAGGGGCAACCCGTCTGATCTCCGCCACACTGGCACTCTCGAGCGTGGGCAGCGCGCTTGCGCAACATCGTGACCACGGCCCAGACCGCGATGGACGCGTGCTGCTGAAGCTCGCGCTGGTCGCGTGGGTGCCGGGCATGGGGGGCAGCGGCTCCAGTAGCGCGGTCGCGTTGCCGGGGCTGGAACAAGCCCTACGATTCCAGGCGGCGCAGGCTTCGCGCCAGAACAATCAAATCAATATCCAGGAGACCGGAACCACCATGTCCAAGCCGACAGACTTCACAGCCATCCTCGCCAAATGGGAGGCAGAGCAACCCGATACCGCGGCCATCACCTTCGGCGCATCGAGTTGGACATGGGCCGAACTGGCCACGCGCGTTCGGCGCAATGCGGCGGCCCAGCGCGCCGCCGGCCTCGTGCCCGGGGACCGCATCGCCGTGCTGGATCTCAACCATCCCTCGTGCCTCGAACTCACGCTGGCCTGCGCCCAGATCGGCACGGCCAATGCCGTCGTCAACTTCCGGCTGGCGCCGCCCGAGATCGCCTACGTGATCAACGACGCGCGGGCGCGCATCCTCTTCGTCGGGCCGGAGTTCGCCGCCGCCGTCGAGCAGTTGCGCGACAAGCTGCCGAGCGTCGAGCGCGTGATCCGCATCGGCGGCCCCGGCGACGAGTACGAGGCGTGGCTGGCGGCGCAGGCGCCCGATGCCGCGGTCCACCCGTCGGCGCCCGGCGACTGCTTCGTCCAGCTCTATACGTCGGGCACCACCGGCTTTCCCAAGGGTGCGATGCTCACCCACCGCGGGATGGTCGCGCACGCGCACAACGTCTGCGTCGACCAGTCGATCAACCCCGATTCGGCCGTGCAGGTCGCGATGCCGCTGTTCCATGTGGGCGGCACCAGCTATTCGCTCGCGGCACTGAGCCAGGGCGCGCACATCTTCATGGTGCGCATGCCGGACCCGGCGGCGGTGCTGGAGATGCTGGAGCGCGAGAAGATCACGCACACCTTCCTCGTGCCTGCGCTGCTGGCCATGATGGTCAAGGTGCCGGGCGCTGCCGGGCGTGACTACTCCGCCCTCAAGACCTTGTCCTATGGCGCTTCTCCCATGCCGCTGCCGGTGATGCGCGCGACCCTCGAGATCTTCCCCGGCGTGATGCAGCAGGTCTACGGCATGACCGAGCAATGCGGCGTCGTGAGCGTGCTCGGCGCGCCGGACCATGCGGACCCGGCGGTGGCGCATCGGCTGGTATCGGCGGGCAAGCCGATCCACGGCGTCGAGATCAAGGTCTGCGATCCGGTCACCGGCGAGCCGGTGCCTGCGGGTGAGCCGGGCGAGATCTGGGTGCGCAGCGAACAGGTCATGGGCGGCTACTGGGGCAAGCCCGAGGCCACCGCCGCGGCGATCACGCCGGATGGCTGGCTGCGCTCGGGCGACGGCGGCCACTTCGATGCGGACGGCTACATCTACGTCACCGACCGCATCAAGGACATGATCATCAGCGGCGGCGAGAACATCTATCCCGCGGAGATCGAGCGGGTCATGGTGGAGCACCCCTTGATCGAAGACGTGGCCGTGATCGGCGTGCCGGACGAGAAGTGGGGCGAGGTGCCCAAGGCCGTCATCGTCGCGCGGGCCGGCGCCACCATCGACACGGAACAGATGATGGCCTGGTGCCGCGAACGGCTGGCGTCCTTCAAGTGCCCCAAGTCCTTCGACGTCGTCGACGCACTGCCGCGCAACCCGACCGGCAAGGTGCTGAAGAAGGACTTGCGCAAGCCCTATTGGGAAGGGCGTTCGCGCCAGGTGGCGTAGCCCACGCATCGCCCTTTCGCGGTGCAGTGGCTCCCCTAAGGGCAAATCAGGATGCAGCCCGCGCCTGTGAGGACTGAGACTCGCTGCGGTAGGCAAGGCGAGGCAATGCCGCGCAGCGTGCGCCATGCACTGCACGCGATGACGGCCCGAACAGGATGCAGAGATTGAAGAAGTTCCACGTCTCGCAACAGGGCATCGTCTTCGTCCTGTTCGTGATCATGTTCGCCGGCTTTGCGCTGTTCCTGCGGGGCTTTGCGCAGCTGGACAACCTGCTCACGCTGCTGCAGAACGTGGCCATCCTCGGCATCCTCGGGCTCGGCATGTCGGTGGTGGTGATCGGGCGCGGCATCGACATCTCGATGATCGCGGCGCTGGCGGTGCCCTCGGGCCTGCTGCTGCAACTGGTGCAGAACGGCATGCCGATGGCGGCGGCCTGCGCGGTGGCCATCGGGCTGTCGCTGCTGTTCGGGCTGGTCAACGGCTGGCTCATCGCGTATGCGGAAGTGCCCTCGCTGTTCACCACGCTGGCCTCCGGGCTCTTCCTGGCGGGCTGCGGCCAGGCCTTCTTCTTCCAGCTCGAAGTGGTGCAGTGGCCGGCCGAACTCGACGGGATCGCCTGGATGGGCCGCGGCACCTTCGCCGGCGTGCCGATGCCGGTGGTGATGTTCGGCATCGCCGCCGCGGCGCTGGCGCTGTTCCTGAAACGGCTGCGCGCGGGCGCCTTCATCTACGCCATCGGCGACAACCCCTTCGGTGCGCGCGCGGCCGGACTGCCCACGCGGCCGATCATGGTGCTGCAGTACGTGATGGCGGCGCTGATCGGCGTGTTCGCCGGCATCGTGATGGCCGCGTCGGTCAACAGCATGCCCACGCGCATCTTCAACTCGACCATGATCTACGACGTGGTGCTGGTGGTGGTGCTGGGCGGCATCGGGCTCAGTGGCGGGCGCGGCGGCGTGCTCAACGTGATCATCGGCACGCTGCTCATCGGCACCATGCTCAATGGCATGACCATTCTGGACGTGTCGTATTCGGTGCAGAACATCGTCAAGGGCGTGGTGCTGCTCGTCGCGATCCTCGTGGACTCGGTCTTCAATCCGCGCAACGAGGAGACCGCCCAACAGGGCGACATATGACCACCCCCGAATGCGCCTGCGGCGCTCCCCCTCAAGGGGGCGCACCCAGCGGCCCGGCAAAGCCGGTTCCGCGGGTGCCCACGAACAGGCTTCGTTGGACTGGACCGGGATTGTTTTTCAGTGCCACACGCCAGGCCTCCATTGGCGCCAAGTAGACGAACGAAGGAGACTCTCATGTATCTCGGCAAGAGCTTGGCTATCGCAGCCTTTCTGACACTGGGCCTGGCGGGCGCGCAGCAGGCGTTGGCGCAGGGCAAGGGCCTGGACGAGCCGTTCCGCGAGGGCTACAAGAAGGCCCTCGACGGCAAGACGGTCGGCTTCATTCCGGTGGCCATGGGCTTCGACCTGTCGCAGGGCTGGTTCAACGGGCTGAAGAAGGAACTGGAGCCTTCGGGCATGAAGGTGGTCGTGCGCGACCCGAACTGGAACACCAACGCCGGCGCGCAGGCCTTCACCGCGCTCATCGCGGAGAAGCCGGCCGTCATCGTCATCCACAACCCCGACGTCGCCACCTACGCCAAGCTGATCTCCAAGGCCGAGTCCGAGGGCATCTACGTGGTGCAGATCAACATGCGCTCGGCGCAGGCGTCGACCGCCTTCGTCGGGGCCGACTGGGTCGACATCGGCGAGCGCACCACCACGGCGGTGGTCAATGCCTGCAAGGGCAAGTCGAACAAGATCGCGATCGTGCAGGGCGCGCCGACCGCCGCTGCGAGCGCGTACACGCTCAAGGGCGTGGAGAACGTGCTGGCCAAGAATGCCGACGTCAAGGTGGTGTCCAACCAGGCTGCGGACTGGGACGCGGCCAAGGCCAAGGCGCTCACGCAAACGGTGCTCAAGCAGAACCCGGACCTCTGCGGCATCGTCGGCTTCTGGGACGGCATGGACATCGGCACGGCCGCGGCCATCAAGGAGGCGGGCCTGACCGGCAAGGTGTTCCTGGCCACCTCGGGCGGCGGCGAGCAGAAGGGCGCCTGCGACCAGGTGAAGGCCGGCGCCATCGACTACGACCTGAGCTATGACGTGCCCACGCAGGCCAGCAACATGGCCGCGATGATCAAGTGGCTGGTGCAAGGCGGCATGAAGCCGGGCGTGGCCAAGCAGAACATCTACACCACGCTGATCCCGATCACCAAGGACAACGCCAGCGCCGACGGCACCTGCTGGAAGCTGACCGCCAGCAAGTGAACCCCGGGTGACCGAAACCCTCACGCGGCTGCGCTACCGCTACTGGCCCGACCACTGGGTCGGCGAGATCCTGTCCAAGCGCTGGACGGAGACCGCCATCCCGGTGCTGTTGCTGGCCGTCGTCGTCTTCGTCTCGGGGCGGCTGATCGGCAACTTCTACACGGCCGGCGCGCTGGCCGACACCTTGCGGCAGGCCGGCGAGATCGGCCTCATCGTGCTGGGCATGGGGCTGGTGATGATCGTCGGCGGCATCGACCTCTCGGTGGGGTCGATGTTCGCGCTGACGAATTTCTTCGCGCTGCTGTTCATCCACGTGCTGAAGTGGCCTGTGCTGCTGGCGGTGCCCGCGACCTTGCTGTGTGGCGCGGTGCTGGGCGCGGTCAACGGCTACCTGATCGGCTACCTGCGGCTGCGCGCCTTCCTCACGACGCTCATCACGCTGATCATCTTCCGCTCGGTGTACGAGATCCTGAGCGGGCAGTATTCGACGGCGATCGCGGGCAACCTGCCGGATTCCGAGGTGTGGGACTTCATCGGCAGCGGGGCTTTCCTGGGGCTGCCGACGGTGGCGTGGTCCTATGCCGTCGTGGCCGTCGCTGGACACATCATGCTGACGCGGCTGCGGCTGGGCTGGCACATCATGGCCATCGGCGGCTCGCGGCGCTCGGCCTACAACGGCGGCATCGCGGTGCGTCGCACGGTTTTTCTCTGCTATGTGGGCTGCGGCGTGCTCTCCGGCGCGGCGGGCTGCTTCTTCGCCTCGCGGCTGGCGACGGCCGGGGCGGACATCGGCATCGGCATGGAAGTGCTGGTGCTCACCGCGGCGGTGATCGGCGGCATCAGCCTGGGGGGAGGGCGCGGCTCGGTCACCAAGGCGATGGTGGGCACGCTGCTGGTGCTGCTCATCACCAACGGGCTCACGTCGATGTCGGCCTCGGGCGGCGTGATCCGCATGGTGCTGGCGGGCATCCTGATCCTGGCGGCGGTCATCGACGTGCGCTGGCTCAAGAACCGGCAGCGCATCATCAGCAAGGTCTATGTGAGCCCGACCTATCACCGGCTGGGCACCGCGCCGGATTGCAGCATGGGCGGTGGCGGCGCCTTCGCGCTCAACAACAAGCTGCGCGACGTGAAGCTGATCGGCCTGGGCCGCATCGAGTCCCCGGAGGACGTGATCCTCGACCGCGATGACAACCTCTACGCCGGATCGCGGCACGGCGACATCATCCGCTTCTTCGCGCCGGACTACGAGCGCATGGAAGTCTTCGCGCACATCGGCGGGCAGCCGCTGGGCATGGCTTTCGACCGCGAGCACAACCTGTACGTCTGCATCGGTGGCATGGGGCTGTACCGCATCAAGCCCGACAAGACGGTCGAGCGTGTGACCGATGAAACCAACCGGAGCTGGCGCTCCATCAACGACGACAGCCGCCTGCGCCTGGCCGACGACCTCGACATCGCCGACGACGGCCGCATCTTCTTCAGCGAGGCGACGGTGCGCTACGAGATGGACGAGTGGCCGGTCGACGGGCTGGAGGCGCGCGGCAATGGCCGTATCGTCTGCTGGGACCCACGCGACAACTCGACGCGCACCGTGCTGCGCGACCTCAAGTTCCCGAACGGCATCTGCATCGCGAGCGACGGCCAGTCGATCCTGTTCGCGGAGACCTGGGGCTGCTGCGTGAAGCGCTACTGGTTCGACGGGCCGAAGAAGGGCCGGGTCGAGAGCGTGATCGACAACCTGCCGGGCTACCCAGACAACATCAACCTCGCATCGGATGGCAACTACTGGCTGGCGATGGTCGGCATGCGCTCGCCCTCGTACGACCTGGCGATGCGCATGCCGGGCTTCCGCAAGCGCATGGCCCAGCGCCTGCCGCTGGACGAGTGGCTGTTCCCGAACATCAACACCGGCTGCGTGCTCAAGTTCAACGAAGCGGGCGAGGTGCTGGAGACGCTGTGGGACCTGGGCGGAGAGAACCATCCGATGATCACCTCGATGCGCGAGCACAAGGGCCACCTCTACCTGGGCGGCATTTCCAACAACCGCATCGGCGTGTACAAGCTGCCCGGCGCGGACGCCACCTTCTCGCAGTACGAACGCCGCTGGAGGGCCGCCTGATGCGGGGCGCGCTGGGCGGCTTTGTCGATCGCGTGCTGGGGCGCGGCAGTGCGGCGATCACGGTGCCGGTGATGGACGGTGCGCTCAAGCCCAACCGCGTGCTCGACAACGCGCAGGTGGTGGCGGAACTGGAGGGCATCGACGATCTGGCAACCGACGGCTTCAGGCTGTATGCGACGGCCGGCCCGGTGCTCTACGGCCTGGAGGGCGGCAGCCTGGTCGAGATGCTTCGGATGGAGGCGGAGATCACCGCGCTGGCCGTGCACGAGAACGGCGCGGTGGCGCTGGCGGTGGGCGGCAAGGGTATGCGCGTGATGTCGCGGGGACGCACGGGATGGGGCGAGCGGGCCAGGCTGGAGCAGGTCTCGGGCGTGCCGTTGCGGGGTGTCAATGCGCTTTGTTTCGACGAGTCCGGCGAGAACATCCTGCTGAGCGACGGCTCGGCCGAGCATGCGCCGGCCGACTGGTGCCGCGACCTCATGGAGAAGGGCCACAGCGGGCGGGTCGTGCGCTGGGGCAGCGGCGGCCAGGCCGAGTTGCTGGTCAGCGGCCTGGAGCATGCCTTCGGCGTGTTGCCACTCGATGGCGAGGTCATCTTCAGCGAGAGTTGGCGGCATCGTGTCATGCGCGCGGGCGGCGCGAAGCCTGGGCCCGTGCTGTCGGACCTGCCGGGCTATCCCTCGCGCATGGCGCACGCGGCGGAGGGTGGGTTCTGGCTGACCTGCTTCGTCTGCCGGACGCAGCTCGTGGAATTCGTCCTGCGCGAGGACGCCTATCGCAAGCGCATGCTGCAGGAGATCGAGCCGAGCCTGTGGGTCGCGCCCGCGCTGCGCTCGGGGGCGAGTTTCCTGGAGCCGCTGCAGGGCGCGGGCGTCAAGCAGATGGGCGTGCTCAAGCCCTGGGCGCCGCCGCGGTCCTATGGGCTGGTGCTGCACGTCGACGCCGCCGGCCGCACGACGCGCTCGCTGCACAGCCAGGTCGATGGCAAGCACCACGGCATCACGGCCGTGGCCGAGTACCACGGTGCGCTGTATGCCGCCTCGAAGGGCGCCGGGCGCTTGCTGCGTGTCCCGTTCGACGCCATGGAGGACGCGGCATGACGGACATGGCCACCGATGCGATCGCGGGCGCCACTGCGACAGGCGCCGTCTTCGACAACGTGCTCGAATTGCGCGCCGCCACCAAGAAATACGCCGGCGTCCCGGCCATCGAGGAGGTCGACTTCACGCTGCGCCGCGGCGAGATCCATGCGCTGGTCGGCGAGAACGGGGCGGGCAAGTCGACGCTGACCAAGGTGATGGCCGGCGTGGTGTCGCTCTCCGGCGGGCAGATGCTCGTCGAAGGGCAGCCGGTCGACCTGCGCACGCCGCTGGAGGCCCGCCACAAGGGCATCGCGATGGTGTTCCAGGAAACCAGCCTGGTGCCGACCATGACCGTCGCGCAGAACCTCTACCTCGGGCAGGAGGCCTTCTTCAACCGGCTGCGCGGCGTCTACATCGCGGCGCAGCAGTTCATGCAGTCGCTCAACTTCGACGTGGACCCGACGGCCACCGTGGGCATGCTGGGCGCGGCCAAGAAGCAGATGGTGGAGATCGCGCGCGCGGTGCTGCACAAGGCCCGCATCATCATCTTCGACGAGCCCACGGCCAGCCTCACGCCGGAGGAGAAGAAGTACTTCTTCGACCTCATCTTCAACCTGAAGGCGCGCGGCGTGTCGATCATCTTCATCTCGCATGCGCTGGAGGAGGCGCTGCTGCTGGCCGACCGCATCACGGTGCTGCGCGACGGCCGGCATGTGGTGACCGATGACAAGGCCAACTTCGACCGCGCCCGCATCGTCAAGGCCATGGTGGGGCGCGACCTGTCGCAGACCCTGTATGGCCAGAAGAAGACCACCGTGCGGCCGCAGGGCGAATGCCTGCTGGCGGTGCGCAACCTGCGCATGGCGTCGATGGTCAAGAACAACTCGCTGTCGGTGTTCGCGGGGCAGGTGACCGGCGTGTTCGGGCTGGTGGGAGCGGGGCGGACCGAGACTTTCAAGGTGGTGGCCGGCCTCATCAAGCGCGACTTCTTCCACGGCGGCGAGGTGCTCCTGCGCGGCAAGCCGGTGCGCTACAAGGTGGCGCGCTCGGCGGTGCGCGACGGCATCGCCTACATCACCGAGGACCGAAAGATCGAGGGCTTCTTCGAGACCATGTCGATCCAGCAGAACATCTACATGGGCCTGCTGGGCCGCGTGGGCAGCGCCTTCGGGCTGGTGTCGGGCGCGAAGGCGAGGGCGGTCGGCGAGCACTGGACCAGGCTGCTCAACGTGCGCGCGATCAGCAAGGACGTGAAGGTGATCGAGCTTTCCGGCGGCAACCAGCAGAAGGTGGTGATCGCCAGGTCGCTGGTGCAGGACCCGGACGTGATCATCTTCGACGAGCCCACGCGCGGCGTGGACGTGGGCGCCATCGCCGAGATCCATGCCGAGATCAACCGCCTGGCCGACGCCGGCAAGGCCGTGGTCGTGATCTCGTCCTACCTGCCGGAGGTGATGTCGCTGTCCGACCGGATCCTGGTGGCGAAGCAGGGAAAGGTGGTGGTCGAGTTCTCTGCGCTGGAGGCGACGCAGGAGAAGATCATGTACGCGGCAATTCATTGACTCACCCCCGAAGCTGCGCTCCCCCCTGCGGGGGAGGCGGCTCACGCAGCGACATGGATACTGGCATGAGATTCGCCTGACAAAACCAGTCTCATGAAATTCCTCGACGAGCATGCGGTCCGCCGGTTCCTGCACATGGACGCCTTGATTCCCGCCATGGAAGAGGCGCTGCACGCACTGTCCTCCGGCGGGGCCGTCCAGCCCTTGCGCAACGTGCTGTCCGTGCCGGGACAAGGCGGCTTCTTCTTCACGATGCCGGCGAGCGTCTCGGGCCAGCTCGGCGCCAAGCTCGTGACCTTCTATCCCGAGAACAAGGGCGTGCACACGCACCACGCGCTGATCATGCTGTTCCGGCAGGAGACCGGCGAGCCGCTGGCGGTGATGGACGGGCGGCTCATCACCGAGATGCGCACCGCCGCCGTATCGGCAGTGGCCACGCGGCTGCTGGCCCGCAAGGACGCGCGCTCGCTGGCGATCCTGGGCTCTGGCGTGCAGGCGCGCAGCCACCTGGAGGCGCTGCGGCTGGTTCGTCCGTTCGAGCAAGTCAGCGTGTGGAGCCCGAACCACGGCGAGGCCTTTGCGCGCGAACACGGCGTGCGCGCGGCCGCCTCGGCGGAGGATGCGGTGCTGGGCGCCGACGTCATCGTGGTCGCCACCACGTCACGCACGCCGGTGCTCCAGGGCAGCTGGCTGTCGCCGGGCGTCCACATCAACACGGTCGGCGCGCCCCGGCCCGACTGGCGCGAGCTGGACGACGAAGCGCTGGGCCGTTGCCGGCTGTACGTCGAGGCGCGCGAGGCCGCGTCGCGCGAGTCGGGCGATGTCATCGCGGCCGGTCACATCTTCGCGGAGCTGGGCGAGGTCATCGATGGAAGCCGTCCGGGGCGGCAGCATGCCGACGACATCACCCTTTTCAAGTCGGTGGGGGTGGCGGTGGAAGACATCGCGGCCGCCGGACTGGTGTATCGGGCGTCGATGGACGCTGCGCAAGCGCAATAGGGACGTCCTGGCCTCCGGGTCGGCGCAGCGGGCCGCTGGGAGGCTCGCTGCCGGCGCGTATCACCGCGCCTGCAAGGCGAGCGGGTTCGGGGAGGGCTCGCCGACCTTGGCGAGCGTGTTGCGGTCGGTGTGATGAAAGGGCTCGGCGAGGCCCTGGATCTGCATCACGGTGTCCTGGTCGTAAGACCAGGTGCCCTCCGGCTGGAACGCGACCTTGATGCGCCACTCCAGCGTGGTGAACGCGTGCTCGATGAAGGGGTTGGACACGATGCCGTTCACCAGGCTGCCATGCGTGGCCACGAGTTCGAAGCTGTCCGCGTCCGCGCTCACCTTGCCGCTGGCCATGGCGATCTGGCCGCGCGGAATGGCCAACGTGAGCATGACCGTTTCCGTGGCCGGCTCCCACAGCCAGTAGCCGACCTGGTCGTGGTACATCTTGGTGAAGCCGGTCTTGTGGATGAAGGTGTGATAGCGCAAGCCATAGAGCACCTGCGGGCCGTTGGTCTGCGGGTCGATCGGTTGCAACTCGTAGTGTTCGACGTAGGTCTGCGTCTTCGGGCCCTGGGCCTTGGGCTTCACGTCCACGCCCTTCTCGCCGCGCCACAGGCCGGCCATGCGGCGCAAGGGGCCGAGGTTGGCGAGGGTCTGGCCGTCCAGGTCGGAGGGCTCGGTATAGATGTCGGCTGGAAACGTGGGCATGGGCATCGGGCTTGGGAGTGGATAGGACGAATTTTTGCCGACCCACTGCAAAAAAGGCCTTGCGGGGCGGGCAGCGAGCGCCGGAAATTCGGTGGCTATGATGACTCAAGACTGATCAAAACCCGGCCTGAATGCGGGTTGCGGCCCATGACCACCCCGTCCACCGAATCCACCCCAGCGCCAGAGAGGCGCCTCAGGCCGGCCCGCCCGGGCTGGCTGCCCGTCGTCGACGCCGCGCGTTGCACGGGCTGCGGCTGGTGCGTGGCCGCGTGCGACCTGCACCTGTTGAGCCTGGAAGTCGTGCAATGGCGAAAGACTTCGGTGCTGCACGACGCCGAGCGGTGCACGGGCTGCAGCGATTGCGCGGTGGTGTGCCCGTTTCGTGTGATTGCGATGAGGAAGGGGTGAGCGCCGGACAGCAGTGTCCCGTACGCCCGCTCCTCACTTCGCTCTCTTCTTCTGCCGGCGAATTTGCTTGCGAGCAAGCGCGTTGCCAAGCGTGACGGCGACGAGCAGGGCGAGCTGGCGCGTCAGCATGCGCGTGCCGAGGGCTACGCGGGCGTCCACCTCGCGCTGGGTCGCTGCGACACGTGCAAGCCCGGCATAGTCGGGAACGTCCGCGGCAACGGCCGCAGTTGCTCCCCGACCCGTTGCTCCCAGGCCCGTTGCTCCCTGGCCCGTTGCGTGCGCAAGCTCGGTCTTCGATGTGCCGGCAGCCTGGACATCGGCCGCGACCTTGGTCGCGTCCACGGCTTTCTCTCCGGCGAGAGAGCCATGGGCATCGGCATAGACCTTGGTGAACTCCGCACCGAGCAGGAAGATCTGCGCAGCGTAGTAGACCCAGGCGACCAACACCACCAGCGATCCGGCGGCCGCGAAGGACTCGGTGACGCCGCTCTTGCCCAGGTACAAGCCGATCCCCAGCTTGCCCAGCTCGAACAGCAGCGCCGTCACGCCCGCGCCGATCCACACGTCGCGCCAGGCAATCCTCGCGGTCGGCATCAGCTTGAAGATCATGGCGAAGAGCAGGGTGACGATGCCAAACGAGATGAGCAGGTTGAGCGACTGCATCAACGCCTCCCAACCCGGCATCA
This sequence comes from Variovorax sp. dw_308, assembly GCF_019207085.1. Taxonomy (GTDB): domain Bacteria; phylum Pseudomonadota; class Gammaproteobacteria; order Burkholderiales; family Burkholderiaceae_C; genus Variovorax. The sequence goes on along the minus strand of NZ_JAATOM010000031.1, from coordinate 27,739 downwards.
GTCCGCCGAACCAGGTGTCGAAGGCAGCCAGTCCGGCGCTCACCATCAACGAAACGATGAGCAGGAAGGCCACGCCCAGGATGAGCCCGAACGACAGCACCCGCGCACGCAGCACGGCCCACACGCCACTCGGCTTCTCTTTTTCCGGGACATGCCAGATCCTGTCGAGCGCGCTCTGCAGCTCGGCGAAAACCGTCGTCGCACCCACCAGCAGCACCACGAGACTGATGATGCCGGCCACCAGGCCCTTGTCGGTGTCGGACGCGGCACGCAGCATGGCTTCCACGGCGGTCGCGCCATCCTGGCCGACCAGTCCGCCGATCTGCGCAACGATCTGGTCCTGGGCCGCATCCCGACCGAAGATCGCTCCTGCGACAGCGATGACGATCACCAGCAGCGGCGCAAGCGAAAAGATGGTGTAGTAGGAGATCGCGGCGCCCATGCTCGGCGCGAAGTCGTCGATCCAGGCCATCACCGCCTTGCGGCAGAGATCGAAAAGGTGCTTGGGGCTCACGGTGTCCTTCCTTTCCCGGCCGCGGCGGGCTTGCTGGCGCCGCCGGCTTGCTTCACGGCGCCTCCCACCGTGCGCTGTACGTTCGCGCAGTTCGTTTCCTCGCCGGGTCCGGTCTCGATCAGGGGCAGCAGTGCCGCGATCGGGTTGATGGTCGCCAGCGCCACCACGCCGCCTGCGCGAAGGAGGAGGGGGCCCTTCACGACCTCGTAGTCCGGCTTCTTGAAGCTGCCATGCACGCGCACCGGGGTTCGAAGGGAGAGCAGGCCGACCTGCTTCGGCTTCGGTGCGACAGTCATGTCGAAGCGTTCGTGCTCCAGGTCGAACCAGCCGCTGCCCAGCACCTGCGTCTGCTCGGTGTCGAGCACGAACAGCGTCGACTTGCCGCGCCCGCCCGCAACGTCGAAGGCCACGCCGCCGCAACGGATGACAATGTCCTTGTCCCCTTCCGCCAGCAGCGCGAGCACCTTGCCGCCGTTCAATCCGCTCGCCGCATCGAGCAGGTTGGAGATGCGTCCATTGACCACGGTCGCGGCGATGCGCCCGTCCGCCTTCGCGGCCGCGTCGGCAATCGAATTGCCGGTGCCCTTGAGGTGGAGGGTCGCGCCGACCCGGCCCGCACCCTTCGCGATGGTCTCGTTGTCGGGGACGAGCTGGTCGACACGCACGCGTTGCAGATCGACCTGGACATCCGACTTGAGCGTGGGTTCCCTCGCATCGAGCGACACCCGCGACGCGATGGTCCCGCCCGCGAAGCCGAAATCGAGCGGCTCGACTTTCAGGATCGCGTCGTGCAGGTGCAGCGAGGCCTTCAGGCTTTGCAGCGGCAGCGCGTCCGGCACGACGAGCTTGGTGGCGACGAAATCGACGTCGGCATCGATCTTCTGCAATCGGCTCCCTTCGAAGGTGCCCGCCGGCAGCACGTGGTCGGGATCGATCGCCTTTTCCTTGGCCTTGGCAACGGGGCGGTTGCTGGTTTCGCTTTGGGACATCGCTGGCTTGCCGCCGCTCTGCCGGGTCTGGACGCCGACGAGGGGGCCCAGGTCGGCGATGTCAAGCAGCTTGCTGTGCAGGTCGGCGCTCAGCAGCGGCCGCGGCTTCTGGTCGACATAGGCGCCCTTGCCGGTGACATCGCTGGAGCCGATCCTGCCCGCCAGGTCGTCCATCGTGTAGCGGTTGCCCTTCAGGACCAGGTGGCCCTGCAGTTGGTAAGGCGGGGACGCGGGCAGCGGCAGCAGCAGGAACGGATAGAGGTTGGCCAGCGTCTGGCCCTCGATGCGCAGTTGCGTGTCGATGGCGGAGATGTTCGCCGCGTCGGCGATCGTCCCTTCCACGGCAAGTTTGGTGGTCCCTGCGTTGAGTTGGCCCTTGAGCGGGAAGGGCACGCCGGACTCCTGGAAGCTCAGCACATCACCGGTCAGCGCGCGGCCGGAAAACCCTGCGTCGTGGTAAGTACCCTTGAAGTCGTACTGCGTCGTATAGCGATTGTTGGACGGCTTGGCATCGGCGTCCTTCACCTTTTCCTGGCTCGCGGGATCGAAGGTGCTGCCGAGGACATCGAGCACGAAGGGCTCGCCATGGTCGATGTAGCGCAGGTGGCCGTGGTCCACCGAGAGCGTGCTGATTCGCAACTTGCTCGGCGACGTGTCCGATGGGTCCGAGAGGATCCAGTTCTTGCGGTTGTCCGGCAGCCGTTCGAAGACCAGTTCAGGACGTGTGAGCGCCACGCGCGGAACGAGGATTTTTTCTGGCAGGTCCCGCAGTGCAACCGAGAACTCGAGCGCTTCGATCTTCGCCATGGCGGGTTCGTCCTTCGACCACTTGGCGTTGCCGAAGTAGACGTCGCGCATGCGAATCGTCGGCGTCAGCCCGAGCTTGACGTGCAGGTCGGAGATCCGGAATTCGCGCTCGGTCTTCCTGGAGATATAGCGCTCGAGCGGTGGACGCACCCAGTTCCAGTCGAACAGGATGACGAACGCGACCAACAGCAGTGCCAGCACTCCGATCGTGGTCAACGCCGGATGGCGGCGCAGCGGTGCAAGCACGGGTTGCTTCATGGTGTCACGGCCCGTGGCTTTCCCAATCGCTCGTGAAGGGGTATCGCGCCGCCCAGGATTGCGACAGTCGCGGCTCGGCGTCGACGCGGCGCACGATGTCGGCCATCCGCGGCGCCTCGCGGTAGAACCGCAGCCGGCGCGGTTGCCAGCGCGAGATCACCGTGACGTACAGGTCGAGAACGCTGATGTCCTCACCCAGGAGGTAGCGTGAGTCCCTTTGCATCTGGGCGTCCATCACGCGCCAGCAGGCAGCGATCCGTTCTGCGCTGCGCTCCTCGATCACGGTCGCGGCGGCACTGTCGAGGGCGAGTCGCGACGGTTTGTCACGCACCCAGTAGAGCGCATAGATCGACGCCGATACGAAGCTCATCCACCGCAGGTACTGCGCGCGCCTCGGGTCGTCGACGGTGGGTGCCAGGCGGGCTGAGGGATAACGGTCGCCCAGCCAGATCAGGATCGCTGCGCTTTCGGTCATCACTTCGCCCGAAGGGAGAACGAGCACCGGAACTTGTCGCATCGGGTTGACTTCGCTGAGCTTGTCCCGCTCGCCGTCGCCGCACCACGGCGCAACGTCGATCACCTCCACCGGCGCGCCGAGCAGCGTCAGGGCTGCATGGATCGGCGTCGCGCCGGAACCCGGTGCGCCGTAGAGGACGAAAGAAGATGAGTTCATGCCCCGCTGACCCGGCAGCGCTCAGGCCAACCGTCTCAGATAGGTATCGACGCTGTCCGTCAGCGCGGTGTCCTCCGGCACGATGCCCTGCGGCGTCAGGTGGTCGACGACATCGGGCAGCAGTTCGGAGATCCCTGCTCGCGCCTCGTCACTGCTGATGCCAGCCTGGTCGGCCACATGTTGCAGTTCGTTGGCATCGAATATTTCATCGATCGCGCCGGGCGGCAACGGCTCGTTGTCGCTGTCGCCTACCCAGGAAGCGGCTTGTCGCCCATAGCCTTTCTGAGTGAGCCGGCCCAGCAGATCGCCCAAGCCTCCGAGCCCGCCTGCGCTCGCTGTCGCCCCGTTGTAGGCGCCACCGTCCTGGGCGCCCTGCCGGCTCAGCATGCTCAGAAGTATGGGAAGCAACGCCATCAGCAATGGACCTCGCACGCCGCCGCCGGGCCGCGCGGCCCCGCGTGTGCCGAGTGCACTGTGGACGAATCCGCCGACTATCTCGGAAAGCATGCCCATGAGTCACCTCCAGCAGGTTGAAAAGAGAAGTTTGCGCGCCGCGCCGGGACACGATGAAGGCGCACTTCGGCAAATCGAGGCAGCCGGGACCTACGCCGCCTCACAACCATTCCTCGTCGACGGCGCAACGCGGCAGCACAAGCGTGTCTCGGATCGCATCGCGATGCCGTCGGTGTCGCCAGTCCTATCGCAGCCGCCCGGATCGGGACTTGCCCGCGGCAAGCCGAATCCGTGGGGCGGCCGCCGTGTTCAGCCCATGGGTCCTCTCGTACTGCAGGAGGACCGCCTCGTTGCGAGCGCTGCTTTGCGTGGCAACCAGGTCGCGTGGCACTGCCACCTCGAGATCGCGCATCCGCGCCTCGGCCACGGTGGTCATGACGCACTGATCGCTGGAGACGCCGGCGACGTAGATCTTGCGCACGCGGAGGTGATGGAGGAGCAGCGTCAGGGGCGTGGCGTGGAACGCGGAGTGCTTGGGCTTCAGCACGAAGTAGTCCTCCGGGCCTGGCAGCAGGAGAGTGGTCACCGTCGCCGCGTCGCCCCCGCACGCGATCGAGCTCTCGACCAGCGCCTTCCAGTCCGATCGCCAGCGGCCGAGGTTGTCGTTCGCGTAGATCGTTGGCACACCGGCGCGGCCACACCGCTTCTTGAACGCTGCGATCGCCGGCGCGATCGCCAGGGCGCCGGGGCGCAGCTTCCCGGCATCCGGGAAGTCCCAGCAGCTGATCATGTCGATGATGAGAAGCGCTTCACCGCCCGCGGCGACTTCCGAAGCCAACGCATTGCCGCGAGCTGTCGCCATGATGGTCAACCAAAGAGATCGGCGAACCCGGTCATCCGGCCGGCTCCGTCTTGAACAGGCCGCGGATGTTGAGCGCGGCCAGGCACAGCTGCAGCGCGATCAGTGCCCACGCGCCGGTATGGAGACCCCAGCCAACCCACAGGACGTTGCTGAGCAGGAAGATCCAGAACCCGAGGTTGCGACGGCCCCTGGCGTTCGATCCGACCAGGTACGCCGCAGCCACCGAGGTCGCGAAGGCAGGCCACTGGATCAGGTCGAGAACCTCCGCCATGGCCCATCAGGTTGTGGGCAACACGGAAGGGATGAACTCCGCTTCGTTGTGAGCGGGAACCGCAACTGCGAGCATGCTGGAACTCCATCTTGCCGACGTGGCCCACGGACGGTAATGCCCGGGCGGCGCGCGTTTCGTCGGCAAAGAGTGGGATGGGTTGTAGGCGCGGGAGGCGCTACGCTCCGGAAGCGCCGGACTTGAAGCTGGCTGAACCGGTCACTCCGGCAGCGGCAACGCACTCGTGCACTTGAACTCGTCCAGGCACACGCTCGATCGCACGGCATCCACGCCCGGCAGGCGCATCAGCTTGTCGATGAGGAACTGGGACAGCGACTTCAGGTCGCGGGCGATCACCTTGATCATGAAGTCGTAGTCGCCGGTGGTGGAGTAGCACTCCAGCACTTCGGGCAGGTCCACCACGACGTCGGTGAACTTGGACATCTCGCGGATGTGGCCCTTTTCCATCGCCACGTGGATGAAGGCGACGACGTGCAGGTCCAGCTTGGCGGCGGTCAGGCGCGTCTCGTAGCGCGCGATGAAGCCAGCTTCCTCCAGCCGCTTGTGCCGGCGGTGGCACTGCGCCGGAGACAGCCCCGCGGCCTCGGCCAATTCGAGGTTCGACGCGCGTCCGTGGTCCTGCAAAAAAGCCAGGATCTTGCGGTCGATCCGGTCGAATTCAAGGTCATGCAATATCGTCTCCTAATGTGAACAAAACGCGCAATCATATTGCGCCGGTGAGGGTTCGCCCTAGCTTGGGATGAAAGCAGATTGTTTGTGCATAAGTTCACACTTCTCCTCCTCGAAAGCAGTTCAGCGACGGGAATCACAAGCTTCCTCACTCGGACGGTTTTTCGAATTCGGGCCATCCGCTCCTCTTCATTTTTGGACCTCACCGTGAAATATTCTTTCCTGCGCACCCCCCTGTCGCTGCTCGCCGTTGCCCTCGCCGGCGTTGCCACTGCGCCTTCCTTTGCCGCCGAGAAGTCGGTCGCCGTCACCTCGATCGTCGAGCACAAGGCGCTCGACGCCGTGCGCGATGGCGTCCGAGACGAGTTGAAGGCCGCCGGCTTCGAGCCCGGCAAGAACCTGAAGTACGAGTTCCAGAGCGCGCAAGGCAACACCGGCACGGCCGCGCAGATCGCCCGCAAGTACGTCGGCGAGCGTCCGGACGTGATCGTGGCCATTGCCACGCCATCGGCGCAGGCCGTGGTGGCCGCGAGCAAGGACATCCCGGTCGTCTACAGCGCCGTGACCGACCCGGTCGCGGCCAAGCTGGTCAAGAGCTGGGATGCATCGGGCACCAACGTGACCGGCGTGTCGGACCTGTCGCCGCTGGAAAAGCACCTGGACCTGATCAAGCGCGTGGTGCCGAATGCCAAGCGCGTGGGCGTGATCTACAGCCCGGGTGAAGCCAACTCGGTGGCCATCGTCGAGGCGCTGAAGAAGGCCATGCCGGCCTCGGGCATGACGCTGGTGGAAGCCTCCGCTGCACGCACGGTCGACGTGGCGAGCGCGGCACAGAGCCTGGTCGGCAAGGTCGACGTGATCTATGCGCCGACCGACAACAACGTGATGTCCGCCTTCGAAGGCATCGTCAAGGTCGCGCAGCAAGCCAAGATCCCGGTGGTGGCGGCCGACACCGACGCCGTCAAGCGCGGCGCCGTCGCGGCTCTGGGCCTGAACTACTACGACATCGGCCACCAGACCGGCAAGATCGTCGTCAGCATCCTCCAGGGCAAGGCGCCGGGCACGATCGCCTCGCAGACCAGCAACACCTTCGAACTGCACGTGAACCCGGCGGCTGCGGAAAAGCAGGGCGTGAAGCTGTCCGAAGCACTCATCAAGTCGGCCCAGGTCGTCGTCAAGTAAGCAGGGCCGCAGAACATGTCGCTCATCGCCTCGCTTGGCGCCATCGAGATCGGCCTGATATTCGGGTTGGTCGCGCTGGGTGTCTTCCTCTCCTTCCGCATCATCAACTTTCCGGACCTGACGGTCGACGGCAGCTTCCCGCTCGGCGGCGCCGTGGCGGCGACGCTGATCGTCGCTGGCTGGAATCCGTTTGCCGCCACGGCCGCAGCCATCGTGGCCGGCGCCATGTCGGGCTACCTCACGGCCTGGCTCAACGTGCGGCTGCGCATCATGCAACTGCTCGCCAGCATCCTCGTGATGATCGGGCTCTACTCGGTGAACCTGCGCATCATGGGCAAGCCCAATGTCGCGCTGATCAACGATGCGACGGTGTTCAGCATGCTCGACTTCGGCGGCATGCCCGACTACTGGCTCAAGCCCATCGTGCTGCTGGTGATCGTGGTGGTGGCCAAGGTGCTGATCGACCTGTTCTTCGCTTCGGAGATCGGCCTGGCGATGCGCGCCACTGGTGGCAATCCGCGCATGGCGCGGGCGCAGGGCATCTCGACGGATCGCCAGACGGTCTGGGGCCTTGCGATTTCCAACGCGCTGGTCGCGCTGGCCGGTGCACTGTTCGTGCAGTCGCAGGGCGGGGCGGACATCTCGATGGGCATCGGCACCATCGTCGTCGGCCTGGCCGCGGTGATCATCGGCGAGACCATCCTGCCGGCCCGCAGCCTCGTCATCACGACGCTGGCCTGCGTGCTGGGGGCAGTGCTGTATCGCTTCTTCATCGCGCTGGCGCTGAACAGCGATTTCATCGGGTTGAAGGCACAGGACCTGAACCTCGTCACGGCCGTGCTGGTGGCGCTCGCGCTGCTGGTTCCCAACTTCCGCCGCAAGCTCGCGGGCATGTTTGCCGGCGCGCGCAACACCCACGTCGCTGCAGTCAAGGAGGCCAAGTAATGTTGCGCGCAAAAGGACTCGAGATCACGTTCAACGCCGGTACGCCGATCGAGAACCGCGTGCTGCGCGGGTTGAACCTCACCATTCCGACGGGCCAGTTCGTCACCGTCATCGGTTCCAACGGCGCCGGCAAGTCGACCTTCCTCAACGCCGTCAGCGGCGACCTGATGGTCGACAGCGGCAGCATCCGGATCGACGATGCAGACGTCACGCGCCTTGCCGCATGGCAGCGCTCCGACCTGGTGGCCCGCGTGTTCCAAGACCCGATGGCCGGCACCTGCGAAGCGCTGACCATCGAGGAGAACATGGCGCTCGCGTTCAAGCGCGGCGCGCGGCGCAGCTTCGGCTTTGCCGTGAAGCGCAGCCTGCGCGAGTTCTTCCGCGAGAAGCTCAGCATGCTCAACCTCGGGCTGGAAAACCGGCTCGCGGACCGCATGGGCTTGCTCTCCGGCGGCCAGCGCCAGGCCGTGAGCTTGCTGATGGCGTCGCTGCAACCGTCGCGCATCCTGCTGCTCGACGAGCACACCGCGGCGCTCGACCCCAAGACGGCGGCGTTCGTGCTCGAACTCACCGCGAAGATCGTCGAAGGCAGCAAGCTGACCGCCATGATGGTCACGCACAGCATGCGCCAGGCGCTGGACTACGGCACACGCACCGTGATGCTGCATGAAGGCCGCGTGATCCTCGACGTCGAAGGCGAGGAACGCGCGGGCATGGACGTGCCCGACCTGCTGCACATGTTCGAGAAGACCCGCGGCGAGAAGCTGGACGACGACAAGCTCCTGCTCGCTTGATACCTCACACCCAATTCCGAAAGATCGAAATGAAAGAACTCCTGAACCGCTTCGAGAACAAGTCTCCCGAGATCGTCTTCGAATGGCATGACGCCGAGACGCCCGCCAAGGGCTGGGTGGTCATCAACTCCTTGCGCGGCGGCGCGGCCGGTGGCGGCACGCGCATGCGCCCCGGTCTCGACCGGCGCGAAGTGGTGTCGCTGGCCAAGACGATGGAAGTCAAGTTCAGCGTCTCCGGCCCGGCCATCGGCGGCGCCAAGTCGGGCATCGACTTCGACCCAGCCGACCCGCGCAAGGTAGGCGTGCTGCAACGCTGGTACAAGGCCGTGACGCCGCTGCTCAAGACCTACTACGGCACGGGCGGCGACCTCAACGTCGACGAAGTGCACGAGGTGATCCCGATCACCGAGAGCTACGGTTTGTGGCATCCGCAGGAAGGCGTGGTCAACGGCCACTACCAGCCGACCGACAGCGAGCGCATCCAGAAGGTCGGCCAGTTGCGCATGGGCGTGGCCAAGGTCGTCGAGGACCCGCGCTACACGCCGATCAGCGGCCGCAAGTACGTGGTGGCGGACCTGATCACCGGCTGGGGCGTGGCCGAATCGGTGCTGCATTACTACAGCCTCTACGGCGGCAAGATCCTCGGCAAGCGCGTGGTGGTGCAGGGCTGGGGCAATGTCGGCGCGGCTGCGGCCTACTACCTCGCGCAGGCCGGCGCCAAGGTGGTCGGCATCATCGACCGCCAGGGCGGCGTGCTCAATGCAGAGGGCTTCAGCTTCGCCCAGATCCGCACGATGTTCCTCAACAAGAAGGGCAACCAGTTGAGCACCGAGGACATGCTCTCCTTCGACGAGATCAACAAGCTGGTGTGGAACGTGGGCGCCGAGGTCTTCCTGCCCTGCGCCGGCTCGCGCCTGGTCACGCAGGAGCAAGTCGAGCAACTGATCGACGGCGGCCTCGAAGTGGTGGCCAGCGGCGCCAACGTGCCCTTCGCCGACAAGGAAATCTTCTACGGCCCGATCTACGAGCATGCCGACCACAAGGTCGCCGTGATCCCCGACTTCATCGCGAACTGCGGCATGGCACGCGCGTTCGCGTTCATGATGCAGGGCGATGCGGAGATCTCGGACGACGCCATCTTCCGCGACGTGTCGGCCACGATCGCCACGGCGCTGGAGGCTTGCCACGGCCGCTCGAAGGCGCACACGGGCATCGCGAAGACCGCGTTTGAGAATGCTCTGACGCAACTCGTTTGAGGTTGTCGCAAGTGCGGACTTGACCCAACGCGGAGATCGCGAGGGAACGCAAAAGTCGCAAAAAATCCAACAAGAAATTTTTGGTCTTCTTCTTTGCGACCTCTGCGAAACCTTTGCGACCTCTGCGTTCGGCTGTCCGATCCCGATCCCCGCCGCCCGCCCCCGCGAAGGCGCGTCAACTGATCCGCGTCAGCACGATCAACACCACCGTCACCGTGATCGCGCCGCCGATGCGTGTCGCGATCTGCGCGAAAGGCATCAGCGTCATGCGGTTGGCGGCCGTCAGGATCGCGACGTCGCCGGTGCCGCCCTGGCCGCTGTGGCACGCATTCACGATGGCCGCTTCGATCGGGTACATCTTCAGCAGCTTGCCGACGAATGCACCCACACCCATCAGCGTCATGACGGTGCACACGATGGTGATGATGGTCGGCAGGTTGAAGGCGGCCACCAGCTTGTCCCATGGCGTGAGCGAAACGCCGATGGCGAACAGCAGCGGATAGGTCACGGCGGTCGAGAAGAACTTGTAGACCACGAACGCGCCTTCCTGCAGTTGCGGCGACACCGCTTGCGTGAGCTTCACGATGACGGCGATGAAGAGCATTGCGACCGGCGCCGGCAGGCCGAACAGGCGCTGGCACATGATGCCCACGAGGTACAGCGTCAGCGCGGTGATGCCCGCGGCTGCGATGTGGGTCACGTCCATGTGGCCGGTGATCTCTTCCTTCGCCGGGTCCATGTCGTCATGCTCGCCGGGCTGCAGCCGGCCCTCGCCGGTCAGGTGCGGGTAGCGCTTGCCGACGTAATTCAAGGTGCCGGCCAGGATGATGGCCGTCAGGCTGCCGAGCATCACCGGCGGCAGCACCGTCGCGAACAGCGCGCCCTGGTCCTGGTGCAGGATGTCGGCATAGCCGATCGACAGCGGGATCGCGCCTTCGCCGACGCCGCCCGCCATGATCGGCACCACGATGAAGAAGAAGGTGTGGTACGCGCCCAGCCCGAGCAGCGTGCCGACGAGCGTGCCCACCGCGCCTGCCGCGACCGTGCCCGCCGCCAGCGGCACGAAGATCTTCAGGAAGCCCTTGATCAACACCTGCCGGTCCATGCTCAGGATGCTGCCGACGATGATCGACGCGATGAACAGGTAGAGGAAGTTCGACACCTTGGTGAAGTCGGTCGTGACCTTGACGATCTGCTCCGGCAGCAGGTGGTAGTAGACCAACGCCGACGGAATGAAGGTCGCGAAGATGGCCGCGGCGCCGATGTTGCGGATGATCGGAATCCGCTTGCCGATCTCGGCCAGCGTGAAGCCGAAGAAGGCGAACATCACGATCGCCAGCGAGATCTCGTTGGGCAGCTTGCCTGTGTATACGAGCCCCGCGATGAGCGCGCCGGCCAGCACGTAGACCGGCAGCGGGATGATGCCGATGCGGAACTCCATCACCTTCCACCAGCCGTGGGGCCAGAAGCCTTGCGGTGTCGATTCGACAGATGCCGGGAGCGCTGCGTCAGGTGTCTTCATGGCTTTTCTCCGTGACTTGGCAGTGTGGTTGTTCGCCGGAGAAAGAGCAATGGGAAGAATCTGCGTACCGCGGAGACTGCGCGCGAGGCGGCTCGCGTCCTACCTTCACACAGCTTGCGTGCGCGTGCGGCGCGGGCCTGCCTGCTGACATCCATCCAGTGCCCTGCGGTCCACACTGAGTCCATGAGTTGACGGCAGGAGATTCAAGATGACCGCATCGCAAGCACCCAGTGGATTTGTACTTTGTTTTTGCCGTTTGCAGGACGGCAACCAGCTCTATGCGTTCCCGTGCGATGCGCTCGGCAACGTCGACATGGATTCGCTGAGCGAAAAGGCCCGGCTCAACTACCTCTATGCGCGCGCCCTCAGGGGGTTGCAGGTTTCGTGGCCGGCGGTCCGGCGTTGCGCCTGACCACCGGCCGTCCCGCCATCAATCGATCAGTTGAGACTTCAGCGCGTAGTAGGTGAGGTCGCTGTTGCTGGCCAGGTTCATCTTCTCCATCAGCCGCGTGCGATAGGTGCTCACGGTCTTCACCGAAAGCGACAGTGCCTCGCCGATCGCTCCGATTGTCTCGCCCTTTGCCAGCTTCAGGAACACCTGGAACTCGCGCTCCGACAGGTGCTCATGCACGGGCGCGTTGTCCTTGCGGTCCAGTTGGCGCGCCAGCAGGTCGGCCACGGCCGGCGTGATGTAGCGCCGGCCCAGGGCGACCACATGGATGGCCTTCACGATCTCTGCCGGATCGCAGTCCTTGTTCAGGTAGCCCGAGGCGCCCTGGCGGATCATGTTCATCGCATAGTGCTCTTCGGGATAGCCGCTCAGGATGAGGATGCCGACTTCCGGCGCCTTGGCGCGGATCATGGCAATGGCGTCGATGCCGCTTTGCCCGGGCATCAGCAGGTCCATCACCAGGACGTCGATCTCGTTGTTGCGCACCAGGTCGATGGCTTCCCGGCCGCTCGCGGCCTCGCCGACCACCCGGAGATCGACATGGTTCGCAAAGTAGTCGCGCAGTCCGTTGCGGACGATGGCGTGGTCGTCGACGATGCCGATCTTGATCATGGAAATTCTCCTCATTGAAAAACCACCGGCGACCTGTGCCGGTGAAGTGTCAATCATCGGTGAACCGAATCGGCCATTTGGGGGTTCCCGTCGCTGTACTGCGTGAGGAAGAGCGCTTGTCCTTCACGGCGGTCGGAAAGCATCCTGCGTGAGCGCGCCGTGCCCTTGCCGAGGGCATGGTTTCGGGATGCCTGGCACGGCTCCGCTGCCCGCGTCCTACAGCCACGGGGTGCGCCGCCTCACAGGGCCGCGCATCGCCGTCTATATGTTTGCCAATTGCTGCCACGCGCGGCGATCCACCCCACGACACAACCCAAGGAATCACCATGAGCAAGGCTCCCCCGAAAAAGAATGATGCGGTCGACTTCCTCGATGCCGACCACATCGCGGTCAAGAAGCTGTTCCAGGAATTCGGCAAGCTCGCCGAAGCCAAGGCCCCCGCGGCCAAGCGCAAGGCGCTTGCGGACGAGATCTGCCGCTCGCTGACGGTGCACACCACCATCGAGGAAGAGATCTTCTATCCCGCGGCCCGCGCGGAAGTGCATGACGAGCCGATGATGGACGAGGCAACCGTCGAGCATGCGAGCGCCAAGGAACTGATCGCGCAGATCGAGGCCATGGGCGCCGACGAGCCGCTGTTCGATGCGAAGGTCGTCGTGCTGGGCGAGCAGATCGACCACCACGTCAAGGAAGAACGCGAGGAAATGTTCCCCAAGGCCCGCGCCTCCGGGATGGACCTGGTCGAACTCAAGGAACAACTGGCGGCGCGCAAGCAGGAACTCATGGCACAGGTGGAAGCCGCGGCCTGACCCCTCGGCGGCCCGGGGAAATGACCTTTTGCATTTCCCCCACTTGTGGCACCTACACGACACCTCCTGGCCCCGCGTCGCGCACACTCCGGGCATTGCCGCAATAGGAGGTGCGCATCATGCCCGAGCCCCGTGTCGACCTGGCCAAGCTCACGTTTGGCGTCTTGACGATCGTCCTGCTGATCCTTTCGTCGTTGTGGATCCTGCGACCCTTCCTGGGCGCGACGATCTGGGCCGCCATGCTGGTGGTGGCCACCTGGCCGGCGCTGCTGTGGTTCGAGGCGCGCCTCTGGAGACGGCGCGGCCCGGCGGTGCTGGTCATGGTGCTGATCCTGCTGCTGCTGTTCGTACTGCCGCTCACGATGGCGATCTCGACCATCGCCGCCAATGCCGATGACGTCATCGTCTGGGTCAAGTCGCTCACGCGCGATGGCCCGCTGCTGCTTCCTGACTGGGTCGCGCAGTTGCCCCTGGCCGGGCCGAAGCTCGCGACCGCATGGAATGAATTGGTGGCCTCGGGCATGTCGGGTGTGGAGGCCAAGGTCACGCCCTATGCCCGGCAGGTGACGAGCTGGCTGGTGTCGCAGCTGGGCGTGGTGGGGGCGCTGTCGGTGCAGTTCGTGCTGACCGTGGCCATTGCCGGCGTGATGTACGCCAACGGCGAGGATGCCGCCCAGTACATGCGCCGCTTTGGCCGCCGCCTCGGCGGCTCGCGCGGCGAGGATGCCGTGATCCTGGCCGGCAAGGCGATCCGTGGCGTGGCCATGGGCGTCGGCGTCACGGCCATCCTGCAGGCGGTGATCGGCGGGATCGGCCTGGCCATCGCGGGCATCCCGTTCGCGAGCCTGCTGACCGCCGTGATGTTCATGCTGTGCATCGTGCAGATCGGCCCGACGCTGGTGCTGGCGCCGGCCACGGTCTGGTTGTTCTGGAACGGCTCCACGGGGTGGGGCATCTTCCTGGCCGTGTGGACCCTCGTCGTCGGCACCATGGACAACTTCATCCGCCCCATGCTCATCAAGCGCGGCGCCGACCTGCCGCTGCTGCTGATCTTCGCGGGCGTGATCGGCGGCTTGCTGGGCTTCGGCCTGGTCGGCATCTTCGTCGGCCCGGTGATGCTGGCGGTGGCCTACACGCTGATCGACGCGTGGCTGGACGACAAGGAAGCGGACGGGCCGGTGGTGCAGCCCGTCGCGGTGGCGGTCGCGGTGCCGATCGTGCCGCCTGCGCCGTTGGAAACGACGCGCCCGCCCGCCTGATTTCTAGAAGATGATCACGCCGCGGGCGTTGCGGCCCTGCGCCAGGTCGTCGAAGGCCTGCGGCGCCTGGTCGATCGAGTAGCGCTGCGTGATCAGTTCGTCGAGCTTGAGCTTGCCGGCCTGGTAGAGCGACACCAGGCGCGGGAAGTCATGGCGCGGCCGGGTCGAGCCGTAGTAGCTTCCCTTGAGCGTCTTCTCCTCGAAGGCGAGGCTGGCGGTGCGGATGGTGGTGGTGTTGTCCGGGCGCGCAACGCCCACGACGATGGCCGTGCCGCCCTTGCGCACGGTGGCATAGGCCTGCGCCACGATGTCGCCATGTCCCACGCATTCGAAGGCATAGTCGGCGCCGCCGTCGGTGAGCTTTCTCAAGTCCTTCACGAGGTTGGCGGACTTCGATGCGTCGACGACGTGCGTGGCGCCGAAGGTCCTGGCCATCTCGAGCTTGTTGGCCAGCATGTCCACCGCCACGATCATGGTCGCGCCGGCAGCCACGCAGCCCTGGATGGCGCTCAACCCGACCCCGCCGGCGCCGAACACCACGCAGACCGAGCCCGCCTCGACCTTGGCCGTGTTGCAGACCGCGCCCCAGCCGGTCATCACGCCGCAGCCGATCAGCGCGCAGCGGTCGAGCGGCGCGCCCGGCTCGATCTTGACCACGCTGTTCTCGTGCAGCGTCGCGTACTCGGCCATGACGCCGCAGCCGGCCATCACGTTGAGCGGCTGGCCGCTGGCGTCGCGGGTGCGGAGGTGGCCGCCGAGCAACGTGCCTGGCGTGGTGATGGCCACGCTGCAGAGGTTGGGGCGGCCGGTCACGCAGTAGCGGCACTTGCCGCAGGTGTTGACGAAGCTGCTGATCACGTGGTCGCCGACCTGGAAGTCGGTCACGCCGGGCCCGACCTGCGCGATCACGCCCGCACCCTCGTGCCCGAGGATGATGGGCGGCGGCAGGGGCAGGGTGCCGTTGGTGACCGAGAGGTCGCTGTGGCAGACCCCGCAGGCTGCCATCTTGATCATCACCTCACCCGGGCCGGGCGGATCGACCAGGATGTCTTCGACATGGACGGTCAGGTTTTCACCGCGGAAGACCACGGCCTTGGATTGCATTTGCACGGGTGCTTGTCTCCAGTTGTCGTTGTTGTGTGGCGGGAGGGAATACTCCCGTCGTCCATTCTGCCGGTGAATCGGACCCGGCCCCGACGCGCATGGGGCGCCTCCGCTGCGCCGGCCCAGCGCTGTCGAATCAGAACCGTGTCGGCGAGTAGGGCGCCGGATCGACCAGGGGTTGCGAGCCTTCGATCATCTCCGCCAGCAGCCGTCCGCTGACAGGCCCGAGCGTGAAGCCCTGGTGCGAGTGGCCGAAGTTGAACCACAGCCCCGGGTGCCTGGGCGCCGGGCCCATGATCGGCTTCATGTCGACCGTGCAGGGGCGGTTGCCCAGCCATGGCACGGATTCCACCGGCTCTGGCAGGTCGATCAGTTCGCGCGCTGCGATTTCGGCCTGGCCCAGTTGCACCGGCGTCGAAGGCGCGCCGATGCGGGCGAATTCGGCGCCGGTGGTGACGCGCAGGCCGGCCGCCATCGGCGCGATGACCAGGCCGCGCTCCGCATCCAGCAGCGGCACGCGCAGGCCGGGACCGCCGCGGTAGTGACGGTGGTAACCGCGCTTGACGAACAGCGGCAGCCGGTAGCCGAGCGTGGCGGTCAACTCGCCGGCCCACGGACCCAGCGCGATCACCGCATGGCGCGCCTGCAGCGGGCCGTCCGTCGTCCGGACCTGCCAACCTTGCGCCTCGGGCTGCAGGCTGGCGGCATCGCCCTGGACAAGGCGGCCACCCAGGTCGATGAAGCGCTGCACGTAGCGGTCGACCAGCGCGCCCGGGTCGCTGACGGACCACGGGTCCAGCCAATGCAGGGCGCCCGGCAGCCGGGCATGCAGTCCGGGCTCGGCACGGGCCAGCGCATCGCCATCGAGCAGTTCGAAGCGAACGCCGTAGCGATCCCGCAAGTCGGCCGCGTTCGTCGCGGCCGCGTCCATCGCGGCCCGGGTGCGAAAGCCGACGCGATAGCCCTCCTTGCGCACCAGCTGGGCCGCGTTCGATTCGGCGATGAGCGCATCGTGCTCGCTGAGGCAGTGCTCGATCAGGCGGCTGTAGTCGCGGGCAATGGCGGCGTAACGGCCCGGCGCTGATTCGTGCCAATAACGCATCAGCTGCGGCACGACGGACGGCAATGCGTCGAGGTGATAGGTGGCATCGACGCTGCGCTTCAAGGCGACGTCGAGCACGGTCGCCCACTCGCGCGGGAAGGCGTAGGGCTCGACCGCTTCGCGCTGGATGATGCCGGCGTTGCCATAGGAGGTCTCGCGGCCCGGCGCCTGCCGGTCGACCAGCGCGACCGAATGCCCGCGGCGCGCGAGCTGAAGGGCGGTGCAGGCGCCGACCATTCCGGCGCCGAGGACCAATACGTCGGTGGGCATTTCGTCTTGCCGCTTTCCTGGCTTCCTGTGAAGCGCCTGATTATGGGAGTGGGTTCGCGTGGACTGTTCGCTGCGGGACACTCCAAACGCTCCAATAATCCGCCTCACCCGGAAACCCATCCACGAAGCCCGCACATGCTCATCCGCATCGACGAGGAAATCACCTTTCGCAAGCTCGAGATACTGCTGGCCTTCATGGAGACCGGCAACCTCGCGCGGGCGGCCGAGCGGCTCGACGTCAGCACGGTGAGCGTCCACCGTGCGCTGCATTCGCTGGAGACTGGCGTTCGATGCGCGCTGTTCCGCCATGAAGGCCGCAACCTGCTGCCCACCGACGCCGCGCGCGAACTCGCTGAAGTGGCGCGGGAGGTGTTGCGGACCATGTCCGACGGCATCCGCTCGACGCGCGAAGTGGCCGGCTATTCGGCGGACCGCATCCGGATTGGTTCGCTTTTTTCGCTGACCAGCCGCACGGTGCCGGCGATCGTGATGGGCATGAAGGTTCGCAAGCCTGAACTGCAACTGGAACTGGTGCTCGGCTCCAATGCCGACCTGCTGCAGCGCCTGCGCGACGGCACCGTCGATGCCGCGCTGATCGGCCGGCCCGAAGGCGCGGCCGATGTCGAGTCGGAGCTGCTGTTCGAGGACGACATCTTCTTCGCCGCACCGACCGGCTCCCGCTATGCCGGGTTGGCGGAAATCGACCTGAGCACCTGCGCCGACGAGCACTTCGTGAGCCTGGGCGAAGGCTTCGTGACCTTCACCGGCTTCCAGGAGTCGTTTCGCATCGCCGGCTTCACGCCCAACGTCGTCATGGAGACCGGCGACATCTTTTCCCTCATGAACCTGGTGAGCGGCGGCATCGGCTTCACGCTGCTGCCGGGACGCGTGCGCAGCGTGATGCCGGAGCGCGTGCAGCTGATTCCGCTGCAGAAGCGGTACCTGATGTGCCAGAAGATCGGGGTCAGCTTTTTGCGGACGCGGGAGCGGGATCCGAACCTGTTGGCATTGCTGGCGGTCTGCCGCAAAGCGAGAGCGGAGCTTTGAGTCACGCCCTCTGTGCGCACACGCCGTGGGCGCGCATTTCCAAAGGATTTCGCTGGGCTCGCCACGGGTCAGGGGTTGATCTGGTGCGCCGTCGTTGACGAAGGAGGTGAGCCGACGCAGTAGGCGGTCGGCTCGACCGCGAGGTTAGGCGCTTGCTACTTGAAAACAAGATAGGCAACGGATCAGCCGTGACTGCCGATGCACCGGGAGCAAAGGAAGGCTTAACGCGCTGGTATCAACCCAAAACGAAGGCGTGGGCGGTGAATAAGCCTTGCTATGTCGGCAGCGACTGTTAATTGTTAGTCCGCGCCTTATGCGCTCTGCGTTCAGTTAGAGTTTTGTCCACTGTTGCTTGCAGCTTTTCCGGGAACGCTGGCAACTCGTCAGCGTTGTAGCCTGGCTGAAGCCTTGGTCGCAGCTGCAAGAGCATGTCCTCAACCGTGGCGTCGTGCCTCATCCTCCAGAGGTAGCCAACACGATAGCGCCAAGTCTGCATGATGTGCTCACGTAGGGCACTGCGAAGTGAATTGAAGGCATCCAGGTAAACCTGTTCGTTGACCGTAGCCCTCCACGCAAGGCCGGCAGCAAGCATGTCCAGTTCGGCTACCAATGCCTTCCCAATAATCCCCTCGGCCACGTCTAGGCTGTCACCTACCTTGCCTTCCTTCGCCACCATTCGTTGCGTCTCCCGCGCAGTCGCTGTTCGATGCGCGTCCATCTTGATGAGATCGTGATGGGCCATTTGCGCGTGCTCGACGTCGTCGAAGGCAGGCGGACGACCACCGTGTTCGAACAGAAAAGCAACCTCCTTGTAGTCAAACTCATAGTCGCCATAGCGCATGAAGTTCGGGCGTACAAGTGCCCAAATGGGTGCCTGACCGCTTAGGCCTATTCGTTTGCAGTCCTCCGCGAAGCTGAGGCGAAATAGCGCGAAGTCGTTGTACTGATTCTTCAACGTCAGTAGTGCCAAGTTCGCCGCTGTAATGCGTTCGTAGAAGTGGCGGTTGGCGTCGTACATGCGTGCCAAAGCGAAGGCCAGCAGCGTGCCGAAAAAGGGGCCAATGACGTACGTCCACGGCGATGTTGCCATCCTCACTCCTAGTTTGATTTGCGGGCGATTTTTAGGCAAACCTAAAAATGCACGAGATGGGGTTGCGCCCGGCTGATACAGAGGGACGTGAGTGCCGAGCAGTGACACGGCTTGGATGTTGACGCCAAACGGCCGGCACCACAGACCGTTCCACGTGCCGAGGGCGCCGGGTGTCCCCCGCAGCGAAATAAGGGAGGAGGCCGCAGGCCGGGGGACATTCGCGGAGGGGGATACCCAGTGTGCTCGGCACGCGCCCCGGCACAGCGTCTCGGAAATCTGAAATGCACTGCCCGTTTCGAATGATCGGGGTTAACCCTCGATCGTTTCACTGCACGCGTTTTGCCGCGCGAGTGGTTAATTGATCGAATCCGCCCCCACCGCTACCTTTCGTCTCCAGGGAACCGCGCCGTACCTGCAATCCAGTCAAGGCGCCAAGTTCCTCCGCATCGGGCAAGTCGCCCGGCGCAAACCCAGGAGACAAACCATGATCATCTACGGCACCGCGCTATTGGCCCTCTGCCACTTGCTCGGCATCTTCATCGGTGACCTGCTCGGGCAGGCCCTGGGCGTCAAGACCAACGTGGGCGGAGTCGGTATCGCGATGCTGCTGCTCATCTTCGCCCGGCTCTACATGCAGAAGAAGGACATGCTGCCCAAGCTCACCGAGCTGGGCGTGGAGTACTGGGGCGCGATGTACATCCCGGTGGTCGTTGCGATGGCCGCCCAGCAGGACATGGTCTCCGCGCTGCGCGGTGGCCCGGTGGCGCTGCTGTCGGCCTTCGCCGCAGCGGGCGCCTGCGCCATCGTCATCTCGCTGATCAATCGCACCGAGCGACCGACGCCAGAGGCGGACGCCGCCCCGACGCTGCACGACAACCCCTTGCTCGCCGAAGCGGAGTGAACGCCATGCTCGAAATCCTTGAAAAAGCCGCCGCATTGAACGGGCTCGTCACCGCCTTTGCCATCGTCGGCTTCGTCGTCCTGATCTCGGGACAGATCTCGAAGCGCCTGACCTTCGGCCGCGTGCATGGCTCGGCCATTGCCATCGTGATCGGACTGGCGCTGGCCTACTGGGGCGGCCTGCAGACCGGCGGCCACAAGGGCCTGGCCGACATGTCGCTCTTCGGCGGCATCGGGCTCATGGGCGGCGCGATGCTGCGGGATTTCGCCATCGTCGCGACGGCCTTCGAAGTGCAGGCCACCGAGGCCAAGAAGGCAGGGTTGATCGGCGTCGTCGCGCTCCTGCTGGGCACGCTGATTCCCTTCGTCGTCGGAGCGTCGATCGCCTGGAGCTTCGGCTATTCGGATGCGGTCAGCATGACCACCATTGGCGCGGGCGCGGTGACCTACATCGTCGGCCCGGTGACCGGCGCGGCGATCGGCGCCAGCCCGGACGTGATGGCGCTGAGCATTGCCACCGGCCTCGTCAAGGCCATCATCGTGATGGTCGGCACGCCGATCGCGGCGAAGTTCCTCGTGCTGAAGACACCGCGCTCGGCGATGGTCTTCGGCGGGCTGGCGGGCACGGTGAGCGGCGTGTCGGCGGGCCTTGCCGCCACCGACCGCAAGCTGGTGCCCTACGGCGCACTGGTCGCGACCTTCCACACCGGCCTCGGTTGCCTGCTTGGCCCGTCGCTGCTCTTCTTCGCCGTCAAGGCCATCGTGCATTGAGGTCAACACCATGGATCGCATGAACTGGAACACCAAGACAGCCAACCGCACGGCGCGGCTGGCGCGTGTCTCGCAAGCACTCGGCGCGCAGCGCGTCGGCAAGGTCGTGGCAACGGAGGCCATCGGCAAGCTGCTCGAAGCCGCGATCGAACCCGGCGACCGCGTCTGCCTCGAGGGCAACAACCAGAAGCAGGCCGACTTCCTGGCCAAGGCGCTGGTGCAGGTCGATCCGCAGCGCGTGCATCACCTGCACATGGTGCAGTCGGTGCTGGCGCTGCCGGAGCACCTGGACATCTTCGAGAACGGCGTGGCCTCGCGGCTGGACTTCAGCTTCTCGGGGCCGCAGGGCGCCAGGCTGGCCAAACTGGTATCGGCCGGGCGCATCGAGATCGGCGCGATTCATACCTACCTGGAGCTGTTCGCGCGCTACTTCGTCGACCTCACGCCCAAGGTGGCGCTGGTGGCGGCGCAGGCGGCCGATGCCGAGGGCAACCTCTACACCGGCCCCAACACCGAGGACACGCCGGCCATCGTCGAGGCCACGGCCTTCTCCGGCGGCATCGTCATCGCACAGGTCAATGAGCTGGTGGATGGCAAGACCACCTCGCTCCCGCGCATCGACATCCCGGCCGACTGGGTCAGCTTCGTGGTGAAGGCGCCCAAGCCCAACTTCATCGAGCCGCTGTTCACGCGCGACCCGGCGCAGATCAGCGAGATCCAGGTGCTGATGGCGATGATGGCGATCAAGGGCATCTATGCCGAGTACGGCGTGCAGCGCCTGAACCACGGCATCGGCTTCGACACGGCGGCCATCGAACTGCTGCTGCCGACCTATGCCGAATCGCTGGGGCTCAAGGGCAAGATCGCCAAGCACTGGGCACTGAACCCGCATCCGGCGCTGATCCCGGCCATCGAGGCGGGCTGGGTCGAGTCGGTACATTCCTTCGGCTCCGAGTTGGGCATGGAGGACTACATCCGGGCGCGCTCCGACGTGTTCTTCACCGGCCCCGACGGCAGCCTGCGCAGCAACCGGGCCTTCTGCCAGGCGGCGGGGCACTACGCCTGCGACCTGTTCATCGGCTCGACCTTGCAGATGGACCTCGACGGCAACAGCTCGACTGCGACGCTGGGCCGCATCGCCGGCTTCGGCGGCGCGCCGAACATGGGCGCCGATGCGCGCGGCCGGCGCCACTCGAGCCCGGCATGGCTCAAGGCCGGCCGCGAGGCGCGCGCAGGCCGCAGCGGCGCGGCGGGGACGCCACGCGGACAGAAGCTGGTCGTGCAGATGGTCGAGACCTTCCGCGAGCACATGCAGCCCGCCTTCGTCGACCGGCTCGATGCCTGGACGCTGCAGGAGCAGGCCGGCATGGAACTGCCGCCAATCATGATCTATGGCGACGATGTGACGCATGTGCTCACCGAGGAGGGCATTGCCAACCTGCTGCTGTGCCGCAGCGACGAAGAGCGCGAGCAGGCGATCCGTGGCGTGGCCGGCTACACGGCGGTGGGGCTGGGCCGCGACAAGCGCGCGGTGGAGAACCTGCGCGACCGCGGCGTGATCAGGCGTCCCCAGGACCTCGGCATCGACCCGCGCGACGCCACCCGCAACCTGCTGGCCGCGCGCAGCATGCGCGACCTGGTGCGCGCATCCGGTGGGCTGTATCAGCCGCCCAAGCGCTTCCGCAACTGGTGAAGGAATGGACATGAGCGACATCCCCGTGGGCATCGAGACCCTGGACTTTTCTTTCGCTGGCGGCCGGCCCGTCGGCGGCTTCGCACCGGTGCTGGTCGGCGTGGTCGGCTCGGGCAATCTCGAAGTGATGCTCGAGGCTGCCGCCGGTGACGGCTGCGCCGTGCGCGTGGAGACTTCGGCGCGCGGCTTCGGGCCGATCTGGCAGGCCGTTGCGGACGACTTCTTCGCGCGCCATCCGATCGGCGGCTTGCGCGTTTCCATCAACGACATGGGGGCGACGCCCGCCGTGGTGAGCCTGCGCCTGGACCAGGCCGTGGCCGAACTGCCCCAAGGAGGCCGCGCATGATCAGCTTCGCCGAATGCTCCGCTCGCGAGCGCATCGCCCTGTTGTTCGACAAGGGCAGTTTTCATGAATGGATTCCGCCGGCCGAGCGCCTGACCAGTCCGCACCTTGCACAGCTCGGCGTGCCCTCGGCCTTCGATGACGGCGTGGCCATCGGGCGCGCGAAGCTCGACGGGCACACGGTGTTCGTTGCCGCACAGGAAGGCGAGTTCATGGGTGGCGGCGTCGGTGAGGTGCACGGCGCCAAGCTGGTCGGCATGCTGCAACGTGCCCTGCGCGACAAGCCTGCCGCGGTGGTGGTGCTGGCCGAATCCGGCGGCGTGCGGCTGCATGAAGCCAACGCCGGGCTCATCGCCGTGTCGGAGGTGATGCGCGCCGTGCTCGACGTGCGCGCGGCCGGCATTCCGGTGGTCTTTCTCATCGGCGGAGCCAATGGTTGCTTCGGCGGCATGGGCATCGTCGCGCGCTGCGCGGACTTCATCGTGATGAGCGATGTCGGCCGGCTGGCGATGTCGGGCCCCGAGGTCATCGAAGCCTCGCACGGCGTGGAGGAATACGACTCGCGCGACCGGGCGCTGGTGTGGCGCACGAGTGGCGGCAAGCATCGCTGGCTGACCGGCGATTGCGACGCGCTGGTGGAGGACGACGTGTCGGCGTTCCGCGCCGCTGCCATCGCGGCGATGAAGGTGTCGCGGCCAGTGACGCTGGAAGCCCTGGAGGCGGAGCACACGATGCTCGGTGCGCGGCTGGCGATGCTGCCGCTGGAAAACGATGGAAGCGACCAGGCCACGCGCCTGTGGCGCGAACTCGGTATCGACAAGGCCGAGCGCGTGCCCGACCTGGATGTGGACGATGTGCGCGCACTGCGCGTGGCATGAACAGGAGAACCAGCATGCAATGGAACCAGCTCGCGACCCAGCTCTTCGGGTCCTCCCACGGCATCCACGCCGACGATGACTTCCTGCACGGCGACGTGGTGTTCTACGGCCGGCCGATCACGGTCGTCGGCACCACGAACCACGCGCCGATCGGTGTGGCGCTCGCGCTGGCGCAGGCCCGCGTGATCCTCGACACCATCGCGCGGCACCCCGCGCGGCCCATCCTGCTGTTCATCGACACGCAGGGCCAGCAGTTGCGCCGCCGCGATGAGACCCTCGGCATCAACCGCGCCATGGCGCACCTGGGCATGTGCATTGACCTGGCGCGCCGACGCGGCCACCAGGTGATCGGGCTGGTGTACGACCAGGCGCTGTCGGGCGGCTTCATCACCTCCGGCCTGATCGCGGACGGCTGCTACGCGCTGCCCGAAGCCGAGATCCGCGTGATGCGCATACCGGCGATGGCCCGGGTCACCAAGCTGTCCGAGGAAACGCTCACGGCGCTGTCGGAGTCGAACCCCGTGTTCGCGCCGGGCGTGGGCAACTACGTGGCGATGGGTGGCGTCCGCGCGCTCTGGCAGGGCGACCTGCAGGCCGCGTTGCGCGATGCCCTGGCGGACACGCCGGTCAAGGACACACGCGCGCAGGACGGCGCGGCGCGCGGCGGGCGAAAGCTCTCTGCGTCCGTCGTGGAGCGCGTGCTGGCTGCGGCCTGACGCGCGAGGGCCCCGGCCATGGAAACGCTTCGCAGACATCGACTGGCCCGACTCTCCAGCGAAGGCTGGCAGGGTGTGCTGGCCCGACCGTGGGATGCGCAGGCGCACGAATGCCTGGCGCATTGGGCACGACATGGATTGCCGCTGGTCGTGACGCGGCAGACGGCCGATGCCGGAGACTGCGAGCTGATCGCGCTGGGCCTGCCTGCACCGGGCCGCTGGGCGCGACGGCGGCTCGCGGTGCATGTACCGCCGGCGTCGGTGTCGCGCTTCGAGGAGTTTCCCGAACTGGCCGAGGTCGTGGACTTGCTGCCGCTCTCGGAGCGCACGGCCGGCGACCTGCAGGCCGGGCTCGCGTCATCCGGTGCCACGGCGCACGTCTATGGCAGCTATGGCTGGCAGGCGTTGAGCGGGCTCGATCACGTGCGACCCGGTTCCGACCTCGATCTGTGGGTGGCGGTGCGCAGCAGGGCGCACGCCGACGACGTGGCCCGGCACCTGGATCGTTTCGCCTCGTCGCGCCTGCGGCTCGATGGCGAACTCATGTTCGCCGACGGCACGGCGGTGGCTTGGCGCGAATGGTCCGACTGGCGCGCAGGCCGCGCGCGCGGCGTGATGGTCAAGCGCCTCACGGGCGCGGCGCTGCGTTACGACGCCGACTGGTGCGAGGGCGCGCGCGATGCGGCGCTGGCGACATGAACCGCGCGACCCTGCCACTGCGCGCCGACAGGCCGCTCACCTCCACGGCCATCGGCCATGCGGCCACGCTGGCCCTGCACGATGAACTCGCGCTGGCGCCCAAGCCGGGCCTGGTCACGCTGGTCGACAACGGCAGCCACGACGACATGGATGCCCACACCTTCATGCGCAGCCTGTTCGCGCTGCGCCGCTACTTCGTGCAGATCGCCGACGCGGGCCGCTGCGGCGCGGCGTTCCCCGAACTCGAGCGCTGCGGCATCGAGGCCGAGGCGCGCATGCTGGCCGCGACGAGGGGCATCAACACGCATCGCGGCGCGATCTTCATGCTGGGCCTGCTGTGCGCAGCGGCCGGCGCCGTTGTGCGCGACGGCGCCACGGTGATGACACCGACGACGCTGCGCGACGCACTGCAATTGCACTGGGGCGATGCGCTCGCCGCACGCAGCCTGCGCGCGTCGACACTGCCCGGCGGCATCGCCGCGCGCAAGCTCGGCCTGCGCGGTGCGTCGCAGGAGGCGGCGATGGGCTTTCCGGTGCTATTTGAGACGGCGGTGCCAACGCTGTTACGAGGCCTCGCCAAGGGCCTGTCGCCTCGGCTGGCACGGCTCGACACGCTGTTCCACGTGATGGCCGTGCTGGACGACAGCAACCTCGCGCATCGCGGCGGCTTCGCCGGCTTGCGCTACGCACAGGCCGCCGCGCAAGGATTCATCGAACAAGGCGGCAGCGCCAGGCCCGGGGCGCTCGCGAAGGCCGAGGCCATCGCCGATGACTTCGTCGCACGCCGCCTGTCGCCCGGCGGTGCGGCCGACACGCTGGCTGCCGCGTGCTGGGTCATGCGCATCTGTGCCGCTCCATGAGCTTCGCGCTGATCTTCTCCGGCCAGGGCAACCAGCACCCTGCCATGCTGCCCTGGCTGGCAGATGATGGGCGGGTCCAGCAGATGCGCACCCGGCTCGGCGTGGACGATTGGCGCGCCGCCCTCGCAGACCCGGACTGGGCTGCGAACAATGCGCATGCGCAGACGCTGCTGACGGCGCTCGCGCTCGCGGCGTGGGGCCAGTTGGCCCCGCACGTTTCGTCGCCCTCGGTCGTCGCGGGCTACAGCGTCGGCGAACTGGCGGCCTTCAGCGCGGCGGGCGTGATCGACAGCGAGGTCGCGGCTTCCCTTGCGCCATTGCGCGCCGCGGCCATGGACGAGAGTGCCGCGCGCCATCCCGGTGGGCTGCTCGCCGTCACCGGCCTGGCGGAACCCGCGCTGGTGCAACTGCGCGCGGTCACGGGGCTCGCGCTGGCCATCCGCAACGGTATCGAGAGCGTCGTGCTCGGCGGCCCCGGTGCAGCCCTCGAGCAGGCGCAACACATCGCGACGGGGCAGGGCGCGCAGTGCACGCGCCTGCGCGTCAACGTCGCCTCCCACACGCCGTGGATGCAGGAGGCGGCGGAGCGCTTCTCGCAGGTGTTGGCCGATGTGCCGTTCCGCTCCCCACGCATCGTGCTGGCCAGCAATGCCGCCGATCGCATCCTCGATGCCGGGGCGGCAAGGACGGCGCTTGCGGCCCAGATCGCGCGGACCGTTCGCTGGGACGAATGCATGCAGAACATCGCCGAGCGCCAGGTGCGCTGCGTGCTGGAGGTCGGCCCGGGCCAGGCTCTCACCCGCATGTGGAATCAACGCTATCCCGACGTCCCCGCGCGGGCCTGCGACGACTTCCGCAGCGCCGCCGCCATCGCAGCCTGGCTGCAGGCGCACGAAGACTGAAAAGGCTCGTGCAGCGCCATTGGCCGAACGCCATAGGTTGCA
Organism: Variovorax sp. dw_308; assembly: GCF_019207085.1. Taxonomy (GTDB): domain Bacteria; phylum Pseudomonadota; class Gammaproteobacteria; order Burkholderiales; family Burkholderiaceae_C; genus Variovorax. Next base: position 978 of record NZ_JAATOM010000031.1, on the reverse strand, counting down.
TGGCCGGCCCGTTGCGCGAGGCACTCCCGATCAGCGCTTCTTCATTGGGAAAACGCCCGATCCGGCTGTCAAGTCAGCCGCCCGGCAGAGTTGGTGCAAATGCAAATTCAGAGCCAAAATGAAACCAGCATGCCCCGACCCGCGCACGACCTTCGATCCGAGTCATGGTGAATCTGGCCGATTTTTCCGACACATCGTTTCTGGAGCCCTGCAAACATTGTGGAGAGCTGCTGCAGGAGCGGGAGCGCTTCTGCCCGTTCTGCGGAACCGATCGAACCGGCGAAGAGGGCGCGCGCGATCCGAGGTTCGATGTCGAGGTGGCCATCGAGCACGGCACCGGCCGGGCGCTGGCGCCCTACGAGATCGACTATCCGCTCATGGACCCGCAGGACCCGCACGAGGTCGGCAGCCACCCCGTCCCGTCGACCGCGATCATGGAGGAGGTCGGCTCCAGCGTGGGCTTCGTGCGCCCCGGCGTGCCCTGGCGGCAGGGCACGCCGGCAGACGAGGGCAGGGTGGATTGGGCCGACAGCCCCGTCACACCCAATCGCCTGATCCTCGGCATCGGGGCCGCACTGGTGGCCTTGCTCGGATTCGCCTTCGCATACGACCATTTCTATCTCGACAAGCAACGGGATGCCGCCAAGTTGCGCGAGTTCAAGGCGAATGTCGAAGCCGTGCGCGGCGCCCTGAAGGAGGGTGACCTCGTGGCCGCGGAACGCAAGCTCGATCTGATGGACGTCGACTACGCCAACAACCCGACAGTGCAGGCCCTCCAGCAGGCGCTCGATCGCCAGTTGCAGGAACAACGACAGGCCGGCGGGCGCGAACTCGCCCCGGACGCGGTGCCGGATGCGCCGGCGCCCGCGCCGGCAAGGACAGCGGCAGCGCCGAAAGCGGCCCCGGCGCCGAAGCCGGCCCCAGCGCCCGTTGACGTGGCGCCCGCCTCGCCGGCTGCGGCCACTGTCGCCCGTCCGC
>NZ_JAATOM010000030.1 GCF_019207085.1 Variovorax sp. dw_308 | reverse complement strand
CCAGAAGGTGCAGGCGGGCGAGAAGCTCGCGGTGATCGAGGCGATGAAGATGGAGAACGTGCTGTTTGCCTCGCACGATGGCGTGGTCGGTACGATCTCGGCGGACAAGGGCGAGTCGCTCGCGGTGGACCAGGTGATCCTGGAGTTCGCATGAACACGAACACGAGCACGAACCAAGGCGCGAGCAGCCCGCTCGTGGGGGCAACGCCCCTGCGCCCCTTCAAGGTGCTGGGCATCCAGCAGATCGCGATCGGCGGCCCGGACAAGCTGCGCCTGCAGAAGCTCTGGGTCGAGATGCTCGGCCTCGAGGTCACCGGCACTTTCCGCAGCGAACGCGAGAACGTCGATGAAGACATCTGCGCCATCGGCAGCGGCCCGTTCAAGGTCGAGGTCGACCTGATGCAGCCGCTCGACCCCGACAAGAAGCCGGCGGTGCACACCACGCCGCTCAATCACATCGGCCTGTGGATCGACGACCTGCCCGTGGCCGTCGGATGGCTGAGCGCCAAGGGCGTGCGCTTCGCCCCCGGGGGCATCCGCAAGGGCGCCGCCGGCTTCGACATCTGCTTCCTCCACCCGAAGGCGAACGACGAATTCCCGATCGCGGGCGAGGGCGTCCTGATCGAACTCGTCCAGGCGCCGCCCGAGGTGGTCGCGGCCTTCGGCGCGTTGCAATCAGCTCCGGCAGATTGAGCCTTTTTCCAGAAACACCACGGAACCGGCTTGGCGGGCCGTCGGTGTCGCCATCGCGCCGATTTCAGGCATTCGTCACTTTCCGGATCGGCGGCTTCACATCCGAGCGCTGCGGCGGCAGCATCGGTTGATGCTCGCGCGCGGGATTCAGGATGATCGAGGTCGCGGTCTCGGTCAGCAGGCAGAACTTCGTGACCACCGCGTCGAGGTGCGCAACGTCGATCACCGCGATCTCCAGCACCCAGCTGTCGTCTCCCGTCACGTTGTAGGCATTGATGCATTCGGGGGTCTGCTGCACCAGCTTGACGACGCGCGCGTACTCCGCGCGCCCGACGCGGATGATGGCGCGGATGCCATAGCCGAGCTTCGATAGATCCACAGTCGCGCGATAGCCGCTGATCACGCCGCAGGCTTCGAGCTTGCGCACGCGTTCGGTGACCGCCGGCTGGCTCAGGTGGACGCGGCGGCCGAGTTCGGCCATCGTGAGGCGCGCATCGGCCTGCAGCTCGGCCAGGATGCGGGTGTCGTAGGCGTCCAATGCGGGGTTCAAGGTCACGTCCATGAATCTCCTTTGAATTCACGGCATTCTGAATGAAGGACCGTGAGTCGCGCATGGTTTTGCGCGCCCGGCCTTCATAGCATTGGAGGCCTATGCTGCCTGCAAGGAATTGAACCGGATGCCTGCCTTGGATTCACTCACGCCCGCCGACGAGCGGGCGCCCATTGCCGCGCGCCCCGGCCTGCCGCCGCTGCTGGTGCTTTGCCTTGCCGCCACGTGGCTGGTCTGGGGCTCGACCTACCTGGCCATCAAGTACGCGTTGCTGAGCTTCGCGCCCTTCCTGCAAATGGGCACGCGATTCCTCGTCGCGGGCGCCTTGCTGGCCGCCTGGATGCGTTGGCGTGGCGCCGCATGGCCGACGCGCAAGCAGTGGCGCAACGCGCTGGTCATCGGCGGCCTGATGCTGGGCGGCGGCATGGGCGGCACGGCCTTCGCCGAGGTATCGGTGGGCTCCGGGCTGGTCGTGGCCTTCATTGCCGTCGTGCCGCTGATGATCGCGCTGCTGAACCTGTTCTGGGGCGTGGTGCCGCGCAAGCTCGAAGCGGTCGGGATCGCTTTGGGTCTGGCCGGCGTCTTGCTGCTCACGCAGGGCAGCGGATTCCAGGCCTCTCCTGCCGGCCTGGCGGCCATCGCCACGGCCTGCATCTGCTGGTCCGTCGGCAGCGTATTGAGCCAGCGAACCCTGCCGTTGGCCGACGGCGCGATGGGCTTCGCCAGCGAGATGATCTGCGGCGGCGCCGTGCTGATGCTGCTGTCTGCATTGCACGGCGAATCCTTCGATTGGCCGCCGCAACCGCTGGCCGTGGCGGCCTGGGCCTACCTCGTGGGGTTCGGCTCGCTGGTCGCGTTCAATGCGTACATGGTCCTGCTGGCCCGCGCACCCGCTGCGCTCGCGTCGAGCTACACCTTCGTCAACCCTGTCATCGCGATGCTGCTCGGTGTGCTGATCGCAGGCGAGACGGTCACGCCGTTCGAATGGGGCGCCGTCACGGTTGTGCTGTCGGGCGTGCTCCTGCTGCTGTGGAAGCCGCGCGCCTGAAGGCCCCCGCGTTCAGACGCCAGGCCGGCGCCAGAACGCGAGCATCGCGGCCAGCGCCCACATCCCCGCCGCGCAGCCGCGGTTGAGCCGCTGCAGGCTGCGCCTGGACAGCCAGCGCATGGCCTGCGTTCCGGCGCCTGCATAGGCCAGCATCACGCAGGTGTCGAGCGACACGAAGATTGCGCCGAGCACCATGTACTGGTGGACCTGCGGCTGCGCGGTATCGATGAACTGCGGCAGGAAGGCCGCGAAGAACAACACGGACTTGGGGTTCGACAAGGCCACCGCAAGGCTGCGCAGCAGGGCGCGTCCGCCTTGCGGCGACTGGCCTTGTTCGGCCAGCGCGGCATGCACGTCTGGCGGCGGTGTGCGCCAGAGCTTCACGCCCAGCCACACGAGATAGATCACCCCCGCCACCCGCAGCGCGTTGAACAGCAACTCCGACGCCGCCATCAACGAACCCAGGCCCAGCGCCACCGCGGTGATCACCGTCGCGCTGCCCATCGAAGCACCCGCGATGCCCCAGCCTGCGCGCCGCATGCCACCCGAGATGCCGTTCGACAGCGCCAGCAGCATGGTCGGCCCCGGCGTGATCGCCAGCAGCAAGGAGGTGAAGAAGAAGAGCAGCAGGGTGTCGAGGGTCATGGTCTTTTCGCGGCGGTCGCACGCGCGCGCGCCAGGGCCGCTTCGACGATGGCGCGCTTGCGGTCCACGGCGGGCGCGGGCGCCTCGTCTGGTTCAGTCAATTCTTGCTGTCCACGCGCTGGTCGATGAGCGGCATGGAGGGCATAGCGCTTCAGCGCGTCCTGGGCCTGGCGTTGCGACCAGGCCTGCCAGCCGCTGCGCCCCGGCGTCACGTCCTCGAGCGAGATGCAGTCGACCGGGCATGCCGGAATGCACAATTCGCAGCCAGTGCAATGCGGCTCGATCACGGTGTGCATGCGCTTGTGGATGCCCAGGATGGCATCGGTGGGGCAGGCATCCAGGCACAAGGTGCAACCGATGCACCAGGCCTCATCGATCACGGCCATGCGCCGCGGCCCTTCGACGCCGAACTCCGCACCGAGCGGGCGAACCGGCTGGCCCGTGATCGCGGCCAGTCGCTCGATGCCTTCGGCGCCGCCCGGCGGGCATTGGTGGATGCCGGCTTCGCCGCTGGCGACGGCCTCGGCATAACCGGCGCAATCGGGGTAGCCGCAGCGGGTGCACTGCGTCTGCGGCAGTGCGGCGTGGATGCGCACTGCCAGCGGCGTCATGTCAACCGGCAGCCGAAAGGAATCAGCGCGCGGCGCGGCGCGTCTTCGCAGGCGCCGCAGCGCTCTTGCGCACAGCCTTCGTCGCCGCTTGCGCCACGCGCTTCTGCGGCGCGCGAATGGTGTCTTCGGCGGTGATGGGCGTGGTCGAGCCGGCGCGCTTCTGCGGCTGGTCATGCGCCGCGATGAACGCCGCGGCCTTCGGATACACCATGTCGCGCCAGCGGCGACCACTGAAGATGCCGTAGTGGCCCGCGCCCTTGGCTTCGTAGTGCTCTTGTTGGGCCGACGGGATGCCGGTGCAGAGCGCATGCGCCGCCTTGGTCTGGCCCGAGCCGGAGATGTCGTCCAGTTCGCCTTCGACGGTCAGGAGCGCGGTGGTGCGGATGTCCTGCGGCCGCACACGTTCGACCTGTCCTTGCGGGTTCTTCACGTCCCAGGTGCCGTTGACCAGGCCGAACTCCTGGAACACCGTGCGGATGGTTTCGAGGTAGTAGTCCGCGTCCATGTCCAGCACGGCGTTGTACTCGTCGTAGAAATTGCGATGCGCCTCGGCGCTGGCGTCGTCGCCCTTGATCAGGTCCTTGAAGTAGTCATAGTGGCTGCTGGCGTGGCGGTCGGGGTTCATCGCCACGAAGCCGGTGTGCTGCAGGAAGCCGGGATACACGCGCCGGCCTTCGCCCGGGAAGCCCTGCGGCACACGGTAGATCACGTTGTTCTCGAACCATTCGAAGCTCTTGTTGGTCGCGAGGTTGTTGACGGCGGTCGGTGACTTGCGCGCGTCGATGGGGCCGCCCATCATCGTCATCGTGAGCGGGGTCTGTTCGCCGCGGCTGGCCATCAGCGAGACCGCAGCGAGCACCGGCACCGTCGGCTGGCACACGCTCACCACGTGGCAGTTGCCGTACTCGCCTTGGAGCAGGCGGATGAACTCCTGCACATAGTTGACGTAGTCGTCGAGGTGGAATTCACCCTCGGACATCGGCACGATGCGCGCGTTCTTCCAATCGGTGATGTAGACCTTGTGGCCCTGCAGCAGGGTGCGCACGGTGTCGCGCAACAGGGTCGAGTAGTGACCCGACAGCGGCGCCACCACCAGCACCACAGGCTGCGCCTTCAGCCTCTGGAGGGTTTGCGGGTCGTCGGTGAAGCGCTTGAAGCGGCGCAGCTGGCAGAAGGGCTTGTCGAGTTCGATGACCTCCTGAATCACGACGTCGTCGCCTTCGACCTTCACGCCCTTGATGTTGAACTCGGGCTTTTCGTAATCCTTGCCGAGGCGATAGAGCAGGTCATAGCCCGCCGCCATGCGTTGCGCCATCGGCAACTGGCCCCAGATGGCGCCGGGGGCATAAAGCTTGGAGGCGGCTTGCGCGAAGTCCGAGAAGGGCTCCATCAAGGAGCGCTGCGCTTCGTAGAACTGATAAAGCATCGGGGGCACCCTGTTATGTAAATGTTGCAGTGCAATGTATCAGCGTGCGCCGCGATGCGTGTAGGGTGAATCCTACAAAAAGTGATTGTTTAGATCACCTCGGCGACACATCTACACACATATTCGATGTTCTTGCTGTTCAGCGCAGCCACGCACATGCGGCCAGTGTCCGTGCCGTAGACGCCGAATTCATTGCGCAGACGCACCATCTGGTCCTTGCTGAGCCCGGAGTAGCTGAACATGCCGATCTGCGTCGTGATGAAGCTCATGTCCTGTTGCACGCCGGCGGCCTTGAGGCCGTCGACGAACTTCTGGCGCATGGCCTTGATGCGGACGCGCATTTCCGCCAGTTCGGCTTCCCAGACCGCGCGGCGGGCCGGGTCGTTGAGCACGGCCGCAACCACGGCGCCGCCGTGGATCGGCGGATTGCTGTAGTTCGTGCGGATCGCGATCTTGAGTTGCGACAGCACGCGGGCGGCTTCTTCCTTGCTCTCGCACAGGACCGACAGGGCGCCGACGCGCTCGCCGTACAGGCTGAAGCTCTTGGAGAACGAGGTCGAGACGAAGAAGGTCAGGCCGGCCTCGACGAACTTGCCGATCACCGCGCCGTCTTCGGCGATGCCGTTGCCGAAGCCCTGGTAGGCCATGTCGAGGAAGGGCGTGAGATTGCGCTCCTTCACGGCGGCGATGACCTGGTCCCACTGCGCCGCGGTGATGTCATAGCCGGTCGGGTTGTGGCAGCAGGCGTGCAGCACGACGATGGTGCCCGGGGCCGCGGCGTTGAGCGCAGCCAGCATGCCGTAGAAGTCGATGCCGCGCGTGGCTGCGTCGTAGTAGGGGTAGCTTTCCACCGGGAAGCCGGCGTTGGTGAACAGCGCGCGGTGGTTTTCCCAGCTGGGATCGCTGATCAGCACGGTGGCGTCCGGGCTCAGCTTCTTCAGGAAGTCCGCGCCCACCTTGAGGCCGCCGGTGCCGCCGATGGCCTGGATGGTGGCCACGCGACCGGACTTCACCGGCTCGCTGTCGGCGCCGAACACCAGGCCCTTGACAGCGTTGTCATAGGCCACGATGCCATCGATGGGGAGGTAGCCGCGCGCTGTCTGCGCCTTCATCATGTCGGCTTCCGCGTCTTTCACGCAGTTCAGCAGGGGAAGCTTGCCGTTGTCGTCGTAATAGACGCCGACGCCCAGGTTGACCTTGTTGGGATTGCTGTCGGCGGCAAATTGTTCGTTGAGGCCCAGGATCGGGTCGCGCGGCGCCATTTCGACGGCGGTGAACAGAGACATGGAGAAAAGTCCTTCGGATGAAATTCGATGCAGCCGGGGTGTCGCCCGGCTTGCGCAGGTGCTCGGGGCCCGTACACCGGCACGGATCCCGGCGTACTCGGTTAGCCTAACGAGTTCGCTTGAATTTTACCGACCGGGCCGCATTTCTCCCGAACCCCATGCCTGAAATCACCGAAGTCATCCCCGAACGGCAACATGCCGAGCCTGTCGGCCCTGTGAAAGAGGGCGAGTTCGTCAAGTTTCCCGGGTCGCCTTTCGAGCTGTTCCAGCCCTATCCCCCGGCCGGCGACCAGCCCACGGCCATCGAAGGCCTCGTCACCGGCGTGGAGGACGGTGAGGTGTTCCAGACGCTGCTCGGCGTCACGGGTTCGGGCAAGACTTTCACGATGGCCAACGTGATCGCCCGGTTGGGTCGCCCGGCGATCGTGTTCGCGCCCAACAAGACGCTGGCCGCCCAGCTTTACAGCGAGTTCCGCGAGTTCTTCCCGCACAACGCGATCGAGTATTTCGTCAGCTACTACGACTACTACCAGCCCGAGGCCTACGTGCCGCAGCGCGACCTGTTCATCGAGAAGGACTCGTCCATCAACGAGCACATCGAGCAGATGCGACTGTCGGCCACCAAGAGCGTGCTGGAGCGTCGCGACACGGTGATCGTGGCCACGGTGAGCGCCATCTACGGCATCGGCACGCCAGAGGACTACACGCAGATGCGATTCATCATGCGCGTGGGGGACAAGATCGGCCAGCGCGACGTGATCGGCCGACTGATTCGCATGCAGTACACGCGCAATGAGCAGGATTTTTCGCGCGGCACCTTCCGCGTGCGTGGCGACACCATCGACGTGTTCCCGGCCGAGCACAGCGAGCTTGCGATCCGCATCGAACTCTTCGATGACGAGATCGAGACCCTCCAACTGTTCGACCCGCTCACCGGGCGCATCCGCCAGAAGATCCCGCGCTTCACCGTCTACCCGTCGAGCCACTACGTGACGCCACGCGACAAGGTGATGACCGCCGTCGAGACGATCAAGATCGAACTCGCCGGCCGGCTCAAGGAACTGGTCGGCGCAGGCAAGCTGGTCGAGGCGCAGCGTCTGGAACAGCGCACCAGATTCGACCTCGAAATGCTCGCCGAGATCGGCCACTGCAAGGGCATCGAGAACTACTCGCGCCATCTCTCGGGTGCGGCACCCGGCGACCCGCCCGCCACGCTGACCGATTACCTGCCGAAGGACGCACTGATGTTCCTCGACGAGAGTCACCAAATGATCGGCCAGCTCGGCGGCATGTACAACGGCGACCGCGCGCGCAAGACCACGCTGGTCGAATACGGCTTCCGCCTGCCGTCGGCGCTGGACAACCGGCCGCTCAAGTTCGACGAGTTCGAAACGCGCATGCGGCAGGCCATCTTCGTGTCGGCCACGCCCGCGCAGTACGAGAAGGACCATGCCGGCAACGTGGTCGAGCAGCTCGTGCGACCGACCGGCCTCATCGATCCCGAGGTCGAAGTGCGCCCGGCCACGCACCAGGTCGACGATGTGCTCGGCGAGATCCGCCTGCGCGTCGAGAAGAACGAACGCGTGCTGATCACTACGCTGACCAAGCGCATGGCCGAGCAACTCACCGACTACCTGAGCGACAACGGCGTCAAGGTGCGCTACCTGCACAGCGACATCGACACGGTGGAACGAGTCGAAATCCTGCGCGACCTGCGCCTGGGCTCGTTCGACGTGCTGGTCGGCATCAACCTGCTGCGGGAAGGCCTGGACATCCCCGAGGTGTCGCTGGTGGCCATCCTCGACGCCGACAAGGAAGGCTTCCTGCGCGCCGAGCGCTCGCTGATCCAGACCATCGGCCGGGCCGCCCGCAACCTCAACGGCAAGGCGATCCTCTACGCCGACAAGATGACCGACTCGATGAAGAAGGCCATCGGCGAGACCGAGCGCCGTCGCGCCCGGCAGGTCGCCCACAACGAGGCGAACGGCATCACGCCGCGCAGCATCGTCAAGCAGGTGCGGGACCTGATCGATGGCGTCTACAGCGAGAAGACCGGCAAGGAAATGGCCAAGCAGGAACTCGAGCGGGCCAAGGTCGAGGACATGAGCGAAAAGGACGTGTCCCGCGAAATCAAGCGGCTAGAGAAGCTCATGCTCGAGCACGCACGCAACCTCGAATTCGAGAAGGCGGCCCGTGTGCGCGACCAGTTGGCGCTGCTGCGCGAGCAGGCTTTCGGCGCGCGCGGCGGCGACAACATCGCCGTGCTGACGCCCGGCGAATCGCGCGCCTGAATCTTCCCCGCGGCCGATCGGGGTTTACCCGAGCAAGCCGGAGGGCTTTCTGGTATACTTGACCGAAATAGTCAACAACAACCGAACTCCCGATGAAGGGCCGGCTCCAACCGGATAGCAACACCAATGGTTAAGAGCCGGGAAGGGCGGAGACGACGCTACCGAGCCTACCCGGCACGGTGTCATTTCAACGGTAAGCACACAAGGAGCTTGCGATGCGCCTCACCACCAAAGGCCGTTTTGCGGTCACTGCGATGATCGACCTGGCACTCCGCCAGAACACGGGTCCGGTCACGCTGGCCGCGATCAGCCAACGGCAGCAGATTTCGCTGTCCTACCTGGAACAGCTGTTCGGCAAGCTGCGTCGCCACGAACTGGTCGAATCGACCCGCGGCCCCGGCGGCGGCTACTCGCTCGGCCGCAAGGCCTCTGAAATCACCGTGGCCGACATCATCGTGTCGGTCGACGAACCGATCGACGCCACCCAGTGCGGGGGCAAGGAAAACTGCCTCGGCGAAGCCGGTCGCTGCATGACGCACGAACTCTGGGCCTCGCTGAACCAGCGCATGGTCGAATTCCTGGACTCGGTCACGCTGCAGAAGCTCGTCGACGACCAGCTGGCCAAGGGCGTGCAGGTCGAGAACAAGCCGGTCGTGAAGCGCGCGATTTCGCCGCAGCCGGTGGTCAAGCCGATCCGTGTCAACGCACCCAACTCGGTGTTCGCGCTCGGCAACGTCTTCGCCAAATCCTGACCGGGCCGGCGCCTGCGGGCGCTGTCCCTGACGACATCATCAACCCCATCCTTCGCCAGCCCGAGCCAGCCATGGACGTCACTCCTCATTTCCCGATCTACCTTGATTACGGCGCCACCACGCCGGTGGACCCGCGCGTCGTCGACGCGATGATCCCCTGGCTGCGCGAGCACTTCGGCAATCCGGCATCCCGCAGCCATGCGTGGGGCTGGGAGGCGGAAGAGGCCGTCGAGAAGGCCCGCGGCGATGTCGCCGACCTGATCGGCGCCGACCCGCGCGAGATCGTCTGGACATCCGGCGCCACCGAGTCGAACAACCTGGCGCTCAAGGGCGCCGCGCACTTCTACAAGGGCAAGGGCAAGCACCTGATCACGGTGAAGACCGAGCACAAGGCCGTGCTCGACACCATGCGCGAGCTGGAGCGCCAGGGCTTCGAGGTGACCTATCTCGACGTCGAGGACAACGGCCTGCTCGACCTGGACAAGTTCAAGGCGGCGATCCGCCCCGACACCATCCTCGCCAGCGTCATGTTCGTGAACAACGAGATCGGCGTGATCCAGGATGTGGTCGCGCTGGGCAATGCTTGCCGCGAAAAGGGCGTGATCTTCCACGTCGACGCGGCGCAAGCCACCGGCAAGGTCCACATCGACATGGCCAAGCTGCCAATCGACCTGATGAGCCTGGCCTCGCACAAGACCTACGGCCCCAAGGGCATCGGCGCCCTGTACGTACGCCGCAAGCCGCGCGTGCGGCTCGAAGCGCAGATGCACGGCGGCGGCCACGAGCGCGGCATGCGTTCGGGCACCTTGCCCACGCACCAGATCGTCGGCATGGGCGAAGCCTTCCGCATCGCCAAGCTCGAGATGGACGAGGACATCGCCAAGGCGGCCGCGCTGCAGAAGCGCCTGCTCGACGGCCTGAAGGACATCGAGCAGGTGTTCATCAATGGCGATCTCGAGCGCCGCGTGCCGCACAACCTGAACATCAGCTTCAACTATGTCGAAGGCGAGTCGCTGATCATGGGCATCAAGGGCCTGGCGGTGTCGTCGGGCTCGGCTTGCACCTCGGCCAGCCTGGAGCCCAGCTATGTGCTGCGCGCACTCGGCCGCAGCGACGAACTGGCCCATAGCAGCCTGCGCATGACCATCGGCCGCTTCACGACCGAGGAAGAGATCGACTACGCGATCTCCACCATCAAGCACAACGTGGCGAAGCTGCGCGAACTCAGCCCCTTGTGGGAGATGTTCAAGGACGGCATCGACATCAGCACCATTCAATGGGCAGCGCATTGATCGCGATGCACTGAACCCGCAGAATCAAAAGAGGTAACCCCATGGCATATTCATCCAAGGTCATCGACCACTATGAGAATCCCCGCAACGTCGGCTCCTTCGAAAAGGGCGACGACACGGTAGGCACCGGCATGGTCGGCGCGCCGGCTTGCGGCGACGTCATGAAGCTGCAGATCAAGGTCAACCCGGAAACCGGCGTGATCGAAGACGCCCGCTTCAAGACCTACGGCTGCGGCTCGGCCATCGCCTCGTCCTCGCTCGTGACCGAATGGGTCAAGGGCAAGACGCTCGACCAGGCTGCTGCGCTCAAGAACGCGCAGATCGCCGAGGAACTGGCGCTGCCGCCGGTCAAGATCCACTGCTCGATCCTCGCGGAAGACGCGATCAAGGCAGCCGTGAACGACTACAAGGCGAAACACGGCGCGGCCGTCGCCGCGACGGAAGCGACGCACTGAAATGGCCGTTACGCTCACTGAAGCAGCCGCGCGTCATGTCACCCGCTATCTCGGTAAACGGGGCAAGGGCGTGGGTGTGCGGCTGGGCGTCAAGACCACCGGCTGCTCGGGCCTGGCCTACAAGCTCGAGTACGTGGACGAGTTGGCGCCCGAGGATGTCGTTTTCGAGGACCGCGGCGTGAAGGTCCTGGTCGACCCCAAGAGCCTGGCCTACATCGACGGGACGCAACTCGATTTCGTGCGCGAAGGATTGAACGAAGGCTTCAAGTTCCTGAACCCGAACGAGCGCGACCGTTGCGGCTGCGGAGAGAGTTTCCGGATCTGAATCACGGCTCCCGGAGCCTCGAGCCGCCAACATGTCATGTGCTGGCGGCTTTTTATTGCCATGCAACTCAACGACACCGATTTCCAGCTGTTCGACGTGCCCGCCACGTTCGCGCAGGACCGTGCCAGGCTGGACGCGCGCTGGAAGGAACTCCAGCGCGAGGCGCACCCCGATCGATTCGCGGCCCAGGGCGCCGCCGCGCAACGCGTGGCGATGCAGTGGTCGGTGCGCATCAACGAGGCCTACCAGCGGCTCAAGGACCCGATCAAGCGTGCGAGCTACCTGTGCGCGCTGAACGGGTCGCCGATCGATGCCGAGAACAACACCGCCATGCCCGCTGACTTCCTGATGCAGCAGATGGAATGGCGCGAGGAACTCGACGAGGTCCATGACGAAGCCGGCGCCGACAGGCTACGCGGCGAGGTGGACGCGAGCCGCGTGCGCGCGCTGTCCTCGCTCGATTGGCTCATCGATGAAAACGTCGACTACCCGGGCGCGGCCGGGCAGGTCAGAGCCCTCATGTTCATTGAGCGCTTCGCCGAAGACATCGATGCCAAGTCGGCACAGTGGGGACAATAGACGCATGTACCGCCCCCACGCTCACTACTTCATGCATTTGCTGCCTCGCAGGCGGGAGGCTTGATGGCACTACTCCAGATTTCAGAACCGGGCCAGGCGCCTGACCCGCATCAACGACGCATCGCGGTCGGGATCGACCTGGGCACGACGCACTCGCTCGTTGCCGCGATCCGCAACGGCGTGGCCGAGTGCCTTCCTGATACCGAGGGGCGCGTGCTGCTGCCTTCGGCGGTGCGCTACCTCGATCGCGAGCGTCGCCAGATTGGCTACGACGCACTGGCCGCTCGCACCGACGACCCCGGCAACACGATCACCTCCGCCAAGCGCCTGATGGGCCGCGGCATGGCGGACATCGCCAACCGCCATGCCATGTCGTACACCCTGGTGGACGAAGGCGGCATGGTCAAGCTCGACACCATCGCCGGCGTGAAGTCGCCGGTCGAAATCAGCGCCGAGATCCTCGCCACCTTGCGCTATCGCGCCGAGGACAGCTTCGACGACGAGCTCTACGGCGCCGTCATCACCGTGCCGGCCTATTTCGACGAGGGCCAGCGGCAGGCCACCAAGGATGCGGCCGAACTGGCCGGCCTCAACGTGCTGCGCCTCATCAGCGAGCCGACCGCCGCCGCGATCGCCTATGGCCTGGACAACGCCAGCGAAGGCGCCTACGCGGTGTACGACCTCGGCGGCGGCACCTTCGACATATCGATCCTGCGGCTCACCCAAGGCGTGTTCGAAGTGATTGCCACCGGCGGCGACTCCGCACTCGGTGGCGACGACTACGACCACGCGCTGGCCGATCACGTGCTGGCCCAGGCCGGCCTGACGGTCGAAAGCGGCGCCGACAAGGCAGCCTTGCTGATCGCGGCACGTGCGGCCAAGGAGGCGTTGACTGCCGGCGAGTCGGTCAACTTTCATGCGGGCTTGTCGGTCGGGACCATCAACCAGCGCCTGACGCGCGATCAGTTCGACGCGGCAACCCGGCCGCTCACGGACCGCACCGTTGCGGCCGTGCGCAAGACCTTGCGCGACGCGAAGCTCAAGCCGGACGACCTCCAGGGCGTCGTGCTGGTCGGCGGCGCCACCCGCATGCCGCAGGTCCGCCGCGCCATGGCCACGTTCTTCGGTCGCGAGCCGCTCACGAACCTCAATCCGGATGAAGTCGTGGCGCTCGGCGCGGCGATCCAGGCGAACCAGCTGGCGGGCAACGGCGGCTCCGGCGACCTGCTGCTGCTCGACGTCATCCCGCTGTCCCTCGGCATCGAGACCATGGGCGGCCTGGTCGAGCGCATCGTGCCGCGCAACCAGACCATCCCGACCGCGATGGCGCAGGACTTCACCACCTACCAGGACGGCCAGACCGCGCTGGCCCTGCACGTCGTGCAAGGCGAACGCGACCTGGTCGCCGACTGCCGCAGCCTCGCACGCTTCGAACTGCGCGGCATCCCGCCGATGGCCGCTGGCGCCGCGCGCATCCGCGTGACCTTCACCGTCGATGCCGATGGCCTGCTCAGCGTTGGCGCGAAGGAGCAGGGCAGCGGCGTGGAAGCGCATGTCACGGTCAAGCCCTCGTACGGCCTGTCGGACGACCAGATCGCCACGATGCTGCAGGAGAGTTTCTCGACCGCCGCCGCCGACATGCAGGCGCGTGCCCTCGTCGAGGCCCGCGTCGATGCGGATCGCATGCTGCTGGCCACGCAAAGCGCGCTCGATGCCGACGGCGACCTGCTCGATGCCGATGAACGCGCCGCCATCGAAGCGCTGATGAACGCGCTGCGCGACGCACGCGGTGCCGATGAGGCCGCAGTCGTCGAAGCCGCCACCAAGGCGCTCGCGGACGGCACCGAAGCCTTCGCCGCACAGCGCATGAACCAGGGCATCGCACGCGCCCTGTCGGGCCGCAAGCTCGAGTCTCTCTAGAAAAAACGAATGCCCACGATCAAGATCCTTCCCCACGCCGAGTACTGTCCGCAAGGCGCCGAAATCAGCGCACCCGCCGGCACCTCGATCTGCGAGGCTTTGCTCGACCACAAGATCAACATCGAGCATGCCTGCGACATGAGCTGCGCCTGCACCACCTGCCACGTGATCGTGCGCCAGGGCCTCAACTCCCTGAACGAAGCCGATGAAGCCGAGGAAGACCTGCTCGACCGCGCCTGGGGGCTTGAACCCCAATCGCGCCTGAGTTGCCAGGCCATCCTCGCGCAGCAGGACGTGACCGTCGAGATCCCGAAGTATTCGATCAACCACGCCAAGGAAAATCACTGATGAGCGCAGCCGAGCAAGCGCGCAGCCCCTGGGAGCGCGGCCAGGACACACGGCGCCAAGTCGGGAGAGGCCTGTGAGTCGCCAGATCGTCCTAGACACCGAAACGACGGGCCTGTCCGCGGAGAACGGCGACCGCGTGATCGAACTGGGCTGCGTGGAGTTGTACGCGCGCAAGCTCACCGGCAATGACCTCCATCTCTACTTCAATCCCGAGCGCGACAGCCATGAGGACGCCCTCAAGGTGCACGGCCTGACGACGGACTTCCTGCGCGACAAGCCCAAGTTCGGCATTCTTGCGAACGATGTCGTCGAATACCTGCGCGGCGCGGAGTTGATCATTCACAACGCGGCTTTCGACGTCGGCTTCCTCAACAAGGAACTCGAACTCGCCGGCCTGCCGCCGTTGCACACCTTCGTCGGCGAAGTCACCGACACGCTGGCCATGGCCAAGCAGCTGTATCCCGGCAAGCGCAACTCGCTCGACGCGCTGTGCGACCGCTACGGTGTCGACCGCTCCAACCGCACCTTCCACGGTGCGAAGCTCGACGCGCAGTTGCTCGCCGACGTCTACATCAACCTCACGCGCGGCCAGGACGCGCTGCTGATCGACGTGGGTCAGGACGAACCCGAGATCGGCACGGTCGTCGCCATCGACCTGCGCCAGTTCACTCTGCCGGTGTTGATGGCGGGCGAACAGGAACTCGCTGCACACGAGGCCGCGTTGCTTCAACTAGACAAGGCCAGCAACGGCCGCACGCTGTTTCGCCAGAACGCTGAAAATTCTGTGGCATAATCTGAGGCTTCGCATGAACGTGCGAAGCAATACTGACGGTGCCAACAACCCAAGCGGTTGCACAGGTTCCGATCAGGGCGGTTAGCTCAGGGGTAGAGCACAGCATTCACACTGCTGGGGTCGGAGGTTCGAAACCTCCACCGCCCACCATTCGAGAAACAGCGTTTAGCAGATCGATTCGGCGTCTGCCCTGTGTAATCCGCTGTGCAAAATCATGCGAAAGCCTTGTCCAACGCAACGCGCTGCTGTTCAACCTGCATGTGAGCGTAGCGCTGCGTCGTGGTCACTGCCGCGTGCCCGAGGATCGTGCTGACGGGTGTAGAGGCCGCCCCTGCTGGCGATCGGGATCGAGACGCAGGAATGGCGCAGGTCGTGCAAATTCACGTGCTTCATTCAGTCTCGGCGTTCGCGCCGCGCCTCTTCTATCGACCGGCCAGTGATCAGCGTGTGAAGGAAGTTGCCGACGAACGCGATCACTACCAGCGCGATCGCTTTCCAGAGAAGGAAGCCGGTGAAGTCCATCGGCGAATATAGGCATAGGTCCGAAGCGGTCCGCACGCGCCATCACCGCCGGGCGCGTGCCCGTCGCACTCGGTGCCTCGACCGCCGGAGGGGATGGGGCCCTCGTTCAACTACAGCCAGGCAGCGGCGCGCTCGAACTCGGAGGGCGTGCTGCTGGTCCGGAACGACCCCGCGGTCGCGGCGAGCTACCTCGCCGCATTGGAAGAGCCGCTGGGCGCAGGGCGTGGCATCGGCGCGGTAGTCAGGCTCCGGTCAATGCCGCGAGGAGTGCAAGAAGCGCGGGCACTTTGCTCTTTGCCGCTTCGAGCGCGGCCTTGTCGAAGCCCTTCGGATAGACGTCGCGCAGCATGCGCTCATCGTGTGCTTCCATGCCGAAGGCCTTCTTGAATTCGCCCTTGTGCTGCGCCGTCGTTCGCTCTCCCGAGTTGCCTGAGATGTGCAGCAGCACGGCTTCCAGGCAAGGCGTCGCCTCGATCACGATGATGCCGGCCGCCTTTGCCTGTGCCCGGACCGCGGCGGTCCAGGCGGTGTCGGTGTCCAGAAGCGCGATGACGCGGTTGTGGGTGGCGAGCTTGCTGATCGACGCTGTGTAGGCAACGACCCGGGCGGCTCCTTTGCCGGTGGCCGCTTTGATGGTGGCAGTTGTGCCGCAGGCGCGCGGGAGATACAGCGCCTTGACGTGTCGCATGAAGATGTACTCGGCCTGCCCTTCGCCGACCGCGAGCACGGCGTTCGAGGCCCAGCGCCTGGGCTTGGCTTGCTTCGACGCTGCCACTACAGCTGGGGCACCGCGCCGAGAGCGCCGGCCATGTACTTGCCGTGCATGTTGTCTGTGGCGCGCAGGCCGCCGATCTCGTCGCCGCGATAAGCACTGCTCACGCAATCGATCTTCTCGACGAAGGTCACCTGCGGTGGCTTGAGGAGCGCCAGGACCTCGGGGCTCTGCACGGTGAAGATGAGTTGCGCGCCGAGCGGGTTCGTCGCCTCGTCGCTGAACAGGCGCAGCAGCGGCTCCAGCATGTGAGGGTGAAGTGTCGCATCGAACTCGTCGATGAAGGCCGGCGCGCCCGTCTCCAGCGCCTCCAGCAGGAAGCGCAGTAGCACAAAGGCCGACCGTGTGCCCGCCGACTCCATCGAGAACGGCAGCAGGAAGACGTTGCCCGCCGAGGCGTGCTCACCATACGGGAAGTAAGACTGCGGCTCCTCGGCCGGGCTGCCGCCCGCGACCTTCGCTGCCGTCGGCAATGGGCTCAGCGCCTGGAGCTGCAGATCGCTCAAGCCAAGGTCCAGACGCAACAGCAGGTCTCTCGCGCTCTGCAAGGTCGAGGGTGCCGCTTGGAACTGGTTCGAGGCCTCGACGAGTGAGGCAAATTCGCCAGTTGCGCGAGTCCTGTTGCGCAACAGGTTGGTGACTGCGCGGCCCTCAAGAAGGCCTGGTGCGACCTCGACGCCGTACTGGCGCGCCCAACTGATGAATGACGAGTTGCCGCGTACCTTCTTCGCCTCGCTGAGGGGAAGGCCTTCGACGCCGGGCTGCGTGATCACGTAGGCGCTGGTCTTCTCATTCCACTCGCGCGTGAACACCGCGCGCCTGTTGCCTTCGAGCGGGCGGCGCTTGAGCGATTCGCTGATCACCCGCGTGGTGGTGCAGACCAGGTTGTAGTCCCACTGCGTGCCTTCTGAGTCCTCCGTCACGAGTTCGAAGCGCGAGGGCTCTTTGGCATGCGACAGGTGGTTGACGAACGGCAGGCGCGTGTCTGGCTTGGCTTCGAAGGAGTCGCGGATGAACCGCGCCAGGAAGGCGCCGACGTTCAGCATGGTGGTCTTGCCGGAACCGTTAGCACCTAGCGCGGCCATCGCTGTGCTGACGCGTTGTCCAGACTTCGTCGTACGGTCCCAGCCGAGGACCGCGTCGCGACGCGTCAGGCGCAGGGACAGGTCCGTCTGCTCGACGAAGCTGCCGAAGTTGGAGAAGGACATCTTGAGCAACATAGTGGCCAGATTCTTGTCTATTTTTTGAGATTTCGGTATGAGTACACACCCAAACCATCAAAAATACCGGGTCAAACGGCACTCTTTGGCTCCTTGCAGTGCCGTCTGGCGCCCCCGAGTGCGCCAAGGCGGCCCACGGCGGCGCGCGCGGGCCATGATGGCGCTGTGTACTGGACTCGAGATGAGGCGGGCCCGGTTGGCCGGACCGTGATTGCGCGAGAAGGGGGTACCGCGACCAAGTTGGGGGTACAGACGGGGGTACAAATTCAAAGACTCTGCTTGAGAATCAAGCATCCATGCGAGTTGCAGGAGATCTTTCCCCACCGCTTTTGCTTTGGGTGTCCGGAAGGCCTTGCCCCAAGCCCGGCTTCATCTACCGAAGCACCAGCACCGGCAACGTCGAATGCGTCAGCACGTGCTGCGTCTCGCTCCCCAGAAGCAGCCGCTTGATCCCCTTTCGCCCGTGCGAGGCCATGACGATCAGGTCGCACTTGTGCTTCTTCGCCGCGGCAATGACCGATTCGGCCACGAGGTCCGAGCTCATCGCCGCAGTCTTGATGCGGACGCCCGCCGCCTTGGCCAGGCTGCTGACCTGGTCGAGCTGGCCCTGGGCTTTCGCTGCCCATGCGCCCTCGACGCGTGCGATGTCGTCCGGCGTGAAGGCCATCGCGCCTTCGAAATAATTCTTCGGATAGCGGGGCACGACGGTGATGGCGACCAGGTCGGCATCGTTCTGCGCCGCTAGCGAGATGGCGCTGCTCACCGCCTTCTTCGAAAGTGTCGAACCGTCGGTGGCGACGAGGATGCGCTTGAACATGTTCGGATGCTCCAAGTGTTGATGGCTGCCAGCGTAGGCCGTCCGCATCGCGCAGGCTTGATGCAGGTCAAGCTTGAGTCACGTGGATGATCCTAGCCTTGCAGGATGCAAGCTGCTGCGCTCCCGCTCGAACAGGCAGGACCCGATGAATTCCCTGCCGCCCAAGCGGGGGGAGGGCTGGAAGCCGTGTTGGACGACCCTGCCGAATGGTCGGCGTTCAGCCGCCTGCTCGACGGCGATCCGCATGCGGGCCGGTGGGAATCGCACGCCATGGTCGAAGGCATGCATTGCGCCGCGTGCGCGTTCGCCGTCGAGGCGGCGCTCCTCCGGGTGCCCGGCGTCGAGCAGGTCGAGGTGAACGCCGCAAGCCGGCGCGCCCGCCTCACCTGGTCGGCAGCGCAGGTTGCACCGTCCGCCTGGTTCCGGGCCTCCGAGGCAGCGGGTTACCGGCTCGTGCCCGCTGGCGACACCTTCGTGCGCGAACGCCGCCTGCACGAAGAGCGCCTGGCATTGTGGCGATGGCTGGTGGCCGGTCTCTGCATGATGCAGGTGATGATGTACGCGTATCCCGCGTACGTCGCGCTGCCGGGCGACATGTCGGCCGACTCGGCGCAGTTGCTGCGGTGGGCGTCGTGGGTGCTGACGCTGCCGGTGCTGCTCTTCTCGTGCAAGCCCTTCTTCGCTGCCGCGCTGCGCGATGTCGCTGGCTTGCGCATCGGCATGGAGCTGCCTGTCGCGCTTGGCATCGTCATCACCTTTGCCGTGAGCAGCGCGGCCACCTTCGATCCTTCGGGCACCTTGGGTGGCGAGGTGTACTTCGATTCGCTCACGATGTTCGTGTTCTTCCTGCTCACTGGCCGCTGGCTCGAGTCGCGCCTGCGCGGCCGCACCGCGGGCGCGTTGGAGGCGCTGATGAACCGCCAGCCCGACAGCGCGGACAGGCTGACGATGAGCGGCGCCTTCGAGCGCGTGGCGGTCCGGCGCCTGCTGCGCGGCGACGTGGTCCGCGTGCGGCCCGGCGAGAGTTTCCCGGCCGACGGCGTGATCAGCCTCGGCAGCACCACCGCGGATGAGGCCCTGCTCACGGGCGAATCGCGTCCGGTGGTGCGCGACCGGGGCGCGCGCGTGCTGGCCGGCAGCCACAACCTGTCGTCGACGGTGGAGGTGCGGGTCGAGTCGGTGGGGCAGGGCACGCGCTTCGCGCAGATCGTGTCGCTGATGGAAAGCGCTTCGCTGCACAAGCCCCGGCTCGCCTCGATGGCCGACCGCGCGGCACGACCGTTCCTGTTTTTCGTGCTGTGCGCGGCCATGATGGCTGCGGCTTTCTGGTGGCCGGTGGACCATGGCAAGGCGCTGATGGTCGCGGTCGCCGTGTTGATCGTCACCTGCCCCTGTGCGCTCTCGCTGGCCACGCCGGCGGCCACGCTGGCCAGCGCGGGCATGCTGGCCCGGCACGGCGTGCTGGTGCGCAACCTCCAGGGGCTGGAGGAATTGGCGGCCGTCGATACGGTGATCTTCGACAAGACGGGCACGTTGACCCTGGACACGCCATGCCACTTGGACATCCGATGCCGGCCGGGGATGCAGGCCGGTGAAGCGCTCGATCGTGCAGCGGCCATCGCCGCGCAGTCGCTCCATCCGGCGTCACAGGCCCTCGTCGACGCATGGAATGCCGCGTCGCGTCCTGCCTCTTCATGGAAGCTCGTGCAGGCCATCGAGCATGTCGGCATGGGCGTGGAAGCTCGCATGGTCGAACAGGGGAAGGAAGAGGCCGGGACGCGCCGCATGCTGCTGGGCTCGGCTGCCTTTTGCGGCGTGGTCCCGTTGGGTGCCGACGCGCCGCAGGTCCATCTGAGCGATGCGCAAGGATGGGTCGCGAGCTTTGTCCTCGACGAGAACGTGCGTGCCGAGGCGACAGCCGCGATCGATGCGCTCCGGTCGCAAGGCCTGTCGGTGCACCTGCTTTCCGGCGATCGCGCCGCCGCTGCGCACGCAGTCGCGCAGCAGACCGGTATCCGCAGCGTGCACGGCGATTGCACGCCCGAGGCCAAGCTGGCCTTCATGAAGGCCTTGCAGGACGAGGGCCATGGCGTGGCGATGGTGGGCGATGGGCTCAACGACGGCCCTGTGCTGGCCCGCGCCGATGCGTCCTTCGCCCTCGGCAACGCCGTGCCGCTCGCCAAGGCGCGTGCGGACTTCATCGTGATGGGCGACGACCTCGGTGCGATTCCCGCTGCCCATGCGCAAGCGAAGCGCACGATGCGCGTGGTCCGCCAGAACCTGTGGTGGGCCGCGGGCTACAACGCGCTGTGCGTGCCGCTCGCGGCGATGGGAATGCTGCCTGCGTGGCTGGCCGGCCTGGGCATGGCCGCGAGCTCGCTGGTGGTGGTGCTCAATGCGGCGCGACTTGCAGGCCGCAGCGCAGCGGGGCATTGATGGACATCCTCTTCCTGCTCATTCCGCTCTCCGTCGCGCTGGTGCTGCTGATCCTCGTCGCCCTCTGGTGGGCCGTGGACCGTGGGCAGTTCGAGGACGTCGATGCAGAGGGGCAGCGCATTCTGCGCAACGATTGATCTGTATCAAGCATCCTCGCAGGCCGGCCTCGGACACTGCGCGCATCCAAGGAAAAGAAGGATCCGCGATGCAATCTCCAACCCCTCCCGCAGCGGTCTACAGCGACACCGTGGTGCGGCAGTTCGCGCTCATGTCGGTCGTGTGGGGCGTCGTCGGCATGCTGGTCGGCGTCATCATCGCGTCGCAGCTGGCCTGGCCGGAACTCAACCTCGGCGTCCCGTGGCTGAGCTACGGGCGGCTGCGGCCGCTGCACACCAACGCGGTGATCTTCGCCTTCGGTGGCTGCGCCTTGATGGCGACGAGCTTTCACGTTGTGCAGCGCACTTGCCAGGTCCGCCTCTTCGCGCCGAAGCTGGCGTCCTTCGTGTTCTGGGGCTGGCAGGCGGTGATCGTCGCGGCGGCCATCAGCCTGCCGATGGGCTTCACGCGCGGCAAGGAATACGCCGAGCTCGAATGGCCCATCACCATCCTCATCGCCGTGGTGTGGGTGGCTTATGCCATCGTGTTCTTCGGCACCATCGGCAAGCGCAAGGTGCGGCACATCTACGTGGCCAACTGGTTCTTCGGCGCCTTCATCATCGCGGTGGCGCTGCTGCACATCGTCAACGGCATGTCGATGCCGGCGGGCTGGATGAAGAGCTACTCGATGTATGCGGGCGTGCAGGACGCGATGGTGCAGTGGTGGTACGGCCATAACGCGGTCGGCTTCTTCCTCACGGCCGGCTTCCTCGGGATGATGTACTACTACATCCCCAAGCAGGCCGAGCGGCCGGTGTACTCGTACCGCCTGTCGATCGTGCACTTCTGGGCGCTGATCTTCACCTACATGTGGGCCGGGCCGCATCACCTGCACTACACCGCCTTGCCCGACTGGACACAGTCGCTCGGCATGGTGTTCTCGCTGATCCTGCTGGCCCCGAGCTGGGGCGGGATGATCAACGGCGTGATGACGCTGTCCGGTGCCTGGCACAAGCTGCGCACCGACCCGATCCTTCGCTTCCTGATCGTGGCGCTGTCCTTCTACGGCATGGCGACCTTCGAGGGGCCGATGATGTCGATCAAGACGGTCAATGCGCTGAGCCACTACACCGACTGGGGCATCGCCCACGTGCATTCGGGCGCGCTCGGCTGGGTCGGCTTCATCACGATGGGCTCGCTCTACTACCTGATCCCGCGGATGTACGGCCGCACCGAGATGTACAGCGTGCAGGCCATCGAGGTCCACTTCTGGACGGCCACCATCGGCGTGGTGCTCTACATCGCCGCGATGTGGATCGCAGGCGTGATGCAGGGGCTCATGTGGCGCTCCATCAACCCGGACGGCACGCTCACCTACACCTTCGTCGAGAGCGTGAAGGCGACCTTTCCGTTCTACGTCGTGCGCCTCATCGGCGGCCTGATGTATCTCGGTGGCATGCTGGTCATGGCCTGGAACGTCTGGATGACCGTGGTCACCGGCATCTCGGCCCGCGCGCAGATTCCGCCGCTCGCGATGGCCCACGCCTGAGGAAACAACACCATGTCTTCGAACCCGAAATCCTCCAGCGGCTTCACGCACGAGAAGATCGAGACCAACAACCTGCTGATGATCGTGCTGATCCTGCTGGTCGTCGCGATCGGCGGTGCGGTCGAGATCGTGCCGCTCTTCTTCCAGAAGTCGACGACCGAGCCGATCAAGGGCCTCAAGCCCTACACCGCGTTGCAACTGGCGGGGCGTGACATCTACCAGCGCGAGGGCTGCTACGGCTGCCACTCGCAGATGATCCGGCCCTTCCGCTCCGAGACGCTGCGCTACGGCCACTACTCGGTGGCCGGCGAGTTCGTCTACGACCATCCGTTCCAGTGGGGCAGCAAGCGCACCGGGCCGGACCTCCAGCGCGTCGGCGGCAAGTACAGCGACGAGTGGCACCGCATCCACCTGAACGAGCCGCGCGACTTGGTGCCCGAGTCGAACATGCCGGCCTATTCGTGGCTCGAGAAGAACCCGGTCGACGCGGCCTCGCTGCCGGCGCACATGCGTGCGCTGCGTCGTGTCGGCGTTCCCTACACGGACGAGGAAATCGCCTCGGCCGCCAAGGATGTCGAGGGCAAGACCGAGATGGATGCCACCGTCGCCTACCTGCAATCACTGGGCCTCGCGCTCAAGTAAAGGAGCCTGAGCCGTGGACCTCACAACGCTTCGCATCGGCGCCACCGTCGCCTGCTTCCTCGTCTTCATGGGCATCCTGGCCTGGACCTTCTCGCCCCGCAACACGCGCCGTTTCGAAGAGGCCTCGCAGCTTCCTTTCGAACAGGACTGAAGCGAGCACGCCATGAACGACTTCATCAACGACTTCTGGGCCAACTACGTCGCCGGGGCTGCCGTGGTCAGCATCCTCGCCTGCGCCTTGCTGCTGTGGCTGACGGCGCGCAAGCGCGTGGTGGCCAGCGACGACAACACCACCGGCCACGTCTGGGACGAAGACCTGCGCGAGGCCAACAATCCGCTGCCGCTGTGGTGGGTCGGGCTGTTCGTGATCACCATCCTGTTCGGCTTCGCCTACCTGGCCTTCTTTCCCGGCCTCGGCAGTTTCAACGGCAAGCTCGGATGGAGCGCCGGCGGGCAGTACGAGGCGGAGGTGGCGCAGGCTGACAAGGAACTGGTGCCGGTCTACGCTGCCTACACGGCCATGCCGGTCGAGCAAATCGCCGGGGATGCGAAGGCCATGGCCATCGGCGAGCGCATCTTCATGAACAACTGCGCGCAATGCCACGGCTCCGACGCGCGCGGCAGCAAGGGGTTTCCGAACCTCACCGACACCGATTGGCTGCACGGCGGCGCGCCCGACAAGATCATCGAGACGATCACCAAGGGCCGCATCGGCGTGATGCCGCCGATGGCCGCGGCGGTCGGTACGCCGGAGGACGTCAAGAACGTCGCGCAGTACGTGCTGAGCCTGTCGGGCAGTTCGACGGATTCGTTGCGCGCCGAGCTGGGCAAGTCGAAGTTCACGGCCTGCGCCGCCTGCCACGGCATCGGCGGCGTCGGCAACCAGGCCCTCGGCGCGCCCGCGCTGAACGACAAGGTGTGGCTGCACGGCTTTGGCCAGGAAGCCATCATCGCGATGATCAACAACGGCAAGCACAACGTGATGCCGCCGCAGGAAGGGCGCCTGACCGAGGCGCAGATCAAGGTGGTGGCGTCGTATGTGTGGGGCTTGTCGAACAAGCCGCAGTCGGCCGCCAAGGCCGCGCCCTGAACCGGGCAATTGGCCATGACCGACGCCGTGCGGCCCCGCAAGACCATCCCCATCGTGCCTGCCGCGGCGGGCGGGGCCGGGGAGTCGGTCGGCCTGTACGAGGCGTCGAAGAAGATCTACCCGCGCACGGTGCGTGGCAAGTTCGCCCGCTGGCGCTGGGCCCTGGTCTTCGCCACCCAGCTCTTCTTCTACGCGATGCCGTGGGTCCAATGGGGCGGGCGCCAGTCGCTGCTGTTCGACCTGGCGACGCGGCGCTTCTACATCTTCAGGCTGGTGCTGTATCCGCAGGACCTGATCTACCTCTCGGGCCTGCTGGTGCTGTCGGCGTTGTCGCTGTTCCTCTTCACGGCGGTGGCCGGTCGACTGTGGTGCGGCTTCGCCTGTCCGCAGACGGTCTACACGGAAATCTTCATGTGGGTCGAGCACAAGATCGAGGGCAACCGCATCGCGCGCATGCGCCTGGACGGCGAACCCTTCTCGCTCGAGAAACTGGTGAAGAAGTGGTTCAAGCACGTCGTCTGGATCGGCATCGCGATGTGGACCGGCTTCACCTTCGTCGGCTACTTCACGCCGATCCGCGAGCTAGGCATGGAATTCCTGCAGACGCGCATGGGCTCGTGGGAAGTGTTCTGGGTCGTCTTCTATGGCTTCGCGACCTATGGCAACGCCGGCTTCATGCGCGAGCAGGTCTGCAAGTACATGTGTCCCTACGCCCGCTTCCAGAGCGCGATGTTCGACCGCGACACGCTGATCGCGAGCTACGACACCGGGCGTGGCGAGCCGCGCGGCGTGCGCGCCAAGGGCCGGGACGGCAAGGCGCTCGGACTGGGCGACTGCATCGATTGCGGGCTGTGCGTGCAGGTGTGCCCGACCGGAATCGACATCCGGCAGGGGCTGCAATACGAGTGCATCGGCTGCGGCCTCTGCGTGGACGCGTGCAACACCGTGATGGACCGCATGGCGCTGCCGCCCGGCCTGATCCGCTACGCGACCGAGAACGGGCTCGCGAAGGGCTGGTCCTCGTCGCAGGTGTGGCGACGCGTCTTCCGGCCGCGGGTGCTGGTCTATGGATGCGTGCTCCTCGCCTTGACGATCGGCCTGCTCGCGAGCCTGGTCCTGCGGGTGCCGCTGAAGGTCGACGTGGTGCGCGACAGGGGATCGCTCGCCCGCATCGCGGAGGGCGGACAGCTCGAGAACGTCTACCGCCTGCAGATCATGAACGCCACCGAGAAACAGCAGGCCTACCGCATCGCGGCCACCGGCCTGGACGGCTTGCACGTGGCCTCGGACGAGCTTGTCGAAGTCGGCGCGGCCCAGTCGCGCTGGGTCGCGGTGCGCCTGCAATTGCCGGCCGACAAGGCTCCGCCCGGCTCGCACACGGTGCACTTCGAAGTGGGCACTGCCGATGGCGGCGCACACGTCTCCGAGAAGGCCGTGTTCCTGGTGCCCCGATGAACAAGCAAGGAGAAAGCATGACAGCGTACGAACAAGCATCGGCGCCGCCGCCCTGGTGGCGCTACCCGCTGGTGTGGCTGGTGATCGGCCTGCCGGCGGCCGTCATCGTGGCCAGCCTGGCCTCCGCGTGGCTCGCCATGCACACCACCGACACGGTGGTCGAGGAGGACTACTACCGCAAGGGCATCGAGATCAACCGCACCCTGGCCGACAAGAGCCCGGTTCCCGCCCAGATGGGCCGCAACCACGCGATGACGCCCGCCGAGGACGTCCCGGTGCGCCCCAAGGCCAAGCCATGAGTGCGCGCAGATGGATCGCGATCCTGTGGCCCGCATTCATCCTGGCGAGCCTGATGGAACTGGTGGTGTTCGCCATCATCGATCCGTCCGACATGCGCTGGGGCAGGGAAGGACTCGGGCTGACGCGGCAGGCCGTCTACACCGCCAGCTTCTTCGCTTTCTGGGCGATGTCGGCTGCCGCGTGCGCGCTCTCGGTGGCACTGACCTTGGAGCCGCCCGAGGACGATCCCCTGGCGCGGCGCTTCAACGCCCGGGCGGATTGACGAT
Source organism: Variovorax sp. dw_308 (assembly GCF_019207085.1). GTDB lineage: Bacteria > Pseudomonadota > Gammaproteobacteria > Burkholderiales > Burkholderiaceae_C > Variovorax. Next base: position 37,419 of record NZ_JAATOM010000030.1, on the reverse strand, counting down.
GCATTGCAGCGCCTGCGGGTCGAGGATGCGCAGGTTGCGATGCCGCACCTCGACGATGCCGTCCACCACGAATCTCGACAGCGTCCGGCTGATGGTTTCCAGCTTGAGGCCGAGGTAGCTGCCGATTTCCCCGCGCGTCATGCGCAGGACCACCTCCGAGCGCGAGAAGCCACGCGCGTGCAGCCGCTGGACCAGGTTGAGCAGGAACGCGGCGAGCCGTTCTTCCGCCCGCATGCTGCCCAGCAGCAGCATGACGCCGTTCTCGCGCACGATCTCGCGGCTCATGATCTGGTGCACGTGGCGTTGCAGCGCCGGGACTTCGCGCGACAGTGCCTCGACCCGCTCGAACGGAATCACGCAGACCTCCGCGTCCTCGAGTGCGACGGCGTCGCAGTTGTGGTGCTCGTTGACGATGCCATCCAGCCCCATGATCTCGCCGGCCATCTGGAAGCCGGTGACCTGGTCGCGCCCGTCGTCGCTTGCCACGCGGGTCTTGAACACGCCGGTGCGAATGGCGTAGAGCGAGGTGAAGCGCTCGCCGTTGTGGAACAGCGTCTCGCGGCGGCGCAGCTTGCGCCGTGTCTTGACCAGGCCGTCGATGCGCTGGAGTTCGTGGGGTTGCAGGCCGGGGGGCATGCAGAGCTCCCGGAGGTTGCAGTTGGAGCAGGCGACCTGGATGGGCTGTGGAATGGTCATGGGCGCGTCGTTTGGTTGGCGGGATTCTGGCCGGCGCCACCTGCCGTGGGCTTGATGCACATCAAGACGCAGAACGGCCTGGGGAGGCACATTGCGTGGGTTCCATTGCCCGAGCCACGCCGATGTCTTCGAACTCCCCACCCGCACCGCTGCCGGTCCGTCCGACGCTGCCGTCGGTCGCCCTGCTGCGGCGCTTCGGGGTGGCCGGCCCGCGCTACACCTCCTATCCGACCGCCGACCGGTTCGTCGAAGCCTTCGACGCTGCGGACTATGCGCAGGCACTGCGCCAGCGCCGCAGCATGGGCGCCCGCGCGCAGCCGCTGTCGCTCTACGTCCATGTGCCGTTCTGCGAGTCGCTGTGCTACTTCTGTGCCTGCAACAAGATCGTCACGCGCCACCACGAGCGGGCAGGGCAATACCTCGACTACCTCGCGCGAGAGGTCGAGCTGCAGATGGCGCAGGTGGGCCAAGGCGCGTCGGTGAGCCAGCTGCACCTCGGGGGCGGCTCGCCGACCTTCCTGGACGACGCGCAACTGGCCGAACTGATGGGCATCCTCTACGGCGCCTTCACCTTCATACCGGATTGCGAGCGCTCGATCGAAGTCGATCCGCGCACCGTCGACGCCGAACGCCTTGCGAACCTGGCGGTGCTCGGCTTCAACCGCCTGAGCTTCGGCGTGCAGGATTTCGACCACGACGTGCAGAAGGCCATCCACCGTGTCCAACCCGCCATGCAGGTGTTCGAGCTCGTGGCGGCCGCGCGGGCGCTGGGCTTCAAGTCGGTCAACGTCGACCTGATCTACGGATTGCCGCTGCAGACCGTGGAATCCTTCGAGCGCACGCTGGAGCAGGTGTGCGAGCTGCGGCCCGACCGCGTCGCCCTGTATGCCTATGCGCACCTGCCCGACCGGTTCAAGGCCCAGCGCCGCATCCATGTCGAGCAGCTCCCGCCTGCCGAGGAGAAGGTGCAGATGCTGGCGCGATCGATCGCGGTGCTGAGTGCGGCCGGGTACGTCCACATCGGCATGGACCATTTCGCATTGCCGCAGGATGCGCTGGCCGTCGCCAGGCGCCAGGGCCGGCTGCATCGCAATTTCCAGGGCTACAGCACGCAGCCGGATTGCGACCTGCTGGCGCTCGGCGTGTCGGCCATCGGACGCATCGGCGCGACCTACAGCCAGAACGCGAAGTCGCTGGAGGAGTACTTCGACCATCTCGACCAGCGTCGCCTGCCGGTCGTGCGTGGCCTGGCGCTGTCGCGCGACGACCTGCTGAGACGCTCGGTCATCATGGCCCTGATGTGCCAGGGGCACCTCGACTTCGAGGCGCTGGGGCAGGCCCACTTCATCGACTTCCGCGACCACTTCGCGCCCGAGTTCGCCGTGCTCGGCCCGCTGATCGCGCACGGCCTCGTGCACCTGAGCGACCACGCGCTCGAAGTCACGCCGACGGGTTGGTTCTTCGTGCGCGCCATCGCCATGGTGTTCGACCGCTACCTGCAAGCCGATCGCAACAGGACGCGCTATTCGCGGATCGTGTGATGCAGGCCGGCCTCGCCGCCGCCGCGTTGCTGATGGGCCTTGCCGGCGGACCGCATTGCGCGGCCATGTGCGGCGCGCCGACGGCCGGGGTGATCCGGCTGGTGCGGGCGCCGACAACCGGCGCCGCCGGGGCGGCATCCGTGGGGGCGCCGTCCACCACCCTGGCGTTCCATGCGGGTCGCATCGCGAGCTATGCGCTGGGCGGGGCCGCGGTGGCGCTGGCGGCGCAATCGCTCGCGTTCGCGGGCGCGCACGTGACGGCCCTGAAACCGCTGTGGGTGCTGCTGCACGCGGCCACGCTGGCCTGGGGGCTCGCGCTGATCGTGCAAGGTCGCCAGCCGGCCTGGGCGCATCGCTTCGGCAAGGCGCTGGCCTTGCGCGTGCGGCCGCACACGCGGTCGGGCTTCGGCGTGTTCGCGACGGGGGCGCTGTGGATCCTGATGCCTTGCGGCTTGCTCTATTCGGCGCTCGCGCTGGCGAGCCTGGGCAACGGCGCGCTGGACGGGGCCATGGCCATGGTCCTGTTCGCGCTGGGAAGCGGGTTGTCGTTGGCAGCGGCGCCATGGCTGTACGCGGCGGTGGGCCACAGGCTCGGGCCATCGCGCGAAGGCTGGGGCGCCCGCGTTGCAGGCCTGCTGCTGGCCGCCCTGGCCTTGCAGGCGCTGTGGATGGACATGGGGCAGGCCATCGGCGACTGGTGCCGCTGAGAAGGTGTGAATCTTTCTACTGCGGACGCCAATCCCGGGTCTGCGGTCCTCACCGTACGGGTGTACGGTTCCGGTCCTCAACCCGACCTTGGCGCCCTCGCTACGAAATCTCACACCTTCCGAAGCACTCAAATGCCAGCGAAATGAAAGGCGTGCCTGCATCCGGCAACTGCATCGCGGATCTTCGTGGTTACACAGCGGACACAAGGCATTCACCCACTGTTACCCAGGCCGCTCCCGCCGTCGCCTGCCAGTTACACCCGCTTTCTAAGCTTTGTTCATCCAACCGCAAGGAGCCAGCGATGAACGAAGCGCCCACCATCACGTCGAACCACACCTCCGGCGTCAGCCGCATTGCAGCGATGCTCCAGTTGCTCCAGGACAGCGTGCCGATCCAGCGGCGGGTCGTTCGCAGTGGCGACGTGGTCTACCAGGTGGGCCAGCAATTCAATTGCCTCTATGTCGTCAGCTCCGGTTTCTTCAAGATGGTCAACTTGTCGGGCGAAGGCCGCGAGCAGGTGGTCAGCCTGCATTTCAAGGGCGACTGGATGGGCCTGGACGGCATCGCCGAAGGCCAGTACGGCTGCGACGCCATCGCCATGGACACGGGCGAGGTGTGGGCCATCCGCTATGACGCACTGATCCAGGCCGCCGTGCGCACGCCGGCACTGTTGACCGCGATGCATGGCGCCATGAGCCGCGAGCTGGTGCGCGACCACGACTCGATGCTGTCCCTGTGCTCGCAGCCGGCCGATGCGCGGGTCGCGGGCTTCCTGCGCTACTGGGCCGATGCGCTCGACCAGCGCGGCCTGCGCACCGACCAGTTCACCCTGCGCATGACGCGTGCCGAGATCGGCAACTACCTCGGCATGACGCTGGAGACCGTGAGTCGGGCGCTGTCGCGGCTGGCGCGCGGCGACGTGATCCGCTTCGTCGAGAAGGGTCGACGCGACATCCACATTCCGCGCGTCGAGGCGCTGACGAGTTTCATCCGGAACGTCAGCACGCCCGCCGTAGGCGCCGAAGCCGTTCACTGAGCGCTGTTCAGCAGCCTGGCCATCGCGCGTTCCAGTTCAGCGCGGGTGTAGGGCTTGCGCAGCAGGTCCCACTTGTAGGGCTCGCCCAGCAGGTCGCTGGAATAGCCCGACATCAGCAGCACCGGCAGCCCTGGCCGCTGCGCGCGTGCCACCTCGGCCAGTTCGGTGCCGCGCATGCCGTGGCCGAGCACGATGTCGGTCAGCAGCAGGTCGAACGGTGTGTTCTCGTCGAGCGCCCGCAATGCTTCCTCGGCATCCGCGCAGACGACCACCTCGCAGGCCATGGCGGCCAGGAACGCCTCGACCACCTTGCGCACCTCCGCATCGTCCTCGGCCAGCAGGACGTGCAGGCCCGACGGGACGCGGCGGGGCGGGGCGGCGTCGCTGTTCGGATCCACGCTCGTGCGCTTCTCGACGCGGGGCAGGTACAGCGTCACCGTGGTGCCGGCGCCGGGGGCGCTGCGCAGCGTGATTCCACCGTGCGACTGCCGTGCGAAACCGTAGACCGTCGACAGGCCCAGGCCAGTGCCGCGGCCGGCTTCCTTGGTGGTGAAGAAGGGCTCGAAGGCGCGTTCCATGATGGACTCCGGCATGCCCGTGCCCGTGTCGGTGATGGCAATGGCAACGTAGCCTTCGGCCGCAGGGCTGGGGTCCGCGCGGAGTTCGACGGGCAGCGTTGCCGCGGGCGCGCATGCGAAGGCGATCGTCCCGCCGTGCGGCATGGCGTCCCGGGCGTTGATGGCCACGTTCAGCAATGCGGACTCGAGTTGCACCGGGTCGGCCATGCACAGGACCTGCTGCGCGTCGAGCGTGATGGCAATGCGCTGGTCGAGCGTGCGCGTGAGCATGCCGGTCAGCGACGTCAACAGGGCCAGCGTGTCGACGACGGTCGGCTGCAACACCTGCCGTCTGGAGAAGGCCAGCAGCTTGCTCGTCAGCTCGGCGCCACGGCGCGTGGCCCGGTGCGCCGCCGCGACCAGTTGCCGGACCATGTCGTCGTCGGCGCAGGCGGGCAGCTCTTCCAGCACCTGCAGGTTGCCGGAGATCACGGTCAGCAGGTTGTTGAAGTCGTGCGCCACGCCGCCGGTGAGTTGGCCCACCGTCTCCAGCCGCTGCGCGTGATTGAGCGCCTCCTCGCTGGCGGTGCGCTGCATCACGGTGGCCAGCATGCTCGACAGCGACTCCAGGAAGCGCACCTCGTCATCGCCGAAGCGCTGTGGCGTGCGCGAGCGCACCGCCAGCGTGCCGATGGTGCGGCCCCGGTCGCCCAGCGCCACCGAGAGCTCGCACACCATGCCGGCCTTGATGTAGTGCGCCGGGATGGTGAAGCGATGCTCGCTCGCATAGTCCCGCATCAGCACGGATTCGCCGGTCGCCACCACATGGCCCGAAGGCGATCCGGGGGTGTTCGGAATGCGTCGCCCGGCGGACTCTTCCGGCAGCAGGCCGACGCCCGACGCGATGCGGAACTCCAGCCCGCTGGCCTCGAGCAACAGCACCTTGGCCATCTCGACCTGCAGCGCTTCGGATGCAATGACTGGCACCAGTTCCAGCAGCTGCTGCGAGCCGCGCGCCTCCACCGCCAGACGGCCGAAGCGGGCCAGGTGCTCCGCGTAGCGCGCCCGTTGCAAGGCCTGCCTGACGCGCGGGTAGTCGCCCACGCTGCGGATGGCCGCCACCACGTAGGGCAGGCCATGGTCCTGGAGCGGGCTCAGGCCGATCTCGACCATCACCTCGCTGCCATCGCGGCGCCGCGCGACCAGGTCCATCTGGGTGCCCATCGCACGGGCGCGCGGCTGCCCGGCATAGGCGCCGCGCCATGCGGCATGGCGGGGACGTATCGCATCGGGCACCAGTTGCTCGACCGACAGACCGGTGAGCTGGTCCATCGAATAGCCGAGCAGGTCGAGCGCCGCGGGGTTGGCCAGCCGGATCGTGCCCTGCAGATCGACCAGCAGCAGCGCGTCAGGATAGGCGCCGAAGAGCGTCCGGTACAAGGCGCCGTCGTCGACTCCCGGCAACGACGGCAACGGCGTCATCATCCGGCCTCGACCCTGGGCACCAGGATGTAGCCGGCGCCGCGCACCGACTTGATGATCTGCGGGTTGTCGGGGTCGGCCTCGACCTTGCGGCGCAGGCGTCCGATCTGCACGTCGATGGTCCGGTCGAAAGGGCCGCCGTCGCGTCCACGCGTGTGGACGAGCAGGAAGTCGCGCGACAGCACGCGGCCGGCATGCGTGACCAGCGCGGTCAGCAGGTCGAACTCGCCGGTGGTGAGCGCCACCTCGGCGCCGCTCGGGTCGAGCAAGCGGCGGGCAGCGGTGTCGAGCTGCCACTGCGCAAAGCGCAGCGATGTGGATGCTGCCGGTTCCGCGGGCGCGGGCGCAGGCGGCGCACTGGCGGGCGTGAGCCGCCGCAACACCGCCTTGATGCGTGCCAGCAACTCGCGCAGGTCGAAAGGCTTGGTGACGTAGTCGTCCGCGCCGACTTCCAGCCCGACCACCTTGTCCACGGCATCGCCACGGCCGGTCACGATCACCAGCCCGCAGCGCCAGTGTTCGCGCAACGCGCGCGCAATGGAGAAGCCGTCTTCGCCGGGCAGGCCCAGGTCGAGCAGCACCAGCGCCGGCGCGTCGCGCGCCATCAGTTCCATGAGTGCCTTGCCGGAATGCACCTGGCTGACGCGAAAGCCATGGTGGCCGAGGTAGGTTGCCAACAGTTGGGTGATGTCGACTTCGTCGTCGAGGACGGCCAGGTGGGTGGGAATATTCACGCGCGGATGGTAGTGCGGGCGCGCTGCTTGCGCCATATCGACATACGCGACGGCCGGCGTCCCGCTCGATGGCGGCGCCTTCGGCCCTGCGGCGCTGCGCTCATCAGGCGTGCTGGTTCAGCGCGTCCCGCAGGTTGCGGTATCCGGTGCCCTGCACGGTGCCGAACAACGGGTCGAGCAGGGGCGGAACGCTCCTGGCCACGGACTTCCAGTCGTGCTCGTCCAGCAGGCGCGCCGCACGCGGCAGGATGTCGCGCTCCTCGGTCGCCAGGTGGTGGCGGTAGTAGGCGAGGTAGAGCGCCGCTGCCGCCTCGACCTTGTCGCGCGCGATCACCGCGTCGCCGATGATGCCGTTCAGCAGCCCGACCAGCTCCTCGCCGGCAATGGCAATGGCCCGGTGCTCCTGCTTCAGGCGGTTGACGGGCAGGCGCAGTTCGGGCGCGCGCAGCACCAACAGCTCGAACGCCTCGTCCTCCAGGGGATGGTGGACGCGGTCGCCGTATTCGCGAAGGTACGAGACGATGTCGAGCATCAGGTTGTAGTCGGGCTCGCCGTCGTCGTGGAACTCGGCGACCTGCCGCTTCAGCAGGTCCAGGAGTCGCGAGAAATGGACGTGATCGGCATGCCACCGGGTGATCAGGCTTTTCATGAGGGTCCCTTGTCGTGGCGATAAGGCCAATGGCTCATCACTGACTCCGCAGATGAAGGAAGGAATTCAATGTAGGGCGCGACGCCGGACCACGCCTTGCCCTGGATCAAGGAATGGACGCGGGCCGGTGGCACAGTCGCAGGTATGAACCGGCCAGAGTCCACCCCTGCACTTGCGGACGCCTCGCTGGTCCTGGCATTGCGCGAGCGATTGCAGGCCGAGACCGGGCAAGCCGTGGCCCTCGTCGAGACACACATCTCCTGGGTGCTGCTGGCATCGTCGATGGCGTACAAGCTCAAGAAGCCGGTTCGGCTGGCATTCGTCGACTTCAGCACACTGGCGGCGCGAAAGCACTTCTGCGAGGAAGAGCTTCGGCTCAATCGGCGACTGGCACCCGGCCTGTATCGCGACGTCAGGCCTGTGACTGGCACGTCGCAGGCACCGCGCATCGGCTCAACTGACGACGATGGCGAACCGATCGACTATGTGGTCCGCATGCGGCGCTTCCCGGACGGGATGCTGCTGGGCGAACTGCTGTCGGCGGGGCAACTGGAACCTGTCGAGCTCGATGGCCTTGCACAGCGGCTCGCGTCCTTTCACCGTGCCGCGCCGGTTGCGGCGGCGGACTCGGGCTTCGGTGCGCCGGAGCGCATCGAGCGGTCGGTCATGGCGGCACTGGCCGGCCTGGAAGCCGCATGCGGCACGGCGCGTCTCGCAGCGTTGCGGCGCTGGGTCGAGGACCGGGCGGTGGGCCTGCGCATGGCCTGGCTGCTGCGCCAGCGGACGGGTGCCGTGCGCGAATGCCATGGCGACCTCCACCTTGCCAACGTGGTGCGGCTTGACGGCGGCCTGCAACCCTTCGACTGCATCGAGTTCGATCCGGCGCTGCGCTGGATCGACGTGATGAGCGACGTCGCCTTCCTCTCGATGGACCTGAAGGCGCACGGCCACACCGACCTGGCATTCCGCTTCCTCGACAGCTACCTGCAACACGCGGGCGACCACGAAGGCGTGCCCGTGCTGCGCTTCTACGAGGTCTACAGGGCGCTGGTCCGGGCGCACGTCGCCAGCTTGCGCGCCGCGCCGGGCGAGGGCCGACCCGGCGTCGAGGACTACCTGTGCTGCGCCGAGGACATCGTGCGCCGCGCCGAACGCACGCCGCGGCTGCTGATCACGCACGGCTTGTCGGGCTCCGGCAAGTCGACCGTCGCCGGCCAGTTGCTGGAACTGGCGGGAGCGGTGCGCGTGCGTTCCGACGTCGAGCGCAAGCGCCTGTTCGGACTGGACGCGCTCGCGCGCTCGGCCGACCACGCCATCGACATCTACACGCCCGAAGCCACGCGCCGCACCTTTGCCCGCCTGGCCGACGCGGCGCGCCTGGCATTGCAGGCGGGCTATCCGGTGATCGTGGACGCGGCCTTCCTGCGCCGTGCCGAGCGGGCCGCGTTTCACGCACTGGCTGCATCCCTTCGGTTGCCGTTCGCTATCCTCGACCTGCGCGCCAGCCCGGCCCAGTTGCGCCACCGTGTCGCATTGCGCCGGGCCGAAGGCACCGACGCGTCCGAGGCCGGCCCGCAGGTATTGGAGCGGCAGTTTGCGTTCCAGGAGCCGCTGGACGCGCAGGAGCGCGCGATGGCCATCTGCGTGGAAACCGAAATGCGCCCGGACGTGGCCTCGCTGTGCGCGCTCTGGATGCACGCCGTCTGAAGCACGCGCGGGCGCCGCGCTGAACGCCGCTGTTCAGCCTCGCGCGATGGTGTCCAGCAGGATGGCCTGCAGCATGCAGCGGTGGTTCTCCTCCCGCCGGGTGTCGTCGAGCGGGCTCGCGTGCATTCGCAAGGTCCACCCCTTGGACCGCGTCGCATCGACCACGAAGGTGGCATCGTTCGAGGCCGATGAAACGGCGCCGCCCGGCAGCACGTCGAAACCGATGCTGCGCGCGGCGGACACGAAGGTACGGCCGCGCGCGGTGTCGGCGTCGCCCAGGATGCGGATCGACAGGAGCGCCGACGATGACAACGAATGCTCGTGGAGCGTCATCAGGTCGGCCAGCGCGCGCAAGGGATGGTGGTCGAGGTCCAGCCCGTCGTAGACCGGCACGCCGGCGCCCTTTTCGATCTCGCGCATCGCGGCGGCGGGCAATGAGCCGCAATCGATGGCGTCGTACAACTGGCCGAGCGCGCGTGCCAGGGCGTCGACATCCTGCGGCCGCGATTCCGGCGACTGGCCGTAGCCGATGACCGCCACGCGCAGGCCGAGATCCAGCGCGGCGCGATGCAGTGCCGACGGCTCCTCTCGGATGGGTCCGCAGGTCAGCAGGGCCAGGTTCCTGTCACGCAGGGGCTTGCGATGGCCCCCGCTGCGCCCGTCGGGCCGCAGGCGTCGGGCAGTTGCAAAGAATTCGAGGATGTTCGTCGCCGCCAGCGGCCGCAGCAGTGACAGGCGGGTGGGAACGAGCGGGTTGGCGTGGTGCACGAGCCTGAAGGTACAGGCTCGTGCACGCCGGACCTTGATGCCTGTCAAAGCCCTGATGCGCCGTCGGCAGCTATTGCGGCCGCATCATGCACTTTGACGCGGCGCAAGGCCGGGCAGGGCAGCGGGCACTATGGTGGTCATCGCACTCACGACATCCAAGGACTCACCATGCCGACCCCCAGGACCATCCTCGTCCACCTCGACAGTTCCGATCGCGCGGCGGAGCGCGTCAAGGTCGCACGCCAGCTGGCCGAGGCCTTCGACGCCGAAGTCACGGCCTTGCCGTGCACGACGACCGCGTTGATGCGCTATCCCTATGCGCTGGAGGGTTCGGCCGATGCCATGGCCATCATGCAGTCGCTGGACGAGGAATGCCGCAACAAGGCGCATGCCACCTTCACGACGGCCGGTGCCGGCTCGCCGCGCCTGCGCTGGGTCGAACCGATGGACGACGCGCCCTGGGGCTTCGCCCGGCACGCGCTCTACGCCGACTTGCTCGTGCTGGGCCAGCGCAATGCCGACGACCCAGCCGCGGGAGAGTTGCCACCGGATTTCCTGTCCAGCGTGCTCGTCGAATGCGGCAGGCCCGCGCTGGTCCTGCCCTATGCGGGGCTGGTCGAGCCCATCGGCCGGACCGTGCTCATCGGCTGGAAGGAATCACGCGAGGCCGCCCGCGCCGTGTCGGCCGCGATGCCATGGCTGACGCGTGCGGAGTCCGTGCACGCGGTCTGCTATGGCGAGGGCGCGGAAGCAGCCTTGCGCAGCCTCCAGGCATACCTCAAGGCGCATGGTGTGAATGCCACGGCGCATGCAGGTGGCCACGCGGATGGCGATGCCGGCGAGCACCTGCTGTCGATGGCCGCCGACACAGGCGCGGACCTGCTCGTGATGGGCTGCTTCGGCCACAGCCGCGCGCGCGAATGGGTGCTGGGCGGGGCGACACGATCGATCCTGCAATCGATGACGGTGCCGGTGTTGATGTCGCACTGACGAGGCAGCGCCGATGAAACCCGGGCGGGTGCAGGCGAGGTCCGAGGACGGCGGGCATCCTCCTCCGCGAATGTCCCCCGGCCTTCGGCCTCCTCCTTTATTTCGCTGCGGAGGACGCCCACCGCCCTCGGCCCAAGTGAAGCCGCGTCGTGCCGGCCGATCAACCCTGGCGCGTCTGGATCACGTCGATGGTGTGCTCCACGCAGCGAAATAAAGGAGGAGCCGGCGGCCGCAGGCTGACGGCGGGGGACATTCGCGGAGTGGAGTACGCCGTCGGCGTGATCCCGCCCCCGGTCCGCAAAACGGTCTGGCATTGCCACTCGTGGCGCCGCAGTTGCATCTCGTGGTGGGCTCAACGTAACGGCCACTTCCACCCGCTGATCTCCGGCATGTCCTGCCCATGGCGCCGGATGTACGCACTGTGCTCCAGCAGCCGGTCGCGCAGCCGCTGCTGCACATGGCCCGCGCCATCGCGGATGCGTGGCACGCGGTCGATCGCGTCGGCGGCGAGATGGAAGCGGTCGAGGTGGTTCAGCACCGTCATGTCGAAGGGCGTGGTCGTGGTGCCTTCCTCGCGGTAGCCGTGCACGTGGAAGTTGGCGTGGTTGGCACGCTGGTAGATCAGGCGGTGGATCAGCGTGGGATAGCCGTGGAAGGCGAAGATCACCGGCGCGCTCGTGGTGAACATCGAGTCGAAGGTCGCGTCGCTCACGCCATGCGGATGGGCGCCGGGCGACTGCAAGGCCATCAGGTCGACCACGTTGACCACGCGCACCTTGAGGCCGGGCACCTCGTGGCGCAACAAGTCGACCGCGGCGAGCGTCTCGAGCGTGGGCACGTCGCCCGCGCAGGCCATCACCACGTCCGGCGCGACGCCCTCGTCGTTGCTGGCCCAGGTCCACACGCCCAGGCCGGCGCTGCAATGGCGTTCGGCCGCCGCGATGTCGAGCCATTGGGCCGCGGGCGCCTTGCCGGCCACGATCACGTTCACGTAGTCGCGGCTGCGCAGGCAGTGGTCGACCACCGACAGCAGCGAGTTCGCATCGGGCGGCAGGTAGACGCGTACCACGTCGGCGCTCTTGTTCACCACATGGTCCATGAAGCCCGGGTCCTGGTGGCTGAAGCCGTTGTGGTCCTGCTGCCAGACGTGGCTGGTGAGCAGGTAGTTCATCGATGCGATGGGGCGCCGCCAGGGAATGCAGCGCGTGGTCTTCAGCCACTTCGCGTGCTGGTTGAACATCGAGTCGACGATGTGGATGAAGGCCTCGTAGCAGGAGAAGAAACCGTGCCGACCGGTCAGCAGGTAGCCTTCGAGCCAACCCTGGCAGAGGTGCTCGCTGAGCACTTCCATGACGCGGCCGGCGGGCGAGACGTGGTCGTCGCCGGGCTCGACGAGCGCGGTCGAGGTGCGGTCGGTGACATCGAACACCGCGCCGAGCCGGTTGGACGCGGTCTCGTCCGGGCCCACGATGCGGAAGTTGCATTGCGCGTCGTTCAGGCGCATCACGTCGCGAAGGAACTGGCCGGTCACGCGGGTCGCCTCGGCGCGCACGGCGCCTGGCGCCTCCAACGCGACCGCGTAGGCGCGGAAGTCGGGCAGGGCGAGGTCCTTCAGCAGCAGCCCGCCGTTGGCATGCGGATTGGCGCTCATGCGCCGCGTGCCAGCGGGCGCGAGCGCGGCGATCTCCGGGCGCAGCGTGCCGGCCTCGTCGAACAGCTCCTCGGGCCGGTAGCTGCGCATCCAGTCCTCGAGCAGCTGGACGTGGCTCGGGTTGTCGGCGAACCCCGTGAGCGGCACCTGGTGCGCCCGGAACGTGCCCTCGACCTGCAGGCCATCCACGACCTTCGGCCCGGTCCAGCCCTTCGGCGAACGCAGCACGATCATCGGCCAGGGCCTGCGCGCGGTGAAGCCGTCCTCGCGCGCCTCGGCCTGGATGGCGCCGATCGCATGCAACGATGCGTCCAGCGCCTCGGCCATCGCGGCGTGCATGGCGAAGGGGTCATGGCCCGACACGAAGTGCGGCTCGTAGCCATGGCCGCGCATGAGCTGCGTCAGCTCCTCGTCGCCGATGCGCGCGAGCACCGTGGGGCCCGCGATCTTGTAGCCGTTGAGGTGCAGGATCGGCAGCACCGCGCCATCGCGGCCGGGATTGAGGAACTTGTTGGAGTGCCAGCTGGCCGCCAGTGCGCCGGTCTCGGCCTCGCCGTCGCCGATCACGCAGCAGGCGATGAGATCGGGGTTGTCGAAGACGGCGCCGTACGCATGCAGCAGTGCGTATCCGAGTTCGCCGCCTTCATGGATCGAGCCGGGCGTCTCCGGCGCCACGTGGCTCGGGATGCCGCCCGGAAAGGAAAACTGCTTGAACAGACGCTGCATGCCCTGCGCATCGCGCGAGACGGCCGGGTACACCTCGCTGTAGGTGCCTTCGAGGTACACGTTGGCCACCACGCCCGGGCCGCCGTGTCCCGGGCCCGCGATGTAGATTGCGTCCAGGTCGCGCGCCTTGATGGCGCGGTTCATGTGCGCATAGATGAAGTTCAGGCCGGGCGTAGTGCCCCAGTGGCCGAGCAGGCGGGGCTTGATGTGCTCCAGGCGCAGGGGTTCGCGCAACAGGGGGTTGTCCAGCAGGTAGATCTGCCCCACGGACAGGTAGTTGGCGGCGCGCCACCAGGCGTCGAGCAGCTTGAAGTCGTTGTTCGGTGTTTCGTTCATCAGGCACTTCCAGGCGTTGGATGGGCGGATTCAGTCGGCGCACATGAGCACCCGGACATGGGCAGCGACGCTGCGGGCGAGTGGGTCCAGCGCATAGCCGCCCTCGAGGCATGAGATGACCCGGCCGTGGCAGTGCCGGTTCGCGACGTTGACGATCTGCCGCGTCACCCAGGCGTAGTCGGCTTCGACCAATCCCAGGTTGCCCATGTCGTCGTCGCGGTGACCGTCGAAGCCCGCGGAGACATAGATGAGTTGCGGCGCGAAGGCGTCGAGCGCCGGCAGCCATTGCTGCGTCACGGCGTCCCGGAAGGCGGCGCCGCCCGAACGGGACGGCAGGCCCACGTTCACCATACCCGGGCCGGAGTCGTCTTCGCAGGTGAACGGGTAGACGCCTTTCTCGAAGATGGAACACATCAGCACGCGCGCGTCGTTGCGGAAGATGTCCACGCTGCCGTTGCCGTGGTGCACGTCGAAGTCGACGAGCGCGACGCGTTCCAGGCCGTGGACCTCCAGCGCATGCCGGATGCCCACCGCCACGTTGTCGAAGAAGCAGAAGCCCATGGCCGCATTGCGCTTCGCATGGTGCCCGGGCGGGCGCACGCAGCAGAAGGCCGAAGCGGTCTCGCCCGACAGCACCAGGTCCGTGGCCAGCACCGCGGCCCCCGCGGCGCGCAATGCGGCATCGACGGTGTAGGGGTTCATGCGGGTGTCCGGATCGATGCTGCACAGGCCTTCCTTGGGCGCCGACGCGATCAGCGCCTGGACATGCGCCATCGAATGCGCGCGGGCGAGTTGTTCCACTGTGGCGCGCGGCGCATCGAATGGCTGCATGCAGTCGAGCAGCCCCAGGCCCAGCAAGCGGTCGCGGATGGCCGAGAGCCGTTCCGGACATTCGGGGTGGTCCGGACCCATGTCGTGCAGGGCGCAGTCCGGGTGCGTGATGTAGGCGGTGAGCAATGGGCAGTCTCGGTTTGTTCTTTGCGACACACGGGAGTCTGGCGGTGCGCCATCGCGTGGGCTTGATCCGCGTCAAGCCCGCGCGATGTGGCTCGCAACAACATCGGTGCATCCCCACCCACCATGCAACCCGCGAAGCCATGACCTACAAGACGATCATCGTGCACCTCGACCGCACCGGCGCGTGCCGCGCGCGCACGGACCTTGCGAGAGAGTGGGCGCGGACACATGGCAGCCACCTCGTCGGCCTCATCTCGACCGGGCTCATCGACGGCGTCATCCCGGCGGAAGAAATCCTGTCCGGTGCGACGGACTACATCGCGGAGAGCGCGCAATACCTGCGGCGTCGCGCGGAAGCCATCAGCTACGAATTCCGGGAACGTGTGTCGGCGGGCGGGCCGATGTCGTACGAGGTCCGGCTGATCGATGCCACCACCGTCGACGCGGTCGTGCAGCACGGGCGCATGAGCGACCTGGTCGTGCTCGGGCAGCGCGACGACGACGAGGTCAAGGACATCACCACGCGCGACCTGCCGCAACGCGTCGTGATGGAAGTGGGCCGACCGGTGCTGCTGGTGCCGTACGCAGGCCATTTCGAAGGGGTCGCGAAGAACGTCGTCGTGGCGTGGGACGGCTCGAGGGAGTCCGCCGTGGCGTTGGGAGCCGCCGTGCCTGCCTTGCGGCATGCCTCGAAAGTCACGCTGCTGTCGGTTCGCGCCGTCCACGACAACGACGCCGACGAGCGCCTGCGGGTGCCCGACATCCTCCAGTACCTGCTGCGGCACGGCATCCAGGCAACGGCCGAGAGCGAGGTCACCGGGATCGACGTCGGGGACGCGTTGCTGTCGCGCATCTCCGACCTCGGCGCCGACCTGCTGGTGATGGGCGGCTACGGGCATTCGCGCTTTCGCGAGCTGATGCTGGGCGGTGCCACCCGGCACATCCTGGCGCAGATGACGGTGCCGGTGCTGATGACGCATTGATGCCATGCGCATCCTGGTCATCCAGGGGCGCGGCACGGGGGTGAACTACCGTTCCGCTTCGCGGCTGGCGTTCGCGGACAGGCGTGCGATCAAGCGCCGTGAGCGGGGCAGGTCGCGCAGCAGCGGCGGCACCGACAAGCCGAGCAGCAGGGCCGCGAGCGGCACCACGAACACGAAGCCCACATGCTTGAAACCGAGCGCACCGGTGATGCCGCCCAGCACGAACATCGCCGCCAGGCCGCCGGCGATTCGGATGCGTTCGCGGTTGCGCCGTACCTGCACCGGCGATGGCCGCTTGCCGCTGCGACGCCAGTAGAACCACTTGCCCAGTTCCATCCCGAGGTCCGTGATGTTGCCCGTCATGTGCGTGGTGCGCACGCTGCCGCCGGACGTCTTGGAGCCGACGGCGTTCTGCAAGCCCATGATGAAGGACAGCAGCAACACCGTCATCGGGACGGCGAAGGGCGTCGACCAGGTGAGCGTGATCGCGCCGGCCAGCCCGAATGGAAACATGAGCCCCGCCTCCAGCAGCAAGGGCAGGGCGTAGACGCTGTGCAGGCGATACCGGCGGCTCCAGTTCACCAGCGCCGCGCAGGTGCCGGCGCCGACGATGAAGGCAAGGATGGCGCCGGATGCGTTGAGCACCAGCTTCATGTTGCCCAGCACGAGGCCGTCCGCTATCTGCGAAGCGAAACCGGTCATGTGCGAGGTGTACATGCCCAGCACCAGGAAGCCGCCCGCGTTGACGGCACCGGCGTTGAAGGCAAGCAGCAACCCAAGGCCGACGTTGGTCGAGGGCGCGCGGTGGCGGTTGGTGAGCAGCAGGAGACGGCGCATCGGCGTTTGGCTTGGGTCCTGCCGTCGAGTCTCAGTGCCCGCTGGCGCCGGAGGCACCAATGCCTGTTTCCGAACGCACCTGCTGCTGGAGGAAGCCGCGCTTGTCGATCTGGGAGCGGGCACTGTTGTCCAGCACCGAGAACAGCCAGATGCCGACGAAGCCGATGGTCATCGAGAACAGGCAGGGCGAGGTGTAGGGGAAGGGCGCCGATCCGGCCGGGTAGCCCAGCGTCGCCTCCCAGACGGAAGGCGACACGATGGTCAGCCCGACCGAGGAGATCAGCCCCAGGAAGCCGCCGATCACCGCGCCGTGCGTGGTGCAGCCCTTCCACAGCACCGACATGAACAGCACCGGGAAGTTGGCCGATGCGGCAATCGCGAAGGCCAGCGACACCATGAAGGCGATGTTCTGCTTCTCGAACACGATCCCGAGCACGACCGCCACGATCCCGAGCGCGATGGTGGTGATCTTCGACACGCGCAGTTCGGAGGCGCTGTCGGCGTCGCCCTTCTTGATGACCGTCGCGTAGATGTCGTGCGACACCGCGGATGCGCCCGACAGCGTGAGCCCTGCCACCACCGCCAGGATGGTCGCGAAGGCCACCGCCGAGATGAAGCCGAGGAACACGTTGCCGCCCACCGCGTTCGCGAGGTGGATGGCCGCCATGTTGCCGCCGCCGATCAGCGCACCCTTGGCATCGATGAACTGCGGGTTGGTCAGCACGAAGGTGATGGCGCCAAAGCCGATGATGAAGGTCAGCAGGTAGAAATAGCCGATCCAGCTGGTGGCCCACATCACGGACTTGCGCGCCTCCTTGGCACTCGGGACCGTGAAGAAGCGCATCAGGATGTGCGGCAGGCCGGCCGTGCCGAACATCAGCGCCATGCCGAAGGAGATCGCCGAGATCGGGTCCTTCACGAAGTTGCCGGGGCCCATGATGGAGCGGCCGATGCTGGCCGCGACCTCTGCCGTCTTGCCGTCCTGCATCGCCAGGTCGGTCTTGATCTTCACCGCGCCGGCGAACATCGCTTCCGGGCTGAAGCCGAAGTGCCAGAGCACCGAAAGCGCCATGAAGCTCGCGCCGCCCAGCAGCAGGCAGGCCTTGATGATCTGCACCCAGGTCGTGGCCGTCATGCCGCCGAACAGCACGTAGACCATCATCAGCGAGCCGACGACGACCACCGCGATCCAGTATTCCAGGCCGAACAGCAGCTTGATGAGCTGGCCCGCACCGACCATCTGCGCGATCAGGTAGAACGCGACCACCACCAGCGTGCCGGAGGCCGCGAACACGCGCACCGGCGTCTGCTGGAAGCGGAATGCCGCCACGTCGGCAAAGGTGAACTTGCCGAGATTTCGCAGTCGCTCGGCCATCAGGAAGGTGATGACGGGCCAGCCCACCAGGAATCCGATGGAGTAGATCAGCCCGTCGTAGCCGGCTGCCATCACCGCCGCGGAAATGCCGAGGAAGGAAGCCGCCGACATGTAGTCGCCCGCGATGGCCAGCCCGTTCTGGAAGCCGGTGATGCCGCCGCCTGCCGTGTAGAAGTCGGCTGCGCTCTTGGTCCGGGCGGCGGCCCACTTCGTGATGAACAAGGTGCCGACCACGAACACCGCGAACATGCTGATCGCGGTCCAGTTGGTGGGCTGCTTCTGCAGCTGCCCCATGTCGGCCCCGGCCGCGAGTGCCGCAGCCGATGCGCCGAGCAGCGTGGCGAGCGCCACGACCCGGCGTGCGAATTGGATGTTCGTGTTCATTCCAGCGCCGCCTTCGCGACCGCATCGCTGAGGGTGTCGAATTCGGCATTGGCGCGCCGCACGTAGACGGCCGTGATCGCGATCGTGAAGACGATGACGCCGAAGCCGATCGGAATGCCCAGCGTGGTGACGCCGTCGCCGATGGGCCGCGCAAGGAAGGGCTTGTCGAAGGCCACCAGCAGCACGAAGCCGTAGTAGACGACCAGCATCAGCAGCGTCAGCGTCCATCCGAACCGGTTTCGGCGGCCCTTCAACTGCTGGTATTGGGATTGGCTGGCGATGCGCAGGGCCAGTTCTTCTTCCATGAGTGTCTCCTTCGAAGTGAATGGGATCGATGCGATTGGAAGCGCGGGCAAGCAGCGCGCCCTTGCGCCAGCGCAAGGTTTGCGTGCGCGCTTTCGCTGACCATGCGGGCATCCGCAATCACCTCTATCCCTCTCACCAGGAGACACGCATGAATGCTTCCGACAGACCCGAACACCTTGCCCGCTACGCACCGCCGCACCGCTTGCTGCACACGGCCCACGTGCCCGGGCACGCGGCGTACAACGCGCTCGTCGCCGAGTCCGAGGAGGACTACGCGGGCTACTGGGCCCGGCTGGCGCACGCCTTCGTCCAGTGGAAGACGCCCTTCACCCGCACGCTGAACAGCGACAACGCGCCCTTCTACAAATGGTTCGAGGACGGAACGCTGAACGTCTCGTGGAATTGCCTCGACCGCCAGGTCAACGAAGGCAAGGGCGACAAGACGGCGATCATCTTCGAGGCCGACGACGGCAAGGTCACGCACACCAGCTATTCGCAACTGCTGGCCATGACCTGCCGGATGGCCAATGCCATGAAGGCGCTGGGCGTGAAGAAGGGCGACCGCGTCGTGATCTACATGTCGATGTCGGTCGAGGGCGTGGTCGCGATGCAGGCCTGTGCGCGCATCGGCGCCATCCATTCGGTGGTGTTCGGCGGCTTCTCGGCCCACTCGCTGCGCGACCGCATCGCCGATACCGGCGCCGTGCTGGTCGTCACCGCCGACGAGCAGGTGCGCGGCGGCAAGACCCTGCCGCTCAAGGCGCTGGTCGACGAAGCCCTGGCGCTGGGCGGATGCGAAGCGGTGCGCAACGTGGTCGTGTACCGCCGTACCGGCGGCAACATCGCATGGACCGGGCGCGACCGCTGGATGCACGAGATCACGAGCGAACAGCGTGACACCTGCAAGCCCGAATGGGTGGGCGCCGAGCATCCGCTGTTCCTGCTCTACACCTCCGGCTCCACCGGCAAGCCCAAGGGCGTGCAGCACAGCAGCGGCGGCTACCTGGTGCAGGCGGCGGTGACGATGAAGTGGACCTTCGACATCCGGGACGAAGACGTGTTCTGGTGCACGGCCGACATCGGCTGGATCACCGGCCACACCTACATCGCCTACGGCCCGCTGGCCATCGGCGCGACCCAGGTCGTGTTCGAAGGCGTACCCACGTATCCTGACGCCGGCCGCTTCTGGAAGATGATCGAGCGCCACGGGGTGACCGTCTTCTACACCGCGCCCACGGCCATCCGCTCGCTGATCAAGGCGGCCGAGGCGCATGCCGAGGTGCACCCGGACCGCTACGACCTGCGCAGCCTGCGCATCCTCGGCTCGGTGGGCGAACCCATCAATCCGGCCGCGTGGGAGTGGTACCACCAGTACGTGGGCGGCGGCCGTTGCCCCATCGTCGACACCTGGTGGCAGACCGAGACCGGCGCGCAGATGATCACGCCGCTGCCCGGCGTGACCACGCTGGTGCCGGGCTCCTGCACCTTGCCCTTTCCCGGCATCACCGCGGCCATCGTCGATGAACTCGGCGAGGACGTGCCGAACGGCCAGAGCGGGCTGCTGGTCATCAAGAAGCCATGGCCGTCCATGATCCGCACCATCTGGGGCGACGACGCGCGCTATGTGTCGAGCTATTACCCGCAGGATCTGCGCGGCTACTACCTGGCCGGCGACGGCGCTGCACGCGACAAGGACACCGGCTACTTCACCATCGGCGGCCGCATCGACGACGTGCTGAACGTCAGCGGCCACCGGATGGGCACGATGGAGATCGAATCGGCGCTGGTGGCCTGCACGGAACTGGTGGCCGAGGCGGCAGTGGTCGGCCGGCCCGACGACACCAGCGGCGAGGCGATCTGCGCCTTCGTCGTGCTCAAGGGCGCGAGGCCCACGGGCGAAGAGGCTGCGAAGCTGGCCGTGCGTTTGCGCAATTGGGTCGGCAAGGAAATCGGCCCGATCGCCAAGCCCAAGGACATCCGCTTTGCCGACAACCTGCCCAAGACGCGCAGCGGCAAGATCATGCGCCGCCTGCTGCGCTCCGTCGCGAAGGGCGAGGCCATCACGCAGGACACCTCGACGCTGGAGAACCCGGCGATCCTCACGCAGTTGCACGAGGCGCACTGAGCGCGGCGGCCGGCCATGTTGGATTCCTGGAGGTTTCCATGAAGCTTACCCTGCCTGGCGCCATCCAGGTCCTTGCTTTCGTCGTGCTCACGTTGCTGGCCACGGCATTGCTCGTGGCCGCTGGCGTGAACGAAAGAGATGCGAGTTCGGCCCGCAATGCGATCGAACCGCCGCACGCTGCTTCGCGCGGCTGAGTTGCTGGAGTTCCTGCGAAGCGCGTTCCTGCGTCAGACCCACCGTGTCAGGAGGCGCGTCGCTGCGCCATCAGCGCCCAACGTGCGTGTCGGCCCTGGCGCGGGCAACGGCGGTCATCCGACAAGCGCCTGAAGCCGTTCGAGAAAGACGACCTGCGCATCGTTGAGATGCAGGCGCGCCGCTTCGAGCGTGAACCAGCCCGCGCGATCGACTTCCGCGAAAGCCTGCCGTCGGCCTGAGCGGGGCGGCCATTCCATCTCGAAGGTGTTGGAGACGAGGGCCGCGGGGTCGGCGTCGCCCTCGAAGGCCCAGGCCATGACCAGCTTGCCGTTGCGCTGGCGGACTTCCCCGAGGGCGGTCCATTGCGTGCCCGGCGCAAAGCCGGTCTCCTCGGCGAACTCGCGCCTTGCCGCGTCGAGCGGGTCCTCGGAAGGATCATTCATCTCGCCCTTCGGGATGGACCAGGCGCCAAGGTTCCGGCGAGCCCATAGTGGTCCGCCCGGATGCACCAGCAGCACCTCGAGCACACCGGCGCGGCGGCGATACATCAGCAAGCCCGCGCTGCGTCGACCGTATCGTCGTGGCGAAGTGCCCATGCGCAGGATTGTCCGTCTCGCGGGACGCTCAGCGCGAGGGGCGGCGGACGCCGTTGTTGCCACGGTCCTATTCGATCGCCAGCGCGGCCGAGGGGATGCTCACGCGCGCGGTCACTTGCGCAGGTTCGGCGGCCACGGCTTCTTCGTGCGAGCGCACCAGCAGCACCGGCACCGGCGCGGTGCGCAGGATGCTTTCCGCCCCGCTGCCGAGGAACATGCGGCCGATCCCGCGCCGGCCATGCGTGCCGAGCACGATCAGGTCGGCTGGCCAGTTGACTGCTTCCGCCGCCACCAGGTCCGCGACCTTGCCGTTGAAGCTGTCGTGCAATGCGACCTCGGCGTCGATGCCGGCGGCCAGTGCCTTCGCCTTGGCATCCTTGAGGAGCTGGGTGCCGCCGTCGCGAAGCGTGTTCAACCAATCGCCGGCGTATCCGGCGTAGGCGTCCATCGACAGCGCAAACGAGAGTTCGTCGATGACGTGGAACAGGCGCAGGCGGCCCTTCGTCAGTTGGGCCATGCGGATGGCTTCCTCGAGTCCGCGCGTGGACGTCTCGCTGCCGTCGATGGGGACAAGAATCATCTGGTACATCGCAAACTCCTTGAGTGATGGGATGTGGCCAGTATGGAAATGCTGGGAGGCCGTGGGCTTGATGTGGCGCAAGGGCCATCGTTCGCCGGCTGTCCCGCATGCGCGAAGCTTGATCTGGCGCAAGGGTGCGCGGCGCCCATTGCGCGACCCTTCGACCCACCACAAAGGAGGCATCGAATGGCCCAGCAAGTCACCACCCACGCAACCACCCGCATCATCCGGGAAGAGCATGCCGCGCTGTCGGCCATGCTGCGCTCGATCCTGCTGCTGCTCGCACAGCATCGGCGAAGCGGCACCTTGCCGGACTTCGCGGCGCTGCGCGCCATGTTGTTCTACGTCGACGAGTTTCCGGAAAAGCGTCATCACCGCAAGGAGTCCGAACTCCTGTTTCCGAAGCTGCGTTCCAGGACGCCGATCTCGCGCGAGTTGCTGGACCGGCTCGACGACGACCACGACCGCGGCGAACGGAAGATTCGTAACGTCGAGCACGCCTTGCTGGCCTTCGAGATGATGGGCGAGTCGCGCCGCGCGGCTTTCGAGACTGCCGTGGAGCGCTATGTCGACTTCTACCTGGCGCACATGGCGCTGGAAGAGCGCGAGATCCTTCCGCTGGCTGAACGGGTGCTGTCGGAGGAAGACTGGGCCGAACTCGACCGCGCCTTCAGCGCCAACCACGATCCGCTGACCGGCTGCAAGCCGGACGCCGAATATGCCGCGTTGTTCACGCGGATCGTCAACTCCGTGCCGGCGCCCATCGGGCTGGGTGAGGCGCGGTCAGCGCAGTAGACGTTTGTGGGCGTCGGGTGCGCTTGCACGACGTCTGCGCGCGCCTGCTCGCTCGCAGGCGCGAATGGGTTCAAACTAGGCCCATTGAAGGAGACTCGTCATGGTCGCATTTCCTGACCTGGCCGCACCCACCACGCCGGATCCGCCCGACCTCCCGGTCGAGCCCGATGAAGGGCCCGTCGCACCGACACCCGATCCATCGGAACCCGACGCGCCGCAAAAGGTGTAGCGGCGCCGGAACGCATCGCGCGAGTTCTTGTTTAAGCTCGGCCGATGGATGAATTTGATTGCGCTGTCATCGGCGCCGGGGTTGTCGGCTTGGCCGTGGCGCGCGAACTGGCGCTGGCGGGTCGCGAGGTCATCGTGCTGGAGGGCGAAGGTGCCATCGGCACCGGCACCAGTTCGCGCAACAGCGAGGTGATCCACGCCGGCATCTACTACCCCAAAGGCTCCCTCAAGGCACGGCTGTGCGTCGAGGGAAAGTGGCTGATGTACGACTACCTCGGCACGCGAGGCCTGCCTTTCAGGCGCTGCGGCAAGCTCATCGTCGCGACGTCGCCGGCGCAGGTGGGTGAGCTGGAAGCCATACGCGCGAAGGCCGCCGCCAATGGTGTCGACGACCTCGTCTGGCTCGATCCCGATGCAGTGCTTGCGATGGAGCCAAAGCTCCATTGCATGGCGGCTCTCCATTCCCCGAGCACCGGCATCGTCGACAGTCACGCGTTGATGCTGAGCTTGCAGGGCGAACTCGAAAACGCAGGCGGCGTCGTGGCGCTCAAGTCGCCCGTGGACAGTGCCGACTACCGCAATGGCGCGGTCGTCCTCAAGGCCGCTGACGGCACGCTGCTACGGTGTCGCACGGTGATCAACGCCGCAGGGCTCGGCGCCCCGGCGCTGGCACGGCGCTTCGACGGCCTGGATCCAGCCCTCGTGCCGACGCCGTTCTTCGCCAAGGGCAACTACTTCACCCTCGCCGGCCGCGCCCCCTTCAGCCGACTCATCTACCCCGTCCCCGAGGCGGCCGGCCTCGGCGTGCACCTGACGCTGGACCTGGGCGGACAGGCCAAGTTCGGGCCCGACGTGCAATGGGTCGATTCGCCGGACGACCTCGTCGTCGACCCCGCGCGCGGCGACGCCTTCTATGCGGAAGTCCGGCGCTACTGGCCGGAGTTGCCCGACGGCGCCTTGCTCCCGGGCTACGCCGGCATGCGGCCCAAGATCTCGGGGCCGGGCCAGCCCGCTGCCGATTTCATGATCCAGGGACCCGAGGCGCATGGCGTGGCGGGCCTGGTCAACCTGTTCGGCATCGAGTCGCCCGGCCTGACCAGCAGCCTGGCCATCGCGCGACACGTGGCCAATCTGCTTGCGAAAGTATGAGTTTCAATGCGCCAAAGCGCAGGCGCGCATGTACCATGGCCGGCACGCCACTTGCAGGCGTGAAGTAGCCGGCGCGGTGTCGGCGCACCTACTGGAGGGAAGATTTACCAATGACTGCATCCACCCAAAATCTGGAAGCAGCTGCCAACGCGGTGGCTGAAGACCTTGCCAACGACGTGCGCGGCGTACTGGCCAGCAAGGAGCTCGATTCGGTCCCCCACATCAAGGCACTGCGCCAGCGCGTCGATGCCAAGCTGGCGATTGCCCGTGAGCTGGCCCAGGAGAAGACCAAGCTTGCCGCCAAGAAGGCGCGCGAAGCAGCCGGCTCGGCCAACGCCTATGCGCATGACGAACCCTGGCAAATTGCCGGCGCCGCCCTGGCGGTAGGCATCCTGGTGGGCCTGCTGCTTGGCCGCCGCGATTGACGCCTCAGCGCTTGACACACCACACCATCGGCCCGTGCGCCTGATCCGCAGACCTGGAGTCTGCCCATGAAGCTGTTGTCGCTGTTCGGGCTCAATGCCCGGATACGTCGGCTGCGCATTGCGGCCGGCGAAGGCGCGCTCGCGGCAGAAGACCGCGTTCAATTGGTGCGCATGACATGGGAAGCGGAGAAGCAGCGCTACAAGCTGATGCTGGTACTCGTGATCGCCGTGCTCGGACTCACCACGGTCGCGGTGGCCTTGCTGTCGGTCGCGGTCGTCGTGCACTTCTGGGACACGCCGAATCGCATCGCCGCAGCCTGGTCGGTCGCCGCGTTGTGGATCGTGCTCTGGGTGATCGCGGTGGTGAAACTGGTGAAGGCAATGACCGACGCGAAGACCGTGGTCGCCGACACGCGCCGCGAGTTCGAGCGCGACTGGCAGTGGGCGCGACACCGCTTCGGCCTCGACAGCCACGACGACGAGGAGCAGCCGGAGCGACCGGCCACGCTTGAAGAGTTGATGGCGCGCATCGAGCACCAGCGCCTGCGCATCATGACGCTCGAAGCGCCGGACCCGGAACCGGCACCGGGCACGCCGCCGCCGGACGAATCCGCCGGTGCCGCTGCGCTGCGCATCGCGCGCGAACATCCTGTGGCAGTGGGCGTGGCTGCGGCGGCGGTCGTTGCCGTGCTCGGCCCGCGCCGGTTGATTCGGTGGACCGGGGTGATCGCGCCTGTGATCTGGCGCATGCGCTGAGGCGCCGCTTTGTCAGCCGCGCTTGAGCGCGCTGGCAGCCTCACGCACGATTCCGGGACCGCGATAGATCAGGCCGGTGTAGATCTGCACCACGTCCGCGCCGGCGGCCAACTTGGCCCTGGCGTCTGCCGCACTCATGACGCCGCCGACACCGATGATCGGAAATGCCTTGCCCAGCGCTGCGCGCAATTGCGCGATGACGCGATTGCTGGCCTCGCGCACCGGCGCACCGGAGAGGCCGCCGGCTTCGTTCGCGTGCGGCAGTCCGGCCACGGCCTCGCGGGAGAGCGTCGTGTTGGTGGCGATGACGCCATCCATGCCATGGCGCTTCAGGGTTGTGGCGATCACCGCGACCTGCGACTCGTCGAGGTCCGGGGCGATCTTCACGAACAAGGGCACCTGCCGCCCCTGTTGCGCCGCGAGCGACTTGCGCCGCTCGGCGAGCGTGCCGAGCAGTGCATCGAGCGCCTCGTCGCTTTGCAGCGTGCGCAGGTTCGCGGTGTTGGGACTGGAGATGTTGATGGTGACGTAGTCGGCGTGCGGGTAGACGCCTTCGAGGCACTGGACGTAGTCGTCCGTCGCGCGCTCGATCGGCGTGGCGGCGTTCTTGCCGATGTTGAGGCCCAGCAGCATTGGTGGCTTGCTGCCGGTGCTCTTGCGAAAGCGCGCACGCTGCACGTTGGCGATGAAGGCATCGAGCCCGTCGTTGTTGAAGCCCAGGCGATTGATCAGCGCATCGCGCTGCGGCAGGCGGAACATGCGCGGCTTGGGGTTGCCCGGCTGAGCCTTGGGCGTGACCGTGCCGACCTCGACAAAGCCGAACCCCATCGCCGCGAAGCCGTCGATGCAGCGCGCGTTCTTGTCGAGCCCCGCGGCCAGGCCGACCTTGTTGGGAAAACGCAGGCCCGCCAGCGTGACCGGGTCTTCCACCCGCGAGCCGCCGTAGACGCAGGCCAGCGGCGTGTTCTGCGTGCGCTCCAGGCCGGCGATGGTGAGTTCATGCGCCTGCTCGGGATCGAGTCCGAACAGGAAGGGGCGCGCAAAGGCGTAGGGGAGCAACAGGGACATCGGATAATTCTCGGCTTCAGACACTCAGGATTTTCCCCTATGAATGCATCCGCGCCTGCGCCTTTGACCCAGGACGAACTCAAGACCCTGGTGGGCCATGCCGCGCTCCAGTATGTGGTGCCCGGCGAAATCGTTGGTGTGGGCACCGGCTCCACGGTCAACAAGTTCATCGAGGCGCTTGCGACCATCAAGGACCAGATCCGCGGCGCGGTCTCCAGCTCGGTGGCGTCGACCGAGCGATTGCGCGCCCTGGGCATAGAGGTGTTCGACAGCAATGAAGTCGACGAACTTTCGGTCTACATCGACGGCGCGGACGAGATCGACGGCCACGGCTTCATGATCAAGGGCGGCGGCGCGGCGCTCACGCGCGAGAAGATCGTCGCGGCCCAGTCGCGCCGCTTCATCTGCATCGCGGACGAGTCGAAGCGGGTCGAGGTGCTGGGCGCCTTTCCGCTGCCAGTGGAAGTCATCCCGATGGCTGCGCGGCGGGTGATGCGCCAGTTCGAGAAGCTTGGCGGCATCGCACAGGTGCGCGAGCGTGACGGCTTGCCGCTGGTGACCGACAACGGTCAGCACATCGTCGACGTCACCGGCCTGAAGATCCGCGACCCGCTGGCGTTCGAGAGTGAAGTCAGCCAGTGGCCGGGCGTCGTCACGGTGGGCGTGTTCGCGCACCAGAAGGCCAACGTGTGCCTGCTGGGTACGCCCTCAGGCGTGCAGACGCTCAGCTTCGATTGATGCAGCGCAGAAGTCGATGTGGCCTTGCCATTTCGACTTGATCCCCGCGCAGGGCCTGGCCGGGCAAGGCGCGGCCCACGGGCTCATTTCACAGGCGCTCCCGGGGGCGGGCTCATATCAGAACTTGATCCCGGCCGGGTTGTCGGGCGTCGGTCCCGAGACGGCCGCCGGTGCCGGCGCGACCGGGACAGACGCGGCGGCAGGCGGGCGTGCGGCCGGCGCCGGTGCTTCCTTGACCGCGACCAGTGGTTGCGCAGGCGGCCTCGCGTAGCCGGCACTCAACTGGTTGCTTTTGGGATAGCCCGCCGCATCGAGGTACTGCGACCACTCGACGTCCGAATAGCCCTTGAGTTGCTGCGTCCCGATGCTCACCACCGGCAGCGTGTTCTGGCCGCTCAGGCGCTGCAGCGCCGCCACGTCTTCGTTGGTCTTCACGGTGCGCTCGCTGAAAGGCACGCCGCGGGTCGTCAGCATCGAGCGGGCCGCGCTGCACGGCTGGCAGTCGTCGCCGGTGTAGAGCGTGACGGGATAGCGCTGGACCACCTGGCGGAGCTCGTAGGGCAGGCTGCCGCTGCCGACGGGCTCAGGCAATTCGTTCACCGTGCCGCCGCGTGGCGCCGCGGGTTGCGCGGCCCTGGACGGCGGCTGGTCGGAGTAGCTGACGACGCCGTTCTTGTCGACATTGCGATAGACCTGGGCCATCGCGCTGCCGGCCATCAGCAGCAACAGGAGCGGGAGCTGGCGGCCACCGAGATGTGAGGAAGAAAAGCTCATCGGGAACTCCGGGTCATCGACATCGAATGGGGCCGAGTATCCGTCAGGCCTCAGGTTGCGTGCGATTCGGCCATGCCCTGATGTCGCAACAGCGCATCAAGTTGCGGCTCGCGGCCGCGGAAGGCCTTGAATGACTCCATCGCGCTGCGGCTGCCACCCGCTTCGAGGATGGCCTGGCGGTACTTGCGGCCGGTCTCGATGCTGGGCTCGCCATTGGCGCCGGCCGTTTCCTCGAAGGCGGCATAAGCGTCGGCGCTCAGCACCTCGGCCCACTTGTAGCTGTAGTAGCCGGCGGCGTAGCCGCCCGAGAAGATGTGGCTGAAGGTGTTGGGCGTGCGGCTGAAATCCGGCGAGGGCATGACGGCCACTTCTGCACGCACCTGGCCCAGCAGCGCCATCACGTCGCCGGGCTTGGCTGTGGCGGCGTCGTAGCTCGTGTGGAGCAGCATGTCGAACAGCGAGAACTCGATCTGGCGCAGTGTCTGCAGGCCGCTCTGGTAGTTCTTGGCGGCGGTCATCTTGTCGAACAGGGCGCGCGGCAGCGGCTCGCCGGTGTCGACGTGAGAGGTCATGTGCTTGAGCACGTCCCACTCCCAGCAGAAGTTCTCCATGAACTGGCTCGGCAGTTCGACCGCATCCCACTCGACGCCGCTGATGCCCGACACGTCGCGCTCGTTGATCTGCGTGAGCATGTGGTGCAGGCCGTGGCCGAACTCGTGGAACAGCGTGGTCACGTCGTCGTGGGTGAGGAGCGGCGGCTTGCCGTCCACGCCGTCGGCGAAGTTGCAGACCAGTTGCGCGACCGGGGTCTGCAGGGCGCCGGTGTCGGGCCGCAACCAGCGGGCGCGCACGTCGTCCATCCAGGCACCGCCACGCTTGCCGGCGCGTGCGGACGGGTCGAGATAGAACTGGCCGACTTTCTGTGCGCCCTGCGGCGTCTGGCGCTCGATGCGATAAAACTCGACGCCCGGATTCCACACCGGCGCATCGTCGCGGCGGATGTTGACCTCGAACAACGTCTCGACGATCTTGAACAGGCCGGCCATGACCTTCGGCGCGGTGAAGTACTGCTTGACTTCCTGCTCGCTGAAGGAGTAGCGCGCTTCCTTGAGCTTCTCGCCGACGTAGCTCCAGTCCCAGGGCTGCGGATCGGCCAGGCCCAGCGATTCGGCGGCGAAGGCGCGCAGGTCGGCCAGATCGCGCTCCCCGTAGGGGCGGGCCTTGGAGGCGAGATCGCGCAGGAACTTCGTGACCTGCTCGGGCGACTCGGCCATCTTCGGCACCACCGAGAGTTCGCCGAAGTTCTTGTAGCCGAGCAGGCGGGCTTCCTCCTGGCGCAGTTCGAGGATCTCGCGGATCAGCGCGCTGTTGTCGAGCTCGGGCGGGCCGAACTCACTGGCCCGCGTGACGTAGGCGCGGTAGAGCGTCTGGCGCAGCGCGCTGCTTTTCGCGAACTGCATCACCGGCAGGTAGCAGGGCATCTTCAGCGTGAGCTTGTAGCCTGGCTTGCCTTCGGCTTCGGCGGCTGCGCGGGCGGTGCTGACGACGTCATCCGGAACGCCTTCGAGTTCTGGCAGCTCGGCGTAGTAGGCGAAGGCATCGGTGGCATCGAGGGCGTTTTCGCTGAACTTCTGGCTCAGTTCGGCCTGGCGCTCCTGGATGGCTGCGAAGCGCTCCTTGGCCTCGCCCTGCAATTCCGCCCCACCGAGCACGAAATTGCGCACCGCGTACTTGTGGGCCTGGCGCTGCTCCGCATTGAGCGCGCCCACGTCGACGGCTTTGTACTTGGCATACATGCGTTCGTCGGAGCCGAGCTGGGTCCAGAACGCGGTGACGCGCGGCATCGCCTCGTTGTAGGCGGCGCGCAGTTGCGGCGTGTCGGCGACGGCATTGAGATGGCCGACGGCCCCCCAGGCCCGGCTGAAGCGCTCGGTGGACACGTCCAGCACCTTGGCGATCGCCGACCATTCCGCGGGGAATGCCGGGGCGGTCACGGTTTGCAGGGCGGCCTCGGCATCGGCCAGCAGCACGTCGACGGCAGGCGCCACATGCTCGGGCTTGATCTTGTCGAACAGCGGGAGGTCGGAGAAATCGAGGAGGGGATTGGTCATGGTCTGGTTGAGATGGCGGGCAGATGAGACAAGTTCAAGTGTGCCGGTGTTTGAGCCGGCACCACTGCGACGCCGGCTTTATCGGGTTGCCGGCGTGGGGGCTCTGGTCGGGGGGGCGTGAGGAGCGCAGGAAGTGCGCGGAGCATCATCCCGCGTTTTCGGCCGCCTCGAGCGTGTTGACGAGCAGCATCGCGCGCGTCATCGGGCCGACGCCGCCGGGCACCGGCGTGATCCAGCCGGCGACCCCGCGCACGCCGTCGAAGTCGACGTCACCGCAGAGCTTGCCTTCGTCATTGCGGTTCATGCCGACGTCGATGACCACCGCGCCCGGCTTCACCATGTCGGCGGTGAGCACATTGCGCTTGCCGACCGCTGCGACGATCACGTCGGCCTGCAAGGTCATGGCCTTGAGGTCGGCGGTGGCGCTGTGGCAGATGGTGACCGTGGCGCTCTGCGCGAGCAGCATCATGGCCATCGGTTTGCCGACGATGTTGCTGCGGCCGATGACCACCGCATGCTTGCCGCGCAGGTTGTAGCCGATCGATTCGAGCATCTTCATGCAGCCGTAGGGCGTGCAGGGCCAGAAGCCGCGGGCGCCGGTCATCAGCGCACCGGCGCTGTGGATGTGGAAGCCGTCAACGTCCTTGGCGGGCGAGATGGTCTCGATCACCTTCTGGCTGTCCATGTGCTTGGGCAACGGCAATTGCACGAGGATGCCGTGCACTTTCGGATCCTCGTTGAGCGCGCGAATGCGGGCCAGTAGTTCGGCCCCGGTCATGGTGGCCGGGTAGCGCTCCAGCGTGGCCTGCAGGCCGGTCTCGGTGCTGTCGTTGACCTTGTGCTTCGTGTAGACCTGGCTGGCCGGGTCTTCGCCCACGAGGATGATGGAAAGGGCCGGCGTGATGCCGCGCGCCTTGAGGGCAGCGGTGCGTCCGGCGACTTCGGCGCGGATGGATTTGGCAAGCGCGTTGCCGTCGATGAGTTGTGCGGTCATGGGCGGTGATTCTCCAAGTAAAAGCGCCCGTTCACGCAAGCGTGACGGGCGCTGTGGCTGTCAGTGAAATAGCGAAATTCGGGAACGCGTCGTGCCTCAAGCCTTCGGGGCGTTCTGCCCCAGCGCGATCTTCAACAGGTCGGCGACCGTGTTGGCGTTGAGCTTTTCCATGATGTTGGCCCGGTGCGCCTCCACCGTCTTGATGCTGATGCCGAGGTCGTCGGCGATCTGCTTGTTCAGGCGGCCGGCGACGATGCGTTCGAGCACCTGGGCTTCGCGGCCGGTCAGCTTGGACAGCAGCGCGTCGCGGCTGGCTGATTGCTGGTGCTGGGCGAAAGCGCCGCGTGCGTGTTCGAGCATGCGCTCGACCAGCGTCACCAGTTCCTCGTCGTTGAAGGGCTTCTGGATGAAATCCATCGCGCCCTTCTTCATCGAGTCGACCGCCATCGGCACGTCGCCGTGGCCGGTGATGACCACGATCGGCAGCGGCGAGCGGCGCTCGATCAGCCGATCCTGCAACTCGAGCCCGGTCATGCCGCCCATGCGGATGTCGACGATCAGACATGCGACTTCGCGTGGGTCATAACGGGAGAGGAAGGATTCGGCCGAATCGAAACAGCGAACCCGGTAATCCTTGCCTTCCAGCAGCCATTGCAGGGAATCGCGAACCGCTTCGTCGTCATCGACAACGTAGACCGTGCCCTTCTTGGGAATCAAACTCATGCCGTTACCTTTGTCTCGTCTCTTGCTATCGGGTCCATCGCGTCAAACACCGGAATCCAGAAGGAAAAACGGCAGCCAACTACTTGTGAGAGATTGTAAATGTTCTCTGCCTGCATCCTGCCACGGTGGGATTCCACGATGGTCCGGCACAAATTCAGCCCTATGCCCATTCCTTCCGGTTTGGTGGAAAAGAATGCTTCATACAGGCGGTCCATGACTTCCGGCGCCAGGCCCATGCCGGTGTCCTGCACTGAAAACTCGACGGCATTCTGACCATCGACCACGCGCGGAACCACCCGCAACTCTACGCTGCGGCGCGCCAGCGGCCGATTCGCCACGTCGATGGACTCGGCGGCATTCTTCAGCAGGTTGACCAGCACCTGTTCGATGAGGATCGGGTCCACGCGCAGGATGGGCAGGCGCGCCGCGACATAGTGGTTGAGACGCACGTTGCGTCGACGCAGTTCGATGCCGGCGAGTTCCACGGCCTCGCTCACCATCGTGCTGGCCTCGGCCGGCGTGCGGTTGGGTTCGCTGCGCTTCACGAAGGAGCGGATGCGCTGGATGATCTGGCCGGCGCGTTGGGCCTGCTTCGAGGTCTTGTCGAGCGCGGCCAGCAGCGAATCGGAATCGATGGTCTGGCCCTTGATGCGCGAGGCCATGCCGTTGCAATAGTTGTTGATGGCGGTGAGCGGTTGCGTCAGTTCGTGCGCAACGCTCGATGCCATCTCGCCCATCGTGATGAGGCGGCTGGCGGCCTGCGCGCGGTCGGCCTGCGCGGCGGACAGGTCCTCGGCGTCGCGGCGCGGCGTGATGTCGGTCGCGATCACCATTTGCGCCAGGCGGCCGTCGACCCAGGTCAGGTAGCGCGAGCGCACTTCGAGCCACTTGCCGAGATCGGGCACGAAGATCTCGTTGTTGCCGGGCTGCGCTGCGGTGAGCGTGTCGATCGGCAGGCCGGCGTAGGGATCGACGTCGTCCAGGCCGTCGTCGTGGGCCTGCGAGGCCGGCACGCCTGCCTGCGCCACCATGTCGAGATGGCCGACGGTGTTGGAGCCGAACCAGCTGCGGTACAGCTTGTTGGCGAACAGCAGTTCCTTGCTGCCAAGCGGTGCCACCGATACGGACGCGTCCAGCGCCTCCAGCACGATCGTGAAACGCTCATGCGATGCCGACAGCTGTTCGCGGATGCGCGTCGGCTCCGTGATGTCGGTCATCGACGTCATCCAGCCGGTCTGGTGGCCGCGTGCATCGATGAGCGGCGAGACGTAAAGCCGCGCATCGAACACGCTGCCATTGCGGCGCTTGACCCGCACCTGGAAGCCGCCGGGCAGGGCGCGCCCGTGCAACTCTTCCTCCAGGCGCTCGTTCATCACCTCGCGGTCGGATTCGAGCCAGTAGGGGAAGGGCGGCGTCTGCCCGACCAGTTCCGATTCGCTCCATCCGGTCATGGCGCAGAAGGCGGCGTTGACGTAGGTGATGCGGCCTTCGAGGTCGAGCACGCGCATGCCGGTGAGCATGGAGTTCTCCATCGCACGGCGGAAGTTGGTTTCGGCAACCAATGCCTGCTGTGCCTGCAGGCGGCGGCGCGTGTGGCGCCAGGTGCCGATCAGCATCCAGCTGGTGAGCACGCTGAGTGCGCCAACCAGCCAAAACAAGCCGTTGCCGACGAAGCCCTGCGAGGTGCGATAGGCCTGCGCGCGCAACAGCAGGCCATTGCCGACGGGCGATACCGGCACTTCGTATTCGTTGGTGTGCTCGTTCCATGGCAGCACGCGCGTGCCGGCTTCACGCGGGTTGACGGTGTTGCCGGCGATCAGGCCATTCTTGGCGTCGAGCAGCGACACCGCATAGCGCGCCGCCACCTCGGGCGGGATGCCGTAGCGCAGCAGGCCGTCTATAGAGAACTCGCCCATCAGCACGCCGGCGAACAAGCCCTGGTCGAACAGCGGGATGTGGAGCTGCAGCAGGCTGGGCGGATCGTTGCCCGCGATCGGCTGCGAATACACCGGCTGCCGCAATTCGCGCGAGAGGGCGTAATTGGTTTCGATGTCGCCGGGGCGCAGCACTTCGCCGATCGGGTGTTGCTGCGAGGGGTGCACGCTGGGCGCGGCGTACGCGGCCTTCACGCGGCGACGGTCGTCGATCCACGTGACGCCCTGCAATTCCGGGAACTGGCTCACCAGTGATTCGGCTCGACTGGCGAATTCGGGGGAATCGATCTCGCGGTTGGAGGCATCGCGTGCCACGCGCATCAACTGCTCCTGGCGCTCCAGCAGTCGAAGTCGCAAGCGCTGCTGGGCGTATTCCACGTCGCGCTTGACGGACTCCTGTTCGCGCTCGAGTTCTTCTGCACGCAGGTACCAGAACGCGGAAACGATGGCGGCTAGGAAAAGCAGTACGGCGGCCAGCGGCGCCAGCATGGCGACCGCATCCTGAAGGACCGGCGTCTGGCGTCGCCACCACCGGCGCCACCAGGAAAGGGGCGACGAATTGGCGACCTGGCGCGCTGCTTCGACGGAGGACGTGAACGGCATTGCCCCCGAGTGTAGGGGAACCCCTCTTCGAGCCAGCGGAAACGGTCTTGACACTCATGCGGGAACGTCACGGACTGAAACTTCAAATTGCACAATATAAAATCAACAAGCACCATTTGAAATTACATAAATGTTGTGCGAAACTTCCTGCCATCGCAAACACGGCGGTAAATTGGCTGCCATCCACACCCAGGAGACAAAAATGTCGGCAAGTCCCGAGAATCTTTTTGGCTCGGCCGCGAATGACGCGGACGCGCAGGAAACACGTGAATGGATGGACGCACTGTCCGCCGTCATCCAGAGTGAGGGCCCCGACCGCGCTCACTTCCTCCTGGAGCAACTCCTCGAGCACGCGCGCCAGAACAGCATCGACAAGCCGTTCTCGGCCAACACCGCCTACGTCAACACCCTGGAGCCGGACCAGGAAGAACGCTCCCCCGGCAATCTCGAAATCGAAGAACGCCTGCGGTCCTACATGCGCTGGAATGCGATGGCGATGGTGGTCAAGGCCAACCGGCATCACCCGCCCGAAGGCGGCGACCTTGGCGGCCACATCGGCTCCTTCGCATCGCTGGCAAGCATGTTCGGCGCTGGCTTCAATCACTTCTGGCATGCCGAGAGCGAGAACCACGGCGGCGACTGTCTCTACATCCAGGGGCACGTGTCGCCCGGCGTCTATGCCCGCGCCTACCTCGAAGGCCGGCTGACCGAAGAGCAACTGCTCAACTTCCGCCAGGAAGTCGACGGCAAGGGCCTCTCCAGCTATCCGCATCCCAAGTTGATGCCCGAGTTCTGGCAGTTCCCGACCGTGTCGATGGGCCTTGGCCCGCTGATGGCGATCTACCAGGCCCGCTTCCTCAAGTACCTGCATGCCCGCGGCATCGCCAACACCGAGAACCGCAAGGTCTGGGTGTTCTGCGGCGACGGCGAAATGGACGAAGTGGAATCGCTCGGCGCCATCGGCCTGGCCGCACGCGAGAAGCTCGACAACCTGGTGTTCGTCATCAACTGCAATCTGCAGCGCCTCGACGGCCCGGTGCGCGGCAACGGCAAGATCGTGCAGGAGCTCGAAGGCGAGTTCCGCGGGGCGGGCTGGAACGTGATCAAGCTGCTGTGGGGCAGCAACTGGGATCCGCTGCTGGCGCGCGACAAGGACGGTGCGCTGCGCAAGATCATGATGGACACGGTCGACGGCGACTACCAGGCCTTCAAGGCCAACGACGGCGCCTACGTCCGCAAGCACTTCTTCGGCCGCGATCCGCGCACGGCGGCCATGGTCGAGAAGATGAGCGACGACGACATCTGGCAACTGCGCCGCGGCGGCCATGACTCGCAGAAGGTCTACGCGGCCTTCCATGCGGCCGTGAATCACAAGGGCCAGCCGACGGTGTTGCTGATCAAGACCGTGAAGGGCTTCGGCATGGGCAAGATCGGCGAGGGCAAGAACACCGTCCACCAGACCAAGAAGCTCAGCGAAGACGACATCAAGGCCTTCCGCGACCGCTTCAACATCCCGATTCCGGACAGCCAGATCGCGGACATCCCGTTCTACAAGCCGGCCGACGACACGCCGGAAATGAAGTATCTGCACGAGCGTCGCAAGGCGCTGGGCGGCTACCTGCCGCATCGCCGCACCAAGGCCGATGAAAGTTTCACCGTACCGGCGCTGGAGGTGTTCAAGAGCGTGATCGAGCCAACCGCCGAGGGGCGCGAGATCTCGACGACGCAAGCCTATGTGCGCTTCCTCACGCAACTGTTGCGCGACCAGGCGCTGGGCCCGCGCGTCGTGCCGATCCTGGTCGACGAGGCACGTACCTTCGGCATGGAAGGCCTGTTCCGCCAGATCGGCATCTACAACCCCGATGGCCAGCAGTACACCCCGGTCGATAAAGACCAGGTCATGTACTACAAGGAAGACAAGGCTGGCCAGATCCTGCAGGAAGGCATCAACGAGGCGGGCGGCATGTCGAGCTGGATCGCTGCGGCCACGTCGTACTCGACGAACAACCGAATCATGGTGCCGTTCTACGTGTACTACTCGATGTTCGGCTTCCAGCGCATCGGCGACCTGGCCTGGGCGGCCGGCGACATGCAGGCGCGCGGCTTCCTGCTCGGCGGCACGTCGGGGCGCACCACGCTGAATGGCGAAGGCCTGCAGCACGAGGACGGCCACAGCCACATCCTGGCCAACACCATCCCGAACTGCGTGAGCTACGACCCGACCTTCGCGCATGAAGTCGGGGTGATCCTGCACCATGGCCTGAAGCGCATGGTCGAACGCCAGGAGAACGTGTATTACTACATCACACTGCTCAACGAGAACTACCCGATGCCCGGCCTGCAACCCGGCACCGAGGAGCAGATCATCAAGGGCATGTACCTGGCCAAGCAGGGCCCTGCACTGAAGGCCAAGGCGCCGACGGTGCAGTTGCTGGGCAGCGGCACCATCCTGCGTGAGAGCTTCTTCGCGCAGGAACTGCTCGAGAAGGACTGGGGCGTGAGCGCGAGCGTGTGGAGCTGCCCAAGCTTCAACGAGCTGACGCGTGACGGCCAGGAGGCCGAGCGCTTCAACCTCCTGCATCCCACCGACGAACAGCGCGTGCCGTTCGTGACGCAGCAACTGTCGTCCAGCAATGGCCCGGTGGTCGCGTCGACCGACTACATGAAGGCCTACGCCGAACAGATCCGTCCGTTCATCCCCAAGGGCCGCAACTACAAGGTGCTTGGCACCGACGGCTTTGGCCGCAGCGATTTCCGCGCCAAGCTGCGCGAGCATTTCGAAGTCAACCGCCACTTCATCGTGGTTGCCGCGCTCAAGGCGCTCAGCGAAGACGGCACAGTGCCGGCAACCAAGGTCGCCGAAGCGATCAAGAAGTACGGCATCAACGCCGAGAAGATCAGTCCGCTCTACGCGTAAACAACCAACAACCCGAACAACCGACGCGCCTCACGGGCGGGAGACAACGAGATGGCAATAGTGGAAATCAAGGTGCCGGACATCGGCGATTTCGATGAAGTCGCAGTGATCGAGCTGCTGGTCAAGGTGGGCGACACGGTCAAGGCCGAACAGTCGCTGATCACCGTGGAGTCGGACAAGGCCTCGATGGAGATTCCGTCGAGCCAGGCCGGCGTGGTGAAGGAATTGAAGGTCGAGGTGGGCAGCAAGGTCAAGGAGGGCTCTGTGGTCCTGCTGCTGGAAGGC
>NZ_JAATOM010000003.1 GCF_019207085.1 Variovorax sp. dw_308 | reverse complement strand
TGTAGAGGGTGCAACGGCCGATGCAGCGGGCGCAGTGGCGGCAGGCGCGGTCGCGCTCTGCAGCTTGTTCAATTCCGAAATGTTCTTCGACAGCTCCGCCACGCGGGTGCTGGTGTCCTTGGCCTGGCGTTCCGCCGCCAGCTTTTCGTCGGCGGCCGTGGTCGACGTGCCTGGCGAAATGGTGAGCTTGTCGGGCGATGCTGCGGCGGCATTTCGGTCCTGGACATTGGTCTGGACCTTGCCTCCGGCCTGGCGATCCGCGCGAGCCACCCGGGAGGTCGGCGCGTTGCCGGCCAGGCGCTGGCGATAGTCGTTGAAATCACGGCTTTGCGCGGTGACGGTGCGCCGGGCTTCGTCGGGCGGTGTCGCGGTGGCCTGCGCAGCGCTCGGTACGTTGATGACCGCGCCGGCCCTCATGCGGTTGACGTTGCCGCCGAGGAAAGCATCCGGATTGCTCCGCAGCATCGCCACCAGCATCTGGTCGAGCGACACGTCTGCCGGCTTGTAGGCGCCGGCGATCTTGCTGGCAGTGTCGCCGGGGCGCACCGCGACTTGCTGGCCGTCACCGGTGCCGGTGCGCACGGCGCGCTCGGCTGCCGGTGCGGGCGTGGGCGCGGGAACAGGCGCCGGACGTGGACGCGGCGGGGCTGCCTGCGCCACCGGGGGCGCTGCGGGCGGCGTGGCCATGCGCGTCGGCGGGGTGTTGCCGATCTGGATCTGCGGCCCGACCGGGTTGATCGGTGTTGCGGCCGCCTGGCGGCTGCGCGGCGGATCGAGCAGCACGGTGTAGTCGCGCACGACGCGCCCGCCTCCCCAGTTGGCTTCCAGCAGCAGGTCGATGAACGGATCGTTGAGCGAGCGATTGCCGGCCAGGCGCACGACGTAGCGGCCATCGGCGCGGCGTTGCAGCACCATGCGCACGTCGGCGAGGGCGGTGTTGTAGGCGACGCCCGCGGCCTGGAAGGCTTCGGGCGACGCGATGTTGAGCTTCATGCTGTCAGCTTCGGCAGCACTGATCTCGGTGACGTCGATCTCGGCGCGCAGCGGTTCGCCGAGGGCCGATTGCACGTTGAGCCGACCCAGCGCCAGCGCGCTGGCATCCGTGCTCACCACCAATCCCAATGCGAGTGCGATGGCGGCGCTCAGCAGTGAGACTGGACCGCTGCCCGAAGACGTCGGGGTGGGCCGGGTGACCGGGTTCAGGTTCACGTGCAGCGGAGGTCTGGTCATGCTGATAGGGGGCTTCATGGCCCGGAAGTGTAAGAGAACGTTAACACCATCACCCCCTAGTGACAAGGCAACAGCTTAGACCAGACCAGTGCGTGCCAACTTCGGCCGCAAAGTTCCGTGGCTGTTTTGCAACGTCACCCTCTGCTTCAGGCGTCGAGCAGGATTCGCAGCATACGACGCAATGGCTCGGCCGCGCCCCACAGGAGCTGGTCGCCGATTGTGAACGCTCCGACGTATTCCGGACCCATCGCCAGCTTGCGGATGCGGCCGACAGGGATATTCATGGTGCCGGTGACGGCGACGGGCGTCAGGTCCTTGAGCGTGGCTTCACGCGTGTTCGGAACGACCTTGACCCAGGCGTTGTCTGCCGCGATGAGCGCCTCGATGTCCGCCGTCGGCACGTTCTTCTTGAGCTTGAAGGTCAGCGCCTGGCTGTGGCAGCGCATCGCGCCGACCCGCACGCAGAAACCATCGACGGGCGTGGCGGCGGTGCCGAAGCCCGCGCCCTGGCCGAGGATCTTGTTGGTCTCGGCGCCGCCCTTCCACTCTTCCTTGGACAGGCCCCATTCGGCATCGTCGTGCGACGTCTTGCCGATGCCGAGGTCCTTGTCGATCCACGGAATCAGTGAGCCACCCAGCGGTGCGCCGAAGTTGGCCGTTTCCGCGGCCGACAGGTTCTGCTGCTTGTGCAGCACCTTGCGGTCGATTTCCAGGATGGCCGACTTCGGATCGTCCAGCAGCGCCTTCACTTCCGAATTCAGCGTGCCGAACTGCGTCAGCAACTCGCGCATGTGCTGTGCGCCGCCGCCTGATGCGGCCTGGTAGGTCATGCTGGTCATCCACTCGACCAGGCCGGCCTTGTACAGCGCGCCCACGCCCATCAGCATGCAGCTCACGGTGCAGTTGCCGCCGATCCAGTTCCTGCCGCCCTTGCTGAGTGCGGTCTGGATCACGGGCAGGTTCACCGGGTCGAGGACGATGATCGCGTCATCCTTCATGCGCAGCGTCGAGGCGGCATCGATCCAGTGGCCGTTCCAGCCGGCTGCGCGCAGCTTGGGGAAGACTTCGCTCGTGTAGTCGCCGCCTTGGGCGGTGATGACGATGTCGCACTTCTTCAGTGCTTCGATGTCGAACGCATCCTTCAGCGCGGTCTCGTTCTTGGCCATCGACGGGGCCTTGCCGCCGGCGTTGGAAGTCGAGAAGAACATCGGCTCGATGAGGCCGAAGTCGCCTTCGGCCTGCATGCGGTCCATCAGGACCGAGCCGACCATGCCACGCCAGCCCACGAGGCCGACCAGAGGTTGAGATGCGTACGCCATTTTGAAAAGTGCCCTAAGTCAAAAAAGAAAGTGGTTTCTCTTTGCGCCCGACTCGTCGAGCCGGGGGGCGTGACGAAGCGGGCTGCGGTTAGCCGGTAATCGTCTTTTTGGTGATTGCTGCAACAACCGCGTCACCCATTTCGCGGGTGCCGACGCGCTTCGTGCCTTCCGACCAGATGTCGCCGGTGCGAAGGCCTGCGGCCAGCACCTGCTGGACCGCCGACTCGATACGAGCGGCGGCTTCGGGTTGGTTGAGGGAGAAGCGGAGCATCATGGCAGCGGAGAGGATTGTAGCCAATGGATTGGCAACCCCCTTGCCGGCGATGTCGGGCGCGCTGCCATGGCTCGGTTCGTACAGGCCCTGGTTGCTCGCATTCAGCGAGGCCGAGGGCAGCATGCCGATGGAGCCGGTGAGCATCGCGGCCTCGTCCGAGAGGATGTCGCCGAACATGTTGCCGGTGACGACCACGTCGAACTTCTTCGGCGCCTTGACGAGTTGCATGGCCGCGTTGTCGACGTACATGTGGTCGAGTTCGACGTCCGGATATTCCTTGCCGACCTCGGTGACGATGTCCTTCCAGAACTGGAAGGTCTCAAGCACGTTGGCCTTGTCGACGCTGGTCACGCGCTTGCTGCGCTTGCGCGCGGCCTCGAAGGCGACGCGGGCGATGCGCTCGACCTCGGGGCGCGAGTAGCGCATCGTGTCGAAGGCTTCCTCGGCGCCGGGAAAGTGCCCGTCGACGGCGGTGCGGCGGCCGCGCGGTGCGCCGAAGTAGATGTCGCCGGTCAGTTCGCGGATGATGAGGATGTCCAGGCCCGCGATGAGTTCGGGCTTGAGGCTCGATGCGCCGACCAGTTGCTCGTAGCAGATCGCAGGGCGGAAGTTGGCGAACAGGCCAAGGTTCTTGCGCAGGCCCAGGATGGCCTGCTCCGGGCGCAGCGGGCGGTCGAGCTTGTCGTACTTCCAGTCGCCGACGGCGCCGAACAGCACAGCGTCGGATTCCTTGGCGAGCTTGAGCGTCGACTCGGGCAGCGGATGGCCGTGCGCTTCGTAGGCGGCGCCGCCGACCAGGGCGGTTTCCATCTCGAACTTCAGGTCGAGGACGTCGAGCACGCGAACGGCTTCGGCGACGATTTCGGTGCCGATGCCATCACCGGGGAGGACTGCGATTTTCATGAGAGTCGAAGGGTTGTTAATTGTTGGAAGTCAGTGCTCGTCGCCGAGCCAGTGCGACAAGCGATGCTCGCAGGTCTTGAAGATCACGTAGGCCACCATGCTCAGCACGCCGTTCAGCAGCAGATGAAAGAGTTGACCGAGCGCGCCGTCCATGACCGCCTGCCATCCCTGCTCGGCAAGGAAGGCCGCATTGGCCTGGAACAGGTAGATGAGGTTCAACGTGCCCGCGCCGAAAGCAAAGAAGCTCAGGCACAGGACGATGAAGGTCAGCCACAGCCGCGACAACACCCAGCGCTGGAACAGTCGACGCATGGCGGCAATCGCGTCAGCTCACCATCGTGTGGGCGAGCCACGGCTTGGTGGCCAGGCGTTCCTTCTCGAAGGCCTGGATTTTGTCCTTGTGGCGCAGCGTCAGGCCGATGTCGTCGAGGCCGTTGATGAGGCAGTACTTGCGGAAGGCTTGCACGTCGAAGGCGAGTTCGGTGCCATCGGGCTTCACCACCACCTGGCGCCCCAGGTCGATGGTGAGCTGGTAGCCGGGGAATGCGAAGACTTCGTCGAACAGTTTCGCGACCTGCGCCTCGGGCAGCACGATCGGCAGCAAGCCGCTCTTGAAGCTGTTGTTGAAGAAGATGTCGGCGTAGCTCGGCGCGATGATGGCGCGGAAGCCGTACTGGTCGAGTGCCCACGGCGCGTGCTCGCGCGACGAGCCGCAGCCGAAGTTCTGGCGCGCGATCAGGATCGACGCGCCGACATAGCGCGGCTGGTTCAGCACGAAATCGGGGTTCGGCTTGCGGGTGGCAGGGTCTTGCCCCGGTTCGCCGGTGTCGAGGTAGCGCCAGGCGTCGAACAGATTGGGGCCGAAGCCGGTCTTGCGGATCGACTTCAGGAACTGCTTGGGAATGATCGCGTCGGTGTCGACGTTCTCGCGGTCCATCGGGGCGACGAGGCCCTTGTGTACGGTGAATTTCTGCATGGTGAGGACTCCAGATTCAAAAGCGGACTGCCGGACGCAGAGGACGCGAAGATTGCGCGAAGGACGCGAAAGAACAGCCAAAATTCATGGGGTTTCTTTCGCGTTCTTCGCGTAGTTTTTCGCGTCCTTCGCGGCCGGCTGTTCTTGTATTCAGGCGAAGGTGCGCACGTCGACGAAGTGCCCGTGCACCGCGGCGGCAGCGGCCATCGCGGGGCTCACGAGGTGGGTTCGGCCACCGGCGCCCTGGCGGCCTTCGAAGTTGCGGTTGCTTGTGGAGGCGCAGCGCTCGCCGGGTTCGAGGCGGTCGGCGTTCATCGCCAGGCACATCGAGCAACCGGGCTCGCGCCATTCGAATCCTGCGGCCTTGAAGATCACGTCGAGGCCCTCGCGCTCGGCCTGTTCCTTCACCAGGCCGGAGCCGGGCACGACCATCGCGAGCTTGACGTTCTTCGCGACCTTCTGGCCCAGCTTCTTCACGACGGCAGCGGCTTCGCGCATGTCCTCGATGCGGCTGTTCGTGCACGAGCCGATGAACACCTTGTCGACGAAGATGTCGTTCATCGCCTTGTTCGGCTCCAGTCCCATGTAGGTCAGCGCGCGTTCGATGGCGCCGCGCTTGTTGGCGTCCTTTTCCTTGTCGGGATCGGGCACGCGGCCGTTAATCTCCGTGACCATCTCGGGCGAG
Organism: Variovorax sp. dw_308; assembly: GCF_019207085.1. Taxonomy (GTDB): domain Bacteria; phylum Pseudomonadota; class Gammaproteobacteria; order Burkholderiales; family Burkholderiaceae_C; genus Variovorax. Next base: position 597,081 of record NZ_JAATOM010000003.1, on the reverse strand, counting down.
GTGCCCCAGGTGACCTGCGGCGGGATCTTTGTGGCGTCGAGTTCGACGACGAGATCGAAGTGCGCAGTGGGGTCGGATTGCAGCGTCTTCCAGTAGCTGACAGCCTGGTCCCATTCCACGCCGGTGGGTGCGAGCGGGCGGCCCTTGACGTAGCTGATCGTCTTTTCATCGACCGCCACGAGGCCAGCGCGCGCGCCGGCTTCGATGGCCATGTTGCAGACCGTCATGCGGCCTTCCATGCTCAGGTCGCGGATCGCCGAGCCCGCGAATTCGATGGTGTAGCCGGTGCCGCCAGCGGTGCCGATCTTGCCGATGATCGCGAGCACGATGTCCTTGGCGGTGCAGCCGAGCGGCAGCTTGCCTTCGACCTTGACCAGCATGTTCTTCGCCTTCTTGCCGAGCAGCGTCTGCGTCGCCATCACATGCTCGACCTCGCTGGTGCCGATGCCGTGCGCGAGCGCGCCGAATGCGCCGTGCGTGGAGGTGTGCGAGTCGCCGCAGACGACCGTCATGCCCGGCAGCGTCGCGCCCGATTCCGGGCCGATCACGTGCACGATGCCCTGGCGCTTGTTCAGGAACGGGAAGAACGCGGCCGCGCCGAATTCGGCGATGTTGTGGTCGAGCGTCGTGATCTGCTCCTTGCTGGTCGGGTCGGCAATGCCTTCGTAGCCGCGCTCCCATCCGGTGGTCGGCGTGTTGTGGTCGGCCGTGGCCACGACCGAGCTGATGCGCCACAGCTTGCGGCCGGCCTCGCGCAGGCCCTCGAAGGCTTGCGGGCTGGTGACTTCGTGCACCAGGTGGCGGTCGATGTAGAGGATCGCGGTGCCGTCTTCCTCGGTGTGGACGACGTGTTCGTCCCAGATCTTGTCGTAGAGCGTGCGTGCCATGTCAGTCTTCTTTCGTGGGGTGATCGTTGTGTTTCAGGCGGCCAGTTCGGCCGGTTCGCGGGCGGCTGCTTCGCCGGAGGCTTGGAGGTGCTGGACGAGCGTGCGGGCGGCGACCGGCAGTGTGGAAAAGTCGCGCGCGACCAGGCGGATTTCGCGCTGCGCCCAGGCGTCCTTGAGTGCCACGCTGGTGAGCCGCCGGCCGACACCGCCGCGCATCAAGTCGAATGCCTGGCCCGGCATCACGCCGATGCCGAGGCCGTTCTCGATCATCCGGCACATGGCGTCCAGGCCGGTGACGTGGATGCGCAGCTTGATGCTGCGACCGGCATCCAGCGCGGCCTGGCGCGTGGCGACATAGATCGAGCTGTTGGTGTGCAGGCCGACGTGGTCATGCTCCAGCGAATCGACGAAATCGATGGGCCCCGCACCCGCGAGCGGATGCCCGGCGGGCACGATCAGCACCAAGTGGTCGTGGCGATAGGGCAGGCTCTGCAATTCGGTGTCGTGGTCGGCCAGATGACAGACGCCGAGGTCCGAAGCGCCTTCCTGGACCGCGCGCAGCACCTCGCTGCTGAGGTGTTCTTCGAGGTCGATCTTGATGGCCTCGTGCGCGCGGCGGAAGGCGCCCAGGTCTTCCGGCAGGAACTGCACGATGGCCGAGATGTTGGCGTGCACGCGCACATGGCCGCGCACCCCGTCGGCGTACTCGCTGAGTTCGCCCTGCATCTTCTCGAGGCTGTAGAGCACCGAGCGGGCGTGGTGCAACAGGCTCTCGCCGGCCGGCGTCAGGTCGACGCCGCGCGTATGGCGGTAGAGCAGGGGGGTGTTGAGCGTGGCTTCGAGGTCCGACAGGCGCTTGCTGACGGCTGACGCCGCGATGAACTCGCGCTCCGCCGCGCGGCCGATGCTGCCCAACTCGCATACAGCCACGAAGAGCTGCAGGGAGGTCAGGTCGATCCGGCGGGCAAAGCTGCGTTCAGAGGTGTTCACGGTGCGCTGGCTGCCATCGCGGGAGGCGATGAAGCGGAGCGCTATTTTGCTAGGGAATTGACCCTTCCGTCATCGTGAAACACGATGACACCGTTGCTGCCTCAAGATGAAAAAAAGCGGGCGCTCGGCCCGCTGCTTCCAGTGGTGGCGGCAAGGCGCCAGGTCACTTGTTCTTGTCGGCGGAGCTTTCCAGCTTCTGGCCGGCCTTCTCCATGTCCTGGCCTGCGCCCTTCATGGTGTTGCAGCCGGCCAGCGGAATGGCGAATGCGAACGCGACGGCCATCAATGCAGCGATTTTTCTCATATCAGACTCCTTTGGAGCAGTAGGTTGAATGGAATGCGAGGCGGTTTTCCCTCCGCACCGGCAGATTAGGGAAATGCACGGGGCCGTCTTGTCAGCCAAAACGCAAAAAGGCTGCCCGAAGGCAGCCTTTCAAAAGGTGAGGCGCGAGGCCCCGACGGATGCTCAGCGTGTGGCGATCGGTTGCACGTCGCGCTTGACCGAGCCTTCGAACAGCTGGCGCGGACGACCGATCTTGTACTCGGGGTCGCCGATCATTTCGTTCAGCTGGGCGATCCACCCGACGGTACGGGCCAGCGCGAAGATCGCGGTGAACAGCGGCACCGGGATGCCGATGGCGCGCTGCACGATGCCCGAGTAGAAGTCGACGTTCGGGTAGAGCTTGCGCGAGACGAAGTACTCGTCTTCCAGGGCGATCTTCTCGAGCGCCATGGCCAGCTTGAACAGCGGATCGTTCTCGAGACCCAACTCGTGCAGCACTTCCTTGCAGGTTTCCTGCATCAGCTTGGCGCGTGGGTCGTAGTTCTTGTAGACACGGTGCCCGAAGCCCATCAGCTTGACGTTCGAGTTCTTGTCCTTGACCTGCTTGATGAACTCGCCGATCTTCTCGACGCCGCCAGCCTTCTGGATGTCGTAGAGCATGTTGAGCGCCGCCTCGTTGGCGCCACCGTGGGCGGGGCCCCAGAGGCAGGCCACGCCGGCTGCGATCGCCGCGAACGGGTTGGTGCCCGACGAGCCGCACAGGCGGACGGTCGAGGTCGAAGCGTTCTGCTCGTGGTCTGCGTGCAGGATGAAGATGCGGTCGAGCGCGCGCTCGAGCACCGGGCTCACCTTGTACTCTTCGCACGGCGTGGCGAACATCATGTGCAGGAAGTTGCCGGCATAGCTCAGCTCGTTCTTCGGGTACATGTACGGCTGGCCGATCGTGTACTTGTAGGCCATGGCGACCAGCGTCGGCATCTTCGCGATGAGGCGGATGGCGGCGATCTCGCGGTGCTTCGGATTGTTGATGTCCGTGCTGTCGTGATAGAAGGCCGACAGGGCGCCGACCAGGCCAGTCATGATGGCCATCGGGTGCGCGTCGCGACGGAAGCCGCGCAGGAAGAACTGCATCTGCTCGTTGACCATGGTGTGGTTGGTCACGAGCTTGGTGAAGGTGCCCTTTTGCGCTTCGTTCGGCAGTTCACCGTACAGCAGCAGGTGGCAGGTTTCCATGAAGTCGCAGTTGGTCGCGAGCTGTTCGATGGGGTAGCCGCGGTAGAGCAGTTCGCCCTTGTCGCCGTCGATGTAAGTGATGGCCGACTGGCACGACGCGGTCGACATGAAGCCCGGGTCATAGGTGAACATGCCGGTCTGCGCGTACAGCTTGCGGATGTCGATGACATCCGGGCCGATCGAGCCCTTGTAGATCGGCAGGTCGATGTTGTCGGTGCCGTTGCTGAACGACAGCGTGGCCTTGGTGTCAGAGGCTTTCATTGAGGCTTTCTTTCTTCAAATAAATCTGGAAGGAGGCTTGCGCGCGTTCAGACGCGCAGGAGATGCAACAAATCGACCACGCCCGGCGCCGCCAAGGCAGGCTCCGGCTCTTTTCGCTTGAGCAACAAGTCGAGGAGATCATGGTCCGACAGGTCCATCAGGGCTTCCATTGCCTGTGCCTGTCCGACGGTCAAGCGAGATTCATGCCGCTCGAAGAAGCGGGCGATGAACAAGTCATTTTCGAGCAGGCCGCGCCGGCAACGCCATTTCAGCTTGCTCAGCGCACGGGCGCCGAGGGGCTGGTCGAGGTTGTCGGTGGCTTGCATGGCTGTTCAGGTCAGATGGCGCGGCGGACCATCAATTCCTTGATCTTGCCGATCGCCTTGGTCGGGTTCAAGCCCTTGGGGCACACGTCGACGCAATTCATGATGGTGTGGCAGCGGAACAGGCGGTACGGGTCTTCGAGGTTGTCCAGGCGCTCGGCGGTGGCTTCGTCGCGGCTGTCGGCGATGAAGCGGTAGGCCTGCAGCAAGCCGGCCGGGCCGACGAACTTGTCGGGGTTCCACCAGAAGCTCGGGCAGCTCGTCGAGCAACTCGCGCACAGGATGCACTCGTAGAGACCGTTCAGCTCGTCGCGTTCTTCAGGCGACTGCAGGCGTTCCTTCTCGGGCGGCACGGTGTCGTTCTGCAGGTACGGCTTGATCGAGTTGTACTGCTTGAAGAACTGCGTCATGTCGACGATCAGGTCGCGGATGACCGGCAGGCCAGGCAGCGGCTTCAGCACGACCACGCCCTTGAGCGTGTTCATGTTGGTCAGGCAGGCCAGGCCGTTCTTGCCGTTGATGTTCATTGCGTCGGAGCCGCAGACGCCTTCGCGGCAGGAGCGGCGGAACGACAGCGTGGGATCCTGCGCCTTGAGCTTCATCAGGGCGTCGAGCAGCATGCGTTCGTGGCCGTCGAGTTCGATCTCGATGGTCTGCATGTACGGCTTGGCATCCTTGTCCGGGTCGTAGCGGTAGATCTTGAAAGTGCGCTTCATCGTGGATATTCCTGTTCTTGATCTTCAGAAGGTCCGGACCTTCGGGGGCACCGACGCGACGGTGAGTGGCTGCAGCTTCACCGGCTTGTACGACAGGCGGTTGCCTTCGCTGTACCAGAGCGTGTGCTTCATCCAGTTGGCATCGTCGCGGCCGAGCGGCGAGACCGGATCGTCCGCGGGACGTTCGTAGTCTTCCACCGTGTGGGCGCCGCGGCATTCGCGACGGGCGGCGGCGGAGACCATGGTGGCCTGCGCCACTTCGATCAGGTTGTCGACTTCCAGCGCCTCGATGCGCGCGGTGTTGAAGACGCGCGACTTGTCCTTGAGCGTGACGGCGCGGACGCGCTCGCGCACGGCGGCGATCTTCTCGACGCCTTCGTCCATCGAGGCCTGCTTGCGGAACACGGCTGCATGCTGCTGCATCGTGGCGCGGATCTCGGCTGCCACGTCCTGCGCGTACAGACCGTCGGTGGAGTCTTCCAGTTCGTTCAGTCGGGCCAGCGTGCGGTCGGCGGCGTCTTCCGGCAGCGGCTTGTGTTCCTTGTTCTTGTTGTTGAACTCGACGATGTGGTTGCCGGCCGCACGGCCGAACACCAGCAGGTCGAGCAGCGAATTGGTGCCCAGGCGGTTGGCGCCGTGCACGCTCACGCAGGAGCATTCGCCGACCGCGTAGAGGCCGTTGACCACGGCGCTGTTCTCCTCGCCCTGCTGGATGACGACCTGGCCGTTGATATTGGTCGGGATGCCACCCATCTGGTAATGGATGGTCGGCACGACCGGAATCGGCTCCTTCGTGATGTCGACATTGGCGAAGTTGACGCCGATCTCGTACACCGAGGGCAGGCGCTTGTGGATGGTCTCGGCACCGAGGTGGTCGAGCTTGAGCAGCACGTAGTCCTTGTTCGGTCCGCAGCCGCGGCCTTCCTTGATTTCCTGGTCCATCGAGCGGGACACGAAGTCGCGCGGCGCCAGGTCCTTCAAAGTGGGCGCATAGCGCTCCATGAAGCGTTCGCCGTTGCTGTTGAGCAGGATCGCGCCTTCGCCGCGGCAGCCTTCGGTCAGCAGCACGCCGGCGCCGGCCACGCCGGTCGGGTGGAACTGCCAGAACTCCATGTCCTGCAGCGGAATGCCCGAGCGCGCCGCCATGCCCAGGCCGTCGCCGGTGTTGATGAAGGCGTTGGTCGACGCGGCAAAGATGCGGCCGGCGCCGCCGGTGGCGAGCAGCACGGTCTTGGCCTGCAGGATGTGCAGGTCGCCGGTTTCCATTTCGAGCGCGGTGACGCCGACGACGTCGCCTTCCTCGTCACGGATCAGGTCGAGCGCCATCCATTCGACGAAGAACTGTGTGCGCGCTTCCACGTTCTTCTGGTAGAGCGTGTGCAGCATCGCGTGGCCGGTGCGGTCGGCCGCGGCGCAGGCGCGTTGCACCGGCTTCTCGCCGTAGTTGGCGGTGTGGCCGCCGAAGGGGCGCTGGTAGATCGTGCCGTCCGGGTTGCGGTCGAAGGGCATGCCGAAGTGTTCGAGCTCGTACACGACCTTCGGTGCTTCGCGGCACATGAATTCGATCGCGTCCTGGTCGCCCAGCCAGTCCGAACCCTTGATGGTGTCGTAGAAGTGGTAGTGCCAGTTGTCCTCGCTCATGTTGCCGAGCGATGCACCGACGCCGCCTTGTGCGGCGACGGTGTGCGAGCGGGTCGGGAACACCTTGGAGAGCACGGCCACGTTGAGGCCGGCGCGAGCGAGTTGCAGCGAGGCGCGCATGCCGGAGCCGCCGGCGCCGACGATGACGACGTCGAACTTGCGCTTGGTGATTTGGTCTTTGGTGTAGGTCATGGGGTCAGGCGGCGATGGGGTGGGACGAAGAGAGTGAGGGCATCACACTCTCCAGAGCACTTGAATGGCCCAACCCGCGCAACCGACAAGCCAGACGAGCGTGAAGATCTGCAGCAGCAGGCGGATGCTGACGGGCTGGATGTAGTCCATCCAGATGTCGCGCATGCCGACCCACACGTGGTACAGCAGCGAGACGATGACCGCGAATGTCAGCACCTTCATCCACTGCTGCGAGAAGATGCCGGACCACTTCTCGTAGCCGATGGGGCCGACGCTGAAAAGCACTTGGCCGAGCAGGATGATCGTGAAGAGCGCCATCAGGCCGCCCGTGATGCGCTGGCTGAGCCAGTCGCGAAGTCCGTAGTGCGCGCCGACGACGATGCGCTTGGAGCCGTAGTTCACTGCCATTTTTGTGCTCCCGATCAGTAGAGGCCGAACAGCTTGGCGCCGAGCACGACGGTGAGCGCAATGCTCAGGAACAGCGTGATCATGGCTGAACTCTTGCCGAATTCCTTGCTCACGGCCGAATGGCTCACGTCCATCCAGAGGTGGCGCAGGCCCGCGATGAAGTGGTGCAGGTAGGCCCAGATGAGTGCGAGCGCCACCAGCTTGATCAGCACGCCCGGAACGTAACCAAGGCCGCTGTTGAAGGCGGCCTTGAATTTTTCGAAGGAGAGCTCTGAACTGATCGAGGTGTCGAACATCCAGATGATGAACGGCAGCAGCAGGAACATCAGGAAGCCGCTGACGCGGTGCAGGATCGAGACGATGCCGGCTGGCGGCAGGCGGTACGTCCGGAGATCGGTGAATGCGTTGATGTTGCGGAATTCGCGGCGCGGTGGCCGGGGGGTGGAGGCAAGCTCAGTCATGGGAGGCTTTCGTTGCTTTTCGTGGGGACGGCTTGTTTCGTGAAGGCAAATGCAAACAACGAAAAATTGTATTGCAATGCACCATGACGCATCGTTGCGTCGTGCATCGACACAGTGCGTAACTCGGGCTCTCGGGCCCGAATCCGGGAAGGTATCGCTCGCTGGCAGCCCTGTTTGCGCAAAAAGCAGCGGCCACCGGCCTTGCGGCGGGCGCAGCGACTGGGCGCGGAGCAGCAGATCATCCGAGTTCGTTCCGGTAGTGGTGCGTGTCGGTGCGGTACAGGCCGCGTCGAAGCTCCATGGGGGTGTCGTGGTAGGTGTAGGCCACGCGCTCGACGCTCAGGAGCGGGGTTGCGTGGGTGACGGCGAGCAATTCGGCCTGTGCGGCATCGGGCAGCACCGCGCGGATTTTCTCCTCTGCGCGGATCATGTGCACGCCGAATTCGGCTTCGAAGAGCGAATACATGGGTCCGCGCCACGCTGTGAGACGCTCCGCGGTCAGGCCCTTGAACGGTACGCCGGGGAGCCACAGGTCTTCCAGGATGGTCGCCACGCCGCCGTAGGCCAGCACCCGGCGCACCTGCAGCACCGCGTCACCGGTGCGCAAGGACAGGGCGCGCGCCACGTCGGCGGCGGCGCGCAGGCGCTTGCAGTCCACGATGGTGCGCTCGGCCGGGCCTTCGGTGTTGAGGTCGCCGCTGTCGGGCACGAGCTTGAGGAAGCGGTACTGGACGTGGTGCTCGGTGTGCGTCGCGACGAAGGTGCCCTTGCCCTGGCGGCGTACGAGCAGGTTCTCAGCGGCCAGTTCGTCGATGGCCTTGCGTACCGTGCCCTGGCTCACCCGAAAACGCGCGGCCAGGTCCATTTCGCTCGGAATGGGCTCGCCGGGCTTCCATTCGCCGGCCTTCAGGTTCTGCAGGATCAGGGCCTTGATTTGCTGATACAGCGGGCTGAACGCGGGCGTCGGCGTATCTGGCAGGGCGGAAAGGGGCGTGTTCATGGCGTGGGCAAGCGCGGCGAGGGCGCCGGAATGGCCCCTATCTTATATAAGACATAAGACATGCGCCATGAAACTGCGGTTTGGGGCCTAAAATGCCGGCCGGTTTTGCGCGCGGGCCCCGGGTCCGGCGATGCCCGCGACGTCTGCGGGGGAGTCGCGGTGCGAATCCTCTCTCTTTCACCACCTTCTGGAGTCTTCCCATGAGCAAAAAACCCGTCCGCGTTGCCGTCACCGGCGCCGCCGGCCAAATCGGCTACGCCCTGCTGTTCCGCATCGCCTCCGGCGAAATGCTGGGCAAGGACCAGCCGGTCATCCTGAATTTGCTCGAAGTGCCGGTCGAAGGTCCGCAGAAGGCGCTCAAGGGCGTGATGATGGAACTCGACGACTGCGCCTTCCCGCTGCTGGTCGGCATGGAAGCCCACAGTGACCCAATGACGGCGTTCAAGGACGCCGACTACGCGCTGCTGGTCGGCTCGCGTCCGCGCGGCCCCGGCATGGAACGTGCCGAGCTGCTGGCCGTCAACGGCGCTATCTTCACGGCCCAAGGCAAGGCGCTCGACGCCGTCGCCAGCCGCAACGTCAAGGTGCTGGTGGTCGGCAACCCCGCCAACACCAACGCCTACATCGCCATGAAGAGCGCGCCCGGCCTGCCCCGCAAGAACTTCACCGCCATGCTCCGCCTGGATCACAACCGCGCTGCCAGCCAGATCGCTGCCAAGACCGGCAAGGCCGTGGCCGACATCGAGAAGCTGACCGTCTGGGGCAACCACTCGCCCACGATGTACGCCGACTACCGCTTCGCCACCATCAGCGGCGAAAGCGTTGCCAAGATGATCAACGACCAGGAATGGAACGCCAACACCTTCCTGCCGACCGTCGGCAAGCGCGGCGCCGCCATCATCGAGGCGCGTGGCTCGTCGTCGGCTGCATCGGCCGCCAACGCCGCCATCGACCACATGCGCGACTGGGCCCTGGGCACCAACGGCAAGTGGGTCACGATGGGCATCCCGTCGGACGGCCAGTACGGCATTCCGAAGGATGTCATGTTCGGTTTCCCGGTCACCTGCGAAAACGGTGAATACAAGCTGGTCGAGGGCCTCGAGATCGACGCCTTCAGCCGGGAACGCATCAACAAGACCCTGGAAGAGCTGCAGGGCGAACAAGCTGGCGTGGCCCACCTGGTCTAAACCGCGGCATGCTCGACTGGAACCCCGCGCTCTATTCCCGTTTCGAGGACGAGCGCACTCGCCCGGCGCGCGACCTGCTCGCCCGAGTGGCGATGGATCCGGCGGGCGTCGCCAGCGTGGTCGACCTGGGCTGCGGCCCGGGCAACTCGACCGAACTGCTGGTCGAACGCTTTCCGCAGGCGTTCGTGACCGGCACGGACAACTCCGAACCGATGCTGGTCAAGGCGCGGGAGCGCCTGCCGGCGGCGAAGTTCGAACTCAGCGACATCTGGACCTGGCAGCCTGAAGTACCGCCCGACCTGATCTACGCCAATGCCTCGCTGCAATGGGTGCCGGGTCATGAGACCCTGTTCCCGCGACTGCTGGAGGCGCTTGCGCCCGGCGGCACGCTCGCCATCCAGATGCCGGACAACCGCGACGAACCCACGCACCGCCTGATGCGCGAACTCGCGGCCAAGGCGCCGTGGGCCAAGGCGATCGGCGATTTCTCGCGCTTTCGCACCGAACTGCTGCCGCTCGACGGCTACTACGACCTGCTCGCGCCCCTGGCGGAGAGCATCGACGTCTGGCGCACGGCGTACCAGCACCCGATGGAATCGCCCGCCGCGATCGTCGACTGGGTCCGCGGCACCGGGCTGAAGCCCTTCGTCGACCGCCTGTCGCCAGAGCTGCAGGAAAGCTACCTGGCCGCCTACGAGCGGCGCATCGACCAGGCTTACCCCGAACGTGCCGACGAGAAGCGCCTGCTGGCGTTTCCGCGCATGTTCATCGTGGCGCGGAAGGCATGACCACCACCACCCCGGATACACCCACCCTTCGCCCCGGCGACGTACTGCGCGCCGCACAGGCCGGCTCCGTCGTGCTCCCGGTGTGCGACCACTACAGCGGCGTCGAGGCGCGCATGAAGAAGAGCCTCGCGCTCCAGGCCGAGATGGCCGAGGAGTTCGGCGCCTGCGTGTTCGACGTCACGCTCGATTGCGAGGACGGCGCCCCGGTCGGCGGCGAGTCCGAGCATGCCGCGCTCGTCACCGAACTCGCGCTGGCCGCGGCGCCCGGCATGCGCGTTGGTGTGCGCGTGCATCCGGTGGACCACGCGGCCTTCGATGCCGACGTGGCCACGATCGCCGGGCGAGCCGGCCACAAGCTCAGCCACATCATGGTGCCGAAGGTCGAGTCGCTGGCCGACGTGGTGCGAGCCGCCGCCGCGCTCGACGCGGCCGGGGCGCAGGGCTTGCCGCTGCAGGTGCTGATCGAATCGCCGCTGGCGGTGCACAACGCCTTCGACATTGCCTCGCATCCGCGTGTGCAGTCGCTGAGCTTCGGCCTGATGGACTTCGTTTCCGCGCATGCGGGCGCGATTCCGGCCGAGGGCATGGCGGCGGCTGGGCAGTTCACGCATCCGCTGGTGGTGCGGGCCAAGCTCGAGATCGCCTCCGCCGCGCATGCACACGGCAAGGTGCCGTCTCATTGTGTTGTCACCGAATTCAACGATATTGACGCGATGCGCGCCGCTGCCAGGCGCGCGGCCAACGAATTCGGCTACACGCGCATGTGGAGCATCCATCCCAACCAGATCCGCCCCATCCTCGATGCCTTCGCACCGGGCGAGAGGCAGATCGAAACGGCGGCGAAGATCGTCGCCGCCGCCGAGGCCGCCAACTGGGCGCCCGTGAGTTTCGAAGGCGTGCTGCACGACCGCGCGAGCTACCGCCTGTATTGGCAGGTGCTCGAGCGCGCGCACGCCACCGGCCGTGCCTTGCCTTCCGGGGCCAAGGCATGGTTTGGCGTTCCCGCCACATCCTGATCTGCTCCAAAAACACTCTCAGAAGGAATCCACCATGAAGAAGATTGCACTCATCGCGGCACTGGCCCTGGCACTGCCTCTTGCCGCCTCGGCGCAAGATGCGGCCAAGGCCAAGCCCCTGTCGACCGGCAAGAAGGTCACGCAGAAGGTGGTCCCGAAGAAGATCATCAAGAAGGTCGAGGAAGCCCAGCCGATTTCCGATGAGACCAAGATCGTGCTGACGCCCGAAGACATGGCCGTGGCCCAGCGCGTGGCGACCGGCAACATCAAGTGCGAACTCGGCGCCAGCGTGGACATCGAGGCCGACCCGCAGAAGCCGGGCTTCTTCAACCTCACCCACAACAAGGTGAAGTACCGCCTGCACCCGGTGGAAAGCCGCACCGGCGCCATCCGCCTGGAAGACCCGCGCCTGGAAGCCATGTGGCTGCAGCTCGGCAACAAGTCGATGCTGATGAGCCAGAAGCAGGGTCTGCGCCTGGCCGACGAGTGCCAGGCCGCCGCGCAGGCCGAGTTCGCCGAGAGCATGAAGAAGAACCCGCCGAAGGACCTTTTCGAAGGTGCCGACGCACCGAAAAAGTAAATCCCCGCGGCGCGGCTCTTGCTTGAAACCTGCGCCGCCTGCAGTTCCCACGTCACACGGAGAGAAAAATGTTGCAAGCCTACGTTGAACACGTTGCCGAACGCGCCGCGCTCGGCATCCCCCCGCTGCCGCTGTCTGCCAAGCAGACCAGCGAGCTGATCGAGCTGCTGAAGGTCGCCACCCAGAACGATGGCGAATTCCTGCTCAACCTGATCACGCACCGCGTGCCCGCCGGCGTGGACGATGCGGCCAAGGTCAAGGCCAGCTACCTCGCGGCCGTGGCGCACGGCACCGAGAAGAGCCTGCTGATCTCGCGCGCACACGCCACCGAGCTGCTCGGCACCATGCTGGGCGGCTACAACATCAGCCCGCTGATCGACCTGCTGGACGACGCCGAAGTCGGCGGCGTGGCCGCGGAGGCGCTCAAGAAGACGCTGCTGATGTTCGACCAGTTCCATGACGTCAAGGAGAAGGCCGACGCGGGCAATGCCCACGCCAAGGCCGTGCTGCAAAGCTGGGCCGATGCCGAATGGTTCACCAGCCGCCCGGAAGTGCCGCAGAGCATGACGCTCACCGTGTTCAAGGTGACCGGCGAGACCAACACCGACGACCTGTCGCCCGCGCCTGACGCGACGACCCGCCCCGACATCCCGATGCACGCGCTGGCGATGCTCAAGAATGCACGCCCCGGCATCACGCCGGAAGAAGACGGCAAGCGCGGCCCGGTCAAGTTCATCGAATCGCTGAAGGAAAAGGGCCACCTGGTCGCCTACGTGGGCGACGTGGTGGGCACGGGCTCCTCGCGCAAGTCGGCGACCAACAGCGTGCTGTGGTTCACCGGCCAGGACATCCCCTTCATCCCGAACAAGCGCTTCGGCGGCGTGTGCCTGGGCGCCAAGATCGCCCCGATCTTCTACAACACGATGGAAGACGCCGGCGCGCTGCCGATCGAACTCGACGTCAACAACATGAACATGGGCGATGTGATCGAACTGCGCCCCTACGAAGGCAAGGCGCTGAAGGAAGGCCAGGTCATCGCCGAGTTCACCGTGAAGAGCGACGTGCTGTTCGACGAAGTGCGCGCCGGTGGCCGCATTCCGCTGATCATCGGCCGCGGCCTGACGACTAAGGCGCGTGAAGCGCTGGGCCTGCCGGCCTCGACGCTATTCCGCCTGCCGCAAGCGCCTGTGGACACCAAGAAGGGCTTCTCGCTCGCGCAAAAGATGGTCGGCCGCGCCTGCGGTTTGCCGGAAGGCCAAGGCGTTCGCCCTGGAACGTACTGCGAGCCCAAGATGACCTCGGTCGGCTCGCAGGACACCACCGGCCCGATGACCCGCGACGAGCTGAAGGACCTGGCCTGCCTGGGCTTCTCGGCCGACCTGGTCATGCAGTCGTTCTGCCACACGGCGGCCTATCCGAAGAAGGTCGACGTGAAGATGCACCACGAGCTGCCGGACTTCATCAGCACCCGCGGCGGCGTTTCGCTGCGCCCGGGCGACGGCGTGATCCACAGCTGGCTCAATCGCCTGCTGACGCCCGACACCGTGGGCACGGGCGGCGACAGCCACACCCGCTTCCCGATCGGCATCAGCTTCCCGGCCGGCTCCGGCCTCGTGGCCTTTGCTGCGGCCACGGGCGTGATGCCGCTGGACATGCCGGAATCGGTTCTGGTGCGTTTCAAGGGCAAGATGCAACCGGGCGTCACGTTGCGTGACCTGGTGAACGCGATTCCGCTGTACGCCATCAAGGCCGGCCTGCTGACGGTCGAGAAGAAGGGCAAGAAGAACATCTTCTCGGGTCGCATCCTCGAAATCGAAGGCCTGCCGGACCTGAAAGTCGAGCAAGCCTTCGAATTGAGCGACGCTTCGGCTGAACGCTCGGCCGCCGGCTGCACCGTGCACCTGGACAAGGCCCCGATCATCGAATACATCAACAGCAACATCACGCTGATGCGCTGGATGATCTCGGAAGGCTATGCCGACGCCCGTACGCTGGGGCGCCGCATCGCCGCGCAGGAAGCCTGGCTGAAGGACCCGCAGCTGCTGCAACCCGACGCCGACGCAGAATACGCTGCCGTGATCGACATCGACCTGGCCGACATCCACGAGCCGATCCTGGCCTGCCCCAACGACCCGGACGACGTGAAGACGCTGTCCGACGTCTCCGGCGTCAAGATCGACGAGGTGTTCATCGGTTCGTGCATGACCAATATCGGCCACTTCCGTGCAGCCTCCAAGCTGCTCGAAGGCAAGCGCGACATCCCGGTCAAGCTGTGGATCGCGCCGCCGACCAAGATGGACGCCAATCAACTGACGGAAGAAGGCCATTACGGCGTGTTCGGCAACGCGGGTGCGCGCACCGAAATGCCAGGCTGCTCGCTGTGCATGGGCAACCAGGCACAGGTGCGCGAAGGCGCGACGGTGGTGTCCACCAGCACGCGCAACTTCCCGAACCGCCTGGGCAAGAACACCAACGTGTACCTGAGCAGCGCCGAACTCGCGTCGATCGCTTCCACGCTCGGCCGCATCCCGACGAAGGAAGAGTACATGGCCGGCATGGGCGTGCTCACCGCTGCGAGCGACCAGGTCTACCAGTACCTGAACTTCGACAAGATCGATGAGTTCACCGAGGCGGCAGCGACGGTTCACGCCTGACCTGAGCGGCCATCCAGGGAAGCCCGCTTCGAAAGAGGCGGGCTTTTTTGTATTTGCGGGCCTTCAATTCATGACCACGCGCCCATGCTCGCCGATGTCGGTGGGCGGCTTGCCGGTGACGGCCGAGGTCAGCATGCGGAACAGTTGCGTGGCCTTCGTCTCGTCGACGTCCCAGTAGTCGGCGCTGCTGATCTCGACGGCGAGCAGGCCGAGGTTTGGATCCTTGGCGCCTTCCGGAAACCAGGCCTTGGCCATGGTGGTGAAGAGCGATTCCTTCAGCGCCTGGTCCTCGATGAGCTTGGCGTGGCCGGTGACCGAGACATAGGTGTCGTCGTCGGTGTTGGCATAGGCGACGTTCACCGAGGCGTCGTGCACCAGGTGGCGTGCGATCTCGCCGTTCTTCGGGACAAAGAAGTAGAGCCTGCCATCGGCGTCGAGGGTCTTGTTCTGCGTGGTCAGAGGGTGGCTGTGCAGGCCATCTTCGTGGCGGTGCGTGAGCATGCCGAAGCGGGTGCCCTTGATCAGGTCCCAGAGCTTGCCCGGGTCGTTGGCGGTCGCGGTTTGGGTCATGTTGATGATCTCCTTCGGTGTGACTGGACGCCAACCGTAGGCCGCGACCGGCAGCCCTCACGCGGATCAAACGCGCATGCGCATGTCGTCCAACGCCGACGCAGGGCTTCATCTCGCGGGCCGCGCCACCAGTTCGTCGAGCAGTTCGGCGTAGCGCATGACGAGCGTGGCGTTGTCGGGGAGGTAGCGGGTAATCAGGGCGCGCTGCCGTGCCCGGTAACCCGCATGGTCCGCGTCATGCCCGTCGATGACCTCGCGCAGGCGCGCGGCACCGGCATTGACGTCGTTGCCCTTGTAGTAGTAGCCCAGGTCCGGACAAAGCGCAGCGTTATGCACGAGCGGGTTCCCGCTGGTCCACAACTCGCATTTGCTGGGCGGGTGCGGCTATCGCTACCACGGCTTCGACTGCGAGGAGGGCGGCCAGGCGCTGCGGCGCGCCTTCGCGGAACACGATGCCAACCTGCCTGCGTATCGGGCGCAAGCGCGCCAGTTCCTGGCCTTGCTCGATCCCGAACACGAGGCCAACGTCCGCACCTACACTGGCGCGATCGAGGCGCTCTTCAACCGCACATGACGAACCCCCGCCTGCTGTCGTCCATTGCCGCGGCTTTGAGCCTCGCGGGCAGCCTCGCGTGTGCGCAGGGCGTGCTCGCGCCGCCGCCGGCCGCGCCGCAAGACAAGCTCAGCATTGCCGCCAGTAGCGTGGGCATCAAGCGCTGCCTCCCCGCCATTCAGCGCCTGTCGGCATTGAGCCTGCAAGGCGCGCGTTCGCATGACCTGCTGCTCGACTGGGACCGCAAGCGCCCCGACGGCGGGGCGACCTTTGCCATGCTCGGCATCGAATACCCCAACGCCGGCGTGGCCGCGTCGATCACGACCTTGCCGGAGGCCGATGGCAGCTGCACCGTCGCCGCGGAGCGCATCTCCGTCGCGCCTTTCACCTGCGCCAGCATTGCGCAGCAGGAGCTGGGCGGCTACCAGATGACGAAGCTGTTGGCGATCTACACGGTCTACGTGGACCCGAAGGAGCCCAACTCCTCGGTGTCGCTGATCGACTCGCCGCCCGGCTGCCTGGTCATCCGCAGGTTCGTCGAATATTCGTGGAAGAACCCTGGCGCACCAGCCGCGGCTACGCCGCCGCCAAAGCGTTGAAGGCAAGAAGAATCGGAACAAAGTTGACCCGCATCCAGACCATCGAGACCCTGCATTGCCGGCTTGCACTGCCCGTCACCCTCTCCGATTCGATGCATGGCGACATGCGCGCCTTCGAACTCAACCTCGTGCGACTGCGTGATTCGGAGGGCGCGGAAGGCACTGGCTACACCTACACCTGCGGCCGCAACGGCGCCGCCATCGAAGCCGTGCTGACGAAGGACTTCACCGAGTTGCTGGTGGGCGAGGACGGCGACCGCATCGAACACCTCTGGAACAAGCTGTGGTGGGCCTCGCACTATGGCGGCCGTGGCGGCCCGACCGTGCTGGCGCTCTCCGCCGTCGACATGGCGCTGTGGGACCTGAAGGCCCGGCGCCTTGGCCAGCCGCTGTGGAAGCTGCTCGGCGGCAACGACCCGCGCGTGCCCTGCTATGCCGGCGGTATCGACCTGCAGTTGCCGCTCGACGAACTGCTGGCGCAGACCGACGGCAACCTGGCCAAGGGCTTCCGCGCCATCAAGATGAAGGTCGGGCGCGAGAAGCTGTCCGAGGACGTGGCCCGCGTCGCGGCGATGCGCCAGCACCTCGGCGATGGCTTTCCACTGATGGTCGACGCCAACATGCGCTGGAGCGCCGACGAGGCCATCCGCGCGGCACACGCGTTCCGCCCGTTCGACCTGACGTGGCTGGAGGAGCCGCTCATTCCCGATGACGTCGCCGGGCAGGCGCGCGTGGTGCGCGAGGGCGGCATCCCGATCGCCTCGGGCGAGAACCTGCGCACGCTGTGGGAGTTCAAGCAACTGATAGCAGCCGGCGGCGTAACTTTTCCGGAGCCCGACGTGACCAACTGCGGCGGCATCACGCCCTTCATGAAGATCGCCCACCTGGCCGAGGCCTTCAACCTGCCCGTCACCACGCATGGCGCGCATGACGTGACGGTGCATCTGCTGGGCGCGGTGCCCAACCGTTCATATCTGGAGGCGCACGGGTTCGGGCTGGATGCCTACATCGCCGAGCCGCTGCAGATCCGGGACGGCTTTGCCACCGCGCCCGACCGGCCGGGCCACGGCATCGTGTTCGACGGGAAGGGCCTCGAAGCCATCCGCGCCTGAGCTACCAGCTACCGTCCGTCGGTTGCTGCATTCAGTAGCAACTTCATTGAATCCATGGGAAGCGTCGCCGCGTAGGTGCAGTACTTCGCTCTTTTCGGGCGGAGATCACTCACTCCACTCTTCGAGGTGACGCCCATGAGACTTTCCAGGTTCCCCGTCAGGCCCTGCGTGGCTGCGCTCTGCGCGGTCGTCGCGGGCGGTGCCTTCGCATCGAGCCACAGGGAGGCGCCGTCGATTGCCGGCATGCCCAAGCTCGACGCGACGGACTTCTACATGTTCCGCAGCTACGACCCGGCCCGTGCCGACTACACCACGCTGATCGCCGACTACCAGCCCGACCAGAGCCCCGCCGGCGGCCCGAACTTCTTCGCGATGGACCCGAACGGGCTCTACGAGATCCACATCGACAACAACGGCGACGGCCGCGAAGACATCACCTTCCAGTTCCGCTTCAAGAACACGCTGCGCGACATCGCGCTGCCGATCGGAGGCAAGTCCACGTCGATCCCGCTGGTGCAGGCCGGCGGCATCACCGCACCCAACCAGGCCACCAGCAACCTGCGCGAGACCTACACCGTGAGCGTGGTGCGCGGCGACCGGCGCGGCAGCCAGGGCAGCCTGGTGACGAAGTCCGACGGCAGCTCCGAGTTCGACAAGCCCACCGACAACATCGGCGAGAAGACCTTCGGCACCGGCGGCGCCTACGCCGCCTATGCCGCCCAGCACATCTACGACGTGAACATCCCCGGCTGCGGTGCGCCGGCCAAGGTCTTCGTCGGCCAGCGCAAGGACCCGTTCGTGGTCGCGCTCGGCCCGATCTTCGACCTGATCAACCTGGATCCGCTCGGCAACACCGACGTGCCCGGCGCCGACTCGCTGGCCGGCAAGAACGTCACCTCGCTCGAACTCGAAGTGCCGACCGCCTGCCTCACGACCGGCGGCAGCACCATCATCGGCGGCTGGACCACCTCCAGCGTGCGCCAGGGGCGGCTCATCGCCAGCCCGCCCAAGAGCGGCTACCAGACCGCCGCGCTCAACGGAGGCCCGTGGGCGCAGGTGTCGCGACTCGGCATGCCGCTGGTCAACGAAGTGGTGATCGGCCTGAAGGACAAGGACAGGTTCAACAACTCGCAGCCGAAGAACGACACGCAGTTCCTGAGCTACGTGACCAACCCGGCATTGCCGGCGCTGATCGAGAAGCTGTTCCCGTCCGCCAAGGCGCCGACCAACTTCCCGCGCACCGACCTCGTGGCCGCGTTCCTGACCGGCATCGAGGGCCTGAACAAGCCGGCCAATGGCACGCCATCGGAAATGCTTCGGCTGGAGACCAAGATCCCGCCGACAACGAAGGACAAGCAGAGCAACTTCGGCGTGGCCGGCGGCGACCTGGCGGGCTTCCCGAACGGCCGCCGTCCGGGCGACGACGTCGTCGACATCGAGCTGCGCGTGGCCATGGGCGCGCTGTGCGTGCTGACCGGCACGGAGGACAAGTTCAAGGTCGGCTGCAGGCCATCGGATGCACCCGCGGGCGCCGCGCCGCTGACCGATGGCGCGCTGCAAAGCCCGGCGCAGTTCCCGGCTGCGTTCCCGTACCTCAACACGCCGCTGCCGGGCGCCGTGTCGGCGGCACCGTGAGGAGCGAATCATCATGAAAGACACATCCTTTCATTGGGCCCTTCCGGTGGCCGTGTCGCTGACGACCGTGTTGCTGCTTTCGGCCTGCGGTGGTGGCGGAGGCAACGGGAGCTTCTTCCCGCCGACGGCGAGCACCGGCAATGGTGGCGGCGACACGGGCGCGGCCGATCCCTACGCGGGCTTCATCTCTTACGTGATGTCCCTGCTTGGCATGGCGCCGGAGACGGCTGAGGCGGCCGACGTGTCGAAGTTCGATCCGCCGGCCACGTCGGACACCAAAGAAGCAGTCGCGACGCCCTGATCGTGACCACGATTCGCACCGGCCTCATGGCCCGCCGCTGTTTCGGTCGCTTTGTCGGTCGCCTTGCCGGTGCGATCTCCTTCCTGGTGCTGGCCATGCTCGTGGCCAGCCCTTCGGCGCGTGCCGTTCCGCGCGTGCCCGCCAACGACAGCGAGATCGTCGAAACGCTGCCCGCCGTGGCCGGATGGTCGCGCGAGGAACGGCGCCTTCGCCGTGAACTCGTCGCACGGCCACGCGACGAGGGCGTGGCGCTGGCCGCCGCGCAGTCGTATCTCGACCTCGCCCGCTCGCAAGGCGATGCGCGCTACGCCGGCCATGCGCTGGGCGTGCTGCAGGCATGGCAGCCGCTCACTGCCAGCACCCCGAATGCGATCCTTGTCATGCATGCGACGGTGGCGCAGTTTCTCCATGATTTCGATGGTGCGGAGCGCACCTTGCGCATGGCGCTCGCCAGCCATCCCGACGACGCGCAAGGCTGGCTGACGCTGGCGACCATCCTGCGCGTGCGCGGTCGCTACGACGAATCCGACACCGCCTGCCGCTCGCTGGTGCGCCTGCGCCAGAACGTCTTTGCGTTGGCATGCCTCGCAGAGAACAACGGCCTGCGTGGCGACCACCCGGCCGCGCAGCAATCCCTGCAGGCCCTGCTCGAGAACCCCTTACTGCAGGAGAAGCGGCAAGCCTCGACGCGGCAATGGCTGCTGACGACCGAGGCCGAGATCGCCGAACTCGCCGGCCGCGATGCCCAGGCAGACGCGGCCTATCGGCAAGCCCTCGGCGCTGGCGCTGGCGGCTATGTCGCGCTGGCCTACAGCGACTTCCTGCTGCAGCGCAATCGAGCGGCCGAGGTGTTGCCCTTGCTGAGGGGCGAGGTGCGCAGCGATGCCGTGTTGCTGCGCATCGTGATGGCGCAGAAGCGGTTGGCGGCGCAGGGCAAGCTTCCAGCGCCGCTGCATGAGGCCGCGCAGCGCGATGCCGCCGAACTGGCCGCACGCTTCGACGCGGCAGCACTGCGTCCCGGCAGCGCGCAACTGCATGCGCGGGAGCACGCGATGTTCGCGCTCGACGTGCAGGGCGATGCGGCGCAGGCGTTGGCGCTGGCACGGCTGAACGTGCAGTTGCAGCGGGAGCCGATCGACCTGCTGGTGTTCGCGCGCGCCGCCGCGGCCGCGCGCGACGACGGCGCTCGCGATGAGGTCAGGGCGCTGATGCAGCAGATCGGCCTGCGCGATGCGCGTGTCGACGCGGTGCTCGGGGGTGCGTCGTGAAGCGCCTCCTCACCTTGTTGATGGCGGCGATGGCAATGGTCGCCATGCCCGCGCTGGCGCACAAGGCCAGCGACGCCTACCTCCAGTTGAGCCGCGCCGACGGCATCGTGCACCTGCGCTGGGACGTGTCGCTGCGCGATCTCGATGCGGTGCTCGACCTCGACCAGGACGAAGACCAGAAGCTGAGCTGGGGTGAAGTCCGCAGCCGCATGGACGACATTCGCGCCTATGCGCTGGCGCATCTGCGCCTGCAGGATGGCCGTTGCACACTCGGCGAGGCGCAGCCGCCCGCCCTGGAAAAGCGCGTCGACGGAAGCTATCTCGTGCTTCGGTTGCAGGGCGCGTGCGACGTGGCTGGCGGGCTGCGCATCGACTACAGCCTGTTCCGCGAAGTCGACCCGACGCATCGCGGTCTGTTGCGCGTCGACGCGGGCGAGGGCCAGCCGCCCGCGTTGCAGTCGCTCGACCCGGCGGCCGGGGCGGTGTCGGTCGCGATGCCGCCGGGCGGCGCCGGTGCGGCTTCGGGCGAGGTGGGGCCGGATGCACCCGGCACGGCACCGACCGTGAACGCAGCCACCACCGGCGGCGCGACTTTCTTCCTGGACGGCATCCACCACATCCTCATCGGCTACGACCACATTCTGTTCCTCATCAGCTTGCTGTTGCCGGCCGTGCTGGTGCGTAGCAACGGCAAGTGGCGGCCAGTGGCGCGATGGCAGCAGGCGGTGTGGCCGATCGTCTCGACGGTCACGATGTTCACGCTGGGGCATTCGATCACCCTGGCGCTCGCGGGGTTGAAGATCGTGTCGCTGTCGCCGCGTCTCATCGAGCCCGCCATCGCGCTCACGATCATCGTGGCGGCGGTCGACAACATCGTGCCGCTGCTGCGCGGACGGCGCCGCATCTTCACTTTCCTGTTCGGCCTGATCCACGGCTTCGGCTTCGCCAACGTGCTCGCCGAACTCGACCTGCCGGTGACGAGCTTCGTGAAGGCGTTGCTGGAATTCAACCTGGGCGTCGAGGCCGGCCAGCTCATCGTGGTGTCGATCGCGCTGAGCGTCTTGCTGGCGCTGCGCTGGCAGAGGCGCTACCCGCCGCTGGTGCTGCGTGGCGGGTCGGCGCTGGCGATGGGCATTGCGGCGATCTGGTTCGTCGAGCGGGTGTTCGACTTGAAAGTGCTGCCGGTCTAGGTTTTCAGGGCCGACAGCGCCGCCGCCGTCTGCGCATCGGCCGGAAAGAACGATTCCACTGCCAGCTCCTGCAGCGTCACATCCACTGGCGTGCCGAAGATCGTCGTGGTGCTGATGAAGCTCAGCAACCCATTGGGCGTGACCAACTGAAAGGGCACGACCACGCCGGCCAGTTCGCCGCCCGCCGGGGGCGCGTCATGCCCTGCGACACCGACCGGGTACGCCGCGAGTTCATCGTGCAATGCGGTGAGCGCCGCGTCGCCCGTCGCCGCGATCTGCTGTTGCAAGCGCTCCAGCAGGTGGGCGCGCCATTGCCCCAGGTTGGCGATGCGCGGGGCCAGGCCATCCGGATGCAAGCTCAGCCGCAACACGTTGATCGGCGGCTTCAGCAACTCGGCCGACGCGCCCGCCATCAGCAGCGGCACCACGGCGTTGTGCGCCACCAGGTTCCAGTGCCGGTCCACGGCCAGCGCAGGGAATGGCTCGTGACCCTTGAGCACCAGGTCGACCGCACGCCGCGCCGGCCCGAGCGCCGGGTCGTCGAGCGAACGCTGCCGGTACATCGGCGCGAAGCCGGCCGCAACCAGCAGGGCGTTGCGCTCGCGCAGCGGCACGTCCAGCCGGTCGGCCAGCCGCAGCACCATCTCGCGGCTCGGCGTGGCGCGGCCGGTCTCTACATAGCTGAGGTGGCGGGTCGACACGTCAGCCTCCTGGGCCAGGTCCAGCTGGCTCAGGCGACGGTGCTGGCGCCAGTGGCGCAGGTGGGTGCCGAAGGTGTCGGCGGCAGTCGGCGAGGCGGTGCGGAGTGTCATGGACCGGATGCTAGGTCTTGCACGTCATTTCGAACATGACCCCGCACGTCATGTTCGAAGTGATTGACCGACGACGGCGTTCATGGAACCCTGCTATGTTCACTTTCGCCCACCACGATTTCCACGGAGTTGTTCATGACCAAGGATTCGGCGCACGCCTTTGCCCCCACGCTCAAGACCTTCAAGACCGCGTCCGGCAAGTCGGGCAAGTTCTTCTCGCTGCGCGAACTCGCGAAGCAGTATCCCAACGTCGACAAGCTGCCGGTCTCGATCCGCATCGTGCTGGAGTCGGTGCTGCGCAACTGCGATGGCCAGAAGGTCACGCCGCAGCACATCGAGGAACTGGCCAACTGGGCGCCCAACGCCGAGCGCGTCGATGAGATTCCGTTCGTCGTCACGCGCGTGGTGCTGCAGGACTTCACCGGCGTGCCGCTGCTGGCCGACCTGGCCGCCATGCGATCCGTGGCGGCGTCGCTGGGCAAATCGCCGAAGGCCATCGAGCCGCTGGTGCCGGTCGACCTGGTGGTGGATCACTCGGTGATGGTCGACTACTACGGCACGCCCAAGGCGCTCGACCTCAACATGAAGCTGGAGTTCCAGCGCAACAACGAGCGCTACCAGTTCATGAAGTGGGGCATGCAGGCCTTCGACACCTTCGGCGTTGTGCCGCCGGGCTTCGGCATCGTGCACCAGGTCAACCTCGAATACTTTGCGCGCGGCGTCTACAAGAGCCCCTACGACAAGAGCGACGCGCCGGTCTACTACCCCGACTCGCTGGTCGGCACCGACAGCCACACGACCATGATCAACGGCATCGGCGTGGTCGGCTGGGGCGTGGGCGGCATCGAGGCGGAAGCAGCGATGCTCGGCCAGCCGGTCTACATGCTGACGCCGGACGTGGTCGGCTTCGAACTGACCGGCAAGCTGCGTGAAGGCGTCACCGCGACCGACCTGGTGCTCTACGTCACGGCCATCCTGCGCGGTGAAAAGGTCGTCGGCAAGTTCGTCGAATTCTTCGGCCCCGGCGCGGCGTCCATCGCCGTGCCCGACCGCGCGACCATCGGCAACATGGCGCCCGAATACGGCGCGACCATGGGCTTCTTCCCGGTCGATGAAATGACGGTGGCGTATTTCAAGGGCACCGGCCGTACCGACGCGGAAATCGAACGTTTCGAGGCCTACTACAAGGCGCAGGGCCTGTTCGGCATGCCGGCCGTCGGCGAACTCGACTACACCAAGATCGTCAAGCTGGACCTCGGCACCGTCACGCCCAGCCTGGCCGGCCCCAAGCGCCCGCAAGACCGCATCGACCTCGGCCACCTGTCGACCAAGTTCTCCGAGCTCTACAGCAAGCCGCAGGAGGCCAACGGCTTCAACCAGCCCGTCGAAAAGCTCAAGGAACGCTATCCGCTGAAGGAAGCCGACACCACCATCGGCAATGGCGACGTGCTGATCGCGGCCATCACCTCCTGCACCAACACCTCCAACCCGAGCGTGATGCTGGCGGCCGGCCTGCTCGCCAAGAAGGCCGTCGAGGCGGGGCTCAAGGTCAAGCCGCACGTCAAGACCTCGCTCGCGCCCGGCTCGCGCATCGTCACTGAATACCTCACAAAGGCCGGCCTGCTGCCGTACCTCGAAAAGCTCGGCTTCTACCTCGCCGGCTATGGCTGCACCACCTGCATCGGCAATGCGGGCGACCTCACGGCGGAGATCAACGAGGCGATCACCAAGAACGAACTCGTGGGCGCGGCCGTGCTGTCGGGCAACCGCAATTTCGAGGCGCGCATCCACCCGAACCTCAAGGCCAACTTCCTGGCCTCGCCGCCACTGGTGGTGGCCTTTGCGATCGCCGGCAACGTGATGGTCGACCTCATGACGCAGCCGGTCGGCAAGGGCAAGGGCGGCAAGGACGTCTACCTCGGCGACATCTGGCCGACGCCGAAGGAGATCGACGACAACCTGCGCTTCGCAATGAACGCCAAGGCCTTCCGCGCCAACTACGACAAGGTCAAGACCGAGCCCGGCAAGTTCTGGACGAGCATCAAGGGCACCAAGGGGCAGGTCTACGACTGGCCCCAATCGACCTACATCGCCGAGCCGCCGTTCTTCGAGGGCTTCAAGATGCAGCCGCATGCGACCGATGCGGGCTTCATCAATGCGCGGGTCATGGCGCTGTTCGGCGACTCGATCACCACCGACCACATCTCGCCCGCCGGCGCCATCAAGGAAAGCTCGCCCGCCGGCATCTGGCTCAAGGCGCACGGCGTCGCCAAGGCCGACTTCAACAGCTACGGCTCGCGCCGCGGCCACCACGAGGTGATGATGCGCGGCACCTTCGCCAACGTGCGCATCAAGAACATGATGATCCCGCCGGACGAGAACGGCACGCAGGAGGAGGGCGGCATCACGCGCTTCCAGCCCGGCAACGAGAAGATGTTCATCTACGACGCCGCCCAGAAGTACATGGCGGCCCGCGTGCCGACGGTGATCTTCGGCGGCGAGGAATACGGCACCGGCTCCTCGCGCGACTGGGCCGCCAAGGGCACGCAACTGCTCGGCATCAAGGCCGTGATCGCGCGCAGCTTCGAGCGCATCCACCGCGCCAACCTGGTCGGCATGGGCGTGCTGCCGTTGCAGTTCCGCGGGGCGGACTCATGGCAGACGCTGGGCCTCACCGGCGACGAGGAAGTCGACGTGGTGATCGGCGGCGAGCTCAAGCCGCAGATGGACGTGAAGCTGGTGATCCGCCGCTTCGATGGCGTGCACCAGGAAGTCACCGTGCGGCTGCGCATCGACACGCCGATCGAGGTGGACTACTACAAGCACGGGGGCATCCTGCCGTTCGTGCTGCGGCAGTTGCTCGCGGCTTGACGGTCTTGCCCCCTCTCCCCGCGGGGAGAGGGCTGGGGTGAGGGCTCCCCCTCCCATCAAGGCCCATCCAGCCGTTTCGCCAACCCTTCCAGCACCGGCCGGATCTTTTCCCCCACGCGAATCTGCGGATTCGAGAACCCGTCCTCCTTGCCGGCCTCGATTTCGCGGCGCTGGATCAGCGGCACGGCGGCAGCGAAGGCCTTCTCGAACGAGTGGGTCTTGCGCAATTCCTCGTCGAACATCGCGCGGCCGAAGAAAGTGAGTTCCGACAGCCGGCCGCAACCGTAGGAAGTGTGCGTGGCATCGGCAGCCGTCATCACCAGCGTTTCATCGCTGGCAATGGCATCGATCCATCCGCCCGAGAAACACGCTGAGATCGCGACCACGCGATGCTTCACGCCGGCATCGTCCAGCGCCTTGCGCAAATCCTCGGGCGTGAGCCACGGCACCGTCAGCGGCCAATGCGACGCGGCAAGCTTGTGGTCGCTCGCGCCATGCGAGGTCAGGTAGATGACGAGCACATCTTCTTCGCGGTCCATGCGGTCGGCCAGCGCCGCGATGCCGCGCTTCAGGTTCAGCGGCGTGGCCCACGGCAAGGTGTCGGTGGTGGTCGCATGGTTGACCAGTTGCAGCACACGTCCCTTGGCGTCGAAGCGGTCTTCCAGCAGGTGCGTGACCATGTTGCTCTCGCGCAGGAAGACGTCCTCGGTCGCATAGGGCGCGAACACCAGCGCGTAGACGTTGGAATGACCCGGTCGCCGTTCGGCCAACCCGTCGACGGCGCGTTGCCACAGCGCCTGCTGTTGCTCGAAGGTCTCCTGATCGAGGCGCATGCGGGCAGGCTCGGGCTCGTCGGAGGCGGCGCTGCGGTCCGCTTCCCAGACGTGCGTCTGCTCCTCGAGCGCCTGCCACAACCCGAGGCCCAGGATCATGGCCATGCCCGGCGCGAACAGCGCGAGCCGGACGCGCGACGTCGCGAACCGGGCCATCAGCCGCATCTGCGCCGCCACCGACCAGCCAAGCAGCGCGCCGTAGACCGCCCAGAAGCCCCGCACGCCGGTCAGCGGCTTGGGCAGCCAGCCGCGCACGAAGGCGATCGACAGCAGGACCATCAGCAGGCTGGCCGGAATTCCCGCCCAACTGGCGAGCGCAAGCCAGCGCGGCAAGCGTCCCGCTACGCCTGCTGCCGCACGCCCCGACAGCGTCCACCACCCCAGCCACAGCAGGGCGCTGATTGTCCACAGGTAGTTGAACGCGATCGGCGCATTGAGGACGGCCGGCCCCTTGATCTCGAAGCGTTCGGCGGCCAGCAGCAGCAGGTTGGGCAGCAGCACGATCACCAGCAATTGCCAGGGCGACGGCACCGCCTCGCCGATGCGCGGTGCCAGGAGCAGGGCGCTTCGCAGGCCTTCGGTGATCCATTTCAGGATGCCGGCGCGCATTGGCACCGTCGGTGTTGCGGGTGGCATGGTCAGGCTGGCGTCAGCCAGCGAATTCGCGGAAGGTTCCTCTGTCATGCCGGGATGATGCCTTTGCATAGGGCTGTTTTTGCTTGGGCCTGCCGCATGGCCGAGTTTTCGAGAATAATTCTCATTTTGCAGACTTGGACCCCAGGGTGACCACAATGAATGGAGCGGCCTTGACCGCCATGAGCCTCGACCAGTTGCCCATGAACCAATGGGCCACCGTGGTCGACCTGACGCTGCCTGACGCGGCGGAAGACCGCGAACTGGTGCTGCGCCTCACCGAGATCGGTTTCGTGCCCGGAGAAGCCGTGCGCATCGTGGCCGCCGGCGTGCCGGGGCGCGAACCCATTGCCGTGCGCCTGGGCCATACGACTTTCGCGCTGCGCCGCCACGAGGCGTCCTTCATCCGCGTGATGCCAGGAGTGGTCGGACATGGTTGAAGCCACGCTCAATTTCCAGCCCGGTGCCACCGGCACGGCGACCACGCCGCCTGGCCGCATCGCGCTGCTCGGCAACCCCAACTGCGGCAAGACCGCGCTGTTCAACCTGCTGACCGGCAGCCGCCAGAAGGTCGCCAACTACGCCGGCGTCACCGTCGAGCGCAAGGAAGGCGTCTTGCGCACCGCGGGCGGCCGCCGCGTGTTCGTGCTCGACCTGCCGGGCGCCTACAGCCTCAATGCGCTGTCGGCCGATGAAGCCGTGACGCGCGATGTTGTCACCGGCAAGAGCAAGGAAGCCTTGCCAGACCTGCTGGTGTGCGTCACCGACGCGACCAACCTGCGCCTGAACCTGCGCCTGGTGCTTGAAGCGCGCGAGCTCGGCTTGCCCATGGTCGTCGCGCTCAACATGACCGACATGGCGAAGAAGCAGGGCATCACGGTCGATGCCGCCGCCTTGTCGCGCGAACTGGGCGTGCCCGTCATCGAAACCGTGGGCGTGCATGCCGGCGGCGCGCAGAGCCTGCTCGAGCAACTCGATGCGCCCGTGGCGAGCGCCTCGCCCGTGCCCTGGCAGGCGCCCGCCATGGCCGACGTGCTAGCCACCCAGCGCGAAGTGCGCCGCATCCTCGGCGTGGCCGTGCGCGAGCCGGTCGGCAGCCTGGCCACCAGCGACAAGATCGACCGCGTGGTGCTGCACCCGTTGTGGGGCATGCTGGTGCTGGGCGTCACGCTGTTCCTGATGTTCCAGGCCGTGTTCAGCTGGGCCACCGTGCCGATGGACGGGATCAAGGCCGGCACCGAAGCCTTCGGCAATCTCATCAAGGCCATCGTGCCCGAGGGCATGCTGCAGAGCCTGCTGGTCGATGGCATCGTGGCGGGCGTGGGCGGCGTGATCGTCTTCCTGCCGCAGATCCTGATCCTGTTCTTCTTCATCCTCGCGCTGGAAGATTCGGGCTACCTGCCGCGTGCGGCGTTCCTGCTCGACCGCGTGATGGGGACGGTGGGCTTGTCGGGGCGCTCGTTCATCCCTCTGCTGTCGAGCTTTGCCTGCGCCATTCCGGGCGTGATGGCGACGCGCACCATCAGCAACTGGCGCGACCGGCTCACCACGATCATGATCGCGCCGCTGATGACCTGTTCGGCGCGGCTGCCCGTCTATGCCTTGCTGATCGCCGCCTTCATTCCCGAGAAGACGATTGGCGGCCTGTTCAACCTGCAAGGCATCGTGCTGTTCGGGCTGTATGCCTTCGGGATCGTTTCAGCGATGGCGGTGGCGTGGGTCATGAAGCGCTTCCGGGACAACCAGTCGCATTCGCCGCTACTGATGGAATTGCCCGCCTACCGCTGGCCCAATCCGCGCAACCTGGCGCTCGGCCTCTACGAGCGGGCCTGGATCTTCCTGCAGCGCGTGGGCACCATCATCCTCACGCTCACGATCCTGCTGTGGTTCCTCTCGACCTTCCCGTCGCCGCCCGAAGGCGCGACCGGCCCGGCCATCCAGTACAGCCTCGCCGGCATGCTGGGGCGCGGGCTGGAACACATCTTCGCGCCGATCGGTTTCAACTGGCAGATCTCCATTGCGCTGGTGCCGGGCATGGCCGCACGTGAAGTGGCCGTCGGTGCTCTGGGCACCGTATATGCGCTCTCGGCCACCGGCGAGGAAGTCGCCGGCCAGTTGCAGCCATTGATCGCCCAGAGCTGGTCGTTGGCCACGGCGCTGTCGCTGCTGGTCTGGTACGTGTTCGCGCCGCAATGCATCTCGACGCTGGCGGCCGTGAAGCGCGAGACCAATTCATGGAAGTACGTCTGGATCATGGCGGGCTACCTGTTCGGCCTGGCGTACCTGGCCTGCTTCGTCACCTACCGGATTGCCCTCGCGCTGGGCTGGGGTTGAAGACCATGACGCAACAAATCATCGTCGGGCTGATCGTCGCCGCTGCCGCCATCTATGCCGCCTGGCGCTGGATGCCGGCTGGCTGGAGACGCGGTGCCGCGCAGAAGCTGGCCGCCGGCGGACAGCGCGCCGGACTGGTCGACGAGGAGCGGGCCAGGCAGCTTGCCGCGTCGCTTTCGAAGTCCTCGGGCTGCGGCGCGTGCGACAGCTGCGGCGCCTGCAGCACCGGTGACGCCAAGCCCGCCGACAAGAGCGCCAAGCCCGTACACTGAGCCGCATGGCGGCCAACATCATCGTTGCCGGTGGCGGCATCGGCGGACTCGCGACCGCGCTTGCGTTGGCCCTCCAGGGGCATCGCATCGAGCTGCTCGAGCAGGCGCCCGCGTTCACTGAAATCGGCGCCGGCGTACAACTGGGTCCCAATGCAACGCGCCGGCTGCTGGCGCTGGGGCTCGGCAAGCCGCTGGCCGCGATCGCCGCCAAGCCCGACGCACTCACAGTGCGCAGCGCCGCGAGCAACGCGGTGCTGGGCCGCATGCCACTGGGCAGCGCGGTCGAGCATCGCTACCGCGCGCCGTACTACTGCGTGCATCGCGCCGACCTGCATGCGCTGTTGCTGAAGGCCGTGCGCGCCCGCAAGCAGGTGACGCTGAGCACCGGCGCACGCATCGTCGATGTCCGTCGCGACGACAACTTCGTCTGCGTCGCCAGCGCCGACGCGCGCGCCTGGGAAGGCGATGCGCTCGTCGGCGCCGACGGTCTGTGGAGCCTCGTGCGCCATCAGGTGATCGAGGCGGATGCGCCGCCGCGCGCGACCGGCCACATGGCCTGGCGCGCCACCGTTGCGCAGCAAGCGCTGCCGGTGGCCTTGCGCTGCCATGGCGTCGAGGTCTGGCTCGGCCCCAGGCTGCATGCCGTCGCCTATCCGGTGCGCGGCGGCCGGTTGCTCAATGTGGTCGTCATCGCGGAGTCGATACCGACTGGTGATGTCCGCGACTGGGACCAGGCCGGCAGCCTCGCCGCGCTGCAACAGGCCACCGGCCGCAGCGGTGCCGGCTTGCAGGCGCTGCTCGAAGCGATGCCCGCCTGGCGCACCTGGACGCTGAGCGATCGCCCACCACTGAAGAGCGCCGACCAGATGGCCAGCGGCCGCATCGCCCTGCTGGGCGACGCCGCGCATCCCATGCTGCCGTACCTCGCCCAAGGAGCAGGCATGGCCATCGAGGATGCGGTGGCGCTTGCGCAGGCGCTGGGCAGCACCGACGCTGCCGGCGTGCCTCAGGCCTTCGCACGCTACGCCGCCGAGCGCTGGCAGCGCAATGCGCGCGTGCAGTCGCGGGCGCAGCGCAACGGCACGATCTTTCACGCGACCGGGCCGGTGCGGGTGGGTCGGGACGTTGCGATGCGGATGCTGGGGAAGGTGTTGCTGGATCAGCCCTGGTTGTACAAGGGCTGAGGGCAGCTCAGAGATCCGTGCGCAGCTTCCAGATCTCCGGAAACAACACCACATCGAGCATCTTGCGCAGATAACTCACGCCGCCAGTGCCACCCGTGCCTCGCTTGAAGCCGATCACACGCTCGACCGTCGTCACATGGCGGAAGCGCCAGAGGCGGAAGGCGTCCTCGATGTCGGTGAGTTTCTCGCCCAACTGATAGACGTCCCAGTACTTGTGCGGATCGCGGTAGGCCACCAGCCAGGCTTGCTCGACCGCATCGCTGGCTTCGTAGGGCAAGGTCCAGTCGCGATCGAGCCGATCGGCAGGCACGTCCAACCCGCGCCGCGCGAGCAGCCGCAGGGCCTCGTCATAGAGCGATGGCGCCTTGTACGCCGCCTCGACGCGCGCGAGCAGGTCGGGGCGATGCGCATGCGGTTGCAGCATGGCCGCGTTCTTGTTGCCGAGCGCGAATTCGATGCAGCGGTACTGCGCACTCTGGAAGCCGCTCGACTTGGCGAGGTACGGCCGCATGGCGCTGTATTCGGGCGGCGTCATCGTCGCCAGCACGGTCCAGGCGCCGACCAGCTGTTCCATGATCCGCGTCACGCGCGCCAGCATCTTGAAGGCATCGGGCAACTGCTCGTTGGCGACGCAGCGAATGGCGGCATGCAGCTCGTGCAGCAGCAGCTTCATCCACAGCTCGCTGGTCTGGTGCTGCACGATGAACAGCATCTCGTCGTGCGCGGGGGAGAGTGGATGCTGGGCGTTCAGGACTTCGTCGAGGTGCAGGTAGTCGCCATAGCTCATCGACTCGCTGAAGTCGAGCTGGGCCTTTTCTTCGTGGACGATCTTTTCGGTGCTCATGGGGCCGCTCACGTCACTGCATTCTTCGCATTGAACTCGGGGCGTTGCCACTCGTGGCTTTCGAGGACTTGCAAAAGGTGCTCCACCGAATTCCACACATCCTCGAATCCCAGGTACAGCGGCGTGAGGCCGAAGCGCAGGATGTCCGGCATCTGGTCGTCGCCCGCGCGGTAGTCGCCGATCACGCCGCGCGCGATCAACGCCTGCACGATGGCGTAGGCACCTTCTTCGCGGCTCAGGCACACCTGCGAGCCGCGGCCGGCATGCGCGCGCGGCGTGACGAGCGACAGGCCATGGCCGGCACAGCGCTCTTCGACGAGCCGGATGAAGAGGTCCGTGAGGGCGAGCGACTTGGTTCGCAGTGCCGCCATGCCACCATGCGGTTCAGCTGCCAGCACCGTGTCGAGCCCGCATTCGAGGCCGGCCAGCGCCACGATGGGCTGCGTGCCGCACAGGTAGCGCGCGACGCCCGACGCAGGGCGGTAGTGCGGCGTGAACTCGAAGGGCGCGGCATGGCCCCACCAGCCGGACAGCGGCTGCACGAACTTGTCAGCATGCCGCGCATGGATCCAGGCGAACGCGGGCGCGCCGGGGCCGCCGTTGAGGTACTTGTAGCCGCAGCCGATGGCGTAGTCTGCCTTGCTTTCGTTGAGCGCCACCGGCACTGCGCCGGCGCTGTGCGCGAGGTCCCACACGGTGATCACGCCCGCCGCATGCGCGGCGGCGGTGATAGCCTTCATGTCGTGCATCGCGCCGGTGCGGTAGTTGACGTGCGTGAGCATCAGCACCGCCACTTCATCGGTCAGCACGGCCGGCAATTCGCTGGCGTCGATCAGCTTCAGCGTGAAGCCGCGCTCGCGGCACATCGACTCGGCGATGTAGAGATCGGTCGGGAAGTTGCTGCGTTCGCTGATCACGAGCTTGCGGTCCGTGCCGGCCTGCTGCGACAAGGCCGAGAACAGCACCTTGTACAGGTTGATCGACGTGCTGTCGGTGCACACCACTTCGCCCGGCGCGGCGCCGACGAGGCGTGCGACCTTGTCGCCGAGGCGTTGCGGCAGGTCGAACCAGCCGGCGGTGTTCCACGAGCGGATCAGGCCTTCGCCCCATTCCTTGGCCACCACTTCGGCAATGCGCGCGGGTGCGGCCTTGGGCAGCACGCCCAGTGAATTGCCGTCGAGGTAGATCACGCCTTCCGGCAGCATGAATTGGTCGCGCAGCGCGCGCAGCGGGTCTTGCGCATCGAGTGCGCGGCAGTCGTCGAGGGTGGTCATTTGAGTTGGGGGGTCAGGTTCCGCGCAGGATCGCGCGGACGGGGGAGGCATCGGCGCTGACCAGCTTGAGCGGCAGCGCGATGAGTTCGTAATCGCCTTCGGGCACGTCGTCGAGCACCAGGTTCTCGAGCACGCGCAGGCCGAGGCGGCGGATGACCTGGTGGCTGTCGAGCGTCTTGCTGTCGGCCGGGTCGATGCTGGCGGTGTCGATGCCGACCAGCTTCACGCCGAGCGCGGCGAGGCGCTCGATGGTCGAAGGCGCGTAGGCGGCAAGGGCGCCGTCCCATCGATGGACGGGCGCGTGCTCGTACGTGCGCACCAGCACGCGCGGCGGCAGGTCGGCGACGGCGTGCTCGATGTGCGCCCACTCGATCAAGGGACCGCGCGCGATCGCATGGATGACGCGGCAAGGGCCGAGGTATGGCGACAGGTCCACGTCGCCGATCGTCGCGCCGGCCGGGTCATAGTGCAGCGGCGCATCCGCATGCGCGCCGACGTGCGGCGACAGCGTGATCTCGCTGACGTTCACCGGGCAGCCGGGCCCGATGCTCGCGGCCCAGCGCTGCTGGTAGGGCGTGTCGCCGGGGAACACCGGTGCGCCGACGTACACGGGCGGCGAGATGTCCCAGATGCGGGGGGCGGGAAATGTCATGGGCGCAAAGGTAGCGCCGCTCGCGGCCTCGTGGTGTCGGTTATTTCCAACGTCGAGGTGACGAATGAAGACAATCCACATTGCAGCGAAGCTCGCCGCAGGGTCGCGTCACCCGGGGACGACGTGCGGTGCGAGATCCCCTTGACGGCGAGCGACCGGGTCGTCGGGGTATTCATCGTGCAGACGCAGCCAGCCGTAGGTCGGCTCCTGCGGCCAGCCGGGTGGCGACTGCTCCCAGGCTTCCTGGCGTCCCCATGGCGTGAGATCGAGCAGGCCGAAGGTGTTGCTGCCCTGTTCCACGCCGCGCCCCGAGGTGAACCAGCTCTGGAACACGCGGTCGCCCTGGCGCATGAACACCGACAGGCCGAACGACGCGTTGTCCTGCGCCGTGACCATCTCTTCATGGAAGCTCGTGCCGTGGCAGGACACCCACGGAAAGGTCCAGCCCATGCGCGCCTTCACCCGCTCGATCTGCGGCACCTTCGCGCGCGACACCATCGTGAAGGACGTGCGCCGCGCATGCAGGTGGGCGAAGTTGTTCATGAGGTTGTCGCTGTACTTGGAGCAGCCCGGGCAGATGTGGTCCGAGCCGTGGTTCAGCATGTTGTGATAGATGATGAGCTGGTCGCGGCCCTCGAACAGGTCGACGAGGCGCAGGTCGTTGCGCGTGGGCGACGCGAAGCGGTAGTCGCGCACGATCTCGGTCATGGGCAGGCGGCGGCGCCGTGCGTTCAGCGCGTCGTGGGCGCGCATGAGTTCCTTTTCTGCCTTGAGCAGGTCGTCGCGGGCGGCTTGCCACTCGGGGCGCGACACGATGGCGGGGTAGTTCAAGCGGCACCTCCTTGGAGACATGTGAACACTGTACACATCGTCGATGAAGGCGTAAAGCGTGCGCGCGCAGGCCCTTCGGCCGTCGCGGTCATCCGGCGTCGCGCACGTCCAGCCACGCTGCTGGCGCTGCCGCGCCACCGGCTCGCTACGCGATCCGACCGAGCAAAAGGAACTCCATGAGTGCCTTTTGCGCGTGCATCCTGTTTTCCGCCTCGTCCCAGACGACCGACTGCGGGCCGTCGATCACATCCGCCTCGACCTCCTCGCCACGGTGCGCGGGCAGGCAGTGCATGAAGAGCGCGTCGGGCTGGGCCACGGCCATCATCTCGGAGTCCACGCACCAGTCGGCGAAGGCCTTGCGCCGCGCTTCGTTCTCGGCCTCGTAGCCCATGCTGGTCCAGACGTCGGTGGTCACCAGGTCGGCGCCGCGGCAGGCTTCCATCGGGTCCTTGAAGACCTTGTAGCTGTCGTTCGAGCGGATGCCCGCCACCGACTGGTCGACTTCGTAGCCGCTCGGCGTGCTCAGGTGCACCTTGAAGCCGAGGATCTCGCTGGCCTGAAGCCAGGTGTTGGCCATGTTGTTGCCGTCGCCGACCCAGGCCACCGTCTTGCCGGCGATCGAGCCGCGATGCTCGATGTAGGTGAAGATGTCCGCCAGGATCTGGCAGGGATGGAACTCGTTGGTCAGCCCGTTGATGACCGGCACGCGCGAATGCTCGGCGAACTTCTCGATCTTGGTCTGCTCGAAGGTGCGGATCATCACCAGGTCGACCATGCGGCTGATGACCTTGGCGCTGTCGTCGATGGGCTCGGCACGGCCCAGCTGGCTGTCCCCTGTGGTCAGGTGCACCACGCTGCCGCCGAGCTGGTACATGCCGGCCTCGAAGCTCACGCGCGTGCGCGTCGAGGCCTTCTCGAAAATCATCGCCAGCGTGCGGTCGACCAGCGGCTGGTGGCGCTCGTAGGCCTTGAACTTCTTCTTGATGAAGGCGGCGCGTGCGAACACGTGCGCGTATTCGTCGGCGCTGAAGTCGGAGAACTGCAGGTAGTGGCGGACCTCCGTCATGCCTGCGGCTCCGCCAGGAAGGCTTTCACGACCGGCGCGAGGATGGCCACGATCTCGTCAGCTTCGGCGATGGTCAGGATCAGCGGCGGCACCAGGCGGATCACGCTGTCGGCTGTCACGCTGAGCAGCAGGCCGGCCTCGGCCGCGCGGTTGAGGA
Source organism: Variovorax sp. dw_308 (assembly GCF_019207085.1). Classification (GTDB taxonomy): domain Bacteria; phylum Pseudomonadota; class Gammaproteobacteria; order Burkholderiales; family Burkholderiaceae_C; genus Variovorax. The sequence goes on along the minus strand of NZ_JAATOM010000003.1, from coordinate 561,470 downwards.
TGACGCCGCACGGACGATCCAGCTCGATGCCCAGCATCAGCCCCTGGCCGCGCACTTCCTTCACGCCCGACATGCGCGAGAACTCGCGCTCCAGTGCCGACTTGAGGTGCGCGCCGACGGTGGCCGCGTTCTCGAGCAGCTTCTGCTCTTCCATGATCCGGATGGTCTCGATGCCCGCACGCATTGCCAGCGGATTGCCGCCAAAGGTCGTGCCGTGGTTGCCCGGCTGGAACAGCTTGGCCGCCTTCGGTCCCGCGACCACCGCGCCGATCGGCACGCCCGAGCCCAGGCCCTTGGCCAGCGGCATCACGTCCGGCTTGATGCCGGCCCACTGGTGCGCGAACCACTTGCCGGTGCGGCCCATGCCGCACTGCACCTCGTCGATCATCATGAGCCAGTCCTTCTGGTCGCAAAGGGCGCGCACCTGCTTCAGGTAGTCCCAGCGCATCGGGTTGATGCCACCTTCGCCCTGGATGGTCTCGAAGAACACCGCGACCACGTTCGGATTGCCCTCGGTGGCCTTCTTGAGTGCGTCGATGTCGTTCAGCGGCACGCGGATGAAGCCTTCGACCAGCGGGCCGAAACCGGCCTGGATCTTCGGGTTGCCCGTGGCCGACAAGGTGGCGATCGAGCGGCCATGGAATGCCTTCTCGTAGACCACGATCTCGGGCTTCTCGATGCCCTTCTCATGGCCGAACTTGCGTGCCAGCTTGAGCGCGGCCTCGTTCGCTTCCAGTCCGGTGCAGCAGAAGAAGGCATTGGTCAGGCCCGAGAGCTCGGTCAGCTTGGCCGCCAGCGTTTCCTGGCCCGGCACGTAGTAGTAGTTGGAGCTGTGGATCAGCTTGGTCAGCTGGTCCTGCAGGGCAGGCACCAATTCGGGGTGGTTGTGGCCGAGCGTGTTCACCGCAATGCCGCCCAAGCCATCGAGATAGGCCTTGCCGTTGGTATCCCAGACTCGGCAGCCTTGCCCGTGCGACATCGCGATCGGCAGGCGACCGTAGGTGCTCATGACGTGGGGCTCGGTGGGCTGGGGAATGGCGCTCATTGTTCAATCTCCGAAAAGGGAAGCGAATTCTAGGGCGGCCACCCTCGTGCTTTGCTGAGGATTGCGCATCACAGCAATGCCCTCTGGCACGGCGCATGCGAGGCTGCCGGTAAAATCATTGTGCGCCGCAGCACAACGCTCTTGCCGGCCGCCCACCCGCCCCATGGACATTCCCAGCACCAAGAAATTTTTCATCCAGGGCGTCACCCACGACGGCCGGACCTTTCGTCCGAGCGACTGGGCCGAGCGCCTGGCCGGCGTGATGAGTTCGTTTCGCCCCGGCGGCGCAACGCCCGACAGCTACCTGAGCTACTCGCCCTGGTGCGTGCCCACGACCATCAACAACGTCAAGTGCGTGATCGTCAGTCCCGAGTTGCGCGACCACGAAGTGATGGCCTGGGACTTCGTCATGAATTTCGCCCGCGACAACGACCTCACTGTGGCCGAGGCCTGCATGCTGCCCGAATAGGACAAGGCGAAACACCCATGAAAAAACCGCCCGAAGGCGGTTTTTTACTTTTGCTGCAGCGCACCCCTGTCAAACGGCGGATGAAAGCGCTGTGGCGATCATCCGGGCTTGGCCCGACGAAAGTGTCAGGCGGCGGCTGCGGGGGCCAGGGCGAGCGCCTTGACCTTGGCCGACAGGCGGCTCTTGTCGCGAGCTGCCTTGTTCTTGTGGAAGATGCCCTTGTCGGCCACGAGGTCGACAATGCTCTGTGCCTTGGCGAACAGATCCTTCGCCTTGGTCACGTCGCCGGCCAGCACGGCCTTTTCGACGTTCTTCACAGCGGTACGGTATTTGGAGCGCAGCGAGGTGTTCGCAGCGTTGAGCTTGACGTCCTGGCGGACGCGCTTGCGGCCCGACGCGAGGCGCGGGTTCTTTTTCTTCGGCTTGGCGGATGCCATGATTTAGTTCCTTGGTGTCTGGGGATGTTGCAGCAAAGCCGAAGATTATAGCCCGAGACCTGTCGCTCACCCCCAGGTCGCCGCGTGGCGGCTCTCACCCCCTACCGCGGGCAACACCAATGGCCCGGCGAAGTCGGATCCATGGTGTTTCACGAACGGCCTTTGCGGCGCTTGCCTGCAACAGGGTGCGTCGGGTAGGTGCACCTACACTCCCCGCGCCGTGTCCCTATTCAAATCCGCCTCCACCGTCTCCCTGCTGACGCTCGCTTCGCGCATCACCGGTCTCATCCGCGATGTGCTTTTCAGCTCCGTATTCGGCGTCAACGCCCTCACGGATGCTTACTACGTCGCCTTTCGCATACCCAACCTGTTTCGTCGGGTATTGGGGGAGGGCGCTTTCAGCCAAGCCTTCGTGCCGGTGCTGGCGGCCTGCAAGACGGAGGAGGGCGAGGCCGGGGCGAAGAAGCTGGTGGACCATGTCGGCACGCTGCTGACCTGGACGCTGGTGGTGCTGTGCATTGCCGGCGTGATCGGCGCGCCGCTCATGGTGTGGGCGATGGCGAGCGGGCTGCAGAAATCCGGCGGCTTCGACGGCGCCGTGATCATGACGCGCTGGATGTTCCCGTACATCGGCTTCATGTCGCTGGTGGCGCTGGCGGGCGGCATCCTGAACACCTGGCGCAAGTTCGTGGTGCCGGCGGCGTCGCCGGTGCTGCTCAACATCGCGCTCATCACGTCGATCGTGGTGGGTGCGCCGCTGTTCACACGCTGGGGCATCGAGCCGATCTACGCGCAGTGCGTGGGGGTCATGGTGGGCGGTGTGCTGCAACTGGCGCTGCAATTGCCGGCGCTGAAAAAGATCGGCATGCTGCCGCGCATCGGCGTGCGCATCTCGGCCATTCGCGAGGCATGGGCTGACCCGGGCACGCGCAAGATCCTGCGGCTGATGCTGCCAGCGCTCATCGGTGTGAGCGGCGCGCAGATTTCGTTGCTGATCAATACCCAGATCGCCTCGCACCTTGCCGAGGGCAGCGTCACCTGGATCACCGCCGCCGACCGCCTGATGGAATTCCCCAGCGCCATGCTGGGCGTGGCGCTGGGTGTGGTGCTGATGCCGCAACTCGCCAGCGCACGCGCCGCCAAGGACGACCAGCGCTTCTCCGCCATGCTCGACTGGGGCCTGCGCCTCATCGTGCTGCTGGCGGTGCCCTGCGCGCTGGCCTTGCTGGTGTTCGCAAAGCCCCTGGTGGCGGTGCTGTTTCACAACGGCGCCTTCGATGACGCCAGCGTGCTGCGCACGGCCGAAGCGCTGATGGGCTATGGCACCGGGCTCCTGGGCATCGTCTCGATCAAGGTGCTGGCGGCGGGTTTCTACGCGCGCCACGACATGCGCACGCCAATGCGCATCAGCCTGGCCACACTGGCTCTGACGCAACTGCTCAACCTCGCACTGGTGCCCTTCCTGCAGCATGCGGGGCTGACGCTCTCGATCGGCATTGCGCAACTGGTCAACGCCACGGCGTTGCTGATCGGGCTGCGCCGCGTCGGCAGCTTCAAGCCGGGGCCGGGATGGTGGCTCTTCATCGCGCAGGTGACCGCGGCCACGCTGTTGATGGGCGCCTTGCTGGTCTGGGCCAATGGCCATTTCGACTGGATCGGCCTGCGCGAGCAACGCCTGCTGCGCATCGGCCTCCTGGCGGCCGTGATCGCAGGCGCCGCTGCGCTCTATTTCGGGGCGCTGGCGCTGGCGGGCGTCAAGCTGCGCAGTTTCATGCGGCGCTGAGGCCCGCAACAGGGCCGCACAGGGCCGCACATGGCTGCAAATGCGCCGGCTGGCGTACTCCGCCTTGACGCTCCCCGCCCGCTCTACTACAAAGACACATGCCGTTGAGCCTTTCCGCTCCCACCGCCCTGGAGTACTTCCGTACCCTGGTGGAGAGCGACGACCATTTCCCCCTCCTGGAGGCCGCTGCCAGCCTCGCGCAGGACGAATACCCCGACCTCGACGTGCAGCAGGTGCTAGGCGACATCGATCAGTTGCTGGCCCGTTTGAAGCGCCGCCTGCCCGCCGATGCAGCGCCCTTGCAACGGTTGCGACTGCTCAACCAGTTCTTTTTCCATGACCTGAACTTCGGCGGCAACGTCAACGACTACTACGACCCCGACAACAGCTACCTGAACGCCGTATTGCGCACACGCCGCGGCATACCGATCTCGCTGGCCGTGCTGTGGATGGAACTGGCGCAGGGCCTCGGCCTGCAGGCGCGCGGCGTCGGGTTTCCGGGGCACTTCATGCTCAAGGTCACGCTGCCGAAGGGGCAGGTGGTGATCGATCCGTTCACCGGCCGCTCGCTCTCCCGCGAGGAACTCACCGAGCGGCTGGAGCCCTACAAGCGCAGCAACGGCCTGGTGGGAGATTTCGACGTTCCGCTGGGCCTCTACCTGCAGCCCGCCACGCCGCGCGACATCATCGCGCGCATGCTGCACAACCTGAAGGAAGTGCATCGCACGCAGGAAGACTGGCAGCGCGCCATCGCGGTGCAGGACCGGCTGATCGTGCTCCTGCCCGAGGCTTGGGGCGAGCATCGCGACCGCGGCCTGGCGCATGCCGCGCAGGGCAATGCATCGCTCGCGGTGCGCGACCTCGAAACCTACCTGGCCCATGTGGAAGACGCGCTCGACATCGACGCGATTGCCGAGCGTGTCGCGGCCTTGCGCCGCGCCGAAAACTGATGGCTGCGGACCGCGACGGCGGGCCCCTCGGGCTGCCGCGCAGGACCGAGGCGGCGCCAGGCGTCGGTGTCGCGGGCGGCCTGGGCGCCCGGCATCAATTCCATGGCATCCAGCCGGTGTTGCCGGTTTCCGACGTGACGCGCGCGGCGCGCTATTTTCGCGACGTGCTGGGCTTCGAGCTGGACTTCATCGCCGGCGAGCCGCCGAGCTATGCGCGGGTTCGGCATGTGCCCGCTTTCGATGCCTTCGATGCGGACGCTCGAAGCGGCGGAAATGGACTCGTCCGGCACGCCATCGTGCCGGACGGCCACGGCCAGGGCGACGCCGTCTACATCCGCCTGTGGCAATGCAATGCGCGGGAAACGCGCCAGTGGCGCGGCGAAATCGTCATCCATGTGGGTTATGACGTCGATGGATTGCATGCGACCTACCTCAAGCGCGGCGTCGAGGTGGTCGAGCCGCCTGCGTCGCAGCCCTGGGGCTTGCGCGAATTCGCCATTCGCGAGCCGGACGGCCACGTGCTGCGTTTTTGCGGCTATCTGTAGGCGTGCGTCAGCGCCGTGCGGGCGCTGCCTGCCTGGACGGTGACCCGGGCAGTCCGAACTGCCGCCAAGCGCGGCGCAGTTGCGTGTCGGAACTGAATCCCGCCCGCTCCGCCGCGCGCGTGACCGTGGCGCCGGAGCCCAGCGCGAGCTGTGCACTGGCCAGGCGGATGCGGCGCAGGTACTCCAGCGGCGGCACGCCTGCATGCTCGACGAACAGCCGCGTCAGGTGCCGCGGCGACGTCAGGGCGACACCGGCCATGCGTGGCACGTCCCACTTGTTGCCGGGTTGCTCGCTCACCGCGTCCTGCACACGGTGCAACGCGGCATGCATGTGGTTGCGATAGGCGAGGAAGGGCGACAACTCCGGGTCGTGCGGGCCGCGTCGCAGCGCCACCACCATCGTCTGCGCCACCTGCGCCGCGAGCGCCTCCCCGCAGGTCTCGCCGATGCGGTGCAGCACCAGGTCGATGCCGGTCGTCACGCCGGCGCTGCTGTAGAGGGGCGCGTCGAGCACGAACACGCGATTGGCGACCACGTCGCAGCGTGGCTCGATACGTTGCAACTCGTCGAGGTGATGGTGGTGCGTGGTGGCGCGCCGGCCGGCGAGATGGCCTGCGTGCGCGGCGAGCACGGCACCTGCGCAGACCGTCACCAGTTCGAGCCGGCCGGCCTCCAGCCGCAGGCCACGCAGCCAGTGCAGCAGCGCGCGGGCCTCAGGGTTCTCGACGTCAATGGCGTCGCCCGGCAACCCGACCAGCACCACCCAGGTGGCCCGATCGTCCCAATGCGTCGGCAGCGGCGCCAGGCCTTGCAATGCGACGCCCACGGACGTGACCGATGCAGACTCGGCACTGACGAATTCCAGCGCGAATCGGGCCGCGTCGCCACGAGCCACCAGCTGCTGGTTGGCGATACGCAAGGCCTCGGCCGGCCCGGCCCAGTCGAGCACCAGGCTGCGGGCCTGCAGCACGAAGACTACGCGGGTTCTTGGGTCTCGTTCTCGGTCCATTCGAAGTCCATCTGACGCGCCGTGCGCTCGGCCAGTGCGCGGCCGGCCAGGCGTTCGACCAGGTGCAGGCTCATGTCGATGCCCGCGCTGATGCCGGCCGATGTGACGACGCGGCCGTTGTCCACCCAGCGGGGGCCTTGCTGCACCTGCAGCGCCGGAAACTGTCGACGCAGATCAGCCACGTCTTCCCAGTGCGTCGTGACGATGTCGCCATCGCCGGCCACGCCGGCCGCGGCCAGCAGGAAGGCGCCGGTGCATACGGAGGCCGTGATGCGCGCCGCGCCCGCCTGCCTTGCGATCCAGGCCAGCGTGGCGCTGCTGGCCATCGGCGTGTCGACGACCCCGCCGGGCACGATCAGCACATCGGCCGGAGGGCTCTGGGCCAGGGTGTGGTCCGGCAGCAGGCGCAGGCCGGCGCGTGCGGCGACCGCCTGCCCTGTATCGGCAACGTCCGCCACCGAGGCCACGGAGAACAAGGGCGCGGCATCGGGATGCAGGCGCTGGTGCATGCGGGTGGCTGTGGTGAAGACCTCGAACGGTCCTGCGAAGTCCAACGCTTCCACGCCATCGAAGGCCAGGATCAGCACCTTAGACATGGACCGCCGCCTTCCTGTCCGCGAGCAGGTCGGCGGGCGCAGCCCAGCCGGGCAACTGGCTGATGCGCTCGAGCCAGCCGGCCACGCCCGGCGGCACATCGACCTGCGCCTGGTCGGCCCAGTAGAGGTAGCCGCACAGGCTGAAGTCGGCAACGCTCGGCGCGTCGTCGAGGACGAAGCGGCGACCATCGCGGAACTCCTGGTCCAGCCGATGGATGTCGTGCGCATAGCGTCGCTCGAACCACACCAGCGAGCCCTCCGGATAGCTCAGCGCATCGAAGCGCCGCGCGAAGCGCAGGTGCGCCAGGCTCAGGCCCAGCCGGTTGGCCTCCCAGAACAGCCACTCCTGCGCACGCGCCAGGCGGGCAGTGTCCTCTCCGCCGAAGCGGTGCGTCTGCGCCGCCAGGAAGAGCAGGATCGCGTTGGACTGCACATAGGCCTGCTGCCGGTACACCAGCACCGGCACCTCGCCATAGCGCGCCAGGCTGCGGAAGGGCTCCGGGCGCTCGGGGTGCGGCCCGGAGATGTCGACCACCTCGTAGTCATGCGGGATGTCGGCCACTTCCAGCGCGAGCTTGACCTTGAACGAGTGGCCGGATTCGGGATGCCCGTAAAGCGAGTAGTCCATCGGTGTCCTGACTTTCCTGACCTGTCAGCCCAGCCTGGCCAGCGCTTGCGACACCGTGCAGACATGGGCGAAGCGGCCTTCGAGCACGGTCGCGGTGCGCGCCTTGATGTCCGCGGCGGGCAAGGGCCGGCCGTCCGGCTGCACCATGTCGTAGGTGAGGGTGGCGTCGAGCACGTAGTCGACCTGCCAGCCGCTGTCCCAGGCGTGGCGGGTGGTCGTCTCGCAGCATTGCTCGGTGCGGATGCCGCTGACGATGATCTTGCCGATGCCGTTCTGCGTGAGCCACACGTCCAGGCCGGTGCCAACGAGCGCGCTGTGGCGATGCTTGGTGAAGGTGGCTGCGGGTGCGAAATCGGTGAGCCCTTCCAGCGGGCGCACATGGCCCGAGGCCAGCGCAAAGGGGTTGCCGGCGACTTCCGGCCCGTCCGAATGAAGCACCCGTACGACCGGCACATCGGCCGCCACGCAGCCCTCGATCAACGCATTCTGCGCAGCCAGGTACGGCGTCATGTCGCGTTCCGTCGAATAGGGGCGATGGCGGAACGACTCCTGGACGTCGATCACTATGAGACAGCTTTTCATGGGCGCGCCCTTTTCGGCGAAGTGGATGGTGCGCCTGATCTTCCTTCGCGACAAGCCCGCCGTCCCAGCCGGGAAGGACACGAACCGATCAATAACGGACAACAAGCGTCTGTCGCGCGTTCAAACGAGCTTGGCCGCCTGGAGCTCTTTCTTGAGATACGCGTAGAACAGCGGCGCCGCCACCAGCCCGGCCGGGCCGAACACCGCCTCGGCCACGAACATCACCGCCAGCAGTTCCCACACGGCCATGTGCGTGCGGCTACCTACAACCTTGGCGTTGATCACGTACTCCGCCTTGTGGATCAGGATCAGGAAGACCAGGCACGCGGCCGCTGCCATCGGCGACACCGACAGCCCCACCAGCGTGAGCACCGCGTTGCACAGGAGGTTGCCCACGATCGGCACCAGTCCGGCCACGAAGGTCAGCGTGATGAGCGCCGGCGCATACGGCAACTCCAAGTCCCAGAGCGGCAGGATCAGCAACAGGAACAGCGCGGTCAGCATCGTGTTGAAGGCTGCAATCCAGAACTGCGCCGCCACGATCTGCCGAAAAGCCTCGCCAAACAAGCGGATGCGCCGGCGCAATTCATTGGCTAGCGGCCCCTGGAGCTTGCTGTCGCGCGCCAATCCGGCCAGCGAACCGACGATCAGGCCGACGTATGAAAACAGCAATCCACCCAGCCAGGCCCGTCCCGTGTTCGCCAGGGCGCCAGCCTGCGCGCGCAGATAGTTCGCCACCATGCGTTGAACCTCGCCGGAACCTTCAGGCAGGTACATCGCCACTTCCGGCGGCAGCTTGAGCTTCAATTCAAGGATGGTGCGGGCGATGTAATCGAGCAGTTCCTGGTATTGCTCAGGTGCATTGAGCACGAACTCGCGCGCTTCCGTGTAGCCCAGCGCCAGCAGCCCGATGGGCGCCAGCACCACCAGCGCGGCGGCAGCGCCTCCGGCCCAGGAGGACTGTCTCGTGCCGTCGCCGAATGTCCATGCGCGGCGCAGCAGGCCGTGGAAGAGCCGCGAGAGACGGCGCGTGCCAAGGAAGCCGATGCAGACGAACAACAAGCCCGGGAGCAAGTTCTGCCACAGCACCAGCAACAGGCCGCCGGTGATCAGCAGGTAGCTGGCGATCACCACGTTGCGGGAGGCCGGCGTGCCGCGGCCCGCCACTTCGCGCAAGTCAGGATTCGCCGCCGCGGAGGCGCGTTTCTCCTGTGTCGGGACGCGCTGCGGCCGGAGTTCCTTCACGTCAGCGGACCACCACCACAGCGCCCTCGCCGCGAGCGGCGATCACGCCAATTTCGTGGACCGATTCGCCGGCTGCGCGCAGCGTCGCGGCGCAGGCCGCCGCGTGCGCGGGGTCGATCACCACCACCATGCCGATGCCATTGTTGAAAGTACGGTTCATCTCGATGTCGTCGATGCCGGCCACCTTCTGCAGCCAGGCGAAAAGCTCAGTTTGCGGCCAGCTGCCCTTTTGCAAGTGGGCGGCCATGCCCTCGGGCAGCACACGCGGGATGTTCTCCAGCAAACCGCCGCCGGTGATGTGGGCCAGTGCCTTGATCGGGTGCAGGCCGAGCGCCTCGAGCACCGGCTTCACGTAGAGCCGCGTCGGCGCCATCACGGCCTGGCGGAAGGGCCGGCCATCCAGCGTCGCAGGCAGGTCGCTGCCCGCGCGTTCGATCACCTTGCGCACCAGGCTGAAGCCGTTCGAATGCACGCCCGCGGAGGCAAGCCCCAGCACCACGTCGCCCGGCTTCACGCTGGCGCCGGTGAGGATCTTCGACTTCTCGACCGCGCCGACCGCGAAGCCCGCCAGGTCGTATTCGCCGGCCGGGTACATGCCGGGCATCTCCGCCGTCTCGCCGCCGATCAGTGCGCAGCCGCTCAATTCGCAACCGCGCGCAATGCCGCCGATGACCGCCGCAGCGGTGTCGACTTCGAGCTTGCCGCAGGCGAAATAGTCCAGGAAGAACAACGGTTCGGCGCCTTGCACCAGCACGTCGTTCACGCTCATCGCGACCAGGTCGATGCCGACCGTGTCGTGCATGTTCCATTCGAAGGCCAGCTTGAGCTTGGTGCCGACGCCATCGGTGCCGCTCACCAGCACCGGTTCCTTGTAGCGCTTGGGCACTTCGAACAGCGCGCCGAACCCGCCGATGCCGGCCAGCACGCCTTCGCGCATGGTTTTCTTCGCAAGCGGCTTGATGCGGTCGACCAGGGCATCGCCCGCGTCGATGTCGACTCCTGCATCCTTGTAGCTGAGAGGGGCGGGCGAGTTCGAGGTCATGGTGTGTGCGGGGACAGCGGGAAGCCGAGGGAGTGGGGAGGGGCGCCGGGCGCGATGCCCGGGCCGATAGAATTCGACACGATTTTAAGGGCCGCCGGCCCGCGCCTCTTCCTGCTCCATGAACCTCAGCACAGCGCCCACGATTGAATTGGCCGGTCACGGCACGGTACAGCGTTGCCGCGTCGGGGCATGAAACAACTCGCGCTCGATATCGGCCTGGCAACCAGCCCGACCCTGGCCGGCTTCTTCGCCGGTCCGAACGAGGCTGCCGTGCGCCACCTGCAGGTGTGGGTCGGCGAGGGCGCGCAGGCCTTGCATTCGCCGGTGCCCACCTACCTGTGGGGCGACGGCGGTTGCGGCAAGACGCATCTGCTGGAGGCGGTTTCCTCGGCGCTTCATGAGCAGGGCGGCACGGTGGGCTGGCTGCACGCGGACCTCGCGGAGCCGCCGGATTTCGACGAACGCTGGGTCGCCGTGCTGATGGACGATGTGCACCTGTACTCGGCGGTGCAGCAGCACGCCGCGTTCAACTGGTTCGTCAATGCACAGAGCCTGCAGCGCGGCGTGGTGGCAGCCGGTGCGTTGCCGCCGGCCGACCTGCCGCTGCGCGAAGACCTGCGCACCCGGCTCGGCTGGGGCCATGTGTTCCAGTTGCAACTGTTGAGCGAGGCCGAGCGTCGCGCGGTGCTGCGCCGGGCCGCCGACGCGCGCGGCGTCATGTTGTCGGACGAGGTGCTCGACTACATGCTGCACCGCTTCAGCCGCGACCTGGGCAGCCTGATCGAGTTGCTCGACCAGCTCGACGGCTTCGCATTGCGCACCCAGCGCGCCATCACGATCCCGCTGATCCGGGCGATGCTCGAGAACGAATGAGCGGCGCGAGCCGCGAACAGAACCCATGATCAAGAAATTCATAGACAAGCTCCTTGGCAAATCCTCCGGCGCCACGCGCTTCGGCAAACGCCAGGAAGTCCCTGCCAGCGTGCACGGCATCGACCCTGCGCTGGTCGACGAGCGTGCGAAGAACGTCGTCACCACGCTGCAGCAAGCGGGCTACGAGGCCTACGTGGTCGGTGGCGCCGTGCGCGACCTGCTGCTGGGACTGAGGCCCAAGGATTTCGACGTGGCGACCAACGCCACGCCCGAGCAGGTCAAGAGCCTGTTCCGCCGCGCCTTCATCATCGGCCGGCGCTTTCGCATCGTGCATGTGGTGTACGGGCGCGGCCGTGAGCATGAAGTCATCGAAGTCTCGACCTTCCGCGCCTACATGGACAACGCCGCCGCCGAGCAGGTCAAGGGCAACGAGCGCACCAGCAAGGGCGAGCTCGCGAGCATGAAGCATGCGGTGGATTCGTCGGGCCGCGTGCTGCGTGACAACGTCTGGGGCCCGCAGGACGAAGACGCTGCGCGTCGCGACTTCACCGTGAATGCCATGTATTACGACCCGGCCAACCAGGTCGTGGTCGACTACCACAATGGCATCAAGGACGCGAAGAAGCTCACGCTGCGCATGATCGGCGACCCGGCCACGCGCTATCGCGAAGACCCGGTGCGCATCATTCGCGCCATCCGCTTCTCGGCCAAGCTCGCCGGGCTCGGCTTCTCGCTGGAGCCCAAGACCAAGGCCCCGCTCGTCGATTCGAGCAAGCTCTTGGCCGACGTGCCGCAGAGCAGGCTGTTCGATGAAATGCTCAAGCTCCTGCAGACCGGGCACTCGATCGCGACCATCGCGCAGCTCAAGAAGCTGGGCCTGAGCACCGGCATCTATCCGCTGCTCGACGTCGTCGTCGAGCGCGCGGACCAGCCCTTCGTCACCGCCGCCTTGCAGGACACCGACCGCCGCGTCGGCGAGGGCAAGCCTGTCGCGCCGAGCTTCCTGCTCGCCTGCGTGCTGTGGGCCGACGTGCGCGACGGCTGGGCCGCGCGCATCGCAGGTCAGCACGGACAACGCGGCCAGCCCTCGTATCCGGCGCTGCAGGATGCGATCGATGACGTGTTCAATTCGCGCATCGGCGACGTGTCGGGCCGCGGCAAGCTGGCCGCCGACATGCGCGAGATCTGGATGATGCAGCCGCGCTTCGACAAGCGCGTCGGCGCCACGCCCTACAGCCTGGTTGAGCAGGCGCGCTTCCGTGCTGGCTTCGATTTCATGCGCCTGCGTGCGGACGTGGGCGAGGTCAGCGAGGAAATCGGCGAGTGGTGGCAGGAGTTCAGCACCGCCGATGACATGCGCCGGCAGGACCTGATGGACCAGGTGCGCGACGAGCAGAAGAAGGGGCCACGCGTGCGCGTTCGTGCGCCGCAGTCGCAGCAGCCAAAGCAGGAGGTGTCGCAGCCTCGTGCCGCCGCAACGTCCGCGTCGGCGCCGGAGATTGCCGTTCCACCCGATGGCGAGGCTGTCGCGCCGCGCAAGCGCCGGCGCCGCCGCAAGCCGCGCCCGGAGGGCGGTGGCGGCGGCGATCAGAACGCATCTTCGGGCGAGTGAGCATGCGTGCCTACGTCGCCCTCGGCGCCAACCTGGGCGACGCGAAGGCCACCGTGGAGCAGGCAATGGGAGCGCTGGATGGCCTCGCGCAAACGCGCGTCGTGGCGCGTTCGTCCATGTACCGGAGCGCACCCTTCGAGGCATCGGGGCCGGACTTCTACAACGCCGTCGTGGCGCTCGAATCGGGCCTGGATCCGGTCGCCCTGCTGGCCGAATTGCAGCGGCTCGAATCGCAGGCCGGCCGTGAGCGCCCGTACCGCAATGCGCCGCGCACGCTGGACCTGGACCTGCTGCTGCATGGCGCCTGCGCGCTCGACACGCCCGCGCTGACCTTGCCGCACCCGCGCATGCTGCAACGCGCGTTCGTGTTGCTGCCCCTTGCCGAGATCGCGCCAGACCTGGTCACGCCGCAACAGATCGCGGCGGTGGCAACCCAGGCGATAGAGCGCATTTGAGGTCGAGTGGTTCGCGACGAGAGGACGCAATCTGTTACACCAAATCCGGATCCTTGTCCAGTCCGCGGGCTACGGCCTAACCCTATTACACTTGCGCGGTTTTTCACAGCGGCGTCACGGACATGTGGTAGCCGCAACACTCCCAGGAGAGGCCATGTTCGGCAAGCTGCTGCCCCGCGAGGGGAATTTTTTCGAGATGTTCAACCAGCATGCCGACCGCATCGTGGAGGCGGCGCGTGCTTTCGAGCAACTGGTTGCCAACTACAACGACGTGCACCTGCGCGAGCAGTACAACCGCGACGTCGATAACGCTGAGCGTGCCGCCGATCGCGTGACCCACGACGTCAACCGCCTGCTGCACAAGACCTTCATCACGCCGATCGACCGCGAGCAGATCCACAAACTCATCAACACGATGGACGACGTGGCTGACCTGATCCAGGACTCGGCCGAAACCATGGCGCTGTACGACGTGCGCCACATGACCGATGAAATCGTGCGCCTCACCACGCTGAGCGTGAAGTGCTGCGACAAGCTGAAGGACACCGTCAAGTTCCTCGGCCGCATCGCCGAACCGGCCATCGCCGAGGCTGCGCTCAAGGGTTGCGAGGAAATCGACCGCATCGAATCCGATGCCGACCGCGTCATGCGCAGCGCCATGAGCAAGTTGTTCCGCGAAGAGCCCGACGTTCGCGAAGTGATCAAGCTCAAGGCGATCTACGAACTGCTGGAAACCATCACTGACAAGTGCGAGGACGTCGCCAACGTCATCGAAGGCATCATCCTCGAGAACTCCTGATGGAAGCGGTTCAGGTCAGCTTCTGGGTGGTCGCCCTGCTGGTCGCGCTGGCGATCGGCTTCGACTTCATGAACGGGTTCCACGACGCGGCCAATTCGATCGCGACCGTGGTGTCCACCGGCGTGCTCAAGCCGGGCCAGGCGGTGGTGTTTGCGGCCTTCTTCAACCTGATTGCGATCTTCATCTTTCACCTGAGCGTGGCCGCGACCGTCGGCAAGGGCATCGCGGACCCGGGCGTCATCGACGTGCACGTGGTGTTCGGCGCGCTGGTCGGGGCCATCAGCTGGAACCTCGTGACCTGGTACTACGGCATTCCGAGCAGTTCGTCGCATGCACTGATCGGCGGCATCGTCGGCGCGGTGATTGCCAAGTCCGGCTCCGGCGGACTGGTGGCCAGCGGCATCTGGAAGACGGTGGCCTTCATCTTCGTGTCGCCGCTGCTGGGCTTTTTCCTCGGCTCGATGATGATGGTGCTGGTGGCCTGGATCTTCCGCAAGTCGACACCGTCGCGCGTGGACCGCTGGTTCCGGCGGCTGCAACTGGTCTCGGCCGGTGCCTACAGCCTGGGCCACGGCGGCAACGATGCGCAGAAAACCATCGGCATCATCTGGATGCTGCTCATCGCCACCGGCTATGCCACTGCCAGCGATGCCAATCCGCCCACCTGGACCATCGTGAGCTGCTACACCGCGATCGCGCTCGGCACCATGTTTGGCGGCTGGCGCATCGTGAAGACCATGGGGCAGAAGATCACCAAGCTCAAGCCCGTCGGCGGCTTTTGCGCCGAGACGGGTGGAGCGCTGACACTCTTCCTCGCGACCGCGCTAGGCATTCCCGTGTCGACGACGCACACCATCACCGGCGCCATCGTCGGCGTGGGCTCGGCGCAGCGCGCCAGCGCGGTGCGCTGGGGCGTGGCGGGTACGATCGTGTGGGCGTGGATCTTCACGATTCCGGCGTCGGCCTTCGTGGCCGCGATCGCTTACTGGGTCAGCTTGCAGTTGTTCTGACCATCTCTGCATTCGGACGAGACGTCTGCGCGAACCGCTTCCGTCATCGCGACCTGGTGCGCCTGACGGGCTGCGTGGCCTACTGCGAAATCTTCCGGCCTTCCTCGACCTGGTATTCGAAGTAGCGCTGGAAGCTGAACGCGATGCTGGCCATCAGGATCGTGCTGCCAAACAGCAACGCCAAGACCACCGCCCCGATCGTCAGCCACTGCGTGCGGCCCGGCGGCGCGTCGAGCGGCGCACTGGCGTTGTAGCGGGCATTCCACTTCTCCGGCGTCATCAGGCCGTAGACGATGGCCGTCAGGGCGCAGCCCGCGATGGTGAAGCCGAGCAGCGGCACCAGCACCCAACTCCATGCGTCGTCCATCCCGTACATCCGGGCGCGCTCCAGGCCGTAGGCGCCGAGCGCAGTCGGGATGGGCAGCAACCAACCGGGCAGGCTGCCGAGGCCGCGCAGGTAGAAGCAGTGCAGGCCCAGCGGCCCGCCCAGGAAGGCGAGCCACGCGGCAAAGGTCTTGTTCTTCATTCGGGGTTTGTCGTGCTGCCTTGGCCGATCACTTTTTCCATCAGGACGATGTCGCGCCATTGGCCGAATTTCCAGCCGCAATCCTTGAGCACCCCGACGTGGCCGAAGCCCTGCGCGCGATGCACGCCGACGGAGCCGAGGTTTGCGGAATCGCCGATCACCGCGATCAGCTTGCGCACGCCGACAGCTTCCGCTGCCAGCGTCAGTTCGGCGAGCAGTTTCGCGCCCAGGCCCTGACCGCGCGCTGATTCGGCGATGTAGATGGAGTCCTCCGCTGAGAAGCGATAGGCCGGACGCGGCTTGAACCAGTTGCAATAGGCAAAGCCCACCACCTCGCCGTCCTGTTCCGCGACAAGGTAGGGCAGGTTTTTGGAGAGCACATCGGTGCGGCGCCCGGTCATGTCGGCCTCGGTCGGTGGCTCGGTTTCGAAGGAGCCGGTGCCATGCAGCACGTGGTGGGCGTAGATGGCGGTGATGGCTGCGACGTCTTCGTCGCGGCTCGGGCGAATGGTGAGCATGGGGAAGGGAAAAACGAGAAAAACGGCCTGTTGCCGGAGCAGGCTATAATAGAAGGCTTTTCAGCGTGTCGCTGGCCGGGTGGTCATTGCGCGTGTCTCAACGCTGAAAGAACTCGCTGGAAGAAATTCCACCACCCCAAGGATAAAACATGGTCGTCATTCGACTCTCCCGCGGCGGCTCCAAGGGCCGTCCGTTCTTCAACATCGTCGTGTCGGACAAGCGCGTTCGCCGCGATGGCCGTTTCATCGAGCGCCTGGGTTTCTACAACCCGATCGCCAAGGAAAACGAAGAAAGCATCCGCATTGCGCAAGACCGCCTGACCTACTGGAAGAGCGTCGGCGCCCAGGCTTCGCCCACCGTGGCACGCCTGATCAAGCAAGCCGCCGCAGCGGCTCCCGCGGCGGCAGCCTAAGCCGCGCCGGCGATGCTGACCACGCTCGAAGCCGCCGAACTCCCGGCGGACGCGATCGAGGTAGGGCGCATCGCCGATGCCTGGGGCATCAAGGGCTGGTTCAAGGTCCTGCCCCACAGCGCCCAACCCGAGGCGCTGTTCTCTTCCAAACGCTGGTTCCTGCAAGCCCCCGGTGCAGCAGCCGGCGTTTTCCGCTTGCCCATCCGGGAAGCGAAGGACCATTCCGACTGCATCGTCGCCTGCTCCGAAGACGTGGTGGACCGCACTGCGGCCGAGGCCCTGCGCGGCGCGCGCGTGTTCGTGCCGCGTTCGAGCTTTCCCACGGCGGGCATTGACGAGTACTACTGGGTCGACCTGATCGGCCTGGACGTGGTGAACCGCGAAGGCGTCAAGCTCGGCACGGTGCGCGAGTTGCTCGCCGCGGGTCCGCAGACCACGCTGGTGCTGGCGGCGGAAGAGGGCGGCGTCGCGGTCGAGCGGCTGGTGCCATTCGTCTCGGCATTCGTCGACAGCGTCGATCTGGCGGGCCGGACCATCACGGTCGACTGGCAGCCTGACTACTGAACGGCCTGCCGTCCCGGCAGCCGGCGCATCCATGCGCTTCGACGTTCTCACGCTTTTCCCCAAACTGTTCGCTCCGTTCCTCGTGAGCGGCGTGACGCGCCGCGCGTACGAATCGAAGCAGGTCGAGGTGGTGCTGTGGAATCCGCGCGACTTTACCGCAGGCAACTACAAGCGTGTGGACGACCGGCCCTTCGGTGGCGGCCCGGGCATGGTGATGATGGCGGAGCCGCTGTCCGCCTGCCTGGACGCCGTGCTGGCTGCGCGCGGCGAAGCGCCAGTGCCGGTCCTGCTGTTCTCCCCCATCGGCGAAAAGCTGCAGCACGCTGCAATCGAGCAATGGTCCGGCAGTGCTGGCGCGGTGCTCGTCTGCGGCCGCTACGAGGGCATCGACCAGCGCTTCATCGACGCCCGCGTTACGCACCAGGTGAGCCTGGGCGACTTCGTACTGTCAGGCGGCGAGATTCCCGCCATGGCCCTGCTCGATGCGGTCGCGCGCCTGCAACCGGGCGTGCTGGGCGACGAAGCGAGCCATGTGCAGGACAGTTTCAATCCGGCACTGGACGGCCTGCTCGACTGCCCCCACTACACGCGGCCCGAGCAATGGCAGGGCCGGCCGGTGCCGGCGCCGCTGATGTCGGGCCATCATGCGAAGATCGAGCGCTGGCGACGCGACCAAAGCTTGGCTATCACCTCTGCGCACCGCCCCGAATTGATCGAGGTGGCGCGCGCCGCAGGCCGCCTGGACAAGGTCGATGAAGCTGTGCTCAAAAAAAAGCTATAATCTTTGGTTCCCCGATCCTCTGGCCGGCCGCGTCCGCAATCATCCACTCTGCTGGATTCGATCAGCGAACGCCTTTAGTGCAGCGCGGACAAGATCAATCAC
Source organism: Variovorax sp. dw_308 (assembly GCF_019207085.1). Lineage (GTDB taxonomy): Bacteria > Pseudomonadota > Gammaproteobacteria > Burkholderiales > Burkholderiaceae_C > Variovorax. Next base: position 543,486 of record NZ_JAATOM010000003.1, on the reverse strand, counting down.
AGGAAATCATGAACCTCATCCAGACCCTCGAGCAGGAAGAAATCGCCCGGCTCAACAAGAAGATCCCCGATTTCATGCCTGGTGACACCGTCATCGTGAGCGTGAGCGTCGTCGAAGGCACCCGCAAGCGCGTGCAGGCCTACGAAGGCGTCGTCATTGCCAAGCGCAATCGCGGCCTCAACAGCGGCTTCACCGTGCGCAAGATCTCCAGCGGCGAAGGCGTGGAGCGTACGTTCCAGACCTACAGCCCGTTGATCGCCGGCATCGAAGTCAAGCGTCGTGGCGATGTGCGCCGTGCCAAGCTGTACTACCTGCGCGAGCGCAGCGGCCGGTCGGCACGCATCAAGGAAAAGCTGCCGGGCAAGTCGACCAACGCTGCCGCCGCCCAATAAGCTGCGCCTTCCGTTGTGCAAAAAGCCGCCAGTCCAGGCGGCTTTTTGCATTGGGCCCGGCCCATGTCTTGCATTGAAATTCCAAGGAGCCTCAACTGACCGACCGATCCCCCATGGAATCCGCCGCCGTTGTCGAACCCGCCACCACCATTGCGGCTGCGTCCCTGCTTTCCTTCGACCCGCGCGCAGTGCCGGTGGTGGCCGTCGACCGCGGTCTGCCGGCGGTCGCTCGTGCCGAACTCACGCCCGCGGCGCTGCGCGCACGCTTTGCCGCGCCACCCGATTGGGTGCCGGAACTGCGCCGCGAACCCCGTCTGATGGATCGGGCCCCGGCGCAGGCAGCGGTGCTGGTGCCGATCGTGCTGCATGACGGCGAGCCCACGGTGCTGTTGACCGAGCGCGCGTCGCGCATGACGACGCACTCGGGCCAGGTCGCGTTTCCGGGGGGGCGCGTCGACCCTGAAGATGCCAACGTCGCTGCCGCGGCGCTGCGCGAAGCCTGGGAAGAAGTGGGGCTGTCGGCTGGATATGTCGAGATTCTCGGCAGCCTGCCGACCTACACCACCGTGACTTCATTCATCGTCACGCCGGTGGTGGCGCTGGTGCAGCCGGGCTTCACGCTGATGCCGAACCCCGACGAAGTGGCCGATGCCTTCGAGGTGCCGCTCGCGTTCCTGATGGACCCCGCCAATCACCGCCGCCATGCGATGCCCGATGCCGAGCGCAAGTCGCGCGAGTGGTACTCGATGCCTTACCAGGATGGGGTGAACGAGCGCTTCGTGTGGGGTGCGACAGCGGGGATGCTTCGCAACCTCTATCGCTTCCTGATCGCCTGAAAGAAACCCACCCGCGAATGTGCCTGCGGCGCTCCCTCGAGAGTGCGCACCCGGCAGCCCGGCAACGCGCCTTCCGCGGGCACCCACGAAGGGGCTCTTTACCTGACTCCCGGGACGCGTGACGAGGGGCGCTGGATCGGAAATCGAGCGGTGCTCGCTATCATCGAAACATGAGTTTCTTCGCCATCCTGTGCGCTTTGCTGATCGAGCAGGTCCGGCCGCTTGCGTATCACAACCCGGTCTACGGTGCCGTATTGGCCTGGACGCGCTGGGTCAGTCGCAACTTCGACGCCGGCAAGTCTCACCACGGCTGGATTGCCTGGGGCTTGGCGGTCGGCTTGCCGACGCTGTTTTCATTTGGCATCTACTGGGGGCTGGTGCTCACGCTGGGCCTGCCTTTTGCGGTGGTCTGGAGCATCGCAGTGGTCTATACGACGCTGGGATTCCGGCAGTTCAGCCACCACTTCACCGGCATTCGCGATGCCCTCGACAGCGGCGATGATCCGCTCGCGCGATCGCTGCTGGCCCAGTGGCAACGGGTCGATGCTGCCAACCTGTCGCGCAGCGAAGTCATCCGGCGGGTGATCGAGCATTCGGTGATCGCGGCGCATCGGCACGTGTTCGGCGTGCTGGCCTGGTTCTCGATTCTTGCGGCGTTCGGCCTGGGGCCGGCTGGCGCGGTGTTCTACCGCATGAGCGAGTTCGTGGCGCGGTACTGGGCCCACAAGGATGGCGCATCGGTGCAGCCGTCGAGCAAGTGGGTCCAGCATTCGTCGGCCGGCGCCTGGAATGCGATCGACTGGGTGCCGGCGCGCATCACTGCGCTCGGTTTTGCGGTGGTGGGCAGCTTCGAGGACGCGATCGATTGCTGGCGCAATGATGCCCGGCGTTTCCCGGATCCCAACGACGGCGTGATCCTGGCCGCGACCTCGGGCGCGGTGAATGTGCGGCTCGGCGGCGGCGGGCTGCGGCCCGCGCCTGTGACCGATCCGCTCTCGCGCGCCCAGGCGGGCGAGTCGATCGCGAGCATCCATGGGCCGGACAGCGGCAGCACGCCGGGGCGCGAGCCCGAGCCGGGACACCTGCGCAGCGTGGTCGGGCTGGTCTGGCGCTCGGTCGTGATGTGGATGCTGTTGCTTGCGTTGCTCACGCTGGCCCGCTTGCTGGGCTGATCGATGTCCGCATCCCAGCCGAGCTTCTACAGCCCGCGCCTCGCCGCGCTCGAGCCGTACGTGCCCGGCGAGCAGCCGCGCATCGCGAGCTTGGTCAAGCTCAACACCAACGAGAACCCGTATCCGCCGTCGCCGCTCGCTGTCGATGCCGTCCAACGCGCTGCGGCGGCGGGGCTGGAGCGCTATCCCGATCCGGAGTCGCTGGAATTGCGTGAAGCGGTGGCACGGCGGCATGGTCTCCACGCCGATCAGGTGTTTGCCGGCAACGGCTCCGACGAAGTGCTGGCGCATGCGTTCTTCGCGTTCTTCCGGCAGGCCGAGCCGCTGCTGTTCCCGGATGTGACCTACAGCTTCTACCGCGTCTACGCACAGCGCTACGACATCCCTTGCGAGTTGCTTCCGGTGGACGATGGCATGCGCATCGACGTCGATGCGCTGGCCGCGCGTGCCGCGCGTGGCTGCGGCGGCATCGTGCTGGCCAATCCGAATGCGCCAACCGGCATCGGCCTGCCGCTCACGCAGATCGAGCGCCTTCTGCAGGCTTGCCCGGGTCGAGTGGTGCTGGTCGATGAGGCGTACGTCGATTTCGGCGGCGAAAGTGCGTTGCCGCTCGTCGCGAGGTATCCGAATCTGCTGGTGGTGCAGACGCTTTCCAAGTCGCGCGCCTTGGCGGGCCTGAGGGTTGGCTTCGCGTGCGGCCAGGTGCACCTGATCGAGGCCATGACGCGCGGCAAGAATACTTTCAATTCGTACCCGCTGGGGCGCCCCGCGCTGGCCGGCGCCGTGGCCGCGCTGCAGGACGAAACCTGGTTCGACCGGACCTGCAAGGCCGTCATGGACACGCGCGAAGGTTTGAGCCTGCAACTGGAAGACCTGGGCTTCGAGGTGCTCCCATCGCAAGCGAACTTCGTCTTTGTGCGGCACCCGCAACATGACGCAGGCGAGATGGCCGCTGCGCTGCGCGAGCGCGCCGTACTGGTGCGGCACTTTGGCGCGCCGCGGATCGCCCAGTACCTGCGCATCAGCATCGGCACGCGCGATCAGTGCGGTGCGCTGATCAACGCACTGAACGGCATCCTCGCGCCCTGAATCGACTCATACGACTTCGCGATCAAACGCATGACTGCGTTGGGTCGCCTTGCCGTGCTACAGCACTGTCTGCGGCCTCGCCTTGTTCTGCGCTTGATTTCAAAGTCGTATCAGGGGAAGCGCCGCTGGCTCAATTCGGCAAAAAGCTCGCCGTAGATCCGGTAGCGCGTTGCGCTGATCGGGCCGGGCTGCGTGGCGGTTTCCACGTGTGGAATCACGCCGCAGCCGGGTTCATGCAAATGCGTGCAGTTGTAGAACTTGCAGTTCGATGCATGCTCGGCAATGTCGGGCATCAGGCCGGCCAGTCGCATCGGCTCGATGTGATTGAGGCCGAATTCCTGGAAGCCCGGTGAGTCGATCAATGCCGTCTCGCTGTACTTGTCGACCCAGTACCAACTGGTGCTGGTGGTCGTGTGCTTGCCGGAATTGAGCGCCTTCGAGATCTCGCCGGTCTGGGCCAGCGCGCCGGGCACCAGCAGGTTGATCAGCGTGCTCTTGCCTGCGCCGGAGGGGCCGAGCACCAGCGTTGTCTTCCCGGCAAGCAGCTTGAGCAGTGACGCATGGTCGACCTCGCCGGATGCCTTCAGCGACAGCGGCAGTACGCCGTGGTGCATGCGCCGGTAGGGCGCCAGCCGTGCCCAGGCGCGTTCGAAGGGGACGACCAGGTCGCTCTTGTTGAGGGCGATGATCGGCGCGATGCGCTCGGCCTCGGCCGCGATGAGCGCGCGCGCCAGTTGGTGCTCGGAGAATTCCGGTTCGGCCGCGATCAGGATCAGCACATGGTCCAGGTTTGCGGCAAAGGACTTGGTGCGGATTTCATCCTGGCGGTAGAAGAGGTTGCGGCGCGTCTCGACGCGCTCGATCGTGCCTTCGTCCTCACTCGCCTGCCAGCGCACGCGGTCGCCAACGACGGCCTGGCTCTTCTTGCCGCGCGGATGGCAGATCACCTGTTCGCCCTCGGGCGTCTCGACCACGCAGTGCCGGCCGTGACTGGCCACCACGATGCCGACATCCAGTTCGGCCATGGCCGGCGCGCTGTGCTGCTTAGCCACCGGCTTGTTCCATGGTTGCGGCGGCGTTCAATGGGCGAGCAGCGCGTCGGCTTGCGTGGCGCAGTCGAAGTCGCTCGACGAGATGCCGCCGACATCGTGCGTGTTGAAGCGGACCACGCAGCGGTTGTAGTGCACGGAGAGGTCGGGATGATGGTCTTCGCGGTGCGCGATCATCGCCAGCGCATTGACGAAGGCGATCGTCTCGAAGTAGTTGGCGAAGGTGTAGGTCTTCTCGATGGCCACGTTGGCGCCGTCGCCGGCGAGCTTCCATCCGTCGAGGCGCGCGAGGCTGGCCACGACTTCGGTGGCGCTCAGCGCGCGGCGCGCATGGCCTTGCCATTCCTTGGCCTTGAACATGCTGGTGGACATTCCCGGGGATTCCGTTCGGATCAGCTGGCGGCCATGCGCGCGAGGCGCTCGGACGCAGGGGGGTGCGAGTAGTAGAACTTCACGAACACCGGATCGGGTGTCAGCGTCGCCTTGTTGTCGTCATAGAGCTTGAGCAGGGCGGCGCGCAGGTCGTTGCCGTTGGTCTGGGCCACGGCATAGGCATCCGCCTCGAACTCGTTGCGCCGCGAGAACTGCGCGAACAACGGTCCGATGAGGAAGGTGAACACCGGGATCGCCAGCATGAACAGCAGCAGCGCGAGGCCGTTGTTGGGCGCGGCCATGTTCGGCTGCACGCCCAGTCCGGTATAGAACCAGGACTGCGCGCAGAGCCACCCCAGCAACGCGAATCCGATCAGGCTCATCGTGAACGACAAGGCGAGGGCCTTGATGATGTGGTGCCGCTTGTAGTGGCCGAGTTCATGCGCGAGCACGGCTTCCATTTCGCCGGCGCTGAGCTGGCGCAGCAGCGTGTCGTAGAACACGACGCGCTTGTTGGCGCCGAAGCCAGTGAAGTAGGCGTTGGAATGGGTGCTGCGCGTGCTTCCATCCATCACGAACAAACCCTTGGCGACGAAGCCGCAGCGCTTCAGCAGCGCGGTGACGCGCGCCTTGATCGTGGGGTCGTCCAGCGGCTTGAACTTGTTGAAGAGCGGCGCAATCAGGTTGGGATACACCAGTTGCGCGAGCAGCATGAAGAGGGCGACCGCACCCCAGGCCCAGATCCACCACAGGGCGCCGGTGGCGCCCATGAGCCACAGGACCAGCGCGGTGATCGGCAGTCCGAAGGCGATGAACAGTCCCGCCTTGATCAGCGCATCCAGCACCCAGCGCTTCCACGTCATCTTGTTGAAGCCGAAGCGTTCTTCGAGCACGAAGGTACGCCAAAGCGCAAACGGCAGTTCGAGGAGGCTGCCGATGGCCGTGAATGCGCCGAGCAGCGCCAGTTGCTGCACCATGCCGCCGCCCAGCCAGGCGAGCAGCGCCTTGTTGAGCAGGTCGACGCCGCCGAGCAACGTCCAGGCCAGCAACAGGGCGGCGCCCCAAGCCACTTCGATCAGGCCGAAGCGGGCCTTGGCGATGGTGTAGTCGGCTGCCTTCTGGTGCGACTCGAGCGTGATGGCCGAGGCATAGTCGGCCGGAACGACGTTTCGGTTTTTCGCCACATGGCGGATCTGCCTTGAGGCCAGCCAGAACTTCAGCAACAAGTCGACCAGCAGGGCGGCCGCAAAGGCGGAAGTGAAAAGGAGTGAGGCATTCATGGGCCGCCGAGTTTAGTCGTCGCGCCCGGAGCCGGCGAGCCTTCGACGACAATCCCACGATGCCCGAATCGACAGAACAGACTCCCCCGACCCTGAAGAAAAGCGACCAGAACCTGGTCTGGCTCGACTGCGAGATGAGCGGGCTCGACCCCGAGAAGGAACGCCTCCTCGAAATCGCCGTGGTCGTCACCGGCCCCGACCTGACGCCGCGCATCGAAGGCCCGGTGCTCGTCATCCACCAGACTGACGAGGTGCTCGACGCCATGGACGCCTGGAACAAGGGCACGCATGGGCGCAGCGGCCTGATCGACAAGGTCAAGGCTTCCACCCTGGACGAAGCGGCCGCCGAAGAGCAGTTGCTGGAGTTCATCAAGGGCTACATCCCCAAGCAGGGCTCGCCCATGTGCGGCAACACCATCGGGCAGGACCGCCGCTTCCTCGTCAAGTTCATGCCCAAGCTCGAGGCCTACTTCCACTATCGGAACCTCGACGTCAGCACCCTGAAGGAAATCGCCAAGCGATGGAAGCCGACGGCCTACAACGGCTTCAAGAAGCAGCAGGCGCACACTGCGCTGGCCGATGTTCATGAGTCGATCGATGAACTAGTTCACTATCGGGAAACGTTACTGAATCTTGAATGATTAGGTAAATACCCGAATTCGTGCCATAATCTAGGGCTTCGCTACACGTTGTAGCGACTTCTTGCATCTCCCCGTCTTGCACTAGCGCCCAAACGAATGGGCCCGGCTTCGCGAAAGCGATCGCTGTATGTCGTTGGATGGTTGATGTTTTTAACCACCCGACGGGGCGCCGCCTGCGGCAGCGCTCGCGTAGAGAAAAAAGTTACATGACCGACGCTTTTGAAGCGCAGGGCGAGTTCGCGCCTGTGCAATCCGCATCCGCATCCATCAACGATTTCGCGCCCGTGGAGTCGCATTCCGACATCACCTTGCTCGACACGCTCGACGTGGCCGCAGTGCCCGCCGACGAACCCAAGGCGCCCAACGGCTTCATCCGCCTCGGCCTCGCCCAGGAACTGGTCGCCGCCGTCGCCGACCTCGGCTTCGAGCAGCCGACCACCGTGCAGGACAAGGTCATTCCCCTGGCCATGGGCAGCGCCGACGGCGCCGCCAAGTTCATCGACCTGATGGTCTCGAGCCAGACCGGCAGCGGCAAGACCGCCGCCTTCCTGCTGCCCGTTCTGCACACGCTGCTGAAGCAGGAAGCCGAAGCCGAAGCCGCCGCCAAGGCCGAGTTCCAGCGCCAGTCCGACGAAGCCATCGCCCGCGGCGAAGCACCGCCGAAGAAGGCCAAGCGCAAGGACCCGACCAACACGCGCAATTTCAAAGCCGCCACCCCCGGCGCCCTGATCCTGTGCCCGACGCGCGAACTCGCGCAGCAAGTCGCGCACGACGCGATCGACCTGGTTCGCCATTGCCGCGGCCTGCGCGTCGCCAGCGTAGTCGGCGGCATGCCGTACCAACTGCAGATCGCCAAGCTGCAGAACGCCAACCTGGTGGTTGCAACGCCCGGCCGCCTGCTGGACCTGCAACGCTCGATGCAGATCAAGCTCGACCAGGTGCAATTCTTGGTCGTCGACGAAGCCGACCGCATGCTCGACCTGGGCTTCTCGGACGACCTCGCCGAAGTCAACCAACTCACCATCGAGCGCAAGCAGACGATGATGTTCAGCGCGACCTTCGCGCCGCGCATCCAGCAACTCGCCGCCCGCGTGATGCGAGCGCCGCAAAAGGTGCAGATCGATTCGCCGCAAGAGAAGCACGCGAACATCAAGCAGTCGCTGTTCTGGGCCGACAACATGGTCCACAAGCGCAAGATGCTCGACCACTGGCTGCGCGACACCACCATCAACCAGGCGATCGTTTTCGCCAGCACCCAAGTCGAGTGCGACGGCCTCGCCAACGACCTGCAACAAGACGGCTTCAGCGCTGTCGCACTGCACGGCGCGCTGAGCCAAGGCCTGCGCAACCGTCGCCTGATGGCGCTGCGTCAAGGCCAGGTGCAGATCCTCGTCGCGACCGACGTGGCTGCCCGCGGCATCGACGTGCCGACCATCACGCACGTGTTCAACTTCGGCCTGCCGATGAAGGCCGAGGACTACACCCACCGCATCGGCCGCACCGGCCGTGCTGGCCGCGACGGCATCGCCGTCACGTTCGCCGAGTTCCGCGATCGCCGCAAGATCATGGACATCGAGCACTACAGCCACCAGAACTTCAAGGCCGAGACCATTCCTGGCCTGGAACCACAGCAACGCATGCCGCAGTCGCGCCCGCAAGGCTTCGGCGGCGACCGCGACCGTGGTGGCGCCCCGCGCGGCGACTTCCATTCGCGTGACCGCAAGTTCGGCGGCGGCAATGGCGGTGGCCATCGCAGCGCCCCGAGCGGCGGCTATGCCGGCGCCAGCGGCTTCAACGACCGTGGCGCGCGTCCCCCGATGGGCGGCGGCGCCCCGGCACCGCGTGGTTTTGGTGGCGGCCGCGACCGTGATGAAGGCAGCTTCGGCCGCAAGCCGGGCTGGGGCGACAACGCCGCACCGCGCGGCAACTTCGGCGGCGGTGGCCGCAACGAAGGCTTCGGCGCACCGCGCGGCAACGGCGGTGCTGGCAAGGTCTTCGTGCCGCGCGACGCGCAGCAGAAGCGTGGCTTCAAGCCCAGCCGCTGATCAGCGAATAGCACCATGAAAAAGGCCCGCTGCCGAAAGGAGCGGGCCTTTTCCAATTCGGCATTGCGTCAATCAACGCCAAGGGGCCAGTTCTTCGCGCGGTTCGAGTGACCAGTTGGCCATGGCCTTCTCGGCTTCGCGTGCGTTCTGTTGGTCGATGCGGCGCGCCGCAAGCTGGGCCGACATCTCCAGCTTCTTCAGGTCGCGCTTCGTGAGTTCGTCGTTCGGCGCGTAGCTGAAGCAGCAGAGGGTGCCGTACACGCGGCCATCGTTCAGGATGATCGGCGTGCTCAGGTGCGCGCCGACGGGGAAGGGCGTCGCGGGCAGGTCCGCCGAGAGGGCATGGGCGGCTGCGTTGGCCACCATGCGCGGCAGGCGGCCGTCGATGACGCGCTGGCAGAAGCTTTCTTCGAGCGGATCGGACTGGCCGACTTCGATCGGGCGCTTGCGGGTGCCGGTCTCCACGCGCCGGAACACACGCCGGTTGTCCACGAACTCGGAGACGAACACCACGTCCATCTTCAGGTGCTCGCGCAGCAGGCGCAGGACGTCGGGAACCACGTCGCTGATCAGGGCGTCAGCGCCTTCCGGCGTGGCCACCAGCAGCTCGGAGATGCGGACTTCCAGCATGTCCGGTTCGTATCCGTGGTCTTTGGTTAACAAGTTCAATGAAATGGCCCTCAAGCATGATCAGTTGAATCAAGTTTAGACAAGGAAACATTGTTTTCGCCAGCATACTGGCGCCGTGCCCCTCAACCTTTTGCATCGCCTGGCTGATCAAAAGCTTCCCGTTGCCGTCACGCATGGCAGGGATGTGGATTCGGTGCGCGTGCTCGCCCTTGCCGGGCACGTCAAGGCGTCCATTCCAAAGCCGGTGCGAACGCTCGACGGCTTCGACCAACCGCCAGCGGTGGTCGCTTCGATCACATCGCTGGGGCGCAGCATGATCAAGCGCTTTCCGAGGCGGTAGGGCGGCAATGGCCTCGGCGCGCCACGCCAAAAAATACCCGCCGAAGCGGGTAAAGGAGTCCAGCGCAAGATTAAAGCCGGGCTCTGAGGAATAGAGGTCCCGTGAAAGCCTGCCATCCGCGCACAATTCGCCGACTGTGTCGTCGTTGGCTTCGGCCGAAGGCAGCCCGGGGCTGCCCGCGAAATGACGTTACTTCGGCGTGCCGCCCTGAGTTGAACGGCGCTTCTTGGTGCCATCCTTGTTGGTGCGGCGCGTGTCGCGGGTTTCGGCGCGCGCTTCGCCACTGGTTGCAGCCTTGTCTGTGCCGATTGCACCGCCTTCAGGGGTCTTGGCAATGTCCCCGGCCGGAGCCTTCACCTGACCTTGGGCCTTCGAGTTTTTCTTGGCCTCAGCGCGTTGCTGCGACTTGCTGTTGGTGGCGTTGCCTTGCTCATCCGAGGTGCCGGAAGGGTTCTGGGCATACGCACCTGCTGCGAAAAGGCCGGCGATCATGACGGCGAGAAACTTGCTCATGAAAAATGTCCTTCGGAAGTTGGTTTTAAGAACCTCTTGATCAACAGAGAGGTATGCCGACAACGAGCGATCTTCAATGTGCGTTGACAGTGTTTCAACACGGCAACTTTGAAGTAACCCCGCCTGCATCCTGCCTACTTTTTACCTCTGCCCTCTGCCAATTGCAACGCACGGTTAATTCCTCGGTGAGAAGCGGCGCCGCGAATCTGAACGGCGCTCTAAGTGAAACGCCGGGCTTGATGCCGGGCCGAGGAAGGTCGCGACAGGAGTTTCGATGGTCGAGAAATCGGCGCGGCGCACCCGCCGCAAGCACACGCCGGCGTTAAAGGCTCAGGCGGCGGTGGCCACTTTGTGTGAAGACGAGACTCCGGCCGAACTTGCCACGCAGTTCGAGTTGCATCCCAATCATGGAGCGGACGCGGCAATTGCCCGGGCACGCGGCCCAAGCCTTCGGCGGCGGCGCAGCGGCGCCAGCCGAACCGGTCGACCTGAGCCCGCCGCACGCCAACATCGGGCAGTTGACGCTGGAGCCAAGGTGGCGTGACACGATTGCACCCGAACTACGCAGAAGGCTCGGCAATGAAAAAAGCCTGCTACCGATGAGATAGCAGGCTTTTCAACGCTGACGCGAGTGTTGGTGGTGGGCCCTGAGTGACTCGAACACTCGACCTACGGATTAAGAGTCCGCTGCTCTACCAACTGAGCTAAGAGCCCCTGAGTTCACATTGCTGTGATCAGGATTGGGTGGGAAGTGTCTATTGCCGGCATCCGGTTCAAGAACAACATCCTGTTCATCCAAGCCCGCTAGTATAGCATGGTTTTTGGAGAGGTTCGGTGTCTCGCGGACTCGCTTCGCAACTTTCAGACATGCGCATCCATCCTGCCTCGTCGCGACAGGGCGCGGCGCTAGGATGCGCGCCTCATCCCACCTTCCCGCGCTTTCACCGCTACACCTCAAGGACGCCTCCATGACCGAGCCTACTTCCACTCCCGCGCATGTCGTGTTGACCGGCGCCGCAGGCGCGCTTGGCCGCGCAGTCGCACAACAGTTCCTCAGCATGGGTGCGCGCGTTGCCTTGCTCGATCACCACGCCGACAAGCTCGCCGATGCCTTTCCCGGACTCGACAATTCACGGCACTTGCTGATGGCCTGCGACGTGACCTCTGCGCCATCGATGCATGAGACTTCGGCGAAGGTTCTAGAGTCGTTCCGGCACGTCGATACCCTGGTGCACGTGGCGGGTGGCTTCGAGATGGGCGCGCCGGTGCAGGCGCTGGAGCGTGCGAGCTGGGACCGGATGATGAACCTCAACGCCTGGTCCTTCGTCGCGGTGAGCCAGGCTTTCGTGCCGGCCATGATCGAACGCAAGAGTGGTTGCGTGGTCGCGGTCTCTGCCGGGTCCGCCTCGCGTGGCCTGGCCGCGATGTCCGCCTATGTGGCATCCAAGAGCGCGCTGCAGCGCCTGGTGGAAGCGTCGGCCGTGGAACTGAAGCCGCACGGGATTCGCGTCAATAGCATCGCGCCCACGATCCTGGACACCCCGGCCAATCGGCAGGCGATGCCTGACGCCAATCCTGCCGATTGGGTGTCCACCGCAGTCGCCGCGCAAACCATCGCGTACCTTGCGTCGGCGGGTGCGGCGGCGCTGCATGGGCAGCACCTGCTGCTGGACTGACAGAAGCAAAGGCCCAGGCAGATGCCGAGGCCTTCTTGATTCGTTGCAGGAGAAGATGAGGATCGAACGCACGTCCTCCAGATTGCGAAGGCGTGCGCCTGTTTTTGTTCAGTCGATCAACGATCCTGACAAAAGAGCGTGCGAGGCGTCAGCCTTGATACCGTGCGCATCAATCGAGACGTATGTTCTTTTCCTTGATCAACTGGCTCCAGCGAATGGACTCCTTCTTGACCTCCGCAGCCATCTCATCCGGTGTGGACGTGACAGGTTCGGCGTAGGCCAGTTTCAGCTTCTCGATCAGTTCGGGATCGCGGCTCGACTTGGAGACTTCCTGGTTCAGTCGCATGACGATGTCTCTTGGCGTCCCGGCGGGTGCCCAGAACCCTTGGAAGCTCGCGACGTCGGCGCCGGGGACGAGCTCGGCGATGTTCGGGACGTCGGGCGTTGCAGCGTTGCGTTTGCCATAGCCCCAGACGGCCAAGGCCCGCACGCGCCCTTCCTTCATGAAGGGAATCGCGTTCGCAGCAGGTTCCCACACCATGGGCACCACGCCGCCGACGACATCCGTCAGCGCCCCGCCTTTGTAGGGAGCGTGGACCATGTCCACCTTTTCCTGGTTGAGCACAAATTCCATGACCAGATGCGGAAAGCCTCCCAACCCATAGGATGCGTAGCTGTACTTTCCGGGGGCGGCGCGAGCCAGCTTCATCGCCTCGGGCAAGGTCTTGGCAGGGAAGTCCTTGTTGACCACGAGGTAGAGGCCATTGCGTACCGTCTGGGCCACGGGAACGAAGTCCTTGTTGACGTCGAACGGGAGTTTGCTGAAGGCATAGGGGTTGCTGACAAACGAATTTGAAACGGCGTAGAGCAGCGTGTAGCCATCCGCGGGCGCCTTGGCCACCGCGTCTTGCGCGATGTTGCCGGTCGCTCCTGGCCTGTTGTCGACGACGATCGGCTGTCCGAGGGCCTTGGAGAGCTTTTCGCCGTACATGCGTGCAATGACGTCCGCGGCCAGTCCGGCAGGCAGGCCAATGACGATCTTGATGGGTTTGGTCGGCCACGTCGCCTGTGCCGATGCGCCTGCGCAGGCGGCTGCCACCGAGGTAGCGGTGAGAAGTTTGCGAATGAGGGAAGCGGTGGTCATCTTGTCTCCTTTGTGGGCTTCTATCGAGTTGCGAGTGGAACGGGCGGATCCCCTTGTCGAATGCCTCGCAGCGTTCCGCAAGGAGCTGGGCACCGTCGTTGTCCGTGCCCTGGCAATGCGCGGCGCAGGCTTCACCTGGACGGATCGGCCGCCCACGAGGACGTTGACGCGAAGCGGCGCAGTCACCTTTGCTTCACCTCGTCAATGACGCGGTTGCGCAGCAACCCGACACTCTCGACCTCCACCTCAACCACGTCGCCGTCGAACAGGAAGAGCTGGGGCGTCCTGGCAAGCCCGACGCCGGAGGGTGTGCCCATCACGATGACATCGCCGGGTTCCAGTGCCATCGCCTCGCTGACGAGAGAGACGACTGTTGCCGTGTCGAAGACCATCTCCGATGTGTTGGCGGACTGCACCGTCTCGCCGTTCACACGCGTCTCGATCTTCAGGCCGGCGCCACCTGCGGGAAGCTCGTCAGCCGAGACGAACTCCGGTCCGATCGATCCCGAGCGGTCGAAGTTCTTGCCGATCGTCCATTGCGGAGACTTGAACTGGTAGTCCCGCACGGAGCCTTCGTTGGACACGGAGTAGCCCGCGACATGGTCCAGCGCAGACGCCTTGTCGATGTGCCTGCCGCCCTTGCCGATGAAGGCGACGAGTTCCCCTTCATAGTCGAATTGCTGCGAGCACTGCGGTCGCTCGATGGGCTCGTCGTGGCCCACGAAGCTCGACGCCACGCGCAGGAACAGCGTCGGGTACGACGGCTGTTCGAACTTGCTTTCCTTGGTGTGGTCCAGGTAGTTCAGGCCGACGCAGATGATCTTCGTGGGGCTCGGTACGGGCGGAAGGTACTCGATGCCCGCTTCGTCCAGCGGCTGACCCTCTTGCTCGATGGCGATCGCCGCTGCGCGCATGGCTGCGGGGCCTTGCTCGATCAACGCTTTCAGATCCTGGGGGTGGCGATGGGCTTGGCTTTCGCTCAGGGCGCGCAGGCCCGAGGCAGTACGGAGCGCAAGGCGCGGGGACTTCGCAGCCTGGGTCGTGTAGGTCACAAATCGCATGGTTATTTCCGGTGGGACAAGAGGTGTTTAGTAGGTCGGGCTGAATGGCGCCGGTTTGAGAATCCTGGTTTCCTGCGTCTCGATGTACTGGAAGATCCTTGGCGCGTATTCCTGCCACTTCGGATCTGCAGACAAGGCCGCACGGCGCTGCTCGCGGTCGTTCAGGTCGTCGTAGGCCCAGAGATGAACGATCTCGTTCAAGGGGCCGATCTCCGTGTTGAAGTAGCCGACGAGTCGGCCGAGATACTTTCGCTGCAACCCAAGGCCGCCTTCGTGCTCATAGGTGCGCAGGTAGTCGCGGACAGTGCCGGCCTTGACGCGGTAGGTCCGTTGCTCAACGATCATGGCGGTCTCCTTTTTGGACGTGCGCCTGCCCAGCCGGGGCAGGAATGCCTGTACCGGATGCCGGGCAAACGCGGGGTTGCTCAGTGCGGCGCGGGGAAGTTGGTGTCGTGCCTCTTGCTGATCTCCGCCACCTTCTCGCCGGAGAAGCCTGGCCCGGCAAGCGCCGAGATCTCCTTGAAGTAGCGGTCCTGTCCGCCCGGTACGCTCCAGTCGAGCATGCGGGCCGTGGTGGTGCCCGCGTTCTTGAAGCGGTGCACGACACCTCGCGGCAGGTAGACGATGCTGCCCGGACCCACGGTGCGCGTGACGTCGCCTACCGTCAGTTCGTAGGTGCCTTCCACGATGAAGAAGCACTCCTCCTGCGTGAAGTGCAGATGGTCCGGCGGTCCTTCGCCCGGCCTGTGGCACGCCATGATCACGGAGATCGTCCCGCCGGTGTCTTCGCTGCTGAGCAGCACCTGCATGTCGAGTCCGAATGGCTTGATCGCGGTCGCTTCCTCTGGCGTGACGATGAGTCCGCCGCTCTTGAAGTGCTCTGCTTGCATGCTATGTCTCCTGTGGGGAAAGGGTCGTTCTGGAAGCGGCAATGAACGCTTCCATTGGAAGCACCGAGCGGCCGCGCACCATCGGTACGCAGTCAGGCGGAAACTCCTGCCGGAAGGTGAATCCTTCCGCGAGGGCCTTGTCAAGATAGGCCTCGAGGTTTCGCATCGCGCCGGTCTCGTAGTCGTGCAAAACCGTGAGCGCCCATTCCAGTCGGCGCGCTTGCGCAAGAGCCGTTTCGACCCAGCCGTCCGGGTCTTCCCAATCGCGTGGGATGGAATTCCAGAACACGCACGTGTAGCGATTCGTCTTCAGAAGCTCGAATGCTTCCGGACTGAGCAAATGCGTTCCAAGCACGCCGCCGCCGCCGAACGGGCGGAACAGCCTGTCGGGGTGGGCAAGGCGACCGATCAGGTCTTGGGTGCGGCCGATTTCCTTGAGGGGCGCGTCGGGGTCGGTCGTCTCGCCAAGAGGTACATCGTGGGTGTACGTGTGATTGCCGATCCAGTGGCCTTGTTCAGCAGCTCGTTGCGCCAGCGCCATGGTTTCCCTGGACATCAGGTTCTGGCCGAGCACGAAGAAGGTTGTCCGGATGCCGTAGCGTGCCAGCACATCGAGGACGTGAGGCGTGACCGCTGTGGTCGGCCCGTTGTCGAAGGTGAGCGTGATCGGCCGGCTCATTGGCGCTCCGTTGCCGTCCGCTGGTCGACCGGGTCACATGCTTCGGGGGGTCTTGCCACCTGTGTCTCCAGAACTGTTGTTGAACCTGGTGCTGATGATCAACAGTCGGGCATTTATGCACAATACGGAAACTAAAGAAGATACTTTTTCCAGAACGAGAGGAATGCCACACCATGCCCGACTTCCTGAATCAGGCGAGCGTGCTCTCGCTGCGATGCTTCGTTGCGGTCGTGAATGCGAACAGCTTCTCGACTGCCGCTCGTCAGCTGCGCATGGCGCCGTCGTCGGTCACCAAGCATCTGCAGCTTCTTGAGCGTGCAACGGGCGCAGCACTGGTCCACCGGACAACGCGGCGCATCAGCGTCACCGACGCTGGCGAGGCGTTCTATGCGCGGTGCGTGGACATCCTCGAACAGCTCGAGGGCGCGGTCGCCGGCATCGCTGGCGAGCAGGCAGCCGGAGGTCACTTGCGCGTGACCGCGCCGCCGTCTTTTGCCTCCGCTGTGCTGGCGCCCGGATTGCCCAGGTTCCTTGAGCAACATCCCGGCGCCACGGTGGACCTTGTCGTGAGCAGCGATGTTCCCGACCTGGTCCGCGAGCGGGTGGATCTCGCCATCTTCATCGGGGATGAACTGCCTACGAAGCAGGCGCAAGTCGTCCTCGCCGAAGGCCCTCAAGTGCTGTGTGCGTCGCCGGCATACCTGAAAGCGCATGGCACGCCGCTGTCATTGGCCGACCTTGAACAACACCGCTGCTTGTGTCCACGCTTTTCTGAGGTGGCCGAGACGTGGCACTTGCGATCCGGCAAGGAGTGGCAGTCGATGCGGCCAAACGCAGTGCTTCTGTCGGACAACGGCGACGCGCTAAGGAGCGCGTGCATTGCGGGTGCGGGCATCGGCAACTTCTATCGCTTTCATGTCGCGGAAGGCCTGGCGAAGCGCACGCTTGTCGAGGTGCTGCCGCAACATCCCCTCCGCGCCAAGACGATCTACGCGGTCCTGCCGCATCGCCACATGATCCGGCCGCTGGTGCGGGGCTTTACAGCCTTCCTGCGAGAGGAGGTGGAGGGTGCGCTGGGTGCAACCGCAAAGTTGACGTCGCAGCGATCGGGCAGGAAGGCGAGGACTGCGAGTTGACCTGGATTGACGTGCGGCCGGTGTGGCCGGTCCGTTTGCCGATGGGTGCCATCGGCGTGTCCCACGGTCGTCCTGCCGATGGCAGAACGTGCTTCCGTAGGACACTCGATTCGTTGGTGGAGAGGATGAGGATCGAACTCACGACCTCCGCATTGCGAACGCGGCGCTCTCCCAGCTGAGCTACCCCCCCAACGCGGTGCGAGTGTAGCGCGATTCACGGGAAGTTTGCGCGCGTGCAAAGATCATGTCCTCACTGCTCGCACAAGGAATGACGCATGGTGCCGTACGACGATCCGGACTGGCTCGACCGCATGTACAACAACCGGGCGCGCGTGCCCGAACACCCCGCGTATTTCGCCCAGTGGGCGGAAAAATCGGCGAGCGTGCGGGCTGCGCAACCGGACGGTATCGACCTGGCCTACGGCAGCGGCGTGAACGAGACGCTCGATGTGTTCCGTGCCGCCAAGAAGGGCGCCCCGGTGATGGTTTTCATCCACGGCGGCTACTGGCGTTCGCTCGACAAGAGCGACCACTCGTTCATTGCGCCGGCGTTCACCAAGCGCGGCGCCTGCGTGGTCGTGACCAACTACGCCCTTTGCCCCGGCACCGTCGAACAGCCCCTCACCATTCCCGACATCGCGTTGCAGATGGTCAAGGCGCTCGCCTGGACTTCACGGCACATCGCGCAGTTCGGCGGCGATCCGGCACGCATCACGGTCGCCGGTCACTCGGCCGGCGGGCATCTGGCGGCGATGTTGCTGGCCTGCCATTGGGATGCGCTCGGGCTGCCGCCCGGCACGGTGCGCAATGCGCTGTCCTTGTCGGGGCTGTATGACCTGCGACCGCTGATGCACACGCCCTCGTTGCAGGGCGCACTGCGCCTGACCGAAGAAGACGTCCGCCGCGCCAGTCCCGCCTTGTGGCAGGCACCTGCGATCGGCCAGCTCTACAGCGTGGTCGGCGGCAGCGAGAGCGAGGAATTCCTGCGCCACAACATGCTGATCCGCGAGGCCTGGGGCTCGCACGCCGTGCCGGTGTGCGAGGTGTTATCCGGGCTCGACCACTTCAGCATCGTCGATGCGCTGGCCGAGCCGGGCCACAGGCTCCATCGGCTCGCGATGGAGCTGCTTTCGGCTACATGAGCAGGTGTTCGCCGGCGTTGTCGCCGCCCAGGGTGACGTAGTTGACCTTGCGGATGTCCATCAACTTCTTGCCGCCGGCGTAGCTGATGGAGCTTTGCACGTCCTGCTCCATCTCGACCAGCGTGTTGGCCAGCTTGCCCTTGATCGGCTCGAGGATGCGCTTGCCTTCGACGTGCTTGTACTCGCCCTTGTTGAAGTCGCTGGCCGAGCCGTAGTATTCCTTGAACAGCACGCCGTCCACCTCGACCGTCTTGCCAGGCGATTCCTCATGGCCCGCGAACAGCGAGCCGATCATCACCATCGACGCACCGAAGCGGATGCTCTTGGCAATGTCGCCGTGGTCGCGGATGCCGCCGTCGGCAATGATCGGCTTGGTGGCGACACGGGCGCACCACTTCAGCGCGCTGAGTTGCCAGCCGCCGGTGCCGAAGCCGGTCTTGAGCTTGGTGATGCAGACCTTGCCCGGGCCGATGCCGACCTTGGTCGCGTCGGCGCCCCAGTTTTCCAGGTCGATCACGGCTTCAGGCGTGCCGACGTTGCCGGCGATGACGAAGGACTTCGGCAGCTTCTCCTTGAGGTAGCCGATCATGTTCTTCACGCTGTCGGCATGGCCGTGCGCGATGTCGATGGTGATGTATTCGGGCACCAGGCCCTTGGCGACGAACTTGTCGACCGTCTCGTAGTCGGCCTTCTTCACGCCGAGCGAGATCGAGGCGAACACGCCCTTGCCCTGCATGTCCTCGACGAACTTGACGTTGTCGAGGTCGAAGCGGTGCATCACGTAGAAGTAGCCGTTTTGCGCGAGCCAGAGGCAGATGGTCTCGTCGACCACCGTCTTCATGTTGGCGGGTACGACCGGAATGCGGAAGCTGCGGCCGCCCAGTTCGACGCTGGCGTCGCACTCGGAACGGCTTTCCACGCGGCACTTGCGCGGGAGCAGGAGGATGTTGTCGTAGTCGAAGATTTCCATGATGAACCAAGGCTCCTTGAGAGGATCGTTTGAACGAACGAATGAGCGCTTGGTCCGGCCGGCTTTTGCGACGCCCCGCGAGGGACGCCCACAAAAAACCGGGCGCAAGAAACTTGGGCCCGGTGTCTGATTCTACGCCCTCGCGGCGGCGTCCGGCCAAAGCCTGTTCGTATACACCCTATACGTCGCGCAGATGCGCGGCGACCGGGGCGGGCGCGCTTCCTACAATCGACGGATGCTCATCGATCTTGCGCCACAGACTGGCTCGCCCCTGCTCCAGAACCTCAATCCGGAGCAACTGGCCGCAGTCACCTTGCCCGCCGGCAACGCGCTGATCCTGGCCGGCGCCGGCTCGGGCAAGACCCGCGTCCTGACCACGCGCATCGCGTGGCTGCTGCAGACAGGACAGGTGTCGCCGGGCGGCATCCTGGCCGTGACCTTCACCAACAAGGCCGCGAAGGAAATGATGACGCGGCTGTCGGCGATGCTTCCGGTCAATGTGCGCGGCATGTGGATCGGCACCTTCCACGGGCTGTGCAACCGCTTCCTGCGCGCGCACTGGAAACTGGCCGGCTTGCCCTCGACCTTCCAGATCCTCGACACGCAGGACCAGCTCTCGGCCATCAAGCGGCTGATGAAGCAATTCAACGTCGACGACGAGCGCTTTCCGGCCAAGCAGACGCAATGGTTCATCGCCGGTGCGAAGGAGGACGGGCTGCGTCCGCGCGACGTCGAGGCGCGCAGCGAAGACGATCGCAAGAAGATCGAGCTGTATCAACTCTACGAAGAACAATGCCAGCGTGAGGGCGTGGTCGACTTCGGCGAACTCATGCTGCGCAGCTACGAACTGCTGCGCGACAACGATCCCATTCGCGAGCACTACCAGCGCCGCTTTCGCCACATCCTGATCGACGAGTTCCAGGACACGAACCGGCTGCAGTACGCCTGGATCAAGATGCTCTCGGGTGCGACCATCGAGGGCACGTTCCGGCCGGGCGGCAACAGCGTGATCGCGGTGGGCGACGACGACCAGAGCATCTATGCCTTCCGCGGCGCGCGCGTCGGCAACATGGCCGACTTCGTGCGCGAGTTCCATGTGCAGCAGCAGATCAAGCTGGAGCAGAACTACCGCAGCTACAGCAACATCCTCGATTCGGCGAATGAGCTGATCGGACACAACACCAAGCGGCTCGGCAAGAACCTGCGCACCGAGCAGGGGCCGGGCGAGCCGGTGCGCGTGTATGAATCGACCAGCGATTTCGCCGAGGCCCAGTGGATGGTCGACGAGATTCGGCAACTGGTGCGGGATGGCATCGACCGCAGCGAAATGGCCGTGCTCTATCGCAGCAACGCGCAGAGCCGGGTCATTGAGACCGCGCTGTTCAATGCGTCGGTGCCGTACCGCGTGTACGGCGGCCTGCGTTTCTTCGAGCGCGCGGAAATCAAGCATGCGCTGGCCTACCTGCGGCTGCTGGAAAACAAGGACGATGACACGAGCTTCCTGCGCGTCGTCAACTTTCCGCCGCGCGGCATCGGCGCGCGAAGCATCGAGCAGTTGCAGGACGCGGCGCGGGCGCGGGGGCAGTCGCTGCACGATGCGGTGGGCTTGCTCGGCGGCAAGGCCGGCTCGAACCTGTCGGCCTTCGTCGCGAAGATCGATGTGTTGCGCGAGCAGACGCAGGGCATATCGCTGCGGGAGATCATCGAGCTCGTGCTCGACCACAGCGGGCTGGTGGAGCACTACAAGGCCGACCGCGAAGGCGCCGACCGCCTGGAGAACCTGGACGAACTGGTGAACGCCGCCGAGAGCTTCGTCACGCAGGAAGGCTTTGGCCGCGACGCGGTTGCGCTGCCGGTCGACGAGTTGCGCCAGAGCGCCGCGAGCCAGGGCATCGACTCCAGCCGGCCGCTGCTGGACATCCCGCTGGCAGATCTTGCGCCCGACGCGGACACCGGCGAAACCCTGAGCCCGCTGGCCGCCTTCCTCACGCATGCGGCGCTCGAGTCCGGCGACAACCAGGCCAAGGCCGGACAGGATGCCGTGCAACTCATGACGGTGCACGCCGCCAAGGGCCTGGAGTTCGACTGCGTGTTCATCACCGGCATGGAAGAGGGCCTGTTCCCGCACGAGAACTCGATGAGCGACCGCGACAGCCTCGAGGAAGAGCGCCGCCTGATGTACGTCGCGATCACGCGCGCACGCAAGCGCCTGTACCTGAGCCATTCGCAGACACGCATGCTGCACGGCCAGACGCGCTACAACCTCAAGAGCCGGTTCTTCGAGGAGTTGCCCGAGAGCGCGCTCAAGTGGCTGACGCCGAAGAACCAGGGCTTTGGCCAGTTTGGCGGCGGTACGTCGAGCGCGGGACGCGCGGGTGGCGGAAGCTACGGCAGCCGGTTCGGAGCGGGGTCAGGCTACGGCAGTGGCAGTCGCGCACCCGAAACCTACGGCAGCGGCGCGGTGCCGGTCCAGAAGGCCGCACCGGCGCACGGCCTGCGTATCAGCCAGCAGGTGTTCCACAACAAGTTCGGCGAAGGCACGGTCGTGGCGCTCGAAGGCAGTGGAGACGATGCGCGCGCGCAGATCAAGTTCTCGCGGCACGGCATCAAGTGGCTGGCGCTGTCGGTGGCCAAGCTGACGCCGGTGTGAGCGGCGCGCCGGCCGCGACCCTGGCCGGTAGATTCAGTCCGCGTCGAAGGTATCGCGGAAACTGAACCAGGTGGAACTGAGCGGCATCGCCGCCAGCGACAGGGCGCAGGCGATCATGAGCGCGCCGCCGAGCACCGATGCCGCGTCCCCCAGCGCCAGCGCGCCGACGCCGACCAGCAGCGTGGCGATCAGCGCGAAGCCGACGGCCGCGAGCATGCACACGCCGAACCACGACAACAGGAACATCGCATACGCGCTGAAGTTGCGAAACAGCGCCACCAGGCTGAAGAAAAGGCTCTTGACCGGCTCGACGCCGTGCCAGTGCACGAGCCCTGGCGCATGCCACATGGCCAGCGACAGCGGCAGGTTCAGGCACATCACGAACAGCTGCGCCAGCTGGAACCGGCGGCCGGCCATGACCTCCGGCGCGACGCTGCTGTTGAACAGGTAGGCGCCTGCAACCAGTCCGCCGTCGATCAGCGCGGAAAATCCGACCACCACTGCGAAATACAGGGCGGAGATGACGCCCAGCACCATCATCGGTCGCCACCGCAGGCGAAAGGCCTGGATGGCCGCGGAGAACATGGCGGCACCGACGGGCTTTGGCGTCTCGGCGTTGCTCGCTACCGACGCCGCGACCATCATGCCCAGCGTCAGCACCGGCACGAACAGGAAAGGCAGGAAGCCGCCGAGGAACGGCACTTGCGCGACGATCGAGATCAGCGCCATCAAGGCGAAGAACAGCGAGATGAAAGCCAGCGGCTGCCGCCAGAAGGTGCGCAGGCCGAGCCGGACCCATTCGACTCCTGCGCGGGCTGGTACGAGGTGGAGTTTCATGGGCGGGCGGTTTGCAATGCGGGCCGCACGTGCAGCGGGGCGTCCAGTTGCCGGACACGCTGGCGCAGGACACGCTCGAAGTGCGTCGGGTCGTGCGGCTTGAGCATGCTGGCTTCACGCGGCAGGTGGAAGTCCCACAGGCGCGAGATCCAGAAGCGCAGCGCGGCGGCGCGCAGCATGGCGGGCAGCAGCTTGCGTTCGGACGGGTTCAGGGGGCGCACGGCGCAGTAGGCGTCGAGCAGGGCGGCGGAGCGGTCTTCGTCGGGCGCGCCGGTGGGCAGGTCGATGGCCCAGTCGTTCAGGCACACGGCAAGGTCGAACAGCCAGGTGTCGGTGCCGGCGAAGTAGAGGTCGAACACGCCGGTCAGGCGCGGCTTGCCGTCCTCGTCCACGGAGAACATGGCGTTGTCGCGGAACAGGTCGGCATGGATCGGGCCGCGCGGCAGGGCGAGGTAGGCGGAGGACTCGGCCACATGGTTCTGGTAGGCCAGTTCGCCTTGCAGCAATGACGCCTGCGGCGCATCGAGATAGGGCAGCACGACCGGGGTGGTTTCGTTCCACCAGGGCAGCCCGCGCAGGTTGGGCTGGATGCGCGGGAAGTCGCGCGCGGCGATGTGCATGCGGGCCAGCAGGCGGCCCAACTCGGTGCAATGCGCTGCAGTCGGCTGGAGCTCGCTGTGGCCGGCCAGCTTCTGCACCACGGCGGCCGGCTTGCCCTGCACCGTGTGCAGCAGTTCGCAAGGCGCGTTGGCGGCGCGCTCCAGCGCATGGCCCATCGGCGCGAGATGGATGGCCGGATCGGCGGCCGGCGCGGGCACCGGAATGCCGCGCTCCGCCAAGTGCTGCATCAGGCAGAGGTAGTAGGGGAGCTGGTCGCAGTGCAGCCGCTCGAACAGCGTCAGCACGTATTCGCCACGGTCGGTGGTGGCGAAGTAGTTGGTGTTCTCGATACCGCCCTGGATGCCGCGCAACTCGCGCAGTTCACCGAGGTCCAGGCGTTGCAGCAACGCGCGCGCTTCATCCGGCGCGACTTCCGTGAAGACAGCCACGGACGCTCAGAACTTGAAGACGTTCCAGACCCGCGGGCCATTGCCCCCGGCGTCGGATTGGCCAGGCTGGTTCTGCTGCGCGCGGGCGCCGGTGCCTGGCAGCACCTCGTACTCGGGAGCGGTGCCCTTGGGCTTGACGGTGATGCTCTGGGTCTGGCCGCCGTAGCGAACCTCGTCGACCGTGGCGTTGCCGTCTTCGACGTGGATGTTCTCGATCTTCTGGTTCTGCCGGCCCGACGCGCCCTCGGGGACGGGCGGCACCTGCGGCGCGGCTTGCGCAGGCGCCGGCTGTGGCGTCTGGGCATGGACGGCTGCCAGCGGCAATACACAGGCGAATACCGCAAGGGTATGGCGAACGGGCAGCAAATGGAGTCGGCGCATGAGCGGGATTGTAGGCCGCTGCACATGCCCGCGTTGTAAGAAGGTGCCAGCGGCGGGCGCCCGTCGGAGGCGCTTTCGGCGCGGGGCAAAATGGCCCGATGACCGACAAGAAAACGCTGCTGCTCGTCGACGGATCGAGCTACCTTTACCGTGCCTTCCACGCCATGCCGGACCTGCGCGCCGTGCCCGGCGACGCGACCAGCCCCGCCACCGGCGCGATCCGCGGGATGATCAACATGACCCAGGCGCTGCGCCGCGAAGTGCGGGCCGACTATGCCGCCTGCGTCTTCGATGCGCCGGGCAAGACTTTTCGCGACGACTGGTATGGCGACTACAAGGCCAACCGCTCACCGATGCCCGACGACCTGCGCAGCCAGGTGCCGCCGATCTACGAGGTGGTGCGGCTGCTCGGCTGGCCGGTGATGGTGGTGCCGGGCGTGGAGGCCGACGACGTGATCGGCACGCTGGCGCGCACCGCCGCCGACCAGGGCGTTGAAGTCATCGTGTCGAGCGGCGACAAGGACATGAGCCAGCTGGTCGACGAGCACATCACCATCATCGACACGATGAACGGCAAGAAGCGCGACGTGGCGGGCGTGACGGCGGAATTCGGCGTGCCGCCCAAGCTGATGATCGACTACCAGACGCTGGTGGGCGATTCGGTCGACAACGTGCCGGGGGTGGAGAAGGTCGGGCCCAAGACTGCCGCCAAATGGCTGCTGGAATACGGCTCGCTCGACGGACTGATCGCGCGGGCGGCAGAGGTCAAGGGGCAGGCCGGCGAGAACCTGCGCAAGGCGCTGGACTGGTTGCCGCAGGGCAAGCGCCTCGTGACGATCCGCACCGACTGCGACCTGGCGGAACACGTGGCCGGCCTGCCTGCGCTCGACGCGCTGGTGCCCGGTGCGCAGCAGGTCGAGGAGCTCAAGACCTTCTACGAGAAATACGGTTTCAAGAGCCTCGTGAAGACGCTTGAAACGCATGCCGTTCCGCCGGAGCTCATCGAGGAAAGCAACAAGGGTCAGAAGAGCGCCGATCCCAACCCCGGCCTGTTCGACGAGCCGGCGATGGCGGCGGCCGAGAAGGTCAGCAACCTGTCCTACGACACCGTCACGACGTGGGAGCTGTTCGACGCCTGGCTGGCGAAGATCGAGGCGGCAGAACTGGTCGCGATCGATACCGAGACCACCTCGCTCGACGAGAGTCGCGCCGAGATCGTCGGCGTCAGCTTCAGCGTGAAGCCGGGCGAGGCGGCCTATGTGCCGGTGAGCCACGACTACCCCGATGCGCCCGCGCAGTTGCCGCGCGACGAGGTGCTCGCCAGGCTCAAGCCCTGGCTTGAGAACGGCGCGAGGAAGAAGCTCGGTCAGCACGTCAAGTACGACCGCCATGTGTTCGCGAACCACGGCATCGAGGTGCAGGGCTATGCACACGACACCATGTTGCAGAGCTATGTGCTCGAAGTGCACAAGCCGCATGGCCTGGCCAGCCTGGCCGAGCGCCACCTGGGCCGCAGCGGCATCGACTACGAAGACCTTTGCGGCAAGGGCGCTCACCAGATCTCGTTCAACCAGGTGTCGATCGACAAGGCAGCGGAATATTCGTGCGAGGACAGCGACCAGACGCTCGACGTTCACCTCGCGCTCTGGCCCCGGTTGCAGGCCGACGAGAAACTGAACTTCATCTACCAGCTGGAGATGCAGAGCAGCGAGGCGTTGTATCGCATCGAACGCAACGGTGTGCTGATCGACGCGGCGCAGCTCTCGGCGCAAAGCCACGAGCTGGGCACGCGCATCATGGCGCTGGAACAGGAGGCCTACGAGATCGCGGGGCAGCCCTTCAACCTCGGCTCGCCGAAGCAGATCGGCGACATCTTCTTCAACAAGCTCGGCCTGCCGGTGATCAAGAAGACACCGAGCGGCGCGCCGAGCACGGATGAAGAGGTGCTGGAAAAGCTGGCGGAGGACTATCCGCTGCCGGCCAAGATCCTCGAGCACCGCGGCCTGTCGAAGCTCAAGGGCACCTACACCGACAAGCTCGGCCAGCTCGCGAACCCGCGCAGCGGCCGCGTGCACACGCACTACGCGCAGGCGGTGGCGGTGACGGGGCGGTTGAGCAGCAACGATCCCAACCTGCAGAACATCCCGATCCGCACGCCGGAAGGCCGGCGCGTGCGCGAGGCCTTCGTGGCGCCGGCGGGCAGCGTGATCGCGAGCGCCGACTATTCGCAGATCGAGCTGCGCATCATGGCGCACCTGAGCGACGACGCGTCGCTGCTGCGCGCCTTCACCGAGGGAATCGACGTGCACCGCGCGACCGCGGCGGAGGTGTTCGGCAGCACGCCGGACCAGGTGTCGAGCGAGCAGCGGCGCTATGCGAAGGTGATCAACTTCGGCCTCATCTACGGCATGAGCAGCTTCGGACTCGCGCGCAACCTCGGCATCGAGACCAAGGCTGCGGCAGCGTATATCGACCGCTACTTCCAGCGCTATCCGGGCGTGAAGGTCTACATGGACGAGACCAAGGCGCTGGCCAAGGAGAAGGGCTATGTCGAGACCGTGTTCGGGCGCCGCCTCTACCTGCCGGAGATCAATTCACCCAATGGCCCGCGCCGCGGCGGCGCGGAGCGCGCGGCCATCAACGCGCCGATGCAGGGCACGGCGGCCGACCTCATCAAGCTCAGCATGGTCGAGGTGCAGCGCGTGCTCGATGCCGAGCAGCGCGGAACGAAGATGATCATGCAGGTGCACGACGAACTGGTTTTCGAAGTGCCCGAGACCGAAGCCGACTGGGTGCGCACCGAGATCCCGCGCATCATGGCCGGCGTGGCCGCGCTGAAGGTGCCGCTGCTGGCCGAGATCGGCTTCGGGCCTAACTGGGACAAGGCGCACTGAACGCCTTCGTGCGGACGGCCTTGGGATAGGACGTCGCGGATGCGGGATCGGGCAGCCGAACGCAGAAGTCGCAAAGGTTTCGCAGAAGTCGCAAAGGGAAGACCAAGAAAATTCTTGAATCTCTCTTTTGCGACTTTTGCGACTTTTGCGACTTTTGCGACTTTTGCGACTTTTGCGTATTTTTGACTTCCTTCTGCGTTCGGCTGTCCGCTTTTCGATCCGCGTTGCAACGACTGAAGTAGGTGCATTCCTTCACCACGCGGGGGCGTGCGCCGCTTTCCGTCACAGCGCCTGTTTTTTCTCATCGGCTCGGTGATTCCACGCCAAAGGAATGTCGATGCTCCACCCAGACCTGAAGAACGAATTCGATTCCCTGCACCCCGGCGATTCCAGCGCGGCGGGCGCGTCGCGCCGCACCGCGCTCAAGATCGCGATCGGCGTGGGCTATGCGGCGGCGACGCTGCCGATCGCGGCGCAGACCGTGGTCAACACGACAGGCGAAGGCCTGAAAGCCGGGCCGGTGAGGTACGCGGTGAATGGCTTCGACGTGCCGGCCTACATGGCCATGCCCGCCGGCAAGGCGGACCTGCCGGTGATCCTCGTGGTCCAGGAGGCGTTCGGCGTGACCGACTACATCGCCGACACCTGCCGCCGCTTCGCGCACCAGGGCTTTCTCGCGATCGCGCCGGAGCTCTATGCGCGCCAAGGGGATCCGCGCAAGTTCGCCGACACCTCGAAGCTCATGGGCGAGATCGTGTCGAAGGTGCCGGATGCGCAAGTGCTGGCCGACCTGGATGGCGCACTCGACTTCGCGGGCGCGAATGGCGGCAACGTGGCCAAGGCCGGCATCACCGGGTTCTGCTGGGGTGGGCGCATCGTGTGGCTGTATGCGGCCACGGGCAAGGTCAAGGCTGGCGTAGCCTGGTATGGCCGGTTGGTGGGACAGGCGAGCGCGCTCACACCCCGGCAACCGGTCGACGTCGGCGCGATGTTGCAGGCGCCGGTGCTGGGTCTCTACGGCGGCCAGGACCAAGGCATTCCGCTTGACACGATTGATAAGATGAAATCGGTCCTGGCGATCGGTACGCCTGCTGCCAGGGCCTCGCAGCTCGTCGTGTACGCGGAAGCGGGTCACGCCTTCCATGCCGACTACCGCCCCAGCTACGTGAAGAGCGCGGCCAATGATGGCTGGCGGCGCGCGCTGGAGTGGTTCACGGCCAACGGCGTGGGCTGACGACGACAATCGCCACCACGGCATTCGCGCTGAGCGCATACGAGCCGTCCTTCGGGGCGGCTTTTGTTTTACCCATGAACCTGATAGCCATCCTCGTCGCTACCCTGATTGCCGGCATCGGCAGCGTCTGGATCGCGGCCCTGCTGCTGCGCCTGGGCGTGCAGCGCAACGACAGCGCGCAAGGCGCGCAATACCTGCTGAGCCTGGCGGCCGGGGCGCTGCTGGCCACGGCCTTCATGCACCTGTTGCCCGAGGCCTTCGAAAGCGGCCTGGAGCCGGCCACGCTGTTCGCGATGCTGCTGTTCGGGCTGGTGGTTTTCTTCCTGCTCGACAAGGCGGAGTTGTGGCATCACGGGCATGAACACCACCATGACCACGACGACGCGCATCAGGGCCACGACCATGGCCACGCGCACCATCATCACCACCACGATGACGCGCCGCGTTCCGGCAGCTGGGCCGTGCTGACCGGCGACAGCGTGCATTGTTTCGGCGACGGCGTGCTGATCGCCTCGGCGTTCATCGCGGACCTGCGCCTGGGCATGGTGGCCGCGCTGGCCGTGCTGGCGCACGAGGTGCCGCATCACATCGGCGACCTGGTGGTGCTTCGCCAGACCTCGGCCAACCCGCGTGCCGCACTGGTGAAGGTGTCGCTGGCCGGCACCATGACCGCTCTTGGCGGGCTGGTCGGCTGGGCGCTGGTCGACTCGCTGCACGGCCTGCTGCCGTACTTCCTGGTGCTGGCCAGCAGCAGCTTCATCTACGTGGCGCTGGCCGACCTGATCCCGCAATTGCAGAAACGCCTGACCACGCGCCAGACCGTGGCGCAGATCGCCTGGCTGGCGCTCGGCATCGTCCTTGTCACAGGCGTGAGCCGGCTGGCGCACGGCGGGCATGGGCATGAGCCCGGCCACGGGCATGACCATGGCGCGGCGCACGCGGCGTCTCGCCCGACGGCATCGAATGCCAGCGTATTTCAACGGCTGTTGACCCTTTGAACCCAAATCAGGCGCACCATTGGGGGTCTGAGAGGAAATCCAAGGAGCACGAACATGAGCAGGGCCCCATCCACCCGCCGTACCGTCAAGCCGCCTCCGGGCGCACCTGACGTTCCCATGCTTGGCGATGGCCTGGAGGCGTCGGACGACGACCTGGCCGACGAACTCGAGGAAGAAACCGGCATCGACCTCACCGATGCCAGCGAACTCGATGCCGACAACGTCCCGATGGACGAGGAGTTCGACCGCGTGATGCAGGCGCCTGACTGATCGGCCCCGCTCCGCCGACAGCCCGCAGCGGCTTCAGGCCCTGCGCACGGCGGCGCGCACGGCGGCCTTGACGGAGGGCTGGTCTGCGTAGAAGTGAAGGTCTTCCACGCCTTCCGATGTCGCCTTGGCGGCGTAGGCGTTGATTTCCGCAGCCGTCACCTTGTCCAGCGGGCCGGCCACGGGCACGATCAGGTCGTGCTCGGCGCCGGCGGCCTCCCACAGCTTGATCGAGGTGGCGTAGTTGTCGGCGGGATCGCCATGGTCCACCTTGCCCCGGCCGCCGCGCCACCATGCCTGCGGCAGCAGCACCGTCGCATGCTCGAAGAATGCGGCCCAAGGCAGGTGCGGATGTCGGGCCATCGCGCGATAGTGCGAGGTCACGCCGAAGGGGCGGCCGTTGGCCGCGCCGCAGACGGTCTCGCAGAAGCGGCTGGCCAAGTCGGCCAGGCCGGGACGGTCCCAGTCGCAGGTGGTCTGTCCAGGCGCGCCCTCGGGGCCGACGTAGTAGCCGTCGAGGCCGTGCGCGAACAGGGTGACCGCCTGCTGCGCTTGCTGCATGGCCGGATCCCGCAGGGCCGAGGGACGGCCCCATCCGTACACCGCCATGCCCGCTGCGTGGAACACGCCGATGGCCTTGCGCACGTTGTTGTCGGTGTGGATCGCCACGCCGGTGGCGCCGTATTGCTGCGCGCTCTCCAGGAAGCCATGCACATCGTCATAGTGGACGACCCAGAGGACCTTTTTTCGAGACATGACACTGCCGCCCGTCAACATGGGATGAATGGTGTCGGTAGCGTGCGCGTGCCAGGGCGATTCGGCATCCCTTCCGCGAGGGAGTCGGTGGGCATGCGGGGGGCATAGCATCCGCACATGACGAGCTTCATGATGCGCGGCTTCTCCATCGCTCTCGCAAGCGTTGCGAGCATGTTTGCAGCCGCGGCGGCGACGCAGGAGGTGCAGGTCTACCGCGGCACCTGCGATGCATCCGCCGCCTCTGCGCTGGGCCCCGACCACTTCGTGGTGGCGAGCGACGAAGACAACATCCTGCGCATCTACCGCCACGGCCAACCGGAGCCGGTGTCGACGCTGCCATTGGCCGCATTCCTCGGGAGCGGCGACGAGGAATCCGACATCGAGGGCGCGGCCACGGTCGGCAATCGCATCTACTGGATCAGCTCGCATGGGCGCAACCGCAATGCCAAGCCGCGCCCGGCACGCCAGCGCTTCTTCGCGACCGACTTCGACCTGTCGACCACGCAGCCCACGCTGCGGCCGGCCGGCAAGGCTTATGCGGGGCTGCAGGCCGACCTGCTGGCAACGCCGGCAGGGCAGCGGCTGGGGCTGGCGCAAGCAGCCCAACGCGCGCCGGAGGCGGAAGGCGGCTTCAACATCGAGAGCCTGGCGGCCACGCCGAAAGGTCCGCTGCTGGTGGGATTTCGCAATCCATTGATTGGCAGTGACGCGCTGCTGATGCCGCTGCTGAATCCGCTCGATGTGCTGGAAGGCCGCCCCTCCGAATGGGGCGCGCCGATCACGCTGGCGCTGGGCCAGCGCGGCCTGCGCAGCATGGAAACGACGAGCACGGGCTACCTGCTGGTGGCCGGCCCGACCGCCGACGCGGGCACGTTTGCGCTGTTTCGCTGGTCTGGGCAGGCGGCGGACGCGCCCGTGCAATTGAAGCAGGTGGACCTCGGCACCCTGCGGCCCGAGGCGCTGTTCGCCATCCCCGGCAGCAGCGAGATGCAGTTGCTCAGCGACGACGGCGGCCTGACCACCGGCGGTGTCGAATGCAAGGCCCGCCCGGCCGCCGAGCGCACATTCCGCAGCCTGCGCTTCAAGCCCTGAGTCGGGCTCTGTCGATCACTCGAGGGTGAAGCCCACCTTCAACGTCACCTGCCAATGCGCGACCTTGCCGTCCTTCACATGGCCGCGCGTTTCGAGCACCTCGAACCACTGGATGTTGCGCACCGACTCGCTGGCCTTGGCGATGGCGTTCTTCACCGCGTCGTCGCTGCCGTTGGGCGACGAGCCGGTGAGTTCGATGTGCTTGTAGATGTGCGTGCTCATGGTGTCTCCGTCGGGTTGGAAGCTGATCACGGGCATCTTATGACCGAAGAGGCTGTCAGTGCACGCCGACAGACAGGCGCGCCGCGCCGCGGCCCAATCCGGCAGGGCTGCTGGAGATTGCACCGATGACGCCCATCGATTCCACGCGCTGCTGCATCGTCGGCGGCGGACCGGCCGGCATGATGCTCGGCTTCCTGCTCGCGCGCGCCGGTGTGCCCGTGGTCGTGCTGGAGAAGCACGGCGACTTCCTGCGCGACTTTCGCGGTGACACGGTACATCCGTCCACGCTCGACGTGATGGCCGAACTGGGCTTGCTCGACCGCTTCCTGGCCCGGCCGCATGACGAGGCGCATCAGTTGCGCGCGCACATCTCGGGGCAGACGGTGGGGCTGGCCGACTTCTCGCACTTGGCGACACACTGCAAGTTCATCGCATTGATGCCGCAATGGGACTTCCTGGATTTCATCCGCGACGAAAGCGAGCATTACCCGGCGTTCCGCCTGATGCTGAACACCGAGGCCATCGGGCTCGTCGAGCGCGATGGACGCGTCGTGGGTGTCAAGGTCGTCACGGCGGAGGGGCCATCGCAGATCGACTGCGACCTGGTGGTGGCGGCCGATGGGCGCCGCTCGGTGCTGCGCGGCGCGGCGGGACTGACGGTGCGCGACATCGGTGCGCCGATCGACGTGTTGTGGATGCGCCTGCCCAAGCACCCCGACGACCCGGACGGCTCGGGCGGCTACATCGACGCGGGCCACTTCATGGCGACCATCGATCGCACCAGTTACTGGCAGTGCGCCTATGTCATTGCGAAGGGCGGCATCGCGGCGCTGCAGGCGCGCGGGATCGAGAATTTCCGCAAGGAGGTTGCCGCGATCGTCCCGCCGTTTGCGGACCGCGTGGACCAGATCGGCAGCTGGGACGATGTGAAGCTGCTGAGCGTGACGGTCGACCGGCTGGAGAAATGGTGGAAGCCGGGGCTGCTGTGCATCGGCGATGCGGCACATGCGATGTCGCCGGTGGGCGGCGTGGGCATCAACCTCGCGGTGCAGGACGCGGTGGCCACCGCCAACATCCTGCGCGACGTGCTGGCCGACCCCGACAAGGACGCCGACGCCGTCACGACCTTGCTGGCACAGGTCCAGGAACGGCGCGAGTTCCCGGCCAAGGTGACGCAGGCGGTGCAGGTGGCCGTGCAGAACCGCGTGCTCGCGCCGGTGCTGGAGGGTGCCGCGGAAAAGGGCAAGCGATTCACCGTGCCGTGGATCTTGCGTCTCGCGCAGCGCTATCCGATCCTGCAGGGCATTCCGGCTTATGCGGTCGGGATCGGCGTGCGGCCGGAACACGTGCGGAAGGGATAGTTCGCGTCCTCGCCTCGTAATGCCGTGCGATTCCGGCCGGCGCCAGGCCGTATTGAACGGGAGCGGCGTCACGGTTTGTTCGGGTCGTCGGGGCGTTGGCCGGGTCGGCCGGGGGCGCCGTGTGCCTGCTGTTCCTGTGGACGATGCTGTTGCGACTGCTGTGCTTGTGCTTGCTGCGCCTGGCGGGCCTGGGCTTGGGCAAGCTGCTGGGCTTGCTGAGCCTGTTGCTGGTGTTGCTGCTGTTGCTGTTGCTGTGCCATTTGCTGCTGGCGCTGCGCCTGTTGTTGCTGCGTTTGCTGCTGCATCTGCTGCTGGTGTTGTGCTTGTTGTTGCTGCGCCTGCTGCTGGTGGGCCTGCTGGGCTTGTTGCTGTTGCAACTGCTGCTGATGCCGTGCCTGGTCCTGCTGCTGTGCCTGGAGCTGACGGGTCTGCGCTTGCTGGGCGGCCTGTTGCGCTTGTGCTTGTTGGCGGCGTGACTGCTCCTGAAGCTGCTGGGCCTGCTGCTGGTGGGCCTGGTCCTGCTGCGCCTGCCGGGCTTGCAACTGTTGCTGCTGTTGCAGCACCTGCTGCCGCTGCGCATCCTGCTGCTTGCCCTGCTGCTGCGCCTGCTGTTGACGAAGCTGCGCCTGTCGAGCGTCGTCCTGCGCCTGCCTGGCCTGTTGCGCCTGCTGTGTCTGGAGTTGACGTGCCTGCTCCTGCTGCTGGCGCATCTGCTGCTGTTGCTGTTGCTGCCGCATCGATGCCTGCTGCTGCGCTTGCGCCTGTTGCGCCGCCTGTTGCTTGCGGATCTCGTCAAGCTGGGCCTGTTGCTGCCGTTCCTGCGCCTGTTGCGCCTGCATCTGCTGCGACCTGGCGCCGTTGTTGTTGAAGAAGTTGTTGCGGGTGTTGTTCTGGATCATCGTTTCCGAGCGCGACACGTAGGCTGTGCGGTTGTAGATCACGGCCGGCCTTTCTGGGACCGCCATTGCTTGCCGCGGAAGCGCACCGCGTGGGTAGGGCGCCGGCCGACCCCAATTCATGTTCCACGCGTGCCAGCCCCAGTCGTGCCGCTCCAGCGCGCTGCCGACCATCACCCCGGCGCCGAAAGTCAGCAGGCCGGCCGTGGCAATCTGCGCATTGCTGTAGCGCGGCTCCGCGTAGACGGGAGGCGACCAGGCATAGCCGGGGTACGCGGGAACGGGTTCGCCATAGATGACTTGCGGGTCATAGCTCGGCACGTAGACCATGTCGGGCTGGGTCGGCGCAATGGTGATGTAGGGGTCAGGACCCGGTGCGGCGGCGACGCGGAGCTTCGGCGTGCTCTTGAGCTTGCCGGCGCGCGAGGCGCGCTGGCGCATCGCCTGGATGGCGTTCAGCGTGCCGTCCGGGTCGTTGTAGTAGGCCTGGCCGAGCGCCGTGGTCCATGGCAGGTTGTTCGCCATCTGGTCGAGCACGGGCCGGAAGGCGGTCAGCGACTTGATGCTCGGGTCCCATGGTTGCGATTCGGCGGCATCGGCGAGCGGGCCGGCCTTCAGCGTCCGGTTCTGGTCCAGCCAATGGTCGGCGGCGCTGACCTGGTCGGGCCAGGTGGCGCCGGCCAGGACCTGGGCGACCAGCTTGTCGGGATACAGCGCGATCGGGGCGACGAGCTGGTCGAGCTCTTCCCCCCTGGGGGGCGTGTAGGCCGGTGGCTGCGCCGGCGCTGCAACGGCGACGGGCTGCGGCGGCGGTTCGGCCTGCGGCGGCGCCATCCCGGATGTCGGTGGAGGCGCTGGCGGCGCGGTGGGGTTGGGAACGCCCTTGAGCTTGTCGCAGCCGCCGAGCGCCAGGGCACCCGCGCAGATCGCCAGGATCAGGAGCCTGGAAACGGGGCCAACGCGGCCGATAGGGAGGGGAGCGGGAGCAGAGGTCATCGCGTCATTCGCATGCGTGTGGTCGTGGTCCTCCCCAGCTTTCAACGTGGATGGTCCGCAGTTCGACGACATCCGGCTGCCAGCCAGCGCCGCCGCGCCCTGTCGGCGCAGCGCTTCCGGCCCGCTATTTCGCGCCGCCGGTGTAGCGGGTGACGCTGTCCGCCGCGACGTGGTAGCCGCTCGTGCCCATCATGGAATCGTTGCGCAGGGTCTGCATCTTGCCGGTGACCCAGATCGTGTCCATCGCGCGCAGGCCCTTGTCGGCGCTGGCGGTTTGCACATGGATGATCTGGTTGGCCGGTGGCGGCGGCGTGTGGATGCAGGCGCCGAAGTAGGGCACCAGCAGGAACTCGCTAACCTGGCCGTTCTTCTCCTCGAGCGGCACCAGGTAGCCGGGGATCCTGACCATGACACCGTCCATCGCGGGGTTGGTGGGCGCGTTGTCGGAGGCCTTCTGCAGCTTCATCAGCATCTCGTTGGCGCGCGGATCGTTGTCGTCGAGCTTGCTGAAGTCGATGCCCTTGAAGGCCTTCATCGGGTCCCAGTCCTTGGGCACCAGTTCTTCCCAGGCGATCAGGCGGGGTTGCCCCGGCGCGATCTTGGCGGGCACGGCCTTGCCGCCGAGCGGATTGGCGGCGCTGGTTCCCGAAGGCGCGAGGTCGCCAGCCCAGGCGGCAGCGCCGAGTGTCGTGATGATCAGGGCAAGGGCGAGGCGACGCGGCATGGTGTTCAAGTCAGTTCAAATGCGTGGCGAGAGGCCGTCGGCCAGCGACAAGCGATAGGCGCGAATGCTGGGCAGCAGCCCGGCGAGCCAACCGGCCACCAGCAGGCTGCCCATCAGCCACCACTCGTTGAGTGTAGGTTCGGACAGATGCAGCGCCAGGCCGAACCGCGATTGCAGCCACGGCGACAGCAGGGCGATGCCCAGCGCGGTTACGAGCACACCCAGCAGCACGCCCAGCAGCGTCACGATGCCGCCTTCCAGTGCCAGCAGCGCCAGCACATGGCGCAGGCCCGCGCCGACTGCGCGCAGCACCGCCAGCTCACGCCGGCGCTCGTTGAGTCCGGCCAGCACCACCGACACCAGGCCACCCAGGCTGACCAGTGCGACCAGCGCCGACATCAGCAGCAGCGCGTTCTCGCCGACACCGACGACACGCCACAGCTCGTCCAGCGCCACGCCGGGCAGGATCGCCATCAGCGGTTCGTCGGGATCGTTCGCCACCCAGCGCTGCACGGCGAACACCGCGGTGCGGTTCTTCAACCCGACCAGCACGGCCGTCACGGACTTCGGCGTGAGGTCGAACTTGCGCACTGCATCCGCGGGGATCGTCACGCCCGGCATCGGCGCGCCGCCGGCCCAGTCGAGATGGATGGCCTCCATCGCGCTCAATCCGATGTGCACCGTGCGGTCGACCGGCGTGCCGGTGCGCGCCAGCACGCCGACCACGGTGAAGGGCTTGTCGGCATGCGCATTGGCGTCGAACTCGCCGCTGCCGTGGGCCAGCGTGATCTTCTCGCCCAGGCGATAGCCGAGCTGCGACACCACCTCCGCGCCGATCACGGCGTCGAAGATCTCGCCGAAGGGCTTGCCTTCCCGAAGCGCCAGCGGCTGCCTGTCGCCGTAGCGAAAGTGCGTGAAGTAGTCGGGCGTGGTGGCCAGCACCGGAAAGCCTCGATGCGAGTCGCCGAGCGACAGCGGCACCACCCACGCCACGCCCTTGTGCCCGGCCAGCGCCTGCACGCTTTTCCAGGACATGTTGCTGGTGGCGGCGCCGATGCGGAACACCGAATACAGCAGCAGCTGCGTCGAGCCGGTGCGCGGGCCGACGATCAGGTCGGTGCCCGAGACGGACGAGGCGAAGTTCTGCCGAAGCTCGGTGCGGATGCGCTCCACGCCGAGCAGCAGGCAGGTCGACAGGGCGATCGACAGCAGCGTGAGCGCCAGCGTGAAGCGGCGGTTCCAGGCGCTGCGCCAGGCGATGCCGAACAGCGCGGTCATCGGGCAACCTTCGCGCTGCGCGTAGCGGGGGCGCGCCGCTCGTTCATCGGCCTTCGCTCGCGAGACCGGCCCGGTTGATGTCGGGCAGCCAGACATGCCGGCCAAAGCGCTGCGCGATGCGCCTGTCGTGGCTGACGAACACCAGGGCGCTGTGGTTCGCCTGGCAAGCACTCATCAAGGTGTCGAGGAAGGCCTCCCGTCGGTCTTCGTCGAGGGCGGAGGTGGGCTCGTCGGCGATGACGAGTTCGGGATGGCCGATGAGCGCGCGTGCCGCCGCCACGCGCTGCTGCTGGCCCACCGACAGTTGCAGCGCCTGCCGTTGCCAGAGCGGCTGGTCGAGGCCCATGCGGGTGAGCAACTGCTCGGCCTGTGCGCGCGGCGAACCGTCGGCCCGTGCCGCGCGGCGCGGGGAGAAGCGGCAGGGCAGCAGCACGTTGTCGATCACGCTGAGGTAGGGCAGCAGGTTGAACTGCTGGAAGATGTAGCCCACATGCGCCACGCGCGTGCGGTCGCGCTGCCGGCGGGAGAGCTGCGCCCAGTCGTGCCCGAGCAGGCGCGCTTGGCCCGCGTCGGCCACGAGCACGCCGGCCATCAGCGACAGCAGCGTGCTCTTGCCGCAGCCGCTCGGCCCGTGCAGGAACAGCGCCTCGCCCGCGCTCACCGTCAGCGTCTCGATGTCGACCACCGGTGCCGCGTGGCCGGGCCACGCGAAGCGCAGCTGGTCGACGCCGAGGACGGCCGTCACTTGCTGCCCCAGGTGAGACGGCCCGAGGGGCGCTTCAGCGTGCGCTGGAACTGGCCATCCGGCGCGGCGATCTGCACGTCGATCTGACGCACGCCGGGGAAGGCCTCGAACAGCGCGACATCGATGTAGCGCGCCTGCACCGGGCTGCGGCATTCGAAGACGATGTTGCCTTCGACGTCGCCATGACCCTGCGCCTGGCCCGGCACGGCATCGCCGAGCCCGAGCGCCGGTGCGTCGAGGTCGACCTGGGCCAGCGCACAACCGGCGGCCGGGTCGATCGTGAACAGCTTGCCGGCCGAGCGGAGCTGGGCCAGGGCCTGCTGCGCAGTCTTGCGCTCGGCCTCGGTGCGTGGTGCACGCTCGAAGCCGACGATGTTGTCGAGCGGCGAATCGACGTGGAACGTGATGGCCCGCACGTCGATCGCGACGTCGAGCTTGAGTTGGCCGTGCACGTGGGCATGCCGGGGTTGTGCCTGCGCGTGCAGCATGCAGAGCGCCAGCAAGGGCGCGACTGCGGCGCAAAGGAAGAATCGATTCATGCGAGCTCTGCCTTTCGGCTTGCGTTGATGCGTGACTGCAATGGGAGCGCCCCGCGGGCTTGCGGTTCCCGCGGCCTCGCTGTCGGTGGCAACGCCGTTCGCGGGGTGACCGTCGTCAGCCCCTGGCCACCGGCCTCGCCGCATCGCTGCACCATTCGCTCCAGCTACCGGCATAGAGGCTGGTCGCGTCATAGCCCGCCACGCGCATGGCCAGCAGGTTCGGCAGGGCGCTCACGCCGCTGCCGCATTGGTGCACCACGCCGGCCGGGTCGCGCCCGGCCAGCAGCGCATCGAATTCCTGGCGCAGTTGCGCGGCCGGCTTCAAGCGGCCGTCGGCGCCGAGGTTCTCGCTGAAGGGCCGGTTCAGCGCACCGGGAATGTGGCCGGCCACCGGATCGAGCGGCTCCACTTCGCCGCGATAGCGCGGCGCGGCGCGCGCATCGATGACGGTCTGGCCGCTGTCGCCCAGCCGCTGCAGCACCGTGTCGGTCACGACCAGCCGCGCCAGTTCCGGCCCCAGCACGAAGTTCGACTGGAAGTGCGATGGCTCCTCGCGCCCCGTGACCTCGCCGCCCGAGGCTTGCCACGCCTGCAGCCCGCCGTCGAGCACGGCCACGGCTTCATGCCCGACCCATTGCAGCATCCACCAGAGCCGGCCGCAGTAGTTGAGGCCGTTGCGGTCGTACACCACGGCCTGCATGTCGTTGCGGAAACCGATGCTCGACAGCCATTCGGCGAAGCGTTCGCGGCTCGGCAGCGGATGGCGACCGCCCGAGGCCGGCAGGCCCATGTCCGCGGCGATCACGGTGCCGCCCTTGCCCGGCGCACCGTGCGGCGCGCTCAGGGCGGTGTCGAGGTTGGCATACACCGCGCCGGGGATGTGGGCTTCGCGGTATTGCTGTTCGCCGGCATGCGGCCGGGCCAGGTCGAAGGTGCAGTCGAACACCATCAGCGGCGCGCCCGCGGCCTGCAGCGCCTTCAGTTGTTCGACGGAGATCAGGGTCGTGTACATCGCGATCGGTCCTTCGTTCAATGTTCTTCTGCCGGTGCCCTGGGAACGGCGCGCTGGCGCAGGATGGTCGCGGCAATGCCGCTTCCCACGATCATCGCCATGCCGCCCCAACCCATCCCGTCGATGCGGTCGCCGAACCACACCACACTGTAGATCGCGGCGAAGACGATGCCCGAATATTGCAGGTTGGCGACCAGCAGCGTGCCGCCCGGCGTCTTGGCCCGTGAGTAGGCGCGCGTCATGCAAAGCTGTCCGAGGGCGGCCAGCACGCCGACCGGCAACAGCCACATCGCGTGCAGGCCGCCGGGCCAGTCGGAGAAGCCGGTCGCGACCGTGCCCATGCCGCCTGCCACCGCCGAGCCCACGGCAAAGTAGAAGACCGTGCGCGACTCCGGCTCGCCCATCTTCGACAGCGCCACCACCTGCATGTAGGCGAAGGCCGCCGTCAGCCCCGACATGAGGCCGACCAGCCCGGCGAAAGCCTGGCGGTCGCCGATCGTCGGACGCAGCATCATCACCACGCCGGCAAAGCCGACGACCACGGTGAGCATCAGCGTCCCTTGCAGCGGCGGTCGCCTCACGCGGCCGTCGCGTCCGGGCAGCGGCACCCACGCGAGCAAGGTGCCGCCGATGAGGAACACGGCAATCCACACGCTGCTCATGTAGTTGAGCGTCATCGCGGTGGCCAGCGGCAGGTGGGCGATGGCATAGAACCAGGCGCCCAGCGACACCACGCCGATAAAGCTGCGCCAGGCATGCATGCCGGGATACTGCGTGCGCAGCGACACGCCCTGGCTGCGCGCCAGCAGCGCCAGGAACGCGATGCCGATGAGGCCGCGGTAGAAGACCAGTTCAGCCGGGTTGAACCATTCCGAGGCGATCTTCACGCAGACCCCCATGGTCGCGAATATCAGTGCGGCCAGCACCATCCAGAGCGCTTGCATCTTGCCTCGAACGTCGAAAAAGAAGGGAAGCGGCGCCGGTTGCGGCGGCGCCGCGCAGGATCAGGCCGAGAGGGCCTGCTGGGGCAAGGTGTCCGCGGGCAACATCGCGCGCCGATACCACTCGTGGAAGTGCTCCATGCCGTCTTCCATCGGGCTCTGGTACGGGCCGCTCTCGTCGTCGCCGCGCAGCATCAGCGCGCGGCGGCCGGCGTCCATGCGCTCGGCGATCTCGTCGTCTTCCACGCAGGTTTCCATGTAGGCGGCCTGCTGCGCCTCGACGAATTCGCGCTCGAAGGCGACGATTTCCTCGGGGTAGAAGAACTCGACCATGTTGAGCGTCTTCTGCGGCCCGATCGGGTGCAGCGTCGACACGGTCAGCACGTGCGGGTACCACTCGACCATCACGTTCGGATAGCAGGTGAGCCAGATCGCGCCGTACTTCGGCGGCTTGCCTTCGCGGTATTGCAGCAACTGCTCCTGCCACTTCTGGTAGACCGGGCTGCCCGCGCGGCCGAGCCGGTTGGCCACGCCCACGGTCTGCACCGAGTACTTGTCGCCGAACTCCCAGCGCAGGTCATCGCAGGTGACGAAGCTGCCCAGGCCGGGGTGGAACGGGCCGACGTGGTAGTCCTCGAGGTAGACCTCGATGAAGGTCTTCCAGTTGTAGTTGCACTCGTGGAGTTCGACGCGGTCGAAGGCGTAGCCGGAGAAGTCGAGGTCGGCGCGCGGGCCGAGCGTGGCCAGGTCGGCCGCGATGCTGCGGCGGCTGCCGCCGGGGCGCGTCTCGAACAGCAGCCCGTTCCACGCCTCGAGCGGATAGTTGTGCAGGTTCAGGCAGGGGTCCTGCGCGAAGTGCGGCGCGCCGATCAGCGTGCCGGTGGTGCGCGGGTCGGCCGCGGCATAGGTCCAGCGGTGCAGCGGGCAGACGATGTTGCCGCCGGTCTTGGCGTCGAGCGCGCCGCGGCCTTGCAGGATCACGGCCTGGCGATGGCGGCAGACGTTGGAGATCAGCTCCACGCCCTTGGGCGTGTGCACCAGGGCGCGGCCTTCGTGCTCCTGCTGCAGCGTGTGGTAGTTGCCCAGTTCGGGCACCGCGAGCTGATGGCCGACGTAGCGCGGGCTGTCCGCAAACAGCGTGGCCATCTCGCGGGCGTAGAGCGCCTCGTCGAAATACGAGGAAACATGAAGAGGGCTTGAGGCCTGCTGCAGTTGAAGACTTAAATCAGACATGAGGACCTGACCAAGCTCCCCACAGGGAGAAAGATGGAAACGGGAGACGCCGTCGCGAAGGAAGAAACGGCCCAAAAAAGATATCGGCAACCTGCCGGGGCAGGAAGGGCGGATTGTACCCGCCGGGTTTCATTCCGGCCTCCGCCGGTCGTACCATGCGGTTCGTCACGCTCTGGTACCGGAGGGGGACGCCCGCGGGTCGGACCCGATTGCGGTCCCCACCCTAAAATGCCCGGTTTGACCGACGATCCCCGCATGCCCAAGCCAACCCCTCCCGCGTCCGCGCCGGCCGCGCCGCTGCCGGCCAGCTACGAAGCCGGCCTGCAGGAACTCGAACAACTGGTGGCCGCCCTCGAATCGGGCCAGTTGCCGCTGGACGAACTGCTCGGCAGCTACCAGCGCGGCGCTGTCCTGCTGCAGTTCTGCCGCGAAAAGCTGCAAGCGGTCGAGGACCAGATCAAGGTCCTGGATGCCGGCAGCCTGAAGGCCTGGACACCCGAATGACAGTGCGCCAACTGGAATCCTTGGAGTCCTGGAATGGCGCCCGCCTGGCCGCCTGGTGCAACCCCTTGCTTGCCGAGGTCGAAGCGGCGCTGTCGCGCTGGGTCGGCGTCGACGGGCCGCCGCAGCTTGGCGACGCGATGCGCTATGCCGTGCTTGATGGTGGCAAGCGCCTGCGTCCGCTGCTGGTGCTGGCCGCGAGCGAGGCGGTCGGCGGCGACCCTCAAGCCGCGTTGCGCGCCGCCTGCTCGACCGAGTTGATCCACGCCTATTCGCTGGTCCACGATGACCTGCCCTGCATGGACAACGACGTGCTGCGCCGCGGCAAGCCGACGGTGCACGTGAAGTTCGGCGAGGCCGATGCGCTGCTCGCCGGCGATGCCTTGCAGGCGCTGGCCTTCGAACTGCTCACACCCGGCGACGGCAGCGTTGCCGATCGCGTGCAGGCGCGCCTGTGCCGGCTGCTGGCCCTGGCCGCCGGCAGCCACGGCATGGCCGGTGGCCAGGCCATCGACCTGGCCAGCGTCGGCGTGGCTCTCGATGAGCCGCAACTTCGGCGCATGCACCAGCTCAAGACCGGCGCGCTGCTGCAGGCCAGCGTCGAAATGGGCGCCTCATGCGCCGAAGGCGTCCCCGCCGAAGCCATGCGCGCCTTGCGCGAGTACGGCGCGGCGCTCGGCCTGGCCTTCCAGGTGGTCGACGACATCCTCGACGTGGTCGCCGATTCGGCCACGCTCGGCAAGACGGCGGGCAAGGACGCCGAGAACGACAAGCCCACCTACGTATCGCTGCTCGGCCTCGACGGCGCCCGCGCCCGCGCACAAGCGCTTCTGTCCGACGCACTGGCCGCCCTGGGACGCACTACGCTGCCCGACACGGCGGCGCTGCGCGCGCTGGCCCACATGGTCGTGGACCGCGACCGATAAAAGACAAACATGGCTCCGCTCCTCCCCACATTGCACGACCCTTCGGCCTTGCGCCGCTTCGACCGCGTCCAGCTCAAGCAACTGGCCGACGAGGTGCGCGACTGCGTGCTCGACAACGTGTCGCGCACCGGGGGCCACCTCAGCTCGAACCTCGGCACGGTCGAGCTGACCGTCGCCCTGCACCACGTCTTCAACACGCCGCACGACCGGCTGGTGTGGGACGTGGGCCACCAGACCTACCCCCACAAGATCCTGACCGGCCGGCGCGAGCGCATGCCGACGCTGCGCCAGCTCGGCGGACTGTCGGGCTTCCCGCAGCGCGGCGAGAGCGAATACGACACCTTCGGCACCGCGCACTCGTCGACCAGCATCTCGGCCGCGCTCGGCATGGCGATGGCGGCCAAGCAGAAGGGCGAGGACCGGCACTCGGTCGCGATCATCGGCGACGGCGCGCTCACGGCGGGCATGGCCTTCGAGGCGCTCAACAACGCCGGCGTCTGCGACTGCAAGCTGCTCGTCATCCTCAACGACAACGACATGTCGATCAGCCCGCCGGTCGGCGCACTGAACCGCTACCTGGCGCAGCTCATGAGCGGCCAGTTCTATGCAGCCGCCAAGAACGTCGGCAAGAGCGTGCTGCGTGGTGCGCCGCCGCTG
Source organism: Variovorax sp. dw_308 (assembly GCF_019207085.1). Classification (GTDB taxonomy): domain Bacteria; phylum Pseudomonadota; class Gammaproteobacteria; order Burkholderiales; family Burkholderiaceae_C; genus Variovorax. The sequence goes on along the minus strand of NZ_JAATOM010000003.1, from coordinate 500,240 downwards.
TTCGAGTTCGCCAAGCGCTTCGAGCAGCATGCCAAGGGCATGGTGGTGCCGGCCACGCTGTTCGAGAAGTTCGGCTTCAACTACGTCGGCCCGATCGATGGCCACGACCTCGACTCACTGATTCCCACGCTGGAAAACCTCAAGCACCTAGACGGCCCGCAGTTCCTGCACGTGGTCACGAAGAAGGGGCAGGGCTACAAGCTGGCGGAGGCAGATCCGGTGGCCTATCACGGGCCCGGCAAGTTCGATCCGTCAGTCGGATTGGTCAAGCCCGCGACCGCGCCCAAGCAAACCTTCACGCAGGTCTTTGGCACATGGCTGTGCGACATGGCCGCGAACGACGGCCGGCTGGTCGGCATCACGCCGGCGATGCGCGAAGGCTCGGGCATGGTCGAGTTCGAGAAGCGCTTTCCGGGGCGCTACTACGACGTCGGCATCGCCGAGCAGCATGCGGTGACCTTCGCCGCCGGCCTGGCCTGCGAAGGCCTGAAGCCGGTGGTGGCGATCTACTCGACCTTCCTGCAGCGTGCGTACGACCAGCTGATCCACGACGTGGCGATCCAGAACCTGCCGGTGGTGTTCGCACTGGATCGCGCCGGCCTGGTCGGCGCCGATGGTGCGACGCATGCGGGCGCGTATGACATCCCGTTCCTGCGCTGCATTCCGAACATGAGCATCGCCTGTCCGGCGGACGAGGCCGAATGCCGGCAACTGCTGTCGAGCGCCTATCAGCAGAACCACCCGGTGGCGGTGCGCTATCCGCGTGGCGCCGGCGCGGGCGTCACGCCGCACCTCACGCTGGATGCGCTGCCTTTCGGGAAGGGCGAGATCCGGCGCAAGGGCGAGCGTGTCGCGATCCTCGCCTTCGGCACCTTGCTTTATCCGGCGCTGCAGGCGGCCGAGGCGCTGGGCGCCACGGTGGTCAACATGCGCTGGGTCAAGCCGCTCGACGTCGAACTGCTGCTGCAGGTCGCCAGGTCGCACGAGGCCATCGTCACGGTGGAAGAGGGCGCGGTCATGGGCGGCGCCGGCAGTGCGGTGACCGAGGCGCTGAACGCCGCCGGCCTGCTCAAGCCGGTGCTGCAACTGGGCCTGCCGGACCAGTTCATCGAGCACGGCGACCCGGCCAAGTTGCTGGCCCTCCAGGGGCTGGATGCAGCGGGCATCGAAGCCAGCATCCGCGCGCGCTTCCCGAAAGCGCGCCTTGAATCGGTGGCTCCGGTTGCGGCTCAACTACCCAGGTAGGCGTCCTGGACCCTCGGGTTGCCGAGGAGTTCGCGCCCACTGCCTTCCAGCACGATCGCGCCGGTCTCGATGACATAGGCGCGGTCGGCGATCTTCAGCGCCTGGCGCACGTTCTGCTCCACCAGGAAGATCGTCAGGCCCTGCTTGTTGATCTCGCGCAGCGTGCGGAAGATGTCCTGCACGATGATCGGCGCCAGACCCATCGACGGTTCGTCCAGCAACAGCACGCGCGGCCTGGCCATCATGGCGCGGCCGATGGCCAGCATCTGCTGCTCGCCGCCCGAGAGGTTGCCGGCCAGGCCTTCGGCCCGGTCCTTCAGCACCGGGAACAGCGTGAAGATGCGCTCCATGTCCGCGGCACGCGCGCCGGCCCCGTCGCGACGCGTGTAGGCCCCGAGCTCCAGGTTCTCGCGTACCGTCAGCGTGGTGAGCGTGGCGCGGCCCTCGGCCACCTGCACCACGCCGCCTGAGACGATCTTGTGCGGTGCCAATCCGGTGATGTCGTGTCCATCGAACGTCACGCGGCCCGCGGTCTTCTTCACCAGGCCCGAGAGCGCGAGGAGGGTGGTCGACTTCCCCGCGCCATTGGCGCCGACCAGCGTGGTGATCTGGCCCTCGTGCAACTGGAAGTCGATGCCCTTGACGGCCTCGACGTGGCCGAAGGAAACCTTCAGGCCCTGGACCTGCAGCAGGGGTGCGCTCATGCGGCGGCTCCTTCGTCGTTGGTCGCTTCGTCGTCCTCGCGGCCCAGGTAGGCCTCGATGACTTGCGGATCGTTGCGGATCTGGTCCGGTCCGCCGCGCGCGATGATGCGGCCGAAGTTGAGCACGGCGATCTGCTCGCACAAGCCCATCACGAAGCGCATGTCGTGCTCGATCATGAAGATGGTGTAGCCGCGTTGGGCAATGTTCTCGATCTCGCGCATGAGATCCGTTTTCTCGGTGCTGTTCATGCCGGCGACGGGTTCGTCGAGCAGCAGCAGGCGGGGCTCGGTGGCGAGGGCGCGGGCCAGTTCGAGCTTGCGCTGGTCACCGTACGAGAGGTTGTCGGCGAGCTGGTCGGCCTTGTGGTCGAGCTTGACCCAGCTCAGCAGTTCGCGCGCCCGGTCGCGCGCGCGGCGCTCCTCGCTGCGGAACATGCCCGTGCTGGCCAGCAGCCCGAAGGCGCCGTAGCGCAGGTGCGCATCCATGCCGACGATGACGTTCTCGGTCAGCGACATTTCCTTGAACACCCGGATGTTCTGGAAGGTGCGCGCGATGCCGCCACGGGTGATCTCGAAGGGCTTGCGGCCGACCAGGTCCTGCCCGTCGAAACGGATGCTGCCGCTGGTGGGCGGAAGCAGGCCGGTGATCAGGTTGAACACGGTCGTCTTGCCGGCGCCGTTGGGGCCGATCAGCCCGAACACGCCCTTGTCGGGCACGGCCAGGTTCACGTCCTGCAGGACCTTGAGGCCGCCGAAGTGGCGCGAGACGCTCGTGAGTTCGAGCAGGTTCTTTGAAGCGGTCATGGGTGCTGGCGCTGCGCTCATGCGGCTTCTCCCTTGCGGCCGAACCATTGGCGGAAGCGCGCCGGATCCCAGATGCCCTTGGGCAGGAACAGCACGATCAGCACCAGCACCAGCCCGTTGACCACGAGGCGGAAGCCGCCGAGTCCGCGCAGCACCTCGGGCAGGATCGTCAGGATCACGCCGCCGAGCACCGGGCCGGTCAGGCCGTTGATGCCGCCGAGGATGGTCATCGTGAGGATGTCCACCGCGCGGTTGAAGCCGTATTCGCCGGGGCCGATGAAGAAGGTCAGGTGCGCGTTCAGCGTGCCGGCCAGCCCCGCGATCGCGGCGCCGAGCACGAAGGCCAGCATCTTGTGGCGCGCCACGTCGATGCCCATCAGGCCGGCGGCCGTCTCATCCTCCTTGATGGCCTCGAAAGCGCGGCCCACCTTGGAGCGGCGCAGGCGCCACAGCAGCAGCAGCGTGAGCACCAGCGCCAGCAGCACATGCCACCACTGCGTGAGTTGCGGAATGCCATTGAGGCCCAGCGCGCCGCCGGTGATGGATTCGGTGTTGAGCACCGCGATGCGGACCACCTCGCCGAAGGCCAGGGTGGCCATCGCCAGGTACACGCCCGACAGCCGCAGCGTCGGCCCGCCCATGATGGCCGCGACCAGCGCGGGCGCCGCCATGCCGCCGAGGATGGCGACCGGGAACGGCATGCCGTAGTTCATCGTGAGGATGGACGCGGTGTACGCCCCGATGCCCATGAAGGCCGCGTTGGCCACGGACAGCATGCCGCAGGCCAGCGTCAGCCAGATCGAAAGCGCCAGCAGTCCGTTGATGCCCAGCGAGAGCACCAGGTTGCTGTAGACGGCCCAGAAGTTGTCGAGTGAAGCCATATCAGACCTTGCGCTCCTGCAAGGAGCCGAACAACCCTTTCGGCCGCACCAGCAACACGAGGAACAGCAAGCCGAAGGCCACCGCGTCGCGCATGCTGGAACCGATGTACGCCACCGACAGCACCTCCGCAAAGCCGAGGAACAGGCCCGCCAGCATCGCGCCGCGGATGTCGCCCATGCCGCCGAGGATGATCACGGCGATGCCCTTCTCGAGCATCGGCTGGCCCATCAGCGGGAACAGCGCGTTCGAATACAGGCCGATCAGCACGCCGGCCAGGCCGCCGAGGCCGGCTGCGATGAACGACGTCAGGTAGAACAGCCCTTCGACGTTCACGCCGACGAGGTACGCCGCCTTGGGCGACTCCGCGATCGCGCGCAACGCGCGTCCCATCTGCGTGCGCTTGAGCGCCAGCATCAGCACGCCCATCAGCACGAAGGACACCAGCACGATGCCGAGTTCCAGCACGGTGACGTGGATGCCCGCGAACTCCAGCGCGTTGTCGGGAATGGTGCCGGCCGGGAAGCGCACGTTCTCCGCGCCGAAGATGGCTTGCACGCCGTTGTTGAGGACGATCGCCACGCCGATGGTCGCGATCATCGGGATCAGGTGGGGCGCGTTGCGCTTGCGCAGCGGCTTGAGCACCAGCACGTCGATCAACAGGCCGAACAGGCCGCTGAACAGGAACGCAGCGAGCAGGCCGGTCCACAGCGGCAGCGAGAACACGCGCATGAAGGTGGCCGCCGCATAGGCGCCCACCATGAAGATGGCGCCATGCGACAGGTTGATGACGCCGAGCACGCCGAAGATGAGGGTGAAGCCCAGCGCAAAGAGTGCGTAGACGCACCCTAGCGACAAGGCGTTGACGAGTTGCTGATCGAGCACGATGGGCTCCTGACTGCCACGGCACCGCGCCGCGGCCTGACAAAAAAGAAAACGGCGCAGATGTCTGCGCCAGAAGCAAGGGCGAAACGCAAGGCCGCGCGTGCGACCCTGCGAATCGGGCGGCTTACTTTTCGATTTCGAACTGCGTGCCCTTGGTCACGCTGACGATGGCTTGCTGCTTTGCATCATAGCCAGCAGGCTTGCCGGCCTTGTCGTTGGCGCGCGTGAAGCTGAAGGCGCCGGTGGCGCCGGTCCACTTGGCGTTGGGCAGCGCGTCGCGCAGGGCGGCACGGTCGGCCGGCAGCGTACCGGTCAGCTTGACCGTCTTCAGCGCCTGCGTGGCGATGTACATGGCGTCGTAGGCCTGCGCCGCGAACTGGTCGGGCGCGGTGCTGTACTTGGCGGTGTAGGCCTTGATGAACTTGCTGTTCTCCGGCGTCGCGTTGCTGGACGACCAGGGGCTGCCGACGTACAGGTTGTCCGAAGCGCCCTTGGCCAGTTCGAAGACCTTGACCGAGTTCATGCCGTTGCCGCCGATGAAGGGCACGTTGATGCCCAGCTGGCGTGCCTGCACCATGATCGGTGCGCCTTCGGCCAGCAGGGCCGACAGCACGATCGCGTCAGGGTTGGTGGCCTTGATCTTGGTCAGCTGCGCCTTGAAGTCGACGTCGCCCTTGGCGAAGGTCTCGGTGGTGGTCACCGGCATCTTCGCGTCTTCGAGGGCCTTCTTGAAGTTGTCGTAGCCGCTCTTGGTGAACACGTCGTCGTTGCCGTAGAGCACCGCGACCTTCTTCACGTTGGCATGCTTGACGGCCACGCGCAGCGTCTCGGGCAGCACGTCGGCTTCGGTGACCGAGTTGCGGAACACGTAGTCGCCGATGGAGGTGATGCCGTCGGCGGTGTTGGAGGTGCCGAAGGCCACGGTCTTGGCGGCTTGCGCGATCGGGTCGGCGGCCTGGGCCGAGTTCGACAGCGTGGGGCCGAAGACCATCAGCACGTTGTCCTGGAAGATCAGCTTCTTGAAGACGTTGATCGCGTCTTCCTTCTTGCCCTGCTCATCCTCGACCACCAGCACGATCTTGTTGCCGTTGATGCCGCCGGCGGCATTGATCTCGTCGGTGGCCAGCTGGAAGCCGTTCCGGATGGCCGTGCCGTACTGGGCGGCGCCGCCGGACAGCGCTTCCGCGACACCGATCTTGATGTCGGCAGCCTGCGCTGCGCCAACGAATGCGGTGGCAGCGAAGGCCGCGAGAAGCGCAGGTCTGAATCGGGTTGAGTTCATCTTTGAAGGCACTTTGGATAGAGTTGGAAGATAAGCGGGTTGACATTTTAAGACGGGCCTGCAGGGCCAAAGTCCGCCGGTGCGCATTGGCTTGCAGGGGTATCCCCTCGTCGCCGCCGGGGCAGCGTTCATGATGCGGCGTGCTGCAATGCCCCGAACCACATTCTTGGAGAACGATTCAATGGACCGTCGCGGGCTGATGAGAAACGCAGGGGTGGCGGGCGTGCTGGCCGCAGGACTGGCGCCAGCCGTCCATGCGCAGGTGGCCGTGCGCTGGCGCCTGGCATCGAGCTTTCCGAACTCGAACGCCAACCTTTTCGGCGCAGCGGTCGCTTTCGCCGATGCGGTGCGGGCCATGTCGGGCGGCCGCTTCGACATCTCGGTGCACGCGGGAGGCGAGCTCATGACGCCGCTCGGCGTGCTCGACGCGGTGCAGCGCGGCTCGATCGAGATGGCCCATACCTTGCCGTCGTACTTCTATGCGAAGGACCCCGCCTTCGCGATCGGCGCGGGGCTGCCATTCGGGCTCGACGCGGCGCAAACGGCCGCCTGGATGCAGGCGGGCAATGGCCGCAAGCTCATGAACGGGTTCTACGCGGCCTATTCGATGGTGGGGTTCGACGCAGGCAACACGGGCGTGCAGATGAGCGGCTGGTATCGCCGCCCGATCCGTGGCGCGGGCGACTTCCAGCAACTCAAGGTTCGCGCCACCGGCGGGCCGATGGACGCAGTCATGTCCCGCCTGGGCGCCGCTCCCCAGCCCGTTGCTGCGGCCGACCTGCGCCAGGCGCTGGCAAAGCGGCGCATCGATGCGGCAGAGTGGCTGGGGCCGACCGACGACCTGGCCCTGGGCCTGCCGGGCTCGGTGCCCTACTACTACGCGCCGGCCTGGTGGCCGGGCGGCCTGAACATGAGTTTCCTGATCAACCAGAAGTCGCTGGCCACGTTGTCGGCCGAAAACAAGGCGATCGTCGACGCCGCCGCGGCGCAGGCGAGCGCGGCGATGCGGGCGCGCTATGACGTATCGAACGCCGCTGCGCTGAAGGACCTTGCGGCGCGCGGCGTCGTTGTCCAGACGATCCCGCCGGCGGTGATCCGGGCCGTGTTCGCGGCGGCCAGGGAGGTCCATGACGACAACGACCAGAAAAGCCCCGAGTGGAAAAGGATCCATGCGGACTACCTGGGCTTCCAGCGCGCGCAACTGCGCTTGTCGCGCCTCGGCGGCAGTCGCATGGAAGCGTTCGTGTCCAGAATGCAGCCCTGATTGCCAGGCCCACCATGCCCACGTCCTACACCGACCTGCCTGACTCGATCGACTCGCCATCGATGCGCCGCGCCGGTCGCGAGTTGTTGTCGCTCGCGCTGATCGACGCGCGCAATCACACGCTGCACCTGCTTTCGCTCTACGAGCAGGCGATGGGCACCGCCACCTTGCCGGTCGAGCGTCTCGACGGCGTGCTCCCGCCGATCTGGCTGGCAGGTCATGTCGCCTGGTTTGCCGAATGGTGGATCGGCCGCAACACGCAGCGCGCCTTCGGCATCGACTGCCCGTCGCGGCCCACGCGGCTGGCGGCCATCGACCCGCAAGCCGACGAGTGGTGGAACCCGCAGCAGGGGGGCGCCGAAGGAGCCTGGTCGCGAGACATTCCGGATCTTGGCCAGACCAAGGCCTACCTGCTCGAGACGCTGGAGAGCACGCTCGAACTGCTGGAGCGTGCCGCCGAAACCGACGCCGGCCTGTACTTCTATCGGCTCGCGCTGTTCCACGAGGACATGCGCGGCGAGCAACTCGTGGTGATGGCGCAAACGCTGGGCCTGCCGATCGGCATCGAGATCGCGCCCGCCCCGCCGCCGCGCGAACCGTTGCTCGTGCCGGCCGCGCGGTGGGAACTCGGGCTGCCGGCGCAGGGTTTTTCATTTGCGCAGGAGCAGGGCCTGCACGAGGCCGAAGTACCCGAGTTCGAGATCGATGCGCAGCCCGTCACCTGGAGCCAGTACGTCGAGTTCGTCGATGACGGCGGCTATGACCGCAGCGACCTCTGGCTGTCCGAAGGCCTGGCCTGGCTGGCGCGGCATGCCGAGGAAGGGCGCCGCGGCCCGCGCCATGTCGAGCAGATCGGCGTCGAACGGCACGGCACGGGCGGCTCGGTGCTGCAGCACCGCTTCGGCCGCACCGTGCGCGCGGCGGGGCATCAAAGCGCCGTGCACCTGAGCTGGTGGGAGGCCGATGCGTGGGCGCGCTGGGCGGGGCGGCGCATCGCCACCGAGGTCGAGTGGGAGATTGCCGCCGAGACCGCATCGCGCCGGGGCTTCAGGTGGTCCGACGTGCACGAGTGGACTGCCGGCACGCTCAGGCCCTGGCCCGGGTTCCGTGCCGACCCGTGGAGCGAGGGCACGCCTTTCGACCCGGTGCCCGCATTCGGCCAGGCGCGTGTGCTGCGCGGCGCCTCGCTGGCGACGCGCGCCAGGCTGCGCTCGACCAGGTCCCGCGGCTTCGCGCTGCCCGCGCGCGACGAAGGCTTCTACGGATTTCGTACCTGCGCGATCTGATCGCGCAAGGCGGTGCGCCTATCCGACCGACCTGCCGCGCATGGCGTGCTGCACCAGGCGCGCAAACTCATCGACTGCGAATGGCTTGGCAATCATCTCCATGCCCGGAGCCAGGAACTCCGCCCGCGTGCGTACGTGCTCGGCATAGCCGGTCATGAAGAGCACCGGCAACCCGGGCCGAACCCCGCGCGCGATTTCGGCCACCTGCCGCCCATTGATGCCGGGCAGTCCGACATCGCTGACAAGCAGGTCGATGCGCTCCTTCGATTGCAGGATGGGAATCGCGGATGCCCCGTCTTCGGCATGCACGGTGCGATAACCCATCTCGGCCAGCACGTCGAGCACCAGCAGGCGCACGGCCGGGTCGTCCTCGACCACCAGCACCACTTCGCCCCGGCCCTGCGGCAGGTGGGCATCGCCGGAAATTCTCGAGGTGTCGCCACGGACTGCGACATGAGCGCGCGGCAGATACAGCGTGACGGTGGTCCCCGTTCCCGGCTGGCTCTGGATGCGCACCAGGCCACGCGACTGCTGCGCGAAACCGTACACCATCGACAGGCCCAGCCCGGTGCCCTGGCCGATCGGCTTGGTCGTGAAGAAGGGGTCGAAGGCCTTGGCCAGCACCTCGGGCGTCATGCCGGTGCCGGTGTCGGCCACGGAGATGGCGCAGTAGTGGCCGGGGGGCAGGTCGTGCTGGTGTCCGGCCGCTTCGTCGAACATCACGCAGGAGGTGCCTATGCGCAACTCGCCGCCATCGGGCATGGCGTCGCGCGCGTTGATGGCCAGGTTGAGGATCGCGCTTTCGAGTTGGGCCGCATCGCCGAATGCGGCGCCGGTTCCCGTATCGGCGGCGATGGCCAGGCGCACGTGTTCGCCGAGCGTGCGGTGCAGCAGTTCCCCCATGGAGCCGAGGAGTTCGTTCACGTCGGTCGGTTTGGGGTCGAGCGTCTGGCGCCGCGAGAAAGCGAGCAGGCGCTGGATCAATGACGCGGCGCGCCGCGCTGATTGCGCGGCCGAATCCATGTAGCGCTCCAGGCCCTCGGTGCGGCCGAGCGCGACGCGCCGGCGCATGAGTTCGATCGGTCCGGTGATGCCCTGCAGCAGGTTGTTGAAGTCGTGCGCGATGCCGCCGGTGAGCTGGCCGATGGCTTCCATCTTCTGGCTCTGGCGCAGGCGGGCTTCGGACTCGCGCAGGGCCGTGACGTCGCGCCCGACCGCATGCAGGAGACCCTCGTCAGGCACGGCCGTCCACGACAGCGTGCGGTAGCTGCCGTCCTGGTGGCGCACCCGGCTCTCGATGCGCGATTGCGCCTGTCCCCCCTTGAGCCGGCGGCTTTCGGCGATGACGGGCGCGAGATCGTCGGGATGCAGCAGCCTGAGGAGCGGACGTCCAAGCAGTTGCGCCTCGCTCCAGCCGAGCAGTGCCTGCCAGGCGGGGTTGACGGCCACGATGCGGCCCCGGATGTCGGCGATGAGCATGATGTCGGCCGAGAGTTGCCACAGGCGGTCGCGGTCGCGCGTGCGCTCGGCCACGCTCTGGGCGAGCCGGTGCTGTGCCGCTTTCTGGTCTTCGATGTCGGTGTTGATGCCGACCCAGCGCAGCGGCGTGCCGACTTCGTCGCTGCCCAGCGGCTGGGCGCGCGACAGGTGCCAGCGCCATGCGCCGTCGTGGCGGCGCAGGCGGCCTTCGTTTTCGTACGGAGTGCCGGTGGCCAGCGCATGCGCCCAGCGCTTCTCGGCGTGCGGGATGTCGTCCGGATGCACGAATTGCCCCCAGCCGTCGCCCAGCAATTCGACGTGGCTGAGTCCCGCATAGGTGCTCATGCTCTCGCTGACCCAGTCGAGCCGCCCGTCGGCCGTCGCCGTCCAGACCTGGTTGGGCATTTGTCGCGCCAGCGTCCGAAACCGCGCTTCGCTCTGGCGCAGCGTGGCTTCGGTCAGCTTGCGGTCGGTGATGTCCTGCACCACGCCGCGCATCAGCACCGGCTTGCCCGCGCTGTCGCGCACCAGTTCGCCGCGGCGCGAGATCCAGCGCACGGCGCCATCGCCGGCGCGCCGGATCTGGTATTCCACATCGAGCGGCGCCGTGCCGGCGACCCGGGTTTCGCGCGTGGACATGTGCTCGCCCCGGGTGATGCGCAGGTGCTCGATCGCGGCGAGCGGAAGCAACTCCACCAACGGCAAGCCGAAGACGCTGCAATACTCGCTCGACACGCTCAGCATGTCGGTCTGGATGTCGAGCGAGAAGACACCGACGCCGCCGGCCGACTGCGCCATCTGCAGGTGCTCGCCCCCCTCGCGCGCGGTTCTTTCACTGTCGGCAAGGGCTTGGGTCGCATGCATGCGTTCCGTGGTTTCGGTGGTGATGCAAAGGACGCCGCCGATGCGGCCGTTGTCGTCGAACACTGGTGACCATGCGTAGTCGAAATACGCCTGCTCGAGTTCGCCATTGCGATTGATGGAAAAGGGCTGGTCGCGGCCGCTTGCGCTCTCGCCGCGGTAAAGGACGTTGTCGAACTGCGGCTCGAGGCTGTCCCAGATTTCCGTCGTGAACTCCCGCGCCGGTCGCCCCAGGCTGCCGGGGTGCTTGTTGCCGATCATGCCGGCGTGCGCGTCGTTGTAGATGGCGACGTAGTCCGGCCCCCAATAGACGGCCATCTCGGCCGATGAGCGCAACAGCAGGTCGACAATGTTGCGCAGCGCCCTCGGCCATTGATCCGGTGCGCCGAGCGGCGTGGCGTCCGGGCCGAAGCCGCGTATCAACTTCGCGCATTCGCCAGCGCACGCCGGCCAGCGGCCTGATCGATCGGTATCGTTCATCGAGTGTCCCCCCTGTCCTTCGGCCTTGACGCTGCGCCATCGCGACGCAGCGAGCCGCCATCCTGCCAGCCTCGTGCATCATGCGCACCCGTGCGCGTGCGCGCCACCTGTTTTCGTGCTTTTCAATGAATACCTTCGAGTCAAGTCTCCTGTCCGCGTGGCAGCTGGTCGTGTCGGGCGACCCGGTGCTGCTCGGCATCGTCGGGCGGTCGCTGGCCGTGAGCGCCAGCGCATGTGCGCTCGCCTGCGGCCTTGGCCTGCTGGCCGGCGCTTGGCTGGGTGTGGCCCGTTTCCGTGGCCGCGGCGCGGCGCTGGCGCTGCTCAACACACTGCTCGCGCTGCCTTCGGTGGTGGTGGGGCTGGTGGTCTACCTGCTGCTGTCGCGCTCGGGGCCGCTGGGTTGGCTGGGCTGGCTGTTCAGCTTCAAGGCGATGGTGCTGGCGCAGGCGGTGCTGGTGCTGCCCGTCGTGACGGCGCTGACGCGGCAGGTCATAGAAGACGCCGACCGCGCCCATGGCGAGCAGTTGCGCTCGCTCGGCGCCGGTTCGCTGGTGCGCGCGCTGCTGCTGGTGTGGGACGAGCGCTATGCGCTGGTCACGGTGCTGATCGCGGCCTTTGGCCGGGCCGTGTCGGAGGTGGGCGCGGTGATGATCGTGGGCGGCAACATCGACGGCTTCACCCGCGTGATGACCACCGCGATCGCGCTGGAGACCAGCAAGGGCGACTTGCCGCTGGCGCTGGCATTGGGATTGGTGCTGCTGCTGGTGGTGCTGGCGCTGAACGTGCTGGTGGCGCTGGTGCGCAGCTGGCGCGAACGCGTCGACGGCGGCGCGGCGGTGGCGATGCGGATCGCCGCATGACGTCGCTGTTTGCGCTGAGCCATGTCGACGTGCGCTTCGGCCGCGTGACGGCATTGCGCGATGCTTCCCTTGCGATTGATGCGGGCGAGCGCGTCGCGCTGATCGGCGCCAACGGCAGCGGCAAGAGCACGCTGCTGCGCTTGCTCCATGGCCTGGTGCCGCATGCGTCCGGGCAATTCGCCAGCCATGCACCCCGGCGCGAACTGGCCATGCTGTTCCAGCGTCCGCACATGCTGCGCGCCACAGCGCGGACCAACGTGGCGATCGCCCTCTGGCTGCGCGGCACGCCATGGGGCGAGGCGAAGCGCCAGGCCGGCCCCGCGTTGGCGCGCGTGGGCCTCGAGGCGCTGATCGGACGCAATGCGCGAACGCTCTCCGGCGGTCAACAGCAGCGCCTCGCGCTGGCCCGTGCCTGGGCCCTGCAGCCCAAGGTGTTGTTGCTCGACGAGCCGACGGCCAGCCTCGACCCCACCGCCAAGCACGAGGTCGAAGCCTTGCTGGCGGAGGCCGCGCAGGGTCGCACGCTGGTGTTCGCCAGCCACAATCTGGGCCAGGTCAAGCGGCTGGCCAGCCGCGTGGTCTACCTTGAGCAGGGCAGGGTCGTGGCCGACCTGCCGGTGCATGATTTCTTCAACGGGCCGCTGCCCGAGGCGGCCCGTTTGTTTGTCAAAGGAGAGCTGGTATGAAGGTGTTTTTCAAGCGGTTCGGCGTGGGGCCGACCGCGCAGGCGACCGTCGCGCTGGTGCTGCTGGGCGCCAGCATCCTGGTGGCGCGCGCCGAGACGATCACCATGGCCTCGACCACGTCGACCGAACAGTCGGGCCTGTTCGCCCACATGCTGCCGGCGTTCAAGCAGGCGACCGGCATCGACATCAAGGTGGTGGCGGTCGGCACGGGGCAGGCCATCGACATGGCACGCCGGGGCGATGCCGACGTGCTGTTTGTGCACGACACGGCGGCCGAGGAGAAGTTCGTGGCCGAGGGCTATGCAGCCAAGCGCTATCCGGTGATGTACAACGACTTCGTGCTGATCGGGCCGAAGAACGATCCGGCCGGTGTCAAGGGCAATGACATCGTCGCGGCGCTGAAGAAGCTGGCGGCGGGCAATGTGGCCTTCGTATCGCGCGGCGACAAGAGCGGCACCGATGCCGCCGAGCGTCGCCTATGGAACCAGACCGGCCTGGGCGATGCGGGCCAGCCCCTGCCGAATGAGAAGAAGGGCAGTGGCTACAAGGAATGCGGCTGCGGCATGGGCCCGGCGCTGAACATCGCGGCCTCCACCGGCGGCTATGTGCTGTCGGACCGCGGCACCTGGCTGAGCTTCAAGAACCGCGCCGACATGGCCGTGCTGGTGGAAGGCGACAAGCGCCTGTTCAACCAGTACGGCGTGATGGTGCCGAGCGCCGCGAAGTTTCCGAACCTCAACCACACGGGCGCGCAGAAGTTCGTCGACTGGGTGATCTCGCCTGCGGGGCAGAGCAATATCGCGAGCTACAAGATCGACGGCGAGCAGTTGTTCTTCCCGAACGCAAAGTAGGCTCGCCCCCGGGCTCCGCGGCACTTCGTGCCGCTCCTCTCACCCCCTTCCGAGCCCAGCGGGGGCAATGCCCGGGGCCCGGCAAGGCGGGTTCCACAGTATTCCTGGAATGAAGGCGCTAATCGCCCGCAGGCTTCAAGGTCCCCGCGATCGCCGCATCCACGCCCCGGTGGAATCGCAGCACGTCGCTCTCCAGCCGCCCCGCAACCAATCCTGCGTTGGCGCCGCTGAGCAGGCCCTTCTGGATGCCGACGGCCGTCGCGATGTCCTCCTGCTGGAACACCGTCTTCTCGATGAGGTTGAAGGTCTTCTCCCAGTGCGCGTGCCAGTCATCGCCGGTGCGATCGGGCGGGATCAGCATGGTGTGCACCCAGCGCACCTCGTCCGGCGCCGGCGAGAACATGCCGATCAGGCTGACGTAGTCGGGGTGCCAGATCAGGAATGAATTCGGGAACAGGAACTGCGTCGGCGTGGCCACCTTGCACAGCGCGCTGCGGTCGCGCGGTGGCTCGAAGCCTTCGAGGGCCGTGCGCCGCGCGACCAGTGAATCCTGGTGCGGGCCGGCACGCAGGTTGACCGCCATCGCGTCGGCAAAGAACGGATAGATCGTGTCGCGGTGCAGCACGCGGATGTGATAGCCCTCGAGGAAGGCATCGGCGGTGAGCTTCCAGTTCGCGCGGTACACATGGTCGACCTTGCGGAACACCTTCATGTCGGCCAGGCCCAGCCATTGCAGGTGCGCGTCGAGGCCCTGCAGGAAGGTGGCGGCGGAGAAGGGCGGGCCGGGCGTGCGTTTCACGAAGATCAGGCCGCCCGCTTCGTCGCAGGGCAGCTCGACCAGGTTCAGCGTGGCGGGGTCGATGCCGTCGAAGGTCTCGGCATGGAGCCGGTGGCGCAGGCGCCCATCCAGTTCGTAGGTCCAGCCGTGGTAAGGGCAGACGAGCGCCTTGCAGGGCGTTGCCTTTGGCGGTGCCGAGCCCTTGGTCGTGACGAGCGCCATGCCGCGGTGCCGGCACACGTTGAAGAAGGCGCGCGCACGGCCCTCGATGGACCGGGTCACGACGATGGGCACGCCGAGCGCGTCGAAGGGCAGCGCCGAGCCCGGCGCCACCTCCGCGCTGTGGGCCGCGACGATCGGCCAATGCGCGAACAGCGAATCCTGCTCGTTCTGCCAGTGCACGCGGTCGGTGTAGTGGCTGGCGGGAACGCTGCCCGTTTCGGCGCCCAGTTCGCGGGTGCCGGTGCGGCAGCTCCGATCGAGGCGCGCCATCAGGTCCGCCAGCGCGGGCGGCGGTGGGGCCGTGTCGAGTGTGAGGTCCGTCAAGTCCAGTGCTCCCAAAACCCCATCGTAAGAGCAGAGGCCGTTTCATGGCCAACGCGATTACCCGCGGGCATGACCTCCGGAGTCATCGACGCGACACACGCGGTTCGCGACCATCCGTTCACCCCGCGCTGTTGCGGGTTCCAACCCTGAAAGGAATCGCGCCATGGACACCACCACCGCCACTCTCGATGCCGTCGACGCCGTCGGAATTGCCCACCGCTACATCGCCCTCTGGAACGAGTCCGACGCCGCGCGCCGCCAGCAGATGCTTGAAACCGGCTGGGCCGAAGATGCGCGCTACGTCGACCCGATGGGGCGGGCCAGCGGACATGAAGAGATCAGCTCGATGATCGGCGTCGTGCAAGCGCACTACCCGGGCTTCCGCTTTGCCCTGGCTGGCAAGGCCGATTCGCACGGTGACAACCTGCGTTTTAGCTGGACCCTCGGGCCGAGCGGTGCGGCGGACCTGATCCAGGGCACGGACTTCGCGCAACTCGACGACGGCAAGCTGCAATCGGTGACCGGCTTCCTGGACAAGGTGCCGGCCGGCGCCTGATCAGGGGACTCTCCTTGGGGCAGGCCCATGCAAGAGCAACGCCTCCTCAGTCCAGCGGACGGACCTCGATGCGCGCCAGGTTGCGCACATAGCGCGCGCCCAGGTTGCGATCTGCGGTGGACATGAGCGCGATGCGGCCTTCGCGCTCATCGAGCGGCTTGCCGTCGCGTTCGAACAGCAACAGCACGCCGTCGCCGCCGGCCGTGTTGGTGACCTCGGGCCAGGCGAACACCGCGCGATAACCGTCCGTCGCGGTGGCCACGATGACCAGCGTCTTCCATCCGTCGCGGCCCTTCGCCACGAGGCCCGCGCGCTCGATGAGGGCGGACAGCTTCACGCCGCGCACCGTGCTTTTGGTCTCGACACCCTGTGCGCTGCGCGTCTGCACGAAGGTGACGATCTGCTGCGCTTCCGACGTGGCCAGCTCGGTGGCGTCGAGCCGCAGCGTGCGCTGCACCGCGCCCGACACCTCGACCTGCATGCTCACCTGGGCGGCTGCGCCGCTCCACAGTGCGCAGAGCGCGAACAACATGGTGGCGCATCGAAACAGTCGAATCATCATCGTCAGGCTCCAGTGGTTTCGGCTGGCACGACATGGCCGTTGTCGAGATGGATCGCACTGTGGGCCAAGGCCTCCACGTCGTGCGGGTCGTGCGTCACGAGCAGGGTCGGCACCTGCACGCGGTCCAGCATCTCGGCCAGTTCCGCCCGCAGGCGGGTGCGCAATTGCGTGTCGAGGGCGGAAAGCGGCTCGTCGAGCAGCAGGAGCCGTGGATTCGGTGCCACCGCGCGCGCCAATGCGACGCGTTGCTTCTGCCCGCCGGAGAGATGCCGTGGATAGGCGCTGGCCAACTGCTCTAGCCCGAACTGATGCAGCAGTTCCTCGATGCGAGCCGTGGTCGCCGGCGACGCGGCACTGCCGAGACGGTGCATGCCGAACATGATGTTCTGCATGACCGTCATGTGCGGGAACAGCGCGTAGTCCTGGAACACGAAACCGATGCGGCGCTCGCGCGCGGGCAGGTCGACATGGGCCGCGGTGTCGAGCAGCGTGGTGCCGTTCAGCCGCACATGGCCCTTCGCACCCGGAACCAGTCCGGCCATCGCCAGCAGCACGGTCGACTTGCCCGCGCCCGATGGCCCCAGCAGCGCCGTGCGCATCGATTGCGTGCGGAAGCAGGCATGCAGCGCGAAGTCACGCTCGTCGGAGTGCAGGGCGACGTGCAGGTCGACGTCGAGCAGGTCGGCCATCAATGCTTCGCCTGCAACAGGCGCCCCGAGATCACCAGCACGACGATGCAGACCACCGAGATGACCAGCGTGAGCCACAGCGCCTGCGCGTCGTTGCCGGCCTGCACCGCGTCATACACGGCGATCGACAGCGTCTGCGTCTTGCCGGGCAGGTTGCCGGCGATCATCAGCGTCGCGCCGAATTCGCCCATGGCGCGCGCAAAGGCCAGCATCAGGCCGGCCGCGATGCCGCGCACCGCCAGCGGCAGGCTCACGCGCAGGAACACTTCCAGCTCGCCAGCGCCCAGTGTGCGTGCCGCATGGGCGAAGCGGTGGTCGACATCCTCGAAGGACGCGCGCGCCGCCTTGTAGATCAGCGGCAGCGAGACGATCGATGCCGCGATCACCGCGCCCTGCCAGGTGAAGATCAGGTTGATGCCGAACCAGCGGTCAAGGTACTGGCCGAAGACGCCGTTGCGGCCGACCAGCACGATCAGGTAGTAGCCGAGCACCGTGGGCGGCAGCACCATCGGCAGCATCAGCACCGCATCGAGCACGCCCTGGCCGAGGAAACGGCGCCGCGACATCCACCATCCGAGGCCGATCCCGGCCGCGCCTGCGATCAGCGTGGCGATCAGCGCGACCTTGAGCGTGAGCCAGAGAGGAACCAGCAAGGGTCAGGGTTTCGAGAAGCCGTAGCGCGCCAGGATCTCCTGGCCTTCCGCACCGCGCACGAAGGCGATGAACGACTTGGCCGATGCCGCGTTCTTGCTCGCGGCCAGTTCCGCGATCGGATAGGTCACGGGCGTGCTGGTCGGCACGGTCAGCGCGATCTTCGCCTTGTCGCGCTCGATCATTGCGTCGGTGCGGTAGACGAAGCCGGCATCGACTTCACCGCGCGCGACGTAGTTGAGCACCTGGCGCACGCTTTCGCCATAGATCCACTTGGGCTCCAGCGCGGCGGTGAGGCCGGCTTGCTGCACGGCCTCCATCGTGTAGCGGCCCACTGGCACCGAGGCGGGCGTGCCGGTGGAGATCCGCTTGTACGCATCGCCGGTCAGGTCGCCGAGTCTCTGCGGCGTCGCGGTGGCGGTGGCGGGGACGATCAGCACCAGCGTGTTCTGCGCGAAGTCGACGCGCGTGCCGTCGGCGATCAGTTTGGCGGTGACGGCGCGGTTCATCGTCTCCTGGTCCGCGGAGGCGAACACGTCGACCGGTGCGCCCTGCGTCATCTGCGCCAGCAGCGCGCCCGAGGCCGCGAAATTGAAGGTGACCTTGGCGCCCGGTTGCGACTTCTCGAAGGCCTTGCCGACTTCCTGGAAGGCGTTGGTCAGGCTGGCCGCGGCCGACACCACGATCTCTTGCGCCTGCGTGGCCACGGCGCCCAGCGAGAGGGTGGCCAGTACGGCGGCGGTGCGTAGCCAGCGAGGGCAGGTCTTCATTGCGGGCGTCCTTTCGCGTCGTGCGCTATTCATCTTTGGAATAGCGAATCATAGCGGCGTGGCTGCGCCCGCGAGGGGCGCGCCGTCAGGTCATGCGGCGGTCGGACAAGGCCGTGGGCAGGGCGCCAAGCTTGTCGGCGAACCAGCCGATGCGGTCGGTCTCGCGCACGTCGAAGCGCGGCACGTAGGGCTTGATGTCGAGCACCGGCGTGCCGTCGACCATGTCGTTGCCGGCGAAGTGCAGCGTGGCGCCCTCGACCCGCAGCAGGCGGACGATGGACAGGCCGAGCCGGTTCGGCCGCGTCGGTGCGCGCGTGGCGAACACGCCGTGCGGCGTGTTGTCCAGGAAGGGCGTGACCTCCAGCGGCTCGCGCGTGCACAGGTGCATGTGCGTGATGAAGATGAGGTAGTCGAAGCCTTCGATGTCGCGCAGGCCCGGCGCAAAGTCATCGCGCACTTCGAGGCGCGCGATGTCCTGCGACGCCACGGCCTGGATCGGCATGCCTTCGACCTGCACGAAGTGGCTGCGCACGAAGCCGATCGGGTGGCAGGCGACCTGGCCCGCATCGGCTGTCATGGTTCCATGTCGTTGAAGTTCCAGGCCACGCGGGGACGCTGTGCCGTGCGCAGCGGCACGACCTGCGGCGACCAGCAGGACCAGACGGTCTGCGACAACGGCCGCGTCGTGTCCGGCGGCGGCTCGGCGATGGTGCCGATGCTGATGAAAGCGGCCAGCGTTTCGCCTTCGACCAGGCCCAGTTCGGCAGCGATGTGCGGGTCGAAGCAGCGGTCGCCGCTCAGGACGATCGCGCCGAAGCCGAGTTCGTGCGCTGCGTTCATCAGGTTGCCGAGGGCCGCGCCGGCAGCGATCCACTGTTCGCGCAGCGGCACCTGCTTGCGCTGGCGCAGCGACACCACGAAGGCGAGCAGGCACGGCGGCTCCGTCGCATGACCGCGGGCGCGGCGGATGTCATGGGCGCTCGCGATGGGGTCGCGACGGCGCTTCTCGTCCTCGAACAGGTCCGCAAGACCTTCGCGCGCATCGGAGCGGAACTCGATCACGCGCCACGGATGCAGGCGGCCATGGTCGGGCGCGCTGAGGGCGGCTTGGAGCATCAGGTCCAGCTGATCGGCCTCGGGGCCGGGTTCCATCAGCCGACGCGGCGACACCGAGCGGCGTCCCAGCAGCATCGGCAACGGGCCTGTGGGTTGCGGCGTCGCCAGCATCTCGACGTCGCCGAATGCGTGATGGCGCGCCAGTCGTCCGGCTGCGGGATGGGTCAGCACCGCCCAATAGGCGCCGGGCATGTCCGGCGTGCCGGCGGCTGCGGTCCACAAGGCCAGCAGCGCGATTTCGTTGCGCGCGGATTCGAAGCGCCGGATGGCCTCGTGATGCATCTCGTCGAGCGCGCGGTGCAGCGCCTCGGCCTCGCGAGCGTCTTCGGCCACGATCCGCACCGCCGCTTCGACCAGCAACGCGTCGGAGCCGCCGCTTGGCAGGCCACCGTGGCGCATCGCTGCGCGCAGCGCGTCGGCCGGCAGGCAGGTACGCAGCACCGAACGATGCAGATGCCGTCCCAGGCTTGAGAAGGGGTGGCGGTGGCCGGTGGATTGCGGCGGGGCTGCAGGCATGGAAGCGATCGGTGATGGCGCCGGCCTGACGCCAGCGCTATTCAATGGGTGAATAGCGAAAGTGTAGACCGGGCCCGAAGTCCTTGTCAGGCCGCCAGCGCCGCGCCAACGGTGGCCGGCATCGGCGTCGTCGGGCGGCCGATGAGCTTGCCGAGCTGGCCGCCGTCGTCGAACAGCGCACCCTTGGACGCGCCGACGTCGGAGTCCGCGAGCATGGCGGCGATGGGTCCGGGCAAGCCGAAGCCGAGCAGCGCGGCCTCGTGCTCGGCCTCCGACACGTTCCTGTAGGCCACGGGCTTGCTCGACTGCTTCGCGATCTCGGCGGCCAGGTCGGCCAGGGTGTAGGCGGAATCGCCGGCCAGTTCGTACACCAGGCCCGCCTGGTTGTCGCGGGTGAGCACGGCGGCAGCCGCTTCGGCGTAGTCGGCGCGCGCGGCCGAGGCGATGCGGCCATCGCCCGCGCTGCCGATCAGCGCGCCGCCGGCAACGGCTGCGCCGGTCCAGCCGGTGTAGTTCTCGGTGTACCAGCCGTTGCGAAGCAGCGCGAAAGGCAGGCCCGATTCCCCGAGCATCACCTCGGTGGCCAGGTGCTCGACGGCCACGCTCAGCGGCGAGGTGTCGGCCCTGAGGATGCTGGTGTAGGCGATGAACTTCACGCCCGCGTCCTTGGCCGCGTCGATGGCGGCACGGTGCTGTGATGCGCGTTGACCGAGCTCACTCGACGAGATCAGCAGCAGCCGATCCGCTCCGGCGAAGGCGGTGCGCAAGGTGTCGGGCTTGGTGTAGTCGGCCTGCCGGACGGCGACGCCCAGGGCGGCCAGGTCCTTCGCCTTGTCGGGGCTACGCACAGCCGCGACGATGTCGCTGGCAGGGACGGTGCGCAGCAGCGCGCGGATGACGAGGCGGCCCAGTTGGCCGGTCGCGCCGGTGATGACGATCATGGTGAGTGTTCCTTGTTGCAGTGAGATGGGGTGAGGTGCAGAATAATCCCCTAACTCACTTTTTGTAAGTACGTACCAAAAGGTTAGCTTGATGAAATCCACCGAAGCCGCCGCCATCGCGAAGCCCGGCACCCTCGCCGACGTGATCCGGCGCGGCGAACTCCTGTCTGCCGAATGTCCCTCGCGCGAGGTGCTGAAGCACGTGACGAGCCGTTGGGGCGTGCTGCTGCTGGTGGTGCTGCTGGGCGGCACGCACCGCTTCAGCGAACTGCGCCGCAAGATCGGCGGCGTGAGCGAGAAGATGCTGGCGCAGACGCTCAAGTGGCTGGAAACGGATGGACTGGTGCTGCGCAAGTCGTATCCCACCGTGCCGCCGCACGTCGAATACACCCTGACGCCGTTGGGCCTGGAGGCGGGCCGGCGCGTGGAGTCTCTCGCCGACTGGATCGAGTTCAACCTGCCGCGCATCATGGAGGCGCGCCGCGAGGAGCCGGCGGTGGCGGAGCCGATGGAAGCGAGGATGTCGTGATGCGTTTCGGACTGGTGGCCCATCGCCTGCACAGGCAGCGTGTCGACGGTGCGCTCGTGCGTTGGGCGCGCGCCTGCGAGGACGATATTCGCACGCTGGGGCTCGGCCTGCATGCGGTCGGCGGCACCTACGATGCGCTGGCCGGGCAGCAGCTGCTGTCGGGCGCGTCGCTTGTGCGGTTGCCATCGGGCGTCGAAGGCGGCGTGATGCGGCTGGCCTCGTGCATCGCGGGCGGGCTGACGCCGGCTGACGAACTGGATGGCGTGATCTATTTCATCGACCCTGTCGATCCGTCGTCGCTGTACCCGGAGACGCAGGCGCTCAAGCGGCAGTGCGTGATCCACGGCAAGCCATTCATCTCCACCGCTGCGGGCGCGACGGAATGGATCGCGGTGGAACTGGCACACGCCGGCAAGGGCGACGCGGGCTTTGCGTCGGCCATCGGAAAGCAGACTGTCGCGCTGATCGCGCACGATGCCTTGAAGACGCGCATGGTGGACTACGCGTCGAGGCACTTCGACCTGCTGTCCCGCTTTGCGATGCGCATCGGCACGGGCACGACGGGCGGGCTGCTCAACGACCTGGCCTGGTCCCGTGGCTGGCCCGCCGACGTACCCTGGGTCACGCGCTACCTGAGCGGCCCGATGGGCGGCGATGCGCAGATCGCCGAGCTGGTGCTGGACCGGCGCTGCGACAAGGTGATCTTCTTCGAGGACCCGCATGTGGCGCGCCAGCATGAAGCCGACATCCAGTTGCTGGAGCGCGCCGTGTGCGCCGCCACGTACGACACCACCTGCTTCAACTCGCCGGCCACTGCCGAGCGATGGGCCGCCGCCGTCACCGCATAGCGCTGCGCCGTGAGGCTGGCGCCTGCCAGCACAATCCGGGCATGACAGTCCCCCGCTTCAGCGACGCGCTCGGCCACGGCATGAGCGACAAGCGCATCGACATCCTGCGCGGCATCGGCCGCACCGGCAGCATCTCGCAGGCCGCGCGCGACGCCAGGGTCAGCTACAAGGCGGCCTGGCAGGCGATCGCGACGCTGACCAACCTGGCCGGCGTGCCGCTGGTGGAACGCTCGGTGGGTGGCGCGGGCGGTGGGGGCGCGGTGCTCACAGGAGAGGGCCGTCAACTGCTGGAGCTGGCCGATGCGCACGAGGTGGCGCGACGCGCCGTGCAGACTGTCGGCACCGCGTCCACGGCGATGGCGCGACTCTCGATTCGCACCAGCATGCGCAACCAGCTGCCCGCCACGGTGAGCGCGCTGGAACGCGCCGGCCGAGTGGTGCGCGTGCGCATGAGCCTGCCGGGCGGCGATGGCATTGCGGCACGCATCACGCAGGAGAGCGCCGAATTGCTCGGTCTCGCGGAAGGGATGGCGGCCATCGCGTTGTGCAAGGCGACGGCGGTGCGCGTCGAGCGCGCGGATGCCGCCGCGCAACTGCACGCACAACCGCTGGGGAACCAACTCGGCGGCACGGTGGCGCGCATTGCGCGAGAGAGGGACAGCGACAGCGGTGACGAGGTGGTGGTCACCTTGGCCGGTGGCGTGCAGGTCGTTGGCTTTGCGGCGGGTGGCAGCGCCTTGCGCACGCGTCAGCGCGTCACTGCCGTGGTCGATGAAGCAGCAGTCGTCGTGGCGCTGCCCGGTTGATTCCTCGCGGGATTCCGCGCCAGGTTGCTGAAGGCATCTTCGAGCACGGGATGGCGCCAGGCATAGCCCGCGGCCAACGCGGCGCGTGGCACGACGTTCTGCCCGTCGAGCAGGATCGTCGCCATCTCGCCGACCAATGCACGCAGCGGTGCGGCCGGCATGCGCAGCCACGCGCGGCGGCCGAACGATGCAGCCAGTGACCTGGCGAAGCGCGCTTGCGGCGGCGTGTCGGGCGCGACGGCATTGAGGGGGCCGCTGATGCTGTCGTCGTCCATCGCGAAGCGGATCATGCCGACGGCATCGTCCAGGTGAATCCACGGCGCCGGCTGGTGTCCGCTGCCCAGCACCGCCCCGAAGCCCATCCGCGCGCTCAGCGCCAGCATCGGATACGCGCCATCGCCACGGCCCAGTACGACGCCGAAGCGCATCCGCACCACGCGCACCTTCAAGGCTTCGGCGCGACGTGCCTCGTGCTCGATGGCGGCGCACAGGTCGGACTGGAATTCGCCTGGCCGCGCGGGACTGTTCTCGTCGAGCAATTCGATGGCGTCCCCGGGCGAAGTGCCGTAGTAGCCCACCGCCGACGCGCTGACCAGCACCCGCGGCGGCTGCTGCAGGCGGCGCATCAGGTCCACCAGCGCCGACGTCACGTCGACGCGGCTCGCCAGCAGTTCGCGGCGCCGCCTCGCCGTCCACGGCATGCCGAGCACGCGCGCGCCGGCCAGGTTGACGATGGCATCGATGCGCGTGCGCTGCATGCCTGCAGGAGGGCCGCGGCTCCAAGCCTGCCTGCGCAGCCTTGGACGGCCCCGCAAGAGCAGCCGCCTCTGGCGTCCGCCCGTGGCGCCGCAGGTGCATTCGGGGGTGGGTCAGCTCTAGGGCGCTGACATGCCCTTGTCCTTCATCACCGTGCGCGCCTCGGGGCCAGCCAGCATCGCCAGGAATGCACGTGCCGCATCCGCGTCGCGTGCGGCCGAACCGACGCCGCCCGCATACACCGTGTAGTTCTGGATCTCCGCAGGAATCGGGCCGAGCACCGTCACGCCGGGAACCATCATGAGTTCACTGATCTGCTGCAGCGCGATGTCGGCTTCGCCGCTCACAAGCTTCTGCGCCGTCAGGCCGCCGGGCACGAGCACGGCCTTGGCCTGCATCTGCGGTGCAATGCCCATCTTCCCGAAAAGCTGCGACAGGTAGATGCCGCTGGAGCCCCCGGCGGCCGGGTCGATCATCGCGACCGCGCGGGCTTTCAGCAACGCCTGCTGGAAGGCGGCAACGCTCCCGATGTCCTGCGCCGGGCTGCCTTGCTTGATGGCCACGCCGATGCCGACGCGGGCGACGGGCATCGACGTGCCAGGCGCGACCTTCCCGCCTTTCGCCTGATCGTCGATCCCGGCGGTGGTGAGGATCGCCACATCAAAGGCCTCGCCGCCGGCGATGCGCTTGGCGAGCGCGCCGGCCGTGTCGGAGTCGATCGTCAACCTGTGGCCGGTGCGCTGCTCGAACAGCGGCGCCATGGCTGCGACGACGGGCTTGAACGCGCCGGCCGTGAGGACCTTGACCTCCGCTGCGACAGATGTTGCCGCCGCTGTCAGCGCGACGAAGGCCAGCACGGCCGTACGGAAGACATTGCGTTTCATCGCCCGCGGTGCCCCAGTTTTCGATACACGGTCGCGCGGCTGATCCCCAGCACACGCGCTGCCTCGGCCACGTTGCCGCGGGCCTCGGCAACGGCCTTGCGAATCAGCGCCGCCTCCACGTCGCGCAGCCTGGGACGCGGCGTTGGCGCGCCCGCCGCCGTCATCGCATCGTCAGACCCACGCCCGGCCAGCGGCAGTGCCTGCAGGCGCAGCCCGGACCACAGCGGCACCTCGATCGGCGTCGCGTCGGCGCGCCGCGCGGCGTCCCACAGCACGGTCCAGGGCAGAGCGAACAGATCGCTGGCGTGCAAGGGTGAAGACGAAGCGGCCGTCATCGCGGACTGATTGACCATCTCCCGCGCCGCTGCATTGCTGGCCGTCACATGGCCATCGCTGTCCAGGCACAGCAGGCCCTCGGATTCCGCGTGGCCGCCCCAGCCCGGCCAGTTCAGGCGCACCAGCAGGTCATGCGGCTGCCGCAGCACAAGCGCGTTCTCGATGCTGCGCGCCGAGAGCGCAGCCAGTTGCCTGAGTTCCGGCCGCTCCACCGCATTCACGGCGCTCAGGTCCAGCATGCCGACGCAGCGCCCGTCATGTCCGAACAACGGGGCGCCGGCGCAACTGAACACGCTGGTGTCGTCGAAGAAATGTTCCCCGCGATGCAGCCACACCGGCTGCAGCTCCGACAGCGCCGCCCCGATGGCGCTGGTGCCAACGGCGCGTTCCGACAGGTCGACGCCGACGCGCGCAATGTTGGTGGCCGCTCGCTCGGCATTCGGCGGCAGGCCGCGCGCATCGATCACGACGCCGCGCGCATCGGTCAGGATCGCGAAGTAGCCAGTGTCGGCAATGGCCCGCGCCAGCCGGTCGAGCACCGGCCGCGCCGCGGCAACGAGGCCTCGGTTGCGCTCCGACATGCGGCGTGCGTGCTGCGCCGACACGGCATCGAAACTCACGCGCTGCTGCGGCCTGTGGCCGGCGGAAAGACAGCGCAGCCACGAGCGCGAAATCCAGGGTGCGACGCGCGGACTGTCGGGGGCGGCGGATTCGATCACTTCGCGGCGCGCCTGGGCGATTTGCGCGGCGCGTTCAGGCGGCAGGGCGGGAGGGTTGGAATGCATCAAGGGCGGATTGTGAACGCGCTGTTCAATTTTGAGAATTTCACCGCAACCGTACAAACGTCTAGGGTTTTGCCTAGCATTCGGCCACGGACCCGCGCCGAAGATTCAACTCGCCGAATTCGGCCATCAGCCATCCCCATAAAAGGAGTCAGCCAAATGCAGGTCAAGCTCACGGTCAACGGACGCGCGGTCACTGTCGACGCGCCGCCCAACACCTTCCTCGTGCACGCCATCCGCGAGCATCTCCACCTGACCGGCACCCACGTCGGCTGCGACACGGCCCAATGCGGCGCCTGCACCGTCCACGTCAACGGCCGCGCCGTCAAGTCCTGCAACGTGCTGGTCGGCCAGGTCGCCGGCGCCGACATCACCACCATCGAAGGCATCGCCCAGCCCGATGGCACCATGCACCCGATGCAGGCGGCGTTCAAGGAATGCCACGGCCTGCAATGCGGCTTCTGCACGCCCGGCATGGTGATGAGCGCCATCGACCTGTGCACGCACCATCCCCGGTCGAGCGAGACGGAGATCCGCTCGCTGCTCGACGGCAACCTGTGCCGCTGTACGGGCTACCAGAACATCGTCAAGGCCGTGAAGATGGGCGGCGAGGCGATGCTGGCCGAGCCGGCCAAAGCCACCGTCCCGGCTTGAACGAGGAGCACACGACATGGGTGCATCCGACTTCTCCAAACTGCCGCACATCGGCGAATCGATCCGCCGCAAGGAAGACTATCGCTTCCTGACCGGCGCCGGCAACTACACCGACGACATCAACCTGGCGCAGCAGTCGCACGCCGTTTTCGTGCGCTCGCCGCATGCGCACGCCACCGTCAAGTCCGTCGACACTGCCGAGGCGCTGAAGATGCCCGGCGTGATCGGCATCTTCAGTGGCAAGGACATCGAGGGAAAGATGGGTGGCCTGCCTTGCGGCTGGCTCATCAACAACCCCGACGGCACGCCGATGAAGGAGCCGATGCACCCGATCCTCGCGATCAAGAAGGTGCGCTACGTGGGTGACCACGTCGCGATGGTCGTGGCCGAGACGATCGAGCAGGCCAAGAACGCGGCCGAGGCCGTGGTCGTCGACTACGACGTGCACACGCCGGTCGTCAGCGTGGCCGACGCCGCGAAGAAGGCCAGCGGCGTGACCATCCACGACGAGGCGCCGGACAACCAGTGCTACAAGTGGGTGCTCGGCGACAAGGGCGCTGTGGATGCCGCTTTTGCCAATGCCGCGCACGTCACCAAGCTGGACCTGGTCAACAACCGCCTGATCCCCAACGCCATCGAGCCGCGCGTCGCCATCGGCAGCTACAGCCGCGCGACCGAGGAGTACGTGCTCTATGTGTCGAACCAGAACCCGCACGTCGAGCGCCTGCTGATGACGGCCTTCGTGCTCGGCCTGCCCGAACACAAGGTGCGCGTGATCGCGCCGGACGTGGGGGGAGGATTCGGCTCGAAGATCTACCTGTATGCCGAGGACGTGGCGCTGACTTGGGCCTCCAAGCAGCTCAACCGCAGCATCAAGTGGGTGGCCGAGCGCTCGGAATCCTTCCTGAGCGATGCGCATGGCCGTGACCATGTGAGCCACGCCGAAATGGCGATGGACAAGGACGGCAAGTTCCTCGCCCTGCGCGTGCACACCGACGCGAATCTCGGTGCCTACCTGTCGACCTTCGCGACTGCCGTGCCGACGATCCTGTATGCGACCCTGCTCGCGGGCCAGTACGCGACACCGCTGATCTACGCGGAGGTCGACGCCTGGTTCACCAACACCGCCCCGGTCGATGCGTACCGTGGTGCCGGGCGACCCGAGGCCACGTACCTGCTGGAACGCCTCGTCACGCGCTGCGCGTGGGAGATGAACCTGAAGCAGGACGAGATCCGCCGCCGCAACTTCATCACCAGCTTTCCGTACCAGACGCCGGTCGCATTGCAATACGACACGGGCGACTTTCCGCCTCTGCTCGAGCGTGCCAACGAACTCGGCGACGTCGCAGGCTTCGATGCCCGCCGCGCCGAGAGCGAGAAGAACGGCAAGCTGCGCGGCATCGGCTACTCCAGCTACATCGAGGCATGCGGCATCGCGCCGTCGAACGTGGCGGGTGCGCTCGGTGCGCGCGCCGGCCTGTTCGAAGCCGGCGAAGTGCGCGTGCATCCGACTGGCAGCGTGACGATCTTCACCGGCTCGCACAGCCACGGCCAGGGCCATGAAACGACCTTCGCGCAACTGGTCGCGGCAAGGCTCGGCATCGCAGTGGAAGCCGTCGACATCGTGCACGGCGACACCGGCCGCGTGCCCTTCGGCATGGGCACCTACGGTTCGCGTTCACTGGCCGTCGGCGGCACGGCGATCATGAAGGCCCTTGACAAGATCGAGACAAAAGCCAAGAAGATCGCCGCGCATCTGATGGAAGCCAGCGATGCCGACATCGAGTTCGCGAACGGCGAGTTCACGGTGAAAGGCACCGACAAGAAGATCCCCTTCGGCCAGGTGGCACTGACGGCCTACGTGCCGCACAACTACCCGCTCGACAAGCTGGAGCCGGGCCTGAACGAAACCGCGTTCTACGACCCGACCAACTTCACCTACCCGGCCGGCACCTACATCTGCGAGGTGGAGATCGACAAGGGCACGGGCGAGGTCAAGATCGACCGCTTCACCGCGGTGGACGACTTCGGCACCATCATCAATCCGATGATCGTCGAGGGCCAGGTGCAGGGCGGCATCGTGCAGGGCATCGGCCAGGCGCTGATGGAAAACTGCGTGTACGACCACGAGACGGGCCAGCTCCTCACCGGCAGCTTCATGGACTACGCCATGCCGCGCGCCGAGGACTTCCCGAACTTCAAGCTCGACACGCTGAGCACACCGTGTACGCACAACCCGATCGGCTCCAAGGGCTGCGGCGAGGCGGGCGCGATCGGCTCGCCACCAGCGGTCATCAACGCCGTGCTGGACGCGCTGGCGCCGCTCGGCGTGAAGGACTTCGACATGCCCGCATCGCCGCACCGCGTGTGGGAAGCCATGCAGAAGGGCAGCACCACGCCCACGCAGCAACCTGAAACCCCGTCGCTGGCCGCCAGCACCCAGGGCCGTCCGGCCGTCTAAGACAAGAAGGAAAAACAAACCATGTACGCCTTCACCCTCGAACGTCCCGCCACCGTCGCCGATGCCGTCAAGCTGGCTGGCGCAGGCGGCAAGCCGCTGGCCGGCGGCCAGACGCTGCTGGCCTCGATGAAACTGCGCCTGTCGGCACCCGAGCAACTCGTCGATCTCGGCGGCATCAAGGAACTCACCGGCATCAGGAAAGACGGCAACACCATCGTCGTCGGCGCCATGTCGCGCCACCTCGACGTGGCCAACAACGCCGACGTCAAGGCCGCCTACCCGGCGCTGGCCAACCTGGCCTCGCGCATCGGCGACCGGCAGGTGCGTGCCATGGGCACCATCGGCGGCTCGGTGGCCAACAACGACCCGGCTGCCTGCTACCCGAGCGCGGTGCTGGGCTCCGGCGCGACCATCGTCACCAGCAAGCGCGAGATCGCGGCGGACGACTTCTTCCTGGGCCTGTTCACCACGGCGCTTGAAGACGGCGAGCTGATCACCGCGATCCGCTTCCCGATCCCGAAGAAGGCGGTGTACGAGAAGCTGCGCCAGAAGGCCTCGCACTTCCCGCTGGTCGGCGTGTTCCTCGCGCAGTACGACAGCGGCGTGCGCGTGGCCGTGACCGGCGCAGGCAATGGCGTGTTCCGGCACAAGGGGCTGGAAGATGCGCTCAACAAGAGCTTCACGCCCGAGTCGGCAGCCGCGGTGAAGATCGATGCGAGCGAGCTCAATTCCGACCTGCATGCTTCGGCCGCCTATCGTGCCAACCTGATCAGCGTGCTGACGCAGCGGGCGGTCAAGGCGCTGGCTTAACCGGGCTCGCCCAGGTCGCCGCGCGCTTTTCGCGGGCGACCCAAACCCCTGTCGCAGGCAACATTGCGGACCGGCCCCCTCCCGATCCGCGATGTTTCCCGACGAAACGCCGAGCGAACTCGCGGTAAAAAGACATATGACTTCTGAAACGCCGACCGCTCCGTTCGCCTCCATCGACGAGGTCACGCAAGCGCTGCAGGCGGCCGGCTATTTCGCGGACCGCCGGCTGGCAACCGCCGTCTTCCTCGCACTCAAGCTGCAGCGCCCGCTGTTGCTGGAGGGCGAGCCCGGCGTCGGCAAGACCGAACTGGCCAAGGCCCTTTCCAAGGCCCTGACGCGCGAACTGCTGCGTCTGCAGTGCTATGACGGGCTGGAGCAGCGCGAGGCACTCTACGAATGGAACTACGCCGCCCAACTGTTGCACATGCGCGCGGCCGAGGCGCATGGCGCGTCGAGCGACATCGAGTCGGAGGTGTACCAGCCCCGCTACCTGGTGCGCCGGCCCCTGCTGCAAGCCTTGCAGGCGCCAGCGCCCGGCGCCGTGTTGCTGATCGACGAAGTGGACCGCGCCGACGAGCCCTTCGAGGCCTTCCTCCTCGAATACCTCGGCGAATACCAGGTCAGCATTCCCGAGCTGGGCACGATCAGCGCGCTGGTGCCGCCGGTGACCATCCTCACCAGCAACCGCACGCGCGACCTCAATGACGCGGTCAAGCGCCGCTGCCTCTATCACTGGCTCGACTATCCCGAGCGCGAACGCGAACTCGCCATCGTTCGCGCGCAGGCGCCGCAGGCCAGCGCCGTGCTGTCCGCGCAGGTGGCTGCCTTCGTCGGCAAGCTGCGCTCCCAGCCCTTCAGCAACGCCTTCCAGCGCGCGCCCGGCATTGCCGAAAGCGTTGAATGGGCCAAGGCGCTGGTCGCGATGGACACGCTCGAGCTCGACCCCGAAGTCATCGTCAACACTGCCGGCATCCTCTTCAAGCAGCGCGACGACGTGGCTGCGCTGACGCACACATTGGCAGCCGACCTGCTCAAGCCGGAGGAGGCCGGGGCATGAAAGCCGGAGCAGAACGCAGAAGTCGCAAAGGTCTCGCAGAAGTCGCAAAGGAAAACCTTCAAAGTTTTCCTTGTCTTTTTCGCGTCCTTTGCGAAGCCTTTGCGAGCTCTGCGTTCGGTCCCCGTATTTGCATCGGACAGCCATGCAACAACTAGGCGACGCCCGCTCCGGCAAGCTCGCCGGCAACATGGCGAGCTTCGGCCGTGCGCTGCGCCGCGCCGGCGTGCGTACCGATGCCGCGCGCATCGCGCTGGCGGCAGAGGCGGCCATGCTGGTGGGCGTCGACACCCGCTTCGACTTCGCGGCCGCGCTGGAATCCGTGATGGTCAGCCGCGAACAGGACCGCATGGTGTTCCGCGAACTCTTCGACGCATGGTTCCGCGATCCGGAGCTGGCCAAGAAGATCCTGCAGCAGATGCTGCCCAGCGCCGAAGGCAAGGCCGAGCCCGTCAAGCGCCGGCCGCGCGTGCGGGAGGCGCTGGCCGCGCCGCGCGCCAAGGTCATGCCGGCCAGGACCGAGCGCGAGGTCGAGTTCGACGCTGCCATGACAGCCAGCGACCGCCAGCGCATGCAGCATGCCGACTTCAACGCGCTGGGCGCGGCCGAATACCAGCTGGTGGAGCGCCTTGCCCGCGACATCTCCTTGCCGGTGCCGAAGCTGCCCGCGCGCCGCTTGCGTGTGGCCAGCGGCGCGAGCAGCCATTCACGCATGCACTGGCCCGGCGTCCTGCACCAGGCCGCGCGCACCGGCGGCGAGTTGATCCGCCTGCCGCGCCTGGAGCGGCGCAAGCAGCCCTTGCCCCTGCTGATCCTGGTCGACGTATCGGGCTCGATGGAACGCTACGCCCGCCTGCTGCTGGCCTTCCTGCATGCGGCCACACGCAGGGCCGGCCCGCGCGACGTGTTCGCCTTCGGCACGCACCTGACCGATCTCACGCCCGCGTTCCGCATCGCCGACACCGACGTCATGCTCGAAGCCGCCAGCGCCGCCATCGACGACTTCGCCGGCGGCACGCGGCTCGGCGGTTCAATGACCCAGCTGCGCCGCCGCCACGCGAGGCGGCTGGTCGGCCGCCGCACGCTCGTGCTCGTGATCAGCGATGGCCTCGACACCGGCGAGCCGGCCGAACTGGAGCAGGAGTTGCTCTGGCTCAAGCGCCACTCGCGCAAGCTGCTCTGGCTCAACCCGCTGATGCGCTACGAGGGCTACGCACCCCTTGCGCGCGGAGCGGCTTTGCTGCACCGCCATGCGGACGCGATGCTCGCGGTCCACAATTTGAGCGCGCTGGAAGAGCTGGCCGCGAGCCTTGCCGCGCTGATGCGGGCGGGTCGATAGCCCTTCGGCCGCGAACGACAGAACAAAGAAGGAAACACCATGGAAATGCTCGGCACCCGCCAACTCGGCGTCACCCAACAACAGGCTTGGGAAGCGCTCAACGACCCGGCCACGCTGAAGGCCTGCCTGGCAGGTTGCGACAAGTTCGAGCCCGCCGGCGACGACACCTATGTCGTCGGCATGGCGGTCAAGGTCGGCCCCGTGTCGGCCAAGTTCAACGGCAAGGTCGCGCTGACCGAGATCGTGCCGCCGCAGAGCTACAAGCTGTCCTTCGAAGGGCAGGGCGGCGTCGCCGGTTTCGGCAAGGGCGCATCGAGCGTCTCGCTGACCCCGAACCCGGGCGGCTGCGAGCTCGGCTACACCGTGCAGGCCCAGGTCGGCGGCAAGATCGCGCAGTTGGGCCAGCGACTGGTGGACGGCGCCGCCAAGTCGATGGCCGACGACTTCTTCAAGCGCTTCGACGCGCTGATGGCCGAGCGCTATCCGGCGCCCGCCGCCGCCGTGGCCGGCGCCGACGACGAGGAGGAAGGCGGCACCTCCTTCGGCAGCATCGATTCGCTCGCGCCGCGCACCCGGCCGATGTCGCCCTCGGGCGAGTCCGCCGGCGGGTCGAGCCAGAAATGGATCTGGGTGGTCGTGGCCGTCGTGGTGGCTGTGGGCGCCTACCTGTATCTGCGCGGCTAGGACGGGCGGCCATGGAAAACCTGGACGTGATGGTGCTGCGAACCCTGCGCGACTGGCGCCTCGCCGGCCGTCGCGCCATGCTGACCACCGTGGTGCGCACCTGGGGTTCGTCGCCCCGGCCGGTCGGATCGATCATGGCGCTGGCGGAAGACGGCGCGGTGTCCGGCTCGGTCTCGGGCGGCTGCATCGAAGATGACCTCATCGCTCGCTATTCGCGCGCCCATGGCGGGCCCGGCACCATGCCGCATGGCGCGCCGGCGCTGGTCAAGTACGGTATCACCGCCGACGAGGCACACCGCTTCGGCTTGCCCTGCGGCGGCACGCTGGAACTGCTGCTCGAATACGACCCCGATGCCGCGTCGCTGCAGGCGCTCGTGGCCGAGCTGGAGCAAGGCACGCTCATGCAGCGCAGCGTCTCCCTGGCCGACGGCAGCGTGAGGCTGGCCTCGGCTTCCTCGCCAGCCGCGCTCAGGGTGGATGAGCGCGAATTGGTCAACACCTTCGGCCCTGAATACCGCATGCTGCTGATCGGCGCCGGCCAGCTCGCCGAATACCTGGCCACGATGGCGCGCTTCAGCGGTTTTGCCGTCACGCTGTGCGACCCGCGCGACGAATACCGCAGCGAGTGGTCGGTCCCCGGCGTGACCATCACCACCGTCATGCCCGACGACGCCGTCACCGCTTTCCGGCCCGACCGGCGCAGTTGCGTGGTCGGCCTCACGCATGACCCCAAGCTCGACGACCTGGCCCTCCTCGAAGCGCTGCAATCCGAAGCCTTCTATGTCGGCGCGATCGGCTCGCGCCGCAATGCCGACGCACGACGCGAGCGCATGATCGAGCACTTCGACCAGACCGAGCAATCCCTGGTGCGCCTGCGCGGCCCGATCGGCATCTACATCGGCAGCAAGACGCCGCCCGAGATCGCGGTGAGCGTGATGGCGGAAATCCTGGCCGTCAAGAATGCGGTGACCTTGCCGCGCGAGGCCGAAGTGGCGCATGCCAAGGCGTTGCAGGAAGCAGACTGACCTTGAACATTTCACGGGTATCCGGCCTCGTTGCGCGAGCGGCGCGGAAAGTGGCTGTCCCGTGTAGTAGATTGGGCCGTCTTGCTCGGTGCCAAGCTGAATTGGTGGCGCAGCGTCTGTCCACTTGCTTGTTCCCATGTTCCGCGACCCTCTCGATGATCTCTCCGTGACCGCCCCGCCAGCAGTCGATGTTTCATGCCGACGCTGGGTGGAATCCCGCGACCCGGCCCGCTGGCGGCAGGTCGGCGAGCAGTCGTTTGCCTTCCACCACAACCTCGCCAGTCATCCCTTGTTCGAACTCGATCGGCTCGGCGCGCTCGTCGAGACCCTGTTCGACCGGACAGACTGGATGCGCGAGTTCTCGTCCGCAGAGCGAAGCCAGGGGCGCACCGCGCTGCGGGATCGCCTGCGCGATTCGGTGCTGCACATTGCCAGCGCCGACGAATGGGTCGTGCTGCACTTCGTGGACCAGGCGGACCCGGAATACCACGCGTTGTACGAACAGGTGCTGGCGGACCTCGAGCGCGCCGCGGGCATCCAGTTCCGCAAGGACATGACCTGGGCCGGGATGAGCATCGTCATCCAGCCGCCCGGCTTCGTGGCGCCTTACCACTTCGATCATTCGAACTCCTTCATGCTGCAGGTTCGAGGCGCAAAGAACCTGACGGTGTTCCCGAACGAACGCCACGTCGTCACGGAGGAAGAGATCGAGGACTACTACCGGCACAACCCGCTGGCGGCAAAGTTCCGCAGCGAAGTGGAGGACACCGGCATCGAATACCTGCTTCGGCCCGGCGTCGGGGTCTACAACCCGCCGTTGTCGCCGCGGGTGACGCGCACCGGCGATGAGGTCTCGGTGAGCATTTCGATCCACTATTCCCTTCCCGAGGCCGATGCGCGTGCACATGTGTACCAGGCCAACTACGTGCTGCGTACGCTCGGCTTGCGACCCACGCCGCCCGGCCGCTCGCAGGCGCTCGACAGGGCCAAGCATCGCTTCATGACCGCGCTGTCGAAGTCCAGGCCGCGTAGCTACGACGAAGCGATCTTCTCCGGCGTCGACCGCCTGGGCGCGCCGCTCCGGGTAGCCAAGCGGATCGTCCGGAAGCTCCGGCGCTAACCCTGCTGGGCAGGCCCGCGGCAATGTCGAGAGTGCGCATGTTGTGGACCGCCGGACCGGGTTGTGAGGTATAAAACCTTGCTCTGACATGACGTTGTCGCACCTGATCGTCGAGCCATCATGGCCGGCAGGCACTATGCACCACCCACGCAGCCCTTTCGGTCTTTCCCCTGGCAGCCTCCGCAACGGCCTTTGCGTCGTCGCGGCATTGAGCATTGCAGGCTGCGCGACAGAGCGTGTTCCCTTGCCGCCGCTGCCGCCATTGCCCTCGTCGACGACCTCTGCCGCGCCACCGGCGCCAGCGCCTCCTCCGGTGGTGGCGCCCCGGCCAGCGGGCGCCTACCTCCGGCCTGCGCCGGGCCCGATCCTGGCCCGGTACGATCGCGAGCGAAACAAGGGGCTCGACATCGCGGGCGCCGCTGGCGATCCGGTGCTGGCTTCACGCGACGGCCGTGTGGTGCTGGTGAGCAGCGCCTTGCCCGAATACGGGACGATGATCGTCGTCAAGCATGACGAGAACTTCATCACCGCCTATGCCCATGTCGGCAAGGTGCTCGTCAAGGAAGACGACGCGGTCCGGCAAGGCCAGCAGATTGCGGAGATGGGCAGCACCGGCACCAACCGCGTGAAGCTCCATTTCGAGATCCGCAAGCAAGGCGTCGCGCAGGACCCGGAGCCCTACTTGAACGGCGCGTTGCGCTGATCGACTCCCGGCCGCGCGCCGTCGGATGCAGCGGCTTCCGACGCTTCGAGGCCCTCGGTTGGTGCCGCTTCGGCGGACGCACGGTCGGCCTTGCGGGCACGGAACAGCGCCGCACGCATGAGGAAGATCGTGGTGATCGGCGCGGTCATGGCGACGAACAGCGAAATCAACCCCGCATGCAGGAACAGGTGCAAGCCCTGCACCGAGAAATAGACGCCGGTCGCCAGCGTGATGCACCAGACGCCGAAGGTCGCGCCCAGCGTCGGCGCGTGGATGCGGCGGAAGAAGGTCGGCAACCGGACCAGCCCGAACGAGCCGATCGCGGCGAACGCGGCCCCGAGCACGGCGAACACGGCCGTCAGGACCTCCGCCCACAGTGGCAGCGCATCCGTGCTGTTCATTCGATCACCTCGCCGCGCAAGAGGAACTTGGCCATCGCCATCGATCCCACGAAGCCGAACAGGGCGATCAGCAACGCCGCCTCGAAGTACACGTCGCTGGCGTAGATGATGCCGAGCACCAGCATCATCAGCATGCCGTTGATGTAGAGGCAGTCGAGTGCCATCACGCGGTCCTGCGCGGTCGGGCCGACCAGCAGGCGGCCGAGCGCGCAGAGCATGCCGACAGCGAGCAGGAAGAGCGCGGCCTTCAGGGCCCAGAGCAGCAAAGGGGTCATTCGAAGATCTCCATGAGCAGGCGTTCATAGCGCTGCTTGATCATCGCGATGAAGGCTTCGTCCTCCCCGTCCAGGTCGAACACGTGGATCAGCAGTGTCGACCGGTCCAGCGCCAGTTCTGCCCAGGCCGTGCCCGGCGTGAGGCACAACACCATCGCCAGCATGGCCAGGCCGCTCGGATCGCGCATGTCCAGCGGCACCTGCACGAAGCGCGACGAGATGGCGGCGCTGCGGCGCGTCAGCAGCAGCCGCGCCACGTCGAATGCCGACGCCACGAGGTCCACCGTCACACGGACCGCCAGCTTGAACAGCAGCGCCGGATTCCGCACACGCGCCTGGGCCGGTCGCAGGCTTCGGGTGAGCATTGGTACCGCGATGGCCAGCACCGCGGCCAGGAGCAGCGTGGCGGCGTCCAGCGACTGGTTCAGCACCACCCACACGGAGAAGAGGAACACCGACAGCGGCAGAGACGACAACCAGCGATTCATGGCGTGCGCTTTCCGGCGACGGGGTTGGGCACCTGCCGTGCGCCCATCACGGCCTTGCGATAGGCGGTGGGGGTGAACAAGCCCCTGGCCGTCGCCGTGGCGTGCTGCATCACCGGGCCTGCCTCGGTCGTCAGCGCCACGCAGCAGAGCAGCAGCGCCGCCACCGGCAGCAGCTCGACCGCGCGCAGCAGCGGAGGGGTTTCCACGGGCTGGGTCCAGAAGTGGCGTATGCCGGTGCGGGTCATGGCCACCAGGGTCAGGAAGCCCGACACCAGCAGCAAGGCCATGAACATCCAGCCAGAGGCGCCCGTCTCGCGCGCGCCAAGAAGGCCCGAGAGCATCGCGAACTTGCCCAGGAAGCCCGACAGCGGCGGCATGCCTGCCAGCAACAGCGTGCAGCCTGCAAAGCCCAGCCCCAGGAAGGCCACGCCCGCCGGGATGGCGCGGCCGTAGATCTCGCGCTGGTCGTCGTCGAGGTTCACGCCTTCGATCTGCTGCAGGTCGGGCGTGAGGAAGGGCGCGTGGTCGGCGACTTCGTGCGGCGCGATGCTGGCGCCCTCGTTGCGCCAGCGTTCGATCATGTCGATCAGCAGGAAGAACGCACTCACCGCCAGCGTCGAGCTCAGCAGGTAGTAGAGCGCCCCGGCCCACACCGCGGGCTCGCCGAGACCGATGGCCGTCAACAGCGTCCCGGCCGACACCAGCACGCTGAAGCCGGCCAGGTTCGACATGCGCTGCGTGCCGATGATGCCCAGCGCGCCGACGAACAGCGTGGTCATGCCGAACGCCATCAGCACGTTGTGGCCGAACTGTGCCGACGCGCCGGTATCGGGCGCGAACATCAGCGTCCACAAGCGCAGGATGGTGTAGATGCCGAGCTTGGTCAGCAGCGCGAACACCGCGCTCACCGGCGACACTGCCGCGCTGTACGCAGGCACCAGCCAGAAGTTAAGCGGCCAGGTGCCGGCCTTGGCCAGGAAGGCGGTGAAGAGGATGGCCGTCGCCGCATGCACGAGGCCACGGTCGGCCGGCGCGATCTGTGCGATGCGCATGCCGAGGTCCGCCATGTTCAGCGTGCCGGTCGCGCCGTAGAGCATGGAGGCGCCGATCAGGAACAGCGACGAGGCCGCCAGGTTGATCGCGATGTAGTGCAGGCCCGCCTGCACGCGCAGCCGGCCCGAACCGTGCAGCAGCAGTCCGTAGGAGGCCGCCAGCATCACCTCGAAGAAGACGAAGAGATTGAACAGGTCGCCGGTCAGGAAGGCGCCATTCAGGCCCATCAACTGCAACTGCAGCAAGGCGTGGAAATGCACGCCCGCGCGGTCCCAGCGCGAGGTGGAGTAGATCGAGGCCGCGAAGCCGATCACTCCCGTGAGCGCCACCATCAATGTCGAGAGCCGGTCGGCCACCAGCACGATCCCGAACGGCGCGCGCCAGTTGCCCGGCAGGTAGACGCCGATGGAGCCGGCCCCGCCGCCCACGTCGGGGGCGTTCACCCAGCGCAGCAGGGCCAGCGCGGCCACCAGCCCCGCGAGGCCCGACACCACGCTCAGCACCGCCTTCTCGCGGCGCCGCTTCTCGTTGAGCAGCAGCATCAGCGCAGCGGTGAGCATCGGCACGAGGATCGGCACCGCCACCAGGTGCGGCATCGTGGCGTCGAGCAGCCGGTCGAGCAACTGGGTGACGGTCATGGGCCGGCCTCCTGCTCAGGGGTGCGGGTGCGGGTACCGAACGCAGAAGTCGCAAAGGTTTCGCAGAGGTCGCAAAAGAAAACCCAAAAATTTTCCTTGAAGTCCTTTTGCGGCTTCTGCGTAGCTTTTGTCTTCCTTCTGCGTTCGGTACCCGATCCCGATCCCGATGCCGTATTCATGACGTGCCATCCCCGCTGTCCGCATGCTTGTCGCCGTCCACATGGTCGTTGCCCGCAAGACCGCGCGAGGCGAGCATGACGACCAGGAACAGGGCGGTCATGGCAAAGCCGATGACGATGGCGGTGAGCACCAGCGCCTGCGGCATCGGGTCGGCGGTGTTGGCCAGCGTGGCGCGGATGCCTGGCGTGAGCACCGGCTCGCTGTCGACCATCAGCCGGCCCATGCTGAAGATGAACAGGTTCACCGCGTACGACACCAGCGTGAGCCCCATGATGACCTGGAAGGTGCGCGGCCGCAGCAGCAGGTACACGCCCGATCCGGTGAGCACGCCGATGGCAATGGCCAGCACGGCTTCCATCAGCGGGCGCCTCCGGCGTCGACGGGTGCGAGAGGCGGGGCGTCGGCTGACGCAGCGGCAGCGGCCAGGCGTTCGGCTTCCTTTTCCATCTGTTCCGCCACCCAGCGATGGCTGCGGATCGACTGGTGGGCCAGCGCCGTGAGGATCAGCATGGTCGAGCCCAGCACGATTGAAAAAACGCCCGTGTCGAACAGTGCCGCGCTCGGAACATGGATCTCGCCCAGCACCGGCAAGTGCAGGTGCGCGGTGTGCGTGGTCATGAACGGATAGCCGAGCAGCACCGAACCGCCGCCGGTCGCCAGCGCCAGCAGCATGCCGACCGCGATCCAGCGGCGCGGATAGATGCGCAGATGTTCCTCCACCCACTCGGTGCCCGACACGATGAACTGCAGCAGCAAGGCCACCGACATCACCAACCCGGCGACGAAGCCGCCGCCGGGCGCGTTGTGCCCGCGCATGAAGAAGTACACCGACACCAGCACCGATAGCGGCAGCAACAGGCGGATCAGCACCGCCGGCACCATCAGGTAGCCCACGGCCGTGTCCTTCGCGAGCCGCGGGTTCAGCAGGTCGGTGCTGCCGTCATGGCTTTGCGCGCGCTGCTGCTCGGGCAGCGCCATCGATTCCGGCGCGGGCCGGAAGCGCCGCAGCAGCGCATACACCGTCAGCGCCACCACGCCGAGCACCGTGATCTCGCCGAAGGTGTCGAAACCGCGAAAGTCGACCAGCATCACGTTGACTACGTTCGCTCCGCCGCCCTCGGTCATCGCGCGGTCCAGGAAGAAGGGCGAGATGCTGAGCGGGAAAGGTCGCGTCATCATCATCCAGGCCAGCAGCGCCATGCCGCTGCCGGCGCAAGCGGCCACCACCAGGTCGCGGCCACGCCGCCTCCAGAGCTGCAGGCGCGCCCGCATCGGCTGCACCGTCGCCTTGCGCAGCGGCAACCAGCGCAGGCCCAGCAGGATCAGCACCGTGGTCACGGTCTCGACCACGAGTTGCGTCAGGGCCAGGTCGGGCGCGGAAAACCAGATGTAGGTGATGCAGCAGGTCAGGCCTGCCCCCGCCGCGAGCATCAGCGATGCCAGCCGGTGGAACTTC
The DNA here is from genome assembly GCF_019207085.1 of Variovorax sp. dw_308. Taxonomy (GTDB): domain Bacteria; phylum Pseudomonadota; class Gammaproteobacteria; order Burkholderiales; family Burkholderiaceae_C; genus Variovorax. Next base: position 460,268 of record NZ_JAATOM010000003.1, on the reverse strand, counting down.
GCCTGCCAGGCTGCCGCGACGGCACAGGTGCAGCCGATCAGCCAGGTCATCGCGAACATCGGCGAGAACGGCAGCAGCTCACGCGTACCGCGCGATGCCGGCGTCAACCAGAGCGCGGCAGCCGCCAGGCCCATCGCCACCAGCACCAGCACCAGCAACTGCGGCTGCAGGCGGCGCGTGCTCAACAGTCGCCGGCCGCGTCGCCCGGCCTCGCTCATCCGCGCGATCACGTTCTCGAAGATGCGCTGCCCGTCGAGGTGCTGCAGGAACGGCGTGCGCACCAGCCCGCCGCGTTCGCGCCGGCGCCGCTGCAGCAGGAACAAGGAGAGGCCGCCCGCCAATGCGATGAAGCTCATCAGCAGCGGCAGGTTGAAGCCGTGCCACACCGCCAGGCTGTAGTCGGGCAACTCCCCACCCACCACCGGCCGTGCGGCGGCGGCCAGCAGCGGGCCGATCGACCAGGCCGGCGCCACGCCCACCACCAGGCACACCAGCACCAGCAACTCGACCGGCACGCGCATCCAGTGCGGTGGCTCGTGCGGCGTCTTCGGGACCTCGGAACCGCAGGGCGGTCCGAAGAAGACGTCGAACACGAAGCGGGACGAATACGTGACGCTGAAGATCCCGCCCAGCGTGGCGACGATCGGCAGCGTCCATTCGACCCACGGCGCGGCGTCGACCAGCACCGCCTCGGCGAAGAACATTTCCTTCGACAGGAACCCGTTGAGCAGCGGCACGCCGGCCATCGCGGCGCTCGCGATGATCGCCAGCGTGCCGGTGATTGGCATGAGCTTGATCAGCCCGCTGAGCTTTCGGATGTCGCGCGTGCCGCTCTCGTGGTCGATGATGCCGGCCGCCATGAACAGCGAGGCCTTGAAGGTCGCATGGTTCATCACGTGGAACACCGCGGCCACGGCGGCCAGCGTGGAGTTGAGCCCCAGCAGCAGCACGATCAGCCCGAGGTGCGAAATCGTCGAATAGGCAAGCAGGGCCTTCAGGTCGCGCTGGAACATCGCGACAAACCCGCCGAGCAGCAGCGTGATGGCGCCGGCCCCGCCGACCAGCCAGAACCACTGCTCGGTGCCCGACAACACCGGCCACAAGCGCGCAAGCAGGAACACGCCCAGCTTCACCATCGTGGCCGAATGCAGGTACGCGGACACGGGCGTCGGCGCGGCCATGGCGCGCGGCAGCCAGAAGTGAAACGGAAACTGCGCGCTCTTGGTGAAGGCGCCCAGCAGCACCAGCACCAGCATCGGCGCATACAGCCCGTGTGCCCGAATCCGCGCGCCCGAGGCAAGCACCGCGTCCAACTCGTAGCTGCCGACGATGCGGCCAAGCACCAGCACGCCCGCCAGCAGGCACAGCCCACCCGCGCCGGTCACGGTGAGCGCCATGCGCGCCCCGCGCCGCGCATCGCGCCGGTGGTGCCAGTAGCCGATCAACAGGAAGGAGAACAGGCTGGTCAGTTCCCAGAACACCACCATCTGCACCAGGTTGCCCGACAGCACCACGCCCATCATGGCGCCCATGAAGGCCAGGAAGAACGAGAAGAAGCGGGGCACCGGATCGGACGGCGACATGTAGTAGCGCGCGTAGAGCACCACCAGCGCCCCGATGCCGAGCACCAGCATGCAGAACAGCCACGCGAAGCCGTCGAGCCGGAAGACCAGGTCAAGCCCGAGCGAGGGCAGCCATTCGAAGCGCTCGCGGATCACCTCGCCGCCGGCAACTCGGGGAAACAGCCACGCGACCTGTGCCGCGCAGCCCAAGGCGACCAGGCCCGCAAGCGTCGATTCCCGGTTGCGCGCGTTCGACGGCATGGCTGCCGCCAATACGCTGGCGACGAAGGGGAGCGCGACGAGGAGTACCAAGGGCATCGCGGTGGATTATGGGTCGCGCGCGCGCGCGACGCCATCGCGAAACCGGAGCCTTGCCTATGTCGCGATGAAGTGGACCGTGCGGATGCCGAGCCAGGTCAGGACCAGCGAGCCTGCAAGATGACTGGCCGCGGTAACCAGCGCCACCCCGGCGCGTCCCTCCATCAGCATCGTCGTTACCTCGGCCGAGAAGCTCGAGAACGTTGTCAGCCCGCCCAGGAAACCGGTGACGATGGCGAGCCGCCACACGGGATCGATGTCGGGCATGGCCGCAAAGATCGCGACCATCACGCCGACGAGATAGCCGCCGATCAGGTTGGCCGCGAGCGTGCCCCAGGGCATGAAGCCGCCGACGCCAAGCCAGAGCGCAAGGCCCCAGCGGGAAAGGGCGCCCAGCGAGGCGCCGACGCAGATCGCGAAAACGGGAAGCAGCATGGCCGCGACTTTACTTCTCCGCGCCCATCAACAGGTCGGGCAGGATCGTCACGGTGCCCGGGGAACAGCGTGATGAGCGCGATGCACACCACCGGGCAGAGAAGAAGGGGTCGCGGTCTTGGTGTTGATGTTGCTGTCCTTGCCCGTGCTGCTCCCGCCCATGAAAAAAGCCGCCCGAAGGCGGCTCGACGCGATCAGCGGATCGCGGCCTACTTGCCAGCAGCAGCCTTTGCAGCCGGTGCCACCGCAGCAGTGGCGGCGGGTGCTGCGGCCGCAGCGGCGGATGCGACCGCCGGGACCACGGCGGGCTTGGCCGGGGCGGCAGGCGCTGCCGGTGGCGCAGCAGCAGGAGCCGGTGCAGCCGCCGCTGCCGGTGCAGCAGCCGCCGGTGCAGCAGCAGCGACCTGCGCGTTCTTGCCATTCTTCTTCTTGCCGTCGGCATGCGCCATCGGCGTAAAGGCCTGGCCATTGATCGTGAGGCCTTCGTTCGACAGCTTGGCCGCGGACTTGTCCTTCACCCCCTTGACGCGGCTCATGAAGTCGCCCCAATCCTTGAATTCGCCTTGCGCGCGCGCATCGACGATGCGCTTGGACATGGCCGGGCCGACACCCTTGAGGCTGTCGAGTTCTGCGGCGGTGCCCTTGTTGGCCTCGACTGCGGCCCACGACGAAACGGCGAACAGTGCAGCGGCAAACGCGGCCGCGATCTTCTTGAACATGTTGAAACTCCCTGATTGTGTGAAATGAAGCCGCCGACGCAAGCGCTGCGCGGCGGCCTCGTTTCAACGGTGTTCGCGTCCGGTTCGTTGACCGGCCCGTGCGATCACGAACCTACAGTTCCTCGACGCGGCGCGGCGGATAGCTGTCCCACGCCTGGCAACCAGGGCAATGCCAGAAGTACTGGTGCGCCTCGAAGCCGCACGCCGCGCAGCGATAGCGCATCAGCGGTCGCGTGGCCTGGTCGAGTGCGCGTTGCACCTGCGGGTGGAATTGCTCGCGCGTGAAGTGCTCGCCGGAGAGCCAGCGCGAAGCGGCCACCAGCGAGGGATGGTGCGCCAGGTGCGCGATGTAGCCGTCGCGGGGTTCTGGCGGCGTATCCGCGGGCTGGTCCTGGTCGGGCACCTTCGGATTTCCGCCCAGCGCGATGATCGCCTCCAGCACATCGATCGAGGGCGACGCGGCATAGCGCCGCTGCAGCAGTGCGATCGCTTCACCGGTGCGTTGCGAGGCGATGGCGGCCTGCTGCAAGGCCGCCGCGAACAGCGGCAAGGCCAGCGGCGCGTTGTCGCAGAGGTTGGCAAGCGTATCGAACGCGGCGGCCGCTTCACCGTTACGCAACTGGAGGTTGGCCGTGTCGATCGCCGGCCGCGGCGCCTGCGGGGCGAGTTCTACCGCCTGCCGCAGCAGTTCGCCGGCAGCGTCGAGATCCCCTGCGGTTGTCCGCTCCGCCGCCTGCTCGCACAGGTGGTGCGCGCGCCGCGTGGCGTAGCTGGCCTGGTCCGATTCGTCCAACTTCTGCGCCACCGTGGCGGCCTGCGCCCATTCGCGGGAACGCTCGTAGATGGCCAGCAGTGCCAGTCGCGACTCGGTCTCGTAGCGCGTGCCTTCCAACTTCTGCAATGCGGCCTCGGCCCTGTCGAGCAGGCCGGCGCGAAGGAAGTCCTGCGCCAGCGCATGCTGTGCCCGGTCGCGGTCGTCCCGGCTCAGGTCGCCACGGCCGAGCAGGTGTTCGTGCACGCGCACCGCGCGCTGGTACTCGCCGCGACGCCGGAACAGATTGCCGAGCGCAAAGTGCAACTCCTGCGTGTCGGGGTCGTTCTGCACTGCCTCGATGAATGCGTCGATGGCCTTGTCCTGCTGCTCGTTCAGCAGGAAGTTGAGGCCGCGGAAGTAGGCCTTGGGCGCCTGGCGGTTTTCAAGCTTCAACTGCCGCAGATCGAAGCGGGACGCCAGCCAGCCAAGGACGAAGGCCAGCGGCAGGCCCGCCAGCAGCCATGTGTAGTCAAAGTCCATGTTGGCGCACGATCGGCAGGTCAGTGGGGGGTGACGCGGCCGCGGCGTCGGCTGCCGCGGCAGGCGCCGGCGGGATGGCGGCGGCAGATGCGGAGGAGGATTCGGCGAGCCGCTGATTCGCGGCGCCGCTGCGATGCTTCCACCAGCCCGGCAGCATCCCGAGCGCGCCCACCACCAGCCCGCCCGCAAAGGCGACGAGCACCACCAGCACCAGTGGCGCACGCCAGTAGGTGCCGAAGAAAAAGTTCACCGTCGCATCGTGCTGGTTGTTCAGCGCAAACGCGAAGAGGGTAAAAAAAATGGCTGCCTTGAGCAGCCACAGGATGTATTTCATCGGGTTCCCCGTTGGCGGCCCGATTTTAGTGGCCTGTAGCAGTCGATTCGCGAGTGAAGGCTGCGTCAGCGGGGCGCAGGGCAAGGCGCAAAGCGCAGCAATAGCCATTGCTATTGCGAGCATTTGCAACGCCGCCATGCGCGTCGCTGGCGCGGCAGGCACTTGCGAATTGTCTGTTGCAGGTCGCTCTATTGGTGCCTGCTTGACGGCGTCAGGGCTTGCCGCGTTGCGCCTGGGCGTCGAGTTCGGCTGTACGGGCGTCCACGGCTTCGCGCAGGGCCTTGCCCGGCTTGAAGTGCGGCACGCGTTTCTCGGGCACCTGCACGCTCTCGCCGGAGCGCGGGTTGCGTCCGATGCGCGGCGGCCTGCGGCTCACCGAGAAGCTGCCGAAGCCACGGATCTCGATCCGATGCCCGCGCACCAGGGCGTCACCCATGGCGTCGAGGATGGTCTTGACGGCGTACTCGGCGTCGCGGTGCGTGAGTTGCGCAAAGCGGGCGGCGAGTTCTTCGACGAGGTCGGAGCGGGTCATTGAGTCAGGGTCGGCAGGAAACTGGAAGGCGAAAAAAGGGACAGAGCGGCGAGCTTAACGCCCGCCAGTCTGTCCCGTTCAACAGCAGATGATTTCATCTCCGGACCCACCGCTCGCACGGCCGGTCCGGATTCAAGATCACTTGTTGTCGTTGTTGTCCAGCTTGGCGCGCAGCAGGGCGCCCAGGCTGGTGGTGCCGGCGTTTTCACGCGACGACTGCTGGCTCAGCGTGGCCATGGCGCCTTGTTCGTCGGCCATGTCCTTCTGCTTGATCGACAGCTGGATGTTGCGGGTCTTGCGATCCACGTTCACCACCACGGCCGTGACTTCGTCGCCTTCCTTCAGCACGTTGCGTGCATCTTCCACGCGATCGCGGGAGATTTCGCTGGCGCGCAGGTAGCCGAGGATGTCGTCGCCGAGGTCGATCTCGGCGCCGCGTGCGTCAACCGTCTTGACCTTGCCGGTCACGACCTGGCCCTTGTCGTTCACGGTGGTGAACGTCGTGAAGGGGTCGCTGTCGAGCTGCTTGATGCCGAGGCTGATGCGTTCGCGGTCGACGTCGACTGCCAACACCAGCGCTTCCACTTCCTGGCCCTTCTTGTAGTTGCGAACGGCGGTTTCGCCGGCTTCGTTCCACGAGAGGTCGGACAGGTGAACCAAGCCGTCGATGCCGGCAGCCAGACCCACGAACACGCCGAAGTCGGTGATCGACTTGATCGGGCCCTTGACGCGGTCGCCGCGCTTGGTGTTCTGCGCGAACTCTTGCCACGGGTTGGCCTTGCACTGCTTCATGCCAAGGCTGATGCGGCGCTTGTCTTCGTCGATTTCGAGGACCATGACTTCGACTTCATCGCCCAGCGAGACGATCTTGTTCGGAGCGATGTTCTTGTTGGTCCAGTCCATTTCGGAGACGTGCACCAGGCCTTCGATGCCGGGTTCGAGTTCGACGAACGCGCCGTAGTCGGCAATGTTCGTGACCTTGCCGAACAGGCGGGTGCCTTGCGGGTAGCGGCGCGAAACGCCCATCCACGGGTCGTCGCCCATCTGCTTGAGACCCAGCGAGACGCGGTTCTTTTCCGTGTCGAACTTGAGGATCTTCGCTGTGATTTCCTGGCCGGCTTGCACCACTTCGCTCGGGTGGCGAACGCGGCGCCACGCCATGTCGGTGATGTGCAGCAGGCCGTCGATGCCGCCGAGGTCCACGAACGCACCGTATTCGGTGATGTTCTTGACCACGCCTCGGACAACAGCGCCTTCCTTCAGGGTTTCCATCAGCTTGGCGCGTTCTTCGCCCATGCTGGCTTCGACCACGGCACGACGCGACAACACGACGTTGTTGCGCTTGCGGTCGAGCTTGATGACCTTGAATTCGAGGGTCTTGTTCTCGTACGGGGTCAGGTCCTTGATCGGACGCGTGTCGATCAGCGAGCCCGGCAGGAATGCGCGGATGCCGTTGACGAGGACCGTGAGGCCGCCCTTGACCTTGCCGCTGGTCGTGCCGGTGACGAAGTCGCCCGACTCGAGTGCCTTTTCCAGTGCGAGCCACGAAGCGAGGCGCTTGGCGGTGTCGCGCGAGAGGATGGTGTCGCCGTAGCCGTTTTCGACGCTGCCGATGGCAACCGAAACGAAATCGCCGGCCTGGACTTCGAGTTCACCCTTGTCGTTCTTGAACTCTTCGATAGGCACATAGGCTTCGGACTTGAGGCCTGCGTTGACCACGACGTGGTTGTGCTCGACACGCACGACTTCGGCGGTGATGACCTCGCCGGTGCGCATTTCGGAACGCTTCAGGGATTCTTCGAATAGGTCGGCAAAAGATTCAGACATGTATGTTCCTTCCGTCAGGCAGGGTTTGCAGCTGCACCATTGCAGCTGGCGTGTATCTGTAGACGGCGGTTGTGGGCTTGGGGCCCGGTTAAGTTAAAAAACCAGAAGGTCAGTGCGCTGTCGCGCGGCGGGGACCTGCTGGACGGAAACACCCTCCGGCGGACCGGTGGGTTGTGTAGCGCCGCCTTTCAGCGTCCACTGAAAGGTTGCACCTGCTGCCACCAGTTCAAGACCTCGTTGACCGATTGCTCGATCGACAGATTGGAATTGTCCAGGCGGCGGGCATCTTCTGCCGGCTTGAGGGGCGCGACGCTGCGGGATGAATCGCGCAGGTCTCGTGCTTCCAAGTCGGACCGAAGACTGTCGAGTGTAGTCGAAATTCCCTTTGAAATCAACTGCTTATACCGGCGCTCGGCGCGCTGGGCGGCGCTCGCGGTCAGGTACACCTTGAGCGGGGCGTCCGGGAAGATCACCGTGCCCATGTCGCGGCCGTCGGCGACCAGTCCCGGAAGCGCCCGGAAGCTGACCTGCAGATCCTTCAGGGCTGCACGCACGGCGGGCAGGGCCGAGACGCGCGAGGCGTCCATGCCGGCTGCTTCCGAGCGGATCGCGTCGCTCACGTCCTCGCCGGCGAGCATCACCTTGCCGGCGTCGAAGCGCAGCGGCAGGGTGCGCGCCAGGTCGGCGATCTGCATCTCTTGCGCCGGATCGGCTTCCAGCCCGGCGCGGCGCATGGCAAGCCCGGTCACGCGGTAGAGCGCACCCGAATCCAGATAGTGGTAGCCGAGCGCGTGCGCCACTTCCACGGCCAGCGTGCCCTTGCCGGAAGCGGTCGGGCCGTCGATGCAGATCACTGGCACGCTGAGCGGCCGGACCACCGAAAACAGCGTCTCGAAGTAGTCCGGGAATGTCTTTGCCACGCAATGCGGGTCCAGGATGCGAACCGGGATCGACGCCGGGTTGAAAGCCGCCAGCGAGAAGCACATGGCCACCCGATGGTCGTCGTAGGTCTTGATGCGGGCCGCGCGCCAGCCGTCGGCAGCGAGCGGAAACACGCGGATGAAATCCGGGCCCGCCTCGACCCTGGCGCCGAGCTTGACCAACTCGTTGGCCATCGCGTCGATGCGGTCGGTTTCCTTGACGCGCCAACTCGCGATATTGGTCAGCGTGGTCGGTCCGTCGGCGTACAGCGCCATCACCGCCAGCGTCATGGCTGCATCCGGGATGTGGTTGCAGTCCAGCGTGATCGCCTTCAATGGCCAGGCGCCCCGCGCGACCCGCAACCAGTTCGAGCCGCTCTCGATCCGCGCGCCCATCTGCCCGGCGGCTTCGACGAAGCGGATGTCGCCCTGGATCGATTCGGCGCCGACGCCCTCGATCCGCAGTCCCTCGCTGGCGATGGCGCCCAGCGCAATGAAATAGCTGGCGGACGACGCATCGGCCTCGACGTGGATTTCGCCCGGCGACTGGTACCGACTCCCCGCCGGAATGGTGAACCGCTGCCAGCCTTCGCGCCGGACATGGATGCCGAAGCGCGCCAGCAGGTTGAGCGTGATCTCGATGTAGGGCTTGGAAATCAATTCCCCGACCACGTCGATCGTGATGTCGCGGCGGCTGGCCAGCGGCAGTGCCATCAGCAGGGCTGTGAGGAACTGGCTCGATACGTCGCCACGCACGCGAATCGGCGTGTCGAGCTGCAGCGACTGCAGCGTCACCGGATGAATCCGGAGCGGCGGATAGCCCGGATTGCCCAGGTAGTCGATGTGGCAACCGAGCTGGGTGAGCGCATCGACCAGGTCGCCGATCGGCCGCTCGTGCATGCGGGGCACGCCGCTGAGTTCGAAATCACCGCCCAGCAAGGAGAGCGCCGCCGTCAGCGGTCGCATCGCGGTGCCCGCGTTGCCCATGAACAGATTGGCTTGCGGGTTCGAAAACTTGCCGCCGAGGCCAGTGATGCGCAGGGTGCCATCGGCCTGTTCGATACCGCAGCCCAACTGCGCCAGTGCCGCGAGCATCACGCGGGTGTCGTCCGAGTCGAGCAGGTCGTGCACCCTGGTCGTTCCGCTGGCCAGCGCCGCCAACAGCAGCACGCGGTTGGAAATGCTCTTGGAACCGGGCAGGCGAACGGTGCCGGCCGCCTCTGTCAATGGCGGAATGTCGAGGAAATCAGTGGAGAACATGTTCAGTCGGCGGGCATCGCGCCGCCGGGTTGCCATTGGGCGCGCACGCGCCGGGCCGACTCGATGGCGTTTTCAAGGCCTTGTGCATCGCCGGTGGCGACCATCAGTTCGAGGGTTTCGAGCGCCTCGCGAAAGCTGCGGGTCTGCGCCAGCACCTGTTCCCGGTTGGCCAGGAGAATGTCGCGCCACACGGCCGGGTCGCTGGCCGCGATGCGCGAGAAATCGCGAAAGCCCGTCCCGGCAAGTCGCATGAAGCGCTCGCCGTTCTCCTGTCCCGCGATGCCGTTGATGAAGGCGAAGGCCAGCAGATGCGGCAGGTGGCTGACGGCGGCAAAGGCGCTGTCATGGTCTTCATGCGACATCTGGATGACGTCGGCGCCGACGGCCGTCCAGGTGCGCGTCGCGGTCTGGACCAGCGAGCGACGCGTGGCCTTGACCGGCGTCAAAACCACCTGCCGGCCCTTGAACAAGCCCGCTTCGGCGTGTTCGATGCCCGACACCTCCTTGCCCGCGATCGGATGCGCCGGCACGAAGCAGCCGAACTGTTCCTGCAGTCCGCGTCGCGCCGCCTCGATCACGTCGCCCTTGGTCGAACCCACGTCCATGACCAGCGTGCCGTCCGAGATGCCGTGGCGAATCGCCTTGAACGTGGCTTCGGACGCGGAGACCGGCACGGCGATCAGGACCAGGTCCGCGCCCGACACGGCCAGCAAGGCCGATGGCGCCGCCACGTCGATGGCGCCAAGCTGCCGGGCTCGCTCGGTGGTCGAGGGCGACTTGCTGTAGCCCACCACCCGCTTGACCAGCTTGGCCTTCTTCAGCGCGAGCGAGAAGGAGCCACCTATCAGGCCGCAGCCGATCAGTCCGAGTTGCTCGACCATGAGGCGATCGGTGTCAGGCGGTCACGGGATAGGCGCCCAGCACCTTGTAGAAGGCGCACAGGGTTCGCAACTCGGCCAGTGCGGCCGCCACATGCGGCTGCGACGGATGACCGTCGAGGTCGATGTAGAAGTAGTACTCCCACTGCCCGGTGCGCGCCGGCCGCGACTCGAAGCGCGTCATCGACACGCCATTTGTCTTCAGCGGCACCAGCAGGTCGTGCACAGCGCCCGGCCGGTTCGGCACCGAGACGATGAGGCTGGTGCAGTCGCGCCCTGAAGCCGGCGGCATGGCCAGCGTCTGCGGCAGGCAGATGATGGCGAAGCGGGTACGGTTGTAGGCATCGTCCTGGATGGCGTGGGCCACGATGTGCAGCCCGAAGCGCGTCGCGGCGCGCTCGCTGGCCAATGCGGCCCACGCCGGGTTCTCTGCGGCGAGCCGCGCGCCTTCGGCATTGCTCGACACGGCGCGCCGCTCGACGCCGGGCAGGTGCTTGGCCAGCCAGCTCTGGCACTGCGCCAGCGCCTGCGGATGGGCGAGGACTGCCTCGACGCCGTCGAGCGAATTCTCCTTGCGCATCAGGTTGTGACGCACCAGCAGGCTGACTTCGCCGACCACGTGCGCCGGCGAATGCAGGAACATGTCGAGCGAACGCGTGACCACGCCTTCGTTCGAGTTCTCCACCCCGACCACTCCGTATTGGGCGCTGCCGCCGGCCGTGGCGTGGAACACCTCGTCGAAGTTGGCGCAGTAGACCAGGTCGGCCGCGCCGCCGAAGTACTCGATGGCCGCCTGTTCGCAGAAGGTGCCCTCGGGGCCGAGCACCGCCACGCGTTGGGGCGACTCGAGCGCGAGGCAGGCCGACATGATCTCGCGCCAGATGGCGGCCACGTGCGGCCCCTTCAGCGGCCCCGGGTTGCTGCGCTCCATCTTGTCGATGACCTGCGCGACGCGGTCGGGGCGGAAATAGGGCGTGCCTTCGCGCTTCTTGATCTCGCCGACCAGTTCGGCCACATGGGCACGTTCGTTCAGCAGGCCGAGCAGCTTCTGGTCGAGCGCGTCGATCTGTACGCGCAGTCCTGCCAGGCTGGCAGAAGCGTCGGTGGGCGGTTGGGGAGGGGAGGAGGCGTTGTCAGGCATGCGATTGCTCAAATTCTCGCATGCAGTCGACCAGCGCCTGCACGCCCGAAAGCGGCATCGCGTTGTAGATGCTGGCCCGCATGCCACCGACCGATTTATGGCCCTTGAGTTGCAACAGCCCGGCCTCGCGCGCCTTGGCCAGGAAGGCCTCGTTGCGGCTCTCGTCGGCCAGGAAGAAGGGCACGTTCATGCGCGAGCGACAGTCCGGGCGTACCTTGTTCAGATAGAAGCCCGAACCGTCGATGAAGTCATAGAGCAGCTTCGCCTTGGCGATGTTGCGCTGCTCCATGGCCTCGATGCCGGTGAGCCCACCTTCGGTCTGCTCGCGCAGCCACTGGAAGGTGAGCCCGGCCACGTAGATGCCCCAGGTCGGCGGGGTGTTGTACATCGACTGGTTGTCTGCCACCGTCTTGTAGTTGAAGGCGCTCGGGCAGATCTGCAGCGCATGGCCTAGCAACTCGTCGCGAACGACCACGATGGTGAGTCCGGCCGGGCCCAGGTTCTTCTGCGCGCCACCAAAGGCCAGCCCGACACGACGCCAGTCGACCGGGCGCGAAGCGACGTGCGATGAGAAGTCGATCGCCAACGGCGCCTTGCTGCCCAGCGCCGCCAGATCGGGCAACTCCTGGAACTCGATGCCGTTGATGGTCTCGTTGGTGCAGACGTGCACATACGAGGCGCCGGCATTGAGCTGCCAGCTTGCCGCATCGGGCAGGGCCGTGTGGCCGTCGGCGGCGTTGCTTGCGATGATGCGCGCGTCGCAATAGCGCTGCGCTTCCTTGTGCGACTTGATGCTCCAGCTGCCGGTGATCACGAAGTCGGCCTGGGTGCCGCGCGACAGGTTGAGCGGCACGATGGCGTTCTCGCCGAGCCCGCCACCCTGCATGAACAGGACGTGGAAGTGCTCGGGAATCGCGAGCAGCGCGCGCAAGTCGCTTTCGGCCTGCGCCAGGATGATGCCGAATTCCTTGCCGCGATGGCTCATTTCCATCACGCCCATGCCGCTGCCACGCCAGTCGAGCATCTCGTCGGCGGCGCGGCGCAGCACGGCTTCCGGCATGGCAGCCGGGCCGGCGGAGAAGTTGTATGGACGCTTGCCCTGCGCGGGCATCACTTCTTGGCGGGCGCCTTGGCAGGCGCCGCGCCTTGACCGCCGCCGCCACCACCGCCGGTCGGCGCGCCGAGGGCCTTGGCCACGGCGGCATCCAGTGCACGCATCTTCGGCTCGATGGTCGGCTTGGTTTCGGCCACGAGCTTTTCGGTCAGCGCATTGCGAAGCTTGGGATTGACTTCCTCGTACTTCTTGCTGAGCGGCGAATTCAGCCACGCGATCAGTTGCTTCAGTTCGTCTTCGGTAAAGGAGTCGCTCAGGACCGGTCCCAGCGCGCCAGGCGCCAATGCAATGGCCCTGTCGCGCACGTAAGGGTAGGCATCGTCGAAATACTTCTTGAGCTCGGCGTCCGCTGCCTTGGCTGCGGCCTCGCGCTTGTCGGCCGGTACCTGGGTCTGCAGGTAACCCGAACCGGCCTGGGCGATCTGGGCACTGGAGTCTTCGACGAGCACGCGCGCCAGTACTTCGATGCCGGGCCGTTGCAGATCGATGAACTGCTTGACCAGGGCGGCCTTGCCGTCTTGCGCCCAGCCGATCGAGCTGGTGGCGGCCATGGCGGTGGCGAGGATGGCGAGCTTGAGTTTTTTCATTCGGTAATTTCCGTTCAGGATGTTGGATTGGTTTCTTCAGGATTGGAGTCGGCGTCGGTGTTGGCGTCGTTCTCCACGATGCGCTGCAGCCCGCTGAGCTTTGCGCCTTCGTCGAGTCCGATCAATGTGACGCCTTGCGTGGCCCGTCCCAGTTCGCGGATTTCCGCGACCCGGGTGCGCACCAGAACACCCTTGTCGGTGATCAGCATGATCTCGTCGTCAGCGTGCACGAGCGTCGCCGCGACGACCTTCCCATTGCGCTCGCTTTGTTGAATCGCAATCATGCCTTTGGTTCCCCGGCCATGACGCGTGTATTCGGTAATGCTTGTACGTTTGCCGTAACCATTTTCAGTGGCGGTGAGGACGCTTTGTTGTTCGTCCTCGGCCACCAGCATGGCGATCACGCCCTGGCCGTCTTCCAGCGTCATGCCGCGCACGCCGCGAGCGTTGCGGCCCATCGGGCGCACGTCGTTCTCATCGAAACGCACCGCTTTGCCGCCGTCGGAGAACAGCATCACGTCATGTGCGCCGTCCGTCAGCGCGGCGCCGACGAGGTAGTCGCCCGGATCGAGGTCGACCGCGATGATGCCGGCCTTGCGCGGGTTGCTGAATTCATCGAGCGTGGTCTTCTTGACCGTGCCCATCGAGGTGGCCATGAAAACGTACTGGTTGGCCGGGAAGGTGCGCTTCTCGCCGGTGAGGGCGAGTACGACGTTGATCTTCTCGCCTTCCTGCAGCGGGAACATGTTGACGATCGGCCGTCCACGCGAGCCGCGCGAGCCTGCCGGCACTTCCCACACCTTGAGCCAGTAGAGCCGGCCGCGGTTCGAGAAGCACAGGATGTAGTCGTGCGTGTTGGCGATGAAGAGCTGGTCGATCCAGTCGTCTTCCTTGGTCGCCGTGGCCTGCTTGCCGCGCCCGCCGCGCTTCTGCGCGCGGTATTCGCCGAGCGGCTGGCTCTTGATGTAGCCGCTGTGCGAGAGCGTCACCACCATGTCGGTTGGCGTGATCAGGTCTTCGGTCGACAGGTCGAAGGCGCTGTGCTCGACCTGGCTGCGGCGTGCGCCCAGCTTGGTCTGGCCGAACTCCTGCTTGATGGTGGTCAGCTCGTCACCGATGATGACCGACACCCGCTCGGGCTTGGCGAGGATGTCCAGCAGGTCCTCGATCTCGGCCATCACTTCCTTGTACTCGACGACGATCTTGTCCTGCTCCAGGCCGGTCAGGCGTTGCAGCCGCATCTGCAGGATTTCCTGCGCCTGCGTTTCCGAGAGGCGGTAGAGGCCATCGGCAGCCATGCCGAAGTCGGCTTCGAGGCCGTCGGGGCGGTAGTCGTCGGCATTTACCACGCCGCCGTCGGCGCGGGTGCGGGTGAGCATCTCGCGCACCAGCTTGCTGTCCCAGCGGCGCGACATCAACTCGGTCTTGGCGACGGGCGGGGTCGGGGCGTTGCGGATGATGGCGATGAAATCGTCGATGTTGGCCAGCGCCACAGCCAGGCCTTCCAGCACGTGGCCGCGTTCGCGCGCCTTGCGCAGGTTGAACACCGTGCGGCGCGTCACCACTTCGCGGCGGTGCTGCAGGAAGACCTGGATCAGGTCCTTCAGGTTGCAGAGCTTGGGTTGGCCGTCGACCAGCGCCACCATGTTCATGCCGAAGGTGTCCTGCAGCTGCGTCTGCTTGTAGAGATTGTTCAGCACCACCTCGGGGACTTCGCCGCGCTTGAGCTCGATCACCAGGCGCATGCCCGACTTGTCGGATTCGTCCTGGATGTGGCTGATGCCTTCGATCTTCTTCTCGTGCACCAGCTCGGCCATGCGCTCCTGCAGCGTCTTCTTGTTCACCTGGTAGGGCAACTCATCGACGATGATGGCCTGGCGCTGGCCGCGGTCGATCTCCTCGAAGTGGCAGCGCGCCCGCATCACGACCTTGCCGCGACCGGTTCGGTAACCTTCCTTGATGCCGTTGATGCCGTAGATGATGCCGGCCGTGGGGAAGTCGGGCGCGGGCACGATTTCCATCAGGTCGTCGATGCTGGCGTCGGGGTGGCGCAGCAGGTGCAGGCAGGCGTCGACGACTTCGTTCAGGTTGTGCGGCGGGATGTTGGTGGCCATGCCGACCGCAATGCCGCCGGCGCCATTGACCAGCAGATTTGGCAGCTTGCTCGGCAATACCGCGGGCTCTTTTTCGGAGCCGTCGTAATTGTCCTGAAAATCGACCGTTTCCTTGTCGATATCGCCGAGCATTTCATGCGCAATTTTGGCGAGCCGGATTTCGGTATAGCGCATCGCCGCGGCCTGGTCGCCATCGACAGAACCAAAATTGCCCTGGCCGTCCACCAGCATGTGGCGCATCGAGAAGTTCTGCGCCATCCGCACGATGGTGTCGTACACCGACTGGTCGCCGTGCGGGTGGTACTTGCCGATCACGTCCCCGACGATGCGGGCCGACTTCTTGTAGGGGCGGTTCCAGTCGTTGTTGAGTTCGTGCATCGCATATAGCACGCGGCGATGCACCGGTTTGAGGCCATCACGGGCGTCCGGCAGGGCGCGACCGACGATCACGCTCATGGCGTAGTCGAGGTAACTGCGACGCATCTCCTCTTCGAGACTGATAGGTAAGGTTTCTTTGGCGAACGAGGTCATGAGCAGTACGCAGACAGCAAGGAGGCGAAATTTTACGCCCCGGCGGGTGTCGCACCGCCGCAACACAAGGCGGCTATTCCGGCTCCGTCCGGCGATTCCGGGCGCTCCGGCGGCCTGTTTGCCAAGGTCCCTGTGGCAGAATCGTCCCAACGTTTTGGGTGGTGGTCACTTAAAGCGTCCTTGATTCGCAGCGCGGCTGCGGCTTTTTCCCCAAGAGGAGAACCATGAAGAAACTGAATAAAGTGGCGATGATGTTTGCAGTCGCTGCGCTCGCCACTGCCGCCGGCGCGCAGACCCGTGTCACCGCAGCAAACGGCGGCCCCGTGATCGACAACTGGCAAGACAGCGCTGGTCAACTGGTCTGGAGGAACGGCACGAACGAACTGTGCTGGCGCGATTCGAACTGGACGCCCGCCACCGCCGCTGTCGGTTGCGACGGTGCCTTGGTTCCCGCCGCTCCTGTCGCGACGCCGGCGCCGCCTGTGCCGGTTCCCCCGCCGCAGGTCGCCGCTTCGAAGGTCACCTTCGCTGCTGACGCATTCTTCGACTTCGACAAGTCGGTCCTGAAGCCGGAAGGCCGCGCCAAGCTGGACGACCTGGTCTCGAAGATCAAGGGCGTGAACCTCGAAGTCATCATCGCCGTCGGCCACACCGACTCGATCGGCTCTGACGCTTACAACCAACGCCTGTCGGTCCGCCGCGCAGAAGCTGTCAAGGCCTACCTGGTCTCGAAGGGCATCGAACGCAACCGCGTCTACACCGAAGGCAAGGGCGAGAAGCAACCTGTTGCGGACAACCGCACCAAGGAAGGCCGCGCCAAGAACCGTCGCGTGGAAATCGAAGTGGTTGGTACCCGCGCCAACTAAGCACTCCGCAAGGATCTTGAGGAACCCCGCCACGGCGGGGTTTTTTTATGCGCCATTCATAATCGCGGGATGACAAATAGCTTGAATGCGGACCCGGCCGAATTGGCCAAGTTTTCCGAACTGGCACATCGCTGGTGGGATCTGGAGAGCGAATTCCGGCCACTTCATGAAATCAATCCATTGCGGCTTGACTGGATTGACGGAATTTCTCCGATCGGCGGCAAGCGCGTGCTCGATGTCGGTTGCGGTGGCGGCATCCTGGCCGACTCGATGGCGCGCAAGGGCGCCGACGTACTCGGCATCGACCTGGCCGCCAAGGCGCTCAAGGTGGCGCAGTTGCACGCGCTCGAAGCCGGCACCCGCAACGTCAAGTACCGCGAGGTGAGTGCCGAGGCCATTGCGGCCGAGGCGCCGGACGAGTTCGACGTGGTGACATGCATGGAGATGCTGGAACACGTGCCGGACCCGGCCTCGGTCGTCAAGTCCTGTGCGACGCTGGTGAAGCCGGGTGGCTGGGTGTTCTTCTCGACCATCAACCGCAACCTCAAGGCATTCATGCTCGCCATCGTCGGGGCCGAATACCTGCTCAACATGTTGCCGCGCGGCACGCACGAATACCAGAAACTGATCCGACCGAGCGAACTCGCCGCGCACTGCCGCGCAGCGAGACTGGTGCTGCGCGAGACCCGCGGCCTGCAGCACAACCCGGTCACGCGTCGGTACTGGCTCAATGACGACACCAGCGTCAACTACATGTTTGCAACCCAACGACCGCCAGCCGCCCCGTGATGCTTTTCCATGAAGTCCAAGCCGTGCTGTTCGACCTCGACGGCACGCTGATCGACAGCGCGCCCGATCTGGGTGCCGCCGCTGACAAGATGCGTACTGACCGCGGCATGACCTCGCTGGACTCGGCGTTGTATCGGCCGATGGCCGGGGCGGGCGCGCGGGGAATGCTGGGGATCGCTTTCGGCATCACGCCGGAAGCAGTGGAGTTCGAGGAATTGCGCGAGGAGTTCTATGTGAACTACGAGACGCGCATGCTGGAAAACACCTTTATTTTCGACGGCGTGCCCGAGTTGGTCGAAGCGTTGTGCGCGCGCGGGCTCGGCTGGGGTGTGGTGACCAACAAGTCGGAGCGTTTCACGGTGCCGCTGACGCGATCGATCCCGCTGTTCGCAAGCGCCGGCGCCATCATCAGCGGCGACACAACGCCCTTCGCCAAGCCGCACCCCGAGCCGCTGTTCGAAGCGGCGCGGCGGTTGCGCATCGACCCGGCCCGTTGCATCTACGTGGGCGACGACCATCGCGACATCCTGGCCGGGCGCGCCGCTGGCATGCAGACGGTCGCGGCGACCTACGGCTACCTTGGCGAGGAGGCCGATGCCACCGTCTGGCAGGCGAATGCGGCCATCGCTTCACCCTTGGGACTCTTGCAGGTACTCCAGCAGGCCTAGAATAGCGGGCTTGGGGCTGCACTGGTTTCGACGTGGGTTCGGAATCGCAGCGGGGCATGTCGAGCTGAATGCGCTCGTAAAACAGATTCAAACAAACTAACTGCAAACGACGAACGTTTCGCACTCGCTGCTTAATTGCCAGTGAGCTTTGCAACAGCAGGCCGATGGGCTGGGCAAGGGGGTGACAGAGCAATCTGAAACCTCCCGGCTGCAAAGATAATTACATGGGCTGGCTTCGATCCGGGTACCTTGGGTCGGGGCGAGAAAATAGGGTGCTGGCGTCCGGTTTAGCGTGTGACTGCGCGACTCCGGAAGCGAGACTCAAATCAGATCACTAAACATGTAGAACTGCGCGAAGAAGGCTTGCGGACGGGGGTTCAAATCCCCCCAGCTCCACCACACACAAGAGGGCCCGGATGATCTCCGGGCCCTTTTTCTTGCGCGACACTTTCCGGCGCCGCGCTGGTGGCTGAGATGCAGCCCGCCTCCGGGAGTGTCAGAGATGTCAGAGGTGTCGGGAGTGTCGGGAAATGCAGGAAATGCCGGGAAGAGCTGGGAAGAACTGGGAAGAGCTGGGAAGAGCTGGGAGAAGGACCTGGAAGGGCCGCGCCCCGCCCAGGCGCGGCTTTTTTTGCCCCGCGAGACTACATTAGGTCTTGCCCGGGGCCCGCGTTGCTGGCCTGTCTTTCTTCTCTCAGGAAAACTACATGCCGGACAAGCTGACGAGCGCGATCACGAGTTACTACGACGCGGTCCCGTACGACTCCCATCCCTTTCCGCAGTCGGCGCCCGAACACCTGGAGGCGCTGGCGTACCTGTTCGGCCTGGAGGCGGAGCCGCCGGCCGTGGCCCGCGTGCTGGAACTGGGCTGCGCGGCTGGCGGCAACCTCATACCCTTCGCGGCGCGGCATCCCGCTGGCAGGGCGATCGGCGTGGATGTTTCGCCGGTACAGGTCGGGCAAGGTGCCGCGGCGATCGAGCAGGCGGGGCTTGGCAACGTCGGCTTGCGCGCCTTCGACATCCACGACATCGACGCGTCCTTCGGCAAGTTCGACTACATCGTCTGCCACGGCGTCTACAGCTGGGTTCCGCCCACGGTCCAGTCGGCGATCCTGCGGGTGTGCTCCGAGAATCTTGCGCCGAATGGCGTGGCCTACGTGAGCTACAACGTCTATCCGGGCTGGAAGTCGCGCGAGATCGTGCGCGACGCCATGATCCTGCGCGGCGGGCCGCGTGACGCGCCGGAAGAAAAACTGTCGTTCGCGCGCGGCATGCTGGAGTTCCTCGAGCAATCGGCCCGGAAGGACAGCGTGCTCGAGAAGACGCTCGAGGAAGCGATGCCGATCGTGCGCAATGCGAGCAGCGCCTACCTGCTGCACGAGTTCCTCGAGCCCTGCAATGCACCGTGCTACTTCAAGGAATTCGTCGAACGCGCCGATGCGTACGGGCTGGCCTACCTGGCCGATGCAGAGCCGTCGACGATGTTCGTGCAGAACTATGGCGAGAAAGTTCGCGAGCCCTTGTTGCGCGAATGCGGCGGCAGCCAGGTGATGATGGAACAGTACCTCGACTTCCTGGTCAACCGCACTTTCCGGCAGACGCTGCTGGTCAGGAAGGAGCGGGCGGGACAGATCCGCTATCGGCTCGATCCGGCACGCCTGCGCTCGCTCGCTTATGCAGGGGTGTTCCTGCCGGATGATGGCGGCGCCATCAAGCTCGATGGGCCCGAGCAGCCCTGCACCGCGTTGCGCAACCAGAAGCTCACGTTGCGCCTGCCGGTCCACAAGGCAGTGGCGCAAGTGCTGGACCAGCACTATCCGGCGGCCGTCTTGCCCGATGTATTGCTGGACGAGGTGGCCGCGCGCACCGGCGAGCCGCGTGATGCGGTCGAGCCATTCGTCATGGCCATGCTGGAGGAGTTGCTCATCCTGGGCGCGGTGCGTTTGCGCCGGAGTCCGTTCGGGGCGGCAGTGACAGTGACGGAGAGGCCGCGCGCGTTGGCGGCGGTGCGCAGCTTGCCGGGCCTCGCGCTGCACACGGGCCCGAGCGCCCAGGCTTGCAACTTGTGGCATGAGAGCGTTGCGTTGTCGCCGCTCGAGCGCTGCCTCTTGCCCTTGCTGGATGGCTCGCATGGGCATGACGCGCTGGCAGACCATCTGGTAGCGGAAGCGCGTGCGGGGCGTATCCGGTTCATCAAGAATGAACAACCATTGAAGGATGAATCGGTGCTGCGCGAGTTCGCTGCGCAGCAAGTGGCGCTCGCTCTGCAGGACTTGCGTCGCAAGGGATTGCTTGCAGCCTGAAGCCGGCGGCTGGCCTTGCGGGCCTCTTCGATGGCGTCCCGTCGATCTGGCGCCCCGCCGGCTGGCGGCGCCGTCGGCAACAATCCCTGCTTCGGCGCGAATGCCTCGCGTCATCCTTCCGGTCATTGAAATCGTGCAACTCCAGGAAATTCTTTACTGCCAGGGCTTCGGAACCCGTCGCGTGTGTGCCGGCCTGGTGCAGCAAGGCCATGTATCCATCGCTGGCGCCGTTGAAACGGACCCATTCGCCGAGCTGGAGCCCGATGGGCTGCGCTTCACCGTACAGGGCACCGAGTGGGGGTTCCACGAGAAGGCCTACCTGATGCTGCACAAGCCGGCCGGCACCGAGTGCTCGCAAAAGCCCTCGACCTGGCCCAGCATCTACACGCTGCTGCCGTCGCCCTTGCGCCTGCGCCCGAACAAGGGTGCGGTGCAGGGCGTTCAGGCGATCGGTCGGCTCGACCAGGACACCACCGGCCTGTTGCTCCTGACGGACGACGGCCAGTTCATCCACCGGATGGGCTCGCCCAAGCACCATGTGCCGAAGGTGTACGAGGTCACGGTGAAGCATCCGCTGGACGAGGTGCAGGTGCAGAAGCTGCTGGCCGGCGTGGTGCTCGACGACGATCCGAAGCCGGTGCGCGCCGCGGCCTGCGAGGCGGTCGGGCCGCTGCACCTGCGCCTGACGCTGACCGAAGGCAAGTATCACCAAGTCAAGCGGATGGTGGCGGCGGTAGGCAACCGGGTGGAGGGATTGCATCGTTCGTCGATCGGTCGACTCGCGCTGCCGCCGGACCTGGCACCGGGGCAGTGGCGCTGGCTCACGGCTGGACAGGTCGAGTCGCTGCGCCAAAAACAGCACTGAACACCCATTGCCCCGGTCAGCCGCAGGTCCGGCCCGGCCGTTAAAATTCGAGTGCCCTCTTACGGAACCTCCCCTTGCGAATTTCTGCTTCCCCGACCGGCCGCATCGCGGCCTTTTTGTTGTCCCTGGCTGCGACCCTCACGACCGCCGTCGCGGCCGAGCCGCCACCGGTCTTCGTGCTGAATTCGCTCGACGCCACTGTCAGCGTGATCGACCCCGCCACCTGGGCGGAGAAGCAGCGCATCCCGACCGGCAAGGAGCCGCATCACCTCTACCTCACGCCCGACGAGCAATCACTCATCGTCGCCAACTCGGCCGGCGATTCGCTCACGTTCCTGAACCCGCGCACGGCCGAGGTGCAGCGCGTGGTGCACGGGATCATCGATCCGTACCAACTGCAGTTCTCGCGCGACATGAAGTGGTTCGTGACCGCGGGCAACCGGCTCAATCACGTCGACATCTTTCGCTGGGACGGCAAGGAACTGAAGCTGGCCAAGCGCATCGCCACCGGCAAGACGCCGAGCCACATCTGGATCGACAAGACCAGCACCACGGCCTACGTGACCATGCAAGACAGCGACGAGCTGATCGCGGTCGACCTGGCCACGCAGGCGATCAAGTGGCGCATTCCCACCGGCGCGATGCCGGCGGACATCTTCGGCATCAACGGCGACAAGACGCTGCTCGTCGGCCTGACCGGCAGTGATGGCGTGCAGGTGTTCGACGTGTCCGGCCCACAGCCCAAGGTGACCGGCAAGATCCCCACCGGCAAGGGCGCGCACGCCTTCCGCGCCGCAGGCGACGGCAAGACGGTGTTCGTCAGCAATCGGGTGTCGAACAGCGTCAGCCGCATCGACCTCCAGACGCTCAAGGTGACCGACGACTACCCGGTGCCGGGCGGCCCCGACTGCATGGACGTGTCGGCCGACGGCAAGACGCTGCTGGTGACCTCGCGCTGGGCCAAGAAGCTCAGCGTGGTGGACCTGGCGTCGCACAAGGTCGTGCATCAGGTGAACGTGGGTCGCTCGCCGCACGGCGTCTGGACGCTCGACCATGGCGCGCGTTAAGTCCCTGCAGCTTGCCGTCCTCCTGGTTGCGGCCCTTGCAGGCACCACCGGCGCAGTCGCGCAAACGTCCTGCGATAAGCCGGTGTATCTGACGGTCGACACGGGCCACATGGGCGTGGCGCCGCTCTTTGCCGAGGTGCTGAAGCGGCAGAACGTGCGGGTGACCTTCTTCGCCGCCGCCGAGCGTACGCAGACCGAGGGCGACAGCCTCGACAACCACTGGGCCGCCTGGTGGAAGGCGCGTGCCGCCGAGGGCAACGAGTTCGGCTCGCACACCTACGACCATGTCTACTGGCGCGGCGACGACAAGAGCATCGAGCCGCGCTTCCGCGTGCGGCCGTCGATGGGCGCGTTTGCCGGCCGCGAGTTCACCTGGACGGCGGCGCAGTACTGCGAAAACATCGCCAAGGCGGCCGATCGGCTGGCCTATGTCACCGGCAAGCAACCGCTGCCGCTGTTCCGCGCGCCGGGCGGCAAGACGTCGCCGAAGCTGCTCGCCGCCGCCAAGGCCTGTGGCTACGAGCATGTGGGCTGGTCGCCGGCCGGCTTCCTCGGCGACGAACTGCCGAGCGAGACCTACAGCAACGAGAAGCTGCTGGCGCAGGCCCTGGACCGCATCCGCCCGGGCGACATCCTGCTGGCGCACCTGGGCATCTGGTCGCGCAAGGATCCGTGGGCGCCGGCCGACCTGGAGCCGCTGATCGTGGGCCTGAAGGAAAAGGGCTTCTGCTTCCAGACGCTGCGCCAGCATCCCGACTACAAGGCCTGGATCGCTGCGCATTCTTGAGTTGGACGGCTGATATGGAATGGCTCACTGACCAATTCGCCGCGCTGCAGCAGTGGCTGTTCGAGGCGGCAGTGCAGCCGCTCGTGTACGCGGCGGGGCTGGGCGGCCTCGTCGAGGATGCATTCGACGCGACCGGGTGGGTGCTGGTCGGGCTCATCCAGATCGCCATCCTGATCGCGCTGATCGGGCCGTTGCAGCGCTGGCGACCGGTCGAGGCGGTGACGGACCGGCGCGCGATTCGCGTCGACGTGCTCTACACGCTGATCCATCGGCTAGGGTTGTTCCGGCTCGGCATGTTCTTCCTGCTGCAACCGCTGTTCGACGACGCGCTGGGCCCGTTGCGCGCCGACGGATGGGGCTCGCTCCATCTGGACGACCTCTGGCCGGGCGTCACCGACGTGCCCTGGGTCGCCTTCGCGATCTACCTGGTCGTGCTCGATTTCGTCGAGTACCTCATCCACCGCGGGCAGCACCGCTTCAACTGGTGGTGGGGCCTGCATTCGCTGCACCATTCGCAGCGACAGATGACGATGTGGAGCGACAACCGCAACCATCTGCTCGACGACGTCATCCACGACACGATCATCGTGGTGGTGGCGCAGCTCATCGGCGTGGCGCCGGGGCAGTTCATCGCCATCGTCGCCTTCACGCAGCTCAGCGAGAGCCTGCAGCATGCCAACTTGCGCCTGTCCTTCGGCGCGATCGGCGAGCGGCTCTGGATCAGCCCGCGTTTTCACCGAGTGCACCACAGCATCGGCATCGGCCACGAGTCGAACGGCCCCACCACGCTGGGTGGCCACAACTTCGGCGTGCTGCTGCCCTGGTGGGACATGCTGTTTCGCACCGTGGACTTCGAACATCGCTATGACCCCACCGGCATCCGCGACCAGGTCGAGCCCGATGCATCGGGCCGCGTGCGCGACTACGGACGCGGCTTCTGGGCGCAGCAATGGACGGGCTTGCGGCGCATGGTCGGTCGTGAGCGGTAGCGTATCCTCGCAGCCGATGCGTATTCTTCTCGATTCCTTCTGGCGCGCAGCTGCTTATTGCCTGCGCCCGCGCGTGATATTGCTGTCGTTCTTGCCGTTGGTGTTGATGGTGGCGCTGGCGGCCTGTCTCGGCTATTTTTTCTGGGAGCCGGCCGTCGTCTGGACGCGTGCAACGCTGGATTCCTGGCCGCTGCTGGCGAATTTCTGGGGCTGGATCGGGCGCCTCTTCACCGGTGACATCTCGGGCATGCTGGCGCAATTGGTGGTGGTGCTGGCGGCAACGCCGGCCATCGTGCTGGTCTCGCTGCTGATCGTGTCGGGCCTCATGGCGCCGGCGCTGACACGGCTCGTGGCCACGAGGCGCTTCCCGATGCTGGAACACAAGAAGGGGCCTCCGCTCATCTGGAGCGTGATCCGGGCGTTGGGGCTCACGCTGCTGGCGCTGATTGCCCTGGTGGTGTCGATGCCGCTGTGGCTGGTGCCGCCGCTGGTGCTGGTCCTGCCGCCGCTGATCTGGGGCTGGCTCACCTACCGCGTGATGAGCTTCGATGCGCTGGCCGAGCATGCCAATGCCGAGGAGCGTACGACGCTGTTGCGCACCCACCGCCTGCCGTTGCTGGGCATCGGCGTGCTGTGCGGCTATCTGGGCGCTGCGCCCAGCATCGTCTGGGCGTCCGGCCTTCTGTTTGCCGCCGGCTTCTTCGTGCTGGCGCCGATCGCGATCTGGATCTACACGCTGGTGTTCGCGTTCTCGGCGCTGTGGTTCGCGCACTACTGCCTCGACGCCCTGGCGCAACTGCGTGCGCAACGCACCGTGCCCAATGCCAACGGCAACCGCCCGGCCCTGCCGCACGATGGGGACAGGGCCATCCAGACTCAATGGGGAGCACCATGAAAAGCGAAACGAGCGGCGCGGGGCCGCGGTCCTTTGGCCTGATCGTCGTCGGCGACGAAATCCTCTCGGGCAAGCGCCTCGACAAGCACATGCCCAAGGTCATCGAACTGCTGACGGCGCGCGGCCTGCAGCTCGATTGGGCGGAGTACGTCGGCGACACGCCGCAGCGCATCACCGCGGTGCTCAAGCGCGCCTTCGCGTCCGGCGACATCGTCTTTTCCACCGGTGGCATCGGCGCCACGCCCGACGATCACACGCGCCAGTGCGCCGCGGCCGCGCTCGGCCGGCCGCTCGCCTTGCATCCGGAGGCCGAGGCCCTCATCCGCGAGCGCATGCGCGACACCGCGGCCGAGCAAGGCATCACCTACGAACCCGACCGCCCCGATAACGTGCATCGGCTCAACATGGGCGTGTTCCCGCAAGGCGCGACGATCATCCGCAACCCGTACAACAAGATTCCGGGCTTCAGCGTGGCCGACGTGCACTTCGTGCCCGGCTTTCCGGTGATGGCCTGGCCGATGATCGAATCGGTCCTCGATGCGCGCTATGCCGACCTGTTCGCACGAGGGCGCAGCGCGGAGAAATCCGTGATCGTCTATGGTGCGATGGAGGCCACCCTCACGCCCCTGATGGAAGCCGTCGAGCGCACGCATCCGGGCGTGAAGGTGTTCAGCCTGCCGAGCGTCGACCACCCCGAGCACGGCCGCCATATCGAACTGGGCGTGAAGGGCCATGCCGAGGGCTTGGCCGCGGCGTACCAACAGCTCATCGAGGGCCTGCACTGTTTTAATGCACGCCTCGGCCCCGAAATGGTGCGTTGAAAGTGTGCGCACCAAAAGAGGAGAATATGCCTCCCATCAGGGCCAAACGGCGTATTCGAAGCCCCTGTCGCACGCGCTGACAATGGCACAGAAACTGCATTCCCCACCCCTGAATTTCTAACCACCCCATCGCAAGGAGAATTTGATGGCAAAGACCGTCGCCGACGTACTCAAACTCGTGAAGGAAAACGAGGTCAAGTTCGTCGATTTCCGTTTCACCGACACCCGTGGCAAGGAACAGCACGTGACCGTGCCCGTCTCGGCTTTCGACGAAGGCAAGTTCACCGACGGCCACGCCTTCGACGGCTCCTCGATCGCCGGCTGGAAGGGCATCGAAGCATCGGACATGCAACTCATGCCCGACCCGAACACCGCCAATATCGACCCCTTCTTCGAAGAAACGACGCTGATCCTGACCTGCGACGTGATCGACCCGTCGGACGGCAAGCCCTACGAGCGCGACCCGCGTTCGCTGGCCAAGCGTGCCGAGGCCTACATGAAGGCTTCTGGCCTGGGCGACACGGCTTTCTTCGGTCCGGAACCGGAATTCTTCGTGTTCGACGGCGTGCGCTGGAAGAACGACATGTCGGGCTGCTTCGTGAAGATCGATTCCGAAGAAGCTTCGTGGAATACCGACAAGGAATACGAGCACGGCAACACCGGCCACCGTCCCGCGACCAAGGGCGGCTACTTCCCGGTGCCCCCGGTCGACAGCTTCCAGGACATGCGCTCGGAAATGTGCCTGGTGCTCGAATCGCTCGGCATCCCGGTCGAAGTGCATCACCATGAAGTGGCCAACGCCGGCCAGATGGAACTGGGCACCAAGTTCAGCACGCTGATCCAGCGCGCCGACTGGGTCCAGCTGCAGAAGTACGTGATCCACAACGTGGCCCACGCCTACGGCAAGACCGCGACCTTCATGCCGAAGCCGATCGTCGGCGACAACGGCTCGGGCATGCACGTGCACCAGTCGGTCTGGAAGGACGGCAAGAACCTGTTCGCGGGCGACGGCTACGCCGGCCTCAGCGAATTCGCGCTGCACTACATCGGCGGCATCATCAAGCACGCTCGTGCCCTGAACGCCATCACGAACCCCGGCACCAACAGCTACAAGCGCCTCGTGCCCGGCTACGAAGCCCCGGTGAAGCTGGCCTACTCGGCCAAGAACCGCTCGGCCTCGATCCGCATTCCGTTCGTGGCCAACCCGAAGGGACGCCGCGTCGAGGCGCGCTTCCCCGATCCGCTGATGAACCCGTACCTTGGTTTTGCCGCGCTGCTGATGGCCGGCCTCGACGGCGTCGAGAACAAGATCGATCCGGGCGAAGCCGCGAGCAAGGACCTGTACCACCTGCCGCCGGAAGAAGACGCGCTGATCCCGACCGTCTGCCACAGCCTGGACCAGGCGCTGGAATACCTGGACAAGGACCGCGCGTTCCTGACCAAGGGCGGCGTTTTCACCGATGCGTACATCGATGCCTACATCGACCTCAAGATGCAGGAAGTCACGCGTTTCCGCATGGCGACGCATCCGGTCGAGTTCGACATGTACTATTCCCTCTGAGCGAACAACTTCTTCAGTGACAAAAGGGCGGCTTTGGCCGCCCTTTTTCGTTGACGGGGAACATGCGAATGCCAAGCACATCCAATTGCAACGAAAATGTTTCCCAGTCGCGCCATTTCCACATGACCATGAAACCTGCATCGATCCTGTTACTGCCCCTGGTCCTCCTGGCCGCTTTGCCGGCGCTTGCCCAGGAGCGCGTCTACCGCTGCGGCAACGAGTACACGAACAACGCGACCGAGGCGCAGAAGCGCGGTTGCAAGGTCATGGAGGGCGGCAATGTCACGGTAGTGCAGGGCGCGCGGCCGGCGGCAGCGGCGTCGTCCAGCGCCGGGGCGGTGAAGTCGCCGCCGGGCAGCCCGCGCGTCGAAACCGCGGACCAGCGCGCGCGCGATGGCGAGGCGCGCACGGTGCTCCAGACCGAGCTGAAGAAGGCCGAGGCGCGCCAGGTCGAACTGCTCAAGGATTACAACAACGGCGAGCCCGAGAAGCAGGGCAGCGAGGCCCGCAACTACCAGAAATACCTGGATCGCGTGGCGGAAATGAAGGCCAACATCGCCCGCAACGAAAGTGACATCGCCGGCATCCGCCGCGAGCTCGGCCGCTTGCCGCCGCCGGCCAATCCGTGATCGCCATGGCCTTCGGCAAGGCCGCGGCTACCACCAAGCGTTTCCAGTCCTTCGATCTGCTCGCCACGATGATTGCCGTGGTGAAGCCGGATGGCTCGGTCCTGTTCGCCAATGCAGCCCTGGAAGATGCGTTGGGCACCTCGCGGCGTACGCTCGAGGGCTCGCAGTTCGGCGCCTGCTTTCATGAACCCGCGGTGCTGCGCACCGCCATCGACGGCGCCTGCACCCATGAATTCGCCACCCTGCGCTACGAGGCCTTCCTGCGGCGCGTCAACCATGAGTTGATGCCGGTGCAGGTCACGCTTTCCCGTGCCGAGAAAACGGGGGAGTTGATCATCGAGATGCTGGCGATCGAGAACCAGGTGCGCCAGGACCGCGAGGAGCGCCTGATCGACCAGGCGCAGGCCAACAAGGAGTTGATCCGCAACCTGGCGCACGAGATCAAGAACCCGCTCGGCGGCATCCGCGGCGCGGCGCAGTTGCTGCAGATGGAGGTGGAGTCGCGCGACCTCATCGAGTACACGCAGGTCATCATCCACGAGGCGGATCGGCTGCAGACGCTGGTCGACAGGCTGCTGGCGCCCCACCGCCGGCCGCACGTGGTGGGCGACGTCAACATCCATGAGGTGTGCGAGCGCGTGCGCTCGGTGATCCTGGCGGAGTTCCCGCGCGACCTGCACATCGAGCGCGACTTCGATCCGTCCATTCCGGAGTTCCGTGGCGACCGTGAGCAATTGATCCAGGCCACGCTCAACATCGTTCACAACGCGGCGCAGGCGCTCGCCGAGCGGCGCGCCGCGGGCGATGCGCGGATCACCTTCAAGACGCGTGTGGCGCGTCAGGTCATCTTCAACAAGCAGTGGTATCGACTGGCACTGGAATTGCATGTCATTGACAATGGACCGGGCGTGCCGGACGCGATCAAGGACCGCATCTTCTACCCGCTGGTGTCGGGCAGGGAAGGCGGGACAGGGCTGGGACTGACGCTGGCGCAAACCTTTGTGCAGCAACACCACGGCGTGATCGAGTGCGACAGCGTCCCGGGCCGGACCGATTTCAGGATATTGATACCGCTGCCCTAGCAGCCAGGCCGAACAGGAGTTGCATGAAGCCGATCTGGATAGTGGATGACGACCAATCGATACGCTTTGTGCTTGAGAAAGCGCTGCTGCGCGAAGACATGCCGACGCGCAGCTTCACCAACACGCGCGAAGTGCTTGCGGCGCTCGAAGCCGCCAATGAAGATGAGTCGCAAGGCCCGCAGGTCCTGGTGAGCGACATCCGCATGCCGGGTGGCTCGGGGCTCGAACTGCTCGACAAGATCAAGCTCACGCACCCCGGCCTGCCGGTCATCATCATGACCGCGTTCTCGGATCTGGACAGCGCCGTTTCGGCATTCCAGGGCGGCGCTTTCGAATACCTGCCGAAGCCCTTCGACCTGCCACGCGCGGTCGAACTGATTCGCCGCGCGGTCGATGAAAGCCAGCGCGAGGAAGTGGCCGAGGAACGCATGGTGGCCGCGCCCGAGATGCTCGGCCAGGCGCCTGCCATGCAGGACGTGTTCCGCGCGATCGGGCGGCTGTCGCAAAGCAATGTGACGGTGTTGATCACGGGCGAATCGGGTTCGGGCAAGGAACTGGTGGCGCGTGCGCTGCACAAGCACTCGCCGCGCACGAATGGGCCGTTCGTGGCGATCAACACCGCGGCGATACCGAAGGACCTGCTGGAGAGCGAACTGTTCGGCCACGAACGCGGCGCCTTCACCGGCGCGCAGACGATGCGCCGCGGCCGCTTCGAGCAGGCCGATGGCGGCACGCTCTTCCTCGACGAAATCGGCGACATGCCGTTCGACCTGCAGACGCGCTTGCTGCGCGTGCTGAGCGATGGGCACTTCTACCGCGTGGGCGGTCACAACGCGGTGAAGGCGAACGTGCGCGTGATCGCGGCCACGCACCAGGACCTGGAGCAGCGCGTCAAGCAGGGCAGTTTTCGCGAGGACTTGTTCCACCGGCTCAACGTGATTCGCCTGCGCCTGCCGGCGCTGCGCGAGCGGCGTGAGGACGTGTATTCGCTCACGCGGCACTTCCTACAGCAGAGCGCCAAGCAGCTGGGCGTGGACCCCAAGCGGATCTCCGACGCGGCGCTGGCGCAGCTCTCGACTTTCAACTTTCCGGGCAATGTGCGGCAGCTAGAGAACATCTGCCATTGGCTCACGGTGATGGCCCCTGCGCAATTGATCGAGCCGAAGGACCTGCCACCGGAAGTGATCGCGGGTGCGCCGGTGGAAGGACCGGTGCCGCACGCCCCGGCGCCATCGGTGCTGCTGCCGGCGAGCGTGCACGCGGAGCACGAGACCTTGGCCGAGGTACCGGCGTCGCCCGTGGCGCCGGCTGCTGCATCCACGGCGGGCGGCGAATCCGTGCCTGCGTCAGGCGGCAGTGTCGAGGCTTGGGAAACCGGGCTGGAGCACGAAGCCCAGGCCTTGCTCGCCGCGGGGCGTCACGATGTGTGGGATGCGCTGTCGCGCCGCTTCGAGTCGCGCCTGATCCTCACCGCGCTGGCCAGCACGCGCGGCCGCCGCATCGAGGCCGCGCAGAAGCTCGGCATCGGGCGCAACACGATCACGCGGAAGATCCAGGAACTGGGGATCGAGTAGCTGGAGGGCTGCAAGGGCCGTTGAATACGGAGTTCCGGACGCGGAGGACGCGGAGGATGCGTCCGGCTGTCCGATCCCGTATTCAACGGCCCGTCAGATCTCCAGCACCACCGGCGCGTGGTCGCTTGGCGTCTTCCACTTGCGCGGCACGCGGTCGATCACGCAGCTCTTGGCCAGCGGCACGAGCGGCGCGCTGACGAGGATGTGGTCGATGCGCAGGCCGCGGTTCTTCTGGTAGCCGAGCATGCGGTAGTCCCACCATGAGTAGCTCTTCTCGGGCTGGTCGAACAGGCGGAACGCATCGGTCAAGCCGAGCGCGAGCAAGGCCTTGAACTGGTCGCGTTCGGCGGTCGTGTGGTGGATGGTCTCGGCCAGGCCGATGGGGTCGAAGCTGTCGCGGTCTTCCAGCACGATGTTGAAGTCGCCGAGCAGCACCAGCTGGGGGTGCGCAATCATTTCCAGGCGCAACCATTCGCGCAGCGCGTTGAGCCAGTTCATCTTGTATTCGAACTTCTCGCTGCCGGGCGCCTGGCCGTTGACGAAGTAGCCGTTGACCACCCGCAACTCGCCCGCCGGCGTGTCGATGGTGGCTGCGATCACACGCGATTGCTCGTCCGTGAAGCCGCTGATGTTCTTCACCACGTCGCGCACCGGCTGCAGGCTCAGGATGGCGACGCCGTTGTAGGTCTTCTGGCCGAACACCGCGGCTTCGTAGCCGGCCGACTTGAGCACTTCGAGCGGGAACTTGTCGTCGGTCATCTTCAGCTCCTGCAGGCAGAGCACGTCGACCGGATTGGCGATCAGCCAGTCGAGCACATGCTGCAGGCGGGCGGTGAGGGAGTTGACGTTCCAGGTGGCGATTCGCATGGGTGGAATGAAGGGGATCTGATGTTGGACAACGATGCGCCGGATTGCCGATGCCAGGCATCCGATGGCCGTGCGTCCGGCGGCAGGCTGGCGCGCCGCGCCGCCCATTGTGCCCCGCCCGGGGCTGCCGCAACCTGGATGTGTGCGGTGTAGCACGCCGGCGCCACGGTCATGGCCGGAGCCAACAGGTTGACGCATCGATCGCATGGACGCACCATGCGATGCCATGGTCCGGCGCGGGCCATGCGGGAGTGGAATCCAGCCACCCATCTGGATGACCATGCAGAGGCGCCATGTCGGGCGCGCCAACTATCCGATGCGGCGCGCAAGCCCTTCCCCGGAGACCGCTCCATGAACAACGCTCCATTCCAGACTCCCGCCGCGCTCGAGGCCAACGAGCGCGTCGCGCGGCTCTTCGCTGCGCAACAGGCGGCCTACCGGGCCGAGCCGTATCCCTCGGGCAGCGAGCGCGTGAGGCGCGTGCAGGCGCTCAAGACGCAGATGCAGCGCTACCAGGACGTGCTGGCCGACGCGATGAGCAAGGACTTCGGCTTTCGCTCGCACGCCGAATCGAAGATCCTCGACCTGCTGGGCTCGACGATGGAAGCCAGCCATGCCATTTCGCACCTGAAGCGCTGGATGAAGCCGAGCCGCCGCTCCACCGAGCTGCTGTTCCTGACCAACAGCGTCTCGGTGCGCTACCAGCCGAAGGGCGTCGTCGGCGTGGTCACGCCGTGGAATTTCCCGATCTACCTGTCGGTCGGCCCGGCGATCGCGGCGCTGGCCGCGGGCAATCGCGTGATGATCAAGATGCCCGAGGCGACCCCGGCCACCAATGCGCTGCTGCGCAAGATGCTGGCCGAGGTCTTCCCGGAGGACCTGGTGGCCGTGGTCGGCGAGGAACTGGTCGACCCGAGCGTCTTCACCACGCTGCCTTTCAACCACATCGTGTTCACCGGCTCGCCCGCGGTCGGCAAGATCGTGATGCGCGCCGCGGCGGCCAACCTGACGCCGGTGACGCTGGAACTGGGCGGCAAGTCGCCGGCGCTGGTGACGCGCAACTATCCGGTGGCCGATGCCGCCAAGCGCGTCACGCACGGCAAGACGACCAACGCCGGGCAGATCTGCGTCGCGCCCGACTACGCGCTGGTGCCGCGTGAGAGCGTCGACGAGTTCATCGCGGGCGTGCGGCGTACGGTCCAGTCCTTCTTCAAGGGCAAGACGACGGGCAACCCGGACTTCACCTCGGTGGTCGACGACCGCCAGTTCAAGCGCATCGGCAAGCTGCTGGACGATGCCCGCGAGAAGGGCGCGAACATCGAGTCCTGTGGGCCGATGCCCACCGGCAGCGACCGTTCGCTGCCCTTGCAGATCATCACGAACCTGCGGCCCGACATGCTGGTGATGACGGAGGAACTGTTCGGCCCGCTGCTTCCCGTGGTGCCCTACGACACGATGGAGGAGGCCATCAACTACATCAATGACCGCGAACGGCCGCTCGCGCTGTATTGCTTCAGCTACGACGGCGCCGAGCGCGACGAAGTGCTCACGCGCACCCACTCGGGCGGCGTGTCGGTCAATGACTGGGGCTGGCATGTGGTGAACCACGACGCGCCCTTTGGCGGCATCGGCAACTCGGGCATGGGCAACTACCACGGCGAAGAGGGGTTCCGCGAGTTGTCGCATGCGAAGACGGTGTTCAAGCGCCATCGCTTCTTCCCGGTCGACCTGTTCTATCCGCCGTATGGCAACTTCGTGCAGCGCCTGACGATGAAGTACTTCCTGGGCAGCGCCGATCCGAGCCTGGGCGGCTCGACCGGGGCGCACTGATCTACACGTCTATCTTCCTGCTGCGCCCCGAGGGGCGGACGTGGCTCAGCGCCTCACCAGAGCCCGGCCTGTTGCGGTGGGGCCGGTGGCGTCTTCGGCTTTTTCGGCGGTGGCGCCGCTGCGACGGAGGGCGCGCCGACAAACATGTCCACTGGCGCGAGGCGCAGCAGTTCGGTCGCTTCCTTCACGGTGCCGGCCAGCCATTGGTCGACATCGCCGCGCTCGATCGGGATCACGCTGCGCTTGTCCTGCTGGTCGGCGCCGAGTTTCGGGTCGGGCTTGTGCATGCGGTTCATCAACGGATGCGCGTCCGCGTTGATGGTGAGCATGGTGTAGCTCTCGTGCACCTCGCCGGTGAGCTTGTCGGTCCAGAGGTTCCACAGGCCGGCAAGGCCCCATGGCGCACCGTCGGCGCGGCTGAAGGTCCACCAGACGTTCTTGCCGGTTTCCCAGTTGGGCTCGTCGAAGGTGGCGGCCGGGATGATGCACCGCTGGCCGCGGGCCCACGGCTGCTTGTAGCTGGCCTTGGCGGAGAGTTCTTCAGAGCGCGCGTTGCTGGTGGGGAACTTCAGCTTGGCCTCGGTCGCGAACCAGGGGATCAGGCCCCACTGGCCCACGACCAGTTGGCGTGCGTAGTCGACCTCGTCGCGTGTGCGGCGGATGAAAGGACCAGGCGAGCGCGGGAATATCTCGGCCGGCCACGGTGGTTGGTTGCGGGCGCCGATGAGCCACTCGCGCTCGATGGCGGCCCAGTCGGGCGGGGTGTAGCGGGTGCACATGAGACTCGCGATTGTCGGGGCAATGCAGGCGCCAAGCCCCGGCGTTTGACAAGCGACTGAAACCTTGACAGACTAGTCAGATAACTAGTCTGTAGGAGTTGTGATGCACACATGGCCCGTTCAGGATGCGAAGGCAAGGTTTAGCGAGTTCCTGGAGGCGTGCCTCTCGGAGGGGCCGCAGATGGTGACACGGCGAGGTACCGAGGCCGCAGTGCTGGTGCCCGTGCAAGAGTGGCGGCGCCTGCAGTCCGCTGCACGCCCTTCGCTGAAGCAACTGCTGCTGTCGGACACGGCGCGCGCAGACATGATGGTTCCGGCCCGAGGAAGCGCAAGGCGCCGCAACGTGGCGCCGATCCGGTAACGCCGCATGTACCTGCTCGATACCAACGTCGTCTCCGAACTCCGAAAGCCTCGACCTCACGGCGCTGTGGTTGCCTGGATCGAATCGATGGATGACGCGCAGCTTTTCCTTTCAGCCGTGACCCTGGGCGAGATCCAGGCAGGCATCGAGTTGACGCGGGAGCAGGACACGGAAAAGGCCGACGAAATCGAGGCATGGCTCGAGATGCTGTCCGCGGCCTACAACGTCTTGCCAATGGATGTGCCGGCATTCCGGAACTGGGCGCGACTGATGCACAGGAAGTCCGACACGCTTTATGAAGACGCCATGATCGCCGCGACGGCGCGAGTCCATGGGCTCACGGTTGCGACGCGGAATGTCGCGGATTTCAAGGCGCTTGGCGTCGAAGTATTCAATCCTTTCGCGACAACTGCGGGTCGGTCCACGCGGTAGAGCGTTCCCGCAGCGAGCACATCGAATCGTTGATTCGGCCCCCGCGCGTCGCAGCGGCCTGAGGGCCAGCTTGCGATCAGACGCCCCAGCGTAAGGCCGGCGTATGCACCGGCGCGTCCCACAGCGCCAGCGTGGCCGCATCGACGGCCGTCACCGTCACCGAGCAACCCGCCATCTCCAGCGAGGTCACGTACGGCCCGGTCAGGAAGCGCGCCACCTTCAACCCGTGCCCATCGAGGATCTTGCGCACCGAGTTGACCATCAGGTACAGCTCCATCAGCGGCGTACCACCGAAGCCGTTCACCAGCAGGATCACCTCCTGTCCGGCCTTCAATGACAGGTCCTTGAGGATCGCGCCGGTCAGCTCCGCCGCGATGTCGTCCGCCGACGCGAGCTTGACGCGGCGCCGGCCCGGCTCGCCATGGATGCCGACGCCCATCTCCATCTCGTCCGGCCCGATCTGGAAGGTCGGCTTGCCTGCGGCCGGCACGGTGCAGGAGGTGAGCGCCACGCCCATCGAGGCGGTAGCTTTGTTGACCGCATCGCCAAGCGCCTTCAGTTGCGCGAGCGAGTCGCCGCGCTCGGCCGCCGCGCCGATGATCTTCTCGACGATGAGCGTGCCGGCCACGCCACGTCGTCCGGTCGTGTAGGTGGAGTTCTCCACCGCCACGTCGTCGTTGACGATGACGGTCTCGTTTTCGCAATCGACCATCTCGGCGGCCATCTGGAAGTTCATCATGTCGCCGGAATAGTTCTTGACGATGAACAGCACGCCCGCGCCGGTGTTCACGGCCTGCGCCGCGGCCAGCATCTGGTCCGGCGTGGGGGAGGTGAAGACCTGGCCGGGGCAGGCCGCGTCGAGCATGCCGTGGCCGATGAAGCCGGCGTGCAAGGGCTCATGGCCCGAGCCGCCGCCGGAGATCAGCGCCACCTTGCCGGGCTTGGGCGTCTTGCGCCGCACGAACAGGCCGCCCTCGCCAAGCGTCACGATGTCGGCATGTGCGGCGGCGAAGCCGTCAAGGGATTCGGTCAGGATGTTGTCGACGTCGTTGATGAGCTTCTTCATGGGGCGGTGGCTTTCTGGCGAGTCAGGCGATTCAGGCGGAAAGGGAAGACGTTGGCGAGGGCGAGGAAAGGCTGTCACAGATCGCACCGATGATCAATGCCATCGAACGCGAACCCGGGTCCACATGGCCCAGCGCCCGGTCGCCGAGGAAGGAGGCGCGGCCCTTGATGGCGTCCATCGCGGCCGTGGCTTCGGCGCTGGCAAAGGCGCACTCGCGCACGCGCGCGGCGAGGTTGTCACCGCCCGAGGCCAGCACCTTCTGCACCGGGTCGAGCACGTCGAGCAGCGTCTTCTGGCCGACCTCCGCCTTGCCGAGCCGTGTCAGCGCCTTGATGCCGGCGTCGACGGCGCTGGCCAGCGCGGCGGCAGTCGGCGGGTCCGGCAGCTCCTTGCCGAGCGTGACCATCAGCGTGCCGAACACCGGGCCCGAGGAGCCGCCGATGGTCGACATGCAGGTCATGCCCATGGTGCGCAGCGCGTCATTGAGCGACTGGCCGGCCATGTCGTCGAGCTTGCCCTGGATCGCGAGCGCGCCGCGCCGCATGTTGAGGCCGTGGTCGCCGTCGCCGATGGCCTGGTCCAGCGCGGTGAGTTCGTCGACGTGGTCGATGAGCGTTTGCGTGGCGTTGCGGATGAGGTCGATCTGATCGGTCATGTCGTTCTTCCCTGTTGGTGATTCATGCAGTCATTCACTCATGCGGCGATGCGCTGGCCCTCGGCGTCGAACCACAGTGGGCGCATCAGTTCGACGCGCACCGCATCGTCGGGCTCGAAGCGCTCGCCGCCGGGCGCGGAGACGATCAGTTCCTGGTCGCTGTCGTCGAGGCCGACGTGCACGAGGTGCTGGTCGCTCAGCCGCTCGATGCGCTTGACGCGGGCGCCGCGGTGGGCCGTGTCCGCCGCATCGCGATGGATTCGCAGATGCTCCGCCCGCACGCCGACCGTGACCGCCTGCCGTGGCCCCGCGACAGCCGGCACCAGCGCGCGTGGAAAGAGGTTGATGCGCGGCGAGCCGAGCCGCGCCGCGACGTGGCTGCTGCGCGGGTCTTCGTAGATCTGCTGCGGCGTGCCGACCTGGACCAGCTTGCCCGCATCGAGCACGCCGATGCGCGTGGCCATGGTCATCGCTTCGATCTGGTCGTGCGTGACGTAGAGCATGGTCGCGCCGAGGTCCTGCTGGATGCGCTTGAGTTCGAGGCGCAGGTCGTTGCGCAGCTTGGCATCGAGCGAAGACAGCGGCTCGTCCATGAGGTAGAGCGACGGGCTGCGCACCAGCGCGCGGCCGATGGCGACGCGTTGCATCTGGCCGCCGGACAGCTTGGTCGCGGGGTTCCTCAGCTTGTCGTGGATGCGCAGCATGTGCGCGACCTCCTCGACCTTGCGGCGGACCTCTGCCTCGGGCGTCGGGCGCAAAGGCGAACGCAGGGGAAAGGCGAGGTTGTCGAAGACGCTCAGGTGCGGATAGAGGGAGTACTGCTGGAACACGAAGGCGACGTCGCGCAGGGCCGGGGCCAGCGCGGTCACCTCGCGTCCGGCGATGCAGACCTTGCCTGCGTCCGGCTGCTCCAGGCCCGCGACGAGCCGCAAGGTGGTGGTCTTGCCGGCGCCGCTCGGGCCGAGCAGCACGAAGAATTCGCCGCTCGGGATGTCGAGGTTCAGTCCATCGACCGCCTGGATCGCGCCGAAACGCTTGCCGACGTTGGTGAGTCGCAGCTCAGCCATGGCGTGCTCCCTGGCGACGCACGGCGTGCGGCTGGTCGTCGCGCGCGGTGCGCAGCGCGCGGCCGGATGCGGCGTCGAAAAGCGACACTGCGCGTGAATCGAAAGCCAGGCCGACGTGGTCGCCGCGCCGCGCGGGGCTCGTGACGTCGACCTTGGCCCGCACCGTTGCGCCCTGCGCGGTGGCCAGCGTGACGACGGTACTGGTGCCAAGGTACTCGGTACCGAGCACTTCGGCGCGCAGCATGGAATCGTCGTGGAAGCGCACATGCTCGGGCCGCACGCCGCACAGCAGGTGGCGCGCCGACACGTCCTCGCGCGCGGCCGGCACGATGAGCTTCGCGGGGCCGATCTGGATGGCGTCGTCGCCGCTGGCCATCGCCGCTTCGAAGGGCAGGAAGTTCATCGACGGCGCGCCGATGAAGTCGGCGACGAACACGCTGGCCGGCCGCTCGTACACCTCCAGCGGTGCGCCGAGCTGCTCGATCACGCCCTCGTTCATGATCGCGATGACATCGGCCATGGCCATCGCTTCCATCTGGTCGTGCGTGACGTAGACGGTGGTGGCATGCAGGCGGTCGTGCAGCGCGCGCAGTTCCTGGCACATGACCTCGCGGAATTCGGCATCGAGCGCGCCGAGCGGCTCGTCCATGAGAAAGGCCAGCGGCTGCCGCACGATCGCGCGGCCGAGCGCTACGCGCTGGCGGTCGCCGCTGGAGAGGCCCGACACCGGCTTGTCGAGCAGGTGCGTGATGCGCAGCGTGCGCGCGGCCTGTTCCACCGCCTGGTCGACCTGCTTGCGCGGCATGCCCTGCGACACCAGCGGAAAGGCGATGTTGCGCCGCACGTTCATGTGCGGATAGAGCGCGAACATCTGGAACACGAAGGCGATGTCGCGCGCCGATGCGCGCTTGAAGCTCACGTCCTCGTCGCCGAGGAAGATCTGTCCGGAGGTCGGCAGTTCGAGCCCCGCGATCATGCGCAGAGTGGTCGTCTTGCCGCAGCCCGAGGGGCCGAGCAGGCAGAAGAACTCGCCGTCGTGCACGGTGAAGGTGGAATCCTTGACCGCGGTGAAGTCGGCGAAGGCCTTGTGGAGGTGGTGGACGCGGATGTCGGCCATGTCACATTTCCGTCGCGTGGCGTGCCGGGCGCTTCATCGCATGAATTACGGGCTTGGGCGCGTGCCGAGGCCGCTGGGTATTCCCCTCCGCGAATGTCCCCCGGCCTTCGGCCTCCTCCTTTATTTCGCTGCGGGGAACACCCAGCACCCTCGACACGTGGGACGGTCTGTGTTTCCGGCGTCCGCTATCCGCAAACCCGGCGGGCGGAAAACTCGGCAAGGGTCGAGCGCATGTCATTTCGGTTCGCTCATTCGGGAAACTTCGACACGACCATGAACAGCAAGGTGCCGAACAGCGTCGTCACGAACGACCACGTGTAGAGCACCATCGCCAATGGCTGCAGCATCATCACCAGCCCGGCCGTGATGACGACGCAGGCGACGATCTCCATGGGGCCACGTCGCAGCCAGCGTGGCCAGCGGCGTTGGCGGTGCAGGGGCGTTGTCGTATTCGTCATTCCAGTTTTCCATGACTGCGCGCCGCTCGCGCCGCTCGCGCCGCTTGAAGCTCGATTGGGCGCACGGGCCGAGGGCAGGTTGTGTTGTGCCGGCCGATCAGCCACTGCGCATCTGGATCACGTCGATGGTGTGCTCTGCGCAGCGAAATAAAGGAGGAGCCGGCAGCCGAAGGCTGACGGCGGGGGACATTCGCGGAGCAGAGTACGCCGTCGGCGTGATCCCGTGCCCCGGCCGCAAACCCGGCGGTCAGAGTACGTCGCGAGCGCCGGGGCAGTTTCAGGGCGAACGTCATTTCCGCACCGCTCCAAACGTGATACCGCGCAGCAGGTGCTTGCGCAGCAGGATCGTGAAGACCAGGATCGGTATCAGGAACAGCGTCGTCCCCGCTGCGACTGCAGGCCAGTCCTGCCCGCCTTCGCCGATGATGATCGGGATGAACGGCGGCGCCGTCTGCGCCGTGCCGGAGGTCAGCAGCACGGCGAACGCGTATTCGTTCCACGCGAAGATCAGGCAGAAGATCGAGGTCGCCACGATGCCGGTGGTCGCCTGCGGCAGCACCACCTTGCGAAAAGCTTGCAGCCGCGTGTAGCCGTCGACCATCGCCGCCTCCTCGTACTCGCGCGGAATCTCGTCGATGAAGCCCTTGAGCAGCCACACCGCGAGCGACACGTTCACCGCGCTGTAGAGCAGGATCATTCCGAGACGCGTGTCCGACAGGCCGAGTTCACGGTACATCAGGTAGATCGGGATCGCGACCGCGATCGGCGGCATCATCCGCGTCGACAGGATGAAGAACAGCAGGTCATCCTTCAGCGGAACCTTGAAGC
Organism: Variovorax sp. dw_308; assembly: GCF_019207085.1. Lineage (GTDB taxonomy): Bacteria > Pseudomonadota > Gammaproteobacteria > Burkholderiales > Burkholderiaceae_C > Variovorax. Next base: position 420,346 of record NZ_JAATOM010000003.1, on the reverse strand, counting down.
GCGAGAAGGCATAGGCCGCCATCACGCCGAAGCCGACCGACAGCACGGTCGAGCCGAAGGCGATGATCAGCGAGTTGATGAAGCGGGGGATGTAGTTCGACGGCCCCGCGATCACCATGTTGTCGGCACGCGCGACCTTGTCGCAGGTGTCGGTCGCGGGCGGAAGCGCGGCGACGTATTCGGGTGTCTGGCGCGAGCGCGTCGTGAACAGGTTGCAGTAGCCCTGCGGCGACGGTGTGAACACGATCTTCGGCGGATAGCTGATGGAGTCCGGCGGCGTCTTGAAGCCGGTGAGGATGATCCATACCAGCGGGATCATCGTGATCAATGCATAGAGCACGACCACCGACCCGGCGAACCAGCGCGTGCGCGAACTCGGCTCGACGACGGAATGCGCGGTGCTGATGCCTTGGCTCATGTCGTCCTCATCAGCGGTTCTTCACGTGATTGAGTGCCTTCACGTAGATGTTGGCCAAGCCGAACACCGACACGAAAAGGATGATCGCGAAGGCCGACGAATAGCCGGTCCTCCACTTCTCGAATGCCTCGCGCTTCAGCGTGATCGACGCCAGTTCGGTCGCGGACCCCGGCCCGCCGGACGTCAGCAGGTTCACCATGTCGAACATCTTGAAGTTCTCGATGCCGCGGAACAGCACCGCGAGCATGATGAAGGGCAGCACCATCGGCAGCGTGATCGACCAGAACTGCCGCCACTTCGAGGCCCGGTCGACCTCGGCCGCCTCGTAGATGTAGTCGGGTATGGAGCGCAGGCCGGCCAGGCAGATCAGCATCACGTAAGGCGTCCACATCCAGGTGTCCACGATGATGATCGCCCACGGCGCCAGCTTGACCGACCCGATCATCTCGAACGACGACGCCGGCACGCCCGTCAGGAACGACACCGCGTAGTTGAACAACCCGATCTGCGGCTGATAGAGGAAGGCCCAGAAGTTGCCCACCACGGCCGGCGACAGCATCATCGGGATCAGGATCATCGTCGTCCAGAAGCCGTGCCCGCGGAACTTGCGGTCGATGAGATAGGCCAGCGCGAAGCCGATCACCATCTGCAGGAAGATGGTCCAGAACAGGAAGTGCGCCGTGGCCTGCATCGCCAGCCAGATGTCCGGATCGGTGAGCACCGACACGTAGTTGTCGATGCCGACGTCCAGCACATTGGCGTTGGGCCGGTTGGCCCGGTAGTTGGTGAAGGACAGCTTGATCGTCCAGATCAACGGGAAGATGTTGATCGCGAGCAGGAGCACCATCGTCGGCCCGACAAAGAGCCACGCGATCGCCCGGTCGGACAGGCCGCGCATGCGCATCGCCGCCGCCGGTGGCGTGGCTTCGGCGGCCCGGGCGACGATTCCTTTGGCGGAGGGGCTCGGCATCGGTGGACGAATGGCGCTCACGGTCTTCACGCCTTCTTACTTCGCCTTGCCATCGTCCTTGAACACCTTGGTCCAGTCAACGACCAGCGCGTCCAGTGCTTCCTTGGCGGTGCCCTTGTCGGCCACGACGTAGTCATGCACGCGCTTCTGCATGGCGAGCAACAGTTGCGCGTAGGAAGGCTCGGCCCAGAAGTCGACCACCATGCCCATCGAGTCGAGGAAAGCCTGCGCGAAGGGCGAGCTCTTCGGGTAGGCCGGGTCGTCCAGCACGGCCTTGGCCGCCGACGAGCCGCCGATGGCCTGCCACTTCTTCTGCACCTCGGGGCTCGCGAACCACTTGATGTACTGCAGCGATTCGTTCTTGTTCGCCGAGTACGACACCACCGAGATGCCTTGGCCGCCCAACTGCACGCCCTTGCCCTTGTCCGACGGGTTGGTGAAGAAGCCGATCTTGTCGCCACCGACGTTCGGGTCCTTGTAGAGGCCGGGGAAGAAGGCGAACCAGTTCATCATCATCGCGACCTGGCCGGACTTGAAGGCATCCAGCCCTTCGCCCATGTACGCATTGGTCAGGCCGGGCGGCGTGCTGCCCTTGTAGATGGCCTTGTAGAACTCGAGGCCGCGCACCGCGTCTGGCGAGTTGACGAAGCCTTGCATCGAATACGGCTTCTTCGGGTCTTCGTATTTGAAGCCCATCGGGTAGAGCACGTTGGTCACGCCCATCGTGATGCCTTCGGAGCCGCGCTCGGTGAAGATGTAGGCGCCGTAGACCTTCTTGCCGTCGATCATGCGGCCCTGGAAGAATTCGGAGACTTCCTTGAACTCGGTCCAGGTCTTGGGTGGTGCGAGGTCGCGCTTGTACTTGCCCTTGAACTCGGCCTGGATCTCGGGCTTGGCGAACCAGTCCTTGCGATAGGTCCAGCCCACCGCGTCGGCCATCGCGGGCAGGGCCCAATAGTTGGGCGTGTTTTTCGGCCACTCCGCGTAGCCCACCACGGTGGCGGGCGCGAAGTCGGTCATCTTGATGCCTTCCTTGGCAAAGAAGTCATTGAGCTTGACGTAGTGGCCCTGCTCGGCCGCGCCGCCGATCCACTGGCTGTCGCCGATGATCAGGTCGCACAGCTTGCCCTTGGAGTTGAGCTCGTTGAGCATGCGGTCGGCGAAGTTGGTCCAGGGCACGAACTCGAACTTCATCTTCACGCCGCTCTTGGCCGTGAAGTCCTTCGACAGTTCGACCAGCGCATTGGCCGGGTCCCATGCGGCCCAGCAGAGCGTGATGGTCTTGTCCTGCGCCTGTACGTTGGCGCTGGTGAGGCCGAGAACGGCAGCAGTGGCCAGGGCGAGCACCCCCGGCAGCATCTTCGAGATCGATTTCATGAGCAGTCTCCAGAAAAACAAGGGGTTTCAAGGACACATACCCGGCTGTCGAGCACCTAATGCAGGTTCTCGGCCGTCAGGATCTCGATGCGCGGCTGCACCACGTTGAGTGCGCCGCGGACGTTCTCGCACAGCGCGCGCAACACGCGCGCCGCCGTCAATACGCAGTAATGAATGTCCTGGTGCAGGACGTAGCTGAGCGCGTTCGCCGACAGCAGCGATCCGTGCTCGTCGGTGAAGTCGTGGGCGATCGCGCCGGCCTGCGGCAACAGGCCCGATTCGCCCAGCGCGCGGGCGACGCCGGCGCTGCCGGAGCCGACGTTGTAGATGCCGGCCACGCGCGCGGGGTCGATGTCGCCGCGCAGGGTCTGCAGCAGCGCCTCGCAGGCGCCATCGTTGTCGGCCGGAAGGTCGGGCGTGCGCTGCAGCTTCAGCGTGGGGAAACGCTCCTCGACGGCCTGCGCGAAGCCGATGCGCCGCTCGATCTCGGAGCTGAGCCGCGTGGCCTGCGACGACAGCAGCAGCGTGTCGCGCCGGGCGCCGCAAGCCATGCGGCCGAGCAGCAGCCCGGCCGTGCGCCCGGCGGCGCGGTTGTCGGCGCCGATGCAGGTCTCGCGCATCGAGCCGGCCACGTCGGAGAACAGCGTGACGACATGCACGCCTGCACGCACCAGCTCGTTGATGGCGCGCTTGATGGGCGGGAGGTCCGGCGCCATCAGCGCGATGCCTTCGCAGTCGCCGACCTGGGCCAGTTCCTCGGCAAAGCGGACGGGGTCGGTGGTTTCGATGCGGTGGGTGATTTCGGTGATGTGCGCATGCCGGAAGTCGCCGGCCGCCTGTGCGATCTGGCGCTCGACCAGGTCGACGAACGGCGATTCGTCGGCCGGCAGCACGAAGGCGAAGCGGGCGTTGGCGCCCTTGCGAGGCCGCCCGGGTTGCTGCGGCGCGCCGACTTCCTCGACCACCTGCATCACGCGTTGCACCGTTTCGGCATTGACGCCGGGCCTGCGGTTCAGGACCCGGTCTACCGTGGCCGTCCCCACGCCGGCGATGCGGGCGATGTCGGCAATGGTGGGGGTGGCGGACATGCTTGATGTCGTATTTGGTTTGGTGATGCTATTAACATCAATAAATAAATCAATCAGGGTTTTGGAGCATTGGCCGATGCCGGTGCACGCCAGCGGCCAGGGATGCAAGGAGAAGAGGGGCGGCGCCTCAGCGCGCCGGAACGGGCCAGGCGTCGCCGTCGACCAGCACATGCCAGCGCGCCGGATCCACGCCGTCGAAGGTAGCGAAATAGCGCGGTGACTCGCGCCCTTCCTGCGTCACGTCGCGGATCACGATGGCCTCGACGAGGGCTGGATGCTTTCGCGCGAGCTCGGCATAGATCTCAGGGTCCGCCTCGCCCGAATCGCCCACCAGCAGGAAGCGTCGCTGCGGAAAATCCGCCATCAGCTGCTCGATCACTGCGAGCTTGTGCGCGCGCGAAGTCCCTTTGCCTGGCAGCAGCGATCGCCAGGTGGTGCTTTCGCGCAAGTGCACGCTGCCCACGGGGAAGTCGCCGGCGCGCAGGAACTCGGCCAGCGGCGGGAAGAGCTGGATCGGGCTGGCAGAGACATAGTGAAAGCGCGTGCCGGGTTCGCCCGCGAGCGTGCGGTACATCTGCGCCATGCCCGGCACCGGATCGAAGCGCCGCGTGAAGGTGTTCAACATCATCTCGTGCGTGTTGCGAACGTGGGTGTGCTTGATGGTGTCGTCGATGTCCGAGACCACCGACAGCCCGACGGGCGGCACCACGATCGCCTGGCCGTTGAAACGCCGCGTATCGCCGGGCGCCGTCAAGGCATGGAACCGCACCACATCTTCGTCCGGGCGCGGAGAGGGCGCATCGATCAACAGCCGCATGTTGGTGCGGCCGTTGTCGGCGGTTGGCGGCAGCGCGATCTGCAGCCCGGTGGCGTCCACGACGATGTCGATCACCCGCTCGTCGCTCGACTCGGTGTGGAACAGGCCGGTGCGCTGGTCGAAGCGCGTGCGGGCCGCCCGCGAGAGCCGCTGCACGTCGATCTTCAGGTAGCGCGACAGAAGGCTGTTCACGCCGTGCATTCGCTCCTTCTCGTAGAGCCACGCATGCACGTCGATTTCAAGCTGGCCGCCTTCCACGACCCGCGCGACGCCGGGCATGAAGAGCACCTGGTCCTTGGCGCGAAGCGGCTCGGCATGCAGCGCAGGCGACAGCGCCACGGCCAGCCAGAAGGGCAGCAGCAGGGCGTGTACGCCGTGCGCGACCGATAAGTTCATGCAGGCACGAGCGAGCGCAGCAAGTCGGCTGCGGGGATCGCGCGGCAGCCGGTGGCGTTCTGGCCCGACCACAGCGTGGAGAAATCGTCATGTCCCAGTTTTTCGGCGGCGGCCTTCAGCGGCGCCAGCGCGGCGGTCGCGAAGGGGAAGGCGGGCGCGGCGTCGCTCAGCGCACCCAGTTCCTTCATGAGCCGGTTGTACATGCCGCGTGCGGGCCGGCCGGTGAACACGTTGGTGAGCGTGGTGTGCTCGGCGCGCCGGCTTTGCAGTGCGGCCCGGTGCATCGGGCTGATGGTCGCCTCCGCGCACAGCATGAACGAGGTGCCGAGCTGCACGCCGGCCGCGCCCAGCGCCAGCGCCGCGACCACGCCGTCACGGTCGGCAATGCCGCCCGCTGCGATCACGGGCACCTTCACCGCGCGCACCACCTGCGGCAGCAGCGCCATCGTGCCGAGTTGCGTGCTGAGGTCGTCGCTGAGGAAGATGCCGCGATGTCCACCGGCTTCCACGCCCTGCGCGATGACGGCATCGACGCCGTGGGCTTCGAGCCAGCGCGCCTCCTCCACCGTCGTGGCCGAGGAGATCACCTTGGCGCCCCATCCCTTTACACGGGCAAGCAGCGCTGGCGGCGGCAGTCCGAAATGAAAGCTCAGCACGGGCGGCTTGAACTCCGCGATCAGCCCGGCAACCTCGGCCGAGAAGGGTGCGCGACCGCCACCCGCAGGCACCGTGGCCGGGTCGATGCCGAACTCGGCGTAGTACGGCGCGAGGGCCGCGCGCCATTTCGCCTCGCGCACCGGGTCGGGCTCGGTGGGTTGGTGGCAGAAGAAGTTGACGTTGTAGGGCCGCGTCGTCTGCGCCGCGATGGCTCGCAGTTCCGTGCGCAGGCCATCGGGCGTGAGCATCGCGCAGGGCAGCGAGCCAAGGCCGCCCGCGTTCGATACCGCAATGGCCATCGCGCTGGTTTGCACCCCGGCCATCGGCGCCTGGATGATCGGCAGTTCGATGCCGAACAACTGCTGGATGTTCATGGTGCCTCGCTCCTTTGCAGCGTCACGAAACTGTAGGGCAAGCCGTTGGCCGCGACGTGCGATTCACGGGCCGTTTCATGCCAGCCTGCGCCAAGCGGCGGCGCATGGACATCGCCGTCGAAATCGCGGTCGATCTCGGTCACGATCGCGCGATGCGCGAAAGGCGCCGCCTCGGCAAAGATCTGCGCACCGCCGATCACCCACACCTCTTCGCTCTGTTCGCACAGCGCGAGCGCCTCCTGCAGGCTTGCCGCGCGTTGCGCGCCTTCTGCGCTCCAGTCGGGCTGGCGCGTGACCACGATGTTGTCGCGTCCCGGCAGCGGCCGGAACCTGGGCGGCACCGAGTCCCACGACTTGCGCCCCATGATCACCGGCGCACCCATCGTCGTGCGCCTGAAGTGCGCCAGGTCCTCGGGCAGGTGCCAGGGCATGGTGCCGTTGAAGCCGATCACGCCGTTGGCGGCGCGGGCGTAGAGGAGGTTCACGCGTGCCATCGTCATCTCCCGCTTCAGACCGCGACCGGCGCCTTGATCGCCGCATGATGCTGGTAGTCCAGCACCTCGAAGTCCTCGTACTGGTAATCGAAGATCGACCCGGGCTTGCGCTTGATGTGCAGCGTGGGGTACGGGTGCGGCGTACGGCCCAATTGCAGCGCGACCTGCTCGGCATGGTTGGTGTAGATGTGGCAGTCGCCGCCGGTCCAGATGAAGTCGCCCACGTCCAGGTCGCACTGCTGCGCCACCATGTGCGTCAGCAGCGCGTAGCTCGCGATGTTGAAGGGCACGCCGAGGAAGATGTCGGCGCTGCGCTGGTAGAGCTGGCAGCTCAGCTTGCCGCGTTCGCCCTCGGCTTGCGGCGGCGCCACGTAGAACTGGAAGAAGGCATGGCAGGGCATCAGCGCCATCTTCGACAGCTCCGCCACGTTCCATGCGCTCACGATGATGCGGCGCGAATCGGGGTTGCTCCTGAGCGTCTTGATGACGTCGCTGATCTGGTCGATGTGGCCGCCGTCGGGCGTGGGCCAGCTGCGCCATTGCACGCCATAGACCGGGCCCAGGTCGCCGTCCTCGCGCGCCCATTCGTCCCAGATCGTGACGCCGCGCTCCTTCAGCCAGTTGTTGTTGCTGGAGCCGGTGAGGAACCACAGCAGTTCCTGGATGATGGACTTGAGGTGCACCTTTTTCGTGGTGACCAGCGGGAAGCCTTCGTTCAGGTCGAAGCGCATCTGGTAGCCGAACACGCTCCTGGTGCCGGTGCCGGTGCGGTCGGCCTTGAACACGCCGTGCGTGTCGACGTGGCGCATGAAGTCTTCGTATTGGGAGCGGATGGGGCGGGGGGTCATATCGGTTGGGCGGGTGGCCGCCCGTCCCTGGAAGTGCGGGCGTTGTGGATGGCGACAACTTCCGCGGTCAGCAAATCGTTGACTGTCCGGGAGAGATCCAGGCCAAGGTGCTCGGCCATTTCGAGCACCTTGCTGTTGAGCTGGAGCTCGATCTCTTCGTGCGGCGCGTTTTCGAAGTCGTGCATGAGGTCGAAGAATACAGGCGGGTTTGCGGTCAAGCCCGCAGCACTCGCCCCGGATTCAGGATGTTCTGCGGATCAAGCCCGCGCTTGATGGCGCGCATCATGCCCAGCGCGACCGGGGACTTGTGCTTCTCCAGCTTGTCGACCTTGAGCGCGCCGATGCCGTGCTCGGCCGAGAAGGAGCCACCGAACTGTTCCACCGCGTCGTACACCAGCGTGTTCACGCGCGCTTCCTCGTTGTTCAGGAAAGCCTTCGAATCGCCATCGGCCGGCGCCTGCACGTTGTAGTGCAGGTTGCCGTCGCCGAGGTGGCCGAAGTTGACCAGCCGCACGCCCGGGATCTCGCGCTGGAGCAGCGCGTCCGTGGCGGCGACGAAGGCCGGGATGCGCGACACGGCAATCGAGATGTCGTGCTTGATGTTCAGGCCTTCTTCGGCCTGCGCCAGCGGGATGCTTTCGCGGATGTGCCAGAGCTGGTGCGCCTGCGCGAGGTTCTCGGCCACCACGGCATCGGTGATGCAGCCGTCTTCGAAGGCCTTTTCCATCAGCGCCTCGAAGCGCGTGCGGGCATGGTCTTCGGATTCGCTGTCGGAGTTCTCCAGCAGGACGCAGTAGGGCGCCGAAGCGTCGCCTGCGAAGGGCACACGCATCGCGGGAAAGTGCTTCACCACCAGGCTCAACGCGAACTGGCCCATCACCTCGAAGCCGGTCAGGCCCGCGCCCAGGTATTGGTGCGCGAGGCCCAGCAGCGTGACCGCATTGTCCAGTGACGGCACGGCGGCCCATGCGGTGAGTTGCGCCGCGGGCATCGGATAGAGCTTCATCGTCGCGGCGGTGATGATGCCGAGCGTGCCTTCACTGCCGATCAGGAGGTCGCGCAGGTCGTAGCCTGTGTTGTCCTTGCGAAGGCCATTCGTGCCCTCCCAGATCTCGCCCTGCGGCGTGACCACTTCGAGGCCGAGGCACAGGTCGCGCGTGTTGCCGTAGCGCACGACCTGCGTGCCGCCGGCGTTGGTGGCGAGGTTGCCGCCGATGGTGCAACTGCCTTCGGCCGCGAGACTCAGCGGGAACAGGTAGCCCGCCTTTTCGGCCGCCTCCTGCAGCGACTGCAGCACGCAACCGGCCTCCACCGTCACGGTCATGTTGGCGCCGTCGATCTCGCGCACCGCGTTCATGCGCTGCAGGCTCAGCACGACCTGCCTGCCGCTCGCGTCCGGCGTCGAGCCGACCGCGAGCCCGGTGTTGCCGCCCTGCGGCACCAGCGAGGTGCCGGCAGCCGCGCAGGCCTGGACGACCCCGGCCACCTGCTGCGTGCTGCCCGGCCGCACCACGGCCAGCGCCTTGCCGCGGTCGCGCTTGCGCCAGTCCTGCTCGTAGGCGGTGAGGTCGCCTTCGGTGAGCACGTTGGGGGCGCCGACGATGACGCGCAGTTGGTCCAGCAAATCGGTCATGAGGAGGCAGTCCCGGTGGGGTGTTGCGCCGCGGCGTTGCGCAGGCGCAGCCGCACGTGAAAGGCGCAGGCGACGAAGAGGACGAGGCACAAGACCACTTCCAGCAGCGCGAGCGCGCGGCTCAGCGGCAGCACGTCGCTCCAGGCGCGCACCACGCCTTCGGTGAAATAGAGCCAGACCATGAGGCTGACCCAGCGATAGGTGTACATGCGGTTCTTCAGGAGCCCGGCCAGCGGCACGATCAGCGGCAGCACCTTGAGCGCCAGCCAGGAACCGCCGGGCCGCACGGGCGCGAGCCACATCTCCCACGCAAGGCCGAGCACGATCAGGCCGACCAGGCTGCCCACGGCCAGGATACGGGTCAGGGCGACGGAAGAAGAGGGCGTTGCGGTGGTTGTCAAAACGGAAAGCTTGCAGGTGGCAGGACCCCTTCCAGGAACACCGCGAAGAATCGGCTTCGCGCGGCCGCTGGTGCTGCCCCGCCGAGGGGGTGGCGGCTCGACTCGCAGTGCCGGGCGGCCCGGGGGGTGAACCTATGATACCGGGCATGAATTCCCGGCAGTGGCTGCAAGATCTCTCGCAATTTCCCTGGCGCAACACCGCCGCCGTACTCGGAAAGCGATTTCGCGAAGACCGGCTCGGCTTGACGGCCAGCAGCCTCACCTTCACCACCATCATTGCGCTGGTGCCGTTCTTCACCGTGGCGCTGGCCTTGTTCACGGTGTTCCCGATGTTCGCGTACATGCGCGGACGCCTCCAGCGCTGGCTGGTCGAAAGCCTGATCCCCGACAACATCGCGCGGCAGGTGCTGGACTACCTGAACCAGTTCTCGAGCAAGGCGAGTGGGTTGGGCATTGCCGGGCTGGTGGTGCTGGTGTTCACCGCCGTCGCATTGATCCTCACCATCGACAAGACGCTCAACAACATCTGGCGTGTGCGCACGCCGCGCCCGCTGGCGCAGCGCGTGCTGATCTACTGGTGCGCGATCACGCTCGGTCCGGTGATGCTGGCGGTCAGCATCACCACCACGGGCTGGGCGTTCGCGGCGTGGGGCGGCGGACAGGGAGGCATCGCCCTCCTCAAGACGCTGTTCGACGCGGTCGAATTCATCCTGGTGGCGGGCGCCCTCGCCACGCTGTACCGCTTCGTGCCCAACACCCACGTCAAGTGGGCGCACGCCTGGGCGGGAAGTCTTTTCGTGGCGGTTGCCATCGACATCGCCAAGCGCGGCCTGGCCTTCTACCTGAGCCTGATGCCCTCGTACTCGGTAATCTACGGTGCGTTCGCGATCCTGCCCATCCTGCTGATCTGGATCTACATCGCCTGGGTGATCGTGCTGCTCGGCGCGGTCATCGCGGCCTACCTGCCGAGCCTGATGACGGGCGTGGCGCGCCGCGGCAATGTGGCCGGCTGGCGCTTCCAGCTGGCGCTCGAAGTGCTGCAGAACCTGCACGCCGCCCAGTCGACAGCGGCGCGCGGACTCGGCGGCGCGGCGCTGGTGCAGCGCTTGCGGGTCGACTCGCTGCAGCTTGCGCCGGTGCTGGAGACGCTGGTCGCGATGGACTGGATCGCGCCGCTGGCCGAAGCGCCCGGCAACGACGATCCGCGCTTCGTGCTGCTGGCCGATCCCGACAGCACGTCGCTGGCCCCGCTGGTCGGGCGCCTGCTGCTGCCGCCGGCGCAGAGCCTGCAGCCGGTCTGGCAAAAAGCCCCGCTCGCGGAGTTGCGCCTGCGCGATGCGCTGTAATTCCACCCGACTGATAATCCCGCTTCCTTGAACGCAGTACTCCAATCCCCCGCCGATGACGCCCTCTGGGTGGTGTGCCTTTGCGCCGAATGGTGCGGGGCCTGCCGCGAATACCGCCCGCTGTTCGAGCAGGTGGCCAAGGCCCATCCTTCCATGCGCTTTGCCTGGGTCGACATCGAGGACCATGCCGACATTGCCGACGACTTCGACGTGGAGACCTTTCCGACCCTTCTCGTCGCAGGCGGGCAAGGCACCCATTTCATCGGGCCGATGCTGCCCCATGCCGAGACGCTCTTGCGCATGCTCGCGTCGCTGCAGCCGGCCCGTGCCGCCGACCCCGAAGTGAGCACGCTGCTGGCCGCGCTGCGCCAGGCCCCCGAACAATTCGAGATCTGATCCATGAAAGTCCTGCTTTTCGGCGCCAGCGGCATGGTTGGCCAGGGTGTGTTGCGTGAATGCCTGCTCGACCCCGACGTGAAGCGCGTGGTGGCGGTCGGGCGGAGTTCACTCGGCAAGTCCGAACCCAAGCTCGGCGAGCTGATCGTCAGCGACTTCTACGACTATTCGGCGGTCGAATCGAAGCTCAAGGGCTTCGACGCCTGCTTCTTCTGCCTGGGCGTGTCGTCCGTGGGCATGAAGGAGGCCGACTACCGCCGGCTCAGCTACGACCTGCCGATGGCCGCGGCCACGGTGCTGGCGCGGCTCAATCCGAAGATGACCTTCACCTTCGTGACAGGCGCCGGTTGCGACAGCAGCGAGCGCGGGCCGGTGATGTGGGCGCGGGTCAAGGGCGCGACCGAGAACGCCTTGCTGAAGCTGCCGTTCAAGGCGGCCTACATGTTCCGGCCCGGCATCATCCAGCCCCTGCATGGTGTGCGTTCGAAGACGCCGCTGTACCAGGGCATCTACAGCCTGACCGGGCCGCTGTTCCGGGTGTTCGGGGCGGTCGCGCCCAACTCGGTGACCACGAGCGAGAAGGTCGGGCGCGCGATGCTGGCGGTGGCCAAGCGAGGGGCTCCGACGCCGTTCGTGGAGATGGCCGACATCAATCGGCTCGGGGCTTGAGAACCCGGCCGGTGGCCGAAGCTCCTGCGTTATTTCGCTGCGCAAGGACCTGAAGGGGCCGAGCGCCTGCCAGCTTCAAATTGCACCCGCTCACGCGGTCTTCGTGGCTTCCCCCCAGGCCAGCTCCGCCACCCGTTCGAATTTCGACGACAGCGCCACCGCCTCGGGGCTCGACGCCGTGCCGCGCAGCACGCGCCCGCGGATGCCGTGCAGGATGGCGGCGAAGCGGAACATGTTGAAGGCGACGTAGAAGTCCAGGTCCCCGATGCCATCGCGCCCGGTGCGCTCGCAGTAGGCCCGCACATACTCTGCCTCATCCGGCAGGCGCGAGGCCGCCAGGTCCACGCCCATGATGCCGCCCAGGATGTCCGGCGGCATGCGGTACATCATGGCGTGGTAGGCGAAGTCGGCCAGCGGATGGCCCAGCGTGGAAAGCTCCCAGTCGAGCACGGCGATGACGCGCGGCTCGGTCGGATGGAACATCAGGTTGTCGATGCGGTAGTCGCCGTGGACGATGGAGGTCTCGTCGCCGGCCGGAATGTTCTTCGGCAGCCATTCGACCAGCAGGTCCATGTGCGCATTGCGGCCCGCGGCCTCGTCCTCGAAGTACTGCTTCGACCAGCGCTTGACCTGGCGCTCCACATACGCGCCGGGACGGCCGTAGTCGCCGAGCCCGATGGCAGCGTAGTCGACGCAGTGAAGTTGCGCCAGCGTCGCGTTCATCGCATCGAAGTACGCGGCGCGCTCGGCGGCCGGCAGCTTCGACAGCGTCGCGTCCCAGATGATCCGTCCCTCCATCATCTCCATGACGTAGAACCAGCTGCCGATCACCGCATCGTCCTGGCACAGCCCGTAGACCCGCGGCACCGGAAAGCCCGCGCCGTGCAGCGCACCGATGACGCAGGCCTCGCGCTCGACCGCATGGGCGCCCTTGAGCAAGTGGCCGGAGGGCTTGCGCCGCAGCACGTAGGAGCGCGTCGGCGTCGTGAGCTTGTAGGTGGGATTGGACTGGCCGCCGGCAAAGCGTTCGGCCGAGATCGGCCCCTTGAAGCCGTCGACATTCGCCGTCATCCATTCCGCGAGGTTTTCCCCGGACAGATCTTGTTGCACGAGTGGCGTGGCGCTCGTGTTGCTCTTGCTCATGCGTGGCCCTTTCCGAGCGCATCGCGCTTGATCTTCTTGGCCAGCGACCACTTGTGCACCTCGGTCGGGCCGTCATAGATGCGAAACGCGCGCACTTCCCGGAACACCTGCTCCACGATGCTGTCGCGCGAGACGCCGGTGCCGCCCATCACCTGCACGCAGCGGTCGGCGATGCGGAACAGCAGGTCCGCGACGGCCACCTTGGTCACCGAGCTTTCGGTGGTGCCGAGCGAGCCGGAGTCGAGCACCGTGGCGCACCAGTCGATCATCAGCTCGGCCTGCTTCAGGTCGATCATGTTTTCCGCGAGCATGAAGCCGACGCCCTCGTGATCGACCAGCAGCTTGCCGAAGGCCTTGCGCCGCACCGCGTACGCGGTGGCGATCTCCTGCGAGCGCACGCACGCGCCGAGCCAGCGCATGCAGTGCGACAGGCGTGCGGGAGACAGCCGGATCTGCGCGTAGCGGAAGCCTTCGTCCACCTGGCCGAGCACCTGGTCGTCGGCGACCTTCAGGCCGTCGATGAGGACGACCGAATGGCCGCCGGGCATCGAACTGTCGATGGTGTCGAGCACGCGTTCGACGCGGATCGCCCGATGCGGCAGGTCGACCAGGAACATGGTCGCGGTGGTCTTGTCGCCGGTGCTGGTGCGCGCCATGACGATGCCCACAGAGGCACCGACCGCGCCGGTGATGAAGGCCTTGCGGCCGTTGATGACCCAGCCGCCGCCCTCGCGCACCGCGGTGGTCTGCAACATCGACGGGTCGGAGCCCGCGCCGCCTTCGTCGGCCGGCTCCGTCATGAAGAAGGCGGAACGCGCCTCGCCGCTCACGAGCCTTGCCAGGAAGCGTTCCTTCTGCGCGGCCGATGCGACCTTGCCGAGCAGGAACATGTTGCCCTCGTCGGGCGCTGCCGTGTTGACGGCCGTGGGGCCCAGCGTCGAGAGGCCGCTGAAGCGCAGGACATGGGCCGTCTCGAGTTGCGAGAGGTGGTCGCCATCGTCGAGGATGTGCGGCGTGAGCACGCCGGCCTCGCGGGCCTTGGCGCGCAACTCGCGCACGAGATCCTCGCTCGGGCCGTGCGGGCCGCAGCGCGGATCGCGCTCGTAGGGAACCACGACGTCGCGGACGAAGGCCTCGACGCGCTTGCCGATGGCGTGGGCGCGCTCCGTCGGGAGGTGGCCGATAGGAGTCGGGGGTTGGGTCGTCATGCGTTCGTATCCTCGTTGCGTTCCTTCAGCCACTTCGAGATGGAAGGCGCGAGCACCTTCTGCGCCTTGCCGCCGACGAAGGTGCCGATGTGCCCGCCAGGCACCGACAGCTCGCTGTAGTCCTTTGTGCCGAACTTGTCCCCCATGTCGCTGGAGCAGCAGGTCGGCACGACCACGTCGCCCTGCGCGTAGACATTGAGCACCGGCATGCGGATGTTGTTCAGGTCCACGCGCCTGTCCCCCAGCATCAGTTCGTTGCGGATCAGCTTGTTCTCCTGGTAGAGGTCCTTGAACCATTGGCGCAGGACCTCGCCGGGGTGCCCCGGACGGTCGGCGATCCAGCGTTCCATGTGCAGGAAGCCGAGCATCTTGGATTCATCGTCGAGGATGTCGACGAGCTCGGTCGTGTACTTCGTCATGTTGAGCACCGGGCTCATCATCAGGAATGAAAGGCCCACCGCCGCACCCGGCGCCACGCCCATCGTCTCGACCATCAGGTCGATGTCTTCGGGCTGCAGCGCGCGCGCCCACAGGTTCATGTAGCCGGAGCCCGGCTCGGGCGGCAGCGCCTTGTCGCCGTGGAAGTCCAGCGGCGTCACGGTGATGACGAGGTTCTTGATCTTCTCCGGGAACAGCGCGGCGTAGCAGGTGCAGAACACGCCGCCCTGGCAAACGCCCAGCAGGTTGATCTGGTCGACGCCGTGGCGCTCGCGGATCACGTCGACGCAATCGTCCAGGTAGCCCGAGACGTAGTCGTCGATGGTGAGCCAGCGCTGCGCGCGCGTGGGATGGCCCCAGTCGACGACGTAGACATCGAGGCCTTCCGCGAGCAGCTTGCGCACGAAGGAGCGGTCCGGTTCCAGGTCGATCATCTGGTAGCGGCCGACCAGGGCGTAGGCCAGCAGGATCGGCGGGCCCATCGGCTTGTCGACGATGGGGCGGTAGCGGTAGAGGCGCACCGTGTCCTGCCGCCAGACCTCGTCCTTGGGCGTGGTCGCGATGGCGAGCTGGTCCTCGGTGTAGGAAGCCAGGCGCTGGCTGCCGCGCGTGATGTTCTCGGTGACGCGTTGCAGTTCGCGCATCACGCCTTCGGGGGTGAGGCGGATCGGCAGCGTGGCAGTGGGGGTGGCGGTCATGCTTTCTGGCCCTTTGACGATGGGATGCGCTTGGCAGCGGCGGGGTGGGATTCCGTGGGCCTGGCGGCGGGCTTGGGCTTGGGAGCGGCCAGTTCGGCGACGGCAGCTGGCGCTGGCGCGACCGGCTTGCGCAGGCGGCGCACCTGGCGCTTGAGTTCCTGGATCTCGCGGTAGGCGTCGTCGACTTCGGCGCGCGTCGGGATGTTCAGCGCCTCGCTGGCGATGGCGACGATGCGCTGCTTCTGCTTTCTGGTGCGCGCGCGTGCCCGCACCAGCTCGGCCGAGGCCGCGAGCGCATCGGGGCCCTGCATCGCGCCGTGCATGGACTGATCGAGCGCACGGGCCCAGAGCCGCACCAGCTTCAGCAGCGAGTCGACCGACTCGCCACGTTCGCCCATCGCGCGAAGGTCCTTCAACAGCATGTCGTTGCCCTTGGCCAACGCGGCCACGACGATGCTCATGTACTGCGCCTGCGCCTGCTGCTTGCCGAGCGAGGCGGCTGCCAGTTCGCGCGCCGCGCCCTGCAGTTCGCGCGTCGGCGCCAGGCCGAAGGCATCGGCCAGGCCGCCATAGGCGCGCTCCAGGTTGAGGGACAGGGGCGCGAGCGCATGGCCGAACAATTCCATCGGCGCCCCCATCAAGCCCCAGCCGTCGGTCAGCAGGGTCTGGGCGGACTTCAGGCCCGGCGCCATGACGCCCAGCGCATCGGCGATGCCCTGCATCTGCCGGCGGAGCACGTCCTGCAGCGAGATGAAAGCCTCGCCGGGGTCCGGGTTCGCGAGCAGCGCCTGGACATAACCCTGGTAGAGCGGGCCGATCAGTTGCTGCGTGAGTTGCAGTGCCTGCGCCACCTGCCCGGCCGGAAAGGGCAGGCCGTTGCCATCCACGGCCACGGCGCCGTCCTTGGGCATGGCGATGCCGGCCAGGTTGGCGATCTGGCCGCGCCACCACTCGAAGAGCTGGCCGGATTCGTTGCGTGCTTCGTTGTCGTTTTCGGCGGTCATGTAGGTGCTTTCTTGTGCGAGGAGTTCAAAGCGAACTGACCAGGTGCCCGCCGTCCACCGCGAGTACCGCGCCGGTCATGTGCGAGCCGGCCGGGCTGGCCAGCAGCAGAAGCGGGCCGTCCAGGTCTTCGAGTTGGCCGAAGCGGCGTGTCGGGATGCGCGCGCGCAGCTTGTCGCCGGCCTCGCTCTGGAGGAAGTCGCGGTTCAGGTCGGTGACCACGCAGCCCGGAAGGATCGCGTTGACGCGGATGTCGTAGCGGGCCAGTTCGAGCGCCATCGCCTTGGTCGCCTGCACCACGCCGGCCTTGGAGATCGCATAGGGCGCGACGCCGCCCGCCACGCGCTCACCGAGGATGGACGCGATGTTGACGATGCGGCCGGCCTTCTTCGCGGCGACCATCCGGCGCGCCGCTTCCTGCGCGACCATCCAGCCGCCCTTGAGGTTGGTGCCGACCACCGAATCCCAGTCCTCCTCGGTGTGCTGCAGCAGCGACTTGGTGACCGTCACGCCCGCGTTGTTGACCACGATGTCGGCGGGGCCGCCGCAGGCGCGTTCGAGTTCGTCGAAGCAGGCGACGATGCTGGCGCCGCTGGTCACGTCCAGGCTCAGCGCAATGCATTTGCCGCCGAGCGCCTGCACCTCTTCCACCAGCGCGCCGAGCTTGTCGGCGCGCCGCGCGACGACGACCAGTTCAGCCCCGGCCTTTGCCAGCGTGAGCGCGAAGCGGCGGCCGAGCCCGCTCGATGCGCCCGTCACCAGCGCACGCTGGCCGTCGACGCGGAACATGTTCTCGATGCCTTGTGTCATGGCGGTACTCACAGCAGTGCGGCTTGCTCGCGCAGCACGTTTTTCTGGACTTTCCCGGTCGCGGTCTTCGGCAACTCGCCGAACACCACGTTCTTCGGGCACTTGAATCCTGCGAGGCTGGCGCGGCACCACTTGATGATTTCCTCCGCGCTCACTTCCCCGGCGTCGGCCCGGAGCGTGACAAAGGCGCAGGGCGTCTCGCCCCACTTCTCGTCGGGCTTGGCGACCACGGCGGCATCCATGACCTTGGGATGCCGGTAGAGGACTTCCTCCACTTCCAGCGTCGAGATGTTCTCGCCGCCCGAGATGATGATGTCCTTCAACCTGTCCTTGATCTCGATGTAGCCGTCGGGATGCATCACGGCCAGGTCGCCGGAGCGGAACCAGCCGCCCTTGAACGCCTCCTCGGTGGCGGCCGGATTGTTCAGGTAGCCCTTCATCACCGTGTTGCCGCGGATCGCGATCTCGCCGACCGTTTTGCCATCAGAGGGTGCACGGGCGCCGGTCTCGATGTCGAGCACGGCGATCTCCTGCTGCGTCGGCATCGCGACGCCCTGGCGCGCCATCTTGGCCGAACGCGCGGTCAGGTCGAGGCCGTCCCAGTCATGCTGCCAGGCGCACAGCGTGGCGGGACCGTAGGTTTCGGTCAGGCCGTAGAGGTGCGTGATCTTGAAGCCGATGCGTTCCATGGCCTCGATCACCGCGCTCGGCGGCGCGGCGCCGCCGGTCGCGACTTCCACGCGATGGGCGTAAGGGTCTTTCGGCAGGGCCGGCGAGTGCAGCAGCATGTTGAGCACGATCGGCGCGGCGCACAGGTGCGTGATGCGCTCGCTGCCGATCAGCTCGAAGATCCGCGCCGGATCGACCGTGCGCAGGCACACGTGCGTGCCGCCGACCAGCGTCACGGCCCAGGTGTAGGTCCAGCCGTTGCAGTGGAACATCGGCAGCGTCCAGAGGTAGGCCGTGTCGGGCGTCAGGCCGAAGGCCAGCGCATTGCCCATCGCGTTGAGGTACGCGCCGCGATGGTGGTACATCACGCCCTTTGGGTCGCCCGTCGTGCCCGAGGTGTAGTTGAGCGCGATGGACTGCCACTCGTCGGCCGGCAGCTTCCATGCGAAATCGGCGTCGCCCTGCGCGAGGAAGTCCTCGTAGCCGAGCTGGCCGATCGCCATCTCGTCGCCATGGCCGTCCTTGCCGGTGGCGGTGTCGACGATGTCGATCACCAGCGGCGGCGATTCCAGGCCCTGGAGCGCCTCGCGCATCGGCTTCACGTAGTCGCGGTCGGCGATCAGCACCTTGGCCTGGCTGTGCTTCAGGCCGAAGCCGATCGCCGGGCCGTCGAGCCGCGTGTTGATGGTGCTGAGGATGGCGCCCGCCATCGGCACGCCGTAGTGCGCCTCGAGCAGCGCCGGGACGTTGGGCGCCATGATCGCCACCGTGTCGCCGAGGCCGACACCAGCCTTGGTCAGGGCCGATGCGAAGCGCTTGCAGCGCGCATACAGCTCGGCATAGCTCATGCGCCAGTCGCCATGCACCACCGCCGTCTTGTCCGGGTAGACCTTGGCGGCGCGCTCCAGGAAGCTCAGCGGCGACAGCGGAACGAAGTTCGCCTCGCGACGCGGCAGGCCGTCGTCTTTTGTGGGGGATGCCATGTGTCTACTCCCCGGACGCGTCGATGTCGAGCACGACCAGGAAGCGCGACACCATGTTGTAGCCCGCGATGGTGCCCATCAGCTCGACCAGTTGCTGCTCGCCGAACAGCACGCGCGCCTTCTCGATGATCTCCTTGCGCACCTTGACCTGGCGTGTCATGTCCAGCGTCAACCGCAGGGCCACACGCTCGTGCTCGTTGAAGAGGGCGGTGTCGTAGCAGGCGGCGGTGACGTCGTCGAGCGCATCGAGCTGCGCCTGCGTGCCGTTGGCGGCCAGGAACTCGGGCGCGTGCTGGATCCATTCGTAGTCCGCGTTGTTGAGCCGCGCGACCGCGCAGATCGCCAGTTCGTTGATGTGGCGCGGCACCTGCAGCTGGTTGCGGATGGCGGCGAACATCTCGTTCCAGCCGCGGGCGAAGGCCGGGCTGTGCAGCAGCATGCGGTCCAGGTTGAGCAGCTTGCCGCTGGAGCGGCGCTTGCGGATGGTGGCGGCCAGTTCGGCGACTTCGGGGTCGTCGACGTTGCAGTATTCGATGTTGGGCACAGGGTGTCTCCTGGTGTTGGATTCGTGAAGAGTCAGATGTCGAAGAAGACGGTTTCACCGTCGCCTTGCAGGCGGATGTCGAAGCGGTAGACCACCTGGCCGTCGCGCGTCTCGCGCTGCGCGACCAGGGTCTTGCGGCGCACTTCCCATTCGATGAGGTTCAGCACCGGGTCCTTGGCATTGGCCTCGGCTTCGTCGCTGAAGTAGAGCCGCGTGTGCAGGCCCAGGTTGATGCCGCGCGCGACGATCCACAAGGCGATGTGCGGCGCCATCGGCCGGCCCTTGCGGCCCTCGACCACGCCGGGCTTGATCGTCTCGAAGCTGTAGATGCCCGTGTCGAAGTCGCTGCACGCGCGCCCCCAGCCACGGAACGACGGGTCGACCGACTTGCCGGCCTGCCGGTCGGCGGGATGGTTGTACGCACCGTCGGCGTTGGCCTGCCAGCACTCGATCAGAACGTCGCGCACGGGCGTGCCCGAGCCGTCGTACACCGTGCCCTCGATGCGGATGCGCTCGCCCTTCGTCTCGGGCGTCACCAGCACGTTGCCGAAGTTCTTCTCGAAGATGTCGAACCCGGCCTGGTTCGGCGCCAGGCCGATGTGCACATAGGGCCCGGCCGTCTGGGAAGCGGTCTCGCGCAGCAGCTTGGTCGTGTTCATGCCTTGGCTCCCTGCACGAAGTTCTCGAACAGCGTGGCACGGTGGCCGCGCAGGATGATGTCGAAGCGATAGGCGCGGCTGTCCAGCGGCACGAAGGCGCTGGTGTCCTGCATCGCGATCAGGCCGCGGATCTGTTCCTCGCTCGGCACGATGCCCAGGATCGGGCAGCTCCAGATCAGCGGGTCGCCCTCGAAGTACATCTGCGTGATGAGCCGCTGCACCCAGCCGTCGCCGGAGATGGCGTAGTGGATGTGGGCCGGCCGCCAGTCGTTGACCCGGTTGCGCCAGGGATAGGGGCCGGGGCGGATGGTGCGGTAGGCGTAGTAGCCGTTCTCGTCGGTCAGCATGCGTCCGCAGCCGCCGAAGTTGGGATCCAGCGCGCCGATGTACTGGTCCTTCTTGTGACGGTAGCGTCCGCTCGCGTTCGCCTGCCACACCTCGACCAGCGCGTTCCTCACCGGCCGGCCGTACTGGTCGCGCACATAGCCGTGCACGATGACGCGCTCGCCGATGGGCAGGCCGTCCTTCGAGGCGTTCATGATCAGGTCGTTGTCGAGCGGGCCAAGTTCCTCGGGGCGGAACACCGGGGCCGTCACCTCGGTCAGCGACTGCTGCAGCGAGATCAGCGCGTTGCGCGGGCTGCGCAGGATGCTGGTCTTGTAGGGCGGGGAATAGGCGAGCGGATGCGAGGTGGTGTCGCGCATCATGAATTCATCGCCGGGTGCGGCGGCATGCGTCATCTTTGTCTCCTGGTCGTTCGGGTTCTGGCGTCAGGCCTTGGCGCTGGCGATGGCCTGCGCCCGCAGCCGGTCGTATTCGGCCTTGGGCACGGGCACCGCGTCGGCGTTGCCAAGGTCGTTCATGCGCACGCGATAGGTTTCGCGGGCGGTCCAGGCCGCGATGGCAGCCACCGCGCAGATGGCCAGGGTGATGGCGCCGATGGTCATCGGGATGCCGGTCGCGCCGGGGGGCGCCACGCTGACGAAGAGCGCCGGCAGCAAGGCCGACACCAGCGTGCCGAGGTTCTGCGAGATCGCCATGCCCGAGACACGGGTGCGGGTCGGGAACATCTCCGGATAGAAGCTCGGGAACACCGCGTTGTAGCCTTGGTAGACCACGCCCCACATCAGCAGCGAGAAGATGATGGCCATCGGCACGCTGTGGATGCTGATCGCGTAGAGGTAGCCGAAGGACAGCAGGCCGGAGACGATCGCACCCACCATGATCGGGATGCGCCGGCCGATCTTGTCGGCCAGGTTGCCGACGAAGGGGATCACCAGCACCGCGACGATGTTGCCCATCACGGGGATCCACAGGTACACGTCCGCCGCGAAGCCGATGCCGTAGCCCGGCTGCACCGCGTAGGCCGCACCGAAGATGGTGGTCACCACCGGGATCACGTTCATCAGCGAGCAGCACATCACGCGCAGCATGTCGCGCCAGCTTTCCTTGACGGCCTGCACGATGGGCGCCTTGGGCAGTTCGCCGTGCTCGCCTTCCTCGGCAAAGGCGGGCGTCTCGTCGACTTCCTTGCGGATGATGTAGCCGGCCACGATCACGATGAAGCTCAGCAGGAACGGGATGCGCCAGCCCCAGCTGTTGAACGCGTCCTTGTCCATGAAGTGCGCCAGCGGCAGGAACACCGCGGCCGCGAGGATCTGGCCGGCCTGCACGCCTTGCAGCGTGAAGCTGGCGAAGAAGCCGCGGCGCCCGAACGGGGCGTGCTCCAGGATCATCGAGCTGGCGCCCGAGATTTCACCGGCGACCGCGAAGCCCTGGATCAGGCGAAGCGCGACCAGCAGCGCGGGCGCCCACAGGCCGACCTGGTCATACGTCGGCAGCAGTCCCACGGCCACGGTCGAGAAGCCCATGAGGAACATGCAGACGATCAGCACCATCTTGCGGCCATGGGTGTCGCCCCAGTGCCCGAGGAAGAAGGCGCCGATGGGGCGGGCCACATAGCCCACGCCGTAGGTGGCCAGCGACGCGATGATCGCGACCTTGGGATCGGTCTTCGGGAAGAAGATCTGCGGAAAGATCAGCGACGCCGCAGTGGCGTAGATGAAGAAGTCGTAGTACTCCAGCGCCGAGCCGATCCAGCCACTGGCGGTGGCTTTCCTGGTTTGATTCCTGGCGTGGGGATCGTGGGAAGAGGTGCTTGCCATCGGTTGTCTCCGGTGTGAATTTGTTGACGTTTGGAGGTGCCCCCCTAAGGTATCCAGCCCCTCCGCGGGTCGCAACGAATGCCTTTGACACAACGGCGCTCATCGACCACCTTGCACGATGAACGATCGTTTTAATGGTTTCTACCAATGCCGATGAGCGGTCTGGAGCCCGGCGCGCGGTGCCGGTTGTCGCTATCGCTGTGCTCGTACGAGCGCGTGGCGAACTCCGCCGGCAGCAAACTGTCGGTTCGGTTCGTGGGTTCTCCGGCTGGGCGAGAACCTGCCTGGATGCGGCCTGTTTGCCGCCCGTGGTGCAGCCGGGGATGACTGACCGGTTCCGGCGATCGGCGTCACTCGCGGATGCGCGCCTGGTGGCCTGCAACAGCCAAGTCGCAAGTGCCTGCCGTGCATCGGCTGGCTGCATGCCTTGGCCGCGCGAGTCGGTGATCGCGGAATTGGTGCCTGCGTTGAGCGAGACGGCGCAGGCGCTGCGGCCGCCGCTCTGACCGCGCCGGTCCTCAGGCGCCCAGGAAATCCTTCAGCGCGAACAGCGTCTGATCGGGCGCCTCGGTCATCAGCGCATGGCCGGCCGGCACGGTGACCACCTTCGCGCCGCGCGCCTTGGCGATGAGTGTCCTGGCGGCGCGCGGCGGCGTCATCTGGTCGGACTCGCCGAGCACGAACAGCACCGGGCAACTGACCGCGGCCATCGCCGCCTCGCCGTTCGCGTAGTCGTTGCAGGCTTTGAAGCCGATGTGGAACACGTTGGCCTCGCGGTTGCTCGCGAGCACGCGCCGCATCAGGGCGCGCGAGCCGCCCTGCAGCCAGGTGCCCGGTCCGAGCGAGGAGGGTGGCGGCGCCAGCAGCGAATGCGAGAAGGTGTTGACCATGTCGATGGCGCGCTGCGGCGCGTTGAGCGCGCCGTCCAGCAGGGCCGGCGACACCGTCATCGGACAGGCGGTGCCGACCAGCGCCAGGTGCGAGACGCGTTGCGGCGCACGCGCGGCGGTCTCCAGCGCGATCAGCGAGCCGAAGCTGTGGCCGACCAGCGCCGCCTTGTCGACGCCCGCCGCGTCGAGCAGCGCCAGCATGAAGCCTGCCGCCTCCTCCACGCTCGCCGGCGGCTTGCCTTCGCTCCTGCAGTGACCCGGCAGGTCGAGCGCCAACACGTTCCAGCCGTGATTGGCGAACCATCGGCTCTGCAGGATCCAGACGCTGTGGTCGTTCAGCACGCCGTGGATGAAGACGACGGTGGGCTTGGCTGCGTCGAAGGACTTGCCGCCGGTGTAGCAGTAGGTGGTGTGGCCGTTGACGGTGTAGTTCATGTCACGCCTTCCCCGCGGCCTTGAGTGCGCGCTTCAGGTCGTCGATGAGATCGGCAGGATCCTCCAACCCGATCGACAGGCGGATCGTCCCCTGCGAAATCCCCGCGCCCGCCAGCGCCTCGTCCGTCATCCGGAAATGCGTCGTGCTGGCCGGGTGGATCACGAGGCTGCGGCAATCACCGACGTTGGCCAGATGGCTGAACAGCTTCAGCGCCTCGATGAACTTCTTGCCCTGCTCGCGCGTGCCCTTCAGGTCGAAGCTGAACACCGCGCCCGCGCCCTTGGCCCCGTGCCGCAGCAGCTTGTTCGCCAGCGCATGGCTCGGATGCGACTCGATCAGCGGATGCCCGACATGCGAGACGAAGGGATGCGCCGCCAGGAACTCGACCACCTTCTGCGTGTTGTCGATGTGCCGTTCCATGCGCAGCGGCAGCGTCTCGATGCCCTGCAGGATCAGCCACGCGGTGTGCGGGCTCATCGATGCGCCGAAGTCGCGCAGGCCCTCGCGGCGCGCGCGCAGCAGGAAGGCGCCGACCGTGCTTTCCTCGCTGAACACCATGTTGTGGAAGCCGTCGTAGGCCTCGGTCAGTTCCGCGAACTTGCCCGAGCGCTCCCAGTCGAAGCTGCCGCCGTCCACCACCACCCCGCCGATCACCGTTCCGTGGCCCGAGAGGAACTTCGTCGCCGAGTGATAGACCAGGTCCGCGCCCCAGTCGAAGGGCTTGATGAGGTAGGGCGAGGTCAGCGTGGAGTCGACCAGCAGCGGCACGCCCGCCGAATGCGCGATGTCGCTCACGGCGGGGATGTCCAGCACGTCGAGACCGGGGTTGCCGACCGTCTCGCCGAACAGCAGCTTCGTCTCCGGGCGGATCGCGGCGCGCCAGCCGTCCAGGTCGCCGGGCTTGACGAAGGTGGTCGAGATGCCGAAGCGCCGCATCGTGTAGTGCAGCAGGTTCTGCGAGCCGCCATAGAGCGCGGTGCTGGCCACGATGTGCGAGCCGGCGCCCATCAGCGTCGCGATGCTCAGGTGCAGTGCGGCCTGTCCGCTGGCCGTGGCGATGGCGCCGATGCCGCCTTCCAGCGCGGCCACGCGCTGCTCCAGCACCGCATTGGTCGGGTTGCTGATGCGGCTGTAGACATGGCCCGCGCGCTCCAGGTTGAACAGCGCAGCGGCATGGTCGCTGGACTCGAAGACGAAGGAGGTGGTCAGGTGGATCGGCACCGCGCGCGCGCCGGTGGCGGGGTCGGGCGCCGCGCCCGCGTGCAGTGCGAGCGTGTCGAAACCGGGATCGGAATAGCCTGGCATGAGGGCCTTTGGTTGGGGCAGGAATTCGGCGCGACCCGCCGACCCCTGCAGCGATGCGGTGGGCGGCGCGGGCGCCTCGGTGGGCGATGATTGTGGGCTATATTCAATTCGCATTCGCCACCGCCCAGCAGAGGAAAAACCACCATGAAAGTCAGCGACATCCTGCGCGTCAAGGGCAGCACCTTGTTCACCGTCACGCCCGACGAGACGCTCCTGGTGGCAGTCAACACGATGGCCGAGAAGGACATCGGCTCGCTCGTCGTCATGGAGCATGGCGACCTGGTGGGCATGCTCACCTTCCGCGAAGTGATCCAGGCCATCGTGGCCAATGGCGGCGGTGTCGGCAGCACGCTGGTGCGCAAGGCCATGGACGACCATCCGGTCACCTGCACCATGGAAACCGAGCTCGACGAGATCCGCCGCATCATGCTCGAGCAGCATGCCCGCTACATGCCCGTGATGGACCAGCGCATGCTGATGGGCGTGATCAGCTTCTACGACGTGGCCAAGGCCGTCGTCGACAGCCAGAACTTCGAGAACAAGATGCTCAAGGCCTACATCCGCGACTGGCCTTCGGAAGACGTGTCCGGCAGCAACTGAGCCGGCTGCGTCGTCGGCACGTCGAAGCCGCGGAGCCTGTCGCGGCCCCTGGCGAGGACCGCCGCGCTCCGGGCGCGAGGCGAGGGCAGCCGGAACTTGCCCGCGCACTTGTGGCAGGCGCAGTCGGTGGCCACCGACAGCCACATGCCGCCATCGACGGCGCGCACCGAGATGAGGCAATTGCACAGCGGGCAGGTCTGGCTGACGCCTGCGGACCGACCGTACTGGGCGATGGCCCGGGCGCTGGCGTTCTCGCAGGCAATTTCCCATGCGGCCTCGGGCATGGCCGCCTGTTGCTGGAGCTTTTCGGCGTCGGGTCCGGCGAAGCGCGCCAGCACGGGGTAGGCTGCCCAGACCAGCAGGAAGGCAGCCCCGTATTCCATGGCGTTCCACGCATCGATGTCGCCGGAACTGCTCCCGTCGGCGTGGCGTTTGTACGCGTGCCAGGCGACGAGCAGCAGGCCGCTCATCACCAGGCGGCCCAGGGTCTTGGCAATGACTTCGAGCATGGCGGGTTCGCTCACACCTTCTTCAGGTCTGGTCCTTGATGTTGCGCGCCACCTGCTGCGCAAGGCCCTGGATGCCGGCGTCGATGCTGGCAACGACCTCTGCCGGTCGGTCCACCAGCGATTCGAAGTCCGGAAAGCGGAAGCGCTCGGGCGCCGGCACGCTCCAGGAGGCCTCGCCGCGCGCGTCGGCGCCGTAGTAGATCGATTCGCCATACAGCGAGCCGACCGTGCCACGGCCCACGAGGTCCACGCTGATGTTGACGCGCGGCTGGTAGTAGCGCGAGAACTTGGCAGAATCCATGCCCGCTTCGCCGAAGTAGACGTGCAGCACGGGAGCGGTCCCCGGCAGCTTGTCGATGTCGACGGCGTAGGGGTCCTTGCGATCGGGCCAGTCGAGCACCTCGGCGTCATAGCCTTGGCGGCGCAATTGCTCGACGAGGGCGGCCGTGAGCTTCGGACCCATGGCGTTGCGCTCGGAGGCCATCTTCTCGTCGAAGATGTTGCTCTTGATGCGATTGGCGATGGCCGACGCAATGACGCCGCGGATCAGGTTGTTGTAGGTCCAGAAGCGGTCTGGCGGCAGCACCGGCAGCACGAGGATCTTCTTCACGACCGGCCTGGGCGCCTCCGGCATGGAACTGCGCGAGCAGCCCGTCAATGCGACGCCGCCAAGTGCTGCGGCAGCGGCCGACAGCACGAACTTTCTTCTCGTTGAACTCATCGATTTCTTCCCTGAAACATCCCTGGAGGCGCGATGCTATCGAGGAAGAACGGTGTTGAGGCACTGTTGCTTGGCAATTGTTCACGACCAAGACACATTACGGTGTGAATGTTTCTCAGTGGCTGCGCTTCGTTGGCGCGGGCTGCGGGAACTGCCAAATAAATCACTGGCCGGGACGCGCGCGCAGGCCGCCCCGGCCGACGCCTCGGAGGAGTGGCGTCAGAAGGTGTGAAGATTTCGTAGCGAGGGCGCCTGCCGGGAGGCCGGTTCGCGGACCGGAACCCCACTCTCGTGCGGTGAGGACCGCAGACCCGAGATCGGTGGCCGCAGTAGAAAGATTCACACCTGCTCAGGCCATCCAGTCTTCCACGCGCAGGGTCGTGACCCGGCCCGCCAGCGCGGGATGGGCATGCAGCGCCTGCACGGCCTGGTCGAGATCGGCCTGCACCACCGTCTCGGTCAGCACCAGCACTTGCGGGCCGATGCCGGGCTGCGCGTCGGCGAGCGCAACACGGCGCACGGGCACCTGCCGCGCCGCCAGCCAGTTGGCCATCGCCTCGGCCTGACCGGCGTCCGCCACCGGTATCCGCAGGTAGTGCGCGCCGCACACGTCGGCGCGCGGGAGCACCGGCAGATCACGCACCGCATGGGCCTGGAAGCCCAGGTGCGGCACGCGTTGCGCGGCACGGGTGCAATCCAGCCGCGCGATGTCCACCAGGTCGGCGATGACTGCGGAGGCGGTCTGCTCGGAGCCTGCGCCCGCGCCGTAGTACATCGTGATGCCGGCCGCATCGCCCTTGACCATGACGCCGTTCATGGAGCCGTGCACCTGCGCCAGCAGGTGCGTGGCGGGCAGCAGCGCGGGCTGGACGCGCAGTTCCACGCCGTGCGCCTGCCGCCGTGCGATGCCCAGCAGCTTGACGCGGTAGCCCAATTGCTCGGCGCAGGCCACGTCCAGGCGAGAGAGGCCCGTGATGCCCTCGACCTGTGCATCGGCGAATCGGATCGGCATGCCGAACGCATTGGCGGCCAGCAAGGAGAGCTTGTGACCAGCATCGGTGCCTTCGACGTCGAAGGCCGGGTCGGCCTCCGCATAGCCCAGCGCCTGGGCCTGTGCGAGCGCCGTGTCAAAGTCCAGCGCCTCGTCGCGCATCCTGGAGAGGATGAAGTTGCTGGTGCCGTTGATGATGCCGGCGACCCATTCGATGCGGTTCGCGGCCAGCCCTTCGCGCAGCGCCTTGACGATGGGGATGCTCACCGCCACCGCGCCTTCGTAGGCCACGGCCACGCCGCGCCGCCGGGCGGCGTCGAGGATCTCCGCGCCATGCACGGCCAGCAGCGCCTTGTTGGCCGTGACGACGTGCTTGCCGTGCGCGATGGCGGCCAGCACCCAGTCGCGCGCGGGGCCGGTGCCGCCGGCGACCTCGACCACCACGTCGATGCCGGGATGGGTGGCGACCAGCAGCGGATCGTCGGTGAGCGTCACGCCTGTGTCGCCCACGATCTCCGCGGCCCGGCCGAGCTGGCGGGCGGCGACGATGACGATCTCGATGCCGCGCCCGGTGCGCGCGACGATGTCGGCCTGGTTGCGGCGCAGCACGCGGAAGGTGCCGGCGCCAACGGTGCCGATGCCGATCATGCCCACGCGCAGGGGGCGAAGACTGGCCGGCACCTGGTGCTCGGGCTGGAAGGACTGGACGGGATCGCGATACATGAAACTTCTCCTGGCAAAAACAAAAAAACCCGGCTGCCAGAGCTGGGTTTCTTGGGATTCGCTGGAGAAGCGGAAGAGACACCAGGTGGCTGCCGAAGCGGCCACCTGCGCGTGCTCAGGTGGCCGCGGCGGTCATGGTGGTAATCATTCGTGCATCCACTGCTCGCGCGAAGGCGAGCGACATCGCACGGCCCCGGGAAGCGGCGTTGGGTGCGAGGGGGAGGGGATGGGACGGCATGAGGGGGCAAGTGTAAGGCAGGTTGCGCTAGGGGGCTCGGGCGCGCGGCGCCCTTGTGGTGCAGAGCCAATTTGTTTGGACCGAGGTCTCGCAATACAGGGTATGGACACCAGGCGCAGCTGCGGTAAGACCGAACGCAGTCCCCACCTCGGATCCAAGGAGTTTTTGCCCTGGTCTTGGCGGCTAAAGGAGGGGGCGGCGCAGCCTTCTGCGCAAGGGTTTCCGGCGCCTGGTTTAGCTAAACCGAGGCAACCTGCGGTACAACCTGAAAAGCAACCCACGCAGCCCCGGCGAGGAACCCCAAATGACCACCGTGCAAATTGATCTCCCCGACCAACTGGCCCAGCAAGCCCGAAGTGCCGGCCTGTTTTCTCCCGAGAAGATGGAAGCCATCCTGCGCGCGCAGCTTCGCCGCGAAGCCGTCGAGGGCCTGCGAGCGCTGCACGCGCGTGAGCCGATCGAAGAACTGACGCCCGAGATCGAGCAAGAGATCGTGGATATCGTGCGCGAAGTGCGCGCCGAGCGCCGCCGCAACAGCAACTGATGGCAGCGCCTGCAACGCCCGGTCACCGACGACTGCTGCTTGACACCAACGTGGTGATCGGCGCGCTGCTGTGGAGCGGCCCGCCCTTGCGCCTGATGGAGCAGGCTGTGGACGAGGGAATCGAACTGTTCAGCAGTGCGATGTTGTTGGCCGAGTTGGAACACACCCTGAACTATCCGAGATTCACCAAGCGCCTGGCTATGCTGCAAACCGACGTGGCTGCGCTGATGCGCAGGTATGAGCTCATCGTTACGATGGTGCAGCCTCCTGTCGAAGTACCGCGCGTGGTACCGAATGATCCGGACGACGATCACGTCATCGCTGCGGCCGTGGCCGCCCAGGCCGACCTGATCGTCAGCGGCGACCGCCACTTGCTGAGCATGGGCAGTCATCGGGGCATCGTCATCGTGAAGGTGAGCGAAGCGGTGGAGCGCATCTCCCACGCGTAGCCCCTTGATCTTTTTCCTCAGCGCTCACCAGCCCCTGAATGCTGCTGCTCGTTGCCGCGAGCGAGTCCCCAACGCATTGCCAAATGCCTCGGGCTTCACGCGCAACGAGTGGCTCACGCAGGAGGCAAGCTGACAAGCGCAGCGCCAGGCAAACTGCCAAACGCATCACTTACCCGCACGGCCCCGTCCACCATCACCAGCGTCTCATCGGTCAGCACATTGCGAAAGCGGGTGCCCTCCGGCCAGCCCGGCAGCTTCACCACCGTGTCGCCCCAGCTCGCGTGGCCCAGCGGCAGGCGTTGCGCGGCGGCGGCATCGGCGGCGTCGGCCTCCAGTCCTGCGAACAGGCGCCCCGCGATGACCACGAGCGCCTGCCCTCGGTGCTGCCGCGCATACGCCACGATGTGCTGCGCCTTGGCGCCCCGGGCGTGCAGCCCCGCATACCCGCCATCGCGGAACAGCAGCGGCACCTCCTTGCGCAAGCCCATCAGCCGCCAGGTCAGCCACAGCTTGGCGCGGCCGTCGTGCGGTGACTGTGCGAGGTCGCGGACCAGCGTCGGGATGTCGGCGGGTTGCTGCTGCGCCTGTGCCGCCAGTGCGTCAAGCCACTGCGCGCGCAGCCCATAGTCCACCGACCGGCGGTTGTCCGGATCGACCAGGCTCAGGTCCATCAGCTCGTTGCCCTGGTACAGGTCGGGCACGCCTGGCGAGGTGTACTTGATGAGCGTCATCGACATGCTGTTGAGCGCGCCGAACCAGGCGAGCGTGGCGCTCATCGCCTGCAGGTCGGGCAGGAAGACGTTGTCTTGCGCAGGGGTCAGCAGGCGCTGCACGAAGCCGGTCAGCGCGGCTTCGTAGTCGGCGTTCGGGGTGACCCAGCTGGTGAATTCCTTCGACTCGCGGGCGGCCTTCAGCGCGTAGCGTTCGATGCGGGCGATGTACGGCGCGCGGGTGTCGTCGTCCAGGCCGCCGGCCGGCAGCGTGCCGAGCAGCGTTTGATAGAGCAGGTACTGGTCGGCCGCGCTGGGCAACGCCGCGCCGCCGGGCGCCGCTGCATTCATCTCGCGCCAGCGGCGCAGGGCGAGGCGCCAGGCCGCAGGAAATTCCGACAGGACGTTGATTCGGTTGCGCACGTCTTCCGAGCGCTTGTTGTCATGCGTGGACGTGGCAAGCATGGTGTGCGTCCAGCGGCGGGCGCGGTCGGTGCTGGCCTCGTGGAAGGCTGCCACGGTCATGCCGAAATGCGCAGGCTCGCCGCCCACTTCGTTGAGCGAGCTGAGCGGAAAGTAGCGGTAGAAGGCCGTGTCTTCCACGCCCTTGGCCGTGACCGGCGCGCTGAACTGCTGGAAGCGGATCGCAAAGCGCAACACGCGCGCATGGAGTTCGGCAGGCGCATCCGCCACCGCCTTGCCCAGCAGCGTGCGGCGCACGAAGTCGAACACCGAGGCATCGGCCTCGGGGCTGTGCTGGAGCGCCCGGGCGACGGCCTGCTCGATGTAGTGGAAGTCCTGCGCCGAGGGCGCCTCGATGATGTAGGTGCGGTACACCTGCAGGCAGGCCGCCACCTGGGCCAGCGCGCGGCGCAGCGTGTTGAGCGTGTAGTCGCGCGTGTGGCGGTCGGCGCGCGCGATGCGCAGCAGCTCGGTCGAGAGCACGTTGAGTTCCGACGAGAGCGCGTTGCGCATGATGGCGTGCTTGCCGAGGAAGGCGAGCTGCCCGAAGGAGGCCTCGACGCCGGTGAAGCTGCGCCAGATGCGGTCGAAGCGGTCGGCCGCGCCGGTGTCGACCAGCACGCCGTTGAGCACCATGGCAAAGCGGTAGCCGGTGGTGCCGTGCACGTGCCATTGCTCGGGCACTTCCTCGTGCGAGGCGGCGATCTTTTCCGCGACCACATAGAGCGGCCGCGCCGGCCGGCCCTGCGCATCCGGGCCCGGCAGCGCGATGCCGGCGCGCCGCGCGAAGCCATGCTGCAGGCGCTCGAAGTACTGGGCCGGGTCGTACAGGCCGTCGGGGTGGTCGATGCGCAGCCCGTCGACGAGGCCGGCCGCCGCCAGGTCGAGCGCCATGCCGTGCGTGGCCTCGAACACCGGCTCGCGCTCGATGCGCAAGGCCGCCAGGTCGTTGATGTCGAAGAAGCGGCGGTAGTTGATCTCGTCGGCCGCCACGCGCCAGAAGGCGAGTCGGTAGGCCTGCGCGTCGAGCAGTTCGTGCAGTGCGTCGCGCTCGGCCGCGCTGTTGAATTCCGCGACGGCGGAGGCCATGGCATGCGCCACGTCGTGCTGCCGGGACACGAGCCGCGCGAGCCGGCCCTTGAGCACCTCCTTGTCGCGCGCGCGTTCGGCCACGGCCTCGGGCCCGGTGGCGGTGCGCGCCGGCAGGTGGCCGAAGGATGCAGCGACGCTGGCCAGGCTGGCGCCGATGTCGGCATCGGCGATGCGCGACTCGGCGCGCTGCAGCACGCGCGGACAGGTCTCCGGCGCGAGCGGGAAGCGGTGCTCGTTGTAGTGGAGCGCGAAGCTGCCGGCCTCGGCATCGAAGACCAGCACCAGTTCGCCGCGCCCCAGCACGTCGCCGTAGTGGTCGCCCAGCACGGGCAGCAGCACCTTGTCCTGCAGCTCGATGTTGAGCGGGTGCCAGTCGATGTCGAAGTGCTGCGCGTAGAGCGACGACGGGCCGTTCTCCAGCACGTCGGTCCACCAGGCGTTGTCGGCGCCGAGCACGCCCATGTGGTTGGGCACCAGGTCGAGCAACTGCCCCATGCCGTGCGACTTGAGCGCGGCGCTGAAGCGCTCGAAGCCTTCGCGGCCGCCCAGCTCGGGATTGATCTCGTCGTGCGCGACCACGTCGTAGCCGTGCATGCTGCCTGGCCGCGCGCGCTGGATCGGCGAGCAGTAGATGTGGCTCACGCCGAGCCGCGCCAGGTAGGGCAGCACGGCAATGGCGTCGTCGAAGCCGAAGTCCTTGTGGAACTGCAGGCGGTAGGTGGCGCGCGGGATCACCGCCTCGGCGCTGCGGCGCGCGCCGGCCTGCGGCGCCGGGTGCGGACGAATGGCGGCGAGGGCTTCGCACAACTGCTGCGTCGGCACGTCGGCCGCGAGTTGCGGCAGGTCGAGGCGCAGCTTGCGGCGCCAGTTGGGTTGCGAGTCGGTCGTGCCGGGCATGTTGGCCTGCTCCAGCATGCCGACCGTGTCTTCCAGCTGCACCATCATCACCTGCGACGGCGTGCTCGCGAGGTAGGCGTGGATGGCGGTGACGGTGGCGGCCGACAGCGTTTGCGCGCCAGTGGCCTCGACCACGGCATCGGCCGACAGCAGGCCGACGCGCTGCACCGCGAGCAGCAACCGGACGCGCTCCTGGGCGCGGTCGAACAACTGCTTCTCGAAGATGGCCTGGCTCGGGAACAGGCCGAGCGTGAGCCGCAGGCGCAGGTCGTGGCCGGCCCACCAGCCGGTGAGCGTGGCCAGGTCGTGCGTGCTGATGGCAACCAATGCATGGCGCGGGTATTCGTCCGGCGCCTTGAAGTCGCCTTCATGATTGCGCTCGAAGTACAGCAGGCGGTACGACAGCACCTGGAAGCGGGCCAGCGCGCCGCGCATCTCGTCGGCCACGGTGCCGAGGTCCTCACCGATGATCATGCAGCGCTGGCGCTGGCTCTCGATGGCGACGATGGCCAGCATCTCGTGCAGCGCGTAGTGCACGTAGGCGCCATCTTGCGGTGTCTTGTCGGGCGGTATCCAGAACAGGCGCATCAGGCCCATGACATGGTCGATGCGCAAGGCGCCGGCGCCGCGCATGCTGCCACGCAAGGTCTCGATGAAGAAGCGATAGCCGCTGCTGCGCAGCTTGTCCGGCCGCAATGGCGGTAGGCCCCAGCCCTGGCCGTTGGGGTTGAACTCGTCGGGCGGCGCGCCGACGCTGGCGCCCAGCGCGAACAGCTCGCGCTCGCACCAGGCGTCGGAGCCCGCGCGGTCGACCGACACGGCCAGGTCGAGGTAGAGGCCGACCGCCATGCCCAGCGCCTGGCATTGCTCGCGCACGTAGCCGAGCTGGCGCGCGGCCTGCCACTGCAGGTATTCGAAGTAGCCGATGCGCTCGGCATGCGACTCGGCGAAGTGCGCGACCTCGGGCGTATCGGGTGACCGGTAGGCCTCGGGCCACACGGGCCAGCCCCAGGTGCCGGGATCGGACTGGTGGAAATGCTCCTGCAGCGCCTCGTACAAGCCGTGCTTGCGCAGTGCATCGCCGCGGTCGGCGCGGAAGGCGTCGAAGGCCGCCGCGCTGGCCGTGCCATGGGCGATGTGCTGCGTGCGGAAGTGCGCGTAGAGCAGTTCCATCACCTCGAACTTGGCCGCGGCGACGCCGGGATAGTCGACCAGTTCGGTGTCGCGCAGGGCGGTCAGCCGCGCCTGGAATTCCGGCGCGCGCACGCGCTGCTGCGCGGGCTCGCATTCGCGGAATTCGTCGACGGCCTCGACGTCGATGTAGAGCACGTCGAGCTGCACCCGCGACGACGGGCTGTAGGGGCTCGCATGCGCCGGGTTGTGCGGGAACAGCGCATGCAGCGGATTGAGGCCGAGGATGCCGGCGCCGCGTTGCGCGGCCTGCTGCGCGAAGCGGGCCAGGTCGGTGAAATCGCCGACGCCCCAGTTGCGGTTGGAGCGCAGCGCATACAGCTGCACCGCCGGGCCCCACACGCGCACGTCGTCCTTCATGGCCGGCGGGTTGTAGCAATTTGGCGGTGCACTGATGACCAGCGTCTCGCCGGGCAGGTCGTCCAGCGTGAGGCGGTGGTAGCCCATCGGCAACGCCACCGTGAATGCAACGCGGCGCTCGCAATGCGCCACGCCGTTCACGTCGGTGCGTGACTCTTCGTGGAAGTCGTGCAGGCGCACATGGCCGCGGTGGCGCGTGCCGCCTTCCTCGACCAGCGTCCAGTGTGCCTCGGCCAGTGCAGCCGGCACGCGAACGCCGAGGGACCAGTGCGGCTGGCCGGCGTCGACGGCCGCGGCGGGCGGCAGCGCGAGCAGCCATGCGGCCGAGCGCACGGCGCGCAGGCCCTGCTGCAGCGGCTGCGCGATGTCGATGCCGAAGGTGCCGAGCAGCGCGCGCAGGTTGTCGGGTGCGATGACATGCCGGTGGCCGAAGATGTCGTGGTAGTCCGTGGCAATGCCGAAGTGGGCGCACAGGGCATGCAATGCCTCGTGTTCGCCGGGAGCCTCATCCATGGTTGTTTTCCTGCAGCGTGACGCAGACCGCGCCAGGGGCCAAGCGTAGCGTTTCGTTGTTGTTGCCGGCGGGCGCGAGGCCGGTGGCGTAGATCGGTGAGCCGGCCAGCGGCTGGATGCCGGTGAGCGGCTTCCTGCCGAAGTTGGCGAGCAGGCGCAGGCGCGCGCTGCCGAGCGACCAATCGACGCGCAGGACCTCGCCTTCGCGCCAATACTGCCCGCCGCCACGCTGGTTGGCCAGGTGCGGCGTGACGAGGCGCCGGCGGATCGCCAGCAATTCCGAGATGAAGGCAAGGAAGTCGCGGTGCGGACCGTGCAAGCGCTCTTGCCAGTTCAGCTTCGAAGCCTCGAAGGTGGAGGCCGCGTTGGGGTCGGGGATGCGGGCGCGCGCGGCTTCGTCGGCAAAGGCTGCGAACTTGCCGAACTCGGCGCGCCGGCCGTCCGACACCGCGGCAGCGAGTTCATGGCCGAAGTCGCAGAAGTAGAGGAAGGGCGTGGAGGCCGCGTATTCCTCGCCCATGAACAGCATCGGCACATGCGGCGACAACAGCAGGCAGGCATAGGCTGCGCGCAGCAACGCCGGATCGGCCAGCGCATCGATGCGGTCGCCGAAGGCGCGGTTGCCGACCTGGTCGTGCGTCTGCAGGAAGGAGACGAAGGCGTTGGAGGGCAGGTGCGTGCTCGGCTCGCCGCGCATTTCACCGGAGCGGAAGGGCGAGGCCTGGCCCTGGAACACGAAGCCCTCCGCGAGTGCACGGCCGAAGTGGTCGATGGGGTCATCGGCGTAGTCGGCGTAGTAGCCATCGGAGTCGCCGGTGACCAGCACATGGGCCGCGTGATGCAGGTCGTCGTTCCACTGCGCGGTGGCGATACGGGGCTGGCCCGTGGCGTCGCGCTCCAGGTAGCGCGCGCCGTTGGCATCGTTCTCCAGCACGACGTGGATGTGGCGCTCGCGGCCGGGGCCGTCGCGCAGCGCGGTGCAGATCTCCTCGACGATGTCGGGGCGGCTGTCGTCACGGATC
Source organism: Variovorax sp. dw_308 (assembly GCF_019207085.1). Taxonomy (GTDB): domain Bacteria; phylum Pseudomonadota; class Gammaproteobacteria; order Burkholderiales; family Burkholderiaceae_C; genus Variovorax. The sequence goes on along the minus strand of NZ_JAATOM010000003.1, from coordinate 384,490 downwards.
GCGTGCACCGCATCCATGCGAAGTCCGTCGAAGCGGTATTCCTCCACCCAGAACAGCGCGTTGTGCACGAAGAAATCGCGCACCGTGCGCGCCTCTTCGCCGTCGTAGTTGATGGCGGCGCCCCAGGGGGTCTGGTGCGCGGCATTGAAGAAGTGGGGGCTGCCCGCGTGCAGGTAGTTGCCCTCCGGGCCGAAGTGGTTGTAGACCACATCCAGCAGCACCATGAGGCCGAGGTCGTGCGCTGCATTGACGAAAGCCTTCAGCTCGTCCGGCGTGCCGTAGCAGGCATCGGGAGCGAACAGCAGCACGCCGTCGTAGCCCCAGCCCTGGTGGCCCGGCGAGGCGGCCACCGGCATCAGCTCGACGACCGTGATGCCGAGCGTGGCCAGGTCGACCAGGCGCTTGCGTGCCGCCGCGAAAGTGCCTTCCGGTGTGAAGGCGCCGATGTGCAGTTCGTAGATGACCGCCTCGGTCCAGGGGCGTCCGCGCCACTCGTCGTCGTGCCAGGCGTAGGCTTGTGGGTCGATCACCTCGCTGGCGCCGTGCACGTCGACCGGGTTGCGCCGCGATGCGGGGTCCGGCACGCGCGTGCCGTCGGGCAGGCAGAAGCGATAGCGCTCGCCTGCGCGGGCCTGCGGTACGTCCAGCCGGTGCCAGCCATCAGCCGTGCGTTGCATGGGCACGGGCGGCTGCTCACCTCGTTCGAGCCCGATGCGTTCTGCGTCTGGGGCCCAGTAGCTGAATCTCACGCCAGCGTCGAGCACGGAGGCTCCGAAGGGCATGGCGTGAACATGGTTCATGCGCGGCTTGGGTCTTTCAAAGCGGTGGCGGTGGATCGGCGGGCCGGCTCTGGATGAGCGGCCGGCCGCGCGGGCGCAGCGTGGTCACGTGGCTGGTGGCGGCGGCCTGTTCGCTGGCCGGCGCTGCTGGCGCCTCGAAGGCGCTTTCCGCGGGCGCCACAGGGGGAATGTCGCGTTGCGGCGTCGTGGCGGGCGCGGGCGGCGTGGCGCGGCCTCCATGCGGCCACCATTGCGCGATGCGGTCCGCGGCCCAGTCCTTGCCCGCCAGGCCGAAGGCCAGCGCCAGCGCGAACACCACGCCGGCCAGGATCACGAGGAAGCTCTCGCGCACGATGTCGCCGCCGACCTTCACATGGTCCAGCGCGATCAGCACCACGAAGATCATGATCGCGTAGCGCGCCACCTTGCCGAAGAAGGTCGCATCCGCCAGCTTGGCGCTGCGGCCGTAATGGACGACCGCATCGCCCACGAACTTGGCGAAGTAGGAGCCGAAGGCCAGCACCAGCAGGGCGACGAAGATGTTCGGCACGAACCACATCACGCGGCCGAGCAGGTCGGTGATGTAGGTCAGCCCCAGGCCGTTGAACGCGATGATCAGCGCGGCCAGCAGCACCATGCCGTAGGCCAGCAGGCCGATCAGGTCGCTGGTGTCCTTGCTGAGGCCGCCCTGCTTGAGGAAGTTGTCCATTCCCGAACGCTGCGTCAGCAAGCCGAAGTTGGCGGCCCGCAGCCCCCTGGTGACGGCAAAGCGCACCACCTTGGCGATGAGCCAGCCGGCCACGATGACCACGGCCGCGAAGAACAGCCGCGGCAGGTAGGCGCCGATCTGGAACAGGAAGGCGCGCAGCGGCTCGAGGCCGATCTGGAACTGGTTCATGCGACATCTCCTCTTGCTTCAATCCGTGGACCATCGGCGCCGGTGGCCAGTGCCTGCAGGCCCTGCATCGGCACCTGGACCCAGTCGACCCGGTTGTTCAACTCGTAGCGAAGCTCGTACATGGCCTTGTCGATCTCGAACAGCGACAGCATCCCGGGCTCCGGTGGCGCCGCGCCGGCCGCGGCCAGCGTGTCGACGTAGCCGCCCAGGAAAGCCTGGCGCACCTGCTGCTCCCAGTCGGCGGCGGCGATGTCGAGGCGGGCCAGTTCCTCCGGGTTCTGCGCGTTGCGCTTGAGCGAGGACCAGCGCGCATAGTTGAAGGAGCGCAGCATGCCGGCCACGTCGCGCAGCGGCGATGTCTTGGCGCGCCGCTCGTCAAAGCTGCGGGCCGGTTCGCCTTCGAAGTCGATGATGACGAAATCATTGCGCGAGACCAGCACCTGGCCCAGGTGGTAGTCGCCGTGGAAGCGGGTCTTGAAGGCGACCGGGCTGCTCGCCTCCGTTGGGAAGGCCTCGATGCGCTGCAGCAACGCGGCTTCGCGCCCCAGCAGGCGTTCGGCATCGAGCTGCACCTCCGGCGGCAGGCCGTGCAGGCGTTGGCGCAGCATGTCGAAGCTGCGGCGGGCCTCGGCAGCTGCGCTGTCGCGCAGCGAGATACGGTCCGCGGCGACCAGCGGCTCGGGGTCGAATGCGGGGTCGCCTTGCGAACGCGCGAAGGCCAGGTGCAGTTCGGCGGTGCGCTGGCCCAGCACGCGCGTCAGCTTGAGGAAGGCGCCGTGGTCGACGACCGTGCCGCCTTCGGGCAGGTCGCGCTGTTCCGCCAGCACGCGGTCCAGGTAGCCCAGCGTGTAGTCCCATGCATCGCCCTGGTTCGGCACATAGGCCTGCAGCAGCGCGAGCGTCATCACCTTGCCGTCTGCGCCGTGGTATTCGATGGCCCCGGCCACCGGCACGCAGTTGGCGAAGCGCGCCACCTGCGTGAGATAGCGGCCCACGTCGAGTTCCGGGTTCACGCCTTCGTGCAGGCGGCGATAGCCCTTGAGGAACAACTGGTCGCCCAGGGTGACGACCGTGTTGCTGCTGGCGGCGCTGGGCTTGCTGACTTCGAGCGCGTCGATGTCCTCGTCGGTCACGTCGACCAGGGCGCCGGTGGAGGTGAAGCGGATCTCGCCATGCGTGGCCGGCAGCACCAGGCCCTGCGCGATGCCCATCACCACGGCGCGGCAGAAGGCTTCGTCATAAAAAGCGTCGCCCATCAGGCCCACTTCGGCCTGCTGGCGCACCTTGGCGATGACGGCCTGCGTGAGTTGCTTCATGCGTTCTTCGTCGTGGTCTTCCCAGGCCAGGGCGAGCGGCATGAAGTAGGTCGAGGGGCCGTCCGCGGCCTGCACGTCGAGCAGCGGCAGCATCCAGCGCAGCCGGCCGCGTTCCCACACCGCGTGCTCGCCGATGGTGGTGCGTGCGATGGCGCTGCCCTTGGACCCGTACCAGCGCTGCACCTCGATGTGGCGCGCGAACAGATCGGACTCGACCTGCTCGCGCAGTCGGTCGGCCATGGCCATGCGCCACGGCATCACGCTTTCGCGGAACAGGCTTTGCCAGCCGTCGAACAGCACCAGCGTCGGCCGGTCGCGCAAGCCCACTTCCTCCTGGTGCCACACGGGCATCGGCGCGTCGGTGGTGAGCTTGAACCAGTAGAAGCCGTAGGAAGGCATGGTCAGCAGGTAGGGCAGCTCGCCGATGGGCGGGAAGGTCGTGCGCCCCAGCATCTCGACCGGCACGCGTGTCTTGTAGGCCGACAGGTCCAGCTCCACCGGCTGCGCGGCGCGCGACAGGTTGAACACCTGCAGGATCACGTCATCCTCGAACAGGCTCAGGTAGGCCAGCACCTTGCGATTGCCGGGGCGCATGAAGACCTTCTTGCCGCGGCCGAAGGCGCTGCTGGTCTTGCGCACCGCGAGCATGCGGCGCGTCCAGTGCAGCAGTGAGCTGTTGTCGCGCAGCTGGGCCTCGACGTTGACGGACTCGTAGCCGTACATCGGGTCCATGATCGGCTGCAGGTAGAGGCGCTGAGGGTCGGCGCGCGAGAAGCCGGCGTTGCGGTCGGGCGCCCATTGCATCGGCGTGCGCACGCCATTGCGGTCGCCGACGAACACGTTGTCGCCCATGCCGATCTCGTCGCCGTAGTAGATGATCGGCGAGCCCGGCATCGACAGCAGCATGCCGTTCATGAGCTTGATGCGGTCCTTGTCGTTGTCCATCAAGGGCGAGAGGCGCCGCCGGATGCCGAGGTTGATGCGCGCGCGCTTGTCGGAGGCATAGGTGGTGTACATGTAGTCGCGTTCGCGGCTGGTCACCATCTCCAGCGTCAGCTCGTCATGGTTGCGCAGGAACACGGCCCACTGGCAGCCCTCGGGGATGTCGGGCGTCTGCTGCATGATCTCGACGATCGGGTCGCGGTCTTCCTGCGCGATGGCCATGTACATGCGCGGCATCAGCGGGAAGTGGTACGCCATGTGGCATTCGTCGCCATCGCCGAAATACTCGCGCACGTCCTCGGGCCACATGTTGGCCTCGGCCAGCAGGAAGCGGTTCTTGTATTCGGCGTCGAGTGCGGCGCGGATCTTCTTGATCACGTCGTGCGTCTCCGGCAGGTTCTCGTTGCTGGTGCCGTCGCGCTCGACCAGGTAGGGAATCGCGTCGAGCCGGAAGCCGTCCACGCCCATGTCGAGCCAGAAGCGCATGGTCTTGAAGATCGCTTCCAGCACCGCCGGGTTGTCGAAGTTGAGGTCCGGCTGGTGGCTGAAGAAGCGGTGCCAGAAGAACTGCTTGGCCACCGGGTCCCAGGTCCAGTTGGAGGTCTCGGTGTCGGTGAAGATGATGCGCGTGCCCTGGTAGATCTGGTCGGTGTCGCTCCACACGTAGAAGTTGCGCTCGGGCGAGCCCGGCGGCGCGTTGCGCGCGGCCTGGAACCACGGATGCGCGTCCGAGGTGTGGTTGATGACCAGCTCGGTGATCACGCGCAATCCGCGCTTGTGCGCCTCGTCGAGCATCTCCTTGAAATCGGCGAGCGTGCCGTACTGCGGGTTCACGTCCTCGTACTCGGCGATGTCGTAGCCGTCGTCGCGCAAGGGCGAGGGGTAGAAGGGCATCAGCCAGATCGTGTTGACGCCCAGGTCCTTCACGTAGTCGAGCTTGGCGGTCACGCCCTTGAAGTCGCCCATGCCGTCGCCGTCGGTGTCGAAGAAGGCCTTGACGTTGAGCTGGTAGATCACCGCGTCGCGGTACCACTGGGGGTCGCTGGTGTGATCGACCTCTGGCGTTTCGAGGGCAAGGGCGGGGACATTGGCGTTCATGTTCTTGATGCCCCTAGAGGTAGTAGTCGAAGTCCTGCTCGCTGCGCGTGCGGCGCCGCACCAGCATGATGTGCGCAGGCGTGTGGTGCGGGTCAAGGCGCACGTAGTGCCAGTCGCCCTGCCATTGGTAGCGCTCGTCGCTGAGCAGATCATGCATCTGCCAGGTGCCGCCAGGGTCCACGCCGATGGAATCGGCCGTGAGATGGACCCATCCGTATTGCGCGTTGTGCGGATCAAGGTTGACCACCGTGACGACGATGTTCTGGCCGTCGTCGGATTCCTTCGCGTAGGCCAGCAACTGGTCGTTCTCCACCGGCAGGAAGCGCAGGCTGCGGTTGAACTGCAAGGCGACGTTGTCGTGGCGGATGCGGTTCACGCGCTCGATCAGGGGGGCGATGCTGTCGGGGCGGTCGTGGTCCCAGCTGCGGATCTGGTACTTCTCGGAGTCCAGGTATTCCTCGCTGTTCGGGCCGCGCGGCAAGTGCTCCAGCAATTCATACGCCGGGCCGTAGATGCCGTAGCTCGCGGCCAGCGTGGCGGCCAGCACCAGGCGCAGGCGGAACATGCCCGGCCCGCCCGTCTGCAACTGCTCGTGCAGGATGTCCGGCGTGTTGGGCCAGACGTTGGGGCGGAAGTACTCGTAGCCCGGGCCCTGCGAGAGTTCGGTGAAGTACTTCGTCAGTTCTTCCTTGGTGTTGCGCCATGTGAAGTAGGTGTAGGACTGCGAATAGCCGAGCTTGGCCAGCCGGTGCATCACCTTGGGTCGCGTGAAGGCCTCGGCCAGGAAGATCACGCCGGGATGCTCGCGCTTGATCTGCGTGATGCACCACTCCCAGAACGGAAAGGCCTTGGTGTGCGGGTTGTCCACGCGGAAGATCTTCACGCCCTCGTGGATCCAGTGGTCGAACACGCTCTTGAGCTCGATCCACAGGCCCTGCCAGTCATCGCATTCGAAGTTGAAGGGATAGATGTCCTGGTACTTCTTGGGCGGATTCTCGGCGTACTGCACGGTGCCGTCGGGGCGCCAGCGGAACCAGCCGGGATGCGCCTTGACGTAGGGATGGTCGGGTGCGCACTGGAACGCGATGTCGAGCGCGATGTCGATGCCATGCGTGGCCGCTGCCGCCACCAGGTGGCGGAAGTCCTCCGCCGTGCCGAGTTCCGGCAGGATCGACTTGTGCCCGCCCTCGGCCGCGCCGATGGCCCAGGGGCTGCCCACGTCGCCGGGCTCGGTCACGAGCGTGTTGTTCTTGCCCTTGCGGTCGATGCGCCCGATGGGGTGGATCGGCGGCATGTACAGCACGTCGAAGCCCATCTTCGCGATGGCTGGCAGGCGGCTTTCGACGTCGCGCAGCGTGCCGTGCGTGCCCGGTGCGCCGGTGGACCGCGGGAACAGCTCGTACCAGCTGCTGAAGCGGGCCCGCACGCGGTCGACGATGAGCGGCAACTCGGCCGAGCGCGTCTGGAAGCGCCGGTCCGGATAGCGGCCGGCCAGCTCGGCCAGGTCCCGGTCGAGCGCCTGCGCCTTGAGCGCCGCGCCGTCGATGGCCCGGTCTGCTGCGTCGCGATCGAGGGCCTGCGCCCATTGGGTCAATGCCTGCCGGTCCGCGCCCGAGGCCCGGCCCGACGCCGCGGCCACTTCGATGGCGCCCACCTGCACCGCGACGCGGATGTCCTCTTCGTCGACGCGCCGCGTGAGCTCATGCCGCCACGACGCGAACGAGTCGACCCAGGCCACCACGCCATAGCTGTAGCGCCCGGGTGTGGGCGCGGTGAAGTCGGCTTCCCAGATGTCGTTGTTCAGCAGCACCATCGGCACTTCATGCGTGGCGCCGCCGTCGGCGCGCCACAGCAGCAGCACGCGAAGCACGTCATGCCCGTCGGCGAAGCAATGCGCCTTCACCTCCAGTTTTTCACTGGCGGTGCGCTTGACCGCGAAGCGCCCGCCGTCGACCACCGGCAGCACGGCGTCGATGACCGCGCGCGCATGGCCGTCGTCGGGCATGCCCGGCAGCGTGGGTGTCAGGAGAACCGGTGTATGCATTTCAGTCATGGACAGCGGGCCTCAGCATGATGGTGGACAGCGGTGGCAACGTCAGGGTCAGGGTATAGGGCTGGTGGCCGACGGGAAGCGGTGCAGCTTGCACGCTGCCCATGTTGCCCCAGCCCGCACCGCCGAACTCCTTCGCGTCGCTGTTGAGCAGTTCTCGCCAGACGCCCCCCGTGGGCACACCCACGCAATGGTTTGTACGCGGCAACGGGGTCAGATTGCAAGCGATCAGCACGGGAGTGCCGCCCGCGAGCGGCTTGCGCAGGAACACCAGCACGCTGGTTTCGGCCTCGTCCGCCTGCAACCATTCGAAGCCTTCGGAGGAGAAGTCGAGCTGGTGCAGCGCGGGCTCCTCGCGCAGCACGCGGTTGAGTTGCCGTACATAGGCCTGGAGGCCGGCATGGTCCGACAGTTCGGTCACCCACCATTCCAGTTCGCCGTCATGCGTCCATTCGCGCCGCTGCCCGAACTCGCCGCCCATGAACAGCAGTTTCTTGCCCGGATGCCCCCACATGTAGCCAAGCAGTGCGCGCAGGTTGGCGAACTGCTGCCAGTTGTCGCCCGGCATCTTGCCGATCAGCGACCCCTTTCCGTGCACCACCTCGTCGTGCGAGAGCGGCAGCACGAAGTTCTCGTTGAAGGCATAGACCAGCGAGAAGGTCAGCTGGTTGTGGTGATGCCGGCGATGGATCGGGTCCTTGCTGAAGTACTTTAGCGTGTCGTGCATCCAGCCCATGTTCCACTTCATGCCGAAGCCGAGCCCGCCCATGTCGACAGGACGCGTGACCAGCGGCCAGGCCGTCGATTCCTCGGCGATGGGCACCGTGTCGGGCTGCTCGCGGTAGATGGCCTGGTTGAGATCCTGCAGGAACTCGATGGCTTCGAGGTTCTCGCGTCCGCCGTTCCGGTTGGGAATCCACTCACCGTGCTTGCGCGCGTAGTCGAGGTAGAGCATCGAGGCGACGGCGTCGACGCGCAGCCCGTCCAGGTGGTAGTGCTCCAGCCAGAACAGCGCCGACGAGATCAGGAAGCTGCGCACCTCATTGCGGCTGTAGTTGAAGATGCTGGAGTTCCACTCCGGATGAAAGCCCTGGCGCGGATCGGCATGCTCGAACAGGTGCGTGCCGTCGAAATAGCCGAGGCCGTGTTCATCGGTCGGGAAGTGCGAGGGCACCCAGTCCAGCAGCACGCCGATGCCGCGCTGGTGCAGGTGGTCGACGAAGGCCATGAAGTCCTGCGGCGTGCCGTAGCGCGCGGTCGGCGCGAAGTAGCCGGTGGTCTGGTAGCCCCAGGAACCATAGAAAGGGTGTTCCGTGACGGGCATCAGCTCGACGTGGGTGAAGCCCATGTCGGCGACGTAGTCGGCCAGGCGGTGCGCGAGTTCGCGGTAGCTGAGCATCTGGCCGTCGCGGCGTTTCCACGAGCCGAGGTGCACTTCGTAGATGGACATCGGCGCATCCAGCGCATTGCATGCGCCTCGCGTGGTCATCCAGTTGCCGTCATGCCATTCATGGTCCAGCGACCACACGCGCGAGCCGGTGGCCGGCGGCGCCTCCGCGCAGAACGCGAAGGGGTCGGCCTTGTCGACCACATACTCGTTGAATTGCGAGAAGACGCGGTACTTGTAGGCTTGCCCCTGCGTGGCCTTGGGTGCGATGGCCTCCCAGATGCCGCTGCCATCGGGCCGCGGGTGCATGCGCAGGGCGCTGTCGTCCCAGCCGTTCCAGTCGCCGATGACCGACACGGCCTGCGCATTGGGCGCCCACACGGCAAAGGTGGCGCCGCTGCCGTCCGCATGCAGGTGACAGCCGAGGTTGTCGTGCATGCGGGCATGGGTGCCTTCGCGAAAGAGCCAGCTGTCTTGCTCGCCGAAATGCTGATGATGGATTTGCACTGTGTTCCCTGTGACCGGACGGGTTGACGCGTCCCGGGGCTTGCGAGCGATTCATTGAAGCGCAGGCGCCAGGTGTGCGCAAGGCAGGTGTGCGCCTTGTCGCGTCGGACACCGACTACACGCTTGCGAAGGCGCGAATAGCTCCAACGCGTCCGCCGGTTCCGGGCCTGCGCCTCGCCCGGGTGTGCTGGACTCGCCTCTTCGGCGTCTCTTCGATCAGCGAATGATTTCGGCCGCCGCGTGGATCGTCTCGCGCACACGCGGGTAGATCTGCGTGTTCCACCGGGTGCCGCTGAACACGCCGTAGTGGCCCACGCCGGCTTGCAAGTGGTGTGCCTTCAGGTAGGGACGGATGCCGCTGCACATGTCTTGCGCGGCCACGGTCTGGCCCACGGAACAGATGTCGTCGCGCTCACCCTCGACGGTGAGCAGCGCGGTGCGGCGGATGGCCGCGGGATCGATCTTTCGGCCGACGATTGTGAGCTCGCCGCGCGGCAGGTCGTAGGTCTGGAAGATGCGTTCCACCGTCTCCAGGTAGAACTCCGCGGGCAGGTCGTTCACCGCCAGGTACTCGTCATAGAAATCGCGGATGTTGTTGGCCTGCTCGATGCGGCCTTCGACGAGGTGCGCGTAGAGGTCGCGGAACTGCTTCTTGTGACGGTCCATGTTCATGCTCATGAACGCGGTCAACTGCAGGAAGCCGGGGTAGACCTTGCGCCCCGCGCCCGCGTGCGGTAACGGCACGCGGCTGATCAGGTTGCGCTTGAACCAGCCGATCGGCCGCTCCGTCGCGAGTTCGTTGACCTTGGTCGGGTTGACGCGGCAGTCGACCGGCCCGGCCATCAGCGTCAGGCTGCGTGGCGTCGCGACGTGGTCGTCCTCGGACATCAGCGCGGTGGCGGCGATCGCGGCCACGCAGGGCTGGCAGACCGCCACCAGATGCACGCCGGGGCCGATGGCGGCCATGAAATCGATCAGCGTGGTGGTGTATTCGTCGAGCCCGAACTTGCCTTGCCACAGCGGCACGTCACGCGCGTTGCGCCAATCGGTCACATAGACGTCGTGGTCGCGCAACAGGGTCCGCACCGTTTCGCGCAACAGCGTCGCGAAGTGGCCCGACAGTGGTGCGGCCAGCAGCACCGGCGGGTGCACCGCCTTGGTGTCCTTGCGGAAGTGCAGCAGCGTGCCGAAGGGCGCCATCAGCGTGGGCTCTTCATGCACCGCCACTTCCTCGCCGTCGACCATCACCGTATCGATGCCCCAACTGGGCCGCGTGTGCGTGAGCCGCATGCGCGAGAACACCTCCATCTGCGCCGATATCTGCCGGGCGGCAGTGCGTTCGGAGCCTTCGCTCCACAAGGACGCTCCCAGGAACTGCGCACCGAGCCGCAGTGGAGAAAGCATGTCTGTCTGGTTTTGGTAGGCCCGGTAAAGCATGCAGCACTGAAGGCAAGTTGCGGGCCAAGCCGCGCGCCGACGCGGTGCATGTGGCATGAGGCTTGCACGGTTGCAGGCTGCAGGCCGGCACGACAACAGCCCAAGGAGCACCGCCATGTCCAAACCCATCCTCACGATCAGCAGCAAGAACTACGGCGCCTGGGCCTTGCGCGGCTGGCTCATGTGCCGCTTCGCCGGGCTCGACTTCGTCGAGAAGATCATCCCGCCGGACGACCCCGCGATGAAGGCGGAGATGCTGCTGCTTTCGTCGTCGATGTTGGTGCCGTCGCTGCAGCACGACGGGCTCAAGGTGTGGGACACGCTGGCCATCGGCGAGTACCTGCACGAGATCAAGCCCAAGGCGGGCCTGCTGCCCACCGATGTGCGGGCCCGCGCCCACTGCCGCGCGATCTGCGGCGAGATGCATTCGGGCTTTGCCAGCATGCGTGGCGCGATGCCGATGAACGTCAAGGCCCGCTTCCCCAACTTCAAGATCTGGTCGCGCGCGCAAGGCGACATCGACCGCATCGTGGAGATCTGGAAGGAATGTCTCGGTAAATTTGACGGGCCCTACCTTTTCGGCAAGAAGCCCGGGCTGGCGGACGCCATGTACGCGCCGGTGGTGACGCGCTTCATCACCTATGACGTGAAGCTGCCGCCCGCCTGCGCGGGCTACGTCAAGCACATGATGGAACTGCCCGAGATGAAGGAGTGGATCGCCGCGGCGAAGCAGGAGCCGGAGGCGATCGACGAGTTGGAAGCGGAGTTCTAGGGTCTGTTCAGCGCAGCCCTAGCGGGAGAAGGCGCTGTTCCCGTCGCCGTCCGCCGCAACCTTCTGGAATTGCAGATACGGCGCCTCGGTGCGCTGCGCCTTGGCCGGTACGCGTTCGCGTTGCCTGCGACGCTCGAGCTCCCTTGCTTCGGCGTCACGGCGCGACTTCTCGACCAGATGCGCCTGGATCATTTGCTGGTGCCGGGCTTCCGCAGCCGCCTGCTGCTGCGCGGCTTGCTCGGCCCTGGCCACGGCCGCCTCGGCGGCGGCGCGGTCGCGCTGCTGCTCGAGGTACCAGGCACCGCCGCCAAGGACGGCCAGCAACAGGCCAAAGAGCATCGTCACGCGCCCCCACTGCGACGGCGCCTTGCCTTCGGGATAGTAGATTTCCACCCAGGATGAAACGACAGGCTCCGAAGAGACCGCCTGCGCCAGCTTGCGGTCATGCGCGGCGCGCATGTCGGGGTTGCGCAGCACCTTGTAGGCTTCCATCACGTCCGCCAACCTGGCGTCGGCGCCGGCATCCACACGGAGGCGTTCACGCGTGAACATTGCCAGGGTTTTATTGAACGCGCGATCAATCTCGCCGGACTTGGCGTTCCCATGGACGCCCAGCACGCTGTATGCAGACCTCATCACTTCCCCCTGCGGGCAAGGACGCGTGCCGGCAACCTGCCGGGACATCGATCCGCACCCTGATTTTATGTATCGTGATGTTACGTCGCGCCCGGGGCAGGCGCAATTAGCACATAGGACCCCACTCCGACAGGGCACGCGTCGGGAGCGGGCAATAAGTTCTACTCGGAGGCCTTGCCGACGGTGACGAAGTAGGAAGCGACGACAACGCCCACGCTCACGAGACAAGCAATAGCAATCGACATGGGGAACCTCTCAGAAGAGTTGACGAATGTTGACAGTTTAAGGGTAAACCCTAGTTCGTGTTTGTAAAGGGAATGGATGTGTCGCTGGCGTCCGACACCGGATAGCGACATACTGTGAATACATCCAGTATTTTCGTCATGACCGATACCTTCATTCCCGTCCATGCCCTCAAGGGCCGCGGCGCGGCGACGCGCATCCCGCATCGCTTCGAGAAGGACGCGCGCGACGCTTACGACGACGGCTGGGGCACGCTGGAGGACGATGCCGCCGAGCAAAGATCGGCGCCGCAAACCGAGGTCCGCTTCGAGGATGCGAAATCGGTGCTCGGCGAAAACGATTCGCCGGACGTTCCCTTCGACCGCTCGCTCAACCCGTACCGGGGCTGCGAGCATGGCTGCATCTACTGCTTCGCGCGGCCGACCCACAGCTACCTCAACCTGTCGCCGGGGCTGGACTTCGAGACCAAGCTCATTGCCAAGCGCAACATCGCGCAAGTGCTGCGCGCCGAACTCGGGCGGAAGAACTACCGGCCCAGCCAGATCGCGATCGGCACCGCCACCGATTGCTACCAGCCGATCGAGCGCGAACTCCGCCTGACGCGTTCCGTCATCGAGGTATTGCACGAGACGCATCACCCCTTCGCCATCGTGACCAAGTCGAGCGCCGTCGAGCACGACCTGGACCTCATCGCGCCGATGGCGGCGGACCGTCTCGCCGCCGTCTACATCACCGTGACCACCCTCGACGGCGAACTCGCCCGCAAGCTGGAACCGCGCGCCGCCGCGCCGCACCGGCGCTTGCGCACGATCCGCACGCTGGTGGACGCGGGCGTGCCGGTCGGCGTGAGCGTGTCGCCGCAGATTCCGTTCGTCAACGAAGACATGGAGAAGGTGCTCGAAGCCGCCTGGGAGGCCGGCGCGCGGCGCGCCTTCTACAACGTGATCCGGCTGCCCTGGGAGGTGGCGCCGCTGTTCAAGCAGTGGCTCGAACTGCACTACCCGCAGCGCGCGGGCCGCATCATGGCGCGCATCCGGGACATGCGCGGCGGCAAGGACTACGACGCCGACTTCGCAACGCGCATGAAGGGCAGCGGCCTCTGGGCCGAACTCATCCGGCAGCGCTTCGAGAAGGCGACGCAGCGCATCGGCTTCAACCGCGAGCGCATTCCCATGGACCTCGAGGCCTTCCGGCCGCCGGGAGCGGTGGGGCAGCGGAGCTTGTTCTGACGCATTGGAATTCGGACAGCCGAACGCAGAAGGAATACAAAAACTCGCAGAAGTCGCAGAAGGAATTCAAGCAAAGGAAATCTTTGGAATTTCTTTTGCGACTTCTGCGAAACCTTTGCGACTTCTGCGTTCGGTCTTCGCATTCAGTTCACAGCACGAATGGAATGAAGCGTCGCGTTCCGCGCATATACGCCCGATAGGCCTCACCGAAGTGCTGCAGGCACTCCTTCTCGTCCCGCAAGGCGGTGATGAACAGCAGCACCGTGGCGGCCAGCACCAGCGCCAGGCCGACCCATGAAAACTGCTTCAGGAAGGCGCCCCAGGCCAGGAAGATCAGCGCCGCGTACATCGGATGGCGGATGTAGCGGAAGGCGCCGCTCGTCACCAGGGCGCTGGTCTTCTCGAAGCCGAGCAGGGCGTCGTCCTGGCGGTCCTCTGTCGGTCGCCCCACCCGCTTGAGCAGGCGCACGGCATGCAGCGGCAGCCATGCGGAGGCGACCAGCAGCAGCCAGGACAGCAATTGATGCGGCGCCAAGGGGTCGTCGCCCCAGACCGGGAGGTTCAACAGGACCAGCAGCAGGATGCATTCCCACGCGAAGAAGCGATAGAAGCCGTGCGAGCCGGGGCGCCGCAATGCGCCGCGCGAGACGTGCAGCAGCGCGGCAGACCCGGCGAGAAAGGCGGCGACGAGAACGAGAGGGTGGAGCATGGCGCCGAATCTACACGCCGCGCCAGGCGAGGCTGCCGGCCCACGTCTTGCGTACGTCACAGAGATTTCACACTGTCATATTCCCCTACACTCGCACGTCTTCCCCGCCTGTTGCCCCTGTGACCTCACTTCCGCTGAGCGCGACCGCGCCTCCCAAGCGCGTGCTCGCCATTCGCTATTCCCAGACGGGACAACTCGACGCCGTTGCGGACCAGATCCTCATGCCACTGCAGGGCGATCCCGGCATCCAGGTGCATGTCGAGACGTTGAAGCCCTTGCAGCCGCTGCCGTTTCCGTGGCCTTTCCTCCGCTTCTTCGACGCCTTCCCCGAGACGGCCCACATGCGGCCGGCCCCGCTGGCGCCCCTGTCGCTGACCGGTGACGAAGAGTTCGACCTCGTCATCCTGCCGTGGCAGGTCTGGTTCCTGGCGCCGTCGCAGCCCATCGCTGCCTTCCTGCAGCACCCGGTCGCGGCGCGCCTGTTGAGGGGCAAGCCGGTCGTCTCGGTGATCGCCTGCCGCAACATGTGGCTGACGGCGCACGAGAAGCTCAAGGCGATGCTGGCCGCTGTCGGCGCACGGCTGATCGACAACGTGGTGCTGACCGACCCCGGTCCCACGCTGGCCACGTTCATCACCACGCCGGCCTGGCTGCTGCTCGGCCGCAAGCGCGGCTTCTGGGGCATGCCCGATGCGGGGCTGACCGCAGCGCAGATCGCGGGTGCGCGCCGTTTCGGGCTGGCGCTGCGCGACGGTCTGCATGGCGATGCGGAACGCGGCACGCAGCCGTTGCTGGCCGGCCTGGGCGCGGTGGTGGCCGAGCCTCGCCTCTACGTCAGCGAAAAGGCGGGCACCCGCAGCTTCTTCCTCTGGGGCAAGCTGATCATGGCGGTGGGGCGGCCGGGCAGCGTACAGCGGCAGCCGCTGGTGCTGGCCTATGTGCTGTTCCTGCTGGCCCTCATCGTCACCGTCGTGCCCGTCAGCCTCGGACTGCAGGCCCTGCTGCGGCCGTTGTTCAGGAGCCAACTGACTAAAATCAAGACCCGCTTTGAGCTGCCCTCAGGCTCGGCCACAGACCGATGCCACCGTTATGACAGTTGATGTATTCCTGACGCGTTCAGCAGCTTATTTACCCTTCTCGCCGGTCTCCAACGACGAAATCGAAGATGTCCTCGGCCGGATCGGCGGCAAGGACTCGCGTGCGCGCCGGCTGATCCTGCGCAGCAACGGCATCCAGTCGCGGCACTATGCGATCGACCGCGCCACCGGCAAGGTGGCCATGACCAACGCCCAACTCACCGCGAATGCCGTTCGCGCGCTGGGCGAGGACATCGGCCCCGTAGGTTGCCTGGCCACCGGGACGTCGATGCCAGACCAGCTCATTCCCAATCACGCGGTGATGGTGCACGGCGAACTGGGCTGGCCGCGCCTGGAAGCCGTGTCCCTCGCCGGCGTCTGTCTGTCAGGCATCGCGGCCCTGAAATACGCCTGGCTGGCGGTACGCGCGGGGGACGCGCAGCGCGCGGTGGCTACGGGTTCCGAACTGGCGTCCCCGTTGCTGATGGCTTCCAACTTCGAGGCCGAGATCGCGCACAAGGTCGACGCGCTCGAAGCGCGGCCCGAGATTGCCTTCGAAAAGGACTTCCTGCGCTGGATGCTGTCCGATGGCGCCGGCGCCATGTTGCTGGAGTGCGCACCGCGCGGCGCGCTGTCCTTGCGCATCGACTGGATCGACCTGTCTTCCGCCGCCCATGAGCTGCCGGTGTGCATGTACGCCGGCGCCGATCGCGCTGCCGACGGCACGCTGCAAGGCTGGATGCAGACGCCGTCCTCGCAATGGCATGCCCAGTCGATCTTCGCCATCAAGCAGGACGTGCGCCTGCTCAACGAGAACATCGTGCGCGCCACCATCGGCGAGCCGTTGCGCGACATCATCGCGCGGCACGACCTGAGGGTGGACCAGATCGACTGGTTCCTGCCGCACCTGTCCTCGCACTTCTTCGCGCAGCCGGTGGCGCAATGCCTGGAGGAGGTCGGCCTCCCGATCCCGCGCGAACGCTGGTTCAACAACCTCGCGCAAGTGGGCAACACCGGCGCCGCTTCGCCGTTCATCATGCTCGATGCGCTGATCCGGTCGGGTCGCTTGCAGAAGGGGCACAAGCTGTTGATGTTCGTGCCTGAAAGCGGCCGTTTTTCCAGTGGCTTCGTGCACCTGGAAGCGGTGTAGCCGTCATGGACGTCGACGCGGTTCCACAAGAGGGCAATGCCACCCTGGACGGGCATCGCAAGCTCATGTACGCGCGTGACGCCAGCGGCCACACGGTGACGGTCGGCTCGCGCGGCTGGGAGGCGGAGGAAATCGTCACGACGCATGCAGTGGAAGCACTGGTTGCGCAGGCCGGGGAAGCACGCGCGCGCGTGCTCGCGGGCACCGCATCGCCGCTTGAATTCTGGATGTACGAGCGCCGAATGGACGTGGCGCTGCTGTCGCAGACCAGCGGCTTCTGGCAATGGCGCGTGCGGCGCCACCTGCAAGCCCGTCATTTCGCCGATCTGTCGCCCGCGCAACTTGCGCGCTATGCGGATGCGCTGGGCCTGTCGGTCGAAGGCTTGAAGCGGCTGCCATGAACTTCGAACACCGGCATGCCGCGCACTGCGAGAGCGGCGTCATTTCCAACATGCTGCGCCACCATGGCGTGCCGATGACGGAGAGCCTCGCCTTCGGGCTCGCGTCGGCGCTGACCTTCGCGTACTTCCCCTTCATCAAGCTGTCGGGGCTGCCGCTCATCTCCTACCGCATGCCGCCGCGGTCGATCATCAAGGGCATGCTGGCGCCGCTGGCCGCGCGCTTCCGGTTCGAGACCTTCGGCAATCCGCAAGCGGGGCAGGCGCGTCTGGATGCGCTGCTGGCCGAGGGGCAATTGGTCGGCCTGCAGACCTCCGTCTACTGGCTGCCGTACTTTCCGCCGCAGATGCGCTTCCACTTCAACGCGCACAACCTGCTGGTCTACGGCAAGGACGGCGACGACTACCTGGTGAGCGATCCGGTGTTCGAGACACCGATGCGCTGCGGCAGCGCGGACATGGCGCGAGCGCGCTTCGCCAAGGGCGTGCTGGCGCCCAAGGGACTGCTTTACTACCCGCAAAAGATCGACCGCAAGACCATCGAGCCCGAGGCCATCGTCAAGGCCATCCGCAAGACCGTGCGCACCATGCAGGCGCCTGTGCCGCTCATCGGCGTGCGCGGCATGCGGACCTTGGCGAGGAAGCTGGCGAGCCTGCCGGCCGGGGATGCCCGCACGGTCGACTACATCGGCCACATGGTGCGCATGCAGGAAGAAATCGGCACCGGTGGCGCGGGCTTCCGCTTCATCTACGCGGCCTTCCTGGAAGAGGCTGCGCAGATCGCTTCGATGCCGCGGCTGGTCGAGTTCTCCAACCGCATGACCGAGATCGGCGATGGCTGGCGACGCTTCGCCCTCAAGGCGGCGCGCATGGTCAAGGGGCGCGAGCCGGTCGACCCGCCCGCACTGGCCGGCCTGCTACGCGGCCAGGCCGACCAGGAGGAAGCCTTCTTTCGCGACCTGAAGCGCGCCGTGGCATAGGCGCACAAGGGACGCATGTGCTGGCGCTCGAACACCTGAGCTACCGCTACCCCGGCGCCGCGCAAGCCGCGCTCGACGACGTGTCGTTGACGGCCCGGCGCGGCAGCGTGCTGGGCCTGCTCGGGCCCAACGGCGCGGGCAAGACCACGCTGATCTCGCATGTGTCGGGCGCGCTTGCCGTGCAAGGCGGACGCGTGCTGGTGGATGGCGAGCCCTTGCAGGCGGTGCGCGCGCGCACGCCCACGCGCATGGCGGTGGCGCCGCAGGAGCATGCGTTCTATCCGATGCTCACCGTGACGGAGAACCTCGCATGCTTTGCCGGAGCGGCCCGGCTGGAAGGCGCGCGCAAGCGGGCGCGCATCGCGGCATGCATCGGCTTCGCGCAACTCGAATCCTTTGCGACGGTGCGCGCCGAGCGCCTGTCGGGCGGATTGAAGCGGCGGCTCAACCTTGCGATCGCCTTGCTGGCCGAGCCCGAGTTATTGCTGTTCGACGAGCCGACCGTGGGCGTGGATCCGCAGTCACGCGCCTTCGTGCTCGACGCCATCAAGAAACTGGCCGCCAATGGAGCGGCGGTGATCTATGCGACGCACTACATGGAAGAAGTCGAAGCCATCGCCGACCGCGTCGCGATCCTCGACAACGGCCGGGTACTGCGCAACGACACGCTGGAGGCCTTGCTCTCCGAAGGAGGAAGGGTGCTGACGGTGCGCGCCGAGGGCGTCGATGGCGCGATGCTCGCGCGCTATGGCGAGGTGGAGCAGGGCCCCGACCACTGGCGCGTGCGGCTCGCCGCCGATGCGCGTCCGGCCCAGGTGCTGGACGCGCTCGACGCATCGGGCGTGACGGTGCGGCAGGCCGAGTTCGGGCGCTACAACCTCGAGCAGTTGTTCATGGCGCTCACTCATCGCTCGCTACGAGACACATGAAGTTCGCCCCGCCATGCTGACCTCGCTCATCAAGAAGGAGCTGATTGCCCTCGTGCGCGACGTGCATGGACTGGCCGCGTTGTTCCTGATGCCGGTGATCTTCATCGTGGTGATGTCGCTGGCGCTCAAGGACTACTACAACCCGCCCTTGATGGCCCTGCGCTATGCGGTCCAGCAGCACGACAACGGCGTGCCTGCGCAGTCGATCCTGGCGGACTGGAAGCGCGCTCACGGAACGCCGCAGGACTTGCCGGCCGACTGGCAGGCGCAGTTGACGAACGGCCAGCTCAAGTACGTGATCGTGCTGCAGCCCGGTCTGTCGGACGCATTGAACGCGGACGCGCTTCCGACCGCGCCGCACATACGCCTGCTCGCGGAGCCCGGCATCGACGGCAACCTTTTCAATGCGCTGCGCGCCGAACTGGTCGGTGTGGCCGGCGAAGTCAAGGGCCGGCTGGAAGCCTCCGTGGCCGGCGGCCCGCCTGCGCCACCCGGCGCATCGATGGCCACGCTGCTGGAGGCCGAGCGCTTCGCGCCGAGCGGGCCGCGACCGACGGCCGTGCAGCAAAGCGTCCCAGCCTGGCTGGTGTTCGGCATGTTCTTCGTGGTGGCGTCGATGTCGAGCCTGTTCATCCAGGAGCGCGCGTCGGGCACGCTGGGACGGCTGCGCAGCCTGGGCGTGCCGACCGGCATGCTGCTGGTCTCCAAGGCCTTGCCCTACCTCGGCGTCAATGCCTTGCAGGCCGCCCTGATGCTGGCCGTGGGCGTGTGGCTCATGCCCCTGCTCGGCGGCGATGCGCTGTCGCTCGCAGGCATCCATTGGGACGCGCTGGTCGTGGCGTTGGTGGCCATCGGCCTGGCCGCGGTGAGCCTGTCGCTGGCGCTGGCCTGCGCGGTGCGCACCCATGCCCAGGCCGCCACGGTCGGACCCGTCGCCAACGTGCTGATGGCGGCGATCGGCGGGATCATGGTGCCGAAGTTCGTGATGCCCGCGGCCATGCAGCACGTGGCCGAATGGTCCCCGATGAATTGGGGCCTGGAAGCCCTGCTGACGGCGCTGCTGCGCGGCGGCGGCCTGGCGGCGATGCTGCCGGAACTCGTTCGCCTGCTTGTTTTTTCCGCGGCCATGCTGGCGCTGGCCGCCCTGTTGTTTCAAAGACGTGCCGCATGAACGAAAGCCTTTCGCTGCCTGACCTGATCGCCGAGTTGAAAGCGCTCGTGCTCGACGCCGTGGAAAAGACTGCGCCCGAAGGCGGCCTGTCCGACGACGAACCCCTGTTCGGCCCCGATGCCAGGCTGGACCTCGACTCGCTCGACGCGCTGCAGGTGTCGATGGCCATCCAGCAGCGCTATGGCGTGCGCATGCCCGACAGCAAGGAGACGCGCCGGGCGCTGAGCTCGATTGCGCATCTGGCGGCGCACTTGAGCGCCAGCCGGCCATGAGCGCAGCGCCGGGCCGCCCAAGCAAACTCGCGCCCCCTCCCTGGTGCAGCGAGAACACGGAGTGCCGAGCGTGGGGGCCATGAGCGCCACGACCGCCGACGTGTACCTGGCAGGCACCGGCCTCGCCTGCGCGCTCGGCCGGGGCCTGCCGCAATCGCTGGCCGCGCTGCGACAGGGCGGCGTCCCCGCGAGGCCTGCGACGGTCCCGGGCGGCTTCTCATGGCCGGTGCATGCGCTGCCACCCCCCGAAGGCGACTGGCTTGGGCAACTGCGCCGCACGGTGCGCGAGGTGGTCGCGCAGTGCGGCCTGCCATGCGACAGGGTGTCGCCGCAGATGCCGCTCTTCGTCGCCTCGTCGTCGCTCGACGTGGGCTTCGAGGAGCAGGCCGGCTGCTTCGCCGGCGACGTGCAGGTCTTCGCCGATCTCGTGGCCGAGGCGATCGGATGGCGCGGGCCGGTGTTCACCGTGTCGACGGCCTGCACGTCGGCCGTCAATGCGCTGCTGGCCGCGGTCGACCTGATTCGCAGCGGTGCGGTGCAACAGGCGCTGGTGCTGGGCATCGAGTTCAGCAACCGCCTCACGTTGGCCGGCTTCGGCGGCATGCAGTTGCTCTCCCCCGATCGCGCCTTGCCCTTCGGCGCGCAGCGCGATGGACTGGTGCTCGGCGAAGCCGCGGCCGCGATGCTGTTGAGCAGCACGCCGTCCCGCTGGCGCCTGGCCGGCGGCGCGAACGTGGTTGCTGGCGACACGCCGACCGGCGCCGATGCCGGCGCCATCGCCGCAGTGACCCTTGCCGCGATGCGGCAAGCCGGCGTGCAGGCCGAGGACATCGATCTCATCAAGCCGCAAGCCGCCGGAAGCCCGGCCAACGACGCCATCGAGGCCGCGGCATTGAAGACGCTGTTCGCCAGCCTCCCGCCGATGGTCGCGCTCAAGCCGCTGATCGGCCACACGCTCGGTGCGGCCGGTGCGGCGGAACTGGTGCTGCTGCTGGCCTGCATCGAGGCTGGTGCGTGGCCCGCCGCGGACTACGTGCTCGATCCGTTGCTGGACGTGGCGCTCGCCGCGCAGCCGCCAGCGCGCCTGCGGCACATCCTGTTCAACGCCATCGGATTCGGTGGTGGGCACGCGGCGCTGGTGCTGGAGGACTGCGAGTCATGACATCGCGGCGAGGCGCGGCAGCACCGGGCGTGTGGCGCCAATGAGCGAATCCGCCGAATCCATTCCGGGCTGGCGGCTCGCCGCGCATGTCGCGTCGGACCCGCCGCCGCTCGGTTGGCGCGACGCGCTGGCCGCGCGACTTGGCGCACGCCCGCGCCGCATCGGCGTGTGGGCCGAACTGGCGCTCTACGGCGCCTGGCAATGCCTGGACGCCGCTGGCGAGTCCGCGTTGCCGTCAGGCGCCCGGCTGCGCGTCGCCAGCCTGAGCGGCCCGCAGACGGCCACGCGCGACAGCATGACGCAACTGCGCACCGGCCTGCCGATGCCCTTCGACTTCATGCAGAGCCAGTCGGGACTGATGCTCGCAGCGCTGGCCAAGGGGCTGGGCTGGCAGGGCGACGCCAGTTTCATGGTGTGCCGCGACGCGTCGTTGCTGATGCGCGTGGCCGCGTGCGGCGCGGGGCCGGATGGCCTGCTGCTGGGCTGGATCGAGCAGGAGGGCGAGGCGCTGCGGGGCGAATGGTGGCGCTGGCTGCCGGACGCCCCCGGCGCATGAGCTTGGGGGCTCATGCGACTTCGCAATCGAACGCATAACTGCGTTGGATCGCCTTGCCGTGCTACAGCACTGTCGGCGGCGCTCCGCCTTGTTCTGCGCTTGATTGCAAAGTCGTATCAGGACCCGCTGGCGTGCAGATAGCGCTTGGGCAGGCCGGCGACGAAGCGTCGCACCTCATCGGTCTTGCGCTCGAACAGCCACCAGAACACGCCGCCCACCACCAGCAGCAGGGCCAGCCAGCCGGTGAATTGCAGGATGCCGGCCAGGTCTGGGCGCACGCGCGTCGTGCCATAGCCAAGTGCGCCGATCAGCGCCACCAGCGGAAAGTGCGAAAGGTACAGCGAGTAGGAGAAGGTCGACATGCCGTGGCTCAGCCGCACGAACATCGAGTTCATGTTCTTCGGCATTGGCAGGTTGGCCAGGGCCACGCACAGGATGCAGAAGCACACGCCGATGGTCGGGTCCACCGGCCAGCCGAGGCGCGCCTGCAACGTGTCGGACTTGCTGTAGCCCAGTGACGCGGCAAAGGCCACCAGGCCCACCACCATCACGACACGTCGCAGCGTCGGAGACAGCCGGCCGCGGCTGAAGTAGACGACCAGGCCCATCAGCCAGATCGAATAGGCATCGCGGATGTCCGCCGGCAGCCAGAACAGGATCGCGACGGCCAGCGCGCCGGCCACCACGCGCGGCGCCACCGTGCCGGCCTCGCGGCGCACCGACCAGCCAATGGCCACCGAACACAGCGGAAACAGCACGTAGTACCAGAACTCGTTGGCCAGGCTCCACAGAGGACTGTTGATGCCGAACACCGGCGTCAGGATGGTTTGCACGAACACGAGGTTGCCGAGCAGGGTGCTCCAACTGCTCGAATAGTCGTGGCCATCGACCGGGCCCGAATTCCAGATGGGCTTGTAGCCGCCGCTCAGCACGTCCGGCGCCATGCTGGCCAGCACCTGGTCGACCACCGCGGTGAGCAGCAGGGCGGGCACCAGCACCACCCATAGCCGCGACAGCCGGGCCAGCGCATAGCGGCCCGCGTTGAAGCCTGCGCCGCTGCGCAATACGGATCCACCGACGAAGAAGCCGCTCAACACGAAGAACACCATCACCGATTGGTGGCCGAGGCCGGTGGCGGCATAGAAGGCCTTCTGCAGCAGGTTTCCTTGCCCGAGCTCGGCATAGTCCACGATGGTTGCGGCTCGCAAATGGCCCAGGCAAACCGCAATCGCGGACAGGCCGCGAACGAAGTCCAGCCAGACGAATTTGTGTTCAGTGTTCAAAAGGGGAGAGCACCGCGTGGGGTGAGCCTGTGTCGGAACACCATTGTGCAGCCGCTATCCGCAGCCGGGCGCCGGGTCCCGTGACGTACTGCACCAATCGCCGCCCAAAGCCTTCACGAGGAACACCGAGGTGACGAGCCGCTGGCCCAGCACCTGGGCCGCCTGGCGCTCGGTGTTGAGCACGGCCTGCTGCGCGGTGATGACGTCGAGGTAGGTCGAGGCGCCGCCCTCGTAGCGCGTGGTGGACATGTCGAGCACGCGCCGCGACGCGGCCACGGCCGACAGGGCCTGGCGGCTGGCGTTGTCGAGCGCGGCCAGGCCGCTGATGCCGTCCTCGACTTCCTGCATCGCGGTCAACACCACGCGCCGGTAGTTTGCCACCGTGGCCTCGTAGCCGCCCTGGGCGAAATTCACGTTGGCGCGCATGCGACCGCCGTCGAACAGCATCTGCGTGGCCGACACACCCACCGACCACAGCAGGCTGGGCGCATCGAACAGCGACTCGATCATGCGGCTGTCCATGCCGACCGTCGGCGCCAGCGTGATGCTTGGATAGAAGGCCGCCGTGGCAATGCCGATCTGCGCATTGGCCGCCGCCATCGCGCGTTCCGCCGAGGCCACGTCGGGCCGGCGCTGCAGCACCTCCGAGGGCAGGCCCAGCGGAATGGCCGGCGGCGTCATGGGCTTCAGGTCGGGCGCCACGGAGAAGGCCGGCGCGGGCGTGCCGGTGAGCGTGGCCAGGGCATGCTCGTATTGCGCGCGTTGCTTCTTCAGCAGGTCGACCTGGGTCAGCGTGTTCTCCAGCAGCGCCTGCTGCTGCGCCACGTCCAGGCCCGACACGGCGCCGAGGTCATGCCGCGCAGTCACGAACTCCAGCGCGCGGCGTTGCAGTTCGATGCTGCGCAACACCACGTCGAGTTCGACGTCGGTGTAGCGCAGGTTGAAATAGTTGGTGGCCAGGTCCGCGGACACCAGCAGGCGCGCATTGGCCAGGTCGGCGGCCGACTGTTCGGCGGAGGCGGCGGAGCCTTCGACCAGCCGCTTCACGCGCCCGGCAAAGTCGATCTCGTAGCTGGCCGTGAGGGACAGGGCGAAATCGTTCTGTACCGTTTCGAAGTTGGGCGTGCTGTAGTTCGTCAGCGGCCGGTTCCCGGAAATCTTGAAGCGCTGCGCCCGCACCCCGAGGCCGACCTGCGGATAGCGTGCGGCGCTGCTCGCGTCCAGCGTGGCGCGCGCCTGCATCAGCCGCGCGACCGCAATCGCCACCGTCGGGTTGTCGGCCAGCGCCTTCTGCTGCAGCGCGTCGAGCTGCGCGTCCTGGTAGCGGGTCCACCAGCGTCCCTTGTCGATCGAGTCGCCGGGCTCGGCCTGGCGCCAGGGATGCTCGACCTGCCAGGTCACAGGCAGGTCCGGCGTGCTCGGCGCGCGGTAGTCCGGGCCGACGGCGCAGCCGGCGAGCATCGCCGCCACAGCCAGCGAGACGGCAACGCGGTACGACGGCTTCACGGGCTTTCCTTGGCCAGGGCCACCACATCGCCTTCGGCCAGCGAGTCGGAGGGGTTGAGCACGAGCCGATCGGTGGGGGCGATGCCGTCCAGCAGTTCCACGGTCTCGCCGTAGTTGCGGCCCAGAGTCACCTGGCGCAGGCGCACCGTGTTGTTGGCATCGACCAGCGCGACGCGCGTGCCCTCGGCGCGGAACAGCAGCGCGTTCGCCGGCACCGTGAGCGACAGGCTCGCCGCCAGGGGCAAGGAGACCTGCACGTAGGCGCCCGGCAGCAGGATGCCTTCGCGGTTCGGCAAGGACACCTCGACCTGCATCATTCGCGTGGCGGTATCGATGGCGCCGGAGGAGCGCGCGACTTCCCCCTTGAAGGTCTGGCCACGCAATTCGGCCTGCGTCACGACCACCGGCTGGCCGGCCTTGATGAGCTGGGCATAGGCCTGAGGCACGTTGATGTAGACGCGCAGCGGGTCGGTCTGGGAGAGCAGGAACAGCGGCCGGCCGCCATTGCCGGCGCCGGCGTCTATGAGGTCGCCGACGTCGACATTGCGTCGTGTGATGACGCCAGCGAAGGGCGCCAGCACGCGCTTGAATCCTTCCGTCTGCTTCAGTCGCTGCACGTTGGCGTCGGCGGCGGCCAGGTTGGCGACAGCGGAGGCGACCGCGCTGCGGCGCTCATCGAGGTCCTGTTGCGAGACCACGTCCTTCTGGCGCAGCGCCTCCCAGCGGGCCACGGTGCTCCTGGCCAGCGAGAGCCCGGCGGCGGCCTGCTCGCGCGCAGCAACGGCCTGCGACAGTTGCTGGTCGATTTCGGGTGTCTCGATCTCGGCCAGCAACTCGCCTTGCTGCACCCGCGCGCCGATGTCCCTGGTCCAGCGCTTGAGGTAGCCGCTGGCGCGCGCGTTGATCGGCGACTGCACGAAGCCCTGCAAGGTGCCCGGCAGCGCCAGCGTCTGGCCCGCGGTGGGCTTGGTCGGCAGCGCGGTCTTGACGTACTGCGTGGCCCGCTCGGTGGTGCCAGCCTGCAGTTCCTTCGCGTTGGACATTCGCACGAGGACCGTGCGCGCGGCGCCGATCCCGAGCAGAACCAGCACGATGAGCACCAGCCAGCGCGTGCGGCGCACGATCTGGCGGCGCCGCAGCAGGTCGTGGTGATCGTCCGTTTCGCCGCCGTGGATGGCCAGGCCGGCGTGGCGTTGCTCACTCATGGCCAGGCTCCTGTGAGAAGTCGCGGGGCAGGGAAAGCACGCAATGCAAGAGCGTGGGCGTCATGGCTTCAGTTCTCCTGGGGCGCCGCGTTGGCAGGTGGCGCCGGATGGTTTTGTTCGCGGGCCGCCTTGCGGTGCGCAAGCCGGCTGTGCACGCTGGCGAAGACCACCGGCACGAAGAAGAGGGTGGAGACGGTGGCGAACAGCAGGCCGCCGATCACGGCGCGACCCAGCGGCGCATTCTGCTCGGCGCCTTCGCCGAGGCCGAGCGCCATCGGGATCATGCCGATGATCATCGCCAGCGCCGTCATCAGCACCGGCCGGATGCGCGTGGCGCCGGCCTCCAGCGCGGCCGACAGCGGCGGTACGGCTGCTGCCAGGCGTTCGCGGGCAAAGGCAATCAGCAGGATCGAGTTGGCCGTCGCCACGCCCATGGTCATGATCGCGCCGGTCAGGGCCGGCACGCTCAGCGTGGTGCCGGTGATGAACAGCATCCATGCGATGCCGGCGAGCGCCGCCGGCAGCGCCGTGATGATGATGGCCGCGTCGATCCACGACTGGAAAGTCACCACGATCAGGAGGTACACCAGCACGATCGCCATCAGCAGCCCGACGCCCAGGCCGATGAAGGAGTTCTGCATGGTCTGAACCTGCCCGCGGATCGTGACGACGTTGCCGCGCCCGAGCTTGGGACGCATCTCGTCGACCAGTTTCTTCACCTCGCCGGCGACATTGGCCAGGTCGGTGCCCTGCACGCTGACGAACACGTCGACGACCGGCTGGATGTTGTAGCGCGACACGATGGCCGCCTGCCGCGCCGCCTGCGCGTCAACCAGGTTGCCGAGCAACTGCGGCGCCTGGTTGCTGTTCGGCCCCGAGTTGCCGACCGGAATGTTGAGCAGCGAATCGAGCGAGTCGACGTTGTACTGCGGCGACTGCACCGCGATGTTGTAGACCACGCCGTTCGCCGGATTGAGCCAGAAGGCCGGCGCCGTCTGCGAACTGCCCGACAGCGCGATCAGCACGTTCTGGCCGACGTTCGATGCGGTCAGCCCGTATTGCTGCAGCCGCGTGCGATCCATCTGCAGGTTGAGGCTGGGGCCGTCCAGGCGCTGGTGCACGTGCGCGTCGACGGCGCCGGGGATCTTGCGGATCGACTTCACAAGGTCGGCCGCGAAGGCCGCGTTGCTGGCCTGGTCGTTGCCGCCGAACTGCACGTCGATGGCAGCGGGCAGGCCGAAGTTCAGGATCTGCGTGACGATGTCGGCGGGCTGGAAGAAGAACTCCGTGCCCGGGAAGCGCTTGGGCAGTTCGGCGCGCAGCAGCGTCACGAACTTCTCGGTGGGCTCGTGGCCTTCCTTCAGCGACATCAGGATCTCGCCGTCCAGCGTGCCGATGGTGCCGGCGTTGCTGTACGAGAGGTTGATGCCGCTGTTGGGGACGCCGAGGTTGTCGAGGATGGTCTCGAGCTGGTCCTTCGGGATCAGTTCGCGGATGGCCTGCTCCACCGCGTCGGCCAGGCGTGCCGTTTCCTCGATGCGCGTGCCGGTCGGCGTGCGCATGTGCAGGCGGATCTGGCCGCCGTCCACGCTCGGGAAGAAGTCGCGGCCGAGGACGGTGAACAGCCCGCACGAGAGCACGCAGAAGCCGAGGAAGATGCCGATGAAGGCGCCGCGCCTGGACAGCACCGTCGACAGCACCAGCGTGTAGGCGCGGCGCACGCGTTCGAACTGCCGGTCGAAGGCGCGGTAGAGGCGCTGCAGCAGGCTCGGCTTCGTGCTCGCCGCATTGGCTTCATGCACGCCGCCCATCAGCAGCATCACCAGCGTCGGCACCAGCGTGCGCGACAGCAGGTAGGAGGCCAGCATCGCGAACACCACCGCCTCGGCCAGCGGCACGAACAGGAAGCGCGCCACGCCGCTGAGGAAGAACATCGGCACGAACACGATGCAGATGCACAGCGTCGACACGAAGGCCGCCGCACCGATCTCGCCCGCGCCGGTGTCGATCGCCTCCAGCAGCGGCGTGCCCATGTGCAGATGCCGCTCGATGTTCTCGATGGTGACGATGGCCTGGTCGACCAGGATGCCGACCGACAGCGCGAGCCCGCCGAGCGTCATGAGGTTCAGCGTCTCGCCCAGGCTGTACAGGACCAGGATGGACGCCAGGATCGACAGCGGGATGGTCAGCGCGATGATCAGCGTGCTGCGCCAGTTGCCGAGGAAGAGCAGCACCATCGCCGCCGTCAGCGCCGCCGCCAGCGCCGCTTCGGCCACCACGCCCTGCACGGCCGCCTTGACGAACAGCGACTGGTCGAACAGCGGCGTGATCTTGATGTCCTGCGGCATGCCCTGCGCCGCGACCGGCAGCAGCGCGCGCAGGTTGGAGACGATGTCCAGCGTCGATGCACCGCCGTTCTTCAGCACGGACAGCAGCACGCCGCGCACCCCGTCCTGGCGCACCACATTGGTTTGCGGCGAGAAGCCGTCGCGCACATAGGCGACGTCGCGCAGGTAGGTCGTCGCGCCGTTGACCGTGCGCACCGGCAGGTCGTTCAGGCCGACGATCTCGTTCGGCGAGCCGTTCATCTTCACCGCGTATTCGGTGGCGCCGAACTTCACCGTGCCGGAAGGCAGGATCAGGTTCTGCGTGTTGACTGCGTTCACCACGTCGGTAGGCGACAGGCCGCGCGCCTGCAGCGCCTGGGTGTCGAGGTCGACCGAGATCAGCCGGTTCTTGCCGCCGTACGGAAAGGGCACGGCCGCGCCGGGAATCGTGATCAGTTGGGGCCGCAACTGGTTCACGGCCGCGTCGAACAGCGAGTTCTCGGCCCGCGTCGGACTGGACAGCGCGAGCTGGATCACCGGGATGCTGGATGCCGAGTACTTGATCACCAGCGGCGGCGTGATGCCGGGCGGCAGCTGCCGCACCTGCGTCTGCATCGAGGCCACCACCTGCGCGATGGCGGTCTCGATGTTGGCGGTCGGCTGGAAGAACACCTTGATCACCGACACGCCCGCCAGCGACTGCGACTCGATGTGCTCGATGTCGCTGACGGTGGTGGTCAGGCTGCGCTCGGTCTGGGCCGAGATGCGGTTGCCCATTTCCGAAGCCGGCAGGCCGTTGTAGTTCCAGATGATGCTGATCACCGGAATGTTGATTTCCGGGAAGATGTCCGTGGCCATTCGCAGCAGCACGAAGGGCGTGGCCAGCACGATCAGCATCGCCATGACGATGAAGGTGTAGGGGCGGCGCAGGGCGAGTTGGACCATGGACACGAATTGTTACTTCAATCGGCGAAGGGCGTCATCGTAGGGGCAAAGCCCGCAAGGACGGCATGCAGCACATTTGGTGCCTGCCGTCGGCTTTACGTTCCCGATACCAGCTCGACTCGCTCTGCGCGGGCTTCAGCCGCCCGGTCGCGGCGGATCGCTCCAGAGCGAGCCGCCGGTGGCCCAGTCCTGCTTGGCGATGTCATAGAAGACGATGTCGACGGACCCCGGCGAGCCGCCGAGCGTGCGGACCGTGGCGTCCGTCAGGGCTTGCGCGAGGGCGCGCTTCTGCTCGACGGTGCGGCCCTCGAAGAGTTCGACTCGGATGGTGGGCATGGTTGGGTGGTTCCTGTGGGTTTGTGCGTGCTGAGTTTGCTGCGACTTTGGGGCGCGTGCCGAGGCCCGTTCATTCGCGGTACCCCGGGTCGCTGCGATCCAGCCGGCGCAGCAGCGCCGGCCATTCGACATCGCCGTCCCATTCGCTGCCGTCGCCCACCCATTCGTCGTAGGTGCGCGCGGCCAGCGCGTCGCCGACGACCCGCAGCGCGCCGCCCGTGGCCGCCATCGCGCGCAACTGCGCCTTGGCGGCTCGCTCCAGCAAGTGCATCAGCATCCAGGCCTCGGCCACGGTGCGACCGACGACCAGCGTGCCGTGGTTCTCGAGGATCAGGCCGTCGAGCGCGCCGAGGTCGGCCACCAGCCGCCGCTGTTCGTCCGGGCCCAGCGCCAGCCCCTCGTAGGCGTGGCGGCCGAGCCGTCGGTAGAGGCGCATCGCGTACTGCGACGTTGGCTGCAGGCCGTCCGGCAGCATCGACAAGGCCACGCCCCAGGGTGTATGCAGGTGGATCACGCATTCGACCTCGGGCCGGGCCGCGTGCACCGCGCCGTGGATCGCGAAACCGCTGGGATTGACGCGCGCGCCGGAGCCGTCGACCACCTCGCCGCGCACGTTCACCTTGACCAGGCTCGATGCCGTGATTTCGTCGAAGGTGGCGCCAAAGGGGTTCAGCAGGTAATGGCCCGGCTCGCCGGGCACGCTGGCCGACAGGTGCGTGTAGACCGTGTCGTCCCAGCCGTTTTGCGCGGCCATGCGGTAGGCGGCGGCGAGGTCGGTGCGGACCTGCTGCCCGGTGCGGGCTGGGCGTTGGCGGCGGTTCTGGTTCATGCGATGCAGGCTGTCACGCGGCGGAGGGAGCGCCACTTTAGCGCTGCGGCACGGCGCGCGTGCGGCGGGCGCATGTCGGGCGATTCCCGTACGATTTCCCCCGCCCCAAAACCACAACGGAGACATCCATGCCTGACACCTATGTCCTTGTCCATGGCGCCTGGCACACCGGCGCCGAGATCGAAGCCGTCGCCGCCGTCATGCGCGAGGCCGGCCACACCGTGCATTGCCCGACCGTCGCCGGCAACCGACCCGGCGACGACCGCGCCAGCACCGGCCTGGCACATGCGATCGATTCGATCGTCGCCTTCATCGAGGAGCAGAACCTGAGCGAGGTCAGGCTCGCCGGCCACAGCTACGGCGGCATGGTGATCTCCGGCGTGGCCGATCGCATCGCGGCGCGGCTGAAGCGGCTGGTCTACATCAACGCCTTCGTCCCGCTCGACGGCGAGTCGCTCAACGACATGGTGCCGCCGCACTACGTCGCGATGTTCGACGCCATCGCGGGCGCCGGCAACAACGCGGTCAACCTGCCCTTCGAGATCTGGCGCGACGCCTTCATCAACGACGCCGACATGGTCACTGCGCAGGCGGCGTACGCGAAGCTGAACCCGCACCCCTACGCCACCTTCACCGACAAGATCAAGCTGAGCCAGCCGCTGGCAGCGCTGGCGCTGGGCAAGTCCTACGTCAATTGCCAGCAGGACATCGCGCTGCCGCACAGCATGCCGTGGCATCCGCGGCTGTCGGAGCGGCTGGGGCTGTTCAGGCTGGTGGAGTGTCCGGGCAGCCACGAGATGTTCTTCTCGAACCCGAAGCGGCTGGCGCAGGCGATTCTTGAGGCGGGGCGTGATTAGGCTGGGCTTCGGCCGGGTGGCGTGTGCTGCTCACGATGCCGGGGCCTCCGGCAGCGTCACTGCCCGTCGATGCGGGTCCGGACGGCAGGTCGTAGCTTATTGCCAGCATTGCGATGTGGCATTACAATTCAATGAAAAGTAAGGCGAAAAATGACTGAGTCCACCATCACCGCCAAGGGTCAGACCACGGTCCCGGCCGACGTCCGGGCGCTCGTGCATGCCACGGCAGGAACGCGCCTGGTCTGGTCGGTGATGCCCGATGGCACCATCATCGTTCGGGCCAAGACCCGGTCCATCCTCGACATGGCCGGCATGCTGAAGGCCCCCAAGGGCAAGCGTGTTGCCGTGGACGACATGAACCCCTGGCGCTGATGCCGGCGCTGGACACCAATGTCCTTATCCGCTACCTGGTGCAGGACGACGAAGCGCAATTGGCGACGGCCAGGAAACTCATTCGCAAGTGCGTCAGCGAGGGCTTGACGCTGTTCGTGCCGGTGACCGTCACGCTTGAACTGGAGTGGGTGCTGCGTGCCAGTTTCGAGTATGCGAAGGATGACGTGATGGTGGCGTTGAGCAGCCTGTTCTCGGCCGCGGAACTGACCTTCGAGTCGGAGCAGGCCCTCGAGGTGGCCCTGCAGCTGTACCGAGGTGGCTCCGCCAACTTTGCCGACTGCCTGCACATCGCCTTGGCGGCTCAAGCGGGCGAATTGCCGCTGTGGACCTTCGACAAGCGTGCGGCCAAGGTCAACGGGGCGCGGCTGCCAGGCTCGCAGTAGTCGCCAAAGCACTTCCGCTGCGAGCGGCTGGCCCGGTTCACGCGCGTTCGGCGTCCCCCTTCAAGTCGAGCCGCAACCGCGTCACGTTGGGATCGCCCGGATCGCGCTGCGCCTTGAACCCCAGCTTGCGCGCCAGCGCCAGCATGCCGCGGTTGTCGTAGAGCGTGATGTCGGCCAGGCGCCGCACGCCGGCTTGCCCGGCGGCTGCGATGAGGCGGCGCATGAGCTTCTCGGCCAGGCCCCGGTGCTGCCAGGCATCGGCGATCACGATGGCGAATTCGGCGGTGTCGAAGCTCTCGGGCGTGTCGCCGCGCACGTAGCGTGCGACCCCGACTTCATGCACCTCGCCATCGGCTTCGCGCGCCAGCGCGATCAACGCCAGTTCGTGCTCGTAGTCGACATCGGTCATGCGGCGCAACTCGGGCTCTTCCGGAATCCGCGGCGACAGCAGCCGCGCGAAGCCGGTGGCCGGCGAGAGGTGATGCACGAAGTCGGTGTGCTGCGCCAGGTCGTCGGCGCGGATCGGCCGGATGCGGCACTGCGTGCCATCGGCCAGCTGGAAGTCCTCTGCGAGATGAGTCGGATAGTCCATGCATGCCTCCATGCGGGAAACACGGCGAAATCCGCCGGACCGCTGGCGCGGCCTCCGGCAGGCGGATGGAGGCTGCACGACCTGCGCCGGGCCCGGCGGCCGCGTCGTCAGCCGATGACCTCGGGCCAATCGGTGTGGAAGAACTGTCCTTCGGGCTTGTCGGTGCGCTCGTAGGTGTGCGCACCGAAGAAGTCGCGCTGCGCCTGCAGCAGGTTGGCCGACAGGCGCGCCGAGCGGTAGCTGTCGTAGTAGCCCAGCGATGCGCTGAAGGCCGGCACCGGAATGCCGTTGGTGACGGCCAGCGCCACCACCTCGCGCCAGTTCTGCTGCGTGCGGTTGAGCAGGTCCTTGAAGAAGGGCGCGAGCATCAGGTTGGCCAGTTGCGGGTCGCTGCGGTAGGCCTCGGTGATGCGGTTGAGGAAGCGCGCGCGGATGATGCAGCCGCCGCGCCAGATCGACGCGATGCCGCCGAAGTCCAGGCCCCAGTTCCTCTTCTCGCCCATGGTCTTGATGAGGTCGAAGCCCTGCGTGTAGCTGATCACCTTCGAGGCGTAGAGCGCGTCGTGCACCTTGGCGACGAGCTCCTTCTTCACCTTGTCGAGCGCCGGCACCGGGCCCTGCAATTGCGTGCTGGCGACTACGCGCTGCTTCTTCTGCGAGGAGAGCACGCGCGCCTCGACGGCCGCGTTGATGGTGCTGATGACCACCGCGTTCTCGGCCGCGTTGAGCAGCGTCCATTGGCCCGTGCCCTTCTGGCCGGCCTTGTCGAGGATCAGCTCGACCAGCGGCTGGCCCGTTTCCGGGTCCGTCTGCTCCAGCGCCTTGCCGGTGATCTGGATCAGGTAGCTCTGCAGTTCGCCTTCGTTCCACTCGGTGAAGATCGCGGCCATCTCCGCGTTCGTGAAGCCGGCCGCCTTGAACAGGCTGTAGGCCTCGCAGATCAACTGCATGTCGCCGTACTCGATGCCGTTGTGGATCATCTTCACGTAGTGGCCCGCGCCGCCCGGTCCGATGTGGATCACGCAGGGCTGGCCGTCGACCTTCGCAGCGATGCTCTCGAAGATCGGCTTCATCACTTCCCACGTGGACTCCGGCCCGCCCGGCATGATGGCCGGCCCCTTGCGCGCGCCTTCCTCGCCGCCCGATACGCCCGCGCCGATGAAGCGCAGGCCCTTGCTGGTCATATAGGCGTCGCGGCGCTCGGTGTCGGTGTAGAGGCTGTTGCCGCCGTCGATGACGATGTCGTCTTTTTCCAGCAGCGGGATGAGTTGCTCGATGACCTGGTCGACCGGCGCGCCGGCCTTGACCATGATCTGGATCTTGCGCGGCCTGGAAAGGCTCTGCACGAAAGCCTCGAGCGTGTCGCAGCCGACCAGCTTCTTGCCCGGATGCTTCGCCACGAATTCGTCGGTGGTGGCGGTGGTGCGGTTGTAGACGCTGACCTGGAAGCCGCGGCTTTCCACGTTCAACACCAGGTTCTGGCCCATCACGGCCAGGCCGATCAGGCCGAAGTCGCTCTTCTTGTCAGTGCTGCTGCTCATGTTGTCCCTAGTGAGGTGGGCAAGCGCCCGTTGTTGCGTCGAGCCAAGCATTTTGCCGGGCCTTGCGCCGGCGTGCTTCGCGGGGGAAGCGCAATGCCGCCCGGCTCAGGAAGCGGCGCGGCGGCGGCAGCCGTCAGGCCGCGCCACCGGCAGGGTCGGGTCGTTGAACCAGGCGGCCACGCCAGTGCGCGCCTGCCGGCAAGGTGGGCCCTCTCGCCTCCGTCTTATTGAGGCTGCAGGTTGATCGCCTTGGCGATCGCGCGGTAGCGGGCGTTTTCCGCTTCATAGAACTTCGCCGATTGCGCAACGGAGACGGGCTCCGACACCGTCTGCATCTGCACCGCCATCTGGGAGCGAACGGACTCGTCCTTCAGCGTGGCCTGGATGCCCGCATGCAGGCGCTCGACGACTGCGTCCGGCGTGGCCTTGGGCACAAAGAGTCCGCTCCAGATCGTGTACTCCAGCTTGGGAAGTTCCTTGCCTTCCGCGGCCGTGGCCACGTTCTTCAGGAACGGCGAACGTGTGGCGCCAAGCTGGCCGATGATCTTGAGGCGTCCCTGCTCGGCCATCGCGCCCATCGCGGAGCTGTAGACCAGCACCGCGAAGTCGACCTGCCCGCCGCCCAGGTCCTGCAGCAAGGGCGCATTGCCTTTGTAGGGCACATGGCTCAGCTTGATGCTGGTGCGCTGCTGTACGTCCTCCAGGATGAAGTGATAGAGCGAGCCGATGCCCACGCTGCCGTAGTTGAGTGGCTTGTCGGCCGACTTGCGCGCCAACGCGATCAGCTCGTCGACGTTGTTGACGGGCAAGTCCTTGCGCGCGACGAACACCATCGTGGCATCGGTCATCGGATGCACCAGCCGGAAGTCCTCGGCCTTGAGCTTGATGGCGGCATTGGCCAGCGAAGCGAGGATCAATTCGTTGGGGCTGCCCTGGAAGACGTAGCGCCCGTCGGCGGGCGCGGACAGCACCTTCTGCGCGGCGATCGAACCGCTCGCGCCGCCCAGGTTCTCGACGATGACCTGCTCCTTGAGCGCATTGCCAAGCGGTACGCTCACGATGCGGGCCGCGGAGTCCGAGGGTCCGCCGGCCGGGTAGGGGACCATCAGGTTGACGGGCTTGCCGCTGCCCTGGGCATGCGCGCCGCCCACGGCCAGCAGCAGCACAGTCAGCAGGGCGCCGAGTTTCTTGAAATGGGTCATGTCTTGCCTCCTTGAATAGGTTTTGTTGGAGTCGCCATGCCCGTGCCAATGCGAGGGTTCCCAGGCAGCTGACGGCGACAAGCGCGAGCATAGGGATGATCCAACGCATGGGACAGCCGGATAAACGCGATGCAGGCCCGCCCGGCACCCGTGCTGCGCCCGGCCCCGGCGTGGAGGGCGCGGGGCAGACGGGCTATGCCGCGGTCGCCTCTGGCTGCGCGACGGCGCAGCCGTTCAATCAGCTCGAAGCCAGCCATCCCGCTCACCATCGCCAGCACGAAGACCAGCGCCTTGGGCTCGCCCATGCCGAGCGCCACCAGGCCGGGACCGGGACAGAAGCCGGCTATGCCCCAGCCCACGCCGAAGACCAGGCTGCCAAGAACCAGCCGGCGGTCGATGCGACCGGCGCCGGGCAGCTTCATGTCCGTGCCCAGCAGCGAGCGCGTGCGGCGCCGCGCCGCGAGGAAGCCCAGCGATGCGACCGCAATCGCCCCCGCCATCACCAGGGCCAGCGACGGGTCCCAGCGCCCGAACAGGTCGAGAAAGCCCAGCACCTTGGCCGGATTGGCCATGCCGCACAGCAGCAGGCCGATGCCAAGCACCAGGCCTGAAGCGAAGGCAGCGAACGCTTGCATGTGCTTCAGCGCCACAGATGCCGCATGACGAACACCGTGGCAAAGCCGGCCGCCATGAAAGCCAGCGTCGCGATGATCGAGCGCGGCGAGAGCCGCGACACGCCGCACACGCCATGCCCGCTGGTGCAACCCGACCCATAGCGTGTCCCGAGTCCCACGAGCAAGCCGGCCGCGCCGACCCCGGCGAAGCCGATGTCGATCTGCAGCGGCGCCAACACGCCCCACCCCGCAAACGCGAGCGGCGCAGCCACCAGCCCGAGCAGGAAGGCCATCCGCCATCCGATGTCGCCCCGCGCCGGCCGCAGCAGTCCGCCCATGATCCCGCTGATCCCGGCGATGCGACCGTTGAGCAACGCGAACATGCCGGCGGCCAGGCCGATCAGCGCGCCGCCCGCCAGGGCGTGCCACGGCGTGAACGCGGTCCAGTCGATGGCGATGCGCAGCAACTGCATTGCGTCAGCCTCGTACGTCCGCCGAGTGCGCCGGCCGCAGCCCCAACGCCTCGTACACGCGCATCGCCGCCCAGGCATCGTTCGCCGCGTACCGAAGCTGACCTTCGCTCAGGTGCCGGCTGGACCAGTTCGACGTGCTCTGCTTGCGTGACTTGCTGAAGCGCTGTCCGAACACCAGCGCCACCGCCGTCTTCACGCCGACCGAATTCTTGTAGCCGCGACGCCGGAACACCATGTCCAGGTCGATCACGGCCTGCGGCTCCACGCCGAGCTTCGCGCGGATCTGCGTGCGGTCGCTGGAAAGGCCGAAGCCGACCTTGGTCAGCGCGCTGGAGGCCAGCAGGCTCGCGGCGGCGGCGCGGCAATCGGCATCGTGCAACTGGAACACCCAGGCGTGGTCGAGCGTCGCCAGTTGCAGCGTGTGCGGACCGGACGACACTTCGTTCTTCAGGAAGGTGGGCTTGGATTCGGTGTCGAAGCCGACCACGTCGAGCCGGCCCAGCGCGGCCAGCGCGCGTGCCGCGTGTTCGGCGGTGGCAACCAGTTCGATGTCGGGCATGCCGAGCCCGGGGAACTCGTCGAGCAGTGCGATTTCCTCGCGGGTGGGCAGCGGGGGTGGCGGCGTCGCGATCATCGCGCGGCCGCCTTGCGGGGGGCCTTGGCGGTCTTCGCGGCCTTCGCGCTCTTTGCGCTCTTCGCGGGCTTCGGCTTCAACGCGGTCCTCGGAGTCCGTGCCTTTGGCGCATGGCCGGATCGCAGCGCGGCCTCCCAGGCAAGTCGGCCCCAGGCCGCAGCCTCCTCGCGGTCCTCGAACACGTCGGCCGGCGCCTGGCGGTAGGAGGTCTGCATCGTTTTGTCACCCCTGCGGTATTCGAAGGCCGGCAGTTGGAGCCGGTCGAAGTGCGCGACGGTTTCGGCATCGGACTTCAGGTAGAGCGTGTCGGCGACCACCAGGCCGATCATGCGGCCCTCGTGGTAGATGCCGTGGCCGCCGAACATGCGCCGCGTCTCGATGCGGCCGAGCCGCTCGAAGGCTTCATGCAGGCTGGAAACAAACTCGCTCATGCCTGGTTCCTTGACATGGTGGGCGCGCGCGCGTCAGCGTGCGCCCGGGATGCAATGGTAGGCAACCCGTTGAATGCCCGTACCAGGGTGCCGGTCGACCACGCCGGGCGCCAGGCCGCGGCGCGCGTAGAAATGCTGTGCGTGCACGTTGTCGAGGGCCACGTGCAGCTTCCATCCTTCCGGCATGCGCCGGCTGGCCTCGTCGAGCAGCATGCGCCCGAGTCCCTGGCCATGCACGTGCCGGTCGACATACAGCTGCGCGACATAGCGGTGCGCCGTGTGCAGCACGATGAAGCCGAGCACCTGCTTTTCGCGTTCCACCAGCAGCAGTTCGCTGGGTGGCCTGAACTCCGCGTTCACGCGCGCGAGCCAATGGCCGATGGGCTCCACCACCATCGCATCGTGGCGCGCGGAAGACCACGCGCGGCGCCAGATGCCGGCCACGGCGACGGCTTCCTCGTGCGTGAAGCGGCTGCCGCGGACGTGGGAGGTGGGGGCCGGTGTCATGGGGTGTGGAGTGTCCGCGCATGATGCGCCAGATGGTCGGCCATGAAACTCTGGATGAAGTAGTAGCCATGGTCGTAGCCTTCGTGCCGGCGCAGCATGAGCGGCTGGCCGATCGCCGCGCAAGCGGCTTCCAGCAACTGCGGATGCAATTGTTCGGGCAGGAATTTGTCGGCCAGGCCCTGGTCGACCAGGATGCCGGCGGGGTAGGGTGCAACGGGCTGCTGCTGCATCAGCACCGTCGAATCATGTGCGAGCCAGCGCGTGGTGTCGGCGCCCAGGTAGCCGGTGAATGCCTTCTCGCCCCACGGGCATTGCATGGGCGCGCAGATGGGCGCAAAGGCCGACAGCGACTTGAACAGCCCGGGGTGGCGCAAGGCCAGCGTGAGCGCGCCGTGGCCACCCATCGAGTGGCCGAAGATGCCGAGCCTCTGCATGTCGAGCGGCAGGTGGGCGCCGACGAGCGGAAGCAGCTCCTGGATGAGCCAGCTTTCCATGCGCCAGTGCTTCGCCCACGGGGCTTCGGTGGCGTCGAGGTAGAAGCCGGCGCCCACGCCGAAGTCCCAGCTGTCGGCCTCGCCGGGCAGGTCGGCGCCGCGCGGGCTGGTGTCGGGCGCGATCAGCGCGATGCCGAGGTCGGCCGCCATGCGCTGGGCGCCGGCCTTGACCACGAAGGTCTCCTCGTTGCAGGTCAGGCCGGCGAGGTACAGCAACGCCGGCACCTTGCCGATCGCCGCCTGCGGCGGCAGGTAGATCGAGAAGCGCATCGGCAGGTCGACTTCGCGCGACGCGTGCTCCAGGAAGCGTTGCATGCCGCCGAAGCAGCGGTGTTCGGAGAGCAGCTTGAAGGGAGTGGTCATGGGCCGCGCGAGGCAACGAGTTCAAGGACCGCATCGGCGAACACGCGCGGCACTTCCTGCGGCATGTTGTGGCCCACGCCCGGCACGATGCGGTGCGAGCGCGGGCCAGTGAAGCGGGCGGCATGCACCGACGCGTCGGCCGGATCGCGCACGCCGTCGTCGGCGCCGTCGAAGGTGATGCACGGGACGGTGATGGCAGGCTGCGCGGCGAGCCGGCGTTCGATGTCGGCATAGGCCGGATCGCCCGGCACCAGGCCGAAGCGATGCCGGTAGGACTGGATCACCACGTCGACGAAATCCGGGTTGTCGAAAGCCGCGGCGCTGCGCTCGAAGGTGGCGTCGTCGAAAGGCCAGGTCGGCGACCACAGCTTCCACAGCAGCTTCGCGATGCCGCGCCGGTCCCTGGCCAGGCCGGCCCGGCCGCGTTCGCAGTGGAAGTAGTACTGGTACCAGAGCCGGTGCTCGTTTTCCGCCGTGTCGGGCTCCATGCCCCGCGCGATGTTCTGGATGTTGTAGCTGTTGTACGAGACCAGCCCGGTGCAGCGCTGCGGCCACAACGCTGCCACCACGCAGGCCGCGCGCCCACCCCAGTCGTAGCCGGCGAGCACGGCGCGCGGGATGTGCAGCGCATCCATCAGCGCGAGCAGGTCGGCGCCGAGCGCGGCCTGCTCGCCGGAACGCGGTGTCGCGGCGTCGAGAAAGCGGGTGGGGCCATAGCCGCGCAGGTACGGCACGATCACGCGGCAGCCTGCCGCGGCCAGCATCGGCGCGACCTCGGCATAGGAATGGATGTCGTACGGAAAGCCGTGCATCAGGAGCACTGGCGCGCCATCGGCCGGCCCAGCCTCGACAAATGCGACGTCCAGCACGCCGGCTTCGATGCGTTTCAGCGGCCTCAATGCTTCCATTCAACAATCCTCAAACGGCGACGGTTTCCATTCCAGAACCACCGCGGAACCGGCTTTGCCCGAACGCTGGTGGTGCCTCCGGTAGGGAGGGGGAGTCGCGGCACGAAGTGCCGCGGCGACCTGGGGGCGAGCTAGTAGATCACCACGCCCCGGATCGATTCCCCCCGCTTCATCAACTCGAAGCCCTTGTTGATGTCCTCCAGCGGCATCGTGTGCGTGATGAGGTCGTCGATGTTGATCTTGTTCTCCATGTACCAGTCGACGATCTTCGGCACGTCGGTGCGTCCGCGTGCGCCGCCGAAGGCCGAGCCTTCCCACTTGCGGCCGGTGACGAGCTGGAACGGCCGGGTGCTGATTTCCGCACCCGCCTCGGCCACGCCGATGATGATGCTGCGGCCCCAGCCCTTGTGAGTGCATTCCAGCGCCTGGCGCATGACCTGGGTGTTGCCGATGCATTCGAAGCTGTAGTCGGCGCCGCCGTCGGTGAGTTGCACGATGGCGTCGACCACATTCGGCACGTCCTTCGGATTGATGAAGTGCGTCATGCCGAACTTGCGCGCCATCGCCTCGCGCTCCGGGTTCAGGTCGACGCCGATGATCTTGTCGGCGCCGACCATCTTCGCGCCCTGGATCACATTGAGTCCGATGCCGCCCAGCCCGAACACCACCACGTTGGCGCCCGCCTCGACCTTGGCCGTGAAGATCACCGCGCCGATGCCCGTGGTCACGCCGCAGCCGATGTAGCAGACCTTGTCGAAGGGCGCGTCCTTGCGGATCTTGGCCATCGAGATCTCCGGCGCCACCGTGTAGTTGCTGAAGGTGGACGTGCCCATGTAGTGGAAGATCGGCTTGCCGTCGAGGCTGAAGCGACTCGTCGCGTCGGGCATCAGGCCCTTGCCTTGCGTGCCGCGGATCTGCTGGCACAGGTTGGTCTTGCGGCTGAGGCAGAACTTGCACTGGCGACATTCCGGCGTGTAGAGCGGGATGACGTGGTCGCCTTTCTTCAGCGTGGTCACGCCGGGGCCGACGTCCACCACGATGCCTGCGCCTTCGTGGCCCAGGATCGCCGGGAAGATGCCTTCCGGGTCGGCGCCGGAGAGGGTGTAGTAGTCGGTATGGCAGATGCCCGTGGCCTTGATCTCGACCAGCACCTCGCCGAATTTAGGGCCCTCCAGGTCGACGGTTTCGATGGTCAGCGGGACGGCGGATTTCCAGGCGACGGCGGCTTTGGTTTTCATGATGATCGGTATCGGTGGACGGTGGAGGACAGCGCTGACTATAGAGGCGAGTCCCGGCCCGCAAGAGCGTCCGGTTGCGAAAAAGCGGCCGGCATCCGCCATGGCTTCCGCGACCCTGGACCCTTTGCGGCAACCCACGGGAGTGCTACATTGAGTTAACTAATGTTTCTAAACGTGTCTTATTGCACGCGGCGTTGCGGCCGTCGAATGGCACGATTCCCGCCAACCCAACAGTGCGTACTCCGCCATCCGCGATGAACACCATCTCCGAGCGAGCCCTCCTGGAGCGTGCCTTGATCGCCATCGAGCAAGTCATGGCCCGCGACAGTGCGACGGGTGGTGCGACCGACACGCCGGCCCGCGAGGCGATCGGGATGTGCCTGACCTCCGCCGCCGCGCTGGTGGACGTTGCGCAGATGCTGTTGCGCGATGCGGCATCGCGCCCGCCAGAAGTCCTGGCCAGCGAGTGGCAGACGTTGATCGGCCACACCAAGACAGCCAGCCGTACGGCGCACCAGGCCGTGCTGGTGCTGTCGGCGCAGCGGGACCTCGTTGCGGCGCAGGAGGGCGTCCGCGTCACCGGCCATTCGGCAGTGCCTGAGCACGCGCACTGATGGCGCTGGTTTGCCCCGCCTGCGGCACGGAAAACCGTTCGGTCGCGAAGTTCTGCATCGAGTGCATCGGCGCGCTGCCGGCGGGCTTCGAAGCGACACAGCTGGCGGCGCGGCCGGCGCCACGCGAGGCAGCGGCGTCGGAGGGCATGCCCTCGGCGCTGGCTGCGTTCGCGGCTTCTGTGCCGTTGCAGGCGCCGCAGGAGCGGGTGCGCGCCGCCGCCGCGCTGGCCCCGCCGCCGGAAACAAGGGGGCGCAAGGGCCTGTGGGTCAGCGTCGGCGCGCTTGCCATCGCGCTGCTGGTCGGTGCGGCGGGCTGGGCTGCGGCGGGCGCGGGCGGGTGGTACATCTACAAGGCCGGCAACGGGGTCGAGGAGCGCGAGGCTGCGGTGACGCCGGCGGTGCCCGCGACGACTGCGATGACAACGACCGCGACGACTGCAACGACTTCGGCGCCTGCGACGACCACAGCGCCTGCAACGACCACGGCGCCCGCGACGACCGCGCCGGCATCCAGCGTCGAGCCGGCGCGAACAGTGGCCGCCGAAGCCTCGAACGGACCCGCAACCACGCCGACCGGCGCGCCCCGGGCTGCATCTGCACCAACAGCGGCATCGACCTTGGCTCCCGGCGAAGTACTCGTCACCGCTTCGACGCAGGCAGGGCAGGAAGCCCCATCGCAAGCCGAAGGTCACCCGGGCACGCCGGCCCCCGCGGCTCCCGCGCGTATCGTGCACAAGCCGCACGCGGCGGCGGCGCCCGCGCCGGCTGCTGCTTCATTTCTGGCCAAGGCGTGCAGCGGGATGAACTTCTTCGCGACCGCGCGCTGCAAGGTCACCGAGTGCGCTAGGTCCGCGCTGCGTCAGACGGCGGAATGCCGGGTCGTGCAGGCACAGCAGCGCCTGATGGAAGAAAAGCGCA
The DNA here is from genome assembly GCF_019207085.1 of Variovorax sp. dw_308. Taxonomy (GTDB): domain Bacteria; phylum Pseudomonadota; class Gammaproteobacteria; order Burkholderiales; family Burkholderiaceae_C; genus Variovorax. The sequence goes on along the minus strand of NZ_JAATOM010000003.1, from coordinate 342,200 downwards.
ACCCCACTTTGTCCAACTGATCCGGAAGGAAGCAGTTGGCTCGCCGAAGCGGGTAAACCCGAAAAAAGATCGCTCATCGATCATGCGTTTGCGCTGATCGATCGAAGGTGGCCCTGATGTGGTGTACGCCGCGCACCGTGGCTCCTAAAGTGGCGCACCTACCCATCGGAGACAACCCCATCATGATCAGCGGCAAGACCACCCTCATCGCCCACATCGGCTACCCGACCGAGTCGTTCAAGGCGCCCATGATCTACAACCCGTGGTTCGACCGGAAGGGCATCGACGCGGTCGTGATGCCGATGGGCGTCAAGCCCGACGACTATCCGGCCTTCCTGAAGACGCTGGCCACCCTGACCAACCTGCGCGGCGCGCTGGTCACGATGCCGCACAAGGTCACGACGATGAGCCTGGTGGACGAGGTCACGCCGACCGCGAAGATTGCCGGCGCCTGCAACGCGATCCTGAAGCGGCCCGACGGCACGCTGCTGGGCGATCAGTTCGACGGCGCCGGTTTCGTGCGCGGCGTCGAGCGCAAGGGCCGCGCGCTCAAGGGCGCGCGGGTGCTGGTGTCCGGCGCGGGCGGGGTGGGGTCGGCCATCGCGGCATCGCTGGCCGGCGCGGGCGTGGCCGAGCTGGCGCTGTTCGACATGAACACCGCCTCGGTGGAAGCGCTGGCCGGCCGCCTGCGCGAGCACTATCCGCAACTGGTGGTGAAGACCGGCTCGAAGGACCCGGCCGGCTTCGACGTGGTGGTGAACGCCACGCCACTGGGGATGAAGGAGGGCGATCCGCTGCCTTTCGACATCGACCGCATCGCGCCCACCACCTTCGTCGGCGAGGTCGTCATGAAGTCCGAATACACGCCGCTGTTGCAGGCCGCCAAGGACAAGGGCTGCGCGATCCAGGTCGGCACCGACATGTTGTTCGAGATGATCCCGGCGTACCTCGAGTTCTTCGGCTACGGCACGAGCACCCCCGACGAACTGCGTGCGTCGGCGCAAATCCAGTACTGAGCCCCCGCGGCCGGCTCGCGCCTGGCCCACCCCCCAACGCCCCCCGACAATGCCAAGACCATGAAAAAAATCCTCGTCCTCAACGGCCCCAACCTCAACCTGCTCGGCACGCGCGAGCCCGCGCAATACGGCTACGAAACGCTGGCCGATGTCGAGCGCATGTGCGCGGAGGCGGGCGCGAAGCTCGGCGTCGCGGTCGAATGCCGCCAATCCAACCATGAAGGCCAGCTGATCGACTGGATCCATGAGGCCGGACGCGAGATCGCGGCGGGCAACATGATCGGCGTGGTGATGAACCCGGGCGCCTACACACACACGTCCGTCGCGTTGCACGATGCGATCAAGGGCGCGAGCGTCACACTGATCGAACTGCACATCTCCAACGTGCATGCGCGCGAGGAGTTCCGCCACCATTCGTTCATCTCGCCGGCCGCGCGCGGCATCATCGTGGGGCTGGGCGTGAAGGGTTATCCGCTCGCCATCGAAGCCTTGGTTCGCCTCGCCGACAAGGCATAGCCCAGGCGCCATCCGCCGGAAGCGATGTTGCGCCGGCCGGTGCCGCCGTACAAGAATCCTTCCGACCCGTGATCCCGGCGAACCCGCCGGCGACGCGCGGCCCGGAAGGTCGACATGAACTCCCGACTGCGGCAACGCCGCCATTTTCTGGGCGCCTGCGCGGCATTCGGGCTCGTGGGTTGCGGCGGTAGTAGCAGCCAGAACCGTGTGGCGGCTGCTTCGACTGACGAGGCGAAGCTCCAGGCTGCGGTCGCCCAGCTCGACGGGCTGGCCGGCGCCTTGATGCAGAAGTCGGGCCTGCCCGGCATGGCCGTCGCGATCGTGCAGGGGGACCGGACGATCTATGCCAAGGGCTTCGGCACGCGGGTCGCCGGCACGCAGGCGCCGGTGGATGCCGACACGGTGTTCCAGCTCGCGTCAGTGTCCAAGTCGCTGGGTGCCTCGGTCGTGGCGCATCAGGTCGGGCAGGGCGGCATCGCGTGGGACACGCCGGTGCGGCGGCACCTGCCCTGGTTCGAATTGAAGGACCCGGCCGTGAGTGCGCAGCTCACCATCGGCGACCTCTATGCGCATCGTTCCGGCCTGCCCGCCTTTGCTGGCGACCGCCTCGAGGACTTGGGCTACGACCGGCAGCAGGTGCTGCAGCGCCTGCGCCATCTGCCGCTCGACGCATTTCGCAAGTCCTACCACTACACCAACTTCGGTCTCACCGGCGGGGCCGCCGCTGTCGCCGCGGCGGCCGGCGTCGACTGGGCGACGCTGTGCGAACGAACGCTCTATGTCCCGCTGGGCATGACCCGGACCAGTTCGCGCTTCGCGGACTTCCAGGCGCGGTCGAACCGCGTGGTGGGCCACGTCAAGGCCAACGGTGTGTACGTGCCCGGCCCAGTGCGCATGCCGGACGCACAGGCGCCCGCTGCAAGCGTCACCTCGTCGGTGAACGACGTCGCGCGATGGCTGTCGATGATGGTGGGGCAGGGAGCATTCGCGGGCAGGACGATCGTCGACGCTGCTGCGCTGGCGCCTGCCGTGTCGCCGCAAATATTGTCTTCGCCGGCGAGCGGGGCGCGCCCTGCGGGGCACTACGGATTTGGCTTCAACGTCGGCACCACCGCAGCCGGTCGGGCCTCGTTCAGCCACTCCGGCGGTTTCGCGCTGGGGACGGGGACGGCGTTCACGGTCGTGCCGTCCACCGGCGTCGGCATGGTCGCGTTGACCAATGCGACGCCGATCGGCGTCCCGGAAACCCTGGTCGCGCAGTTCTTCGACCTGCTGCAGTTCGGTGCGATCCAGCAGCCGTGGGCGGACATCTTCACGAAGGGGTTTGCGGCGTTTGCCGACCCCGAAGGCTCCCTGGTGGGTGTCGCGCCGCCCGCGCGGCCGGCGCCGGCGCAAGGCTTGGCGGCCTATGCCGGCACCTATGGCAACGCCTATCACGGGCCGTTGCGGGTGGTCCAGGAAGCGGGTGGGCTGGTGATGGTGCTTGGCCAAGCACCGCTCCGGCTCCCGCTGAAGCACTGGGACGGCGACGTCTTCACGTTCACCCTGTTCAACGAGAACGCCGGGCCGGGCACGATCTCGAAGGCCAGCTTCGCGGGCGACCGGCTGACGCTGGAGTACTACGACCGCGAAGGACTGGGGACCTTCGTGCGAGGCGGCGCGTAGCGGATCTCCGGTTGCGCGCCACCTTTCGCGGGACTGTCAGCTGAAGAATTCCTTCGCCCGGTCGAACCAGCCCTTGTCCGTCGGGCTGTGCTTGTTGCCGCCCTTCTTGAGCGACTCGTCGAGTTCCTTCACCAGCTTGCGTTGATGCTCGGTGAGCTTCACCGGCGTCTCGACGCGCACGTGGCAATACAGGTCGCCCGGATAGGACGCGCGCACGCCCTTGATCCCCTTGCCGCGCAGGCGAAACTGCTTGCCGCTTTGCGTGCCTTCGGGAATGTCGATGGCTGCCGCGCCCTTCAGCGTCGGCACGTTGATCTCGCCGCCCAGCGCCGCCGTCGTCATGCTCACCGGCACGACGCAATGCAGGTCGTCGCCTTCGCGCTCGAACAGGTCGTGCTTTTTCAGGCGGATCTCGATGTAGAGGTCGCCCGGAGGTCCGCCGTTGGTGCCGGGCTCGCCGTTGCCCGTGCTGCGGATGCGCATCCCATCATCGATGCCGGCCGGGATCTTCACTTCCAGCGTCTTGTTGTTCTTCAGCTTGCCCTGGCCGTGGCAGGTGGCGCACGGCTCGGGAATGATCTTGCCGGTGCCGTGGCACTGCGGGCAGGTCTGCTGGACGCTGAAGAAGCCCTGGCGCATCTGCACCGCACCCTGCCCGTGGCAGGTGGTGCAAGTGATCGGCTTGGTGCCGGGCTTGGCGCCGCTGCCGTGGCAGGTGCCGCACTCGTCCCAGCTCGGGATGCGGATCTGCGAGTCCTTGCCTTCGGCCGCTTCCTCGAGCGTGATCTCCATCGCGTAGCTCAGGTCGCTGCCGCGGAACACCTGGCGTCCGCCGCCGGCACGGCCGCCGCGCGCACCGCCGAACACGTCGCCGAAGATGTCGCCGAACGCTTCCGCAAAGCCGCCGAAGCCTTCCGCGCCCGGGCCGCCGCGCATGTTCGGGTCCACGCCGGCATGGCCGTACTGGTCGTAAGCGGCGCGCTTCTGGCCGTCCGACAGCATTTCGTAGGCTTCCTTGACCTCCTTGAACTTGATCTCGGCGTCCTTGCTGTCGCCGTGATTTCGGTCAGGGTGGTGCTTCATCGCAAGCTTGCGATAAGCCTTCTTGATTTCTTCCTCGCTCGCGTTCTTCGGGACGCCGAGGGTTTCGTAATAGTCGCGTTTGGTGGCCATGTTCTGTCCGTGCGGGCTTCTTCTCTACAAGCAGAAAAGGCTGGACCACCTTGGACGGGTGTTCCAGCCTTGATTCGGGGCTGCGGAATCAGCCCTTCTTCACTTCCTTGACTTCAGCGTCCACGACGTTGTCGTCGGCCGGCGCGCTGTTCGCAGCATGTTCCGCGCCAGCACCCGGGCCGCCTGCGGCACCGCCTGCTGCGGCTTGCGCGTCGGCGTACATCTTCTCGCCGAGCTTCTGGCTGGCCGACATCAGCGTGTTGGTCTTTTCCTCGATCGCGGCCTTGTCGTCACCCTTGAGGGCTTCTTCCACGTCCTTGATCGCGGCTTCGATCTTTTCCTTCTCGCCGGCTTCCAGCTTGTCGCCGTGCTCGCCGAGCGACTTCTTCACGCTGTGCACCATCGCTTCGCCCTGGTTGCGGGCCTGCACCACCTCGACCTTCTTCTTGTCCTCGGCGGCGTTCAGCTCGGCGTCCTTCACCATCTTCTGGATCTCGTCTTCGGAGAGGCCCGAGTTCGCCTTGATGGTGATCTTGTTTTCCTTGCCGGTGCCCTTGTCCTTGGCGCCGACGTGCAGGATGCCGTTGGCGTCGATGTCGAAGCTCACCTCGATCTGCGGCGTGCCGCGCGATGCCGGCGGGATGCCTTCGAGGTTGAACTCGCCGAGCAGCTTGTTGCCGGTCGCGATCTCGCGCTCGCCCTGGAACACCTTGATCGTCACGGCCGGCTGGTTGTCTTCGGCGGTCGAGAAGGTCTGCGCGAACTTGGTCGGGATCGTGGTGTTCTTCGTGATCATCTTGGTCATCACGCCGCCCATCGTCTCGATGCCGAGCGACAGCGGGGTCACGTCCAGCAGCAGCACGTCCTTGCGGTCGCCCGACAGCACTTGACCTTGAATGGCGGCGCCGACGGCGACGGCTTCGTCAGGGTTCACGTCCTTGCGCGGTTCCTTGCCGAAGAACTCCTTCACCTTTTCCTGCACCTTGGGCATGCGGGTCATGCCGCCGACCAGGATCACGTCGCTGATGTCGTTCACGCTCACGCCGGCATCCTTGATGGCGGTGCGGCACGGGGCGATGGTGCGCTCGATCAGTTCCTCGACCAGCGATTCGAACTTGGCACGCGTCAGCTTGATGTTCAGGTGCTTCGGACCCGAGGCGTCGGCCGTGATGTAGGGCAGGTTGACGTCGGTGGCCGGGCTGTTCGACAGCTCGATCTTGGCCTTCTCTGCCGCTTCCTTCAGGCGTTGCAGCGCGAGCACGTCCTTGCTCAGGTCGACGCCTTGTTCCTTCTTGAACTCGCCGATGATGTAGTCGATGACGCGCTGGTCGAAGTCCTCGCCGCCGAGGAAGGTGTCGCCGTTGGTCGACAGCACTTCGAACTGCTTCTCGCCGTCGACGTCGGCGATCTCGATGATCGACACGTCGAAGGTACCGCCGCCCAAGTCATACACGGCGATCTTGCGATCGCGCTTGTCCTGCTTGTCGAGGCCGAAGGCCAGCGCGGCAGCGGTGGGTTCGTTGATGATGCGCTTGACGTCCAGGCCGGCGATGCGGCCGGCGTCCTTGGTAGCCTGGCGCTGAGCGTCGTTGAAGTAGGCCGGCACCGTGATGACGGCTTCCGTCACCGTCTCGCCGAGGTAGTCTTCGGCGGTCTTCTTCATCTTGCGCAGGATCTCAGCGCTGACCTGTTGCGGTGCGAGCTTCTTGCCGCGGGCTTCGACCCAGGCGTCGCCGTTGTCGGCCTTGGTGATCGTGTAGGGCATCAGGTTGATGTCCTTCTGCACTTCCTTCTCCTCGAACTTGCGGCCGATCAAACGCTTGACGGCATAGAGCGTGTTCTTGGGGTTCGTCACGGCCTGGCGCTTGGCCGAGGCGCCGACCAGCACTTCGCCGTCTTCCTGGTAGGCGACGATCGACGGCGTGGTGCGCGCACCTTCCGAGTTCTCGATCACACGCGTGGTGTTGCCTTCCATGATCGACACGCACGAATTGGTGGTGCCGAGGTCGATGCCGATGATTCTGCCCATGGTGATAGCTCCTGAAATCTGAAAAAGTTAGGTTGTGAAGAACGTGTGGATAACCGCGCGGGATTCAAGGGATGAAGCGGGGGTTTCCTGTGGATTCGTCTGTATGAAACGGGTCGATCAGCCTGCGGCACTGACCGTGACGAGCGCGGGACGCAGCACGCGCTCGGCGATCGTGTATCCCTTCTGCAGCACCGTGACGACGGTGTTGGCTTCCTGGTCGGGCGCCGGCACGACCGAGATGGCCTGGTGCTGGTGCGGGTCGAACTTGCTGCCGGCAGCTGGCGCGATCTCGATGACCTTGTTGCGCTCCAGCGCGCTCTTGAGCTGGCGCAGCGTGGCTTCGGCGCCTTCGCGGATCTGCTCTGGCGTGGCGTCGGCATGGGCCAGGCCGGCTTCGAGGCTGTCGGTGACCGGCAGCAGGCTTTCGGCAAAGGCTTCGACCGCGAACTTGCGCGCCTTGGTGATTTCGTCGTCGGCGCGGCGGCGGGCGTTCTGCACGTCGGCCTGGGCCCGCAGGAACTGGTCCTTCAGCGCGGCGTTTTCCGCCTGCAGCGTGGCCAGCTCGGCTTGCGCGACAGTCAGGGCGTCTTGCGCCTCGGCTGCGGTCGCGGCCTGAGCGGCTTCAATCTCTTCGGGGCTGGGCTCGCCCGTGAGCTGATATGGATCGATGGGGGTTGTTTCTGCTGACATGGTCTAAAAACAGTGGATTCCGCCCGAATTGGGGCCGCTTTGGGCGGTTTCAAGCAAAAAAATGCGTCGGAGACGCTATTTCGGGTCGACGGGCCTGGCTTGCCGGGAACACGGTCACCGGCTTGCCGGAATGTGGTCGCCGTCTCTCCCGCAACGCGGGTATTTGTGTCAGGCGACGGGGTGGAGACGCGACAGCAAGTGGCGCCGGACCTCGGCGTGAACTGCAACCCATCGGCGGTGTCGGCCAGCCGGGACGCTTTCGGTGTCCCGTCGGCGTGGGCCGTGCCTCGCGCGCCGACCCACTCGGCGGGCGATCAGTGCGCGTCGAGCAATTCGACGTCGAACTTCAGCGTGGCATTCGGCGGGATCACGCCGCCAGCGCCGCGGGCACCATAACCCAGCGATGCCGGGATGATCAATGTGCGCTGGCCGCCGATCTTCATGCCGGCGACGCCTTCGTCCCAGCCCTTGATGACCTGGCCGGCGCCCAGCGAGAACGCGAAGGGGTCGTTGCGGTCGCGGCTGGAGTCGAACTTGGCGCCTTGCACGCCGTCGTTGTAGAGCCAACCGGTGTAGTGCACGTGCACGTGGTGGCCAGGCTTGGCTTCGGCGCCGTCGCCGGTCTTGGTGTCTTCGAATTGAAGGCCGGAGGGGGTGGTGGGCATGGGGTCTCCTGGATCGGTCGGGAAAATGCGAGCCGCGCAGTTTAACGGGCCCAGGGGGTGGGCTCGCTGCGCCGCCGCCCCGGGGTCGGCGTGCAGCCCCGTCGGCCGCAGCTACTTGAGGAGCGGAGCGCTGGTCGTCGCAGCGGCTGCGATTGCCGCGGCCGCCTTCTTGGCCGGGCCGCCTTGCCACTTGCCGGCAAAGGCCTGCAGGTCGGAGAGGCGCTTGAGGAGATCCTGCCCGCTGACGGTGAGGCTGTAGCCGTCGCTCCCGTGGTGCACGATGCCGGCCTCGCGCAGTTCCTTGATGCGGGTGTTGAGCGTGTTGGGCGTGATGCCGCCGACGCTGTCCTGCAGCAACCGGAAGGTCTGCGCATGGCCGTCGCGCAAGGCCCAGAGCACGCGCAGGGCGTATCGGGCCTCGAGCAGTGCCAGCAACTGGCTGACGGCTGCGTTTTCCTTCATGCTCATCGACATTCATCTCCTCGGGGAAGGCGGTCTCCGGCGGCGGCACCGCGCGTTTCCGCTGTCCGGGCCGGTCGGGGACTATATCGCGGGAGGCAGTCGGCTGCTACAAGTTTTATAGCTGCCACAGCCCGCTGCATGCGGGTTGTGGCGCCAAAGCATCATTGTGATGCGGCTTGTTGCGAGCTGCGGTTGGCCATGACTTCGCCGAGCCGGACCGGGCGCGCGGGAACCCATACCGGGCTGAACGCGAGCGGCGGGCCGGGGAACAGAAGGACGACCGTCGAGCCCAGCAGGAAGCGGCCCATTTCCTCGCCTTGCTGGAGCACGATCTGCTTGTCTTCATAGCGCCATTCGCGCACCTTGCCGGTACGCGGCGGGTTGACCACGCCGTGCCATGCCGTCTGCATGCTGCCGACGATGGTCGCGCCGACCAGCACCAGCGCGAAGGGGCCGAGCTCGGACTCGAACAGGCAGACCACACGCTCGTTGCGTGCGAACAGGCCGGGCACGCCGCGCGCGGTGGTCGGGTTGACCGAGAACAGGTCGCCCGGCACATAGGTCATGCGCAGCAGGCGGCCGGTGCACGGCATGTGGATGCGGTGGTAGTCCTTGGGGCTCAGGTAGATGGTCGCGAAGCTGCCGTTGGTGAACGGCGCTGCCAGCGCCGCGCTGCCGGCGAGCAGGGCGGCGCAACTGTAATGATGGCCCTTGGCCTGGAAGATCTGGTCGCCCTCGATGCGGCCGAACTGGCTGATGGCGCCGTCCACCGGGCAGACCAGGTCGGCCTTGGCCAGGGGGCGGGCGCCGGGCTTGAGCGCGCGGGTGAAGAAGGCATTGAAGGTCTTGTAGGCGCGGATGTCGCTGTCGAGCGCCTCGCTCATGTTGACGCCGTACTTGGCGACGAAGCGCTTGATGATCCAGGTCGTGACCTTGCCGCGCTTCTTGCCGGCGACCCAGCCCGCGAAGTTCGTCAGTGCCTGCTTGGGGATCAGGTATTGGAGCAGGACGGCTGAGCGGTCGGACACGGTGGGATTGCCTTGTATGCGGAGCGAGGGGCGCATTCTATGTAAAGGGCGCACCCGCCATTCCTCAGGCAGCGCGTGGCGTGCATTCGCGGCGCCGGCTACGCGGGTGACGCGGCCGCGGCTTACTCGGCCTTGATGTTCGCGGCCTTGATGACTGCGGCCCACTTGTCGACCTCCGCCTTCTGGAAGGTCGCGATCTGCGTCGTCGTCATGTCGGCCGGCGCCATGCCGAAGCCGGTGAGCTTTTCCTGCATGTCGCTCTTCGCGAGGATCGTGCGGATCTCGGAGTGCAGGCGGTCGATGATGGGCGCGGGCGTCCCGGCCGGCACGAAGATGGCCTGCCACGACACCACCTCGAAGTCCTTGAGGCCGTTGATGCCGGACTCGGCCACGGTCGGCACGTCGGGCATCGAGGGCAGGCGCTTGGCCGAGGTGACCGCGATGGCGCGCAGCTTGCCGCTCTGGATGTGCGGGCCGGCCACGACGGTGGTGTCGAACATCATGTCGACCTGCCCGCCGATCACGTCCTGGATGGCCGGGCCGCTGCCCTTGTACGGGATGTGCGTGAACTTCACGCCCGACCTGTAGGCCAGCAGCTCCATCGCCAGGTGCTGCGAGGTGCCGGTGCCCGCGGAGGCCGACGAGAGCCCGCCGGAACCTGCCTTGGCCTTGCTCGCGTCGATCACGTCCTTCAGGGTCTTGTAGCGGCTGGCCTGGTTCACCACCAGCACCACGGGGTTGGTGCCGATGAGCGTGACCGGCGCGAAGGACTTGATCGGGTTGTAGCCGAGCTTGGGATACAGGCTCACGTTGATCGCATGCGAGCTGATTGTGCCGCCCAGCATCGTGTAGCCGTCAGGTGCGGCGCGCGCCGCGATCTCGGAGCCGACGCTGCCGCCCGCGCCGCCCTTGTTGTCGATGATGACCGAGGTGCCGAGCGCGACGCCGAGCTGTTGCGCGATCAGGCGCGCCAGCACGTCGGTGGTGCCGCCGGCCGGGAAGGGCACGATGTAGCTGATGGTCTTGCCCGTGGGCCACGCACCTTGCGCGAAGGCGGGCAGGGCGCCCGCGGCGAGCGAGGCGATGGCGGACTGGACGAGAGTGCGGCGTTGCATGGATTTGTCTCCGGGAAGCTGTCTGCAGGAAGAATGGAGGCGAGGGCCCGCAGCTCCCTCGGCATCTGCGGGTGGCGCTCTTGTTGTTCTGGCGTCTTGCGATCGATGGCGGCTCAGGGCATGTACTGGCCGCCGTTGACTTCGAGGATCTGGCCTGTCACATAGCCGGACATAGCGTCAGAGGCCAAATAGAGAAAGGCGCCGACGCATTCCTCCGGATCGCCGATGCGGCCCAGCGGGATGCTGGCCTTGAAGGATTCGAGCATCGCCGCGGTCGAGAAGCGGTCGTGGAACGGCGTCTGGATCACGCCTGGGGCGACCGCGTTGACGCGGATGTTGTCGGGCGCGAGCTCCTTCGCCAGCCCGTGCGTGGCGGTGCTGACGAAGCCCTTGGCGCCGGCATAGAGGTAGGCGCCCGGGCCGCCGCCATTGCGCGCCGCCACCGAGGACACGTTGATGATGCTGCCGCCCTTCTTGCGCGCGCGCATCAGCGGAACCACCTCGCGGCAGAAGGCCAGGACCGAGCGGGCATTGATGTGCATCACCTCGTCGAACAGCGCGTCGTCGAAGTCCGCGATGGGCACGCGCTTGACCAGGCTGCCGGCGTTGTTGACCAGCACGTCGATGCCGCCGAGTTGGTCGTGGGCTTGCCGTGTGGCCTCCTTGATGGCGGCGGTGTCGCGCACGTCGGTGCGCAAGGTGAAGGCCTCGCCACCAGCAGCCTTGATCGTGGTGACCACCTTCTCGGCGGCATCGGAAGAGCTGTTGTAGTGGACTGCCACGCGCATGCCGCGCGCCGCATAGGCGATGGCGACCGCGGCGCCGATGCCGGTGCTGGCGCCAGTGATGAGGGCGGTCTTGCCTTTCAGGTCTTCCATGTCGATTCCTTCATAAAAAATTGACTCGGTCCCGAGCTTCGCGCAATTCTTCTATGGCCGCCGGACGGCAGGACTTGCGTGTTTGAAGGGCTTGTTGTTCGCCCCCACGCTGCAATTGGCGCAGTCCATCCCCAGCCGGGTGCAACACCAGCAGCCCGGCGGCGCCGGTTGCGCTGAGGCTGTGGAAGCGGTGGGCGTGGTGGCACATGGGAGTCACGTCACCGGCGCCGGATTGAACAACACCAGCGCGTTGTGCAGCTTCCAGTGCTCGGCCCAGGTCTTCTTGCGACCGCTGGCCACGTCGAGCATCAGCTGGAACATCTCCCAGCCCACGTCCGCGATGGTCTTCTCGCCCGTGGCGATGGTGCCGGCGTTGATGTCCATCAGGTCGTGCCAGCGGCGCGCCAGGTCGGCCCGCGTGGCCACCTTGATGACGGGCACTTCGGCCAAGCCGTAGGGCGTACCGCGTCCCGTGGTGAACACATGCAGGTTCATTCCTGCAGCGAGCTGCAGCGTGCCGCAGATGAAGTCGCTCGCCGGCGTGGCCGCGTAGATCAGGCCCTTTTGCTTCAACTTCTCGCCCGGCGAGATCACGCCCGAGATCGGCGAGCTGCCCGACTTCACGATCGAGCCCATCGCCTTCTCCACGATGTTCGACAGCCCGCCCTTCTTGTTGCCCGGCGTCGTGTTGGCGCTGCGGTCCACGCGCCCCTTGTCCAGGTAGGCGTCGTACCAGGCCATCTCGCGGATCATCGCCTCGGCCACTTCGGGCGTCGTGGCGCGCGAGGTCAACTGGTCGATGCCGTCGCGCACTTCGGTCACTTCCGAGAACATCACGGTGGCGCCCGCGCGCACCAGCAGGTCGGTGCAGTAGCCCACCGCCGGGTTGGCCGTGACACCGGAGAACGCATCGCTGCCGCCGCACTGCACGCCCACCACCAGTTCGCTGGCGGGGACGGTCTCGCGGCGGCGCGCGTTGAGCCGCTCCAGGTGTTCTTCCGCCTGCCGCATGATCGACTCGACCATCGACATGAAGCCCACATGCGCATCGTCCTGCAGGCAGACCACGTCCAGCTTGGCGTCGGCACTGGAGCCGACATCGGCCACGTTGCGCTCGTCGATGAGCGGAATGGTGCCGGGCGGCATCAGGCGCTCGGGCTGCAGCTTCTCGCAGCCCAGGCTCACCAGCATCACCTCGCCGCCGAAGTTGGGGTTCAGGCTGATGTTGCGCAGCGTGCGGATCGGGATGATCGCGTCGGGCGCGTCGATGGCTACGCCGCAGCCGTAGGTGTGCTCCAGCGCGACGACATCGTCGACGTTGGGGTACTTGGGCAGCAGCTCGGACTTGATGCGCGAGACGGCGAAGTCGGTGACGCCGGCCACGCACTGCACGGTCTGCGTGATGGCCAGGATGTTGCGGGTGCCCACCGAGCCGTCGAGGTTGCGGTAGCCCTCGAAGGTGTAGCCCTCCAGCGGCGGTTGGGGCTCGGGCTTGATGGTGGCGATGGGCAGGCCGACCAACTCGCGTGCGGGCGGCATCTTCAGCAGCCGCTCATGCACCCAGGTGCCCGCGGGCAGCGGCTTGAGCGCATAGCCGATGACCACGTTGTAGCGGCGCACCTCGCCGCCCTCGGGAATGTCGACCAGCGCGACCTTGTGTGCCTGCGGCACCTTGTCCACCAGCGTGAGGCCCGAGGGGAACTCCGTGCCGGCGGGCAGCCCGCCGTCGTTGGCCACGATCGCGACGTTGTCGGCATCGTGCATGGTGATGAACAGCGGGGCGCACGTGGGGGTCGCAGACATGTCAGTCCTTCCGGAGAGGCTGGCTCAGGCAGTGAGGGAGATGCTCTCGACCCAGTTGGCCCCGCGACCCGCCGGGGCGTCGCCGACGGGCGTCAGTTCGCCGGAGGCGCTGTCGATCCCGTAAAGCCGCAAGCGATCCGATTTCTGGCCGGCGGCGATGAGGAATTGCCCGTCCGCCGTGATATTGAAGCCGCGCGGCTGCGATTCGGTCGGTGTGTGGCCGATCAGCGAAAGCGTGCCATCGGCCGCGTCGACGCGGAAGGCGGCCAGCGTGTCGGACCGGCGCTCGCTGCTGTAGAGGTAGCGGCCGTCCGGCGTCAGGTGCAGGTCGGCGGCCCATGGCTCGCCGCTGAAGCCCGGGGGCAGCGATCCGATGTTCTGCACCGGGTTCAAGGTGCCACTTGCGGCGTCGCAGACGAGCACGTCGATGCTTGCGTCCAGCTCGTTCAGCAGGTAGACGAAGCGAGCGTCAGGGCTGAAGACGAAGTGCCGCGGGCTCGCGCCTTCGTGCGGCGTGATGCTGGGCGGCGTGTTCGGCACGAGTTGCCCGGTCGCGGCATCGAAGCGGAACTGGTTCACGACCTTGCCGCCCAAGCTGGTCGAGAACACGAAGCGGTTGGACGGCGTCGCCAGGATGGCATGCGCATTCGGTCCGGTCGGCACCACCTGCTGCGTGGCCTGCACGACTCCATTGCCGTCGATGGCGTTCACCGCGATCAGGTTGCCGCCGTAGGAAGCGCTGAAGAGGTAGCGGCCGGTGAGGTCGGTCGCGATGTAGGCCATGCTTTGCGGCAGCGGGCCAGCGCCGAGCAGCGACAGCGCGCCGCTCTTCGCATCGATGGCAAAGCACACGGCCTCGCGTGGCTCCGACCGGCGCGCCGCGTAGAGGCGGTCGCGCTTCGGACTCAGCGCGAGCGGCATCACTTCACCGCCGACTTCGACCGTCTGCACCGGCGTCAGCGTGCGCAGTGCCGGGTCGAGCTGCAGGACCGAGATGTCGCCGCTCTCGGCGTTGGATACATAAACGGCGAACATCAGCTACAGAACCACATGGCCGGTGATCAGCGATGGCAGCCAGGTCGAGAACGCTGGAACATAGGTCACCAGCGTGATTGCTATGAAGATCGCCAGGTAGTAGGGCCAGGCGGTTTTCGTCGCCTCCCCGATCGATATCTTGCCGATCGCACAGCCGATGAACTGCACCGTCCCCACGGGTGGATGCACGAGCCCCAGCGCGCAGTTGAGCAGCAGCATCATGCCGAACTGCACCGGGCCCACGCCCATCTGGATCGCCAGCGGCAGGAACAGCGGCGTCGTGATCAGGATGTGGGCCGCCATGTCCAGGAAGATGCCCAGGAAGATCTGGATGATGTTGATGTACAGCAGCATGATCCACGGCGTGGTCGTCGCGGTCAGCAGCGCAGCCTCGATGGTGTCCGGGATCTCCAGGTACGCCATCTGGTAGCGCAGCATGTTCGAAACGCCGATCAACAGCAGGATCACGCCCGTGGTCTTCGAGGCCTTGGCCAGCGACTTGAACAGGTTCTTGCGGCTCATCGTGCGGTAGACGAAGACCGTCAATATCAGCGAGTAGGTCACCGCGATGGCCGCTGCCTCCGTCGCCGTGGCCACCCCTTCCATCACGCAGAACAGGATGATGACGATCACCATCAGGCCCGGGATCGCGGCGATGAACGTGCGCAGCACCGCGCCCCAGCCAGGGAAGCGTTCGACGGCGGTGGTGCCGTCGGGGCGGCGCGGGTAGCCGTACCTGGCGGCTTGCCAGTAGGCAGCCACCAGCATGCAGACCATGATCCAGAACACCGGGATCAGGCCGGCGAACATCAGGTCGCCGATCGACACGCCGCGGATCACATGCCCGCCGATTTCACCGGCGGCAGCCTGCGCCGCGAAGGCGTAGATGATCATGTTGTGCGAGGTCGGCATCAGCGCGCCCGAGAGCGACGCGTGCGTGGTCACGTTCACCGCGTAGTCGGCGCCGTAGCCTTCCTTGACCATGACCGGGATCATCACGCCGCCCATGGCCGAGGTGTCCGCCACGGGCGAGCCCGAGACGCCGCCGAACAGCGTGGAGGCCACCACGTTGGCCAGCCCCAGGCCGCCCTTCCAGTGGCCGACCAGGCTGCGCGCGAAGTTGACGATCTTGTCTGCGATGCCGCCATGCAGCATCAGCTCACCCGAGAAGATGAAGAACGGAATGGCCAGGAACGAGAACACGTTCATGCCCGACACCATCATCTGGATGGCGGTCTCGAAGGGCAGGCCCTCGAAGGCGAAGGTCAGCAGGCAACTCAGCCCGATCGCGAAAGCGACCGGCATGCCGAACAGCAGGAAGACGCCGAAACTGACAGTGAGCAGTGTCAGTGCCATGATGGAACGACCTCTTCTTCGGTGAACTGGGCAACCATGTGCTCAAGGGAAAAAAGGGTGATGAGCACGCCGGCGATCATCACTGGCAAATACCGGTACGACTCGGAGATGCCCAGCGTGGGAATGGTGTCGTGATGTGTCGAGACTGCCATCTCGCCTGCGCCGAGGAACAGCGCCACCGCAAACGCGATGCTCAGCACGTAGACGATGAACTTGCACCAGAACTGTCCGCGCGGTGGCAGCACCTTGACCAGCGAATCCAGGCCGATATGGCCGGCGTCCCGCACACCTGCGGAAGCGCCGAACATGGCGACCGAGATCACCAGCAGCAAGGCGACCTGCTCGACGTAGGCGGGCGCGTTGTTGAAGACGTAGCGAAGCACCACGCCGTACACCACGACCGACAACAGGCCGACCAGGCACAGGCACGCAAGGTACATCGCCCAGCGCGACAACCTTGCGTTCAGATGGGTAAACAAGCTCATCGCACGGCCATTACTTCGTGTTCACGATTTCCGCGACGAGGGCCTTGAGTTCAGGCGTGGTCGCGAACTTGTCCCACACCGGCTTCTCGACGTCGACAAAGCCCTTGCGGTCGATGTCCGCGGCCGGCACGATCTTGGCGCCGCCCTTGATGACGGCCGCCTTGGCGTCCTTCTCACGCGCTTCCCAGAGCTTGACGTAGTAGGGCACCGAGTCCTTCGCGGCCTTGCGGATCTGCTCTTGCTGGTCCTTGGGCAGCGTGTCCCAGATCTTCTTGGAAAACACGAGCACCTCAGGCGTCATGACGTGCATCGTTTCCGAATACACGGGCGCCGATTCGTAGTGCTTGGCTTCTTCGTACGAGGGGTAGTTGTTCTCGGCAGCGTCGACCAGGCCGGTCTTCAGGCCGGTGTAGACCTCGGCCAGGGGCATGGGCGTGGGCGATCCGCCAGCGGCGGTCACCAGGCTCACCATCAGGTCGGACGGCTGCACGCGGATCTTCATGCCCTTCATGTCGGCAACGGTCTTGACGGGCTTCTTGGCATACACCGAGCGCGCGCCACTTTCATAGAAGCACAGGCCGACGAAGCCGGCCTTCTCGAACGAGGCCAGGATCTTGTCGCCGGTCGGGCCGTACATCACCTTGCGGAAATGCTCGATGTCGCGGAACAGGAAGGGCAGCGACGGAATCACCGAATCCGGCACGATGCCGTGGAACGAGGCCGAGCTGACGCGCACCATGTCGAGCGCGCCGATCTTGACCTGCTCGACCGTGTCCTTTTCCGAACCCAGGGCGCTGTCGGCGAAGATCTTGATCTTGTCCTTGCCGCCCGAGGCCTTGGCCAGGTCGTCGCTCATCTGCTTGACGGCCATGTTGGTCGGGAAGTCCTTGGAGTGCACTTCCGCGGAACGGAAGTCGCGGGCTTGCGCGGCGCCGGCCGCCAGTGCGAGCACTGCCGTCGCGACGACGCTGAGAAGCTTGGCTTGTTTGAATTTCATCTGTCTTCCTTGGGTTGAGATGGAGACCCTCGTCTCCGATGCACTGCTTACAAAAAGGGGTGGAACCGGCGCTTCATTCAAAGGGGCCTTGCGCGGTGAAGGCGCCGCCCTGGTAGATGGCGTTCGGGTCATCGGCTGCGACCGGCGGCTGGGCCTCGACCTTGGCGCGGAACGGTTCCGATGAATCCTGCGGCACGAAGCCCAGGCGCGCGGCGGCGCTGTTGTCCCACCAGACGTCGCGATTGGCCGACATGCCGTAGACGATGGTGTGCTTCACGTCGGGCGTGAACAGGCACTTCTCGACCAGGTTGGTCAGGTCGCGGTAGCTCAGCCACGAACTCATCATCCGGCGGTTGAGTGGCTCGGGGAACGAGGAGCCGATGCGGATGCTGACCGTCTCGATGCCGTAGCGGTCGTAATAGAACTGGGCCACGTCCTCGCCGAAGGCCTTCGACAGGCCATAGTTGCCGTCGGGCCGTTTCGCGGCGGTGGCGTCGATGTGCTCGGTCTGCCTGTAGAAGCCGATCACATGGTTGGAACTGGCGAACACGATGCGCTTGCAGCCGTGGCGGCGTGCCGCTTCGTAGAGATGGAACACGCCCTTGATGTTGGCTTCAAGGATTTCCTCGAAGGGGCGCTCGACCGACACACCGCCCAGGTGGACGATGGCGTCGCAGCCGGCCACCAGTGCGTCGACCGCGGCCTTGTCGGCCAGGTCGCACACCACGACTTCTTCGTGCGGACCCTCGGCCGCGGCGGGGGCTGCAAGATCGGACACGCGAATCACGTCCGCAAAGGGACGCAAGCGCTCGCGCAGGACCTTGCCCAGGCCGCCGGCCGCGCCGGTCAGGAGCAGGCGCTTGACCTTCAGGTTGGAAGTCGACATTCAGGTCCTCCTCACGCGGGCTTCACGACATTGGTGGGCAGGTCGCGGCCGTGGTACTTCTTGTAGATGGCATTGAGCTTGCCGTTCTTGACGTTGGTCGACACCCAGGCGTTGATCCATTCCTTCAGCTTCGGCTCGCCCTTGTTCATCGTGATGCCGAGGCCCGAGTCGAGTTGCGAGAACTTCATCTCGAAGTTCTTGCCCGGGGCGCGCTTGTTGATCTCGCCCATGTTCGAAGGCGTGCTCGAGAAGATGTCGACCTGGCCAGTGACCACCGAGGTGATGAGCGTGGCGTCGTCCTCATAGCGCATGATTTCGGCGCCCTTGGCTTCCTTGGTCGTCAGCGTGTCGTTGGTGGTGGCGCGCGTGAGGCCGATCTTCTTGCCATTCAGGTCCGCGTAGCTGGCGATCTTCATGTCCTTGGGCGCGCCGACCATGATGGTGATGGCCGAATAGGGAATCGAGAAGTCGACGACCTTGGCGCGTTCCTCGGTGATCGACAAGCTGGAAATCACGAGGTCCGCGCGCTGCGCTTGCAGGGTAGGAATCCGGGCGGCGGTGGTGATCGGCACGATCTCGAGCTTCACGCCCAGGTCTTTGGCCAGTTCGGTTGCGGTATCGACGTCGGAGCCGGTGGGCTGAAGGTTCGCGTCGGCATAGCTGAACAGCGGCGTGCCGATGGCGATCGCCACGCGAACCTTGCCGGCCTTCTTGATGTCGTCGAACTGGTCGGCCAGCGCGGCGTGCGCACCGCAGGCCAGCAATACGGCGGCGATGGCGGTGCGGGCGAACATGGTCTTGGAAGTCATTGGAAGTCTCCTGGAATGATTCGTTGAATGGAAGGAACAAAAAAACGGGTGTGGCGCCTACAGGCCGTTGTCGAGGAAGGCCTTGAGCTCGGCGGTCTTCGGCGAATCGAGCATGTCGCCCGCGCCGGTTTCCCAGACCTTGCCCTGGTGCATGTAGATGATCCGGTCGGCCACGCGCTTGGCGAAGGCCATCTCGTGCGTCACCAGCAGCATGGTCATGCCGCCGGCCGCGAGGTCTTCCATCACGCGCAGCACTTCGCCGGTGAGTTGCGGGTCGAGCGCGGAAGTGACTTCGTCGAACAGCATGACCTTGGGCGACATGGCCAGCGACCGGGCAATCGCCACGCGCTGCTGCTGGCCGCCCGAGAGTTGCTCGGGATAGGCGCCGGCCTTTTCCTTCAGGCCGACCTGGTCGAGCACGCGCATGCTGACCTCGTGCGCCTCGCTGCGCGACAGCTTCTTCACGTGGCGCAGCGCCAGCATGATGTTTTCCTCGACCGTGAGGTGCGGGAAGAGGTTGTAGCTCTGGAACACGATGCCCACTTCGAGCCGCAGGCGCTTCAGGTCGACCGAGGGGCTGTCGACGCGGATGCCGGCGACTTCGATGGTGCCGCGGTCGATGGCTTCGAGCCGGTCGATGCAGCGCAAGGCCGTGCTCTTGCCCGAGCCGCTGGCGCCGATGATCGCGATCATCTCGCCCTTGGCCACTTCGAACGAGACGCCCTTGAGGACCTGGTTCGAGCCGAAGCTCTTGTACACGTCCTGGAGACTAACGATTGGCGACATTGAGCTTTTTCTCCATCGCTTCGCTCCAGCGCGACAGCGGATAGCACAGGGCGAAATAGAAGGCGCCCACGATGCTGAAGATCAGGAAGGGCTGGAAGATCGAGTTGTTGATGATCTGGCCCGCGCGTGTCAGTTCGACAAAACCGATGACCGAGGCCAGCGATGTCATCTTGATGATCTGCACCAGGAAGCCCACGGTCGGCGGCAGGGAAAGCCGCACGGCCTGCGGAATGATCACGAGGCGCAGCGTCTGCCAGCGCGAGAAGGCCAGGCACTCGGCGGCTTCCCATTGCGGCTTGGGCATGGCCTCGACGCAGCCACGCCAGATGTCGCCCAGGTAGGCGCTGACGTAGACCATCATCGCCAGCCCCGCGGCCACCAACGAGGGCAACTGGAACCCGTACACCGACAGCCCGAAGTACACGATGAACAGCAGGATCAGCAGCGGAATGCCC
Organism: Variovorax sp. dw_308; assembly: GCF_019207085.1. GTDB lineage: Bacteria > Pseudomonadota > Gammaproteobacteria > Burkholderiales > Burkholderiaceae_C > Variovorax. Next base: position 322,351 of record NZ_JAATOM010000003.1, on the reverse strand, counting down.
TGGATGCACTCGATGTACGCGACGGCCAGCCAGCGCAGCCAGGGCCGCGGCGAGATGCGCGCGAGCATCACGCCGAAGCCGCCCACCGCGCCGAGCGCGAAGGCCAGCGCGGAGAGCACCAATGTCCACCCGATCGAGGTGAACAGGTAGAGCAGGTGGGTGAGCGAGAAGCTGCCGAACATCGCTTGCCCCTATGCGGCGCCGCCGTGGCTCGCCACGTTGGCTTGCGTGGTGTCGACCATCAGCCGGCCCGAGCTGGCAGCGGCCTTGCGCAGCACGCGCCGGCGGCGGAACAGGTATTCGCCGAGCAGGCCGGTGACGAACTTGATGACGAGGGACAACACCAGGTAGAGGGCCGCCACCACGATGTACGTTTCAAGAGAACGGAAGGTGTCCGACTGCACCGTGTTGGCGATGGCCGTGAGTTCTTCCGCCGAGATCTGGGAGGCCATGGCCGAGGCCTGCATCATCAGCAGGAACTGGCTGGTGAGGGCCGGGTAGACCTTTTCGATCGACGGCTGCAGCATCACATGCCAGCCGATGCGCCATTTCGACAGTCCCAGGCATTCGGCCGCCTCGATCTGCCCGCGCGGCACCGACTCCAGCCCGGCGCGGATGATCTCTGCCGCATATGCCGCGATGTTGATGATCATCGCCAGCACCGCCGCCGCGAAGGTCGGCATGCGCACCCCGAAACTGGCCAGCCCGAAGTACAGCAGGAAGATCTGCACCAGGAAGGGCGTGTTGCGCACCACCTCGATATAGGCCGAGCACAGGCGCGCGAGCGGCTTGTTCCTGCCGCGCTTGGCAAAGGCCACCAGCGTGCCGACCGCCACGCCCACGACCACGGCCACCGCGGTCATCTTGAGCGTGAGCCAGGCCCCGTTCACGAAGACGGGCCAATAGGGAAGCAGGGGGGTGAAGTCGAGGGAGTACTTCATGGCCGGGTGGCTCGAACGTTGAACATGAAGTTTTTATCTCGTATTGTCAGTTATGTGTTGTCGTACAACGAGGCCCGAATTATGATCAAGACATGGCGATGACTGATACGGGTAATCCCTTAAAAAGAGACATGCGGGCCACAACAACAAGCACGGAAGCCGGCGCCCCCTTCGTCGGCCGCCCGCGCCAACGCGCACGCGGCCTGGCCCATGGCCTGGTCGACGACCTGAGCGACAAGATCCGCAACCAGGTGCTGCGCCCCGGCGACAAGCTGCCCACCGAATCCGAAATCATGCAGGCCTACAGCGTCAGCCGCACCGTGGTGCGCGAGGCGTTGTCGAAGCTGCAGGCGGCCGAGTTGGTCGAGACGCACCATGGCGTGGGCACCTTCGTGCTGCAGCCGCGCGCGGGAGGTGTGTTCCGGCTCGACCCGGGCGAAATCGCCGCATCGGTCGACGTGCTGGCCGTGCTCGAGCTGCGCATCAGCCTGGAGACCGAGTCGGCCGGGCTGGCCGCCAGCCGCCGTACCGACGAGCAGCTGCTGGCCATGCGCCAGGCGCTCGACGAATTCGAGAGCAACGTGTCGGCAGCAGGGGACACGGTGTCGCCCGACTTCCGCTTCCACCTGGCGATCGCCAAGGCGACCGGCAATCCGTACTTCGCGGACATCATGAGCCACCTCGGCACCACGATCATCCCGCGCACGCGCATCAGCGCCATCCGCAACAGCGACCGCGGCGGGGCCTACCTGACGCGCGTCAACCGCGAGCACGAAGAGATCTATGCCGCGATCGCGCGGCGCGACCCCGAATCAGCGCGCGCCGCCATGCGCATCCACCTGACGAACAGCCGCGAACGGCTGCGCGTGGCGCAAGAGGCCGCGCAAAAGACCGCCGCCCCCACGCCCCCGGCTTCCGAAGCCTGAGTTTTTTGAGGCTGCCCCGCTGGACGTGTTGTATTTTTAGTTGTACGATGACTGACGACGAAAATGATTGCGCTGTCATTTCGAGCGCACCTGACAAACCCTTCAAGGAGACAACAATGATTCCTGCACGTCGCTCCCTTCTTGCCGCCGGCGTGGCCAGCCTGCTGGCTGCCGCACCGATCGCGGCACTGGCCCAGGCCGCCGCGCCGGCCAACTGGCCCACCAAGCCGATCAAGATCATCGTTCCGTACCCGCCGGGCGGCTCGTCGGACATCATTGCGCGCTTCATCAGCCAGCCGCTGTCGCTGGCGCTGGGCCAACCGGTGATCGTCGAGAACCGGGCAGGCGCCAACGGCAACCTGGGTGCGGACGCCGTCTCTAAATCGGCTCCGGACGGCTACACGCTGCTGCTGTGCGACGTGGGCGCGCTGGCCATCAGCCCATCGGTCTACACCAAGCTCTCGTTCGACCCTTCGAAGGACCTGCGCGGCGTGACCATGCTGGCCTATTCGCCGCACCTGCTGGTGGTGCATCCGTCGGTCAAGGCCAGCAACCTGAAGGAACTGGTCGCCTTGTCGAAGACCAGCGACCTGAACTTCGCGGTGACCGCCACCGGCAGCGCGCCGCACCTGGCCGGCGTGGCGTTGCAGCGCGCGGTCGGCGCCAAGTGGACCTACGTGCCGTACAAGGGCGGCGTGCAGGCGGTGCAGGACACCGTCGCCGGCCAGACCCAGATCCTGATGAACGGCATGCTGGCGACGCTGCCGCAAGTGCAGGGCGGCAAGCTCAAGGTGCTGGGCGTATCGAAGGCCACCCGCATGCCGCTGCTGGGCGACGTGCCGACCATCGCGGAGCAAGGCGTGCCCGGGTTCGAAACCGGCACCTGGCAAGGTGTGCGCGTGGCCAAGGGCACGCCGGACGCGATCATCCAGCGCCTGAACAAGGAACTGATCACCATCATCCGCTCCGCCGACATTCGCTCGCGCATGGCGGTACAGGGCGCAGAGGTCGTGACGATGTCTCCGGCTGAAGAGGAAGCCTTCTTCAACAAGGAGCGCGCGCGCTGGGCCAAGGTGGTCGCCGACGCCGACATCAAGCTCGATTGACCGAAGCCGCGAATCTTCCTGCTGCGGACGCCGATCTCGGGCCTGCGGTGCTCACCGTACCAGAGTACGGCTCCGCTCCTCGACCCGACCTCAACGCCCTCGCTACGGAATCTTCGCGACTTCTACGCGCGTTCTTATCGCGATTTCCGCTCCCCGTTTCTATTGCCAATCCATCCACTGAACGTTCTCAACAATGAATCCGCAAGAACTCAAGACCATCATGGGCTCCGGCCTTCTCTCGTTTCCGTTGACCGACTTCGACGCGAACGGCGACTTCAACAAGCAGGGCTATGAAAAGCGCCTCGAATGGCTGGCGCCTTATGGCGCGACCGCCTTGTTCGCAGCGGGCGGCACGGGCGAGTTCTTCTCGCTGACCGGCGCGGAATACCCCGGCATCATCAAGACGGCCGTCGACACCTGCAAGGGCGTGGTGCCGATCATTGCCGGCGCCGGCGGCCCGACGCGCTTTGCCATCGAATGCGCGCAGGCCGCCGAGAAGGCCGGCGCGCACGGCATCCTGCTGCTGCCGCATTACCTCACCGAAGCCGGCCAGGAAGGCCTGGCTGCGCACGTGGAAGCCGTGTGCAAGAGCGTGGACTTCGGCGTGATCATCTACAACCGCGGCTCGACGCGCTTCAAGCCCGAGACGCTGGCCAGGCTGGCTGAACGCAACCCCAACCTGGTCGGTTTCAAGGATGGCATCGGCGACATCGAAACCATGGTCGCGATCTACCAGCGCATGGGCGACCGCTTCGCCTACCTGGGTGGCCTGCCGACTGCCGAGGTCTATGCCGCCGCCTACAAGGCCATGGGTACGCCGGTGTACTCGTCGGCCGTGTTCAACTTCATCCCGAAGACGGCGATGGACTTCTACCACGCGGTAGCAAACGACGACATGACCACGCAGCATCGCCTGCTGAAGGACTTCTTCATGCCGTACCTCGATTTGCGCAACCGCATGCAAGGCTACGCGGTCAGCATCATCAAGGCCGGCGCGAAGATCGTCGGCCACGATGCAGGCCCGGTGCGCACGCCATTGACTGACCTGAAGGCCGACGAGATGGACATGCTCAAGGCCTTGATCGACAAGCTGGGCCCTCAAGGCCTGTAATTCGCCCGCAGGCTGCGGACGCCCGGTGCGCGCAAGGCGATCTCCGGCGGGGCCTGCAGCGGCGGGCCGGCGACGCCGGTACCGCGGTGCTCCGCGTGAAGAGTTTCCATCCGCAAGAAGAACTTCGACAACAACCCCAGGAGACGCCAAATGCTGAAGAAACTGATCCTCATCATCGCCGCCACCGTGGCACTCGCCGGTTGCGCCGGCATGTCGTCTGGCGGCGCATCGTCGCCGGGCGATGCGCAGGCCGTGGCGGCCGCCGCCGAGAAGCTGCGCGTGGCAATGATCGACCCGACACCCGCCGCGCTCAACGCGCTGGTCGCCGACGACTTGAGCTACGGGCATTCAGGCGGCAAGGTCGACACCAAGACCAGCTTCATGGCCGACCTGATGAGCGGTGCGTCGGACTTCGTGACCATCGCGATCACCGAACAGACCATCAAGATCGTCGGCAACAACGCGATCGTGCGGCACACGCTCACCGCCGACACCAACGATGGCGGCAAGCCGGGCAAGGTCGCGATCAAGATCCTCGGCGTCTGGCAGAAGCAGGGCGGCGACTGGAAGCTGCTGGCGCGCCAGGCCGTTCGCCCACCGGCGCCGTGAGTGCCGCCCGGTCGTGCGCAGGCGCACGGAGCGCACAGCGCGGCGCTCGACCCGCGAACGCCATCCCATAGCCATCACACGCGGGGGCCGAAGCCGCATACGCTTCGGCCCTCACGTCTTTCCACCTCAAGGACATCCTGACATGCAACAACACGACAACCTCATCGGCGGCCAGTGGACCCGGGGCAATGCCTACAGCCCGAACCTGAACCCGTCGAACCTGGGCGACACGATCGCCGAGTACACGCAGGGCGACGCCACGCACGTCGAAGCCGCCGTGGCCGCCGCCACCGCCGCCTTCCCGGCATGGGCCACAGGCAGCATCCAGGCCCGCTCCGATGCGCTCGACAAGATCGGCACCGAGATCCTCGCGCGGCGAGAAGAGCTTGGCACGCTGCTGTCGCGCGAAGAAGGCAAGACCAAGGCGGAGGGCATCGGCGAAGCCACGCGCGCCGGCCAGATCTTCAAGTTCTTCGCGGGTGAGTGCCTGCGCCTGTCGGGCGAGACGCTGCCTTCGGTGCGCCCGAACATCGGCGTCGAGATCACACGCGAGCCGGTCGGCGTCGTCGGCCTGATCACGCCGTGGAACTTCCCCATCGCGATTCCCGCGTGGAAGATCGCGCCCGCACTGGCCTTCGGCAATTGCGTGGTGCTGAAGCCGGCCGACCTGGTGCCGGGTTCCTCCTGGGCCCTGGCCGAGATCATCAGCCGCTCGGGCATTCCGGCCGGCGTGTTCAACCTGGTGATGGGCCGCGGCAGCGTCATCGGCAATGCGCTCGTGAACCATCCCGGCATCCATGCGATCAGCTTCACCGGCTCGGTGGGCGTGGGCCGCAACATCGCGATCCAGTGCGTCACCAACCACAAGAAGGTGCAGCTGGAGATGGGCGGCAAGAACCCGCAGGTCATCCTCGATGACGCCGACCTCGCGCAAGCCGTCGAGCTCAGCGTGCAGAGCGCCTTCTATTCGACCGGCCAGCGCTGCACTGCATCGAGCCGCCTGATCGTCACCGAAGGCATCTATCCGAAGTTCATCGCCGCGATGCAGGAACGCATGGCGAAGATCAAGGTGGGTGACGCGCTCGCGGCCGGCACCGACATCGGCCCGGTGTCGAGCCAGTCGCAACTCGACCAGGACCTGGAATACATCGCCATCGGCAAGGGCGAAGGGGCCACGCTGGCGGCGGGTGGCGAACGCCTGAAGCTGGGCACCGAGGGCTACTACATGTCGCCCGCATTGTTCAGCGAATCGGTCGCATCGATGCGCATCAACAAGGAAGAGATCTTCGGCCCGGTGGCAAGCGTCATCAAGGTCAAGAACTACGAAGAGGCGCTGTTCACCGCCAACGACACAGAGTTCGGCCTGTCCGCCGGCATTGCGACCACGAGCCTGAAGTACGCCACGCACTTCAAGCGCCACAGCCAGGCCGGCATGGTGATGGTCAACCTGCCGACCGCGGGCGTCGACTACCACGTGCCCTTCGGCGGCCGCAAGGGATCGAGCTACGGCCCGCGCGAACAGGGCAAGTACGCGCAAGAATTCTTCACCACGGTGAAGACGGCGTATACGCTGGCGTAGGACATTTCGGCAATGCGGCGTGAAAGCGCCGCGCGCCGGCGCGGCAAGGTCTGCCGTGTCGGCGGAAGGCGGGCACACGCCGGCATCCGTGCCTTTGTTCCTCGAGGTAAGCGCAAGTAAAAAACACAATTCCCGCATGGCGACGTTTCGCTCGCCCCAGGAGTTGCCGTGTTTTCCCAGATCAATCTTCCCGCTTGCATGATGCAGGCCTTCGCGCTTGCGCTGGTCTTGTGGGTCGCCATGCCCGCTGCGCAGGCACAGTCATCGCCAGCCAGGGCCTTCGTCGTCGAACTGCACCAGCAACATCGCAGTGACGGAGGGACCATCCCGTGGTCGTACAAGCGGGTGGCAAATGCAGACGCCTTGCGCGCCATGTTTCCGGGACTGAAGTCGCTCCAGATCCAGGGCCAGATCCTTCCGACGGCCGGCGACTTGCGCGTGCCCAGTGCGTTCACAGGCCGGCAAGCCTCGCTCTGAGCCTTGTGCCGGCTGCGTTGCTTTTCGCCGCCGAAGGAGTACAAAAATGGCCCCAACCAAGGCAAGGCCTCGTCCGGCAATCCTGCGCGGATCCGGCCGAGCCTCGATTCACAAGAACGGAGCGGGGCATGCCGACATTCATCTCGCATTTCAGCTACAGCGCCGAGGCTTGGCAAAAACTGTGCAAGAACCCGGAGGACCGCAGCGTACCGATCAGGGCGCTGGTGGAAAAGCTGGGTGGCAAGCTGGTCAGCATGTACTACATGGCAGGCGAGCACGACGGGATCATCATCTACGAAGTAGCGGATGCGAAGGTCGCCGCGACCGTCGCCGTCGCGGCCACCCTCCCCGGACACGTGCGCAGCATCCAGACCGGTCAGCTCTACACCGTCGCGGAAGCGATGGAAGTGATGGGCTCCGCGGGCAAGCTGGCGTTTCCGGCGCCGAAGGGCTGACGGGGCGGGATCAGTCGAAGCGTTCGTCCCCGTCCGGCTCGTAGTGCGGCACGTCGTTCATCCGGTGCCGCAGTTGCGATAGCTCCCAATACATCCGCTTGCGCGCCCGGCTCTGGTTGCCCAGCGGCCGGTGCTCCGCAATCGTGTGCCACGGGTTGTAGGAAAGCCGCTTCGCAAATGCCATCTGGTCGGGCGAATTGAAGGTCTGCTTGGGCAGGCGCAGCGTCGCGACCGGGATGCGGGGCGACAGCTTCTCGGGCCACAGCACGCCGGCGTTCTCGATGGGCATCAGGTGCGGGTCGGTCTGCATCTGTATGCGCACTTCCAGTTCGACATCGCCTTCCGACAGTGCCGACACCATGGCATTGCGCAGGTAGTCGTCGGGCGGACGGAACGGCAGGCGCGGAATGCGCGTCTTCCTGTTCGACGTGGGCCACACCGAATACACCATCGCCTGGCCCTCGCCCATGAGGTAGGGCACGCAACTGAAGTAGGGCGCCTCGAAGGGGCTCGACTGCGTCTTGATGTACAGCGACTGCATGACCAGGTCGAGCACGTGCGAGTCGTGCAGGTTGACGAAGTAGAAGACCTGCGCGTTCTTCACGCTCCACTTCTGCAGCGCCGCATTGGCCTTGGCATCGGGCGTGACGAAGGTCGGGGTCGACACGCCGAACATGTCGAGCGTGTGCTTCTCTTCCGCCAGCAGCTTGGGCCCCTCCACCCCCATGAGCTTGATGCTGATGCTCATGAAGCCGACGTCGTCGATGTCTGGCGTGATGTAGGGGCCCGGCCCCGAGAAGCGCACCCAGGCCTTGAAGGTCTGCGGCTTCGCATAGATGCCGCGGCGCATGTGCTCCGGCAGGTTGTCGTGCACGGTGAATTCGCCGCGCACGATGCCCTGCGTCTTGGTGTTGCCGCCGCGCTCGAAGCCGCCGGGCTTCCACAGGTCGGTCATCTGCTGGGTGAAGCTCTGGACGATCGAGTCGGTCCAGGCTTCCTCGTCGACCAGCAGGCGTTCCTCGGCGATCTTCAGGTGCTCGTCGACGCGCTTGCCGTTGATCAGCGCGGTGGCCAGGCGCGCCAGCGGATCCTTCAGCAGCGCATCGAAGACAGGTCGCACGAAGGGGTCGAAGCGGCGCTCCAGGCGGATCAGCGCCATGCCCGTGTCGGCGACGATATCGCGCCAGGCCACGCCGGTGCTGGAGCGCGGTTGCGGACGGCTGGTGTTGGAGTCGGCGTTCGGTCGGGTCGTGCCGGGTCGGTTGGGGTTCATGGCTGCACCTTTGACAGGAATCGAAGGGCACGGATGCCGGGCATGAAGAAGTAGCCGCCGCCGAGCACGGTGATGAACTGCGGCAGTCCGGTCACGCGCCGGTCGCAGCCGTTGGCCACCGGGATCGAGAAGCTGTCGGTGGGTGCGCCGGCAGGGTCGGGTTGGCGGTTGCCCAGCAAGGGATCGCTTTCGCCATGCAGGCTGTCGAAGCGCACGCCTGCGAGCCAGGCGCCCTGCACGAACTCGAACTGGCGCGTGATGTTCGCGGCCAGGCAGATGAAGTGCAGGCCGGTGCCGTCGCGCTCATGGTCTCCGTGCGCCGTGTCGAGGGGCGCGGCCAGCGCCTGTTGCAGCGTGAGCTTCGTGCCGTATTCGCGTCCGCGCCGCAGCAGGCGGTGGAAGCGCGTCGACGAGACGTGGTCATTGGCCAGTGCATCTGCATCGCAGCCCAGCGTGCGGATGGCCCACGAGATGAAGCCCCTGGTGCCCGGCGGCAGGTCGGCATTGCGCGGGTTGCTGCGACGAATGTGGGCGCCGACGGGGCAATGCAGGCCTTCCTCGTCGCCGCGGTAGGTGAAGGTGTTGCGCGGGTCGTCTTCGCCGGCGATGGGTTCGCCGGTGGGGATCAGCGGGTCGCCGTCGATGCTGCGGCCGACCATGGCCTCCGCCAGGTGCGTGCGCGCGGCAACGTCGCCATGCGCGACGCCGTCGACGAATTGCCAGAAGCGGCCGACGTCCTGCCGCAGCTGGCGCAGCACGAGGTAGCTGCCGTTGCGGCCGAGGTCGGCCATGTCGGGCTGGTCCTCGGCGCGCGGGAGGTCGGCATCGGGGTGGCGCTGTGGATCGAGGAGGGGGCGCTCGGTGTATTCGCCGTATTCGTTGGGATGGCCCAGCACGAATTCGCCGAGGCATGCGATGTTGGTGTAGTCGCGCAGTTCCTGGTCGACGGCGGGGCGTTCGCGCTCCCAGTCGATGTTGGGCTCGGAAATGCCATCCTTGAAGCCGAAGGGCTCGCGGCCGCCCATGTCGGTGGTGGAGAGACGCTTCACCAGCGTGAAGCCGGCCTGGCATCCCGCAAGCACCTCGTCCTGCCACGCGGCCAGCCTGCCCTCTGTCGCATACAGCAGCACGACCACATGCGGGACGACCTGGGGCGTGTTGCCCCACTGCCAGCGCGCGGGATCGTTCTCTCCGACGTCGCCGAGCCGCCGTGCCCGGCTTTCGTCGCTGCTCATTCCGGCGACGAACTCCGGCGAAAAGTCTTGCACGATGTCCTTGGGCACGCCGAGGGCGCAGAGGCCGCGACAACTCAGCGCCACCTGCAGCGCGGTGCATGGCGCCGACTTCGGCTTCACCGCGTTGTTCACCTGGCATTCCGAAAGCCAGGCGCGCGCCGCGGCGGCGTCGCGCACGTCGAGCAGGAGGAAGCAGGCCTCCTTCAGCTTGCCGTAGCCGAACGCGACAAGGCCCTGGATGTCGTCGAGGTCGACGAGTTCCTGGCTCATAGCAACCTCAGCCAGGCCAACGCCTGTGCGTCGTCCATGCGATCCGCATCGACGCCCGCCCGGATGCGCCGGTTGCGCTCCAGGTCGCCGAGCGTGAGGCCGGGGTAGGCGCGATACCAGACCTGTGTCGGCAGCTGATGGCGGCGCTGGTAGTGCTTGAAGCGTTGCTCGTGCCGCGCGCCGCCGAAGACGAGCCACTCGGTGCGCGGCCAGCCGAAGCCGTTGCTGAAGACCAGGTTCAGGCCCCACGCCGCCTTGTTGACGAAGTCGTCCATGTAGCTCTCGTGGCTGCCGTCGTAGTCGCTCGCGAACAGCACGCGCCGCCGGTCGTCGATGAACACCCAGCGCGCGAAGTGGATGGTCTGGATGCGCGCCAGGTGTCCCTTGCCGAAGAAATGCCGCGCCGCATAGTCGATGAGCAGCAGGATCACCGGCACCAGCGCGCGGCGAAACCACCCCGGCTTGACGGCGCCCAGCGCGGTGAAGCTGTTGGTCAGGTCATGGTCTTCCAGCCCCTGCATCGCGCGCACGGCGGCAGCGTCCGGTCGGGGGCAATGCTCCGGGTCGGTCTTCTCCTGCCTGCGCAGGATGACGAGCGCGAAAGGGAGCACGAGCAGCAGCGGCAACAGCATCAGCGGGATCATGACGAAGTGGATGGCGTTGCGCAGGTCCCAGCCCGGCGGCGTGGATTCGGGTTCGGTCAGCGCCAAGCCGCCGGCGGCCTGTTCATCCTTCACGAAGTCGAGCAGCGCCTGCCGCAGCACCTGCGGGTCGGAGACCGTGCCGTGCGCCGAGCCGCGCGGCACGCGGGCCGAGAGCGCCTTCTGCAGTGCGCTTTCCTCCCGCACCTGGCGCACGGTGCGGCCGATGCGGTTGACGTAGTGCGTGTCTACATGCACGTCGTGCGACTTCATCCATGTCAGCAGGTCGGTCGAGGTGTTGAAGCCTTCGCAGTGCGAGAAGATGCGTGACAGGCCGCGGCCGGCGAAGTGCGCGAATTCGGCCAACTGCGCATCGGCCGCTCCATCGCATACGCCCAGGAACACGAGGTACAGCGGCGGTGCCTGCGGGCGGGGCAGGCCGAAGAGGTCGAAGTCGGCGAGTGTCGAATCGTCCAGCAGCGCGAAGCGCGCGTAGTGCAGCTTGTTGAAGAGGCCGAAGGGCAGCACGCCGTTCGCCGGATCGGCCGTACCGGCCTTGCCCGCCACGTTCATTCCGTCGAGCAATGCGCGCAGCGCGCCTTCGCGGCCGGCAGCGACCGCGGCCAGCACCGTGAAGGGCGATTGAGGGGTCACCGAGGCGCCCGGGTTTCCTGGACGTGCTCAGAACTGCAGGCAGAAGTCGATCAGCCGGTCCTTGTCCCAATACACCTTGCCGAGGTAGAAGTTCGGCCCGATGAGACGGATCTCGTCGCGTATCCGGCTGGCCACGAACGAGGTTTCGGAGTAGTCGAGCACGATGCATTCCTTGTCGTCGAGCCAGCTCTTGTCCTTGTAGACCCTGGCGACGATCGCGTGCACGCCAAAGGCCGAGATCTTGTTCTTGAGCACGCCCTTTTGCGCGTCGAAGATCTTTCCCTGCCAGCCGAACACATTGATGATCTGCGCGATGCTGTCGGAGAACTTCGTGCCCGGCGCGACGATGGCGGTGCCTTTCGCCTCGCCGTTGGGGATGTCGCCGGGAGGGCTGGCCTTGAACAGGTCGTCGAGTTGCTGCTGGGTCATGCCGAGCAGTTGCGGAACGTCGTATGCCATGGGTCTTCTCCTCTGGAGTTGAGCAGCCGGAAAGCAGTGTCGACCGGTCGCGGGAGGCCGTCAATTTGTCGAAAGAGGTGTCTGCGTGGCGGTGGCCAGCAGCATGTCGGCCGCCTTCTCGGCCAGCATGTAGATCGCCGCGGCGATGAAGAAGCCGGGAATTCTCGGAAAGGCCGAGGCATCCACCACCCGCAACCGCGACACGCCATGCACCGCCAGCGTGCTGTCGAGCACGCCGCCCTTGTCGCGCTCCCCGATGGGGCAGGAACACGATGCATGGTGGCCCCACGCGGTGTCGCGCACGTATTGCGCGAGCGCCTCGTCGCTTTCGCAGCCGGCGCCCGGCAGGCACTCCTTCGTGACGAGCCCGCTCGCATGCAGCGGCGCCGTCAGCTCGCGCACCGAGCGAATGGCCTGCACCACGGCGCTGAGGTCGTCGTCGGCATCGTCCTCGTCGCCTTCGTCGAAGTAGTGGAAGTTCACCTCCGGCGTGTCGCGCGGGTCGGCCGAGCGCAACCGCACGCGGCCGGCGCGGTTGCGCGTGTGGCCCTTGAGGATGGCCCAGGTGAGGCGGTCCGGCTCGTCGCGGATGAGGTCGGAGAACTTGGGGAAGTAGCCCTCGAAGCGGGCCAGCAATGCCATGCAGAAGATGTCGGGCTCGTTGCCCGCGCGCTCGCTGCGCGTCACCATGCCAATGGCCGCGCCGTTGGAGCTGTACATGCCGTCGCCCGATGACTTCCAGCGCTGCCACAGCGGATCGTCCTTCGTCCACCGTGCGCCCTGGAGCACCTGCCAGGGCCGGCGGGTTTCGTGCGTCACCGCGACCTCGTAGCGGTCCTGCAGGTTGCGGCCCACGCCCTGCAGGTCCACCCGCGTTTCGATGCCGTGCGCCTGCAATTCCTCCGTCGGCCCGATGCCCGAGAGCATCAACAGTTGCGGCGTGTTGAAGGCGCCGCCGCACAGGATGACCTCGCGCCGTGCGAACACCTGCCGCACTTCGCCCTTCGAATCGCTGGGCTCCGGATGGGCGCGGTAGAGGTGTGCGCCCTTGCGGTATTCGATGCCCATGGCGCCGCCCTGGGCGTCGAAGAGCACGCGCGTGGCCAGCGCGTGCAGCTCGACATGCAGGTTGTCGGGGCAACGCCGGGCCACGTCGCGCAGCCGTTCGCGCACGCCGTAGCGGCGATGGCGCGCGGTGGCCAGCGGCGTGTAGCAGAGGCCTTCGAAACTGTCGCCGGAAGCGCGCCGCGAATTGGGGTCGCCCCAGCCGCCGCGCATCCAGTGCCATGCGCTCGCGAGCGGCGTCGGCAGGTGGCGGACGAAGCCGCCGATGGTGTCGCGCAGCGCGCGCATCAGGCCGTCGTCATGCAGCACCGACAGCGGCATCGCCTTCTCCGTGCGCAGCCAGCCGCTCCAGCCGTGGCCCGTCGGATCGATGCCGAGGTGGCGGATGGCGCGCCACACGGGCCGGTGCCGGCAGTTCTCGATGCGCTGCGCATAGCGCCGCATGCGCGAGGCCTGCCAGGACACGTCGCCGGTGAGCCGCGCGATGTCGTCCCAGTCGGAATCGTGTGGTGGCATGAAGATCATGGCGTTGTGCACCGTGCAGCCGCCCAGCGCCGCGGCGCGCGGATAGAGCACGCCCTGGCCGGCGCGGTACTTGGGGTCCCGCGCCTGGCGTTGCTCATCCGCGTAGTGGCGCACGTGGAAGTTCCAGGCCAGCGCCGGGTTCTCGCAGGCGAAGGCATGGAAGGCCGGTACGTCGTAGTCGTCGGGCAGGCGCTCGGCCTCGGCGCGCGGATCGCCGCCGGCCTCGAGCACGAACACGCGCATGCCGGACTCGGCCAGGCGCGCCGCCAGCACGCCCCCGCCCGCACCGGAGCCCACGATCACGTAGTCCCACTCAGACGCCTGTTCATCGGTCATGTGCGGTTGTGGGCGCACGTGTCAGAAGGTCTTGAGGAAGGCAATGAGCGCTCGCTTGTCGTCCTCACTCAACACGGGCTCCTCGCCGAAGGAGCGTTCGTCGCCGCTCAGGCCGGCCTGGTTGTTGAACTCGGCCGTGCCGAAGTAGTGGCCGCGGTTGACCACGAAGTCGGGGCACTTGCTCAGTTCCAGCAAGGGCTCGCGCAGGTCGGCGAAGTGCTTGCGCAGGTCCTCGTCGGTGGCGTTGGCCGGCGCCGAGAGCAGGTCGCCCTTCATCTTGAGCGCGAGCTTGCCGAGCTTGGCCGCGTGCTCGGCCTGTTCGGCGAGGCCAGGGTCTTCGGAGCGCAGGCGCAGGTTGGCCAGCAGGCTGATCGGCATGCCCTTGGGGATGGGGCCTAGCTCCACGTCGCCGCCGCTGGAGACCAGCGCCGGCAGCCAGCGGTGCAGCGTGCCTTGCAGCGGCTGCAGGGCGTCCGGCACGAAGCCGACCGGGATGGTCACGCTGCTGCGCTCGGTGGTGCGGTCGATGACGCCGTTGACCTTGATGCCGAGTTCGGAGTCGCGCTCGCGCTTCTCGGGCCACAGCATCTGTTCGATCGATGCGTCGAACACCTTCATGCGCGCCTCCACCGACGGGTTGATGTCGAAGGGCCCGACCGAATTGTTGAGCAGGAAGGGCGCGGTCGACCAGATGCTGATGAGGGATGGCACACGGGTGTAGCCGCGTCCGCCGGCCGGCATCACGTAGGGCCGCGCTTCTCCGGTGAAGGGGTCGGCGACCGTGACGGTGCCGATCGAGGGCAGCGACTTGTAGGTGCTCGACGAGAAGTTGTCCCAGATGTTGCCGGCCAAGGCATTGGTGGCGAGCGGGCTGCACACGTTGGTGCGCAGCAAGGTGGCGGGTATGCGCACCTCGGTCGAGAGGTAGTTGTTCTCCAGGAAGTCCGGCGCCTGCACGATGGCGCGCATCTTCGCCTTGTAGTCCTCGGTCTGCGTCCACGCCCAGTACTTCTTGAAGCAGTCGAGGTAGCCGGGGCCGGCGCACTGGGCCGGCGAGACGTCCACCGCCACCGGCGGCGCCTTGCTCGAGTGGCAACGCGCGCAGGTGTCGGCAAAGGCGACCTTGCCTTTTTCAAGCGTGGCTGTATCGGCGGCGAGGTACTTGTCGCCGCCGGGTGCGTCCTTCAGGTGGTCGGGCCTGGCGGCCTTCAGGAAGAACAAGGCGGTGTTGGGCGTGCCCAGTTCGGTCGCCTGCCAGTAGCTGGAGTTCTTCTGGGCATCGGCGATCTTGATGGGCGTGATGGTCTTGCCGCCGACCACCGGATTGAAATGCAGCAGCCACTCCTCGCTGAACAGGCCGATGTTCAGGTACACGCGGTTGAGCGCGCCGAGCAGGCCCACCGAATCGGCGCCATCCTTCAGCACGTGCGGCGTCTTCACGGTCTGGTCAGCCTTCGAATAGAACTCGGTCAACGGGCCGCTGTCGAGGAAGTCGTTGAACTGCTTGTTGTCGCGTTCGCCGCCGGTCAGCTTCTCCTGGCCGAGGCGCTTGGCGACGCCCATGCGGTCGGGGAAGTCATACACCGCGTTCATGGTGCGCGGGTTGTTGATGCTGTCGGTGGAAATCAGCGAGGTGTCCATCGAGCCCGGCCTGAAGGTGTGGGCCAGCTGGTACATGAAGTTCTTGCGGCCTTCGGGCATGTTCGAGTTGTGGATGAAGAGGCGGTCCACCCACATGTACTGCGCGCCGACGGAGGAACTGAGGTTCTCCCACTTCGGGTTGTTGGCATCCGCCGGCGGCTTCACCGGGCTCGGCCCGAGGTGGCAGAAGCCGCAGGACATGCCCACGCGATAGGGGCGCACCAGGTCGGCGCGGTTGTAGTACTCGGGCTTGGTGTAGTACTTCTCCGCGTCCCATTCCTTGGCGGCCTTCTCGTCGAAGGCGGGGTTGGGGAAGAGCCGCAGGCCGGCGATGCCGGTGGCATAGCCGTAGTAGGACCCCACAGCTTGCGTGGTGCCGTCGCCGAGCGGCTTGCCGCGTGAGCCGACGGCCACGCCGGGGTACTTGGTTTCGTTCTCGAAGGGGTCGGGTGCGCAACCCTTGTCCCGCACGTCGAGCCACAGGCCGCGCCGGGCCGGATCGGGGCCGGTGGCCTTGTTGAAGCAAGGCTCGTTCACCAGGCCGAAGTACTCCCAGCGGTTGACGCGCGAATAGCCCTGGGTCGGATGCGAGCTGATGATCTTCAGGAGGTCGAACGCGCCGTAGGTGTAGTCGGTCATCTTGTTCCAGAGGCGGTCGTTGCCGCCGCTCCAGACCAGCCACATGTTGCGACCCTTGATTTCTTCGGGTGAGAGCGCGATGCCGCCATCCATGTCCTTGAAGTAGTCCTCGTCGGCATGCGGGAAGGACTTGGCGTCGCGTTTCGCGAGCATCGCTTCGTCCAGCACGGTGCCGGCCTCGGGTTCGTTCTTCGAGCAGCCGGCAACAAACAGGGCGCACAAGACCAGCGGGAGCAGCCTTGAGGTGGCCCAGCAATCCTTGTTCATTGCCACTCCTCATGCACGGTCGGGTCAACGCGCAAAAGCACAACGCCATCGCATCGCGGGGAAAGTTTGTTCGTGCGCCTTGCTTGCGTCTATCCGCCATGCGCGGTAACGCAAAGGGAATAGGGGGCTGTGCCCCCACGGGGCTCGCCCAGGCAGGAACGATGCGCTTCAGGCCTTGCGCCGCAGCAAGTGTTCGACGGCCTCGAACACGATCTCGCTGAGCAACGCCAGCGCCGCGGCCGGCACCGCCCCTGCGACCAGCAACCCGCTGTCGTTCAACGCCAGCCCGGTCACGATGCGCTCGCCGAAGCCACCTGCGCCGATGAAGGCCGCGATGGTCGCGGTGCCGATGGCGATGGTGGTCGCGGTGCGTACCCCCGCGATGATGGTCGGCAGTGCGAGCGGCAGCAGCACGATGCGCATGCTTTGCGAATGCGTCATGCCCAGCGCGGTGCCGGCCTGGCGCAGGCCGGCGGGCACTTCGGTCAGGCCAGTCACGGTGTTGCGCATGATCGGCAGCAGCGCGTACAGCGTGAGCGCGACCAGCGCCGGCGCCGTGCCGATCGCGCCCATCCACGAGATCAGCAAGGCCAGCAAGGCCAGCGAGGGCACCGTCTGCAGCAGGCCGGTCGCGCCCAGCACCACGGCGCGCACGCGCGCATGCGGAAACACCAGCACGCCCAGCGGCACCGCGATCAGGATCGCGCAACCCACCGACACCGCCACCAGCAGCAGATGCTGGCGTGCCAACCGCCCGAGGTCCGGGCCGAACAGCTTGGCCACCCAGCCGCGTTGCGCATCCGGTGCGCCGGTCTTCGCGCTGCCCGCGATGAAGTCCCTGGCAATGACGTCGAAGGGCACGCTCTGCAACTCGGCCCGCGCATTCATGGCGATCATGGCGCGCTCGTCGATGCGGCCTTCGAGTTTCTGCAACGCGGCCCAGGCCTGCGGCAGCCGCTGCGGCAGGTCGAGCTTGTAGAGCAGCACGGCGTCGTAGCGCGGAAAGTACTGCTTGTCGTCCTGCAGCACGCGCAGGCCCAGGTGGTCGATCTTGGCGTCGGTCGTGTAGATGTCCATCACGTCGATCTGCTTCGCGGTGATCGCGTCGTAGGCCAGTCCGTGGTCCAGGCCGGTGGGCTGCTGCATGAGGGCATAGCGCGCGGCCAGGCCCTTCCAGCCATCGGCGCGCCCGATGAATTCGTTTGACAGGCCGAGCTTCAGGTCCGGGTGCCTGGCCAGGTCGCTGAGCGACTTGATGCCCAGCCGGTCCGCTTCCGCCGCGCGCATCGCCAATGCATAACCGTCGTTGAAGCCGAGCGGCACGCCCACCCCCAGGCCCTTGGGTGCGAGCGCGGCGTTCATTTCCTCGCGCGTCATCGGGCCGGTGTGCTGCAGGATCTCCAGCGCGATGGTGCCGGTGTATTCGGCATACAGGTCGATTCCGCCGGAGCGCAGCGCCTCGTAGACGATGGCCGTGTTGCCCAGGCCCTGCCGCACCACGGGCGGCTGCTTCAACTCCGGCGCCGCGGTCTGCGCGATGACTTCGGCCAGGATGTACGACTCGGTGAAGCGCTTGGAGCCGACGCGAAGCGTGTCCGCGTCCTGTGCGTGCACGGCCATCAGTGCAAGGCACACCAGGCCCCAGCCCAGCGCGACGGCGCGCCATGTTCGGATCGACGTCATCCAGTGTGGCATCGGGGCAGTGTATAGATTCGGCGCGATTCAGGCGTCCTTCCTACACGGCGCGGCGGGGCGCACCGATGCGGTGCCGCGCCACCTGCGTGCATATTGCGAAGCCCATGAAAAAAACAACGCGCCGCACTGCTTCGGAAACGCCATCGGCCGCTTCGGCGCCCGCGCATGGAGCGATGGAGTTGCCTTCGGTCGTGGTGCAGAGCTACAGCCTCGCGCTGCGCGACGCCGAGGGCTTCGTCGGCGACAACGCAAGCCAGACGGCGTTCCGGGAACTGCTCGACAAGTGGCGCAAGCGCGTCACGCGCGGCGGCGACGACCCGCTCGGCACGCAAGCTTCAGCCGCATTGAGCAAGGCGGAGATCGACAAGAAGCTGCACAGCAAGTCCGACGATGCCGCCGCGGACATCGTGCAGGGCGCGATCGAGGAATTTGCAGTGGAACTGGCGCATGTGATCCGCCGGCACCTGCGGCAGAAGCCCTGGGCTGGCGTGCGGCGCATCGTGGTCGGCGGCGGCTTTCCCGAAAGCGACGTGGGTGAGCGGGCGATCCTGCAGGCCGCGTCGATGCTGCACATCGAAGGCACCAAGGTCGAGCTTGCGCGCCTGCGCCATGAGCCCGACCACGGCGGACTGCTCGGCTGGCTGCACCTCGCGCCGCCTGAGATGCTGGCCGACTACGACGCCATCCTGGCCGTCGACATCGGCGGCACCAATGTGCGTTGCGGCATCGTGAAGCCGCGGCTGGGCAAGGCGGTCGACCTGTCGAAGGCCAGGGTGATCAGGTTCGACAAGTGGCGCCACGCGGACGACGACCCAAAGCAGAAGGACCTGCTCGCCGGCATCGTCGGGATGCTCGAGCGCAACATGCGGCGGGCGCGGCGCAAGGGCGTGCGGCTGGCGCCGTTCATCGGCATCGGCTGCCCGGGGCTGATCCGCGCCGACGGCTCGATCGCGCGCGGGGCGCAGAACCTCCCGGGCGACTGGGAGCGCGAGACCTTCCACCTGCCGAGCCACGTGCAGGAGAAGATCCCGGCGATCGACGGGCGAGCGACCACGGTGATGCTGCACAACGACGCAGTCGTGCAGGGCCTGAGTGAACTGCCTTTCATGCAGGACGTCCACAAGTGGGCCGTCCTGACCATCGGAACCGGGCTCGGCAACGCGAGCTTTCGCAATCGCCATGTGGGTTGAAACTACACTCGCGCAAAGCAAGGCATTGAGCACAGTGGCCCTCATCACGTTTCTCGTCGAAGACAACCCGACCATCCGGGACAACCTCATTCCAGCGCTGGAAGACATGGTGAATGCGAGCATCGTCGGCGTGGCGGAGACAGAGGTCGATGCCGCCGAGTGGCTGGCTGCGCACGGCGACGAGTGGCAACTGGCCATCGTCGACCTGTTCCTCAAGGAAGGCTCCGGCCTCGGCGTGCTGGCCAGTTGCCGCGAGCGCGGGCCGCAGCAGCGCGTGGTGGTGCTGACCAACTACGCCACCGTCGACATCCGCGAGCGCTGCCTGAAGCTCGGCGCGGACGCGGTGTTCGACAAGTCGAATGAGCTCGATGCGTTCCTGGATTTCTGCAATCGGGATCGGCCTTCGAGCTTCGCTGCGTTGTAGCCCACCCCCGAACGCGCCTGCGGCGCTTGGGTCACAGCTGGAACGCGACGGTCAGCAGCAAGCCTTCCGCCAGGTCGCGCATGAGCCCGGGCCGACGCGCCCGATAAGGCTCGCCGGCGGAGGCCATGGTCTCGATCCATTGCGCCAGCCAGTCGATCTGCGCCGTCCCGTAGAACAGCACGCTGGCCTCGTGGTTCAGCAGCAGGCTGCGCAGGTCGAGGTTGATCGAGCCGCACATGGCGATGTCCTCGTCCACCACCACCGCCTTGGCATGCACCATGAACGGCAGCATTCGAAAGTTGACCCCGGCGCGCGCCAGGTCGCGCATGGCGCGGGCTCGCACGAAGTCCGCGAGCGGATGATTGGAGCGCGCGGGTATCGCGATGG
Organism: Variovorax sp. dw_308; assembly: GCF_019207085.1. GTDB lineage: Bacteria > Pseudomonadota > Gammaproteobacteria > Burkholderiales > Burkholderiaceae_C > Variovorax. The sequence continues at coordinate 302,446 of NZ_JAATOM010000003.1, read as the reverse complement.
TCACCTGCACGCCGCGGCGCGCAGCCAGCCGCAGTGCATCGCGCAAGCCGTCGCCGGGCACGAAGTAGGGCGTGATGGCCAGCACGCGGTGCTCGGCGCGAAAGCAGGCGCCGACCAGCAATGCGAGGGCCGTGTCCTCGGTCTGGTCGGGGCCGCTGGGCATGTATTGCGTCAACGGGCCGTCGACCGGCTGCGCGGTGGGCGCCGGCCCGCGCGCCTTGCGCCCGCGCACGGAGGCCCAGTCGTGGTCGAACTGGCGAGCGGCGGCGGCGGCGGTGCTGCCGCGCAGGTCGAAGCTGAGGTCGAGCCACGGCTCGGGATGCGCCTCATTGCCCAGGAAGTACTCGCCCGCCAGGTTGCGCCCGCCCGACCAGAGCCATTGGTCGTCCGCGATGGTGGACTTGCGGTGGTTGCGCAGGTTGCGCGGGCCGCTGCGGCGCAGGCTGAAGAGAGGACGGAACACGGCTACCTCGCCACCGGCCGCACGCAGGCCGTTGAAGTGGCCATGCGGCAGCGATAGCGCGCCAAAGCCATCGAGCAGCACGCGCACGGCCACGCCATCGCGCGCCCGTTGCGTGAGGCGCTCCAGCACGTCGCGGCCGAAGGCATCGCTGCCGATGATGAAGGTGCCGACGTCGAGTCGCCGCTGGGCGCCGGCGATGACCTCGAACAGCGCGTCGCGCGCGGCCGTGCCATCGGCATGCATGCGAATCTCGGTAGGGCCGGGCGCCGCGAGGCCGAAGCTCTCGACGAGGTCGGCGGCCCAGTGTTCGGTGCCGGTGGCGCGCGGCGGTCGCGGTGAGCCGGCGGGCCGGAGCTTGCGCTGGCCGAACATCAGGTAGGCGGGCAGCGCGAGGTACGGCACCACCAGCATGCCCATCACCCAGGCGATGGCGGTGGTCGGCGCGCGCTGGTCCCGCCGGGAGCGCGTGGTGAGCACGTAGATCAGCAGCGCGGTCGAGACGACCAGGAAATGCTGGGACGGGCTTGGCAACCAGGCAAACAGGGCGCTGTGCATGGCGCGAAGTGTCGCCCACGGGGTGGTTTGCGCGCTAGGTGCTTATGCCTCTGTCGTTTGGGGGATATGAGGGGGGTGCGCGGGGCGTTGGGTTGTTGGTTCGTTGGTTCGCTGGTTCGCTGGTTCGCTGGTTCGTTGGGGGGAGCGCCCGGTGCGCGGTGCGGGCCGGCCGACCCTGCTGCGCCGGCCCCTTCGGGGCTGCCCTGCAGTGCTCGCGTTTGGCGGGGTCCACATGAACTCGCTTCGCTCAAACAGCATGTGGCCCTGATCCGCCAAACGCTGCGCGCTTCGGCGGCGCAGAAGGGTCGACCAACCCACACCGCGCACCGGGCTTGGGGGTGATCGAACGCCCCGCACTTGGGGGAGGGGGCTGCCCTCACCCCGGCCCTCTCCCAGAGGGAGAGGGAGGAAGACTGGATCGACCGCTGCGCGCGCGAATCAAAAAAGAGAACCCGATCGGAGGTTGCTGCAACTCAGTGGCATACAAGGAGAACGTCATGGAACACAACCTTCGCCCCGTCAACCTCATCCGTGCTGAGCTCGCCAGTGCAAGAGATCTTCTTTCTGCCCTGGGTCTCGCCGGGGGCACTGCCTACGCCCTGGCCCTCCTCCGCGTCGTGCGCCTGACCGAGGAACTCTGTGCAGCAGAGGACGAATTCGAGCGCATGGCAGAGGCCGTCGCATTGAAGTGGATCTATCGCTACACCGGCGGCAGGCTCCTGGCGATCGACGAAGGCAATGCGCCGAAGGGGGCGTGACGCGCCAGTGAAGACGTCGGAGCGCGGGAAACGCCGCGCTCCTTCTCGGCCGGGGCTGTCCTCACCCCAACCCTCTCCCGAGGGGAGAGGGAGCAAGAGGGATGCACCACGAGCGTGTCCACGGTGGTGGGCGGTGTGCGGTGCGAGGTGGGTGACCCTTCTGTGCCGCCGAAGCGCGCAGCGTTTGGCGGATCAGGGCCACATGCTGTTTGAGCGAAGCGAGTTCATGTGGACCCCGCCAAACGTGAGCACTGGAGGGGAGTCGCGAAGCGACCGGCACAGTAGGGGCGCACGCGCCGTGCCGCATGCCGCCCGCCGCCGCGCCCCGGACAACGAATCCGCCCAGGCGCAATGCTCCCGCCGCGCCCCGGACGAACTTTCGTGTCTCAGCCCCCCCAGACCTCTCGCGCGGTCTCGACGACGAGACGCAGCTTGTTGCGCTGCGCCTCCACGGCAATGTTGTTGCCATGCACCGTGCTCGAGAACCCGCACTGCGGCGACAGCGCCAACTGGTCGAGCGAGGCGTACTTGGCGGCGTCCTCGATGCGGCGCTTGAGTTCGTCCTTGTCTTCCATCTCGCCGAACTTGGTCGTCACTAGGCCCAGCACAACCGTCTTGCCCTTGGGCAGGTAGCGCAGCGGCTTGAAGTCGCCCGAGCGCGCGTCGTCGTACTCCATGAAATACGCGTCCAGGTCCATCTCCTTCAGCAGCGCCTCGGCCACCGGCTCGTAGTTGCCGGCCGCCGCGTGCGTGCTCTTGAAGTTGCCACGGCACAGGTGCATGGCCAGCAACATGCCCGGCGGCTTCTGCGCGACCACCTTGTTGATGAACTTGGCATAGCGGTGCGGCAGTTCGTTGGGGTCGTCGCCGCGCTGGCGGGCGGCTTCGCGCATCTTCTCGTCGCAGAGGTAGGCGAGGTTGGTGTCGTCCATCTGCACGTAGGTGCAGCCAGCGGCGGCCAGCGAGCGCAGTTCGTCGCCATAGGCCCGGGCCACGTCGTCATAGAACTCGGGGTCCAGCTCCGGATAGGCCGTCTTGCTGATGCCGGCGCGACCACCGCGGAAATGCAGCATGGTGGGCGACGGGATCGTCACCTTCGGCGTGTTGCCGGCGGAGACCTGGCTCTTGAGGTACTGGAAGTCGGCGAGCTGGATCTGCTTGGCGTGCGTCACCTTGTCGATCACGCGCATCACCGGCGGCGCCAGTTCCTCGGTGCCGTCGGGCTTGCGGATCGTGACCGGGATGTCGGTCTTCACGCCGCCCAGCTGCTCCAGGAAGTCGATGTGGAAATACGTGCGGCGGAACTCGCCGTCGGTGATGCTCTTCAGGCCGATGTCTTCCTGGAACTTGACGATCTCGGTGATCGCCTTGTCCTCGACCAGGCGAAGCTGCTCGGGCGTGATCTCCCCTTTGGCTTTCTGCTCGCGCGCTTCGAGCAGGTACTTGGGTCGCAGGAAGCTGCCGACATGGTCGAACCTTGCGGGCAGGGTGGCGTGCTGGGACATGAATGGCTCCGTCTGTGCTGAAAGGTGGATGTGGATGGTAGCGGCTTCTGGCGATCCGGCGTTGGATACATTGAGATCGGTATTTACCCTTGAAAATGCCCGGAGAGATGGAATTCAACGGCATCAATGTATACAGTACGAATCCATGAACACCACCCCCAGCTTCCCACTGAATGCCTGGTACGCGGCCGCCTATGACGTCGAAGTGAAGCGCGCGTTGTTCCCCAGGACGATCTGCAACCAGAAGCTGGTGCTCTATCGCCAGACCGACGGACAGGTCGCAGCGCTCGAAGACGCCTGCTGGCACCGGCTGATGCCGCTGTCGCTCGGCCGGCTGGAGGGTGACGAGGTGGTCTGCGGTTACCACGGGCTGGTCTACAACAGCCAGGGCCGCTGCACCTTCATGCCGAGCCAGGAGACGCTGAACCCGTCGGCATGCGTGCGCTCGTATCCGGTGGTCGAGAAGCACCGCTTCGTCTGGATCTGGCCCGGCGATCCGGCCAAGGCCGACCCGGCGCTCGTGCCCGACATGCACTGGAACGACGACCCCGAGTGGGCCGGCGACGGCAAGATGATCCGCGTCGCCTGCGACTACCGGCTGGTCGTCGACAACCTCATGGACCTCACGCATGAGACCTTCGTGCACGGCTCCTCGATCGGCAGCCGGGAGGTGGCGGAGGCGCCCTTCGTCGCGACCCACGGCGACCGTTCCGCCACTGTCACGCGCTGGATGGAGAACATCGACGCGCCGCCGTTCTGGGCCGCGCAGATCAAGCACGGGCTTGGCTACAAGGGCAAGGTCGATCGCTGGCAGATCATTCGCTTCGAAGGTCCGTGCACGGTGAACATCGACGTCGGCGTGGCCGAGGCGGGCAGCGGCGCGGTGCCGAAGAAGGATGGCGACAAGGGCGACCGCAGCCGCGGTGTCAACGGCTACGTGCTCAACACCATCACGCCGGAGACCGACAACACCTGTCTCTACTTCTGGGCCTTTGCACGCAACTATTGCATCGGCGAGCAACGCCTGACGCACGAGTTGCGCGAAGGCGTGGCGACGATCTTTCGCGAGGACGAACTGGTGCTCGAGGCGCAACAGCGTGCCATCGACGAGCGGCCCGACTACGCCTTCTACAACCTCAACATCGACGCCGGCGCGATGTGGGCGCGGCGGCTCATCGACCGCATGGTCGAGCGCGAGCAGCCGAAGCGGCCGACGATTCCGATCCGGCCGGCGGAGCCGGTCGGGACTGCGCGATGAGTGCCGTGGTCACGCCATCGGCGGACGCGGCGGAAGCGGGTGCATCGCAGGCGGTCAAGGCGCAGTTGCGCCTGCGCGAGATGGTGCTGGCCGGCGAGCTGCCGGGCGGCTCGCGCATCGCGGAAGTGGCCATCTCCGAGCAATTGGGTGTCTCGCGCACGCCGGTGCGCTCGGCGCTGATGCGGCTCGAACAGGAAGGCCTGCTCGAAAGCCTGCCCAACGGCGGTTATGCGGTGCGCACCTTTTCCGAGCGCGATGTGTCCGATGCCATCGAGTTGCGCGGCACGCTCGAAGGGCTCTCGGCCCGGCTGGCCGCCGAACGCGGCGCGGCGCCCGTGGTGCTGCGGGAGGCCCGCGCCTGCCTGCAGCGCATCGATGAACTGCTGCGCGAACCCGCGCTCGACGACGCGGCCTTCTCGCGCTACGTCAGCTTCAATGCGCAGTTCCATGCGCTGCTGTCGGAGTTGTCGGGCAGCCCGGTGATCGCCCAGCAACTGGAGCGCATCAGCAACCTGCCGTTCGCTTCGCCCTCGGGCTTTGTCGTGGTGCAGGCCAACTCGCCGGCCGCGCGCGACATGCTGCTGATCGCGCAGGACCAGCACTGGCAGGTGCTCGATGCGATCGAGTCCCGCGAAGGCTCGCGCGCGGAGGCGTTGATGCGTGAGCACAGCCGCATCGCGCAACGCAACCTGCGCGAGGCGCTGCATGGCGCACTGAGCCATCCCTTGCCGGGCGTTCAATTGATCCGCCGACGTAGCTGAAGAAGACATGAAGAGTTCCTCCAACTGGCGAGCCGCCCGCGTCGAGGCGCTGCGCGACATCACGCCGACCGTGCGCGAGTTCACCATCCGCCCGCAAGACGCGCACGACATCGGCGCCGACTGGTCGCCGGGCAGCCACATCGAAGTCGAACTGCTGCGCGAGGGCCGGCCGATCAAGCGTTCGTACTCGCTGGTGGGCACGCCCGATGGCGAATGCTTCCGCATCGCAGTCAAGCGCCTGGACGAAGGGCAGGGCGGCTCCCGCGCGATGTGGCAGCTCGCCGTGGGCGACCGGTTGCAGGTGAACGGCCCGCGCAACCATTTCGGCCTCGACCTGAACGCGCCGGCGTACCTGCTCGTGGCCGGCGGTATCGGGATCACGCCGATGCTGCACATGGCGCAGCACCTGCGTTCGCGCAAGGGCAGTCAGGCGCCGTTGCGCATGGTCTACGGCGCGCACGAGGAGGCTGAGCTGGCCTACCGCCCGCTGCTGGGCGAATTACTCGGCGAATCCTTCGCCGAGTTCGTCGGCGCGAAGGGCCGGCACATCGACATCGCCGCGGAAATCGAATCATTGCCCGTCGGCGGCCAGATGTACGTCTGCGGCCCGGTGCCGATGCTCGATGCGGTGCGCCGGCAATGGGCCGCGTCGGGCCGGCCACTGGCCGACCTGCGCTACGAGACCTTCGGCAGCAGCGGCCGCTTCGCGCCGCAGCCATTCCGCGTCGAGGTGCCGCGCCAGGGTATCGACATCGTGGTGCCGGCCGACAGCAGCATGATGGACGCGCTGCATGCCGCGGGCGTGCAGACACTGCACGACTGCAAGCGCGGCGAGTGCGGACTGTGCGCGGTCGACGTGCTTGCGCTCGACGGGGAGATCGACCACCGCGACGTCTTCCTCAGCGAGCACGAGAAGGCGAGCAACGAGCGCATCTGCACCTGCGTCTCGCGCGTGGTCGGCTCGATTTCGATCGATTCGTCGTACCGGCCGGACGACTGATCTGCGCGATCATCGCGCAGTTGTTTCGCAAATCGCACACAATCGATCTCGACCGGATTCGTCTAGGGATAGCCACAGCCTCCGTGTCGAAACACTTGTTCACAATAAGCACACTCTCACCATTTCGCCAACTGGAGGACTTCCCGCCATGCAACGTCGCCATCTGATCCACGCCGTCGGCCTGACTGCCGTCGCACTTGCCCTTCCCCTGGCAGCGCAGGCCCAGGACAACGTGTTCAAGATCGGCCTGATCCTGCCGATGACCGGCCAGCAAGCGTCGACGGGTCGCCAGATCGAAGCGGCGGCCAAGCTCTACATGGCGCAGAACGGCGACACGGTCGCTGGCAAGAAAGTCGTGCTGATCGTCAAGGACGACACCGCCACGCCCGATGTCACCAAGCGCCTGGCGCAGGAACTCATCGTCAACGACAAGGTGAACGTGATCGCCGGCTTCGGCGTGACGCCGGCCGCGCTGGCCGCTGCGCCGCTGGCCACCCAATCGAAGACGCCGCAGGTGGTGATGGCCGCCGCCACGTCGAGCATCACCGAGGCATCGCCCTACATCGTGCGCACCAGCTTCACGCTCCCGCAGGTGTCGGTGGCGATGGGCGACTGGGCGCCGAAGAACGGCATCAAGTCGGTCGTGACGCTGGTCAGCGACTACGGCCCCGGCAACGACGCCGAGAAGTATTTCAGCGAGCGCTTCCAGCTCAACGGCGGCAAGGTCCTGGACAAGCTGCGCGTGCCGCTGCGCAACCCGGACTTCGCGCCTTTCCTGCAGAAGGTGCGCGATGCCAAGCCCGATGCGCTGTTCGTGTTCGTGCCCTCGGGCGCGGGCTCGGCCGTGATGAAGCAGTTCCTGGAGCGCGGCATGGACAAGGCCGGCATCAAGCTGATCGCCACCGGGGACGTGACCGATGACGATCAACTCAACGACATGGGCGACGGCGCGCTCGGCGTGGTCACCACGCACCACTACTCGGCGGCGCATCCGTCGGCCGCGAACAAGAAGTTCGTCGAGGCCTTCCAGAAGGCCAACAAGGGCATGCGGCCCAACTTCATGGCCGTCGGCGGCTACGACGGCATGCGCGTGATCTACGAAGCACTCAAGCAGACCAAGGGCCAGGGTGGCGGCGATGCGCTGCTGGCCGCGATGAAGGGCCAGGTCTTCGAAAGCCCACGCGGCGAAGTGCTGATCGACGCACAGACGCGCGACATCGTGCAGGACGTGTACCTGCGCAAGGTCGAGAAGAAGGACGGACAGCTCTACAACGTCGAGTTCGACGTGCTGAAGGCTGTGAAGGATCCGGGCAAGGCCAAGTAAATACGGCCGTCTGAATGCGGACTTGACCGGACGCGAAGGCACGCGAAGGTCGCGAAAGAACAGCCAGGAAATTTTTTTTCTCTTTTGCGTCCTTCGCGGAACCTTCGCGTCCCCTGCGTCCGGTAGCCCGAATTTCTTCAGCCTCGGATCAGAAGCATGCTCACCATTCTTTTCGACGGCATCGCCTACGGCATGTTGTTGTTCGTCCTGGCCGTCGGGCTGGCCGTGACGCTGGGCTTGATGAACTTCATCAACCTGGCGCACGGCGCCTTTGCGATGGCCGGCGGTTATCTCACGGTCTTTGCGATGCAGAAGGCAGGCTTGCCCTTCCTGGCCTGCCTGCCGCTGGCCTTCATCGTGGTCGCGCTGCTGGGCGCGGTGCTGGAGCGCACGCTCTACCGGCCGATGTACGGGAAGCCGCACCTCGACCAGGTGCTGTTCTCGATCGGGCTCGCGTTCATGGCGGTGGCCGCGGTCGACTACTTCGTCGGCTCGTCGCAGCAGATCGTGCAATTGCCCGAGTGGCTGCGCGGACGCACCGAGATTGGCGATGGCGCGCTGATGCTGGGCATGGGCCACTACCGGCTGTTCATCATCGCGGTGTGCGCGGTGCTCACGGTGGTGCTGCAACTCATCCTCTCGAAGACCCGCTTCGGCAGTCGCTTGCGCGCCGCGGTCGATGACCCGCGCGTGGCGGCGGGGCTGGGCATCAACGTCAACATCGTGTTCCTGTCGACCTTTGCCGTGGGCTCCGGCCTCGCGGGCCTGGGCGGCGCGCTGGGTGCGGAGATCCTGGGGCTCGACCCGACCTTTCCGCTCAAGTACATGATCTATTTCCTGATCGTGGTGTCGGTCGGCGGCACCTCGTCGATCACCGGGCCGCTCGCGGCGGCCTTGCTGCTCGGCATTGCCGATGTGGGCGGCAAGTACTTCATTCCGAAGATGGGCGCGTTCACCGTGTACCTGCTGATGATCGCGATCCTGATGTGGCGACCGCAGGGCCTGTTCACCCGGAAGGGAGGCCGTTGATGGCCGCCGGCAAGGGTTTGGATTTCCAGGCGGCGCTGCTGCGCAAGACGCGTTGGCGGCCGCTGGAGTTCGTGGTGTGGCTGGTGGCGTTTTCGCTGCCGCTGGTGATGCCGTCGCACGCGCTGATGGTCAACGAGATCGCCATCGTCGCGCTGTTCGCGATGTCGCTCGACCTGATCCTCGGCTACACGGGCATCGTGTCGCTCGGGCATGCGGCCTTCTTCGGCTTCGGCGCCTATGCAGCGGCCTTGTTCGCCAAGCTCGTGATGCCCGACCCGACGGTGGGCCTGCTGGTGGCCATCGTGCTGTCGGGCGCCATTGGCGCGCTGGCCAGCGTGACGATCCTGCGCGGCAGCGATCTCACGCGGCTCATGGTCACGCTGGGCACGGCCCTGCTGCTGCTCGAACTGGCCAACAAGCTCGACTGGCTCACCGGCGGTGCCGATGGTCTGCAGGGCGTGGTGATGGGACCGGTGCTCGGCATGTTCGAGTTCGACCTCTTTGGCCGGACGGCAGCGTGGTACAGCCTGTCGATCGTGCTGCTGTTGTTCCTGCTCATGCGCCGCATCGTGCAATCGCCTTTCGGCGCGACGCTGAAGGCGATCCGCGACAACCGCCTGCGCGCGATGGCGATCGGCATCCCGGTGGCCTCTCGCCTGGTGACGATCTACACCATCGCCGCGGCCATCGCCGGTGCGGCGGGTGCGCTGCTGGCGCAGACCACGGGCTTCGCGTCGCTCGACGTGCTGGCCTTCGACCGATCGGCCGACGTGATGCTGATGCTGGTCATCGGCGGCGTGGGCTGGCTCTATGGCGGCATCGCCGGGGCGATCGTGTTCAAGCTGTTGCAAGACACGCTCTCGACCGTGACGCCGCAGTACTGGATGTTCTGGATCGGATTGATTTTGGTGTTGCTGGTGCTGGTCGGGCGCGATCGCCTGTTGAAGCCTTGGACCTGGTTCGGGAGGCGGGCATGACGGAGGTAGTCCTTTCCGCCACCGGCCTCGTGATGCGCTTCGGCGGCATCACCGCCACCAACAACGTCTCGCTCAACCTGAAGCGCGGCGCGCGACATGCCCTGATCGGCCCGAACGGCGCCGGCAAGACCACGCTCATCAACCTGCTGACAGGCGTGCTCACGCCCACCGAAGGCCGCATCGAACTGCTCGGCGAGGACATCACCAAACTCGCGCCGCACAAGCGTGTGACGCGCGGCATGGTGCGCACCTTCCAGATCAACCAGTTGTTCGACTCGATGACGTCGCTGGAGACGCTGGCGCTCGTGGTGTCGCGGCAGCAGGGCTTGTCGGCGCAGTGGTGGAAGCCGCTGGGCGCAGACAAGCGCGTGGTCGAACGGGCCGGCGAGTTGCTGGAACATTTCCGCCTGGCCGAGGTGGCCGGGCAACCCGTCAAGCAACTCGCTTATGGCAAGCGCCGCCTGCTGGAGATCGCAATCGCGCTGGCCTGCGAGCCGCGTGTGCTGCTGCTCGACGAGCCCGTGGCCGGCGTGCCCGCGGGCGAACGCGAGGAACTGCTGCAGACCGTCGCCGCATTGCCGGCCGATGTGTCGGTGCTGCTCATCGAGCACGACATGGACCTGGTCTTCAGCTTCGCCGACCGCATGACGGTGCTGGTCAACGGCACGCTGCTGACCGAAGGCAACCCGGAGCAGATCGCCAACGACCCGAAGGTGAAGGAGGTCTACCTGGGCCATGGAGCCACGCATGTCTGAACTGCTCAAGGTAGAAACGCTCAGCGCCGGCTACGGCGAAGCTGTTGTCCTGCACGATGTGTCCCTGACGCTCGGCGTCGGCCAGACGCTCGCGCTGCTCGGCCGCAACGGCACCGGCAAGACCACCTTCATCAACACGCTGGCCGGCGCCACGCGCCAGCACGGCGGGCGCATCACGCTCGGCGGGGCGGCGCTGGACAAGCTCGCGCCGCACCAGCGCGCAGCCGCGGGCATCGGCTGGGTGCCGCAGGAGCGCAACATCTTCAAGTCGCTCACGGTGCATGAGAACCTGACGGCCGTGGAGCGCCCCGGCAAGTGGAACCCGCAACGCGTCTACGAGATGTTCCCGCGGCTCGCGGAGCGCAAGGGGAACCTCGGCACGCAGCTCTCGGGTGGCGAGCAGCAGATGCTGGCGGTCGGCCGCGCGCTGGTGGTCAACCCCAAGCTGCTGCTGCTCGACGAGCCGCTGGAAGGCCTGGCGCCGATCATCGTGGAAGAGCTGCTGCGCGCGATCCGCCGCATCACGCAGGACGAGGGCCTCGCGGCCATCATCGTGGAGCAGCATCCGCAGGCGATCCTCGCGATCTCCGACACGGCCGTCGTGCTGGACCACGGCACGGTCGTCCACACCGACAGCGCCGCGGCCTTGCGTGCGCAACCTGAAGTGCTGGAGCGATTGCTGGGCGTGGCGCGCTGACGCGGCCTGCGCCGGACAAATTTCTTCGAACAAATCGCCGCCCTTGCGCGCAGCCTCCGGGGCGCACCAAGTAGCGACCGGGACGTTCGCTGCCGCGGCGTGTTGATCGCCGACCCGCAAGACGCGCCCGCCAGCCTGCGCCTGCTGGCCGACGATGGCAGCCGCACGGTGGACCTGCGCGCTTACGCGGAGCCCGCAGCCTGAGCTGAGGCCCGGGCAGGCCATCCGCTCTCCCAGGCCTCGAGCAAGCCCAGCGCCTCGTCGAAATCGAAGTCGTTGACCTTGCCGCCGACACGGCGCAGCGCGGCCCGGTGCGCCGGGTGCGCGGCCAGGGCCTTCTCGAGTTCGGCGGCAAGCTCCACCGCTGCCGGATCGCTGGCGACCAGCCGCTGCTTCAGCCGCTTGACCAGCGGTGCGAAGCTCCCCAGATCAAGCTCGATCGCCGGCCCCGTCGGCACGGATGCCGCCGCCGAGTCGAGTTGGCGCAGCCCCTCCATCACCGGCGTGAACTCACTCATCACCGCCGCCAGCGGTTCGTGCAGCGCATCGCCCCGAAGGCCCTGCTGGCAGGCGTCTTCGAGCGCAGCCGCGGCTTGGGCCAGCGCTGATGCACCGATATTGCCGGCAGTGCCCCGCAGCGTGTGGGCGACCCGGGCCGGCGCCGCGGCGTCATCGCCCTTCAGCGCCTGCGCAAAAGCCTGCGGAAAAGCTGCCTGCGAGTCGCGGAACTTGACGAGCAGGCGGCGATAGAGATCGGCCTTGCCCTGGCACGTGGCCAGTCCGGCGGCCTGGTCAATGCCCGGCAGCGCCGGCAGCACCGGGCGCGCTTCGGCAGCTTGCGGCGCGACGTGGCCACGGCCCGTCGCCTGTGCCGGTGGCGAGCCCTTTCCCGGGCGAATCCACTTCGCCATCGTCGCGAACATCGCCGCCACGTTCAGCGGCTTGGCAATGTGGTCGTTCATGCCGCTGGCCAACGCCTTGTCGCGATCGCCGACCATCGCGTTGGCCGTCATCGCAAGGATGGGCATGTCGCGGAAGCGGTCCTGCTCGCGCAGCTGGCGCGTGGCCGCGTAGCCGTCGAGCACGGGCATCTGGCAGTCCATCAGCACGCCGTCGAAGGCGGCGTCCTGGGCGAGCAGCGCCAGCGCCTGCGCGCCGTCGCCGGCGATGACCACCTCGATGCCGGCGCCTTCCAGCAGTTCCCGCGCCAGTTCCTGGTTCACGTCGTTGTCCTCCACCAGCAGAACCCGAGCACCGGCCAGTTGCGCCATGGCGCTGTAGCCGGGCGCCGCGTCGGGCGCGCTGCGGCGCTCGGCCCCCTGCGTCTTGCCGAGCGCCTCGCCGATCGCCTCCAGCAGCGTCGACGGCGTGACCGGCTTGTTCAGCACCAGCGGCAGGCTCACGGCGCGCCGATCGGCGGCCTCCTGCGCCTCGTGGCGGGCGAGGGCGGTGACCATGATCACCGCGGGCGGCCGGCCCGCTTGCCCCGGCGCGCCGGCGTGGATGCGCGCCGTGGCCTCGACGCCATCCATGCCTGGCATCTTCCAGTCCATCAACACCAGGTCGTAGGCGCGGTCCGTGCCTTCCGACGCAGCCACCAGCGCGACGGCCTCCTGCCCGCTGCGCGCGACATCCACCTCGAGCCCGAAGCTCCGGGCCATCTCCGACAGGATCTCGCGCGCGCTCGCGTTGTCGTCCACCACCAACGCACGGTGGCCCTGCAACTCGTCAGCCCTGAGCATGTGGCGCACTTGCGATGGCGACAGCGCCTGCAAGCCGAACTGCGCCGTGAAATGGAAAGTCGACCCCCGGCCCGCCTCGCTCTCGACCCAGATGCGCCCGCTCATCATCTCGACGATGTTCTTGGAGATGGTCAGGCCCAGCCCGGTGCCGCCGTAGCGGCGTGTGATCGAGCCGTCCGCCTGGCTGAAGGGCTGGAACATGCGTGTCATCTGCTCCGGCGTCATGCCGATGCCGGTGTCGCGCACCCGGAAGCGGAGCGCCACGCGGTCGTCGTGCAACTCCTGCACCTGGACGCCGACGACGATCTCGCCCGCATCGGTGAACTTGACGGCGTTGTTGCCCAGGTTGATGAGCACCTGGCCGAGCCGCAGCCGGTCGCCGACCAGCGCGGTGGGCAAGCCGGCCGGCGTGCTGAACAGCAGCTCCAGGCCCTTGCCCTCGGCCTTCAGGCTCACCATGCTGGCGAAGTCGTCGAGCACCTCCTCGAGCCGGAACGGCGCCTCTTCCAGGCTCATCTTGCCGGCCTCGATCTTCGAGAAATCCAGGATGTCGTTGATGATGCCCAGCAGGCTCTCGGCGGCGCGGTTCACCTTCTCGATGTAGTTGCGCTGGCGCGCGTCCAGCCCGGTCTTCAATGCGAGGTGGCTCATGCCGATGATGGCGTTCATCGGCGTGCGGATCTCGTGGCTCATGTTGGCGAGGAAGTCGCTCTTCACGCGCGTGGCCTCCTCGGCAATTTCCAGGGCGCGCTGCGCCTCGGCCTCGGCGGCCTTGCGGTCGGTGATATCGAAGTACCAGTTGCCGGCGATCGTCCGGCCGCCCGCGCGGACCCGGGTCGACGACACCAGCACATGGCGCAAGCTGCCGTCGCGCCGCCTGAAGGTGGCCTCGAAGTCGCGCACGATCTCGTTCGCCCCGACAAGCTCGATGAAGCGGGCCAACTCTTCGGGCTCCGCCCAGAACTTGACGCGATCAGCCCTGTACGTCACACGCTCGACGGGTTCGCCGAACACCTCCGCAAGCTTGTGGTTGGTGAACAGCAGCGCCTCGGTGTCGTCGTCCGCGATCAACAGGCCCGCCGGCGCTTGTTCGATGACCCGGCGGAAGCGCTCCTCCGTGTCGCGCACGGCTTCCTCGATCGCGCGGCGCGCGGTGATGTCTCGCACCGATGCGCACACGCAGACGCCCCTTGCGTCGATGGCCGGCAGTTGCGCGAGACCGATTTCCAGCGTGAAGCGGCTGCCGTCCTTGCGCTGCCCCTGCAGGTCCATCTGCGAGCTGCCCATCTGCCGCGTGAGGCCCTGCGTCATGAAGCCCGCGCGCAGGCCGGGGTGTTGCGCGCGGACGCCGGGTGGCACGAGGATCTCCATCGGCTGGCCGATCAGTTCGCCCTCGGGATAGCCGAAGAGGCGGTGCAGTTCGGGATTCGCGAGCACGATGCGGCCCTTGGCGTCGACGATGAGCATGCCGTCGGGCGCCGCCTCGACGATGCCCTGGTACCAGGCGCGGGTGGCCTGCAGCGAGGCTTGCTGGGCCTGCAGTTCGGCGGCCTGTTCCGCGAGCCGGTCGGCCTGGCCCCGGATCGACGCGGACTGCTCGCGCGTCTGGTCGAGCAGCTCCTGCACGGCCTGGTTGCGCTCGACGATCGTCAGGCTCATCGCCAGCTTGGGCAGCAGGTCGCGCAGCAGTGCGAGTTCCTTTTCTCCCGGTGCGATGCCGCTGATCAGTTCGATCACGCCCAGCAGGCGCGCGCCATGGAAGACCGGCGTGGCGGTGACCCAGCTGTGCGCCAACAGGTCGGAATGCGGATCACTGGACGGACTCTGCTCCACTTCGTCGGGCACCCGGCGCAGCTCACGCGCCTCCTCGGCGCACCGGCCGGCAACCCCTTCGCCGAAGGCGAGGTGGTCGCTCGGCGGTCGGACCGGCACGATCGCATGCGCACCGATCAGTTCCAGTGCGCGCACCGGGGTATCGACGCGGTAGAGGGCGCCCCGCGTGACGTCGAGCAGCGGACCGATGCCGCGCAGGAAGCGCCGGGCCAGTTCGACCGGCGTTTCCGCCTGCTGCAATTCGGCCAGGATCAGCGCCTGGTGGTTCTTGTTCCACCGCTGCTCGTCCAGCTGTTGCAGCTCGGACTGCAACGTGGACACGGCCCGCGCGAGCTCGCCCACGTCGTTGGGCAGGTCGGTATGCGGCACCTGCTGGTGCAGCTGGCCGCGCGCCAGTGCATCGACCGACAGCCGAACGAGCGTATTCGGCCGGCGGATCGACGCCGCGATCATCCATGACCACAGCACCGTCAGTGCCAGACCGCCCAGCAGCAGCCCCAGGGACAGCGTCGCGTTGCGGCCGGCAAACCTGCGAATATCGTCGGCCGCCTGGTCGGCGCCTTGCTCCTTCTCGGCCGCGATCTGTGCGAGCAGGCCTTCTGCCTGCGCGGCCTGGAGCTCGATGGCGTCACCATCGACCAGGCTTCGCGCCTGTTCCGGTGATCCTCTGCGGGATACGGCGATCAGTTCTTCACTGGCGGTTTCCATCTGCGCCAGCAGCGCATTGAACTGTTCCAGCCGCTCGATGTTCTCGCGTCGCGACAGCGTGGGCCGGATCTGCGCGATCGCGGTGTGCAGCTGGTCGCGCCGGACCTCGAAGAGGTTCAGCAGGTCGTCCCGCTGCGCCGGAGTCGCCGCCCACATGGCATTGCGCAGGGTCAGGCGAAGCCACACGAGATGGATCTGTGCCTCCTTGGCGCGCGCCATGCCCACCACTTCCATCGACTGCAGGCGCTGGAAGTCGCGGTTGAAGAGCTGCTGTGTGAGCAGGCTCTGGACGCCCAGCGCGAGCGTCAGCAGCATCACCGACCCGAAGCCGAGCACCAGCTTGCGGCGCAGCGTGAGGCGTTCGAGCAATCGCAGCAGCTTGCGCATGGCTCGCGCTAGGGGCAGGCGCCGGTAGGCGGCAGCGGCGCCATGTCCTCAGGCCGACTCGGCGATGAAGACCAGTGCCTCCATCTTCCGCGCGATGTCCTCGTCGGTGTCGGCGAAGCGCAGGGCGATCTGGCGGAAGTCGTCGGTGCGTGCAAGGAAGGCGTCGACGATGTCGGGGTCGAAGTGCGTGCCCCGGCCTTCCTCGATCAGCTGCACCGCTTCGTCGTGCGACATGCCGTCCTTGTAGACGCCCCGGCTGGTGAGCGTGTCGTAGGCGTCGGCCAGCGCCATGAGCCGCGCGGCGATCGGAATGGCGTCGCCGGCCAGGCCTTCGGGGTAGCCGCTCCCGTCCCACTTTTCCTGGTGGCTGTAGATGATGTCCTTGGCCACGCGCAGGAAGGCCACGTCGGTGCCGAGCTGGCGCTCGGCCTGCTCGATCGCGTCGCGACCCAGCGTGGTGTGGGTCTTCATGATCTCGAATTCCTCCGGGCTCAGCGTGCCCGGCGCGAGCAGGATGCGGTCCGGAATGCCGGCCTTGCCGATGTCGTGCAGCGGCGCCGACTTGAACAGCAGCGCGATCGTTGCATCGTCGAGGAAATGGCCGAAGCGCGGATGCTCGCGCAACTGCTCGGCGAGCACCCTGACGTCATGCTGCGTGCGGCGGATGTGGTTGCCGGTCTCGTTGTCGCGCGCCTCGGCCAGCGAGGCCATCGCCAGGATGGTGACGTCCTGGATCGCCGAGATCTCGCGCGTGCGCCGGGCCACCTCCTGCTCCAGGTAGTCCTTCTGGTCGCGCAGGAAGTCGGCGGCGGCCTTGATCTTCAGTTGCGTATCCACGCGCGCCAGCATCACGGGCGGTCGGATCGGCTTCGTGATGTAGTCGGCCGCGCCTATTTCGAGGCCGAGCGTCTCGTCCTTCTCGGAGGACAGCGCGGTCAGGAAGATGATCGGGATGTCGCGGGTCGTCGGGTCGGCCTTGAGCTGGCGCGCGACATCGTGGCCGGAGAGGCCAGGCATCATCA
This sequence comes from Variovorax sp. dw_308, assembly GCF_019207085.1. GTDB lineage: Bacteria > Pseudomonadota > Gammaproteobacteria > Burkholderiales > Burkholderiaceae_C > Variovorax. The sequence continues at coordinate 285,672 of NZ_JAATOM010000003.1, read as the reverse complement.
CGTCGAGCAGGATCAGGTCGGGTGGCTCGCCGGCACGCACGATCTTCAGGGCCTTCTCGCCGCTGTTCGCCACCTTGACCGCGTATTGGTCCTTGAGCAGGTTGCTGAGCAGCATCAGGTTGTCCGGCGTGTCGTCGACCACGAGGATGGCCGGTCGACGGGCAATGTCTGGATCGAGATCGAGGCTCAACGCGGCGTCCTTGGTGGGAAAAGTGGTACTTATACGCCGTGATCCGGATTCGCCAAAGTCATTCGCGCGCAAACGTGAGGCTCGGGCCACGGGGGCGTGCAAGCGGGATGCGGCCGTTCGCACTATGCTGGCCGGCCATGACTTCGAAGACGCTGTTGATCGTCTACCACTCCATGACCGGCGGCTCCGAGCAGATGGCCCACGCGGCCGCCCAAGGTGCGCGTGAGGAAAGCGGCGTGCGCGTCCGCCTGCTGCGCGCATCGGAGGCCGGGCCCGAGGATGTGCTGGCCGCCGACGCCTACCTTTTCGCGACGCCGGAGAACCTGGCAGCGATGGCCGGCCTCATGAAGGATTTCTTCGACCGTTGCTACTACGCCGCACTCGACCGCCTCAATGGCCGGCCCTACCTCGCACTGGTCTGCGCCGGCAGTGACGGCCAGAACGCGTTGCGCCAGCTGGAACGCATCGCCACCGGCTGGCGCTTGAAGCAGGTCGCGCCGACGCTCATCGTCTGCACGCATGCGCAGACGCCCGAAGCCATCCTGCGGCCCAAGCAGATCGGCGCCGCCGACCTTGCACAGTGCCGTGAACTCGGCGCCGCACTGTCCGCGGGCCTCGCGCTTGGCGTTTACTGATCCATTGAATGTCTGCCACTCCCAACACCACGCAGCCGCCAGCGCCATCTTTCGCAGCCTTGCGCCATCCCGGCTACCAGGCGCTCGTCGGCACCTACCTGCTGGCCATGATGGCCGACAACGTCGAGCACGTGATCAGCTACTGGATGGCCTTCCAGAAGTTCCAGTCGCCCGCGCTGGGCGGCTTCGCGGTGGTGTCGCACTGGCTGCCCTTCCTGCTGTTCTCCGTGCCGGTGGGTGCGCTGGCCGACCGGGTCGACCCGCGACGGCTGATCCAGTGCGGCATGGCGCTGTTCATGACGGCGTCGGCCGGATGGGCGTACTTCTTCATCACCGACACGCTGCAGATGTGGCATGCGATGGTGCTGCTCATCATCCACGGCTGCGCCGGCGTGCTGTGGCAGGGCGCCACGCAACTGTTGCTGCATGACGTGGTGCCCTCGCGCGACCTGCCGAGCGGCGTGCGCCTGCTCGCGACCGCGCGCTACCTCGGCGTGCTGGTGGGTCCGGCAGTCGGCGGGCTCATCATGCTGACCATCGGGCCGCGCTACGGCCTGCTGCTCAACACCGTGTTCTTCCTGCCGGCCTTTCTCTGGCTGTGGCGTGCGCCGTACGGGCCGCGCTTTCGCAAGGGCGGTGGCGCGCCGCCGCGTGCGGTGCGCGGCCTGGCCGACATCCTCCAGACGATCCGCGAAGTGCGCTCCGATCCATCATTGGGTTCGATGATCCTGCTGGCGGGGCTGGCGTCCTTCTTCGTCGCCAACAGCTACCAGGCCCAGATGCCGGGCTTCGCGCGTGACCTCGGCCACGGCGACCCCGGCACCACCTACAGCATGCTGCTCGCAGCCGACGCCGCCGGTGCATTGTTGGCCGGCCTGCTGATGGAGAGTCGTGGTGGCCTGCTACGCCCGGCGCCTTCGACCGCGCTGGTGCTTTGCATGTGCTGGTGCCTGTCACTTGCAGGCTTTGCGGCGACCGGCTCGTATCCGCTGGCGCTGCTGCTGCTGTTCGCGGCGGGCGTCTTCGAGTTGTCCTTCAGTTCGATGGCGCAGACGCTGGTGCAATTGAACGCCCCGGCCGCGTCGCGTGGTCGCGTGATCGGGCTGTTTAACATGTCGGCGCTGGGGCTGCGCGCGTTTGCAGGCATCACGGTGGGATTGGGCGGCAGCGCGGTCGGCATCCATGCATCGCTGGCGGGCGCGGCGCTGACCCTGCTGGCCATCCTCGCCCTGCTGCGCCTGTGGCTGGCGCGGCGGGCCAGGGCTTGAAAGCAGCGTTCCACGGCATTCGATTCATCGTGAAATGAAGCCCCCCGCGAGGCTCAATCCGCAGTGAAGCGCGTCGCACTCACCGTGCCGGTGATGTGCACGATCAGTGTTGTTTCGTCAGGCGCGTATTGGTCGATCGTGAAGGTGCCCGCGTAGCTGTTCTTCGAGCGGCTGAGCGTCACCGTCTGTTGCATGATCGCCGGGCCAACAAATGCTGCGGGTACCACGGGCGGCGCGGAATCACTGCTGCTGTAGGCGAGCGCAATATGTTTCAGCTTGTAGGTAGAGCCGCCGGTCTGTTCCCATGCCCCCATGCAGACGTCGCCGGTACTCGGCGCACGGCCGCCGGAAATCATGAACTCGGTGCCGTCGCTGTGCCACTGCACCGTCGCGAAATCGACCTGGGTGTGAGCGGCGTCGTCTGCGAAGAAGCTGACTTTCCACATGCCGACGATATTCGTGGCGGAGGGCGGTGGCCTCCTGCCCTCATGCGCCTGCATCGAGGACGGGCTCCAGCTCGGTGGCAGTGACGACGGCCCGGTGTACATGCCACAGCCGGCGGCGGCCTCGCTGGCCGCTGTCGCCCCGGCGATGCCCAGGCCAAGCACGACCAGGTAGCTGCCCATGGAACGCCGCAAGATCGATCTTCCGTTCATGATGAATCCCTTCAGGTGGTTACGTACGGGGCCGCAGGCTTCGTGAGTTCACTGTCCTGCGGCGGAGGGCCGGGCTGCACAGCTTCAGATGCGCAGGAGCAGCCAGACGAATGCGACAGCGCTGGCCACGCTTGCGGCCAGCGTCATCGTCAAATCGGGACCACCTTTGCTCGGCATTCGCGCAGCGGATGGATATTCCTGGTAGGTGAACAGGCCGGAGGAGAACGGGCTGTAGATGGCCTCGCCGCGGGACTCAGGTTCGGCTTGCGACGCTTGCTGGCTGGCGGACAAGAGCTGCACGCCGGCAGTCCCTTCGTCATCCACCGCCGTCGCCACGGGCAGATCGATCTCTGCACCCTGTTCCTTGGCGCGCGATGGAATGCAGGTGACGCTTGCAAGGGCCAGGACGACGGCACCCGTCCAATGAGAAGGCGCTTTCATGCTGGCTCCTTGAAAACAATCCACCGAGGAAGTGCGGTGCACCACCATAGGTCCCTGCCCCCGGATCGCCACGAAGGGGAGACGATGAACTGCCGATCAATCGCCGAGAAAGCGGTCAGGAAGGGACGCGTCTGATCGAGGGATTGCGCTGGGCGGGCCTGCCGGAGCGACAGGACAACCGGCGCGAGCCTGTCCCTACCACGCGACTTGCAGGCTCAGCCAGCGCGCTCTGATGTGACCTACCGCCGAACCCGCCACTGTCGCAGCATCGCCAGGGTCAACGCGATCGCCAGCGTCCCGAAGACGATCACATGCTCGTGATGCTGCACCTTGCTCATCAGCGAATGCACCACGCCTGCGATGTTGACGCCGAACAGTGCGATGACCGTTGCCCACGCCACCGCCGCCACGGCGTCCAGCGCGACGTACGCCGCGACCGGCATCTTGCCCATGCCCAGCGCCGCCGGCATCACCACGCGGAAGCCCCAGGCAAAGCGCATGAGGAAGATCGTCGCGACCGGATGGCGCTCGATGAAGCCTTGCACGCGCGCAAGATGCGCCGCCAGCTTCGGGCGCGTGGCCATCAGTTCGGCGCCCTTGCGCCGGCCCACCTGGAAATAGAACTGGTCCGTGCAGAAGGCTGCCAGTGCGCCGACAGCGATCAAGGGCAGCATCGACAAGTACCCCTGGTGCACCGCATAGGCGCCCAGCATCAGGATCGTCTCCCCCTCGAACATCCCGATGAAGAAGACCGCGTAGTAGCCGTAGTGTTCGAGAAGCTGGTGAGGGTGCATGCGCTTCAGCCTCCAGGGCGCACGGCGCGGTAGAGCGCACGCACGAAGTCGGACTGCGTGATCATGCCCACCAGGCGCTGCCCGCCGTCGATGATCGGTATGTGGTGGTGGCCCGCATCCGAGAACAGCGGCACCAGGTCCAGCGCCGGCCGATCGTCGGTCGCCACGCGCACCTGCTTCGTCATGATCTGCCCCACGACCTCCGCCTTGCTCGACGTCACGCCGGGCGAGGGCCGCAGGAAACTGCGCAGCCGCGCGCCCAGGCCCTGGTGCAGCCGCAGGTCGATGTGCCGGAAGAAGTCGGCCTGCGTGACGATGCCCACCACGCGCCGCGTGCGGTCCGTCACCGGCAGCGCCTTGACGTGCCGCTGCTGCATCACCTGCCAGGCTTCCTGCAGCGAGGTGCCGAACTCCACCGTCATGGGCTCACGCGACATGATGTCGGCGCAGCGCAACTCGCCCATGCGGCGGCGGAAGGACTCGACCTCGGTCTGCTGGATCAGCGACTCGAGGTCGTCGCGACTGATGTCCAGCACCTGGTTGTAGCGGGCCAGCACCGCGTCCACGTCAGCCGAACTGAAGCGCGCATCGGCCGGCGGCGTGGCAGGCGCGGACTGGATGTGCGGATAGCGTCGCCCGGTCAGCGTGTTGTAGGCCACGCCGGCCAGCACCAGCAGCACCGAATTGGCCATCGCCGGAAACAGCGCGAAGGAAAACGACGTGGTGTGCGTCAGCACCACCAGCAAGGCCATCGCGCCGCCGGGCGGATGCAGGCAGCGCAGCGAGAACATGAGCCCGATGGCGAGCGCGGTTGCCAGGGCGCCCGCGAGGGCGGGGTCGGGCAGCAGGTTGGCGCAGGCAATGCCGACCAGCGCCGACACGGTGTTGCCGCCGATGGCCGACCACGGTTGCGCCAACGGACTCGCCGGCACCGCGAACACCAGCACCGCGCTCGCGCCCAGCGGCGCAACCAGCCAGATGGCGCCAAGGTCCGCGAACGCACGACACACCAGTCCTGTGAGCAGAAGGCCCAGCAGGGCGCCAGCCACGGCGCGCAAGCGCTCCTTCGAATCGACACGCGCACGCGCAGGCAGCCACGCGCGCAGCGCGGTGCGAAGCGAGGCCGTGCGCGCTTCAGTCCCCGCCATGGCTCAGGCGGCGACCATCCGGCCGATCTCCGGCCAGCGCCGGTGCAGCCAGAGCCAGGCCACGAGCCCCACACACAGCATCAGCATCGAGGACACCGCCAGCGCCACAGTCGAGTGCATGACGAGCGGCGCGATCACGCCCGCCACGACGCCATTGGCCGTGGAGCCGATCACCGCCTGCAGCGACGAGGCCATGCCGCGACGCTCGGGGTGCAGGTCCAGCACCAGCAGCGTCACGCCCGGCACCATCAGCGCCCAGCCGAAGGCGAAGATGCCGATCGGCCACAGCGCCCACCAGACGTTCGGCGTAAACAGCAGGTTGGCAGCCACGTTGACGATCGAGGTCACGACCATGATCAGGAAGCCGTCGCGGATCTGCCGCTTGGGCGCGACGCGGCCGGCCATCTGCCCGCTGGCGCGCGCGCCGGCCATGATGCCGCCGATGGTCATGAGGAAGAACCAGAAGAACTGCGTCGGCGCCAGCGCCAGGTGGTCGCCCAGGAAGGCCGGCGCCGACAGCACGTAGAGGAACATGCCGTTGAAGGGCACGCCGCTCGCCAGCGCGAGCAGCAGGAAGCGCGGGTCCGAGCACAGGTCCCAGTAGCCGCGCATCAGGTGCCGCACATGGAACGATTGCCGATGGTCCGGGTGCAGCGTCTCGGGCAACAGCTTCCAGTTGGCCACGAACAGCACCACGCCCACGCCGACCAGGAACCAGAAGATGCTGTGCCAGCCCAGGTGCACGAACAGGAAGCCGCCCACGATCGGCGCGATCGCCGGCGCCACGCCGAAATAGATCGTCACCTGCGCCATCACCTTCTGCGCATCCGCCGGCGGGAACATGTCGCGGATCACCGCGCGCGACACCACGATGCCCGCGCCCGTCGAGAGCCCCTGCAGCGTCCGGAACAGCACCAGCTGCCCGATGGTCTGCGACAACGCGCAACCCAGCGACGCCAGCGTGAACACCGCCAGCCCGCCCAGCACCACCGGCCGCCGGCCGAAGCTGTCCGATAGCGCGCCGTGGAACAGGTTCATGAACGCAAAGCCGAACAGGTAGCCCGACAGCGTCTGCTGCATCTCCGCGGGCGTTGCGCCGATGGTGCTCGCGATCCCGGAGAAGGCCGGGATGTAGGTGTCGATCGAGAACGGCCCGAGCATGCCCAGCACGGCCAGCAACACCGCCAGGGCCCAGCGTGGCGCTTTCCAGAGGGTGTCGGCGTTGGGATTCATGGGGGAGGCTATTGTTCAGGAAAAACAAAAAAGCGGACTTCCGGACGCAAAGGTCGCGAAGTTTCCGCGAAGGACGCGAAAGAAGCCAAGAAGAATTTGGCTGTTCTTTCGCGACCTTTGCGTATCTTCGCGTCCTTCGCGGCCGGTCAAGTCCGCTTTCGACGGCGTGCGTTTAGAGCGTATCGATGAACGAGCGCAGCTTGTCCGAACGCGACGGGTGCTTGAGCTTGCGCAGCGCCTTCGCCTCGATCTGGCGGATGCGCTCGCGCGTCACGTCGAACTGCTTGCCGACTTCTTCCAGCGTGTGGTCGGTCGACATCTCGATGCCGAAGCGCATGCGCAGCACCTTGGCTTCGCGCGGCGTCAGCGAGTCGAGGATGTCCTTGACCACGTCGCGCAGGCCCGCCTGCATCGCGGCCTCGATGGGCGCCGTGTTGCTGCTGTCCTCGATGAAGTCGCCCAGGTGCGAATCGTCGTCGTCGCCGATCGGCGTTTCCATGGAGATCGGCTCCTTGGCGATCTTCATGATCTTGCGGATCTTGTCTTCCGGGATCTCCATCTTCGCGGCCAGGATGCCGGCGTCCGGCTCGAAGCCGAATTCCTGCAAATGCTGGCGCGAGATGCGGTTCATCTTGTTGATCGTCTCGATCATGTGCACCGGGATGCGGATGGTGCGTGCCTGGTCGGCGATCGAGCGGGTGATCGCCTGGCGGATCCACCACGTCGCATAGGTCGAGAACTTGTAGCCGCGACGGTATTCGAACTTGTCCACCGCCTTCATCAGGCCGATGTTGCCTTCCTGGATCAGATCGAGGAACTGCAGGCCGCGATTGGTGTACTTCTTGGCGATGGAGATCACGAGGCGCAGGTTGGCCTCGATCATTTCCTTCTTGGCATCGCGCGAGGACGATTCGCCCTCGTTCATGCGCTTGTTGATGTCCTTGAGCTGCGTCAGCGGCACCACCACGCGCGACTGGATGTCGGCCAGCTTCTGCTGCAGTTCCTGCACCGGCGGAATGTTGCGCGCGAGCACGGCGCTCCACGGCTTGCCGGAGGCGGCCTGCTTCTCGACCCATTTCTGGTTCAGCAGGTTGGACGGGACCTTGTGGCCGTGCTTGTCGAGGCCGCTGAAGTCGCGGATGAACTCTTCCTGCGGGAAGCCGCACTTGTCCACGATGATGCGGCGCAGCTCGCGTTCCTTCTTGCGCACGTCGTCGACCTGCGTGCGGACCATGTCGCACAGCTTCTCGATGGTGCGGGCGGTGAAGCGGATGGTCATCAGCTCGTCCGACAGGGCGCGTTGCGCCTTGTCGTAGGCCGGCGTGCCGTAGCCTTCCTTGTCGTAGATCTTGTGGACCTTCTCGAACAGCTCGGCCATGCGGTCGAAGCGCCCCAGCGCGTCGCGCTTGAGTTCTTCGAGCTTCTTGGTCAGGGCCTTGGAGCCGCCGTTGCCGTCGTCGTCGTCTTCCGCGTCGAACTCGTCGAAGTCTTCCTCGGCCACGTAGTCGTCGGCTTCATTGGGGTTGGAGAAGCCGTCGACGATGGTCGAGATGACGACCTTGCCTTCGCGGATCTCATTGCCCAGGCGCAGGATCTCGGCGATGGTGGCGGGCGACGCCGAGATCGCTTCCATCATGGCCATCAGGCCGCCTTCGATGCGCTTGGCGATCTCGATTTCGCCTTCGCGGGTCAGCAGCTCGACCGTGCCCATTTCGCGCATGTACATGCGGACCGGGTCGGTGGTGCGGCCGAATTCGCTGTCCACGGTGGAAAGTGCCGCTTCGGCTTCTTCCTCGGCTTCCTCGACGGTGGTGGCGGTGGGGGCCGTGTTGTTCAGCAGCAGCGTCTCGGCGTCCGGCGTCTGCTCGTACACCGCCACGCCGAGGTCGTTCAGCATCGTGACCACGACTTCCATGGTCTCGGCGTCGACCAGCTTGTCGGGCAAGTGGTCGGAGATTTCGCCCTGCGTCAGGTAGCCGCGCGTCTTGCCTAGCGTGATCAGCGTCTTCAGGCGCTGGCGGCGCTTGGCCATGTCTTCCTCGGAGAGCACGGTCTCGTCGAGGCCGAACTCCTTCATCAAGGCGCGTTCCTTCGCCTTGCTGATCTTCATGCGCAGCGGCTTGACCTTTTCCTCGGTCGAGGCGACGACCGGCTCACCCGCCAGGTCGTCCTCGATGTCCGACATGTCGATGTCGCTCGCCGGCGCGTCGTCCTTCCCCTTCGCCTTGGGCTTGCGGCCGCGCTTGGCGCCGGTGGTGGCGGGGGCGGCATCGCCGGCCGCAGCGGCGGCCTTGGGCGGGCGGCCGACCTTGCGCGGGGCAGCTGCAGCGGCAGGCGCGGCGGCAACGGCGGTGGCGGCTGCGGCAGGTTTCTTGAGTTCAGCGGTGGCGGGCGATTTCGTGGAGGTCACAGGTTTGGCTTTCGTGGCAGTCGGGGCGACGGTCGCCTTGGGGGCGGCAGTGGTCTTCAACGGCTTTGCCGCGACGGGTTTGGTGGCTGACACGGCAGGCTTCTTGGAGCTGGGCATACGACCTCGTGGATCAAGAATGAACAAGCGGAATCACTGAGCCAAACAGGGTTTGGCTGCGCCTACCCGGCGCGGGCATACAGAAACGGAGAGGAATCTCTCCAGACGGCAAGATGTCGGGCGAACATTTGGTGTGCAGTCCTTGCGGTGTATTGACCCTTTTCCCGTTGGGAAGTGCATTGCGCGTGGGGTCGGCCCGGAGGTGCTGCTGTCGCTCTTGCCGTACAGACAGCCTTAGATTATAGCTTGACAACCAGAATTCAAGAGGTATTACGTGCGGGAGAAAGGCGCAATTGCAGCTCGCGTCGGCGTGCCTGCAACGCCCGGTAGCGGTCGATGGCGCCCGGGTCGGTGCCCGCGGCGGCAATGGCCTCCGTTTCCTGGGCCTTGAGGTGGTCGTCGAGGATGTAGTCGAGCACGTTGCGCAGTTCGGCCGCGGCTTCCGCCGCCGCCGGGTCGGCCCCGGCATCGATCGGCGCGCCATCCGGGCCCGTCATGACCTTGTTCGCCAGCGCCTCGAACGGCAGTTCGCGCATGCCTTCGCGCAGCGCGGCCCAGGGCTGCGCACCATGCTCGTGCACCTGGCTGTCGAGCCACGCAAAAAGCTGGCCATGCATGCCCGGCAGGTCGCAGAGGATGCCGTGCATCTCCTGGCTGAGAGCCTCCCAGGCGCTGGTGTTCGACAGCAGCAGGCGGACCGCGACGTCCGAGCGGCCGATGGGCAGGGACCGGCCGCGCGGCGCCGAATCCGCGGCGGACTTGTCTCGGCCCCAGCGGCTGCCTTTTTCCCACTGGCCTTTTTCCCATTTCTTCTTGAAGGGCCGCTTGCCGCCGCCGTCGCCCCCGCCGCTCCCTCCGCTCTCGCCCGGGCCGTAGTCGGGCGACCAGGAAGGCTCCCAGTCGCCATCCGGCATGGGCGGCCCGTCGTCCATCGCTTGCGGCGGCGGCGACCCGCGCCGGGGTGGCGCGGCCGGCTTCCAGAGGTCAGTCAGAGCCTGCGAGCCGAGCTGCACCAGCCCCGCGATCTCTTCCAGCAGTTGCCGCTTCAGGGCGCCGTCGGGCATGGCCGTCCAGAGCGGACGCACATTGCTGGTCATGCGGGCGCGGCCCTCCGCCGTGCCCAGGTCGCAACCGTCGCGCGCCGCGTCGAGCATGAAGCGGCTGAGCGGCGTCGCCTCGCCCACGAACCGGGAAAACGCCTCGGCGCCGTGTTCGCGGATGAAGCTGTCCGGATCGTGCTCCGCCGGCAGGAACAGGAACTTGATGCTGCGCACGTCGGTGGCAAAGGGCAGGGCGCCATCGAGCGCCTTGCGCGCCGCCCGCCGGCCCGCACCATCGCCGTCGAAGCTGAAAACCACCGAATCGGTGAAGCGGAACAGCTTCTGGACATGTTCCGGCGTGCAGGCCGTGCCCAGCGTGGCCACCGCGTTCGGAAAACCCAGTTGCGCCAGCGCCACCACGTCCATGTAGCCCTCCGTGACCAGCACGTAGCCCTTGTCGCGCAGCGCCGCGCGGGCCTCGAACAGGCCGTACAACTCGCGGCCCTTGCTGAACACCGGCGTCTCCGGCGAATTGAGGTACTTGGGCTTCTCGTCGCCGAGCACGCGCCCGCCGAAGCCGATGCACTCGCCCTTGACGTTGCGGATCGGAAACATCACCCGGTCGCGAAAGCGGTCGTAGCGCTTGTCCTCGCCATCCTCGCCGGTGATCACCAACCCGGATTCGGCCAGCAGCGGGTTGTCGTATTCGGGGAAAACGCTCGCGAGCGTGCGCCAGCCGGGCGGGGCATAGCCGATGCCGAATTGCCTGGCCACTTCGCCGGAGACACCGCGGCCTTTCAGGTAGTTGACGGCGGTGTCCGAGTCGCGCAGGTGCTTGCGGTAGGCGTCGCCGGCTTTTTCAAGCACTTCCGTCAGCGTGGCCTGCTTCTGGCGCTGCCCGGCGGCGCGGGCGCGTTCCTCGGGCGAGGCGTCGTCCTCGGGCACCTGCAGGCCATACTGGCCAGCCAGGTCGTGCACCGCCTCGACGAAACCCATGCCCGCATGCTCCATCAGGAAGCCGATGGCGTTGCCATGCACGCCGCAACCGAAGCAGTGATAGAACTGCTTGGTCGGGCTGACGGAGAAAGAGGGCGACTTCTCGCTGTGGAAGGGGCACAGGCCGGAGAAATTCGCGCCGGTCTTCTTCAACTGCACGTAGCGGCCGACGATTTCCACCACGTCGGCGCGCGCGATCAGTTCCTGGATGAAAGAAGCGGGGATGGTCATGTAGGCGGGGAGCGGCAGATGATACGCAAGGCTTCTGGCCTGCGTCCGGCGGCGGCATACTGCACCGACGATGCTGCGCAACCCGCTCGCCAACGCCCCCCCGTTCATGCGCCACCCGCTGCGCTTCGCCTGGGGCGCGCTCAAGGCCTTCAAGGCGAACCAGGGCCTGCTGCTGGCCGGCGCGGTCGCCTACTACGCGCTGCTGTCGATCGTGCCGCTGCTGATCGTCATCGTGATGGCGATGTCGCACTTCATCGGCGAGCATGAATTGCTGGGCACCATCGGGCGCTACCTGGAATGGCTGCTGCCCGGGCAGTCCAGGGCGATCGTGACGGAGTTGTCGAACTTCCTGGACCACCGCGACGTGCTGGGGCCGGTGTTGCTCATCACGATGATCTTCTTCAGTTCGCTGGCATTCACCGTGCTCGAAAGCGCCATGGCGGTGATCTTCCACCACCGCAAGGAGTTGCACCGGCGGCATGCGCTGCTGTCGCTGGTGATGCCGTACCTCTACATCCTGAGCCTGTGCGTCGGGCTGGTGCTGGTGACGCTGGTGGCGGGCGCGCTGCAGCTGATCGGGCAGGAAAGCGTCGAGTTGCTGGGGCGCAACTGGTCCCTCTCCGGCGTCTCGGGGCTGTTGCTGTACCTGCTGGGGCTGGCGGGCGAGATCTTCATGCTGACCTCGCTCTACCTGGTGATGCCGGTCGGGCAGCTGTCATGGCGCCATGCGCTGCTGGGCGGCGTGACGGCGGCGCTGCTGTGGGAGGTAACGCGGCGCGTGCTGATCTGGTACTTCACCAGCCTGTCGCAGGTGAACGTGGTGTATGGATCGCTGACCACGGCCATCGTGGTGCTGCTGAGCCTCGAGATCGCCGCGACGCTGGTGCTGTTCGGGGCGCAGGTGATCGCGGAGTACGAGCGGCTGGAGCGGGCGCATCGCGTGCGGCATGCCAAGCCTGGAAAGGCCGGGCCCTGGCAGCCGCCTGGCCGGCACTGAGGGGTCAAGGTGACAGAGGTTGCGCAAACGATCCGCCGGGCAGCGGCAGATTGCCCTCGGCGCCCTTGCGTCACCGGGTGCGCCTTGTAGGCGGCGACTCAGAAAGCAGGAGCGGCGAGCGTGCCCACGATGCGGTTGCTCGCGCGGTCGACCCTGGACACGCTCAGGTCTTCGTTCAGCACATAGGCGCGCGTGCCGTCGCGTGCGAACACGATCGCCTGGCGCGGCTCCTTGAAGCCGGTGATGGTGGAGACGACTTGCTGCGTGGCCACCGAGATCACCGAGACCGTGTTGTCGCCGAGATTGCCCACGTAGACGAACAGTCCGTCCGGCGAGAGCGCGGCGCCGTACGGGTCTCTGCCGACCGCGATCGTGGTGGCAATCCTGCGCTTGTCGACATCGACCACCGCGATCGTGTTGCTGCCGCTGTTGGCGGCAAAGATCGTCTTGCCGTCGGCCGTGACCGAGATGGCGCGCAATTTGTCGAAACCGGTGATTTCGCCCGTGATCCGGTTGGTCGCCGTGTCGACGACCGTGATCTTGTCGCCGAGGAAATTGGTCACGTACAAGGCCTGACCGTCCGGACTCAGGCGCACACCCTGCCGTGGCTGCGCAAAGCCGGTGACCACCGCGCGCGGCTGCTGCGTCGCGAGGTCGTAGCGCGTGACGGTATTGGCTGCCTGATTGTTGACGTACAGCGTGCCGCCGTCCTTGCTCAACACGGTGCCGAACGCGCCAGCGCCGACCGGCAACCTGCTCACGGTCTCAAGGCTCGCGGTATCGATCGCGGCGACGGTGCCCAGACTGCTGTCGGACACGTAGAACTGCCGGCCCGATGGGGCAAAGACGATGTTGCGCGGTGTGACGAAGCCGTGCAGCACGGCGCGCACCTTGCCCGTCGCGAGGTCATAGACGATCACGTCGGGTCGTTCGCTGTACGACACGACGGCGGTACGCTCGTCGGGACTCAGGGCCAGCGAGTTGTTGTGAATGCTGCCGTCGAAGGTCCAGCGCGCCGTCACTGCGGAGGAGGCCGTCGGCTCCGCGGCCATTGCGGTGCTGGCGCTGGCCGCGGCGAGAGCGGCAAGGCAGAGCGTGGCGGTGAGGGCGAGGTGTTTCATTCGGGGGCTTTCAAGCTCGGTTGCAGGGATCCACGGCCTTATGCGAACAAGGCACTGACACCTGAGTGAATGGCGAGGCCGCCACCCAGCAACCACGCGGCCAGCAGCGCCGCGAGTGCCAGCGGCTTGATGCCCGCCTTGCGGATGGCCGAGGCATGGGTGGTCAGGCCGAGTGCGGCCATCGCCATCGCGAGCAGCGCGGTGTCGATCTCGACCATCACGCCGACGAGCGGCTTGGGCAGGATGGCCAGGGAATTCAGGCCGGCCACCACGACGAAGCCGAACGCGAACCAGGGAATCACGACGCCACCGGACTTCTTCGCGGGCGCCCCTTGGGGCTGCACGTCGCTCGCATCCTTCGATCGCGACAGGTAGGCCGACAGCACGATCAGAAACGGCGCCAGCATCATGACCCGGACCATCTTCGCGATCACGGCCGTGTTGGCTGCTTCTTCGCTGATGGCGCGCCCGGCGGCAACGACTTGCGCGACTTCGTGGATGGTCGAGCCGGCGAAGATGCCGTAGGCGCCGGGCGACATCGAGATCAGCTGGTATTGCTCGTTCAGGTGATAGAGCGCCGGGTACAGGAACATCGCCAGCGTGCCGAACACGACCACGGTGGAGACGGCCACCGTCACCTGTTCGGCGCGGCCGCGCACCACCGGCTCGGCCGCCATCACCGCGGCAGCGCCGCAGATGGAACTGCCGGCACCGATCAGCATGGCGGTCTTGCGGTCCAGGCCGAGCACGCGGGTGCCGACGAACCACGAGAGCGCGAAGGTGCTGCACAGCACCAGGGCGTCGATCACCACGCCGGCCATGCCGACATTGCCGATGTCCTGGAAGGTCAACCGCAGGCCGTACAGGATGATGCCCAGGCGCAGCAGTTTCTGCTTGGAGAACCCGACGCCGGCGGTGCTGGCCGGTGCGATGCGCGCATAGACCGTGTTGCCCACCAGCATGCCGAGCACGATCGCCAGTGTCAGCGCGCTGATGCCGTTGGCTTGCAGCCAGGCGATCTTGCCAAGCTCGATGGCGACGAGGGCCACGCCACCGGCCAGTGCCAGGCCGGGCAACATGCCGCTGATGCGCGGCCACACGCCGTGCGGTGATGGATGGGATGCGGCGACATTCGACGGCGCGAGGGCATTAGCGTGGGCGGACATGAGGTGTTGGGGATGGGCTGGATTCGACAGGGCGGATTGCATGGGACGGACTTTGAGCCATCTCGATTCATCTGACAAACGGATAGTTTCCGTATAACCTACCTGTAGATCAGGTAGAAAGGATTTCGCCATGCGCCTCACGCTGCGACAACTTCACATCTTCACGGCGGTGGCTGACACCGGCAGCACCACCGCGGCAGGGCTGCAGGTCGCGCTGTCGCAGTCGGCGACCAGCGGCGCGCTGAATGAACTGGAAGCCCTGCTGGACGCGCAGCTGTTCGACCGCGTCGGCAAGCGCCTGGTGCTGAACGACACCGGCCGTGCCCTGCTGCCGCAGGCCAGGGCCGTGCTGGACGGCGCCCAGGGCATCGAGAAGCAGTTCGGCCTGGCCGGCGGGGCCGACAAGGACATGGGACTCGCTACGCACCTGCGCGTGGGCGCCAGCACGACGATCGGCAACTACCTGTTGCCGGCGCTGGTGGCGAGCCACCTGCGCGACTCGCCCGCAACCACCATCGACGTGACCATCGGCAACACCAGCGAGATCGCCACCGCGGTTGCGCGGCTCGAGGTGGACGTGGGGCTGATCGAAGGCCCTTGCCACGAGCCCGAGCTGCATGCGCAGCCCTGGCTCGAAGACGTGCTGGCTATCGTCTGCGCGCCGTCGCATCCGCTGATGCGCGCAGATCTCGGCGCGCGCGTCGGACTGAAGGCATTGCGCACGCAGCGTTGGCTGCTGCGCGAGCCTGGTTCCGGCACCCGTGAGGCGGTCGAGCACGCCTTGCTGCCGCACCTGCACCAATGGGTGCAACCGATGCAGCTCGGCAGCACCGAGGCCATCAAGCAGGCCGCGGCCGAAGGACTGGGCCTGACCTGCCTCTCCCTGTGCGCGGTGCAGGACCTGCTGACGCTCCGGAGGCTGGTGCTGGTGAACACGACCCTGCCGCGCCTGGCGCGACGCTTCTACCTGATTCGCCATCGTCAGAAGAAGTTGTCGAACAGCCTGCAGCGCTTCGTCTCGCGTTGCGAGGCGTCAGATCCCAATCGTCTGCGGGAGTCTTAGGGCGGCCTTATCCGCGTCTTGGCGCTCGTCGTCTTCAGATGCGAATACACGACGGGGAGCGGCCAAAACCGGAGGCTGGATCTGAGCGACTGGCGAGTGTGTCGCCGGTCTTGTGGTGAGTCGTTGCATCAATGCAGCTTCACCCGCGCAACTGTCCGCCGGAACATGAAGCGCGCCGCTGTACCGAGCGCTGTCTTCCACGCACCATGCAAGGCCAGTTCGTGCATCTTGTAGAGCGACATATACATGCCGCGCGCGAAGAGGCCGTCGATCCACAGGTTGCCGCCGACGAGCCGTCCCATCAGGTTGCCCACGGTCGTGTGCCTGCCGAGTGACACCAGGGAGCCGAAATCGCGGTAGCGCCAAGGCTTCATCGGTTTGCCGCGCAAGAGACCAGTGATCTGGCGAAGCACGTGCGCGGCCTGCTGGTGCGCCACCTGCGCGCGCGGCGGCACGTTGCCGTCCTGTCCGAGCCAAGGCGCGGCGGCGCAGTCCCCGATGGCGAAAATGGCGTCGTCGCCGGTGGTCTGCAGCGTGGGCTTGACGACAAGCTGGTTGATGTCGTTGCTTTCCAGGCCGTCGAGTTGGGCGAGGAATGCCGGCGCTTTGACGCCGGCAGCCCACACCACCAGTTCAGCGGGAATGGTTTCTCCGTTCGCGAGCTGCACACCGGCGGCGGTGACGGCGGTCACCCTGGCGCTGGTCCGCACGCGAATGTCGAGCTTCTCGAGCAACTGTGTGGCCGCCGCGGAGATGCGCTCGGGCAGCGCGCGCAGCACGCGCGGACCGGCCTCGATCAGGTTGAGCCTGATGTCGCGCTCAGGATCGATGTGGTCCAGGCCGTAGGACACCAGGGCACGCGTGGCGTGGTGCAACTCGGCGGCCAGCTCCACACCCGTTGCACCGGCCCCGATGATGGCGACCTGCAGCTGTTCGGGTCGAAGAGCGGTGCTCTGTGCGTTTGCGCGCATGCATGCATTGACGAGCCGGCGGTGAAACTGCACCGCCAACGCGGGCGTCTCCAGCCGGATCGCGTGTTCCTGGACGCCTGGCGTGCCGAAGTCGTTGTTGAGACTGCCCACGGCAATGACCAGCGTGTCGTAGCCGAACACGCGCGGGCCGGTGACGTGCTCGCCTTGCTCCGCGTCGATGTAGGGCGCCACATGCACCTCGCGCCGCTGCCGGTCCAGGCCCGTCATCTCCCCCATGCAATAGCGGAAGCCGTGCCAGTGCGCCTGGGCGAGATAGTCGACCGCATGCGCGTGCAAATTGACCGTGCCTGCAGCGATCTCGTGCAGATGCGGCTTCCAGAAATGCGTGCGCGCCTTCTCGATCAGCGTGACCTGTGCCGCACCGCGGTGACCCAATTGGTCACCCAGCTGAGTGGCCAACTCGAGCCCGCCCGCCCCACCGCCCACGATCACGATGCGATGCACGGGCGTGCCCGATTGGGCGGGGCGTTCCTCGGTGACAACAGTTGCGGTTTCGGTTGCGTGCGCTCCGCGTTGAAGCATCTTGTTCATTGCTCGCGACATTGGGCGACCTTGTTCGGGTTCATGTCGTCAGGAGCCTCAGCGGGCTTGGGGACCCGGGTGGCCGATGGAATCCCCGTGCCATCAGATCAGTTGACTGCGGTGAGGTCTTTCGATGCGACCTGTCGCCACGAACACCGGGCTGCAGGAACCAGTCCATTTCTTCGGGCGCCCAATCGCGGCGCGCGACGCGAACCTCGCGCAAACACTCTCTCAGGAAAGCCATGCTGCTGTTCTCCAGTTGCGGGTGCCGCGCGGACGCAGCGTCGTCGAAGCAAAGGGGCCGGTTGGCCTGTCAAGCAAATCTGTCGCTCGGCCGCTCGCGCAGTACCCGTCTCAATCGTCCACGGTTAACCTGAAACAGCGGGCACGTTCAGCTGAATGCACGCGACGCAGGAGCCTCAGCGGGCCAGGCTGGGGGCCTGAGTGCCCGTAAGGATCTCCGTACGATCAGATCAGTTGAATGCCGTGAGGTCTTTCGGCTCGATGAAGTGCTGCTTGCAGTAGGCAAGATAGCGGTTCAGCGAGGTCTTCCAGTTTTCGGATGCGACGATGTTCCCGTTGTCGTCGAGGAACAAGAGTTCGCCGGACACCTGGACCAGCGCGACCGAATCTCCGTTTTGGCCTGCCTCGACGACTTCAAACGTGTGGCTCGATGCGGCCGTCTCATACACGATGCTGCCCGGCCCGGCGACCCAGTCGTGTTCCTTGTATTTCCACTTGCCTTCGATCGTGTAGACCATGACCGTACCGGTGTGGTGGTGCTTGGGCAGTTCCACGCCCATCGGGGTCTTCATCATGACGATCCATTCGCCCTTGATCGGGTCGAGCTTGAAGTACTTCAGCAGGATCTTGTCTGCATAGGGCACCAACGGTACCCACGGCAGGGATTCTCCATCGATGACTGCGGTATCGACTTGTTGGAAGAGCATTTTTGTCTCCATTGGAGTGGTTGAGGTGGGGTTGAGAAACAATCTGTGAACGTGCCAGGGTTGCCCGCCGCATAGGCGGTGCCCTGGATTTGCCGAGGGAGCCGGTGGGCTCAGGTCAGCTCGGTGCCCGTGAGGGTGGCGCGCAGCATCTTTCGTGGCGCATTGCCGTAGTCGGACACTGCGTAGTGCTGAACTTGCAGGTTGTCCCACATGGCAACCGTGTTGGTTCTCCACTTCAGACGTACCTGGTATTCCGGAATCGCGGCTTGGGAGCTCAGGTAGTTCATCAGATGATGAGCCTCTGGCATGAAGTCCTGGCCGTATCGGAAGTCCTCGAAGTTGAAGAAATTCGAGAAATGGGTCGTGAATGCCGAGTTGACGAACAACACCTTTTCACCCGTCTCCGGATGGGTGAGCACAACAGGGTGCTCGGCGCCGGGGTTCTTCGCGGCCATCGCGTGTCGGTCTTCGATCGCGAACTGCGCGCCAAAGATATGCTCGCCACTGTGCTTGGCGTACAGGCCGGCGATGCGCTGCTTGACGGCGGCGGGCAGGTTTTCATAGGCCATCACCATGTTGGACCAAATGGTGTCTCCGCCGGTGTCCGGACCCAGTTCGCAGCGCAATACCGCTCCGCGGGGTGGCGCCTTCTTGAAGGTGACATCGGCATGCCAGAGGTTTTCGCGGCTGGTCTTCTCGACGTAGGTGGGCTTGCTCGGGTCGAGATTGCGGTAGAGCGTCAGCAGCTTGTCCGCCTCCGGATGGCTCGGAGCAAGGGGATGGCTTTCCAGTTCGGCGAATTGCAGGGCAAAGTTCTGTTGCTCCATCGGCGAGATGTCCTGATCGCGAAAGAACAGCACCTTGTGCTTGAGCCAGAGCGCCCGGATTTCGGCAATGGCATCCGGATCGAGGGCGGCATCAGCCAAGCTGATGTTGCTGAGTTCGGCACCGATGGCGGGCGTGCAAAGCTCCACCTTGATCGAATGCCGGCGCACCGATGGCCGGACAATGGCCGGTGCCATGGGCTTGCCTTGTGAAGCCGTTTCTTGGGTTGCGGCGGTTGCTGTCATTTATGTCTCCAATCTATGTTTGAGGAGGCGGATCCGCGATGTGCTCAAACGCGAGGCGCTTCGGCAAGGCGTTCACCGCCTCGCACGACGTGTCTTGCCGGATAGAGGGCCGCCGCGACTTCGATGTCGTCCTCCGAGTCACCAGTGCAGGCGCTCCATATCGCGCTCACTTCCTTGATGAGCGAAAGAATGGCGCCGTCGCTTCGTCCGTCCCGTAGATGGCAGAAGATCAACGTATCGGTGGTGGGCCTTCCGGAGCGATAGCTGCTTTGCTCGTCCAGATCGTGGAACACGACGCTGATGAGATCTAGAGGGGACCGGATGATTTCCTGGATTGCGGTCGTCACCTTGCGGGCGATCTCGGCTTTAACTTCGGCTTTGAGGCCGACGCGGTTTTCACAGACGATGATGGGCATGTTGGCTCCTGGGTTGGGGAAGTTCGGAGCCTTAATGGTAGATATTGAGGTCGTGAACGGATTTCAAGGGCGGGACAATTTCGTTCAATATTGGGACACCAGGGCCAGGAGGGAGCGAGGCTGGGGAGCCGGTAGCGAAAGCGCTTCGGCACAGTCCGTGCGGCCGACAAATCGCGGGCAGGCCGGGATCTGCAACGTCAGGTTGTAGGGTGCGGCAGGTTCAGGCAGCTAGCCTGCCTGGCTCGGGATGACGAAGGTACGCCTCAGACGCCCTCGAACCTGACCCTTCTCACTTATGCGAGGTGGGCCGCGCTGCGGCCTTGCCCTCCCGGTAGCGGGCGGCCCAATCCGAGGGTGTCTTGCCAAACCGACTGTGGAACCAGCTGGAAAAGTGAGTGCTAGAGGAAAAGCCGAGGAGTTCTGAGACCTCGTACAACCTGCGTTTGCTGTTGGCCAGGTACTCCTCGGCGAGTTCGGCACGTACAGCATTGATGATCGTTTTGACACTCTCACCCTGGGTCGCCAGCTGTCGGTTCAAGGTGCGTCGATGCATGCCAAGATGCTGGGCAATCCGATCCACTGAACAAAGCCCGGTGGGCAGCAGCATCCTGACGATCTCGCGAGTCCGCTGCGCCGGCTCGTCGGGGAGGTTGACCAGTTGCATCTCCAGCCATCGCTTGACCTCGCGGTTCAGCTTCGGGTCTGCAGCAGGGATTGGCACACCCAGGTCGCGGCTCCGACAAACAATGGCGTTGCATTCCTGGGAGAAATCCGTGGCTCTTCCCAGCACGCGGCGATGCACTGCAAGGCTGGCGGGCCGCTCGTGGGTGAAACAGAACCGTTGCGGCCGGAATGTATCGGCACTGAGCACTCTCAACACCCGCAGTACGACGACCATCGCCTGTTCGACAGCCTGGCGGCAGGCGCCTTCGTGCTTCACATTCACATCCACATGGACCAGCACGAAGTCGCCATCGTCTTCGAGCCGCAATTGCACGCCGGCGTTGTGCAGCCGCATGTAGCGAATAAACGATTCCAATGCTGCGCGAAGCGTTGGCTCTTCCCGGATTGCCAGCGCCAGGATCCCCAGGTTGGCCAGGCTTCTCGTTTCCGCGAGCAACAGCCCGAAGGCCTCTTGGCCCGACAGGCGTGCCGACTCCTCGAGCAGCCACACCACCGAATCCACACTGATCATCAGATTCGGATCATCGAGGACCACAGCCGGCAGCTTGGCCATCCGCAGCATACGAAACGGATCGAGCCCCACTGAACGGGCAACGTGCTCGTAGTCGGTAAGGGAGGCACTTCGCGTCAGGGCATGCATCACGGTCATCTGTCCCAATTTTGAAAAATTATGTCCCAAGTAATACAGCTTTCGCAAGCGGCCATGGCTATCTTTGAGGCCGAGAACTTTTGAAAGATGGAGACAATCGACATGAGCACTGCAACACACATCGGTCAGCCGCGCCACGCGCTGGGGCAAGTGGATGCCGACAACCCCGACGCATTCAACCACTGCTTTGCCGAAGTCAACGGCATTCGCATGCACTACGTCGACGAGGGCCAAGGCCCGCTCGTCATCTTGCTGCATGGTTTACCTTACCTCTGGTACATGTGGAGGCGCCAGATCGGGGCCTTGGCCGAGGCCGGCTATCGGGTCGTCGTGCCTGATCAACGGGGATTCGGGCAAACCGATCGGCCAGATTCCATTGAAGCCTATGACCTGAATCAGGCAGTGGGCGACATGGTCGGCCTGATGGCGGCCCTGGGCGAAACGTCCGCGGTGATCGTCGGGCACGACCTGGGCGCTTGGGTGGCTCAAGCGGCGGCCATGCTGAGGCCGGACCTGTTCCGTGGCCTCGCGATGCTCTGTACGCCGGTGCCACCGCGCGGCAAGGTCAAGCCGACAGTCGCCCTTCAGGAAATGGCGAAGGGCAAGGTGTATCACCACCTCTACTTCCAGCAGGTCGGCAAGCCGGATCGCGAGTTGGCCAGCGATCCGCGCAAGACCTTGCGCAGCATCTACTACTCGGTCTCTGGCAGCGCCGTCGGCGCCGAGCGCTGGCGCCTGTTCATCGAACCCGGCGAATCCATTCTCAACGCCTTCACCGAGCCGAAGGAGTTCCCGTCATGGCTGAGCGCACGGGCGATCGACTACTACGTCCATGAATACACGCGCACAGGATTCACCGGTGCCCTGAACTACTACCGCTGTCGCGACCGGAACTGGGAGATCACAGCGTTTCTGGACGGCGCGGTGATCCGCCAGCCGAGCATGTTCATCGGCGGCGCTGCCGACCCTTCCCTCGAACCCGTCGAAATGCGCGCTGTCTATGACCGGCTCGACACCTATCTGCCTGGACTGCGGAAAAAGATACTACTGCCCGGTGTAGGCCATAGCGCGGCGGAAGAACGCCCTGACCAGGTCAACGAATTGCTCCTGGAATTTCTCGAGCAGCTCGAGCGCCATCCTCGGGTTGTCCGGCTGTGAGGCGCGGGATCAGGCGTCCTGCGACATGGCGAATGAGCACAGGCAATGTCACTTTCGCTGCGATTGATTCGAGTGCGGTGCCCCGAATCCAAAATCCGCGTTAAGGAGGGCGACATGAGCGCTACCACCATCGACTCCAAGCAGTTCCGCAAGGCTCCAGGCTCGTTCACCACCGGCATCACGGTAGTCACCACGCGCGGCGTGGATGGCGCGGACGTCGGCCTGACGGCCAACAGCTTCAATTCGGTCTCTCTCGATCCGCCGATGGGCGCCGTCTTGGGCGGCAACGTTCGCGTCGGGCTCGAGGACGGCCTGTATCTCGGCAAAGGCCAAATGGCCAACTCCAGTGCCGAACAGGTTCGCAAGATCAAGCGAATCCTCAAGGGACTGTCGCTGGAGATGGCCACGCCCGCGCAGGCGCGCGCCATGCTCGGGCTCAAGGGCAAGGACGCCGTCGGATTCGCGACGGCATCAATGAACCAGCTCAATGGATTGACATCGAGCACCTTCGCGCCGCAATGAGCGCATTGGATACCCCATGACATTCAAACTCCCCGAGAACATCACGAGGCGCCCCATCGCCATCCTGGGCGCGGGCACCCTGGGTCGCCGCATCGCGCTGATGCTGGCCACGCGCGGCGCCGAAGTGCGCCTGTATGCCCGCAGCGCCGCAACGCGCGATGCCGGCGTCGCCTATGCCAAAGAGCAATTGCCTGCCGTGCTGGCCACGCTGCCGGGCAGCCGCGGCGGCACCGTCGTGGGCTTCGACGACTTGGCGACCGCGCTCAAGGACGCGTGGCTCGTCGTGGAGTCGTTGCCGGAAGATCTTGACCTGAAGAAGGACATGTTCAAGCGGATCGATGCACTCTCCGAGCCCGACGCCATCCTGGCCAGCAATTCCTCGTCCTATTCCTCCAGTGCCCTTGCCGACTGCGTGAAAGACCCGGCGCGCCTGCTGAACACTCACTTCCTGATGCCTCCGGCCATCACGCCGGTCGAGCTGATGTCGTGCGGCCGCACCGACCCGGCGGTGATTCAACTGCTGGTCGACGCACTGCCCGGCTACGGCCTGACGCCCTATGTGGTGCAGTGCGAGAGCATGGGATTCATCTTCAACCGAATCTGGGCCGCCATCAAACGCGAAACGCTGGCCGTGGTGGCCGAGGGCGTCGCATCCGCGGAGACGGTGGATGCTATCTATAACCAGGCCACCGGTTCACAGTTCAGCCCCTTCCGCCTGATGGACGCGGTGGGCCTGGACGTGGTGCTGAGCATCGAAGAGAACTATGCCCGGCAACGACCCGGGCTGCCCGAGGCGACGCGCACCTTGCTGAAGAAGATGATCGCCGAGGGCCGCCTTGGCATGAAGAGCGGTCGAGGTTTCTACGACTACGGATCTTCCGGGAGTTGACACGTGCAGACGCAATCTATGGTTCGAGCAGCCGCTCTGACCGAACTAAGTTCAGGTCCCGGAAGAGATCGGCCTCGACCCTGCCACGGAGTTGAACCGGGTCGACGACCCAGTATCGCCACCTCCTCAATGAGTCCCTGCTTCTGACGCTCGAAGAAGGGCCCAATATTTCGGTGATCTGGGCGCAGGTCATGAATCCGGCCATGGCCGACTGCGCCCGTTCGTTCGTCAATGCTCTCCAGCGCAAGACAGAGAACTCATTGGTAGCCGAAACGCGGCGCGCGATCTACCTTTCGCTCCCCGTGCAGCTTGCCACGATCAAACAAGTGGCCCAGTCGCCGGGTCGTAGCGTCAGAAGCTTTCAACGCGAACTGGACGCAAGCGGCAGGTCCTTCACCGATCTCTTCAACACGGGTCGACGCGAACTGGTGATCCGCTATCTCGCGGATACCCAGATGGACGTGGGCCAGATCTCCAGCCTTCCCGGCCATGCCGATAGCCCGTCGTTCATTCGCTGGTTTGTCCAGCAATTCGGCTCGACGACACCAAGAACTCCTCGAGATCGGTGATCCCCTGTTCGGCATCTATCGAGTCCTGGACAAGACTTAACAAGGCCTCGACGCATCTCCCGCCATCGTCCAGGACCTTGCGACCGAGCAAGTTCCATTGCCTGCACGCCATTCGTGCCTTCGTAGAGTGGAATGATCCGTGCGTCGCGAAGATGCTGCTCAACGCCGTTGGCCGGAGTGTGGCCATTGCATCGGCAGAAGGGTCGATTCGAGCGAAAGGTCGCTGCAAAAGGCCTTCACGACTGGCGTCAAGAACGCCCAGCAATCGGCCCGCTCTCGCACTTTCTTTTTCGTCGGGATGGCGAAGTTGCACGTCGATCAACGTGGTCGTCCAGAGTGCGAACGCGCGCGAACCCTCTACGTAGCCTTCTGCGGGCGTTGTCACGTTGACGGCGAGTGGTCGCAACGTCGGCAGGCGGCGTTGCGATTCAGAAGGCGGCAGACGGATTGTGGGTGAGGCCAAAGACGCCAGGCGTCGAAGCGCGCAGCCAGTTGCTTGCGATAGAGCGATGGTCGCAACAGGTGACGCTTGAGCGCAAAGTGCTGGCGGATGGGACCGAAGCTCGAGAGAAAAGCCTGGGCGCGCTCAGGCCTGCAAAAGCCTCGCATGCGCCGCTCGGGCTCCCGAGTGGGCTGCTTGTCGGCGCCGATTCGATATTGACCTCGGGTCGGTTTTCGGTCGGCGCCAGCACTTTAAGGTCGCCTCAGGCAGGCGCAGTGGGCTCGCCCGCTACGGGGGTCGAGGTCGGCTCGTCGATGGGCTCGTCGGCGCGCCGCATGTCGGCGTCGTAGGTTCGACCCGCAAGGCCGAAGGCCAGCACCGCCAGCAGCCCGATCGCCGGCACAGCCGTCAACGCCGTCGACAGTCCCCAGGCGTCCGATAGCACGCCGGCAACGAAGGGCCCGACGGCCAGGCCGAACAGGTTCGAGAACAGTGCCAGCACCGAAGCGCCGGTGGCACGGATGCCGGGGTGGATCACGTCCATCACGATCGCGGGCGACGGTCCGATGGTGCAGGTCATCAGGAAGCCACCGAGGGCGATGAGCGCGAACTGCACCTGCTGGGACATCGCCAGGCCCAGCCGCGGACCGCCGAAGGCCACCGCGACCGTCAGCAACGAGGCGGCACACAGCAGCGCCATCGCGTACAGCTTGGCGCGCGGGTGGCGGCGGCCGGCCCGGTCTACCACCGCGCCCCAGACCACGCTGCCGATGGCGCCGCACAGCACGACCAGCCCCGCCTTGATGGCTGCCTGGTCGGGCGCGATGCCGTACTCGCGGTTCAAGAAGCTCGGAAGCCACGACCAGACGGCCGAGACCACGATCAGTTGCGCCGCACTGCCCACGCAAACCCACAGCATGGTGCGCGAGCGAATCAGTGCCTTGCCGATGGCCTGCGCCGCGCTGAAGGTCGAGCGGGTGGCGCGTTCGAGCCGGGGCGTGAGCGCCACGGTCGGGTAGTCGCGCACCTTGAGGTACAGCAGCGCGAGCAACAAGCCCGGGAAGCCGACCACGCCGAACGCGGCCTGCCAGCCCCAGTGCTGCGCGATCAAGCCGCCGAGCATCACGCCGAGCACGGAGCCCACCGACGCTGCGGCGAAGAAGCCGCCCATCAGGGCACTGCGCATGCGCGTCGGGAAATGGGTCGCGATCAGGGCCGCACCGGCCGAGCCGTAGCCGGCTTCGCCCATGCCGATCAGCGCGCGCGCGGCCAGCAACTGGCCGTAGTTGCGCGTGAACATGCAGGAGATCGTCGACAGGCTCCAGATGGTGGCCATCACGGCGATGCTCTTGACCCGGTTGGTGCGGTCAGCGAGCAGTGCGATCGGCAGCGCCCCGATCGCGACGGTGATCGACACCATCGAGACCAGCGCACCGAGCTGCTTGTCAGACAGGCCCCAGTCCTGCTTCATGTGGGGAAAGAGCGAGACGATCACCTGACGGTCGACATAGTCGAACATCATCAGCGCGATCGTCATCGCGAAGGCGAACCAGGCTTGGCGGGGGCCGAACAGATAGCTGTCGGCACAGCCCTGCTTCGCATCTAGCGAGTGCGTGTGCATTGGAACCTCGAGTTGTCGAACGGAAGAGGCGCTAGCGCTCTAGCTGCTCGAGAAATCCCAGCAGCAACTCATTGACTTGATCAGGGCGTTCTTCTGCGGCGCTATGGCCCACGCCGGGCAGCAATATCTTGTTCCGCAGTCCAAGCAGGTAAGTTTCGAGCTGGTCATAGAGGCCGACAATTTGTTCAAGAGCCGGGTCGGAGGCGCCACCGATGAAAAGGCTTGGCTGGCGCACCACGGCGCCGTGGAGAAAAGCCGAGATTTCCCAGTTGCGGTCGCGACAGCGGTAGTAGTTCAAGGTGCCCGTAAATCCCGTGCGCGTGTATTCATCGACGTAGTAGTCGAGGGCCCGCGGGCTCAGCCAGGACGGAAAGTCCTTTGGCTCAGGGAACGTGTCGGGAAAGGTTTCTCCAGGCTCGACGAACAAGCGCCAGCGCTCTTTGCCGGTCGCGGCACCCGAGATGGCGTAGAAGATGCTGCGCAAGGTCTTGCGTGGGTCGCGCGACATTTCGCGATCGGCCTTGCCGACCTGCTGGAAGTACAACTGGTAGAAGGTTTTGTCCTTTGCCATGGCACGCCAGCCGACGCTTGGCTTTTCCTTGCCCCTTGGTGGCGCCGGCGTGTTGAGCATCACGAGGCCGCGGAACAGGTCCGGCCTCATCATGGCGGCCGCTTGAGCCACCCCTGCGCCCAAGTCGTGTCCGACGATCACCGCGGACGTTTCGCCGAGGGCCGCCATCAGTCCGACCACGTCGCCGACTGCCTGACTCATGTCGTAGGCTTCAATCGAATCTGGCTGATCGGTTTGCCCGAATCCCCGTTGATCGGGCACGACGACCCGATAGCCGGCCTCGGCCAAGGCCCCGATCTGGCGCCTCCACACGTACCAGAGGTATGGAAATCCATGCAGCAGGATGACGAGCGGGCCCTGGCCTTCGTCGACGTAGTGCATGCGAATGCCGTTGACTTCGGCAAAGCAGTGGTTGAATGCGTCGGGGTTGTCGGCATCCACTTGCCCCAAGGCGGGGCGCGGCTGACCGACGTGTGTTGCAGTGCTCATGTTCATTGTCTCCATCTTTTAAAAGTTCTCGGCCTCGAGATAGCCTTGGCCGCTTGCGCAAGCTGAATGGGAAATAATTTTTCGAAATTGGGACAGGTGACCGTGATGCATGCCCTGACGCGAAGTGCCAGCCTTTGCCCAGCAGGCGCAGGTCCTGTCGTATCTGTCGCATCGTGATCGTGGCGGCGGGCATGCAGGGCGAAAAATCGGCCTGCATGCCAACGGTCAAGATCACCCGTGCGCAACCGGTCCCCCGTGCAATCCAGATCAGTTGAATGCCGTGAGGTCTTTCGCCTCGATGCCGTGCTGCTCGCAGTAGGCCAGATAGCGGTTCATCGAGGTCTTCCAGTTTTCGGACGCGACGACGTTCTCGTTCTCGTCGAGGAACAGGAGTTCGCCGCTCACCTGGACCAGCGAGGTCATGTATCCGCTTTCGCCTGCCTCGACGATTTCAAGCGTGTGGCTCGATGCGGCGGTCTCGTACACGATGCTGCCCGGCCCGGCGACCCAGTCGTGCTCCTTGTATCTCCACTTGCCTTCGATCGTGTAGACCATGACCGTACCGGTGTGGTGGTGCTTGGGCAGTTGCACGCCCATCGGTACCTTCATCAGTACGAGCAATTCACCCTTGATCGGGTCGAGCTTGAAGTACTTCAGCAGGAGCTTGTCTGCATAGGGTGTCAGAGGCACCCAGGGCAGGGATTCGCCATCGATGACTGCGGTGTCGACTTGTTGGTAGAGCATTTTTGTCTCCATTAGAGAGGTGGGGTTGAGAAATAATTTATGAACGTGCCAGGGTTGCCCGCCGCATAGGCGGTGCCCTGGATTTGCCGAGGGAGCCGGTGGGCTCAGGTCAGCTCGGTGCCCGTGAGGGTGGCGCGCAGCATCTTTCGTGGCGCATTGCCGTAGTCGGACACTGCGTAGTGCTGAACTTGCAGGTTGTCCCACATGGCAACCGTGTTGGTTCTCCACTTCAGACGTACCTGGTATTCCGGAATCGCGGCTTGGGAGCTCAGGTAGTTCATCAGATGATGAGCCTCTGGCATGAAGTCCTGGCCGTATCGGAAGTCCTCGAAGTTGAAGAAATTCGAGAAATGGGTCGTGAATGCCGAGTTGACGAACAACACCTTTTCACCCGTCTCCGGATGGGTGAGCACAACAGGGTGCTCGGCGCCGGGGTTCTTCGCGGCCATCGCGTGTCGGTCTTCGATCGCGAACTGCGCGCCAAAGATATGCTCGCCACTGTGCTTGGCGTACAGGCCGGCGATGCGCTGCTTGACGGCGGCGGGCAGGTTTTCATAGGCCATCACCATGTTGGACCAAATGGTGTCTCCGCCGGTGTCCGGACCCAGTTCGCAGCGCAATACCGCTCCGCGGGGTGGCGCCTTCTTGAAGGTGACATCGGCATGCCAGAGGTTTTCGCGGCTGGTCTTCTCGACGTAGGTGGGCTTGCTCGGGTCGAGATTGCGGTAGAGCGTCAGCAGCTTGTCCGCCTCCGGATGGCTCGGAGCAAGGGGATGGCTTTCCAGTTCGGCGAATTGCAGGGCAAAGTTCTGTTGCTCCATCGGCGAGATGTCCTGATCGCGAAAGAACAGCACCTTGTGCTTGAGCCAGAGCGCCCGGATTTCGGCAATGGCATCCGGATCGAGGGCGGCATCAGCCAAGCTGATGTTGCTGAGTTCGGCACCGATGGCGGGCGTGCAAAGCTCCACCTTGATCGAATGCCGGCGCACCGATGGCCGGACAATGGCCGGTGCGATGGGCTTGCCTTGTGAAGCCGTGTCTTGGGTTGCGGCGGTTGCTGTCATTTATGTCTCCAATCTGTGTTTGAGGGGGGCGGATCAGTAGTACGTCCGAAAGATGTGGCTGAACAGGAAGGCCACTGGTTCGTTCGTCTACGGGCTCAATGGTAGGTTTTGAGGCCGCGAAAGGAATTCAGGATTGGGACAATTTCGTTCAATACTGGGACATCGACAACCAGAGGGCAGCAAGGCCGGGAAGCCGATGGCGAAAGGCGCTTCGGCACAGTCGAGCGGCCGGCAATCGCGGGCAGGCCGCGATCCGCAACCTCAGGAACGCATAGGGAGCAGGTTCAGGAGTTCAGGCAACCAGCGTGCCTGGCTCGGGATGACGAAGGCACACCTCAGACGCCCTCGAACCTGCCTTCTCACTTATCCGAGATGGGCCGGGCTGTCGCCTTGCCCTCCAATCCGAGGCTCTTCCCAGCACGCGGCGATGCACTTCCAGGCTGGCGGCCCGATCGTGGGTGAAACAGAACCGTTGCGGCCAGAAGGTATCGGCACTGAGCACTCTCAGCACCCGCAGCACGACGACCATCGCCTGTTCGATAGCCTGACGGCGCACGCCCTCGTGCTTCACATTCACATCCACGTGTACCAGCACGAAGTCACTTTCGTCTTCGAGCCGCAATTGCACTCCGGCGTTGTGCAGCCGCATGTAGCGAACAGACGATTCCGTTGCTGCGCGAAGCGTTGGCTCTTCGCGCAGTGCCAGCGCCAGCATGCCCAGGTTGGCCAGACTTTTCATGTCCGCCATCAACAGTCCGAAGGCCTCCTGGCCGGACAGGCGGGCCGACTCTTCCAGCAGCCACGCAACCGCATCGGCACTGATCATCAGATTCGGATCGTCGAGCACCGCGGCCGGCAGCCTGGCTATCCGCAGCATGCGAAACGAATCGAGCCGCAGTAAACGGGCCACGTGTTCTTAGTCGGTAAAGGTGGGACTTCGCGTCAAGGCATGCATCACACCTGTCCCAATTTTGAAAAATTATGTCCCAAGTAAAACAGCCCGCGCAGGCGCGCACGGCTACCGTAGAGGCATGCCAAGCCTTCGCACCATCAAAAAGGAGACAAAAGAGTGAATCAATCCATCCCGTCGCACCTCGGTGCGGATCCCGAACTCATCGACGCGGCCGTGACCGGCAAACTCGCGTCAACCCGCCGATAAGAAGACAGCCACCATGAACGCAAACATGATGCAGCAGCCGCTGCTGATCTCGACGCTTCTCAATCACGCAGAGCGTCACCATGGCGAGCAGGAAATCGTCTCGCGCCGCGTCGAGGGCGACATGCATCGCCAGACCTACGCCGACCTCGCGCAGCGCGCGCGCCGCATGGCCAACGCGCTGGCCGCGAAAGGCGTGAGCTTCGGCGACCGTGTCGCGACGCTCGCATGGAACGGCTACCGCCACATGGAGCTGTACTACGCGGTGTCGGGCTCCGGCGCCGTGCTGCACACGCTCAACCCCCGGTTGCATGCGGACCAGGTGGTGTGGATCGCCGACCATGCCGAGGACCAGGTGCTGTTCTTCGACCTGAGCTTCCTGCCGCTGGTCGAGGCGATCGCCCCGCGCGTGAAGACCATCAAGACATTCGTTGCAATGACCAGCCGGGAGCACATGCCGGCGTCCTCGACGATCCCGGACCTGCTGTGCTACGAGGACCTGATCGACGCGCACTCCCCGGAATTCACCTGGCCCCTGTTCGATGAAAACACGGCCTCGTCGCTGTGCTACACCTCGGGCACCACCGGCAATCCCAAGGGCGCGCTATACAGCCACCGGTCCACGGTGCTGCACACCTACGCCAGCGCACTGCCGGACTCGCTCGACTGCTCTTCGCGCGACACGATCCTGCCGGTCGTTCCGATGTTCCACGTCAACGCCTGGGGCCTGCCCTATGTGGCTTGCATGGTGGGCGCCAAGCTGGTGTTCCCCGGCCCCTGGCTGGATGGCAAGTCGCTGCACGAGCTGTTCGAGTCCGAAGGCGTGACCATGTCCGCCGGCGTGCCGACCGTCTGGCAGGGATTGCTCGCGCATGTAGAAGCGAACGACCTGAAGTTCAGCACCATGAAGCGCACCGTCATCGGCGGCTCGACCTGCCCGCCGGCCATGATGGATGCCTTCGAGGACAAGTACGGCGTCCAGGTCATCCACGTCTGGGGCATGACTGAGCTGAGTCCGATGGGCGCGCTGGGCAAGCTCAAGGGCAAGCATGTGGGCCTGGACGCGGTGCAACGCCGGGCGCTGCAGGCGAAGCAGGGACGCTCGCTGTACGGCATCGACATGAAGATCGTGGACGAGCACGGCGGCGAACTCCCGCGCGACGGCCGGGCTTCGGGCGACCTGATGGTGCGCGGTCCCTGGGTCATTGCGAACTACTTCAGGGGCGAGGGCGGTGATCCGCTGGTCGACGGGTGGTTCCCGACGGGCGACGTCGCGACCATCGATGCCGATGGGTTCATGCAGATCACCGACCGCAGCAAGGATGTCATCAAGTCCGGCGGCGAGTGGATCGGATCGATCGACCTCGAGAACATCGCGATGGCCCACCCGGCGGTGGCGATGGCCGCGTGCATCGGCGTCAAGCACCCGAAGTGGGACGAGCGCCCGCTGCTGGTGGCGGTGAAGAAGCCGGGCGCCGAGGTGACGCGCGAGGAACTTCTCGCCTTCTTCGACGGCCGCATCGCCAAGTGGTGGACGCCGGACGACGTGGCATTCGTCGACAGCATTCCGCTGGGTGCCACGGGGAAGATGCTGAAAAACCGGTTGCGCGAGACCTTCCGCGAACACCGGCTGCCGACCGCCTGACTTCGGAAGTGCACACCATGCCCTCGGGTTCCACGACCTCCTTGGGGACCAGTTCACGCGCCTCTTTGATCCAGCCACGGCTGGCGCATCGAATGCGTAACGAGTTGACTGCCCAGACCATGGGCCCGCGGGTTCGCGCCGCCGCCCTGACCCACTTCCCGGAGGTCGCCGAGAGCCTTGGCTTCGATCCCAGGGAGGCCTTGCGGCATGCAGGCCTGAACCTGAATCTGCTGAAGCATCCAGAACAGCGCATTTCGACAGATGCCGTGGTGGCCTTGCTCGAAGCGTCGGCGGCCGGCTCCGGCTGTGCCACCTTCGGCCTGCGCATGGCGCAGTCGAGGAAATTGTCGAGCATTGGCGTGGCGAGCATGTTGATCACGCACCAGGCAACCTTGCGCGACGCACTCGTCACGACCATCGAGAACCGCTACCTGTTCAACGAGAGCCTGGCAATGGAACTCGAGGAGGCCGGCGGGGTGGCGATCCTGCGCCAGGAGGTGATAAGCACCAAGCCGTCGCCGCAAGCCGCCGAGTTGGCCGTCGGCGTGCTGTTCCGGATGTGCAGCGACCTCATGGGCGCGCAATGGCGGCCAAGCAGCGTGAACTTCACGCACTCGGCGCCGTCCGACCTGCGCCTGCATCGCCGCGTGTTCGCCTGCAGGCTCGAATTCGACAGCGAGTTCAACGGCATCGTCTTCGCTGCGGCAGACCTCGCGGCACCCAATCCGCAAGCCGACCCGGCCGTGGCGCGCTACGCCCGGCAGCTCATCGAATCGCTGTCGCAGCAGTCGCAGTCGCACAAGCATCCGATCGTGCCCGAGGTGCGCAAGGCGATCTACCTGATGCTGCCCACGGGACGAGCGACCGTCGAAAGCGTGGCACAGGCCCTGGGGATGAGCGTGCGTTCGATGCAACGGCAACTTGATGAAGCCGGCACGAGCTTCACCTTGCTGCTCAACGCGGTGCGCTCCGCACTGGCGCCCCGCTATCTCGAGAACCCGAAATTCAACCTCGGCAGGATTTCCGAGCGGCTGGGCTACAGCAAGCAGGGCTCGTTCACGCGCTGGTTCACGGCCCAGTTCGGGCAGCTACCGTCGAACTGGCGCGAGCGCGAGGAAGCCAGGCATCACTTACACAATCAGGGCCGCGCGCGAGCCCAAGGGGGCTGACCCTCGCAAGCAGCGGCCGGCGCTTGCGCCGCGCTCCATCCCGGCGTTGCGCGACAAGCACGTCGGTCGGAAACAGCGGTTTGCCTACTTCGGCGGCAGCCGGATCGCCCCATCCAGCCGAATCACTTCCCCATTCAGCATGTCGTTCTCGATGATGTGCTTCGCCAGCTTGGCATAGTCCGCCGGCGTGCCCAGACGCGACGGGAACGGCACGCTGGCTGCCAGTGCGTCCTGCACCTCCTGCGGCATGCCGAACAGCATCGGCGTGCCGAAGATGCCCGGTGCGATGGTCATGTTGCGGATGCCGTTGCGGGCCAGGTCGCGTGCGATAGGCAGCGTCATGCCGACCACGCCGCCCTTCGATGCCGAATACGCCGCCTGGCCCATCTGGCCGTCGTAGGCCGCGACGGAGGCGGTCGAGATGAGCACGCCGCGCTCGCCGGTGGACTCGGGCTCGTTCTTGCACATGGCTTCCGCAGCCAGGCGGATCATGTTGAAGCTGCCGATGAGGTTGACCGTGACCGTCTTGCTGAACACCGCCAGGGCGTGCGCGCCGTTGCGGCCCACTGTCTTTTCGGCCGGCGCGATGCCGGCGCAGTTGACCAGCCCGACCAGCTTGCCGAGCTGGAGCGCCGCGGCGACAGCGGCCTGGCCGTCGGCCTCCTGGCTCACGTCGCACTTGACGAAGACGCCACCGATCTCCTGCGCCACCGCCGCGCCTTTCTCGGCCTGCATGTCGGCGACGACGACCTTGCCGCCATTGGCCGCAAGCATGCGCGCCGCCCCTTCACCCAACCCGGACGCGCCGCCGGTGACGATGAATACCTTGCCTTCGATTTGCATGCGAATCTCCAAGAAATGTTGGGCGGCATTATCCGGGAGGCGGGCGCGGCACAAAAAAAAGGGGCCCTGTCTTGCGACAGGGCCCTGAATTGGATCCGGGAGGACCCAAGGAGACAACTTGTAAATAGAGAGGCAGAGGCCCCGAGGGCTTAGCGCTTGCGCGTAGCGGTCTGGGCGGTGCTCTTGGCTGCGTTCACGGCCGAGTTCGACACGGCGGTGAAGTTGGCTTCGGCGACATCGGAGGCTTGCTTGACAGCCTTTTGCACCGATTCGAAAGCGTTGTTGGCGGCAGCCACGGCGCTCTTCATCATGGCGACGGCGGTTTCCGAACCGGCGGGTGCGTTCTTGGAAGCGCTGTCGACCAGGTTCACCAGCGTCGATTGGGCTTCAGCGGCCTTGGCTTCGAAAGCCTTGGTGAATTCGCCGGTCGTGCCTTGAACGATGTCGTACAGGTGACGGCTGTAAGCGGTCGCCTTTTCAGCCAGGGGCTGGAACAGGCCGGCTTGCAGGGCGATGAGTTCTTGCGCGTCCTTCACGCTCAGCACGGCCTGGGCGGTGGTGCCGGCTTCGGCCAGGGCAGTCTTGGCAGCGGTCACATTCAGTTCGATCAGCTTCTCGACGCCTTCGAATGCCTTGGAGGTCAGGCCGAACAGGGTTTCGACGGTTGCCTTTTGTGCGGCGAGGAATTGGTCAGCGGTCAGTGCCATGTGGAGCTCCAGAGATTTGAGATGAGAGGAAGAGGGGCGGTTTGCTGACATCGCTTTTTGTTGCGCCGCAGCATGGAGTGAAGTATAGGCCTGCCGACGATCAAATCAACCCCTTTTTGTTGCGTTGCAGCAATCTAGGTGACTGGTTCTAAATCAACGGGCCAAATGCACGCCGCAGGCAAAATGCCGCGCCATGAGCAGCGCAGCCCGTTCCAGGCCCTTCAAGCCTTCGCCCGATCACCGCAGCCAGTACGCCGTGTTCCGCAAGATCCCAACGCGCTGGTCCGACAACGACATGTACGGCCACGTCAACAACGTCGTCTACTACGGTTGGTTCGACACTGCGATCAACGCCCTGTTGATCGAGCGCGGCGTTCTCGACATCTACCACGGCGAAGTGGTGGGCTTCGTGGTCGAGACGCAGTGCAACTACTTTGCCCCGCTGGCCTTTCCGCAGACGACTGTGGAGGCCGGCATCCGCGTCACGCAGACGGGCCGCTCCAGCGTGCGCTACGAGATCGGCCTTTTTGCCGAGGGCGCCGAAACGGCCGCCGCCCAAGGCCACTTCGTCCATGTCTACGTGGACCGCAAAAGCCAGCGGCCAGTCGAGCTTTCGCCCGAACTGGCCGCGGTAGTTCACACCCTGATGAAGGTGTGACGCAAGCGTCACATCTTCATGGCCTTGATGTCGGCCTTGCCCTTGGCCTCGTCGGCCTTGGCCTGCTTTTCGCAAGCGCTCTTTTCCGCTCCCTTCTGGTCGTCGCACTTTTCCTTGGCGACGGCGTACATCGCGTCTACCTTTTCTTCAGCCACCTTGCGTTGATGGCTCGCGCTGGGCTCGTAGCTTTGTTCGAGTTCGGCCTTGGCAACGTTTTCCTTGCCCTTGGCTTCCTTCATGCACACGTCCTTGGCGTTGTCCTTCATCGTGTCGCACTGGGCCTTGTCGACCTTGTAGTCGGCCTCGATCTTTTCCTTGGCCGCCTTGTATTCGTCCTTCGACATGGCATTCGAGGCTTGCGCGCCGAGCAGGCAGGACGATGCGATGGCAAGCATGAGCAGATGTTTCTTCATGATGGGTTCCTCTAGGGGTAGTTGCTGAAAAAGTGCGGGAGATCAGACGCGTTCGAACCACAGCGCGCTGGGTTCGCGACCGTCGCGCGTTTCCCATTCGCTGACCTGCTTTTCCGCTTCGTCGCGGCTGATGCCATGGCGTTCCTGGATGCGGCCGAGCAACTGGTCGCGCTTGCCGGCGATCACGTCGAAGTCATCGTCGGTCAGCTTGCCCCACTGTTCCTTGACCTTGCCCTTGAGCTGCTTCCAATTGCCCTCGATGGTGTCCTTGTTCATGGCTTTCTCCTTCGTTGCGGTTGAGGCGTCGGCGTGTTTGCCAACGTGGAGGCAATGTGGCTGAGGCACCCGTGCACGACGGTAGGACTTGCAGGGAAGGGCCCGTAGGCACGCGCCGACGCGAAGCGGCATAGCCCGTGATAATGGGCCGGCACAAAGAGACAACACGGTTTTGCACCCATGATCATCAACAGCCTGCTCGACACCGACCTCTACAAGTTCACGATGATGCAAGTGGTGCTGCATCGGTTCCCGGGGGCCCGCGTGGAGTACCGCTTCAAGTGCCGCAATCCGGGCGTCAACCTCGCCCAGTTCGCCAACCAGATCCGCGAGGAAGTGCGGCACCTGTGCTCGCTGGAGTTCAAGGAAGCGGAACTGGTCTACCTGCGCTCGATGCGCTTCATCAAGAGCGACTTCGTCGATTTCCTCGGCTTGTTCCGCCTCAACGAGAAGTACATCCAGATCACGCCGCAGGCCGATGGCCAACTGGACATCCTCATCAAGGGACCGTGGCTGCACACCATCCTGTTCGAGATCCCGGTGCTGGCCATCGTGAACGAGGTCTACTTCCGCAACACGCAGCCCGCTGCGGACTTTTCGGAAGGCCGCCGCCGCCTCGCGACCAAGATCGAGCAGTTGCAGGGCGAGGGCCTGAGCGACCTCAAGATCGCCGACTACGGAACCCGCCGCCGCTTCTCCAAGGAATGGCACGAAGAGGTGTTGCGCACGCTGAGCAGCAAGCTCGGCGTGGTGACGGTGCCGGCCCGCCTCGGCGATCGCAGCCCGCAGCTCGCGGGCACCAGCAACGTGCTCTACGCGATGAAGCTCGGCCTGATCCCGCTGGGCACGATGGCGCACGAATACCTGCAGGCCTGCCAGGCGCTCGGTCCGCGGCTGCGCGACAGCCAGGTGTTCGGCTTCGAGATGTGGGGACGCGAGTACCGCGGCGACCTCGGCATCGCGCTGTCGGACGTGTACGGCATGAGCGCCTTCCTGCGCGATTTCGACCTGTTCTTCTGCAAGCTGTTCGACGGCTCACGGCACGACAGCGGCGATCCGTTCCAGTGGGGCGAGCGCATGCTGGCGCACTACGTGTCCAACCGGGTCGATCCGCGCACCAAGACGCTGATCTTCAGCGACGGACTGACCGTGCCGCGCACCATCGAGCTCTACCAGCAGTTCCGCGGACGCTGCCAGCTGGCCTTCGGCATCGGCACCAACCTCACCAACGACCTCGGCTACGAGCCGCTGCAGATCGTCATCAAGATGATTGCCTGCAACGACCAGCCGGTGGCCAAGCTGTCCGACACGCCGTCCAAGAACATGTGCGAGGACGAGAAGTATCTGGCCTACCTGCGGCAGGTGTTCGAAATCGCACCCGCATGAAGACTGTGGCTCGCGCTGCCGCCACCTTCCTCTTCGTCTCCCTGTTCCCGACGCTGGCCGGTGCGGCCGGGTTCGACGCCGCCGCGCTGTCCCCGCTGTGGGGCGTGCCCTTTGCCGGCATTCTTCTTTCGATTGCGTTGATGCCCTTGCTGGTGCCGGCCTTCTGGCACCACCACTACGGCAAGGTGTCGGCTGCCTGGTCGCTCGCGTTCCTGGTTCCGTTTGCGGTGGCATTCGGGCCCTCGCTGGGGGGCGCGCAGCTGGTGCACGCGCTGCTGGGCGAATACATCCCCTTCGTCATCCTCCTGACCGCTCTGTTCGCGGTGGCTGGCGGCATCTACATTCGCGGCAACCTGCATGGCGCACCGGGGCTGAACACGGGCATCCTTGCCATTGGCGCGGTGCTTGCAAGCCTGATGGGCACGACCGGCGCGTCGATGCTGCTGATCCGGCCGCTGATCCGTGCCAACGACAACCGCAGGCACCGGGTGCACGTGGTCGTGTTCTTCATCTTCATCGTGTCGAACATGGGCGGCTCGCTGACGCCGCTGGGCGATCCGCCGCTGTTCCTCGGCTTCCTGAACGGCGTGGACTTCTTCTGGACCTTGAACCACATCCTGCCGGACACGCTCTTTGTGGTCGGCGTGCTGCTCGTGCTGTTCTACCTGGTCGACCGCCACTACTACCGCAAGGAAGGCGTGCTGCCGGTGGACCCGACGCCCGACACGCGCGGCTTCGGGTTCGACGGTGCCCGCAACTTCTGGCTGCTGGCCGCCATCGTCGGGCTCGTGCTGCTGAGCGGTGCGTGGAAATCGCCGGTGAGCTTCGATGTCCACGGCACCGAGGTCGGGTTGCCAGGCATCGTGCGCGATGTGGGGCTGGTGCTGGTCACGCTGCTGTCGCTCCGGATCACGCCTGACAAGGTGCATGCTGACAACCACTTTTCCTGGGCCCCGATGGCCGAGGTGGCCAAGCTCTTCGCGGGCATCTTCCTGACCATCATCCCTGTGATCGCGATGCTGCGCGCGGGCGTGCATGGCCCCTTCGGTGCGATCGTGTCCGCCGTGACCCAGGCCGATGGCCAACCCGACCCGGCCATGTACTTCTGGGCCACCGGCCTGCTGAGCGCCTTCCTGGACAACGCGCCGACCTACCTGGTGTTCTTCAACACCGCCGGCGGCGACGCACAGGCGCTGATGACCACCCATGCCGACACGCTGGCCGCGATCTCCGCCGGTGCCGTGTTCATGGGCGCTTGCACCTACATCGGCAATGCGCCGAACATGATGGTCCGGGCCATCGCCGACGAGCGTGGCATGGGCATGCCCGGCTTCTTCGGCTACATGGCCTGGTCCGGTGGCATCCTGTTGCCGCTGTTCGTTCTTTTATCCCTCATCTTCTTTCGCTGAACACCATGAGCCAACCCAAGGTACTGATCGCGCGCGGCATCTTTCCCGAGACCATCGCGCGGCTTGAAGAACATTTCGAGGTCGAGTCCAACCAGGCTGACGCACTCTGGTCGAAGGCCGAACTCATCGCGCGGCTGCAAGGCAAGGTGGGCATGTTCAGTTCCGGCACCGAGCGCATCGACGCCGAAGTGCTCGATGCCAGCCCGGACCTGAAGATCGTCTCCAACATGTCCGTGGGCTACAACAACCTCGACATCGACGCGATGACCGCGCACGGCGTGCTCGGCACCAATGCGCCCGACGTGCTCACCGAGACCACGGCCGATTTCGGCTTCGCGCTGTTGATGGCGACCGCGCGCCGCATCGCCGAGAGCGAGCATTTCCTGCGCGCCGGAAAGTGGACCAAGTGGGCCTACGACATGTTCTCGGGCGCGGACATCCACGGCAGCACGCTCGGCATCATCGGCATGGGTCGCATCGGGCAGGGCATCGCGAGGCGCGGCGCGCATGGCTTCGGGATGAAGGTGATCTATCACAACCGTTCGCGGCTCGATGCATCGCTGGAGGCCGAATGCAAGGCCAGCTACGCGGGCAAGGAGGAGCTGCTCAAGACTGCCGACCACGTCGTGCTGGTCGTGCCCTACAGCCTCGCATCGCACCACACCATCGGCGCTGCCGAACTGGCGCTGATGAAGCCGACCGCCACGCTCGTCAACATCGCACGCGGCGGCATCGTCGACGATGCGGCACTGGCCGTGGCCTTGCGAGAGAAGCGTATCGCCGCTGCCGGCCTGGATGTGTTCGAGGGCGAACCCAAGGTGCACCCCGACCTGCTGACGGTGCCGAACGTGGTCCTCACGCCGCACATCGCCAGCGCCACCGTGCCCACGCGGCGCGCCATGGCCGACCTGGCGACCGCCAACCTCATCGGCTTTCTCACCCAGGGCAAGGCGGTGAGCCCGCTCAACCCCGCGGCGCTTGCCGCCAAGTCTTGAACGAACAGAAAACGCGTTGAATGAGCGATTGGAATGCATGGATGGTGCCGGCCGCGCTGGCGGCGGTGGCGCTGCTGGTGGGACTGTTGGCGGGCTGGCTTTTTGGCGGCGCCTCGGCGCGGCGCAGCGCGCAGGAGTCCCTGAAGGAGCAGGTGGACGAGGCCCGCGCGCAGGCGCTGCAAATGGCAACCGCGGAGGCCGAGGGCAACCTGCGTCCGCAGATCGCGGTGGCGCAGGAGCGGGCGCGTGGCGTGGAGCAGGAACTCGGCACGCTGCACGCTGAATTCGCCGACCTGCGCGCACAGTCCGACGATTGGCGGGACGCGTTGGACAACGTGCGCGACGAGCGCGCGCAACTGGCCGAGCGGGCCGAGCGCGTACCGGTGCTCGAGCAGGCGTTGATGCAGGAGCGCCACGCGCACGACGCGCTTCGCAACGAGGCCAGCGCGCTGCGCACGCAGGTGGCCGAGTTGAAGACGCAGATGGAAGCAGACCGGCACGAGGCCGAGAAAGTGCAGGCGCTGCAACGCGCGCAGGCCGAAGAAAAGCTGGCCTACCTCCATGAAGCGCGCGAAGCGCTGGCCAACCAGTTCAAGGCGCTGGCCAACGACATCCTGGAGGAGAAGAGCAAGCGCTTCGTCGAGCAGAACCAGACCAGCCTGGGCGCGTTGCTCGATCCGCTGCGCATGCGGCTGGCCGACTTCCAGGGCCGTGTCGAGCAGTTCTACGACACCGAGGGCAAGCAGCGCTCCGCCCTGGCCCAGCAGGTGACGCAACTGATGGAGCTCAACCAGTTGCTCGGCGCCGAGGCCCGCAACCTGACGCAGGCACTCAAGGGCTCGTCCAAGACGCAGGGCAACTGGGGTGAGCTGATCCTCGAGCGCGTGCTCGAGGCATCGGGCCTGCGCCGTGGCGTCGAGTACCACGTGCAGCAGAGCCACACGCGCGAGGACGGCTCGCGTGCGCAACCCGACGTGATCATCCACCTGCCGGAAGACCGCAAGCTGGTGGTCGATGCCAAGGTGTCGCTGCTGGCCTACGAGGAATGCGTCAGCGCGGAATCCGACGAACAGCGGCATTCGGCCCAGCGCAGGCACCTGGCGTCCATCCGCACTCATATCGACGGGCTCTCGAGCAAGCGCTACGAGCAGCTCTACAGCCTGAAGTCGCTCGACTTCGTGCTGATGTTCGTGCCGATCGAGCCTGCGTTCATGCTGGCCGTGTCGGCCGACGACCAACTGTTCATGGATGCCTGGGCCCGCAACGTGCTGCTGGTCAGCCCTTCGACGCTGCTGTTCGTGGTTCGCACCGTGGCGCATCTCTGGCGGCAGGAGCAGCAAAGCCGCAACGCGCAGGACATCGCCAAGCGCGGCGCCGAGCTCTACGACAAGCTGGCAGCCTTCGTCGGCGACCTGGAGCGCGTGGGCAAGTCGCTCGACCAGGCCCAGGCCGCGTACGGCGAGGCGTTCAAGAAGTTCAGGAGCGGCAATGGCAATGCGATCCGGCAGGCCGAGATGCTGCGTGCGCTCGGCGTGAAGCCGACCAAGTCCTTCAGCGCGGCCACCCTCGACGCGGCCATCCCGGAGGCGGGCCTCGAAGCGCCCGAGCCCGGATTGCCCATGATCGGCCTCCCGGAAGACCTCCCGCAGAAATGAAGGCCTTGCGCAGCGTCGCAGGGGCGCAACCGATCGATCGGCAGGTGCGATGACGCCTGAACTGCTGCGCCTGATCGTCGCGCAGGTCTGCCTGCACGCCGCCATGACCGGCACGCGGCTGGCCTCGCCGTTGCTGGCGCTGAAGGAGGGCTACAGCGCCGCCACGGTGGGCGCGCTTCTGTCCTTGTTCGCGCTCACGCAGGTGTTCCTTGCGCTGCCTGCAGGGCGCTTCGCCGATCGCCACGGGTTGCGGCTGCCGCTGCAGATAGCGGTGGCGGCCGCCACGTCTGGCGCAGCGCTGGCCGCCTTGTTCCCGGTGCTGCCGGTGCTCTGCCTGGCCGCCTTGCTGACCGGCGGCGCGACCGGCATCGCCCTGATTGCCTTGCAGCGACATGTCGGCCGCGCCGCGACCAACCCAACGCAGCTCAAGCAGGTGTTCAGCTGGCTCGCCATCTCGCCGGCGGCCGCCAACTTCGTCGGACCCTTCGCGACCGGCCTTTTGATCGACCATGCGGGCAGCACGCCCGGCGACCTGGTCGGCTATCGCGCGTCCTTCGTGCTGCTGGCCGTGCTGCCGGTCATCTGCTGGCTGCTCGCGCGTGGCACGCAGGAGCTGCCGACGGCACCCGCGGTGCCCGGTGCGCCGAAGCCGCGCGCCTGGGACCTGCTGCGCGAGCCGATGTTCCGTCGCCTGCTGTTCGTCAACTGGCTGCAGTCGGCCTCATGGGACGTGCACACCTTCGTGCTGCCGCTGCTGGGCCATGACCGCGGGCTGAGCGCGTCGGTGATCGGCTCGGTGCTCGGTGCCTTCGCGGTGGCTGCGGCGGCCATCCGCGTGGTGCTGCCGATGGTCGCCTCGCACCTGAAGGAGCGCACCGTCATCACCGCGTCGAACATCCTCACGGCGCTGGTGTTCGCCGTCTACCCGCTGATGACCACCGCCATCGGCATGGGCGCCTGCTCGGTCGCGCTCGGCGTGGCGCTCGGCGCGGTGCAGCCGATGGTGATGAGCATGCTGCACCAGATCACGCCGCATGCGCGGCACGGGGAGGCGCTCGGCCTGCGGGTGATGACGCTCAATGCGTCCAGCGTCGCGATGCCGATGCTGTTCGGCGCGGCCGGTTCGCTGATCGGCATCGCGGGCGTGTTCTGGCTGGTGGGCGGCATCGTGGCCGCGGGGACGCGGGCGGTGTGGGGGCTGAAGGTGCCCCCGGCACCCGCCGATCACAGCTTGTAGAACTTCTTGATGTAGTCCCACGCATCCGCGGGCGCATCGACGTACTCGAACAGGTTCACGTCACCGGGCGAGATCACGCCTTCGTCCACCATGAAGTCGAAGTTCACCAGCTGCTTCCAGTAGTCCGAGCCGAACAGCACGATCGGCACCGGCTTCGACTTGCGGGTCTGCACCAGCGTGATGATCTCGAAGAGTTCATCCATCGTGCCGAAGCCGCCGGGGAAGGCCACCAGCGCCTTCGCCCGCATCATGAAGTGCATCTTGCGGATCGCGAAGTAGTGGAACTTGAAGCTCAACGCCGGCGTGACATAAGGGTTGGCTGCTTCCTCCATGGGCAGCGCGATGGCCAGCCCGACGTTGAGGCCGCCGCCTTCGTAGGAGCCGCGGTTGGCCGCCTGCATGATGCCGGGACCGCCGCCGGTGCAGATGAAGAGCTTGTCTTCCGGTTCCTTGTCGTTGCTGTACTCGGCCACCAGCTTGCCGAAGGCGCGGGCCTGTTCGTAGTAGTGCGAACCGCGCGCGAGCTTGCGCAGGCGCTCGACCAGCGGCGCGTCGCCGGCCGCTTCCGCCTGCGCGATCAGGGCGCGCGATTCTTCCTCGCTGCGAAAGCGCGCGCTGCCGAAGACCACCACCGTGTTCTCGATGCCGTGCTTGCGCATCTCCAGGTCGGGCTTCATCAACTCCAGCTGCATGCGGATGCCGCGCGTTTCCCGGCGCAGCAGGAACTCGGGATCGGCGAAGGCGATGCGCGACGGATCCGGGTCCAGCGGCAGGCCGCTGTCGGCGTGGGTCTGCAGCGTGGCCCATGCATCGGCCAGGCGCTTGTCGTGAAGGTTGTGGGTCTTGTTCATGGCGGTGCGGCGAAGAAGAAGTGGACTTGATTGTGCGCGTTGCAGGATGCGGGCCAACCCCTTTTATGAGGGTCAGGCCGGCGGCTCGGCGAGCGGTATGCGCGTCTCGAACTTGGAGCAGTTCATGGCGAAGGTGCTCTTGAAGTTGCGCACGTTGTTGTTCGATGAAAACACCTCGCGCGTGAAGGCGTGGTAGCGCTCCATCGAGGCGGCATTCACCACCAGCAGGAAGT
Organism: Variovorax sp. dw_308; assembly: GCF_019207085.1. Classification (GTDB taxonomy): domain Bacteria; phylum Pseudomonadota; class Gammaproteobacteria; order Burkholderiales; family Burkholderiaceae_C; genus Variovorax. Next base: position 242,181 of record NZ_JAATOM010000003.1, on the reverse strand, counting down.
CGAATTCGCCCGACACCTCGTAGCAGGCCATGACGTCGGGCTCCGCGCTCATGCGCTTCTCGAAGTTGCGAAGGAGGGCATCGTTCTGCTTGTCGAGCTCGACCGACACGAACACCGTGAGCGGCCGCCCGACCTTGAGCCGGTCCACGATCGCCACCTGCTTGAGCAGCACACCCGATGCCTTGAGCTGGGCGATGCGGCGCTGGCAGGTCGCGGGCGAGGCGTTGACCTTGTCGGCCAATGCGCGCAGGCGCAGCGAAGCGTCCTGCTGCAGCGCGTCAAGGATCTGCGTGTCGAGGCGATCGAGGTTCATGCGGCGATCTGTTTCATCCGGCGGGCAAAGTCGAGCCAAATGCAGCAAAAGAGGGGCGGGAATGGTAAATCCATTCACCCGCCCGTTCCTAAGATCACTGCCATGAGCACCACCACCTTCGACCAGCAACTCGTGCGCTGGCGCCATCACCTGCATCGCCACCCCGAGACCGGCTTCGAGGAGAAGAAGACCTCCGACTATGTCGCCAGCGTGCTCAATGCGCTGGGCCTGGAAGTGCATCGCGGCATCGGCGGAACGGGCGTCGTTGCCAACCTGAAGGTGGGCGATGGCCAGGGCGTGATCGGCTTGCGCGCCGACATGGATGCGCTCGCGATCACCGAGGACGCCGCCGGCCGGGTGCATGCCTCGCAGGCACCCGGCCGCATGCACGCCTGCGGCCATGACGGCCACATGGCGATGGTGCTGGGCGCGGCGCAATTGCTGGCGGAACGGCGCGACTTCAACGGCACGGTGCGCTTCATCTTCCAGCCGGCCGAGGAACATGGCCGCGGCGCCAAGGCGATGATGGACGACGGCCTGTTCCAGCGCTTCCCGGTCGACGAGATCCATGGCGCGCACAACATGCCGGGCATGCCTGCCGGTCACTTCGCCACCCGCGCGGGCGGCATCATGGCCAGCGAGGACAACTTCGTGATCCGCATTACCGGCCGCGGTGGACATGCGGCCCGGCCGCACATGGGCGTGGACCCGCTGGTGATCGGCGCGGAGATCGTGCTGGCGCTGCAGACGGTGGTGGCGCGCTCGGTCGACCCCGGCATGTCCGCTGTCGTGTCCTGCACCGAGTTCATCACCGACGGCATCCGCAATGCCATCCCGACGCGCGTCACGATCAAGGGCGACACCCGCAGCTACGCACCCGAGGTGCAGGCGCTGCTGGAGCGGCGCATGCGAGAGATTTGCATGGGCATCTGCCAAGCCCACGGAGCCGAATGCAGCTTCGAGTACACGCACGAGTTCGCGCCGACCGTGAACTGGCCCGAATGCGTGCCGACCGCGCTGGCCGCCGCCACCGCCATCGTCGGCGCCGACAAGGTCGATGCCAACGTGCAGCCGATGATGATCTCCGAGGACTTCGGCGCCTTCCTGCGCCACGTGCCGGGCGCCTTCGTCTTCATCGGCAACGGCGATGCGGGCCAGGGCGGCGTGCCGCTGCACAACGCGCGCTACGACTTCAACGACAGCGTGCTGCCCGTGGGCGCCCGCTACTTTGCCGAACTGGCGCGCATCCGCCTGCCGCGCTGAAAGTCACCATGCTGATTGCCAACACGCGCGCCCGGCGCGGCGCCTACCAGCCCGCGCTCGCGCAGGTCATGAACATCGCCACCGCCCGCGAGAGCCGTCGCTGGCTCTCGCACTGGCCGGGCCTCAACGCCGGCGCGACGCCGCTGCGGACGTTGCCCGGGCTGGCGCGGCGGCACGCGATCGCCAGGCTGGACCTCAAGGACGAATCCGCGCGCTCGCCACTGGGCAGCTTCAAGGTGCTGGGCGCCCCCATCGCGCTGCTGCGCTTGGTGCTGCGCCGTTGGCCCGACAGCGGCTTCAAGCCCGCGGACCTGTTCGCCGGGCGGCATGCGCGGGCGTTGCGCGATTTCACTGTCATCAGCGCCACGGACGGCAACCATGGCCGCGCGCTGGCCGCCGCCGCGCAGAGCCTCGGCTGCCGCTGCGTGATCGTGCTGCATGCCCAGGTGAGCCAGGAGCGCAAGGACGCGATCGCGGCTTTCGGTGCAACCATCGTGCGCATTGCCGGCAACTACGACGCGTCGGTGCGGGAGGCGGCGCGGCTGGCCGAGGCCAACGGCTGGCAGGTGGTCTCCGATACCTCGTACGAAGGCTACGAAGAGATCCCGCGCGACGTGATGCAGGGCTACGCGGCCATCGTCGACGAGTTGCTCGAACAGCAACCGGCAGTCGAGTGCCCCTGGACGCACGTGATCCTGCAAGGCGGCGTCGGCGGGCTGGCCGCCGGCATCGTGGGCTACTTCTGCGAGCGCTTCGGCGCCGCGCGGCCCCTCTTCATCGTGGTCGAACCGGAGCAGGCCGATTGCCTCATCCAGAGCGCCCGCCTGGGCCGACCGGCGCTCGCGACCGGGTCGGTCGATTCGGTGATGGCCGGCCTGGCCTGCGGCCAGACCTCGCCCCTCGCATGGCGCTTCCTGGAGCCGGCCGTCGACTTCTTCATGACGATCCCCGACGCCGCGGCAGTGGCCGGGATGCGCACGCTGGCCGATGGGGCGGAGGGGGACATGCCGGTGCTGAGTGGCGAGTCAGGCGCAGCGGGCCTGGCTGCGCTGCAAAGTCTGGCTGGGACGCCGCCATCGCGCCTGCAGGTCGGCCTGGATGGCGACTCGCGCGTCCTGCTCATCAACACCGAAGGCGCGACCGCGCCAGCGGTGTACCGCGAACTCGCTGGCCGATCCCCCGCAGATGTGCTGGCCGCGCAGGCCGACTGGCTCGCCGCGCATCCAGGGCGGCCCTGAGCAAGTCTTCCACGCGGCGCGGGGCCTCACACAGGTCCGGAACCTGTCCAGTCAGCGCCTGGCCCGGGCGCCGATCAAGCGCAATCGAGGTGCGTCCGGAGCTTTCTCTCGCTCCAGAAAGTCTTGGAATTCCTTTCGCGACCTTCGCGTTCGGCTGTCCGACCCAAAAACAAAAAAGGCCCCTTCCGGAGCCTTTCAAGTGTGCGGGGTAAGCCTCAGACGCGCTTGCGGTACTCGCCCGTGCGCGTGTCGATTTCGATGCGATCGCCTTGCGCCACGAACAGCGGCACACCCACTTCGAAGCCGGTCGAGATCTTGGCCGGCTTCATGACCTTGCCGGAGGTATCGCCCTTGACGGCGGGTTCGGTCCAGGTCACTTCGCGCTCGACGCTGGTCGGCAGTTCGACCGAGATGGCCTTGCCGTCGTAGAACACCACTTCGACCGGCATGCCGTCGTCGAGGTAGTTGAGCGCGTCGCCCATGTTCTCGGCTTCGACTTCGTACTGGTTGAACTCTTCGTCCATGCAGACGTACATCGGGTCGGCGAAGTAGGAGTAGGTGCACTCCTTCTTGTCGAGCACGATCTGGTCGATCTTGTCGTCGGCCTTGAACACCACTTCGGTGTTGAAGTTGGCGATCAGGCTCTTGAGCTTCATGCGCACGGTGGCGGAGTTGCGGCCGCCGCGGCTGTATTCGGTCTTGAGGACGACCATCGGGTCCTTGCCGTGCATGATGACGTTGCCAGCGCGGATTTCTTGAGCGATTTTCATATCAGGGTCTCTGGATGTTGGGCCGCTCGGAGCGACTGCAGACGGAGGGCCTGAAGCTGCATGGTTCCCGCGGCGGGTTCAGCGAAAAGGGAGCGGGACCAGATGAGAATCCGGCCCGAATTTCGCAAAGCCCGCAATTTTAGCTTTTTTGCGAAATCAGACTGCGCAACTGTGTCACCAGATCGTTCTGTTGCAACAGCCGGTCGCGCGCGGACTGGGCATTGGCGCGCCATTCGGCCAGCGTCTCCCGGTCGAGCAGCGGCATCGGGCCGGCCTCGAATCCGTTCCAGATCGTGTGGCCATGGCGCAGCGAGGCGGGGGCGCCGAGCCAGTCCAGGAAAGCTGCCAGCTTGATGTGGTGCGCATCGTCGTCCTGCGGGTAGATCTGCCAGACCATCGGCGCGCCGGCCCAGATGGCCCGCACGAAGGAATCCTCGCCCCGGACGAAATTCAGGTCACAGGCCCACAGCAAGTGGTCGAAATCCGGTTGTGCAAGGTGGTGGAGGTAGGAGATGGACAGCGCGCCCAGCCCGCCCGGCAAGCGCTCCATGCCCCGCCGGGAGCCAGTGATCGCCTGGACCGCCTGCGCTGCACGGCCCGGTGTGACCAGCAGGCGCGTGGGCGTCGGCCCGGCGGCAAGCTGCGCCAGCAGGTCCGCCAGCGCTGGCGGCTCGTAGCAAAAGAGCGAGACCAGCCGCTCGCCCTGCCATTCGATGCCCCGCGCGACCAGCCAGGCCGCGCGGTCGAAGGCTTCCTGCTGCGCCGTCAGGTCGGGCTCGCGCAGGAGGCCGCCGGTGGCGGTGGTGAATCCCGGATAGAAGAATCGCTTCGACAGGCCCTCGCCCGGCCCGCGGAACACCGGGGACGGCAAGCCGTGCAGCCGCTCGACATAGGGCTCGGCGGAAAGGTACTCGAGGTTGATCCAGGGCCGCGCGGGCCGGCCCTCCGACGCCGCCTCCGCGAACCGCGCGATCAGTTCCGGCGCCGGATCGCATCCGAATGCCTCGATAAGCACGTCCGGCGCCAGCGCCGCTGCAGCCTCGACCACGGCCGCCGGCGCGCGCCAGTCGACTACCTCCACGCCGGCAAGCCCCACCGGCGCCATCCATTCCAGCGCGGCGCCATCGTCCACCCAGAGCCGCACGCCGTCGCCCTGCGCGGCCAGCTGGCAAGCCAGCCGCCAGCACACGCCCAGGTCGCCGTGGTTGTCGATGACTTTGCAGAAGATGTCCCAGCGCATCGCGGTTACTCTACAGCCCCGAATCGAGGTCCCTCGCCATGGCCGTCTATACCGCTGAAATCCATTGGGAACGTTCCGACCAGGACTTCCTGGACAACCGCTTCAGCCGCCGCCACCTGATCCGCTTCGACGGCGGTGCGACGCTGGCCGGCTCGTCCTCGCCGCACGTCGTGCCGCTGCCGATGTCGGACGCATCGGCGGTCGATCCTGAAGAGGCCTTCGTTGCCTCCTTGTCGAGTTGCCACATGCTCTGGTTCCTGTCGATTGCGCGGGACCGGGGCTTCAGGGTCGATCGCTATCGGGACAGCGCCGAAGGCAAGATGGCGCGCAACGAGGAGCGGCGCGTGGCCATGACCGTGGTCACGCTGCGGCCCAGCGTCGCCTTCTCGGGCGACCCGCAGCCATCGCGCGAGCAGGTCGACGCCATGCATCACGAAGCGCACGCGCAGTGCTTCATCGCCAATTCGGTGAAGACCGACGTGCGTTGCGAACCGGTCCACGGCGATTGACCTGCGCCCGGTACTGCGTCAGCGCGCCGGCGCGTCACCCAGCACGATCCCTTCGCGCCGTGGATCGGCCCCCCCTGTCAGCACCGTCACGCCGTGCTCCTTCTTGCGGATGATGGTGGAGATGCCGCTGCTCTGCGCGGCGGTCGACACCGTGTGGCCCAGCGCCCGCAGCCCCGTGATCAGCGCATCGTTGTTGCCGCCGCTGGACGTGTCGATGGCAGGATGCTCGCCGCCGACGTTGGTCGTCGGGCTGTTGGCCGCGCCGAAGTCGACCAGCGACGTGGCCTGTTGCGCGTCGAGGCCCCAGTCGAGCGCACCCACCGTGGTCTTGACGACGTACTGGATGATCGTGCCGCCGCCCGGCGAGCCGGTGGCCATCAGGAAGTCGCCCGTGTCGCTGCCCTTGAACACCAGCACCGGCGCCATCGTGCTGCGCGGGCGCTTGCCCGGCGCCACGCGATTGGCCACCGGTGCGCCCGTCGCATCGACCGGGGATGCGCTGAAGTCGGTCAACTGGTTGTTCAGCATGATCCCGCGCGCCATGTGATAGGAGCCGAGCGTGGATTCGACCGTCGTCGTCATGGTCACCACATTGCCTTCCTTGTCGACGATCGAGAGGTGCGTCGTGCCTTGCTCGACCGTCTTGTCGATGCCCAGCGGCGGCGCGCCGAAGTCGCCCGCGCTGGCCGTGCCCATGCTCCTAGTGAGGCTGATCAAGGCGGCGCGCGAGCTCAGGTAGTTCTTGTTGAGCAGCGTGTCGGGACTGCCGCCGGGCAGTGGCACGAAGTCGGTGTCGGCCACGTACTTGTCGCGGTCCGCATAGGCCAGGCGCTCGGCCTCGCTCACCAGGTGCACGCCCATCACGGCGGGCTTGCCGCCTTCGAGGTCGATGTTGCCCGGCGGATAGTTGCCGAGCGGGAAGTTCTCCAGGATGCCGAGCGTGGACAGCACGCCGATCCCGCCCGACGAGGGTGGCGACATGCTGCAGACGTTGTAGCTGCGATAGGTGGCGCACACCGGATCGCGCCGCTTGGCCTGGTAGTTCTTGAGGTCGGCCAGCGTGGTCTTGCCGGGCGTGATGACCGAGCCGTCCGCGCCCTGAGTCGCCTGGATCTTGGCCACGATGGCCTCCGCGATCGGGCCGGTGTAGAGCGCATCGGCGCCTTGGGTCGCCAGCGCCTTCAGCACCTCGGCATAGGCCGGGTTGGTGAGCGTCGTGCCCAGGGGCTTCGGGTTGCCGGCGGCGTCGAGGAAGTAGGCCGCGGCCTCGGCGTCACGCTTCAGGTTCGGGGCCGACAGCGCGATGGCCGCGGCCATGCGTCCGCCGATCTTGAAGCCGTTGGTCGCGAGGTCGGTGCCTTCGCCGAACAAGTCCTTCCAAGGCAGCTTGCCGTGGTCGCCGTGCGCGAGGGCGAGCATGCGCATCACGCCCGGCGTGCCGATCGAGCGCCCGCTGGCGCGGGCATTGGGCAAGGGCGCCGTCGGGTCCGAGGCGTCGTCGACGTAGCGCAGGTAGTTGCCGGTGGCAGCTGCCGGCGCGGTTTCGCGGCCGTCATAGGCCTGGACCTTCTTCGTCTTCGCGTCGTAGTGCAGCAGGAAGGCGCCGCCGGCCAGGCTGCTCGATTGCGGTTCGACCAATGCCAGGACGGCCTGCACCGCGATGGCCGCGTCCGTCGCGCTGCCGCCGGCCTTGAGCACGTCGCAGCCGGCGCGCGTCGCCAGCGGGTGGTTGGCCACCACCATGTAGCTTTTGGCCGTGACCACCTTGTGCCCGACGACATAGCCGGAAGCCGGTTCCGGCAGGGCAGGGTCGCCGGCCAGGCCGGATCCGACCGTGACCGAGCCGCCCGACGTGCTGGTCTGGCAACTGGCGTCCACCGCCACGGGCGGCTGCGGCGTGATGGGGAAATAGGCGCCGTTGTTGGAGTCTCCGCCGCAGCCGGCGAGAGCGAGTGACAAGGCGACCGGTGTGGCGAGCCACCAGGGATATCGGGTTTTCATGAGGCAATCCAGCGTTGGTTTTTTTCGATGCCTCGGCGCGTTGCGCCGGGCCCTCCCGCGTGCCGCACAAGGCGTGCGGCAGCCAGAACATCCTGCTTGAGAAAATGCTGGAATACAAGGCCGACACTACCGAGTGCAGAGCCAGGGCGCACCATGATCGCGCTCGCAGCCCAAGCCACAATAGCCGCCATGTCAGACGTGCATTCCGATCAACTCCTCAGCGAAGTCGCGGCCCTGCCGCAGCTCCCGGGCGTCTACCGCTACTTCGATGCGGCTGGCGCGGTGCTCTACGTGGGCAAGGCGCGCAACCTGAAGAAGCGCGTGGCCAACTACTTCCAGAAGAGCCACGGCGGCACGCGCATCGGTCACATGATCAGCAAGATCGCGCGCATGGAAACGACTGTGGTGCGCTCCGAGGCCGAGGCGCTGCTGCTCGAGAACAACCTCATCAAGTCGCTCAAGCCCAGGTACAACATCCTGTTCCGGGACGACAAGAGCTACCCCTACCTGAAGATCGCCTCGCACACCTTCCCGCGCCTGGCGTACTACCGCGGCGCGACCGACCGCAAGCACCGCTATTTCGGCCCTTATCCGAGCGCCTGGGCCGTAAAGGAGTCGATCCAGTTGCTGCAGAAGGTCTTCAAGCTGCGCACCTGCGAGGACACGGTCTACGCCAATCGCACCCGGCCCTGCCTGCTCTACCAGATCAAGCGCTGCACCGGCCCTTGCGTGGGCTACATCACGCCCGAGGCCTATGCGCAGGACGTGGCCAATGCCGAGTCCTTCCTCATGGGCGACACGCAGGCGGTGCTCGGCCAGCTCGAAGGCCGCATGACCGCGCATGCCGAGAAGCTCGAGTTCGAACAGGCTGCCGAACTGCGCAACCAGATGTCGGCGATCTCGCGTGTGCTGCACCAGCAGTCGATCGAGATCGCATCGGACAAGGACGTCGACATCCTTGCCGTGAAGGTGCAGGGCGGAAAGGCCTGCGTCAACCTGGCGATGGTGCGCGGCGGCAGGCATCTGGGCGACCGGGCCTACTTCCCTGTGCATGTGGAGGACGCCTCGCTCGTCCACCCTGACGAACTGGACGAAGGCAGCGCGCCTGCTGCGGCCGATCCGGTCGAAGTCCAGGTGCTCGAAGCCTTCATCGCCCAGCACTACATCGACGTGCCGGTGCCCGCCACGCTGGTGCTCAGCGAACTGGTGAGCCGCTCGCTCATCGAGGCGGTGTCGCAGCAGGCCGGCACGCGCGTGACGGCAGTGTTCCAGCCGCGCGAGCAGCGCCGCCACTGGCTCGAGATGGCGCAGACCAACGCGGGCCTCCAGCTGGCCCGCCTGCTGGCCGAGGAAGGCTCGCAGCAGGCGCGCACGCGTGCGCTGGTGGATGCGCTGGAACTCGCGCCTGACGACCTCGACAGCATGCGCATCGAATGCTTCGACATCTCGCACACGGCTGGCGAGGCCACGCAGGCCTCGTGCGTGGTGTTCGAGAAGCATGCGATGCAGAACCGCGAATACCGCCGCTACAACATCGAGGGCATCACGCCCGGCGACGACTATGCCGCCATGCGCCAAGTCCTGACCCGGCGCTACGGCCGGCTGGCCGAGACCATGGCCGCCGAGACCGACGCGCCCACGCCTGGCGACGGCGGCGGTGCCGACGCACCCGCCGGAACCAAGGCCGCGCGCATGCCCGACCTGGTGCTGGTCGATGGCGGCAAGGGCCAGGTCTCGATGGCGCGGGAGGTCTTCAGCGAACTGGGCCTGCCGCTGTCGCTGATCGTCGGTGTCGAGAAGGGCGAGGGCCGCAAGGTCGGCCTCGAAGAACTCGTGTTCGCCGACGGCCGCGAGAAGGTCTACCTCGGCCGCGACTCCGCCGCCCTCATGCTCGTCGCCCAGATCCGCGACGAGGCCCATCGTTTCGCCATCACCGGCATGCGGGCCAAGCGCGCCAAGGTCCGCGTGGGCGGCAGCCAGCTCGAAGACATTCCGGGCATCGGTCCCAAGCGGCGCGCCCGCCTGCTGCAGCGCTTCGGCGGAATCCGCGGCGTTGCGGCGGCCAGTGTCGAGGACATCGCGTCGGTCGAAGGCATCGCCCTCGACCTTGCGGAAGACATCTACAAGGCCCTTCACTAATCCAAGTCACAATCAAGCGCTATGTTCTGGACCCTGCCGACCATCATGACCTGGACGCGCATCGTCGCGATCCCCCTCATCGTCGGTGTGTTCTACCTGCCCATCGCCGAGCCGATGCGCAACCTCATCGCCACGGTGATGTTCGTCGTGTTCGCCTTGACCGACTGGCTCGACGGCTACCTGGCCCGCAAGCTCAACCAGACTTCCTCCTTCGGCGCCTTCCTCGACCCGGTGGCCGACAAGTTCCTGGTCTGCGCTTCCTTGCTGGTGCTGGTCCACCTGCAGCGCGCCGACGTTTTCGTGGCGCTCATTATCATCGGCCGCGAGATCGCGATTTCCGCCCTGCGCGAATGGATGGCGCAGATCGGCGCGAGCAAGAGCGTGGCCGTGCACATGGTCGGCAAGGTCAAGACGGTGGTGCAGATGGTGGCGATCCCGTTCCTCCTCTACGACGGCCAGCTGTTCGACCGCATCGACACGGGTACCTGGGGCCATTGGCTCATCTGGATTTCCGCCGTGCTCACCGTCTGGTCGATGGTCTATTACCTGCAGAAGGCGCTGCCCGAGATCCGGGCCCGCGCCAAATGACGGCCGAGGCGCGCGACACCGCCTGGCTTCGGCTGATGCCGGCGGTCTTCGTGCTGATCTGGAGCACCGGCTTCATCGTGGCGCGCTACGGCATGCCGTATGCGCCGCCGCTCAAGTTCCTCGCGGTGCGCTATGCCTTCTCGGTGCTTTGCTTCGGGCTGTGGATCGCCGTCGCACGCGTCGCGTGGCCGCAGCGACGCGAACAGTGGCTTCATCTGGTCGTCACCGGCATCCTGATGCAGGGCGGTTACCTGGGCGGCGTGTGGGCTGCCGTCAAGGCCGGCATGGGCTCGGGCCTGGTGGCCTTGCTGGTCGGCATCCAGCCGGTGCTGACGGCGGTGTGGCTCTCGCTCAGTGGCGGCGCGATCACCAAACGCCAGTGGGCCGGGCTGCTGCTCGGCTTCGCAGGCCTGGTGCTGGTGGTGTCGCGCAAGCTGGGGCAGGGCGGCGAAGTCACCGCGCTCAGCATGAGCCTGGCCATTCTTGCGCTGCTGTCGATCACGGTCGGCACGCTCTACCAGAAGCGCTTTGTCGCACCCTGCGATGTGCGCAGCGCCAGTGCCGTCCAACTTGCCGCCGCCTTGGTCGTGACCTTGCCATTCGCGTTGATGGAAAGCGACGCCATCGTCTGGAATGCGGCCGTGATGGGGTCGCTGGCCTGGTCTGTTCTCGCACTGTCGCTGGGTGGCAGTTCACTGCTCTACATGCTGATCCAGCGCGGCACCGCGACGGCGGTCACCAGCCTGCTGTACCTCGTGCCGCCTTGCACCGCGGTCATGGCCTGGCTGCTGTTCGACGAACCCATCACCCTGACCACATTGGCTGGCATCGGCATGACGGCCGTCGGGGTCAGCCTGGTGGTGCGCGGGGACGGCGCGCCGGCGTAGCCTTGGCGCCGCGACGTGCCGGCTTCGGCGCGGCTGCAGTCTCGACCTTCCACGGCTCGGAGCGAAACGCCTCGACCAGATGGTCGATCAGCAAGCGCACGCGGCGCGGCGTCTTCGGTCGCCAGGGCGCGATCCAGTGAATGTCCGCATCGGGCATCGCATATTGCGGCAGCACCCGCACGAGTTCGCCCGAGGCCAACTGCGGCGCAATGTCCCAGAGGCTGCGCAGCATGATGCCCCGCCCTTCCAGGCACCAGTCGCGCACCATCTCGCCCGAGTTGCTGGCCAGCGCGCCGCCCACGCGAACGCGCGCGGTGCTGCCATCTCGCGAATGGCGAAGCGACCACAGGTCGACCGGTCGCTGCAGTGCATTGGCGTTCTCGCGAGTCACCAGGCATTCATGCCCCGCCAGCGCCGGCGGATCCGCTGGCAATCCGCAGCGGTCCAGATAGCTCGGCGCCGCAGCCAGCACCCGCTGGTTGCGCGCGATGCGTCGCGTGACCCAGTCGCTCGCGTGCCGGCTCTGCCCGCTCCAGAGCCAGATGGCACCGTCGAAGCCTTCGGCGCCGAGGTCGGGCAGTTGCTCGGTCAGGTGGAGATCGATCCGCAGTCCCGGATGCCGCGCCTGGAATGCCGCAATCGCCGGCCCGACCCAGCGGCGGCCGAAGCCGAAGGTCGCGATCAGCCGCAACGTGCCGTTCAATGCGTCCTGCCGTTCCGACAGTTCGGTCTCCAGCGCAGCAAAGCCGTCGAGCAGGCTGTCGGCCCGCAGGCAAAGCGCCTCGCCCTCGGTCGTCAGGCTCAGGCGCCGCGTCGTGCGCTCGAACATGCGCTGTCCCAGCCGCGCCTCCAGCGCACCCAGCCGCTTGGTGATGACCGAGGGCACCACGCCCAGCGCGAGCCCCGCGCCTGCGAGGCTTCCCTGCGCGCGAATGGCCTGCATCAGTTCAAGGTCGTCGCGATCTATTCTTGCCATGCTAGAAAGTATCAATTGGCGGATTGTTGCTTGATGCGCCAAGGCACGCAACGCACAATCATCCTGTGCTCAATTCATTCACCCCCTTCGAAGTCCTGCGCGGCCCGGTCCGCCTGCATGGCCGCATCGGCGGTCGCGGCGCTCCCTTGCTGTTGTTGCACGGACATCCGCAGACCCACGTGATCTGGCATCGCCTGGCCCCCATGCTGGCGCAGCGCTTCACGCTCGTCATGATGGACTTGCGCGGCTATGGCGACTCCAGCCGACCTGTTGCCGGCGCGGACCATGCTGCCTACAGCAAGCGCGAGATGGCGCTCGATGCGCTGGCCGTAATGAAACACCACGGCTTCGATCGCTTCGGTGTACTGGCGCATGACCGCGGCGCACGCGTGGCGCATCGCCTTGCAGCGGACCATGCGGGCGCTGTCGATCGCATGCTGCTGCTCGACATCGCGCCCACACTGGCGATGTACCGCGACACGAGCGAGGCATTCGCCCGCGCCTACTGGCACTGGTTCCTGTTGATCCAGCCGCCGCCCCTGCCCGAGGCCTTGATCGAATCCGGACCCGCACGCTATGTGCGCAGCGTGATCGGCAGCCGTCACGCCGGCCTCGCGCCATTCGCAGCTGAAGCACTCGCGGAATACGAGCGATGCGCCGCCATCGAAGGCACGGCCCACGCGATCTGCGAGGACTACCGCGCCTCTGCCTCGATCGATCTCGAACACGACCGCGCCGACATCGCCGCAGGCCGCCTGCTCACCCAGCCCCTGCAGGTGCTGTGGGGTGAGCATGGCGCGGTTGGCCGTTGTTTCGACGTGCTGTCACTGTGGCGCGAGCGCGCACTCGATGTGTCCGGCCGTGCGTTGCCGTGCGGCCACTACCTTCCCGAAGAGGCGCCGCAAGCCATTGCCGACGCGGCCCTCGCCTTCTTTCCCAACTGATTCCTGGAGACCCTGAATGAGCACACGACGCATCGCAGTCATCGCCGGCGACGGCATCGGCAAGGAGACCATGCCCGAAGGCATCCGCGTCCTCGACGCGGCCGCACGAAAGTTCGGCATCGACCTGAAATTCGATCACTTCGATTTCTCGAGTTGGGACTACTACGAGAATCACGGCAAGATGCTTCCAGACAACTGGAAGGACCAGATCGGCGGTCACGACGCCATCCTGTTCGGCGCCGTCGGTTGGCCGCAGAAGATCCCGGACCATGTGTCGCTGTGGGGCTCGCTGCTGCTGTTCCGTCGCGAGTTCGACCAGTACATCAACCTGCGCCCCGCGCGCCTCATGCCCGGCATCACGGCGCCCGTGGTCCGTCGCGACGGCTCCCCGCGTCAACCCGGCGAGATCGACATGTACATCGTGCGCGAGAACACCGAAGGCGAGTACTCGAGCATCGGCGGACGCATGTACGAAGGAACGCCGCGCGAGATCGTGATCCAGGAGACCGTGATGTCGCGCATCGGCGTGGATCGGGTGCTGAAGTTCGCGTTCGAACTGGCCCGATCGCGCCCCAAGAAGCACCTGACCAGCGCCACCAAATCGAACGGCATCTCCATCACGATGCCGTACTGGGACGAGCGCGTTGCAGCCATGGCCAGGGACTATGCGGATGTCGAACTCGACAAGTTCCACATCGACATCCTCACCGCGCATTTCGTGCAGCGGCCCGACTTCTTCGACGTGGTGGTCGCGAGCAATCTGTTCGGCGACATCCTCTCCGATCTCGGCCCCGCATGCACCGGCACCATCGGCATCGCGCCCAGCGCCAACCTGAATCCGCAACGCACCACGCCCTCGCTGTTCGAGCCCGTGCACGGCTCCGCACCGGACATCGCAGGCAAGGGCATCGCCAATCCGATCGGCCAGATCTGGTGCGGCGCGATGATGCTCGAGTTCCTCGGCCACAAGAATGCGCACGACGCGATCCTTGCCGCTATCGAGGCCGTGCTGGCACCGAAGAGTGGCGCGCCGCGCACGCCCGACATCGGCGGAACGGCCGGCACGACCGACCTCGGAAAGGCCATCGCCGACGCCCTTTGAAAAGGACTGCACGAAAGGCCCCTAAAATTGCGGAGGCCGTTGGTCTGACCGGCGTGATGTCTTATTGACACCCCGTAGACCAGTGGCTTTAATCGTTGTCGGCAGTGCGCTGCCGACGCGCCGAAACTGTCTCCCTCCTTCTCGCACCGCGCAGCGCGGCACCACTGCGGGGTCGGTCATGCCATCGGCGATACCTGACAACTTTTTTTCCGACAAGAGGCCCTTGTGAACAAGACCGAACTGATTGAACACATCGCAAAGAATGCCGATATTTCCAAAGCAGCCGCCACCCGCGCACTCGAATCCACCATCGGGGCGATTCGCACGACCTTGAAGAAAGGCAACTCGGTGTCCCTCGTGGGTTTTGGTACTTTCGCTGTAGGTAAGCGTGCCGCGCGCACGGGCCGCAATCCGCGCACCGGCGCTGCGATTAAAATCAAGGCCGCCAAGATCCCCAAGTTCCGTCCCGGCAAGGCGCTGAAAGACGCGCTGAACTGAGACATCGTTTTCGGTGGGGTGCTTAGCTCAGCTGGTAGAGCGGCGCCCTTACAAGGCGTAGGTCGGGGGTTCGAGCCCCTCAGCACCCACCACCCGATGCAAAGGCGAACAGGTTGTTCGCCTTTTTTATTGCCTGAGTCCGGGCCGAGTCGATAGAGAGAATGCTCAATGTTTGATTTCTTCCGCAAGTACAACAAGATCGTCATGGTGTTCTTGTTCTTGCTGATCATTCCGTCGTTCATATGGTTTGGCGTCGCTGATCGCTACAACCGGTCTGACCAGGGCGAGAAGGTCGCAAGCGTCGACGGCCACGACATCACGCGGCCTGAATGGGAGCAGCAGCACCGCATCGAAGTCGACCGCATTCGCCAGCAATCGCCGAATGTCGATGTGGCCATGTTCGATACCGATGCGGCGAAGTACGCCACCCTCGAACGCATGGTCCGCGACCGCGTGCTGCAGATCGCCGCGCAAAAAACCAACATGACGGTGTCGGAAGACAAACTGGCCCGTTACTTTGCAGCTGACCCTGGCCTGGCCATGTTCCGTGGTGCGGACGGCAAGTTCGATCGCGAGTTGTTCCAGCGCGCTACCCAGCAGACGCCCGAGCAATACGAAGCCTCGGTCCGCGCGAGCCTGGCGACGCAACAGGTGTTGCAAGGTCTTGCCGGTTCCGCCTTCGCGACCAAGGCGCAAGCCGATGCAACACTCAATGCTTTCTATGACCGCCGTGAAGTGCAGTTGGCCAAGTTCAATCCGGCCGACTTCGCCAGCAAGGTCAACGTCAACGACGCGGACCTCGAGGCCTGGTACAAGGATCACAAGGCGCAGTTCCAGGCGCCCGAGCAGGCCGACGTCGAGTACGTCGTGCTGGACCTGGATTCGGTCAAGAAGAACATCGCCGTCAGCGAGGCCGACCTCAAGACCTACTACGAGCAGAACAAGGCGCGCTTCACCACCAAGGAAGAGCGCCGCGCCAGCCACATCCTGATCACCGCGCCGGCCAGTGCGCCTGCTGCGGACCGTGAAAAGGCCAAGGCCAAGGCCGAGCAGTTGCTGGCCGAGGTGAAGAAATCGCCCGCCAGCTTCGCCGACATTGCACGCAAGAATTCGCAGGACCCCGGCTCGGCCGAAAAGGGCGGCGACCTGGACTTCGTGAAGCGCGACGGCACCATGGTCAAGCCCTTCGAGGACGCGATGTTCACGCAGAAGAAGGGCGAGATCAGTGGCTTGGTGGAAACCGAGTTCGGCTACCACATCATCGAGGTCACGGACATCAAGCCGGAGACGACGCCCACGTTCGACCAGGTGCGCGCGCGCATCGAGGACGAGGCCCGCGCGCAACTGGCCACGCAGGAATTCGCCAAGGCCGCAGAGTCGTTCAGCGACATGGTCTTCCAGCAGCCCGACAGCCTGCAACCGGTCGCGGACAAGTTCAAGCTCAAGGTCCAGACGGCCGCCCAGGTCGCGCGCACGCCGCCCGCAGGCGCCACCGGTCCCCTGGCCAACCGCAAGTTCCTGGATGCGCTGTATGCAGCGGACACGCGCGAACGCAAGCACAACACCGAAGCCGTCGAAGTCGGCCCCAGCCAACTCGCTTCCGGCCGCATGACCAAGTACATGGCAGCGCGCACGCAAGAGTTCATCGAGGTGAAGGACAAGGTCCGGACCCTGTTGATCGCGGAGCGTGCCGGCGCCTTGGCCAAGGCCGAGGGCGAGGCCAGGCTCAAGGCGTGGCAAGCCGATGCGGCGGGCGCCAAGTTGACGGAGCCGGTGACGATCTCGAGGCTTGAAGCCCAGTCGGTACCGCCGCCGGTGGTGGAGGGCGCCTTGCGCGCCGACACGACCAAGCTGCCGGCATGGACGGGCGTCGATCTTGGCGCGCAGGGCTATGTGGTGGTTCGCGTGAACAAGGTGGTTCCCCGCGAAGCGCCCAAGCCGGAGCAGGCGACGCAGGAGATCGGGCAGTTCTCGCAGATCGTCGCCGGCGCCGAGAGCAACGCCTACTATGAGTTGCTGAAGCAACGCTACAAGGCAGAAATCAGCGTTCCGCGACCGGCCGCAGCAACGCCCTAAATTTTGACGCTATAATTGAAGGCTCTTTGGTGGCTGTAGCTCAGCTGGTAGAGTCCCAGATTGTGATTCTGGTCGTCGTGGGTTCGAGTCCCATCAGCCACCCCAAAACATCCTGAAACGCGCCCGTCTTCACGACGGGCGCGTTTTTTTGCGTTTGCCAGTTGGAAGCGTTATTTTTTTGAATTAGAATTTTTTCTTTTCAAAATAGAGAAAGCAGGCCAAATGTCCTCTCTTGCCGATATCAATTCCCAGATCAAGAAGCACGACGAGCAGATCGCGCAATTGCGCAAGCAGGCCGAGGAGCTTCGCAACCAGGAGCGCGCCTCGGTGATCGACGACATCCGGGCGAAGATTGCGGAATACGGCCTGAGCGCTGCCGATCTCAAACTCGTGACGCGCGGTGCAGCCGGCAAGCGCTCCGGTGCAGCGCCCGCAAAGGCCGCCGTCAAATACCGCGGTCCGAATGGCGAGGGTTGGTCGGGTGGTCGTGGTCGCAAGCCGCGTTGGGTGACCGAAGCACTGGCTGCCGGCAAGTCACTCTCCGACTTCGAAATTTGAGCGACGCCCCGGCCTCAAAAGAAAAGCCCGCATCGCGGGCTTTTTCAATGGTGCACCGCCATCGAGTGGCGATCTGCGTGAGCCGTGTCAGTTCACCATCACCAGCTTGCCCTTGACACCGCGTGAGCCCATGTGCGCATAGGCGGCCTTGAGGTCTGCCATGGGCATGGTGCTGTCGATCACGGGCTTGATCTTGCCCTGACCGTACCATTGGGCCAATTCGGCCATCATTGCCGCATTGGCCTTGGGTTCCCTTTTGGCAAAGTCACCCCAGAACACACCCACCAGCGACGCGCCCTTGAGCAGCATCAAATTCAAGGGCAGAGCGGGAATGGGGCCCGCTGCAAATCCAACCACCAAATAGCGGCCACGCCAACCGATCGACCTGAACGCGGGCTCGGCAAAGTCGCCGCCGACCGGATCGTAAATAACATCCGGGCCTTTGCCGTCGGTCGCTGCTTTGATGGCATCGCGGAAGCCGTTCGGCAAGGCATGCGTCGTGTAATTGATGGTGATATCGGCGCCGATGGACTTGCACAGTTCGCATTTCTCATCGGTCGATGCCGCTGCAATCACGCGGGCGCCGGCGGCCTTGGCAATCTGTATTGCGGCCGTGCCGACGCCGCCCGCCGCGCCCAATACCAGCACGGTCTCGCCGGCCTTGAGTTGGGCCCGATCCATCAATGCATGCCACGAAGTGGCGTAGATCATGATGAAAGCGGCCGCATCCACATAGCCGAAGCCATCGGGCAAGGGCATGCATAGCGCGGCCGGCGCCAGCGTGTGCGTGCCAAAGCCGCCGGTGCCCGACAGGCAGGCCACGTTCTGGCCAACCTTGAGGTGGCTCACGCCTTCACCCACAGCCTGGACGACGCCGGCATATTCCGAGCCCGGCACGAAGGGCAGGGGCGGCTTCATCTGGTACTTGTTCTGGACGATGAGCAGATCGGGGAAGTTCAGGCTGGCAGCCTTGATCTCGATCAGCACCTGGCCGGGGCCGGGTTGCGGTGTGGGCAGTTCCTTCCAGGTCAGCGCATCGACGCCGATCGGGTTTTCGCAAAGCCACGCGTGCATGTCAGGCCTCCTGCCGGGCTGCCCCGAGGGAGGCTGCGGCCCCTTGGGGGGCAATGAATACACGAAGTGATGAATGTCGGGGCATAGGTTGAGTCTCCTTGGGGGCGGCCATGATACGTTTGCTCTCCTTCGGCCCAATGTCTCTGGCGTGACCGGACGCAACCCTAGAATGCCCGCATCAACGCCATGAAAATTCTCATCTCCAACGACGACGGGTACCAGGCGCCCGGCATCGTCGCGCTTCACGCTGCACTGAAGGACATTGCCGACGTCGAGGTCGTCGCACCGGAGCACAACAACAGCGCCAAGTCGAACGCATTGACGCTGGCCGCCCCGCTCTATGTGCATGCTGCGCACAACGGTTTCCGGTATGTGACGGGGACGCCTGCGGACTGCGTCCACATCGCGCTCAAGGGCTTGCTCGGCTACCGGCCGGACCTGGTCGTCTCGGGCATCAACAATGGCGCCAACATGGGTGACGACACCATCTATTCAGGGACGGTCGGCGCGGCGATGGAGGCGTATCTCTTCGGCATCCCGGCCATTGCGTTCTCGCAGACCGAAAAGGGTTGGGCGCACATCGATGCGGCGGCCGAGGTCGCGCGGCGATTGGTGCTGCAGATCGAGCGCGAGCGCATGCTCGAAGGGCCTGCCTTCCTGCTCAACGTGAACGTGCCGAACCTGCCGTTCGCCGAATTGCAGGCCACCAGGGTTTGCCGGCTGGGTCGGCGTCATTCCGCGGAGAAGGTCATCACGCAAGACAGTCCGCGCGGCGAAACCATGTACTGGATCGCCAGCGCCGGCAGCGCCAAGGACAGTGGCGAAGGCACCGACTTCCACGCCACTTCGTTGGGGCATGTCGCGCTGACGCCGTTGCAAATCGACCTGACCGATCACGCGAACCTCGGCGCCTGGCGCGACGCGGTCGTCCGTCTCACGAACTGATGGCCACGCAGCGTCCGAGTTTCCCGGTCCGGCTCAAGCCGACCGCTTCCGCGGCCACGCAAGGCCGCACGTCCGCGGTGCCGGTGCGGCCCGCCGTTCTCAGCAGCACGCCGTCGATGGCGTCGGACGCGGTGCGCGCCCGCATGGTGCAAAGGCTTGCGGCGCAAGGCGTCGCCGACACGCGCGTGTTGCGCGCAATGGGCTCCGTCGAGCGCCACCGTTTTGTTGACAGTGCGCTGGTCAACCAGGCCTACGAGGACACGAGCCTTCCGATCGGCCTGGGCCAGACCATCTCCAAGCCGAACGTCGTCGCCCGCATGATCGAACTGCTCCTGGGCGCGCCTGCCCTGAACGGCAAGCCGAGCGATCGGCTCGGACGCGTGATGGAGATCGGCACCGGATGCGGCTACCAGGCTGCCGTGCTGAGCCATGTCGCGAGCGAGGTCTACAGCATCGAGCGCCTGCGCGGTCTGCACGAGAAAGCGCGCGCCAATCTGCGCCCGTTTCGCATTGCAACGGTGCACCTGTTGCTAGGCGACGGCATGATCGGTTACGCCAAGGGTGCGCCGTACGCAGGCATCATCGCGGCAGCGGGCGGCGAGTCAGTGCCGGAAGAATGGGTTTCGCAACTCGCGGTGGGTGGGCGTATCGTGGCGCCGACACACGCCATCTCGGGCGGACAAGCGCTCGTCGTGATCGACAAAACCGCCGGCGGCGTGCAGCGGCGCGTTCTTGAGGCGGTCCACTTTGTCCCCCTAAAATCGGGAATTGCTTGAAGGAAGAACTAATGCAGGGTATTGGCAATCGGAGCTGGGTCGCCGGCGTTGCGCTGGGGTTGACGCTCGTGATTGCGGGTTGTGCCACGCCACGCAGTCCCGCGCCCGTCGAGGACCGTGGCGTGATGACGAGGACGCCAGCAGCTTCCGTACCGGTTGTCCCCAACCCCGGTGGCTCGCCGTTGACCGTCGACCAGCAGGGTCGCCCGCTGGCTGGCATCGAGAACTACGGCAAGCCCGGGTACTACGCGGTGCGTCCCGGTGACACCATTCGCCGCATCGGCATGGACACCGGACAGCGCTGGCAGGACATCGCGCGCTGGAACAACCTTGAAAACCCCGATCAGATCGAAGTAGGCCAGGTGTTGCGCGTCATCCCGCCACCAGGCGGTGGTGCTACAGCGCCGACATCGGTTGCAGCGATCCCCTCGGCCGCCACGACGGTGCCCAGCACGACGACGGCCGCCGCCCCTGCCGTCGCGGCCACGGGGGCCGCGAGTGCCGCCGCCATCGCTGCGACTGCGGCTGCCGCGGCGCCCGCGCCAGCCAAGCCGCCTGTCACGACATCGTCAGTCGCCCCCGCGGCGGCGGCTTCGGGCGACGAGGACGTGGGCTGGATCTGGCCGGCCCAGGGCAGCCTGGTCGCTGGCTTCGACGAGGTCAAGAACAAGGGCCTGGACATTGCCGGCAAGGCCGGCGAGCCGGTGCTTGCGGCCGCTGATGGTCAGGTGGTGTATGCGGGTGCCAACCTGCGCGCCTATGGCAACCTGATCATTCTCAAACACAACAGTACCTACCTCACGGCGTACGCCCACAACCAGACGCTGCTGGTGAAGGAAGACCAGACGGTGCAGAAGGGCCAGAAGATCGCGGAGATGGGTAACAGCGGGACTGACCGCGTCAAGTTGCATTTCGAGATCCGCCGCCAAGGCAAGCCGGTCGATCCGGCCCGCTACCTGCCGCCTCGATAGCGACGTGCGCCCCGCCCCGGTCGAGCACAGGGGCGAGAGGCGACGGATTGCCAATGTGATCTCGCACAACGCCTGCGGATGCCGCTGGCTTGGAGGGAACAGATGGAGTCCCAAAGCGACGAGGACCCGCAGCGCCTCGCGGGTCAGGAACCCTTGCCGGGGCTTGAAGGTGGCGACTCGCTGACGCGCTACCTGCGTGAAGTCCGGCGCACGCAGCTCTTCACTTCCGCCGAGGAATTCCAGACCGCGTGCGCGGCCCGCGCGGGCGACTTTTCGGCGCGCCAGTCGATGATCGAGCACAACCTTCGGCTGGTCGTCAACATCGCCAAGGGCTACCTGGGCCGCGGGGTGCCGCTTGCCGATCTCATCGAAGAGGGCAACCTCGGGCTGATGCACGCCATCACCAAGTTCGAGCCTGAGCGTGGCTTTCGCTTTTCGACGTATGCGACATGGTGGATACGCCAGTCGACCGAGCGTGCCGTGATGAACCAGGGTCGCGCGATCCGCTTGCCGGTGCACGTGGTGCGGGAACTGCAGCAGGTGCTGCGTGCGCGGCGATCACTCGAAGGCGATCCCGATTTTGCCGCGCGTCGCCCTGAGGGCGTCCGCGTCGAAGACATCGCCGCGCTGCTTGGCCGTGACGTGCAGGAGGTGAGCGATCTGCTGGTGTTGGCCGAGACGCCGCGCTCGCTCGGCGCCGGCGGCGAGCATGGCGGCGAAGACGGTTTCAGCCTGGCTGACACGATTCCCTCCGATGACGAAACAACTGATCCGTCCGGCGTGACGCAATCGCATGAAGTCGAGCGGTTGCTCGACAACTGGATCGAGACGCTCAGCGGCCGCGAGCGCGAGGTGCTGGAAGGTCGCTACGGCTTGCATGATCGAGAGCCTGAAACGCTCGAAGTACTGAGCGTGCGTCTCGGCCTCACGCGCGAGCGCGTGCGCCAGATCCAGAACGAGGCGCTGGCCAAGATGCGCCGCCACCTGACGCGCGCAGGCATTGGGCGCGACGCACTTTTTTGAGGCGACGACGGACCCGGCGCCGCGCGGTGCGCCAGTACCCCCTTGCTGCGTCGAGCCGATGACAGTGCATGCGGCGCTGAGACAATCGGCGCATGACAACAGAAACAGCAGAGAAGAAGGCGCCGCCGTCCCCCGATGAGTGGCTGCAAGTCGAGTCCCTCGACCTGGACGCGCAAGGTGTCGCACACAAGTCCGATGGCAAGGTGGTTTTCATCGAAGGCGCATTGCCTTTCGAGGAAGTGCAGATCAAGGTCTTGCGCAAGAAAAACAACTGGGAGCAGGGCGTGCTCACCGCATTGCAGCGCGAGTCTTCGCAACGCGTGCGCCCCGGCTGCCAGCATTTCGGGCTGCATGCCGGCGCATGCGGCGGTTGCAAGATGCAGCACCTCGACGCCGCCGCCCAGGTGGCCGTCAAGCAGCGCGCGCTGGAAGATGCGCTGTGGCACCTCGGCAAGGTCAAGCCGGACAACATGTTGCGACCCCTGGAAGGGCCATCGTGGCACTACCGCTACCGCGCGCGGCTGTCGGTGCGGCACGTGATCAAGAAGGGCGTGGTGCTGATCGGCTTCCACGAGCGCAAGAGCAGCTACGTGGCCGACATGACCGAGTGCCCGGTGCTGCCGAAACAAGTGAGCGACCTGCTGGTGCCACTGCGCGGCCTCATCGATTCGATGGAGGCGCGGCAGACCTGCCCGCAGATCGAACTGGCTTGCGGCGATGCGCCTGGTGGTACGACGCTCGGTGTGATCGCGCTGGTGCTGAGACACCTCGAGCCCCTGGCCGCAGCCGACATCGCACGACTGCGGGCCTTTGCGGCCGCGCATCCCGCCGTCCAGTGGTGGCTTCAGGCCAAAGGCCCGGAAACGGTCAAGCTGCTTGACGAAGGCGGTGCGACGCTGTCTTACGATCTGCCAGATTTCGGCATCAGCATGCCGTTCAAGCCCACCGATTTCACTCAGGTGAACCCGCACATCAACCGCGTGCTCGTCACGCGCGCACTGCGCATGCTCGGCGTGCGCCGCGAAGAGAGGGTGATCGACTGGTTCTGCGGACTCGGCAATTTCACACTGCCGCTGGCCACCTGTGCCGGCGAAGTGCTGGGCATCGAGGGCAGCGACACGCTGGTCGCGCGCGCCAACGAGAACTTCATGCGGAACCAGGCTGCCGCGCCCGCCGGCCGCCCGTTGAGCCCGACCCGTTTCGTCTCGCGCAACCTCTTCGAGATGACGCCGGAAATGCTGATCGCCGATGGCCGTGCCGATCGCTGGCTGGTCGATCCGCCGCGCGAAGGCGCCTTCGCGCTGGCCAAGGCGGTGGCCGAGTTGCACCAGCAACCCGAACGCCGCGGCGACTGGACACCACCGAAGCGCATCGTCTATGTGAGTTGCAACCCGGCCACCCTGGCGCGCGACGCGGGTCTGCTGGTGCACCAAGGCGGCTACCGCTGCAGCAGCGCGGGAGTGATCAACATGTTCCCGCATACGGCACACGTCGAGTCGATGGCTGTCTTCGATCTCGAATAGTCCGCGATGCAAATGGAAAAAGGGGCCGAATGGCCCCTTTTTCATGTGCGCTCCGAGAGCGCTCGATCAAGCGAGGCACCTCGCGGGCACCTGCGCAATTCAGTCGCGTTCGCCGCCGAAGATGCCCAGCAATGCCAACAGGCTCTGGAACACGTTGAACAAGTCCAGGTAGAGCGAGAGTGTTGCGCTGATGTAGTTGGTTTCCCCGCCGTCGATGATCTGCTTCAGGTCATACAGCATGTAGGCCGAGAAGATGCCGATTGCGGCGACCGAGATGGCCAGCATGCCGGCGGTGGATCCAACGAATATGTTGATGATCGAGCCGATGAACAGCACCATCACGCCGACGAACAGGAACTTGCCCATGCCTGAAAGGTCGCGCTTGATCACCGTCGCCAGGGAAGCCATCACGAAGAAGACGCCCGCCGTGCCGCCGAAAGCCGTCATGACGAGTTCCGGGCCGTTCTTGAAACCGAGCACCTGCGCGATCAGGCGCGAGAGCATCAGGCCCATGAAGAAGGTGAAGCCGAGCAGGACCGGCACGCCGGCGGCCGAGTTCTTGGTCTTTTCGATCGCGAACATGAAGCCGAATGCGCCTGCAAGGAAGACCATCAGCCCGAGCCCGCCACCGAGGCGCATGGTAATGCCGGTCTGTACGCCGATCCAAGCGCCCAGCACGGTGGGAATGAGGCTCAGGGCCAGTAGCCAATAGGTATTGCGCAGCACGCGCTGTCGCTCTACCTGCGGTAGCGCCTGGCCGTAGCCGGCAGCGACGTCGATGGAAGTGACGCGGTCGTTCATCTTGAAATGCTCCTTTGGTACTGCTGACTGCAGTTGGGCGCATTTTAGGGGTCTGCAAGGGGGGCTCAGCAAAAACCGCGCCGACCTGTCGCCGTTATGCTTGAGCGTTCACTTCGCAACATACATCGATCATGAAGACCAAGTCCTATCTCGAACTTGCCGACGTCAAGGCCATCGCCGCCGGTGCCGAGGCGGAAGCGCTCAAGAACAACTGGGCGGTGACCATCGCCATTGCCGATGACGGCGGCAATCTGCTGTGGCTGCAGCGCCTCGATGGCGCCAATGCCCTGTCGGCGCACATAGCGCCCGCCAAGGCGCACACCGCCGCCATGGGCCGGCGCGACAGCAAGGGCTACGAGGACATCATCAACGGCGGACGCACTGCCTTCCTGACCGTGCCGGCGCTGCACGCCATGCTCGAAGGCGGCGTGGCCATCGTCAAGGACGGGCAGGTGATCGGCGCGGTGGGCGTGAGCGGCGTCAAGTCGAATGAGGATGCGCAGGTCGCCCAGGCCGGCATCGCTGCCATCGGGCTCTGATTTCTCGCTGCCGCCATGCAAAACGCCGACCCCATGGTCGGCGTTTTCATTTGGCTGTCATCGTGAAAAAAAGCTTGGCTAGTCGGCGAACCGTTGGCTAGCAAAAAACGACCTTTGGAGAATTGCTCTCCTCGGTCGCCCCACGATGAAACTTGCCCGGGGCGGCAGGCCGGCCCTACTTGGTGAGGATCAGCTTGCCCAATTTGGTGGCTTGAAGTCGGTACAGCGATCCGTTGTGCAGGATGCCCACCGTCTTGTTACCTTGCAGCAGCGCCGCGCTTTCAACCAGCGGCACGGGTTTTTCGCCGGGCGCCACGCCTCGGCCACCTGACCGATCCAGCGACGGATGGCTCAGCACTGAAAAGGAGGTCAGGGTGGTTTGCATGGCGAGGACCTTTGCTGAATCGATAAGGTAATGATAATGATTCGCAATACATTTGTCAATCGAAATGATCGAGAAATGCAGTCGAGGGGCTCTTGACTACTTCGCGTCGGGTTCGGTGATGAAGCCGATCTTGCGCACGCCCGCCTCGCGCGCCGCAGACATCGCCTTGGCCACGCGCTCATAGCGGACGTCCTTGTCGCCGCGGATGTGCAGTTCGGGCTGGGGCTCTTTCGCGGCTTCTGCAGCGAGGCGCGGTTCCAGCTCGGCGTCGCTGACGGGCTGGTCGTTCCAGAAGTAGCTGCCGTCGGCCTTGATGCTGAAAACGATGTTCTCGGGCTTGGTCAACTCGCGCTCGCTGCTGGCGCGCGGCAGGTCGATGGCGACGGCGTGCTTCATCACGGGCACGGTGATGATGAAGATGATGAGGAGCACCAGCATGACGTCGACGAGCGGCGTCATGTTGATCTCGTTCATCACCTCATCGGGTTCGTCCTGGGTTCCGAAAGCCATGGCGCTCAGCCTTTCTTGAGCGGCAGCACGGTGGCCGGCTCGCTGCTCTGGACTCGGGCGCCCGTCACGAAGTAGGCGTGCAGGTCGTGGGCAAAGCTGTTGAGCTTGGTCAGCACGAACTTGTTGCCGCGCACCAGCGCGTTGTAGCCGAGCACGGCGGGAATCGCCACGGCCAGGCCCAGCGCCGTCATGATCAGCGCCTCGCCGATCGGGCCGGCGACCTTGTCGATGGTCGCCTGCCCGGCAGTGCTGATGCTCATCAACGCGTGGTAGATGCCCCAGACGGTTCCGAAAAGGCCGATGAACGGCGCGGTGGAGCCAACAGAGGCCAGGATGGCCAGTCCGGTCTGCAGGCGCGCGGTGAATTCGTCGATGCCGTTGCGCAGGCAGCGGGTGACCCAGTCGCTCACGTCCAGCGTGTCGTGCAGGTGCGCCTTGGTGTTGCGATGGTGCGCGGTCGCTTCGCGGCCCTCCAGCGCGAGGGCGCGGAACGGGTTGCTGTCGTCCTTGCCCAGCTTGTTCAGCGCGGTGGCGAAGTCTTCGCTGTGCCAGAAGTCTGACGAGCCGCGCGCCAGACGCTTGTAGCGAATGACGTCCAGCGCCTTGACCAGGATGACGATCCAGGACGCAAGCGACATGCCGATCAACAGCAGCGCAACGCCGCGTGTGACGATGTCGCCCTGTGCCCAGAGGTTCATCAGTCCAAATTGGGAATCCATGTGTTGCTCCAGATCTACTCGGGTTTCGTGAAATTGATGGGCGCCAGGAAGTAGCGCAGCGTTTCGTCGCTGGCGCCGGGGCGGTTCAGCGGGGTGATTTGGGACTTCAGGACGGCATCGCGCGCGGCCTGGTCCAGCCGTTCGTAGCCGCTGGATGTCCGGATTTCGGCGCGTTTCGGAAAGCCGGCGTTGTTGAAGTACACGGCGATGACGACGCGGCCGTATTCGCCCATGCGTGCGCTCATCCGGGGATATTCGCGGGGCGGTTCGCGCACCCACTGAACATCGCCTTCCGACAGGTTGATGATGCGTGGCGGCGCAGGTGGCGCGGGTGGAGGCGGTGCTGGTGGGGCTGGCGGCTCGGGGGCGGCGACCGGCGCGGGTGGCGGTGGCGGCTCGACCGAGCCGGTCGGCGCGTTGGGCGCAGGCGGCGCGGGCGTGCGAATGGCCTGCGGACGCGGCGGCGGCGGGGTCTTGGTGATCTCGCGTTTCACCTGGGGCGGTGGCGGCGGTGGAGGAGGCGGAGGCTCTGCCGGCTTGGGCGGCGCGATCAGCTCGCTGAGGATCTCGACCGGGATCACCACTTCGGCGGCCTTGCGGATCAACCCGGTCTGGAGCGCCCAGAGGGCAGCGAGATGGAACACCACCACGCCACTGGCGATGACGGCATTGCGGGACATCCCCGCAGGAGCATTGAAGCGGTCAGACACGTTCGATCTTTTCGACAAGATGGGCCGCGTGATGCGCCCGGATGCAGCAAACGAACCGCTAGGTTTTTCGAAGAATCCACCAGGCCGAGCCGGCCACGAAAATCAGGCTGCCGCCGAGTGTTGCGAAGAGTTCCATGACTTGCTGCCCTTGATGGAGTTGGCAAGCTGGATCACTTGTGCCTCGTCGCCGCGATGAATCGCGGCAACCGGATGCGAGGCGCTGCACTGCGCGACCAGATCGCGCGCACATCCTTCGCACTGGCCACATTGGGTGGCCACGCCAAGTTCGAATTGCACTTCGTCGAAAGTCATGCCGGCTCGCGCATGACGCGCGATTTCTCGGTCGGACACTCGGCGGCAGACACAGACGATCATGGCGAAGAGGCAGCGGTTGGCTGGCTGTTGGTGAAGACCTGATTATAAATACGAATCTCTCGCATTTGCAATAACTATGCGATTGGCGGGGTCGGGCCGGGCCTTCCGCGAGGCGCAACCACACGCTTCAGACTTCCGACCAGAGCCTCAGCAGGTTGTGGTAGTGGCCGGTCAGGGCGACCGTCTCATCGCATTCGCCGATGCGCGCGCGCAGCTTCTGGATCTGCTGGTCGAGCTCGAACAGCATGGCGCGCTGGTGGTTCTCGCGCACCATGCTTTGCACCCAGAAGAACGAGCACACCCGCGCACCCTGCGTCACCGGCTGGACGCGGTGCAGGCTGGTCGAGGGGTACACGATGAGGTCGCCTGCGGGCAGCTTGACCTCGTGCGTGCCGTAGGTGTCGACCACTTCGAGTTCGCCGCCTTCGTATTCCTCGGGTTCGCTGAGGAAAAGGGTGCAGGACAAGTCGGTGCGCAACTGCTCGCCGGTGCCGGGCACGGAGCGCACCGCGCCGTCCACGTGCAGGCCGTAGTGCTCGCCGCTTTCATAGCGGTTGAACAGCGGCGGCACGAAGCGCAGTGGCAGTGCAGCGGAGAAGAAGAGCTGGTTGCGCGACAGGGCCGTTAGCACGCTCTTGCCCAACTCGCGGCTCACGGAAGAGTGTTCCGGCAACTGGCGATTGCGCTTGACCCTCGCACCTTGCTCGCCGACGGTTTGCCGGCCGTCGACCCAATCGGTGGCCTGGAGCGCGGTGCGCAGGCCACGCACCTGCTCCGGCGTGAGCACATCCGGGACATGAAGCATCATTTTTCGGGGTACCTCACAAGAAGAAAAGGCCCCGGCGGTGAAGCCGGGGCCCGAGTGTCGCACCGCGTCCAGCGCAGTGCGTTGTGATAGATCAGAACGTGAAGTTGGCCATGATCCGGCCCGAGCGCGGCGTACCCGGCAGGTAGCGGTAGCCGCTCTTGTTGATGGCCCCGACGTATTCCTTGTCGGCCAGGTTGTAGACGTTCAGCTGAATGTCGACGTTCTTGTTGATGCGATACGACGCCATCGCGTCGAACACCCAGTAGGCGTCGACGTAGGCCGGTGTGCCGACGGCAGCGTCATAGCCGCGCGTGAGCTTGCCGTTGTAGCGCGCGCCGCCGCCGATCGTCAGGCCGAACGGAAACACGTAGGTGGTCCAGGCGCTGAATGCGTTCTTCGGCGTGTAGGCCACCACCGCGATGGTGTCCGCCACGTTGGTGGTGCCATCGACCTTCGTGTCCTGCGTGGTGAATCCGGCGCTCACGCCCCACGCATTGGTGATGGCGCCGGCCACGCCCAGTTCAATGCCCTGGACGCGCTTCTTGCCGGTCTGGTAGTAGACGGTCGGGTTGGTCGCGTCCTGCACCACTTCGTTCTTCACGTTGGTGCGATAGAGCGCGGCCGTCAGCGAGAGCTTGTTGTTCAGGATGTCCCACTTGGTGCCGACTTCATAGGTCTCCGCTTCTTGTGGCTTGAAGTCGGTGCGTGCGGCGCTGTTGCCCGTGCCGCTCGCTGCCAGGGCGAAGTTGGAGCCACCCGGGGGCTGGGCGCCGTTGCTGTAGCCGGCGTAGATGCTGCCGTTGGGGGCTGGCTTGTAGACCAGGCCGAGCTTGCCGGTAAGCAGGTTGTCCGACGTATTCAGGCTGGTCGGGACCAGCGTGCCCACGGGCAGCGACGGGAAGGTCGTTGCCGTCGAGAGCGTCCTCGCGTCGAAGTCGGTCTTGTAGTGCTCGTAGCGCAGCCCGCCGGTGAGCGACCATTGCTCGTTGAACTTCATGGTGTCGAACACGTAGCCGGCGACCGTCGTGGTCGTGCCGTCGCTGTCGGCGCCGCTGCGAAGGCGGTTGTAGCCTGTCACGTACGGCTGGGGCGCATAGAGGTTGGCGGCTGGCCAGAACCCGTTGTTGACGGGGCGGCCGTTGAACGTGGCGTTCGGGCCGAAATAGCCGAGCGCTTGCTGCTCCTCGCGCATCAGTTCGAGGCCGACGTTCATCGTGTGCGAGAACGAACCCGTGTTGAACCTGGTGCTGACGTTGGTCTGGTTGACCAGGATCGTGTTTTCCTGGTTCTTGTTGGTGGGCAGGTTCCGGGTGACGGTCCAGCCCAGGGGGTTGGCCGGATTCGGCGTGGCCAGGAAGCCGGTGGTCGGCAGCGGCGGAGGCAGCCCGTTGGCCGCGAGGCCACCTGCCTGGAACGAGGTCAGCATGTAATCCTGCGTCGTCTTGCCGTAGCGCGTGGTGTTGCGCAGCTTCGTGTCGGGCGTGAAGTCGTGTTCCACGCGTGCCGTGAACATGTCCGACTTCACCTTGTCAAAGTCGGAACTGGTGCCGTAGAAGTTGCTGGAGTCGACCGGCTGCGCGTAGTTCAGGAAAGTGCGGCGACGCGCTCCGAGCGACAGCGGATCGGGGTTGGTGTAGCCGGGCAGGCCGACGGTGGGAACGCCGCCGTCCGGGATGTTGTTCTGGTCGATGTGGACGTAGTCGAGGTACACGCGCGTCGGCGAGTTCAGGCCGAATGCCAGCGAGGGCGCAATGCCCCAGCGCTTGTTCTTGACGAAGTCGCGGCCGGCCACGTCGGTGTCCTCGGCGACCGCGTTCAGGCGGAAGGCGGCGCCGATGCCGTTCTCTCCGCTCAGCGACTTGTTCCAGTCGACGTTGCCGCGCTTGTAGTTGGCGCTGCCGAAGCCCAGCGAGCCGTAGAAGCTGTCTTGTGTTTGCGGCTTCTTGGTGATCATGTTGATGTAGCCGGTCGGCGCGGTGCGGCCGATGTCGACGCCAGCCGCACCCTTGACCACTTCGACCTGCTCGATGTTGAAGGTGTCGCGGGACACGGTGCCCAGATCGCGGATGCCGTCGACGAAGATGCTGCTGGAGGTGTCGAAGCCACGCAGGTAGATCGAGTCGCCGGTGCTGGTGTTGCCGTTCTCACCGAGGTAGAACGCGCCTGCGCCGGGGGTGTTGCGCAGTGCTTCGGTGAGCGTCGTGGCGCCTTGCTCGCGAAGGATCTGCTCCTTGATCACCTGCACGGTCTGTGGCGTGTCGACCAGGGGCGCGGTGAACTTGGGGTTGGCGGAGGTGTCGGCCTTGTAGTCGACAACTGGGCCCTGGACCTGGATTTCCTTGAGGGTGCCGGTCGTCTGGGCGACTGCCGGCGAGGCAAACGCGACGAGAGTGGCTGCAGCGACGCTGCCAAAGGGGGGAACGGCACGCGCAACCGCGTGCTTGCGACTCTTGATGTACGCCATGAGAGAACTCCGGAATGAAGATGGGAAATCGTCTCGACTGGCGGGTCTGGCATTGCGCGGCCAAGGGCAGCAAGCAGATTGGCTGGGTCAGAGGGGCTGAAGCGCCCGAGGCCAAATGATAACCAATCGCATTCAGATTTTGTTCATCTAGTAGCAACTATTTCTGCGAAATGGCTCGCGCGTTGCATGACAGACACAATGCGTTAACCGGGAGGGTCCAGCGCGGAGTCAGTAGATGTCGCGTCGATAGCGTGCGGCTGCCACCATCGCTGCGAAGCGGTTCGTGCCGGCCACCTGACGCAGTGCGGCGTCGACATCGGTGGCCATGCCTTGCAGGCTGCCGCAGACGTAGATGGCGGCGCCGCGGTCGAGCCAGGCGTTGAGTTCATCCGCCGCCTCGAGCAGGCGGTGCTGCACGTAGTGCCGTTGGGGCTGGTCGCGGGAGAAAACCATGTCGAGCCGACGCAGCAGGCCTGCCGAGTGCCATGCCTCGATCTCGTGGCGGCACAGCCAGTCGTGCTCGGCGTTGCGCTCGCCGAAAAGCAGCCAGTTGTCGCCACACCCTGCCGCAGCGCGGGCGCGCAGATGGCTGCGCAGGCCTGCCAGGCCGGTGCCGTTGCCGATCAGCACCAAGGGACGCGCCACGTTATCGCCCAGCTGGAAGCTCGGATGAGGCTTGATTCGCAAGGACACCTGGCCTCCTGGCGCCAGCGTGTCGGTGAGCCAGCCCGAGGCAAGGCCCAGCCGGCCGTCGGCGCGCATTTCCTGGCGGACCAGCAATTCGATCGCGCCGTCCTCGGGAATCGAGGCGATCGAATATTCGCGCGGACGCGTCGGGTCGCCAGGCACTTCGATTTGCACCAGGTCGCCGGATTGCCACACGGGTGGATTGCCCTGTGGCGGTGCGAGCACCAGGCGATGGATCGACGTGCCGACGCTGCCCGGGTTGAGCAGTTCGCGCTCTGACAATCGCCACTGCGTGAAAGGCTGCTGGCTTTCCCCTTGATCGTCTTCCGCGAGCCCGAGCCGGGTGTTCCATTGCATCAGCGCCGCAGGATCGGCGTTGTCGACTTCGACGCATGCGAATTCGCGCTTCGCGCCCCTCGCGTGGAGCCATTCGTCGAGTTGCCGGCCGAAGCCGCAGAAGTTCTGATACTGCCGGTCCCCCAACGCCAGCACGGCATAGCGCAGGGAGGGCAGCGAGGGCAGGGCGCCAATGCCCGCCATGATCTTCTCGACGAAGAGGCTCGCGCCGTCGGGCGCATCGCCTTCGCCATAGGTGCTGGCCACGAACAAGGCGCGTGGTGCGGATCGCAACATGTCGGCATCGAGGGCATTGAGGGCCAACACGCGCACGGGTGTGCCAAGCGCATGCAAGCCCCTGGCGGTTTGCCACGCGAGGGCTTCGGCCTGGCCGGTCTGCGTGCCGAACAGCACCAGGGCGGGTGTTGCGCCGTTGCCCGCCAGTGCGCGGGCGGCTGCCCGGTCTGAGGCATGCCGGCGTTGCTCGCGCCACCAGATCGCGCCGCACAACGCTGCGTAGGCGAGCACGGTGCCGGCCGCCGCGGCGCCGCGAAGGGCATCGATGGTCATGGACGGTCCTGCGCTGCGCTCATTTCCAGGCCCGGGAAGTGTGTGCGGCCAAGCCGCCGGGTTCGCGCACAAGGAACAGGGCGGCGACTTTATGCGCGTCCGCAAAGGCAAGTCCATCGACGGGGCCGAGGACGGTGAGCACGGTGGCCAGCGCATCCGCATGCATGCATTCGGCGTGCATCACGGTCACGGAGGACAGCGCGTGACCTATCGGTTCGCCGGATCGCGGATCGATGGCGTGCGACCAGCGGCGACCGGCTTGTTCCCGGTGGTGCCAGCGGTCGCCCGATGTCGCGATGGCCATGTCGGCGAGGGCGATGGCCTGTGATGGCGCAGTGCCTTGTTCGGGCGCGGCGAGCTGAACAGACCATGGCCGGCCGCCAGGCCGGCGGCCAACGCCGCGCAGTTCTCCGCCGACTTCGACCAGGAAGTCCTTCAAGCCCAGCGCCTGCAGCCCGTCGACCATGTGGTCGACCGCGAACCCCTTGGCGATGCCGGAGAAATCCAGCGTGAGTCCGCCCGGCTGCGACAAGGTTCGGCCCTGTGCATTGAAGGAAAGACGGCGCCAGCCACAACGTGCCCGGGCCGCGTCTACGGCTTGGCGCGTGGGCGCCGGGGCGTCGGGGCTGGCATCGGGGCCGAATCCCCAGAGGGCCACCAGCGGCCCCACGGTCGGGTCCAGCGCGCCGCCGCTGGCTTCCGCCCAGTGCAGCGCACAGGCCAGCACGGTGGCGAACTCGGGCGCCAGCGCATGCACGCTGCCGGCGCGCGCGCGGCCATACAGGCTCAGGTCCGAATCGTGTTCCCAGTGACTCATCTGGTCGACCACCCGTCCGAGCGCGGCCTCGGCCGTCGCCCGCACCATGTCGAGCGCGAGCATGCGCGGATTGTCGAAACGCAGCGACCAGGTCGTGCCCATGCTGCGACCGGCCAGGGAATGCAGCGTGGCCGGGTCGGCCTGGCGTGGCGTGACCGCACCGGCGTTCGCGTAGCCGCCCGCGCGCCAGGTCGCAAAGGAAGGTCGCGGATTCAGGGCATCACTTCCAGCGTGGCCGCATAGCTCAGGCGGCGTTCCTTGGCTTGCGGCACCGAGGTCTTGTTGTCGCGCGTGTTGACGTCGAGCCAGTACATGCCGGCGGTCGGCCATGTCACGCTGAACTGGCCCTTGCCGTCGGTCTTGATCTTCAGGTCTTCGAGCTTGTCCCGGTATTGCGTGTTGCCCGCGGTCACGGTCACGTCGAGGTCCTTGGCCGGCTGGCCATCCAGATGGATCGTGAAGGTCGATTTTTCGCCCTTGACCAGGTCGGTCGGTGCAGCTGTCGAGATCAGTTCCAGGCCCTGGCCGATCGGCTTGAGCGGCGAGGGCTTGCCCACCGTGATGAAGGTCTCGATGCGGCCCATCGATTGCGTGATGTTCACTTCTTGCGCATCGGCCGGTATCTCCTTGCCGATGGATTCGGCCGTGCCGCGTGCGCGCTTCTGCTGGCCCGTGGCCTTGTCTTTCCACGCCGCGAACACGCCGGTGTTGAGCACGGCGATGCGGTAGGTGCCCGGCTGCGAGGCGTTCACGTCGAAAACGTTGCGTTGCTTCAGCTTGGCTTCGGACTCGGGCTTGAGGGCGCTGCCGTCGGGTGCGGTGATCTGCAAGCCTTCGAGGCGCAGCGGGTTGTGGTTGGCGACGAACAGGTCGTTCGACACAGCCGCATCGATCGTCACGATGTCGCCCTTCGACAGCACGGTGGTCGACGGCAAGAGCCAGGCGTTGTGCGCCTGGGCGGTGCCCAGTGCGGCGGTAAGTGCGATGGCAAGCAGGGAAGTCTTCATGGTGGCTCCTTTGGAAGGGTGCGCTGTCAGGGTTTGAGTTCGAGCTTGATGCCGCCGAGTTCGTCCTTGCCAGTGGCGGCGAGCGGCTGCGCCGACGTGGGCGGCCATTGGAAGGGGATGCTCACGACCTCGCGGCCGCCTTGTTCGCGCGCGGCCTCGACCACGAACTTGTAGGCGCCCGGCGCCAGCTTGGGCAAGGCGGCCGAGCCTTCGCTGGCGTTGATCTGGTGCGTGCCGGCGGGCTTGGTCGCACCGGTGATGCCATCGACCGGCACCGCCAGTTCACGCCCGCCCCGCCGCCACCACTGGCGCAGGTCCTTCAGCCACTTGGTGCCTTCGCCTTCGGGGTTGTTGGTCTTGACGCGGATGTCGTACCAGACGCTGAGCGTTGCGGCGACGGTGTTGTCGGCTCGTTCGATCCAGGCGGCGACATAGGGCCGGTGGTACTCGGCCACGTTCAGGCGCGGCACCTCGATGCTGGCGCCGAGCCCAGCCGCGAACGCCGGAGCGCCGAACAGTGCGCCGAGCGCGAGGGAATAACGGACTTTCACGAAGCAACCTCGTTTCTCTGGAATAAAGTCAATGGATCAGGAGGAGCGCGAGCAGCATCGGGATCACCAACCCCATCCCGACCATGGGCCAGGTGAAGGGGCGATTGCCGGCGTGCATCTTCAGGATGAACAACCCGGTGATGGAGAAGACCAGCGTGGCCGCCGCGAAGATGTCGATGAACCAGCTCCAGGCCACGCCGGTGTTGCGGCCCTTGTGCAGGTCATTGAAGTAGGAAAGCCAGCCGCGGTCAGTGCGCTCGTACTCGACCTCGCCATCTCCCAGGTTGAGGCGCAACCAGGCGTCGCCGCCGGGGCGGGGGAGGGAGAGATAGATCTCGTCGTCCGACCACTCGGCCTGCTTGTCGGCGGTGTCGATGGCCCAGCGCTCGTGAAGCCAGCTCTGCAGGTCGGGTGGCAATGGGGCCTTGCCTTTGGCGCGCTGCTTGACCTGCTCCAGTTGTGCTTCAAGCGTGGCGAGCAGCGGCGCCTCGACGGTGCCGCGCTGCGTCTGGACGATGGGCCTGGCC
The DNA here is from genome assembly GCF_019207085.1 of Variovorax sp. dw_308. GTDB lineage: Bacteria > Pseudomonadota > Gammaproteobacteria > Burkholderiales > Burkholderiaceae_C > Variovorax. Next base: position 206,961 of record NZ_JAATOM010000003.1, on the reverse strand, counting down.
TCGATTTGCGCCGAATGATTCAGCGTGAATCCGGTGATGCCGAAGAGCAGGAGGCCGATCAGGCAGACCGCAGAACTGACCCAGTGCCACTCGTGCAAGGTCTTCAGCCAATAGGCTCGGCGGCGGTTGTCAGGAGGGCCACTCATCTCGTGGTGCGGGGTCGAATCAGCATGGAAATGCCGGCGATTCTAGCCACACAGATGAGAATGAATGTTATTTACACGTAAAGTCCGGGCATGAAAAAGGGGCCGAAGCCCCTTGGTAGTCCAGCCTCTTGCGGGGCGGGCTGTAGTTCAGCTCGCTTCGCCCATCTGGCTCTGCAGGTAGTTCTGCAAGCCGACCTTTCCCACCAGGTCGATCTGGGTTTCGAGGAAGTCGATGTGCTCCTCGGTATCGTCCAGGATCTTTTGCAGGAGGTCGCGCGATACGTAGTCACGCACCGACTCGCAATGCGCGATGCCGGCCTTGATGGTGGCTTGTGCACCGGTCTCGCTCTTCAGGTCGCAGTCCAGGATTTCCGGCACGTCTTCGCCCACGTTCAGCTTGCCGAGGTCCTGCAGGTTGGGCAGGCCATCGAGCATGAAGATGCGGTCCATGAGCCAATCGGCATGCTTCATTTCGCCGATCGATTCTTCGTATTCTTTCTTGGCCAGCTTGTCCAGGCCCCAGTGCTTCAGCATTCGGTAGTGCAGGAAGTACTGGTTGATGGCGGTCAGCTCGTTCTTGAGCTGCGCTTGCAGGTGTTCGATGACTTGAGGGTCGCCCTTCATGGTGTTTTTCCTTCTTGTAGAACCCGGGATTGTGCGAGTTTGTTCACACTGCATGCAAGGTGCGTTCCACAAGGCCCCGTGTTGACACTCTGCATGCGTTTGATCGTGATAGGCGTTCGCATTGGCGTCTCATAGTTGAGACGGCAGCGCTTAATAGTTAGGACCTATCAAAATGCGAAAGTGAATTGGGTATACTCATGGCTCACCCTTTTCATTCACGTCTCTCGATCAAGGATTCCAGGCATGTCTCTTATCAACACCGAAATCATTCCCTTCAAGGCGACCGCTTATCACAACGGCAAGTTCGTGCCGGTGAGCAACGAAAACTTCAAGGGCAAGTGGTCGGTCGTGGTGTTCTATCCGGCGGACTTCACTTTCGTCTGCCCGACCGAACTGGGTGACCTGGCCGACAACTACGCTGAATTCCAGAAGCTGGGCGTCGAGATCTATGGCGTGTCGACCGACACCCACTTCACGCACAAGGCCTGGCACGACACGTCGGACACGATCCGCAAGGTGCAATACCCGCTGGTCGGCGACCCGAGCGGCCAACTGGCTCGCGCCTTCCAGGTGATGATCGAAGAAGGCGAAGACGCCGGCCTCGCCTATCGCGGCACCTTCGTGATCGACCCCGAAGGCAAGATCAAGACCGTTGAAGTGCACGACAACGGCATCGGCCGTGACGCCGCCGAACTGCTGCGGCGCGTGAAGGCTGCCCAATACGTTGCGGCCCACCCCGGCGAAGTCTGCCCGGCCAAGTGGACGGAAGGCGCCGAAACGCTGAAGCCTTCGTTCGACCTCGTCGGCAAGATCTAACTCGCCTCTGCGACGAAGCCCGGGCGCTCGACTGGCCCCCGGGCTTTTTTGTTCCCAATCAATCCTTGAAAGTGAATTCTTCATGCTCGACGCAGCCACCAAAGCCCAGCTCAAAAGCTATCTCGAACGCGCCACGCAGCCGATCGAAATCGTCGCCTCGCTCGACGACGGCAAGGCGTCGGCGGATGTGCTGTCGCTGCTGAAGGACGTCGCTGAAGTCTCGCCGCTGGTCAAGCTGACCGAAAGCCGCGACGACGACCATCGCAAGCCCTCGTTCTCGATCAATCGTCCGAGCGAGAACCACGGCCCGCGTTTTGCCGGCCTGCCGATGGGCCATGAATTCACGTCGCTGATCCTTGCGCTGTTGCAGGTCGGCGGCTATCCCCCCAAGGTCGAGCAGGCCGTGCTCGACCAGATCCGCGCGCTCGATGGTGATTTCGAGTTCGAGATCTATGTTTCGCTGACGTGCCACAACTGCCCGGACGTCGTGCAGGCACTGAACCTGATGGCCGTGCAGAACCCGCGTATTCGCGCCACGATGATCGAAGGCGGCACCTTCCAGCAGGAGGTGAAGGAGCGCCAGGTCATGGCCGTGCCGACCGTGTTCCTCAATGGCACGGAATTCGGCCAGGGTCGCATGAGCCTGGAAGAGATCCTCGCGAAGATCGACACCAGTGGCGTCGAGCGCGAGGCGAAGAAGATCGCCGGCAAGGATCCGTTCGATGTGCTGATCGTGGGCGGTGGGCCCGCCGGTGCGGCCGCAGCGGTGTACGCCGCGCGCAAGGGCATCCGCACCGGTGTCGCATCGGAGCGCTTCGGCGGCCAGGTGCTGGACACCATGGGCATCGAGAACTTCATTTCGATCAAGGAAACCGAAGGACCGAAATTCGCCCATGCCCTGGAAGAGCACGTACGCGACTACGACGTCGACATCATGAATCTGCAACGCGCCAAGGCACTGGTGCCGGGCAAGGAATTCATCGAGGTTCAGCTGGAAAGCGGCGCCTCGCTGAAGAGCAAGTCCATCGTCATCTCGACCGGCGCACGCTGGCGCAACATCAACGTGCCCGGCGAGCACGAGTTCAAGAACAAGGGCGTGGCGTATTGCCCGCATTGCGACGGGCCGTTGTTCAAGGGCAAGCGCGTGGCGGTGATCGGCGGCGGCAACTCGGGCGTCGAGGCGGCCATCGACCTGGCCGGCATCGTCGGCCACGTCACGCTGATCGAGTTCGACACGCAACTGCGTGCCGACGCGGTACTGCAACGCAAGCTCAAGAGCCTGAAGAACGTCGACATCTTCACCAACGCACAGACCACAGAGATCACTGGCGACCAGAAGGTCACTGGCTTGATCTACAAGGACCGCGCGACGAGCGAGCTGAAGACGGTGCCGCTGGAAGGCGTGTTCATCCAGATCGGCCTGGTGCCCAACACCGACTGGCTCAAGGGGACGGTCGAGTTGTCGAAACACGGCGAGATCATCGTGGACGCCAAGGGCCAGACTTCGGTGCCGGGCGTGTTCGCTGCGGGCGACGTGACGACGGTGCCGTTCAAGCAGATCATCATCGCGGCGGGCGAGGGCGCGAAGGCGGCATTGAGTGCGTTCGATCACCTGATCCGCACGTCGGCACCGGCGGAAGAACCCGCGACGGCGAAGGATCTCGCGGTCGAATCAGTTGTCTGAATGAGAACGATTCGCATATAATCTGCGGCCCGGGCACATATCGCCCGGTCCACCGCCAGCCAGTCCCCGGCGCGCACGCGCGCCCGTCCAGCGAGCAGTTTCACGACGACTGTTTCCCTGGACCTTTTGTGCCCACTCACTGCGCCCCTGTATTCCGTCTCCGCCCCTTGACCCTGCTGATCGCCTGCGCTTACGCCGTGGGCGCCTCGGCCCAAGACAGCCCGCGCACGTCCGTGCTCAAGGAGGTCGTCGTCACCGCGACGCGCTCCGAGCAGAACAAGGACGACCTGCCCGCGACCATCGAGGTGATCGATCGCAAGACCATCGAGTCGGAGCAGATCAACGACATCCGCGATGCGGTGCGCGACGTGCCGAACGTGTCGGTCAAGCGCGCACCGGCCCGCTTTGGACTCGCGCTCGGCAACACGGGGCGCGACGGCAATGCCGGCTTCAACATCCGCGGGCTCGACGGCAACCGTGTGCTGCTGCTGACCGATGGCGTGCGCACGCCGCGCAGCTATGTGTTCAGCGCCAACGCCTTCGGGCGCGACTATTTCGACGTCAACCTGATCGAGCGCATCGAGATCGTCAAGGGCACGGTGTCGGTGCTCTATGGCTCCGACGGCCTGGCGGGACTGGTCAACTTCATCACGCGGGAACCGGCCTCGTACTTGCGCGACGGCAAGACCTTCGGCGGCAGCGCCAGCATTGCGTACAGCGGTGATGACGACGGCTGGAACACCGGCGTGACCTTGGCGGGCAAGCCAAGCGAGACAGTGCAATGGTTGCTTTCTGCAAGCGTCGGCCGCACGAATGAACTCGAGAACATGGGCCAGAACTACTCGGCCAACACCGACCGCACGGCCCCCAATCCGGAGCGCGACAAGAACCAGGGCCTGCTGGCCAAGGTCATCCTCACGCCAAATGCCGCCCAGCGCCACACCTTCACGCTGGAGCACGTCGACAAGACGGCGAAGTACGACCTGCTGTCGGGCCTTTCGAAGCCACCGCTCAATTCGACTTCGGTGATCGGGCTCGACGCCAAGACCGACATGCAGCGTGACCGGCTCACGTGGGACGGCCGCGTGCGCGTCGACACCGCGGTGGCCGACAACCTGCAAGCGGTGGTGAGCTACCAGAAGGCCAAGTCCCGCGAGTACATCTTCGAAAACCGCCTGTCCGCTGCCGACCGCTCGCGCGACGTGACCTTCGACGAAGCCACCTGGCAACTCAACCTGCAAGCCGGCAAGGCGATCCCCATGGCCAACGGCTGGGGTCAGCGCATCACCTACGGCGCCGATTACATCCGCACCGATGTCGAAAACCTGCAGACCGGCCTGACGCCGCCGGCCGGCGAAACCTATCCGCTCAAGCGCTTCCCGGACACCCGCGAGACCAGCGCCGCCCTCTACATCCAGGACGAGTTCATCCACGACCGTTGGAGCATCACGCCCGGCGTGCGCTACGACCGTTTCGACCTCGACGCGGACCAGGCCGGCTTCAACGCCACCGCCGTCTCGCTCAAGGGTTCGGCCGTGTCGCCCAAGCTGGGCGTGCTGTTCCATGCGACGCCGGACCTGGCGCTGTACGGCAACTACGCCTCCGGCTTCAAGGCGCCCAATGCCTTCCAGGTCAACAACTTCTTCGAGAACGTGATCCAGGGCTACAAGACGATTCCCAATCCGAATCTGAAGCCCGAGAAAAGCCAGAACTTCGAACTGGGCCTGCGCGGCCGCACCGGCATCTTCCGCTTCGAGGCCGCCGCCTTCACCGGCGACTACAAGAACCTCGTCGAGAACGACAGGCTGGTCGGCGGCCGCGGCATCCCGCGCATCGATCCGCTGATCTACCAGTCCGTCAACATCGGCCGCGCGCGCATCAGCGGCTTCGAATTGAAGGGCGAGTTCGACTGGCGCGAAGACGGCACCGGCATCTCGATGCCCTTCGCCTACGGGCAGACCAAGGGCACCGATCGCACCAACGGACGGCCGCTCAATTCGGTCGACCCGCAGAAGTTCAACGTCGGCCTCAGGTACACCGCGCCGACCTGGAACGTGCGGCTAGACGCGGTCTACCATGCGGCCAAGAAGCGTTCCGATGTCGACCCGACGGAAGTCGCGACCGGCCTGCAGTTCCTCACGCCATCGGCGACCACGCTGGACCTCAGCGCCCAATGGAGCATCCGAAAGGACTTGCGCCTCAACATGGCCATCGTCAATCTCACGGACGAGAAGTATTGGATGTGGAGCGACGTTCGCGGCGTCACACAGACCTCGCCCATCCGCGACGCCTACACGCAGCCGGGCCGCCATCTCAACGTCACGCTGGTGGCGGACTTTTGATCTTTGAACAACAAAGGAACCACACGATGAACCTGCAAGAGATTCGAGAACGCTTCGCCGTCCTGCGCGCCGAGGGCAAGCGCCACAAGGATGCCGCGGAGGCGATGGGCCTGAGCGAGGGCGCAGCCATCGCGGCCCACGTCGGCGCGCACGAGGCGCCGATCAAGTCCGTGCCCCTGCGAGGCCCCTGGCTGGACCTGTTGCAGGCGCTGGAACTGTGCGGCCCGGTGCTTGCGCTCACGCGCAACGCTTCGACGGTGCATGAGAAGACCGGCGTCTACCAGAACCTCTCGGGCAGCGGCCATGTCGCGCTGGCGCTCGGTGAAGACATCGACCTGCGCATCTTCTTCAATCAATGGCACGCAGGCTTCGCGGTGACCGAGGGTGCGAGCCTGAGCCTGCAGTTCTACAACGCGCATGGCGTTGCGGTGCACAAGGTTTTTGCACGCGATGCCACGGACCGCGATGCGCTGCAATCGGTCATCGACGCGCATGCGGAACCGGGGCAAGACGTCCTGTTCTCTCCCGCGGATCCGAAGCCTGCGCCGCGCGCCGACAGCGCGATCGACGCCGCCGCCCTGGCCGAAGCCTGGGGCGCCATGCAGGACACGCACGAGTTCTTCGGCCTGCTGAACAAGTTCGAGGTCGAACGCCAGCAGAGCTTCCGCCTCACCCAGGGCACGTTCACGCAGCGCGCCGAAAAGACCGCGGTGCGCGACCTGCTCAACGAGGCGGCCTTCGACGGCACGCCGATCATGGTGTTCGTCGGCAGCCCCGGCTGCATCCAGATCCACACCGGCCCCGTCGTGCGCGTGGAGCCGATGGAGATGCGCGGCATGCAGTGGCTCAACGTGCTGGACCCAGGTTTCAACCTGCACATGCGCGAGGACCTGATCGACGCGGTGTGGATCGTCGAGAAGCCGACCAGCGATGGCGTGGTGACTTCCGTGGAGGCCTTCGACCGCGAGGGTGGGTTGATGGCCATGTTCTTCGGTGCGCGCAAGCCGGGCGTGCCGGAGCGCGAGGCCTGGCGCGAGATCGTGCGCAAGCTGCCGCGGATGGAGGTGGTCGCATGACCAATCTCAAGACCGTGGAGATCAAGGCCTTCCTGCCCGCGAAGGACTACGCGCTGTCGCAGCGCTTCTACCAGGACCTGGGCTTCACCATGGCATCGGACGGTGGTGGCGTCTCCTACTTTCACTACGGCAACTCGAGCTTCCTCCTGTGCGAGTTCTACGTGCAAGCGTTTGCAGAGAACCTGTCGATGCACCTGCTGGTGGAAGACGTGCATGCCTGGTTCGAACAGGTGAAGGCCAGTGGCGTGGTCGAGAAGTACGGTGTGCGCCTCACGCCACTCGAAGAGCAGCCGTGGGCCATGATCGACTTCACGTTGGCCGATCCTGCGGGCGTGTGCTGGCGCATCGGCCAGAACATCGATCGAAAAACATGAGGAAGCCGTCGAATCTGCAGCGCCGCGACGTGCTTCGGGGCATCGCCGCATCGGCCGGGCTGCTTGCGCTGCCGGCGCTGGCGCAGGAGAAGATGCCGCGGCTCATCACCATCAGCGGCGCCATCACGGAGGTGGTCTACCTGCTGGGCGCGGAACGCCAGCTGGTCGGCACCGACACCACCAGCCTCTATCCGCAGGCCGCGCAGAAGACGCCCAAGGTCGGGTACATGCGCCAGCTCTCGGCCGAGGGATTGCTGTCGCTCAAGCCCGACGCGGTGATCGCGACGACCGAGTCGGGACCGCCCGTGGTGCTCGACCAGTTGCGCGGTGCCGGCGTCAGGCTGGAACTGGTCGAGGCCGATCACAGCTGGAGCGAGGTGCAACGCAAGGTGCAGGCGGTGGGTCGCGCGGCGGCGCGCGAGGCGCAGGCGCGTGAGCTTCAGGCGGGGCTCGACGGCGAGTGGAGCGAAGTGCAGAAGCGCGTCGCGGCGTCCACGGCGCGCAAGCCACGCGTGCTGTTCGTGTTGTCGCACAGCGCCAGCCCGCAGGTGTCGGGCGAGAAGACGGCAGCCCATGCCGTCATCGGATTCGCCGGTGGCATGAACTGCCTCGGCGGCTTTCAGGGCTACCGCCCGATGACGGCCGAGGCCATGGCCAGCGCGGCGCCCGACATCATCCTCACCAGCACGCAGAGCATCGAGGCGCATGGCGGCATCGACAAGTTCTGGGAGCGCCCCGAACTCGCCTTGACGCCCGCGTTCAGGAAGCGCGCGCTGGTCACTCGGGATGCCTTGCTGCTCCTCGGCTTCGGACCGCGACTGCCCGGGGCCATCGGTGAGTTGCACCAGCGGTTCCTCTCGGTATGAACGCCCGGCTATCGATGCGCGCCGCCATCGTGGGTGGCGGCGTACTGCTGGCAATGTCCGTCGCGCTGGGCGCCGCGTCGGGTGCCTACGCCATCAGCGTCTCGCAGCTCTGGCAAGTGCTCGCCGCAGTCTGGAACGACGCGGCCGACCCGTCGCCCCAGCAGCTGGTCTTCATGAACATCCGGTTGCCGCGGCTGCTTCTCGGCGTGGCCGCGGGTGCGGGCCTGGGCATGTCGGGCGCGCTGATGCAGGGCCTGTTCCGCAATCCGCTGGCCGACCCGGGCCTGATCGGCATCAGCAGCGGCGCGGCGCTGGCCGCCGGCGTGACCATCGTGCTCGGCGCCTGGCTGTGGCCGGTGCTGCCGCGCACGCTGGGGAGCTGGACTCTGGTGACCATGGCATTTGGCGGCGGCTTCCTGGTCACCTTGCTGATCTACAGCCTGTCGCGCAGCGAGGGCGGCACGCGCATGGCGCTGATGCTGCTGGCCGGCATCGCCATCAATGCCCTGGCCGGCGCGGGGCTCGGCCTGTTGAGCGTGATGGGCACCGATGAACAGCTGCGCAGCCTGCAGTTCTGGCTGCTCGGCAGCCTTGGCGGTGCGCGCTGGAGTGCAGTGATCCTCGTGAGCATGGTGGTTCTTGTCGCCTGCGCCTTTGCCTTGACGCTGTCGGCGCCGCTCAACGCCATCGCGCTGGGCGAATCGCAGGCCGCGTTGCTCGGTGTCGACGTCGAGCGCGTGAAGCGGCGCGCCATCGTGGTGACGGCCTTCGCGGTCGGCTCGGTGACGGCGACCACCGGGATCATCGGCTTCATCGGCTTGATCGCGCCGCATTGGGTGCGCATGGTCGCGGGGCCGGACCATCGGGTGGTGCTGCCGGCCTCGAGCCTGCTGGGCGCGGCGCTGGTGCTGGCGGCCGACACGGTGGCGCGCACCTTGATGGCGCCGGCTGAACTGCCGCTCGGCGTGCTGACGGCCTTCATTGGCGTGCCGATTTTCCTGCTGATGCTGCGCCACTTCCGGGATCGCGTATGACCTTGTCGTGTATCGCCGCAAGCGTGCTGATCGGCGCGAAGACCTTGCTCACGGAGTCCACGGTGCACCTGCATCCGGGTCGGGTCACCGCGATCCTCGGGCCGAATGGCGCCGGCAAGTCGACGCTGCTGTCATTGCTCGGCGGCCAGCGCCGGCCGACGCAGGGCGCGGTGCTGCTGGACGACCGGCCGCTGGACGCCTATCCGCCCGCGACGCTGGCCTTGCACCGGGCGCTGATGCCGCAGGAGAGCGCGGTCGCGTTCGACTTCAATGCGCAGGAGATCGTGGCGCTGGGCCGCTTCCCCCACCGACTGAAACCCGGCCGCGACGAAGACCAGATCATCGCCAGCGCAATGTCGCTGACCGACGTCTCGCCGCTGGCGCCGCGCATCCTCAACACGCTCTCGGGCGGCGAGAAGGCGCGCGTTCACATGGCGCGGGCGCTGGCGCAGCTCTGGCATCCGCGGCCCGACAAGGCGACCCGCTGGTTGCTGCTGGACGAACCAACCGCCGCGCTGGACATCGCGCATCAGCATGCCGCGATGCGCCTGCTGCGCGACTGGTCGGCCAAGGGGGTGGGCGTGGTTGCGGTACTGCACGACCTCAACCTGGCACTGCGCTATGCCGACGATGTGGTGGTGGTCCGATCCGGCCATTCCGCGATCCAGGGCGCGGCAGCGGGCGTGTTGCGGCCGGAGTTGATCGAGGAGGTCTGGGGCACCACCTGTCAGCCGGTGGCCGGCCGCGATGGGGCGGTCCAATACCTGTTCGGCTGAATTGCGCGAGTCGATGTGGCCATGCCATCCCGAGTGGGCGGGCATGGACCGGCGCTAGTACGTCAGCCGCTCCGGCCGCAACTCCTGCAGGATCGTCGTCGCGATTTCCTCGATCGACTTGGTCGTGGTCGACAGCCAGCGAATGCCGGCCCGCCGCATCATCGCCTCCGCCTCGGAGATCTCGTGCCGGCAGTTCTCGATGCTCGCGTAGCGCGAATTCGGCCGCCGCTCATTGCGGATCTGCGCCAGGCGCTCGGCCTGGATCGTGAGCCCGAAGATCTTCTTCTTGTGCGGCAGCAGGGCCGGTGGCAACTGCCGCCGGTCGAAGTCTTCCGGAATCAACGGGTAGTTGGCCGCCTTCAGCCCGTGCTGCATGGCCAGGTACAGCGAGGTCGGCGTCTTGCCGCTGCGACTCACGCCGACCAGGATCACGTCGGCGCCATCGAGGTCGCGATTGCTCTGCCCGTCGTCGTGCTGCAGGCTGAAGTCGATGGCCGCGATGCGCGCGTCGTATTCCTTGCTCTTGCTCACGTCGCTGAAGCGGCCGATGCGGTGGTTCGACTTCATCGCCAGTTCGATCTCGAGCGGCCGCACGAAGGTGCCGAACATGTCGAGCAGCATGCCCTTGCAGCCAGTCTCGATCACTTCGAGCACATCCATGTTGGCCAGGGTGGTGAATACGATGGGCCGCTGCCCCTCGATCTCGGCCGTGTGGTTGATGCGCCTGACGGCCTGGTGCGCCTTGTCGACCGTGTCGGTAAAAGGCAGTCGAACGTGGCGAGGCGTCAATTCGAACTGCGCCAGGACCGCGTTGCCGAAGGTCTCTGCGGTGATGCCCGTGCCGTCCGAAACAAAGAAAACTGTGCGAGTGTGCATGTTGGGTTGCCTTTGCTTGCGGCGCGCAGAAACGGTGCGGCGCCTACAATTCGGGCCAATTATGGGGAATCCGTTTCCCCCTGCCTCATTTCTCCCCATGCTCTCCGCGACCGCACCCAAAGCAACGACAACGATCGTGCGCCGCCGCCGGCATGGCCCAAAGGTTTTAACTTCTGGAGCTTTCCCATGTCTGACCTCTTTGAAGCGACCGCCCTGGTCGTTCCGTTTGAGAACCTGAGAATGACCGACGTCGAGTCGGTCGGCGGCAAGAACGCCAGTCTCGGCGAGATGATTTCCCAACTGCCGCAAGGCGTGCGCGTGCCTACGGGCTTCGCGACAACGGCGCATGCGTTCCGTCAGTTCCTGGCGCATGACGGCCTGGCCGACAAGATCAGCAAGCGCCTTGCCGCGCTCGACACCGAAGACGTGCGCGCACTGGCTGTGGCCGGTGCCGAGATCCGCGCAATGGTCGAGGCCCAGCCTTTCCCGGAAGACTTGCAAAAAGCCATTGCCGATGCCTTCGCCACGCTGAGCGCCGGCAACCCGCAAGCCAGCTTCGCCGTGCGCTCGTCCGCTACGGCAGAAGACCTGCCTGACGCATCCTTCGCCGGCCAGCAAGAGACTTTTCTCAACGTGGTCGGCATCGATGACGTGCTGCACAAGATGAAGGAGGTGTTCGCCTCCCTCTACAACGACCGCGCCATCAGCTATCGCGTGCACAAGGGCTTCGCGCATGACGTGGTCGCACTGTCCGCCGGCGTGCAGCGCATGGTGCGCTCCGACCTCGGCGCGGCCGGCGTGATGTTCACCATCGACACCGAGTCCGGCTTCGAAGACGTGGTGTTCATCACCTCCAGCTATGGGCTGGGCGAGACGGTGGTGCAGGGCGCCGTGAACCCCGACGAGTTCTACGTCCACAAGCCGATGCTCAAGGCCGGCAAGCGCTCGGTGATCCGCCGCAACCTCGGCTCCAAGTTGATCCAGATGGAGTTCGCCACGCCGGAGGAAAAGAAGGCGACCGGCAAGCTGGTCAAGACCACCGACGTGCCGACAGAGCAGCGCAACCGTTATTCGCTGACCGATGCGGACGTCGAGCAACTCGGCAGGTACGCGCTTGTCATCGAGGAACACTATGGCCGCCCGATGGACATCGAATGGGGGAAGGACGGCACCGACGGGCTGCTCTACATCCTGCAGGCGCGCCCCGAGACCGTGAAGAGCCAGCAGCAAGGCAAGGCCGAACAGCGCTACAAGCTGCTGGGCAAGGGCGCCGTGCTGGCAGAGGGCCGTGCCATCGGCCAGAAGATCGGCACCGGCCCCGTGCGCCTCGTGCACAACATCAGTGAGATGGACAAGGTGCAGGCCGGTGACATCCTCGTCACCGACATGACCGACCCGAACTGGGAGCCGGTGATGAAGCGCGCCTCCGCGATCGTCACCAACCGCGGTGGGCGTACCTGCCACGCGGCCATCATCGCGCGCGAACTCGGCATTCCGGCCGTGGTCGGCTGCGGCGACGCGACCGAGCTGCTGAAGGAAGGCACGCTGGTCACGGTGAGCTGCGCCGAGGGCGACACCGGCTTCATCTACGACGGCTTGCTCGAAACCGAAGTCACCGAGGTCACGCGCGGCGAGATGCCGCCGATCGACCTCAAGATCATGATGAACGTCGGCAACCCGCAGCTGGCTTTCGACTTCGCGCAATTGCCCAATCACGGCGTGGGGCTGGCGCGGCTCGAGTTCATCATCAACAACAACATCGGCGTGCACCCGAAGGCGATCCTCGACTATCCGAATGTCGACGTCGACCTGAAGAAAGCCGTGGAATCGGTGGCGCGCGGGCACGCGTCGCCGCGTGCGTTCTACGTCGACAAGGTGGCGGAAGGCATCGCCACCATCGGCGCCGCCTTCTGGCCCAAGCCGGTGATCGTGCGTTTGTCGGACTTCAAGTCGAACGAATACCGCAAGCTGATCGGCGGCTCGCGCTACGAGCCCGAGGAAGAGAACCCTATGCTTGGCTTCCGTGGCGCCGCGCGCTACGTGAGCGAGGAATTCCGCGAAGCCTTCCTCATGGAGTGCGAAGCGCTCAAGCGCGTGCGCAACGAGATGGGCCTGACCAACGTGCAGATCATGGTGCCCTTCGTGCGCACGCTGGGCCAGGCCGAGCGCGTGACAGGCCTGCTGGCCGCCGAAGGTTTGAAGCGCGGCGAGAACGAACTCAAGATCATCATGATGTGCGAGGTGCCGAGCAACGCCATCCTGGCCGACGAGTTCCTGCAGTACTTTGACGGCTTCTCGATCGGTTCCAATGACCTGACCCAGCTCACCCTGGGCCTGGACCGCGACTCGGGCCTCGAGCTGCTCGCCGCCGACTTCGACGAGCGCGATCCTGCCGTCAAGGCCATGCTGAGCCGCGCCATCAAGGCCTGCAAGGCGCGAGGCAAGTATGTCGGCATCTGCGGCCAGGGCCCCAGCGACCATCCCGACTTCGCGTTGTGGCTGGCAGAGCAGGGCATCGAGTCGATCTCGCTTAACCCCGACAGCGTGATCGACACCTGGAAGCAACTCGCGGCGCGCTGAAGGCCCGTCAGGCGGCCCGGGCTGAGGCGGGCCGGGCCGGGCGACACGCGCTGTGTTGCTCGCGCTACGCAATCGATCACACTGCGACGCTATTTGCCGCGACTGATTGTGTCAATTTGCAACTTGTTGCCAGTTTGGTGTCAGACTTCTATGTCATCAGGGAATGGAAGTCTGCCGTTTGCCATGGGCGCAAGACCCCGCACGGCTCCTGCGAATCAAATCGCGTGAGAGATAGCCATGATTCTCGTGAAGACCGAAGCCGGGCAACAGGCGTTCAGGGACCGGACGATCCGGCTTACGCCCCGCCAGCGCTCGGCATTCTTCCTTTGCGACGGCAAGCGCACCATCGAAGAAGTTCAAGCTGCCGGCGTGAACATTGCACGCGAAGACCTGGACGAGATGGTTTCGCTCGGCATGCTCAGGGCGATCAACGGCGTGACGCACGATGTCGTGCTGGGTGAGGTCGTCGCTTCGCCAGTCATCGTCACCGCTGAGGCGAGCAATGACGGTCGCTCTGCCCAGGACCGATACAAGGCTGCGTATCCGATCGCGACGCGCCTCTCCGGCAGCTTGGGCCTGCGTGGCTTCAGGCTCAACCTGGCGGTCGAAGGCACGTCCAGTTACGAGGAACTGCTCGCTTTGGCCCCCAGGATCCGCGCTGCCGTCGGGCCGGACAGGGCCGCGGAACTCGATAACGCGTTGGGAACCTGAGGCCGCTAAAACCGGGCTATAATAATCGGCTTTGCCTTGCCACACCGCGCACGACGCTGCGGGTGGCTTAACCCCTTCCCCAGGGAAGACCCATAAGGAGCGCCATGCGTCACTATGAAATCATTTTGCTGATCCACCCGGATCAGAGCGAGCAAGTTCCGGCCATGCTGGAGCGTTACAAGGGCCTGATCACGGCCGGCGGCGGCAAGATCCACCGCGTTGAAGACTGGGGCCGTCGCCAGTTGGCCTACCAGATCAACAAGCTCAACAAGGCTCACTACCTGTGCGTGAACATCGAGGCTGAACAAGCTGTGATGGCCGAACTGGAACACGCGTTCAAGTTCAACGACGCCGTGCTGCGCCACCTCACCGTCCAGAAGAAGAAGGCCGACACCGGTCCTTCGTCGATGATGAAGACGGTCGAGCGCGAAGAAGCCCGCAAGGCTCAACAGGCCGAATACGCTGCCGCCAACAACAACTGATGGCGTGAAGGCTGCCGCAGCCAACCAGGTCCGCCTGACTGCCTGCGTCGCCGAACTCGGAACCTTGCGATACACGCCTGCCGGATTGCCCGCCATCGACCTGAAGCTCGAACACGAGTCGACTGTCGAAGAGGCCGGAAAACCAAGGCAGGTGAAGGCGGCCCTCAAGGCCGTGGCGTTCGGCGCAATAGCCGAGCGACTCGCAAGGCAGGCGATGGGAAGTCTCTGGTTGTTTCAGGGCTTCCTTGCCACTCCGGGGAACGGCAAGCATCCGGTTTTGCACATCCAGGATTTTCAGCAAGATTAATTTTTCAGAGGTCCAACCATGGCCACGTTCAAGAAATTCAACAAAGACAAGCGCCCGAAGCGCAACACCCAGTCGCTGCTGTTCAAGCGCAAGCGCTTCTGCCGCTTCACCGTCGCTGGCGTCGAAGAGATCGACTACAAGGACATCGACACGCTGCGCGACTTCATCAGCGAAAACGGCAAGATCATCCCCGCACGCCTGACCGGCACGCGCGCGATCTACCAGCGCCAGCTCAACACCGCCATCAAGCGCGCACGCTTCCTGGCCATGGTGCCGTACAGCGACCAGCACCGCGTCTAAGGAGCCAGACACCATGCAAATCATTCTTCTGGACAAGGTCGTCAACGTCGGCGCCCTCGGCGACATCGTCAAGGTCAAGGACGGCTACGCCCGCAACTTCCTGATCCCTTCGGGCCGCGCCCGTCGCGCCACCGAAGCCAACAAGGCCGAATTCGCCGCCAAGCGCGCCGAACTCGAAAAGGCTGCGGCCGCCAAGCTGGCCGAATCGCAAGCTCAGGGCGAGAAGCTCGGTGGCACCGCCATCAAGCTGACGCAAAAGGCTGGCGTCGACGGCCGCCTGTTCGGCTCGGTCACCAACCACGACGTCGCCGAAGAGCTGAACAAGCAAGGCTACAAGGTCGTGAAGTCGCAAGTGCGCATGCCCAACGGCCCGATCAAGACCGTTGGCGACAGCACCGTGAGCGTTGCACTTCACACCGACGTGGTGGTCGACATCACCGTCACCGTGTACGGCGAAACCGCTTAAGTCACGCTGATCAGGGGCTGCCTTCGGGTGGCTTCGAACCAAAGGCCGCCTTCGGGCGGCCTTTGTCTTGTGGCGCGCAGGTTGTCCTTTGCGCTCCACCGAAATCCCACTGTTTATCCACAGCGTTATCCCATGACGCAAGCTGCCGTGCGCCTTAGCATGTCGGGTTGCAAGGAATTCCATGTCCGCCGTTTTTTCCTATGCCGACAATGACTCGTCGGCCGATCGCCAAGTCGCACAACTGCGCATCCCGCCCCATTCGATCGAGGCCGAGTCGAGCGTGCTGGGGGGGTTGCTGCTCGACAACGGCGCGTGGGATCGCGTCGCCGACCTGCTCGAGGAAGGCAACTTCTACCGCTACGAACACAAGCTGATCTACACGGCGATCAGCACCCTGATCAACGGCAGCAAGCCGGCCGATGTGATCACGGTGTTCGAGAACCTGCAGAGCCTGGGCAAGGCCGACGAGATGGGCGGCCTGGCCTATCTCAACTCGCTCGCGCAATACGTACCGAGCGCGAGCAACATCCGCCGCTATGCCGAGATCGTTCGCGAGCGCTCGATCCTGCGCAAGCTGGTGAGCGCGGCCGACGAGATCGCGACCAATGCCTTCAACACGCAAGGCAAACCGGTCGACAAGATCCTGGACGAGGCCGAGCAGAAGATCTTCCACATCGGGGAAGAGGGGACGCGCGGCAAGCAGGGCTTCCAGAGCATGGATTCACTCGTGGTCGAGTTGCTCGACCGCGTGACCGAGATGGCCGACAACCCGAACGACATCACCGGCATCCGCACCGGCTTTGATGAGTTCGACAAGATGACCTCGGGCCTGCAACCGGGCGACATGATCGTGCTGGCCGCGCGCCCGTCGATGGGCAAGACCTCGCTCGCGATCAACATCGCCGAGCACGTGGCGCTCAATGAAGGCCTGCCGGTGGCCGTGTTCTCGATGGAAATGGGCGCCTCGCAATTGGCGGTGCGCATCGTCGGCTCGATCGGCCGCATCGACCAGGGCCACCTGCGCACCGGGAAGCTCACCGACGAGGAATGGCCGCGCCTGACGGAAGCCATCGAGAAGCTGCGAACCATCTCGCTGCACATCGACGAGACGCCCGGCCTCACGACCAGTGAACTGCGCGCGAACTCGCGCCGGCTCGCGCGCCAGTACGGCAAGCTCGGCCTCATCGTGGTCGACTACCTGCAGCTCATGAGCGTGTCGAGCTCGATGAACGACGAGAACCGGGCCACGGCGGTGGGTGAAATCTCGCGCGGCCTGAAGATGCTGGCCAAGGAACTGAAGTGCCCGGTCATCGCCCTTTCGCAGCTGAGCCGCGGTGTTGAAAGCCGTACCGACAAGCGCCCGATGATGAGCGACTTGCGCGAATCCGGCGCCATCGAGCAGGACGCGGACTTGATCATGTTCATCTACCGCGACGACTACTACAACAAGGACTCGAAAGAGCCCGGTGTTGCGGAAGTCATCATCAGCAAGCACCGCAATGGCCCGACCGGCACGGTGAAGCTGGCGTTCCTGAAGCCGCTGACGAAGTTCGAGAACCTTGCCGGGTATGGCGGGCATGATTACTAGGGCGATGCCGTCCCTTCGGCCTGGTGATCTCCGCCAGCGCATGTGAACGGTTCTATCCGGCCACGTTGCGCTCGGCACGCACCTTGCGCATGAAGTCCGCCAGGGTCTTGCCGGGCTCGTCGTGGAAGCGTTGCGCCAACGGCTCGGCCATGTCGATGCGATCGACCCGGAAGCCGCGGAAGTCGTTGCGCATCTCGCACCAGGCCGAGAGCGTCCAGACCTTGCCCCAATAGAAGCAACCCAGCGGACGCACCGTGCGCTCGCTCGGCGCGTCGCTCAGGTCGCGATAGACCAGGTGCAGCTTCTGGCGCGAATGCACGGCTTCGCGCAGCGTCTGCAAGCGGGATCGCGTGGCGTCGTCGAGCGCCAGCGCCGGCGCATAGAGGGCGATGGCTTCGGCCGAGATGCGGGCCGCGGGCGGCAGTACCGACAGGATCTTGCCGAGCGCGCTTTCGATGTCGCGCGCCATCGCCGCGTCGACCCAGCTTTGCGCGAGGCGCGCGGCCGCCACGAGTGCGCTGGCCTCATCCTGCGTGAACATCAATGGCGGCAACTCGAAGCCCGCGCCAAGCCGGTAGCCGACGCCCGCCTCGCCCTCGATCGGCACGCCCTGATGCTGCAAGTCCGCCACATCGCGATAGATCGTCCGCTGCGAAACTTCGAGCCTTTGCGCCAGGAACGCGGCCGTGGTCAGGCGGCGTCCGCGGATGAGTTGCACGATCTGAAAAAGACGATCGGCGCGGCGCATCAGATCAGTCGTCTCTCGTAGTCTTCGACGAAAAAGCGCTTGCCGCGCTGCACGACGGTGTGGCCTTCTGCCTCGAGCTTGCGCATTTGCGACTCGATGCCACCGGGATACTTGGGGTTGAGTTCTCCGCCGATCTTCAGTGTGCGCCACCACGGTGTCGTTCCCTGCGCTTCCTCGACGGCATGCGCCACCATGTGCGCAAAGATCGCGGTGGTCACCGTGCAGCCGATGGTCGCATGGTGCCGCGCCGCGATGTCCTCGCCGATGCCGAACACGGTGGCAAGCCGACTCTCGGGCACGCCGCGCATCGCCGCCTCGACTTCCTGCGGCGAGGGCGTGGCGATGGTGCCATCGCCGCGGCGCGCGCGCATCGCGAACGGTATGGGTTTCACATTCGGCAGGTGCGGATAGCTGGCGAGGCGGCTCGTCCAACTCTTCTTCGGCGCGGTCATTCGGGAGTCAAAGCGCCAGCGATGGCAGGTCGGCCCGCATCGCGTCGGCAATCAGGCGCATGTCGTGCGCGCTGACCTCGAACAGTCCGAAGCGGAACCTGGCGCCCCAGCGCTTCGGGTCCTCGACGAAATCGAAGGACTCGATGAGCGGTGCGATCGGCGTCTCCGTTGCCTTGGCATACCTGACATCGCGACGCCATGGCACGAAGCCGTTGCCCATTTCGGCGGTGTACGGCTCGCCGGGCTGGACGATGCCGACGGAGACGAAGCTCTGCAGCTTGTCGGCGCCGCCGAACACTGTGGCCGGCGAATAGTAGGCAATCCTGTCGGCGGGCGCGACGCGCTTCAGCGGCGCGCCCTTGCCATGGCCGACCTGCATGAAGCCGACCGGCTGATGATCGCGGCCCATGCGCGCATGTTCCGCGCTGGCGATGGCGATCCAGTTGCGGGGTGCCGTCATGATCTCAGGCCGTCGCGTGCAGGCCGACCTCGTTGCCCTCGGTGTCGCGCATGTGGGCAATGAAGCCGATAGCCTGCGGCAGCTCGAATTTCGGCGAAACGACTTGACCACCGGCGCCTTCGATGCGGGCGAGCGCGGCGTCGATGCTGGGCATGCAGTCGAGGTAGATACGGATGCCCGCGCCGGGCGCCGCGCTCGCGTTGGCGCCGAGTTGCAGGCAGCCGCCGGTGGCCGGCGCATCGTACGGAAACACAGCCAGGTGTTCACCGCCGAAATCCTGGCGTCGCAAGGAGCGGCCCAGCACCGTCTCGTAGAAGCGCTGCGCGCGGTCCATGTCGGCGACGGGAATTTCGAACCAGTTGATCGCATTGCTCATTTCAAACTCTCTTTCGTTGGAAGGGAGCCCGCATGGTGCGAGGGTGCTGCTGACAGCGTATTGTCAGTAGCCTGTCACCCGGTCGCAAAAAAGCCCACTGCGTCGATGGCGACGAGCGGGCCCATTGTGGAGTGCTGGCGAGATGCGGGAACCGAACGCAGAAGTCGCAAAGGCTCGCAGAGGTCGCAAAAAACAAAGAAAAGATGGAAGCTCTCTCCTTCTGCGACTTTTGCGTTCCTTTGTCTTCCTTCTGCGTTCGGCTACCCGATCCCGATCCTTGATTTCAGAGCACTTCGCTGGCGAAATCGGCCAGCCGCGAGCGTTCGCCGCGTGCCAGCGTGATGTGCCCGCCGTGCGGCCAGCCCTTGAATTTGTCGACCGCGAAGGTCAGGCCGGACGAGCCCTCGGTGAGGTAGGGCGTGTCGATCTGCGCCAGGTTGCCCATGCAGATGATCTTGGTCCCCGGACCCGCGCGCGTGATGAGCGTCTTCATCTGCTTGGGCGTAAGGTTCTGCGCCTCGTCGACGATCACGTACTTGTTCAGGAAGGTGCGGCCTCGCATGAAGTTCATGCTCTTGATCTTGATGCGCGAGCGGATCAGTTCGTTGGTCGCCGCGCGGCCCCATTCGCCGGCGCTGCCACCGTCGCCCTTGGCCAGGAATTCGAGGTTGTCGTCGAGTGCGCCCATCCACGGGCCCATCTTCTCTTCCTCGGTGCCGGGCAGGAAACCGATGTCTTCGCCGACGCTCACGGTGGCGCGCGTCATGATGATCTCGGTGTAGCGCCGGTCGTCGAGCACCTGCGTCAGACCGGAGGCCAGGGCCATCAGCGTCTTGCCGGTGCCGGCCGTGCCGGTCAGCGTGACGAAGTCGATCTCCGGGTCCATCAGCACATTCATCGCGAAGTTCTGCTCGCGGTTCTTGGTCGACACGCCCCAGACGCCGTTTTTGGCGGAGCTGTAGTCCTTCAGCGTCTTGAGTACCGCGGTCTTGTCGCGGATCTCGGTGACGCGGGCGTACATGCTGGGCTCGCCGGGTGCCTCGAAGTACACGAATTGGTTGATGTAGAGATTCGGAACGATCGGGCCGGTGATCCGGTAGAAAGTCGTGCTGCCGCTCTGCCAGCTCTCGACGGTCTTGCTCTGGCGCGTCCAGAAGTCGGGCGGCAGCGCGAGCGAGCCGGAGTAGAGCAGGTCGCCGTCTTCCAGCGTCTTGTCGTTCTGATAGTCGTCTGCGGCAAGACCCAGCGCGCGCGCCTTGACGCGCATGTTGATGTCCTTGGACACCAGCACCACTTCCTGCTTCGGATGGCCGGGGCGATCCTGCGAGTACAGGTCGCGCAACGCGTGCACCACGCCGAGGATCTGGTTGTCGGCCTTGCCCTGCGGCAGGCTGCTCGGCAGCGAGAAGTCCATCACCTCGGTCTGGAAGAACAGCTTGCCGCCGGCACCCGTATGCCCAGTGGTGTCGAGTCGCAGGCCCTTCGCAATGTCCGCGCCTTTGGCGCCAGCAAGCGCATCGAGCGTGCGGCTGGTCTGGCGGCCGTTGCGTGCGACCTCGGTCGTGCCCTTCTTGTGGCCATCGAGTTCCTCGAGCACGATCATCGGCAGGTAGATGTCGTGTTCCTCGAATCGGAACAGGCACATCGGGTCGTGCAGCAGCACATTGGTGTCGAGCACGAAGAGCTTGGCAGGGCCGTTCGACTTGGCACGGCGCGGGCGGCTTTCCTGCGGCGCCGCCTTGGGCCGTGCGATCGGCGCGGGAACGGACACTGGCAGTGGCTCTTGCGGGCCGCGTGCCTGCATCGGCTCGGGAGCCCTTTCGACGATGCGCTCCGGCGCCGGTTGTGGGCGCGGCTTGGTTTCGACCTGGTGCATCACCTCGTTCGACGCCGGGCCACCGGCTTCGTTCGCGCGGGTGTCGAACAATTCCAGCGGCTGCGGCGCCACGCCGCGCGCATTCTCTGCGTGCCGGCTGCCGCTGCTGCGGCGCGAGGGCTTGGATGACGAATGCGCAGGCGCGTCAAGCGCGTCGGGCGAAAGAAGGGCGGCACGCTTCGTGGGGGCGGGGGGCAGGGGCATGGAGTGGTGTGCTCGCAAAGGTGATGGAACCAGAAAATAAAAAAGCCGCCTGGCGAGCCGGGCGGCTTTTTTGGGGGAGCGCGGTTGTTGCGATCAACAGCATTAGGCCACTATACACGCCGCATTACCACGTCAACCTCGCGCGTGGCGAGATTGAAACATACTGTTTCAGGCTGCCTTCTTGAGCGCCTTGACTTCCTTGAGGACGTCGTCGACATGCCCGGGTACCTTGAGGCCGCGCCATTCAGCCTTGAGGATGCCATCGGCGCCGATCAGGAAGGTGCTGCGCTCGATGCCCTTGACCTTCTTGCCATACATGATCTTGTTCTTGACCACGCCGAACATGTGACACATTTTTTCTTCCGTGTCGGCGATGAGTTCGAAAGGAAGCTCGAGCTTGGCCTTGAATTCATCGTGCGACTTCATGTTGTCGCGCGAGACGCCAAACACCGTGGCGCCGGCCTTCACGAAGTCCTTGTAGCGGTCGCGAAACTGCATGGCTTCGGTGGTACAACCGGGTGTGTTGTCCTTCGGGTAGAAATACATCACCAACACGTGGCCGAGGTGGGAGGTGTTCGAGACCTTGATGCCACCGGTCGCGTTGGATTCGAACTCGGGAATGGGTTTGTTGACAACGATCGCCATGAAACTTGTTTTCTCCGTTATGGTTCCCGAGGGAAGATTGGCCGTTGCTTACCGAAAACCGCCGGGACGGCCTTGGGCGCCCGCGGTGAGCGTCCGCCAGCCTTTTTCGCAACCCATGATTTTACCCCGAAATGCCTCAGTCTCCCGCGGCTGGGCTCTCGATCAGCAGCGCCGCCAGGACGTGCCGTCCCTCGCCCGCAAGGATGTTGTAGGTACGGCAGGCTGCGGCGGTATCCATCGTTTCCACGCCTGTGCGCAGGGCCATCAACGGCTGTAGCCATTGCGGCTGGGGGAAGCGAATGCGCACACCGCTGCCGAAAATCACCAGTTCGGCGCCCAGTGATGCAAATTGCGCGAAATGCGAGGAATTCAAGTCCTCGAAACGTTCGCAGTCCCAGGCAAAACGCTCGCCGCGAGAGCCGACCACGACGCTGTGACCGACCTTCTCGTTGTTGATCGCGACCCAGCCCGGGCCGTGTGCAGTGATGGTTTGGGTGTCGGATTTGTCGGGCTGGAGCTTCATCAGATGGGGTGTGGAACTGTGGTCAAATTATAGGTTTTCCCCAGTGACAAGCCGCCCGGGAGGGCCTTTGAAAACGCTCAAGAAATCGACCAAGCTCGCCAACGTGCTCTACGACATCCGTGGCCCGATCATGGATGCGGCCAAGCAAATGGAGGAAGAGGGTCAAAAAATCATCAAGCTCAATATCGGCAACCTCGCGATATTCGGCTTCGACGCGCCGGAAGAGGTGCAGCAGGACATGATCCGGAACCTGCCGGCATCGGCGGGTTATTCCGACAGCAAGGGCATCTTCGCCGCGCGCAAGGCGGTGATGCATGAGACGCAGAAGCAGGGCATTGCCGGCGTCGCGCTCGATGACATCTACCTGGGCAACGGCGCGAGCGAACTGATCGCGATGGCGACCAATGCGCTGCTGAACGACGGCGACGAACTTCTGCTGCCCGCGCCCGACTATCCGCTGTGGACGGCGGTGTCGAGCCTGTCAGGCGGCAGGCCGGTGCACTACATCTGCGACGAGGCCGATGGCTGGATGCCGAGCCTCGACGACATTCGTTCGAAGATCACGCCGCGTACCAAGGGCATCGTGGTCATCAACCCGAACAACCCCACGGGCGCGCTGTATTCGGTCGACCTGCTCAAGGGAATCGTCCAGATCGCGCGCGAGCACAGCCTGGTGATCTTCGCCGACGAGGTCTACGACAAGGTGCTCTACGACGGCGTCAAGCACACGGCCATCGCCAGCCTGAGCAACGACGTGGTCACGCTCACCTTCAATTCGCTCTCGAAGAGCTATCGCTCCTGCGGCTACCGGGCGGGCTGGCTCGTGGTGTCGGGCGACAAGAAGCGGGCGCAGGACTACATCGAGGGGCTCAACATGCTCTCGAACATGCGCCTGTGCGCCAACGTGCCGGGGCAATGGGCGATCCAGACGGCGCTGGGCGGCTACCAGAGCATCAACGACCTGGTGGGCGAAGGCGGCCGGTTGCGCCGCCAGCGCGACCTGGCCTACGAGCTGATCACCGCGATCCCGGGCGTGACCTGCGTCAAGCCGGTGGCGGCGCTCTACATGTTCCCCAAGCTGGACCCAAAGATTTACCCGATCGAGGACGACCGCCAGTTCTTCCTCGAACTGCTCAAGGAAACCAAGGTCATGCTGGTGCAAGGCACCGGCTTCAACTGGGCCACGCCGGACCATTTCCGCATCGTGTTCCTGCCCCATGAAGAAGACCTGCGCGAAGCGGTGAACCGCATCGCGAAGTTCCTTGAGCGCTATCGCAATCGAAATGACTGAATCCATGAAACCCATCCAGGTCGGCCTTCTGGGCATCGGCACCGTCGGCAGCGGCACCTTCAACGTCCTCAAGCGCAACCAGGAAGAAATCAAGCGCCGCGCCGGTCGCGGCATCGAGATCACGATGGTGGCTGACCTCGACACTGCGCGTGCCAAGGCGGCTGTCGGTGAAGGTGTGCAGGTGGTGAGCGACGCACGCGCAGTGATCGCCAACCCCGACATCGACATCGTCATCGAACTCATCGGTGGCTACGGCATCGCGAAGCAACTGGTGATGGAAGCCATCGCCGCGGGCAAGCACGTGGTCACGGCCAACAAGGCGCTGTTGGCCGTGCACGGCACGGAGATCTTCGAGGCCGCGCAGCAGAAGGGCGTGATGGTCGCTTTCGAGGCCGCAGTGGCCGGCGGCATCCCGATCATCAAGGCGCTGCGCGAAGGCCTGACGGCGAACAGCATCCAGTGGATCGCCGGGATCATCAACGGAACGACCAACTTCATCCTGTCCGAGATGCGCGACAAGGGCCTGGATTTCGCCACCGTGCTGAAGGAAGCGCAGCGCCTGGGCTACGCCGAAGCCGATCCGACCTTCGACATCGAAGGCGTGGATGCGGCGCACAAGGTCACGCTGATGAGCGCGATCGCGTTCGGCATCCCGGTGCAGTTCAGCAAGGCGCATGTCGAGGGCATCACCAAACTGGCGGCGCAGGACATCAAGTACGCGGAACAGCTCGGCTATCGCATCAAGCTGCTGGGCATCACCAAGCGCGCCAAGGGCGGGATCGAGCTGCGTGTGCATCCGAGCCTGGTGCCGGCCAAGCGCCTGATCGCGAACGTCGAAGGCGCGATGAATGCGGTGGTGGTGCATGGCGATGCCGTTGGCACCACGCTGTATTACGGCAAGGGGGCGGGCAGCGAGCCGACCGCGAGCGCGGTGATCGCCGACCTGGTCGACATCACGCGCCTGCACACGGCCGATGCGGCGCAGCGCGTGCCGCATTTGGCCTTCCATCCGAACGCGATGAATGACCACCTCGACGTGCTGCCGATGCGCGAAGTCGTGACGAGCTACTACCTGCGCCTGCGCGTGGCCGATGAGGCCGGCGTGCTGGCGAAGGTGACCGGGTTGCTGGCCAGTGCCGGCATCAGCATCGATGCAGTGCTGCAGCGCGAAGCCGACGAAGTCGGCGGCGAGGGGTCCACGCAGACCGACCTGATCATCCTCACGCACGACACGCGCGAAGGCACGGTCGACGACGCGTTGGCGGAGTTGCAGGCGCTGCCGACGGTGCTGGCGCCGATCGTGCGGATTCGCAAGGAAGAGTTGAGCTGATGCGGTATCTCTCGACCCGCGGCGACACCACGCCGCGCAAGTTCTGCGACATCCTGCTCGAAGGGCTCGCGCCCGATGGCGGCCTTTACTTGCCCGAGCGTTATCCGCAAGTCGACACGGCAACGCTCGCCAGGTGGCGCAAGCTGCCGTATCACGAACTGGCCTTCGAAGTCCTCTCGCTCTACATCGACGACATTCCGGCCGCCGACCTGAAGACGTTGTGCGCGAAGACGTACACCGCCGAAGTCTTCGGCACCGAAGAGATCGTGCCGCTGCGCGAGCTCGAGGACGGCGTGTACCTCGAAGCGCTGTCGAACGGCCCGACGCTCGCGTTCAAGGACATGGCAATGCAGTTGCTCGGCAACCTGTTCGAGTACGAACTGGCGCGCCGCGGCGAAGAGCTCAACATCCTCGGCGCGACCAGCGGCGACACTGGCAGCGCGGCCGAATACGCGATGCGCGGCAAGCATGGCGTGCGCGTGTTCATGACCTCGCCCGAAGGCCGCATGAGCCCGTTCCAGCAGGCGCAGATGTTCAGCCTTCAAGACGCGAACATCCACAACATCGCGATCGCCGGCGTGTTCGACGATTGCCAGGACATCGTCAAGGCGGTGTCGAACGACCTGGACTTCAAGCGCAAGTACAAGATCGGCACGGTCAACTCGATCAACTGGGCGCGCCTGCTGGCGCAGGTCGTCTACTACTTCGCGGGGTATTTCCAGGCGACGGCGAGCAATGACAAGCCGGTGAGCTTCACCGTGCCCTCGGGCAACTTCGGCAATGTGTGCGCAGGCCACGTGGCGCGCATGATGGGCCTGCCGATCCAGACGCTGGTGGTCGCCACCAACGAGAACGACGTGCTCGACGAGTTCTTCCGCACCGGCGTCTACCGCGTGCGTTCGGCCGCCGACACGCACGAGACGTCGAGCCCGTCGATGGACATCAGCAAAGCCAGCAACTTCGAGCGTTTCGTGTTCGACCTGGTCGGGCGGGACGGCGCAAGGCTGCGTGGCTTGTTCGAAGACGAACTCGGCAAGACCGGCCGCTTCGACCTGAGCCAGGACCCGGCCTTCGCGCAGGCTGCCGCACGCTTCGGCTTCCGCAGCAGCCGCAGCACCCATGCCGACCGGCTCGCTACCATCCGCGACACCAACAAGCGCTTTGCCACGCTCATCGACACGCACACGGCCGACGGGCTCAAGGCCGCGCGCGAGCACCTGGTGCCGGGTGTCCCGATGGTCGTGCTTGAAACCGCCTTGCCAATCAAGTTCGCCGAAACCATCGTCGAGGCGCTGGGCCACGAGCCCGACCGGCCGAAGAGATTCATCGGCATCGAGTCGCTGCCCAAGCGGGTCATGTCGCTGCCCGCCGATGCGAAGGCCGTCAAGTCGTACATCGCCGCGCACTGTGACTGAGCAGGGCCACGGCGCCCATCCGGCATGAAAGTCATCGGCTTCGCCGGCTATTCCGGTGCCGGCAAGACCACCCTCGTCGAACGCCTGATTCCCGTGCTCAAGCGGCACGGACTGCGCGTGTCGGTGGTCAAGCATGCGCACCACAAGTTCGACATCGACCATCCGGGCAAGGACACGTTCCGCCATCGAGAGGCCGGTGCATTCGAAGTCGTCGTGGCGTCAGACCGCCGCCTGGCGCTGATGCGCGAGTTCGAGCAGCCGGCACAACTCTCGGTGCATCAACTTGTTGCCGAACTGGACGCCGGTGTCGACTGGGTGCTGGTCGAGGGATTCAAGCAGAGCGACCTGCCGAAGATCGAGGTCTGGCGGGCGACGGCCGAAGGCGAGACGGAGCGGCCGGCTTGCTATGTCGAAGACGAACGCGTCGCCGCCATCGCGACCGATACGCCCGAATCCTTGCCGTTGCCAACGAGCCTGCCGTTGTTCGACCTCAATGACGCAGAGGCCATCGGGCAATGGCTGATCGACAGCGGTACGCGCTTCGAATACAACCGTGACCATCATGTCTGAAGCTCCTTCCAAACGCCCGCCCTTGATGCCGCTCGACGAGGCGCTCGCCACGCTGCTCGCGAAGGCTGTTCCGGTGATCGGCAGCGAATCGGTGTCGACCTTCGAGGCCGATGGGCGTGTGCTTGCGCAGGAAGTGGTGTCGGGGCTCACCGTGCCGCCGCGCGACAACAGTTCGATGGACGGCTATGCCGTGCGCGTCGCGGACTGCGGTGCGCCCGGCGCGGTGCTCACGGTCGCGCAGCGCATTCCCGCCGGTACGGTCGGCGTGCCGCTGGCCGCGGGCACGGCTGCGCGCATCTTCACCGGGGCGCAGATCCCCGCCGGTGCCGACGCGGTGGTGATGCAGGAGGACACGACGGCCTTGCCAGAGGAGGGTTCGCTGGGCCGGGTGCAGATCGACCTGGTGCCGGCCACCGGTCAATGGATTCGTCGCGCCGGCGAAGACGTCGCCTGCGGCGACGTGGTGCTCTCGCGCGGCGAGCGCCTTTCGCCTGCGGCGCTCGGCTTGGCGGCCAGCGTCGGCATGGACCGCCTGCAAGTGGCCCGGCGCCCGCGTGTCGCGTTGCTGTCGACCGGCGACGAACTCGTGATGCCCGGCGAGGTGGCGCCCGAGGCGATGAAGCCCGGTGCCATCTACAACTCCAACCGCTTCTTCATGCGTGCGCTGCTGAACCGGCTGGGCTGCGAGGTCCATGACCTGGGCATCGTGCCGGACAACCGAGAGACGACGATCGACGCGCTGCGGCGCGCGGCCGAAACCAACGACGTGATCATCACGACGGGCGGCGTTTCCGTCGGCGAAGAGGACCACATCAAGGCCGCCGTGCAGGCGCTCGGCGAATTGCAGCTGTGGTCGCTGTCGATGAAGCCGGGCAAGCCGTTTGCGTATGGGCGCATCGGCAACGCACATGTGACGGGATTGCCCGGCAATCCGGTGTCGAGCTATCTGACGTTCATGCTGCTGGTGCGTCCCTTCCTGCTCACGCTCCAGGGCGCGACGCGCGTCGCGCCGCAGCCGATCGCCGTGCGGGCCGATTTCGACTGGCCGCGCGCGGACAAGCGTCGCGAGTTCCTGCGCGCGCGCCGCAATGCGAAGGGCGGGCTCGACCTGTTTGCGAACCAGAGTTCAGGCGTGCTCACGTCAGCGGTCTGGGGCGACGGCGTCATCGACACGCCTGCGGGCCAACCCTTCAGGTCCGGCGACATCGTGCAGTTCATCTCGTTCGCTTCGCTGCTCGCATGATGCGCGTCACGGTTCGCTATTTCGCTTCGGTGCGCGAGGCGCTCGGCAAGGGCAGCGAGACGGTGGAGACCGGAGCGTCCACGCTGGCCGCCCTGCGCGACGAATTGATCGGGCGCGGCGAGCCCTATGCGAGCGCGCTTGCGCGTGGCAAGGCAGTGCGCATGGCCCTGGACCAGCTCATGAGCGCCGAGGATGCGGCATTGAAGGACGGGAGCGAAGTCGCGTTCTTCCCTCCGGTCACCGGCGGGTAAACGAGCTCGCCCCCAGGCTCCGCGCACTTCGTGCGCTTCTCCTCCCCCCTGCCGGGGGCAGCACCAGCAGCCCGGCAAGGCCTGTTCTGCGGTGCTTCGGCGGATTCACATCACGCCGAAGATCTCCAGCGCCTTGCACGCGCTCATGCCGCCGCGGATCGCGTCGGCGACCTTGTTCTCCGTTCGCACCTTCTCCAGCGCCTTGGCCACGGCCTCCGCTTCGACCGCGCGCGGTATCACGATGACGCCTTCGCGGTCGCCGAAGAGCAGGTCTCCGGGGGCGATGCGCACGCCGTCGATCTCGATGGTGCAGCGGTAGTCGATGACCTGGCCGCGCACGCCCTGGTCCTGCGCGTAGGTGCCGCGGCAGAACACGGTGAAGCCGAGGCTTTCGATCTCGTTGGCATCGCGCACGTAGCCGTCCAGCACGGCGCCTGCCGCTTTCAGGTGCTGTGCGCGGGTGGACATCAGGCCGCCCCACAGGGCGTAGCGCAGCGATGCGCCGGTGGCGATGTAGATCTCGCCCGGCTTCAGGTCGTCGAGCGCTTCCAGCATCAGGCCGAAGGACTTGCCCGAGAGCGGGCCTTTCGATTTCGTGCCGTCGTTGATGACGTCCGCCTCCAGCACCGGCATGGCGCGGCCGATGATGCGCATGGACTTGTCCAGCGGCGTGATGCCGGGCGGCAGGAACTGGTGCTGGTAGCCCATGGTGTCGAGCACGTCTCCCACCGCGGCGACGAAGAGTTCGTCGCGCATCTGCTGGAACAAGGTTGCATCGCTGTGGTCGCTCATGATGTCTCCGGAGTTGGGTGTCGGACGATGCTACGCAAGCGCGGCCAGCAGCGCATGCAGGCGAACACGCATGGACTCGGACGCGCCGGTCATGGGGGCCCGCAGGGCGTCGCCCATGAGGCCTTCCAGCGCCAGCGCAGCCTTGATCGGCGCCGGGTTCGGCTCCGCGAAAAGGCATTCGATCAGCGGCAGCAGCGGTTGCCAGAGCGACCGTGCCTCGGCGAGTCGGCCTTCGCGCAGCCGCTGGATGACATCGACGAATCGCGCCGTCTGCAGGTGCCCGCTGGCCGCGATGGCGCCGACGCCGCCTTCCGCGACCGTGCTGAAGATCTGTGCGTCTTCGCCGGCCAGCACCTGGAGGCGGCCGTCCGCGATCAGGGTGCGGACCTTGTCGGCATCACCGCTGCAATCCTTGACCCCGACGATGTTCGGGTGCGCCGCCAGCGCCAGCAGGGTGGCGCGTTCCAGCGTCGCGCCGGTGCGGTAGGGGATGTCGTAGACAAGGACCGGCGCCGTGCTCGCATCGGCGATGGCTGTGAACCAGTCGACGAGCCCTTGCTGCGACGGCCGGATGTAGTGCGGTGGTGGCACCAGCAGCCCGGCCAGCGGCTCGCGGTTCAGGTGCCGCACCCATTCGAGCGTCTGGCCGAGGTGATAGCCGGAGATGCCCATGACGCGCGGCAATTCCGGTGCGGCGCCGGCGACGGTGGCAAGGGCGGCCATTTGCTCGCGCTCGTCGAGCGCAGCGGCTTCACCGGTCGAGCCGCAGACCACGGTTCCTGCAATGCCTGCGGGCACCAACCGCCGGACCAACGCGCGCAGCGCCGCATGGTCGACCGCATCGCCCTCGAAGGGCGTGACAAGCGGGACCCAGAGGCCGGAAAAATCGGGAGTGAATGAAGAATCGATGGACACGCAGTTTCCTTTCAGGAATCGACCGATGGAATGAACCATCGTCGGATGCGCGCACATCAACACGTGGGGGCCGGGAGGGCTCCTGCTGGTTCCGTCGCTCATCCGACGACGGAACCGAGGCTCCGGTCAGACGAGCTTTGGTTTTTTGGCTTTGCCACCCATGCGTGCGAAGTCCAAGCCTTCCGCAGAAGGCGATTGGAGAAGCAGGAGCCGGGGAGACATGGCCCGCAATGTACTACGGCTTGCGGCGCAAGCGCCAGATTTGCCATGGGCCAGACGCCGCGCGTAGCCTTCCGGACACACGACCTCGACTTGATGGTCGAGAGGGGTCATTGGGGCTTGAGCGGGATCGGCTCCGGGTGCCGGGCGTGCCATGCACGCAAAGCCTGCCGATACTCGTCCATGGCCAGATCGTAGAGGTCGAAGATGCAGGGGTTGCAGCCATCGCCGCAGCAAGCATCCAGGTCGGGTTGCTCGGGCGCCTGGGGCATCGGATCGGGGTCTTGTGCAGTTGGCGATGTCATTGACGCAACAGTAACGGGTCTGTGGTGGCCTTGATGGCGACGCAGGTGTAGCAGGCGCTCATTTCAGTGGCCCATGACGCCGGGCGTCTTCTGCGACGTATGAAACTCGGACGGGGGCGCGGTCCGAGGGCGGTGGGTATCCCCCTCCAAGCGTCCCCGACTCAGCGCCTCGATTGGCACCGAACGTTGCTTTCGTCGGGATGTTTCATCTACGTGTAGCGTTTCTCCAGCGCATCCCATTCCGGCTTGCCGACCAAACGCTGGCGTTCGGCGAAGGGCGTCACCAAGGCCGGGTCTTCGTCGATGCGCCGGGTCTCGCGCAGCACGGTCAGCGCCTTCTGCATGCCGGCCACGGCGCCTTGCAGCGCGGCATTGGCGTACAGCACGATGCCGTAGCCCAACTCGCCCAGTTCCTCTGCGCCAAAGATCGGCGTGCGGCCACCGATCACCATGTTCATCAACTGCGGCTTGTACAGGCGCCTTGGCAGCGCGCGAATCTCCTCGGCCGTGGTGACGGCTTCGACAAAGAGGATGTCGGCGCCGGCCTCGGCGAATTGCTGGGCGCGCTCGATCGCTGCTTCGAAGCCTTGCGTGGCGCAGGCGTCGGTGCGGGCCATGACGAGGAAGTCCGGGTCGTGCCGCGCATCCACCGCAGCCTTGATCTTGCTGACGGCCTCCTCGGTGGAAATGACTTCCTTGCCCGAGAAATGGCCGCAGCGCTTGGGCGCGACCTGGTCTTCGAGCTGGATGCAGTCGGCGCCGGCGCGTTCCAGAACGCGCACCGTGTGGCGCACGTTCAGCGCATTGCCGAAACCCGTGTCGGCGTCGACGATCAGCGGCAGGTTGACGGCGTCGCGGATGCGCGCGGTGTGGTCGGCGATCTCGTGCAGGCCCATGAAACCCTGGTCCGGCATGCCGAACCACATGTTGGTGACGCCGGCGCCGGTGATGTAGACGGCTTCGTAGCCCAGGTCTTCGATGACCTTGGCCGACAGCGCGTTGAACGCGCCGGGCACGATCACGCCGCGGCGTGCTTCGGCCAGGACCTTGAGTTGTTTGCGGGTGGACATTGCTGGATTTCCTCAGGGATTCAAAAACTGTCGGCGGGCACGCGGACCGTGCCTTCCATCAGCACGCGTGCGCTGCGGCTCATCGTGGCCTTGGTGACCGTCCATTGGCCGTCGACGAGCGCAGCCTCGGCGCCCACGCGCAAGGTGCCGGAGGGATGGCCGAAGCGCACGGCCGTGCGCTCGCCGCCGCCCGCCGCCAGATTCACCAGCGTGCCGGGGATGGCGGCGGCGGTGCCGATGGCCACGGCCGCCGTGCCCATCATCGCGTGGTGCAGCTTGCCCATGGACAGGGCGCGCACCAGCAGGTCGACGTCGCCGGCCGCGATCGCCTTGCCGCTGGACGCGGTGTAGCTCCTCGGCCTGGCGACGAAGGCGACCTTGGGCGTGTGCTGGCGCCTGGCGGCTTCGTCGACGTTCTGGATCAGCCCCATGTGCACCGCGCCGTGGGCGCGGATGGCCTCGAACTTGGCCAACGCCTTGGCATCGCCGTTGATGGCGTCCTGCAACTCGGTGCCGGTGTAGCCGATGGATTCGGCGTCCACGAAGATGGTCGGGATGCCGGCGTTGATCAGCGTGGCGTTGAGGGTACCGACGCCGGGAACCTCAAGATCGTCGACCAGCCGGCCGGTGGGGAACATGGCGCCGCCGCCTTCGCCCTCGCCTTCATCGGCGGGGTTGATGAATTCCAGTTGCACCTCGGCGGCCGGGAAGGTCACGCCGTCCAGCTCGAAGTCGCCGGTCTCCTGCACCGCGCCCTCGGTGATCGGCACATGCGCGACGATGGTCTTGCCGATGTTGGCCTGCCAGATGCGCACCACCGCCACGCCGTTGCGCGGCACGCGGCTGGCATCGACCAGGCCGTTGCTGATCGCGAAGGGGCCGACGGCGGCCGACAGGTTGCCGCAGTTGCCGCTCCAGTCGACGAAGGCGCTGTCGATGGACACCTGGCCGAACAGGTAGTCGACATCATGGCCGGGCCGCGTGCTCTTCGACAGGATCACCGTCTTGCTGGTGCTCGAAGTGGATCCGCCCATGCCGTCGATCTGCTTGCCGTAGGGGTCCGGGCTGCCGATCACGCGCATCAGCAGCGCATCGCGCGCGGGCCCCGGCACCTGCGCGGTCGCGGGCAGATCGTGCAGGCAGAAGAACACGCCCTTGCTGGTGCCGCCACGCATGTAGGTGGCGGGGATCTTGATCTGTGGAAGGTGTGGCATCAGGCAGCCTGAGGTTCAGCTTGGTGGGTGGATGCAAGGAAGTCCTGCGCAAAGCGTTGCAGCACGCCGCCGGCCTCGTAGATCGACACTTCCTCGGCCGTGTCCAGCCTGCAAGTCATGGGCACTTCGAGGCGTTCGCCATTGCGGCGCGTGATGATCAGTGTCAGCTCGGCGCGCGGGCGGCGTTCGCCCACCACATCGTAGGTCTCGGTACCGTCGATGCCCAGCGTCAGCCTATTCACGCCCCGCTTGAATTCCAGCGGCAGCACGCCCATGCCGATCAGGTTGGTGCGGTGGATGCGCTCGAAGCCCTCGGCCACGATGGCTTCCACGCCCGCCAGGCGCACGCCCTTGGCCGCCCAGTCGCGCGAGCTGCCCTGGCCGTAGTCGGCGCCGGCGATGATGATGAGCGGCTGCTTGCGCTGCATGTAGGTCTCGATGCCTTCCCACATGCGCACCACCAAGCCCTCGGGCTCGATGCGGGTCAACGAGCCCTTCCTGACCTTGCCGTCGACCACGGCCATCTCGTTGACGAGTTGCGGGTTGGCAAAGGTCGCGCGCTGCGCGGTCAGGTGGTCGCCGCGGTGCGTGGCGTAGGAGTTGAAGTCCTCTTCCGCCAGGCCCATCCTGTGCAGGTACTCGCCGGCCGCGCTGTCCATCATGATGGCGTTGGAGGGCGACAGGTGGTCGGTCGTGATGTTGTCGGGAAGCACGGCCAGCGGGCGCATACCTCGGAGTGTGCGCTCGCCGGCCAGCGCGCCTTCCCAGTACGGTGGGCGGCGGATGTAGGTGCTTTGCGGGCGCCAGTCGTACAGCGGGCTGATCTTCTCGTCGCTGGCCACGCGGATCTTGAACATCGGGTCGTACACGCGGCGAAAGTGCTCGGGCTTCACGCTCTCGGCGACGATCGCGTCGATCTCTTCGTCGCTGGGCCAGATGTCCTTGAGCGTGACGGCCTGGCCGGCGGCGTCGATGCCCAGCACGTCCTTCTCGATGTCGAAGCGCACCGTGCCGGCGATGGCATAGGCCACCACCAGCGGCGGCGAGGCCAGGAAGGCCTGCTTGGCATAGGGGTGGATGCGGCCGTCGAAGTTGCGATTGCCCGAAAGCACGGCCGTGGCGTACAGGTCGCGCTCGATGACTTCCTGCTGGATGGCCGGGTCGAGTGCGCCGCTCATGCCGTTGCAGGTGGTGCAGGCGAAGGCCACGATGCCGAAGCCCAGCTTCTCCAGTTCAGGCAGCAGGCCGGCTTCTTCGAGGTAGAGCTGCACCGCCTTCGAGCCGGGCGCCAGGGACGACTTGACCCACGGCTTGCGCACAAGCCCACGCGCGTTGGCGTTGCGTGCCAGCAGGCCGGCCGCGATGACGTTGCGCGGGTTGCTGGTGTTGGTGCAGCTGGTGATGGCGGCGATGATGACCGCGCCGTCGGGCAATTTGCCGGGGACTTGCTCCCACTTGGCCGCGATGCCACGCGCCGCCAGGTCCGAGGTCGGCAGGCGCTTGTGCGGGTTCGATGGCCCGGCCATGTTGCGCACCACCGAGGACAGGTCGAATCGCAGCACCCGCTCGTATTCGGCGGTCGCCAGTGCATCGGACCACAGGCCCGCTTCCTTGGCATAGAGCTCGACCAGCCGCACCTGCTCGTCCTCGCGCCCGGTCAGGCGCAGGTAGTCGATGGTCATCTGGTCGATGGAGAACATCGCCGCCGTGGCGCCGAATTCCGGCGTCATGTTGGAGATGGTCGCGCGGTCGCCCAGCGTCAACGCCGACGCGCCCTCGCCGTAGAACTCGAGGTACGCGGCGACCACCTTCTCCTTGCGCAGGAATTCGGTCAGCGCCAGCACGATGTCGGTGGCGGTGATGCTGGGCTGCGGCTTGCCGGTGAGTTCCACGCCCACGATGTCCGGCAGGCGCATCCACGATGCGCGGCCGAGCATCACGCTCTCCGCTTCGAGCCCGCCGACGCCGATCGCGATCACGCCCAGCGCATCGACATGCGGCGTGTGGCTGTCGGTGCCGACGAGCGTGTCGGGGTAGGCCACGCCGTCCTTCGCGTGCACCACGGGGCTCA
The DNA here is from genome assembly GCF_019207085.1 of Variovorax sp. dw_308. Classification (GTDB taxonomy): domain Bacteria; phylum Pseudomonadota; class Gammaproteobacteria; order Burkholderiales; family Burkholderiaceae_C; genus Variovorax. The sequence continues at coordinate 171,943 of NZ_JAATOM010000003.1, read as the reverse complement.
TTCGCTCCAGGTTGATCTGGTGCATGATCCCGTTCCCCGGCGGGATCACCTCGACGTTCTTGAACGCCTTCTTCGTCCACTCGATGAAGTGGAAGCGGTCTTCGTTGCGGCGGTCTTCGATGGCGCGGTTCTTCGCGAAAGCGTCCGGGTCGAAGCCGGCGAACTCGACGGCCAGCGAATGGTCGACGATCAATTGCGTCTGCACCACGGGGTTGACCTTGGCCGGGTCCCCGCCCATGTCGGCGATCGCGTCGCGCAGGCCGGCCAGGTCCACCAGCGCGGTCTGTCCCAGGATGTCGTGGCACACCACGCGCGCGGGAAACCAGGGGAAGTCGCGCTCGCGCTTTCGTTCGATGAGTTGCAGCAGCGATTCGCTGAGGATGGCAGGGTCGCAGCGGCGCACCAGGTTCTCGGCATGCACGCGCGAGGTGTACGGCAGTCTGGCCCAGGCGCCGGGTTGGAGCGCGTCGACCGCTTCGCGGGCATCGAAGTAGTCGAGCGTCGTGTGGGGCAGTCTTTTTCTGTATTGGGTGTTCATGGTCACTTTCGCTCGCCGATCGGCACGAAGACGAGGTCTTCCGGGCCGGTGTAGTTGGCGCTCGGGCGGATGATCTTGTTGTCGATGCGCTGCTCGATGATGTGCGCGGCCCAGCCCGAGGTGCGCGCGATGACGAAGAGCGGCGTGAACATGGCGGTGGGCACGCCCATCATGTGATAGCTCACGGCGCTGAACCAGTCCAGGTTGGGGAACATCTTCTTGGCATCCCACATCACGCCCTCCAGGCGCTCGGCGATGTCGAACATCTTGGTCGATCCGGCCTCCTGCGACAGCGTCTTTGCCACGCCCTTGATGACCACGTTGCGCGGGTCGCTCACCGTGTAGACCGGGTGGCCGAAGCCGATCACGACTTCCTTGGCCTCCACGCGGCGACGCACGTCGGCCTCGGCCTCGTCGGGCGAGTCGTAGCGCTTCTGGATCTCGAAGGCGACCTCGTTGGCGCCGCCATGCTTGGGGCCGCGCAGCGCGCCGATGGCGCCGGTGACGGCCGAGTACACATCCGCCCCGGTGCCCGCCACCACGCGGGCGGCGAAGGTGCTGGCGTTGAACTCGTGCTCGGCGTAGAGGTTGAGCGAGGTGTGCATCGCGCGCTCCCAATTGGGGGAGGGCTTGCGGCCATGCAGCAGGTGCAGGAAGTGCGCGCCGATGGAGTCGTCGTCGGTCTCCACCTCGATGCGCTTGCCCTGCGTCGACCAGTGGTACCAGTACAGCAGCATCGAGCCGAGCGAGGCCATCAGGCGGTCCGCAATGTCGCGCGCGCCGGGCAGGTTGTGGTCGTCCTTCTCGGGCAGCACGCAGCCGAGCGTCGAGACGCCGGTGCGCATCACGTCCATCGGGTGCGCGCCGGCCGGCAACTGCTCCAGCGCCTGCTTGACGCTGGCGGGCAGGCCGCGCATGGCCTTCAGCCGGTCCTTGTAGGCGCGCAGTTCGGCGGCCGTCGGCAGCTTGCCGTGCACCAGCAGGTGCGCAATCTCCTCGAACTCGCAGACCTCGGCGATGTCGAGGATGTCGTAACCGCGGTAGTGCAGGTCGTTGCCGGTGCGCCCGACGGTGCACAACGCGGTGTTGCCGGCGGTCACGCCCGACAGGGCAACGGATTTCTTCGGCTTGAAGCCGTTGGGCGACGCGAGGTCGTTCATGCAATCTCCAGTTCTTTTTTCAGGTAGGTGTGGGGAATCGGGGCAGGCCGCCCTTGGGCATCGACTGCCACCATCTCGAAGACGCCGTTGAGCGCCATCTCGGCCTCTTCGCCGAAGCGCTCGGCCATGCCGGTGACGCAGACGGTCATCGAACTGCGGCCGACGCGGCTCACGAAAGCACGCAGGCGCAGCACGCTGCCGACCGGCACGCGCGCCACGAACTGCGCGTCGACGCAGCGGGCCATCACGACATCCGATTTCGCGTGCTGCCGCGCCACCAGGAAGGCGGCCTTGGACATCAAAAGCAGGGCATTGCCGCCGAACAGCGTCCCGTAGTGGTTCGCGTGCTCGGGGAACACGATTTCGGCGACCTCGATGGTGGGAGTTTCTTCAGTCATGCTTCGCAATATACGCAAAGCAGGCGCCATAATGAAGGACTGAAATGGCGAATGATTGCGAATGAAAAACCGTCAAGTTGCGAAGATTGCGAATGATAAGACTCTGGCTTGGAGTGACACCTGATGCGCAAGACCTTCATGGGCGTGCGCCTGCGCAAACTCCGCGCCGAGCGCGGCCTGAGCCAGGTGGCGCTCGCAAACGCGCTCGGCTTGTCGCCCAGCTACCTGAACCAGCTGGAGCAGAACCAGCGGCCCCTGACGGTCGCGGTGCTGCTCAAGATCAGCCGCACGCTCGGGGTCGACGTGCAGCAGTTCTCCGACGACGAGGAAGCGCGGCTCGTTGCCGACATGCGCGAGGCCGTGGCGGACAACCCCGGCGGCGAAGTCATCGCGTTGCCCGAGCTGACGGAAATCGCCTCGCAGATGCCTGCCGTGGGCCACGCACTCATCGCGCTTCATCGACGCCATCAGGAGGCGCTGGAACGCCTTGAAGCCATGTCCACCGAGCTGGGCGACGGGCGCGGCGACTTGGCGCGTGGGCGCCCGATGCCTTTCGAGGTGGTGCGAGACTTCTTCTTTGCCAACCAGAACTACTTCGACGCGCTGGACAGCGCGGCGGAAACGCTGGCCGCCGAGGCACGCGCACACGGCGGACCGCTGGGTGAGTGGCTGATGGGGAGGCTGATGAAGCAGCATGGGGTGCGCGTGGTGCCGTCCGACGAAGGGGCGGAGCTCAGCCAGCGCCGATACGACCCGGCCAGCCGCGTGCTTCGGCTGTCATCCAGTCTGGAACCAGGGCAGCAGGCTTTCCAGCTCGCCACGCAACTGGCGTTGCTGGAGCAGTCGGCGCTCATTGAGGCGCTGGTCGAAAGCGCAGGCTTTGGCGACGCCGCGGCGCACGGACTGGCACGCATCGGACTGGCCAATTACTTTGCAGGCGCCTTGCTGCTGCCCTACGCGGCTTTTCTCGGCGCTGCCGAAAACCTCCGCTACGACATCGACCAGCTGGCGCGACGCTTCGGCGTCGGCTTCGAGACCGTCTGCCACCGCCTGAGCACGTTGCAGCGGCCCGATGCACCGGGCGTGCCTTTCTTCTTCATCCGCGTGGACCGGGCCGGCAACATCTCCAAGCGCCAGTCGGCCACGCACTTCCACTTCTCCAAGACTGGTGGCACCTGTCCCCTGTGGAACGTGTATGAGGCCTTTGCGCAGCCGGGGCGCATCCTGCCGCAACTCGCACGCATGCCCGATGGCCGGGCCTACCTCTGGATCGCGCGAACCGTCTCGCACGGCCAGCGCGGCTACGGCTCACCGAGCAAAACCTTCTCGATCGGGCTGGGCTGCGACGTGCGCTATGCGCCGCGGCTGGTCTATGCCAAGGGGCTGGACCTGAAGGACCCGGAGGTGCCGACGCCCATCGGCATGGGCTGCAAGGTGTGCGAGCGGATGGCGTGCCCGCAGCGGGCCTTCCCCTTCGTCGGCCGGCCGCTGGACGTGAACGAGAACGAGAGCCGGTTCACGCCGTATGCGGTGGCGGGCGGCCAGCCCGGAGCCCCGCCACCCGCACGCAAGGGCAAGGCCACCGGTTAGCGCCGGTTCGCAGGACCCACGGAGTCGCGGTTACTGGTGCGAAACGGTGTCCGTCAACTTGGCGCCAGTTCAGCGCGCAACGCTCGCGCCGCAGCAACCATGTTCGACAGCGCAGCCTCCGTCTCCGGCCAGCCGCGCGTCTTGAGGCCGCAGTCCGGGTTGATCCACAGGTTGGCAGCCGGCACGACGGCCGCCGCCTTGCGCATCAGCCGCACCATCTCGTCGGTCGTGGGCACGCGCGGCGAGTGGATGTCGTAGACACCGGGGCCGATCTCGTTCGGATACTTGAAGTCGCCGAAGCCGCGCAGCAGCTCCATGTCGGAGCGACTGGTCTCGATGGTGATCACGTCCGCATCCATCGCGGCGATCTCCGGCAGGATGTCGTTGAACTCCGAATAGCACATGTGGGTGTGGATCTGCGTGCGGTCGGCCACGCCCGAGGCGCTGATGCGAAACGAGCGCGTGGCGCCTTCCAGGTAGCTCTTCCAGCCCGCGCGGCGCAGCGGCAGGCCTTCGCGGATGGCCGGCTCGTCGATCTGGATGATGCCGATGCCGGCCTTCTCCAGGTCCACCACCTCGTCGCGGATGGCCCACGCGATCTGCTCGGTGGTGACGCTGCGCGGCTGGTCGTCGCGCACGAAGGACCATTGCAGGATGGTGACGGGGCCGGTGAGCATGCCCTTCATCGGCAGCTTCGTCAGGCTCTGGGCATAGGCGGTCCATTCGACAGTCATTGCTGCCGGACGAGCCACGTCGCCATAGATGATCGGCGGCTTCACGCAGCGCGAACCGTAGGACTGCACCCAGCCGTGGGTGGTGAAGGCGAAGCCGTCGAGTTGCTCGCCGAAGTACTCGACCATGTCGTTGCGCTCGGCCTCGCCGTGCACCAGGACGTCGATGCCCAGCGCTTCCTGCTTGCGCACGGCCAAGGCGATCTCGGCCTTCATCTTTTCGGCATAGGTGGTGGCGTCGAGTTCGCCGCGCTTGAAGGCGGCGCGGGCTGCGCGGATCGCAGCGGTCTGGGGGAAGGATCCGATGGTGGTCGTGGGCAAGGGAGGCAGCGCGAAGCGGGCGCGCTGCGCGGCCTGGCGCTTTGCAAAGCCGGAATTGCGGCGATCGTCGCTGGTCACGCTGCGCGCAATGCGCAGGCCGACATCGGCGCGGTGCACACGCGGGCTCGCACGGCGGGCGGCCACCGCGGTGCGGGCGGCGATCAGCTCGGCCTCCACGGCGTTTTCCTCGCCGTCCAGCGCGGCGCGCAGCACGCGCAGCTCATCGAGCTTTTCCACGGCAAAGGCCAGCCAGGGCTTCACTTCCGCATCGAGCCGGGTCTCGCCCGCCAGGCTGAAGGGCACGTGCAGCAGCGAGCACGACGGCGCGATCCACAGCTCACCCCGATGCTTCGCGGTCACCGGCCCCAGGCGCGCGAGCGCGGCGTCCAGGTCGGTGCGCCAGATGTTGCGGCCGTCCACGATGCCGACCGAGAGCACCTTGTGCGCTGGCAACCAGTCGGCCACGCTGGTGAGCTCGGCCGGCGCGCGCACCGCATCCACGTGCAGGCCGGCCACCGGAAGCTGGCAGGCCAAACGCAGGTTATCCGACAGCGGAGAGAAATAGGTGGCGAGCAGCAGCTTGGGCGCGCTGCGGGCGAGCTGCCAGTAGCTCCGCTCGAAGGCGTTGCGCCAGGCGTCGGGCAGGTCCAGGCCGAGGATCGGTTCGTCGATCTGCACCCATTCGACGCCCAGCGACTTGAGCCTGGCCAGCACCTGCTCGTAGACCGGCAGCAGCGAATCCAGCAGCGTGAAGCGATTGAAGCCAGGCTGCTTTTCCTTGCCGAGCCAAAGGAAGCTCAGCGGCCCGAGCAGCACCGCCTTGACCTTGTGGCCGAGCTTCTGGGCCTGGGCAACTTCATTGAACAGCCGCACCGAGGCCAGGCTGAAGCGCGTGTAGGCGCTGAACTCCGGCACGAGGTAGTGGTAGTTGGTGTCGAACCACTTGGTCATCTCCAGCGCAAAGGTCGCGTGGCTGCCGTGCGTGCAGCCTTCGTGGCCGGCCTCGTCGGCCACGCCGCGCGCCATCGTGAAGTAGCGGGCCAGTTCGGGCTCGTCACCCGGAAAGTCGAAGCGCGGAGGCTCGCAACCCAGCATCTGGATGTGATTGGCAACATGGTCGTAGAAAGCAAAGTCGCCGACCGTCACGAAGTCCAGGCCGGCATCGCCCTGCGCCTGCCAGCGGCGTGCGCGCAGCTCGGCGCCAACGGCTTCGAGGCCAGCGGCATCGATCTCGCCGCGCCAGTGCTTTTCGAGGGCGAACTTCAGTTCGCGTTGGGCGCCCATTCGTGGGAAGCCGAGGGTGTGTGTACGTGTCATCCGTCGATCATCCCGTGCCATGCAATATGATTCAAACGAAACTTATTGCCAATCAACGTGAAATTGATTCAAGATGCAGTCGATCCTCGAAATCCGCCACCTGCGCACCCTGGCCGCCTTGCGTGACACCGGCAGCCTGGTGCGCGCGGCGCAGATGCTCAACCTGACGCAGTCGGCGCTGTCGCACCAGGTCAAGCTGCTCGAAGAACACTTCGGCATGCCATTGTTCGAGCGCAAGTCGGTGCCGCCGCAGTTCAGCGGTGCGGGCCAGCGCATCCTGCAATTGGCCGATACCACGCTCGCGCTGGTCGACGAGGCGGAGCGGGACGTCGCCCGCCTGGCGCAGGGCGCCGACGGGCAACTGCGCATCGTGGTCGAGTGCCACACCTGCTTCGACTGGTTGATGCCGGCGATGGACGAGTTCCGCAGCCGCTGGCCCGAGATCGAACTGGACATCGTCTCGGGCTTTCATCCGGACCCGATCGCGCTGGTGTTGCAGGACCGGGCCGAGGTGGCGATCGTGTCGGAACAGGATGCGGACGAGGTAGTCGACTACCACCCGCTGTTCCGCTTCGAGATCGTGGCGCTGCTGGCCAACGACCATCCGCTGGCCGCGAAGGAATACCTCACGGCCCGGCATTTCGCCGACCAGACGCTGATCACCTACCCGGTGCCCGACGACATGCTCGACATCGTGCGCCAGGTCCTGGCGCCGGCGGGCGTCGAGCCCCTGCACCGCCGCACCACCGAACTCACGGTCGCCATGCTGCAACTGGTGGCCAGCGGCCGCGGTGTCGCGACCTTGCCCTTGTGGGCGGTCCAGGGCTATCTGGAGTGCGGCTATGTCACGGCCAGGCCGGTGGGGCGCAAGGGCCTGACGGGCGAGCTGCACATGGCTTGCAGTTCGGCGACTTCGAGCCGCCCCTGGGCTGACGACTTCGTGCGCATCACGCGCGAGACCTGCTTCAAGACATTGCCGGGCATCGAGTTGCTGTAACGGAGCCGACAGATCAAGGTCGGCTTCGATTCGGAACCGGCCTGCGGCGCAAGTGCCACAATTTACCCATGAGCCAGACCCCGCGCGTAGCCATCCAGACACACGACTTTGACTTGGCCGCCGAGGTGGCACTCCTGCGTGGCACCGATACGCGCGTGGGCGCGGTCTGCGCTTTCGTCGGCACGGTGCGCGACCGCAACGACGGATCGGCTGTGGCCTCGATGGAGTTGGAGCATTACCCCGGCATGACCGAGAAGGCGATCGAAGCCATGATCGACGAGGCGCAGCGCCGCTTCGACGTCCTTGGCGCGCGCGTGGTGCATCGCGTGGGCCTGATGCAGCCGCTGGACCAGATCATGATGGTGGCGGTCGTCTCGGCGCACCGCGGCCAGAGCTTCGAGGCCTGCGAGTTCCTGATGGACTACCTGAAGACCCAGGCGCCGTTCTGGAAGAAGGAACAAACGCCCGAAGGCGCCCGTTGGGTCGATGCGCGCGTGGCCGACGACAAGGCGTTGGCACGCTGGGGCATCGACGCTGCCAACGCGGAGAAGGCGTGAATCTTTCTATCGTGGACTCCGATCCCGGGTCTGCGGCGTTGGCTCCGGCATCACAAGCGCTTCCGCGCATACGCGCTCTGGATCAGGGAGCCACAGTGCTGGAGCCCGCGATCGTCGCGCCTTCGGCAGCGCACGCCGCCGCCTGCGGCGCGCCGGCGGCACGGGCCTTGGCGACCTCGTCGCGCGCCGCTGCCAGCTGCGCGTTGAACACCGCGTTGCTGTGCAGGCGCGCCACCGTGGCGGACCCGACCAGTCGGCCGGCCTCGATGTCGCTCTGCCAGTGAACGCCGCAGATGGCGCGGCTTTGCGAGAACGCGCGGCCGCGCTGCAGGATCGCATCAGCGCGATCGGGCGCGACTTCCGCCAGCACCAGCGCCCAGCCCCAGCCGACGGACGAGTGGCCGGACGGGTACGAACCATCCTTGGCCAGAAAGGCTTCTTCCTTCGGCGTGCAGCTCGCGGTCTTGTAGACGACAAAAGGCCGCGTGCGCACGTACTTGTCCTTGGCCTTGTAGGTCGCCAGGCCGGCGTCGGTCAGCGTGCGGCGCAGCAGCATGCTGAGGTTGGGCGTGCCTTGCTCGGAAATCTGTACGCCCAGGGCGCATGAGAAGACCGACGCGGCTTCGGGGAAATGCAGGTTGGCATCCGACACGGCCATGGCGCCGCGCGGCGTGCCCTGCAGCTTGGTGAGGTTGCGGAAGGTGGCGGTGTCGGCGGCGTAGGCCGGCGAATCCGCGGCGGGCGGGGCCGGGAGCAATGCGAGGCTGTCGGGCAACTCGGCGGGCGCGAGGTAGCCCTTGAGGTAGCCGGTGCCAGCGCGCAGTTCGCCCACCTCGGCAGCCGATGTGGGCGCGACGACGCGCGGTGACGTGGTGCATGCGCCGGCCAGCAGCGCGACGGCCAAGGTGGCCGTCAACGTCTTGATCTCCATGGATGTCTCCTCCTTTTTTTCGGGAGCGCCATGGTAACGGTACAGCTACAGCGCCTTGAAGCCGCTCGCCTGGATGATGCGCTCCCACGACTGCGTGTAGGTGCGCACGCGGCCCGAGAACTGCCCTTGCGGTTCATAGCCCACGCTGAGACCCATGTTGGTGAGCTTGTCGCGCACGTCGGGCATGGCCAGCACTTTCTGCAGCGCCGTGCCGAAACGGTCAATGAAGGCCTGCGGCGTGCCGACCGGCGCGAAAACGCCGTAGTAGGGCAGGTCGTTCAGGTTGGCAAAGCCCAGTTCGGTGAAAGTCGGCACCTGCGGCAGCAAGGCCTGGCGCTTGGCGCCGATGGTGGCGACGATGCGGACCTTGCCGGCGCGATGGTTCTCGATGAAGTCCGGCACCGACGCGATGCCGGCGCTGATCTGGTTGCCCAGCATGTCCGCGGTCATGGGGGCGCTGCCGCGGTAGGGCGCCGACTGGATGTCGAGCTTCGATTTCTCCGCGATCATCTTGACCAGGAACTCCGGGATCGAGGCGGGGGCGGGAATGCCGATGGTGTCCTTGCCGCCCTTCTGGGTCTTGACCCATTTCAGGTATTCATCAAAGGTCTTTGCCGGCGTGCCGCCCGAGACGGCCAGCACGTTGGCGAAGGTGGCGAATCCGGCCACGGGCACGAAGTCGGTAGCCGGGTTGAAGCCGGGGTTCTTCACCACTTGCGGAAGGATCGAGATGGTGTGGTCGTGCGACAGCAGCAGCGTGTGGCCGTCGGCCGGCGAGGCCTTGAGCGCCTGCGCGGCAATCTGTCCGCCAGCGCCGGCACGGTTCTCGACGACGATCGGCACGCCGAGTTCGTCCTTGAGCTTTTCGCCGAGCATGCGGGCGATGGCGTCGGTGCCGGCGCCGGCCGGAAAGCCGACGAGAAGACGGATCGGGGCGCCGCCTTGCGCCTGGGCGAGGCCCGAGAACGCGGTGAACGCAGCCAGCGCCACCGCGCTGCGCACGCCGCGCGACAGGACACCTCGTCTTGAAAAGAACATGATCGACTCCAGAGCAGTGATTTGAGGAAAGTCGGCGGCCGGGCGAGATTTGCCCTTGAATCGCCGCGCAACAGTCCTATTTTGAATGCAGGAATCAAGCCATGCGCCAAGACAAACTCACCACCAAATTCCAGGAAGCCCTCGGCGACGCCCAATCGCTCGCCCTCGGCAATGACAACGCCTACATCGAGCCGGTGCACCTGCTGCTCGCGATGCTGCGCCAGGACGAAGGTCCGCGCGCGGTGCTCGAACGCGCCGGCGCCAACGTGCCGGGCCTCGTGCAGGCTGCAGAAGCCGCGATCAAGAAGCTGCCGCAGGTGCAGGGGCACGACGTCGTGCAGGTCGGGCCGGACCTCAACAAGCTGCTGCAAGCCACCGAGAAGGAAGCGATCAAGCGCAATGACCAGTTCATTGCCGGAGAACTCTTCCTGCTCGCGGTGGCCGACAGCAAGGCCGAGATCGGCAATCTCGCGCGCAGCAACGGCCTCACGCGCAAATCGCTCGAAGCCGCGATAGAAGCCGTGCGCGGCGGGCAGGGCGTGAACAGCGCCGATGCCGAAGGGCAGCGCGAAGCGCTCAAGAAATACTGCATGGACCTCACCGAGCGCGCACGCCTCGGCAAGCTCGATCCGGTGATCGGCCGCGACGAGGAAATCCGCCGCGCCATCCAGGTGCTGCAACGCCGCACCAAGAACAACCCCGTGCTCATCGGCGAACCCGGCGTGGGCAAGACCGCCATCGTCGAAGGGCTGGCGCAGCGCATCGTCGCGGGCGAGGTGCCCGAGTCGCTGAAGGGCAAGCGCGTGCTGTCGCTCGACATGGCCGCGCTGCTGGCCGGTGCCAAGTTCCGCGGCGAATTCGAGGAGCGCCTGAAGACGGTGCTGAACGAACTAGCGAAGGACGAAGGCCAGACCATCGTCTTCATCGACGAACTGCACACCATGGTCGGTGCCGGCAAGGCCGAAGGCGCGATGGACGCGGGCAACATGCTCAAGCCGGCGCTGGCGCGCGGCGAACTGCATTGCGTCGGCGCCACCACGCTCGACGAATACCGCAAGTACATCGAGAAGGACGCCGCGCTGGAACGCCGCTTCCAGAAGATCATCGTCGGCGAGCCGAGCGTGGAGGCGACCATCGCCATCCTGCGCGGGCTGCAGGAAAAATACGAGTTGCACCACGGCGTGCAGATCACCGACCCGGCCATCGTCGCTGCGGCCGAGCTGAGCGACCGCTACGTCACCGACCGCTTCCTGCCCGACAAGGCCATCGACCTGATCGACGAGGCCGCGGCCAAGATCAAGATCGAGATGGACTCCAAGCCCGAGGTCATGGACCGGCTCGACCGCCGCCTGATCCAGTTGCAGATCGAGCGCGAAGCCGTGCGCCGCGAGAAGGACGAGGCCTCGCAGAAGCGGCTCGGCCTGATCGAGGAAGAGATCGTCAGGCTGCAGAAAGAGATCGCCGACTACGACGAGATCTGGCAGGCCGAGAAGGCGCAAGCCCAGGGCAGCGCGCACATCCGCGAGGACATCGACAAGATCAAGTTCCAGATCGCCGAATTCACCAGCAAGGGTGATTTCAACCGCGTCGCCGAACTGCAATACGGGCAGCTTCCAGCGCTCGAAAAGCGCCTGAAGGAAGCCGAAGCGAGCGAGGCGAAGAAGGGCACCGCGAGCGCGCCGAAACTGCTGCGCACGCAGGTCGGCGCGGAAGAGATCGCGGAGGTCGTCGCGCGTGCCACCGGCATTCCCGTGGCCAAGCTGATGCAGGGCGAGCGCGACAAGCTGCTCGTGATGGAAGGCAAGCTGCACGAACGCGTGGTCGGGCAGGACGAGGCCATTGGCGCCGTCGCGAATGCCATCCGTCGCTCGCGCTCCGGCCTGAGCGATCCGAACCGTCCGACCGGCTCCTTCCTGTTCCTCGGCCCGACGGGCGTGGGCAAGACCGAGCTGTGCAAGGCGCTCGCAGGCTTCCTGTTCGACGCCGAAGACCACCTCATCCGCATCGACATGAGCGAGTTCATGGAGAAGCATTCGGTGGCGCGCCTGATCGGTGCGCCGCCCGGCTACGTGGGCTACGAGGAGGGCGGCTACCTGACCGAGGCCGTGCGGCGCAAGCCCTACAGCGTGGTGCTTCTCGATGAAGTGGAGAAGGCGCATCCGGACGTCTTCAACGTGCTGCTGCAAGTGCTCGACGATGGCCGCCTGACCGATGGCCAAGGGCGCACCGTGAACTTCAAGAACACGGTGATCGTGATGACCAGCAACATCGGTTCGCCCATCATCCAGGCGATGGTGGGCAAGCCGTACGATGAGATCAAGGACGCGGTGTGGGACGAGTTGAAGAACTACTTCCGTCCCGAGTTCCTGAACCGCATCGACGAGACGGTGGTGTTCCACGCGCTCGACGCTAAGAACATCGAGGCCATCGCGGCGATCCAGCTCAAGGTGCTGCAGGCGCGTCTGGCGAAGATGGACCTGGGACTGGAAGTGTCCGCTGCCGCACTGGCGGAAATTGCCAAGGTCGGCTTCGATCCGGTGTTCGGTGCGCGGCCGCTCAAGCGGGCGATCCAGCAGCGCATCGAGAACCCGTTGTCGAAGCTGCTGCTCGACGGCAGTTTCGGGCCGAAGGACACGATCCACGTGACGACCGACACGATCCATTCGCCGGGTGTGTTTCAGTTTGCGAAGTCGGAGGAACCAACCGACGAGGTGGTAGCCTAAGTGCCGATGCTGACCTTTCTACTGCGCGTGATCCTGTTTTGCATGGGGCTGGTGCTGGCCGCTAGCCTCGCCGTGGCCGTGCTGTTTTTGGCCGCGCTGTGGATCATGGGGTACGTGTGGGCCCGCATCACCGGAAAGCCGGTGAGGCCGTGGGTGATGCGATTCAATCCGGGCAGCGGCTTCGACCGTTTCCGCCAGGCCACGAAGCCGCCGGAGCCCAATGCCGCCGACGTGGTGAATGCGCGGGCACGCGGCGAGTCGGTGGAGCAACCGGCGCGCATCGTTCGCGGCGCGGCCGGCGACGTGACCGACGTGATGCCGAAGACGCCGTCGAACCGCTGATCCTCCTTCACGGTACGCGCAAACCTGCGGCCGGTTGCGCGTTGCTGGCGCCTGCGAAAATCGCCGCCTGAGAAAGTAGATGTCGAACAAGTCCCCGGCGGGGCTTTCAGCGTCTCCCTCACCCGATTTTCATAACCAGGAGCTTTTCTCATGAGCACTCGCGACATCTTCGTGGTCGGCACCGCCCGCACCGCCATCGGCACCTTCGGCGGTTCGCTGAAGGACGTTCCCAACACCCAGCTCGCCACCACTGCCGTCAAGGCCGCCATCGAGCGCAGCGGCGTGGCAGCGGACGCCATCGGCCACGTGGTGATGGGCAACGTCATCCCGACCGACGTCAAGGACGCCTACCTCAGCCGCGTGGCCGCCATCGATGCGGGCTGCCCCATCGAGACGCCGGCCTTCAACGTCAACCGCCTTTGCGGCTCGGGCCTGCAGGCCATCGTGTCGGCGGCGCAAGCCATCGCGCTGGGCGATTGCGACGTCGCGATCGGCGCCGGCTCGGAATCGATGAGCCGCGGCCCGTACTTCGACACCTCGGCCCGCTATGGCGCGCGCATGGGCGATGCGGTGCTGGTCGACTACATGCTCGGTATCCTGCACGACCCGTGGGAAAAGATGCACATGGGCATCACGGCAGAGAACGTCGCGGCGCGCCACGGCATCACGCGCGACCAGCAGGATGCGCTGGCCGTGCTGAGCCAGCAGCGCGCCGCCGCCGCCATTGCCGCGGGCCGCTTCAAGGAACAGATCGTCCCGGTCGAGGTGAAGACCCGCAAGGGCGTCGTGCTGTTCGACACCGACGAGCATGTGCGCGCCGACACCACGCTTGAGACGCTCGCCAAGATGAAGCCGGCGTTCAAGAAGGACGGCCTGGTCACCGCCGGCAACGCCTCGGGCATCAACGACGGCGCGGCCGCCATCGTGCTGGCCGAGGGTTCGCGCGTGCAGGCGCTGGGACTGAAGCCGCTGGCCCGGCTGGTCGGCTACGCGCACGCGGGTGTCGAGCCGGCGTACATGGGCATCGGCCCGGTCCCGGCCACGCGCAAGGTGCTGGAGCGCACCGGCCTGAAGGTCTCGGACCTCGACGTGATCGAGTCGAATGAAGCCTTCGCGGCGCAGGCCTGCGCGGTGATCCAGGAACTGGGCTTCGATCCGGCCAAGGTCAACCCGAACGGCTCGGGCATTTCGCTGGGCCACCCGGTCGGCGCGACCGGCGCGATCATCACGGTGAAGGCGATCGCCGAGCTGCATCGCACGGGCGGGCGCTATGCGCTGGTGACGATGTGCATCGGCGGCGGCCAGGGCATCGCCGCGATCTTCGAGCGGGTCTGATCGTGAGCTTGGCCTCTGCGCAAGTCGACGAGCGCGAGGTCGAGTTCAGCGCCATCCGCGCGCAAGGCGCGGGCGGGCAGAACGTCAACAAGGTGTCGAGCGCGGTGCACCTGCGCTTCGACATCCCGGCTTCGTCGCTGCCGGAAGGCGTGAAGGAGCGGCTGCTCGCGCTGCGCGACAGCCGCATCACGCAGGAGGGGGTGCTGGTGCTCAAGGCGCAGACGCACCGCAGCCAGGACATGAACCGGGCCGATGCGCTGGCAAGACTGCAGGAACTGGTCGACAGCGTGGCCGTGGCGCCGCGTGTGCGCAGGGCCACCAAGCCGACCTATGGCTCGAAGCAGAGGCGTCTGGAGGGCAAGAGCCAGCGCTCGGCGATCAAGCAGTTGCGCGGGCCGTTGAAGGACTGATGCCGGCCTCGGCCCGCCGGGCCAGGCTGCGCACCGATGTCGGCAATGACCGGACCATCTCTGCCAGGTAGGTCGTCAGTTCGGACTCGTCGTTGCGGCGGCGGTTCATGATCACCGGCGTCGTCACCCCTTCGTCGCCCAGCGGCAGGTAGAGCACGCCCTCGCGGTGCAGGTTCTGCACCGATTGCGGTACCAGCGCGTAGCCAAGGCCCGCGACGACGAGGCCGATGGCGGTCTGCACCTCGTTCGACTCCAGCGCGATCACCGGCTTCAGCCCGCGAGACTGGAACATTTCCAGCACCTGGTCGGCATAGCTGGGCCGTGGCTTCGAGGGGTACAGCAGCAGCGGCTCGGTCGCCAGCTTGGCAAGGGTGATCTTCTTGTGCTTGACCAGGCGATGGTTGACGGACAGCGCCACCATCACGGTCTCCTCGCGCACCAGTTCGCCCACCACGTCGTCGTCGTCGAAGTTCAGCCGGCCGAAGCCCATGTCGATGCGACCGGCCTTGAGCGCCTCGACCTGCTGCACCGTCGTCATCTCGTAGAGGTTCAACTCGACCATCGGCTGCGCTTCGCGGAACTGGCGGATCACGTCCGGCAGCTTGCCGTAGAGCGTCGAGGGCGCGAAGCCGATCGCGTACCAGGTGCGCCGGCCGCCGGCGATGCGCACCGTCGCAGTCTGGATCTCGGACATGCGGTCGAGCATCTGTTGCGCCTGGATCTGGAAGAAGCGCCCGGCCGGCGTGAGGCGCAGCGGGCGCGACGTGCGGTCCAGCAACTCGGCGCCGAGTTCCTCCTCCAGCGTCCGGATCTGGCGGCTCAGGGGCGGCTGCGCGATATGCAATTGCTCGGCCGCGCGGCTGAAGCTCAGCTCGCGCGCGACCGCGCAGAAATAGCGCAGGTGGCGCAATTCGATGTGCATGGGAGGCTCCTGTTGCGGATTCGTGTGGGTCAGTGAAAACCCGATGCCTGTATACCTTAAAGGTATTTTGCCGGACTCAATCGATATTGGACCGCAGGGCGCGTGAGGAGGACCATTCAGTCCATGAACACGAGCCCCACCATCCACTCCATCGAGGCCATCCTGGTCGACCTGCCGACCATCCGCGCCCACAAGCTGGCGATGACGACAATGATGCGCCAGACGCTGGTGATCGTTCGCATCGCCTGCAGCGACGACGTCGCCGGCATCGGCGAGACCACCACCATCGGCGGCCTGGCCTACGGCGACCAAAGCCCCGAGAGCATCAAGAGCGCGATCGACAACTACATCGCGCCGCTGCTCATCGGCACCGACGCCACCCGCGTCAACGTGGCGATGCGGCGTGTGTCGGCCTCGGTGCAGGGCAATTCGTTTGCCAAGTCGGCGGTCGAGATCGCGTTGCTCGACGCGCAGGGCCAGCGCCTCGGCCTGCCGGTGCATGCGCTGCTGGGCGGTGCGATGCGCGATTCGCTGCCGGTGCTGTGGACGCTCGCCAGCGGCGACGCGACACGCGATGTCGACGAAGCCCTCGCCCTGATCGAAGCCCGCCGCCACAACGTCTTCAAGCTGAAGATCGGCAGCCATCCGCTGGCCGAAGACATAGCCCATGTGCAGGCGATCCGCCGCGGCCTTGGCGACGACGTGATGCTCACCGTCGACGTGAACCAGGCCTGGGACGAACCCACGGCGGTGCGCGGCATCGCCGCCCTCGAAGCCATCGGCGTCGCCCTCATCGAGCAACCCGTGGCCCGCCGCAACCGGCAGGCGCTGAAGCGGCTCGCGGCCCGCTTCGACGTGGCCATCATGGCGGACGAAGCGGTGCACGACGCCATCGATGCCTTCGACCTGGCCGCGGATGCCGCGGCCGATGTCTACGCGCTGAAGATCTCGCAAGCCGGCGGCCTGTGGCCCACGCTGCGCGCCGCTGCCGTCGCCGATGCGGGCGGCATGGGCATCTACGGCGGCACGCTGCTCGAAGGCAGCGTCGGCAGCATCGCCGCGGCCCATGTGTTCGCCGCCTGCCCGACGCTGGCCTGGGGCACCGAGCTGTTCGGCCCCTTGCTGCTGAAGGACGACATCGTGGTGCAGCGCCCCGAATACCGCGACTTCGAGCTGCAGCTTCCGCAAGTGCCCGGCCTGGGCGTGCAACTCGACCTCGACAAGCTCGCCTTCTACCGCCGCGACCGCGCGTCGCAGCCTGTCGCAGCCACCGCCTGAGAGGACCAAGACCATGCTTTTCCACGTCGAAATGACCGTCAATCTCCCGCACGACCTGGCGCCGGCGCAAGCCGACCAGCTCAAGGCGCGCGAGAAGGAGATTGCGCAAGGCCTGCAACGCGACGGCGTCTGGCGCCACCTCTGGCGCATCGCCGGGCGCTACGCCAACGTCAGCATCTTCGACGTCGCCGACAACGCGGCGCTGCACGACACGCTGATGACGCTGCCCCTGTTCCCGTACATGGACATCGTCGTGCGGCCGCTGTGCCGGCACGGCTCGTCCATCCGCGAAGACGACCGCTGATCCATTCCACTTTTCCCCTCCACCCCACGATCCCAAGGAAGACAACGCCATGAACGAACTCACCCAGACCCAACTGCTCGAACGCGTCACGTTCGCCAACCGCCCCGACGGCGACCCGCGCGTGCAGAAGATCACCGCGCGCATCGTCGGCGACCTGTTCCGTGCCATCGACGACCTCGACATCCAGCCCGACGAGTTCTGGGCCGGTGTCGACTGGCTCTCGCGCCTCGCCTCGAGCGGCCAGGCCGGCCTCATCACCGCGGGCCTGGGCTTCGACCGCCTGCTCGACATTCGCCTGGACGAAGCCGACGAACGCGCCGGCCGCAATGCCGGCACGCCGCGCGCCATCGAAGGACCGCTCTACATCGCCGGCGCCCCCCTCTCGAAGTACGAGACGCGCGTCGACGAAGAAGGCGACGAGCAACGCGGCGAGACCATGGTGATGGAGGGCCGCGTGCTCGACGTCAACGGCAAGCCGGTGGCCGGCGCCATCGTCGACGTGTGGCATGCCAATGAACTGGGCCGCTACTCGCACTTCGATCCGGACCAGGCCGAGTACGCGCTGCGCCGCAAGATCGAGACCGATGCCCAGGGCCGCTACCGTTTCCGCAGCTTCCTGCCGCCGGGCTACGCGATTCCGCCGAACAGCCCGACCTCCGAACTGTTCAGCGCCATCGGCCGCCACGGCAACCGTCCGGCGCACATCCACTTCCTGGTGGTCGCACCCGGCCTGCGCACGCTGACGACACAGGTCAACGTGCCGGGCGACAGCTTCATCGACGACGACTTCGCCTTTGCCACGCGCGACGGGCTGATCCTGAAGCTCGAGCGGAACACCTCGCCCAAGGGCTACGAATCGCTCGGCGTGACGACCCAGTTCACCCGCGTGCCTTTCGACTTCGTCATGCAACCTGCCGTGGACGAAAGCGAAGCCGATCCACAAGCACGGATCGCGCGCGCCCTGGCCTGACCTGAGCCACTGCTCCTGCGCCGGCATGCCCGGCCAGGAGCCTCTCTCCCCAACCCCCGATCGTCGATGGTGAAGCAGCGTGCTTCGGCTTTGCGACGACCTCCTTTCTGCAAATCGCCAAATCGCAAACCTTTTCGGAGACACGACATGATCCCCATCTACCCCGTCAAGTCCACGCCAGACCTCTCGAAGCTCGACGCCTTGCTCGAGGACGATCCGGTCGCGCACAAGTACCGCCTGGACCGCTCGGTCTTCACCGACGAGCAGTTGTTCGACCTGGAGATGAAGCACATCTTCGAAGGCAACTGGGTCTACCTCGCGCATGAAAGCCAGATCGCCAACGTCAACGACTACCTGACCGTGTACGTCGGCCGCCAGCCGGTCGTCATCACACGCAGCAAGGACGGCAAGCTGAATGCGCTGGCCAACACCTGCACCCATCGCGGCGCCATCCTGTGCAGGCATAAAAAGGGCAACAAGTCCAGCTTCACCTGCCCGTTCCATGGCTGGACCTTCAACAACGCCGGCAAGCTGCTCAAGGTCAAGGACAACAACGCCGAAGCCGGCTACCCGTCCAGCTTCAATTGCGAAGGCAGCCACGACCTGGCGAAGCTCGGCGCCTTCGAGAACTACCGCGGCTTCCTGTTCGGCAGCGTCAACCCCGATGTGGTGCCGCTGAAAGAGCACCTGGGCGAGGCCGCCAAGATCATCGACATGATCGTCGACCAGTCACCCGAAGGCCTGGAAGTGCTGCGCGGCGCGTCGACCTATACCTTCGACGGCAACTGGAAGCTCGGCGCGGAGAACGGCGCGGACGGCTACCACGTCTCGTCGGTGCACTGGAACTACGCGGCCACCACCAGCCGGCGCAGCGTCGACGGCAAGGTCGACACCGTCAAGG
The DNA here is from genome assembly GCF_019207085.1 of Variovorax sp. dw_308. Classification (GTDB taxonomy): domain Bacteria; phylum Pseudomonadota; class Gammaproteobacteria; order Burkholderiales; family Burkholderiaceae_C; genus Variovorax. The sequence goes on along the minus strand of NZ_JAATOM010000003.1, from coordinate 153,180 downwards.
CCATGAATGCCGGCAAGTGGGCGCAGCAGGGCGGCGGCTCCTACACCTTCAAGCATGGCCACCTGCTTCTGTGGACCAACTGGTCGAACCCGGAAGACCGGCCGCTGTACTCGAAGCGCGACGAGTGGATCGGCAAGTTCGGCGAGGCCCGCACCGACTGGATGCTTGGCAAGTCCCGCAACCTGTGCCTGTACCCCAACGTCTACCTGATGGACCAGTTCAGCTCGCAGATCCGCATCGTGCGGCCGATCTCGGTCGACAAGACCGAAGTGACGATCTACTGCATCGCGCCGAAGGGCGAGGCGCAGGAAGCCCGCACGCGCCGGCTGCGCCAGTACGAAGACTTCTTCAACGCCACCGGCATGGCCACGCCGGACGACCTGGAGGAGTTCCGCTCCTGCCAGCACGGCTACGGCGCACGGGCCGTCAAGTGGAACGACATGAGCCGCGGTGCCACGCACTGGATCAAGGGCCCGGACGCCACGGCCGAGCTGATCGGCTTGAAGCCGGACCTGAGCTGCGTGAAGACCGAGGACGAGGGCCTCTACATCGGTCAGCACGAGTACTGGCTCGACACCATGAAGAAGGCCGTGGTTGCCGAATCGGAAGGGGCGCTGTGATGCTCGACTACCAAGCCATCCAGTCCTTCGTCTACTCGGAAGCCCGCGCCCTGGACGAGCACCGCTGGGCCGACTGGCTCGCCTGCTACGCGGACGACGCCGAGTTCTTCATGCCCTCGTGGGATGACGACGACAAGCTCACGACCGACCCGCAGAACGAGGTCTCGCTCATCTACTACCCCGACAAGCAGGGGCTGGAAGACCGCGTGTTCCGCATCCAGACCGAGCGCTCAAGCGCCACCATGCCCGACACGCGCACCGGCCACGCGATCAACAACCTGGAGGTGCTGTCGCAGGACGACCAGCAATGCGTCGTGTCCTTCAACTGGACCACGCACAGCTTCCGCTACGACATCGTCGACGTGTACTTCGGCAGCTCGCAATACACGCTCGACACGAGTGGCGACAAGCCGCTGATCAAGCGCAAGTACGTCGTCCTGAAGAACGATTACATCCACCACCTGCTCGACATCTATCACATCTGATCCACGAGACAAGGAGACAAAGCATGACCTACAACATCGCCCTGCAGTTCGAGGACGGCGTCTCGCGCATCATCCCGTGCGAGCCCAACGAACTGGTTGCAGACGCGGCCTACCGCGCCAAGATCAACATCCCGCTCGACTGCCGCGACGGCGCCTGCGGCACCTGCAAATGCCACTGCGAGAGCGGCAGCTTCACGATGGGCGACTACATCGAGGATGCGCTCGCCGACGACGAAGCCGCGAACGGCTACGTGCTGACCTGCCAGATGAAGCCCACCTCCGATTGCGTGGTGCGGGTGCCGGCTTCGTCGGCCGCGTGCAAGACGGAGGTCGGCGCGCACGGCGGCAAGCTCACGAAGATCGAGCGCGACTCGGCAACCACCGTGTCGTTCGCGCTGCAATCGGAACGGCCGCTGGCATTCCTGCCGGGGCAGTACGTCAATCTCATGGTGCCCGGCAGCAAGGAAACGCGCTCGTACTCCTTCAGCTCCGCGCCGAACACTTCCGAGCTGGCCTTCCTGATCCGCGACGTGCCCGACGGCCTCATGAGCACCTACATGCGCAAGCAGGCGCAGCCCGAGGACTTCCTGATGTTCACCGGCCCCTACGGCAGCTTCTACCTGCGGCCGGCAGTGCGACCCATCCTGATGCTCGCGGGCGGCACCGGCCTGGCGCCCTTCCTGTCGATGCTCCAGTGGCTCAAGGACAACCCGACGGACCATCCGATCCGCCTGGCCTACGGCGTCAACACCAACGACGACCTGGTCGAACTCGAGACCCTGTCGGCGCTGAAGTCCAGCCTGCCGGATTTCGAATTCTTCACCTGCGTCGTCGACGCGGAGAGCGGACATCCGAAGCAGGGCTACGTCACCAACCACCTCTCGGGCGACGACCTGCACGACGGCAATGTCGATGTGTACGTCTGCGGCCCGCCGCCGATGGTCGAGGGCGTGCGCAAGTGGATGTCGGGCGTCGGCGTCACGCCGAAGAGCTTCCACTTCGAGAAGTTCTCGTCGGCCAACGAAGCGGTGGCGGCATGAGCGCTGCTCATCAAATGACCGGCACACGCTTCACGAACAAGGTCGTCATCGTGACGGGTGCCGCCCAGGGCATCGGCCGTGGCGTTGCGCTGAAGGTCGCCGCAGAAGGCGGCACCGTGCTGGCCGTCGATCGTGCCGAGATCGTCAACGAGGTCGTCGCGGAGATCGGGGAGGCCGGCGGCATCGCCTCCGGCTTCCAGGCCGACCTCGAGACCTTCGCAGGTGCCCAAGCCATGGTCGCGGAGTGCCTCGCGAAGTTCAAGCGCGTGGACGTGCTGATCAACAACGTCGGCGGCACGATCTGGGCCAAGCCCTACGAGCACTACGAGGAGGCGCAGATCGAGGCCGAGATCCGGCGTTCGCTCTTCCCGACGCTGTGGTCCTGCCGCGCCGCGCTGCCTTTCATGGTGAAGAAGAAGCGCGGCGTCATCGTCAACGTGTCGTCCATCGCCACGCGCGGCGTGCACCGCGTGCCGTACTCGGCAGCCAAGGGCGGCGTCAATGCGCTGACCGCCTCGCTGGCGATGGAGCACACGCACAACGGCATCCGGATCAATGCCACGGCGCCCGGCGGCACCGATGCACCGCCGCGCCGCGTGCCGCGCAATCAGGCGAAGGCGAAGCCCAGCCGGCAGGAAGCAACCTGGTACCAGGGCGTGGTCGACCAGACGGTCGATTCCAGCCTCATGCACCGCTACGGAACCATCGACGAGCAGGTCGCCCCGATCCTGTTCTTCGCTTCGGACGAGTCCTCCTACATCACCGGAACCGTGCTGCCCGTCGGCGGCGGCGACCTCGGCTGACCAGCCCCTCGACATCCACAGCAAATCCAACGAGAGACAACCATGCGCCACATCGACCTCCACAAGCTGTCAGACGAAGCCCGATTCAACGGCTTCCACGGAAAGGTGCTCTTCTGGTGCGCCCTGATCATCATCTTCGACGGCTACGACCTGGCCGTCGCCGGCATCGCACTGCCGTCGATCATGAAAGAGATGGGCGTGAGCCCGACGAACGCGGGCTTCATGGTCAGCTCCGCGCTGTTCGGCATGATGTTCGGCGCCATCTTCCTGGGCACCATCGCGGACAGGATCGGCAGGCGTCGGGCGATCGCGATCTGCATCGGCCTGTTCAGCGTCTTCACGGCCGCGGCCGGCTTCACCCACGATCCGGTGACGTTCAGCGTGATGCGCTTCCTGGCCGGCCTCGGCATCGGGGGCGTCATGCCCAATGTCGTCGCCCAGATGACCGAATACTCGCCCCGCAAGATCCGCAGCACCATGGTCACGCTGATGTTCAGCGGCTATGCGGTAGGGGGCATGCTGGCCGCGTTGCTGGGCAAGGGATTGATCGAAGCCTACGGTTGGGCTTCGGTGTTCCTGGCTGCCGGCGTGCCGGTGCTGTTGATCCCGCTCATCCTGCGCTCGATGCCGGAATCCATGCCCTTCCTGATCAAGGCGAAGCGCGTCGACGAATTGAAGGCGATCGCCAGCCGCCTCGATCCGGGCTACCGTCCCGACGCGGCGGACAGTTTTGAATTGCCGCGCGAGGACAAGGCCGTGAGCGCGCCGATCGGTCGACTGTTCCAGGAAGGCCGCGGATTCAGCACCGTGATGTTCTGGATCGCCTTCTTCATGTGCCTGTTCATGGTCTACGCGCTCAGCTCGTGGCTGACCAAGCTGATGGCCGGTGCGGGCTACAGCCTGGGCTCGGCGCTGACCTTCGTGCTGGTGCTGAACTTCGGCGCCATGATCGGCGCGGTGGGCGGCGGCTGGCTCGCGGACCGCTTCCACATCAAGTACGTGCTGGTCGGCATGTATGCACTGGCGGCGGTGTCGATCACCTTGCTGGGCTATCGCGTGCCGACGGAAGTGCTGTTCCTGCTGGTCGGCCTGGCGGGCGCCTCGACCATCGGCACGCAGATCGTGACCTACGCCTACGTCGGGCAGTTCTATCCGATGGCGGTGCGCGCCACGGGCATCGGCTGGGCCTCGGGCGTGGGGCGCAGCGGCGCCATCCTGGCGCCCATCGTGATCGGCAGCCTGGTCGGCCTGGCCTTGCCGCTCCAGCAGAACTTCATGGCGATCGCGATCCCCGCGGTGATCGCGGCCATCGCGGTGGCCTTGATCAACCATGGTCGCGCGACGGGTGCCCAACACGCGAGCACAGTCGACGCAAGCCGCCAGGGGCCGACGGCTGGCGTGAAGCTTGCTGTGCCTGCGAAGTAGTGCGAGCCGCGCTGTGTCGCCTTGCCAAGAGCCATGGATCGGCTTTTTTTTGCGCCGTGGCAGGAGCTTTTTCGTCATGATCCAGCGACTGCGCAACATCGTCGCTGCCCTTCATCGACTGGTGGAGGCTTCGGGCGCACTGATCGATGATGCGACGCCCTCCGTGGGTCGCACCGCTCACATCCAACTGGAGAATTCAAGATGATTCATGCTCTCGTTCGCCGCAGCGCAGTCTTCGGCGCTGTCCTGCTCGCCGCAACGGCGGGCGCGCAGACGCCCTCGCCACTGCACACGCAGGTCGCGCCCATCGTGAGCGGCATGTACCCGTCACTGGAGACGCTCTACAGGGACCTGCATGCGAATCCGGAGATCGCGTTCCAGGAAGTGCGGACGGCCGCGAAGATGGCCGACGAAATGCGCAAGCTCGGCTTCGAAGTGACCGAGAAGGTCGGCGGCACCGGTGTGGTCGCAATCTACAAGAACGGGGCCGGGCCCACGGTGCTGGTCCGCACCGAGCTCGACGCCCTGCCGATGGAAGAGAAGACCGGCTTGCCCTACGCGAGCAAGGCCAGGACGCAGTCCAACGGCCGCGAGTCCTTTGTCGCGCACAGTTGCGGCCACGACATCCACATGGCCAGTTGGGTCGGCACCGCGCGCACGCTGCTGGCCATGAAGGACAGATGGAAGGGCACCCTGATGTTCGTCGCGCAGCCCGCCGAGGAAACCGTGTCGGGCGCCAAGGCGATGATCGCCGACGGGCTGTTCAAGCGCTTTCCAAAGCCCGACTACGCCTTCGCGCTGCACACCTCGCCATCGCCGTACGGCTTCGTGGGCTACAAGGTCGGCGCCATCAGTTCGAACTCCGATTCGCTCGAGATCACCTTCAAGGGCCGTGGCGGCCATGGATCCGCGCCCGACAAGACCATCGACCCGATCGCCATCGCGGCGCGCTTCGTCACCGACGTGCAGACCGTCGTCAGCCGCGAGAAAGACCCGGCGGAATTCGGCGTCGTCACGATCGGTGCGATCCAGGGCGGTACCGTGGGCAACATCATTCCCGACACGGTGGTGCTGAGCGGCACCGTGCGCTCCTACAGCCCGCAAGTGCGCGAGAAGTTGCTCGCCGGCATCCGTCGCACGGCCAATGCGGCGGCGATGATGGGAGGCGCGCCGGAGCCGGTGGTCGAACTCGTGCCCGGCGGCGCGGCGGTCGTCAATGACGAGGCCGTGGTCGGACGCACCGTTGCCGCGCTCAAGGCCGCGTTCGGCGACCCCAAGGTGGTGGCGGTGCCGCCGATCACCGCCAGCGAGGACTTCTCGGAGTTCGTGAACGCCGGCGTGCCGTCGATGTTCTTCTTCGTCGGCGTGCTCGCCCCCGAGGACGTGGCCGCTTCGATGAAGCCCGGCGGCAAACCCATCGCATTCAACCACTCGCCCTTCTTCGCGCCGGTGCCGGAGCCTTCGATCAAGACCAGTGTCGAGGCGATGAGCGTGGCCGTGCTGACGACGATGGCGCCGAAGTAGTCTTCGGGCTTGCGCGCCAGAGGCGCAGGCCGTAGTGTGAACGCACAAGCATTCAAAGGAGAAATCCATGGCCTATGTCGACGGATACGTCCTGCCCCTGCCCAAGGCCAATGTCGAGGCCTATCGCGCGATGGCCTTCAAGGTGGGCGCCGTCTGGCGCGAGCACGGTGCGCTCGAATACCGCGAGGCGCTGGCGGACGATGTGCAGCCGGGGGAGCACACCTCGTTTCCGCAGGCCGTGCAGTTGAAGGACGACGAGGTCGTGGTGTTGTCGTGGATCGTCTTCGAGTCTCGAGCGAAACGCGACGAAGTCAATGCCAGGGTCATGGTGGACCCGCGGCTGAAGGAGTGGATGGATGCATCGAAGCTGCCCTTCGACGGCAAGCGCATGTTCTGGGGCGGCTTCGAGATCATGATGACCTTGTAGCCAGCCTCCAGCCTACTTGGCCGCCTGCACCACGGCCGACCCCGGCGCCGTGACCTCGATGGTCAGCTTGACGAGCGCACCGTCGCGCCAGACGGCCAGCGGCGCCTTGTAGCCGGGCGCCATCAGGCCCACGATGGATTGCAGTTCGAGCGGCGTCTGCACGCGCTGGCCGGAGATCTCGACAACCACATCGCGGGCGTGCAGGCCGGTCTGCCCGACGCCGGGTTCCACCACCAGGGCGCCGTAGGCATTGCGCATGCCCAGGGTGCGCGCCATCGCCGGCGTCAGCGCTTCGAATTGCACACCCAGGTGCCCGCTCACCACCGGGTTGGCGGACGTTCCGGCCTGGACGTTGGCGCAGCCCTTTTCCTGTTGCACCTGCTGGATCGCATCGACATGCCAGCCGTAGACCTTCTGCGGAAAGCCGACGGTCACGCGGTAGCCCTGCTGCATGACGCCCAGGAAGCGGCCGAGCATGTAGCAGTCGTTGCCGCGGTAGTCGGCAGGCGTCGCGTTCATGCGCGCAGGTGTCTGGGCCGAGAGCGCGGCAGCGCTGTCTTCGTCGACGATGGGGTTGACCTGGCCCGCGCAGGCCGACAGCAGCACCGCGAGCGGGAGAAGCGCGCGCCACGGCGCACATCGCAATGAACCGTTCCTCGTCATGGTGTCCAGCCTACGCCGGTTCGCTTGCAAGTGCTGCCAGTGCGTCGGCGTCGGTGCGGTAGACGAACAGCAGCGGTCCCGGCGCCAGCAGGCCTGCGCGTTCCAGCACCTGTTGCGCGGGTAGCTTGAGACCGCTCAGGTGCAGGCGCACGCCGCCGTTCTCGAGCGTGCGGCGGATCGAGCCGAACACCTCCGCGCCGGTGATGTCGATGCGGTTGATGGGCTGTGCGAACAGGCAGACATCGGTCAGCCCCGGCCGCGCCGCCATGGCTTCCGAGACGGCGCGCTCCAGCGTGCTGGCGGAGGCGAAATCCAGTTCGGCATCCATGCGCAGCGCATAGAGGTCGGGGGCCAGCGCCGGCAGCTGCCAGAGGTGGCGATCGCGCAGGCTGCCGTCGCCGTGCAGGCCGACTTCGATGATGCGCGGATGCAGATGGCGGTACATGTAGTTGGCCAGGCTGGCCAGCAGGCCGCCCAGCACGCCCCAGTAGATCGATGGCGCCGTCGCCATGGTGAGCACGAAGGTGGCCAGCGCGATGCCAGCCTCGACGCGCGAGACCTTCCACAGCGCGGTGAAGGTGTGCGGCTTGAGCAGCCCGATGATGGCCGTCATCACCACCGCCGCCAGCACCGACTGCGGCACGTGGTACATCAGCGGCATCAGCCACACCAGCGCGATGGCGACGAAGACCACGCTGAACAAGGTGGCCCAGCCGGTCTGCGCGCCGGCGTAGAGCGTGATGGCCGAGCGCGAGAACGAAGAGCTGGTCGGGAATGCGCCGGTCAGGCCCGACGCCACCTTGGCCAGGCCCTGGCCGATCAGGTCCTGGTTCTCGTTCCAGAGCGTGCCGGCGCGGGCGTTGTCGATCTTGGCGCTCGACGCCGTTTCCAGGAAGCTCACCAGCGTGATCATGAGCGCGGGCAACAGCAGCGCGGACAGGCTGTGCAGCGACGAGAAGTCGGGCAGGTAGAGCGAGGGCAGGCCCGACGGCAACGCGCCCACCACGGCGCCGCCCAGCAGCGCGTAGCTCACCGCATAGCTGAGGGCCGCGGCGCCGCCCACCAGCGCCATCGTCGTCGGGAACCTGGGTGCCCAGCGCTTGCCCATCCACATCACGGCCATGCTGCCGAGGCCGAATGCCATGGCGGTCCAGTCCGGCGGCGTGCCGCCTTGCAGGGCCTGCAAGACGGTGCGGCCGGTGAAGCCGAGCAGCGAAGGCAATTGCGACAGCGCGATCAGGATGGCTGCGCCCTGCGTGAAGCCGCTGAGCACCGGCGAGTTGACCAGCCGCAGGATCCAGCCGAAGCCGCCCGCGCCGATCACGATCTGGATGGCGCCCGAGATCAGCGTGAGCCACACCGCCATCGCCACCCATTCGGCGCTCCCGGCCACGGCGAGCGGCGCCAGCGAGGCGCCCACCAGCAGGCTGGTGAGGGCGGTCGGACCGACCGAGAGCCGTTGCGAGGAACTGAACAGCACCGCCACCAACGCCGGCCACAGCGCCGCGTAGACGCCGGTGACGAGCGGCATGCCGGCCAGCGCGGCGTACGCCACCCCCTGGGGCAACACCATGAGCGCGACCGTGATGCCGGCCAGGGCTTCGCTCTGCAGCAGCTTGCCGCTCGGGCGGGGCCAGCCCAGGCATGGCATGAAGCGGGCGAGGCGCTGGCGCAGGGGGACGTTGGCGATCGGATTCATGGGGAGCCGGCGACCGAGGGACTGCTGCACGAGGCCGGGGAATTCATACGGACTCGGCGGTCACAAGGTGATTCGCCGCATGGTGGAGGGCAATCCGCGTAGCCCAAGGTCGCCGGAGACGAATGCATCCGCCTCCGCCAGCGTTGCGGTGGCGACGTGGATTGCGTCTGGCGTCTTGAGCGACGGCAAGTCGGCCCGCAACTGCGCGGCGAGGAGCAGGACCTCGCGGCTGACAGGCCTTGCGTCGACCAGTGTGTCGAACAGTCGCTCGTAGGTTGCGATCAATTCGGTGTCGTTCTGGCGAATCGGGCGCACGAGCACTTCAGTCAACGCGAGTTCACTTGTGATCAGATGCGCCCCCGCCGCTTCGACCGACTTGAACAGTGCGGCGATCGATTTCTTGAAGAGCGGATTCCCCTCTGTCAGGTAAATGATCGGATTAGTATCGAGGTAGAAGGTTGCACCGCGCTCGAGGGCGAGCTTCTCGCTCACCTCACTCGTCCCATGCAGCACGCTCCGCGGTGACCTGCGCATCGATGTCCACGCGAGTGCGGCCGGGGCCTCGCCGTTCATTGAGGAAGGCCACGATGCCGGCTTTGGCCTTCGCGGCCTTGCGGGCAGAGGCGGGCCTCAACAAAATGCCGTCGCCCCATTGCGATGCTTCCAGGTAGTCGCCCGTCTCCAACGCCGCCGCCTTGCGCAACGTCACCGGGATGGTGACCTGGAATTTATCCTTGACACGAACAAGTTCAGACATGATGACGGCGGTTTGAAAGTTGGAAATTCTAACTCGCCGCCACGTACCTCACACCAGCGACTTCGCATTCTTCAGTACATAGTCGCAAGCCTTCGTCTTGAGCTTGCCCGAGACGCTCTTCAAGTCGAAGGACTGGCCATCGGTGCCTTGCAGCAGGCCCTTGGCCCCGCTGGCATAGCCCTCCTGCTGCGGCTGCTGGCCAGTGACTGCGCCCAGGAGCTTGTCCTTGACGGCACTGGCGTCGCCACCGGCCAGGTAGTTGTTCTTCACGCAGTACTGCAGCACGCCGGCGGCATTGCCCATCGTGCTGGAACCCATCTCGGGCATCGAGAGATTGCCGGCCTGGGACTTGAGGCTGCCCAGCAGGTCGGCGGCCGAGGCGGTGCCGGCGACGCTGAGGGCAAGGCAGCCGGCGATGAGGGCGATGTGCGATTTCATGGAGAGACTCCTTGGGTTGGGCGGCCTTACGACTTCTTCTTGTGTTGAAAAGCGGTAGGCGACTGGCCGGTCGCGGCCTTGAACATGGCACAGAAGGCGCTGTCGGTGGCATAGCCGCTGGCGGTCGCGACCTGGCTCACCGGCATGCCGCGCGCCAGCAGCGGCAGTGCGTGCGCCATCACGGCCTGCTGGCGCCATTGCTGCCAGCTCATGCCGAGCTGGTCGCGGAACATGCGCGCCACGGTGCGCTCGCTGGCGCCGATGGCATGCGCGCGCTCGGCCAGCGTGGCGCGGCTCGCGGGAGCGCGCAGCATCGTCTCGCACAACTGGCGCAGGCGCTTGTTGGCGGGCAGCGGCACGTCGATGCGGATCTGCGTGGCGCGCTCCAGTTCGTCGACCAGCAGCGGCGCGATCCAGCGCTCGCGTTGCGCCGCGTGCGGGTCGGCCGGCGGCAGGCCATCGGGCGTGGTGTCGAGCGCGAGCATGAGCGCGCGCAACAGGCCGCTGATTTCCAGCACCTCGCAGCGCTCCCAGCTCGGGGCAATCCATCCGTGCAGGTAGACCGTGCGCAATTCGGCGTCCTCGATCAGCGTGATGCTGTGCGGCATGTTGGCCGGCACCCAGAGCGCGCGCGACGGCGGCACGATGTAGCTGCCGTCCTCGGTGCTGAGGCGGATCACGCCACGCGTCGAGAAGGTCAGTTGCGGCCAGGGGTGCTGATGCAGTTCGACCAGCGTGTCGGCCTTCAGGAAATGTTCCTTGGCGCGCAAAGGGCGCACCGCATCGGGCGCGTAGAGGTGCGGCGTCAGCGGGCCGACGCTGGTGGTCGGCGCATTCGCGCCGCCGCGCGCCAATTCACGGAGGCGGTCGGGGGTTTCAGTGCTTGGCATGATTGCGACAATTGTTGTCCCTCTATCGCCATTCTGACGCTGCTTGCCCGGCTAGCATCAGAGTCCGCTTTCGAATTTGTAGCCAGACATGACCGCCGCCTCCCACTCCGCCGCCGCCACGCCGACGACCTTGCGCTCCGACGCGAAATTGATCGGCCTGGTCGGCCTGGCTCACGCCATCAGTCACTTCAGCCAACTGACGCTGGCGCCGCTTTTCCCTTGGATCAAGGATGCCTTCAACGTCAGCTACACGGAACTGGGCGCGGTGCTGACCGTGTTCTTCGTGGTCTCGTGCGTCGTGCAGGCGGCTTCCGGTTTCGTGGTCGACAAGCTCGGGCCGCGGCCGGTGCTGTTCGTCGGACTGGGCCTGCTCGGCCTGGCTGCCATCGGCTATTCGGTCGCGCCAAACTACTGGATGCTGCTGTTATGCGCTGTCTTCGCGGGCATGGGGAATGGGGTGTTCCATCCGGTCGACTACACGCTCTTCAACCGCAAGGTGGCGCCGTCGCGCCTGGGCCATGCCTACAGCGTGCACGGCATCACCGGCAGCCTGGGCTGGGCGCTGGCGCCGGCTTTCGTGGTGCCGTTGGCCATAGCCTTTTCCTGGCGCGTGGCGCTGGCTTCCGCGGGCGTGCTCGCATTGGCCGTGCTGGTGGTGCTGTGGCTCTACCGCGAGGTGCTGGCGCTCGACGTCAAGGAGGTGCACAAGGCGACGGGGCAGGGCGCCGGTGCGCACGTGGGCGGTGAGTTCGGCTTCCTGCGCATCCCCGCCGTGTGGATGTGCTTCGGCTTCTTCCTGTTCTATGCCATGGTGATCAGCGTGGTGCAGACCTTTGCGCCGGTCGCGGCGGGGCATTTGCATGCGGTGCCGGTGGCGTTGGTGGCCGTGTGCCTCACTGTCTACATGGTGGCGAGCGCGGGCGGCATGGTGGTGGGCGGTTTCCTCGCCTCCGACCCTTCGCGTTGCGAACGCATCGTGGGCGCGGGCTTCGGCATCGCGGCGGCGCTCGCGCTGGTGCTGGCCTTTGCCAGCTTTCCGGCGGCGATGGTGCCGGTGCTGTTCGGGGCGATGGGTTTTGCCTCCGGCATTGCCGGGCCGTCGCGCGACCTGCTGGTCAAGAAGTCGACGCCGCCGAACGCCACCGGCCGGGTCTACGGCGTGGTGTATGCCGGCCTTGACATCGGGCAGGCGGTGGCGCCGCTGGTCTTTGGTCCGCTCATGGACCGCGGCCAGTATCTCAGCGTGATCCTCGGCCTGGCGCTGACGCAGGGTGTGCTGATTGCCAGCGCGTTCAATGTGCGTCGCGTGCGGCGCACGCTGCTGGTTCCTGCCTCTGCCTGAGCGCGCCCGATGCGCGCTCAGATGGCGCGCAGGTCGACGCGTTGCCGTAGCGCTTGCGCGCTTTCCTTGCGTTCGCTGTAGCGGTCGACGAGGTAGGGCGCCATGTCGCGCGTGAGCAGTGTGAACTTCACGAGTTCTTCCATTACGTCGACAACGCGGTCATAGAAGGCGGACGGACGCATGCGGCCGGCATCGTCGAATTCCTGGTAGGCCTTGGCCACGGACGACTGGTTCGGAATGGTCAGCATGCGCATCCAGCGGCCGAGCACGCGCATCTGGTTGACGGCGTTGAAGGACTGGGAACCACCGCTCACCTGCATCACCGCGAGTGTCTTGCCTTGGGTGGGGCGCACGGCGCCGAGCGCGAGTGGAATCCAGTCGATCTGCGCCTTGAGGATGCCGCTCATGGCGCCATGGCGCTCGGGCGAGGTCCAGACCATGCCTTCTGCCCAGGATGCAAGCCGCCTCAACTCATCGACCTTGGGATGGATGGCCGGCGCGTCGTCGGGCAGGGGGAGGCCGCGCGGGTCGTACACCTTGACCTCCGCGCCAAGCGCAGCCAGCAGCCGCGCCGCTTCGTGGGTCAGCAGGCGGCTGAACGAGCGCTCGCGCGCCGAGCCGTAGAGCATCAGGATGCGCGGCGCGTGCGTGGCGCGCGTGGCCGGCCAGAGCCGCGTCGCGTCGGTGGTTTGGAAGAGCGATGCGTCGAGTGCGGGCAGCGTCGGGTCGTCACTCCACACGACGGCCATCCTTGTCGACCACGCGCTCGCCGTCTTCCTTGTCGAATGCGCCGAGCTGCGCCGCGGGCAGGATGTCGAGCACCGTTTCCGACGGCCGGCAGATGCGCGTGCCGAGCGGCGTGACGACGATGGGGCGCTGCAGCAGCACCGGATGCTTCCGGATGAAGTCGAGCAGCTGCGCGTCAGTCCACTTGGTATCGCCCAGGCCGAGTTCATCGTAGGGCGTGCCCTTTTGCCGCAGCAGGCCGCGCACACCGGTGCCGATGGCGGCGGCCAGGTCGCGCAGGCGCTCGTTCGACGGTGGTGTCTTCAGGTACTGGATCACCTCGGGCTCGACGCCACTGTTGCGGATCATCGCCAGCACGTTGCGCGAGGTGCCGCAGTTGGGGTTGTGGAAGATCGTGATGGAAGGGGCTTGGGATTGCATCATTCCAATTATCCAAATATTATTGAAATATGGAAGCTCCGGATGTCGTCAAGTCGCTGGCCGCGCTCGCGCAGCCGGTTCGGCTGCAGGTTTTTCGCGCGCTTGTGGTCGCCGGGCCCTCGGGCTTGACGCCGGGCGCGCTGGTCGAGGCGATCGCCGTGCCGGGCACGAGCTTGTCGTTTCACCTGAAGGAACTTCTGCATTCGGGCATGGTCACGCAAGAACGCAATGGGCGCAACCTGATCTATCGCGCCGCCTATGGCCGGATGAATGAACTGATCGGTTACCTCACGGACAACTGCTGCGACGGCGAGGCCTGCGAGGTCGCTCCGGCCGGTGCCTGCGCCGGCGCATGCTGAAGCAGGCGCCGGTCATCGGCTTCTTCGAGCGCAACCTGACGTGGTGGGTGGCGTTGTGCATCGTCGCGGGCGTCGGCCTCGGGCAATGGCTGCCGGGCCTGTCGCACGCCGTGGGCGCCATGGAGGTGGCACGCGTCAATCTGCCGGTTGGCCTTCTGATCTGGATCATGATCATTCCGATGCTGCTGAAGATCGACTTCGGCGCGCTCGGGAAGGTGGGCACGCACTGGCGTGGCATCGGCGTGACGCTGTTCATCAACTGGGCGGTCAAGCCGTTCTCGATGGCGCTGCTGGGCTGGGTCTTCATTCGCCATGTGTTCGCGCCGCTGTTGCCGCCAGGGCAACTCGACAGCTACATCGCGGGCCTGATCCTCCTGGCGGCCGCGCCTTGCACCGCGATGGTGTTCGTCTGGAGCCAACTCTGCCGGGGCGACCCGTACTTCACCTTGTCGCAGGTCGCGCTCAACGACGCGATCATGGTCATCGCCTTCGCGCCCATCGTCGCGCTGCTGCTGGGCCTGTCTTCGATCACGGTGCCCTGGGACACGCTGCTGACCTCGGTCGGCCTCTACATCGTGGTTCCGGTGGCCATCGCGCAAGGGTGGCGGCGTGGCCTGTTGCGCCGGGGGGAAACGCACCTGCGAGCGGTGGCGGCGCGGCTTGGCCCATGGTCCATCGCGGCCTTGCTGCTCACGCTGGTGTTGCTGTTCGCCTTCCAGGGCAAGGCGATCCTGCGCCAGCCACTGGTGATCGCGCTGCTCGCGGTACCGATCCTGCTGCAGGTCGTCTTCAATTCGGGCCTGGCGTACTGGCTGAACCGCAGGTTGGGTGTCGCCCACTGCGTGGCAGGTCCGTCAGCGCTGATCGGCGCGAGCAACTTCTTCGAACTGGCCGTGGCCACCGCGATCAGCCTGTTCGGCTTCGAGTCGGGGGCGGCCCTGGCCACAGTGGTCGGTGTGTTGATCGAGGTGCCGGTGATGCTGGCGGTGGTTGCGGTGGTGAACCGTTCGCAGGCCTGGTACGAGCGCGGCACGTCCGTCCGCGCCGCGTAGCCCCGTTCAGGCCGTCGTCAGCGCCTCGACCACGCGCAGGCTCTCCAGCGTCTTGATGCACGCATCCGCCGCCTCCGTGCCCTTGATGGCGAAGTGGCGGTGGAAGTACTTGCGGTGTTCCACATGCTCGTGGAAGTGGTGCGGCGTGAGCACCGCGGAGAGCATCGGGACGTTGGTCTCCAGCTGCAGCGACATCAGCGTGCTGACGACGGTGTTGGCGACGAACTCGTGGCGGTAGATGCCGCCGTCGACCACCAGTGCGCAGCCGACGATGGCGGCGTAGCGGCCCGACAGCGCGAGCCGCTTGGCATGCAGCGGGATCTCGAACGCGCCGGGCACGTCGACGACGTCGATGCGGTCGCGGGCGAAGCCCTGGCGCTCCATCTCGTCGAGGAAGGCATCGCGTGCCTGGTGCACGATGTCCGAATGCCATTGCGCCTGCACGAAGGCGACGCGCAGTCCGCGCGATGCGTCGGACGCCGGGACGGCGGAAAGGGGAAGGTCGTTGATCTGACTCATGGTGCCTCTTTTGCAAAGCAGGTTGTATGAATCAGGGCGCACGAAACCACATGCAAGGCGGCGCGACAAACGCGCGCAGCCCGGCCTGCGGTTCGCGCTCTCTTTCATCCGGACTGTGACCGTCGGCTTCGGAATCGCACCGAAATCTGCTGACCCTGAACCTCGTGGAGGCCAGGCGCTCGCGGGCTTGTGCGACTTTCGCCGCCATCACCGCCGGTGGGGAGTTACACCCCGCCCTGAGAACGCTTCGCCCCGGCTTGCGTCGGGGCGAAGCGGATTCTATGCAGCAGCGCCAAGTTGCGCTGTCACCCAGGAGCAAAGACCCTGCGAGAACCGGATCCGGGATTTTCCAAAGGGCGCGAGCAACGCGCTACTGACCGCCAACTGACGGGCATTTCAGGTTCTGCCGGAGTTCGTACTGCTTGCAGAGGGTGCGCCGCGCGGGCGATCCGGATACCTTGTGACTCCTGCCTTGTCCGCACGACTTCAAAGGCAGGCTCTGTGCAAGTTCACACTTGAGGAGACCGAAATGTTCAACAGTACCGTCTTGGAAGTTGCCATCGGGTTGGTGTTCTGTTTTGCGTCCGTCAGCCTGATCGTCAGTCAGATCCGCGAGGCCGCGGCCTCGGTCCTGAAGCTTCGGGCCAATGGCTTGCTTCAGGGGGTCAAGGACTTGCTCAACGATCCGGGTTTTACGGGTCTGGCCCGCGCGATCTACGACCATTCGTTGGTCAATCCCTTGAACACCCCATCGGCCGGCGGCGGGTCGGCCCCCAGCGTCAAACCCTCCTATATCAAGCCCATTCACTTCGCCAGGGCGCTCCTGGACAGCGCCCAGGCCGCCGCGACGGCCGCTGGAATGGACGGTGCCAACCTTCAGATTGCGATAGGGCAAATCAGCGATCCACAGACGAGGCAGTTGTTGACGGGGATCTACCAGCGGGCGAACGGAGGCCGGGCGGAGATCGAGGCCGAGCTGGCGTCATGGTTCGACTCGGGCATGCAGCGCTTGTCGGGCGCGTACAAGAGGCGCACGCAATTCTGGACCCTCATCATCGGGTTGCTGGTGGCGGGCGCACTGAACATCGACAGCGTCAACCTTGCGGGTGCGATCTGGGCGCGTCCTGCCTATTCGGCGCTGATCACGGCCGGAAATGACATCGGGCAAACGAAGCCCGAGGCGGCCTTCAACACGATGGAAACGCTGCCGCTGGGGTGGCAACTCCGCGCGCCCGACTCGGACCCTCTTTCGCCTTGGCCCTGGCCTTTGCCTGCGGGCTGGTCATGGTCTTGGCTTTCGCATGTTCCGGGATGGTTCTTGACCGCCTTGTCCGCCCTTTTCGGCGCACCCTTCTGGTTCGACACCCTCCAGAAACTCGTGCAACTGAGAGGGACGGGCAAGAAGCCCGGGGAGGATGACAAGAAGAGTTGACGGGAGCCACCTGCGTGCCCCCCACGGCCTCGGCTCAGCGAGGCGCAAGGAACTGCGCGAGACGCTGCAACTCCTCGTCAAGCGCGGCGCCGAATGCCGCCTCCCGCGGCTTGCGCTCGACATAGCCGAAGCTCGGCTGCAAGCGGCCCTCGCTGGCTGACACGTTGGCCCAGCCGATCACCCGGTCGCGCCAGAGCAGCGGCAAGGCGTAGTAGCCGTATTGGCGTTTCGGCGCCGGCGTGTAGGCCTCGAACTTGTACCTCCAGCCCCAAAGCAGTTCGAAGCGGCGGCGGTCCCAGACGACGGGATCGAAGGGTGCGAGCAGGCGCACGGCTTCGTCCGGCGCATGGCGTCGCGAGGCCGGATTCTCATCGGCGGGCCAGTACCAGGTGGTGCCGTCGATACGGCAGGAGGCCAGTTTCTCGCGCGCATGCTGCAGGGCCGTCTGCGTCTGGGGCGAGAGGTGCGGCGCGCCGTAGCCGAGCAGGCGCACGAGGTAGGTGAGGCTCGCGGCGGGCAGTGGCGCGTATTTGCGGATGACGAGCTCGACCAGTGCGGCGGCGCGTTGCGCGCGGCCCGTGTCGCTGTCATCGGTGGGTGCATGCGTCACCGCCTCGTAGACGCGCGTGCCGCTGTCGCGCCGGGCCACGCGCAGCATGCCGCGGTAGTGCATGCCGTCGAGCAGGTGCGTGGTCGCGTTGCTCTGTCCGCCCCAGTAGTTCTTGATGCGGCCATGCGCGAAATGCAGTTCGACCTCGCGCGGATGCACCGCGCCGCGCTCGCGCACGAAGGCGAGCACCTCCTCGGCCTTGCGCCGGGTCGCTTCGTCCCAGGCTTGCCTCGATTCGCGCGGATGCATCAGCGCCAGGTGTTCGCGCGGCAGGAAGCCGTAGTTGACCAGGCAGTCCTCCTCCACCGCCAGCCGGGTGTACTTGCGCTCGAGGTCGCCGGCCCGATAGTCCTTGACGCGATGGCGCAGCGTCAGGTCCTGCGCACGCGCGGGCGCCCGGATCGGATCCGCCTGCACGAAGCCCAGGCGCTGGATCGCGCGCGGCAAGGTGGTGGGCTTGAACAGCGTTCGCGCGATGGCATAGCGCCGGAGATCGTCGAGAGTCGGCGTGGCCATGGGAAGGGGGCGGGAATGCGGGCGGCCGACTGCGTTCGACGCTCCGCCTTCGAAGGGCATCAAACGCAGCTGCGATGGCGCTCGATGCAGGTGTCCAGCGTTTCCTCCCCGCTGCGCTGCCACCAGTCCAGCGACGAGAAGATCTCGACTTCGCAGAAGCCTTCGAATCCAGCCGCTTCGACCCAGCCGCGCACCTTCCTGAGTTCGACCACGCCGTCGCCCATCATGGCCCGGTCGGTCAACAGGTCGCGCGTGGGCGTGCGCCAGTCGCAGAGGTGGTAGGCCAGCAGGCGCGGCTTGCCGGCGCGCGCGGTCTGCTGCTCCAGCTTCGGGTCCCACCAGACGTGATAGATGTCGAGTGCGACGCCGAGCATGCCGCTTTGCTGCGGATCGAGTTCGTCGCAGATGTCGAGCGCGTGTTCGAGCGTGTTGATGCAGGCGCGGTCGGCGGCCTGCATCGGGTGCAGCGGCTCGATGGCCAAGGGCATGCCGACCTCGCGCGCATATTCGAGCGAGGCCGCGATACCGTCGTGCACCTCGCTGCGCGCGCGGGCGATGTCCTTGTAGGCAACCTTGCCTTCGAGCGCGCCGGGCAGGGCGCCGACGACCAGCACCACGCAGGGCGCGTCAAGGGTCCTGGCTTCGTCGATGGCGCGGCGGTTGTCGTCGAGCGCGGCCTTCAGCCCCGCCGCGTCGGCCGCCGGAAAGAAGCCGCCGCGGCAGTAGCCGGACAGGCCGATGCCGTGCGCCTTCAATTGCTTGGCGATCTTGTCGAGCCCGACCGCCGTGACCTGGTCGCGCCAGGGAGCGATGGCGCGGATGCCGCGCTCCGCGCACTGATCGATGATGCGGTCGAGCGGTACCTCGACGCCCCGTTGCTTGCGCACGGTCGCGGTGTTGATGGAAAGCCAGTCGTGGTCGTTGGAGAAGTCGCGCATCGCATCACTCTAAGGCAACACGCGACGGACTCGCGGTCGCCGTTCTACGTTTCGAGGCCATGCATCGCCAGCAAGGTCTTCATGCGATGCACGGCCAGGCCGGGTTGCTCCAGCAGGTTGGCGGCGTCGGCCAGGCGGAACAGTTCGGCCAGGTGCAGCAGCGATCGCGTGCTCTGCTGCCCGCCCACCATGGTGAAGTGCGACTGGTGGCCATTGAGCCAGGCCATGAAGACCACGCCAGTCTTGTAGAAGCGCGTGGGCGCCGCAAAGATGTGGCGCGACAGCGGCACCGTCGGGCCGAGGATCGCGTGGAACCTGTCCAGATGGCCTTGCGCGAGCTCGCCCAGCGCGGCGCTGGCGGCGGGCGCGATCGCATCGAAGATCCCGAGCAGCGCGTCGCTTTGGCGGTGCGTCGGTTCGCTGCCCTGGCCGTCGCCGGCGATCAGCTCGGCGTAGTTGAAGTCGTCACCGGTGTACATGCGCACGCCCGCGGGCAGGCGGCGGCGCATGGCGATCTCCTTGTCCTTGTCGAGCAGCGAGATCTTGATGCCGTCGACTTTGTCGGGGTGCGCGGCGATGATGCCGAGCGCGGTGTCCATCGCGGCATCGATATCGTGCGAGCCCCAGTAGCCGGCCAGCGCCGGGTCGAACATGTCACCGAGCCAGTGCAGCAGCACGGGTTGCCGGGCTTGCGACAGGATGCGGTCGTACACGCGTTCGTAGTCGGCCGGGCTGGTGGCGACGCGGGCCAGCGCGCGGCTGGCCATGACGATGAGCTTGCCGCCCAGCGCCTCGATGGCGGCCATCTGCTCCTCGTAGCCGCGGATCACGTCGTCGACGCTCTTCACGTCGTCGAGATTCAGGTGATCGGTGCCGCAACCCGATGCGACGAGTGCGCCGGGCATGTCCTTCGCGGCATCGAGCGAGCGGCGGATCAACGCCAGCGAGGTCGGCCAGTCCAGCCCCATCCCGCGCTGCGCGGTGTCCATCGCCTCGGCCACGCCCAGGCCGAGCGACCACAGGTGGCGCCGGTAGCCGAGGGTCGCGTCCCAGTCGACCGCGGCCTGCAGCCAGGGATCGACCGCCGCCAGCGGGTCCGCCACGACGTGCGCGGCCGAGTACGCGATCCGGTTGAACGCGATGCCCGCGCGTGGCTTGACCGGCACTGTGCCGCGCAGCGCGTAGGGAGCGAGCGCGCCGCTTGCGACGGGGAGGGTGAGCGTCAGGGTCATGTCTCTTCTCGGTGCTTCTCAGTGCTTCTCGATGCCAGGCGAAGCATGTTCGCGGCGGCCCGCGGCGGGGGTGGTCATCTAGACGTGCAGCGGGGACACGTCGACCCAGCGCCGCTCCTTCCAGCTTGCGAGCGCGGCCTCGACCAGTTGCACGCCTTTCGCGCCTTCGGGCAGCGTCCACCGGTACGGCGCGTCCTCCACGACGTGGCGGATGAAGTGCTCCCACTGGATCTTGAAGCCGTTGTCGTACACCTGCGAGTCTGGAATCTCCTGCCACTGGCCGAAGAAGTCCATGCTCTGCTTCTCGTCCGGGTTCCACACCGGGCGCGGCGTGGCCACGCGCGACTGCGCACGGCAGGCCGAGAGCCCCGCGACGGCCGAGCCGTCGGTGCCGTCGACATGGAAGGTCACGAGGTCGTCGCGCCGCACGCGCGTGGCCCAGCTCATGTTGAGCTGCGCGATGACGGGTTCGCCGTTGTGGCCGATCAACTGGCAGGTCGCGTAGGCCGCATCGTCGGCGGTCGCTTCATAGGGTTGCCCGGCTTCGTCCCAGCGCTTCGGGATGTGCGTGGCGCCCAGGCAGGACACCGACTTCACTTCACCGAACAGGTTGTCCAGCACGTAGCGCCAATGGCACATCATGTCGAGGATCATGCCGCCGCCGTCTTCCTTGCGGTAGTTCCAGCTCGGCCGCTGGATCGGCTGCAGGTCGCCTTCGAACACCCAGTAGCCGAACTCCAGGCGCACGCTGAGCATGCGGCCGAAGAAGCCCGCGCGGCGCAGCATGTCGAGCTTGCGCAGGCCGGGCAGGAAGAGCTTGTCCTGCACCGCGCCGTGTTTCAGGCCGGAGCCCTGGGCAAGACGCGCGATCTCCACCGCCTCGTTGAGGTTGGTCGCGATCGGCTTCTCGCAATACACGTGTTTGCCGGCGCGAATGGCCTTGGCCAGCAGGGCGGGCCGCATCTGGGTGGTGCCAGCATCGAAGAACACCGTGTCCTCGGCGTTCGCCAGCGCATCGTCGAGGTCGGTGCTCCAGCGTGTCACGCCGTGCGCTTTTGCCAGGGCCTCGACCTTGGCGGCATTGCGGCCGATCAGGATGGGGTCGGGCATCACCTTGTCGCCATTCGAGAGCAGGACGCCGCCCTGCGTGCGGATGGCGCAGATCGAGCGGATCAGGTGCTGGTTCGTGCCCATGCGTCCTGTGACGCCGTGCATGATGATTCCGAGTCGTTGGATTGCCATGGGGTAGATGTCTCCGGGGTTGGAACTAGACAAGCAGTGGCGCGTCGGCCAGCGGGCGCAGGCTGTCGAAGTCGGGAATGGCGCTGGAGGCGAAGCCCGTGCGGGCGAGCGAGCCGATCGCGATGCGGCCGTCCTGGATGGCAAGCCGCGCGCGCCCCGATGACGCTTCGTACAAGCCCATGTGCGCGACGGCGAAGGCGATCTGTTCCTGCTCCGGCGCGTCGCCGAAACCGTCGACGTAGTGATGACCGTTGCGCTCGCAATGGCTCAGGCCGAGCAGCGCGGCCAGCGCCAGGTCCTGCTGTACCGCAACGCCGGCCTGGCAGGTCAGGTCTTCGGCAGACATGAAGTAGGGGTGGCCTTCGGGCGCGCGTGCGTTCCACTTGTCGCAGCGGGCGCGGTTGATGATCGCCTTGTAGAGGCCCTTGCAGCCCTTGCTCGACACGCCGCGCCATCCCGCCTTGCGGCCGGCCGGGAAGGCATCGAGCGTGCCGTCGGCTTCGTCGAGCAACAGCGGCGCGGGGCTGTCGAGCGATGCGAGATCGGCCTCCAGGCTGGCGTCGCGTGCGAGCGGTTGCTCGATGTAGAGCAGGGCGTCAGGCCGCGCCGCGAGCCGGGGCATGGCACGCAAGCCTGCGTACAGCGCGGCGAGTGCATCGGTGCCGGGATATTGCTCGTTGCCGTCGAGCGTGAAGCAGTGGCCCGGCTGCACGGCGTCCAGCGTGGCCAGCACCGCATCGAGACGTGCCAGGTCGGTGGCCACGTCGCCACCGAGCTTGATCTTGAAATGGCGATGCCCGTAGCGGCGCACGATGGCTGGCAGGCCCACGGGCAGCGCGGCCGGGTCGTCCGCGAGGCCGTCGTCGTCCAGCGCATCGAGCATGCCGATGGTGTGGCGGGCGTGAAGGGTCGTCGAGGGCACGAGGGTCCCGAGCCAATGGTTCCAGTCCCAGTCGGCCATGTCGGCGGCAATGGCCGTGTCGGTGAGGCCGACCAGGTTGCGCTGGATGGCGCCGTACACGGAGCTTCGCGTGGCGCGGCACAGCGCATCGAGCACCGCGCGGTCGAGCACGGCCTGACCGAAGGCGGTGGAAAGCTCGGTCGAATCGCGGAAGGCGCCTTCCGCCATCAGCTCGGCATAGTGGCGCTCGAACAGGCCGAAGGCGGGCTGCGCGGCACTGTGGGTGTAGGCGTCGGCCGCGGCGGCCACGGCCAGTTGCAAGTCGCGCACGTTGCCGGCATGGCTCGGGCCGCTGCGCTTGTCGAACCAGCGCGGCACCATCATCTCGGCAGCCCACCCGGTCGTGGTGCCCTGCAGGCCGCAGTCCACCACGGCGCGCACGAAGAGTTGCGGGCAGCGCGTGAGCGTGGCGGCGCCGAACTTGAAGGGCAGGCGCAGGTGCATCGGGCGTACGCCGCAGTCCACTGCGAGCACGCGCACCGTGGGAACGGTCACGATGGTTGTGTCAGCCATGCGCGTTCTTCATCGTGCAGCGGGCGCTCGGAGGGTGGGCGTCATGTCAATCGAGATGGCCCTGCGCGAAGAAGTGCGCGCGCAAGGTCCTGGCATGCGCCGCGAACTTCGCGCTGCCCATCACGTCGAGCGCGCGCGGGCGCGGCAGGTCGATGTCGTACACCGCAGCAAAACGGCCGGGCCGCTCGGTCATCACGAAGACGCGGTCCGACAGGAAGATCGCCTCTGAAATGCTGTGCGTGATGAGCAGCACGGTCTTGCCCGCGGCCATCCAGATGCGTTGCAGCTCGACATTCATCTTCTCGCGCGTCATGGCGTCGAGTGCGCCGAACGGCTCGTCCATCAGCAGCACAGGCGGGTCGTGCAGCAGGGCGCGCAGGATCGCGACGCGCTGCTGCATGCCGCCGGAAAGCTGCCAGGGGTACTTGTTCTCGAAGCCTTGCAGGCCGGCCATGGCCATCAACTGGTCGGCACGATCGCGTGCGGCAGCCTTGGGCAGGCCGCGGATCTCCGCCTGCAGCAGGATGTTGTCGATCACCGTGCGCCAAGGCAGCAGCAAGGCGCTCTGGAACACGATGCCGACATCGGTCTGCGGCCCGCGCACCACCTTGCCCGAGAGCTCCAACTCGCCGCCACTGATCGGCAGCAGGCCGGCCACCATCTTCATGAGCGTGCTCTTGCCGCAGCCCGAAGGTCCGATGACCGAGACGAATTCGCCGGCGCGGATCTGGAAGTCGAGCGGCTTCAGCGTTTCCACATCGCCTTCGCGCGTGCGGTAGGTCTTGCTGACGCCACGCCCCTCGATCAGCACCGGCGCGAGCGCCTGCACCGCGCGCTCGGCGGGGTCGAGCGGGATGACGACGGCGGTCATGCCGCGCGACTCATTGCGGCAGGAAATCGTTCGTCACCCAGTCCTCCGCCTTGCCGCGCGACGCGGCCTCCAGCCCACCGTATTGCACCAGCAGGTCGAGTGACTCGTTGATGTCCTTCATCGATGCACGCAGCGGGCGCTGCGACTTCGTCTCGGCCGAGTGGTAGAGCGGCGTGGTCAGCTTGATGCCGACGATGAGCGTGTCGCGCTGGCCGGCCTTGCTGTTGGCCGCGAGCATGGCGTCGATCGCGGCCTCCGGCGCCTTCTCCGTCTCCTCGAAGGCCTTGGTCGTGGCGCGCATGAAGCGCTTCACCAGGTCGGGCTTGCTGGCCAGCGTGTCCTTGTGCGCCACGATGCCGGAGCTGACCAGCGTCACGCCGTAGTCCGCGAAGCGGATCACTGTCACCGGCTTCTTGGTCGCGTCCTGCACCTTGATGTTCTGGTCCATCACATAGCCCAGCAGCAGGTCGGCCTGGCCGTTGATGACGGCGTTGAGCTTGGTCTGCGCGTCGCCCGAGACCACCTTGTACTGCCCCTCCTGCAAGCCCGTCTTCTTCAGGAAAAGCGGCCAGATCTGGCTCATCGAATCGCCGGGCGTCATGGCCACCGTCTTGCCGACGATGTCCTGCGGCGTCTTGATGTTCTTCTCGCTGAACCCCATGGCCGCCATCGGGCTCACCTGCAAGGCGACGCCGACGGCCTTCACCGGCGCGCCCTTGGTCGCGGCCTTGATCATGGTCGGCACGTCGACATAGCCGAAGGTGGCCGAGTTCGCCGCCACCGCCTGGATCGACACGGCCGAGCCGCGGCCCTCCTGGATGTCGAGATCGATGCCTTCCGCTTCATAGAGCCCCTTGGCCTTGCCGATGAAGAAGGGCGCATGCTCGCTGTACACATACCAGTTGAGCAGCAGGGTCACCTTGTCGCGCTGCTGCGCCATCGCACCTGGTGCCAGCCCCGCTGCCAGTGCGGCGGCGGCCACCATTCGAATCCAGTTGCGACGTTCCATGCTGTGTCTCCTGTAGGTTGAGGTTGCGAAAGGGATACCGAAGGGGGTGGTCAGGCCATGGTCTGCTGGACGTCGTGCCGCTGCGACGCGTGCCAGGGCATCAGCCAGCGCTCGATCAGCTCGACGATGAGGAACAGCACCACGCCCATCATCGACAGCACCACCAGCGCGGCGAACATGAGCGGCAGGTCGAAGGTGCCGGTCGCGCGTTGCAGCACGAAGCCGATGCCCGAGTTGGACCCGACGAATTCACCGACCACTGCGCCGACCACGGCCAGCGTGACCGACACCTTGAGCCCGCTGAAGATGGCCGGCAGCGCATGCGGCAGGCGGAACTTGAGGAAGATCTTGAGCCCGTTGGCGCCCATCGAACGCGCCAGGTCGATCACATCGGGCTCGACCGACTTGAAGCCCTGCACCGTCGACACCACCACCGGGAAGAATCCCAGCAGGAAGGCCGCAATCACCTTCGGCACGATGCCGAAGCCGAACCACACCACGAACAGCGGCGCGATCGCCACCTTCGGCACCGACTGCGAGAACACCAGCAGCGGATAGACGAAGCTCTCGACCAGCCGCGAGTAGGCGATCCACATCGCGATCGGCACGCCGATGATGGCGGAGAGCGCAAAGCCGCCGAGCGTTGCATAGAGCGTCGGCATCATCTCGCGCAGCAGCATCGGCCATTCGGCGAACAACTGCTTGACCACCGCGAGCGGTGGCGGGATCAGGTAGGGCGGGATCTTGAATACCCGGATCGCGATGTCCCACAGCACCAGCAGGATCAGGATCAGCCAGAACGGCCGCGTCGCCGGATGCATCCAGTGCCTCATGTCATGACACCCGGAACTTCAAGGAATGGTCGTAGGGCAGGGCGGGGTGGTCGAAGCTGTTCCCATCGCTCACGAAGTGCAATGCGCAGGCGCGGCGCCACTTGTTGCTGTTGTTCGAACCCGAGCAGTGGAAGGTGTTGCCGTGATGAAAGCTCACGCCGCCCTTGCGCACCGGCGCCGGCACCATGGGCTGGCGCGCCAGGATGTCCGTTGGAATCTGCAGGTTGAACGGCTCCCCCTCCGGCGCGAAGTGCGCATAGACCGGCCCCAGGTTCGTCCCGTCGCCGAAGTAGAGGCAGCCGTTTTCCAGCGTCGCATCGTCGAGCGCGATCCATGCTGTCACCACGCCTTCCGGGTCGGCAGGGCCGAAGTAGAAGTTGTCCTGGTGCGCCGGCTTGGGGCCGCCGCCTTCCGGCGGCTTGAAGAAGATCTGGCTGAAGTACACCGACACGCCCGGCCCGATGAAGGCTTCCACCAGGTCGAGCAGCCGGCGATCGCGCGCCAGCGCCTGCACCGCAGGTCGATGCGCATGCGGGTTGTCCAGCTTGCGCAGCACCGTCCGCGCGGTCACGCCGCCGTCGATGTACCAGCTGCGCTGCTCCGCCGGCAGCGTCTGCAGGAAGGACTCGCCCCATTGCTCGATGTCGCGCACGACGCTGTCCATCTCGTCGGACGGGAACACGCCGTTCACCGTCAGGTGGCCGTGATGCCGGTAATACGCTGCGTCGTACGAATCCATTCGGTCTCCGCTCTTGTCGTTAACTCCCTGGTGAACTGCCGCCCGCCGTTGCTATTTGCGCAACAGGTATCCCATCACCACATCCGTCATGTGCGAAAGCCGCTCCTGCAGCGCCGCGGGCGTGCGCAGGTCGCGTCCGAAGATCGTCGACAGCGTGGGGTTGTTCGACAGGTAGAAGTAGCAGAGCGCCGCGATCGAGATGTAGAGCTGCACCGGGTCCACACCTTCCCGGAACAAGCCTTCGCGCTGCCCGCGCTCCACCACGTCGCGCAGCAACTGCACCAGCGGCGAATTCATCTCCTGGATGTGCGATGAGCGCTGCAGATGACTCGCGCGATGCAGGTTCTCGCTGTTGAGCAAGGCCAGGAACTCCGGGTGCTCCAGGTAGTAGTCCCAGGTGAATTCCACGAGTCGGCGCACGGCCGTGGCGGGCTCCAGGTTCTCCAGCCGCAGCGTGCGCTCGGCCGCGCGGATGCGCGCGTAGGTGTCCTCGAGCACCGAGAGAAAAAGCAGTTCCTTGCTCTCGAAGTAGTAGTACACCAGCCGCTTGTTGACCCTCGCCAGCGCGGCGATGCGTTCCATGCGCGCACCGCCCAGGCCGGTCGTCGAGAACTCCTGCGTGGCAGCCTTCAGGATCTCCTGTTGCGTGCGGTCCGCGTTGCGGCTGCGCAGTTCGGCAGGTGCTGCGTCAGTCGTCGACAACAGGGTTGCGGGACTCAACATGGCGGCCATAATTCACCGCGTCGTGAATAGCTGCCACATCGTTTTCCCGAGGGGCCACGGTGAATTGCGCGCTCCCGATAATCGGCCACCACTTCAAGAGGCCCGCGTGACACAAGCCAACCCCACCCTCCCGCAAGACGCCGTTGCCGGTGCAGCCGCTCCATCCCCCGTCATGGCTGGCCACCTGCTCGTGTCGTGCCTCGTCGCGCAAGGCGTCACACACGCCTTCGGTGTGCCCGGCGAAAGCTTCCTTGCCGTGCTCGACGGCTTTCATGCGCACGGCGATTCGATCCGCTTCATCGTCAACCGGCAGGAGGGCGGCGCCGCTTTCATGGCCGACGCGCATGCGCGCATCACCGGGCGGCCGGGCATCTGCTTCGTCACGCGCGGCCCGGGCGCGACCAATGCATCGATCGGCGTGCACAACGCCTTCCAGGACTCCACGCCGATGGTGCTGTTCATCGGCGATGTGGGCAGCGACTTCCGCGATCGTGAAGCCTTCCAGGAGGTCGACTACGGCAGCTTCTTCGGGCCCAGCACCAAGGGCTTCGCCAAGCGCGTCGAACGCATCGACGACGCCAGCCGCATCCCCGAGTACGTCGCCCGTGCCTTCTCCACCGCGATGAACGGGCGACCAGGCCCCGTCGTGCTGGTGCTGCCCGAGGACATGCTGCGCTCGATGACGACGGCGAAACCCCTGCCGCGCGTGGAGGCGGTGCAGCCGTGGAGCGACCCGGGCGCGTTGCGCACGCTGCGCGAGTTGCTGCTGGAATCGAAGCGCCCCTTCGTGATCGCCGGCGGCAGCGGGTGGACACCGCAGGCGGCGCAGGCCCTGCAGCGCTTCGCCGAGAACTGGCAGCTGCCGGTGGGCAATGCCTTCCGCTTCCAGGACACGTTCGACAACCACCATGCGCTCTACGCCGGCGATGTCGGCATCGCCATCAATCCCAAGCTCGCGCAGCGCGTGAAGGACAGCGACCTGGTCATCGCCATCGGGCCGCGCCTCGGCGAGATGACAACCAGTGGCTACACCCTGCTCGAAGCGCCCAGGCCGAAGCAGAAGCTGGTGCACATCCACGCCAGCGCCGAGGAACTCAACCGCGTCTACCAGGCCGACCTCGCCATCAACGCCGGCATGAGCGCCGCGGCCCGCAGCCTCGAGGTGCTCACGGCGCCGCCGGAACTGCCCTGGCAAACCTGGACCGATGCGGCCCATGCCGACTATCTCGCCAACCTGCAGCCGCAGCCGCTGCCCGGACTCCCGCCCGCGGCCCCGCGCGGCGCGGTCGACATGGCGGCCGTCGTCGCACTGCTGCAGCAGCACCTGCCGCATGACGCCGCCATCACCAATGGCGCGGGCAACTTCGCGAGCTGGGTGCACCGCTTCTTCCGCTATCACGGGCTCGTGAAGGGCCACAAGACGCAGCTCGCGCCGACCAGCGGCGCCATGGGCTACGGCGTTCCCGCGGGCATTGCCGCAAACCTCGTGAGCGGGCGCATCGCCTTCACCATCGCCGGCGACGGAGACTTCCTCATGAACGGGCAGGAGCTTGCGACGGCATCGCAGCACGGCGGCAAGAGCATCATCGTCCTGCTCAACAATGGCATGTTCGGGACCATCCGCATGCACCAGGAGCGCGAGTACCCCACCAACGTGAGCGGCACGGCGCTGCGCAACCCGGACTTCTGCGCGCTCGCACGCGCCTATGGCTACGCGGCCGAGCGGGTGACCGCCACCGACCAGTTCGAGGCGGCGCTGCTGCGTGCATTGAAGGCCGACACCGGCACGCTGATCGAGGTACCGCTCGACCCCGAGATCATCACCACGCGCGGCACCTTGAGCGGCATCACGAAGGCGGCGTTGGGGAAGTGAAGCACCGCTGAAGAGCGGTCACCCCCAAACGAAAAAAAGCCGGCACAAGGCCGGCTCTTCGGGCAGGCGCACGAAGCGCCTGGGGCTTACTTGACGTGCTTGCCGATCAGCGAAGCGAGCTCGAACATCGACACTTGCGGCTTGCCGAAGATTTCCTTCAGCTTGGCGTCGGCGTTGATGTTGCGCTTGTTGGCCTTGTCCTGAAGGTTGTTCTTCTTGATGTAGTCCCACAGCTTGCTGACCACGGCAGTGCGTGGCAGCGGGGTGGAACCGACCACAGCGGCGAGCGCCGGGCTGGGGGTCAAGGCCTTCATGAACGCAGCGTTGGGGGTGCGCTTCTTGGCGGGAGCCGCCTTCTTTGCCGGTGCGGCCTTCTTGGCCGGAGCTGCTGCCTTCTTCGCGGGTGCAGCAGCCTTCTTCGCCGGGGCCGCCTTCTTTGCTGGAGCCGCCTTCTTTGCCGGAGCAGCCGCTTTCTTTGCCGGTGCGGCCTTCTTTGCGGGAGCCTTTTTGGCCGGAGCCTTCTTTGCAGTTGCCATGATTGATTTCCTTGTTTTGGATGAGATATTCACCAATGAAAAACAGAGCATCCACTGGTAGTGCGGATGCTAAATGAGAAAAAACGCGTTTCCAAGGGAAATGAGGGTTTTTTCATTGGGAGATGTTGTTTTTTCAGAGGAGAGAAGACCCCTCGCTTCACCCTCGGCGCGCGGGCCATGTCGCGAGTACCACGCCGAGTAGTGCAAGTGCGAACGCCAGCACCTGCAATTGCGACAGTGTTTCCCCTAACACCAGCACGCCGACCAGTGCCGCGCTGACCGGCAACATCACCGCAAACACGCCTGCCTTCGCTGCCGGAACGTGGCGCAGCCCGGTCATCCAGAGCCACACCGTCCAGATGCTCGCGGCCAGTGCATAGGCCACGAGCAGCACCCACGTGCCTGCATGCACAGCGCCAAAGTCGAAGCGCAACGCAAGCCAGACGCCGAACGGTGTCGAGAGCACGAAGCCCCAGAGATTGATCAGCGACGAGATCCGACGAGGCCCGAGCCGCCCCGTCAGCGACTTGCCGATCACCGCATAGGCTGCTTCGCAGAGCACCGCGCAGAACACCAGCAGGTTGCCCAGCCACGGCATCGCGACCTTCGGTGCGTCCGGCGCGGCAGCGTGCGCCGGCGTGAGCGCGAGCAGGCCGATGCCCACGGCCGCACAGCCGATCGCCGTCACGATGCGCGCGGTAATGCGCTCGCGCAGGAACATCCAGCTCGCCACCGCGACCACTGCAGGCAGCGACGCCATGATCACGCCC
Organism: Variovorax sp. dw_308; assembly: GCF_019207085.1. Classification (GTDB taxonomy): domain Bacteria; phylum Pseudomonadota; class Gammaproteobacteria; order Burkholderiales; family Burkholderiaceae_C; genus Variovorax. The sequence continues at coordinate 123,172 of NZ_JAATOM010000003.1, read as the reverse complement.
GCCGACACCGCGCTGGTCATGCTCACGCCAAACAGCATGCAGAGCGAAAACATGAAGTTGCCGAGAAAGGATTCGAGGAACACCAGGCCGCGCGTGCGCCGCGTCATCGGCGGTTCGTCGGCTGGGCCGCGCAACCAGTGCGGCATCGCGAGCCCCGCGATGCCAAAGCGCAGCCACGCCAGCAGCAACACGGGAAAAGTCGCGACCAATGGCTTGGAAAGGGCAACGTAGCAGCCGACGAGCGACATGCTGAGCGCGAGACAGCCGTACGCGAGCAAGCGCTGGCCGTTGGTGCGTGGGGTGTTCAATAGACTGCGAGCCGTTCAGACAAAAGAGATTCGATGATGCCGCAGCCAGCCCTCGCAGCCCGCCACGTGTTCGTCTACGGCACCCTGCGTGCGGGCGGCAGCAACGACATCGCGCGCTATCACCCGCGGCCCCAGCGCGTGGGCGATGGTGTGATCGCCGGCACGCTGTATGACCTGGGCGCCTATCCCGGCGCCGTGCTGGGTGGTGAGGGAAGCATCCGTGGCGAGGTCTATCGCATCACGCCGGAGGTTGAGGCCGCGCTGGACCTGCTGGAGGGCGTGGCGGCGGACGGCTCCGGCGAATACCTGAAGCGCGAACTCGATGTGATGGTCGGGCCGCAGCAAGTGATGTGCCTGGTCTACGAAATCCATCCCGGCCGCATCGAAGGCCGGACCGCCATCGACAGTGGCGACTGGCTTGCGCGGGGTTGAGCGTCGAAATGTGGCGCGATGCGCGCGTCTTTTTCACGGCAAAGGACGTCATTGCGCATCATGAAAAAGCGCGGTGCTGCGCCGCAATATTTTTTCTCAATATGAGAGAACTCGTTTCACATTGAAGGAAGCGTTCGTAACCTATTGATTTTGTTGAGTGAAATTTATGTCTTCTATAAGACATAAGACTGGTGATTCCAGCTACATTTAATCCCCGAGGCGCCACCGCCGACCCATCAACAACTCTGGAGTGACCATGCCCCAATCCATCACCGAACAACTGAGCCGAGAACAACAGATCGCCGCCCTCGAAAAAGACTGGGCCACCAACCCCCGCTGGAAGGGTGTCAAGCGCGGCTACAGCGCAGCCGACGTCGTGCGCCTGCGCGGCTCGCTGCCGATCGAGCACACGCTGGCCAAGCGCGGCGCCGAGAAGCTCTGGGAAAAGATCAACGGCGGCGCCAAGAAGGGCTACGTCAACGCATTCGGCGCCATCAGCGCCGGCCAAGCGATGCAACAAGCCAAGGCCGGCCTCGAAGCCGTGTACCTGTCGGGCTGGCAAGTCGCTGCCGACGGCAACACGTCTGAGACGATGTACCCCGACCAGTCGCTCTACGCGTACGACTCGGTGCCGACCATGGTCCGTCGCATCAACAACACCTTCAAGCGCGCAGACGAAATCCAGTGGGGCCGCGGCATCAATCCGGGCGACAAGGAATTCATCGACTACTTCCTGCCAGTCGTTGCGGACGCGGAAGCGGGCTTCGGCGGCGTGCTCAACGCCTTCGAACTCATGAAGAACATGATCGCTTCGGGCGCTGCCGGCGTTCACTTCGAAGACCAACTGGCTGCCGTGAAGAAGTGCGGCCACATGGGCGGCAAGGTGCTCGTGCCGACGCAGGAAGCTTGCGAGAAGCTGATCTCGGCCCGCTTCGCAGCCGACGTCATGGGCGTCTCGACCATCGTGCTGGCCCGCACCGATGCGGAAGCCGCCAACCTGATCACGTCGGACCACGACGCGAACGACAAGCCCTTCCTCACCGGCGAGCGCACGCAAGAAGGCTTCTACCGCGTCAAGAACGGCCTGGAGCAAGCGATCAGCCGTGGTGTCGCCTACGCGCCCTACGCCGACCTGGTGTGGTGCGAAACCGGTGTGCCGGACATCGGCTTCGCCCGCGAATTCGCGCAAGCCGTGCACGCCGCCTGCCCGGGCAAGCTGCTGTCGTACAACTGCTCGCCGTCGTTCAACTGGAAAAAGAACCTGAACGACACGCAGATCGCGTCGTTCCAGGAAGACCTGTCGGCACTGGGCTACAAGTACCAGTTCATCACGCTGGCCGGCATCCACATCAACTGGTTCAACACCTTCCAGTTCGCCCACGCATACGCCCGCGGCGAAGGCATGAAGCACTACGTCAACATGGTGCAAGAGCCGGAATTCGCAGCGCGGGACAAGGGCTACACCTTCGTGTCGCACCAGCAGGAAGTCGGCGCTGGCTACTTCGACGACGTGACCACCGTGATCCAGGGCGGTTCGTCGAGCGTCAAGGCGCTGTCGGGCTCGACCGAAGAAGAACAGTTCCACTGATCCGGGTTCGCTGTCACGTTATTCAAGCCCGGCCTGCGCCGGGCTTTTTTTCGTCTGCGGCGTCCTTTGCCGGGGGGCTCACTGCGCATCGAGGAAGCCTGGAAGAGCGGTCACTGCAAGCGGAGACATTTCCCCCTGCGCTATTCGCTCATGCGCATCTCGCGCACGCCGCGTCCCAGCTTCTGCCGAAGCAGGCTGCGCAACGTGACGCCATCCGCATAGCCGACCAGCCCGGCAATCTGCTCCAGGCTCTTGTCGCTGGTCTTCAGCAGGTGCACCGCGCGCTCGACGCGCAGGTCCTGGAAGTACGAGAGCGGGCTCTTGCCCAGGACCTGCTGCATGCGCCGGGCTAGCGTCCGCTTGCTGGTGCCGGCTGCATCGGCCGCGTCGTCCAGCGAGAAACCATCGGCCAGCCGGCCGCGCGCCCAACGTTCGAAGCGCTCCACCAACGGGTCCGAGTGCGCGAGGTGGTCCTGGATCACATAGGCCGATTGAGAAGGCCGCGAGTCGACGATCAGGTAGCGGGCCACCAGCGACGCCAACTCCGGACTGGCTTGCCGCACCAGCCAGAGCGCCATGTCGACGTGGCTCAGCGCGGCACCCGCGGTCACCATGTCGCCGGAAGCCACCACCATGCGCGAGTCGTCGAGTTGCACGGCCGGGTAGCGCTGCCTGAACATCGACGCGAGCCACCAGGTGGTCGTGGCCTTGTGGTGATCGAGCAACCCCGACTCGGCCACCACGAACGTGCCGACGCAGGCCGCCGCAACCTTGCTGCCCGCGCCCGCGCCCTCTTTCAATGCGGTGCAAGCATCACGCACATCCGGGCGTTGCAGCGCGGGTGCCAGCACGTCGGGCATCTTGCAGCCCAGCGCGGGCACGATGAACCAGTCGGCTGCGCCTCCATTGGCGAGCCGGGTCACCGGAACCGTGAAGCCTTGCGCGGTGCGCACCCGAGCGCGCATGCCCACCACCGTCAGCTCGAAGCGCGCGACATCGAGTTGCAGCATGCCGGCAAGCTCGTTCGCCGTCGTGAACACGTCGAGCACCGTGGCGAGGCCGGTATCGAATACGCCGTCGAGGACCAAGACTTGGAGCTTCATGGCAATAACGATATCAAAGATGTCAAAAATGCCAATAGCCCCACCCCGCGTGGCTGCCTAGAGTCCACCTTGGGGCGCGCAATACCGCACGCCGCATCACGCACACACCGGAGTACCCACATGATCAAGCTCGGACTGTTCGCCCGCCTCGAAGCCAAGCCCGGCAAGGAGGCCGATGTCGAGAAGTTCCTCGAGACCGGCCTGGCGCTGGCGCACGAGGAAAAGACAACTCCGATCTGGTTCGCACTGCGCATCGGGCCGACGACATTCGGCGTGTTCGACGCGTTCGCGGACGAGGCCGGCCGGCAGGCTCACCTGAGCGGCCCCATCGCGCAGGCGCTCATGGCAAAGGCCGATGAACTGTTCAGCGAGCCACCGTCGATCCAGCCGATCGAGGTGCTCGGTCTGAAGAACCTTGCCTGATGTCGCGCCACTGAGAGATCGCGATGATCGAGACGAACCTGCGTTGCCGAACGTACAGGCGGTGTCGCGACGGCCGCTTCAGGCAATGCCGCTCAAGTTTGCTTTTTGAGGCGCGCGGCTAGAATGGCGGGCTCTACTCTCAACAAGGGCGAGAAAGGCAATCTGGTTATGACACCGCGAACTACGGCAACCGTTTTCAACGGCTCTTTCCTTCAAGGAAGCGGCCGGTAGCCCGCGCACGCTGGTCTCGACCGGCACCCAGAACCAGCAAAGCGCGGCTCCCACCGCGCTTTTTGCTTTTATCTCCAGAGGTTTTCTTCATGATCCAGATCACGCTCCCCGACAACTCGCAGCGCGAGTTCCCCGGCCCCGTCTCCGTGGCCGAAGTGGCCCAGTCCATCGGCCCCGGCCTGGCCAAGATGACGCTGGCCGGCAAGGTCGACGGCAAGCTGGTCGACGCCAGCGACATCATCGACCACAGCGCCAAGCTCCAGATCATCACGCCGCGCGACGACGAAGGCCTGGAAATCATCCGCCACTCGACGGCCCACCTGGTCGGCCATGCGGTGAAGCAGCTCTACCCGACGGCCAAGATGGTGATCGGCCCGGTGATCGAGGAGGGTTTCTACTACGACATTTCCTACGAGCGCCCCTTCACGCCCGAAGACATGGCCGCCATCGAGGCGCGCATGCGCGAGTTGATCGCGCAGGACTACGACGTCGTCAAGAAGATGACGCCGCGCGCCGATGTCATCGAGGTCTTCAAGTCCCGCGGCGAGGAATACAAGCTGCGTCTGGTCGAGGACATGCCCGACGAGCAGGCCATGGGCCTCTACTACCACCAGGAATACGTCGACATGTGCCGCGGCCCGCACGTGCCGAACACGCGCTTCCTGAAGGTCTTCAAGCTCACGAAGCTGGCCGGCGCCTACTGGCGCGGCGATGCCAAGAACGAGCAGTTGCAGCGCATCTACGGCACGGCCTGGGCTGACAAGAAGCAGCTCGACCAATACATCCAGCGCATCGAGGAGGCCGAGAAGCGCGACCACCGCAAGCTCGGCCGTGAACTCGACCTGTACCACATCGACGAGGTGGCGCCGGGCGTGGTGTTCTGGCACCCGAAGGGCTGGGCGCTGTGGCAGCAGGTCGAGCAGTACATGCGCGCGGTGTACCGCGACACGGGCTACCAGGAAGTGAAGGGCCCGCAGATCCTCGACAAGAGCCTGTGGGAGAAGACGGGCCACTGGCAGAACTACCGCGAGAACATGTTCGTCACGGAGTCGGAAAAGCGCGAATACGCGTTGAAGCCGATGAATTGCCCTGGCCATGTGATCATCTTCAAGAGCGACCTTCGCAGCTACCGCGACCTGCCGCTGCGCTACGGCGAGTTCGGCCAGTGCCACCGCAACGAGCCGTCGGGCGGCCTGCACGGCATCATGCGCGTGCGCGGCTTCACGCAGGACGACGGCCACATCTTCTGCACGGAAGACCAGATCCTCCAGGAGTGCATCGACTACACGGTGCAATTGCAGGAGGTCTATGCCGACTTCGGCTTCACGGACATCCTCTACAAGGTCGCCACGCGGCCGGAGAACCGCGTCGGCTCGGATGAGCTGTGGGACAAGGCGGAGCATGCCGTGATGGAGTCGCTGCGCCGCTCCGGCGTCGATTTCGTCATCGCCCCGGGCGACGGCGCCTTCTACGGCCCGAAGATCGAATACACGCTGAAGGATGCCATCGGCCGCCAGTGGCAGTGCGGCACGATGCAGGTCGACTTCAACACGGCCGAACGCCTGGGCGGCGAATACGTCACGGAAACGAGCGGCCGCGCCTTCCCGGTGATGCTGCACCGCGCCATCGTCGGCAGCCTGGAGCGTTTCATCGGCATGTTGGTCGAGCACCATGCCGGCGCCATGCCGGCGTGGCTGGCGCCGGTGCACGTCGCGGTGCTGAATATCAGCGAGGGGCAGGCCGATTACGCCTTCGAAGTAGCCAAAACGCTGCGGAATCAAGGGCTTAGGGTGACGCTTGACCTGCACAACGAGAAGATTACGTATAAAATACGGAAGCATTCGTTGCAAAAGCTCCCTTATATCCTCGTCGTGGGCGACAAGGAAAAGGAAGCAGGTGCCGTCGCAGTGCGCGCTCGAGGCAACAAAGACCTCGGAGTCATGTCGATGCAGGCGTTCTCAGAACTGCTCGCCGAAGACATTCAACACAAACGCTGATTTTGAGATAAACGGTCGCTTGTGCGCGTGGTTGCTACGGTTTTCGCTACAGATTCTGTAGCAAATTGATTGAAGGATTCAGACCATCGCTACTGCATTTCGCGACCGCCGCCACCGCGAGGAACGCCAACACCGCCTTAACCGGGAAATCATGGCCCCGGAAGTCCGCCTTGTCGGCCCGGAAAACGAGCCAATGGGTGTGATGAGCCTCTCCGAGGCATTGCGCCTCGCCGGTGAGGCCGATGTGGATCTGGTGGAGGTCGTCGCGGCGGCCAACCCGCCGGTCTGCCGACTGATCGAGTACGGAAAGTTCAAGTACCACGAGCAGAAGAAGGCAGCCGAAGCGAAGTCGAAGCAGAAGGTCATCGAGGTCAAGGAAATCAAGTTCCGGCCCGGTACCGACGATGGTGACTACAACATCAAGATGCGCAACATCCGGCGCTTTCTTGAGGACGGCGACAAATGCAAGATCACGCTGCGCTTCCGCGGCCGCGAGATCACGCACCAGGAGCTGGGTCTGGCACTCTTGCAGCGCATTCGCGACGAGTTGGGTGACACGATCATGGTCGAGCAGTTTCCGAAGCTCGAAGGCCGGCAGATGATCATGATGATCGCGCCGGGCCGCAAGAAGGCCGGTGGGGCTGCACCGAAGGCCACGACCGAGCCGGCAGCCGCCGCTTGATCGTCAAAGTTCGGTCGGGCTGAACTTGCCGAAGTGTTTCGGCATCGCTCAGTTCGAACGGCAGATAAGTTTTGCAGGGATTTCGCGCCGGCCGCAAGGCGGGCGTGGGATGAAGAAGTGTCTCGGGGCCAACAAGCATGCGGAGCATCCGCATCGCCTCACGAGCACAATTTAAGGAGCATTCAATGCCCAAAATGAAGACCAAGAGCAGCGCGAAAAAACGTTTCCGCGTTCGTCCCGGTGGCACCGTCAAGCGCGGTCAAGCCTTCAAGCGTCACATCCTGACCAAGAAGACCACCAAGAACAAGCGCCATCTGCGCGGTGCAGTGACGGTTCATGAAACCAACATGGTTTCGATGGCCGCCATGTTGCCCGGCATGGGCATTTAATCAAGACGAACAAGGAGTACTCACATGCCTCGCGTCAAACGTGGTGTAACGGCTCGCGCCCGCCACAAGAAGGTTCTCAAGCTCGCCAAGGGTTTCCGCGGCCGCCGCGGTAATGTCTATCGCATCGCCAAGCAGGCGGTGATGAAGGCAGGCCAATACGCCTACCGTGACCGCCGCACCAAGAAGCGCGTCTTCCGTCAACTGTGGATCGCGCGTATCAACGCCGCCTCGCGTGAACTGGGCCTGACCTACAGCCAGTTCGCCAACGGCATCCGCAAGGCTGGTATCGAGATCGACCGCAAGGTCCTGGCCGATATCGCCGTGCACGACAAGGCCGCTTTTGCCGGCATCGTGGAGCAGGTCAAGGCCAAGCTGGCTGCTTGATCCTGTATCGCAGATCGCCGTCTTCCCGAAGATGGCGGCTTGTGTCCACGGCCTGAACGGCATTGAGGGCTGGCGCTAGAAATGGCACCAGTCCTTTTTTATTTCCTTCTCCCGAATTTCTATGAACGAGCTGGACACCCTGGTCGACACCGCCCGCGCTGACTTCGCACAAGCGAACGCGCCGGCCGATCTGGAAAACGCCAAGGCACGCTTTCTCGGCAAGGCCGGTCGCATCACCGAATTGATGAAGGGCATGGCCCAGCTGTCGGTTGACGAGAAGAAGTCGCGCGGCGCCGCCATCAACGTGGCCAAGCAGGCGATCGAAGCGGCGTTGAATGCGCGCCGCCAGGCGCTGGCCGATGCGGAGCTCGACGTGCAACTGCGTGCCGAAGCGCTGGACGTGACCTTGCCCGGCCGCCATCGCGTGGGTGGCGGACTGCACCCGGTGAGCCGCACGATGGAGCGTATCGAGGCCATCTTCTCGAGCATGGGCTTCGACGTCGCCGACGGCCCCGAGATCGAGTCCGACTGGCACAGCTTTACCTCGCTCAACAACCCGCCGAATCATCCGGCGCGTTCGATGCAGGACACCTTCTACGTCGACATCGACGGCGAAGACGGCATCCCCTACAACCTGCGCCCGCACACCAGCCCGATGCAGGTCCGCTATGCACACCAGCAGATCAAGAAGCACGCGGCCGTGTTCGAGGCCGCGGAGACCGATCCAAACGTGAAGCCGCCCGAGATTCGCGTGATTGCGCCGGGCCGCACCTACCGCGTCGACAGCGACGCAACGCACTCGCCGATGTTCCACCAGTGCGAAGGCCTGTGGCTGGGAGAGAACGTGAGCTTCAAGGACCTGAAGGTCGTATTCACCGACTTCTGCCGCACCTTCTTCGAGACCGACGACCTCGTGCTGCGCTTCCGCCCCAGCTTTTTTCCGTTCACCGAGCCGAGCGCCGAGATCGACATCCAGTTCCAGAGCGGCCCGCTGGCCGGGCGCTGGCTCGAAGTCGCCGGTTCCGGCCAAGTGCATCCGAACGTCGTGCGCAACATGGGGCTGGACCCCGAGCGCTACATCGGCTTCGCCTTTGGCATGGGCCCGGACCGGCTCACGATGCTGCGCTACGGCGTGAACGACCTGCGCTTGTTCTTCGACGGCGATCTGCGTTTTCTCAGCCAATTCCAGTAACCAGACAAAGATCGAGACGACATGCAATTCCCCGAGTCCTGGTTGCGCGAGTTCTGCAACCCGCCGCTCACGAGTGAACAACTGGCCGAGACGCTCACGATGGGCGGCTTCGAGGTCGAAGAACGCAAGCCCGCCGCGCCGCCTTTCACGAAGATCGTGGTCGGTGAAATCAAGGAAGCCGTCCAGCATCCGAACGCCGACAAGCTCCGCGTGTGCCAAGTCGATGTGGGGCAGGGCAGCCTGCTCAACATCGTGTGCGGTGCGCCCAATGCACGCGTCGGCATCAAGGTGCCGTGTGCGTTGGTCGGCGCCGAACTGCCGCCCGGCGAGGACGGCGAGCCCTTCCTGATCAAGGTCGGCAAGCTGCGCGGTGTCGAGAGCTTCGGCATGCTGTGCTCGGCGCGCGAACTGCAACTCAGCGAGGACCATGGAGGACTGCTGGAGCTTGCGGCCGATTCGCCCGTTGGCGGCGACATCCGCGAGGTGCTGAACCTCGACGACGCGCTGCTCACGCTCAAGCTCACGCCGAACCTCGCGCACGGCCTCAGCGTGTATGGCGTGGCGCGCGAACTGGCGGCGTTGACGCGCGCACCCTTGCAGACGCCCGCCGTGTCGCAGGTCGCGACTGCCTTTACCGATGTGCTGCCGGTCAAGGTTGAAGCGCCCGAACTCTGTGGCCGCTTCTCGGGTCGCATCGTGCGCGGCGTCAATACCAAGGCCGCGACGCCGGCCTGGATGGTCGAGCGCCTGGCGCGATGTGGCCAGCGCAGCGTGACCGCGCTGGTCGACATCTCGAACTACGTCATGTTCGAACTGGGCCAGCCCTCGCACATCTTCGACCTCGACAAGATCCACGGCGGCCTCACGGTGCGCTGGGGCAAGGCGGGCGAACAGCTCAAGCTGCTCAACGGCAACACGATCACCGTCGACGAGAAAGTCGGCGTGATCGCGGACGAGCGCGAGGTCGAATCGCTGGCCGGCATCATGGGCGGCGACGCTACCTCGGTGACGGACGACACGCAAAATATCTATGTCGAGGCCGCGTTCTGGTGGCCTGAAGCCATTCAGGGCCGATCGCGCCGCTTCAACTTCAACACCGATGCAGGCCACCGCTTCGAACGCGGCGTGGACCCCAGCCGCACGGTGCAAGTGATCGAGCGCATCACGCAACTGATCATCGACATCTGCGGCGGCCAGGCCGGCGCGATCGACGATCAGACCCTGCGCCTGCCGGAAGCCAGGCCCGTGACCTTGCGCGTTGCGCGCGCGGCGCGCGTGATCGGCATGCCGCTGTCGCAAGCCGATTGCGTCGCGGCGCTGAAGCGCCTCGGCCTGCCGATGGAAGAGGGTGAAGGCACGATCCGCGTGACCCCGCCGCCGCATCGTTTCGACCTCTTGATCGAGGAAGACCTGATCGAGGAAGTTGCGCGCCTCGTCGGCTACAACAACCTGCCGACCACACCGCCGCTCGCGCCGATCACCGCGCGCGTGCGCCCCGAGGTGCAACGCGGTCGCTTCGACGTGCGCCGCCGCGTCGCAGCGCTGGGCTACCAGGAAACGATCAACTTCAGCTTCGTCGAGGCGCACTGGGAGCAGGACCTGGCCGGCAACGCGAACCCGATCAAGCTGCTGAACCCGATTGCCAGCCAGATGAGCGTGATGCGCTCCTCGCTGCTGGGCTCGCTGCTGCAGGTGCTCAAGTTCAACATCGACCGCAAGGCGCCACGCGTGCGCGTGTTCGAACTGGGTCGCGTGTTCAGGCGCGACGACAGCGTCGCCACGACCGACAGCACCGTCAAGGGCATCCACCAGCCGATGCGGGTGGCCGGCCTGGCCTGGGGCGATGCGGAAGGCTCGCGCTGGCAAGGCAAGGCCCAGGGCGCCGACTTCTTCGACATCAAGGGGGATGTCGAGGCGCTGCTCGCGCCGCTGCTGCCGACCTTCGAGCCGACCGAGCATCCCGCGCTGCATCCGGGCCGCGCAGCGCGCGTGCGCGTCGACGGTTGCGACATCGGCGTGGTGGGGGAGTTGCACCCGCGCTGGCGCCAGAAGTGGGAGTTGCCGCAGGCGCCCATGCTGTTCGAGCTGGATCTCGATGCGGTGACTGCGCGACCGTTGCCCGTTGCGCAGCCGGTGCCGCGGCACCAGGCCGTTGAGCGCGATATCGCGGTGGTGGTGGCGGAAGCCGTCACGCACGATGCGCTGATGCAGGCCATCGCATCCGCGTCTGGCGACGAGGGTCTTCTGCAGGGCGCCAATCTGTTCGACATCTACAGGCCACAGGTCGCGCGCGACGGCGCCGCGCCTGCTGCGGGCGGCCTGGCGCAAGGCGAGAAGAGCATGGCCGTGCGCCTGAGCTTCCAGAGCGATGCGGGCACGTTGACCGACGAGCAGATCGAACCGGCGGTTCGCGCCATCATCGATCAACTGGGCGTCAAGCTGGGCGCACGCCTGCGAGGATGATGGACATGGAATTCACGCTCGAGGCCCTCGAAACACCCGCGCTCACCAAGGCGCAGCTGGCCGACCTGCTGTTCGAACAGATCGGCCTGAACAAGCGCGAGTCGAAGGACATGGTCGAGGCTTTCTTCAGCCTGATCGCCGCGAGCCTGATCGAGGGGACCGATGTGAAAATCTCGGGCTTCGGCAACTTTCAGATCCGCACCAAGGCCCCGCGCCCGGGGCGCAATCCGCGCACCGGCGAAGCGATTCCGATCGGCGCGCGCCGCGTTGCCACGTTCCATGCGAGCGCCAAGCTCAAGGAACAGATTCACGGAAATATCACGGAAGAAGGGCCCCAGGAGGTCGAGTGGAGCGTCGGGACCGAATAGTTCTTGGCGCTGTTGAGGCCGGTGGAGTAATCTCTCAGGTTTCGCGCGCACGGCATTGATTTCAATGGAGAAAACCCTCCCCCCGATTCCCGTCAAACGCTACTTCACGATCGGTGAAGTGGGTGAGCTTTGCGGCGTCAAGCCGCATGTGCTGCGCTACTGGGAACAGGAATTCACCCAACTGCGCCCGATGAAGCGGCGCGGCAACCGCCGCTATTACCAGCACCACGAGGTGCTGATGATCCGCCGCATCCGCGACCTGCTGTATGACCAAGGCTTCACCATCAGCGGTGCGCGCAACAAGCTGCAGGAACTGGTGCAACACGAGCGTGACCGGCGCAGGTTGGGCGAGACGCCGCTCGCGGGCGTCGAGGCCATCGAGATCGATCGCGAGGAGTTCGACGCCGCCTTGCAAGACGAGCAGCAAGACGCCGGCGCATCCTCGCAACAGCCCGGGCAGACGCTGATCAGCCAGCTTCGCCGCGAACTCTTCGAAATCCGCGAGCTTCTGGGTGCGGTTCACTGAAATCCGCAGGTTATAATTGAGGGCTTCGGTGTGTGGCGCAGCCTGGTAGCGCACTTGCATGGGGTGCAAGGGGTCGAAGGTTCGAATCCTTTCACACCGACCATATGAACGTCCAAGGGCGTCCGGTTTCATCCACCGGACGCCCTTTTTCGTTGGGTGGCATTTGTAGGTGGGCCCGCCGACGGCCAAGGCTGGAGCGGGGTAAGCCGGGGCGCGAACCGTGCTGCGCGTCCCCGACAATCCGCGCCATGCCTGAATCATCCAATTCCCGCCCCGTCCTGATCGCAGGCGGTGGCATCGGGGGCATCGCCCTCGCGCTCACCCTTCATCAGATCGGCGTGCCGTGTGTCGTGCTCGAGGCCGTCGCCGCGCTGCAGCCGCTCGGCGTCGGCATCAACCTGCAACCCAATGCCGTGCGCGAGCTGTACGACCTTGGCATCGACGACACGCTGCTCGACACGATCGGCATCCAGGCGCGCGAATGGGCGCTCGTCGGGCGCAATGGCAATGACGTCTACGCAGAGCCGCGCGGCCTGCTCGCGGGATATCGCTGGCCTCAATACTCGGTGCATCGCGGGCAGTTGCAGATGCTGCTGTACAAGGTGGCGCTCGAGCGGCTCGGCCCCGACGCGATACGACTTGGCCACCGCGTCACCGGCTACCGCAACCATGCCGACGGCGTGACCGCCCTGGTCGAGACACGCGACGGGCAGCGCCTGGAGGTGGAGGGCCGGTTGCTCATTGCCGCGGATGGCCTGCACTCCGCGGTGCGTGCGCAGATGCATCCGGCGCAGCCGCCGATCCAGTGGGGCGGCGCCATCATGTGGCGCGGCACCGCGCCGGGTGTGCCGATCCGCACCGGCGCGTCCTTCGTGGGCGTCGGTTCGCTCAAGCACCGCGTGGTGCTCTATCCGATCTCGCCGCCCGATCCGGTCACCGGGCTCGCCACCATCAACTGGATCGCCGAGATCACCGTCGACAACGCCGGTGGCTGGACGCAGGGCGACTGGAACCGCCGCGCCGCGCTCGAGGATTTCATCCACCACTTCGAGGGCTGGAACTATGGCTGGCTCGACGTTCCCGCGATGCTGCGCGGCGCCAGGGAGTTCTTCGAGTACCCGATGATCGATCGCGATCCGGTGCCGACCTGGGTCGACGGCCGGGTGGCGCTGCTCGGCGACGCGGCGCACGTGATGTATCCGGTGGGTTCCAACGGTGCGAGCCAGGCCATCGTCGATGCGCGCGTGCTGGGCGCCGCCATGATCGACAAGGGGGTGACTGCCGCGGCGCTGCAGGCCTACGACGACAAGCTGTGTGCAGACATCTCCGCGCTGGTACTGCGCAATCGAGGCGCCGGGCCGTTTGGCATCCTCGGCCTGGTCGACGAACGCTGCGGTGGCGTGTTCGACAACATCGACGACGTGATTCCGGCCGCCGAGCGGGAGGCATTCATGTCGCGCTACAAGGCCGCGGCGGGCTTCGCGATCGATGCGCTGAACAGTGCGCCGCCGACGATTGCACCCGGCGCCCGGGCCTCTGGCTCGGTGCCGCAGGCATCTGCGTGACCGTCTCGCGGAAGGGGACCTTTTAAGATCGTGGTGCGCGCTGCCGCCGCGCCCGCCGCCAGCAAGGGCAGCGGTCATTCGAGCCGGCGCAGCCGCCAGCAAAAAACCAACCCGGAGACCTCACGCATGAACAACCGCGCCACATTCACCCGCATGGAAGACAGTACCGCTGCCGAATGGCGGGTCATCGGCGGCGAGTTCGCCGAATTCACCAAGACGCTGCCCGATCGCGTGATCACCCACCTGCGCCTGCTGGAGAACGACTACGGCGGCTTCCCCGTCGATCGCTACACGCACTGCCTGCAAACGGCCACCTTGTCCGCACGCGACGGACGCGACGAGGAGTACGTGGTGTGCGCCCTGCTGCACGATATCGGCGACACGCTCGGCACCTTCAACCACCCCGACATCGCCGCGGCCATCCTGAAGCCCTTCGTCTCGGAAGAGAACCTCTGGATGGTGCAGAACCACGCCATCTTCCAGGGCTACAACTTCTTCCACCACCTCGGGATGGACCGCAACATGCGTGAGCGGTTCAAGGACAACCCGCACTACACGCGCACCGCGGAGTTCGTCGATCTCTACGACAACCCCGCGTTCGACACCAACGCGAAGTTCATGCCATTGCAGGAATTCGAGCCAATGCTGCGCCGCGTGATGGCGCGACCGCGCCAGTCGCTCTACCTGGCCGCGCTCCAGAAGTAAGGGCCCGCCGCAGCGCGGGCAGGGCGCGGGCACCGGTGTTGCAGCGCCACCAGACGCCCGCGCGCGGCCGGCCGATCAGCCTCCGCCGGACGCCTCCTTCATCTTCTCGATCGCGTCGCCGATCGTGAAGGTGTTGGGCTTCTGGATCGGCGGGAAGTCCTTGAAGGTCGCAGCAAACTGGTCGGCGATGCCCCAGGCGCCGTACAGGATGTACGCGTGGTACAGGAACCATTCGTAGTACGAGTTCGAGGTGGAGTCCGCGCGTTCGAACGGGTCGGTTCGCAGGTTGAAGAGCTTGGGCAGGCGCAGCGTGACGAAGGGTTCGGCCCAGATGCCCATGGTGCCGCGCAGCCGCTGCTCCATGAAGACCACTTTCCAGTTGTCGTAGCGCACGCCGAGGATGTCGCCGTCGTCGCTGATGTAGACGAAGAGCTTGCGCGGGCTTTCCTTTTCCTCGCCGGTGATGTGCTTCAGCAGGCTGAAGCCGTCGATGTGGTTCTTGTAGGTTCGGCCGATCGCCTCCACGCCCTTCTTGCACTTCTCGACGATGTCGGGCTCGCCCGCCATTTCCAGGAAGGTCGGCAGCCAGTCGTGGTGCTGCACGATGCCGTTCGAGACGGTGCCGGCCGGGACCTTGCCGGGCCAGCGCACCACCATCGGGATGCGGAATGCGCCTTCCCAGTTGGTGTTCTTCTCGCTGCGGAACGGCGTCATTGCGCCGTCGGGCCAGCTGTTCATGTGCGGGCCGTTGTCGGTCGAGTACATGACGAAGGTGTCTTCGCTGATGCCCAGTTCGTCGAGATAGTCGAGCAGTTCGCCGACGTTCTTGTCGTGGTCGATCATCGTGTCGTGGTAGGGCGACTGCCAGCGCCCGGCCTGGCCGATGCTCTCGGGCTTGGTGTGCGTGAACAGATGCATGTGGGTGAAGTTGACCCACACGAAAAAGGGCTTGCCGGCATCGTTCTGCGCGCCGATGAACTTCTTGGCTTCGGCGGCGAAATCGTCGTCACAGGTCTCCATGCGCTTCACGGTCAGCGGGCCGGTGTCCTCGATCTTCTGCTTGCCGACGCGGCCCCAGCGCGGCTCCTCGGTCGCGTCGTCGACGTCCGTGGCGTACGAATGGATCACGCCGCGCGGGCCATTGTTCTTCCGGAAGTTGGGAAAGTCCTTCTCAGGGTAGTAGTCCGGCATCTCCGGCTCTTCCTCGGCATTCAGGTGATAGAGGTTGCCGTAGAACTCATCGAAGCCGTGGTTGGTGGGCAGGTGCTCATTGCGGTCGCCCAGGTGGTTCTTGCCGAACTGGCCGGTGGCGTAGCCCTGGTTCTTCAGCAGCGCCGCGATGGTGACGATCCTGGTGTTCATGCCGACCGGCGCGGCTGGCACGCCGACCTTCGACAGGCCGGTGCGCAGCACGCTCTGGCCGGTGATGAACGATGAGCGCCCGGCCGTGCACGACTGCTCGCCGTAGGAATCGGTGAACTTCATGCCTTCCCTGGCCAGGCGATCGATGTTGGGCGTCTGGTAGCCCATCAGGCCGTGGGTGTAGCAGCTGAGGTTGGCGATGCCGATGTCGTCGCCCCAGATCACGAGGATGTTGGGTTGCTTCGATTTGGCCGCACTTTTTGCCTTTGCCATGCGTTCTCCTTTCGGGTAGGGATGAAGCGCTCGCCGCCGCATGAGCCTGCAGGCGCCAGGTCGGGCATCATCCGACAGGGCCGGCGGCGCAGGCAATGTGCGTGCGGGCAATAGCCAATGCCCTTTGGTGCGAGGCCGGAAGTCAGATGGCGGTGAAGCCGCCGTCCACCGCTTGCGCTGTTCCGGTCACGAAGGACGCGGCGTCGGAGCACAGCCACAGCACCGCCGCGGCGACTTCCTCCGGTTCGCCGATGCGCCCGATCGGGTGCATGGCTGCGATGCGCGCCGGCAAGTCCGGATCCAGGTCGGCCCACCGTGCGGCCATCGGGGTGCGGATCACCCCCGGGCACACGGCGTTGATGCGGATGTTCTGCCTGGCGAATTCGGCCGCCGTGGACCGGGTGAGCCCCACCACCGCATGCTTGGAAGCGGCATAGGTGGCCAGCCGCGGCGCGCCCTTCAGGCCGGCGACCGAGGCGGTGTTGACGATGGCGCCGCCGCCCTGCGCCTCCATCTGCCTGAGCTCATGCTTGAGGCAAAGCCAGACGCCCTTGACGTTGACGCCCATGATGCGGTCGAACACCGCTTCGTCGCATTCCGTGATGCGCGAGGTTTCGATCTCGATGCCGGCATTGTTGAAGGCGCAGTCGAGCCGTCCGTAGGCCGCCACCGTGGCCGCGACCATCGCCGCCACCTCGGCTTCACGGCTGACGTCGACCTGCAGGAACATCGCCTCGCCGCCCTCGGCGCGCGCCAGCGATGCCGTCTCCTCGCTCGCGGCAGCGCCGATGTCGGTCAGCATCAGACGCGCGCCCGCCCTGGCGAAGGCCAGTGCGGTGGCGCGGCCGATGCCGCCGCCCGCGCCGGTGATGAGAACGGCCTTGCCGCGGAAGTCATGGGTTGTTGTCATGGTTGTTCGCGCCCATCGGATTGTTCGACGCATTGTGGGCCCATCGGGCGCGGTTCCTGCGTGGCTTTGCCGGGCGGTTGCGGCCGGGGCTGGCAGGGGTTTTCACTTGGGGACGGCGGGCGTTCGCGTTGTTCGCCGGATGAGGCACCGCTTACACTTTGTCCACATTCGATCGACCTTTCGGCCGGTCTCCACCGCAGCGCAAACTCTCCATGAGCAACGTCCGGGATTGGCTCGACAAGCATCGGCTGGCATCCATCGCCGAGACACTGGAACGCGAGCAGATCGACTGGGATGCGTTGCTGGTGCTTTCAGCGGCGGACCTGAAGGACCTGGGCCTGCCGATCGGACTGCGCGCCAAGCTGGCCGCGGCCCTGCGCACGATCCGGAGCGACGCGTCCGCCTCCGAGGCGCTGGCGGACGCGCCGCCCGAAGCCGCCGACGAAGGCGTGGCCGACGAGGGCGAGCGGCGCCAGTTGACTGCCATGTTCTGCGACATGGTCGGCTTCACCGAACTTGCCGGCCGCGTCGACCCGGAGGTGCTGCGGCGCATCGTCCATGCCTACGAGGATGCGTGCGCGGTGTGCATCGCCCGCTACGAGGGCTATGTGTTCCAGCTCCTGGGCGACGGCATCCTGGCCTTCTTCGGGTATCCGCTGGCGCATGAGGGCGAGGCGGAGCGCGCCATTCATGCCGGGCTGGAGATCATCGAGACGCTGTCGCGGCTGGAGATCCCCGACGCCGGGCGGCTTGCGGTTCGCATCGGCATCGCGACCGGTGTGGTCGTGGTGTCCGAGGCGGGGAAGAGTGCGGTCGGCGAGGCGGTGAACCTGGCGGCACGGCTGCAGGCTGCGGCCCAGCCCGGCAGCATCTTGGTGAGCCAGCGGGTGCACCGCCTGGCCGGGGGCGTGTTCTCCTATGAGGACCTGGGCGAGCGTGCGATGAAGGGTATTGCCCAGCCGGTCCGGGTCTACGGCGTGGTTGGCGTGAACGAAGCGGCAAGCCGCTTCCAGGCCGCCACCCAGGAGAGCGGGCTGACGCCGCTGATCGGCCGGGAGCAGGAGATCGGGCTGCTGCTGGAGCGCTGGGCGCTCGCGCGAGGAGGGCAGGGCCAAGTGGTGGTGCTGTCGGGCGAACCGGGCATCGGCAAGAGCCGCATCCTGGACACCTTCCGCGCGCGGGCCGAAAGCGAGGGCGCCAAGGCGCTGCAGTTCCAGTGCTCGCCCTATTACGTCAACAGTGCCTTCTGGCCCAGCACCCACAACTTCGAGCGGGGGCTGAAGTTCGCACGCAACGAGTCGCCCGCGTCCAGGCTCGACAAGCTGGAGAGCCTGATGGTCGGCGCCTATGGGCGGCCGCTGGCCGACGTCGGCTTCATCGCCTCGATGATGTCGATCCCCTGCGACGACCGTTATGGACCCCGGCCCATGACCTCCCAGAAGCGCAAGCAGGAGACGCTGCGCACGCTGGTGGACCTGACCGAGGCGGCCGCGCGCAAGCATCCGAGCGTGTTGCTGTTCGAGGACGTGCACTGGGCCGACCCGACCTCGCTGGAGGTGGTCGACCTGTTGATCGCCCGCCTGCCGTCGATCCCGTTGCTGGTTGTGCTGACCCATCGGCCGGAGTTCAAGTCGCGCTGGCCGGAGCAAGCACACGTGCGGGCGCTGAACCTGTCCCGCCTTACGCAGGCGCAAGGCGCGGCGATGGTGTCCGGGCTGGCGGGCGGCAAGGCGCTGCCGCCGCGGTTGCTGGAGCAGATCCTGGCCAGGACCGACGGCGTGCCGCTGTTCGTGGAGGAACTGACCAAGGCCGTCCTCGAATCCGGCGAGCTGACGGAGGAGGCGGATCACTACGAGTACCGGGGCGCCGGCAACGGCATGGCCATTCCGGCCACGCTGCGGGATTCACTGATGGCGCGGCTGGACCGCTTCAATCCGGTGAAGGTCATCGCGCAGATCGGCGCGGCCATCGGGCGCGTGTTCAGCTACGAGCTGATCGCGGCGGTGGCGCCGATGAACCGGGAGCAACTCGACGCGTCGCTCGCGCGTCTGACCGAGTCGGGCCTGGCCTGGTGCCAGGGTGCGCCGCCGGATGCGACCTACACCTTCAAGCATGCGCTGGTCCAGGACGTGGCCTACGACTCGCTGCTCAAGAGCCGCAGGCAGGAGCTGCATGCCAGCATTGCCCGCGCGATCCAGGAGCGCTTTGCCAACAGCAAGGTCACCGAGCCCGAAGTGTTGGCCCATCACCTCACCGCCGCAGGCCTGGCCACGGCCGCGATTCCGCTCTGGCAGAGCGCGGGCGAACTGGCGCTGAAGCGGATGGCGCTGATCGAGGCCATCTCGCATCTCAACCAGGGCCTGAAGCTGGTGTCCATGCTGCCGGGCTCGGTGGAGAACGTTCGGTGCGAACTCTCGCTGCGGCGCGCCCTTGGCGTTTCCTGGATGGCCGCCAAGGGCTGGGCCGCGCCCGAGGCCCGGGACAGCCTCCTGCCGGCGCTGAAGTTGGTGGACTCCGCCGCATCCGGGCGGGATGTGCTGGCGGTGTACTGGGGCTTGTTCGCGAACACGCTGAGCCAGGGGCGGGTCGCGGAATCCGTGGACTGGGCCGAGCAGCTTCTTGCCATGGGTCGCGAGACGGGCGACAGCGACATGCTGATCACGGCGCACCTGATGATGAGCGTGTCGACCTTCTGGCTCGGCGAACTG
This sequence comes from Variovorax sp. dw_308, assembly GCF_019207085.1. Lineage (GTDB taxonomy): Bacteria > Pseudomonadota > Gammaproteobacteria > Burkholderiales > Burkholderiaceae_C > Variovorax. The sequence continues at coordinate 103,563 of NZ_JAATOM010000003.1, read as the reverse complement.
CTGACGAGCCGCGCGCACATCGAGGAACTGACGCGGATCTACGACCCGGTCAGGCACCGCCACATCGCCAACGAGATCAACCACGATCCGCTGACCGGCGCCGGCGTCTACCGGGCGCAGGTGAGCTGGATGCTGGGCTACCCGGACCGCGCCGTCGAGGAGTGCGATGCGAAGGATGCGCACGCACGCACGCGCGGCCATGTCTTCGACCGCGGCTTCGCCTTGTCTGCCGGCGCGGACGTGTTCGAGTACCGGGGTGAGCCCGAGGCGCAGCAGGCCCGCATCGAGGAGTCCGAGCGCCTGGGGCGGGAGAACAGCCTCACGGTGCTCTGGCAGTTGATGGCGCCGCTGCGGCGCGGCGCCTCGCTGGTTCGCGCGGGGAAGGCGGCCGAGGGCGTGCGCCTGTTGCAGGCCGGGCTGGCCATGCGCGAAGCCGGCGGCGGCTACGGTGGCAGCAACCCGTATCTCAAGTCGCTGCTCGCCGAAGGCATGGCGATGGAGGGCGATGTCACCGAGGCGTTGCGCATCGTCGAGAGCCAGATCGAGCAGGTGCAGCGGGCCGGTTGGGGCGAGCGCTGCCACTATGCCGAGATTCGCCGCCTGGAGGGGTGGCTGCACGAGCAGCGCGGCGACACGGAAGCCGCCGAGGCGAGCTATCGCCTGTCGCTGGACTGGGCCCGGACCCAGCAGGCGCGGTCATGGGAACTGCGCACCGCGACCAGCCTGGCAGAGATGCTGCACAAGCAGGGCCGGACCAGCGAGGCGCGGGAGCTGCTGGCGCCGGTCTACCAATGGTTCACTGAGGGCTTTGGCACGCGCGACCTCGTGCATGCGCGCGAGGTGCTGAAGGCGCTCGGCATCGACGCCAAAGAAGGCGTGAAGATTTCGTAGCGAGGGCGCCGAGTTCGGGTTGAGGAGCGAACTGCACTCCCGTGCAGTGAGCACCGCAGACCCGAGATCGGTGGCCGCAGTAGAAAGATTCATACCTTCTGCGCGCCGATCCACCGAAGGGCACTGATGCTGGGCAGGAAGGTGTAGGCGCCGCCGCGCGTGCGAACCAAACGTGGCACGCCGCGCAGGCGGATCGTGCCCTTGGCGGTCGGCACGTCGAACCAGCCCGCATCGCCTTCGTTGGCGCCCAGCATCGGATCGTTGGAGCCGGTGATGCGGGGGTCTTGCAGGCCGAGGTTGATCCAGTCGTACTGGATGGCCTCGAACTGTGCGGACAGGTCGGCGCAGATGAAGCTGCCAAGCAGGCCGCGCTCGACGCCGTCGTTGGCATCGGGATTCGCGGGGTCGTAGGGCGGGCCGTAGGGGATGCCGCGACGTATCAGGCGGCGGGTGTGATTGGCCACGCGCTGCACGATCCGGGCGTTGCGCGGATTGACCCGGCGCGTGTGCGAGCCGATCGGGCATCTCAGGCCGGCGGCGTCGTCGATGTAGTCGTAGTCTGTGTCGGAAACCGGCTGGCCTGGGGAGGGGGTGCGCGGCGACAGCGCTAGCGGCGTACCGTTGCGCCAGCGGCCCAGCATCTTGGCGGCGACCACCTCGCGCATGGCCGCCAGCCGCGCGGACGGTGAGCCGTCGCCGTCGTACCCGGCCGGCAGCAACTCGCCGGCCAGCGGACTGTCCAGCAACTGCCCGGCCGCGTCGTCGAGGTACTTCTCGAAGGCGACCACGTCCTGCTCCAGAACGCGGAAGGCGTTGAAGGCGCCATTGCGACCCAGCACGGGCGGATCGGGCAGGGTCCAGGTCAGTTGCTCGAGCGCGGTGGGGTAGCCCAGCAGCACGGTGCCGAGCGGCGCAGTGGGCTGGTCGTCGTACTTGCCGGGCGGGCTGATGTTGGCGAAGCGCGGCTGCGAGATGTTGTCGCGGTAGCCGAAGTGCACCTCGTCGCCGTTGAAGAAGGCGCCATCGTTGCGGCCGCAGACCTTGAAGGCGCGGCCTGCAAGGCCGGCCACCAGGGACTTCTCGAAGTCGTCGAGCAGCGCGGCCGTGTCGGCATGCAGGCTCACGATGAAGTGAACGGCGTCGGCAGACTGGAACCACGGTTGCCAGCAGGCCGGGGCGGAGTTGTCCCAGTCGCCGACCTTGGTGGCGCGCGCGGCCATGCCTTCGCGGTAGGCCTCGGGGAAGGTCGACGTCGTGGCATCGGGCAGGCCCAATGCCTGCAAGCCGGTGAAGGTAATGCCGAGGTTGAAGCACACGTCCGGCGGCTGCTTGCCCCAGTGCGCGGCGTCGGTGATCTCGGGCGCGAGCGCGCGGTCCGGCCCGACGATGGCGGCGATCCAGGCGCGGGCCTCGCGCGCGTCGATGACTTGTGCCGTCAGGTGCCGCACCCGCTTCTTGCGGTAGCCGCGCAGGATGTTGCCCTGAACGTCGGACAGGTCGACGCCGGGGTCGCGTGCCTCGCCCGCATCGCGGGTTGGGGCGTTGCTCGCCAGCACCGCGCTCACCAGCCCACTCCCAGCTTCTGCCGCACCTGCGCGACCGAATAGCCCGGGTAGGCGCGGTAGCTGCCGAGTTGCACGTTGGGGTTCTTGTCGAGCTGCAGCACGAGGTAGCGCGACAGGTCCTGCAGGTTGTCGAGCTTGGGAGCGACGACTTCGACGAGGCGCCCCGGATCGTCGGGCAACTGGAAGGCGTCGCGCTCGTGCACCCATTGGATGAAGGCATCGACGTGCTGCCAGCAGGGCAGCGGCGGCGGGTCCTCGATCAGCGAGACGACCCCGTCGAAGGCATTGCCCAGCGTCATGATGAAGTCCCGGATGTAGGCATGGAAGTCGCCGTCGTAGAAGGAGAACATGAGCAGGTTGTTGTCGACGATGGAGAAGCGCGCCATGTGCACGGTGCCCACGTTGTCCAGGCCGCTGTAGATCTCGTCGAGGCAGGAGCCCACCACCATGGCGGCCTGCGCGCGGCCGATGGCGGTCTTGTTCTTGAGCGGCATCACGAGGTTCATGGTGCGCATCACGTTGTCGGTCGCCTGCCGGCTGTCGCGCGGGCCGCCGGGCGCGACGGCGGTGGGCTGCAGCCAGGACCAGATGCGGATGAGGATGCGTTCGAGCAGCTGCTTGAAGAAGTCGATCATTCGGAAACCTCCGCATTGCGCGCTGTGGTGCGGACGCCGTTCGCGGCGGGGGCCGCATGCAAGGGGCAACCGATGCCGCCGCGCTCCTTGCAGCCGAGCTGGTAGATCTCGCCGCGGGCATGCAGGATCGGGTCGTCCGAGGCTTCGATGCCGGGCGGCAGGCGCATGGGATTGAAGCTGAGGCGGTCCACGTCCACGCCACGGTCCTGCGCGAATTGCTCGATGAACAGCGTGCCCATGCTGACGGTCTGGCGCGTGACCGGCCATGTCATGGAGGGGTCGTCCAGGGCATCACCCGGGTCGCCGATCGCCATCTTGAGCGTGAAGCGGGCGGGGGCCTTCGCGAGCCGCGCGCGCATCTCGGGGGTCAGGAAGTCGGTGGCCTTGCTCGCCTGCTGATCGGCCGGGACCGGGAAGACACCGTCGATCGGCTGCCATGAAAAGCGCACCGGTCGCCGCACGCCGTCGGGGCCGACGGCCATGAAGGTGTGGACCGCGTGGTAGGCCGTGCGGGCCCAACTCACCGGCACCTGCAGCAGGCCGCCCTCGATGGTGAAGGCGCGGGCGAAGTCATGCGAGCCGGCGTACTGCGCCAGGCCCGGGCCGCCGCTGATCGTGACGCCGGGCGGCATCGGCGGCAAGGGATTGCGCAGCATCAGCGGGTCCAGGATGGTCCGGCGGAACCACGATTCCTCCTGCACCGGCTTGGGCACGAAGGCCTTGGAGACGCCGAGGAACTCCTCCCGCGTGCGGGCGCCGAACACGTTCATCGTCATCGACAGCAGGTCGTGGTCGATGCTTTCGGTGACATGGAACTTGACCGCGAGGCCGCGCGTGTCGGGCCGCTCGTCGTGGCGCTGGGGGTCGGAGGAGCCGTTGGAAAAGCGGGCGGTGACCGGAACGGACTGGCCCTGGAAGTGCCCGGCGCTGCAGAAATCCCGGGCGACCTCGGAGGCCACGAAGTGCCCCATGACGCCCAGGCCATGGGTGTGCGCCCAACGGGTGTCCGCGAGATGCCCGGGTGCGTCCTCCTTGAACGCGTCCAACATTTGCGCCGCCGTGATGTCCTGCTGCATGCGTAGCCCTCCGGAGAGAGCCGCAGGCTATCAGGAATGACTAACTTTTGGTTGCAGTTTTCTCCGCGCTGTTCACAACTGTGATGACGATCGGCCTCCGAAGCTTCACCAGAACTTCTCGGGCGTGCCGGCCAGCACCTTGGTGCAACTTGCAACGGCCTTGGCGCGCTCGTCGCGCAGTCGTTGCCAGTGGTCGGCCTGCCATTGCGTCCAGGCGATCGGCTCCGATTGCCAGGCGCAGCCGGAGGGTGGACGCATGAAGCCCGGCCGGCCGAGTTCCGCGCCGAAGCGCAGCCGGAACATCTCGTCCGTGCCGGAGAGGTTTTCGTAGACCAGGTGCCATTGGCCGGGGTACAGGGGCGTGTCGGCCTCTTGCGGCATCCGGCTTGCCTCGGCGATTTCTTCCGGCGTGGAACCGTCCTGCAGCGCGGTGGCGCGCGCGGCCGCCACGCGGCGGCGGTAGATGTCGCTGGCGACATCGCCCAGGGCGTCCCTCAGGTCGCTCGTGGCCGGGTTGGCGAGGACGGGATCGCCCTTGAGATCCTGCAGGGTCTCGCCCGCGAGGTCGTCCTTGGAAAAGCCGCTTCCGGTGACGACGACCGATCGCGTGACCAATGAGAGCGCCACGTTCAGGGCGACCTGGCCCGCGACGTTGTTCATCGTGTGGTCACGGCGGACCACGCGAAGGTTTTCGTAGCCGGGCTTGAGGTAGCCCTTCTCGACGCGCAGGCGGACTTGTTGCGCCCCATTGGCTTCGCCCGGCGTGGGGGTCGCGGCAATGGGCGCGCCCGTGGCGGCAGGGTCGAGCGATGCGAGCCGGCTGGGCGATTCGGTTTCGGCATGGGCCGACAAGGCTGTGATGGCGAGCGCGATGGCGCAAATGCGCGAAACGGCGCGCGGCTTCTTCATGAGCATGGGGAGCTTCTCCTGGGGTTGGCAGGCCGGCGCGTGGGTTGCGGCATCGGTCCTGGACGGGTTCTGGGGATCGTAGAAGTCACTACCCACGGCAACCATCGGACGCTTCCGGGCTGGCGGATGAAATGGCTGGTGGCGATGGCGATGCTTCCCATGCGACGCTGGACGCCGCGTATTCGATCGGCATTGCCTGATGAGGCTTGCCAAAGCCTTTGTCATTTCCAGGTTCCGTGCTTACAGTGCGGGACCATGGACACGACACCTCACAGCCTCGAGACCCTCTTCGCGCAACTCGGCCTGCCCAGCGCCAGCACGGCGGACATCGAGCGATTTGTCGCCGAGCATCGGCCGCTTGCCGCGGAGCTTCGATTGGCCGACGCGCCGTTCTGGTCACCGAGCCAGGCGCAGTTCCTGCGCGAAGAGATCAACGAAGACGCCGAGTGGGCCGAAGTGGTCGACCAGTTGAACGCGATGCTTCGTGCCTAGCTCCACGGCTGCCGCACGGCCGCGTGGCCCGGTGCGGCGCTTCCTGCGCATTGCTGCCATCCTGCTGGTGGTTGCCGCGCTGCTCGTCGCCGGGGCGCTCGTCGCCTTGCGGCAAGCCTTCCCGCCGGCCCGGCTTGCGGCCATGCTCGCGGAGCACGTCAGTGCAGCCACCGGGCGCGCCCTGCGCATCGAAGGCGACCTGAAGTTCCGGCTGTGGCCGACGCTGGCCGTCGAGGCGCGCGACATCTCGCTGGCCAATGCGGAATGGGCCTCCTCGCCGCAGATGGCCCATGCCGGACTTGTCGCCTTCGAGCTGTCGCTGCAGGACTTGCTGCATCGCGAGTTGCGCATCCTGAGCGTGGAGGTGAAGGGGCTGGACCTCGAACTCGAATCCGACGGCGAGGGCCGCTTCAACTGGCAACTACCGCACGCGCCGGCAGCAGCGTCGCCGAAGGGTGGCTCGTCCTTGCTGGCGCTCGACCATGTCACCGTCACCGATGCGCGGCTGCGCTACCCCGGCGGCAAGGGCGGTGCCAAGCGCCAGCTCGACATCGATTCCTTCCGCCTGGCCGCGCAGGGTGATGGAAACGCGCTGGATGCAGCGATCACCAGCGGCAAGCAGGCCTGGAAGATCGAAGGCCGCACCGGGCTGCTCGACAACCTGCTCGACGGCGCGGACGATTGGCCGATCGCGTTGAAGTTCAGCACTGGGGGTGCGTCGCTTTCCGCCGAAGGCAAGCTGGGCCAGGGCGCCAGTGCGGACACGTTCAACGGCAAGCTGGCGTTGCGCGTCACCTCGGGCGCGGCGCTGCCGCATTTCGCGGCGGCCCTCGCGGCCCTGCCGATGCCCGTTGAGGCGAGCGCAACCGCGACCCTCGCACCCAGGCAATGGCAGGCCGAGGTGATGACCTTGTCCATCGCCGGGCAGCAATTCACAGGGAGCGTGAACGCGCAGGCCGAGCCCTTGCGCGTGCAGGCGACGCTTGCGGCAGCGACCATTGATCTTGCGCGGCTGCGTGCGAGCGCCGCGCCGACCCGTGCGCCTTCGACACCCGCGCAGCGACGCGAGCCCTTGTTCGGCGATGCGCCCTTGCCCTTCGACGACCTGCCGTCGATCGATGCGGAGATCGCCCTCAGGATCGAGAGGTTGGAAGTGCCCGGCATGCCGCCCCTCTCCGCGCTCGACGCGCGGCTGGTCAACAGCGCTGGCCTGCTCGACGTGAGCCGGCTGGATTTCACTTTCGCGGACGGGCCAGTCCGCACGCGCCTCAAGGTCTCGCAACGTGACGGCGCGGCGCCGCAGGTGGAGGCGCAGGTCGATGCCCGGTCGGTCTCCATCGACGCGCTCGGAGCCGTGGCCTCCAGCGGCGGCAAGCATTTCAAGGGAGGTCGGGCGAACCTCGATCTCAAGGTCTCGATGGCCGGCCAGACCCCGGCGAAGCTCGCCGCCTCCGCCACCGGCGACGCGCTGCTCACGTTCAGCGGCGTTGCGCTGGTCGGCACCTCGGGCGGCTCGCTCGACCAGAACATCGTCGCGCGCGTCCTCGAAGCGCTGCTGCCCAAATCGGTGCCGCACCGGGACCTGGTGCTCCAGTGCGTGGTGGCGCGGCTTCCGCTGCGCAACGGCGTGGCGAAGATCGATCGTTCGATGGCCATGGAGACTTCGCAGGTCGCGGTCTCGGCCAGCGGCCAGATCAACCTGGCGCGGCAGACCATCGGGCTGGCATTCCAGCCCCAGGCCAAGAAGGGGCTGGACCTGAAGGCGGCCAACATGGTCGAACTGCTGTTGCTCACCGGCCCGCTGCAGGCGCCGGAACTCAGCATCAACCCGCTGGGCGCGGCCAGGCAGGCGGCCGACCTGGGCATTGCCGCGGCGACGGGCGGCTGGTCCTTGCTGGCGCCGGCGCTGCGTACGTGGCGCGGCGCGTCGGTGTGTGACGCTGCGGCGTCGGGCGGTGGCGCGGGCAAGGGCGCCGGCAAGGCTTCCGGCAAGGAGCAGCAACGCCCGTTCCGTCCGGTGCGCAACCTGCTCGGACGTTGAGTACGCACGCAGGTTCGTCCGATCCGACGATGCCGCCGCGCGGCCCCAGCCGGCACACTCGTCCCTTCTGCCCGATGAGAGACAAGACGATGGCATGGAAACTCAGCCCTGCGGAGACAGCGTTCAGGGACGAGGTGCGCGATTTCCTCGCGCGTGAACTGACGCCCGAACTGCGCGTGGCCGGCCGGCGTTGCTCCGGCATCTTCAACGACTACGAAGACGGCATCCGCTGGCACCGCATCCTTGCGCGCCGTGGCTGGAGCACGCCGAAGTGGCCCGTTGAGCATGGCGGCACCGATTGGTCGCCGATGCAGCATTACATCTTTGCGAGCGAGCTGGCCGCGGCCGACGCGCCGCGCGTGGCGCCGATGGGCACCGGCATGGTCGCGCCGGTGATCATCGCCTTCGGCACCGAGGCGCAGAAGCGCGCCTGGCTGCCCGGCATCCGATCGGGCGACGACTACTGGTGCCAGGGCTATTCGGAGCCGCAGTCGGGCTCGGACCTGGCGTCGCTGCAATGCAAGGCGGTGCGCGACGGCGACCACTACGTGATCAACGGCACCAAGATCTGGACCACGCATGCGCAGTACGCCAACAAGATGTTCTGCCTGGTGCGCACCAGCGCCAGCGGCAAGGCGCAGCAGGGCATCAGCTTCCTGTGCTTCGACTTCAAGACGCCGGGCATCACGGTGCGGCCGATCATCAGCATCTCGGGCGACCACGAGTTGAACCAGGTGTTCTTCGATGACGTGCGTGTGCCCGCCGACAGCTTGCTCGGCGAGGAGAACCAGGGCTGGACGGTCGCCAAGTACCTGCTGCAGCACGAGCGCGGCGGCGCCTGGACGCCGATGCTGCGCGAGCGCCTGCGCCGGTTGCGCGCCGCCGCCGTTGCGGCCTTTGCGGGGCACGAGCAGGCCGCGTCCGACATGGCCCTGCGCCTGGCCGGGATCGAGTGCGCGATCGACGCGGTCGAGGCGACGGAACTGCTGCAACTCCGGGCGCAGGCGCGCGGCGAGCCGCCGGGCATCCGGCCATCGATGGGCAAGGTGCTCGGCTCCGAATTGCGCCAGCGCATCACCGAACTGGCGGTCGAGATCGCCGGCCCGCAGGCCGCCATCGACGTGCCGATGGCCGACTGCGAAGCGGGTGAACTGCCGCTGCCCGAAGAGGCTGTATTCGCCATGTCGGCCTACCTCAACGACCGCGCCGCTTCCATCTACGCGGGCACCAACGAAGTCCAGCGCAACATCATTGCCGCCCACCTCCTGGCCCACTGATCGCATGACCACGACCACCGACCAGGAAGACACGCTCGCGATGCTGCGCGACAGCCTCGTGCGCTATCTCGACGACCGTCACAGCCTCCCGCAGCGGCTGCAAGCACTGGCGCAGGCGCATACGGCGCCGCCTCCGTTCTGGCAAGGACTCGCGCATGAGCTTGGCCTGCTCGGCGTGGCGCTGCCGGAGGGGCACGGCGGACTCGGCGGCGGAATGTCTGCGCACGCCGCCATGATGGAAACGCTCGGAGGTGCATTGGCCGCCGAGCCCTATCTCTCGACCATCGTCATCGGCGCCGGCCTGCTGCAACGCAACGCGGGCGCCCGGGCCGATGCACTGCTGGCGCGCGCCGTTGCGGGCGAGGCTGTCATTGCCTTTGGCCACACCGAAGTGCAAGGCTGGCATGACCCTGCCGACGTGCGGACCACGCTGGTGCGCGAGGGCGATGGCTTCCGGCTCGATGGCCGCAAGTCGGTCGTGCATGCGGCGCCGTGGGCCAGCCACTTCATCGTCAGTGCGCGCAGCAGCGGCGGCGCGGGCGAGGCGGGTGGGCTTTCGCTGCTCCTGGTGCCGCGCGAGACCCCCGGCATCAGCATGCGCCCCTATGCCACGCGCGACGGTGACCGCGCCGCCGAGATCGCCTTCGACGGCGTTGCACTGCCGATGGACGCGCTCCTCGGCAGCGAAGGCGGCGCACTGCCGGAGATCGAGCAGGCGCTCGACGAGGCCACGCTGGCCGTCTGCGCCGAGGCCACCGGCGTCATGCGCCGCCTGATGCACGACACGCTCGACTACGTGCGCCAGCGCAAGCAGTTCGGCGTGCCCATCGCGAGCTTCCAGGTGCTGCAGCACCGGTTGGCCGACATGCACATGGCGCTGGAGCAGGCGGCGGCGCTAACGAACAGCGTGGCGGAGGCCCTGGGCAACGACGAACTCGACGTGAGCCAGCGTGCGCGCGCCGTGTCCTCGGCCAAGGTCGCGACAGCCAAGGCCTGCAAGGCGGTGGGGCAGGGCGCGGTGCAACTGCACGGCGGCATGGGCATGACGGAGGAGCTGGCCGTCGGCCACTACGTGCGCCGGGCCACGCTCATCGAAGGATTGTTCGGCCCCGCGTCATGGCACCTGCGGCGTGTCGCGAAGCTGAATTCAAACTGACAACCAAGGGAGACTGACATGGCAGGTCCACTGCAAGGCCTTCGGGTCATCGAGATGGCGGGCCTCGGCCCCGCGCCGTTCTGCGCGATGCTGCTGTCCGACATGGGCGCGGAGGTGATCCGGGTCGAACGGCCGGGCACGCCCGCGAGTCCGCACGACATCCTGGCGCGCGGCCGTAGCACGCTGCAGCTCGACCTGCGCGCGGCCGGCACGACGCAGACGATGCTCGATGCCATCGCGAGCGCGGATGTCTTGATCGAAGGCTTCAGGCCCGGCGTCATGGAGCGCCTGGGCCTCGGCCCCGACGCCTGCCATGCGCGCAACCCGCGCCTGGTCTACGGCCGCATGACCGGCTGGGGCCAGCACGGGCCGCTTTCGCATGCCGCGGGTCACGACATCAACTACATCGCGATCAGCGGTGCGCTGCATGCGATCGGCCGTCCGGGCGAGGCTCCGGTGCCGCCGCTCAACTACGTCGGCGACTTCGGCGGCGGCGCGATGCTGCTGGCAGTGGGCGTGCTGAGCGCGCTGCACGAGGCGCAGCGTTCGGGCAAGGGCCAGGTGGTGGACGCCGCAATGACCGACGGCGCGGCGCTGCTGTCGGCCATGCTGTACGGCTTCAAGTCCGAGGGCCGCTGGAACAACAACCGCGGCGAGAACTTCCTCGATGGCGGCGCGCACTTCTACGACACCTACGCCTGCGCCGACGGCAAGCATGTGTCCATCGGTTCCATCGAGCCCCAGTTCTACGCGCTGCTGCGCGACCGCTGCGGCCTCGCGGACGACCCCGCCTTCGACGCCCAGATGGACAGCGCGCGCTGGCCGCTGCTCAAGCTGCGGCTGGCCGACGTGTTCCGCACCCGCACGCGCGACGAATGGTGCGCACTGCTCGAAGGCACGGATGCCTGCTTCGCGCCGGTGCTCGACTGGGACGAGGCCCCTGCGCATCCGCACAACGTGGCACGCGGCACCTTCGTGAACGTCGGCGGCGTGGTGCAGCCCGCGCCCGCGCCGCGCTTCAGCCGCACTGCGCCCGACCAGCCAGATGGCCAGCCTCGCGAGGACGCCACCGCCGTGCTGCGCCGCTGGGGCGCGGCTGCGTAGCAAGCCGATCGAATCAAGCCACCGAAGGAGACGACCCGCATGTACATGAGCCTCACCTTGCCCCTGCACAAGGGCCGCCGCGAGAAGCCGCGCGACACCGCGGTGGTCTGCGGCAGCCGCCGCCTCGACTTCGGCGAGTTCACCGACCGCGTGGCGCGCCTGGGCACCGCGCTGCAGAAGCTCGGCATGGGCAGCGGCGACCGCGTCGGCATGATGAGCCTCAACTCGCACCGCTTCGTCGAGTACTTCTTCGGCACCTGGTGGGGCGGCGGCGTCATCAACCCGGTCAACATCCGCTGGAACCCGAAGGAGGTCGCCTATTCGCTGGACGACTGCGACACGCGCATCCTGCTGGTCGACGACCTGTTCGCGCCCATGGCGGCCGGACTGCTCAAGCTCTCGACCTCGTTGCACACGGTGATCCATTGCGGCGACGGCCCGGCGCCCGAGGGCATGCTGGGCTACGAGGCGCTGCTGGCCGCTGCCACGCCCATCGACGATGCGCCGCACGATGCCGAGGAACTCGCCGCCGTCATGTACACCGGCGGCACCACCGGCCGGCCCAAGGGCGTGATGCTCACGCACGGCAACATCTACACCAACGGCCTGAGTTCCATCGCCGCGGTGCCGCGCGATGCCCGCGGCGCCGCCACCGTGATCGGCGTGCCGATGTTCCATGTGGCCGGATGCGGCCTGTCGGTGCAGAGCATGCTGCGCCTGGTGCCGCAGCATGTGCTGCCGATGTTCGACGAGGTCGCGATCCTGCAGGCCATCCAGACCGCGCGCGCCACCGAGCTGTTCCTGGTGCCGACGATGATCAAGCGCGTGATCGAGCATCCGCGCTTTGCCGAGTTCGACTTGTCGAGCCTGAAGATGATGTTCTACGGCGCGGCGCCGATCGACGTCGCGCTCCTCGAACAGGCCATGCGCGCCCTGCCGCAGAGCTCCTTCGCCCAGGCCTACGGCATGACCGAGCTGTCGCCCACCGTGGCCATCCTGATGCCGCACAGCCACCTGCCCGGGCCGGACCGCAACCGCCTCCTGCGCTCGGCCGGCACGCCCGTGCCCGCGGCGGAGATCCGCATCGTCGACGACAACGACAACGAAGTGCCGCTGGGCCAGGTCGGCGAAATCTGCGCGCGCGGGCCGACCGTGATGAAGGGCTACTGGAACAAGCCGCAGGAGACCGAGGCCGCGCTGCGCGGCGGCTGGATGCACACCGGCGACGGCGGCTACATGGACGAACACGGCTTCCTGTTCGTGGTCGACCGCATGAAGGACATGATCGTGAGCGGCGGCGAGAACGTCTATTCGGCCGAGGTCGAGAACGCGATCGCGCAGATGCCGCAGGTGCTGATGTCCGCGGTGATCGGCGTGCCGGACGACAAGTGGGGCGAGCGCGTGCATGCGGTGATCGTCAGGCGCGAGGGCGCGGAGATCGACGCCGATGCCATCATTGCGCACTGCCGCGACCAGATCGCCAGCTACAAGTGCCCGCGCAGCGTGGAGTTCCGCGATGCGTTGCCGTTGTCTGCGGCGGGCAAGCTGCAGAAGTTCCAGTTGCGCGAACCGTTCTGGGCCGGACGCGAAAGACGCGTCGGCTGAAGAGCAATTACAGGAGACACCAAATGCCCATCGATTTCCACCGCTCCTGGAGCGATGAAGACCTGGAGCTCTACCGCGACAACGTGGTGCGCTTCATCGAGACCGAGATGCTCCCGCACGACGAGGAGGCGCGCAAGAACGGCCATGTGGGCCATGCCATCTGGCGCAAGGCCGGCGAACTCGGCCTGATCTGCGCCGACATCCCCGAGGAATACGGCGGCGGTGGCGGTGACTTCCGCCATGAGGCCGTGTTCTACGAGGAATCGGCGCGGCGCGGGCTCAATGGCATGTCCACGTCGGTCCATGCCATCGTCGCGCACTACTTCCTCAACCACGGCACCGACGCGCAGAAGCGCGAGTACCTGCCGCGCATGGCGCGCGGCGAGTTGGTCGGTGCCATCGCCATGACCGAGCCGGGCGCGGGCTCCGACCTGCAGGGCGTGCGCACTCGCGCCGAGCGGGACGGCGACGACTACGTCATCAACGGCTCCAAGACTTTCATCACCAACGGCTTCCTGGCCGGCGTGGTGCTGGTGGTCGTCAAGACCGATCCGAAGCAGGGCGCCAAGGGCACTTCGATCCTCATCGTCGAGACCGAAGGCTGCAAGGGCTTCCGCGTCGGCCGCGTGCTCGACAAGATCGGCATGAAGGCGCAGGACACCTCGGAGCTCTTCTTCGACGGCGTGCGCGTGCCGGCGGCCAACCTGCTCGGCGCGCAGGAAGGGCAGGGCTTCTTCCAGCTGATGTCCGACCTGCCCTATGAGCGCACCATCATCGGCGTGAGCGCGCTGGCCACGATGGAAGGCGCCTACGAGGCCACGCTCGGCTACGTGCGGGACCGCAAGGCGTTCGGCAAGCCGATTGCGGACTTCCAGAACACCAAGTTCAAGCTGGCGGAGATCGCCACGCAGATCAAGGTGGGCCGCGCCTTCATCGACCGCTGCGTGGAAGACCTGGTGGCCGGCAAGCTCGACACCGCCACCGCATCCATGGCCAAGCTCTGGGGCTCGGAGACGCAAGGCCGCGTGGTCGACGAATGCCTGCAACTGTTCGGCGGCTACGGCTTCATGAGCGAGTACATGGTGGCGCGCATGTACGCCGACGCGCGCGTGCAGCGCATCTATGGCGGCACGAACGAGATCATGAAAGAGGTGATCTCGCGGGCGCTGTAAGCACCTGGAGTGGCGCGGTGCAGAACGAGTCCCGCGTCCTCTTCAAGACTACGAGCGAGCGCTATGCCGCCGTCGAAGCCGCGATCAGGGCATTGCACGGCTACGAACTGCCAGCCATTCACGCGATCCCGTTCGAGCACGTTTACGTGCCTTACGGGGAATGGATCGCGGCCAATTCGACGGGCGAGTAGCGCGCACCTGACCCGGGAGTCGGATCACACGACCCGGACGTTGATGTCGTACAGCCCATCGATGTGCCCCGTCATCACATCGCCCTTCACCACCGGCCCGACGTTCTCCGGCGTCCCCGAATAGATGATGTCCCCCGGGAACAGTTCGCTCGACTCCGACAGCTTGGCGATCTGCTCCGCCACGTTCCAGATCATCTTCGACAGGTCGCTCGCCTGCTTCACCTGCCCGTTGACCTTGAGCCAGATCGCGCCCTTGTCGAAGTGCCCGGTGCGGCTTGCGGGATGCAGGTGGCTGACCACCGCCGAATGGTCGAAGGACTTGCCGATCTCCCAGGGCTTCTTCTCGTTGGCCATGGCGTTCTGCAGGTCGCGGCGGGTCATGTCGAGGCCGACGGCATAGGCATAGACGCAATCGAGCGCCTTCTCGGGCGGGATGTTTCGCCCGCCCTTGTTCAGCGCGGCGACGAGCTCGACCTCGTAGTGGTAGTTCTTCGTCAGCGGCGGATACGGATGGTCGATGGTCGCGCCCTGCGGCACGAGCTGCACCGCATCGTTCGGCTTCTGGAAGAAGAAGGGCGGCTCGCGGTTCGGATCGGAGCCGCGCTCGATTGCATGCGCGGCGTAGTTGCGGCCGATGCAGTACACGCGCCGGACCGGGAAGACCTGGTCGCTGCCGACCACCGGAATGGTCGCGCCGGCCACCGCGAACATCGGCTTGCCTGCAGCACCGCCGCCCGAGCCTGTGGCGCAGCCTGATAGCGCGCCGACTGCGGCGGCGGTGGTGACCTGCAGCATGGACCTGCGATTGCGGGCTGTCATTCGATATCTCCTTCTTGATCGGCAAGATGCGAGAGGCGCCACCTGAATGTCGTGACGTTTCGGCGCGCAGTATCGGCCGCGGGATGACTTCACGGGTCGAGGACAAACCCGGCGTGGCGCACGCACTCGCAAGCATGCAATGCGCCGCCTTTGATAGCATCCACCTCCCCTCGATCCACCGCACGGAGGTATCCCATGGCATACGCACATCACCCCAACCTCCGCGCTCATCCGGTGGATCGCGAGCATCTGAATTGACCACTGCGCCCTTGCGCCTGGCCTGACGCTCCCCTACCGCCTGAGTCGCCCTCCAAGTCGTCGCGGCATTGCCCGCGACGTTTTCGGCATCGAACACTCAAGGCACTCATGTCTTATTTTTCCGGCCATTCGGCCAAGGCAGAACTTCGTCCCTTCGAACCACGAGAGGCCAGCGCATCGCAGTGGCAGGCGCTGCATGCATTCCGTCGCCTGCGCAGCCAGGAGGACTTCCCCGGCGAGCCCGTGATGTCCGATGCGGATTTCGAATCCGAGCTTCGTGTCATCCGCCCGCTCGTGGAGACACGACGCGTGCTCGCCGTGCACGACGACGCGATCGCGGGAATCATGGTGCTGAACTATCGTCGCGCCGGTTCCCCCGGCAGCGAGGACCATGCCGGCTACGTGGACGTTGCCGGCGGGGTCGCGCAGGCGCTGCGCCGGCGCGGCGTGGGCCGGGCGCTGCTGGCGGGCCTGGTCGATTTCATGGAAGTCCATGGCAAGCACACGGCCACCGCCAAGGCCCACCTGCCTGATTCGCATGTGTGGATGGCAGGCATCGGCGCCATCTGCAAGTTGCGCATGTTCGAGAACCGCTCGCCCTTCGATCGGCTGGACTGGGAGATGCTGACGCGCTGGGCCCGGCCGGCCGGGCTTGCCGCTGCGGGCCTGCATTGGGAAGTGCACGGCGGACGCGTGCCGATGCAAACCCTGGCCCCGCTGATGGACCCCTTCACCGAGCTGATCAACGACCAGCCGCTCGGCAGGCTGGACATCCCCCGCATACGCTACGAGATGAAGGACTACGAAAGCTGGTACGCGGACCTCGACCGCCGCGGCGGCGACCACTTCCTCGTGCTGCTGCGCGATGGGGAGCAGAGGGTCGCCGCCATGTGCGACGCGACCTGGGACGCGCGCTTCCCGGATCGCCTGTACCAGCAGCTCACCGCGGTAGCGCGGCCATGGCGCGGCCACGGACTGGCCAAGGCCGTCAAGGCACGCATGCTGGAACTCGTGCGCGCGAGCGACCCGGGCGTGAGGACGGTGCTCACGCACAACGCCGTGGTCAACGCGGCCATGCTGTCGATCAACAACCGCCTCGGGTTCGCCGTGCACAAGGAGGACGTCACCTACCAGATCGACCTCGCCACGTTGCGGGCGCATCTGGCGCGGCGATTGGCGTGACGCCGATGCGGTATCGATCCTGCGAGGCGTAGCGCGACCTTCTGCCGCGCAGGGCCTCGGTTTCTCAATGTGCTGCCGTCGCGTCACATCGGAGACCCCGATTCCGGATTTCGCGGCGCTACGCTCGTGGGTCGCGCGTCCGTCGCGCCGCCCATCTCACACATCCACACATTCACACATCCCAGCGAGACACGACCTTCATGAAGACCCGCATCACTGAACTCTTCGGCATCGAGCATCCCATCATCCAGGGCGGCATGCACTACGTCGGCTTTGCCGAACTCGCGGCGGCCGTGTCCAACGCCGGCGGCCTCGGCATCATCACCGGCCTGACGCAGCGCACGCCGGAGTTGCTCGCGCAGGAAATCGCGCGCTGCCGCGAGATGACGGACAAGCCCTTCGGCGTGAATCTCACCTTCCTTCCGACCGTGACGTCGCCCGATTACCCCGGCTACATCCGCGCCATCATCGACGGCGGCATCAAGGCCGTCGAGACGGCTGGCAACAATCCACAGAAGTGGCTGCCTGCGCTGCACGAGGCGGGCATCAAGGTGATCCACAAGTGCACATCGGTGCGCCACTCGTTGAAGGCCGAGTCGATCGGCTGCGATGCCGTCAGCGTCGACGGCTTCGAATGCGGCGGCCATCCGGGCGAGGACGACGTGCCCAACTTCATCCTGTTGCCGCGCGCGGCCGAGGCATTGAAGATCCCGTTCGTCGCCTCGGGTGGCATGGCGGATGGCCGCTCGCTGGTCGCCGCGCTCGCGCTGGGCGCCGAGGGCATGAACATGGGCACGCGCTTCATCGCGACGCAGGAGGCGCCCGTGCACGAGAACGTCAAGCAGGCCATCGTGGCCGCAAGCGAACTCGACACCCGACTCGTGATGCGCTCGCTGCGCAACACCGAGCGCGTGCTCCGCAACGACGCGGTCGATCGCCTGATCGAGAAGGAAAAGACGCTGGGTGCCGCGCTGAAGTTCGAGGACATCATCGACGAGGTCGCCGGTGTCTATCCGAAGATCATGAAGGACGGCGCGATGGATGCCGGCGCATGGTCGTGCGGCATGGTGGCCGGCCTGATCAGCGATGTGCCGACCGTCAAGCAGTTGATCGACCGCATCATGCGCGAGGCCGAGGAGATCATCGGCGGGCGCCTGGCGCGCTTCGCCGCGGGCTGAGCGCGCCCTCGTTACCGGATCACGCCCACCTTCCGCGCAATCGCCACCGCCTGCGTCCGGCTCTTCGCGTCCAGCTTCATGTTGATGTTGCGCAGGTGCGTGCGCACGGTGCTGTCGGAGACGAAGAGCTTCTCCGCCATCGCGCCGTTCGAATAGCCTTCTGCCAGCAGTTGCAGCACGTGGATTTCCTTGCGGGTGAGCGGTTCGGCGAGTTCGGCGCCGGGCGCGGGCGCTTCGATGTCGGGCGGCGCCATCGGGCCCATGGCCTGAAGCAGGCGCTGGAGGTAGTCCGCGAGGATCGGATCGCCGTGCGCGGCCTGCGCCCGCGTTGCAGCGGCATGGCTCTGGATCAGCGCGCCGACGGCCGGACCTTCGTCCAGGATCAGGCGCATGAAGCCCTCCTGGCTCGCGGCCTGCAGCGCGGCGCCCATCTCGTCGACAGCCGCCGTCACGTCGCCTGCGCGATGCAAGGCCAGCGCCCGCAGAACACGCAGCTTGAGCGCGCGGCGATGGCGGCCGGATTCATTCGCCGAACGGATCTCCTCATCCAGCGTGGACAGCGCGGCACGCGCATCGCCGAACGCGATCTGCCAGCGCGCCTGCGCCAGCGCAAGGTAGTCGAGGTCGTGCGCCGGCAGGCGCTGGCGGCGTTCGCGTGCCCACAACGCGGGGTCGTCCGCGCGCGCGAGTTCGTCGCGCGCGGCCGGCCCGTTGCCCTGCAGCAGCAGGATGCGCGAACGCTCCAGCTTGGCCCCCGCCACCACGCGCGGCAACTGGCGCTCATGGCCGAGGTATTCGAGTTCGGTCAGCGCGAGGAAGGCCGCGTCGATGTCGCCCGCATGGAACGCGATGCGCGATCGCATGACATGGCTCAGGATCATATGGTCGGGCAGGCCCACGTCGCGCGCCAGCGGCAGGTAGGTGTTGAGCAGGTGATCGGCCTGCGTCAACTGGTTGGCCTCGTAGACCACGCCCGCATACAGCACGCCGGCCCAGGCATTGCCGTGGCTGTGGTTGTAGGTGACCGCATGCGTGGAATCGACCGCCATCCGGAAGCGCGCCGTGGCCTGCCGCAGCCGTCCGCCCTGCAGGTCGAGCAGGCCTTCCAGGGACTCGGAATACATGCGGTTGAAATGGCTGTGGCCCTGCCGGCTGCGCGCCGCGTCGAGCATGCGCTGTGACTCGTGCTGGTCGCCCATCACCGCCAGCACGTTGGCCATGGCGTTGAGCAGTGCGCTGTCGGCGAAGGGGATGCCGGTCGGCAGGCGGGCCAGGGCATCGCGGCCGGCTGCGTAGGCCTCGTCGTAGCGGTCCTGCATCGCCAGCAGCAGCGGATAGAGCGTGTGCGCGCCGGCGCGCACCTCGGCGATGGTGCTGTCGGTGCAGCCCGATTGCTCGAGCTTGCGCATCGCGTCCCACGGGCCGCGGGTGAAGCATGCGGCCCACAGCGCGATCAGTTGCAGCATCGGCTGCGCGCGCAACTGGCGCGCGGGAATGGCCGCGAACCAGCGCGACAGCATGCGCATGCGGCCCTGCTCCAGGAACTGCCCGGCCCAGGTCGCGAGCAGCGTCAGCGCATGCGGATGGTCGCCGCCTTCGATCGCATGGTCGATGGCCGGCACCGGACGGCCCTGCGATTCGTACCAGGCCGATGCGGCCAGGTGCAACCGTGCCATCTCGTCGGGCATCTCCGCCGCCAGCCGGGCACGCAGGAAGTCGCCGAACAGGCTGTGATAGCGCCAGGCGCGGCCCTCGCCCGTGACCGGCGTGATGAACAGGTTGGACGCGGCCAGGCGCTCCAGGAGGGCGGCGCTGTCGGCGCGCGGATTGAGCGCCTGGCAGACCGACGCGTCGAGCTGCCGCAGGATGCTGGTGCGCAGCAGGAAGTCGCGGATCTCCGGCGGCTGGTGCGCCAGCACGTCTTCCGCGAGGTAGTCGGCCACGGCGCGGTCCGAGCCCGAGAAGCGCTCGACGAAGCCGGTCTCCACCCCATGCCGCTCCAGCGCCATCGAAGCCAGCCAGATCGCCGCGACCCAGCCCTCGGTCTTGCGGTGCAGTTGCGAGAGCATGTCGGGCGGCAGTGCGTCGAGCGCGCGCTGGCCGAAGAAGGCGTTGGTTTCCTCGAGCGTGAAGCGCAGCCGGTCGGTGTCGATCTCCAGCAATTGGCCGCGTGCGCGCAGACGCCCGAGCCCCAGGTCGGGCAGGCCGCGCGAGCCGATGACCACGTGTCCGCGACGCGGCAGCTGCTCGATGAGTTCACGCACAAACCCCAGCACCGCGGGTTCCTGCACCACCTCGAAGTCATCGAGGAAGAGGGCGAAGGGCGCATCGATCGAAGCCAGCGCGGCCACCGCATCGAAGGGGCCGCTGTCGTCATCGGCTTCATCGGCGCCCAGGCGCTGCACGGCCTCGGCCAGGCACGCCAGGAAGCGCGAGACGTCGTTGTCGGCGCGGTCCAGTGTGAGCCAGGCGCACGCCAGGCCTTGTGCTTCCATGCGCGCCCGCATCTGCGCCATCGCCGTGGTCTTGCCGAAGCCGGCCGGCGCGCGCACCAGCACCAGCTTGACCGCGGACGCGGCGACCTCGTCGCTGATCGCGCGGCGCGCCACTTGTGTGACGGCGAACGCCGGCGGGTTCAGCTTTGTTTCGAGGATCCGGGGGGAAGTGGGGTGGGGAGGCAGCATGCGCGGGGTTGAATTTACCCGCAAGCGCCTACTGCTCGACCCACTGCGCGCGCCAGGCGGGAGCGTCGAAGGGATCGGCGAAGTACTGCGTCTCGTGCGACACCTTTCCGTCACGGAATTCCATGAGGCTCACGGTGTAAGCCCTTTTGCCCCCGTAGGTGATCACGTACTCGGTCACCCACAAATTGCCCTGTCCTACGATCCTGCGGACTTCGAATCCCGATGGTCTTCCAGGGTGATGGCTGCGAAGCGCTTGCAGGTTGTGTCGGCCACGGATGACCTCGCCGGATTGCGGGTACTCGCACACGGCATCGTCGTGATAGATCTCGTGCTCGGCAACCTGGTCGCCCGCAGCGGATGCAGCCCAATGTCGATCAATGGCTGCTTGAATGTCGTGCTCTTCCATCGTCGGCCTCCTTCTGGGTCCGTTCGCGCGCGTCAGCGACGCATGGTACGCATCTTGGCGCGTGAATCCGGCCGGCGCCGGAACGGGAACTGCCGATTGTCGCGAGCGGCCCGACGCTTCGCGCACCGGCTTCGCCTGACCGGATTCGTCGATTCGGACGATGCCGGTTCCCCCTCGTCTCACTAGACTGGGAGACCATGCCGGCGCACCCGGCCACGCAGAGACAACCAAGGACAACTGATGCAACTCGACTCCACCATTGCAGCCATCGTCACCGGCGGCGCTTCCGGCCTGGGCGCCACCACCGCGCGGCGCCTCGCCAAGCGCGGCGTGAAGGTTGCGCTGTTCGACTTCAACGAAGCCCAGGGCGAGGCCGTGGCCGCCGAGATCGGCGGCGTGTTCTGCAAGGTCGACGTGACTTCCGACGAGCAGGTCGACGCCGCCTTCGTCAAGGCGCGCGCGGCCCATGGCCAGGAGCGCGTGCTGGTCAACTGCGCCGGCACCGGCAACGCGGTGAAGACGGCGAGCCGCGACAAGACCACGGGCGAGATCAAGCACTTTCCGCTGGCCAACTTCGACCGCATCATCCAGATCAACCTGGTCGGCACGTTTCGCTGCATCGCCAAGTCGGCCGCCGGCATGCTCACGCTCGACATGCTGGAAGACGGCGAACGCGGCGCCATCGTCAACACCGCCTCGGTGGCGGCGCAGGACGGGCAGATGGGGCAGGCGGCCTACACCGCTTCGAAAGCAGGGATCGTGGGCATGACGCTGCCGATCGCGCGCGACCTGATGGGTGAAGGCATCCGGGTCAACACGATCCTGCCGGGCATCTTCGACACGCCGCTGCTGCAAGGCGCGCCGGACAACGTGAAGGCGGCGCTGGCCGCGTCGGTGCCGTTTCCGAAGCGGCTGGGCCGGCCGGAGGAATATGCGACGCTGGCGGAGTTCATGATCACCACCGGGTACATGAATGGCGAGAGCGTCCGGCTGGACGGCGCGATCCGTATGGCACCCCGCTAGAAAGCGGACAGCCGAACGCAGAGGACGCGAAGGTTACGCAAAGGACGCAAAAGGAAATCCAAGAAAAAGTTTGGGAAGTCCTTTTGCGACTTCTGCGAAACCTTTGCGACTTCTGCGTTCTGAATTTTGTCTTTTGACCCCTTGAATCAATCTGGAGAAACAACATGCCTGAAGCCTATATCGTCGAAGCCGTCCGCACCGCAGGCGGGCGCCGCAACGGCCGCCTGTCCGGCTGGCATCCGGTCGACCTGGCCGCACAGGTGATCGACGCGCTGGTCGCGCGCACGGGAGCCGACCCCGCGCTCGTGGAAGACGTCATCATGGGTTGCGTGATGCAGGGCGGCGAGCAGGCGGTGAACGTCGCGCGCAACGCCGTGCTGGCCTCGCGCCTGCCCGAGTCGGTGCCGGGCACCTCGGTCGATCGCCAATGCGGCTCGTCGCAGCAAGCGCTGCAATTCGCGGCGCAGGCCGTGATGTCGGGAACCCAGGACGTGGTGATCGCCGCCGGCGTGGAAAGCATGACGCGCGTGCCCATGGGCATGACCGTTGCGCTGGCAGCGAAGGCCGGGCTGGGCAACTATATGAGCCCCGCCATGAAGGCGCGCTATGGCAACGTCGAGTTCAGCCAGTTCACCGGCGCCGAGATGATCGCCAGGAACTACGGCCTGGAGAAGGAAGCGCTTGACCGCTATGCGCTGCAGAGCCATCAACGCGCCATTGCGGCGACCCGCGCGGGCGCCTTCGAGCGAGAGATCCTGCCTGTGTCCGTTCGCATGGCCGATGGCACCGAGCCCGGCGAGATGCACACGGCGGACGAAGGCATCCGCTATGAGGCGACGCTGGAGAGCATTGCCAGCGTCAAGCTTATCGCCGAAGGCGGCCGCTGCACGGCCGCGACGGCCAGCCAGATCTGCGATGGCGCCAGCGGCGTGATGGTGGTCAACGAACGCGGCCTCAAGGCGCTGGGCGTGAAGCCGCTGGCACGCATCCACCACCTGAGCGTGATGGGGCATGACCCGGTGATCATGCTGGAGGCGCCGATTCCCGCCACGCAGCGCGCGTTGCAGAAGGCCGGCCTGAAGATCGATGACATCGACCTGTTCGAGGTCAACGAAGCCTTTGCGCCGGTGCCGCTCGCATGGCTGCAGGTCACGGGCGCCGACCCGGAGCGGCTCAACGTGAACGGCGGCGCGATTGCGCTGGGGCACCCGCTCGGCGCGTCCGGCACCAAGCTCATGACGACGCTGGTGCATGCGCTCGGCCAGCGCGGCAAGCGCTACGGCTTGCAGACCATGTGCGAGGGCGGCGGCATGGCCAACGTCACCATCATCGAACGCCTCTGAAATCTGTCGAGAATCGACGCGATGCGGCGTTGCAAATGCTCGCCATACTGCCTGTATGGCTGTGCTTTGCGCCTTGCCTCGCGCCGATTTCGACAGATTTGACTTGCGCGTGGTTTGAAGAGGGAGATGCTTGTGCGCGATGAGTCGAAGCGGGTCGTGGATGGGCTGCAAGCGTTCGCGGCCACGCTGGTGCCTGGCGGCGCGGCGGTGCGTGACGTGCGCCGCTTGTCCGGCGGGGCAAGCCAACAGACCTGGGCTTTTGAAGTCGATGCGGGCGCGCAGACTTGGCCTCTCATCTTGCGCCGCGCAGCCGACGCCACGGGCGAACGCGCCATGGGGTCGGCGGGCCTCGCGGCCGAGGCGCAGCTCATCGAGGTCGCACGTGCTGGCGGCGTGCCGGTTCCCGGCGTGCGCCACGTCCTGCGCGCGTCCGATGGCCTGGGCGATGGCTTCATCATGGATCGCATCGAAGGCGAGACGCTGGGCCGTCGCATCGTGCGCGAGGCCCGCCTCACCGACGCGCGCCACGTGCTGGCTTACCAATGCGGCGCGGCGCTGGCGCGCATCCATCGACTGCCCGTCAATGGTCTCCCGCCGTTGCGACGCGCCGACGCATGCGCCGAACTGGACTTTCAGATCGAGATCCACCGAGGCCATGGCACGCCGCGCCCGGTGTTCGAGATCGCCTTCCAGTGGCTGCGCGCGCATGCACCGGCGGACATGGACATGCCGGCGCTCGTGCACGGCGACTACCGCAACGGCAACCTCATCGTCGGCGAAGAGGGACTGCGCGCCGTGCTCGATTGGGAACTGGCGCACCTCGGCGATCCGATGGAAGACCTGGGCTGGATGTGCGTGCGCTCCTGGCGCTTCGGCAACGGCCAGCTTCCGGTGGGCGGATTCGGCACGCGCGAGCAACTATTGGAAGGCTATGCCAGCGAAGGCGGCGTCGTCGATGTCGACCGCGTGCGCTGGTGGGAAGTCATGGGCTCGCTGAAGTGGGGCGTCATCTGCGGGACGATGCTGCAGGCCTGGCGCAGCGGACGCGAGCGCGACGTCGAGAAGGCCGTGATCGGCCGGCGCGCATCGGAGGCTGAATCGGACCTGCTGGCGCTGCTGGCGCCGGAAGGAGAAGCGTGATGCAAGACCCACCCGCCGCCGCCGAATTGATCGAGGCCGTCGCCGCCTTCCTGCGCGAGCAGGTAGTGACGTCCACAGGTGGCGCCGCCGTGCCCTTCCATGCGCGCGTGGCCGCCAACGCACTCGACATCGTGCAGCGCGAACTGAGTCTGGCGCCCGAGGCCAACGCACGCGAGAGGGTCCGCCTGCGCGCCTTGCTCGGCGCGGACATGCCCGCGGATTTGGCCGAGGCCAACCGCCTGCTCTGCGCGCGAATTGCATCGGGCGCCATGACCCTGGCCACGCCCGGCCTCGCCGAGCACCTGCGCCAGACCGCACGCGACAAGCTGGCCATCGACCAGCCCGGCTACGACAACAACGACAAACGCTGAGAAGAGACAAAAGATGGACTTCGACCTGCCCCCCGACCTCGTCGCGTACTTGGCCGAGCTCGACGACTTCATCGACCGCGAGATCGCACCGCTGCAGGCGCAGGACGACAACGAGCGCTTCTTCGACCATCGCCGCGAATGGGCCCGCACCGACTTTGACAACGGCGGCCTGCCGCGCCCCGAATGGGAGGCGCTGCTGGCCGAGGCACGCCGGCGCGCCGACCGGGCCGGCCACCTGCGCTTCGGCCTGCCGGCGGAATTCGGCGGGCGCAATGGCAGCAATCTGTGGATGGCCGTCATCCGCGAGCACTTTGCCGCGCGCGGGCTGGGCCTGCACAACGACCTGCAGAACGAGCATTCCATCGTCGCCAACAACCCCTTCGTGCTGGCCATCCGCGACCTCTGCTCGCCAGCGCATCGCGACGAACTGATCCCGGGCATGCTGGAGGAGCGCGTGCGCCTGACCTTCGGCCTGACCGAGCCGCAGCATGGATCGGATGCCACGCACATGGAGACGCGCGCCGTGCCCGAGGTGCGCAACGGCCAGCCCGGCTTTCGCATCGACGGCGAGAAGATGTGGACCACCGGCATGCACACCGCCACGCACTGCGTGCTGTTCGCGCGCACCAGCGGTCGCGACGGCGAGGCCCGCGGCATCAGCGCATTCCTGGTGCCGGCGCATGCCGAAGGCGTGAAGATCGAGGAGTACCTCTGGACCTTCAACATGCCGACCGATCATCCGCGCGTGAGCTTCACCAAGGTGTGGGTTCCGGATTCGGCGGTGCTCGGCAAGCTCGACGGCGGCCTGGCGCTGGCCCAGCATTTCGTGCACGAGAACCGCATCCGGCAGGCCGCATCGAGCCTTGGCGCGGCCGACTACTGCGTGCGCGAAAGCGTCAAGTACGCGCGCGAGCGCAAGCCCTTCGGCGAGCAACTGGCGCGCAACCAGGGCATCCAGTTCCCGCTGGTCGAACTGGCCACGCAGATCGAGATGCTGCGCCTCCTGATCCGCAAGACCGCCTGGCAGATGGACCAGATGCCCAAGCCCGAGGTGGAGAAACGGCTGTCCGACAAGGTCTCGATGTGCAACTACCAGGCCAACCGCCTGTGTTGCGAGGCGGCGGACCGGGCGATGCAGGTGCACGGCGGGCTCGGCTATTCCCGCCACAAGCCATTCGAGCACATCTACCGCCACCACCGTCGCTACCGCATCACCGAGGGGTCGGAAGAGATCCAGATGCGCAAGGTAGCCGGGCACCTGTTCGGCTACATGGGGGCCGGCAAGCATTGAACCCGGCCCCGATGCACCTCCGGGGAAGCAATCCTATGACTTGAAGAACGCCAGCAAGTCCGGATTGATGATCTCCGGATGCGTCGCGCACATCCCGTGCGGCAGGCCGGGGTAGATCTTCAGCGTGGCGTTCTTCAGCAGTTTGGCCGACAACAGCGCGGCATCCTCGTACGGCACGATCTGGTCGTCGTCGCCGTGCATGACCAGCATCGGCACGTCGATCTTCTTCAGGTCCTCGGTGAAGTCGGTCTCCGAGAAGGCCTTCACGCATTCGTAGTGGGCCAGGATCGATCCCATCATTCCCTGGAACCACCAATGGTCGCGGATGCCTTGGGAGATCTTCGCGCCGGGCCGGTTGTAGCCATAGAAGGGCAGCGTGAAGTCGCGATAGATCTCGGCGCGGTTGGCCGCGACGCCGGCACGGATGCCATCGAACACCTCGATCGGCAGGCCACCGGGGTTGGAGGCGGTCTTGAGCATGAGCGGCGGCACCGCGCCGATCAGCACGCCCTTGGCCACGCGCTTGGTGCCATGCCGGCCGAGGTAGCGCGCCACCTCGCCACCGCCCGTCGAATGGCCGACGTGGATCGCGTCCTTGAGGTTCAGTGCCTCCGTCAGTGCGGCCAGGTCGTCTGCATAGGTGTCCATCTCGTTGCCGCCCGATGTCTGGCTGGACCGCCCGTGGCCGCGCCGGTCGTGCGCGATCACGCGATAGCCTTGCTGGAGGAAATACAGCATCTGCCCGTCCCAGTCGTCTGCCGACAACGGCCAGCCATGCGAGAAGACGATGGGCTGCCCGGTGCCCCAATCCTTGTAGTAGATCTGGGTCCCGTCCTCGGTCGTGATCGTGCTCATCTGTGCGTCCTTGGGAAATGGTTGAGTTTTGGAAACTGGCATGTGCCGTTGCGGCACGCCGAGCTTGAAGCAAAACGCGTTCCCGTGCAGGTGTCACGGTTCCGGCGCAGTCGACCGCCGCCAATGCGATGTCTCCGCAGTCGCCATCGTGTCCGTCGCCGCCCGGCCTGCCGCGTAGCATGGCCGCTCTCAGTCGGCGCCAACCACCCCATCATGGACAAGCAAAAATTTCCCACCGGCCTGATGCACGCCATCGGCTTTACCGAACTCCTTCACAGCAATGCCGAAGTCGGCATGGCCCGCGTGCGCTTCAACGCCCGACCCGAGTTCGCCCACACCAACGGCACCGTGGTTCAGGGCGGCATCATCACCGCCTGGCTCGACTGCTCGATGGCCTTTGCGGTGATGTCGCGCGAACCCGATGCCGGGCTCGCAAGCCTGGAACTCAAGGTGACCTTCCTCGAACGCGTCGACGTGTCGACCTTCGAGGTCGAGGCGCGCGTCCTGCGCTGGGGCCGCAGCGTGGTGTTCCTCGAGGCCGACCTGTTCGCGCAAGACGGCCGGCTGTGCGCGCGGGCGTCTTCGACGGGGAAACTGGTGCGGGCCAAGGGTTGAGGCGTGTCGAGAACGTCGTCATTGCCCTGATAGCATTCCGTCGCGCCGACGAGCGCACCCCGCTTTCAAGGGCACGGGTCCATCACACAGGGAGAGTACTCAATGGTTTCGACAGTTCTGGTCAGTCCGCCAGATTTCGCGGATGCAGATATCGTCCTGGACGAGAGTGACACACGAGATGTCCTGGCCTTTTTCTGGCCGTCACGCGCTGATTCAATCGCCAGGCTCGCCGCCAACACTGAAGCCCGGCGCTTCGCTCAACGTATCCTGGTCGCGGCAATCGACGCCTCCTATGCCATGGGGTACATGGAGTCGTTGCTGCAAACCGTAGCCATGCCAAGCAAGGGCTTGGCCAAGACAGGTCGAAAACTCGCGCAGAGGTTCGCCAGGCAGTGGTTCAAGCACGCAACAAGGAAAGACCTGGAGCAGGTCAGGATCTACGAGTCCGTGTGTGTCGAAGTGGCCCGGCAATACCGTACCCAGTTTGAGTTGCTCGGCGATGGCCTGGTCAGCGGACGCAAGCTTCCCCCGTTCTACCTTGCGCGAGGAACGGTTGGCGTCATGGTGCGGGCTTGAGCCGTCGAATTGCCGTCCGATGGAGCATCGCCGTGGCGTTGCTCGCTGGCGGCGCAGCGTTGGGTCTGTTCGCTCATTCCGTTTTGAAGCGAGACGCCATGCAGTTGCAGATCTGCCTGGAGGTGGAGCGCCCAATCCTCGCGTGGCCCTGCAGGCAGGCGCTCTACCGCCTTCACCCGACGGTCGCCGAGGTCCGCAAAATGAACCATTCGGCCGGTGCCCAATTCGTGGCGTTCATGGAGGACAAGGCCGAGGCGCAACGCCTCTTGAGCCACTACCTGAAGGCCGGGCTGGACATCGATGCGCAAGACCATCGCGACTCGAATGCTGCTGGTGAAAGCCGAAGCAATCCGCATTGGACCGCCTTGCACCTTGCCGCCATCGCGCTGGATGAAGACGCCGTTCGCCTGCTGCTCGACAACAAGGCGAATCCGGCCGTGAAGGATGACGCTGGCCGGACGCCGCTGGATCTCGCAAGGGCGGCAGAAGCGAAGCAGCAGACCGACAAGCGAAAGACAGCGGTCCTCGAACTGCTGGAGTCGGCCGAGTCCAGGCGCTGATACGGGGCCGCCGCTACCCCGGCCCCTCCGATTGCCGCGCCAGTTGCGCCCGCACATAGTCCACATGCTGCCGCAGCGTGTAGACCTTGTCCGAGAAGTCCAGCGGAAACTTGGACTGGACGATTTCCTTCTCGATATGGTCCAGCTGCGCCCGCGCATTGCGTCGTTCCTGGTCATCGAGCTGGCGTGACGCCAGGTCCGCCTCCAGGAACTTCAGCTCGCCATAGCGCCGGTAGATCTTGCTCTGCCGCCGCCACGAGACCATCGCAGGCAGCACGCGCGCCAGGGGCACCAGGATCGCGGCCAGCGGAACGAGCAACAACAGCAGCCGCTGCACATAGTTCGCCGCCCAGAAGGGCAGGTAGCTCTGCAGGAACGGGCGGCCGTTCTTGAAGTAGCGCTCCGCCTCGATCGACAGCGGAAAGTCGGTGCCCTCGGGGCTCGGGAAATCGTTGGGCCGATTGATCAAGGTGGGCAGCTTGTGCACCTGCTGCGCGGCCTCCAGCAACAGGTAGCTGAGGGCCGGATGCAACTCGTCGCGCACGACCAGGTTGGCAGTCGTCGCCAGCAGGTCGACGTCGTGCGGCGGCAGGTTGCGCCCGGGGTCGACCGAGCCGCGCTTGAGCACGACCGGGCGAAAGTAAGGGAAGCGACGCGCCAGCCCCTGCACATGCTCCAGCGAAGCCAGATGCATCGAACTGTCGGCCAGCAGCTTTTGCACGGCGGGCGCCTGCGGGGCGGAGATGATGATGGCAGCGTCGATCTGGTGGCGTGCGAGCATGTCGACCACGGCCAGGCCGCCGTCCTGGATGAAGGTCGTGCCGTCGGCCGTGGGCTGCGTTCCATCGGCGACCACGCCGTAGACCGACAGCAATTGCAGCGCCACCTTGTTGTTGCCGCTGCCGGGTACGCCGATGGCCGTGCGCTTGCCGGCCAGCGCGCCCAGGCCCTTGGACAGGTCCAGCGAGTGCGTGAATATCCAGACCGGCTCGTAGGCCACGGTGGCCAGTGATCGCAACGGCGTGGCGCTGGGCAACGCGTCGTAGTCGAGCGCCAGCAGCCCGGTGCCGCCCTGCACGAAACCGACCTGCACCTCGCCGTCGTTCAGCCGCTGCAGGTTCTCGACACCACCGCTGGACGTGCGCAATTCGAGTGCGATCCCGTTGGCCCGCAGGATCTCCTTGTAGTGCTCGCCGAAGTGGTGATAGGCACCGTCGGACACACCCGTGCTCATGACGAGCGTGCGCGGCGGCGCGGGGCTCACGAAGCGCACCACCGCCCAGATCAGGGCTGTCAGCACCGCAACCAGCACACCCCAGAACAGCAGGCGGTGGCGAATCGACATGGCTCGCATTCGAGACTCCTTCGGCGCGTAGTCTCCGCGAAGGCGAATGCAGTGTCGAGGCCTGCGAGCGGCCGGGCGTCGCTGCGGCCTGCCGTCGGCAGCTATCGCAGCTTGCCGTCCAGGTACGGCTGCGGATTCACCGCCACGCCCTGCTTGCGGATCTCGAAGTGCAGCTTCACGCGGTCCGTGCCGCTCTTGCCCATCTCGGCGATCTGCTGGCCCTGCCGCACTACCTGGTTCTCCTTCACCAGGGCCTTGTCGATGTGCGCGTAGGCGGAGATGTAGGTCTCGTTGTGCTTGATGATGATCATCGTGCCGTAGCCGCGAAGTGCGTTGCTGACGATCACGATGCGGCCATCGGCCGTGGCCAGGACCGGGTCGCCGAGTGCGCCGGCAATGTCGATGCCCTTGTTCTGCTTGCCGTTGAACTTGGCAATCGTCTCGCCCGCAGCGGGGCGGACGAAGGCCGGCTTGGCCGCTGGCGCTGCGGGGGCTGGAGGCGGGGGCGCGGCGGGGCCGCTCGTCCCGGGCGCGGGAGGGCTGCCCTTGGCGGGCGGCGGCGGGGTGGAGGAACAAGCGGCGAGGGCGGTGATTGTGAGGACGAGGAGCCCGCGTCGAAGCGATGGGAAAAGCGATGAGAAGGTCAGGAGGGCTGGAAAAGACATGGCTTGTTTGTATGTTGTTCGTCGCGCGACGTTCCCTGGAAAGTGGCATTCGCGCTGCTGCGAGCAGCGAAATATAGTGGTTCGCGTCCACCCGCCCGGCGCGACTACCTCTTCTTACCTGTTCGATCCGTGCCGCAGTTGGGGCTGGCGCTGCAACACTTCGGCCCGCGGCCCGGCATCGGCGATGCGGCCGGCCTCCATCAGCACCACGGTGTCGAAGTGGTCCAGCACGCTGAGCCGGTGGATCGACGCGATGAGGCATGCGTCGGGGAAAGCCGCACCGATCCGCTCCAGCACACGGGCCTCGGTGGCGGCGTCGAGCGCACTGGTGGGTTCGTCGAGCAGCAGCAGCGAACTGCCTTCAGCCGCGAGCACGCCGCGCGCCAGGCACAGGCGCTGCCGCTGCCCGCCGGAGAGGTTGAAGCCGCGCTCGGTCAGCGGCGTGTCGAGCGAGCCCTTCATCGCGACCAGCACCTCGTCGAAGGCGCTGGCATGCAAGGCGGCCTGCAACGCGGCCTCTTCGCAGGGCTCGCCGAAGGTGAGGTTCTCGCGCACGCTGGCCTCGAACACCTCGATCTCCTGCGGGATCAGCGTGGCCAGGCGGCGCAGCGCGGCCCAGTCCTGCACGTGGCCGTCGAGCCGCAGGCTGCCGTGCTGCGGCACGTAGAGTCCGGCCAGCACGCGCAGCAGCGTGCTCTTGCCGCCGCCGCTCGGGCCGACCAGCGCGATGCGCTCGCCGCGGTGCAGGGCCAGCGCCATGTCGCGCAAGCCGCCGCCGCGCGCGGCATCGGCATAGCCCCAGGCCAGGTTGTGGATGGCGATGCGCTGCCATGCGGCGCCACGCTCGATGGGGGTGTCGCTGCGGCCATCCGACGGGTCGCCCGGCGCGGCCCAGAGCGGGTCGGCGCTCAGGTAGTCGGTGTGCATGCGCGCGAAGTTCTGGAAGTTGGCCGCCATCGAGCCCACCACGGCCGCGGCCTGCTGGGCGTACTGGTAGATCATGAACACATTGCCCAGCTGCACCGCCTCGCCCGGTGCGCGCTCGTGCCATACGTAGATCAGCACCAGCGCCCAGGTCAGGCCGAGCCCCAGCAGTTCCACCGCGGCCCACTTGCCTTCGTTGAGCATCGCCGCGCGCTTGAGCGGCACCGACACCGCCGCCATGCGACGACGCAGCAACACGCGCGAAGCTGCCTGCAGCCGTAGGCCGATCACCGTCGACGCATTGCCGATGAAGTCGAGCAGCGCAGCGACATAGCGACGGTCCGCATCGTTCTCGGTGCGGGCCAGCTTCATCAAGGCGCGGTCGAAGCGCAGGATCACCAGCCCGATGAGCACATAGCCCACCAGCGCCAGCATGCCGCTGGCGCGCGACAGCAGCATCAGCGCCACCAGCGGCCCGACAAAGGTCACCGCGCTCGCGAGGTAGACGAACTGGTTCTGCGCGAAGTCGGACAGCGCGCGGCCGGCCTGGTGCACGCGGTGCTGCAACTCGCCGGAGTGGTGCGCGTCGTGCCAGGTCAGCGGCGCGGCGGCGATGCGGGCATAGAGCGTGTCGGCCAGCGTCTCGCGCACGCGCACGGCCACGTCGCGCTCCAGCACCCGGCCCGGCCCGTGCAGGCCCCACGAGACGAGGTAGACAAACACCAGCAGCAGGATCCAGCGCGTGGCCGTGCCGATCTCGCCTTGCTGCAAGGCATTGATGGCCTTGCCCGCCAGCCAGGGCATGGCCAGCCGGATCAGTTGCGATCCGCCGAGCAGCGACAGCGCGCCCACCAGCCGCCCACGGACGCCGGCTGCAAAGCGCCACAGGGCGCCATAGAGGACACGCAGAGGGTGTTGGCCGGGCGCAGGCATGGAGTGCTGCGCCGGTCGCGCGTTATTTCACCGGGATCGCCGTGCCGCGATCGACGGCGACGGCAGTGATGGCGTTCTTCGGCGAACCATCGATCAACAGGTCGGAGTAGGTGAGGTAGACCAACGCATTGCGCTTGGCATCCACCATGCGCACCACGCGCAGCCGCTTGAACATGATGGACAAGCGCTCGCTGTAGACCTCCTCGCGCTTGGGCAGCGCCTCCTTGAAGCTGATCGGCCCGACCTGGCGACAGGCGATCGAGGCCTCCGCCTTGTCCTCGGCCAGGCCCAGCGCGCCTGACACGCCGCCGGTCTTGGCGCGTGAGACATAGCAGGTGACGCCGTTGACCTTCGGGTCGTCATAGGCCTCGACCACGATCTTGTGGTCGGGGCCGATGAGCTTGAAGGCCGTATCGACATCGCCCACGGTCTCGGCGTGCGCGCCCGCGGCCACGCCCAGCAGCGAAGCGAGCGCCAGCGAAATCAGGGAAAGGGTTTTCATGTGTGTGACAGGCTTCGAACTCAAACTCAAACTCAAACGATATCGACGGTGTGCACCCGGTCGAAGTTGCCCTTGCGGCGATCCTCGAAGAAATGCTGCAGCGCCTCGCGTACGGTGCGAAAGGCGATTTCGTCCCAGGGGATTTCTTCTTCGGTGAACAACCTGGCCTCGATGGTCTCGTGACCCGGATTGAACTTGTCGCTCAGCAGCCTGGCGCGATAGAACAGGTGCACCTGCCCCACGCGCACCACGCTCATCACGGCGAACAGGCCCTGCATCTCGTACTCCGCGCCGGCTTCCTCGTCCGTTTCGCGGGCCGCGCCCTGGGCGGTGGTTTCGTCGAGTTCCATGAACCCGGCCGGCAAGGTCCACTTGCCCCAGCGCGGCTCGATGTTGCGTTTGCACAGCAACACCCGGTCCCCCAGCACCGGGATCGTGCCCACCACGTTCAGCGGGTTCTCGTAGTGGACGGTATTGCAGGCGGGGCACACCGCGCGCGGCTTGGTGTCGCCGTCATCCGGCAGGCGGTAGACGACGGCGGTGCCGCAGTTCTTGCAGTGTTTGATGGGGATGCGCGGGAACATGGATCGGCTAGTCGATCTTGACGGTGAGGGATGGCAGGCCGCCGATAGACCCGACCAGCGTGTCCCCGCTCACCACCGCGGCCACGCCTTCCGGCGTGCCCGAGAAGATCAGGTCGCCGGGCGCCAGTTCCCAGGCGGCCGACAGTTGCTCGATGGTCTCGGCAATGTTCCAGATCAACTTGCTCACATTGCTGCGCTGCCGGTCCGCGCCATTCACCTGCAGCGAGATCTCGGCGTTCTGCACGTCGCCGGCATCGGCCACCGGCACGATCGGGCCGATCGGCGCGCTTTGCTCGAAGGCCTTGCCGATCTCCCAGGGGCGGCCCTGCTTCTTCATCTCGCCTTGCAGGTCGCGCCGCGTCATGTCCAGGCCCACCGCATAGCCGTAGATGTGCTTCATCGCGTCGGCGGCGGGGATGTTCTTGCCGCCCGTGCCGATGGCCACGACCAGTTCGATCTCATGGTGCAGGCTCTTGGTCAAGGTCGGGTAGGCCGCGCTGCCCGTCTGGCCGCCTTCCACCACGACGATCGCATCGGCCGGCTTCATGAAGAAGAACGGCGGCTCGCGGCCGGTGAAGCCCATTTCCTTTGCATGCTCTTCGTAGTTGCGGCCCACGCAATAGATACGGTGCACCGGAAAACGCGCACCGCTGCCGACCACCGGGATCGACACGACAGGCGCAGGGGGGAATACGTACTCGGAAGCCATGGAATTTCGTCCTTCAACGCTGCAGGTTCAACAGGAAGCGGCAGTGTGCCAGAGGGCGCGGCCACTCGCCTCCCGATGGCCTTGGGCGCTATGCTCGGCCGATGATGAAGCTCTACAACTACTTCCGTTCATCGGCGTCGTATCGCGTGCGCATCGCGCTCAACCTCAAGGGCCTGCCCTACGACTACATCCCCGTGCATATCGCGCGCGGCGACCATCTCACCGGCCCCTTCGCCGCCATCTCGGCCGACATGCTGGTGCCGATGCTGGAGGACGACGGCGAGCGCTTCTCGCAGTCGATGGCGATCATGGAATACCTCGACGAGACCCAGCCCGAGCCGCCGCTGCTGCCGCGCGACCCGGTCGGTCGTGCGCGGGTGAGGGCGCTTTCGGAGTCGATCGCCTGCGAGATCCATCCGGTCAACAACCTGCGCGTGCTCAAGTACCTGGTGCGCGAGCTCAAGCTGGACGACCTGGCCAAGAACGCCTGGTACCGGCATTGGGTCCGCGTCGGCCTGGAGGCCTTCGAGCGCCAACTGGCCCAGTCGCCGGCCGGCAGCAGCTATTGCTACGGCGACACGCCGACCATGGCCGACTGCTGCCTGGTGCCGCAGATCTTCAATGCGCAGCGCTTCGATTGCGACCTGAACGGCCTGCCGCGCACCATGGCCGCCTACGAGACCTGCATGCAACTCGACGCCTTCCGCCGCGCCCAGCCGTCGAGTTGCCCTGATGCCGAAGCTTGACCTGCTGGCGCCGCAGTGGCCCGCGCCTGCCGGCGTACGGGCCGCCTGCACGACACGGGTCGGCGGCGTATCGCAGGGGCGCTTCGAGAGCCTGAATTTGGGCGACCACGTGGGCGACGATGCCGTGGCGGTCGCGGAGAACCGGCGTCGGCTGCAGGGCGCGATTGGCGTTCGTCCGGTGTTCCTGCAGCAGGTGCATGGCGTGGCGGTGCGCCGGCTCGATGCAGCCGACGCCGACGGGGAGACCGCCGACGGCTGCGTCACTGCCGAGCCCGGGCTGGCTTGCACCGTCATGGTGGCCGACTGCCTGCCCGTGCTGTTCACCGACGCCGAAGGCCGCCAGGTCGCCGCCGCGCACGCGGGCTGGCGCGGCCTGGCCGCCGGCGTGCTGGAGGCGACGCTTGCGACTTACGGAAAAGGGGAGCAGGTCATGGCGTGGCTCGGCCCGTGCATCGGGCCGACGGCTTTCGAGGTCGGCCCCGAGGTCAAGGCCGTCTTCGAGGCGCATGACCCGGCCAGCACCGCATGCTTCAGGCCCGCGGGCAGCGAGGGCAAGTGGCTGGCCGACCTGTCGGGCCTCGCGCGCCAGCGGCTGCTGGCCGCGGGCGCGCTGTCCATTCATGGCAACGACGGCACCGACGCGTGGTGCACCGTCAGCCAGCCGCTACGGTTCTTTTCGCACCGGCGGGACGGCAGCAGCGGACGCTTCGCCGCCTGCATCTGGCGAAGCTGAACTTGCGCGCTCGCTGCCGCCGGGCGCTGGCTTCCCCACGGTAGCGCCCGCCGGTTCGCCTCCCTCCATCGCCGCCGCCGCATGGCGCGCGGCTTCCTGCTCTGCAAGCTCACGCGCCCTGATGGCCTTGCGCCGGCCCGGTGCGCCCAGCAGGTACACGACCAGTGCGACCGGCCCCAGGCCGTACAGCAGAAAAGTAACGATAGCGCCCAGCACCGTGCCATTGGTATTGGTCGCTTCCGCAACGGCCATCATCACGACGACGTAGAGCCAGCCGATGACGATCAGGTGCACGAACATGAGTGTCGGAAATCCAGGTTGGGGCCCACCGGCCCATCTTGTGAGGCGAGCAATGCGGCGCTTTTTGGGGGAGGCGCCCGCGGCGCCAGCGGGGCCGGGCCGCCGGGGGCACACCCTTCAGGTGGCGCGCTGCAAGCGCATTCGGAGGTGCGAGTCAATGTAGTCAAAATGGAGACAGCAGTCGGCGAAGGCATGTAGGATGACCGCGCTAAGACCCCGCGTTGTTCTGCGGCATCGAACCGGTCGAACCAGGGCCCGCCAACGATTGCAGGATACTCAAAAAACCGTCTGGGCCACCGCGCAGATCAAGGAGACTTCATGACACAAGAGGCCGCCACCGCAGACGCGTTCGCGTCGATGCAGAAGGCGCTGACACAGGGATGGAACAAGGCGCTGGAGTCCTTCCAGGCGACCGGCAGCGGCGGCATGTCGATGCCCGGCATGCCTGCGTTGCCCAAGTTCAATCTCTCGCCGGGCAAGCTGCAGGAATTGCAGCAGCAGTATGTGACGGAGGCCTCGGAGCTCTGGAGCAAGGGCCTCACCAGCCCGCCGAGCGGCGACCGGCGCTTTGCCGGCGAGGCCTGGGGCAGCAACCCGCTTTCCGGCTTCGCCGCCGCGGTGTACCTGCTCAACGCACGCACGCTGATGAGCATGGCCGAAGCCGTCGAAGGCGATGCCAAGACCCGCGCGCGCCTGCGCTTCGCGGTCGAGCAGTGGGCCGCCGCCTCCGCGCCGAGCAACTACATCGCGCTCAATGCCGAAGCCATCAAGCGTGCCATCGACACCAACGGCGAGAGCATTGGCAAGGGTCTGCAGAACCTGCTGGGCGACGTCAAGCGCGGGCATCTCAGCATGACCGACGAGAGCGCCTTTGAGGTCGGCCGCAACGTGGCCACCACCGAGGGCGCGGTGGTGTTCGAGAATGAGATGTTCCAGCTGCTCGAATACAAGCCGCTCAATGCCAAGGTCTACGAGAAGCCCTTCCTGCTGGTCCCGCCGTGCATCAACAAGTTCTACATCCTCGACCTGCAGCCGGAGAACTCGCTGATCCGCTATGCGAACGAGCAGGGCCACCGCGTGTTCGTGGTGAGCTGGCGCAACCCTGACGAGTCGTTGCGCACCGCCACCTGGGACAAGTACATCGAGGACGCCGTGATCAAGGCGATCCATCTCGCCCAGGAGATCGGCGGCAGCGAGAAGATCAACACGCTCGGCTTCTGCGTGGGCGGCACGCTCCTGAGCACCGCGCTGGCCGTGCTGGCCGCGCGCGGCGAGCAGCCCGCCGCCTCGGTCACGCTGCTGACCACGCTGCTCGACTTCACCGACACCGGCATCCTCGACATCTTCATCGACGAGCAGATGGTGCAGTACCGCGAGATGCAGATGGGCAGCGGCGGCCTGCTGGCCGGCGGCGATCTGGCCTCCACCTTCAGCTTCCTGCGGCCCAACGACCTGGTCTGGAACTACGTCGTGGGCAACTACCTGAAGGGCGAGACGCCGCCGCCGTTCGACCTGCTCTACTGGAACAGCGACGCGACCAACCTGCCCGGGCCGTTCTATGCCTGGTACCTGCGCAACACCTATCTTGAAAACAAGCTCAAGGTGCCGGGCGCGCTCACCGTGTGCGGCGAGAAGGTCGACCTGGGCGCCATCCAGGCGCCGGTCTACATCTACGGCTCGCGCGAAGACCACATCGTGCCCATCGGCGGCGCCTATGCCTCGACGCAGATCCTCAAGGGCAAGAAGCGCTTCGTCATGGGTGCGTCAGGCCATATCGCCGGCGTGATCAACCCGCCGGCCAAGAAGAAGCGCAGCCACTGGATCCGCGACGACGGCAAGCTGCCCGCCACGCAGCCCGAATGGCTGGAAGGCGCCACCGAGCATCCCGGCAGCTGGTGGACCGACTGGTCGGCCTGGCTCAAGGGCCATGCCGGCAAGCAGATTCCCGCGCCCAAGTCCTACGGCAAGGGCAAGACCTACCAGGCCACCGAGCCGGCGCCCGGGCGCTACGTCAAGGCCAAGGCGTGAGGCTTTGACGCGCCCAGCGTACAGCCCACCGTTCAACCGTCCAGTCAGTCATCATCATCGGAGTACATAGCATGGAAGACATCGTCATCGTTTCGGCCGCTCGCACCGCTGTCGGCAAGTTCGGCGGCTCGCTCGCGGGCATTGCGGCTACTGAGCTGGGCGCCATCGTCATCAAGGAAGTGCTGGCGCGCGCCAACCTCACGGCGGACCAGGTCGGCGAAGCCATCATGGGCCAGGTGCTCGCAGCAGGCGCCGGCCAGAACCCGGCGCGCCAGGCCTGGCTCAAGAGCGGTGGCGCCAAGGAAACGCCGGCGCTCACGATCAACGCCGTGTGCGGCTCCGGCCTCAAGGCCGTGATGCTGGCGGCGCAGGCCATCGGCGCGGGCGACAGCGAGATCGTCATCGCCGGCGGCCAGGAGAACATGAGCCTGGCGCCGCACGTGCTGCCGAACTCGCGCAACGGCCAGCGCATGGGCGACTGGAAGCTGGTCGACACCATGATCGTCGACGGCCTGTGGGACGTCTACAACCAGTACCACATGGGCATCACCGCCGAGAACGTGGCCAAGAAGTACAACATCGACCGCGCTTCGCAGGACGAACTGGCGCTGGGCAGCCAGACCAAGGCCGCTGCCGCGCAGGACGCCGGCAAGTTCAAGGAAGAAATCGT
Organism: Variovorax sp. dw_308; assembly: GCF_019207085.1. Classification (GTDB taxonomy): domain Bacteria; phylum Pseudomonadota; class Gammaproteobacteria; order Burkholderiales; family Burkholderiaceae_C; genus Variovorax. The sequence continues at coordinate 65,009 of NZ_JAATOM010000003.1, read as the reverse complement.
CGGCGTGAACATTCCGCAGAAGAAGGGCGATCCGGTCGTCTTCGACAAGGACGAGTTCATCAACCGCAAGACCAATGCCGAAGGGCTGGCCGGCTTGCGCCCCGCCTTCGACAAGGCCGGCGGCGTGACGGCCGGCAACGCCTCGGGTCTCAACGACGGTGCTGCCGCCGTGATGGTGATGACGGCCAAGAAGGCTGCCTCGCTCGGCCTGACGCCGCTGGGCCGCATTGCCAGCTATGCCACCGCGGGCCTCGACCCGGCCATCATGGGCATGGGCCCTGTGCCGGCGTCGACCAAGGCGTTGCAGCGCGCCGGCTGGAAGGCCGCCGACCTCGACGTGCTCGAAATCAACGAAGCCTTCGCTGCCCAGGCCTGCGCGGTGAACCGCGAAATGGGATGGGACGTGAGCAAGGTCAACGTGAACGGCGGCGCCATTGCCATCGGCCACCCGATCGGCGCGTCCGGCTGCCGCATCCTGGTCACCCTGCTGCATGAAATGAAGCGCCAGAACGCCAAGAAGGGCATTGCCTCGCTGTGCATCGGCGGCGGCATGGGCGTGGCGCTGACCATCGAGCGCTGATCTCCGGGAACCCCGCGCCGGCGGAATTGGCGGCGGTGTTTCCGGACGTTTCCGCAGGCCGGCTCAGCCCGGCCTGACTTCGCCAGCGCCACTGGATCCGGACAATCGGGCCTCTATCCAAAAGAGGTTCCTGAATGTCCACGTACGAACGCGCCCTGACCGCAGGGGAGCAACGCGAATTCAACCGATATGCCGCCGCCGGCAACCAGATGATCGGTGGCGAACGCGATGCTCCGCCCACGCGAATCGTCGCGGCCATCCACGCATCCGTCGATAGACACCAGCGCAAGCACGCCGGCCAGTGGGCGCCGCGCCGGGAAGGCGAGGAAAGGCGAAGCAACGCCGAGGCCGCCCGCGCGCTGGCCACCGTGTGGGGTGACCAGCTCGTCCGGGTTTTCGGATGGGAATGGGTCTGTGTGATGTTCGAGGGTGAGGAGCACTACGTCGTGGTGCAGCCCAGCCGCTCGCTTGCCATCTTCGCGACGGAATACATCGAGGCGTGCCTGGACCTGGAGACGATGGATTGCGCGATCAAGGCAGCCTTCGATCAACTGCGCTCCGACGTGATTCCCCCGCAAGCGGCATGGAGCTACACGAGCGCCATGCAACTGGTCAGCCTGGCTGCCAGCGAGCCCGCGCGGGCCGTGCCTGCCCACGCAAAGCGCTGGGCCGCCGACCGTCTTGGAACCATCATCCGCAAATCCGGCGCATTGGCGGATCCGTCCCGCGCGTCGACTCCGGTGGCTTGAAATCGGAAGTTTCCGATGCGTCAAGCAGCCGCAGCCTGCTGAGTAAAAACCCTTGGCTTGGGACAATTTGGGCATCAACCAACAAGGTTCCAAATGCCCACCTCTGAACGCTCTCTCACTCTCCAGGAACACGCGCTGTTCAAGAACTACGCTGCGACCGGATTCGACATGATCTCGGACGTCCCATGCAGCCGGATGGACGTCATCGTCGCCGGGATCGACGCATACATCCAGAAGAGGCAGGGTCCGCTGCTGTTCGCGTCGACGAAGGGTTTCGATGGCGACGACGCCGATGCGGGCCGCGCGCTCGGAACGGTGTGGGGCAACCAGGTGGTGCGCGAGTTCGGCTGGGAATGGATCTGCATGACGCTCGGTGAAGCAGAGCATTTCGTCGTCGCGTCACCCGACCGCGCACTGGTTGTCTTCGCACACGAATATGTCTGGAAGTGCCTGGAGTCGAACGACATCGAATGCAGCGTCGCCTTGTCGTTCGACCTGATGCGGGCCGGCGCGATCAAGGCCCCGCCGGCACTGACCTACACAAGCATGATGTCGAAGGTGAAGCGCGAGGAACCGCGCCAGCGCCAGCCCAATCGCCTGCTGGGATTCATCAAGAAGGCCGGTTCAAGGGCACCGCACAAGCAGTGGAACGAGTCTTGCCGCGACTGCGCGCACGTTTGACGCTGGCTGGCGCGTGAGGATTCAAGCGGTCCCAAGGGCAAGCGCGTGCATCCGCCGCACCCGCAGCAGCAGCGTCACCGCGATCGACATGTTCAGCAGGTTCCACGCGATGCCGTTGATGAACGCCGCGTGATAGCTCCCGGTCAGGTCGAACACCTCGCCTGACATCCAGCCACCCAGGGCCATGCCGAGCAGCGTGCACATGATGACCGTGCCCACGCGCGCGCCGGCCTCGGCCGGTGGAAAGTACTCGCGCACGATGATCGCGTAGGAGGGCACGATGCCGCCCTGGAACAGGCCGAACAGGGCCGACACCACGAACAGCGGCACCAGGCCATCGAAGGGCAGGAACAGGATCAGCGCGATGCACTGCAGCACCGAGCCGAGCAGCAAGGTGCGCAAGCCGCCGATGCGGTCGCAGACAAACCCTGAAACCAGCCGGCTGACGATGCCGAATGCCAGCATCACCGACAGCATCTGCGCGCCGCGTGCCGCGCCGTAGCCGAGGTCGCTGCAGTAGGCCACGATGTGCACTTGCGGCATCGCCATCGCCACGCAGCAGGCGGTACCGGCCAGGCAGAGCAGCCCTTGCGCCATGCCGAGGCTGAGGCCGAAAGGCTGCAGCGAAGGGCCAAGCTGCGCGCGACCGGGCGCCGTGCTTGCCGCGGGCGCCGGGCTCTCCAAGGGCGGCCGCGCCCGCATGAACAGCGCGAGCCCGGCCATGGCGAGCCCGCAGAACACGCCCATGCCGAAGTAGGTGGGGCGCCAGCCGACCGTCTCGATGAAGTGCTGCACGATGGGCGGCCAGATCGCGCCGGCGATGTAGTTGCCGCTGGCGCACACCGCCACGGCGGTGCCGCGCCGCTTCACGAACCAGAGCGACGTGTCGGCCACCAGCGGCGCGAATACCGCGGCGCTGCCCAGCAAGCCGACCAGCAACCCCTGCGCAATGGCAAAGGACACGATGCCATCGGCCATGCTGCAGGCGATGTAGCCCAGCCCGAGTGCCACCGCACCCAGCATCAAAGGCCACATCACGCCGAAGCGGTCGGCCAGTTTTCCCATCAGCACGCCGCCCACGCCGAAGCCGATCATCAGCAGCGTGTAGGGCAGCGATGCGTCCGCGCGCGCGACGCCGAAGTCGGCCTGCACGGCCGGCAGCACCACCGACACCACATACATGCCGCTGCTGCCCACGGTCATGAGCAGCATGGTGACGATCAGGCGCATGACCGCATAGCGTGAATCGGGCAGGTGTGGGCTGGCTTGCATGAGGACCTTATAGCTCGACCAGCACCGGCTGGTGGTCGGAGGCACGCGTCAGGATATCGACCTCCATGCGCCGCACGTGCGCCGAAAGGTCGTCGGTCACGAAGACGAAGTCGAAGGTCGCCGGGGTCGGGCCATAGCGCCGGTCGAACAGGCGGAAGGTCGGCGCGTGGGGTGCGGCGCCGTGCACCAGGGGCCAGGCGTCCTGCAGGCGTCCATGGGGATGGGGTTGGTGAAGGGCCTGGTACTCGGGTTCGGTGACCGGGTGCCCGGGCTGCGTGACCACGAGGTTGAAGTCGCCGCAGAGGATCGCGCGAGGCGTGTGCGCCTTGGCCTGGAACGGCGAAATCTCAAGCTCGGACTTCGGCGGCGCGGCGGCCTGGGCGCAGGCTTGCGCGTTCAGCTCGCGCACCGCGTCCACCTGCGCCATGCGCTGCGCCTGGCTGTAGTACTCGAGGTGCGTGGTCATCACGCGGACCGGACCCAGCACGGGGTCGCGCACGGTGACGACCGTGCACATCCGCGGCATGCTGCTCACGCTGGGGTCGGCCGGCCAGGGCAGGGGGTGGTGCTGGACGTTCTCCACCGGCAGGCGGGTGGCGACCAGGTTGCCGAAGCGCTGCCGCTTTCCGGCGGCATCGAACTCGTCGACCGCCGCGCCAAAGAAGAGCTGGAAGCAGGGCAACAGCGCAGCCAGCTCGGCGGGCTGGTCTCCGGGCGCGCCCGGCATGCCGTCGAAGCCTTGCGCGATCTCCTGCAGGCACAGCACGTCGAAGTCGGCCATCGCGCGGGCGCCTTCGACGATGCGCCGCGGACTCACGTCGCCGTCGAGGCCGCGGCACCATTGGGTGTTCCAGGTGATGAGTTTCATGGCGGGGTCCGTGTCCGCTTCGAGCGCTGGACAAAGGGCCTTTCCAGCGAGGGGAAGGCATGGAGCGTGGCGCAAAGGTCCTGGCAATGATGACCGACCTTCCCACAGCGCCCGGCAAGTATAGGAAGCGGTTGTGACATGTGGTTGCACACTGGTGTCGGTGTTTTCCTGAGCCGGTTAAGTCCTAAGTTCGTTAAAGTCCGAGGGCCTTAAATAGACATCACCAAGGAAGATTCATGAGCAAAAAAGTCGCATATGTCACTGGAGGAATGGGTGGCATCGGCACCGCTATTTGTCAGCGGCTCCACAAGGACGGGTTCACGGTCATCGCCGGCTGCGGTCCGACGCGAGACCACGCGAAATGGCTGGGTGAACAGAAGGCCGAGGGCTACGAGTTCTACGCCTCCGTGGGCAACGTCGGCGACTGGCAATCCACTGTCGACGCCTTCGCCAAAGCCAAGGGCGAGCACGGCAGCATCGACGTGCTGGTCAACAACGCCGGCATCACGCGCGATCGCATGTTCGTGAAGATGTCGCCCGAGGACTGGAGCGCCGTCATCGAGACCAACCTCAACAGCATGTTCAACGTGACCAAGCAGGTGGTTGGCGACATGGTCGAAAAGGGCTGGGGCCGCATCATCAACATCAGCTCGGTCAACGGCGCCAAGGGCCAGGCCGGGCAGACCAACTACTCGGCGGCCAAGGCCGGCATGCACGGCTTCTCGATGGCGCTGGCGCAGGAACTGGCTGGCAAGGGCGTGACGGTCAACACCGTGAGCCCTGGCTACATCGGCACCGACATGGTCAACGCCATCCGCCAGGAAGTGCTCGACAAGATCATCTCGACGATCCCGGTCAAGCGCCTGGGCAAGCCGAGCGAAATCGCCTCGATCATCGCGTGGCTGGCCACCGACGAAGGCGGCTACTCGACCGGCGCCGACTTCTCGATCAACGGCGGCCTGCACATGCACTGAGCGGCGTCAGCCAATAGTCAGTGAAACCCGCCTCGGCGGGTTTTTTTATTGCACGCGGGGTGCAACACGGCGCTACAGTGGAACGGTTGCACGCCGGCCCCATCGGCAGGCGCGACGTTCCCAGCAGGAGACAACGCGATGGCAGGCCCTTCCACGCCTACGAAAACAAAGCAGCCGCTCTACAAGTCGCTCTACCTGCAGGTCATCACGGCGGTGATCCTCGGGGTGCTGCTGGGCTACTTCTTCCCCGAGACCGGCGAGAAGATGAAGCCGCTGGGCGACGGCTTCATCAAGCTCATCAAGATGATCATCGCGCCGATCATCTTTTGCACGGTGGTGGTCGGCATCGCCGGCATGGAAGACATGAAGAAGGTCGGCAAGACCGGCGGGCTGGCGCTGCTGTACTTCGAGATCGTGAGTTCCATCGCGCTGGTGGTCGGGCTGTGCCTGGTCAACCTGCTGAAGCCCGGCGCGGGCATGAACATCGATGCCTCGACCATCGACACCAAGTCCATCGCCGCCTATACCGGCCCGGGCAAGATGGAGGGCACGGTCGACTTCCTGCTGCACGTCATTCCCAACACGATCGTGGATGCCTTCGCCAAGGGCGAGATCCTGCAGGTGCTCCTGATCGCGGTGCTGTTCGGCTTTGCGCTGCACCGCTTCGGTGGCCGCGGCACGTTGATATTCGACATCATCGAGAAGGGCTCGCATGTGCTCTTCACCATCGTCAACTACATCATGAAGGTGGCGCCGATCGGCGCGTTCGGCGCGATGGCGTTCACCATCGGCAAGTATGGCGTGGGCTCGCTGTTCTCGCTGGGCAAGCTGATGGGCGTGTTCTACCTGACCTGCCTGCTGTTCATCTTCGTGGTGCTGGGCGCCATCGCGCGCTTCCACGGCTTCAGCATCTGGAAGTTCATCAAGTACATCAAGGAGGAGCTGCTGATCGTGCTGGGTACCTCGTCGTCGGAGTCGGTGCTGCCGCGCATGATGGAGAAGATGGAAAACCTCGGCGCGAAGAAGACTTGCGTCGGGCTGGTGATCCCCACCGGTTATTCGTTCAACCTGGACGGCACCTCGATCTACCTCACCATGGCGGCGGTGTTCATCGCGCAGGCCACCAACACCGACATGACCTTCACGCAGGAGATCACGTTGCTGGCTGTGCTTCTGCTCACCTCCAAGGGCGCGGCGGGCGTCACCGGCAGCGGCTTCATCGTGCTGGCAGCCACCTTGTCGGCGGTCGGGCATGTGCCGGTGGCGGGGCTGGCGCTGATCCTCGGCATCGACCGCTTCATGTCGGAAGCGCGCGCGCTGACCAACCTGATCGGCAACGGCGTGGCCACGCTGGTCGTGGCCAAGTGGACCGATGAACTGGACATGGACCGGCTGCACGCCGCCCTCAACAACGAGAGCTGGGTCGAGGCCAACGAGCCCGAGATCCTGCTGGACGCCAAGAACGAAAAGATGGCGGCCTGAAGGGGAGGACAAGTCCTTCGGACGCTCCGGAGAATTATTCGGCGTTGACCTGCATCGATCTTGCAGAATGGGTCGATGCCCCACAGCGTTTCCCTGATCAATACCATCGCGGCCGGCCTCGGCCTGGCATTGGTCCTCGGTTTCATCGCGGTGCGCGTGCGCCTGCCGGCGCTGGTGGGCTACCTGCTCGCCGGCGTCATCATCGGCCCGTTCACGCCGGGCTTCGTGGCCGATGCGGGCATTGCCGCGCAACTGGCCGAGATCGGCGTCATGCTGCTGATGTTCGGCGTCGGCCTGCACTTCTCGCTCGACGACTTGCTGACGGTGCGCAAGATCGCCGTGCCCGGGGCACTGGTGCAGATTGCGGTGGCCACGCTGCTGGGCGCGGGCCTGGCCACCTGGTGGGGCTGGTCGGCCGGTGCGGCGCTGGTCTTCGGCCTGGCGCTGTCGGTGGCCAGTACCGTGGTCTTGCTGCGTGCGCTGGAGACGCTTGGCATCCTCGACACCTACACGGGCCGCATCGCGGTCGGCTGGCTGGTGGTGGAGGACCTGGCGATGGTGCTCGTGCTGGTGCTGCTGCCGCCGCTGGCGGGTGCGCTGGGTGGCGGCGGGGCGGTGGCGAGCACCGAGCCGGTGTGGCAGACGCTGGGCCTGACGCTGCTGCAGGTGGGCGGCTTCGTCGCGCTGATGCTGGTGGTCGGGCGGCGGCTGTTTCCCTGGGTGCTGTGGCAGGTCACGCGCACAGGGTCGCGCGAGCTGTTCACGCTGTGCGTGGTGGCGGCGGCGGTCAGCATCGCGTTTGCATCGGCGGCGCTGTTCGGCGTGTCGTTCGCGCTCGGCGCCTTCTTTGCCGGCATGGTGATGCGCGAGTCGGAGTTTGCCCATCGGGCGGCGCAGGAGTCGCTGCCCTTGCGCGATGCGTTCGCGGTGCTGTTCTTCGTGTCGGTCGGCATGCTGTTCGATCCGATGGTGCTGGTCGAGCGTCCGCTCCAGGTGCTGGCGGTGGTGGGCGTGATCGTGGTGGGCAAGTCGATGGCGGCCTGCCTGCTGGTGCTGTTGCTGCGGTACCCGCTGCACACGGCGTTGACGGTGAGCGCGAGCCTGGCCCAGATCGGCGAGTTCTCGTTCATCCTGGCCAGCTTGGGCATGTCGCTGGGCCTGCTGTCGGCCGAGGGGCAGAGCCTGATCCTCGCGGGGGCGCTGATTTCCATTGCGACCAATCCGTTGTGGTTCGGTGCCATCGCGCCCATGCAGAGGTGGCTGCGTGCGCGTTCATCGCTGGCGCGCGAACTCGATGCGCGCTCGGACCCGCTCGCCGAACTGCCGATGACGACGGATGCACGCTATCTTTCAAGGCAGGTCGTGCTGGTGGGCTATGGGCGCGTCGGTCGTCGCATCGCGGCGGCATTGACGGCGCATGACCTGCCCTTCGTCGTGGCCGAGCAGAACCGGGAACTGGTCGAGAAACTGCGCGAAGGCGGCATGGCCGCGGTGTGGGGCGACGCGGCCGACCCGGCCGTGCTGATCCAGGCGCATGTGGCGCGCGCCCGGGTGCTGGTCATCGCGACGCCCGACACGCTCCATGTGCGCCAGATGATCGAGGCGGCGCGAACGCTCAACCCCGGCATCCAGACCGTGGTGCGCAGCCACAACGAGGAAGAGGCGGCACTGCTGTCCCGCGAGGACAGCGCCATCGTCTTCCTCGGCGAGCATGAACTGGCGCAGGCCATGTCGCGCGAGGTCGTCCGGCGCGCAGCTCCGGCTTGAGAAGGCTCAAAGGTCCTCGATCACCAGCGTCCGATAGCGCTGGGCCATCGAGTACGGTACCGTCCGCACGATCTCCATCATCCGCTCCGCGGCCTTGGCGTCCGGCGTCTTGACCAGCAGGCCGGTGTGCCCGTCGAGCGCCAGCTTGGTGTAGGCGCGCACCGTGGCGCCGTCCGTGCCGGCGGAGGGAAGGGGGTTGTCGCCGTCGTGCACGGTCGGCGCGATCTGCGAAAGGATCTCCTCCGGAGGCACCAGGTACACGTCGTCGCCGCTCACGTCGTTGTCGATCAGGCGCTTTCCGACCCGCCGGGCGGTCTCCCCATCCGGGAACATGAGCATCGAATACCCGGTGGGATAGAACGCGCCGCCCACGGACGACAGCATGTGCGAGTTGACGACGAGATGTTTCATGGGGCTTCCTTGAGGCGAAGAACGACCACCCCAGCGTAGGCTTTCAGCCACGAAATGGTTGTAGGAAAAGAAACAAAAAGCACTCACTTTTCCCGTGGGTGCGGCCAATCGTGTGTAATAGCGATGCTGATCTACTTACTCTTTGTCACATTTCGAAGTAACCGTGAAATTGTGGTTAGGCGTGTTGCGGCGGTCCTGAATAGGATGGGACCGCGCTCTTAATCCACGGTACTGTCATTTTTCCATCCTCTGATGTCCCAACTCCGAAACATTGCGTTGACTGTGCATGAACTAGAAGAAGGCGAGTTCTATTGGGTGTTGATGGAAGGCGCCGACAGCGGGGAAAACGCTGCAGCGGACTCGCTGTCCTATTTGCCGCTGGAGGCGTCCGCCGATCCGCATGCAAGCTATTCCAACGCATTGGTGGCTGGCGTCGCGGCGATCCGCCGCATGTTTGGCAGCGATGGTCCGAGGGGATGAGCCCATCCCCGAATGGTGAGATGACTTCGCCGCAAGGTCCGGAGGTTTAGCAATGCAAAGAATCTGGTTGCCGGTGGCGATTGCGTTCAGTCTTCTGGGGGTGGCCTGGGTGTTCCGGCCCAACTCGGCGAGCGAATGGGCCGCCTGGGTGCAGGCCTTCGGTGTGCTGCTGGCCGTGGGCTGGAGCGTGCGGCTGCAAGGGCTGGCCGCGAGCCAGGGCGAACGGCAGGCGGCGCAGGTCGCGGCCGCCTTCGCGTCGAACATGCACTGGGCATTCCGCGAGCTCAGCGACGCCTGCGCCAAGCGCAGTTGGGCCGACTACAAGGTGCATCGACGCATCCTCGAGGAGATCCTGGCGCAGGGCCGTGAAGTGACCTTGCAACTGCTGGACGGCCGCTCGCTGGCGATGGTGACGAGCCTGCGCTCGATCGGCGTGGAGGCGCTCGAAGTCACCGAATCGCACGATGCAGATGGCCATTGGCCGCCGCTGCAGAGCTACTTCGAAAAACGTGTGCCGGGCATCGCGGCATGGCTTTCGGCGACGGGCAATCCGTCGGAAAGCAATGGGCCGACCGACTACGCGGGCTTGCGTACGTCGCTCGGAAACCTCTAGCGGAAACCGTTGGGTATCCGCGCCAGACGGCGTGGGCCGGGACGTGGCGCAGGGCCCGGCCTGGATGAGGTCAGGCGGCTGCCGTTTCCCTATGACTTTCGGTTTGTCAGACAGGCCCCCGAGGAGAGTCGAAATCCCGCGCCGCCGACGGGCAGTTTGGTTGCAATTGATTCACCTGCATGGCCAAATGTGATCTATTGTTTCCATTGAACCGGACATGCTGATATCCATCCTCGTCCCCACTTTTCGGCGACCGCATCACCTTGCCGAGGCATTGGAAAGCCTGGCGCAGCAGGACCGGTCGCTGATTGGCGAGATCATCGTGGGCGACGACAGTCCGGTGGAATTCCGCGCCGGGAACCGCGCCACGATTGCCGCGAGCGGGCTCGAACCGCTGGTGCGCCATGTCATCAACGACCCGCCGCTGGGCAACTATCCGAACCAGTGCGCGCTCGGGAGCGCGGCGCGCTTCGACCACATCCTCATCCTGCATGACGACGACCACCTCTGCCCTGGTGCGCTGGCCACGCTGGCCCAGGCCTGCGCGAAAGAGACGGACGAGCGCGTGAAGATCTGGTTCGGCCGCAACGAAATCATGGACGAGAAGGGTCGGGTCGATCCGGTGCGAACCGCAACCAACCACAGGGACTACGGCAAGGAGGGGCCGGGCGCGGTGAAAACCGTGCGCGAATGGAGCCTCCAGCACGCGATCCCGCCGAACAGTTTCCTGATGCCCCGGACCACCTATCTCGCGCACATGTTCGGCGCCCGTGACGGCAACATCGGCGACTGGGGCCTGTCCATCAGGCTCGCGAATTCCGGCGCCTACGGGCGTTTCATTGCCCAGGACCTGGCGCGCTACCGTGTCCATGCCGAGTCGCTGACCAACTCGGGGCGGGGCGTGGATGCGCATCTCATGTACGAACTCGCGCAGCAGTTGAAGGTCTCCTCGCCGGAGCAGATCGAGGGCAGGAAGCGGCTGCTGCGCCAGTTCGCGGTCGTGGCGACCACCCGCTACCTCCGCGATGGCGAGCGTGCGGCGGCCTGGAAGTGCTTCCTGTCGCCTGATTGGCAATGGAAGCGGCGCCTTTCACCGCGTGGCGTCGTGACGCTCGGCATGTTGATGACGCCAGCCTTCGCCTGGCAATGGGCGATGGGCTATCGCGGTCCAGGCATTGCGCAGGTTCCGGTGGGGCCGGGTCGTCCTGCGATGGCGGTGGCGCAACCTTCATTCGGAGTCGCTGGTTTCGCCGGTCATGACGAGGTCGACGATCGGTCACCCAGGACCTGATACGACTTCGCAAGCAAAGGCAGTGCGCTGTGCCGGGCTGCCTGGAATCGACTACGCGCCCCTTCGATGCAGGGGCCAGATGGCCTTGAGTGCCTCGCCATCGCTGCGATAGGCCTGGCAGGTGTCGGCGAGGCCGGGCTTGGGCAGCGGACCGGCCCCGGCGTGCAGCCTGCGCAGGTTGCCCCGCTCGCGGCCGAGCGCAAAGTAGCTCTGGATGGCCGTCGTCGCGGCGGGGCCGATCAGTTCGGTGAGATGGGTGCAGCCCCGATGGGCGCCGACCAGGCTGCGCACCCGCTTCGTGAAGCCGGGACCGATCTTCAGGCCGACGAGCACGTCGTAGATCGCGTTGCCTTCGGCGCAGTAAGGCGTGGGCGCGGCCTGTGTCTGCACTTGCAGGGTGCGGATCACCATGTCGCTGTCGACCGTCATGATGATGCGCATGCGATGCAGGTCTTCGCCCGGGCCAAGGGGCTTGAAGAAGAGATCCGAGCCATTGGGTGAGATGTCGCGCATCGTGCTCTCCACGTCGACCAGGCCGTCGTCGCGAAGGTAGGCGTTGCAGACGATCTCGCGCGTGTGGAGCAGGCGGCGGGCGGGCCCGGAAGGGGAATGGGGTTGCATGCTTCGTGTTCCTTGGGTTGCCTGTCGATGGTCGACGCGGCGGGTGGCATGGGCACTACCCCGGGCGGGTGGTCTGCGGCGGGTCCGGCGTCACGGTGCCACCCGATCGGGGTGGCTGGAGCCAAGGGGTGCGCTGGTTTACTGGGCCGATTCCAGAGACAAAGCGGACGGCACCCATGCAAGAACCCAGCACCACCACGAGATCGTTTCATCCTTGCCCGACGCCCGCCGACGTGGTCGAGCGACCCACCGGCGCGCTGGCCATCGATGCGGAACGGGCCCGCCAGGGGCTGCCGTGCGAAGCCCACATTCCAGAGACCAGCCTGTTCCGCAACCTGGAGGTCTCGGCGCAGCGCTATCCAGACAAGACGGCCATCCATTTCCAGGGCAGCGCCGTCAGCTACGGTCAACTGCTGGGCGAGGTCGAGGCGATGGCGGGCTATCTGCAGAACGCCTGCGGCGTGGCGCCCGGCGAGCGCGTGATCGTCTTCAGCCAGAACTGCCCGCAGTTCATCGCGGCGTACTTCGCGGTCCTGCGTGCCGATGCGGTCTTCGTGCCGGTCAATGCGATGCTGCTGCGCGACGAGCTCGAACACATCGTTCGCGACAGCGGCGCGGTGGCGGCTTTCGTGGCCAGCGAGTTGCTCGAGCGCATCGAGCCCCTGCTTGGCAGCACCTCGCTGCGAAAGCTCATCGTGCATGCCTACGGCGATGCGCTGGGCGAGGAGGATGCCAGCCTGCCGACGCCGCAATGGCTGCGCACGCGCATGGCAGATGTCCGCCTGCCGCAGGACGCCGTTGCCTGGAACGCCGCGCTGGCGCAGGCCTGCATGCCGGCGCCGCACGGCGCGGGGCCTGACGACCTCTGCATGCTGCCCTACACCTCGGGCACCACGGGCAAGCCGAAGGCCTGCGTGCACACGCATCGCACGGTGATGACATCGTGCGTCGGCTCCTCGCTCTGGCGCGGCACGAATCCATCGTCGGTCTACCTTGCGGTGGCGCCGCTGTTCCATCTGCTGGGGCTCCAGAACAACGTCAATTCGGCGATCTTCTGGGGCGGCACCATCGTGCTGATGCCGCGCTGGGACCGCGAGGCCGCGGCGGTGCTGATCGAGCGCCATCGGGTGACCTTCTGGGCGGCGCTGCCGGCGATGCTGGTCGACTTCTTCGCACAGCCCGGCATCGAGCAGCGCAACCTCTGCAGCCTGTCGGTGGTCACCGGCGGCGGCGCGGCAACGCCGCAGCATGTCAACGACACGCTGAAGCAGCGCTACGGGCTCGACTACATCGAGGGCTACGGCCTCACCGAAAGCGCCAACTTCCTGTGCGCGAATCCGCTCTACCAGCCGAAGAAGGGATGCCTCGGCATCGCGACCTTCGGGGTGGACCTGCGCATCGTCGACCCGGAGACGCTGGAGCCCGTGCCGCAGGGCGAGGCCGGCGAGATCGTCGTGCATGCCGCGCAGATCATGCTCGGCTACTGGAACCATGCGGAGGCCAACGCGCAGGGCTTTGTCGTGATCGATGGCAAGCGCTACTTCCGCACCGGCGACCTGGCCAGCATGGACGCCGAGGGCTACGTCTTCATGCGCGATCGGCTCAAGCGGATGATCAACGCGTCGGGCTTCAAGGTCTGGCCAGCGGAGGTGGAGGCGGCGCTGCATGCGCACCCGGCCGTGCTGGAGGCCTGCGTGATCGCCTCGCCCGATCCGAAGCGCGGCGAGACGGTCAAGGCCGTGGTGACGCTGCGTGCCGGCAGCACCGAGGACAGCGCGAGCCTGCTGGCCTGGTGCCGGGAACACATGGCGGCCTACAAGGCGCCGCGCATCGTGCAAGTGGTCGATGCGCTGCCGAAGAATGCCACCGGAAAGATCGCCTGGCGCGAACTGCAGGAGCAGGAGGCGCGCGCCGTCTCCGCCCTGCGTGACGAAACCGTGCCCGCCCTCTGAAGGATCGACCATGACCATGTCCATGACGCTCGCGCTGCAGCGCTCGATGCAGGCCACGCCCGACCGCATCGCCACCGTGTTCCACGGCCGGCGCCAGACTTTCAGCGAATACGGTGAACGGGTGGCGCGCCTGGCCGGCGCCCTTCAATCCATCGGCATGAAGGGTGGCGACCGTGTCGGCATGCTGGGCGTCAACTCCGACCGCTGGCTCGAATGCCTGATGGGCGTGTGGTGGGGCGGCGGCGTGCTCAACCCAATCAACACGCGCTGGAGCGTGCCGGAGATCGTCTATTCGCTCGACGACAGCGACACGACGATCCTGATCGTCGACGATCACTTCCTGAACCGCGTCGAGGGCATACGCGCGACGGCCAAACGCGTGCCCATCTTCATCTATGCCGGCGACTGGCCGACGCCCGAAGGCATGCTCTCTTTCGAAGCCCTGATAGCCGACGCCAGGCCTGTAGCAGATGCGAACCGCGCCGGTGCCGACCTGGCCTGCATCCTCTACACCGGCGGCACCACGGGCTTCCCCAAGGGCGTGATGCACAGCCACTGGACGCTGTGGTCCATCGGCATACAGCGCCTGGCGCAGACGCCGATGCCGGGCGAAAGCGTTGCGTTGCACGTGGCGCCCTTGTTCCACATGGGCGGCATCGGCCGCGCGCTGGTGCAGTTCATCGCGGGTGAGACGCATGTGCTGGCCCCGGCCTTCGACGCGCGCGAGGTCATGGCGACCATCGAGCGCGAACGCGTGACCGACCTGTTGCTGGTGCCGACGATGCTGCAGGCGCTCATCACGCACCCGGAGTTCGACTGCTTCGACCTGAGCAGCCTGAAGCGCATGGTCTATGGCGCATCGCCCATTGCCGAATCGGTGCTGGAGCGCGCGCTGGCCTTGCTGCCGGGCGTGGAGTTCACGCATTCGTACGGCATGACCGAATGCGGCGGCGTGACCTCCAACCCGCCGGAGAACCACGGGCCGGAAGGCCGCGCCTCGGGCCTCTCGCGTTCGGCCGGACGCGCCGGCTACGGCATTGCGGTGAAGCTGGTCGATGACCGCGGCAACGAAGTGCCGCGCGGCGAGGTCGGTGAACTCATCATGCGCGGGCCCAACGTGATGCTCGGCTACTGGAACAAGCCGGAGGAGACGGCTCGCGCGCTGCGCGATGGCTGGCTCTACACCGGCGACGGCGCACGCATGGACGAGGGCGGCCATGTGTTCATCGTGGACCGCTTGAAGGACATGATCGTGAGCGGTGGCGAGAACGTGTACTCGGCGGAAGTCGAGAACGTGATCGCGCGGCATCCTTCGGTGCAGGCCTGCGCCGTGATCGCGGTGCCGCATGCGCAGTGGGGCGAGGCGGTGCATGCGGTGGTGGTGCGCAAGCCGGGCATGGAACTCGACGACACCGACCTCCACGTGCATTGCAAGTCCTTCATCGCGGGCTACAAGTGCCCCAAGAGCATCGAGTTCCGCGAGGCGCTGCCCTTGTCCGCGGCGGGAAAGGTGCTCAAGCGCGAACTGCGCGAGTCGCACTGGGCGGGGCGGGCGCGGCAGGTGAGCTGATGGCGGCGCTGTAGCCGTGCCTTGAGTCTTTACATTGCTGCACGCGCGCCGCACCCGCGCGACACATGGGGGCCCGACACTGAACTCGTCATCCCAACAAGGAGTTCAGAATGACCATCCGTTCCAAGACCATCGCCGTGATCGCCGCCACCCTGGCATTTTCGAGCGTCGGCAGCGCATTTGCGCAAGACCGCAACCACGGCCCGGACCGCGATGGACGCGACGGCCGGTACGAGCAACGCGACCCGCGCCAAGACGGCCGCCATGACAACAACGGCCAGTGGAGCAACGACCGCAACGATTACCGCGATGGCCGTCACGCCGACCGCCGCGCTTATCCGCAGCCGCATGCCGAATGGAAGCGCGGCGGCCGCGTGCCGAACGAATACCGCGGCGGCAACTACGTCGTGAATGACTACCGTGCCTACCACCTGAACTCGCCGCCGCGCGGCTACCAGTGGGTCGGTGTCGGCGGGGACTACGTGCTGGCTGCGATCGCCACCGGACTCATCGCGCAGATCATCGTCGGACAGTGACGTCAGGGCGGCTGGCATCGCCAGCCTCTAGAAGGCAGAACGCCGGCGGATGCCGGCGTTTTTATTGATGGGTGCGCAGTGGGCGCTCAGCCCTTGAATTCCGGCTTGCGCTTCTCGATGAAGGCCGAGACGGCTTCGTGATGATCGGCCGTCTGGTGCGACATCACCTGGAACGCCGCGGACATTTCCAGCAGCGTGTCGAGCCGGCTGTGCAATGCCTCGCGCAGCAGGCGCTTGGCCAGGCGCACGGCGTGCGGCGGGTTGGCAGCGATCTGCTCGGCCAGCGCGCGCGCCGTCGGCATCAACTGATCGCGAGACACCACGCGTGAGACCAGGTTCCATTCGGCGGCCTGCTTCGCATCGATCATCTGCCCGGTCAGCGTGAGCTCGGTCGCGCGCGAGAGGCCGATGATGCGCGGCAGCAGCCATGCACCGCCGTCGCCGGGGATGATGCCGAGCTTGACGAAGCTCTCTGCGAACTTGGCTTCTTCCGCAGCGACACGGATGTCGCACATGCAGGCGAGGTCGAGGCCGGCGCCGATCGCGTGGCCGTTGACGGCGGCGATCACCGGCACTTCGAGGTTGAAGAGGGCCAGCGGCAGCTTCTGGATGCCGAGGCGGTATTCGCGGCGCAGCTCCATCGGCGCCATCTCGCTGTAGCGGCCCATGTCCTTGACGTTGCCGCCGGACGAGAAGGCCGTGTCGGCGCCCGTCAGGATCACGGCGCGCACGGAATGGTCGGCGTGGATGCGGTCGATGGCCGCGAGGAACTCGGGCACGGCGCTGTTGCCGGTGAGGGCGTTGCGGGCCTCGGGGTCGTTCATCGTCAGGGTGACGATGTGGCCCTCTTGTTCGTAGTTCAGGAATTTCTTGTCGCTCATTTAAAGGATCTCCTCCATTGCGAATTGCAGTACCGACGAGGCAGTGTGCCCCAGCAGCGCCTCGCCGACGATGCGGTTCCAGTAGACCTCGCTGCCATCGGCCATGCGCCATTCGTGCAGGCGGCGGCTGTAGAGCTGGAGGTCGTATTCCTCGGTGACGCCGATGGCGCCGTGCAGGGCATGGGCCGTCGATGCGACCAAAGGCACCGATGTGCTGGTGCGTGACTTGGCGGTGGCTGTTGCGAGCAGGGCGGGGATGGTCGAGCCGGCCTTGAAGGCCAGTTCTGCCGCGACGCCGGCGCAGGCCACGTGTTCGGCCATCACGCTGAGCTGATGCTGGATCGCCTGGAACTTGCCGATGGCCTTGCCGAACTGAACGCGGTCGTTGCAGTAGCCGAGCGTCATCGAGAACATGCGCTCCATCGCGCCCGCCATGGCGGCGGCGTGCAGGGCGGCGCTGAACACCGCGACCTCGTTGCCGTTGCCGACGATGGGTGTGCCTGCCGCCTCTTGGGTCCAGCGAAGCGACGCGACAAGGCTTCCGCGCACGCCGGTCGCAATGCGCTCGGCCTTCCTGCAGTCGAGCAGCACGAGTTGCCCGTCGATGTTGGCGAGCGCGAAGTCCGCGATGCTGCCGAACGCGACGTTGGCCGCGCTGATCGATCCGTCCGCCTTGCGGATTGCATGGCCCACGAGCGTGACCATGCCTTCGGGCGCTGCCACGTCACGCAGCAACGCACGCGCTGCGATGCTC
This sequence comes from Variovorax sp. dw_308, assembly GCF_019207085.1. Classification (GTDB taxonomy): domain Bacteria; phylum Pseudomonadota; class Gammaproteobacteria; order Burkholderiales; family Burkholderiaceae_C; genus Variovorax. The sequence goes on along the minus strand of NZ_JAATOM010000003.1, from coordinate 47,527 downwards.
TGCGCCGCAGGGACGGGCGCGGCGTGCCGGCCGAAGGCCACGAAGATCGGGAAGATCGCTTCGAGGTCGAGCCCTGCGCCGCCGGCGTCTTCGCTGGCCATGAGTTCGAGGAACCCGTTCTCGGCCAGCGACTTCCACAGCTCTGCCGGCGAGCCGCCGCTCTCGATCGCACGGATCGCAGCGGGCGTGCACTGGTCCGCGAGGATGGCCTCGATGGCTTCTGTAAACATGTTCTTGTCTCCTTTCAGCGCAATCCGAGGCCGCGCGCGATCATGCCGCGCAGGATCTCGCGCGTGCCGCCACGCAGCGAGAAGGTCGGCGAGATCTGGCTCAGGTAGGTGAGGGTGCGGTACAGGTCGGCGTCGACTTCGCGCGTCGGGTCGGCGGCGACGGCGGCCTCGATGGCGGCTGGAATCGTCTGCTCGAACTCGGTGCCGATGTCTTTCACCAGCGCCGCTTCGACCACGGGGCTTTCTCCGCGCGCCAGCTTGGTGGTCACGGCGACAGACAGGCTGCGCAACGTCGCGAGCTGTGTCGTGAAGCCGCCGATCAAGGCCGCGTCGGATGGCGAGAAGCCTGTCTTGCGCAGTGAAGCCAGCCACGTGTCGAGCAGCACGATGCTGGAATACAAGCGCTCCGGCCCGCTGCGCTCGAAAGCCAGCTCGGCGTTCACCTGCATCCAGCCGCTGCCTTCGTCGCCGATGAGCGCGTCGTCCTTGAGGAACACGTCGTCGAAGGTCACTTCCGAGAAGTGCGCATCGCCCGTCAGGTCGACGATCGGGCGGATGTCGATGCCCGGCAGCGAGAGGTCGACGATGAGTTGCGACAAGCCGCCTTGCCGATCCTCCGGCGCACCCGAGGTGCGAACCAGCGCGATCATGTAGTGCGAGCGGTGCGCATTGGTCGTCCAGATCTTTCGGCCGGTCAGGCGCCAGCCGCCTTCGACCTTGGTCGCGCGCGTGCGCACGCTGGCGAGGTCGGAGCCCGAGTTGGGCTCGCTCATGCCGATGCAGAAGAAGGCCTCGCCGCGGCAGATGCGCGGCAGGTAGAAGTCCTTCTGCGCCTCGGTGCCGAACTTGTTGATCAGCGGACCGCTCTGGCGGTCAGCAATCCAATGGGCGGCGACCGGCGCGCCGGCTGCGAGCATCTCCTCGACGAGCACGAAGCGGCGAAAGGCATCGAGCCCCGCGCCACCGTATTGGGCGGGCAGCGTGATGCCGACCCAGCCGCGCTCGGCCAGTCGCCGGCTGAACGCCGCGTCGAAGCCCATCCACGTGCGTGCCCGCACTTCAGGTGCGGCGGGGTCCATCTGTTTTGCGAGGAACTCGCGCACTTCCGCGCGAAAAGCCTGCGCCTCCTTGGGCAACTGCGCAAGGCGAAATGCTTCGAGCAACTGGGTCGTCATTCCAAAATCTCCGTGCAATGCGGGGTGTGCTTGAAGCAGTCTCGCATGGCGATGGCGCTCACGCCGTCACTCCATCGACCTGTGGAATCTCGCCCGTCGTCAACGCGTTCGGCGCAGCCTTGTTGACCAGGTCCGGGATCAGGTCACCCAGCTCTTCTACCGTCCAGCGTCCGGTCTTCTCGATGCGCGGACCGGCATGCCAGCCCTCGGCCACCGTGATGCGCCCACCACGCGCGCCAAACACGCGGCCGGTGATGCCGCTCGATGCCTCGCTGCCCAGCCACGCCACCAGCGGCGCGACGTTCGACGGGTCGAGCGGGTCGAAGCCGGGCGCTTCATTGCGGATCGCCTGCCACTTGGGGCTGGCAAAAATGTCTTCGGTCAGGCGGCTCATCGCAGTCGGGTAGATGGCATTCACCGTGACGCCGTAGCGGTCCAGTTCGCGCGATGCGATCACCGACAGCGCGGCGATGCCGGCCTTGGCTGCGCCGTAGTTCGATTGACCTGCGTTGCAATACAGGCCCGACGAGGAACTCGTGTTGATGATGCGCGTGACGCGCTGGCGTCCGGCCTTCGACTCTTCGCGCCAGTACGCAGCGGCGTGGCGCGAGGGCGCGAAGGTGCCGCGCATGTGCACGCGGATCACGGCGTCCCAGTCTTCCTCTTCCATGTTGACCAGCGTGCGGTCGCGCAGGATGCCGGCGTTGTTCACCAGCACGTCGAGGCCGCCGAAGGCTTCGATGGCGCAGTCGATCATGCGCTTGGCACCTTTCCAGTCGGCCACGTCGTCGGCGTTGGCGATGGCCTGTCCGCCCATGGCCTCGATCTCGGCCACGACTTCCAGTGCCGGGCCGGTGGCCGAGCCGGGGCCGCCGTCACCGCGGCCGCCCAGATCGTTCACGACCACCTTGGCGCCCTGGCGCGCGAATTCGAGTGCGTACTCGCGGCCGATGCCGCGGCCAGCGCCGGTGATGACGACCACGCGGTCCTTGCAAAGTTGCTTGCTCATGTCTTGCTCCTGAATCATTTCTGCGAGATGTCGACCTGCTTCGACAGGGCGCGGTAGCGCGCGGTTTCGGAGGCGATCAACTCTTCCATTTCCTTGCTGCCGACGGTGTAGACCTCGGCGCCTGCCGTCTCGGTGACGTAGGTCTTGAACTCGGGTTGCGCCATGGCCTTGAGCAGCGCGGCCTCTAGCGTCTTCACCACCGGCTCGGGCGTCCTGGCGGCGACGCCAAGGCCGATCCACACGTACAGGTCGTAGTTGGGCTGGCCGCTCTCACGCACCGTCGGCACGTTGGCGAGCTTGGGGTGGCGCTCCTTGCCGGTCACCGCCAACGCGCGCACCTTGCCCGAGGCGATGAGCGGCAGCGCGCCGCCGACGTCCAGCAGCGCGAGGTCCACCTGGCCGCCCATCAGGTCGGACTGGACCTGGCCGGGCGTCTTGTAGGGGATGTAGTTGAACTCCACGCCCGCGCCTTGCTGCAACATCAGCGCGCCGATGCGGTAGTGGTTGCTGTAGCTGGCCATGCTCACGGTCCGGGGCGACTTCTTCGCGGCGGCCATCGCTTCGGCGTAGGTCTTGTAGGGCGACGAGGCGCCGGTCACGAGCACCGCGGCGCTGCGCAGCATGGTCGCGACGGGGCGCAGGTCTTTCTGCGCGTCATAAGGCAGGCTGTCGTTGATGAGCGGGTTGATCACCATCGACGAGGGCGAGAGCATCAGCACGCTGTATCCGTCGGCGGGCGATGCCAGCAGGGCCTGCACGGCGAGCACGGCGTCGGCGCCTGGCTTGTTGTCGATGAAGGTGGACTGGCCCTGGAGTTCCGGCGTCACCAGCTTGGCGACCAGGCGCGTGATGGTGTCCGAACCGCTGCCCGGGCCCAGCGGCACGATGAAGCGCACGGGGTGCGAAGGGAAGGGGTCGGCGGCCTGCGCTTGTTGCAAGGGCAGGGCGAAGGTTGCCAGCGCGGTCAGCGCGGCGCCCAGCAGGTTCAAGGGCTTCAGGTAATTCATGCTTTGTCTCCGTGATTGATGGGTTACATGCGGGCGAGGCGCGCGGCCTGCGCGTCGACGTCGCCGAACAACTGGTCGAGCACGTGGATGCGGCGCAGGCAATGGCCGACCGCGTACTCCTCGGTCATGCCGATGCCGCCGTGCGACTGGATCGCCTGCTGGCACAGGGCGCGGGCGTAGCGGCCGATGGCGAGCTTGGCGCGGGGCAGGTCGGTGGCCGAGTTGCTTGCGTCTGCGTTGTCCACTGCGACGGCAGCGGCGATGGCCATGCTGCGTGCCAGCTCCAGCGCCACAGCCATCTCGGAGATGCGATGGCGCAGGGCCTGGTATTCGCCGATGAGGCGACCGAACTGCTTGCGGGTGTTGACGTAGGCGGTCGTGAGCGAGAACGCGGCTTCCATCGTGCCGACCATGTCGGCGCAGACGGCTGCGGTTCCGGCGGCGAGGGTGGCGCGGATGGCCGAGGCGGCGCTTGCGTGATCTGTTGTGTTGCCGAGCGGCTCCGCTGCGGTGCCGTTCAAAGCAAGTTCGCCTGCCGGCGTGTCATCGATGAGGCGGAAGGTGCGCAGCTTGGCGTTGGGCGCGTCGACGAGGAAGAGGGCGAGGCCGTCTTCGTCGCCGGGCTGGCCGCTCACGCGGGCGCTCACCACGAAGCGGCTGGCCGCACCGGCGTGCAGCACGAGCGACTTGGCGCCGTCGAGGCGCCATTGGTCACCGTCGCGGCGGGCACGCGTTTCAACCCACAGCGATTCATGGCGCCCGGCCGCTTCGTCATGCGCCCATGCCATGCGCAGTTCACCGTGGGCGAGTGCTGGCAGCAGTGCGTGCTTCTGCGCTTCTCTGCCTGCAGACAGCACGGCCGTCGAAGCCAGCACGCTCGACGACAGATAGGGCTCCAGCAAGAGCGCGCGGCCAAAGGCTTGCATGACAGGGAGCCGATCGCTCGCGCCACCGTCGAGGCCGCCGAATGCTTCGGGAATGCCCAGGGCCGTCACGCCGAGTTCGGCGAGCTTGTCCCACGCCGCTTCGCTCCATCCCGTCTGGGATCCGGCAATCACACGGCGCTGCTCGAAGCCGTAGTGGTCTTCCAGCAGGCGCGACAGGCTTTCCGCCAGCGCCTGCTGTTCGTCGTTCAATTCAAATTGCATGGCGCTTCATCCCAGGAGTGTCTTGGCCAGAATGTCCTTCTGCACTTCGCTGGAGCCGCCGTAGATGGTGGCTGCACGGAAGAAGAAGTAGCGGGGTGAGGCGGCAGCGAGCGGGTGCAGGGCATCCGGGCCTTCGCCATCGCGGCGCTCCAGGCCAGCGGGGCCGGCGAGGCGTGCGATCAGCGAGCTCAGCTCCTGCATCGTCTCCGAGCCCTTCACCTTCAGCACCGAGGCGAAGCCCGGGTTCTTGCGGCCGATCTCCGGGTCGAGCAGGAAGCGCCAGTTGGTCAGTTCCAGCGCGCGCACTTCGGCGCCGAGCATGGCCAGTTCGGTGCGCACCTTGGCGTCGTCGATCAAGCGCTTGCCGCCTTGCTGGATGTTCTCTGCCAGTTCATGCGCATAGCCCAGACGCTCCCAGCACAAGCCGATGCTCGCGATGTTGGTGCGCTCGCTGGCCAGCAGGTACTTGGCGCAGTCCCAGCCACGGCCTTCCTCGCCCACGAGGTTCTTCACCGGCACGCGCACCTTGTCGAAGAACACTTCGTTGAGGTGGTGCTGCCCGTCGATGGAAACGATGGGCCGCACGGACACACCCGGCGTCTTCATGTCGATCAGCAGGAACGAGATGCCGTCCTGCTTGCGCGCGCACTGCCCGGTGCGAACAAGCGCGAAGATCCAGTCCGCGTGATGGGCCGAGGTGGTCCAGATCTTCTGGCCGTCGACCACGTATTCGTCGCCATCGCGAACTGCCTTGGTCCGCAGCGAGGCGAGGTCCGAGCCAGAGTCCGGCTCGGAGAAGCCCTGGCAGAACCAGAGGTCGAGGCGCGCCAGCTTTGGCAGGAAGAACTTCTTCTGCTCCTCGGTGCCGAAGCGCAGCAACACCGGCCCCAGCATCGCGACGTTGAAGGGCAGCGGTTGCGGCGCGGCGGCGCGTTGCAACTCTTCGACGAGGATCAAGCGCTCGGCCGTACCGAGTCCCGCGCCGCCGTATTCCTGCGGCCAATGCGGCGCAGCCCAACCACGCTCATGCAGGATGCGCTGCCACGCCACGACGTCCTGCTTGCGGGCCGCGTGGCCCTTGCCCAGGCGCTCGCGGATCTCGGCCGGCAGGCGGTCGCGGATGAAGCAGCGCACCTCTTCGCGAAAGGCCGATTCGCTCGGGCTCAGTGTGAGGTCCATGTCGTTGGCCGCGTGCTCAGTTCTTGCCGTACAGCGTGACGACGCAGGCGCCGCCCAGGCCGACGTTGTGCTGCAAGCCGAGGCGCGCGCCTCCGACCTGGCGTTGGTCGGCGCTGCCACGCAGTTGATGCGTGAGTTCATAGCACTGGGCCAGGCCCGTCGCTCCCAGCGGATGGCCCTTCGACAGCAGGCCGCCCGAGGGGTTGATGACGACCTTGCCGCCATAGGTGTTGTCGCCGTCGTTCACGAACTTCTCGGCGCCGCCTTCGGGGCAGAAACCCAGCGTCTCGTAGGTGATGACTTCGTTCTGTGCGAAGCAGTCGTGCAGCTCGCACACGTCGATGTCATCCGGGCCGACGCCGGCCGCTTCATACACGCGCCTGACGGCCTTGCTCGTCATGTGCGTGCCGATCCAGCTCAGCATCGATGGTGGCTCGAAGGACTGCACCGGGTCGGTGACCATCGATTGCGCGAGGATCTGCACGTCGCTGCGCAGGCCGTGCTTCTTCGCGAAGCGTTCCGACACCAACAGCGCCGCTGCGCCGCCGCACGTTGGCGGGCAGGCCATCAGGCGAGTCATCACGCCGGGCAGGATCACTGCGTCGTTCATGACTTCTTCGGTCGTCACGATCTTGCGAAAGAGGGCGAGCGGATTGTTGGCCGCATGGCGGCTGGCCTTGGCGCGCACGGCCGCGAAGGTCTCCATGCTGCAACCGTACTTCTCCATGTATTCGCGGCCCGCGCCGCCGAAGGTGCGGATGGCTTGCGGCATGCCGTCCATGTCGGCCGTGAGGCCGCGCAGCACCGGCAGGAAGCGCTCGCGCGTCGGCGGGCGGTCGTCCCAGTGCGACTTGAGCGCGCCGGCCTGCATCTGCTCGAAGCCCAGTGCCAGCACGCAGTCCGCATCGCCGGAGGCAATCGCCTTGCGGGCGAGGTACAGCGCGGTCGAGCCGGTCGAGCAGTTGTTGTTCACGTTGACGACCGGAATGCCGGTCATGCCCACTTCGTACAGTGCGGTCTGGCCGCAGGTCGAGTCGCCGTACACGTAGCCCACGTAGGCTTCCTGCACTACGTCGTAGCTCACGCCCGCATCGGCGAGCGCGCCGCGGGTGGCCTCGGCGCCCATCTCGGTGTAGCTCAGGCTCTTGCCCGGCTTGGCGAACGGGATCATGCCGACGCCGGCGACGATTACTTTTTCAGTCATGTGATGGTCCTGGGGGATTAGGGGTCAGAGCTTGCGGCTGATGAGGTCGCGCTGGACTTCACTCGTGCCGCCGAACACCCGCGTGATGCGGTAGTCGGTGAAGGCCCGTGCAATCGGGTACTCCAGCATGTAGCCGTAGCCGCCGTGCAACTGCACCATCTCGTCGATGCACTTCCACAGTGTCTCGGTCGCGAAGAGCTTGGCGATCGCGGCTTCCTGCACGCTGATGCGGCGTGTCATGTGCTCACCGATGTAGTAGTCAACGAGCGTGCGCGCGGCGACCGTCTGCGCCTTGATGTCGGCCAGCTTGAACCTGGTGTTCTGGAAGTCCCACACCGTGCCGTCAAAGGCCTTGCGCTCCTTCACGTATTCGAGGGTCTGCTCCAGCAGGCGCTCCAACTTGGCCACGGAGTAGGCGGCGATGATCAGGCGCTCCTGCGCCAGTTCCTGCATCAGGCAGACGAAGCCCTTGTTCTCTTCGCCCAGCAGGTTGTCGACCGGCACGCGCACGTTGTCGAAGAAGAGCTCGGTGGTGTCGGCGGCGGGCTGGCCCACCTTGTCGAGCTTGCGGCCACGGCGGAAGCCGGCGCGGTCGGCCTCGACCATGATCAGGCTCACGCCCTTGGAGCCGGCCTTCGGGTCGGTCTTGCAGGCCACCAGGATCATGTCGGCGTTCAGGCCGTTGCTGATGAAGGTCTTGCTGCCGTTGATGACGTATTCGTCGCCGTCGCGCACGGCGGTGGTGCGGATCGACTTCAGGTCGGACCCGGTGCCGGGCTCGGTCATGGCGATGGCCATGATCGTCTCGCCGCGGCAGATCTTCGGTAGCCAGCGCTGCTTCTGTTCCTCGGTGCCGAAGCGCACGATGTACGGCGCGGTGATGTCCGAGTGCACCGACAGGCTGAAGCCCGAGACGCCCGAGCGATGCAACTCTTCGGCCAGCACGCAGGAGTGGCCGAAGTCGCCGCCACCGCCGCCGTATTCGGTCGGCACGGTCACGCACAACAGGCCTTCGCGGCCGGCCTTGAGCCAGGTCTCGCGGTCGGTGCGGCCGGCCTTGTCCCATTCGGCCTGGCGCGGCAGGCATTCACGCTCGAAGAACCGGCGCGCGGTGTCGCGCAGCATTTCGTGGTCTTCGCGGTAGACGGTACGGTTGATGTTCACAGGGTCTCCTTGTCTTGCAAGGATTCTGTGAGGCGGCACCCGTGGGGCAACTACCCCGATCGGGTGGCGGGGCGGGGTGGCCGTTCAGCCGCGCCGCACCGACGACTGCCGCGCCACCAACTGCGCCATCGGGCCCGACGCCGAGCGGCGCGAGGTGTCGCCGCGCAGGTGGTCGAACAGCAGGTCGATCGCCTGGTGCGCGACTTCGTCGAGGTGCAGGTCCACGGCCGTGAGCGGCGGATCGCAGGTGCGGGCGCGCAGGCCGTCGTAGCGCGTGGCGACCATCACGTCATCCGGAATGTGCCTGCCTGCGGCGCGGATGGCGCGGACCGCGCCCACCGCAAAGGCGTCGACCGGCACGCAGAAGGCGTCGATGTCAGGGTGCGTCGCCAGGAACGCCGCGGCAGCCTCTTCGCCGCCGCCTTCACCCTGGGCTTCGTCGGCGGTGGCGAGCAGAACCTGCTGCCCATGCTCGCCCGCGAACTCTTCATACGCCGCCCGTGCCTGCACATAGGAATTGCGCTGCGCCGAGCCCAGGATCATCGCGACCTTGCGCGCGCCCTGCGCGTGGAAGTGGTCGAGCAGGAGCCGTGTGGTCTCGCGCGAATGGATGTCCACGTGCGGCACGGCCTCGCGGGCGCCGTAGGGCTTGCCGATGGCGACCACCGGCAGGCCGCGGCGCTTCAGGTACTCCAGATTGGCGTCGCCCGCCGAGGGCTCGATGACCAGCGCGCCGTCCACCTCCAGCAATTCGAGCGGCACCTTGCCGTTTTCCATCGGCGGGGCGAGCACGAGGGCGAGGCTGCGGTCCAGCGCCGCAGCGGCCGCGACCGCGGCAATCTCCATCATGAAACCCAGCCGCGACGGCCCGCCCGCTACCGCGAACGGCATCGAGGACAGCAGCACGATCATGTGCGCCTCGCCGGTGCGCAGGCGCTGCGCATGCCGGTTGGGCCGGTAGCCGAGTTTCAGCGCGGCCTTCTCGACCCGCGCCCGCGTCTGGGCGTCGACCTGCCCGCGCGCGTTGAGCGCATGCGACACGGTGGTGGGGGACACGCCAGCCTCCCGGGCCACGTCCTTGATGTTGACCCGCCGGGCCCCGCCTGAAAGCATTCTTGTTGACCTTTTTCTGAAACGGTGATTCAATCCCCAAATCGTTTTGGGCCGCGCCCTGAAATGTACCCCACCCCGCCACTGGCGGATTTTTTTGAACCGGTACCCAAATCGATTTGGGCGCCGGTCCGGTCAGAAGGAAATCGATCATGTCCCGTGCTTCCGATACGCCTCCCGTGGATGCCGTCCTGCCCTGGTCGCAGATGCTGCTGTTCGGCTTGCAGCACGTGCTGGTGATGGCGGCCGTACCGATCACCTCGGTCTTCCTGGTGGCCAAGGCACTGGCGTTGTCGCCCGCGCTGACCGTGAACCTCATCAGCGCCACCTTCCTGCTGTGCGGCATCGGCACGCTGCTCCAGTCCTTCGGGCCGGGCAAGTTCGGCGCCAAGCTGCCCTTCGTCATGGTGCCCGGCGGCGCGCCGATCGTGATGTTCCTGACCATCGCGCAGCAACGCGATCTGCAGACCGCATCGGGCGCGGTCATCCTCACGGCGCTGTTCTACTTCCTCGTGCTGCCGGTGTTCTCGCGTTGCATCCGCTTCTTTCCGAAGATCGTCATCGGCACGCTGCTGATGCTGGTGGCGATCAACCTGGTCAAGGTATACGGCGGCATCATCGCGGGCAAGGCCGGGACGCCCGGCTTTGCGGACCCGGCCCACATCGGACTGGCGCTGGCAACCATTGCCTTCACGCTGCTGTTTGCGCGGATCTTCAAGGGCATGCTCGGTCAACTCGCGGTGTTGCTGGGCTTGGTGGCGGGCACGGTCCTCGCGGCGGTGTGCGGCATGATGGATTTCAGCGGCGTCGCAGCCGGGCCGGTGTGGAGCGCGCCGAGCCTGCTGCCTTTCGGCATGCCGCACTTCGACGTGGTGGCGGCCTTGCCGCTGCTGATCTTCAGCGTGATCTCGATGGTCGAAGCCACCGGCCAGACCATCGCCGTCGCGGAAGTCGTCGGCAAGAAGATCGAACCGCGCGACGTGGTGCCGCGCACCATCCGTGGCGATGCGCTGATGTCGCTGGTGGGCGGGTTCTTCGGCACCTCGATGATCATCACCAGCGGCGAGAACATCGGCATCGTGCGCGCGACCAACGTGCGTTCGCGCTACGTGACGGCCACCGCGGGCGCCATCCTCGTGTTCATCTCGCTGACGGCGCCGCTGGGCCGGCTGGCCAGTGCCATTCCGGAGGCGGTGGTCGGCGGCACGGCCATGGTGGTGTTCGCGATCATCGGCACCATCGGCATCGACATCCTGCGCAGGGTCGACCTGCATGAGCGCAGCAACATGTTCGTGCTGGCCGGCGCGCTGACGATGGGCTTGCTGCCGATCCTCGTGCCAGGCCTCTACAGCAAGTTCCCGGCGACCCTGCAACTGGTGCTGGGCAACGGCCTGGCCATGGGCGCGATCACCGCGATCGTGCTCAACATCGTATTCAATCACCTCGCCGTGGCGCGCCGCGACGACAACCCCAACAACGATACGGCGGCGCCCGAGCAGGTGCCGGCAGCCCAATGACCACTTTCCCTCAACATGACGCGCTGTGCCACGGCGCATTCGCGGCCGATACCTTGCTGCTTGCCCCCGATCACCTGATGCTGCGCGAAGGACTCGTGCGCGACCATGCGGTCCTGGTGCAGGACGGCCAGTTCCGCGACATCGGCCCGGAGGCGGAGATCGCCGCGCGCCATCCGCAACTCACACCCATCCACTTGCCGGGCAAGGTGCTGATGCCCGGCATGATCGACGCGCACCATCACCTGACGCAGTCCTTCGGCAAGTCGCTGGCCTACGGCGAGCCATCCGAAATCTTTCGCCGCGTGTGGGTGCCACTGGAAGCGAGCCTGGACGATGAGTTCGTCCACGGCGTGTCCAAGCTGGCCGCGCTCGAGTCGCTGCGCGGCGGCTTCACGACCGTGTGCGACGCCGGCACGCGCGCCAAAGGCGACATCGCCGCGCTGGCCGCCGCCACGCAGGAGGCGGGGTTGCGCTGCGTGCTGGGCCTGATCTGCAACGACGGCGGCAACGACAGCGCGCCGGAGGTGCGCCGCGCCCTCAAGGCACGCGCAACGCAGTTCATGCAGGAGTGGTCGGGCGCGCGGCTGGTTCATCCTTCGCTGGCGATATCGGTGCCGGAAGCGGCTTCGGACGAGATGCTGGTGGCCGTCTCCGCGCTGTGTGCCGAAGCCGGCGCGATCTTCCAGACGCACGTCAACGAGCACCTGGCCTCGGTCGAACGCTCGGTCGTGCAGCGCGGCATGCGGCCGCTGGAACTGCTGGCGCACCTGGGCGCGCTCGGACCGCAGGTGCTCATCGCGCACGGCACGCTGGTCACGCCGTCGGAGCTCAACCTGCTGCGCCAGACCGACACCGCCGTCAGCTACAACCCGGTTGCCAGCCAGTGGAAGGGTAACGCGGTGGCGCCGGCCAACCTGATGGCCGCGCTGGGCATCCGCTTCGGGCTGGGCACGGACGCGACACGCAGCGACGCGTTTCGCCTCATGGACGCCGCCGAGGCCGCGCAGAAGCTGGCCTTCGGGCTGGCCACCGGCGATGCATCGTGCGGCGGCGGCTGGACCTGGCTCGACCATGCCACGCATGAAGGCGCACGGGCCATCGGCCTGGGGCACCTCATCGGCGAGATCGCGGTTGGCAAGGAGGCAGACTTCCTGCTGGTCGATGTCGATACGCCGGAGCTGTGCACCTCGGTCGACCTGATCTGGGACCTGGTGCGGCTGGGCAATCGGGACCAGATCGACGCGGTCTTCGTCGCGGGCAAGCTGCGCTTGTGGAAGGGCTGGCCGACGGATTGGGACGCGCGCGCGCTGATGCGGCAGGTCTCCCGCATGGCCGGTGACGCGATTGCTCGCGCGCCGATCCAGCGCCTGCATCCGACGGCGCAGAAGCATCGGGAACGGGTGATGGCCGGGGAGGCCGTCCAGTGAGCGTGCAACAGTTGCTCCTCATCTCGATGGTCGTGGTATTTGCGGCATTCGTGCAGGGCGCGACCGGCGTGGGCTTCGCGCTGATCGTCGCGCCGGTGATCGGCATCCTGAAGCCTGAGTTGTTGCCGGTGTGCGTGCTGGTGTTGATGCTGCCGCTGAACCTCTATGTGCTGTGGCGCGAGCGTGGGGCGATCGACCGCATCGGCGCCAGCTGGATCACCGGCGGGCGCATCGTCGGAACGGCCGGCGGGCTGTGGGTGCTGGCGGTGCTGACTGCCAGCCAACTCGCCTTGTTCGTGGGACTGTCGACGGTTGCGGCCGCGGTCGTCACGCTGATGATGCCGGCCTTCTCCCCCAACCGGCCGGCCTTCATCGGGGCAGGGCTGGTCACCGGCATCACGGAGACCGCCACCGGCATCGGCGGGCCGCCGCTGGCCTTGGTCTACCAGCACCATGCGCCGGCGATCATGCGGTCGACGATTGCGCTGTGCTTTCTGGTGGGCGAGCTGGTGTCGCTGGCCACCTTGATGGCGACGGGGCGTATCGAGGCGCCGCAACTCAGCGCGGCGGCGAGCCTGCTGCCGGCACTGCTGATCGGCGCGGGGCTCAGCCGGGTGGTGCATCACCGGGTCAACGGGCGGTTCCTGCGGGCCTTTGTGCAGGTGTTCGCGATCGTGTCGGGGGTGGTGTTGTTGGTGCGGGCGGCGTGAGGGCGGTCGGCTGAATCCATGTCGCGCCAGCAGTGCTCAGGGCCGCTCCAGCGATTCAGTGATCGAGGTCGTCCTGAAGAACCGATTCGTAGTCCTGGCTGCCGTAGAACACACCGATGATGGACACCTGCTCGCCATCCACGCCAAATGCGATCACAGCGCGCTTCCTGTAATTGGTCATGCGAAGACCGGGCCGGACATCGTCACGCCGGGTGCCGCGATGCGGGAAGGTGGAGAGACCCTCGCAGTAGCTCACGATGGCTTCGGTGTACTGCATTGCAATGTCGGGCGAGGCCGCGTCTGCGATGTAGTGATGCAGAGCCACAAGCTGGTCTTCGGCCTCGGGTGAGAAGACGACGCGATATCTCATCGCGCCTTGTTGTGTTCGGCCGCAAGGCGGGCGCGCACCTTGTCGATGGTGACAGCCCGCGAGGGATCGGCTTTCAGCGCGTCGTAGGCGGGGCCCACTTGCTGGTGAAGCCAGCTTTCGACGGCTCGATCACGTGCAAGAAGAGCACGCAGTCCGTCGCGGATTACCTCGCTCTCAGTGGCGTACTCACCGGTTTTCACCTTGGACTTCACGACTTCGGCCATGTCGTTCGGCAGGGTGATGCTCAGTTGCTGGGTTGTTCGCATGGCGGGCCTCCGGATGCGGGAATGGGATTTAATCCTACTTGAATCGGTCATCCGGCGTCCAGTCCACGGCGCATGCAGGAAGGTGATCAAGGAAACCGTCAAGGTTCCCGTATGGCGTGAACACGCAAGCGCGCGCCACAATCCTTCCCGCCCATGCCCACCAAGCCCCAGCCCCGCAAGTCCGAACGACCGCCCGAAGCCTCCACGCTGAAGCCACTGGTCACCACCAAGATGGTCCCCCCGCGCAGCGCCGGCCGCATCGTCGCGCGCGAGTCGCTGCTCACCCGCCTGATGGAAGCTCGCCGCCGCCGCTGCCTCGTGCTGCAAGGCCCGGCTGGCGCCGGCAAGACCACCACGCTGGTCGCCTGGCGCCAGGCGCTGCTGCCGCTGGGCTTCGACGTCGCCTGGCTCACGCTGACCCCCGAGGACAACGAACTCACCCGCCTGCTCGACTACCTGCTGGCCAGCCTTGCGCAGGCCGCGCCCGGCGTCACGCAGGAGGCGGCAGACTTCGCCGGCCGCGGCGTCGACAGCGAGGCCGTCGAGCGCACGCTGATCGCGCTGGTGCGCTCCATCGCCGCGCACCCGCGCGACCTGGTGCTGGTGCTCGACGACCTGCACCACCTGACCGACCCGCGCATCCACGAGGCCTTGCAATGGATGCTCGACTACGCCCCCGCCAACCTGCACCTGATGCTGGCTTCGCGTAGCGCCGCGCCCGTGTCGCTGGAGCGCCTGCGCGCCGAAGGCCAGGTGCTGGAACTCGACGTGCGCGACCTGCGCTTTTCACCCGCGGAATCGGAGCGCTTCCTGCAATCGCAGCTCGGCAGCATCGAGCACCGCGACGCGATGCTGCTGCACGAACTCTCCGACGGCTGGGCCGCCGGCTTGCAACTGTTGGCCATCAACTGGAAGAAGCGCCGGCAGGAGCTGGCCGCAGGCGCGTCGTCAGCGGACGCCAAGGCTCCCGGCGACTTCGTGCGCACGCATGTGCAAGACCCGCAAGCCTTCGCCGCGTACTTTGAAAAGGAAGTGCTGTCGCGCCTCTCGCCGCTGGAACTGGACCTGCTCATCAGCGTGTCGGCATGCAGCCGATTTTGCGCGCCGCTGTGCGCCGTGCTGCTTGGCCGTTCCGAAGGCGATCCCGCCATGGCGCCCTTGCTCGCGCGGCTCGAAGCCGAGAACCTCTTCATCGTGCCCGTGGAAAGCGGCGCCGAGCGCGAGACCTGGTACCGCCTTCACCCGCTGCTGCGCGAAACCCTGCGCGAGCGCCTCGGCGCGCGCAGCGGGGCCGACCGGCAACAGGTGCACCGCATCGCCTGGCAATGGTTTCGCGACCACGGCCACATCGACGAAGCCGTGCGACAGGCCGTCGCGGCGGGCGAGGGCGCGGCCGCCGCGGCGCTGGTTGAAAAGTCCGCCAACGGCCTGGCCGTACGCGGCGAACTGCGCAAGCTCATCGGCGTGGTGCGCCAGTTGCCCCCCGCGCAGGTGCAGGCGCGCGTCGGCCTGCGGCTGTGGATGATCCGGGTGGAACTGTTCGCGCGCGAGTTCGCCGCCTTTGCCGACAACGTCGAGCGCCTTCGCAAGGACATCCCGCCCGACGACGCCGTCAGCCACTTCTCGCTCACGCTGGTGCAGGCCACGCTGGCCGTGCAACGGGACGACACCGACGCCGCCATGGCCCTGCTGCCGCGCCTGCTCGCAGCGCCCGAAGGCGCGGACGCCATGGCTATCGGCGGGCGCGACAACATCCTGTCGTGGCTCTGCATGCACCGCGGCGAATACGACCGCGCGCGGCGCATCCAGCAGGACAACCCCATCCGCCTGATCAACGGCGTGCCCTTGCGCGGCACGGCGTCGGGCACGCTGCAAGGCCGCGCCCTGGTCGGCCTGAGCTACGCCATGGAAGGCCGCATGACGCAGGCCGAGCGCATCTACCGCGACGTGCTGCGCGAAGCCAACGAAGGCGGCAGCGCGTGCGTCGATCCGGCCTACCTCGCCACCGCGCTGCTGGGCGAAGTGCTCTACGAACACGACGAAGCCGACGCCGCCTTGCAACTGCTGGAAGACCGCGTCGATGCGCTGGAGCGCGTGTCGATTCCCGACTCCGTGCTGCGCGTGCACCGCACGCTGGCCGCATCGCACTGGGTGGCGGGGCGCAGGATGGAAGCGATGGCGTGGCTGGAGCGGCTGGAGGACTACAGCGCTGGGCTGGGCCTGGACCGCCTGTTGGTGTACAGCCTGGTACTGCAGATGCAGTATCGCTTGCAGATGGGCGAGGTGGCGGAGGCTGAAATTGCACTGACGCGCGCCAACGAGATCGATGCGCGGCATGCGAATGCGGCGCAAAGCGCGCTGGGCGAGATCGCCGTCGTGACCGAGCGGGCGCGCATCAAGTGGGCGATGGCGCGCGGGGATCTGGATGACGCGGCAAGGCGCATCGAGCCGCTGATTGCGAACATCGAGCTGCGCGGGCGGCAGCGGTTGATTGCGCAGTTGAAGTTGATGCAGGCGACCATCGAGCGGCGCCGCGGGCGGATGGATGCGGCGAGGGAGTGCACGGTGGCTGCGCTGAGGCGCGGGCATCGGCTGGGGTTGGTGAGGAGCTTGCTGGATGCGGATCCGGGGGTGTTGGGGCTGGTGGCTGAAGTCGCCAAGGATGCGCGGTTGGATCCGGTGTTGGGGTTTTATGCTGAGAGGTTGGGGAGTGCGGGCAGGTCGGCGTCGGCGGGCGAGGGGACGGTCGGTAAAGGCGGAGCAGCGGATGCGTCAAGGCGACCCGTCGAACCATTGAGCGAGCGCGAGCGGGATGTGTTGGGCCTGCTCGCCCAGGCAATGCCCAACAAGAAGATTGCCCTGGCACTCGGGCTGTCGATCGATACCGTGAAGTGGCATCTGAAGAACATCTACGGGAAGCTCGGCGTTGCGGGGAGGGATGAGGCGGTGGCTTGGATGCGGGTCTCCGGGCTTGGGGGAGCCTGAAGTGCGACCGCTCGTTCTGACTGAATGCAGGCGGTGGGTTCGGACAGTCGTGCGGCTGAGTGGGGCCCATCTCAGACCGTCAGCATCGACCACTGTCCGGCGGGTCCGCAGCGTCAGCCGTCGACGATGACCGAACTGAGATCTCGGCACTCGGCCATGAGCGAGTATCCAGCCGGCCGCCGCGAACTGGCGCCTCAGACTGGTTGCAGACCTCTATGTCAAGAAAATGCATGCCCGCTTCTGCGCGAAGCGGATATTCGCCGCGGAGTCACTACGGCCAAACACCGAATCTCGCCCATGACTGAGGTGCAGTCGACCTTACAACGGTTAGGGCCGTCGTCTGATTGGTCCAGCACATCCCCCGGCATCGAGACCGCCAACTACCCCGACTTGGCGCGCGTGCGGCCACGAAAGTGTTTTAGATGAACTCAAGCAGCATGGACAATTCCGTCCGAGCGAGCGAACCGCGCTTCATCTGCACTGTGGGCTTCGTCACTCCCAAGCGTGCGCGCGGCGTACACCCGACATGTGCAGGGCTTCGCACCGGAAGGGAACTGTCGTCCTGTGGACTCGGCACTCAGGAGTTTGCTCGGAGGGAAACAGCGAGTCGCCGGGCGACCTCAGGGATACCAAGCTGAGCGGACACTCCCAACTTGTCGGCGAGGCTTGGGCTGTATTCGTAGACTTCCTTGGCGCCCACGTTGAGCCATACGGGCAAGAAGACGCTTTGCTTCTCAAGAATCTCGCGGGTGAAAACCGAATTGAATTCGACCTTCCCCCAGCCTGAGTTGCTCAGGAAGTTAGGGGAGAGGATCACGATGCACTTCTTGGTTTCTCGGAGACCACGTTCGATGGTTTCGCGCAGGCTGTCGCCGACCTTCAAGGTGAATTCGTCGTACCACACCATGCAACCGTTCTGAATCAGCTCGTGCGCGAGTTCTCGCACGAACGCATCTTTGTCTCTCGAATCATGCGAGATGAAGGCCATGGGCTTCTCCATCTCGGATCGCCGTCTCGCATACTCCAAGTCTCGTACGGACACATGAAAACCCATCGCCAGCGTCTGATTCACAATCGACTGCCTGTCCTCGGGAGTCATCTCTGCTTCCAAGTACAGGTGCACGCGCCTCGTGAACATCAGCGGCTCGGTCGTTTGACGCTCCGTGTAGCCGGTGAAACCGGCTTCTACACGCACCCCATCGCCGTCAGGGCCGAGTCGGCAAGCCGCAACTTCGGGTGATGCAAAGAGACCAGCAAGTGCGGCGCTAAGGTCATTCCTTCGCGAAACGTAGAAGTACCAGTACTTCGCGTTCGCCTCGAAGTCGTAGGCCACCTTGGCGATCACCTCGCCAGCGGGCGCGCCGTCCGCCGTCGTCATGCCCCATGGCGCATGCATGGTCATGGCGTGGGCTTGCGTATCAAACAGTTCGCGGATCGTCGCCATGTGCAGAAGCCCTGTAGAACGCGCACGTACCGCGCAAGGCGATGATCATAGGTGCGACGCGCAATGGGAGGCGAGGCCGGCGCTTGCTTCCTGCCGCCTGCGGCTGCCTGATTGGGGCTCGGACTTCCACTTGGCTGGTCAAGATGGCGGTCGTTCTATGCCGCAATTTCCAATCGCCCGAAAGCATTTAGCCGAACTACGACCTCATTGCCTTGTGTCTAGCAGTGGACGTCGAGATCGTCTTCACACTGGGACGGCCGCAAGCTGGCTCACAGCGTGCGCTGGCCCCGCGCCCGTGAACAGCCGCAACAGCTGTGAACCCGCCGGACAGTGGTCGATCCTGACGGACTGAGATGGGCCCGGCCCAGCCGCACAGACTGCTGAACCCAACGACTCCAACCAGTCTTCAGCGCCAGTTCGCGGCGGCTGCACGAATACCCGCTCATGGCCGATCTGAGCCGGTTGGCGGGCCGGAGTCTACGACCGCTCCCGCGGAGCATCCGTAGCAATGTCCCCGGCCCACCCAACGAGGTTGGTCGCGCAAAAGCGCTTGCGCTGCCTGATCGCGTTTGCTTGCTAAAAGAACGACAGCACATGTGAGAACGAAAAGTCCGGCAGCCATGCACCCCAGCCCCAATTGCCTTCATCAAGGCTCGACCCCGGCGTTTCTTGGGGCCGGTTAAGCACCCTCGTCTGTGGACTTGCGCGGCCGACTCCCGCGGAACATGATGCTTCGCGAGCCGTCGTTTCAAGGCTTCGCCAACGCAAGAGGTTTTCAATGCCCCCACATCAACCCTTCGACGCCACTCGCCGCGCCTTCGTGGCTGCGGCGAGCGCCTGGACCGCGCTCACGGCGCTGAAGCCAAGGCCCGCACGGGCACAGGCGCCCGCGCGTGGCATGTCGATCGGCATCATCGGCTCCGGGCGCATTGGCGGCACCATCGGCGGCCTCTGGGTCAAGTCCGGCCACCCGGTCCTCTTCTCCTCCCGCCACCCCGAGGAACTCAAGGACCTTGTCGCCGGCCTCGGCCCGCTCGCCAAGGCAGGCACTGTCGAGCAAGCCATCGCCTTCGGCGAAGCCCTCTTCATCGCCGTCCCCTACGGCGCACTGCCGCAGATCGGCAAGGACTACGGCAGCACGCTCAACCGCAAGGTCATGCTCGACGCCTGCAACGCCGTCGCCTCGCGTGATGGCTCCGTGGCCGACGAGGTGGAGCAGGAGGGCATCGGCGTCGTCTCGCAGAAGTACCTCTCGGGCGCGCGGCTGGTGCGGGCGTTCAACACCATGTCGTACACGATCTTCGCGCGCGAGGCCAACCGGCCCGACCCCAAGCTGGCGGTCCCGATCGCCGGGGACGACCCAGACGCCGTGAAAGTGGCGTCGCAACTGGTGCGTGACGCCGGCTTCGACCCGGTGGTGGTCGGCAAGCTGGCCGACGCCAAGCGCTTCCAGCGCGGCGGGCCGGGCTATGGCCAGTCGGTGAGTGCGGCGGAACTGAAGCAGAAGCTGTCGCTGGCGCCATGACGCCGGCGCCTCAGCGCGGGCTGCCGGGCACGTTGCAAGGCTGGTTGCGAAAGGCCGTCCCCGCGACGCCGCAGGAACTGGCGGCTGCGCTGTGGTCCTTCGGCTATTTCTTCGCGCTGCTGGCGGGCTACTACGTGCTGCGCCCGCTGCGCGACCAGATGGGTATCGCCGGCGGCACGCGAGCATTGCCTTGGCTGTTCACCGCGACCTTCCTGACGCTGCTGGCGGCGCAGCCGCTCTACGGCGCGCTGGTGGCAAGGCTGCCGCGTGCGCGCTTCATCCCGATCGTCTATCACTTCTTCGTGCTCAACCTGGCACTGTTCTGGCTGCTGCTGGCGCTGGACGTCGCGCCGGTGATCGTGGCGCGCGTGTTCTTCGTGTGGGTGAGCGTGTTCAACCTGTTCGCGGTGGCGGTGTTCTGGTCATTCATGGCGGATCTGTTCACAAGCGAGCAGGGCAAGCGGCTGTTCGGCTTCATCGGTGCGGGCGGCACGGCGGGCGCGCTGCTGGGGCCGGTGATCACCATCGCGCTGGCGGTGCCGCTGGGGCCGCACAACCTGCTGATCGCGGCCATCGTGTTCCTGGAGATCGCGGTGTTCTGCGCGGCACGGCTGGAGCGCAGCGCGGGTGTATCGCAAGGAGCGGGGCAGCAGCGGCGCGATGACGACGCGACGCAGCGCGTGGGCGGCAGTGCCTTCGCGGCCCTGACGGGGCTGGTGCGCTCGCCGTATCTGCTGGGCGTGGCGGCGTGGGTCAGCCTGCTGTCTTTCGGCGCGACGATCCTCTACCTGGTGCAGGCCAACATGGTGGCCGAGCACGTGCAGGGCGCCGGCGCGCAGACGCGGATCTTCGCGAGCATCGACCTGATCGTGGGGCTGCTGACGCTGGCCACGCAGGTCTTCGCGACGGGGCATTTCCTCAAGCGCTTCGGCACCGGCATTGCGGCGGCTGCGCTGCCCGCGGTGTACGTGGTCGGCTTCGTGCTGCTGTGGTGGAGCCCGGGGCTCATGGTGGTGCTGGTGTTCCAGGTGGTGCAGCGGTGGATGAACTTTGCCATTGCCAACCCGGCGCGGCAGGTGTTCTTCACGGTGGTCGGGCGCGAGGAGAAGTACAAGGCGAAGAACATGATCGACGTGGTGGTCTATCGCGGCTCCGACGCGCTCTATGGCTGGGTGTTCAGCAGCCTGCAGGCGATGGGGCTGAAGATCGGCGCGATCGCGTTGTGTGCGTTGCCGGTCGCGTTGCTGTGGACGGTGCTGTCGACGGCGCTGGGGCGCCATCAGGAACGACGCGCGGCCTTGCACGACAGCGGCGACGCGCAAGGCGATCCCGCTCGCTGACCCGCCACCCATTCGGGGTGGTCACCCTTTGCCGGGTCGTCTGTCTACTAGTCCTCGTCTCGCAACTATCACACGCCGCTCTGCCGCATGAGGCTGTAGCGCCCCCTTGTCCGGGGCGCTGCATTCGCACGGGCCATCACGACCGGAACCCACGCCATGCCGATCTATCGCTCCTTCCTTCCAGCCCTTTGGCTTGCTCTGTGCGCGGCAATCAGCGCTCCGACCGCCAACGCAGGCGACTTCCCCACGCAACCCGTCAAGCTGGTCGTCGTCTACCAAGCCGGCGGTGCCAACGACATCGTGGCGCGCGTGCTCGGCGATCGCATGGCGGTCACCCTCGGCCAGCCGGTCATCGTGGTGAACAAGCCTGGCGCGAACGGCGCGATGGGTGCGCAGTTCGTCGCGTCCAGCCTGGCCGACGGGCACACGGTCCTCATGGGCGGCATGCCGCTGGTGGTGGCGCGTGCGATGTACAAGACGCCGCCGGTCGACTTCGAGAAGAGCCTCGCGCCGGTGGGCAAGGCTGTCAACCTCAGCATGGTGCTGGTGGCGCGCCAGGAGTTCCCGGCACAGACCTTCGGCGAGACGATGGCGATCGAGCGCAAGAAGCCCGGCAGCGTGTCGATGGCGGTGACGGCATCGACCTACGAGTTCTACTACGCGCGCATCAACAAGCTCGCGAACGTCGACATCCTCAAGGTGCCTTACTCGGGCGTGCCCGCGGCAATGCAGGACCTGGGCGGTAACCGGGTCGACCTGTTGATCGACACCCTGGCCGCGCAGAAGCCCTTCATCGAAAGCGGCGCGACCAAGCCACTGGCGGTGTTCGGCGACAAGCGCCTGCCCGACCTGCCGAATGTGCCGACGCTCGCCGAGCTTGGCCTCAAGGGCTTCAACGATCAGCCGTACGTCGGCATGCTGGTGCCCAAGGGCACGCCGCAGAACGCGGTGCAACGGCTGAACGTTGCATTGAATGAAGCGCTGGGACGGCCCGAGGTCAAGGACCGCCTGCAGCAGCTGGGCCTCACCGCGGCGCCCGGCACGCCGGAAGCGCTCTTCAAGGAGATGAAGGCGGATTCCGACCGTTTCGTGGAAGTCGGCATCCAGGCCGGCATCGAGAAGCAGCAGTAGCCATCACGACGAGGCAAGCACGTGCAGCATCAATCATCCGAACTTCACCAGGGCTCGACCTTCGCCGAGCTGTACCGCTCCGCCTTCAAGGGCTTCGCCACGCGAGAGGCGCTGGTCGGTGGCGGTGTGCGCATGACCTATCGCGAACTCGAGCAGGCCTGCCATCGCATGGTGCGTTGCTTCGAGTCGATGGGGCTGAAGCGGCAGGACGGCATCGCGGTGCTCGCGACCAACCGGCCCGAGTCGTTGGCGACCATCATCGCGGCACACCTGATGGGCCTGAGCTACACGCCGCTGCATCCGATGGGCTCGGAAGAGGACCAGGCATTCATCCTGGTCGATGCGAACGTGAAGGCGCTGGTGGTCGATGTTCCCCGCCATGCCGATCGCGGGCTGGCGCTGGCGCAGCGTGGAATCGCCCTGCATGTGCTGACGCTGGGCCCCGCCAGCTACGGCATCGACCTGCTGGCCGCGTCCGCCGGGTTCGACGGCAGCGACATCGAATTGCAGGTGCGCCCCGACGACGTCCTCAAGATCGCCTACAGCGGTGGCACGACCGGCAAGTCGAAGGGCATCGTGCATCACCAGCGCACGGTGGTGACTTCAGCGTTGCAGCAGCTCGCGGGCTGGGAGTGGCCGCAGGAGGTTCGCTTCCTGGCGGCCACGCCGGTGTCGCATGCGGCGGGAGCGATGATCCTCACGACCTTCCTGCAGGGCGGCACGGTGCATCTGCTGGACCGCTTCACGCCGGGTGGCTTCTTGAAGATGGTGCAGGCCGAGCGCATCACCACGACCTTCCTGGTGCCCACGCAGATCTATGGACTGCTCGATTCGCCGGACCTGGGCGCGCACGACATCGCGAGCCTGGAGCTGGTGCTCTACGGCGCCGCGCCGATGGCGCCGGCGCGGCTGCGACAGGCCTTGGGGCGCATGGGCCCGGTGTTCGCGCAGGTCTACGGCCAGGCCGAGGCGCCCATGACCATCAGCTACCTGCGCCGGGACGAGCACGACCTGGACCGCCCGCATCTGCTGGGCAGCTGCGGGCGCAGCCTGCCGGGCAACCAGGTGCGCCTGCTCGACGCGGACCACAACGAGGTGCCTGTCGGCGAGATCGGCGAGCTGTGCGTGCGCGGTCCGTTGCTGATGTCGGGCTACCTCAACCGCCCCGATGAAACGGCCAAGGCTTTCGCCGGCAACTGGCTGCACACCGGCGACATGGCGCGCCGCGATGCCGATGGCTACCTGTACCTCGTCGACCGTGCCAAGGACATGATCATCTCGGGCGGCTTCAACGTGTATTCGAGCGAGGTGGAGAACTGCCTTGCACTGCACCCGGCCGTGGCGCTGTCGGCCGTCATCGGCGTGCCGCATGAGAAGTGGGGGGAGGCCGTGATGGCGGTGGTGGTGGTGAAGGAGGGCGCGTGCGTGGAAGCCGATGAACTGGTCGCGTTCGTCACCGCGCGCAAGGGCGTGGTGCAGGCGCCGAAGGTGGTGGAGTTCGTGGAGGCGCTGCCGTTGACCGCGTTGGACAAGGTGGACAAGAAGGCGCTGCGGGCGCGGTATTGGGAGGGGCGGGACCGGGCAGTGGCGTAGCAAAACCTGGCCAGCTGCCAGTCCTGGCTCCGTGTCAGGAGCACCCCTGTCCGTGGCCGTCACGAGATCCGCCAGATCCTTCATGAAAAGAGTCCTTGCGGCGGAGGGCTCAGAAGGGGGTGAGGTCCAGCGTTCCAGCCTCGAAGCGTTGGCGCAGTTGACTCACCGAAAGGCCGAGCGCCAGCTGGTAGTGCGGACGGTCCACGAAGGTGGTCCAGTTTCCTCCCCATTCGACGTTTCCTCCGCCCGCGGGCAAGCCCAACGCTGCGGCCTTGTCGTATCCCGGCCCGTCGTCCAGATAGCCTCCCGCCGTTGTGAAGATCCCGATGTCCCACGCCACGCCAAAGTTGTGATTGCTCTGTCCGCCGCGCGCATTGGTCACTCGAGGCCCCGGATTGCCGAAGCGGCCCTTGCGGAACAGCGCATCCTGCTCGGCATAGGTGCGTGTGCCGGAAATGATGCGTGCGATGACGCCGCCATCAAGCACCTTTGTGAGGAACTCGCGGGCACGTCGCTGTGCAGCAATGGAGAGCGTCAGGATGCAACCTTCGCTGCGCGCATCGAAGGTGCGCGTCTGCGAGCGGATCTGCTGGGCTGCAGCGTCGTAGTCCCTTGCAGCCTTTTCGGTGTTCGGCCCCCAGTCGCCATCGAGGTCGTCGTGGTAGAAGCCGTCGGCACGCAAGAGTCGCTGGAAGAACAGGACATCACCTGCGAAGAGAGGAGCACTCATGGAAACACCTTTCACCCGAGGCCGGCACCGTGGCGGCACTTCGGAAGTGCAGTCATTGTCCTGACATCACTTCGCCTCCTGCATCCTCAGTCCGGAGGAGCTTCAATCCGCCCTGATGTTCCCGTCCTTGATCACCTTTGCCCACAGCGCCGTCTCCTGCTCGACGAACTTGCCGAGCGCCGGCGGGTCCATGTAGACCGCGAAGGCGCCTTGCTCTTCCACCTTCTTCCTGAAGGCTTCGCTCTCGACGATGGTCTTGACCTGGGCGCTCAGGCGCGCGACAAGTTCTGGAGGCGTCTTCGCCGGTGCGAACAGGGCAAACCACGACTCGACTTCATACCCGGGCAGGCCGGCCTCGGCCGCGGTCGGCACCGTCGGCATCGAGGGATGCCGCCTGGCGCCGGCATAGGCCAGCGCCTTGAGCTTGCCGGCCTGCACCTGCCCGATGACGGAGGGCGGCGTGGTGATGAACATGTCGACCTGGCCGCTGATCAGGTCGGCGACGACCGGGCCGGAGCCCTTGTACGGGACATGCGTGGCCTGCACCTTGGCCTGCTTCGCGAACATCTCGCCGGCAATGTGCTGGATCGAGCCGTTGCCCGACGATGCGTAGAACAGTCCCTTGCCGTTCTTCTGCCCATAGCCGATGAAGTCCTTGAGGTTGGTGACCGGCAGGGTGCCGCTCACGGCGATGACGTGCGGCGCGCGCATGACCAGCGCGATGGGCGCGAAGTCGCTCGTCTTCCACCGGATCTGCGGGAACAGCGCCGGGTTGCCGACGTGGTAGCCGGAGTACTGCATCAGCAGCGTGTAGCCGTCCGGCGCGGCGCGCGCGACCGCCTCGGTGCCGATATTGCCGCTGGCGCCGGGCTTGTTGTCGACGATGACAGGTTGGCCCAGCGCCTTGGCCAACTGATCGCCCACCATGCGGGCCATGATGTCGGTCGAGCCGGCCGCGGCGGTGGGCACGACGATGGTGATGGGTTTGGAGGGATAGCTGTCGGCCTGCGCGGCAAAGGCGCAGAGCGAAGTGGCGATGGCGGCAAGGGAGCCGAGGCAGGCTTGTTTCATGGTTTGTCTCCGAAGGGTGTTGTTGGATTCAGGAAGGCTGGGCTTGTTGGGTGCGCTTCACGGCGCCAGCTCGGAAATCTCGATGAGGTTCAGGTCCGGGTCGCGCAGGTACACGGAGCGGATGCGCGAGGTGGCGCCGGTGCGCATCACGGGGCCTTCGATGATGGCGAGGCCCTCGCGTTGCAGCGTGGCGATCACATCGGCCAGCGGCACGCTGGCGATGAAGCACAGGTCCAGCGCACCCGGCACCGGCAGGTGCGCCTTGGGCTCGAACTCCCGGCCCTTCACATGCAGGTTGATCTTCTGGTTGCCGAAGCGGAAGGCCTTGCGTCCCTCGCCAAAAGATTCAAGCGTCATGCCCAGCCCTTCGATGTAGAAGGCGAGGCAGGCCCGCTCGTCGGTGGTGGTGAGCACCAGGTGGTCGAGATGGTCGATCACGACAGCGTCTCCGTCGTGTCGCGCTTCGCATCCCTCGCGGCGGCGCGGGCGACGATCTCGGGGAAGTCGGCGGGCGGCTGGTGCCGGGTGAGGCGGTGGCCGGCCCGGGGCAACTGGCTCGGCAGGTCGTGCTGCACGAGCCGGCCAACCTGGGCCGCGGCGGCGAGGAGGCCATCGAGGTCCATGCCAGTGTCGTAGCCCATGCATTGCAGCATGTGCACCACGTCCTCGGTCGCGACGTTGCCCGTGGCGCCCGGCGCGTAGGGGCATCCGCCGATGCCGCCCAGCGACATGTCGATGCGCCGGATGCCGGCCTCCACCGCGGCCACGGTGTTGACCAGGCCCATCGCGCGGGTGTTGTGGAAGTGCGCCGTGAATTCCAGCCCGGGGTGTCGCGCCATCGCTGCGCCGCACAGCGTTTGCACCTGCGTGGGATAGGCCATGCCAGTGGTGTCGCACAGGGTGATGCCCTTGACGCCCAGCGCGGCGAAGCGGTCGATCCAGCCCATCACCGTCTCTTGCGGCACCTCGCCCTCCGTCGGGCAGCCGAACACGCAGGACAGCGACACGTTGACCGGCACATTCGCGCCACGCGCCAATCCGATGACTTCGGCCAGTTGGGCGAAGGACTGCTCGCGCGTCATCCGCAGGTTGCTGAGGTTGTGCGTCTCGCTGGTCGACATGACCACGTTGAACTCGTCGATGTGGACATCGAGCGCACGTTCCGCACCGCGCAGGTTGGGCACCAGCGCGGTGTAGACCACGCCGGGCTGGCGGGCGATGCGCGCCATGACTTCCTCACCGTCGCGCAGCGCCGGAATGGCCTTGGGCGAGGTGAAGGAGGTCACTTCGATTTTGGCGTAGCCCAGCGTGCCGAGCTGGTCGATGAGGGCGATCTTGTCGTCGGTGGGGATGAAGTGGCCCTCCATCTGGAAGCCGTCGCGCGTGGCGACTTCGTTGATGTAGAGGCGCTGGTTGTTGCCGGGGTTCATGGTGCTTGTTCCTTGCGTTTCAGGCCGTGCAGGCCGTGCGCGTGGGCCAGCCGCCGCGCTGCAGGTCTGCGGTGTGCTGCCCCAGGCGAGGCGCCGCATGCGCGATGGCACCCGGCGTGGCGCTGAGCTTCGGCACGACGCCCGGCACCCTGAGCGTGCGGCCATCGGAGGTCGGCGACTCGACGATCATTTCGCGGGCCAGGTACTGCGGGTCGGTCGCGATGTCGGCGACTGAGTAGACGCGGCCGACCGGCACGCCCGCGCGGTCGAGCACGGCCAGCACCTCGTCGCGGTTGCGCGTCTTCGTCCATGCCTCGATGGCGGCATCGATCTCCTCGACGCGGCGCACGCGGCCGTCGTTGTGGGTCAGGTCGGGATCGGTCTCCAGGTCTTCCCGGTCGATGGCGCGCATCAGGCGGCGGAAGATGCTGTCGCCATTGCCGGCCACCAGCACGTACTGGCCGTCGTTGCAGCGGTAGGCGTTGGTCGGCGCGATGCCGGGCAATGCGCTGCCGGCGCGTTCACGCACTGCGCCGAAGGCGTCGTGCTCGGGCACCAGGCTTTCCATGATGTTGAACACCGATTCGTAGAGCGCCACGTCGATGAACTGGCCCTCGCCGCCGTGGGCCGTGCGGTGGTGCAGGGCGGTCAGCACACCGATCACGCCATGCAGCGCCGCCAGCGTGTCGCCGATGGACACGCCCACCCGCACCGGCACGCGGCCCGACTCGCCGGTGAGGTGCCGCAGGCCGCCCATCGCTTCGCCGAGCACGCCGAAGCCGGGCTTGTCGCGGTACGGGCCGGTCTGGCCGTAGCCGGAGATGCGCAGCATGATCAGTCGTGGGTTGAGCGCATGAAGCTGCTCCCAGCCCAGGCCCCAGCCTTCCAGCGTGCCGGGCTTGAAGTTCTCGATGAGCACGTCGGCTTCCAGCGCCAGTGCGCGCACGGCGTCCTGGCCTTCGGCGCTTCGCAAGTCGAGGCATACCGAGCGCTTGTTGCGCGACTGCACCTCCCACCACACGGAGGTGCCGTCGCGCAGCAGCCGCCACTTGCGCAGCGGATCGCCGACGCCGTGGGGCTCGACCTTGATCACGTCGGCGCCGAACTCGGCCAGCGTCTTGCCGGCGAACGGGCCGGCGATGAGTTGGCCCAGTTCCAGGACCTTGAGGCCTTCCAGTGCTTTCATGTCTCTTTGCTTTCGTGTGCTGCGGAGACGTGAATCTAGGGGTCAAGGCCGCGCAGGAGGAATTGCCATGTCGGCATGTATCCTTCGCGTTTTGAGAAGCCCCAAGGAGGCCGTTCGATGGCGAAGAGCCCGATGAACCCGGCGCGGGTCGACTTCGTGACGCTGCGGCTGTTCTGCGCCGTGGTCCAGACCGGCAGCATCACCAAGGGCGCGGCACAGTGCCACCTGGCGTTGTCGGCCGCGAGCCGGCGCTTGAGCGACTTCGAGGCGGCCACGGGCATGCAGCTACTGGAGCGCAGCGTGCAGGGCGTGAGCGTGACGGCAGCGGGCCATGCGGCCGCGCAGCATGCCTTGCGGCTGTTCCAGGGCTTCGAACTGTTCAGCAGCGAGCTGGCGGACTACTCCGAAGGCTATCGCGGCCATGTGCGGCTGTGGGCGAACATGTCCGCGCTGACCGAATTCCTGCCGAAGGCGCTGGCGGACTTCATGGCGCAGCAGCCGGGGATTCGCGTGGACATCGAAGAGCAGTTGAGCGCGGACATCGTGCGCGCGCTGCTCGACGGCCTGGCCGACGTCGGTGTGTTCGCCGAAGGCACGCCGGCCGAGGGCCTCACGCTCGCGCCGTTTCGCAACGACGAGCTGGTCCTGTTGTGTCCCCGCACGCATCCACTGGCCAAGCTCAGGAAGGTGGCCTTCGCCGATTGCCTCGACCACGATTTCGTCGGCCTGAACCGGGGGAGTTCTCTGCTGGAACTGACATCCCGCGCCGCCGCGGACGCGGGGCGCACGCTGCGCATGCGGGTGCAGGTGCGCAGCTTCGACGCGATGTGCCAGATGATCGCGGCCCGACTCGGGGTCGGCGTGCTTCCCTTGGCCGCGTGCAAGGAAACGCAGGGGCCGCAGGGACTCAAGGCTGTGCGCCTGACCGATGCCTGGGCGCAGCGGCAGTTGATGCTGGGCTACAGCGCGAGCAGGCCGCTGTCGGCTGCGGCGCGGGTCATGGTCGATCAGCTCTTGCCGCCGCCTGGTCGTGACCGGGCGACGTGAACGGCGCAGTGAATTCGATCAGTGACCCGTTGCCGCCCGCAACCAGTTTTCAATCACGAGGCCAGGCACCCGTGCAAAGTGCTTCGTGTTGTCGGTGACGACCACCGCACCGGTCGCCAATGCATGCGCCGCAATCATCTCGTCGACGTCACCGATGGGTTTTCCGCGCGCCTTGAGATCGGCTCGCAGCACGCCGTGCCTTGTTGCGGCTTCGGCGTCCCATGGAAGGATGGGGACGATGCGCAAGAACTCGCTCACGATCTGATGGAGGCGCACTGCCTCGGGGCGTCGTGCCAGGCCGTAGCGGAGTTCGGAGCAGGTGATCGCCGAGACGCACCATTGACCGGGCGCAAGTGCCTGCAATCGTGCGTCGATCGCGGCATGGCCTCGCATGGCTTCGCTCGCTGCGTTGGTGTCGAGCATGTAGAGCGTCATTCCTTCCAGTCCTTGAAAGGATCGCGTTGCTCCTGCCCTTGTTCGCGGTCGGCGAGGAAGTCCTTGGGTATGGGGCCGAGTTGCTGGCGCAATTGCATGAATGCACGCCAGTCCACCGGAGAGCGTGTGGACAGGATGACGTCGCCAGTGCTTTCGTCCCTTCGGATGTAAACCTCGGTGCTGCCCTCGAAGCGAAATTCAGCCGGCAACCGGACGGCTTGGCTACCCCCCGTTGCAAAGAGCTTGGCAATTGACCGATGCATGACCGCCTCCGTGATGTATCTATTAATGTAGATACAAAAACAGGACATGTCAAATGCCGCCCGGTCATGCAACGCCCCTGCCGAGCTGCAAGCAAGATCTCGCGCGCAAGTCGATATGGCCCAGCCGGCCCGACTTGCTCAGAAGATCAGCGTCGCCGTTGCCATCACCGTCTTGCGGCTGTCGATGCGGTTCTTGCTGCTGACGGTCGGAACCCAGCGCAGGCTCATCGACAGCGGCGCCTTGCCGCCGAGCTTGGTGTCGTAGCTCACCACCGGGCCGAGCGCCCAGTCGTGGCCCTTGAAGCCGTTGAGCCGGTCGGCGGTGGGGCCGCTGTCGCCGCCGATCTGCTGCACGGTGCCGACGATCAGGCCGGCGCCGACTCCGTTGCTGAACTTCTTCACGCCCATCACGTCCATCGCGAACAGCGGCGCGTTCTTGTAGTCGGTGTCCTTGTTGCGCGTGTAGAACTGCAGGTTGGCGACCGCGTCGAGTTGCCAGCCGCTCTCCGGAAAGATCCGCGTGTAGGCGATCTGCGGTACGAAGGTCCAGTTGTTGAGGCTGGGGTTGGCCAGGTTCGCGGGGTCGTACTTGCCGGTGGGCGCCCAGAAGTTGAAGCTGAGCGCCATGTGCTCGGTCTGCGAGAAGTGGTAGCCCGCGATGATCGGCGAGAAGTAGAGGTCGAAGGCGTTGGACGCCACGTCCTGTGCGTTGCCCTGGCGCGCGCCGGTCGTCAGGTTGGCATTGATCTTTTCGTAGACGTACGGCACGGTGATGCTCGAGGCGAAGTTCCATTGGCCGGGCCCGGTGTCCCACACCTTCATGACCGTCGCCAGGGTGAACGAGATCTTGGCGTCGATGCCGATCGAGGTCTGGCCGACCAGCGGCACCAGCCTGCTGCCGCCGATGGAACCGTCCAGGTAGATCTCGCTGAAGTTGACGGCCCACACCGGTTCAGGCGGGACGATGCCGCCGCTGGCCTGCACGGTCGTGCCGCTGACCGGGCGACCCAGGCCGCCCTCGGTGGCGTTGGCGGCCATGCCGCAGAGGCCCATCGCGAGGCCCGACGCAAGGCGCAAGCTCAGTCGCATACCCCGGATATTCATGTGGCTCTCCTGACAGGACATCACCGGAGTTTGCGGTGCGGGGGTGCGGGCCTGCAAGGGTGTCGGACCGGTCCGGGCGCAGATCAGCACCAAGGTGCAATTGGCTGCGCCAGCGGCTGGGCGCGGGCGCATGCCGCGCAAGGTTTGTCCGGCACCGCGGCGCGGCCCCGGCTGACGCAAAAGCAGGCCGAATCCGACTGAAAATCGCTCACCCCCTGCTCCGCAAACATGGCAATTCACCCAGTCGAAAGTACCTGGCCCTTCCTGACCGGAGGCGGGCAACTCGCCGGATTGATCGCCAGCAGGGACTGGAGCCGCACGCCCGTCGGCCCGCTCGGCCACTGGCCGCCCCACATGAAGGCCGCCACCGCGCTCATGCTGCGTTCGGTCGTGCCCATCGTCATGCTCTGGGGCGACGACGGCGTCATGGTCTACAACGATGCCTACTCCGTCTTTGCCGGCAAGCGGCATCCGCAGTTGCTCGGCTCCAACGTCCGCGAGGGCTGGGACGAGGTGGCGGACTTCAACGACAACGTCATGAAAGTCGGCCTGGCGGGCGGCACGCTGAGCTACAGCGACCAGGAACTCACGCTGCATCGAAACGGCAGGGCCGAACAGGTGTGGATGAACCTCGACTATTCGCCCCTGCTCGACGGGGACGGCGTGCCCGTCGGCGTCATGGCCATCGTCGTGGAAACGACCGAAAAAGTGATGGCCGAGCGGCACCTGCAACGCGAGAGCGAGCGCTTCGAGCAGCTCTTCGAGCAGGCGCCCGGCTTCATGGCGATGCTCTCGGGGCCGCAGCACCGCTTCGTGCTCGCCAATCCCGCGTACCGGCGCCTTACTGGGGATCGCGAGTTGCTTGGGCGCACGGTGGCGCAGGCGCTGCCCGACGCGGCCGCGCAAGGCTATGTCGATCTGCTCGACAAGGTCTACGCCACCGGCGAGGCCTTTACCGCCCACGGCTCCCGCTACGCCATGCAGGTGCACGAAGGCGGGCCGGTGCAGGACCGCTATGTCGACTTCGTGTTCCAGCCGATCCGCGACGCCGCCGACGCCATCACCGGCATCTTCGTCGAGGGAGTGGACGTCACCGGGCGCATGGCCTCCGAGGCGGCGCGCCGCGAGACCGACGCCCGCCTGGCGCTGGTCATCGAAGGCGCGAAGGACCACGCGGTCCTGGCGACCGATGCGCTGGGCTTCGTCACCGACTGGTCCGCCGGCGCCGAGGCCATCTTCGGCTGGCGTGCGCAGGAGATCGTCGGGCGCACCGCCTCCACGCTGTTCACGCCCGAAGATCGCGCCAGGCGCGTGGACGTGATGGAGCTGGAGACGGCGGCGCGCGAGGGCTGCGCCACCGACGAACGCTGGCACCTGCGCAAGGACGGCACGCGCGTGTACATGAACGGCTCCGTGCGGCCCCTGCCCAATGACGTGCACGGACGGCCGCGGGGCTTCCTGAAGATTGCGCGGGACGAAACGGCGCGCAAGCGCGCCCTGGCATTCACGGACGCGCTGGCTTCCCTGCCTGCGTGCCTGCGTGACCTGGACGACCCTGCGGACATCACCTTTGCCGCGCTGCAACTGCTGGGCGAGACCCTGGGCGCGAGCCGCGTCGGCTTCGGCACCATCGACGCCGTGGCCGACACGCTGCATGTCGAGCGCGACTGGACCGCACCCCGCGTTCAAAGCCTCGCGGGGGTCACGCCGCTGCGCGATTACGGATCCTTCATCGACAGCCTCAAGCGGAACGAGTTCATCAGCATCGCCGACGTGCGCGAAGACGCACGGACTTCATCCGCCGCGCCCGCGCTGGAAGCACTCGACAGCCGGGCCTTCGTGAACGTGCCCGTGGTGGAGCAGGGCGTGCTGGTGGCGGTGCTCTATGTCAACAACACGAGCGTGCGCCAATGGTCCCCCGAAGAGCTGACCTTTGTGCGCGAGATGGCCGAGCGCACCCGTTCGGCCGCCGAGCGCGCGCGCGGCGTGGTCGCGCTGCGCCTGAGCGAAGCGCAGTTGCGCGAGGCCAATGAAACGCTCGAGGCCAACGTGCGTGCGCGCACAAGGGAACTGATGGCCGCCGAAGAAGCGCTTCGACAGTCGCAGAAGATGGAAGCCATCGGCCAGTTGACCGGCGGCATCGCCCACGACTTCAACAACCTGCTGGGCGGCATGAGCACCAGCCTGCAGGTGCTCGAGCGCCGCATGGCGGCCGGCAAGCTCGACAACGCCGCACGCTACCTTGGCATGGCGCAGGATTCGGTGAAGCGCGCGGCCGCGCTCACGCACCGCCTGCTGGCGTTTTCTCGCCGCCAGACGCTGGACCCGCGGGCGGTCGACGCCAACCGGCTGATCGGCGGCATGGAAGACCTCATCCGCCGCACCATGGGCCCCAGCGTGGAGGTCGAGGTGGTCGGCGCGGGTGGCCTGTGGGCCATCAAGGTCGACCCCTCGCAACTGGAAAACACGCTGCTCAACCTGTGCATCAACGCGCGCGACGCGATGGCGCCCAACGGCGGCAGGCTCACCATCGAGACCGCCAACAAGTGGCTCGACCAGCGCGCGGCCTCGGAGCGCGACTTGGCCTCCGGGCAGTACATCTCCATCTGCGTGACCGACACAGGCGCCGGCATGTCGGCCGACACGATTGCCCGCGCCTTCGACCCGTTCTTCACGACCAAGCCGATGGGGCAGGGCACCGGCCTGGGCCTGTCGATGGTCTATGGCTTCGTGAGGCAGTCGGGCGGGCAGGTGCGGGTGTATTCGGAGCTGGGCAAGGGCACGACCATGTGCCTCTACCTGCCGCGCCACCTGGGCAACGCGGAGGCTGAACCCGAACAGCCTCTGGCCGAAGCGGCGGAGCCGGGCGACGGCGAAACCGTGCTGGTGATCGAGGACGAAGCCACCATCCGCATGCTGATCGTCGAGGAACTGGAGGGCGCCGGCTACCGCGTGCTGTCGGCCGAAGATGCGCCCGGCGGGCTGCGCCTGCTGCAGTCCGACGCGCGCATCGACCTGCTGCTCACCGACGTGGGCCTGCCGGGTGGCCTGAATGGCCGCCAGGTCGCCGACGCCGGCCGCGTGGCGCGGCCGCAGCTCAAGGTGCTGTTCATCACCGGCTATGCCGAGAACGCCGCCGTCGGCAACGGCCTGCTGGAGCCCGGCATGGAAGTGATCACCAAGCCTTTCGACATTGCGGCGCTGGCGCGCAAGGTGCGGGACATGGTCGAGCGGTAGTTGGCTGTTGAAGCACGCTTGGAGTCCGAAGGATCGACGTTGGGGAGGTGGCTCGGATGTGTTGACAGGGGCTCCGATTCGCAGCGCTTCAAGGCGACTTGGCCGGTGGTGCCGAGCGTCGCGCCTGTTGCTGGGTGGCGATTCGGGCTTTAGAGACCGGCGCGCGCAAGGCGGCTGGATTCGGCATGGAAAAGCGGCAGCCGGTCATGACCAGTCAGTCGCGCGCCCGCGCGTTGCGACTGGTCTGACCCGCATTGCTGACATCGCAACCGAAAAGCGAAGCCTGGCCTTGACGCTAGAACGTGTGCCTGATGCCCAAGTCGTATCCTTTCGAACTGCTCGGAGCATAGCCCGAGACGCCGTTGCCAGTGGAAAGATAACCAGCGGTCCCGCCGGTCGCGGCTCCCATGATGGCCGGGTTGTTCTGCCCGTCCTTCACGCGGATGTATGCAGCGGTCGCGTAGAGCGCGGTGCGCTTCGACAGGTTGTAGTCATAGCCAATTGAGACCTTTTGCGTGGAGGCGTCCCGCTGCGGTGCAAAGGGCGCGCTCGTGCCGGGATCGTTGTCAAACTTCACACGCGCGTACGAGGCCTTGATCAAGCCCGCGCCGACGGGGATGGTCATGCCGACAAGTGCGCCGTTGTATTTGTCGTTCTCTCGCGTGGTGAGCGAGTTGGCCTGAACGACCGATCGCGACTGATCACGCAGTTGCGATACCTCGCCGAAAAGCTTGACGACATTGAAGTTGTAGGAGGCACCGATGCTGAAAGTCTTGATCTTCTCGTCGAGCTTGGTCCCGGTTGGAGCGCCGGCTGCGTTCACCGTGATGCCGTCGGCTGCGGTGCTTTCGCCATAGGCTATGGCGACATCCAAAGCCCCTGACGCGTAGCCGAAGCGACCGCCGGCGAACCGGCCCTTCGCCGAAGGGGTCTCGGGCACATTGCTTTGCTTGATGTTCTCGGGCAGCGCATATTGGAGCTGGCCATAGAAGCCTCCCAGATCGGCCGGGAGGATGTAGCCGATGCTGTTGCTGGTTTGCAGGTAGTTGTCCGTCGCCGCCACCGCGGACCCCGGCCCCTTCGTGATCTGCAGATTGCGGCCAACCGTGGACAACAGGCTCGCGCCTGAGCCAAGGGTGCCGAAGGCACTGAAGATGAGATCGTTCCAGTAGGTGGGCGTGAAATCCCGACCCAGGCGTATCTCTCCGAAAGGTCCAGACAAACTCACGGTGGACCTGCGATTGAACGCGATGGTGCTCCCAGGGCCCTGGCCGAGGCCGGTGTCGTTATTGAGGCCAGCTTCGAGCCAGAAGCCGGCTGCCAGCCCTCCCCCGAGGTCTTCAGTGCCACGAAACCCAAGCCGGCTGGGTGTGGTGTTGCTGGACGACTGCGCTGTCTGGCTGCGGGATGCGCTCGGCAATGGCGCGACCGGGCGTGCTGTGTTGTTGTAGAAGGTGCTTGCGTTGCTGTAGTAACTGACGCCGGCGTCCAGCGCGCCAAACAAGGTGACGGAAGACTGCGCTGATGCAGTGCCGGCACATGCCAGCATTGCTGCCGCGGCGATGGTTTTGTTCATGGGAGCTCCTCGGTTGATGTGAATTGGGGCGTGTAAAGGCGACACGCGCGGCGAGCGCCACGCGCGTGCTCCTGTTTCCGGACGGCTCAGTGCGCGCCGGCGGGGAGTGGGGCTGGCGTGCGTTCCGCCAGCACGGCATCGAGCCTGGGTTTGTCGAGTGCGCCTTCCCATTTCGAGATGACGATCGTGGCCACGGCGTTGCCGAGCAGGTTGGTCGGCACCATCCCTTCAGCAAGCAAGCGGTGAATGCCGAGGATCAGTGCCACGCTGGTCACTGGAATCGATCCGACCGTCGAGAGCGTGGCGGCGAGCACCACGAATGCCGCGCCAGCGACGCCCGCCGCGCCCTTGGACGTTAGCAACAACACCCCCAGCAGAAGCAGTTGCTGATAGATGTCCAGCGGTGTGTTCGTTGCTTGTGCAAGGAAGAGCGCCACCGAGGCCAGGTAGAGACATGTCCCGTCGAGGTTGAACGAATAGCCGGTCGGAATCACGAGGCCGACGACGCTGGCCTTGCAACCGAGGTTCTCCATCTTGATCAGCATGCGCGGCAGCACAGCCTCGGAGGATGTCGTTGCCAGGCAGATCAACAGCTCCTCGCGAAGGTACCGGATCAATTGGAACAGGCTGAAGCCGAACAGCTTGCACATTGGCCCCAGGACGAAGAACACGAATACAAAGCAGACGAAGTAGAAGCAGGCCAGCAAGTTCCCAAGGGAAGCGAGTGCGCCCGCGCCGTAGCGGCCGACGGTGAACGCGATCGCTCCGAATGCGCCGATGGGTGCCGCATACATCACGATGGCCACAGCGCGGAACAGCATCTCCGAGCCGATGTCGAGCAGGTCGATCACAGGCTTCGCGCGCTTGCCAATAGCGACCAGCGTGCTGCCCAAGATCACCGAGATCAGGAGGACTTGCAGGACATTGCCTTCGGCGAAGGCGCCAACCATCGCGTTCGGAATGATGTCCAGAAGGAAATTGACCGTTCCGTGCGACTTGGTCTGGTCAACGTACATCTTGACCGAGCCTGCATCCAGTGAGGCGGTGTTGACGTTCATGCCCGCACCCGGATGCCACAGGTTGACGATGACCATTGCGATGGCCAAGGCCACGGTGGTCATGACCTCGAAGTAGATCAATGCCTTGATGGCGACCCTGCCCACCTTCGACATGTCGCCCATCTTGGCAATGCCCAGCACGACCGTACAAAAGACGATGGGCGCAATCAGCATCCGGATAAGCTTGATGAAGCCATCGCCGAGCGGCTGCATGAGCTGGCCCGCAGTGGGATAGAAGTGCCCGAGGATGACGCCGACGGCCATCGCGACGAGCACCTGGACCCACAACTGCTTGTACCAGGCCTTGGGCGATCTTGGCTGCGGCGGCGCCACAGCAACGCTTTCTGAAATCATTTGCTTGTCTCCTTGGCTTTGCCTGGTTGTCTAGGACTTGCTGCCGGGAGCCGTGGTGCGCTCCTCCGGCCAGTACAAGCGCATCGGGTTGTCGACGAGCAATTTGCGTTGCAGCTCGGGCGTCGTCGCGATGTGCGGGATGAAGTCGACCAGCAGGCCGTCATCGGGCATGTGGTTCTTCAGGTTGGGATGGGGCCAGTCGGTGCCCCACAGCACGCGATCCGGAAACTCCTCGACCACGCGACGTGCAAACGGGACGACATCGCGATAGGCATCGCGCTCTCCGTCGAGTGCGGGCGGGCCACCCACCGAGAGCCGCTCCGGGCAGCTCACCTTGCTCCACACGTTGGGGTGCTCCCGCATGAACTTCAGCAGCAGGGCGAACTCGGGGCCGTCGATTGGCTTGGTCACGTCGGGGCGCCCCATGTGGTCGATCACCACATCGGTGGGAAGTGCGGTGAAGAAGTCCAGCAGTTCCGGCAGGTCCTGCGCCTCGAAGTAGATGACCACATGCCAGCCAAGCCGTGCGATGCGGCCCGCGATTTCCAACAGCTCGTCCTTCGGCGTGAAGTCGACCAAGCGCTTGACGAAGTTGAAGCGGACGCCGCGCACGCCGGCCTCATGCATCCGTTGCAGCTCGTCGTCCGTGACGCTGCGACGCACTGTCGCCACGCCGCGCGCCATGCCGTTCGAGTGCGCAAGGGCATCGACCATTGCGCTGTTGTCGGCGCCGTGGCAGGTCGCCTGCACGACGACATTGCGCGCGAAGCCGAGGTGGTCGCGCAATGCGAACAGTTGATCCTTGCTGGCATCGCACGGCGTGTACTTGCGCTCCGGCGCGAAGGGGAATTGCGCGCCCGGGCCGAACACGTGGCAATGGGCATCCACCGCACCGCGCGGGAGCTGGAATCGGGGCTTGCTGGGGTTGGCATACCAGTCGAGCCAATCGGGGGTCTTGGTGAATTGCATGTTCGGTCCTTGGAGTTGATTCGCTGAGGGGTGTGTCGTGCTGCCAGCATCAATCGATGTAGCGCAGGCCCGCCTTGGCCAGCGGCTCGCGCATCTGGTACATGTCGAGACCGAGCACGCCGGCCGCCAGCTTCTCGCGCTTTTCCCCCTCCAGGTTCTCGCGCTTCTTCGCGGCGTCTGCCACCTGCTGCGCGATGGACGCTGGCACCACGACGACGCCATCGTCATCGGCGACCACGACATCGCCCGGATTGACGAGTGCTCCCGCGCAGATCACCGGGATGTTCACCGAGCCGAGCGTCGCCTTGATCGTGCCCTTCGAGCTGATCGCCTTGCTCCAGACCGGAAAGCCCATCGCGCTGAGGTCCTTGACGTCGCGGACCCCGCCGTCGATCACGAGCCCCTGGGCGCCGCGTGCCATGAAACTGGTCGCCAGCAGGTCGCCGAAGAAGCCGTCGGTGCAATCCGCCGTCACGGCGGCCACCACGATGTCGCCGGGTTGAATCTGTTCCGCGGCGACGTGCATCATCCAGTTGTCGCCGGGTTGCAGGAGCACTGTGACGGCCGTCCCGCAAGCACGCGCGCCTGGATAGATCGGCCGCATGATCGGCTTCATGAGGCCCACGCGCCCCATCGCTTCGTGGATGGTGGCCGTGCCGAACTGACCCAACTGATCGCGCGCTGCAGCGTTGGCGCGGTCGATGTTTCGCTTGACGACGCCAAGCTGGTTGATGAGAGGCGCTTGGGTGGTCATGCTGTGGCTTTCTGCTTGAGTTGTGCGTCGAGACGCGGGAATACGCGGCGTGCGTTGCCTTCGAAGACGAGGTGGCGTTCTTCAGCGCTGAGGTTCGCGGTCGAATCGACATAGCGGCGCGTGTCGTCGAAGTAGTGGCCCGTCTCCGGGTCGATGCCGCGCACCGCGCCGATCATTTCGCTGGCGAAGAGGATGTTCTTGACGGGGATCACCTTGGTCAGCAGGTCGATGCCGGGCTGGTGATACACGCAGGTGTCGAAGAAGATGTTGTTGAGCAGGTGATCGTTCAGCAGCGGCTTCTTCATTTCCTGGGCGAGGCCACGGAACCGGCCCCAGTGATAGGGGACCGCGCCGCCCCCGTGCGGGATCACGAAGCGCAGCGTCGGGAAGTCCTTGAACAGGTCCGAGGTCAGGCACTGCATGAAGGCCGTGGTGTCGGCATTCAGGTAGTGCGCGCCGGTGGTGTGGAAGCAGGCGTTGCAGCTCGTGCTCACGTGAACCATGGCCGGGATGTCGAGCTCCACCATCTTTTCGTAGATCGGGTACCAGTGACGGTCCGACAGCGGGGGCGAAGTCCAGTGCCCGCCCGACGGATCGGGGTTTAGGTTGATGCCGACGAATCCGTAGTCCTTCACGCAGCGTTCCAGCTCCGGGATGCAGGTGCGCGGGTCCACGCCCGGCGACTGCGGCAGCATCGCGGCACCGATGAAGTGGTCGGGGAAGAGTCGCGCGACGCGATGGCACAGCTCGTTGCAGATCGCAGCCCAGGTCGACGACACCTCGAAGTCGCCGATGTGGTGTGCCATGAAGCTGGCGCGCGGGCTGAAGATCGTCAGGTCGCTGCCGCGCTCTTTCATGAGGCGCAGCTGGTTGCCTTCGATCGACTCGCGCAACTCGTCGTCGCTGATCTTCAGGTCGGAGACACGTGGCTTGAGCGCGGAATCCTGGATGCCCGCGATCTGCCGGTTGCGCCAGTTCTCCAGCGCCTTGGGCGCGGTCGTGTAGTGGCCGTGGCAATCAATGATCATTGGAATGAAGTGGTTGGTGGATTGGAGGTGGGGGCCTTCTGAAGGCGTGGCGCCAGTGTGTTTTCAAGCGGTCGCGCGTGGGGTGAGTTCGCGTTGCGCTGCCATCAGACTTTTTTATTTAATAGGGTTAACCCTAGATGCACTGAGATCGTGCTCACGAGGATGATTTGCCACCGTGCAGCAAGACAGCCATCCACACAAAGTTATCGAGCCGAGGCACACCGACGCGCTGGAGATCAACCTTCGGCACCTGCGTTCGTTCTCGGCCGTTGCCGCGGCCGGCAGCGTTTCCGGCGCTGCGGAGGCCCTGTACCGCGTTCCTTCAGGCGTGACGCGATCCATCTCCGAACTCGAGGGGGCACTGGGCAGGCCGCTCTTCGATCGGCAGGCTCGCGGGATGGCGATCAATTCGTATGGCGAGCTGGTGCTGGTTCGCGCACGACGGATCGAACGGGAGTTCGAGGACGCCCGCGCCCAGCTTGTCGCGCGCGGAGGCACGGGTGCGTCGACCGACGTTCACTCGCTCTTCGGCTCGATCCTGAATGGCCGGCGCCTGGCGGTCATCGCGAGTCTCGCGGAGAAGCGCAACATGCCCGCGGTCGCGCGCGAGTTCGGCATCACGCAGCCGGGCATCAGCGCCGCCCTGAAGGCGCTCGAGGACGGGCTCGGGGTCGCTCTCTTCGATCGCTCGGCACGCGGACTCGCGCCGACGCAGGCCGGCGAGATCGCCGCGTTCTACTTTAAGCGGGTGCTTGCGGAACTGCGCCATATCGGCCCCGACATCGCGGCCAGCGAAGGCACGCTGCAAGGCACCGTGCACGTCGGGGCGCTGCCGCTGGGTCGCACACGCATCCTTCCGCTGGCCGTTGCGTCGCTGCTCGCGCGCCACCCGCTGCTGCACGTCACGACCGTAGAGAGCCCTTACGACGCGCTCGCAGCTTCCTTGCGCAGTGGCGACATCGACTTCATCCTCGGCGCGCTCCGCCATGCCGACGAGGCCAGGGACCTGCAACAGCAAGCGCTCTTCGAGGACCGCATCTCGGTCATTGCCCGTGCGGGCCATCCGCTCGCACTGGAGCCGCGCATCGACTTCGACACCCTCCGCCGTGCCACGTGGGCGCTCTCGCGGCGCGGCTCGCCTTCGCGCGAACTCATCGAGCGATTCTTCTCGCAGGCAAATCAGTCGCTGCCCGAGCCCGCTGTAGAAACTGGCGACCTGGCGGTACTGCGCGGCTTGCTGCTCGAGAGCGACATGCTGACCGCAATCTCCGCGCATCAGCTGCACTACGAGATTCGCGACGGCAGCCTTGTCGTGCTGGACTTTCCTCTCGAACAGACAAAGCGCCAGATCGGCCTCACTCAGCGCCCCGGCGCATTCCCTTCGCCGGGAGCGCGGGCATTGATGCAGGAGATCGGCGGTGTGGTGGCAAGTCTTCC
Source organism: Variovorax sp. dw_308 (assembly GCF_019207085.1). Taxonomy (GTDB): domain Bacteria; phylum Pseudomonadota; class Gammaproteobacteria; order Burkholderiales; family Burkholderiaceae_C; genus Variovorax. The sequence goes on along the minus strand of NZ_JAATOM010000003.1, from coordinate 6,314 downwards.
TGACTTCCACACCCAGACGTAGACCTTCGAAGAATTCAGGCGGGTTCCATGCCGTGACGCCGCTTCGTGGCAGCCGCGTCGGCGGAGATCATGAAGGCCAGCAGTTGCCGTACCGCATCGACTTGCGTCGATCCGGTCACCATGGCCGCCGAGAACGTGGTCGTGATCTGGATGGCATCTGGCAGCGGACCGACGATGTCGATCCCGTCCAGACGCATCAATTCGCCAAGCTGCTGGAAGCCCAGTGCGACCGCCCCATTCGCGATCAGGGTTCCGACCGGTACACCCGCCGGTGCCTGCACGAGGCGCTGCTGCAACGCCTCTGCAATGCCCCACCGCTCGAACAGCGCAATCAAGGCCACGCCGCTCGGCCCGGTCGAATAGCCGATGTTCGGCGACGCCAGCACGGCATTGCGCAAGGCAGCTTCGGAAGTGATGTCCGGCGCCGGCACACCCGCGCGGACAGCGACCGCCACGCCGGAATGCGCCAGCGCCACTTCGCTGCCGGCGACCAGCTTGCCGGCAGCGACAAGCTTGCCGATCGCGTCCGAAGCCAACACTGCGATGTCGAATGCCTCTCCGATCTGGACGCGCTTCGCGGCGTCGACACCGCCCACAGATTCCACGCGCACGCTGTCGTGCGTGCGCCGCTGCCATGCATCGGCCAATTCACCGAGCACCTGGCGCGTGGCCATCGACGAAATGATGTGGATCGTTGCGCTGTTCATGAGGTGTGCTCCCGCGAGGGCCGAAGTTTGGATGATTCAGGATTTTCGGGCCGACGTGCGAATCTGCTCCATGAGGGAGAGCGCGGCAGCCGAAAGGCTTGCGCCTGTTCTTGTGGTCAGTCCGATTTCGCGTTGCATGCCTTCCATTGGCAGCGCCAGCGTCATGCCCGAAGGCGTGCGCGTTCTGGAAGCCGCCGCCCGTCGATTCGGATTTGGCGCAGAAACGGCAATCACTCGATGTGGGTGAGGCTGCTGGCACTGTCCGATGACTTGGCCGACCAACACGTTTAGCGCGGCAAACAAGTTGGTCGTGCCATTGCGCTTGTGATCGTACGTCGTGGTGGCCGCACGCCCCTTCTTTAGCGGGCAGCCCGGGCAGCGCGTGGTACAGCGCCCGCACCTGGCTCTTTTCGCCGCAGCACAGCATCAACGCATCCTCGGGCGGCGACATTTACAGCCCCAGGATTCCAGTTACTGTAGTTGGCGGAGAAAGTTCAAGTCATCCGGCGCAACGGGCGCTTTCGGCTGCATAGCTGGCGTTCAGAACTCATTCCCGACCGTCGACAACGGGCCCATCAGCGACACCCACGATCCACGCAATCGCCAAGGTCCGGCCTCGTCGCTGAGCGGCGCTTTTGCGACGAGCTTGGCGCCGGGTTCCTTGCAGGCCTCCTCGTTGCGGGGCAGGCATGCGCTCAGGCAACTCAATCGACCGTCGCGCCCGACACCTGCACCAGCTCTGGATGATCGGCCCGCTGGCCTCCAGGTTCTTGCGGACCTCGGGCGAACTGTTGCCCATGGCCACGAGCGCGCGCGGTCAGCATGCGGTAGCTGGCGGTCTTTCGCAGGCGTAACGGCCAGGCTGCAGTTCAGCGACTCACGTCGACGTTGCGCGACTCCGGCAACATCCACATCGCAACAAGGCTCACGGCGCTCATCGCGACGACGTACCAGGCCGGCGCCATCGGGTTGTGCGTGACGGCCAGCAGCCAGGTGACGACGAACTGCGTGGTGCCGCCGAACAGCGAAGTGCCGATGGCATAGACGAGCGAGAGACCCGTGCTGCGCACGGCGATGGGCAACAGTTCGGGTACCTGTACCAGACCTGCCGTTCCGAACACGGCCGTGAGCGCCGCCAGGAGTGCGGACACGGTGAGCAGGGTGGCCGCACCAGGCGCTCCCGAGAGCCACATGAAGAGCGGAACGATCGACAGCATCAGCGCCAGCCTCGGCAGCATGTTGACGACGCGCCGGCCGTAGCGATCACACAAGAGGCCGCCAACAAGCGCAAAAGCGAATGTCGTGGCGCCGCCCACCAGCACACTGCCTTGCGCCAGCGCGGCGGGCAGCTTGAGAACCTGCACCGCATAGGTCACCATGTAGTTGCCGACTTGCGAGGCCACGGCGGTGGAGGCCGTCGCAAAGACCCCCAGCCACAGGATGCGGCCGTGCTTGCGAAACACGGCGCCGACGATCGAGGCGCCACTGCGCTCGGTGTCGCCGCCGTGGGTCTCGGGGAGGCTGCGCCGGATGTAGATAGCGATGGGCACCAGCACCAGGCTGAAAAGGAACGGAATGCGCCAGCCCCAGGTTGCGAGCTGCTCCTGCGAAAGCACCAGCGACAGCGTGACACCGAAGATGCCGCCCACCGTCACTGCCAATCCCTGGCTGGCGATCTGCCAGCTCGAATAGAAGGCGCGCTTGCCGGGCGGTGCCGCCTCGATTAGCAGTGACGTGGCCGGACCCACCTCGCCGCCCAGGGCAAGCCCTTGCAGCAGGCGGCAGAAGACCACGATGATGGGCGCGGCGATACCGATGCTGGCGTAGCTGGGCGTGGCCGCCAGGCCCAGGGTGCCCACGGTGATGAGGGTCACGGTCAGGATCATCGCGGGCTTGCGGCCCACCTTGTCTGCAAAAGCGCCGATCAGCACGCCGCCGAGCGGGCGGGTAAAGAAGCCCACGCCGAAGGTCGCCACCGCGACCATGAGGCTCCCGAATTCGCCGGCGACCGGAAAGAAGGTCTTGCCGATGTAGACAGCGAAGTAGGCGTAGATCACGAAGTCGTAGAACTCCAGCGCATTGCCGGCCACGGCCGCCGCCACCGCCTTGCGGCTGATGGACGGGCCGGCCGACGGCGCGCTGCTGGCGGCCTCGATGGAGGGGGGGAATTCGCGCATGCTTTCGCTGCGCGCCAGTGTCGTTGCACTCATGGGGATGTCTCCGTGTAGTAGGTCTTGTGGGGTCAGGTGGCAAGCGATGGCAGGGCCGCGTCTTCCTGCAGGCCGCGCAAGGCCTGCAGGCAGACTTGCGAGCCTTGCTGCCATACCGTGTGCTTCCAGTCGGGCTCATCGGGATAGAAGGCATCCTTCATTTCCTGCTGGATGCCGGTAGCTTGTGCCGTGTCGCCGCTGCCATGGCGATGCAGCCAGTGCTCGGCACGCATGGCGGCGCTGACGCGCTCCATCGGGTACGTGCCGTATTCCAGGCAGATGCCCACGTGGCGGGCCTGCGGGCACTCGTCGGTGAGCGCGCACTGGATCGGGCCGGTCAGCGGGATGCTGGTCGAGGTGCCGGTGGTGACCGATGTCAGCTCACCCCACCAGCGCCTGCCGCTTGCGAGCACCGCCGGGTCTTCATCCATGCTGGCAAAGATGCGCTCGCCCACGCCGTAGGGGCCGAGGCCGGTATGGATGTCGATGGAGGCCAGCTGTCGTACTTGCGTGGCGTAGCGGCGCAGGATGCTCCGAAAGGTCTTGTTGCTCCACGCCGGTTCCAGCCCGCCATAGTGCAGGCCGTCAGCATGGCTGTGCTGGCCGAGCGATATCGCCCGCTGCAGGCCGCGGACGCCGTGGCGTTCGCGGTATTCGGCAATGCGGGCCTCGTTGTCGGGCAGCGGTGGCCATTGCGTGGGCAACAGCGAGTCGTGGATCTCGCCATAGCCGGAGTTGATCGGCAGCGGCTTCGTGAAGTCGACGAAGTTGCGATTGAGGTCGATGTTTTCCTGCGTCGCGCGGCGCAGGTGCGAAAAGCCGTAGGGATTGACCGCGTGCACGTACAGCACCGACGTGTCGCTCGGAAGCACGGCGCCTCCCATGCGCAACATGCCGGTCTGGATGGCCGAGCCGCAGAAACCTTCCACCCCATGGACGCCACTGATGACGATGAGCATCCTGGATGCATCGGCCGGGCCGTCCAGCACCACGTCGGTGGCGAGAACTTCGCCCTGCGCGCCGGGCAAGGGCAGCATGTGGCTGTCCACGGACAGGCCACGCGCCTGCGCGGCCTGCATGAATTTGCGGCGGGCCTGGGCGTAGTCGGGGCTGAACAGGTCGATGACCTGGGTGTCGTTCATGTTTCGATGTCTCCGTAGTCGTTGTGTGGTAGTCGTGGGGATCAGGCGGTGGCCGTGGCGCCGAGGCGCTGCTGCTGGCGCGTCCGGCAGGCCTCGCCGAAGGCGGCGAAGATGGCGTGCGCAAACGGGCTGTCGTCGATGCGCATCTCGGGGTGCCACTGCACCGCCAGCGTGAACTGGGGCGCGGCCTCGATGGAGAACGCCTCGACAAGGCCGTCCGGGGCCCTGGCCTCGACGCGCAGGCCCTGACCCAGACGCTCGATGCCTTGGTGATGCAGGGAGTTGACGAGGGCATGCGTACCACCGGCAAGGGTCGCCAAGCGGGTGCCCGGGACGATGTGCAGCGCGTGGCTGTCGTCGTACCAGCGTTCGATGGGCCGCCCGTGATCGCCTTCGCGGTGATCGAGCGCGCCGGGCAATTCGTGGACGGCGGGATTCAAGGTGCCGCCGAAGACGACGTTGAGTTCCTGGAAGCCTCGACAGATCCCCAACACCGGAACGCCGGCATCGATGAGCCGCGGCAGCAGCGGAAGGATGGCGGCATCGCGGTCGCGGTCCAGCAGCATGGGCGCATGCGGCTTGGGTGCACCGTAGCGCGCCGGGTCCACGTTCGAGGGGCTGCCTGTGAGAAGGATGCCGTCGATCGAGGCGATGAGCGTGTCCGCATCCAGCGCGTCGCCGAGCGCGGGCAAGACCAGGGGCATGGCCTGCGCCGCCTTGGCCACGGCCCGCAAGTAACCGTGCGTCGCCGCGTGCGAGGGATGACCATGACGCTCGATACGGTCGGATGCGACGGCGACCATGGGTCGCAAGACAGGGAAATCAGGGGTGAAGGGCTTCATCGAAGTGCGCTTTCCGGCTTGGGAATCGCAGTCTAGAAATCCTTTCGATTTGCGTAAATCGCAATATAGTTTCGTATGACTTGCAAGACATGCAACTGACATGAACACCCGGCAGCTGCGGCACTTCCTGGCCGTCATGGACCTCGGCTCGCTCAGTGCTGCTGCCAATAGCGTGCACCTGAGCCTGCCAGCCCTGTCGCGCAGCCTGCAGGCGCTGGAGGATGAACTGCGTGTGCCGCTGTTCGATCGGCAGGACCGCCGACTTCGCCCCACCGCTTATGCGCTGGAATACGTCCAGCGGGCGAGGAGCATCGTGTTCGACGAGAAGGAAGGCGCCCGCTCGCTGGCGCTCATGCGCGCGGGGGAACACGGTCCTCTCTCGTTCGGCATGGGTTCTTCCATCGCACTGAACCTGCTTGGGCCCATGTTGTTGCGGTTGCTGGCCGATGCGCCAGGGCTGTATGTCACGACGCTGGTGCAGAGCACCGACGTGCTCGCCGCGGCGCTGCGCCGGGAGGAACTGGATTTCTTCGTCGGCGACGTTCGCGTCGCCGCGCACGATCGTGACTTGATCGCCGAGCCCTTGTATCCCTGCACCTTCGGATGGTTCGCCCGCAAGCGGCACCCCCTGGCCGGGCGCGCGCGCGTCACCGTCGAACACCTCGCCGAGTACCCGTTGATCATGTCGGGCTACGCCGACGACGCCGTGATGCGGCGCATGGCGGAGCTCTACGGCTTCACGCTACCGCTCCAGCAGCACTTCGCGGCCAGCACGAACGACGTCGCCACCGTTCACACCCTCATCACCGCCAGCGACGCCATTGCGCCATCGACGGACATCGCGGTGATCTCTGCCGTGCGAGCCGGCACCGTGGTCCAGCTCGACGTGGCGCCAGCCCTCGACCTCGAACTCACCCTCGGAATCGTCGAGCGGGGCGGCCGAACACGTGTGCCTGCTGCAGAGCGTGCGTTTGCCCTGGTGCGGGCATTCTTTGCTTCAGCGGCGCAAGAGGTCGCGGTGCACCTGCCGCCCAGGAAAACGGTGCGACGGGCAAAGGCGCGCTGAGGGCGTCCGGGAGATCCAGGGCCTGACACCGGGCGCAAGCGGCCCGGCCTCCTTGTCGAAGTTCGTTGCGGGGGCGCCGCTGCAGGCAACGGCCTGCTGGAGCGCGGCATGGAGGTGATCGCCAAGCCTTTGAACCTTGCCGCGCTGGCGCGCAAGTGCGGGACATGATCGAGCAGTAGCGGGGTGTCGAGGAACGCTTCTGGCCCGAAGGGGCGGCCGCTGGGGGGGCGCGGATGTGTCGACGGGGGTTCCGATGGCGGTGCTTCAGTATTCGGGCTTGAGAGACGGACCCGTGCAAAGCGAGTGGATCCGGAAAAGACGGCAGC
>NZ_JAATOM010000029.1 GCF_019207085.1 Variovorax sp. dw_308 | reverse complement strand
TGAAGCCAAGACGATTTGCGCGAAAGCTGCATCGGCGCCAGGGCGCAGTTTCAACAACTCGCTCATTCCTTGAGTGAAGACCCGGTTACCCATGCTGTGCGCTACTACATTGACTTTCACATTGGGGGCGAGGCGGCTTAGTTCGTCAAGCACTCGCGCCGTCTGGCGCCACGCCGTCAATGCTTTCTGCTCGTCTCGCACGTAGGCCAAAGGGTCCCCATCCGACGGCCAACTGAACAGAACCACGGGGCCGGGGAAGGCAAGGTCATAGGCCAACTGGCCCGCGCGCTTGGCGGCCTCTTGAAAGCTGTTGTTGTAGCCATGTACAAACAGCAATACACCAGTGTTTCCAAAAGGTCCGGCTTGACGAGCGAGTTCAATGCGCCATTCGTCTATTTGCATGCTCCGATAGGTTTCGCCCAGCGTCACGTGGTGTTCGGGATTGGCGCGCCACTCCAGCCGTAGCAGCGAGGGAGATTCGAGATTGGCCATGCGATGGTCGGCGGGGATGGACACTTGGATCGCACCGAAGTGAATATCAGAGTCGGCTACTGAGCCAAAGGCTTGGGCAGCCTGCGTTTCCCCGGTGGGTTGGCGATTGGTGGCGTAGTAAAGTTGGATCCAGTCGTGGCGTTGGGCGCTACTAGGAGTGCCCGCAGGTGCCTGACGAGGCGGTGCGGCTTGCGCTGCCGCGCGCTGAGCCACGGCATTGAGCTGCGGCTGCTCAGTCGGTCCGCGGCCACTCTCTTTGCCAATATTGGCCAGTTCCTCTGCGTTGACGGTTAGCTCAAGCAGCGCAGTGGGCTCGTGGCCGCACAGTTGGTCGTCGAAGAGGGCGACTTGGACCTGGTCGAGTTCTAGATGAGGCCATAGCTTCTGGCGCACTGCTCGCCCGGCCAATGAAAGCAGCATGTCACCCGGGGGAGGACCGTCTACTTGCAATTTCAGCTGTCGGGTCTGAAGGAATTCCCGTCCTGGGTCGAAGGACGCCCCCCTGATGCACAACTGAAACGTCTCGGCTTGGGCAAAGCCGGCGCTCTGGAGGCACAGGCTGGTCACCAAGCCGCCAATAAAGTATCGAGCTCGCATGCTTGCTCTCCTTGCGCGGCACCGCATTTTGTGGTCCGTGCCCTCTCGGTTGAGAATGCGTTGGGGCAAGCCCGCTGTAACAGTGGCCTTGTTCCTTCGCGGCTTGGCAGATTTTGTCGTCAGCCCTGGACGAAAGCTATCTGGTACCTCACCAATCCAAGGCAGATGCACTTGGTTTGCGTCGATAACTCGGTAGTAAAAGAAGGCATTGCCCAGAACCACTTGTGCCGTTAATCGCTCGATCAGCAGCGCACTCGCCGGCCAGCGTGCCGCGATCGTGCTGAGCCTGGTCCAGGCGGGCAAGCTCCATGGGAACGACCCGTGGGCCTACCTCAACTATGTCCTGACCAGGTGTCACCTTCCGGCGTAGTGGAGCCACCTGTTTTCGGCATATTGGAGCCGGCTGCAACAAGGTCGAAGGACACCATCGAAGGTCTCAAGCTTGAGCGGTTTTGGCCTCACTGGCAAGACGCTGGCGGATGACCGCCTGCAGTTGACGCGGGGCCCGGTAGCTGTTGCCGTCGAGCACCAGGCAATAGGCGTTGTGGCGCATGCGATCGAGCGTCGCGCCGTGTCTGTCCGGTCTTCCCCGTCGCTTGACGGCGGAGAAGCGGGCATGACAGTCAGATGTCGATGACCCGTCGCAAGTGTCCGTAGGACACGCTCCAGGAGGCCTCGCCCGTGTCGATGGTGGCGGTCTTGGGGTTGCTGCGGGTGATGACGCCAACGTGCGTCTGCAGATGGCGGTCGGTGAAGGAGACCTTGTCGCCGCGCGCGAAGTCAGCGCGCGTGGGTCTAGGGGCAGCAGGAGGCGTGGGCGATGTCGGCGGCGTTGCCGGGCCCGGTTGCGGTGCGGACTGCGGCGGCTCGATCGCTGCGTAGGGCAACTTCCACTGCACGCGCTGCTGCTGGGCGAGGCGTTCGGCTATGCCCTGAGCAACTGGGCGGCGCTGAACACCTTCATCGAGCACGGCATCCTGGAGGCGGACAACAACATCAGCGAGCGTGCAATGAAGCCAGTTGCCCTGTCGAGGAATAATGCGAACTGCGGTCTTATGCGAACTCGCACCGAGGCCGAGCGAGTCTTCCCTCGGCGCAAGGCCTCGACTGCGTCGCTGGCGCTTCGCATGATCACAGCGACTTCAGGAACTGCATCAGTCCCTTTGGCGGCCGATAGCGAGCCGACTTGACCGCGGGCGGCTTCAGCCGAGTGAGAGTTCGCTCCTTCATCGCGAGGTCGGCTTCGACGTACATGTGGGTCGTTGATGGGCTCTCGTGTCCGAGCCACAGCGCGATGTCGGTGGCATGTGTGCCCGCCTGCAGCAGACTCATCGCGGTCGAGTGGCGAACGATGTGAGGAGATACCGCGAGCTTGTGGAGTTCAGGGTGCGTGGTCGCGGCCGCCGCGACGGCGCGCTGGAGCCGCTGCGTGACGTTGGCCCGCGTCATCGGTTCGCCGTCACGCCGCGGCAGCAGTGCTGAGCTTGCCTCCAGTTGTGGATTCAAACGCAACCAGTCACGCACCTCGCGTGCGGTTGCTTTCCACAACGGCAGCGAGCGTTGCTTGCGGCCCTTGCCGTGCAGTCGGACGCATGACGTTGAGCCGATGACCACGTCTGCCACCCTTACGCCGATGATCTCTGACACTCTGGCGCCGGTGTTGAACATCAGCGTGAGCAGAAGGTGATCGCGTTGACCCAGCCAAGTTGCGGTTGGAACGTCGATCACCGCCAGCATCTGATCGCGGGTCAGGAAGCCCACCATCTTGCGATCGAAGCGTTTCATGGGCACCGCCAGAGCCTGCTCGATGATGCTCAGGTTGGCGATGTCGCGCCGGGCGGCGAACTTGAGGAACGAACGCAGTGCCGCCAAGCGGATGTTGCGGCTGCGCGGCGAGTTGCCCCGGTCGCGCTCCAAGTGGTCCAAGAAGTTGGCGATGAACTTCGGCTGGAGATCCGACACCTCCATAGCAGAGGCCGGCTTGCCCAGGGTCTGCTCGGCAAATCGCAGCAGCAGCACGAAGCTGTCACGGTAGGAGGCGACAGTCTCAGGGCTGAGCGAGCGCTGCCGCGTCATGTAGTCCGTGAAGAACTCCTGCACCAGCGACGCGAAGCTGGGCGAGAGTGGCTTATTCACGACACGCCCCCTCCAGCACGAAGCACTCGAACCGCGCGCCAACCCACTCCATCAGCTCTGGCGTGCCGCTGAGGTACCAATACGTGTCCGAGATCTTGGCGTGGCCCATGTAGGTGCATAGCCAGAACATCGCGTGGTCGATCGACGCGCCATATTCATGCCAGAGTTGAACGCGCCGGACCACCATTGTGTGGCGCAGGTCATGGATGCGCGGCCGGGCATGCTCGCCGCGAGCACGCCACCCCAATTGATCGCGCAGCCGGGCGAATACGTGGTGCACCGTGCGCAACGGCAGCGCGCGGCCTGTCGGGATGGCGAAGACGGGCGAGGCGCCCGCGCAGTCGACGAACCGGAGGCGTGCACAGAGGTAGGCGGACAAGGCCTGCACGACAGTGGCGTGCAGGGGCAAGCAGCGCGATTTGTGGAACTTCGTCTGGCGCACCGTGAGCGTCGCGCCGGCCAAGTCGACGTCCGCGACCTGCAACTTCAAGGCTTCGGAGATTCGGAGGCCAGTGGCGGCAATGAGCCCGAACAACGTCTTGTAGGTCAACGGCCGCAAGCCGCCTTGCGGCGTCATTCTGCCGGCCATCTCCAGTAGATCAGCGATCTCCTGGTCGGTGTAGATATGAGGGGCGAGCCGTCGATGGCCTCGGCCTAGGATGAACGGCGGCGGCACCTCGGTGGCGGGCTCGAATTGCCGGTAGTGGGCCGCGAAGGGTCGGAGGATCTCAAGCCTGCGCGCTGCCGTGAAGGGGCCGGTTCGCGCAACATGTTCGCGGGCCCAGTCCAGTTGCAGCTCGAGAGTCAGCGGCCCTCGGAGTCCTCTGGTGTCTGCAAAGCGCGCGAATCGCATCAACTCTGTGCTCGGGCTCTTCATCGCGAAGCCCAGCCGTCGGCGTTCCTCAAGATAACGCTGCACGGCGGCCTGCATCGTGTGGCTGCGGTTCATGTCATGCTCCCCGGCCAAGGCATCGCCACGGCGGCCAGCCGGCCGATGTCAACCTTGGCGTAGATCATCGAGGTGTCGAGTGAACGGTGACGCAGCATATCGGCCACTTCTTTGAGCGTGCCGCCGGTCTCCAGCAGCCGGCGCGCCAGCGTATGGCGCAGGATGTGCACGCGCGTATACGGCAGCCCGCAGCGCAGATATGCCTTCCGCACCGTGTTGCGAACCACGTCCGGCCGGATCGGCTCGTCCAGCGGCGCCACGTGACGAACGAAGACGCGCCGGTTGACGGTGGTTGGCCGCTCCGAGCGAAGGTACGCGGCAATGGCACGCCCCGTGGTCTGCGGCATCACGTCCACGCGGCGCGACTTGCCCTTGCCAATGCGCAGCGTGCCGGCCTCCCAGTCAATATCGTCGAGTTCCAGACTGACGACTTCGCGCTCGCGCAGGCCGAGATCTATCAGGCAGCGCACCATGGCGTAGCCACGCAAGTGCGACGGTAGCTCCGGCGGGAAGGCGTCCAGCAGCCGCTCGACCTCGCCCGGGGAGAGCGTTTGCGGCAGCGGCGCCAGCCTCCAATTGGCTGGCGTAGCGATGATGGGTAGCAGGTGACTTACACGAGCGCCGCTGAGCGCCAAGAAGCGTAGGTAGCCGCGCAGCGCGCCCGCAAGCGAGCCAGCGCTGGCCGGACTGATGCGCGAGAGTTCCTGCGCGATGAATCGCCTCAGTTCATCGGCGCTTGGCGTGGCCATCGCGTCCGCGTCGGAGTCGCCGGCCATGCAGAATTGCAGCAGGGATCGAACGGCGCTCAGCCGTCGAATCCGCGTGGTCTCAGCCAGGCCCCTTGCCTGCTGCATGTGGGCATCGAAGCGAGCAAGCTGATCTTCAATCGCGTCGCGTCGGCGATTGCTGATCAGAACGCCGACATCGACCAGAGCAACCAGCAACTGGTAAAGCGCAGCTCGGACCTGATGACGGCAGCGCTGAACCGGCGATGGGCAGGTGCAGCGCGGCAGGTGTTCGTCAACGAAACGCTTAACGATCTCATTGTCAAGGTCCCGGACATCAAGGCGGCAGTGACGCGCCCAGTGCGCAAAATGCGCCACGCCGTACACGTACGCCCGCACCGTGCCGGCTGCGTAGTGCCGGTCGACCAACCGATGCACGTAAGCAGATACGAATGGCGCGAGATCGCTGTCGCGAAGCCAAGCGGCCGGCAGTGGATGAATGGACTCGAACGCAAACATGGAGGTCTCCTGAAGTGGGGTTGCCACAGCAGGAGACGCCCGCTCTTATGAGAAGTCCAGACCTCGCTCACAGCGCCGCGAGCCTTGCCACGCCTCGTTGTGCGCAAGATGAACGACGACGAGTTCGCATAAGACCGCAGTTCGCATTATTCCTCTCATGCATAAATGATCATGAGAGGAAGAACTGGCTCTTCGCGGGCTCCGAGCGCGGCGGGCGCGCGGCGGCCGTCGCCTTTAGCCTCATCGAGACGGCACGGCTCAACGGCGTGGAGCCCTACGCGTACCTGCGCGACGTGCTCCAGCGCATCAACGGCCATCGCCAGGATCGACTGGAGGAGTTGCTGCCGATGAACTGGAGGCCGGCATGAATGCACGCACACCGCCGATGCAGGACGCCACGCTGATCGACGCGCTGAACCAGGCGACGAGCCTCGAGTTGTACCAACTCAGCGCGCTCGTGGAGCGACTGATGACGGACCCGCGGCGCATCGTGGCCGTGCGCCGTGATCTGCACCTCGGACAGGTCGTGCGTTTCTACGATGGCCGCCGTGACACGATGCGCGAGGGGCGCATCATCGAGATGCGCGATGCGCAGGTGACGTTGCATGACACGCAGCAGCGCGTGCAGTGGAAGTTGCCCTACGCAGCGATCGAGCCGCCGCAGTCCGCACCGCAACCGGGCCCCGCAACACCGCCGGCGCAACCCACGCCTCCTGCTGCCCCGAGACCCACACGCGCTGACTTCGCGCGCGGCGACAAGGTCTCCTTCACCGATCGTCATTTGCAGACGCACGTCGGCGTCATCACCCGCAGCAACCCCAAGACCGCCACCATCGACACGGGAGAGGCCTCCTGGAGCGTGTCCTACGGACACCTGCGGCGGGTCATCGACATCTGACTGTCACGCCGCTTCTCCGTCGTCAAGCGACGGGGAAGACCGGACAGACACGGCCGGCCTTGCGTTGCTTGCGCTCCCACTCCGCGGCCTCGTCGTCTAGGCGCTGGCGCCAAGTCATGAACTGCCGGTCGGCGCTCACCCATTCGCGCAGCCGTGCCCAGTGGGCGATCAACGCTTCGTGCGCGACTTCGACGGTTGGCGATTGACTGCCAACATTGGCCGAGTTGACCAGCAACCGCGCCTGCGCCAGTTGCTCAACCAGCTTGGTCGTTGGCGCGTCGAAGTCCTCCAGCAACGCTCGGCGCCGCGTGTCCAGTTCGCCTTCCCCGGGGCGCACGAGCCGCAGCACGATCGAGCGGATGCGTCGCTCGGCCTGGGGGTCGCTCCGCGTCAGATCGTCGTAGAGCGCGTCGGCGCGCTTCGCAATGGCGCCTTCGAGCTGCCCGATGGCGTCGTAGGCCGTGCAGTGCATCACGCGACCCTGGCGCTGCTCCCACAGCTCGCGCAGCACGAACTCCAGCAGCGGCAGGTGGCCCGGCTCGCCCACCGCGTGCTCGAGGATCAGCTCCACCAAGTTCGTCTCGAACTCGAGCCCAGCTCGCTTGGCCGGCTCGACGATGGCGCAGCGCAGTTCTTCCTCCGTCATCGGCCCGAGGTTGACCTGGGCGCCCTGCAGCCGGTCCGAGAGTTCGCGCTGGCTGGTCACCGCGCGGCCGAAGTAGTCGCCGCGCAGCGTCAGCACCACATTCAGCGCCGAGGTCTGCGTGGCTTCCAGCAGGTTGTCGATGAAGCACTGGCGTTGCTCAGCGTTCTCGGTCAGCGTGAAGAGCTCTTCCCACTGGTCCACCACCAGCAGCAGGCGCTGCGTGCCCGGCTGCAAGGCCAGCACGCGCTGGACCACGTCACGCAGCCGGGTGCTACCGGTCTGGATCTGGTCAGCCAGACGCTGGATCTCGCCCAATCGCGCGACTTCGCTCATCCCGGGCTCAAGCAGGGGCAGCAGAGCGGCCGACAGGTTGTACAACGGCCGATCGTTGGGAACCAGCGTGACGATCTCCCAGGCGTACTCGCGTCGTCCGCGAAGCGCCGGCACCAGCCCGGCGCGCACCACCGACGACTTGCCACTGCCGGACGCACCTACGACGGCGACTAGCCTATGGCGGCCCACCGCCTCGACCAACTGGGTGGTGGCCGCCTCACGTCCGAAGAAGCAGGCTGCGTCCTCCTCGCGGAAGTAGTTCAGGCCACGGTAAGGGCAGACGAGTGCCATCGACTGGGCAACGGCCTCCTGTAGTTCCGGCCCCGGAGGCTCCCCGCAGATGGCCTTGGCCAGGATCGCAAGACGCCGCGCATCGTCGGCGCGCTCGCGCAGATCGACCCAGGTGTTCTGGCGCAGGAAGCCCAGCGGTGCCTCGGCACCTGGGAGCAGCACCGGGATGACGGGAAAGACCTTGCCGTCGCGGCCGTCCCTTACTTGGCGGTCCAGCGCCGCATCAGCCTCGCGTTGCTGCCAGGCTGCCAGGATCCCATCTCGCTCCCGGTGCAGATGGCCACCGCGCGGCAGTAGGACAAGGTGTCCTCCAGGGAGCGCACCCAGCTCGTGCCCGGCGTCAGGTACCAACGATCAAGGAAGACATGCAGCCCCGCGCCGCGCAGACGCTGTGCCAACGCCTCCACCGCCGCATGGTCGCGCCAGTGGTAGCTGAGGAATACGTCGAAATTCTCCATCGCCTCCTCGCGAAGTCGGCGTGGCTTATGCCCGCATTGATATTGGGCAGCGAGCTTATCGGGCAAGGTGCCGCAAGGCTAGACGAGTATTCGCACCCTTCGCCTGACCTCCACGAGGTTGGTGATGTGCGCTCAAACACGGTCACCGTGGGCAGGATCGCCGCCGTGTCCCTGCCCGGGGTGAACGTCCTTTCCGTGCGGATTGTCACGGTCAGGGCAAAAGTACCGTTATGGATCAGCGACTTGCGTAAAGCGGTTCTCGCGCAAGACATCCGAATGCAAGTTGCTGATTTCAGGGCGTTTTCACCCGCCCCCCGTGACAAAGCGCACGGAAGGGACGATCACCCCTTAAAAGCAACCACAAGACGCCAAGCAAAAAGCGCAGGTCGTCACACCGAGGCTTCCCCACGCCGGTGTCCACGCGGTGCCAGCGTGCACCCGTGGCGGCACTCCGGCTTGCCACACTCGGCAACCAACTCGGCCCTGGCCTGTTCGTCACATACGGAGCGCCCGTCGCGCTTGCGGCCGGTTAACAGCCGAGCTGCCAATCTTCAAGATTTGACATCATGTTTCCACGTTTATCTACGTGGGAACGTAGGCTGTCAACTCAGGACCCGAGATTCAAGGACGCAGTTTGTCGACTCGAATAGCCGGTCGCGTATGACTTATTGGGGCTGGAACGTACAAAAATATCTGTATTCGACATGACCCAGCCAATCTTTTTTGCTCTCCTCGCGGGATGACAATTGAATAATTACTCTGTTTGGATAGCGCGCGAGCGCTTGTGACCTCAGCGCTTGGCAAAGCTCACCTTGATTGTGGCCACCGCCGAGCCAATCTGAACTCAGCTCAAAAGGTGGGGACGTCGACGGCGGTTGCGGAGGAATTGGGTTCGCACAGCTCAAAGTGCTCACGTATTGAGCGACACTCGCCCTGCGATTAAGATCACTTATCAGCCCAACATGGATAAGCGCAGTTAGTCGATCCTTAATCTGATCGCAGCCCGCTAGCTTCATTGCATCAAGTATTCGTTCTTCTTCGGCCTTTTGGCTGGCAAGTTGGCGCTCTTGCGACAGTTTATTCCGTTCGATATCTTGTTGATTTGCCGACGTGGTGCGCGTCGAATAGATGTTTGCGATAGCCGTGAGCAGGCCTCCTACAACTGCAATCACAAGGGGATTGGTCAGACGTGAGCGCTTTGCTTCCGCTTCTTTGAAGTCTTGTTCCCGCTCGCGCAAACTGTAATCTCGCTTTTCTGTTTCCCGGCTTGCCTCCCACTTCTCACGATCGAAGGCCAATGCGCTCGCAGCAGAGGCGCATTCGGAATCTTCTTTGCGGTCGTTACTTGTTGGCATCTTGCGAGAATGCAAAGCGTGTGGGCACAGGATATCCAAAACGGCGAGGCCGGTCGATGGTTTGCAGACGAGCTCCGGCCTCGAGTCGCGCGCTGCCCATGGATCGTCCCGGATGGCGCCAACCAGCGTAGACCAGCAGCTGCAGGATTCGACAGGGCGTCGAGTTCCAGGCTGCTGATGGTGTTGTAGTCAGCTAACGGCTTGAGCCAGGTCCTGCATGCCGACGACACAACCGTCCACCAGCTCGCCCCCACAGGCGCGATCGTGAAGCATGACGCGAAGATGTTCGAGAAGCCGCCCATCTTCCGGCCGAAGTGTCGTACATCCGGGGCGTGCGCACCGTCAAGGGGTGAATTGACGGTGGAACAGTTCGCAACGATGCAGGCGAAGCAGGCGAAGCAGGCGAAGCAGGGTCGCTCACTCTGATCGCGCAGCAACAACTCTGAATGCGGCGCGCCGCAGCTCTGGGTTTTCTGAGGGCAAAGGTGTCAGTTTTCATCAAAGTTGCGGTTACCCCTCGGACGAGATCGCCGCCTTCTCGCTCCTGATCGTCATGCCTCGCACACAAAATTCAAGACAGGCTCTCGCCCCCGGCACGTGCACGTGACCTTGGCCGGAGACTTTGCACGAAAAACCTACGGACCGATCCGCACCCCGATCGCTACCGGCGCGACGAAGGCGCTGTTTGGTGTTCCGGGCGGATCAGCGCCCGAGCATTTCCAGCCATGTGGCGTAGGTTCGCCAGCGACATAGGACTCGGCATGCGGTGCACCATTGTTGGCATACCCCAGACTGCAGCCTCCCCCCGTCAACGTCCAACCGGAGTCCACTTGCACAGTAGAAGTCGGATACATTCCGGAGATTTTTTTACCGTCGAAGGTCTGGCTTTGTAGCCTCGGAAGCGGCGCAAGGGGCGTAGGAGAACTGTCTTCGATCCGGCAAGCCCGGAGGCTCGCTGTGACCTGAGTGACGATCGGGACATTGGGTTGATCAACGACCTTACACGTCCATTCGGTCAGGCCGTTGGCGGGAACAGCATTGACTAGGGCCCCGGCGTGAGCCGCTCCAAATCCTGCGTGTGCAGTTGCACAGCCACCGGACACGATGACAAATCCATCGCTGATCTGTGTTGGACTGAGGCTGACTGTTGCTGTCGGCTCCCTAACAACAGCACTGGCCTGGGAAGTCGAGATGCATGCGAGACGTACCGATGGTCTTGAGGTTGCAATCCCCACCTCAACTGCCGTCGCACGCGCCCAGCCGGCGACCGGCAAGCCTGGCGGGTCCGAGCCCTTGCATTCCCAACCAGTGCCAGTGGGTTGGGACGTCACCATGACGAGCGCATGAGGCGACCCTGTCTGCGCGTCTGACACTGCGCAGCCGCCCCCAACCAGCGCGCTGCCGGAGTTTGAGGGCGACGCGATTGCATGAGGATTTCTTCCAGTCGCGGTCGCAGTAGTCGTGGCACCGGTCAGTTGGACCTTCACGTCCTCAATCTTTGGTATGGCTTCTACTCGAAGAGTCGTGCTGTCTCCACCCTGAAGAGACAGTGTGACCAGCATCGGTCGCTCGGGGTCTCTGTGAAACTGCCACGTTGCGATTGTATTGGGATCGATTGGTCTGGGCGGCTCTGCTACTGTGTCGGCCACAACGTGCACCGTGGATCGCTTCGCCGTTCCCTGCGGGCGCCAACTGCAACTCACAACAACCGTCTTGATGGTGAGATCGGAGACGTCACAAAAAAAACCAGTGTCCTTCGCAATGCACTGCGTCTTACACGTAAGCCAGTCTTTGGTATCGACCTTGCTGAACAAGAGGGCCTGCGACTGCGCCGACTTGAGATCAAACCTGGTTTGCCGCTTGAGAGTCGCCAACTTCGTCTGAAACTCCTTGTAGTTGGCAGATCCCGAGATCACGTAGAAGTAGTTGCCTTCGCCCGACGCTTCCTTTTTAAGCTTCTCGAATTGGGTTTCGTCGACTTGCTCTAAGAAGGCGAGTTCGAGTGTCGACTGAGAAGTGGAAGAAAATACTTGACGTGCAAGCCCTGCATTGCAGCCGCACCTGTCGTTCAGGTCAGCGTGGCTTGACGCCGCTCCACAAAGCAGCATCCACACCACCCATCGGCATCTGAAGACGAGTTTCCTCATTGTTCTTCTCCTATGACCGGATTCCAGCCGAATATGCTGCGAACAATGTGTTCTTTTTCAGTCGCCGTGGCTAGTGGTCTACCGCTTTCAGCATACTTTTAAGATGACACGAGGGCTTCACACTCCTCGGCACGAACCTTCCCATTGTCTTCGAGCTGGCCAGCGTGTACAGATAGGTTCCTTCATCGCCGCGGTGCAGGTTCTCGAACACCGCTTCGGACACCGCCGAGCGCCACCGTCCACTCGACACCCAGGCGAAGAGGAGGAGGGGGGAGCCCCGTCTGCGCGAACACCTCAAGCGGCGTGTGCCACGCGTGCGTGGCGCGAGGCCTGTTGTTCATGCTGCCGGCAATTCCGTCGAGCTCGTCTTGACTGAACAGGCTCAGGTCCGTGCCCTTGGGCATGTACTGACGCAGCAGGCCGTTCGTGTTCTCGCAAGTGCCGCGTTGCCAGGGGCTGTGCGGGTCGCAAAAGTACACCTTGACGCCCGTCTGTGCAGCGAGATCCGCATGACGCGACATCTCCTTGCCCTGGTCGTAGGTCAGGCTCTGACGCATGGGCTCGGCAATCGAGTTCAGCTTGGCAGAAAAGCCCGCAAGCGCCGAGGCGGCGGTCGCGTCGTCCATCTTGGCGAGCAGCACCAACCGGCTCGTGCGCTCGACCAGCACGCCCACCGAGGACTTGTTACCTGCGCCTTTGATGAAGTCGCCCTCCCAGTGCCCCGGCATGACTCGGTCGTTCACCTCGGGCGGGCGCACATGGATGCTGACCATGTCCGGGATCTGGCCACGGCGATCATCGCCCCGGGTGCGGGCATGCGCGTGCTGTGGCCGCGGCGCAGACAGGCGACGAGCTGGCGTCGCAGTTCGCCTCGCGGCTGCGCGTAGATGGCGTTGTAGATGGTTTCGTGGGACACGTGGCGCTCGGGCTCGTTGGGGAAGGCACGCTTCAGGGTACCCGCGATCTGCTGGGGCGACCAGCGCCAATCCAGCAAGGTCAGCACGATCTTAGCCCACGCCCTGCATGTCGAGTTTGCGCGGCGCACGCGCGGCCTGGCGACGCCCCTGGCTGCAGGCTTGAGCCGAGTGCGAGGCGTAGGGCAACTCGCCCAGCGTGTTGCGCTCCAGTTCCCTGCTGATCGTGGACGCGGAGCGCCCGAGCATGCGGGCCATGGCCCGCATGCTCAAAGACTGCTGACGCATGCTTGCTATCGTGATCCGGTCCTCGGGTTGAAGCTGCTGGTACCTGGTTCGTTCATTCATGTGCACACCTTATGCGATGAGGTGTTGCACTTCAGATTTGAGGCCGCCCATTCAATGGATCTGACCACCGGTTCGATTGCCTGCATGAAGTCTCGCCCTGCGCGCCAACCGAAAGTGAACGCGTTTCAAGAGGCCGTAATCGCCCCGTCGCTACCCCTTGGGCCGCCTGACTTTGGGTCCAACTCCGCGCTTGCGCGAGTCCTCTTTGAGCTCGGTCGCGAGGGCGCCGGCCAGCAGCGCGCGCGTACCCTCGTGCGCCTTCTTTTCTTCGCCCAACTGACGTTCAAGGTCGTCCAGCCGCTGCGCCGAGGCCGCATCCTCCGCCTTCGCTTGTGCGAGCAGGCTGGCTGGTGGGTGAGTTGATCGCGAAGCTCGCGCTCGACGTGCTGGGCGGCCTGCTGCGTCTCGCGCAGCATCCGTCGGCCAGCCTCCAGCGTCTGGGCCGCGGCCTCCTCACTGCGCAGGCGCTGTTGCTGTTCCCTGGCCAGTCCGGCTTCCAGTTGCTTCGAACCTTGTCGCGCCCGGTCGACTTCCTCATGTAAGTGGCGCTCCTGGGCTGCGTGACGGTCGCGCTCTTGCTTACAGTCCGTGTCGCGGGCAGCCAGCGCCGCCGCTTGCTCCTGCCGCAGCACTTCCTTGCTGGCATGAGACTCCTGGAGGAGGGCGTTGAGCCGGGCGATCTCCTGCTCCGAAGCGGCCCGCAGCCGTGCGATCTCGGCCGTCTGTTCGGCCAGTTGTCGCTCCAGCGTCTCGCGCGCCTGCTGCGAGGAGGCCAGCGCCGCGTCCAGGCTCGCCCGGGCTTGTTCAAATGCCGCTTCTCGCTGCGCAAGGTCGGCCTGGCCCACCGTCAGCACATTGCCCGCTTCCTCGAGCTGTGCCCGGGCGCCTTCCAGTTCCTGTCGCTGAACATCATCGGCTTCTCGCCGCGCCGTCTCCCAGAGCAGCCTGGTCGCGTTGCGTACGCTCACCGGCACGCCGTCCGCGTCGTTGCCCGCCGCCAGATTGGCCGCAGGATTCGTTCCGCCCGCAATCCGTTGTCCGAGCGAAGAAAACCATTTCTCCAGCATCGGGCTCACGGTGTTCGGCGAGCCTCGCCCGATCTTGAGTCGCACGCGCTCGATGGTGGGCCGCAGCCCCTCGGCCAGCAGCGCATCGGCCGCCCCGAAGACGTCCTCGATCTGGATGCCTCTGGACGATCTGAATTCCCGGATTTCATTCATGTCGAACCTCGAACTTTCGGCGAGTTGACCGCCCTTTCGCCACCATTTATTACCCTCGATAATCGTCTGATGTCGAGCCCAAACGCAGGCAAACTGCAGCATTCCCTCGCTGCTATGTGAAGATGAATTTCCCGTCAGCCCACAGCAAGCGGCTCTCGCCAGTGTTGCCTACTCCCTTCGCGATCTATCCGGCAGGCGCGATGCCCTCCGAAACTGCTTCTAGGGATGGGCGGGCTCGTCGGACGGTCGGCGACTACTGCCTTGTTCGACAACTGTTGTGCGATGAACGATTGACTTCAACGAAGGAACCAAAGGACGCACTTCTGCAGTCTGATGGGCGGATGTTCGATCTCGTCGGAAAATGGCCTCTGTACTCTGAAGGACTAGAACATCGGCGTCGGCGCCTTGCTGCAGCATGGAAGGCGGTATCTCGGAGAGCGATCGACGCAGAAATGATCCGTATGGCGGATGAGATCGCAAGATCTATAGCAGAACGCAATTCGGCGAATGTCGATGTGTATTCAGATTTGGCCCTCCCATACGCAAGACATCTTGCAGGCGAGATCCTAGGAATACATCCGGAAGATCGAGAAGCAGCATTTCTCATAGGCGAAGAGGTGCTGGCTTTTATTTCGAAAGTTGACGGCACGGAAATCGCTGCTGCAAGCGCCGCGGAAGCTATTCGTCGCTTCGGAAGCCTGCGTATGGGTTCCGAGCTCTCAACGCAATCTCGACGGCCGAGTCCTTCGCTGGACAACGACGAGTTGATCGCTGTACAACTGCAAATTTTGACAGGCACATACCGGCCTGTAGCGGTCGGCTTGGCTACGGCCATACTCGCTATCGGCTGCGACAAAAGGCTGCAAGCGATCGCGAGCAACCCCGACTTTGTTCCGTCGATAGTCGATGAGTGCCTCCGCTTTTCAACACCTTTTCACATAGCTGCACGACGAGCAGCTTCCGACTTCGTTGTGGACGGTTTACATGTTTCTCAGAATGACTTTGTAAAGCTTCAACTTTTGACTGCCAATCATGACGCCTCAATTTATGCGAATCCCTCGACTTTTGATCCTTGGAGGTGGCCACATTCGTCGCAGCATTTGGCGTTCGGATTCGGTGCGCACGCGTGTATTGGGTCGTCCATTGCGACTCGCGCCATTGCTCGCGCAATCGAAGTGTTCAGCAATCTAATTCCAAGCTTCGAAACGATCTTATGCGAGTACCGGCCAACGTTCGGAATGACAACGTTCGAGCGAGCACTCATCTCGCTCGATTGAAGCTGCCTACTGAGAGCCACAATGAATGTTTGGAAAGTAGAAAATCCTGTGGCCTCAACACAATAGGATCAAACTCAGCCGGCACGCGCTCCGGCTGAATCAGGTCTACTTCCAGAGCACCGAATCAAGAGAATCATCCGCATGAGTGCGGAAGTCAACTTTACCGGATTCCACTGCCGCTCCTAGGCCTGGTGCAATCTGCATGCTTCGTTGACGTACCTCGTCTTCCAAATTGCTTCGACTTCCGCCAATCTGGCGCGGCCTGAATCGTAAGCGTACTTCGGTCTTCCCGCCATTCATGCCTGCAATAGTTTCGCAAGCAACGAAAGGCGCTCCAACGTGCGTTGTGCGGTCCTTCAGCGCTCGAAGGTGAGGGTACTCGGCAGTACGCGCAATTTCAGAACAATACGCAATTTCGCGAAGTTGGTTTGAGCCAATGATAACCTCGCGATTGTCGGACTCAGACAAAATAATACTTTCATTATCGCGACCGAGATGAATAATTCGATCGGTCTGATCACAGACAGGGCACAACGACTTAACACGTTGGACAATATCGCCATTATAGTAGCGAATGAGCGGCTGCGATCTTCCAAACGGCAAAAGCTCAGTTACAACTAGTCGTCCTACGCCTTCATCGACCGCTTGCGCAGACGTGAAGGACAGCACCTCCGGCAGCAAGTGCGGGTCAAAATTTAGCGCGCCACACATTGGACACTTTGATGCGCCGCCCATTACTTCAGAGAAGGAAAAAATTTCCAGCGGCATTACACCCCAGTAGCGCTGAAGGAAGTTACGAGACTCAGAGGCCAAATAGCCAGCGAACGATACAAGTGTCTCTACACCTGTCTCAGTTGCACGCACTCCAGCGTCAATCATGCACTGAGTGAAGACGCGCAGCAACCTAACGGCGCCATGTACTTGGCTAATTCGATCGTCAAGACCTGGAACGTCAAATCGCTTTCGCAGCAGTTCAATTCCTTGGCGTATAAAAATGTCGTCCCAAACTGCGCCACTGAAGTAATAAGGAGCAGCCTGGGGGAAAAAGCCCCCTAATCCGGACAAATCCCTACCATGATAGGGACCATAAAGCATATATACCAATGGGCGCCGCCTATCGCCTCTAATGGTCTCGGCGACTTGCTGGAAGAATCCTGCAATCTCTCGAAGCTCAGCGTCGCTTCGATATCTGTAAGTAACCGGGCCTGTGGAGCCTGTCGTGTGTATCGCAAACGCGATCTTTTCATTCTTCTCGAGTAGCGGCGGTAGACCTGTCTGAAGTGTCCCTTTGCCTAACGGCGGCAACCTACTCAGAAAGCGCATCGGGTCATCGACTATTTCAGCGGAACCCTGCTCGAGCGCATCATGCCACGCGCTTTTGTAATAGTCGTGGCGGAGCGCATTGCACAGCGTCGGTGTTAACGCGTCTCGACGGTAGTTTGCCAGGTCGGAGTGCATTGTTACGCCCCACTCTTCGTCAGGTAACTTAGCTTTCTGAAGATGCTCGAGCCACAACAATTCTTGTTAGGTCGCTTGCGAAGGCCTTGGCGTCCTTCGACGCCACAAACCTTACGGCACCGACATAGCCGCCAACGGAAGGCACGCTAAACGCGTGCGCTTTAACCAGAGCTTGGATAGATTCGTTCAATGTTGTCATGTCGCCTCCGGCGGTCGGTTACGCGAACGGTACTACTCAGCACCTCTTACGCGCTTTTAGAGCGCTTGAGCTGATCTGTCAAGGACGGACAACAAAGACCAAAGGCGCCACAGGCGCCCGCACAGGATCGCCGCAACACACGAATGCGCTGGCATCAATGGCGCGGTGTTGGCATCATGTGCGTTGGTAGGTGTTTCGGCTGTGCCGCGACGCACGTCCTAGACTCATATGGTCGCCACTGTCAATAGCGACTGCAGGTTATAGGGGGTCAGGCATGTTTTTGGGATCGATGGGGTGATGCGACTCGAGCGTTTGCAGCGACGATGAATCAGGCTCAATATCCGCGGATTGGTTACCTGCACTTCATCGATTCGTCGCGGGCCTACCTCGCTCTGAGGTCGGGGATCATCCTTGCGGTGCCCTGGTAACGGGCTCGAGGGTTGCCCTATCGCTGCTCGTGCCGCATCACCAGATCGATCCCGGAGGTTTCTTCTTTAGGTTGCCTCCAGTTCTCCCGCTGCGCCTGCATGCCGATCGCCCAGACGAAGCCCGCCAGCTCTTTTGCGACCGCGACACAGGCCTTGTTGGTTTGCAGGCCACGCGCATTCAATGCTGCAAATCGCTGAGTCAGCCGCAGTTGCGCCGTCATGCCCATTCTTCGTATGGGTTCGGACAACTCTTGTTGTCGCACCTGTGCCCGTCTGCCGATGCGTGCCTTGAAGCGATAGTTCCAGGCAGCCTCGGTCAGAAGTCGCCGTGCGCGCGTTGCCTGTCTTGGTGATGCTGCCTCGGCTCGTGCGCTCGCCGCTGGGACTCTCAGATGGAACCAGTCCCAGATACCCCATGAGCTTGCGCGGATGGGCAAAGCGCCCGCGGTCGCCGATCTCGGCCACCAGGCCAATCGCCGTGATCGCGGCCACGCCACGCAAAGACCTGCACCGCACCTACCACCGGTTCGAAGCGCCAGCCAGCGATCGAGGCCTCCAGTGATTCGGTCAGGCGGTCGACGCGATCGTCCGCTGCCGTCACGGCTTGCCATTCGGTGAACGCTGTCTGGGCGGCGCCGGCGCCGAAGTTCAGTGTCCCCAGCCAGCGGTCGTAGGCACCGCACCAGGAGGTCTTGCCCTTGTAGCGCACGTAATGGCGCAGCACGAAGGCCTTGAGTTGATGGCGGGCCTGCATGCGACTCTGGACCGCGTCTTCACGCGCACGCGACAAATCACGGAACGCTTCATCGTCAGGATCGGGGATCCACACGGCGCTCAATTGGCCAGCGCGCGAGCACTCGGCCAATTGGACACTGTCGCGTGAGTCGGTCTTGATCCGGTCGCCGGGTCGTCGCGGAATCTGCGACGCGGCTATCATCTCGCAAAGGTAACCCTTGGCCTCGAGGGCACGCTGCAGCCCGAAGCCCGTAGGACCAGCCTCGTAAGCGACGTGCAGTTGATCCGCGGTGCCGACCTTGGCCAGCACCTTCAACAACTTGTTCCTGTCGTGCGGCACCTTGCCTACCAAACACCCCGGCGCTCGGTCCGGCTCGGCCGCCGCCACGGGCGACCATGATGTAAGGAGATTTCCGGAGGTCGTCGCCGCAGACCTCCAGAGTGAGACTGTTGGGCCAGTTGGAAGACCAATCCAAGGCACGCAGACCGTTGGGCAACGAGGCTGGATCAGGTAGAAGACTTCACCGCGGGGGAGGGGCTGGTAGAAACACTGTCCGCGTATCCTCAAGATGAATGTCAGACTCCACAAGGACTACAACCCAAGGGGCCAATGATGCGCACGTGTAAGGGGAATAGTCCGTTTCAAGCCGCTATATTCTGAGTCGCGCCGGATCACGAACGAAACGAATTGCGCAAGGTGCACCGAGAGGGTTAACAAGTTCATGAGTAACGCCTACTGCAAACGATGCGCCCTGCCAAGCACTCGGCGCGGTGTTGAATTCGATAACGATGGCATCTGTTCTGTATGCCGGCACCACGAATTCAAGAACGGCAAAGTTGACTGGGATTCCCAGGAGCGCGTACTCCGCGATCTCGTTGAAGGAGTTCGAGGTAAGGCCGCTTATGATGCAGTAGTGCCATTCGGTGGAGGCAAAGACGGCACATATGTTCTCTTCTATCTAACAAGGGTGCTTGGCCTTCGCTGTTTAGCGATTACAGTCGACAATAGATTTTTGCGACAGAGTGCGTGGGAAAACTGCGCCCGGGTACTCGATGAACTTGGCGTCGATCAAGTGACATTTCGGCCGCCGATTCGAACTGTGCAACGACTAATGCAAGTCGGACTGAGTCTGGCGGGAACAGTATGCTGGCACTGCACTGCCGGGATTTCCGCCTTTCCCGTTCGAACAGCGATCGAGAGGGGTATTCCATTAGTCGTTTATGCACACAGCTTGAAAGAATACTACGCCTATCCTGGCAGGACGTATCGCGACCCGTCCAACCTAGACGTCGTGAATCAAGAATGGTACGAACTAGTCACTGCCATCAATTTTGATCGAATGGCCGAGGCCGTTTCGGACTTAGATCCAATCGCATTGAGGCCGTTTGAGTTCCCATCCATGGACGAAATCTCCTCGTCGGGCGTTCGCGCCATTTTCCTTAGTAACTACATACTATGGGACGAGGCGCGCCAAGCTAGTGTGATTGCGGAGGAGCTTGGTTGGAAAGGGGCATCGCAGGAAGGTGTGCCGATCGGACGCGAGTACGAAAAGTTTGATTGCTTTCTGGTTGGTGCGCATGACTACCTTCGATTTATAAAAGAGGGCTATGGACGTGGCGCGCGAATCGGATCCCTTGAGGCACGGCTGGGCAAAATGTCAAGCGAAGAGGCTTTGAATCTCGGGAGATCAAGTGACGGGCGTCGTCCAGCAAGCCTTGATAAGGTAATCGAAATCCTCGAGATTGACGAAGAGGAATTCCTTGACTTCGCTGTCGCACATTCACAGCCGGGCTCAAACTTTGATGTTGAAGGCGTAAAAAGAGGCGAGCCCCTTCCTGACGCCGATCTCATGCCCGACGGACGATCCTTCGTTCAAAGGAGCAGTTCGCGAAATAGATCGAAATAGAACGAAATGCCTGAACATCGCATGGAGGGAGGGGGTGCGCGGGGCCGCAGCATTCCGTTTAGTGCCATTGTCGGTCAACTGAGATTACAGTCAGCGTTACTGATCAGCAGCATCGAGCCCGCCATCGGCGGGGTGCTTGTTCGCGGTGCGCCCGGGACCGGAAAGTCAATGGCCGTGCGCTCTTTCGAGCGCCTACTGCCGGAGATTAGGTCAGTAGACGGTTGCAGCTATAACTGCGATGCTGAGCATCCGGGGATCACCTGCGAGTCCTGTAGGAAACTGTTCGCTGAAGGCAAGCTTGAGTTGGTGTGGCGCAAGACGCCCTTTATCACATTGCCAATTGGTACGACCGAGGACCGTCTGCTCGGAACTGTTGACCTTCAAGCGCTTCTCAAAGATGGCACAAGCCGAGTAATACCCGGACTTCTCGCCCAAGCACATCGCGGGTTCCTGTACCTGGACGAAGTAAATCTTGTCCCCGACCATCTCCTTGACGCGCTTCTAGACGCGGCGAGTTCCGGAGTCCATCGCGTCGAACGGGAAGGCCTCTCGTTGTCCCACCCGGCGAGCTTCTCTCTTATTGGGACAATGAATCCAAGTGAGGGTCACCTGCGTCCACAGATCCTCGACCGTTTTGGATTGTGTGTTGACGTGGAGGGAGTTAGGGACGTAACACTCCGAGTGCACATAATGAACTGCCAACTCGACGCCGACGGGGACACGAACACGCGCCGGCTCCGAGAGATTGATTCGGTGCTATCGAAGCAGATATTAGCTGCTCGCGCATTGCTACCACAAGTCAACTTTCGTCGAGCCGATACGCTAAGAAGCGTCGCGGCGATCACTGCGGAGCTTGGCGTGGAGAGTCACCGCGCAGACATCGTTATATTGCGTTCAGCCGCGGCGATTGCTGCGCTGGCGCAACGCACCGAGGTGAATTCCCATGACGTCGCCATAGCGTCGGCCCTGGCGTTGGCCCATCGCTGCCGGGATCCGCGCGAGGTGTTGCGAACCGTGAATAGACGTTTGGGGTTGGATGATGCATTCGACTCATTGGATAAGCTCCTAATATCCTCAGGTGAGCCATGGCGAACGCTAGTCTCGGCGAATGAGGCCGAAAGCAGCGACCCAGACGATGGGCCTCAAGATGGCCTCAGCGGTGAGCCTTCTGGGTCACATGACTCAGGAACCACTTCGAAGCAATTCAACCCTGGCGGAGGCTTCGATGCGACGAGCAGTATTCACTCCGAAGTCGAGTTGCCCGCCGTTCGCGCGTTGGTTTTGGAACTCCGTTCTATAAGCAGGCTTACGAGTGCAATTCGACTTTCCACCCGACCTTGGCTGCTGGAGCGCATGGGTCGCACCAGCAATTTGGCGCCGCTATGTTCGGGTAGCGCAGTTGGCGGAGCCGCTGCCTCAATCTTGCCTATGCGGATCCCTGGCTGCCTGGCAATCTTAGCTACCGTACGCACGGCCATTTTCCGCCTACTATCAAGTGGTGCATTAGCCACCAAGCTACTGCCACTAGAGCTACTTGAATCCGATGTAGTGCGCCGAGCGCGACAAGGCCGTCCCAATATTGCACGCGTCTTTGTTTTGGATGCGTCTTGGTCAATGGGTAAGGACGGCTCCTTTCACCTAGCCCGCGAACTGATAAGGCACATTCTTTTGGAGAGCCGGCGCGGTGATCGGCTCGCACTGGTCGTAGCTGGAGGCGTTAACGCACATTTGGCCATTCCGTTTGGCAAATACTCGGAGCCCATTAATGACTTAGTTCAGCGACTGCGTCCCCGTGGCCGCACCCCGCTACTTGAAGGACTTACGACAGCGCTTTTGCATTGTCGTAATCGATGGTTGTACAAGGGCTGCGCCACTCCGATGGTTGTGGTCGTTTCGGACGGCTATGAGAACCGAACTTCGGCAAACTCTGCGGCAGTGAGTGCTGCGATTGCTCCACATCAGCGGGTACCAGGTGTAATAGTGGGAATCGGGGATGGTGCGTCCGGTGCTTTGCACCAATCAATATCGGCGCAAACCGGCTGGCGAATCATAGCACTCTAGGTTCTACCACGGTGGGGGTGTTCTTTTGTCAGAGATGACATCGTGGAATATGGGTTTCGGCAGCCGGATCGCGGCAAAACGAATTTAGAGAAATGACGTCTATGGCTTTAACGGAGCGGAGGTTACGGGATGGGCATTGATCGGTTGCCACACCTTTTCGTAGTTCAGTTAGAGCGCGATGAACGTGACGCAGCCGTTCAGCTCTGCGAAGAGCTAGTCCATAGTTTCTCGAGCGAAAAGAATCACACGCTGCCGGGGATGACTGAGACTTATGCACAGGAACTGCCCCGAGGTCTGCGTAGTGAACTCAATCGCTTTCGGCTAGAAGAGCCGGCGTGCATTTGTTTGGTGCGCGGATTTCCCATTGACGATGACGCGCTGGGTACGACACCCTCAGATTGGAGAGGCGCCTTAGACACCGCCCGGTCTGCCGAAGTGTTCTTCATCCTTTGCGCGTGCCTTCTTGGCTCACCATTCGGATGGGCGACCAAGCATGGTGGTCGCATAGTGCACACTATCGTGCCAACGCCATGTGACGAAATGGAGCAACTTGCATCAAGTAGCGCCGAGACTCTTACTTGGCACACGGAGGATTCATTTCATCCACTGCGCGCCGACTACGTTGGATTAATGTGCCTTCGCAATCCGTGCAACACTAAGACGACGTTCACTTGTGTTCATGACCTTCATCCCGACGTGCGGCAGGATGCCGTGCTGTATGAGCCTCGATTCCGAATCGTGCCGGACGAATCGCATCTAAACGCGAACAGCGCAAAAGAGGGGGGGGCAAAACAGCTTCAGCTGCTTGCGAGAGCAAAGGCGTCAATAGAGAAGATGATTGCTGACTCCAATCCAGTCCCGCTACTCTTCGGCGATCCGGATTCGCCTTATATGCGGCTCGATCAGTTCTTTTCGGAGCCCCTGGACGGCGATGTGAGAGCCGCAAAGTCTATGGGAGCCCTCTATCGTAGCGTAGCTGCTGGGCTGAAAGGTTATGCACTGCAGCCTGGTGAAATCTGTTTCGTAGACAACTATCGGGCGGTACATGGGCGCGACGCGTTTCGAGCTCGGTACGATGGGAAGGACCGTTGGTTATTGAGACTAAACGTCACACGTGATCTTCGTAAATCTCGCGAGCAGAGAATATCCTCAGGATCAAGAATCGTTTACTAACTGTCGCCGCAGGCGTGACTCTAGAGGAAATGATGGACATGAAACTCTCGGGCTACACGCTTCCGTTATCCCCATCTGGGCGCTCGTCCTTGGTTCCCCCTCCGCCATGGCACTTCTCCGGCGATGTCCTTTTGGTTGAGTACCGGGCGGACCGGAACGCAGTCAAAGCGTTTTTGCCAACTGGCTTGGAGGAAGGTGAGATCCCCGATTTAGCGGCAGCAATATTCGGGGACTGGCAGTCTTGCACAGACGCTGGCATTGAGCTTCTGGACCCTGTTCGATCCCAATACCGTGAGTTTTATATTGCCTTATCGGCTCGTTGGCAGGGGAAATCGGTAGTTCGATGCCCCTTTTGTTGGGTTGACCGAGATTTTTCGCTCGTTCGTGGGCTAATTCAAGGATACCCAAAGAAGATGGGAAGCATTGGAATCACTCGCACGTTTGATTCTGGCCGCGCTTCGCCCGGCGTGGGGCCGGGGTCATGTTTCTCAGGGACCCTGGCTGCTACCGACCGACGGCTAGCTGAAGTACGTGTAACGCTCACCGAAAAGGCCGAGCCACCGCCCATCATGCTCGCTCCGTTGGTGCATTCGCGATGCTTCCCAGCTTGGGATCCGAACAGACTTCCAGTTGACGAATTGGTAACCGGTGGCTCAACGGATCAGCGGATTGGCAATGTGTGGTCGGGTGCTGCAGAAGTTGAATTTTTTGATTCACCGCACGACGAGCTGAGTTTGCTTCGCCCAGTTGAGATTATTCGTGGATATCGCTTCTCCTTCTCAGAAACGATTACTGGCGGGCAAATTCTGCTTGCAAACGGCAGATAGAGCGAAAAAATGAAAGCAAACGCAGAGTTCCGATCAGGTCTTGAGGGCGTCATCGTCGCCGAGACCGAAATCAGCCACGTCGATGGAGAAAATGGTCGGTTGATCTATCGCGGCGGCAATGCCATCGAGTCTTTGGTCAATAAGAGCTATGAAGAGGTTGCATTTCTCCTGCTTTATGGCTGGTCACCAAATCCTTCGGAGCTTTCACGAATTCGCGAGGAGTTCGCTAAGGCGCGGCATTTAGGCAAATCAGCACGCCTAGCCCTATCCGGTCTGCCGCCGGTAGCGGATCCGATGGACGCGTTGCGTACAGTGTTGTCTGCTCAAGGAGCAGAGCGCAACTCAAAACACATCAATCCGTCCGAAGCCCTCCAGATTACGGCAGTAGCCGCAACGGCAATTGCAGCGTTCCAGCGTCAACGACTTGGTCTTACTCCAGTACTTCCCCACTCGGAACTTGGTCATGTCGCGAATTTTATGTATATGCTTCGCGGGACACAGCCCGAAGAGGCGGAGGTTCGTTGGCTAGAAGCCTATTTTGTTGTCACTGCAGATCATGCGCTCAGCCCTTCTACATTTACGGCGCAAGTTGTTGGATCGACGGGCAGCGATCTGTGGTCCTCCGTCGTCGCTGCAATTTGTGCACTGAAGGGACCAGCGCATGGTGGGGCGATTGCCGAGGCGACGCGGATGCTCGAGCAAGTGGGTACGCCGGAGCGCGCGGAGGTTTTCGTGGCTGAGAGATTCGCCCGTAATGAGCGCATTATGGGCTTTGGCCATCGGGAGTATCGCAAGTACGACCCACGAGCAAGAATTTTGGCTGACGTCTGCCGCCTTGCCAACCCTGCTTATCACGAATTGGCGCTTGCTGTCGAACACGTTGTCCTGCGCGAGCTCAACCGGAGACATCCTGACCGACCAAACTTTACGAACATGGACTATTTTGCGGGTGGCGTATTGAGCGGGGTCGGGATTGCGGCGGAACTTTTCCCCTGTGTATTTGCAGCATCGCGAACACTCGGATGGTCTGCACATGTGATTGAGTACATTGCCCGAGGAGGGCGCATAGTGAGTCCCGCCTCGAGCTGGGCTGGTCCGGCCCTGCCAGAGGACACTTAGTTTTTGGATTTGGTGAGCATAAGTAGTGTATACATGACAACAGATCTCAATCTCACCGAGCTCGAACTGCGCGCGATCGGCGCGGAGCTCAACCTCGCTGACGGGCACCCGCGCCAAGATTTGACAAAATCACAGTGTGATGTGGTCGCACAATTTCCGGATCTTTTCTGGTTTTCTCGTCAGCAGATTTTCTCCGAGATTGAACGCAAAGCGCAAACCGCGTTCCTTACTGCTCTTGGGCAGCATATGGCACCTGTCCAGGCCGGCCGGGTCTATAGCGTGTACTCTTCTTCAGTAGCTACCATGGTGCTAGCCAACGCGCTAAGAGGCCATCGTGTCGCAATGCTGCATCCTACGTTCGACAACATCCACGCCATTCTCTCCAAAGTGGTTCCGGTCATGTCCATGAGCGAGAGCGAAATTGCTGAGATTCGATTCTCCGACGAGGTCGACAAGCAGGCAACGTGCCTCTTCATAACGACTCCGAACAATCCAACAGGATGGGTACTTACTCAGAGTGCTCTGGAAGGGCTTTGCTGCTACTGCCTTCGCAAGGGGAAGGTCCTGTGTCTTGATGTGTCCTTTCGTGGATTCGATATTCGTGCACAGTTTGATCACTATGCGGTGCTCGAGCGCACAGGCGTCGAGTACGTGCTGGTCGAAGACACGGGGAAGTTGTGGCCGCTCCAAGAGTTAAAGCTTGGATTCCTTGCAGTCAGTGAGGGCTTTCGAGAGAAAGTCCACCATTGCCTCAGTGACGTCCTGCTAACTGTTTCTCCGTTTCTCTTGCAATTAGTGGAAGTATTCTCGCTTGACGGAGCTGCAGGAGGTTTCGAAAGATTGCACGCGCTGATCGCTGAGAATCGGAAGATGATTGTAGATGCCCTAGACGGCTTCGAAGATATTAAGGTCCCAGATTGCGACGCCCGTATCAGTGTCTGCAGGCTGCAGCTTCCGACCTCGCTTCAGGCTGAGAAGGCGTACAAGTTTTTGACAAGTCGTGGAGTTCACGTACTGCCCTGTCGACAGTTTTACTGGGAACGGCCAGAAGATGGTGCGAGACTTATTCGCATCGCATTGGCCAGAAATAAGAAAGTAGTGGCGGAATTTCTAAGTCAGTTTTCGATGGTGCTTCCCAATATTCGCGAGACGCGTGCTTCCGGAAGGTGATATGGCGATGCGTACATCAGTTGTTGATGCCATCCGCCAACTGGCGCCGACGATTGAGGAGCGCGCAACTGATATCGAGCGAGGCGGCACAATTCCCCGCGATTTGCTAGCTCAGTTGCGCCAGGCGGGTTGTTTCAGAATGATGGTTCCCCGCTTCTACGGGGGTTTAGAGATGTCCCTTGCTGAAACCTTAGAAGTCATCGAGGTTTTGTCTAGTTTGGATGCCTCGACCGGATGGTGCGTGATGATCGCCGCGAGCAATGTGTTGGTTCTAGGTCTTCTGCCGCATGCGACATTTGAAGCTATCTACGACAATGGACCGGATGTAATATGCGGCGGATCTCATGCACCAAGAGGGGACGCAGTGCCTGAAAGCGGCGGCTATTCCATTTCCGGTCAATGGCCGTTCGCAAGTGGCAGCCACCATTGTGACATTTTCGCCGTGCAGGCGAAGGTTCGGCACGGCGGGGAGTATCAGTTAATGGACAATGGGAGGCCACAAATGCGGCTTGCTATTTGCCCGTCCTCAGCGCTGGCGATCGTTGAAACTTGGGACACCCTCGGACTAAGGGGCACAGCGAGCCATGACCTCCGTGCTGATAGTGTATTTTTCGCTGATGACTGGACATGCCAGCTCTTTGGCGCTACGTCATCAATAAGCGCGCCCGCATTTAAATTGCCTTCTGTTGCGCCACTTGCACTCTTCATTGCCGCAGTGGCGCTCGGAACTGCAACTGCGTTGCTTAATGACCTCTGCTCAATCTCGTCCAAAGGTAGGATTTCGGCGTATGGATTCGAGAAAGTAGCACGGTCTTCATTGTTCCAAAACAGCATAGGTGAACTCGATGCGAACCTAGGCGCCGCTCGAGCGCTTGTATATGACCACGCAAATCGGGCGTGGACGAAGGCGTTGTCCGGCGAGTCTTTTTCGCTCATTGAACGCGCGCGTATGCGCACGGCAAGCTCATACGCTGTGCCTGTTGCGGTCCACGTGGCTGGAGAAGCATTTCGACTGGCTGGAAGCTCTGCGCTTCAGAACGCATCGGTACAACGTCGCTTGCGCGACGTTCAGACGTTAGCGCAACATGCCGGCGTGGGAACAGAATTCTTTAAGATTGCTGGTGCGATTCTTCTTGGCGAACACACTGATGTTTTTCGTATATGACCAGCTTTGGTGTAGCGACTTTGGCACGCGCGTGCTGGTAACGGTCTGCCCCAGCTCGATGTGAGGTAATCGTCCTTTCGGTGCGGATTGCCACGGGCGGCGAGTAAAAACGCCATTGAAATCAGCAGCTTGCATTTCGGATGATTTGCGCGAGAAGCCCTTCACTCAAGTCGTTGATCCGTAATGGTATTTTTGCCCTAACCTTGACAAGCCGCACCAAAAGGACGATCACCCCGAAAAGAGCTTGCAAATGGCGCGGGGTCCATACATGCACGAAAAGGACGATTACCCATGAATGAGACGGCGACGAAAACTCATTTTGATGACCAAAAGGGTGCTACTTAAACGGCCCGGCAACACCTACTGGCACATGGTCCCGCCGCCAGAATTCGAACCTGGATCTCGGCCTTCGGAGGGCCGACTTCTGATCCATTGAAATACGGCGAGAGGTCTGACGTGAGGGGATCGACAACCTCGACTATTAACGATTCGCGGGTAGCCGCAGCCTTGCGGTGGCGTGGCATCAGTCTTGGCGATGCGGCTTCCTAGCAGAAGCGATGGCGCTGACGGAACCCTCGCTGCAAATCCGGGGCCGCGTCATGGGTCTACGTGGACTCGGATGGGACCTTTACCTTTGCCAACTGCTCAGCGAGCCAGCGCGGTTTGCGCCCGCGCGAGCCACCGACCCATTTTTCGCCCTTCGGCCCCGTATAAGTGGGACCCGTGGGAGTCGCGCCCGCCGGAGCGATACGACGACCCGGCACCGACGATTTGCCGGTCAAACCGAGTTCTTTCGCGGATATGCGGTATTCAGCAATCTTCCGCCGCAACTCTTGAACGACCCGGCCGATTTCTTCCTCGCGTTGCTTCGCGGCGGTGGCTTGCAGCTGCGCGATTTGCCCCTCGTGCTCCTTGATCTGGGCATCGATTTCGGCGAGAGAAAGAGTTGCCATTGCTTATCCTGATTTTTTCAACGTGGAATAATAATCCGATCGCGCCGCTATTAATAGCAACTACCCCCGAAGTCGCTTGGCTTTTAAGCGAGCGCCGGATCCACGAGTGGCAACCTTGCGCCCGGCGCCTATCGCGCCGACCAGGAGCGCGCGAGTGTCCTCATGTGATGTCTTTTCTTCGCTGAGTTGCCGCAGAGCATCGTCGAGTCGTTGCTGGAGCGCCGAGCCTTCCGATTGCGCCAGCGCCAGCAGGCTCACCTGCAGGGAGAGTTGATCGCGAAGCTCGCGCTCGACCTGCTGGGCCGCCTGCTGTGTCTCGCGCAGCATCCGGCGGCCGGCCTCCAGCGTCTGGGCTGCGGCTTCTTCACTGCGCAAGCGCTGCTGCTGTTCCCGGGCCAAGCCGGCTTCCAGCTGCTTCGAGGCCTGGCGGGCACGGTCGACCTCCTCATGCGAGTGGCGTTCCAAGGCGGCGTGGCGTTCCCGCTCCGCCTTGGCATCCTTGTCCCGCTCGGCCAGCGCCTTCGTGTGCTCCTGCCGCAGCAGTTCCTTGCTGGCGTGAGACTGCTGGAGGAGGGCGTTCAGCCGGGCGATCTCCGCTTCTGACATGGCCCGCAGCCGTGCAGCCTCGGCCGTCTGTTCGGCCAGTTGTCGCTCCAGCGTCGCGCGCGCCTGCTGCGAGGAGGCCAGCGCGGCGTCCAGGCTGGCCCGGGCCTGTTCAAACGCAGCTTCGCGCTGCGCCAGGTCGGCCTGGCCAACCGCTAGTACATTGGCCGTTTCATCGAGCTGCGCCCGGGCGCTCCCAAGCTCCTGCCGCTGAACATCATCAGCTTCGCGCCGCGCCGTCTCCCAGAGTAGCCGGGTCGCGTTCCGCACGCTCACCGGCACACCGTCCGCGTCATTGCCCGCCGCGAGATTGGCCGCGGGGTTCTCGCCACCGGCCAGCCGTGACGCCAGCGTGCCGAACCATTTCTCCAGCATCGGGCTGACGGTATTGGGCGACCCGCGCCCGATCTTGAGCCGCACGCGCTCGATGGTGGGCCTCAAGCCCTCGGCCAGGAGCGCATCCGCGGCCCCGAACACGTCTTCTTCCTGAATACCACGTCGAAACTGTTGAATCTCAGCCATTTGAACCTCGCAACTTTCAGGCGAACGACCGCCCTTCCCCGTAATATTTACCCTCGATAAGGGATAGTTATCGTGACCTATCGGCGTATGATGTAGCAGATCATATGTCATATGTATGAATATTTCTAGCGATCCCTCCAATCCGCACCCCTCGCTCGTGAACGCCCCCGAATGGCGCCCGGCACTCGAGCCAACCCGGCTTACGCAAACCGCCGAGGCGGCGGCGCGGGCGCTCCTGCGCCAGGGTGAATCGGCCAACACGCGTGCCTCCTATGCCTCGGCCATGCGCTACTGGTGCGCCTGGTTCGCCGCGCGCTACGGTCAGGCGCTGCAATTGCCGGTGCCCGTTCCGGTTGTGATCCAGTTCATCGTCGATCACGCAGCGCGCAAGGCCGACACCGTCGACGAGGACTCCGCGGATAACGCAGACACCGAAGGCGCAGCGGCCCACGTGAAATCAGCAGCAAAAACAACTACGAATTCGAGATCAGCGGCGAATCTGAAAAGCGGGCTGGTGAATGAGCTGCCGCCGGAGATCGATCAGGCGCTGGTGGCCAATGGGTACAAGGCAAAAATTGGAGTGCCGGCGCTCAGCACGCTGGTGCATCGGGTGGCGGTGCTTTCGAAAGCACATCAGCTGGCCAAGGAAAGCAATCCCTGCGGCGACGCGCTCGTGCGCGAATTGCTTGGCAGGACACGTCGTGCCTACGCCCAACGCGGTTCCCGCCCGCGCAAGCAACGCGCACTCACGAAAGATCCGTTGCAACTCGTTCTAGCCACCTGCGACGAGACGCTGCGCGGAAAGCGCGACCGCGCCCTGCTCCTGTTTGCCTGGGCCACCGGTGGCAGGCGTCGGTCGGAGGTCGCCGGCGCGACGCTGGAGAACCTGCGGCGCGTCGACGCCAAGTCGTTTGTCTACACCCTCACTCACTCCAAGACCAACCAGTCCGGCCAGGACCGTCCCGAGGACATCAAACCCTTGGTCGGAACCGCGGCGCTGGCGATGCAAGCGTGGCTTGCCGCCAGCGGCATCAAGGAAGGCGCCCTCTTCCGTCGCATCCGCAAAGGTGGCCATCTGGGCGAGCCGCTGGCACCGGCGGCCGTGCGCGACATCGTGAAGGAGCGCTGTGCGCTGGCGGGGGTGGAAGGAGAGTTTTCTGCGCACTCGTTGCGGGCGGGGTTTGTGACGGAAGCCGGCAAGCAGGCCATGTCATTGCCGGAGACCATGGCGATGACCGGGCACCACAGCGTGGCCACCGTCATGGGCTACTTCCGCGCTGAAAGCTCGCTCAACAGCAAGGCGAGCCGCATGCTCGATGAGGATTGACGATGAATCGCGCCGGCAGAGACGAAAGCCCGATTTCTGTACATGATGGTAATATACAAAGATGATTGAGCTGGGCCCCGTCATCGGGTTTGAATGGGACAAGGGCAATGCGCGCAAGAACGAAAAGCACGGTGTGTCAACGGCAGAAGCCGAGCAACTCTTCTTCAACGCGCCTTTGCTGCTCCTGGAAGACGTGGCCCATAGCCATCTGGAAGCTAGGTTCCACGCATTGGGAAAGACCGACGATGGGAGAGCATTGCATGTCACGTTCACGTTGCGTCAGTCCAATCTGTTGATCCGTGTCATCTCGGCAAGGGACATGCACCGAAAGGAGCGCGCCATCTATGAGCAAGCAGACTAAAGCCATCCCAAAGTTCACCAGCGAAGCGCAAGAGCGTGCGTACTGGGAGAAGCATGACTCATCGGATCACCTGGACTGGTCAAAAGCTGCGAAGGTCACCCTGCCCAATTTGAAGCCGACGACGAAGACGATTTCGCTGCGGTTGCCCCAGCATTTGCTGGACTCGATCAAGGTCGCGGCCAATGCCCGCGATGTGCCGTACCAGTCGCTGATCAAGGTCTGGCTGCAGGAGAAGCTTCGCGCACATTGAGCGAATTTCCTGCTCTGGGTGCCCAATGCGTTGAGTGATTGTCGCGCCCGGCGCGAAGAGGTTTCACACCCCCCCACTTTTGGCAATGAACGTTGGGCGCCACTGGGTCGCACCACACGGCGGCACCCAGCGCCGCTTTTGCAGAGTGACGGATTTGCTTCGCACAAGGACGAAGTGACAAATTTGGTTCGCAAGCGTCGAGAGGAATTGCGTCACCGGGATGCCCCGCAGCAATGGCTTGGCAAGGGAGCACGGTCGCCGATCACGTGCGACAAGCCGCGCCTGAAGGGCGGCGCGCGTCAAGGCAGTTGTCGCCTGATTCATGCAGCCAGCGGCTGTATGTCTGGCACCCTCGCATTTGCCTGAACGATGCAGTCTCGTTCGGGGTTGAGGGTCACTGGGCCGATAGGCGACCAGTTGCGTGTGGGGCCTGACCAGCGCGCTGGGTTGAGCGCGCGGGCACAGGTGTACAGCGCGTGACGCGCAGCAAGGATGGCCTGGTCTTCACCGTCGTGGCGCTGCGCTGGGCTGACGTAGCGGATGCCGCTGTGTCGATGATCATGGTTGTACCAACGCACGAAGCCGGCAGCCCACGTACGCGCGTGACGGTAACGGCAACGCGATGGACGCGAAAACGCCGGCGAGCTCGAAATCCGCTGCCAGAACGAAGTCCAAACTCGTGCATGAACTGCCGCCCGAGATCGACCAGGCGCTCGTGGCCAACGGGTACAAGGCAAAGCTGGGGGTGGCCGGCGCTCAATACGCTGGTGCACCGCGTGGCGGTGCTTTCGAAAGCACATCAGTTGGCGAAGGAAAACAATCCGTGCGGCGATGCCCTGGTGCGGGAACTGCTGGGCCGCACGCGCCGTGCCTACGCGCAACGTGGCGCGCGCGCGCACAAGCAGCGCGCGCTGACAAAGGATCCGCTGCAGGCGGTGCTGGCGACCTGTGATGACACCCTGCGCGGCAAGCGCGATCGCGCGCTGCTCCTGTTTGCGTGGGCTTCGGGCGGGCGGCGTCGCTCCGAAGTGGCGGGGGCGACCTTTGAAAACCTGCGGCGGGTCAATCCCCATGCCTGCGCAATCGCCTACGTTTACACCCTGGGGCACTCCAAGACGAACCAGACCGGCGCCGAACGCCCGGAAGACGTGAAGCCGCTTGTGGGCAGCGCTGCGCTGGCGATGCAGGCCTGGCTGGCTGCCAGCGGGATCAAGGAAGGCGCCCTCTTCCGCCGCATCCGCAAGGGCGGGCATCTGGGCGAGCCCCTGGCACCCGCCGCGGTGCGCGATATCGTCAAGGAGCGGTGTGTGCTCGCCGGCGTCGAGGGGGATTTTTCTGCGCACTCGCTGCGGGCGGGCTTTGTGACGGAGTCCGGGCGACAGGCGATGTCGCTGCCCGAAACAATGGCGATGACGGGGCATCACAGCGTCACGACCGTGATGGGTTACTTCCGCGCCGAGAGCTCACTGGGCAGCAAGGCGAGCCGGATGCTTGACGACGAGTGACAGGTAGTGTGCGCCCGGTTCGCGCTCGTCGCGAACGTCACTGCCTGTTGGCGTTTTCTGAGCGCTCCCCGGGATCCAAGGCGCATCATCGGGAAGCACCGAGCGACCCCGAGATGGCAAGCTGATGACCGTGCCCATCACGCCTCCCGATCTGCTCGAGCCAAGCTCAAATGAGTCTCCTGCAGGATCTGATCGACAAACTCCTTCGTGAACCATGGCGTGCGGCCTGGCCCAGGCAGCTTCATCCTGTACCGGGCAATGTCCTGACCCCAAACAGCACGCTGCGTACAGCCAACATCAATTCCCCACTGGTACTCGCCCAAGAGAGAAATAGTCGCCAGCCTGTGCAATAGGTCTTGAATGCACGCGACGTCATACGCTGCGTTCCCCTACCGACGCTTCGCCGACACCCTCGCGGATGCCTGCGCACGGCTCGGGGCCAATGCGGTTCGCTATTCCTTCATTGCGGTGGACTTTCACCACTTACTCCTTGCCGGTCTCCCGGCGCACCCAAGCGAATTGGTGCCGTCGAAGCGCCAGCAGGTCGACAGGGCTGCGATCCCAAGGATCACGCTCACCACGCGAGCGACCGCACCGGGGCGAGCAAGTCGGGCTTTCACGGCGCGACTGACCTGCCCCCTCCCAGCCGTACCAGCGTAATGGCAGTGAAGTCCGTCAACTTGGAGAATGACGGACATGAGAAAGAGTAGATTCACCGAAGAGCAGATCATCGGTTTCATCAAGCAGGCCGAGGCCGGTTTGCCGATCAAGGAGCTGTGCCGCAAGGGCGGCTTCAGCGACGCCACCTTCTACAAATGGCGCGCCAAGTACGGCGGCATGGATGTGCCCGATGCCAGGCGGCTGCGTGAACTCGAGGCCGAGAACAACAAGCTCAAGAAGCTGTTGGCCGAAGCCCACCTGGACATTCATGCGCTGAACACCGCCTTGGGGGTAAAGCGATAGCCCCACAGGCCAAGCGTGCCGCCATCGCCACCATGATCGATCAATGCGATCTGAGCGAGCGGCGCGCATGCAGGCTTGTGGGGCTCTCCCGCGACAGCTACCGCAACCCACCCGAGGTCGATGCGCTGGCGTCCACGCCGGCGACGGGCCGGCCGGCCAAGCTCACCATCAAGCAGCAGGAGCAAGTATTTCGTTGGATCAACGGACGCGACCCGCGACAGTACGGACTGGACTTCGGCCTGTGGACGCGCCAGATCGCCGCCACCCTGATCGAGCAGAAGTTCAGCGTGAAGCTGGGCGTCACGGCTGAGGGCAGGTTGTTGGCGCGCTGGGGGATGTCGCCGCAGAAGCCGTTGCAGCGCGCCTACCAGCGCGACCCGCAAGCCATCGAGCGCTGGCAGCGTGAGACCTACCCCGGTATCGCTGCTGCTGCGAGGCAAACCGAGGCCGACGTCTACTTCTGGGACGAGTCCGGCTTTCGCGCAGACACGGTGCACGGCAAGACTTGGCCGGTGCGGGGCAAGACCCCGGTCGTCGAGCGCCCCGGGCAACGTGCGCGAATACATCGCTTCAACCAATGGCAAGCTCACCATGCACATCTTGCCCGGCTACGCACCCGACCTGAGCCCGGACGAGCTGGTGTGGAGTCATGTCAAGCGAACAGGCGTGGCCCGTAACGCGCTGCGCGCCGCGGCGAGAAACTGGCCATCCGAGTCGAGCAACAGCTGCGCCAAATGCAGAAGAACCGGCGACTGGTGCGGTCGTTCTTCCAGATGCCATCTGTCGCCTATATTACGGACTGCTGAGTAACAACGTGGCCAGCATCAATTGCACCTGCCCGCCCATGGTATCGGTCAGCGCGCCCCGAGAACCCCTTTGTGCGGCACGTGCACCGACTTCGATACCCGGTGACTGCTTCATAAGTTCGAAGCCAAAGTGGCGTGGCGCGCGGCTCGGCGACGCGTGGTTGAGTGCCCAACGGCTGACTCTTGACGTCCGAGGTCAGTGATCGCGTGTCCTTCGCCGGCACAGAACCACGTGAAATAGAAAAGCGTCACGCCGGCAAACCTCACAACATGGTTGCTTGGTGCTTGCTTGCGGCAATGCAGTCCACAGCACCCCGCAATGCCGGTCCATTGGCCTTGCCAAGACAAGGATAGTGCGCTGCAATGCCGATTACGCGCTTGTGGTCGGCACGACCCCTGCACATCGAGTAGTTTCCGAGATGGGGTGAGTTGAAATGGCCAAGGCACGAGAATCTGAGGACGACGATCTGGTTGCCGGCAGCGACCTCGTTCACTACCGGACTGCGCGACTTGCGGCCGCGGCGCCGTCGAATTCGGCCGCTTCCAATTCAGCGCGGGCATCCACCTCATTGGACGAGATCATTTCGCCTGCCTTGGCGGGCATGTTCAGGCGGCCGCAGCGCATCGGCAAGCGCAGCGGGTGGTGGGCGCACGTGCCCTTCGCCTCCTGGATCGTCCCCGCCTGCGAGCCTTGCCTGCTGGTGGAATTGGGGACCCACCATGGCGTGTCCTACAGCGCATTTTGCGAGGGGGTCGTACATGGGGCGTTGCCGACGCGCTGCTATGCCATCGATCACTGGCAAGGCGACCCGCACGCCGGCGAGGTGGGCGACAGTGTCTATGAAGAGGTGGTCCAGTTCAACGAGGTGCGCTACGGGACATTTTCCGAGCTGATCCGGTGCGACTTTGATCAGGCGGTTGAACAGTTTGCCGATGGGTCCATCGACCTGTTGCACATCGACGGCTATCACAGCTACGAGGCTGTCCGCCACGACTATGAGGTCTGGAAGCCGAAATTGTCTGCGAAGTCCGTGCTGCTTCTGCACGATACGAACGTACGTCGCGACGGTTTTGGCGTCCACCGACTATTCAAGGAATTCCAAGACAAGTTCGCGACATTCGAGTTCCTGCATGGTCATGGGCTGGGGGTGATCGCTCATGGTCCAGGAACGCCTGCCGCGGTAGCTCGACTGTGCAGTGCAG
The DNA here is from genome assembly GCF_019207085.1 of Variovorax sp. dw_308. Lineage (GTDB taxonomy): Bacteria > Pseudomonadota > Gammaproteobacteria > Burkholderiales > Burkholderiaceae_C > Variovorax. The sequence continues at coordinate 36,341 of NZ_JAATOM010000029.1, read as the reverse complement.
ATGGCGCGTCGATCTACGCGATTCGGGAGCGCTTCGCGCAGCTTGGGGGCACCTGGAGCGCACTTGCCCGCGAAGACGAGGCACGTGCGTCGTTCCAGCAGCAGAGCGCGGGCCTGCCGCGCCAATCAGCCGAAATGTTCGCTGCCACGCAACAACAGTTGGGCGAGCTCGGCCGTCAGCGAGACATGGCGCAGGGCGAAGCGACAGCGCTGAAAAACAGACTCAACAACGTGCTGACTGAGCGGGATGCGCTGATTGCGCGTCAAGGTGAGATGCAAGGCTCCCACCTAGCCCAAAAACAGGCGCTTCAAACCGAACGCGACATGCTGTCCAAGCAGCTTCGCGAGGCCACGGCGCGTTCGACCGACCTCGAAGGCGCGCATCGGGCCGAGCAGGGGGCTCTGCGAAAGGAGCGCGATCACCTTGTCGAACAAGCGCGTACCATGCAACTGCAACACGACGCGCTGGATCGGCAGCAGCGCGACGCTAGGCAACGCGAGAGTTCGGCATTGCAGCGACTTGAAAGCGCGCTGGGCGAACGAAGCGAACTGAAGGCCGCGTGTGATCGGCTGCAACATCAGGCGCGCGAATCCGCCGCGTCGATCGGCCAGATGATGGCCAGCCTTCTGCAGCGGCATGAAGAAATCATCGGCCCACGCACCGTCGGGGATGCGTTGCCAGGCTATCCGTCGCCACGCCGCACGCCGACACCAAAGCAATACCCCGCTTTGCTCAACTGGCTCAAACCCGCCCTGCGCCGCTGGCGCGCGACACATGATCCTGTCGCGCGCATCGTGCGTCAATCCATCCTGTTCGACGCGCGCTGGTATGCGTCGCACTATTCCGACGTCGCCAGATCCGGTTTGGACGCTGCCTATCATTTCGCTGCATTCGGCGGCGCTGAAGGACGGGACCCAAGCCCCTGGTTCTCGACAAGCGAGTACCTGAGACAAAACGAGGATGTGGCGCGGCTCGACATCAACGCGCTGTATCACTACGAAGTCTTCGGCCGCAAGCAGGGCCGTCCCTTTGCGAATCCCCTGGCATCCGCTGCAGCATCCAGCCCGACGAACCCCAAGATCGGCAGCCTTCAGATCAAGCAGGATTTTCGGGAACAAAGCGAAGTGGGTCTGGACCGGTTTCTCGCCAGCAACGACAGACTTAGGCTGCCCGCCAGCGCACGACCGGCAGTCTCGATCGTTCTGGTGCTGCACAACCAAGCCGCCCTGACGCTCCGCTGCCTGGAGGCTCTGCGCGACTGCTGTGATATCGACGTCGAGATCATCGTCGTCGACAACGCATCCAGCGATCGCACACCGGCAATGATGAAAAAGGTCGACGGTTGCCGACTTGTTTTCGAGAGCGAGAACCTGCACTTCCTGCGCGGCGCGAACCGGGGCGCTCGCGAGGCGAAGGGCAAGCAGCTCCTGTTTCTGAACAACGACGCGTTGGTGCGACCAGGCGCGCTGTCGGCGGCGTGCCGCCTGCTGGAGTCGCAGGCCGACATCGGCGCCATCGGCGCCAAGATCGTGCTGCTGGACGGCACGCTGCAGGAAGCAGGCTCCATCATCTGGCGCGACGGAAGCTGCCTGGGCTATGGTCGCGGCGAAAATCCGGCGGATCCGGCATTTGCCTTCAGGCGCGACGTCGACTACTGCTCGGGCGCATTCCTGATGGTCCGGCGCGAACTCTTCGAGGCACTTGACGGGTTCGATCCTGCCTTTGCGCCCGCGTACTACGAAGACACCGACCTGTGCATGCGCCTGCGCGCGGCAGGCCATCGCATCGTCTATGAGCCGATGGCCGAGATCCTCCACTTTGAGTTCGGCAGCGCGACTTCGACCGAGGCCGCCACGAGCCTCATGCAAGATCATCGGGCCCTGTTTGCGCAGCGGCACGCGGTTGCCCTGTCCCAGCAGCATTGGCCGCATGGCGAGAGCATGCTGCTGTCACGCATGCGCCCTCATGCCGGCGAGCGCGTGCTGGTCATCGACGACCGGATTCCCATCCCGAGCCTGGGCGGGGGAAATCCCCGGGCCTGCCGGCTGCTTCATGGACTGCACGGTGCCGGCGCGTTTATCACCCATTTCCCGACTAACTTCCCGGACTTCGACGTCACGACCGTCTGGCGCGATCTGCCGCCGGAAGTGGAATTCATTGCAGGCAAGGACCGGCCGAGCCTGACGGAATTTCTTTGCAGCCGGGTGGGTTACTACAGCACCGTGCTCGTGAGCCGACCGCACAACATGATCACCTTCCGCGACTGCTGTCGCGAGGTCCCCGCGTTGTTGGCGTCGACGCAGGTGATCTACGATGCCGAGGCGATCTTTGCGGCACGCGAAAGTGCGCGCCAGGCGCTCCAGGGTGCCCACGCCTCGCCACCCCACCCGACATCGATGAGCTTGGAGACGGAGATGCGTCTGGCGCGCAGCGCCTCCATCGTGCTAGCTGTCAGCGAAGCCGAGGCACAGAGCTTTCGAAACGAGGGCTGCGCCGATGTCCGGGTTCTCGGGCACGCGCTCGCCCCCAATGCCCTGGGGGGGGATTTCGCAAGCAGGCGCGATTTCCTTTTCGTCGGACGACTCGAAGAAGACGATTCGCCGAACGCCGATTCGATCCGCTGGTTCGTGCAGCAGGTGATGCCCGAGCTCGATCGACTGATCGGCACTGATTACCAGTTGCGTGTGGTGGGCAGTTGTGCCCCGCGGCTGCGCGCACAGCTAGAGAGCCCACGCGTGCGTTTCCACGGCCGCGTGGGCGACCTCGATGAGGCTTACGCCAGCGCACGCGCCTTTGTCGCCCCCACCCGCTTCGCCGCAGGGATCGCTCACAAGGTCCACGAGGCGGCCAGCAAGGGATTGCCCGTTGTGTCGAGCTTGCTCATCGCAAGGCAAGTGGACTGGCGCCACGGCATCGAACTGCTCTGCGCCGACACGCGCGAGGGCTTTGCGGAAGCGTGCGCCGGTGTCTACACGAATTCTGGCAAATGGGATCGGCTTCGCCAAGCCGCCCTGGCGCGCGTTGCGCAGGAATGCGACCCGCGCCGCTTCCAAGCCACGATCAACGGTCTCCTGAAGATGGAACACGGCCAGGACCAACTCGACCTCGCACAAAGCGCCTCCCCGCCACCCGACCCCAGCAAGGAGCAAACCGTCGCCACATGGAGCGTGCCGCCTGAACAACGCGCGCAGTCCGATGGCCTTTTCTGGATGGCGCATCCGATGGTGGCGGCGCGACTCAACGTCAAGGCTTCGGGAGATGCCGCGCGCAACGACTACGACCACCTGATGGATGTGCTTGAATCGGCCGGCTGGCGTTTTCCGGTGCAGCATGTCGCATCACTCGGTTGCGGGTTTGGGGCCCTAGAAAGAGGGCTGGCGAAGCTGGGCATCGCGAATTCCATCGATGGTTTCGATCTTGCTGAGGGTGCGATCATCGAAGCGCGCCGGTTGGCGTCCGAACTCGGCCTGTCCGGTCTTCGATACCAAGTCGCGGACCTCGAACGTGAGGATCTGCCCGAAGTAGGCTACGACATGGTGTTCGCCAGCCACTCGGTCCACCACATCGCCGGCCTCGATCGGTTGTTTTCTTCGGTGCGTCGCGCGCTGCGCCCCGGTGGCGTCTTTCATCTGCAAGAGTATGTCGGTGCCGATCGATTCCAATGGCCCGACGCGCAGGTCGAAGGCATGAATGAATTCCTGGACTCGCTTCCCGCACGTTATCGCCAGCTGCCCTCCGGCGTCGAGCGTGGGCACCTGCGCCGACCGACGGTCGAGGAGGTCGTGGCGGTCGATCCGTCCGAAGCGGTCTGCTCGTCCGTTATCGTCGATGCCGTGCGACGCCACTTCCGCATCCAAGAACTCCGCGAGCTCGGCGGTGGGCTGTTGAGCATCGGATTGAGCGGCATCGCGCACAATTTCGACGCCAACAATCCCACGGATGCGGCCCATATGGAACGCTTTTTCCAACTTGAGGATCGTTTGATGGCCGAAGGTCGAATCGTCTCGGATTTCGTCTCGATCATCGCCGTGCGCGACTGACCACGCGTCTTCGGCGCGTCCCAACACCGGTGCGTGGCTCGAGGCCATGACAACCCTTCCTTCAGCGAGACCCATCACGATCACTATGACGGCGAACCCACCGGACGACGCCTTCGTCGCATACTATGACAGCGAGTGGCTGGCGAAGGCCGACTATTTCCGCTTGCATCGACAACGTTTCCTCCAGACTTGGGCATTTGTCGTGCGCCAGGGCCTCGCGCCCGGCGGCCAGGTGCTCGACATCGGCGGCATTGGACCGGTCGCCGCCTACCTGCAAACCACAGCGCCATGGCAAGCCTTCGAGACCAAGACGGACCTGCGCGAGCCCTTGCCGTTGCCCTCCGATGACTTCGATCTCGTGTTGTGCACGGAGACCATCGAACACATCAAGGACAAGGAGAGTTCCGCCATTGGCGACCTCGAGGCCTTCAACTACTCGGGTGCGTTGCAGTTGCTTTCCGAACTCGCGCGGGTGGTTCGCCCCAGCGGCTGCGTCGTGTTGACCACGCCCAATGCCAACTCGTACATCACTCTGCACAAGTGGCTCCATGGTCAGCTGTTGCTGATGGATCCCGCCCACGTTCGCGAATATTCTCCGGAGGATCTGGTGCGCGTCGCCCGGATGGCGGGTCTTCGGATGCTGGGGCTGGAAGTGTCCGACAGCTGGGAGGCGGAATTCGACCCATCGTTGGCAACATTGAAGGACGCCCTGGAGGCGCTGCCGGCGCTGCCGGCGCTGCAAACCATCGCACGGCAAGACAATATTCTGGCGTCCTTCGTCAAGGCAAACGGATGATTCAGCGGCTGCGCGACGCCTGGCGCAGAGCCCCCTGGAAAAGGCCTGCACAGACCCACAGCATCGAGCGCGCCGCACCGCCGGAGACGCCCAGCGTGGCACAGACGCGCTTTGCGCCACTTACGCCGGACCACTTTCCTGCAGAGTATCTGGAGCTGAGCCCCGCTGTAGCTTCGTGCCCGCCAGCGCCGGCGTTCGTGCTCGGCGGCATTTCACCGAGCCTGGCGCGCTTCTATCACGGCGAGCACCATATACCTTCGGTCGGGCTTTATCACTTGGACGATGTCGAGGTTTCCTCTCACAGCCTAGTGTCGCGAGATGGACATTTCCTTGTGTCGCCGCAGACCAATGTCTCCCCAGACGCCGTCAGCCAGTGCGCGCTTTACGGCGAGCTCACCGCGACACGAATACCCAGCCGTGTCGTGGAGGCGCCACTGGTTCTACTCGCCGGCCCTGGGCATCAGATCTGGGGTCATTGGCTCATCGACTTTCTGCCGCGGTTGCACATCCTGCACAAAGCTGGCTTTCGCATCGAAGACATGCAGTACCTGCTGCCGTCCACAGTGCCCCCCTTCGTCGAAGCACTCCTGGCACTGCTCGGGATCGAGCCACGCCGCTTGGTGCGCTTTCATCCCTACCAGGAAACCGTATTGGCGCGTCAACTCCTGCTTCCGACCATGTACCGCTATTCGAGCCGGGTGCACCCGGACATGGCGCAAGCCCTGCGATTCCTGGTGGAACGCATCGCAGCAAGGAACGACATTCCGACACCGCCCGCGGGATTCGAGCGGCTCTTCCTATCGCGCCGCGCTGCGGGCAGCGACGGCAGGCTCCTTCTCAACCGCGATGCGATCGAGCAGCAAGCTGCCGAAGCCGGTTTCAAGGTCATCTGCCCGGAACAGCATCCCCTCCTCGACCAGATCGCCCTCTTCCAGCAAGCCCGCCAAATCGTCGGTGAGTACGGATCGGCTCTGCACGGCAGCATCTTCTCGGCAGAAGGCATCACTGTGTGCGGCCTGCGAGCGACCACGATCCACCCGGGCTTTCTCCAATCGGGACTTTGCGAGGTCAAACTGCAGCGCATCGGCTACGTGCTCGCTGCGACCGGCGAGGCCGACATCGAGCAGCGCTTCCAAGTGGTCGAAGAGGACTTCGCGCTGGCCCTCCGATTGATGGATCTGATCGGTTGAGCGCTCAACGCGTCTACTCGATGAGCGCGATGCGCACGATGGCGAAGGGCAAGCGAATCCTGCCGGTATCAATGTAGAAAGATTCGCCACTTTCGCTTGAAGCGCGCATCAGGCAGTCATTCTGTTTGCAGAGGAATTGAAGCAACGAGACAAATTGAGCGCCCGCGTGCTGCGCGCTCTTGCGCATGGCATTTTCGATCGCTTCGCGCTTTCTCCAGAGCTCATGGAACTCAGCGCCTTCGAAGACGCCGAACCTGCCGTAGTCGAGCCGTGGGGACGGCATGCGGTGAAGCGGGTCTTCTCGCCACAATTGCAGGACGAATCGCGCCGGCGCCTTTTTCCGTGTCAGGCCGAGCCCAAGGACGACGACCCGCCCGACGCTGGCTTCCTTGAGCGCTGCCACTGTGGCGGTCAGTCCTGGGTCGCTGTAGAACTGCCAGATGGCCGACAACACGACCACGCTTGGCTTTGCTATGCGAACCAGGTCCAGCACACGGGCGTTGTTCGAGCGGCATGCCAGAGGTGGCGCCGGAAATCCGAACACAACGATAAGTGGTCAAACTGCAATATCACCCCGGGCCCGAGGCCCGAGAAAGCAGGAAGACCATGAGCAAGAGACCACGCCGTAACCACTCACCGCTTTTCAAGGCCAAGGTGGCACTGGACGCCATCAAGGGCGAGAAGACGCTGGCGGAGCTGGCCAAGCTGCACGATGTGCACCCCAACCAGATCGTCGACTGGAAGACCCAGTTGCTTGAACGCGCCGCCAGCGTGTTCGGTGCAGAGTCGGCGCCGCCGGCGATCGACCTCAAGGAGCTGCACGCCAAGATCGGGCAGCTCGCCTTGGAGAACGATTTTTTATCCGGCGCGCTCACCAAGGCCGGCATGCTGAGCGCAAAGCGATGATCGACCGCAACCATGCCCTGCCGATCACCCGCCAGGCCACCTTGGTGGGCATCAGCCGAGGCAACGTGTACTACCTGCCGCGCGGCGCCTCACAGGCCGATCAGAGCCTGATGAAGCGCATCGACGTGATCCATCTGGCGCATCCCTTCGCGGGCAGCCGGATGCTGCGCGACATGCTCAATCGCGAGGGCTTCAAAGTCGGGCGCCGGCACGTGGCAACGCTGATGCAGCGCATGGGCATCGAGGCGCTTTACCGCAAGCCCAACACGAGCAAACGGCACCCGACCCATAAGGTCTATCCGTACCTGCTGCGTGGGCTGAAGATCGACCGCGCCAACCAGGTGTGGGCAACCGACATAACGTACATCCCGATGGCATGCGGCTGGGTCTATCTGTGCGCGATCGTGGACTGGGCAAGCCGGCGGGTGCTTTCGCACCGGGTGTCCATCAGCATGGATGCATCGTTCTGCGTTGAGGCGCTCGAGGAGGCCTTCAGCAAGTACGGCAGGCCCGAGATATTCAACTCCGATCAGGGCAGCCAGTTCACGAGCGATGAGTTCACCGACGCGTTGAAGTCCCGTGGCGTGCAAATCAGCATGGATGGCCGAGGGGCATGGCGCGACAACATCTTCGTCGAACGAATTTGGAAGTCGGTGAAATACGAAGAGGTATATCTGCACGCCTACGACTCGGTCGCCCAGGCCAAGGCAGGTATCGCGCGCTACATCGATTTCTACAATGTCCGGCGACCTCACTCGTCGCTGGACAAGCGCACACCCGACGAGTTCTACTTCGCCCCGCTGCCGGCGATGAAGGAGGCTGCCTGATGGGTTGAACCATGAGTACATGGCTCAACCGGGGCGCCTCCGGCGGCCTGGCAGGGGCCTGAAGATTGAAAGATCAAACCAGCAGCCAATCCACTTATCTCAGGTCAAAGCGTGTTCAGACAACCGGAGCCACCTCTGCCGGCCTTGCGGCACTTTCAAAATCCAGCAGGGGCGGGCAGCCCGACGACGTGAGCTGACCCATCCGAAAGCCGGATGACTTCTTCTGAAGCGCGCGAAACCCGTGGTACAACAAAGCCGCTCCAGAATCGCCCCCACAGCACGACAAGAGGTTTCAAGCCGCTTTCCAGACACTCCGGTGCGTAATCTAGCGGAAGGCACGTACCTGCACAGGGAATGAAGGCACGCCAACCGAGATAGCTCGCCTTTGGCGAAAAAAGGAAGACAGAACACCACGCCAGTCTCAGCATCGCCGCCTACGGCTTCCTGCTGGCTCAGCGCCTGCAGCATCCCGACGAGGTCGGGGGTAAAAAAACTCCGCTCGCGAGGAGCCTGCCCTACCCACGCATTACAAACCTCGAGGAAGCCCAGAGGGCGCAGCGCCACGTCCCATCCTCCATCACGAGCTTGCGGTTGCGTATCGGCGCTCTCTTGGCTCGTAACCTGCCCCGGTGTCCCTGTTGCCTACGACATCAGCGAGACCAAATTTACTAACACAGTAAGAATAAAGGCTACCCCTTTGAGGTGCTGATTGCTGGAGCGAGAGCTGGCGCGGCGCTGGCCGATCAGGTGAAAAGTCTTGATTGGATCGTGCGCAGGGCCACCCGCAAAGGAACTGTCTCGGCAGCGGAACTGTCGGAAGTGAGGGCCAAGGCGATCGCCCTGATCGGAAAGCCATAGTCAAGGCGACCAGGGCTTTCTCAGAGAGAACGATGGATGACAGCGGCAAGTGCGTCGACCCACTTGACTTCGGGAGTCATGGCCCTTCGCCGCGGCAATCGCAGAAGCAAGTAAGTGTGCGGAGAATTCCAAAAGGCGAATTCCAGGCCAAATTCACATGTTCCAGCGCAGCGCCAAGTTGGTGGTCGTGCGAGATCTTTCGCCGGCGGAGTTGAGCGCCAGCGTGCCCGTGACCCGGTGATACTCGATGCGCACGCCGATCGAATAGACATCCTTTGGGCCGAAACTCACGAAGACCTCTGGCTCCATGTAGAAATCTCTCGCGCCGCCGCCGGCGGGACTCAGGTACACCGGGCCGCTGAAGCTCGCGCTGATTCCCGCGACCTGGAACGGCACATAGAAGTAGACGCGGTACAGCGGCCGCGTCTCGCGCACCTGGCTCGGGCCGACCGAGTAGTCCTTCTGACGCGCGAGGATCGAGGTCTCGAGCAGCGATTGCTCGCCGAAGGGCAGCTTCCAGTACACGCTGGCGCCGAGCGAGCCTGCACGGTAGTTGCCATAGCTGCCGTCCTCCAGGCGCAGCATTCCGAGCACGTCCTTGATCGGCCCCCACGAGAGCTCCTTGCCCGTGAGCTTGCCCAGGCTCATGTGTGAGTTCCAGACGAAGAAGTTCTGCTGGTTGCTGTTGCCCTCCCCGAGCTTCTGGCCGTTGTATGCATCGAACATGACGTAGTTGTCGCCGAGCGAGTAGGTTCCGAAGTGTTCGAAACGCAGCGTCGTGCGGTCGCCGCCCGAGGCGCCCGTTCCCATGATGTAGTCGTTCTTGTCTCTGGTCGTATAGGCCAGCTGGATGCTGGTCTGCGAATAGTCTTCCGCCTGGGCCGAGGCGCCGAAGCAGGCAAGAATCGGGGCAATTGCTGCAGTGAGCGCGCGGGGGAATGTCGATCTGAAATCGGGCATGGCGTCGTCGGTCTCGTTGCGGTTCGTGGGGAATGGGTGGCGGCGCTTCACCTGGCGCCCGGCAGGAAGCTCTGGTCGATCACTGCCATCGGGTCGAGCGCGGTGGCGGACAGCCCCTGCGACTTCGCAACCCAGCCCCAGGTGGTCTTGACGCGCTCTGCGTCGAAGCGCCCTGGCCCGTCCCTGCGCGAGATCTCGTTGTCGATCAACGGCACCGAGGCGCCGAACTCCTCGCCCGACACCTTGGCGTCGAGCCCCGAGACGGTCTTGGCCATCGCGACGCCCACCGCGGAAGGATTGGCGACTGCCGCTGCGCTGGCCTTCACGAATGCATCGAGGAAGCGCCTGGCGACTTCGGGGCGCTCCTTGAGGAATTTCTCGTTGGCAACGATGACGTAGCCATAGCTGTCGTAGCCGAAGTCCGACCACTTGACCACGCGCATTTCCTTGCCGGCGGACTTCATCACCAACGCATCGGTCGGCGCGCCCGTCACCCATTCGAGGATGCCGTCGACCTGGCCGCTAGCGACCAGCGGCGCGAGCGCCACCGCATCGACCTTGAGCAGGTTGACGCTGGCCGGATCGACGCCGTTCTTCTGCAGGAACAACGGCCACACGACGTTGATGCTCGAGTAGGCCGAGGTCGCGATCTTCTTGCCCGCGAGGTCCTTGAGGCCGGTGAAGGGCATGGCGGCCCAGAGATGAATCGAATCCGGCTTCTTGCTGTAGATGCTGTAGATCACGCGGATCGGCAGCTTCTGCTGGGCGACGGCGGCGTAGACCGACTCGATGCCTACTGCCGTCATGTCGGCCGAGCCGGCGGCCACGCGCGTGATGGCATCGGCCGAGCCGTTGCCGTTGCGAATCTCGACGTCGAGTCCGGCCTTGGCGAAGTAGTTCTCCGCCTTGGCAAGGTATTCGATCCCGTTGGCGCCGCTGGGAATCCATCCCAGCTGGTAGGCGATCTTGTCGGCTGCGACCGCGGAACTCGCGGCGCCCAGCAGCAATGCTGCGGCGACCATCATGGACTTCAGGCACTGGCTCTTCATGGACTACTACTCCTCGTTGATGAAATTGCGGGCAAGGGAAACCCGTCGGCGCCCCGCGCGTGTGGGGACCGTTCAAGGGCTCTTCGGTTGGATCGGGTGCGACCGGGGCTTCAGCGGGCCATGTCGGCCCCCAGTCCCAGCGCCGCCAGCGCACGCCGGTACTCGACCGACATGCGGTCGGCCGGAATGTGGATCTCGTCGCGCAGGTCCAGTGGCAAGGCCTGCGGCGACTGGGCGACGACCTGCGACAGGTCTTCGCCGTTGATGCGCTCCGTGAAGTCGATCAACGCCTCGGCTGGCACCGTGCGACCCTCGTCGACCACGATCTGGAAGATGCGGGTTGTGCTCGCCGTCACCGGCGAGCCGACGTCGAACACCCGGTAGGTCGTGCCCTTCTCGGGATGGTGTACCTTGACCGACGTGGAAAAGGGCAGGATGGTCTCGTAGCGGTAAATCGCGTGGTTGAGTTGCGGCTGCGCGTAGCCCGTGTCCTCGCCGACATAGCGCACGCGCTCGACCACCGGCGCCTCGAACGCGAGCTTCATGCCGTCAACTTGCACTTCATAGGGCTCGATCACCACCTCGGGACCGCCGAAGGTGGAGGTGTGGATGAAGGGCACGTGGCACAGGTCGGTGAAATTCTCAATGTGGCGGGCAGCCGAGGCATTCCAGGTGCCCGGTGGCACCACCGCGACGATGCCCGAACCATCCTCGATGTGCGGCCATTCGGGCAGTCCCGCGCGCGGCACCTTCGACAGGCAGACCCAGACGAGGCCGTAGCGCTCCTGGCACAGATAGGCTTGCAGGCACAGCTTCCGAGGGATCGGCGTGTCGGCCGCGAGCGCCGGAATGCGCGTGCAGGCGCCGTCTGCGGCGTACTCGAAGCCGTGGAAGCCGCACACCAGGCGACCATCCCTGACAGTGCCCAGGCTGAGTCGGGCGCTGCGATGCGGGCACACGTCGCGCGCCGCGCTCACGCCCTCGGGCGTTCGATAGAGCACCACCGGCACATCGAGCAGCGTGGTACCCCACGGCTTGTCCGTCACCTCGCTCGACAGCGCCACGGGATGCCAGAACGAAGCAAGGATGCCCCAGTCGGATTCGCTGAATCCGCTGTGGGCGGGCCGAGGGCCCTTGGCGCCGGCGTTCTTGACGGGTAGGAACATGAACTTTTCTCCTAGAGGTCGACAGTGAGGGTGGTGCCCGGCCGCCCGCGCGATACGCACACGAGCATTCGGTTGCCGCACGCCTTCTCGCGCGCGGAAAGAAAGTGGTCGCGATGCTCGACCTCGCCGTCGAGCACAGTGGTCATGCAGGTGCCGCAGATGCCTTGTTCGCAACTGGTCGGCACATCGCTGCCATGGCGTTGCAGCATCTCGAGGATGCTCACGCCGCGCGGCACCACCATGGCCGTGCCGCTGCGCGCGAGCCGCAGTTCGAAGGCGCCGCCACCTTCGTCCCGTGCAGCGGGCGAAGCGAAGAACTCGGTGTGCACGATCACATCGGCGCGCCTGCCAGCGGCACCCGCCACGGCCTCCATGAACCCGGCCGGACCGCACAGATACAGGTGCGCGTTCGGCGGCAGGCCATCGGCCAGGCGGCCGACGTCGAGGCGCGATGCGGGCGGCCCGTCGTCGTGGTGCAGGAACACCCGGTGCGCGAACGCCGACTCGCCGATCTCCTTCGGGAAGGGCGTGCGCGCAGCCGACCGCGTCGCCAAGTGCATGCGGAAGCCACGTCCCTGCCACCAGAGCTTGCGGGCCATCGACAGCAGCGGCGTCACGCCGATGCCCCCGGCCACCAGCACCGCGGGTGCCGTCGACTCGTCCAGCGCGAAGGCATTGCGCGGCTGCCCGATCGTGAGTTGCATGCCGGCATGCACCGCGTCATGCATGGCGACGGAGCCGCCCCGTCCTGCGCTGTCGCGCAGCACTGCGATCACGTAGCGATGGCGCTCCCGGTCGTCGTTGAGCAACGAATACTGGCGCACCAGGCCGGCCGGGGTCTGCACGTCGATGTGCGCTCCGGCCTCGAAGGGTGGCAACACACCGCGGTCGGGTGAGACCAGCTCGAATCGCTTGATGCCCTCGGCCTCTGTGCGGACCGACTCCACGAGGAGGCGCAACCGCTCCCCGGGCCGGGCTGCAAGGGTTGTGCAAGCCATGGTTCAGTGCTCGCCGTGGCGCCGCGGCAGGCTGCGCGAATAGAAGAGGCGCTGCGCCGCATTGACGAACTGGAACAGCGCCAGGCTCAGCAGCACCAGCACGCCCAGCGCCGCGAAGGCCTGCGCCACCTTGAAGTACGAGGTGGAGAAGCGGATGAAGTAGCCGATGCCCTTCTCCGACGCCACGAACTCCGCGATCACCGCGCCGATCACCGCCAGCGTGATGGCCACCCGCATGGCGGAGAACACATACGGCATGGCGAAGGGCAAGCGGATGTGCAGGTACTCGTTGCGCGCGTCGGCCTTGAGCGAGCGGCTCAGCTCGATCAGCTCCGCCGGTGTCTGGGCCAGACCGGTCGAGATGCCCACCACCAGCGGGAAGAAGCTGATCAGCGCGGTGATGACCACGCGCGCCAAGTCCGTGGCGCCCAGCGTGACGATGAGGATCGGCGCGACCGCGACGACCGGCGTGGACTGCACCACGATCAGCAGCGGATAGAAGCCCTTGCGAAAGAGCTCGAAGCGGTGCAGTGCGCCGGCCAGCGGCAGGCTCACGGCGAAGGCCAGTGCGAAGCCCAGCACGATGACGCGCAGCGTGGCCTGGATGTGGTCGATCCAGGTGGCAGCACCGACGGCCAGGCCTGCATGCCAGATGGCCGAAGGTGCTGGCAGAAGGTATTCGGGCAGGCCCAGCCACCTGCTCGCGGCTTCCCACACGCACAGGATCACGCACACCGCCGCCAGCGGAAGGATGGCTTGCGGCATGCGCCACAGCCGCGCCGCAGGCAGCGCGCGCATCGGCAGTGCCTCTCCGAACGTGCTCATGCCAGGGCCTCCGCGTGGAGCGCGTGCCCGCTCAGCAGCTGCTCGCGCAGCCGGTCCGACAAGTCGTGAAAGAGAGGCTCTCGCGTCGTCGCCAGCGAGCGGGGACGCGCCAGCTCGACCGGCACGATCTCGCGGATGCGCCCAGGACGCGACGCCAGCACCACGATGCGGTCCGCCAGCAGCACGGCTTCGGCGATCGAATGCGTGATGAACACGGCGGTGCTCTTGCGCTCGCTCCACAACTGCATCAGTTCGAGGCTCAGTGCGTCGCGGGTGAGCGCGTCAAGTGCGGAAAAGGGCTCGTCCATGAGCAGGATCTCCGGGTTCGAGAGCAGCGCGCGCGCTATTCCCACGCGCTGCTGCATGCCGCCGGAGAGCTCGTCCGGGAATTTGCGGCGAAAGTCCTTGAGCCCCACCAGTTCGAGCAGTTCCTCGGCCCGCTGAGTGTCGGCCGCAGTCAGCTTGCGTCCTTGGTGCACGCCGGGGAACGTCAGGTTCGCCATCACGTTCATCCACGGCAGCAACGTTGGCTTCTGGAACACGAAGCCAATGTCGTCTCGCGGCCCGGTCACAGGCTTTCCGAAGATGCGCACCGACCCGCTGTGCGGCGCGATCAGGCCGGCGACGAGGCGCAGCAGCGTCGACTTGCCGCATCCGCTGGGCCCCACGACCACGACGAATTCGTTGCGCCGTATCGTGAAGTCGACGTTGTGGAGCGCGTGTACCACGCTGCCGTCGGAGGCGCGGAAGCGATGGCCCACGCCGTGGAACTCGATGGCGTGGTCGCCCTGGGATGTCGCGGGGTTGTTCATGGTCCTGTCGGGGGCGGGTGGGATCACGTCGGCTGGTCGCAGGCAAGCGAACTCGCCCGCGTGTGGTTTTCACAAAGGAGTTGCAACAGGGCGGCGTCGAATTCGTCGGGCGCCTCGATGTTGCAGAGATGGCCGGCCCGCTCGATGACCACCATGCGGCTGCGCTTGACGCGCTCGGCGATGTAGCGGCTCTCTGCCACCGGCAGCACGCGGTCGTCTTCGCCGACGACGACCAGCGTGGGCACCAGGATCCGCACGAGGCTGTCGCGGAAGTCGGTCGTGACCAGCGCGCGCAACGTCTGCCGGTAGGCGTCGGGACGCAACGCCTCGAGCGACTGGCGCAGGCGCGCGCGGATGGCCGCGTCGGCACGCCGGCCGGCCAGCACATCCACGAGCCCGCGCGCCACGTCGGCCATCGACGCACCCGATTCGAGCGGGCGCAACCGCTTCGCCAGGAAGTCCTCGCGCTCGGCTGCGCTCAGCAGGTTGGCGCCGGCGCTGGTGGACGCCAGCGTCAGCGAGGCCACGCGCGCCGGAAAGCGCGCGTGGAAATCCTGCGCGATGTAGCCGCCCATCGAGAGGCCCACCAGGTGCGCCCTCTCAGCCCCTAGATGGTCGAGCAGGGATTCGAGGTCCCGCGCGAAATCGTCGAAGACGAGCGTCTCCTCCGGGTCGTCGCTGGCGCCGTAGCCGCGCGCGTCCCATGCCACGCAGGTGAAGCCGCTGCCCAGGCGTGCGAGTTGACCGACCCAGTTGGTGCGGTTGCCGCCCACCCCGTGCAGGAACACGACCAGCGGGCCGTCGCCGGCGCGGTCGTACGCGATGCGCACACCGCCGCGGGTGAAGTACGCGGTGGGCGCGTTCATGGCGCAGGCTCCGGCAGCACGGCGATGGCCTCGATCTCCAGCAGGCAATCGGGCAGCAGCAGCGCCTGCACCTGTACGCCAGTGCTGGCCGGCTTGTAGCCGCCGAAGACATCGCGCCGCACAGCCCAGTAGTCTTGCGAACTGCGCGCGTCGAGCTGGCAGGTGAAGTAGCTCGTCATCTTCACGATGTCGTGCATGCGCCCGCCGACGCGTGCCAGGATCGCCTCGATGTTGTCGAAGCATTGGCGAGCCTGGGCCTGCAGGTCGCCCTTGCCGACCAGCCGTCCCTGCGCATCGAGCGCCAGCTGACCCGACAGGTAGACCGTGCGGCCGGCGCGCACCGCGGGCGCCGGAGGCATGTCGTGCTCCCAAGGCCATTCGGGCGGCACGGGCGCGATGTGCGCAGGGCCCGGGCGGCGCATGCGATTCGCGTCTTGCGCTGCGATGGTCATGCGGTTTCCAGGCTCTTGCCGAGCTTCGTCGAGACGCCCAGTTCCTCCATGCGCGGGAACACTTCCTCGGCCATGAACCTCAGGTCCTCGATGAAGTCCGGCACGATGAGGGTGACGCCGTCGAGTTCGCCTTCGACGATGGTGCGCGCCATGCGCCGGGCGAGCGACTCGGCCGAACCGGTCAGCGTGCCACCCAGCACCGAGCTTACGCGCGCGCCCTG
The DNA here is from genome assembly GCF_019207085.1 of Variovorax sp. dw_308. Lineage (GTDB taxonomy): Bacteria > Pseudomonadota > Gammaproteobacteria > Burkholderiales > Burkholderiaceae_C > Variovorax. The sequence continues at coordinate 20,375 of NZ_JAATOM010000029.1, read as the reverse complement.
GTCGATGAAGAACTGCGCCGCGAAGTTCTGCTTGGCGCTCACGTCGGAGGAGTACTCCGCCGTCTGCGTCGCGAGCGCCTCGCGGTCGACGCCGGCGTCGAAGCGGTCGAGACGTGCCTGTGCTTCGGCGTCCGTGCGGCCCGGGACGACCATGAACAGGCCATAGGACTTGAAGTCGGGCTTTCCAGCCCGGACGGCGAGTTCCTTGGCGCGCTTGCCGCGCGCAATCGACGCGTCGTCGTCACTCGCCGTGAAGAAGCTCGCATCGCAGTTGTCGATGGTGAACTGGAAGCCGCGGTCCGATGCGCCTGCACAGATGATGGTCGGGCGCTTCGACGGCTTGGGATTGGACATGCAGTCGTTGAGCTCGAAGAACGTGCCCTTGTGGTCCACGCGGTCCTCGCTCCAGAGGCGCTTGACCACCCTGATCCACTCGTCGGCCAGTTCGTATCGGCCGGCATGGTCCAGCGGCTTCCACAGCCCGAGCTGGCCGAGGTCGTGCGGATTGGAGCCCGAGACCAGGTTCAGGCCCACGCGGCCGCCCGAGATCTGATCGAGCGTGGCGACCATCTTTGCGACGATGGCCGGCGGGAAGATCATCATGTGCACCGTGCCCCAGATGTCGATCGTCTTGGTGGCCTGTGCCAGGCCTGCCATCGTGGTGAGCGACTCGAGCGTCACGTCCCAATGTTTCGACGGGCCGCCGTAGCCGCGCCACTTGGCCATGCTCAGGACGAAATCGAATCCCAGCCTCTCGGCCAGCAGCGTGACCTGCAGGTTGTGCTCGTAGCTGCCAGGGACCTTGGGTGCATTGGTGGATGCGATCCAGCCGTTGTTGCCGACGGGAATGAAGACGCCGACATCGACGGCGCGTTGGATGGTGGACATTGCTAGCCTCTTCGCTCAAGGAAAGTGCCGGTGCGGCACGGGTCGGGAAACCTGGTTGACGGAATTCAAGCGTGCGCCCGGCTGCTCAGGGGCATTGCCGTCTGCAGTTGGCGGAAAGTGCTGCCATGGAACACCAGCGGTTCGACGTGCGGGCGCATCGTCAGCGCGATGATCCGCAGTAGCACGATGCCGTGGTCGCCCGCTGGCACGACCGACTCGACACTGCATTCGATCCACACCACGGCGCCGTCGACCAGCACGGCACCGCCGGGCGTCGCCCCGAGGCCGAAGCCGTCGAACTTGTCTTCTGCACGCGATGCGAGCTTGCGTGCCGCGGCGTCGTGGCTCGCACCGAGGAAGCTGATCCCAAGGCGCGTCGACTTGGACAGCCGCGCCCAGGTGTTGGACGTCCACTGCACGCAGAAGGACAACAGCGGTGGGTCGATGGAAACCGGCACGAAGCTGCTCGCCGCCATGCCAACCGGCTGCCCGTCGCACAACGCGCACACGGCCACGACGCCGGTGGGGAAGCAGCCGTAGGCCTTGCGCAGCATGCCCGCCGATTCGCCGTCGTGCTCTGCCAGCAGGGTGAACGGCGGATCGGCCGCCAGCCAGGTGATGGAAGACTCAGACATGGTGCGATACCTCCTTCGACAAGAGCGTGTGGACGATGGGGGCCCAGCGGTGGGCGTAGGCCTGGATGGCCGCACCGTCCTCAAAGGACCTCTCCATCAGGTAGAGACCTGGCGCGGGACAGGTGGCTCCGAGCTCGACCAGCACCGGCTTGAGCAGTAGGTCTGGCGCCATGGCGTGCGCGGGCCCGGCGCCCAGCATCAGCGGAAGCGCGACCACGCCTTGCATGCCGGTGCCGCCTGCGAACTGGTCGAGGAACAGCTTCAGCAGGCCGGTGTACGTGGCCTTGTAGGTGGGGCTTGCGACGATGACGAGGCGGGACTCCGCGACGCGGCGCACGGCGGCTTCGACGACCGGCTCATTCCAGCCCAGCAACGCCGGGCCGAGATCGACGACGTCGATGAGCGTGGCGCCGTCGTGACCGGCGAATGCCTTGGCGAGCTGGGCGGCGGCACTTGCGGTGCGTGATCGCGGCTTGGGATTGCCGACGACGATGGTGGTGTTCATGTGTGCAGGCCCTCGGGTACTTGGTGCATGCACGCATTGAATCGCCGCGGCGGCGCCTGGGCTATCCGCTTAGTCGGCGACCGTTGTCCACAAAATCTGCAGCGGCGTCGGGGCCGCCTTCCGGACGCGCGAATGCCTGCCTCGGGCGCGCGCCGCGAGGCAGGTCTCATTGGTAGTCCTGGGGGGCCGTCGATCCGCGCGGGTGGCCGCGGCATGCCCGGGATGAATTTTAACGGCGCGCGTGTCGCTGGATGGTTTCGGAAGGTGTTTCCGAGAACGCGCGCTTGTAGTCGAGCGAGAAGCGACCGAGGTGGTTGAAGCCGACGCCCAAGGCGATCGACGACACATTGGCGCTGCACTGGTCCTGCATCAACTGGGCGCGCGCCTGGCGCAGGCGGAAGTCCTTCAGGTAGGCGACCGGTGTCAGGGCGGTGTGCTTGCGAAAGCTCTCGAAGAGCTTGATGCGCGACACACCGGCCGCGGCTTCGATGTCTTCCAGGTGGATCGGTTCACGGAAATTCAATTCGATGAAGGCCCTGGCACGCGTCATGTACTCCGGCACCTTGGCACCCAGCGCTTGCCGGATGCGGTCCGAGTAGTTGTTCGGCTGCGAGATCAGCAGCCCTTTGACAAGGGTCGCCTCGATCCCCTGGCTGACGAAGCTGCAACCGTACAACCCGCGGCCAACCTCGATTTCCGCGAGGTAGTTCTTCACCATCCGCCACCAGGCGGCGGACGTGCCTTCACGCGCCCTCATGCCTTCAGAGAAGACCACCAGACCATCCACGCGACGGCCAAGCATGTCGCCCAGCATCTGCTCCAACGAGGCGCGCGGGATTGTGACTAGGATCTTGCGACAGTTGCCCGCAAGGTCGATCTGGAGCTTTTGCTCGGGCGATACCACGAGGGCGCAGTCCGAATCAGAGCGGACCCGTCCATGCGAGGAGCGCAGTTCCTGCTCGCCAGATACCGGCAGGCTGATGTTGTAGACATCCAGGATTTGCTTGGCGTCGACGCCGACGCCAAGCTCGGTCCCGTGCTCGATAAAACCGACCGTGCTCGACATGCCCTTGAGCAGGTGGCCGCTGTAGACCAGGCTGAACTTGCTCGGCACCGCCACCCGCACCGAATGCGGACCGCAAATTGCCTCGGAAAACGAATGCGCAGCCTGCAGATTCAAGCCTGAGGCGACGATCGTGTCATCGATACGCAATGCATTGTGGAACATCATGAGCTTCTGCAACCCCACCACAAGGCGGGTCGCGGTCCATCGTGAGCAATTTGGGCAAGCAGGATAAAGCAATTCCTGCGCCACGCCTGTGATGAGGGTCTACGCCGACGCCAACACCAACTGCAACGAGAGCGGTTGTCCGCCGTCCGCACCACCCTGAGCCAGCAGGAGGTGCCCGAATGCCAGACTGCGAAGGTTTCTCCCAGATGCCGCGCTTTGCAATCACGGTTGCTCTGCGGCGCGAGCACTCGCGATTAGACATTCGCGATTCAGACCGGCGAAAGGCTAGACATGATGGTCGCTCTATAGGCGAAGGAACGCCCGTCTCCGGTATCGTGGATTGCGCACTCAGAGAGTGTGCCGAGCCACATGCGGCGGGTTTCCCAGCCGCAAACCGTATGGAGACGAGCCATGGACGAGAGTATCAATTTCTTCGTTGGTTTGGATGCCCACAAGGACAGCATTTCGGTTGCCGTGTGTGAAGCTGGGCGAGAGCCCAGCCGTTTCGTCGGCACCCTGGGGCCTGACGTGCAGGGGGTGATCAAGACGCTGCGCAAGTACGGCCCGGCGCGGCATGTGAGCGTGGTCTATGAAGCCGGGCCGCACCGAGCGTGACCTCGACATCCGGACTCGTGGTGGCCTGACGGGCGTCCCTGATCATGACCTTGGCCGCTTCGCGTTCGGCAAAGCCATCGGCTTGTGTGACCATCGCGTTGGCGATCAGGCCGTGGCGGTTGTCCGAGAGGGTATGGCCCATGTAGCGCAGCTCGCTGGCGGTCTTGCCCTTGCGGTACAGCCGCGCATCGCCATCGGTGCGCGAGGCGTGGGTTTCGTTGCTGCGGGTCTGACCTTTGAAGCTGGTGCTGCCGGTCGAGTCGTTGCCCGCATCATCATCGCTGCCGTCCTTGCGCACGAAGCTCCTGTGGCTGGCCCACGCCTGGATAAGGGTGCCATCGACGCTGAAATGTTCTCCCGACAGCCAGCCTTTGCGACCAGCTGTCTCGACGATGTGGTTGAACAGCTCGATGATGGCGTCGTGCTCGATCAGGCGTTCGCGGTTCTTGGTGAAGACGCTGGGAACCCAGACCGCATCGTCCATGGCCAGGCCGATGAACCAGCGATACAGGAGGTTGTATTGAGTCTGCTCCATGAGTTGGCGCTCCGAGCGAACGCTGAAGAAGATCTGCAGCAGCATCGCGCGCAGCAGCTTCTCTGGAGCGATGCTGGGGCGCCCGCCCTTGATGTCGGCCTCGTACATGCCGGCGAACAAGTCGTCCATCTTGAGCAGCGCTTCATTGACCATCGCGCGGATAGGACGCAGCGGGTGATTGGCGGGTACGAAGTCCTCCAGGCGGCGCATCGTGAACAAGCTCTCGGTGAAGGTATCGGCTCCGCGCATCGTCTGGGGTCTTGGGTTGCAACTGTCGGGGGATCAACTTCAAACGTTCGAGGGCTATCACGCGTCGACCATTGCAGAGGTCTTTCAGCACCCTGCTAGTCTTACTGTGTTAGATATTTGACGCCCGCTGATGCCGAAGACAACAGGGACATCGAGGTAGGTTACGCGCCAATAGAGCGCCGATACGCAATCGCAAGCTCGTGATGGAGGATGGGACGTGGCGCTGCGCCCTCTGGACTTCCCCGAGGTTTGTAATGCGTGGGTAGGGCAGGCTCCTCGCGAGCGGAGTTTTTTTACCCCCGACCTCGTCGGGGTGCTGCAGCCGCTGCGCCAGCAGGAAGCCGTAGGCGGCGATGCTGAGAGTGGCGTGGTGATGAAAGCCGCGCCAGCCACGGCCCTCGTACTGTCCCAGCCCCAGGTCCTGCTTGAGATCCTGGTAGTCGCGCTCGATTCGCCAGCGCATCTTGGCCTCGTAGACCATGCGCTCCAGCGGCGTGTCCTCGGGCAGCGTGGACAACCAGTACTTCAGCGGGCGAAGTGCGAGCGCAGCGCGGCGTTCGTGCCCTCGCGCCAGGTGACTTCCTGCCAATCGTCTGGATCAATGTCGAAGGCCACGTCCCTGACCGTACGGGGCCGGTGCTCGGGGGCGCTGGCGTCGCCGCGGCGCAGCCGCCGGGGGATGGGGCCCCTGCCGCTGTAGGGCCTGGGCGGCAGGGGCTCGTGCCCGGGCGGCCACACCGTGACGCTGCCTGTCACGCCCACGACGTAGGGCAGGCCCAGTTCGTCCAGGCGTTCTCGAAACGCGGTGTCCACGCCGTAGCCCGCATCGCTGAGCACGCAGTGCCTCGGCGCCCCTTGGGCCAGCAAGTGTTCGATCTGCTGCAGCGCGATCTGAGGCTTGGTGGCGAACTCGAGCGTTTCGGGCACGCCGGCCTTCTCGCGTCGGGGCGGGTCATCGGCCCATTTCTGGGGAAGGTACAGCTGCCACGCCACCGGAATGCTGGCCGCCGCGCAGGCCAGCGACACGCTCACCGCCACCTGGCAGTTGTCCTGCTTGCCCAGCATCCCGCAGTACTGGCGCGCGACGCCCACCGAGTGCCGCCCCTGCTTGGGAAACCCCGTGTCATCGATGATCCACCAGCCGCCGTCGCTGAAATTCATCAACGGCACGACCCATTGGCATACCCCCAGCAGCATGCGCTCGTCCGACCAATTCGCATCGGCCACAAAGTGGTGCAACGACTGGTGGCGCGAACGAACATTCAGCGGATCCATGTGCGCGGCCATCGGCTCCACGCTCTTGCGCTGCAGCGGCGACATCAGCCCCGTGGTGTACCCGCGCAGCCCGGCGTGGCGATCTGAATGTCCCAGGCCCTCGCTCAGGTGGGCCATGTACTGCTCGAAATCCTTCAGGTCTTCCATCGATCGCCCTTTGCTGCGCAGTATGCACACGGCCCGCAGTGCGCAGGTCATACAGGCCAGGAAACTTGCATATTGATATTCTGTTGCTAATACTAGCGACAGATAGACGAAAGTAAAGCCTATGGCGCATCGACCCGAAACCATCATCAAGCAGGCACGCGAGCGCATCGCGCGAATCCGGGACACCCTCGGCGAGATCGACTACCTGTGCTCAGGTACGTTGCTACAACGCACGAAGGTCTGTGGAAAGCCGGGCTGCCGTTGCGCCAGCGATCCGGACGCTCGCCACGGCCCTTACTTCAAATGGGGGCACATGAAGGGCGGCAAGCTGGTTCACCGCACGGTCTCGCCCGAACAAGCCGTCATCCTGGAGATCGCCATCGCCAACCATCGCAAGGCGAAGAAGCTCATGCAGGCGTGGGAGCAGGAGACGGAACGGCTCCTTGATGCACAAGCGCCGCGCAAACCATAGCCGGTGGCCACGTGCGATTCAGAATCCGTGCCTATGAGCAAACCCAGGTGAAGCCCCTCGCACTTGGCAAGCATAAGGAGCACGTCAATTTAATGACACAGTAAGACTAATCGTACTGGACTCCAACTTGCGCGGACATCAAATCGAACGCTCTCACCCCATCTGCTGCTTCAGGTTCGTACCCAACCTCCTGAATGACGAGCTACGCGAGTCCTTCGAGAGGAGGTATCCGCCCTTCAGCGCTGAGGTGCGAGCGCCGCTTTCACAGTAGCCATTGTGAAAGGAAGCTGCACTGCACACCCCCAGGAAATGGATGCTCTCCCGGTCGCGAACCCGCCGTCCGATGACGACGATTCCGAAGGCTGACCGCCGGCTACCACCCAGGTGACTCTTCGGCGTTCTGGCGCAGCCGCTCAAGCCACTCGAAGCTTGAGCTGCGCCGCGCTCTCCCGCACGATCTCCGCGAAGTGCTCCACCAGCGGTGGCTGTTCAACTTCGCTGCGAAACAGCAGGCTGATAGGCGAGAAGTCGCCACTCAACTCGGGCCCGAGCAACATCAGATCACGGGCCACTTTGCCCTGCAACGCGATGGAACGCGGCAACACACCCAGCAGCGAGGTGCGCGCGATGACGTGGCGCATCTTCTCGAAGCTGCTGGACTCCACCGCCACTTCGGGCCGTAGCACCCCCTGGCGGGTGAACAAGTTGTCGGTCAGCTCGCGCAGCGGTGTGCCAGCGGCCGGCAGCACCCAGCGGCCCCGCGCCAATTCGTCCCAGCCCACCTTGCGGCGCCTTGCAAGCGGGCTGGCAGTGCCGCACACGATGGCGAACGACTCGGTATAGACGTTCATCACGCGCAGTGACTTCGCCTGCGTCGCGTCGAGCACCCGACCGAAGCACAGGTCCAAGTCGTTGCGCGCCAGGCTGGCCAATAGTTCGGTGGTGGCGCCCTCCTGCATGCTGAAGCGCACGCGCGGCCATTGGACGATCGTCCTTTCCACGGAGCGCGCCAGCAGTTCGGAGGCGAGCGACGGCAGGATGCCCAGGCGGATGTGGCCGCTCGCGCCGTCGGCGACAGCCTCCACCTCGCGCGTCATGTTGCCGATGTCGGCCTGCAGGATGGCAATGTGCCGGCGCACCACCACGCCGTACTGGGTGAGCTTCATACCGCGCCGGTCGCGCTCGAAGAGCTGCACGCCCAGCATGTCCTCCAGGTCCTGGATCAGCTTGGTGGCGGCGGGCTGCGTCATGCTGGAGGTGTCGGCCGCCTTGCGCAGCGTCTGCAGCTCGCAGACATGGCGAAACAGCTCTAGGTGCTTCAGCTTGAGCCGCCCCTGAAGCGCACCGGCGGCCAGGGTGGGGCGTGCGCGTGTGGCTTCCCTCATGTGGATTTCCCGATCAAGTGGTGATAACCGTGCCTTATCACTGGCACCTAATTCTCGATTATGCAAGCATGCGTCGAGCCGCCATAGTTGGGGCCACAAGACAAATGGAGCCCCGATGCCACTGAACTTCCACCTTCGTCGCCTCGCCATGACCTTGGCCGTGCTGGCGACCGGCGCTGCAAGCGCCGCCTACCCCGACAAGCCTGTGCGGCTGATCGTCGCCTTCTCGCCGGGCGGCGCCACCGACGTGGTGGCGCGTGCCTTGGGCGTGCGCCTCGGTCAGTTGTGGGGCCACCCGGTGGTAGTGGAGAACAAGACCGGCGCCGGCGGCAACATCGGGGCTGACTTCGTCGCCAAGTCGCCCTCCAACGGCTACACGCTGTTGCTCGCCTCGCCGGCAGAGATCGCCATCAACCCGTACCTCTACGCACAATTGCCCTACGACCCGGCCAAGGACCTGCTGCCGGTATCCAAGGTCGCGTCCGCCCCGCTGGTGCTGGTGGTCAATGCCAAGGCGCCATCGAAGAACGTGAAGGAACTTGTGGCGAACATCAAGGCCACGCCGGCTGGCCTCAACTATGCCTCTTCGGGCACTGGCGGCCCGCAGCACCTGGCCGGCGAGCTATTCCGGCTGATGTCCGACACCAAGCTGACACACGTGCCCTATAAGGGCGGCGCACCTGCCATTACCGATCTGCTGGGTGGCCAAGTGGACCTTTTCTTCTCCGGCCTGCCGCCCGCACTGCCGCAGGTGAAGGCCGGCAGGCTCCGTGCGCTGGCTGTCACCACCGACAAGCCATCGGCCTTGCTGCCGGGCATTCCGACGGTAGCCGACTCCGGCTATCCCGGCTTCAACATCGAGAACTGGCAAGGCCTGTTCGTGCCGGCCGGCACCCCACCTGCGGTGGTGCAGGCGATCGCCCACGGAGTGGCCAGCGTCGCCGCCGACAAGTCCTTCGCCGAGCAACTCACCGTGCAGGGCGCGGTGCCCGACCTGCTGCCGCCGGCCGAGTTCGCCGCCTTTGTGCGCGCCGAATCGCAGAAGTACAGCAAGCTCGTTAAGGAATCCGGCGCCAAGGCCGATTGAGGACAAAGACATCATGCAACTCGCAGAAGAGACACGCTTCGACACCGGCACCCTGGTGTTGACCAACGAGGAGCTGGCCATGCTGCGCGGCGATCTCGGCCCCGCAGTACAGGACGCGATCCAGTTCCAGATCGAGGTCGGGAGCTTCTTCGGCGCCAAGCGTTTGGTGCCGATCACCAATGCGCACGTGATGGGCGACATCGAGGTGATGGGCGACGCCGGGCTTGACGTGCTGCGCGGCATGCGCGAGCACAAGTCTCGTTGCGTGGTGCCCACCTCCAGCAACGCCCAGTGCATGCACTTCGGCGATCACAAAAACCTGCAGCCCGACCCGCAAGCCCTGAGCAAGGAGCGCGAGATCATCGTGCACCTGCAGGATATGCGCGTAGCCACCACCGACAGTTGCATCCCCTACCAGACCGTATACCAGCCCAAGGTCGGCGAGCATGTGGCCTGGGGCGACACCGGCACCGTGATCTATGCCAACTCGGTGCTGGGCGCGCGCACCAACTTCGAGGCCGGCAAGTCCAGCTTCGCCGCCGCGCTCACCGGCCGCACGCCGGCCTATGGCTTCCATTTGGACGAGGCGCGGCGCGGTTCCTTCCTGGTGGATGTGCAGGCGCAGATGAAGGATCTGGCGGATTGGGGGGCTCTCGGCAAGATCGTCGGCCATCCGCACCAGGACTACTTGGCGGTGCCGGTGTTCGACGGCATCCGCACGACTCCGCTGTCGGATGCGCTCAAGCACCTGGGCGCTGCGCTTGCAAGCTACGGCTCGATGGGCATGTTCCACATGGTCGGCGTGACGCCTGAGGCGCGCACGCGCGAAGTCGCCTTCGGTGGCAACAGGTCCAGCGAGACCATGACGGTGACCGACGCCGACATCGAGGCCATCTACCGCAGCTACTCGTACCGCGAGGGCGGCGCCAACATCGTGGTCTTCTCCGGACCGCAATTGTCGATCTTCGAGATGCAGGACTTGGCCGAGCTGTTCAAAGGTCGCAAGGTCGCGCCCGGCATGAGCGCGGTGATCACGACCAACCACGCGGTCTACAGCGACGCCCAGCGCCTAGGGTACGTCGCCACGCTGGAGGCAGCCGGCGTGACCATCCTGCAGGGCGTGTGCTTCTACATCCTGCAGCGCCTGAGCCAGATTCGCGAGGAGAACGGCTGGACCAACCTGATCTCCAACTCCGGCAAGCTGGTGAACACCATCACCGCGCACCGCTTCAACACGGTGCTGCGACGCACCGCGCAGTGCGTGGACATCGCCTGCACGGGAGAGCTGAAATGAGCCGCACCATCGCGCTCACTCGCGCCTTCGGCGAGGCGGTCGAGGGGGAAGCCATCGTGATGCGCGAGGGCTTCAGCCCGCGCTACGACCTGGACCGCACCACCGGCGTCATCTCGCGCATCGGCCACAGCGCCGAGGGCCTGTCGATCAAGGATCGTATCCTCGTCATCCCGACCGCCAAGGGCGGCGTGGCCGGGGGCTGGGCCTTCTACGACATGCTGCAGCAGGGCTTCGGCCCGAAGGCTTTGGTGTTCGGCAAGCTCAATCCGGTGATGGTGCAAGGCGCCGTCCTGGCCCGCATGACCATAAGCGAGGGCTGGTCGGAGGACCCGTTGCAGGCGGTTAAAACAGGCGACCGAGTGCGGGTTGAACCGCGCGCGCGGACCCTTTCGCTAGTGGGGGTCGATTTGTTTTCGGTGTCAAAAGTGATAGCATGAATCCCCAGCAACGGCGCGGGGGTGCGTTCGGTAAGTCATTGATTTCGCGAGCATTACTGTTCACTTCGCTGAGGCGTATCGTGTCCGGCCCCCAAATCGTCAAGGAGCGCGGCCATGCAAGGCTGGCAGACGTCGTACTTGGGCCTGCGCGACATCCCGGGCGAGCTCAGCGAATTCGAGTTGCGGGCGTTTTTCAGCTTCAGTCCCGCCGAGCACGAGTTGCTTGCGCGACGTCGCAGCGACAGCCTCAAGCTGGGCTTGGCGCTGCACATCGGCTTCGCGCGCATGAGCGGCCGACCCCTGAACAGCGTGCGGGCCGTGCCGCCCAAGTTGCTTCGCCAACTTGGCCACGAACTGGGCATTGCCGCACCTGACTTGGTTTCGCTGCGCGCGCTGTACGCCCGTGGACGCACCCTGTTCGATCACCAGCAGCAGGCGTGCGAGTGCCTGGGCTTCAAATGGATGACCGAGCACCAGCGCCGTGCCTTGGTGCGGGTGCTGCGTGACGAAGTCGCGCACTGCACCGACCGCGAACGGCTACTTGTCCTTGCCCGCCAGTGGCTCTACGACCACCGGCTTCTCATCGTGCATGACCGCGTCATTCAGGCCATGGTCGCGGCCGCGCGGTCGAACTCGAAGCAGCGACAAGTCAAGGTATCCTGGCGAGGGTGCCTACTGCGACACGCAAGCGCTGGACATCGGCACTGAATGCACTACGCCCCGATGGGCAGCACTGTCACAGCTGGCTATGGACCTGGATCCGTGAGCCGAAATGCTCTTCGGGCCCATTGGGGCTACTCGGTTGCGACCGAAGCACTCAATCCGACAGCCCGAGTGGTGGCAATGCCGAAATCAACGCGATAGAGCCGTCGACATCATGGGTTGATGGTCGAGTCCGATTGGTCTTGCGTGCGCAGACCCACGCCGCAACGTCGCTTGAGTGCGATCTTCTGAAATCCGTGAGGCCGAGTGGTGGGTGCCGGCTGCACTCAGCCGCAGGCAGCGAAGAGTTCCGCGTGCAACCGCTGGAACGCCTTGGCCGCGCGATCGTTGGCACCGAGCCCGAGGATGATGCGCCGGCCGTGCTCGATGATTCGCCCGGCGCGGTAGACGAGCTCCTGCATCACCGTCTTCAGGCGCCTGCGCTTGGCCGCGTGACGCACTGGCGCATCGGGCCCCAACAGCCCGGCCTGGCCCATCAGGCGCAGGATATTCATCGCCAACCCCGCGAGCTCGCACACCAGATAGTTGGTGTCGAACTTGCCCGAGGGCAGCCGCTCCAGATTCAGGTCGGCCTTGAACTCGGAAGGGAACTGCTCGTGCGTGCCGTGGTCGGCATACAGCGCGATGATGGCCCTCGCATCGAACTGTTTGACGCTCAGGCTGGTGGTCCAGCCGTCCAGCGTGAGCTTGGGCTCGATCAGCAACTGGCCCTGCGCATCGATGGTGCGCTCGGACAGGCGCAGCACCCGGCGCAGCGGCCGCTCGATGCCTTTTGATGTGGAGCGCCTGATCCCACTGCGCCACGCGCTTGCCCTCGCGGGGATGTTCCCAGTGCGTGGTGGCGTCGGACTCAAGCCGCTCGGCCAGCGCCGCCACATCGGTCGTGCGCGGGTTCCACTTGATCAGCCAGTCCAGCTGAGGCATGCCGGCACGGTTGTACGAATCGATCTCACGCATCAGCGCCGCGGAGTCGAAGCCAGAGTCCAGCCGCGCCAGGATCGGCGCCTTCGGGCCCTCCGCGCTCATGCGTTGGGCCATCGGGAGCACCCGCTCGAAGTTGAATTACGTCTCCGACGCCGAGTGCTGCACGCCCTGGGCGCAGCGCCAACTCCAGGCAGAACCCGTGCGAGCCCAGGTACGCTGCCAGCGGGCAGTAGCCATCGACCCCGGTATAGGTACGACCCACGCCGTCCTTGGCGGTGTCACCGTTGTCCATGGTGAACGTGTCGACATCCAATGCCAGCCAGCCACATGGCAAGACACCATAGTCGGCCCGCGCGCTGGCCAGCAGCGTCTCGATCAACGGGGGCAGGAAGTCAAACAGGTCGCCCGCGCGAGCGTCCATGCGCTGGCGCAGCGTCGGGCTGGAAGGCAGCAGCTCGATGCCCAGCGCCTGCTTGAAGAAGGCATCGCCGCGGAAGTTCTCGATCGCATCGAAGTCCGACTTGCCTTGCACCAGCAGGCCCAGGTAACTACGCAGGATGTCACTGTTGGCAACGCCATTCTTCACGGGCAATGCGGCATCGAGCTGCTTGAACACCGGCGCGAGTCGATTCAGATGATGACCTACCAGCGCCAGGCCGGCCACCGGCGTGAGGTCGTAGCTGATCGCCTCAAACACCGGTCGAGCCGGCTTTGGTGGTCGGCCGGCCCCTGGCTTGCTAGATTTTCTCTGCCGCCAAGCGCGCGGGAATCAGCGGCTCCACCCGCTGCCAGAACTCATCGCTTACCACCCACGACTCGATACGTTTCGCCAAGATCTTGATCCATCGCCGCACCCAGATGCGGCTCGGATCGACAGTTTACCTATTTACGGATAAGTTCCAATCTAAATGCCTGGCTTGATATTCCCCGCCACAATGATCTTGCGCCACTTTTCCGAGTCAGCCGCGATCAGCTTGGCGAACGCCGCGGGGCCCTGCGCCACGCTGCGCGAGCCAAAAGTGGCGACCAGTCTCTCGAAGTTCGGAGAGTGCGCGATTTTGAGAGTCTCTTGAGTTAGCCGCTCAGTCACTTCAGCAGGAATCCCCGCAGGTGCCAGAAGGCCGTACCAGCCCTGGGCTTCGAAGCCTGGCACACCGCTTTCAGCAACGGTAGGAACATCAGGCAGCAGGTCCACGCGCTCAAGGCTCGTCACAGCCAGGGCCGTCAAGGCCCCCGAAGCGATATGCGGGTTCACCAGCGCCAAGTTTTCAAAGGCATACAAAACTTCCGATCCCAGCACGGCCAAGACGGCCGGCGCGCCGCCCTTGTAGGCAACATGCGTCGATACCAGCTTCGTCTTCTGCAGGAATAGTTCGGCGGCCAGATGTTGGGGCGTCCCCGCACCCGCAGAGCCGTAGAAAGCCATGGGATTGCCTGCCTTCAGGCGGCTCGAGAGGTCGTTCACGGTTGCGAACCCCGACTTTTTGGACACCACCAGGACAAGCGGCGTCGCAGCCAAGAGGCTGATGGGCGTGAAGTCCTTCTGCGGATCGAAATTGACGTTCTTGTAAAGTGATGCGTTGATGGCCAAAGGCCCACTGGCTCCCATCAGCAGCGTGTGTGCATCACCCACGGCCTTGGCCACGAAAGCAGTCCCTATGTTGCCGCCAGCACCGGCCTTGTTGTCCACGACCACAGGCTGGCCGATGGCCTTGCCCAGATCGTTCGCAAGCGCACGGGCCAAAATGTCAACGATACCGCCTGGCGGATAGGAATTCACCAGCCGCACGGGTTGTTGCGGCCAAGGCGACGCTGCAGCATGACCCGAAGTCCAGGAAGCGCCGAGCGCCGTTGCTGCCACTAAAAATGTACGTCGGTCCATCGACTTCCTTCAGAAACGGGAGAGCGCCCGGGCCGCTTCAAGTCACGTTCAGCGCAAAGGTCAACCTGGTCTGGTTGGTGATGATGCCCCCCCGATCGCCGGGAGCAAGAGACCCGTACCGCGCCGAGAAACACTCGGGGAGTGCACGGGCGTTCCTCGGTGCCAGCCAGAGCCGCATCAAATGGCGCTTGCGTGCGGGCTCCGGCCAGTCTTCAAAGTCCGTGCGCGAGTGCAGGATCTGGTGGTTGTGCAGAAACTGCATGTCACCGGGGCTGAATTCCATCTGCAGGTTCAGGTCCGGATCGTTGGTCAGCGCATCGAGCAGTTCAAGTGCCTCGATCTCTTTCTCGGTAAGACGCCGAGCCGCGGGAAAGTTCTTCTGCGCGCTACGGATGTACTGCCCCACGTAGATGGTCGTGAGCTGGCCGGCATGCCAGTTGAAGACCGGCATATCAAACCACGGCAACCTGCCTTCGGGGACCTCGCCTCGCCGGTCCGTCGGAAATGCGTGGAAGAGCTGTTCGACCAGGTCAGGTCGGATACGTATCATCTTGTTGTAGATGGAAATCGAACTCACGATGCGACTCTCCCCGCCGGCGCGCGATGTCTTGAGACACAGAAGGCCCACGATATCGCAAGAATCGGTGTGGTATTCCAGGGCGCGGTTGGTCTGGTAGAAGCGAACCGAGGGTGTGCTGACGTCCGCTCCGGTGTCCTTCACATGCCCTAGCAGATGGCCCGCTGCATTCTGTGACCTGAAGCTCCCGAGATGTGCCCCGATGCCAAGGTACGCAATCGCCGTTTCCTCGGCACTGTGTCGATCGACGTCGAAGCCGCGCAGCATCACGAAACCTCGACCATTGATGACATCATTCAGGATGCCCCTGAGCCGAGGAGCCAGCAAGGGCAACTCAAAAGTAACGGGGGAAATGTCACCGAGCTCAGCGCCGGAGGCCTTAAATCTACGAATTGCCTCGTCGAGCTCTTGGAGTTCAGCGGCTGTCAGCATCTCGATCCATTCACCTCGGCTGGCCATCTCCGACCCTGTCCATGCAGCGTCCCCGTCAATGTATTTGGGCACGACAGGGGGGCAATCGATCACTTCTGTCATTTCTTTCCTTCAGGTGGAGGGTGTGCAGTCTACTCATCCCTGCAAAATCAATACAACGAATAATTTCGATGGTTGCATCGATAGAATCGATAGATGAACCTCACTATCAAGCAGCTCAGAGCATTTGCTGCCGTCGCCAGGGAGGCGAGCTTCACAAGGGCGGCCGTCAAGCTTCACGTGACCCAGTCCACGTTGACTGCGGCTATCAAGGCGCTCGAGTCCGAAATCGGATGCCGTCTGCTGGATCGATCCACGCGCGAGGTGGCACTCACGGCACAGGGCGAGAAGTTCCTTCCCGCCACGGACCGCCTGCTGCGCGAACTCTCGCAGTCTCTGCAAGAACTCCAGGACACTGCCAACCGGCAACGCGGTTTTGTGGTGGTGGCCGCTGCGGCTTCGTTCATCAACTATGTCCTAGCGCCAGCCGTTGTCCAGATGGCCGAGATCTATCCCGGCATCAGAGTGCGGCTGTGCGATGAGACGACTGCAGGCGCCTGCAGACGCGTGTTGGCCGGCGAAGCAGACTTTGCTGTGACGACGCTCTTCCAGGACGTTGAGGGCTTAGAGGCCAGCCTAGTACTGACGGACGCCTATGGGGCGGTCTTCAGCGCGGACCATTGTCTGAATGATTCCACGGGGCCCATCAAGTGGAGTGCGCTGGACCCGAACACGGTGGTCAAACTTGATCGTGCCAACGGCATACAAGCATTGATCGAAATGAATCCCAAGCTGATGCGAAGCAGCCTTGAGCCTGCGTACGAAGTCGGTTCCATGTCGTCCCTCTTTCCATTGCTGGTACGTAGCCTGGGGTACGCCACTTTGCCAGCCATGGCTGCGCAGCCTCTGATCAATGCGGGACTGAAGTTTCGCCCGCTACAGCACCCCGTACTCAGGCGAAATCTGTACTTCGTGACAAAGCACGGAAGAGACCTTCCGCCCGCTGGCCAAGCACTGCGGCAGGCGATGAATGATGCCATTCGAAAGCTGGCACCCAACGAGCACATCCGCCTGGTACAACATCCAGCGAATGTCTTCCATTGAACCGAGTCATGGGGACGTGGAGGCGGCGCGCGTGTTCTCAAGCTGATTGACACTGGACAGTCCACAGGCTTGGCCTGTGGGCAGGTGGCTTGTCCACGGCGGACAGCGGGCGAAGGTTGTTCATCGGGCCAATAAACAGTGCTTCGGCGATCAGGCGGAGTTGCTCGCGGAACCTGGTGGCACCGATGCATGATGCCGCATCTTGCCAACCGTCGCTCGTCGGCGCGCGAATCGAAACTCAGGAACAGCAGCAGCCGTCCCACGGGAATTCCCCGTGGAACCCGGTAAGAGCCAGCCCGCCGGCATCGCTGTGGTCCTCGCCGCCCGTGAACGAGGCCATCCGGCCGCCCTGGCGCGCCAGCAGCGCACGCTCCTGTTCCAGCCCGTCGCTGCGCGCGAGCTGTCCGCGCCGATGCGCGCCAGCGCCTCGATCGCCAGCTGGTCGACCATCGGGTGCACGATGGCCTGATGCAGTCCGGCATCGCCGGATCGCAGATGCGGGCGGATCTGGTGATCGCTGAACCCCAGCGTGGTCTGCGCCACGTCGGTGCGCGCGACCTCGCTCCTCCTGGGGGCTCGCCTAACGTCCGCCCGTTCATTCATGGCCATGCCCAGCACGGCGTATGCGTGCGCCAGCCCGCGCTGTTGGTCGAAGAAGGTGCGCGGTTCCGCCGAGCGGCCGAGCAGGGGCCGAGTCGTCCGCCCCGGCGAAGAAGGCCCGGATGGGGCCAGCTAGTCCTCGGATCCGCAAACGCGCGAACGTGCAGCGCTGCCTTGGCGATGGGCTGCTTCGAGGCGCGCTTGGTGGCCTTGCGCCAGCCCCACGCGGGGACTCAGCGCGAGGAACGCGCTGCCCCATGCGTTCGACGTCCCCGTCAGTCGGTGCATCCTGGCCTTGCCGCCGAAGCCAAGCGAGGATGCCCGTGGCGCAGCCGGCGCTCAGGCGAAATCGTCGAGTTGCTTGCGGCGGGAGGCCGACCAGCAGGTTCATCCGCATCGCAGAGCCTTGTTCAGCCACTGCCGGCCTAGGAAAAGGAAAACACCCGTCCCCGCGGTTTGCCATCGTCAGGCCAGCGAGCAAATCAAGCTCCGTGGGCTCTCGCGATGCCAATCGCGTGGCACAGCTCAACGCTTGTGAAAGGCTTGCGTAACAAGGCTTTGACGCCGATTGTGCGGGTGGCACGATCAGGATTCGCGTCGTCACTCGCGGTGATCACGATCACAGGCACGTCAACGTTCGCAGCCCGCATGCGCTCCAGCACATCAAAACCCGACAGCCCCGGCATCTGCAGGTCAAGAAGGGCAGACAGCGGCAAGTGCCCGCTCAATGATTCCAGGAAAGATTCGCCACTCGCGTATTCACACACGCGGAAATTTGCGGATCGAAGCATGCGCCCGATCGCCACGCGCACTGACGGTTCATCGTCCACCACGGCGATTGAAGCTTCAGGCTGGTCCATCATGCATATGCTACGCCGATGCGCGCAGGTCCGGCACTGGACTTTGGTTCAGTTGGGCCGGCAATTCCCGCCCCGGCGGTGGCGCTGAAATGACCCGCCCGTCGGGCGTAGCCCTTCCCTTAGCCGGGATGTCGAAGGCGACCTCAGGGATGCGGCGCACCAACACATGTCGGATGGGACTAGCCCAGGCGGCTCACAGCTGGGCGGCGCCAACGTCGAAATTCGCGAGGAGGTCGGCGATCACAACTTCTTCCTCTTCGGATTGACCGCTGAAGAGGTGGCGCGGGTCAAAGTTGAGTTGCTTCACGGCCCTTGCGGTGGTGGAATACTTGGCCACATAGATAAGTCCACACAAACGCCGCTGCGGCGTAGCTCGTGAGCTCGGCGTGGTCATAGGCGGGAGCGACTTCGACGCAGTCCATGCCGACGAAGGGCATATCGGCCAACTCCTCAAGCAAGCTGAGCATCTGGTTGACAGTGAGTCCGCCCGGCTCGGGCGTACCCGTCCCCGGCGCGAATGCTGGATCCAGACAATCGATGTCGAGGCTCATATACAACGGCGGCGCGCCATGCGCGGCGAGCCGGCCGCGTATATCTGCCAGCACAGCTTTGAGTTGCGACGGATTCTCCAGTCCGCGCAGTTCGCGCGCAGTGAAAATCAGACCGCCCTGATCGGCGACAAACTCGCGCGCCTCCCGCGTACCTGCCGAGCGGATCCCCAATTGGACAAAGCACTCCTTGACCACCAGACCTTCGTGGAAAGCCTCAAAGACCCATGTACCGTGCCCACTCGGCTCACCGAAATGGTCCTTCCACGTATCGCAGTGGGCATCGAAATGAATGACGGCAAGCGGCTGACCAAGCCACGCCTTGTACGCCCGCAACAGGGAAAGCGTGATGGAGTGGTCGCCGCCGATCCAAGCCACGTGGTGCTGTCGGATCATCTGCTGAACCTGCGGCTCCATAACGGCACGCATCGATTCCAAGCTCGTGTTCGGCAAAGGGAGGTCGCCCAAGTCCGTCAGCACATCCAGCAAGGAGACGTCGAAGTGCGGGTGGATACCGTCACAGAGCATGTGGCTGGCGGTGCGCACGGCGCTCGGGCCAAAGCGCGCGCCCGGACGGTTCGTCACCGCGCCGTCCCAAGCGACTCCGGCCACGGCATAGCGACGGTCGGCGCGTTGCCGCGGAACTTTGAGAAAACTGGTGTCCGACAAAAAGGCGAAGGTAGTCATAGTCAATCATCCCAACGGCCATCAGGTCTTGTGTGGGCGCGACGCGGCTACTTGAGCGTAACGAAATGGTCCCCGCCCAGCACAGCGGCTGCGTGCGTCGTCTCCGCGAATCCCGGTAGGCGACGGTCCTCGATACACAGTGTAGAGACAATCAATGTTCACTGTCCTGGGCGCGGGCGTTTCGCCGAGACATCCACATTACAAATACCGGCCAAATGGCAGCGCGCTTGTCGCAATGACCATGCGGCGCTGCGCACGTCACCGGGTCTGGCGCGCTCCGTCCCAGGGCAATCAGTAGATAGTAGAAAGGAACTTCGCGCTCGAATCGCGGTTCCTGAGATGGACTGTCAATGCCTTTGCACATTCTTCGCTATCGAGTTGCTCGCATGCATGACGCTATTGCCAACTTTCCCGGCAGTACGGGAGCGCGCGGTTAGAGGTCGCAGCCGGCATATCGAGGCACTCTCACGCACATCCAGCGCCCAATCCCTCCACGCGACCAAAGTGATCAGGCGTACACGATCGCCCCGGCACCTGCGGATATGGTCGTGCCGGCCTCGCCCGCCAGGATGCGGCCGAGATCCGCCAGCTCGCCGATGGCCGCCCGCTTGCCGGTCGAGCGCACGAAGCGGCAGGCCGCCTCCACCTTGGGGCCCATCGAGCCTGCGGCAAAGGTCATGGCGGACAGCGCGTCCGGCGAGGCACGCCGGATCGCGCGCTGCCCCGGCTTGCCCCAGTCGACGTAGACCGCAGGGGCATCGGTCAGCATCACGTACATGTCCGCGCCAAGTTCGCGCGCCAGCAACTCGGTGGCCAGGTCCTTGTCGATGACGCACTCGATGCCGGCGAGCTTGTGGTGGTCGGCGCCCTGCCCATAGGCCGCCGGGATGCCGCCGCCACCGGCCGCGATCACGATGGTGTTGTGTTCGACCAGCCACTTGATGGGCCGCAACTGGAAGATGCGCTTGGGCTCCGGCGAGGCGACCACGCGGCGCCACTTGTCGCCGTCCGGCTTGACGACCCAGCCCCTCTCTGCGGCCAGCCTGTCGGCCGCCTCCTTCGAGTAAACGGGGCCGATGAACTTCGTCGGATTGCTGAAGGCCGGATCCCTGGCATCGACCTCGACCATCGTCAGCAGCGTCGCGAAGGGGCGCTCGAAGGGCAGCAGGTTGCCGAGTTCCTGCTCGATCATGTAGCCGATCATGCCTTCGGTCTGCGCGCCCAGCACGTCCAGCGGATAGGTC
>NZ_JAATOM010000028.1 GCF_019207085.1 Variovorax sp. dw_308 | reverse complement strand
GCGCGCAGCACGGCAAGCGTGGCCGCCTGGTCGTCGCCGATCAGGTCGGGCAGCACCAGCAGCGCATCGCTCCTGGGCATCAGCGCCTTGAGCGCACGGGCGAGCGAGCGCGGATCGGCAGCGTATTCCACCTGCAAGTCCCAGCCCGGCGCGGCGCGCCGCACTTCCTGCAACAGCGGTTCCGATTCATCCGTGACGACCATGCCCAGCCGGCGCTTGCGCGGCAGCACGGCGTCCACCAGCGCGATCGCATCGGCCATGGCCGGGTCGCGCAGCAGCACGCCGACGCGGCGGTCGACGCGGCGCAGCGCGGGATGGTTCTTGAGGCTTTCGTAGTCGAGGCGGCTCAGCATCGCGAGCATCAGCGGCTCGGTGCCGGGCCGCTCCAGCGCGGCCTTGGCGGCGTCGGGGCCGACCGCGATGGTGATCGAGGCCGGCAGGGTGGCGGCGCCAGAGGCGTTGGCTCGCGCGCCTCGGGTGCGCACGCCGCCGCCGACACGATCGTCCTCCGCACCCGCCAGCTCGGTGGTCGCATTCGGCGCCCCCGCCGCGGTGCCCTGCGCGCCCACGCGCACCAGCGCGAAACTGCCGTTCGGATCCTGCGAGTCCTTCAATTGCCGCACGAACTCCACATGCGCCGGCAGGTCGTCGGCCTGCAGCACCGTGATGCCCACGGCGCGCACCGGCGTCGCCCACAGCATCGCCCACAGCAGCGCCAGGCACGGCGCGAGCCATACCTTGCGACCGGCGGCGACAAAGGGTGTGGGGAACATGGACTGCACAGCAGTGGTAGTTGAACCAATGTAAGGAGCGCGCGCCGGTTGCGCGATAAGGCAGACGAGTTATGTCTGCAAGCCCCTGCGGGAGGATGCCGCGAGGGCGTGGCGACAGGTCGGCCGAACGGTCTATCCCGAATGGAAGGTCCTGCGCCGACGCTTCACACCTTCTCGCCCAAAGCCTCGAGTTGCGCCGCGATGGCTTGCCGCAGCACGCGCGGCGACACCGGCTTGTACAGCACCGCGACGCCCGCGCTGGCCACTTCGCGCAGCCGGTCCGGCTTGGTCTCGCCGGTGACCAGCAGGCGGGCCGTGGCCGCGCCGATGCCGCGCGGATGCCGCTCCAGCGCCGCCAGCACGTCCAGTCCGTTGTCGCCTTCGCGCAGCAGCAGGTCGCTCACCACCGCGTCCGGCGGGCGGTCCCAGTGGTCGGCCAGTGCCAGCGCTTCCTCGCGGCTTTGCGCCGCCATCACGATGGCGCCCCAGTTCGACAGCACCACCTGCAGGCCTTCGAGGATGGTGCGCTCGTCGTCGATCACCAGCACCCGCACGCCGGCCAGGCTGGCCTCGCCCTCGGGGCTGGCGCTGCCGCTCTGCAGCACCGGCGCCGACTCGGCCGGTACCGCCGCGCGGATCATCACGCGCACGACAGTGCCGCACCGGGGCACCGAGCTGAGTTCCACGCGCGTGTTGAGCAGGCTCGCCAGCCGCTGCACGGTGGACAGCCCCAGGCCCATGCCGCGCGCGCCGGTGCTGCGCGCCGGACCGATCTGGAAGAACTCCTCGAACACCCGCTTCTGGTGCTGCACCGCAATGCCGATGCCCGTGTCGCACACGTCGATGCGCACCCCCTTGCCGCGCCGCCGCGCGCCGATCAGCACGCCGCCTTCGTGGGTGTGGCGCAGCGAATTCGACACCAGGTTGTTCAGGATGCGCGACAGCATCACGTAGTCGCAGCGCACCCAGAGGTCGGTCTTGCGCACCACCAGGCGCAGGTTCTGCTGCTCGGCCACGGCGCGGAAGTTGCGGCTGATCTCGTCGAACAGGCGGTCCAGCGGAAAGTCGATCCATTGCGGCTGCAGCACGCCGGCGTCGAGTTGCGACAGGTTCAGCAGTTCCGAGAACAGCCGGTCCAGCGAATCGACGCACTCGCGGATGTGGCCGATGCGCTGCAGCTTGAGCGGGTCGGTCTCGCCGTTGGAGAGCCCGTCGGAGAACAGTGTCAGCGCATGCAGCGGCTGGCGCAGGTCATGGCTCGCGGCGGCCAGCAGCCGGGTCTTGGCCTGGCTCGCGACTTCGAGCTGCTGGTTCTTGCTTTCCAGCTCGGCCGTGGCCTGGGCGATGCGGCTTTGCAGAAGCCGCTGGCTTTCGCCGAGGGCGCGCGCGGCCTGGTTGAAGCCGTGCTGCAGGCGACGCACCTCGGTCGTGCCGGTGATCTGCACGCTGGCATCCTTCCCGGCGCCCAGGCGGTCCACCGCCTCGCCCAGCTCGCGGATCGGCGCACTGATGCGCCGCGCCGCCCACCAGGCGGCCAGCCCGACGCCGATCAGGCTGGCCGCCAGCACCCCGAACACGTTGAGCCAGACGTTGTTCTTGGCCTTCTGCACCGCGTCGAGGCTGATCTCCACCATCACCTTGCCGATGGGACTGCCCTCGTCGCTGACCACCGCGGCCACCACTTGCAGTCCTTCCGCCTTGCCGGACTCGAGGCTCTCGGCGTCGGCCACGATCTCGCCGTCATGGGTCCAGATCTGCACGCGCTGCACCTGTGGCTGCGTGCTGCCCGACTGCGCTGCGCGCAGCAGGGCGCGCCGGTCCATGCGCGCCAGCGGTGTCTGTGCCATGGCGGCTACTTGCAGGGCCACCGTCTGGCCGTTGGCCCGCATCAGGTTGGTGACACTGCCCAGGTGCTGCCGGGTCAGCACCGCGATGGCGCCCAGCGTGGCCACGATGGCCGGCAGCAGGGCCAGCAGCACCAGCTGCTGCGCCAGCGAAAACTGGGTGAGCGTGCGCAGCGCACGGGCAGGGAAGGCCGGCGGGGGAGAGGGGGCCGTAGCGTCGGGTGTCACAGCATTGCAGTGTCAAGTAGTCAAAATCGTCACAAGTTGGTATTTAATTGTGGACCCGGCGCTTCTCATTTGACTACCGGACCCGACCCGAAGATAGATGCAGCTTTCATTCGTTCGCTCCAATGGCCCCGCGGTCGCGCAGCGTCGGGTCGATTGGCTGAAGCTGGTCGCTGCCTTTGCAATGGCCGTCTGGCTCGTCGGGCTGCTCATGATGGCGCGGCCCGCGACCGGACAAGTCGCGGCCAGCCCCACGGCGCCGGTGCGCTTCGGCATTCTGCCCCTCGGCGGCGCCTTCGAGTCGCGCAACGACTGGGAACCGCTGCTGGCCGACCTGAGTCGTGCGCTTGGAAGGCCGGTGGCGGTGCTCTCCGTCACGTCGTACGAAGCGCTCGAGCGCGCCATCGAGCGCGACGAAGTCGACATGGCCTTCCTGTCCGGCAAGATGGCGCTGGACACCGTCACGCAGCGGCGCATGACGGTCGTCGCGCAAGTGACGCGCCACGACGGCCTGCCGGGCTACCGCGCAACGCTGCTCACGCGCAAGGACGGCGCGCCGACGAGCCTGAAGGAGGTCCTCGACGACCCCGGCCGCTGGCGCCTGGCGCGCGGCGAGAGCCGGTCGGTGTCGGGCTTCATCGTGCCGCAACTGCAGTTGTTCCTGCCCAACCACATCGCGATGGAGACGCGCTTTCGCAGCGAGGTGGTCGGCACGCACCAGGCCACGGCGCTCGCAGTGGCCAACGGCGACGCCGACGTCGCGACCAACAACACCGCTGACTTCGAGCGCTTCACCCAGCAGTTCCCGGCCGAGGCGCAGCGCCTGCATGCAGTGTGGCAGTCCGACCTGATCCCGCATGCGCAGATCGTGGTGCGGCGCGCTTATCCGCCGGAGTTCCAGCGCAAGGTGCAGGCATTCCTGGTCAACTACGGCAAGGCCAAGGGCCCGGCGGGCGACGGCGAGCGCGCCACGCTGAAGTCGCTGCACGACCTGGCCGGCTTCGTGGCGGCCGACAACACGTCCTTGCTGCCCGCGGCCAAGCTGGCCTATCAGCTGGCCCTGCAGAACGCGCTCACGGCGCAGTGGGTCAACGAGGCGGCCAGGCAGGCGCGACTGCTGCGCATCGAGAACGGGTATGCAGAGCAGGTGGGGGCGTTGAGGGGTGCGGCGCCTTGATTCATCGAGCGATCCGTCGGCGACTCCCTGGCTAGCGTGGCGGACTGGTTCAGCGTCCCCGTCTCCTGAGGTCCGTCCGGAACGCTGCGCGATCGGGTCGTCCGGTTACAGTTACGTAACAATTTCAACCTCGTTTTTTTTGCATGCCGCGCCGCAAGAAATCCAGCCCTGCCGAAGACTTCATCGACCTCGTCTCACTCCTGCCCTGGTACGTGGGGCTGGCGCTTGCGCTGGTCAGCTTCGTACTGCTGCACAGCGCGGCGACGCCACCTTCGTTTGCGGTGGCAAAGCCCGGCGACCTGACCGGTGTCGTGGTTGGCTCGGTCTGGCCCATGCTCGCACGCATTTTTCAGTACCTGGTCCCCGCCCTCTGCGTGATTGGCGCCGCGGTTTCCGCGTGGCGCCGCCATACCCGCCGCAAGCTTGTCGACAACGTCACGCGGTCAGAGGCAGCAGACAGCCTGGATGGCATGACCTGGCGCGACTTCGAGAAGCTCGTCGGGGAAGGCTTTCGCTTGCAGGGATACGGCGTGCTGGAGAACGACGGTCCCGGACCCGATGGCGGCGTCGACCTGGTGTTGCGCAAGGGTGGCGAGAAGTACCTCGTGCAATGCAAGCAATGGCGTGCGTTCAAGGTGTCGGTGCCTGTCGTGCGCGAGCTCTACGGCGTGATGGCCGCGAGCGGGGCGGCCGGCGGATTCGTCGTGACCTCCGGGCGGTTCACGGCCGAAGCGCAGGAATTCGCCATGGGGCGCAATATCCGTTTGATCGACGGACCCAGGCTGCAGCAGATGCTGCGTCAAGCCAAGGTATCCAGGCAACCTGCCGCGGCGCCAGCGGCGACACCGCAGGTCAGGCCAAGTCCGGCCGCATCGACATACGCACCGATTCCAGCCGTCGAAACGCAAGCCCCCGCGATGCACGCACCCGCGTGCCCGAAGTGCAGGCAGCCGATGCTCCGCCGGACCGCGAAGAAGGGCGCCAACGCCGGGAAGGACTTCTGGGGGTGTTCGGAATATCCGCGTTGCAGGGGCACTGCATAAGCGCTGCGCCTTACTGATGCAAGCCGCGTCGGTTCGGTGAACCGGCTGCAGAGCGGCGAGGTCCGCGAGGTGCAGGCTCACGGAAACCGCTGCGTGTTGCTGATCTGTCAGTGCGCCAGTACAAACGGGTGGACCTGAATGTCGCCATCCGGGAACGAGGCCACCAGCTTCAACTCACCACCCAGCGCCATGACGTAATCGCGGAGAGTGCTGACGTACATGTCGTCACGGCGTTCCAGCTTTGAAACAGCGGCCTGTTCAACATTCATAACGTTCCGGCACCAACAGCCGACTTCGGCACTCAGCCGGGATCGCAGTGCAGCAGTCGCCAGGCCATTGGCGATCGCATCGCCACACGCGGCACATCACCCCCCGCGCGCGTAACGCCCCGGCGGCAATCCCACATGCCGGCTGAACGCGGTACTGAAGGTGCTCGCCGACCCATACCCCACACGCTCCGCAACCTCCGCGATCCCGACGTCGTTGCGCCGCAGAAGATCCTTCGCGATGGCCATGCGCCAGGCCAGCAGGTACTCCATCGGCGGCAAGCCCACGGCGCGCGTGAATCGATCGAAGAACGCCGAGCGTGACAGCGCGGCCTTCTTCGCAAGCTGGGCCATGGTCCAGGGACGCCCAGGATCGCCGTGCATCTGCCGCATCGCCTGCGCCAGCCGCGCATCGGCCAGGCCGCGCAGCAAGCCGGGCGGCGCGTCTTCGCCCGAGCTGGAGCGCAGCGCCTCGATGAGCAGCAGTTCCACGAGCCGCGTGAGCACCAGTTCGCGGCCGGACCGGCGTTCGCTGGATTCCTCGCCGACCAGCCGCACCAGCACCGACAGCCGCTCGACGCCGCGCACATGCACCAGCGTCGGCAGCAGCGACACGAGCAAGGCCGCGTCGGGTGAATCGAAGACGAAGTAGCCGCCGAGCAGACGCGCGTCGGGTTGCCCGCCCCGCGTGCCGTGGCGCACCTCGCCGGTGGATGCAGCCGTCGCTTTCGGATCGATATGCACCGGCGTCACCGGCTCGAAGCCCGACAGCACGAAGCCCGGCGTCGCCGGCAGCAACACGAAGTCGCCCGCTGCGAGCGCGACTGCTTCCTCGCCATCGACCGCGAGCCTGCAACTACCCGAAAGCACCGCACAGAAGCTGGGCTGGCCGAAGTCGGAGTAGCGCACGCCCCAGCGACCGGCGCCGCTGATGCGCTTGGAGAACACGGCACGGGGCTGGAGAAGCGCAATGACTTCGGAAAGCGGGTCGTTCATCAGTTGGACGATTGCAAATGAAATCTGGACTTTGCATTGTAGATAGTCCAGCGCACGCCCGATATCGTTGAGGCCATGAACACAACCACCAAGCAAATCACCATGAAAACCGCACTCATCACCGGCTGCTCGTCGGGCTATGGCCTGGAGATCGCGCGCCACTTCCACGCGCAGGGCTGGAACGTCGTCGCCACCATGCGAACACCCAACGAAGACATCCTGCCCCGATCCAGCAGGCTCCGCGTGCTGGCCCTCGACGTGACGAAGCCCGAAAGCATCGCCGACGCGATCGAAGCAGCCGGACCCATCGACGTGCTGGTCAATAACGCGGGTATCGGCCTGCTCGGCGCCTTCGAGGCCACGCCGATGGCGACGACCCGCGAGCTGTTCGACACCAACACCTTCGGCACGATGGCGATGACGCAGGCGGTGCTGCCGCAGTTCCGTGCGCGCCGCTCGGGGGTGGTGGTGAACGTGACCTCCAGCGCGACCCTGGCGCCGATGCCTTTGGTCGCCGTCTACACCGCGAGCAAGACGGCCATCGAAGGCTTCACCGCGTCGCTGGCTTTCGAGCTTGAAGCGTTCGGCGTCCGCGTGAAACTGGTGGAGCCGGGCTATGCGCCGACAACGCGCTTCGCGAGCAACGGCGGCGCGCGCATGGAGGGCTTGATTCCAGAAGCCTATGCGCCCTTCGCACAGCAGGTCTTTGCCGCGTTCGCGCAGCCGGCCGCGGTGACGATGGAAGGCGATGTAGCCGAAGCGGTATGGCGCGCCGCGAACGATGAGTCCGGTCAGCTGCGGTACGCGGCGGGCGCCGACGCGGTGGCGCTGGCCTCATCGAAATGAGGGCTCGGGCAGTCTGAGGTTCCTGCAGGCAGGCGCCCGCTTGCTACTTGTAATAAACCTCCACCCGCCCCTTCAACTTGATCAGCAGCGGCTTGCCCTTGCGGTCGAGCGCGCGGCCGGCGGGGACCTTGATCCACCCTTCGCTGACGCAGTATTCCTCCACGTCGAGCCGGTCCTTGTCGTTGAAGCGCACGCCGATGTCGTGCTCGAACACGGCAGGCACATGGTGCGGACTGCGCGTGTCGATGGAGAGATGGTCGGGCAGCGGCGGCCGGGGTGCTTGGGTTGTTTCGTCGGTCATGGTGTCGGGTTTCTTGAACGCGTCATTTTCGTTCGAGGGAATTCCCCGGCATGAAGCGGCCCGGGGAGGGCGGCAGGATGGGCTACGAGGCCTGGCGCACGGGGTAGCTTTCGACGGGCGTGCGCAGCAGCTTGCCGAGGTCGTAGGGCCGCAGGCAGGCGGCCGCTTCTTCCACCGGGCAGTGCAGCCAGTCGTCGAGCCAACCCTCGCGCAGGAACACTGCGCGGCGTCCGCCGGCATGCTCCTCCGAGGGCAACGTGAGCAGCGCGAAGCTCTCCACGCATTGGCCGTCTGGCGCGCGCCAGCCATTCCAGAGCCCGGCCAGCGCGAGCGGCTCGCCGTCGGCGCGCGTGACGCGCACGATGCGCTGGTCCTGCTCGCCGCGCCGATACAGCGCGTCGGCCAGCACGATGCAGCGGTGGCCGCGCTTCCAGGGCTGCAGGAAGTCGCGCTCGCCGGCCGCCGACTCGGCGGCCGCCTCGAAGGTGGCGGGATAGTCCGCCGTGCTGGAGAACAACGGGATGAGTCCCCAGCGGCCCAGCGCCGCTTCGTAGCGCGAATCCGGTGAGGCGCCGCCCCGGTCGCCGCGCGGACGGCGCACGAACAGGCCGCGCTCACCGGGCCGCACCAGCGGCTCGGGCGCCAGGCAGGTGAGCTGGAAGCGCTCCTGGTAGTGGCGCGTATCTCGGGCTGACTCGTAGACGATCGTCATGGGTGGCTCGGTGGACGGGTTCCGGCTCGCGGGGGTGTCAGGGTCGCGGGCCCGATTTTGTACCGGCCGAAGGCGCGTCCGGCCCCCGATTGATGCGCACAATCCCGACTTTTTGAAGCCAATAGGCGCTTCGGGCCGGCGCGCGAGAACCAAAGTTCACAAGAAGCGCGAGGCGCGAAATGGCGCCGGATCGAAGGCGCAGGCCTCGCCCGCCATCATGGCGCCCAGCAGCGCCGCCGTGCCCGGCCCGGTGCTGAAGCCGATGTGCTGGTGCCCGAACGCGAGCCACAGGCCTGCATGCCCCGGGCATTCGCCGATGATCGGCCGGCTGTCGGGCAACGTCGGCCTGCTGCCCATCCAGGGATCCGCTTCGAGCCGCTGATCGAGCGGAAACGCCTCCCTTGCCGCGCGCTCGGCCAGATCGAGTTGCACGAAGTTGCGGGGCGCATCGCGTGCCGCCAGTTGCACGCCAGTGGTAAGACGCAGCCCCTGCGCCATCGGCGACAGCACATAGCCGCCGCCGGTGTCGTAGATCGGCCGCCGCAGGGATGCGCCGCCCGCGGCGTCATAGTGCATGTGATAGCCGCGCTCGAAGGCCATCGGCACGCTCAGGCCGAGTGTCTTCTTCGCGAACTCGCGGGTCCACGGCCCGAGTGCAAGCACCACGCGCGCGACCTCATGCACCGCGCCGCCTTCCTCGGCAACGCGCCACGCCTCGGCTTGCGACCGTTCGATCCGTTCGACAAGGGCCTGGCGGATGCGGCCGCCGCGTGCGCGGAACAGTTGGGCATAAGCCTCGACCACCCGGCCCGGGCTGTCCACCGACGCCGCATCCTTGATCCACAACGCGCGCGGAAAAATCGGCTTCAGGTGCGGCTCGAGTTCCGACAGTTCGCGCGCATCGAGCGCCTGCGTGGCAACGCCGAACCTGTCGTAGGTCTCGCGTGACCGGCGGCCGGCGGCAAACGCTTCCTCGGTGCGATAGAGGAACATCCATCCGGTGTCTCGCAAACGATGTGCGACACCGGCCTCCACCAGCAGCCGCCGATGCGCGTCGCCCGAGAGCCGGATCAAAGCGTCGAGCGCCGTCGCGGTCTCCTCGAAGACGCTCGCCCGCGCCCGCGACACGAAGCCCAGCGCCCAAGGCAGGTTCCGCGCCATGAACAGCGGGTCATAGCGGAAGCTGGCCGAGGTGTTCTTCAGCAGCTTGGGCAAGGAAGCCCAGAGCCCCGGATTGTTGAAGGGCACGAGCGAACTTCGCGCGAGCACGCCGGCGTTGCCGTAGGAGGTCTCGCGGCCCGGCGCGCTGCGGTCGAGCAACGTGACATCGAAGCCGCGCCGCTGCAATTCGAGCGCGCAGGACACGCCCACGATGCCGGCGCCAAGGATGGCAACTGTGTTTTTCATGCGGAAAACGAAATGCCCTGCGCCAGTGGCAGCTCCCTGGAGAAATTGATGGTGTTGGTCGTGCGGCGCATGTACTGCTTCCACGCATCGGAGCCGCTCTCGCGGTCGCCGCCGGTCTCCTTCTCGCCGCCGAATGCGCCGCCGATTTCCGCGCCGCTCGGCCCGATGTTCACGTTGGCCATGCCGCAGTCGGAGCCGGCTGCGGAGATGAAGGTCTCGACCTCGCGCATGTCGTTCGAGAAGATGCAGGACGAGAGACCCTGCGGCACGTCGTTGTGGATTGCGATGGCCTCGTCGAAGTCGTCATACGCGAGCACGTAGAGCAGTGGGCCGAAGGTCTCGTGGCGCACGATCGGGGTCTGCGCGGGCATATCGACGATGGCGGGGCGCACGTACCAGCCGTTCGGGAATTCCTCCGCCAGCACGCGCTCGCCGCCCGCGAGCACCTTGCCGCCTTGCGCCTTCGCAGCGGCCATCGCGTCCTGCAAGGCGTCGAAGGCCCGCGCGTCGATCAGCGGCCCGACCAGCGTGCCGGCCGCCAGCGGATTGCCGATGCGCAGCGCCGCGTAGACGTTCAACAACTTCTCCAGCAACGCATCCTTCACCGAGCGATGCACGATCAGCCGCCGCAACGAGGTGCAGCGTTGGCCGCAGGTGCCCACCGCGCTGAAGAGAATCGCGCGCAGCGCCATGTCGAGATCCGCCGCGGGCGTGACGACCATCGCGTTGTTGCCGCCCAGTTCCAGGATGCGCCTGCCGAAGCGGCTCGCCACCTTGGGCCCGACGATGCGGCCCATTCGCGTGGAGCCGGTCGCCGAGACGAGCGGAATCGCCGGGCTGTCCACGAGCATTTCCGCCAGCGGCGCTCCGCCGATCACGATCTGCGCCAGCCCGGGCGGCGCCCGGTCGCCGAAACGCGCGATGGCGCGCTCCAGCGCCTTGAACGTGGCCAGGCCCGACAGTCCTGCCTTCTCCGACGGCTTGAAGATCACCGGATCGCCGCACACCAGCGCCAGCGCGGCATTCCACGCGAACACGGCGCTCGGGAAGTTGAACGCGGTGATGATCGCCACCGGGCCGAGCGGGTGGTACTGCTCCATGATGCGGTGGCCCGGCCGTTCGGACACGATGGTCCTGCCATGCAACTGTCGCGACAGCCCCAGCGCGAACTCGCAGATATCCACGCCTTCCTGCACCTCGCCGAGGCCCTCCTCGATGATCTTGCCGACCTCGATGGACACGACCCAGCCGATGTCCCGCCTGGCCTGGCGCAGTTCCTCGCCCCACAGGCGCACCAGCTCGCCACGCACCGGCGCGGGCACCAGGCGCCACTGCAGGAAGGCGGCCTTCGACCTGGCGATGATGGCCTCCACCTCGTCTGGCGAGGTCTCGCGCAGTCGGGCCAATTCGGCCCCGTCGACTGGCGAGCGCACGGCCAGCGTGCCTCCCTGGATATCGCCGGGCGCAATGCCGCAGCGCTGCAATACGGACAACAGTTCACTCATTTGCTTTTCCTCGATGGATGCGTTCAGGCGTGCACGGGTTCGGCCCGGGCCCGCGGGCTCCGTGGGGATGCGCCCATGCCCTTGCCGCCCAACCCCTCGTAATAGTGCCCGACCTTGGTCGCGAGAAACTGCGCGAGCGGCACCTGCTCCTGCCCCACGAAGCCCTGCGCCGGAAGCTTGCCCTGCAGCAGCAATTCGAACACGCCCACCACGCCCGCCGCGGTCGTCAGCTCGATGGCCGTGCGCTCCTTGCCGCGCAGTGGCGAGCCGAACACGCGGCACACGCGCGTCTCCTGCTCGAAGCGGCCGTCGCGCAGGCCCGATGCCGATGCGAACAGGATCACCACGTCCTCGCGGCTGTGCGGCACCGCATGCTCCAGCACCTGCCGCAGCAGGTCGCGCCGCTCGATCAGGCGCAGGTCGTGCAGCAGGAAGTCCATCGCGTCGCGGTGGCCGGGGTAGCGGATGGTCTTATAGTCGAGATTGCGCACCTTGCCCTGGAGCGTCTCGCACAGGGTGCCGAGCCCGCCCGAGGTGTTGAAGGCCTCGAAGGCTTCCGCGTCGAGCGTGAAGGTCTCGTGGCCTTCCATCGCTTGCACCGAGACGCGCTGGCCGTTGACGATGGCATCGCACGGGTTGCAATACTCGTTGATGACGCCGTCGATGCTCCAGGTGAAGTTGTAGCGCAGGCTGTTGGTGGCGTTGCGGGTGAGCGCGCCCACGCGCAGCCGCAGGTCGTAGAGCTCGTCGAAGTGGCGCGCGAGTTCGCCGCCGAGCATGCCGATCACGCCGGGCGCCAGTCCGCATTGCGGCATCAGCAAGGCGGTGGCATCGCGCGAGAGCTCGCGGATGGCCCGGGTCGCCGCGACGTCCTCGGTCAGGTCGAAGTAATGCACGCCGCACTGCGCCGCGGCCGTCGCCACGCGTTGCGCGAGGTAGAAGGGCAGGCAGTTGATCACGGCCTGGTGCGCCGACAGCGCCGCGTGCAGCGCCTCGACGCTCTCCACGTCCAACGCGATGCGGCGCACCAGCGCATCGTTGTCGTGGCAAAGGCCGGGCTTCACGTCGGCCAGCGTGACCGGCAGTCGGTGATGCTGCGCGATCATGTCGGCCACCGTGCCGCCAACCTTGCCCGCGCCAAGCACCAGGACCTCGTGGATGTCGTGCAGCTTCCTGGTCATGTCGTTCTCCTTCAGGCACCGTGCCCGATGGAAGAATTCTGGAAGCGGGTGCTGGCAGATGCCAGAGCGTAAAACGTCGAAAGCGCGGCCTGCTTCGTCGATTCGACGAGCGGCTTGGTCATGTCGATTCCGGTTCACCCGTTCGCCATGCTGGCGACGCCACAATCGGGCGCTGTTGCTTCAGGGCCGACCCATGGATTCACGACTCGACGACCTCGACCATCACCTGCTGGCGCTGCTCCAGGCCAATGCGCGCGAGCCGGCCGCCAACCTGGCGCGCAAGCTCAAGGTCGCGCGGACCACGGTGGTGGCGCGCATCGCGCGGCTGGAGCGCGAAGGCATCGTCGCGGGCTTCGGCGTGCGGCTGGGCCAGCGGCTGGAGCAGGCGGCAGTGCGCGCCTTCTGCGGCTTGAGCGTCAATGCGAAGGGCGCGTCGGCGGTGATGCGGGCGCTTGAACGCCTGCCCGAGGTGGAAGAGGTCTGGGCCGTCAGCGGCGAGTTCGACTACATGGTGCTGCTGCGCTGCGGCACGCCCGAGCAGCTCGACACGCTGCTCGATCAACTGGGCCAGCTCGAAGGCGTCAAGCAGACGCAGACCTCGATCGTGCTCAGCCGCAAGATCGACCGGCGCGGACCGGTGAGTTAGAGACGCCCCGAACGGGCCGCACGAAGGGACTCGGGGGCGCCTTCCCGCGCGAGGGCGGGCGCCCTGTCAGGCCGGTGCCAAGGCGGCGCAACGCGGTTGCGGGCGGCCCACGTCCTCCTTGCGGCCCACGACCTGGAGAAAGCCGTGCTTGTCGAACCGGCCGATGTCGCCGGTGCGGAAGTAGCCGTCTTCGGTGAACGCAGCGGCGTTGGCCTCGGGCTGCTGCCAATAGCCGCGCATCACCTGCGGGCCTTTCGCGGAGACTTCGCCCTGTTCGCCGAACGGCACTTCCTGGCCGTCGTCGTCGAGCAGCTTGATGTCGGTGGAAGGCAGGGGCAGCCCCGTGTGGCCGCTGAACGCCTCGATCGAGGGCGGGTTGATCGACAGCACCGGCGAGGTTTCCGCCATGCCATAGCCTTCGCGGATGAAAGAGCCGGTGATCGCCTGCCAACGCGCCGACATCGCGGCGTCGACCGGCGCGCCGCCGGCGCCGGACAGGCGCAGCCGCGACCAGTCGACCTCGGCCAGGCCGGGATGTTGCGTCAGCCCGGCATAGAGCGTGTTGCCACCCACGAAGACGGTCGGCCGCGCAAGCTTCAGCGTGTCGACCAGGGCATTCATGTCGTGCGGGTTGCGCACCAGCCAGTTCTCCGCGCCGATCGAGAAGTTGGTGAGCAGGCTCACCATGAGGCCGAAGATGTGGGACAGCGGGAGCGCGGTCACCACGACTTCCTCGCATTCGCGCGTGGCTTGCGGCAGGAAGGCCTTGAGCTGCTCGGTGTTGGCGACCAGGTTGCGGTGCGTGAGGGCGGCGCCCTTCGACTCGCCGGTGGTGCCGCCGGCATATTGCAGGAACAGCAGGTCGTCGCCGCCCAGTTGCACCGGATGCCTCGGCAGCAGCGAGCCGATGCGCAGCGCGGCGGGCAGGCCGACGGCGCCTTCGATGCCATCGGGCACGCGGGCGTCCCAGCCCAGCGCGTCGCCCGTGGACGGCCGGCCGGCCACGATCACATGGCGCACCCGCGTGGTGGCGACGACTTCGGCCAGCGTGGCCAGCGCATCGCCGAACACCACGATGCACTTGCTGCCCGAGTCATTGAGCTGGTGCTGGAGTTCGCTTGCCGTGCAAAGCGGATTGATGTTCACCTGCACCGCCCCGGCGCGCATGATCCCCAGCATGGCCACGGGAAAGGCCACGACGTTGGGCAACATCACGCCCACGCGGTCGCCCTTGCGCACGCCCATGCTTTGCAGGTAGGCGCAGAAGTTGCGCGAGATCGCGTCGATCTCGGTATAGCTGTGTCTCTGGCCGGAACTGACGAACGCGGTCTTGCCGCCGTACCGCGTCATCGCGGCCTCGGCCAGCGCGGTGATCGAAGGATGGATGTCGGGATCGATCTCGGTCGGGATCGTCCCGTAGGAGTCGAGCCAGGGGCGTGAGGTCATGTCGGTTTGCAGGCCCTGGTCGATCCGTTCCCCGGCGCCAATCTGGCTGCGGAGGGGGAAGACATTGGGCTTGGCTGTTATAGAAAGTACCGATGATGACTATTTGCGCCCGGCAAGACTGTTCGCTTTTTAACAATCGGGTGGATTTAGGCGGCTGAATCCCGGCGCGGACCGACGACTCAGGCCTTCCATTCCAGGAGCAGGTCCTTCGCCTGCACCCTGTCCCCCGGCTTCACCAGCACCCGCTCGATCACGCCATCACGCTCTGCCACGATGTGCGTTTCCATCTTCATCGCCTCCAGCGAGACCAGCGTGGCGCCGGCCTGGATCGCCTGCCCGGCCTGCACCGGCACGGTGACGATGGCCCCCGGCATCGGCGCGCCGACATGGCGCGGATTGCCCGGCGCCGCCACCTCGCGCTTGAGCGCCGCGTTGGCGGCGCCGGCCTTGGCCACCTGCACGGTGCGGGACTGCCCGTTGAGTTCGAACTGGACCTTGACCGACCCGGCCGCCTCGTCGTCGTGCATGCCCTGCAGGCTCACCAGCAGGGTCTTGCCGGGATCGATCTCCAGCGCCACTTCGTCCTGCAGCCGCAGGCCGTAGAAGAAGGTCGGTGTCGGCAGCACCGAGGTGTCGCTGTGTAGTTGCAAGTGCTGGTGGAAGTCCCGCGCCACCTTGGGGTACATCAGCGCACTGGCGAGCTGGCGATCGTCGAGCGGCATGCCGGCGTCGGCTTCGGCCTTCGCACGCGCGGCTTCCAGGTCGACCGGCGGCAGCTCGTCGCCGGGGCGGTAGGCCACGGGCGGTGCGACGCCGTCGGCCAGCTTCAGCACCTTGCGCGACAGCGCCGGAGGAAAGCCGTCGGGCGGAAAGCCGAGCTCGCCCTTGAACAGCGACACCACCGATTCGGGAAAGGAGATCTCGTGCGTCGGGCTCTCGACGTCGGCCGGCGTGAGGTCATTGGCGACCATCATCAGCGCCATGTCGCCGACCACCTTGGAGGTGGGCGTGACCTTCACGATGTCGCCGAACAGCCGGTTCACGTCGGCGTACGCCTGCGACACCTCGGTCCAGCGATGCTCGAGGCCCAGCGAGCGCGCCTGCTCGCGCAGGTTGGTGTACTGGCCGCCGGGCATCTCGTGGCGATACACGTCGGCGGTGCCGGCGCGGATGTCGCTCTCGAAGGGTGCGTAGAAGCGCCGCACGCCTTCGAAGTAGCTCGATGCCGCATGCAGCGCGTGCTGCGACAGGCCCGGGTCGCGCTCGCTGTGCGCCAGGGCGGCGGCCATGCTCGACAGGTTGGGTTGCGAGGTGAGGCCGCTCATCGCGTCGAGCGCGCCGTCGACCGCGTCGCAGCCGGCCTCCACCGCGGCCAGCACCGACGCCGACGCGATGCCGCTGGTGTCGTGCGTGTGGAAGTGCACCGGCAGCCCGGTCTCTTCCTTGAGCGCCTTGACCAGCGCCGCGACCGCCCGCGGCCGGCAGATGCCCGCCATGTCCTTGATCGCCAGGATGTGGACGCCGGCCTTCTGCAGCTCGCGTGCGATGCCGATGTAGTAGGCCAGGCTGTACTTGGGCCGCGAGGGGTCGAACAGGTCGCCGCTGTAGCAGATCGCGCCCTCGCACAGCGCGCCGGATTCGAGCACCGCATCGATGGACACACGCATGTTCTCGACCCAGTTGAGCGCATCGAACACGCGGAACAGGTCGACGCCGGAACTGGCCGCCTGCTTGACGAAGAAGCGCACCACGTTGTCGGCGTAGCTCGTGTAGCCGACGCCATTGGCGCCGCGCAACAGCATCTGGAACAGGATGTTGGGAACAGCCTCACGCAGCTGCGCAAGGCGTTGCCACGGGTCTTCCTTCAGGAAGCGCATCGCCACGTCGAAGGTCGCGCCGCCCCAGCATTCGAGCGACAGCAACTGCGGCAACTCGCGCGCATAGAAGGGCGCGATCGGCAGCATGTCGGCGGTGCGCATGCGGGTGGCGAACAGCGACTGGTGGGCGTCGCGCAGCGTCGTGTCGGTCATCAACACCGGCTTGCTGTCCAGCATCCATTGCGCGAAGGCCTTGGCGCCGAGTGCTTTCAGTCGGTCGCGCGAGCCGGGCGGAATCGGCGTCGCGAGGTCGACCTTCGGCAGGATCGGCTTGATGAACGGCAGGTCGGGCAGCTTGCGCCCCTTCATCTCCGGATGGCCGTTGACCGTCACGTCGGCGATGAAGCCGAGCAGCTTGCTGGCGCGGTCGCGGCGCTTGGTGAACTCGAGCAACTCGGGCGTGGTGTCGATGAAGCGCGTGGTCACCGTGCCGGCGGCAAAGTCCGGATGGTTGATGACGTTCTCGAGGAACTGCAGGTTCGACGCGACGCCGCGGATGCGGAACTCGCGCAGCGCGCGGTCCATGCGCTGGATGGTCTCCCTCGCCGTGGGCGCCCAGGCCGTGACCTTCACCAGCAGCGAGTCGTAGTACGGCGTGATGACCGCGCCGCCGTACGCCGTGCCGGCGTCGAGCCGGATGCCGAAGCCGGCCGCGCTGCGGTAGGCGCTGAGCCGCCCGTAGTCGGGCAGGAAGCCGTTCTCCGGGTCCTCGGTGGTGATGCGGCATTGCAGCGCATGGCCGTTGAGCCTGATCTCCGCCTGCGGCGGCACGCCGGTGGCGCGCGCCGTCACGCTGCCGTCGGCGGCGGTCTCGTCCTCGCGCAGGCCGATGCGGCCGCCCTGGCTGATGCGGATCTGCGCCTTCACGATGTCGATGCCGGTGATGAGCTCGGTCACCGTGTGCTCGACCTGGATGCGCGGATTCACCTCGATGAAATAGAACTTGCCGGTGTCGGCGTCCATCAGGAACTCGACGGTGCCGGCGTGCGTGTAGTCGACCGCGCGCATCAGCTTGAGCGCGCTGTCGCACAGGCCCTGGCGCGTCGTTTCGTCGAGGTAGGGCGCGGGCGCCCGCTCGACCACCTTCTGGTTGCGCCGCTGAACGGTGCAGTCGCGCTCGAAAAGGTGCACCACGTTGCGATGCGTGTCGCCGAGGATCTGCACCTCGACGTGGCGAGCCCGCTGCACCAGCTTCTCGAAATAGACCTCGTCGTTGCCGAACGCGGCCAGCGCCTCGCGACGGGCCGCCGCCAGCGCGCCTTCGAGCTCGCCCTCGCCCTGGATCGCCCGCATGCCCCGGCCGCCGCCACCCCAGCTGGCCTTCAGCATCACGGGATAGCCGACCTCGGCGGCCATGCGCTTGCATTGCGCCAGGTCGAGCGGTAGCGGCAAGGTGGCCGGCATCACCGGCACGCCGGCGGCCACGGCGGCGTTGCGGGCGGCGACCTTGTTGCCGAGGGTGCGCATCACGTCCGGGCGCGGCCCGATCCATTCGATGCCGGCATCGAGCACGGCCTGCGCGAATTCCGGGTTCTCCGACAGGAAGCCGTAGCCGGGATGGACCGCGTCGACCTTCGCGGCGCGCGCCACGCCCAGGATGTCGTCGATGTCGAGGTAGGCGGCCAGCGGCTTCTTGCCTTCGCCCACCAGGTAGCTTTCGTCCGCCTTGAAGCGGTGCAGCGCCAGCCGGTCCTCGCGCGAATAGATCGCGACAGTGCGCATGTTCATTTCAGCCGCGGCGCGCATCACGCGGATGGCGATCTCGGAGCGGTTGGCGATCAGGACGGAGCCGATGGGTTTGGCGGGCATGGGGTCTTTCGTGGGCGGTAGCGGCAGGCAGGCATCTACCAGCACCAACTGTGCCCGTCTCGCCCGGATGCTGCGCGGAGGGATCGCGATGTGCGAGCCCTCCGCGCACGCTACGCCGTCGCGGCGAACCGGGCAACCGCGATCAGGCCACCGACCAGCAGCAG
Source organism: Variovorax sp. dw_308 (assembly GCF_019207085.1). Taxonomy (GTDB): domain Bacteria; phylum Pseudomonadota; class Gammaproteobacteria; order Burkholderiales; family Burkholderiaceae_C; genus Variovorax. Next base: position 61,759 of record NZ_JAATOM010000028.1, on the reverse strand, counting down.
GACCAGCACCAGCGCGACGCAGACCAGGCTCAGGATGCCGACGTCCTCGGTTCGCGCATCGGCATCGGCGCGACGGCCACCGAGCCCGATGAAGCTCCACAGGACGGCACGAACGGAACGGGGAAGGATTGACATGCTTTGAATATCGCGTGCCTGCCGGCAAAAGAACAGATGCAGATCGAGGCGGATCGTGCGTATCAGTTTTCCATGGCGCTGCGAGCCGCGCATGTCGCGCGACACTTGAACGCCGATTCGGCGCGATGATGCAAACTCTGCCGGCGCCCTGTCACGCGCACCCCTCATGAACGTCTTCGACGAAAACCCGTGGTTCAAGGCCCTGCCCGAGGAGGAGGCCGAGGCGCTGCTGGCTGCCGCCAGTGCGAGGCACCTGGCTGCGGGCGAATTCCTGTTCCGGCAGGGCGACACCGCCATGGCACCCACGGGGGCGTTCTTCGGCGTGGCGAGCGGGCTGATCAAGCTGAGCATCCTTCACCCCGACGGCAACGAGGCGATCCTGACCATCATCGAGCCCGGCAACTGGATCGGCGAGGTCGCAGTGCTTGAAGGCGCGCCGCGCGCGCACACGGCGATTGCCGTAGGGGATACCGATGTGCTGGCCGTCAGCGCGGACAAGTTCGGCCAGCTGATGCAGCGTCCCGTCTTCAGCCATGCGATCGCCGTGCAGGTGGCGACGCGATTGCGCCTGGCGTATGGGCTGATGGGCGACTCTGCGCTGCAAAGCACGCTGGAAAGGATCGTGCGGCGCTTGGTCCTGCTGGCCCACGGCGACGTGACGGACAGCATCGAGGAGCGCAGCGTGATCACCGCCTCGCAGGACACGCTGGCCATGATGCTGGGGATCAGCAGGCCCACGCTCAACAAGGAGCTCCAGGTGCTGGTGAAGCGCGGCGCCATCGCGTTGCGCTATGGGCGTATCGAGATCCTCGACATGCAACTGCTGCAGGAAAGCGGTCAGGTCGTGCCGCGCAAGACCTGACCGGAAGCACCGCATTGATATGAAAGCGCCCTGACGGTCGCATTCGCATCGATGCACTTGCCGGCGCCCCGCGCCGCTCGCCGCTGTCCTCGACTCGCGACGACGCGGCCAGGCGTAGCTTTCGGGCCGTTGCGATCTCGGCGATCGGGTCCTTGACGGCCGACTCGCCGTTCCCGGTCGCGGCATGCGCGTCCACGCTGGAAGCCTCTGGCGACTTGATCCCATCCTCGTCAAGACGGGCTTGAACGGTTCGCAAAAGAAGGGGTCTCGACCTCCCCACCAGTTGCCCGCCGTCTTGGGCTCCCGGCTGTCCTACACCTTTTTTGCTTACAAGGAAGCCGAAAACAAAGGGTTTTCCCGTGTGCGTGCCCGCCATGCAATCCCTAAACTTCGCCCCATCGGTTCACTAATAAAACATGGTTTCATTAGTGAAACGTCAAAGTAGCAGATCAAGGAGATCCCGCCCCCCGCTCAAGGCCCCGGATCTCTGCAAATCGGCCCCAGTTTCGTACCCCTTTCGCCCAGGTCGCCAACCATGATGAAGCAATCCCGTCGCCAGGTCCTCGCGCTTGCACTCTCCGCCGTCGCGGCCTGCGCCGCCGCCCCGGCCCTGGCCCAGGGTTATCCGTCCAAGCCCGTCACGCTGGTCGTGGCCTACCCGGCCGGCGGCGACACCGATGCGCTGGCGCGGCTGTTCGGGGAGAAGCTGTCCAGCCGCATCGGCCAGCCCGTGGTGGTCGACAACCGCCCCGGCGCCAGCGGCGTCATCGGCAGCGCCTGGGTGGCCAAGGCGCCCGCGGACGGCTACACGCTGCTGCTGGCGCCCAGCACCTTCTCGATCGCACAGCTGGTCCTGAAGACCAACGGCGCCGGCGGCTATGACGTGCTGAACGGCTTCACGCCGATCATCGAGACGGGAACGCTGCCGCTGTTCCTGGTCGCCGGTTCCGGCGCGGGCATGAAGACCTTCAAGGACGTGGCGACCGCAGCCAGGACCCAATCGCTGTCCTATGCGAGCCCGGGCAGCGGCTCGCCGATGCACATCCTCGGCGAACTCGTGAACAAGGCGGCCGGCATCGACCTGCGCCATGTGCCCTACCGCGGCGTCGCGCCGGCCGTGAACGACGTGCTGGGCGGCCATGTGCCCCTCACCTACATCACGCTGGGCCCGGTGGCGCCCTACCTGCCGGGCGCGAAGATGGTGCCGCTGGCCGTGGCCGACAGCAAGCGTTCGCCGCTCGCGCCCAACGTCCCGACCTTCGAGGAGCTTGGCTACAAGGGCGTGCAGGTCAGCGCATGGCACGGCCTGTTCGGGCCGAAAGGCATGCCGGCCGATGTCGTGAAGACGCTGAACGCGCACTTCAACGAGATCCTGAAGATGCCCGACGTGGTGTCGCGCATGGAGACGCTCGGCGCGACCCCGCTGGGCGGCTCGCCAGAGACGCTCGCGAAGACCAACGCAGCCGACTTCGAACGCTTCGGCAAGGTCATCAAGGACCTGGGCATCCAGGCCGACTGAACGGCCCCGACCCATTTCAACGCCCACGCCCACGCCAGAACACCAGCACACCATGACCGACATCAAAGCCGTTCCCGACCTCGACAGCCTCCAGACCCTGCTGGACGAGTTGCCCGCCAACCTGCTGGCCGGGCGTCGCGTGCTGGTGACGGGCGCCGCCCGCGGCCTGGGCCTCGCTTTTGCCAAGTGCATCGCCAAGGCCGGTGCCAGCGTGGTGCTGGCCGACATCCTCGCGGATCTTGCGCAAGCCGAAGTGCAGGCGCTGCGCGACGCCGGCTTCAACGCGCACGCCTTGGCCGTCGACCTGTGCGACCCGCAATCGATCGAAGCCTGCGCGGCAGCCGCAATGCAGGCGCTCGGCGGCCTGGACGGCCTGGTCAACAACGCCGCCATCACCAACTCCGGCGGCCGCGATGCGCACGCACTCGAGATCGACATGTGGGACCGCGTGATGGACGTCAACGTGCGCGGCACCTGGCTCATGAGCCGCGCCTGCCAGCCGGCGCTGGCCGCCACCGGCCGCGGCTCCATCGTCAACCTGGCCTCCGACACCGCGCTGTGGGGCGCGCCGAACCTGCTGGCCTATGCATCGAGCAAGGGCGCGGTCATCTCGATGACGCGATCGCTGGCCCGCGAATGGGGCGCCGACGGGATCACTGTCAACGCCGTGGCACCCGGCCTCACGCTGGTCGAGGCCACCGAATACGTGCCGATGGCGCGCCACCAGAAGTACCTCGAAGGCCGGGCCATCCCGCGCGAGCAGCAGGCCGTCGACGTCTGCGGCGCGGTGCTGTTTTCCCTCTCGGGCCTGTCGCGCTTCGTGACTGGCCAGTTGCTGGCCGTCAACGGCGGCTTCGTGATGAATTGACTGACTGATTTTTCGACCAAGGAGTTTTCGATGAGCGATATGTCCGAACAGAAGAAAGTGGCCAGCGACAGCACGCTGGCGCAGCCCGAAGGCAGCAGCCTCGAAGCGTGGATGAACACCCGCATCGCGCGCTACGCGACCCGCAAGTACGACTGGGACGCGCTGAAGTTCCAGGCTGACTTCGATCCCAAGTTCCGCCGCGCGCAGATGCGCTACGTCGGCACCGGCGGCACCGGCGTCGCGAAGGACGTCAACACCGTCCCGGCCGAGAACTTCACCTTCTCCACCATGGTGATTCCCGCCGGCCACGAAGGCCCGCCGCACATCCACACCGACGTGGAGGAAGTGTTCTTCCTGATCCGCGGCAAGCTCAAGGTCGTCATCGAGAAGGACGGCGAGCGCTTCGAGACCATCATGACCGACCGCGACCTGATCTCGGTGCCGCCCGGCGTGTACCGCGAAGAGATCAACATCGGCGACGAAGACGCGCTGATGTGCGTGATGCTCGGTGCGCAGAAGCCGGTCACGCCGACCTATCCGGCCGACCACCCGCTCGCGAAGATCAAGCGCTGAGAGAGACCGCGATGAACGACGCCGCTGTCATGCAGAACCCCGCGCTCGCGCCCTCGGAACTGGCGCGGCTCGATGCGCGCTTTCCGGTGCGCAACGTGCCGGTGCGCGGCAACGCCGTCGTCTCCGTGCGCGAATGCGGCAGCGGTGCGGCCGTCGTCTGCCTGCATGGCATCGGATCGGGTTCGGCATCGTGGCTCGACACTGCATTGCTGCTGGAAGGCGCAGCGCGCGTGATTGCATGGGACGCACCGGGCTACGGTGAATCGACGCCTGTTGCCTCGACGATGCCGCAGGCGGCCGACTATGCGGACCGGCTTCACGCGCTCGTCGATGCGCTCGGCCTGGAGTCCTTCGTGCTCGTCGGCCATTCGCTCGGCGCGCTCACCGCGGCCTGCGCTGCGCGTCCTGGTTCACCACTGGCCTCGCGCATCCGGCGCCTCGTGCTGATCAGCCCGGCCACCGGCTACGGCGCACCTTCGCGGGCTGAAGCAAGCCAGCGGGTCCGCACGCAGCGCCTCGACACGCTCGCCCAGGTCGGCATCGCCGGCATGGCCGCGCAGAGTGCAGCCCGGCTCCTGTCCAGCGGCGCCAGCGAACAGGCCCGCCAGTGGGTGCGCTGGAACATGGCGCGCCTCAACGTTTCCGGCTACAGCCAGGCCGTCGAACTGCTGTGCGGCGGCGACCTGCTGGCCGACCTGCCGCCCGCGATGCCGGTGCGCGTGGCCTGCGGTGCGCTCGATGTCGTCACCACACCGCAGTCCTGCGCCGAAGTCGCCGACCAATGCGGCGTGCCGCTCGAACTCATCGCCAGCGCCGGCCACGCCAGCTATGTCGAACAACCGCAAGCCGTCGCCGCGCTGCTGCGCGACGTGCTCGCCGCATGAACAACAACCACAGGAAGGAAGCGACATGACCACCAGCGAAACGATGGACGAAGGCTCGGACCGCTACAACGTGCCCGCGCTCGAACGCGGCCTGCGCGTGCTCTGCGAATTCAGCCGCGAGAACCGCACGCTCTCCGCGCCCGAACTCTCGCGCCGCTTCGACCTGCCGCGCTCCACCGTGTTCCGCCTCCTCACGACGCTGGAGAACATGGGCTTCGTCGAGAAGGCCGATGGCGGGCGCGACTATCGCCTCGGCCTGGCGGTGCTGCGCCTGGGCTTCGAATACCTGGCCTCGCTGGAGCTCACGCAACTCGGCACGCCCTTGCTGCAACGCCTGTCGGACGACCTGCGCACGCCCTGCAATCTGGTGGTGCGCGACGGCCGCTTCATCGTCTACGTGGCAAAGGTGGCGCCGCCTTCGCCTTTCCTCAGCCAGGTCTCGGTGGGCACGCGACTGCCCGCGCATGCCACGGTGCTCGGCCGCATCCTGCTGGAAGACCTCACGCTGCCGCAACTGCGCGCGCTGTATCCGGAAGACAAGCTCGAAGTCTTCTCGCCGAACACGCCGAAGACGGTGAACGAACTCTTCGACATGGTGCAGGGGGACCGCCAACGCGGATACGTCCTGGGCGAAGGCTTCTTCGAGGCCAACATCTCCAGTGTGGCCGCACCCGTTCGCGACCACAGCGGCCACATCGTCGCGGCATTGGGCGCAACGATCACCTCCGACCACATCGACGAAAGCCGCATCGACGAGATGGTGCTGCGCGTGCGCAGCACCGCCGACGACATCTCCGGCTTGCTGAACTACTCGCCAGCGTCCGCCAGCAAGGTGGTTCCGCTGCGCGGCGGCGACCGTGCCTGAACCCATTCCGAAGCTTCGCAACATGACTTCGCCGCTCATCTCCTCCAGCTTCTTCTCGCCGCATGCGCTCGCCGGCCGCGTGGCCGTGGTGACGGGCGGCTCGTCCGGCATTGGCCTTGCAACGGTCGAGTTGCTGCTCGACTGCGGCGCCGCGGTCGCGCTGTGCGGGCGCAATGCCGAACGGCTCGACAGTGCCGTGGCCGGCCTGCGCGCAGCGCGGCCGCAGGCCAGGCTGTTTGCCCGCACCTGCGACGTGCTCGACGGCGATGCGGTGCGCAGCTTCGCGGCCCAGTGCGAAGCCGAACTCGGCCCCGCCTCGATCCTCGTCAACAACGCCGGCCAGGGCCGCGTCTCCACCTTTGCCGACACCGACGACAAGGCCTGGACCGAGGAGCTGCACCTGAAGTTCTTCTCTGTCATCAACCCGACGCGCGCCTTCCTGCCGCAACTCGCGGCGCAAGCCGCGGTGCTGGGCGATGCAGCCATCGTCTGCGCCAACTCGCTGCTTGCACGCCAGCCGGAACCGCACATGGTCGCCACCTCCGCAGCACGCGCCGGCCTGCTCAACCTGGTGCGCTCGCTGGCCACCGAGTTCGCGCCCAAAGGCGTACGCGTCAACGGGATCCTGATCGGGCTGATCGAGTCCGGCCAATGGCGCCGCCGCTTCGATGCGCGCGAGGACAAGTCGCTCGACTGGGCCGCATGGAGCCAACAGCTCGCGCACGACAAACACATTCAGCTGGGTCGCCTGGGGCTTCCGACCGAAGCCGCCCGCGCGATTCTTTTCCTCGCAACGCCGCTGTCCTCCTATACGACCGGCGCCCACCTTGACATCTCTGGAGGCCACTCTCGCCATGCGTAATTCAACCAACCCCGTCACCGTCGGCGCCGTCGTCGCCGCCTTCCTCGAACAATGCGGCGTCAAGGCTGCGTTCGGCGTGATCTCGATCCACAACATGCCGATCCTCGATGCGTTCGCGCAGCGTGGCGCGATCCGGTTCATCTCGGCACGGGGCGAGGCCGGTGCGGGCAACATGGCCGATGCCTATGCACGCTCCACCGCGAGCCTGGGCGTGTGCATCACCAGCACCGGCCCGGCGGCGGGCAACATCGCCGGCAGCATGGTCGAGGCACTGACCGCCGGCGCGCCGCTGCTGCACATCACCGGCCAGATCGAAACGCCTTATCTCGACAAGGGCATGTCGTACATCCACGAGGCGCCGGACCAGCTCACGATGCTCAAGGCGGTGTCGAAGGCCGCCTTCCGCGTGCGCAGCGTGGAGACGGTGCTCGGCACCTTGAAGCGCGCAGTGCAGGTCGCGCTGACCGCCCCGACCGGCCCGGTCAGCGTGGAGATCCCGATCGACATCCAGTCGGCACTCACGACGATGCCGGCCGACCTGTCGCCGCTGCCCATCGATGCGGCCGTGCCCTCCGCTGCCGGGCTCGATGCGCTGGCCGCGAGCCTCGCGAATGCCAGGCGTCCCATGCTGTGGGTCGGCGGCGGTGCACGCCATGCCGGCGCCGCGATCAAGCGCCTGCAGAAGCTGGGCTTCGGCGTGGTCACGACCACGCAAGGCCGCGGCACGGTGCCCGAGGACGACGCGGGATCGCTGGGCGCCTACAACATCCAGAAGCCGGTGGAGGCGCTCTACCAGACCTGCGACGCGATGCTCGTGGTCGGCTCGCGCCTGCGCGGCAACGAGACGCTCAAGTACGAACTGAAGCTGCCGCGTCCGCTGTACCGCATCGATGCGGATGCTGCCGCCGAAGGCCGCGGCTATTCGACCGAAGCCTTCGTCTGCGGCGATTCCGCGCTGGCCCTGGACGGCCTGGCCGACCGCCTCGAAGCCGCGAAGTACAAGGCCGATCCCGCACTGCTGACGGACCTTCGCACTGCGCACACGCAGGCCGTCGCCACGCTGCGCGACGGACTCGGCCCGTATGCCGAACTGGTCAAGCAGATCCAGGCCATCGCCGGCCGCAACTTCAACTGGGTGCGCGACGTGACCGTGTCCAACAGCACCTGGGGCAACCGCGAGTTGCGCGTGTTCGAGCCGAGCGCGGGCGTCCATGCCACGGGCGGCGGCATCGGCCAGGGCATGCCGATGGCCATCGGCGCGGCCATCGGCGCGACCGAGACGGCATCGGGCCGCAAGACCTTCTGCCTGGCCGGCGACGGCGGCTTCATCCTGAACCTGGGCGAACTCGCCTGCATGGTGCAGGAGCAGGCGGACATGGTGATCGTGCTCATGAACGACAAGAGCTACGGCGTCATCAAGAACATCCAGGACGCGCAATACGGCGGGCGCCGCTGCTATGCCGAACTGCACACGCCCGACTATGAGCTGCTGTGCAGGTCGCTCGCGCTGCCGCATGCACGCGTGAAGAACCTCGACGACCTGCCGGGCCAACTGGCTGCGGCCGTCGGCAAGCCGGGTCCTTTCCTGCTGGAGATCGACATGCTCTCCATCGGCGGCTTCAAGACCACCTTCGCGGGCCCGCCGACCAACACCATCACGCAGATTCCGGCCCTCGGCACGGCTGCGGTGGCGGGCAAGTGAGCGCACGGCCATGATGCGCGTTGCACTCATCGGCTGCGGTGCCATCGGCACCTCGATGCTCGAACTGCTGAAGGGCGATGCGACCCTGGAGGTCGTGGCCATCGTCGTGCCCGAGTTCGGCGTGACCGCCGCCCGCGCCGCGCTCGCCAGCCTGGCGTCGAACGCCGAGGTGGTGACGGGCGTGCCCACGGCCGGCATCGACCTGGTGGTCGAGGCCGCGGGTCATGCCGCCATCGAGGCGCATGTGCTGCCGGCCCTGAAGCGCGGCCTGCCATGCATCGTGGCATCGGTGGGCGCGCTGTCGGCCATCGGCTTGGCGGAACAACTGGAACGTGCAGCCTGCGAAGGCCATACGCAAGTGCAGCTGATCGCCGGCGCGATCGGCGCCATCGACGCACTGGCGGCGGCACGCGCCGGCGGCCTCGATGCCGTGCGCTACACCGGCCGCAAGCCGCCGCACGCCTGGACCGGCACGCCGGCCGAGCAGGGCCGCAACCTCGCCACGCTGGCGCTGGAAACGATCATCTTCGAAGGCAGCGCCCGCGAGGCCGCATCGCTCTATCCGAAGAACGCCAACGTCGCGGCCACCGTGTCGCTGGCCGGCCTGGGCCTGGACCTCACCCGCGTGCGCCTCATCGCCGACCCGGCCGTCACGGAGAACGTGCACGTCGTCGAGGCCGAAGGCGCCTTCGGCAGCTTCGAACTGACCATGCGCAACAAGGCGCTGGCGGCCAACCCCAAGACCTCCGCACTCACCGTCTACAGCGCAGTGCGCGCGATGCGCAACCGCGTCGCGCACATGGCGATCTGAACACCAGGACACCACGATGTTTTCTTCCGAACTCCTTCCCGTCAACATCGCAGGCGAATGGCGCCTGGGTGGCGGCGATGCCTACGAGAGCCTCTATCCGGCCACGGCCGAGCCGATCGCGCGCCTCAACGCCGTGAGCCTTGCCGACGTCGACGAAGCCATCACGCGCGCACACCACGCCTTCCTCACCAGCGGCTGGGCGCAAAAGCTTCCACACGAGCGCGCCGCGGTGCTGCATCGCGTGGCGCAACTGATCCGCGAGCAAGGCGAGACGCTGGCGCAGAAACAGCGCCTGGACAACGGCAAGCCCATCAACGAAACGCGCGCCCTCGTGGCGAGCGCGGCCGGCACCTTCCAGTTCTTCGCCGCCGCGCTGGAGACGCTGGAAGAGACCATCACGCCTTCGCGCGGCCCCTTCGTCACGATGAGCGTGCATGAGCCGATGGGCGTGGTCGCCGCGATCACGCCGTGGAACTCGCCGATCGCCAGCGAGGCGCAGAAGCTGGCGCCCGCGCTCGCGGCCGGCAACGCGGTCGTCCTCAAGCCGGCCGAAGTCACGCCGCTGATGGCGCTCGAACTCGCACGCATCTGCGAGGAAGCCGGCGTGCCCAAGGGCATCGTCAGCGTGCTGCCGGGCAAGGGCTCGGTGATCGGCGATGCCATCACGAAGCATCCGCTGGTCAAGCGCGTGTCCTTCACTGGCGGCACGACGACGGGCAAGCACATCGCGCACATCGCGGCCGACAAGATGATGCCGGTGTCGCTGGAACTCGGCGGCAAGTCGGCGACGATGGTGCTGGAAGACGCCGACCTCGACCATGCGGTGAGCGGCGTGCTCTACGGGATCTTCAGCTCCTCGGGCGAATCGTGCATCGCGGGCTCGCGCCTTTTCGTCGCGCGTTCGATCTACGACGAGTTCCTCACGCGGCTCGCCGAAGGCGCGAACGCGTTGCGCGTCGGCGACCCGGCGTCGGAGCAGACCCAGATGGGCCCGCTGATCACCGCGAAGCATCGCGAAGGCATCGAGCGCTACGTGGCGCTCGGCGTCTCCGAAGGCGCCCACATCCGCACGGGTGGCGTGCGCCCGCACGGCGATGGCCGCGACAAGGGCTACTTCTACACGCCCACCATCCTCGAAGGCCTGACCAACAGCGCACGCACGGCCCAGGAAGAGATCTTCGGCCCGGTGCTCGTCGCGATGCCCTTCGACAGCGAGGAAGCGTTGATCGAGCAGGCCAACGACAGCATCTACGCGCTGGCCGCCGGCGTGTGGAGCCGCGACTTCAAGCGCGCCTGGCGCATCGGCCGTGCCGTGCAGGCCGGCACCGTCTGGGTCAACACCTACAAGCAGTTCTCGGTATCGACGCCCTTCGGCGGCTGGCGCGACAGCGGCCTCGGCCGCGAGAAGGGCCGCGAAGGCATCTTCCAGTACATGGAACAGAAGAGCATGTACTGGGGCACCAACGACGAGCCGCTGCCATGGGCCGGCGTCACCCACCGCGCCTGGAGCAACTGACATGAGCGTTCTTGGAATCGACCAGATCACCTACGTGTCGGACGACCTGCCGACATGCAAGCGCTTCTTCGGCGACTGGGGCCTCGCGCTCACGTCCGAAGCTGCCGATGAGCTCGGCTTCGAGTGCCTGAATGGTTGCAAGGTTGTCGTCGCGGCGTTGGACAAGGCCGGCCTCCCGCCCGCGATGGAGGAAGGCCCGACCTTGCGTGAAGTGGTGTGGGGCGTCGAAAGCGATGCCGATCTTGATCGCTATGCCGCAGCCATCGCAACGCAGCCCGGCTTCTTCGATGCCACCGTCGACGGCGCGCGGCGCATCGGCTGCATCGACCCCAACGGCCTGGCCGTTCGCCTGCAAGTCACGCGCAAGCACGCGGTGGAAGTCGACTGCGGCGAGATGAACACCTGGAACCGCAAGGCCCGCATCAACCAGCCCGCGCCGATCTACGAACGCGCCACACCGATCGAAGTCGGCCACGTCGTGTTCTTCGTGACCGACGTGCTGGCGACCAGCGCCTTCTACCGCGACAACTTCGGCTTCGTCTCCTCGGACAGCTACCCGAACCGCGGCGCCTTCATGCGCTGCGCGCCGGACGGCGGCCACCACGACCTGTTCCTGCTGCAGCTGCCTTCGGCCAAGCGCGGGCTGAACCATGTGGCCTTCACCGTGCGCGACATCCACGAGGTGTTCGGCGGCGGCCTGCACTTCTCGCGTCGCGGCTGGGAAACGCAGCTCGGCCCGGGCCGCCATCCGGTGTCCTCGGCCTACTTCTGGTACTTCAAGAACCCGGCCGGCGGACTCATCGAGTACTACGCCGATGAGGACCAGCTGACGGCCGACTGGCAGCCGCGCGAGTTCGAGCCGGGCCCGACCGTGTTCGCCGAATGGGCGGTCGACGGCGGCCTCGACGGCAACACGCGCCGCCAGAAGAACGTCGACGGCCCGCAAGGCAAGTTCCTCACCGAGAAGAAATGAGGGACCCGACCATGCAACACACCTTCAAAGTCCTCGCGACCACGCTGTTCGCCTTCGCCGTCGTGGCTCCCGTCCATGCGCAGACGACCGAAGCGCAGAAGCAGCTGGCCTCCGATCGCTTCACCATCGTCTCGCCGTTCCCGCCCGGCGGCCCGGTCGATACGCTGGCCCGCATCCTGTCCGACGGCCTCGCCAAGCGCCATGGCCAGCCGGTCGTGGTCGAAAACCTCGCCGGTGCTGCCGGCAACATCGGCATCGAGAAGGTCAAGCGCGCCAAGGCCGACGGCCACACGCTGCTCGTGGTGCCGGCCGGCAACCTCACGATCAACCCGACGCTGATGCCGAACTTCCCGTTCAACATCGAGAAGGATTTCGCCCCCATCACCATGCTGGCCAAGGCTCCGAACGTGCTGGTGGCATCGCCCGCGTCCGGCATCAAGAGCGCGAAGGAACTGGTGGCGATGGCCAAGGCCAGGCCCGGCACCTTGTCGTACGCGTCGCCCGGCGTCGGCAGCGGCCTGCACCTGGCGGGCGAACTGTTCAAGCAGCAGGCCGGCGTCGACTTGCTGCATGTGCCCTACAAAGGCACGGCCCCCGCGCTCAACGACGTGCTTGGCGGCGTCGTGCCGCTGATGTTCAGCAACCTGCCGGCCACGCTGCCCTTCATCAAGAGCGGCAAGCTGGTGGCGCTGGGCGTGACCGAGGCGAAGCGCAGCCCGGTGGCGCCGGAGATCCCGACGCTGGCCGAGCAGGGCATCCAGGGCGTCAACGTGACGTCCTGGTATGGACTGCTCGCACCGGCAGGCACCCCGCCCGCCGTGGTCGAGCAACTTGCAAAGGACGCCGCCGACATCCTTGCCCAGCCCGACGTGGCCGAGCGCCTGAAGGCCCAGGGCATGACCGAAGCCACCATGAAGCCGGCCGAGTTCGCCAAGGCGATGCGCGAGGAAACGGCCGTATGGGCCGGGATCGTCAAGTCGCGAAACATCGTCGCCGAATAACCCCCACACAGGAGACAAGACATGCAAGTCCATCGAATTCACACCCCCACGGAGCGAACCATGACTGACCGTTATCTCGATCCCCACCAGGCGCGCACCCGCGCCCCCACCACCTACGAAGACCTGCTGGGCGACGCGATCGAGCGTGCCTTTGCCGCAGGTGTGCACGACCTGCCCGGCCTGGTCGAGCGACTCAACGACAGCGGCCTCGCGAGCCCCAGCGGCAAGCAGTGGACCGAAGCCATCTACCGCGAAGAAATCGCCCTGCTCGGCGCCTGAGAGGAACCAGACCATGACCACCCCCCACGACAACCCGGTCGACCAGCTGCTCGAGATCGGCCTGAAAGACCTCTGGTACCCCATCTGCCCGTCGGGCTTCATCAAGGAGTCGCCCGTCTCGCTGCGCCGGCTCGGCCGCAAGTTCGCCTTCTGGCGCGACCACAGCGGCAAGCTGCATGCGCTCGAAGACCGCTGCCCGCACCGCGGTGCGCCGCTGTCGCAAGGCGTGATCCTCGGCGACCGCCTCTCGTGCCCGTACCACGGCGTCGAAGTGCGCTGCGACGGCGTCGTCACGCGCGTGCCCGGCAGCCCGGGCTGCAAGCTCGAAGGCGCGCAGGCCACGCGCTTCTTCCACGTCGAGGAAAAGGCCGGCGCGGTGTGGCTCTACAACTCGAAGGAGTCGGTTGACACGCCGCCGCCGCTGGTGCTGCCCGAGCAGCTCACCGACGACGCCGAATACTCCGGCTTCCTCTGCTATGCCGAGTGGAAGGGCGACTACCGCTACGTGCTCGACAACGTGATGGACCCGATGCACGGCACCTTCCTGCACAAGCAGTCGCACTCGATGGCCGAGGGCGATTCGACGGCCAAGTTCGGCATCCGCGCGACCGACACCGGCTTCGTGTTCGAGAAGGAAGGCCAGCGCAACGTCAACTTCGACTGGACCGAATGGGCCGACACCGGCACGCACTGGATGCGCCTGGAGATCCCGTATCCGAAGACCGGCGGGCCTGGCGGCAACTTCATCATCGTCGGCAGCTACACGCCGATCTCGCCGACGCTCTCGTGCGCCTTCCATTGGCGCGTGCGCAAGCTGCCCGCCGGCTGGCAGCGCGACACCTGGCGCTTCCTCTACAAGAACCGCCTCGAGGCGCGCCACTGGCATGTGCTCGAGCAGGATCGCGTGCTGATCGAGAACATGGAGCCCGATGCCAACCAGCACGAGCAGCTCTACCAGCACGACCTGGGCGTGGTGCGCCTGCGCCGCCACCTGCGCGGCCTGGCCACGCAACAGTTGCAAGCGACGGAGCCGGCGCTGGCCACCGCCTGACGTCACGCACGCGAACCGTAGAGAGGTCTTCCGCCATGTCATCCCCCACGCTGAACGCACTGGTGCACACGATGCGCTACGAGGCAGACGGCATCGTCAGTGTCGAGTTCCGCCCGGCTGCGCCGGATGTGGACTTCCCCGCCTTCGAGGCCGGCTCGCACATCGACCTGCACCTGCCCAACGGACTGGTACGCAGCTATTCGCTGTGCAACCCGTCGACCGACCGCCAGCGCTATGTCGTCGGCGTGCTCAACGACCGCAAGAGCCGCGGCGGCTCGCGCTACGTGCACCAGCAACTGCGCGTGGGCACGACGCTGCCGATCTCGGTGCCGCGCAACAACTTCAAGCTGCAGGAGGATGCGGGGCGATCGGTGCTCGTGTCCGGCGGCATCGGCGTGACGCCGATCTGGTGCATGCTGCAACGCCTGGTCGCGACCGGCCGTCCTGTGGAGCTGATCTACTGCGCGCGTGCCCGCAAGGAAGCGGCGTTCTGCGAATCGATCGCGGCGCTCGCGGCGGAGAAGTCCGTCAAGCTGACCTGGCACTTCGACGAGGAAAAGGGCGCGCCGCCCGACCTCGCCGCGCTGCTGGCCGACAAGGGCGCCGACAGCCACTTCTACTGCTGCGGCCCCACGCCGATGCTCGACAACTTCGAGAAGACCTGCGAGAAGCTCGGCTATTCCAACGCGCACATCGAGCGCTTCGCCGCCGTGCACGTGGAGACGCCGAGCGCCACGCAAAGCTACGTGGTCGAGTGCGCGAAGAGCAAGAAGAGCGTCGAGGTGCCGCCGGGCAAGTCGATCCTCGACAGCCTGATCGACGCCGGCCTCAACCCCGACCACAGCTGCAAGGAAGGCGTGTGCGGCGCCTGCGAGACCAAGGTGCTGTCGGGCGAGGTCGACCACCACGACGGCATCCTCACCAAGGCCGAACGCGCGGCCAACAAGACCATGATGATCTGCGTGTCGCGATGCCAGCGCGGGCCATTGGTCCTCGACATCTGACGCCAGCGCGAACTCCCGAAGACTGAAAGAACCCATGAAGAGAATTTCTGTGGCTGCGGCCGCATGCCTTGTCACGTCCGTCGTTTGCGCGCAATCGAGCGTGACGCTGTTCGGCGTGGTCGATGCGGCTGTCACCTACACCACCGGATCGGGCCCGGCTTCCACGAGCAAGTGGCAGCTGACGAACAGTGCCAACTCGTTCAGCCGGCTGGGTTTTCGCGGCAACGAAGACCTCGGCGGCGGGCTGTCGGCAGGCTTCTGGCTGGAGGAAGGGCTGCAGAACGATACGGGCACCGGCTTCCCGGGCAACACCAACAACCAGCTGAACGGCACCGCCGGCCTGGGCACGCTGACCTTCAACCGCCGCTCGACGGTCAGCCTCACCAGCAGCACCCTGGGCGAACTGCGGCTGGGCCGCGACTACACGCCGACCTTCTGGAACACCGCGATCTTCGACCCCTTCGGCACCGGCAGCGGCATCGGCGCGAACCAGCTCTACTTCTCGGGCCTGGGTGGGTTGACGGCGCCCACCGGCACCCGCGCGTCGAACAGCGTCGGCTATTTCCTCCCGCCGAACCTCGGCGGCTTCTATGGCAGCGTGATGTACGCGATGGGCGAGAACATCTCGAACTCGACGCTGCCCCCCGCGACGCCCGGCGCCATCCCGGTGCCCAACCAGAACGACGGCAGGTACGGCGGCGTCCGGCTGGGCTACCAGTCCGGGCCTTTCCATGTGTCCATTGCCACGGGCCTCACGACCTACGCGACGGGCGACCTGCGCGTCTCGAACCTGGGCGCCTCCTGGACCTTCGAGCAACTGCTGGGCTTGCGCGTCATGGGCGAGTACTACGTCGAGTCGCTGGGTGCCGTCGACGGCAAGGGCGCGCTGGTCGGCTTCATCCTGCCGGTGGGCCCGGGCGAGATCAAGGCCTCCTATGCGCGCTACGTGCGCAAGCCGGTGGGCAACGTGCCGGACCCGACCTCATCCAAGCTCGCGCTCGGCTACGCCTACAACTTCTCGAAGCGCACCGCCGTCTACGCCACCGTGGCACGGCTGACCAACAGCGACGGCGCCAGCCAGGCTTTGGCCGGTGCCTCGACTTCGCCAAACCACGCGTCGACCGGCGGCGAAGCCGGGATGCGCGTCGCCTTCTAGTCTCCATTCAAAGGACCACGTCCATGCAAGCCAAGACATACCGCTGGTATGGCGTCATCACGCTGTTCGTGATCGTCGCCATTTCCTACATCGACCGGATCAACATCGCGGTGCTGATCACCGATCCAGGCTTCCTGGCGCACATCGGCATCGAGCGGGCGGACCGGGTGAGGCAGGGCCTGCTGGCCACCGCCTTCATGGCCGGCTACGGCGTGTCGGCCTTCGTGCTGACGCCGTTCTGCGCGGCGCTGTTCGGCGTGCGCAAGAGCCTGATGTATGGGCTCGTCCTCTGGGGCGTCGTCACCTTCATGACGCCATGGTTCGACGGCTACGGGCTGGTGCTGGCTTCGCGCATCCTGCTGGGCGTGTCCGAAGGCCCGCTGTTCTCGCTGGCTTCGTCGTACATCAAGGCCCACTTCGAAAGCCGCGAGAACGGCAAGCCGAATTCCTTGGTCAACATGGGCACCGGGCTCGGCCTGGCGATCGGCTATCCGTTCATCGGCTACCTGCTCGCGAGCTACCACTGGGAGACGTCCTTCTATGTGCTTGGCCTGATCAACATTGCGGTCGGCATTCCGCTGGTGCTGGCGTTCGTGCACATGCCGGCCAGCTACGCGGCCCTGAAGAAGCCCGAGTCGATTGGCGCGGCACTCACTCAAGTCGGCGAGATCGTGAAGGGCGCGTTGCACACCCGCTACCTGGTCCTCATCACCGTGCTGACGGCGGCGGCGCTGGCCTACCTCTGGGGCAGCAGCAACTGGCTGCCGACCTACCTGAAGGAGGCGCGCGGCTTCTCGCTCAAGGAGATGGGCTGGCTGGCCTCGCTGCCGCAATATGCGACGGTGCTCGCGGTGCTGCTCGGCGGCGTGGTCATCGACAGGATCGAGCGCCGGCACGTTCCGTTCATCTTCATGGCGGCGAGCGCGGGCGTGGCGCTGTCGGTGCTGCTCGCGATCAACGTGCACGACCCCTACACCGCAGCCTACAGCCTGATCGCGGCCAACTTCTGCTGGGGCCTGATGAGCCCGGCGATTCCCAGCACGGTGCAATACTGCGCGCGGCCCGAGCATGTGGCCAGCGCCTTCGGCGTGGTGAACGGCACCGGCAGCCTGGTGGCCGGGTTCATGCCGGCGCTCATGGGGGGCGTGATCAGCGCGATGTCCAGCGGCGCGGGCGCGACGGCGGGTTCCGGCTTCTTCGCGGGCTTCTCGTTGCTGATCGGCACGCAACTCGTGGTGTTCGTGTGCGGGTTGGTGCTCTGGCTGCGCGAGCGGAGCAACGCGGAACTTCCAGGCATGCGCGTCACGCCCGCCTGAGACACCCGGCACGTCCCCGTTGGTGCATGATTTGGCCCCGCTCACATCCACGGAGACTTTCAATGAAGAGCAAGCGCCCTGGCCAATCCGTCGTTCCGCAACCGCCGATGAAGCTCTTGCTGGGCAACATCGGCGAACTCGACTCCAAGGCGCCCATCCAGAGCATGATGCGACTGGCCCGGGAATACGGCGGCATCTACAAGCTCACCCTGGCGGGCAAGGACGTGCATGTCGTCAGCTCGCAGGCACTGGTGGATGAGCTCTGCGACGAGTCCCGCTTCGTGAAGCGCATCAGCGGGCCGCTCAAGCACATCCGCGACTTCGCCGGCGACGGCCTCTTCACCGCCTACAACAGCGAGCCCAACTGGGCCAAGGCGCATCGGTTGCTGATGCCGGCCTTCGGCCCGATCGGGGTGCGCTCGATGTTCGACCGCATGGTGGACATCGCCGACCAGATGTTCGTCAAGTGGGAGCGCTTCGGGCCGTCGGGCGTCATCGACGTGACGGACAACATGACCCGCCTCGCGCTCGACACCATCGCGCTGTGCGCGTTCGACGTGCGCTTCAACAGCTTCTACCAGAACGAGATGCATCCCTTCGTCGCGGCGATGGGCTCCGCGCTCGAGGAGGCGGGACAGCGCGGGCGGCGCCCCGGCGTCGTCTCCGACCTGATGGTCGGCACGCGGCGCCGCTACGAGGCGGACCAGAAGCTGCTGGCCCGCATCGCCGGCCAGCTCATCATCGAGCGGCGCGCCGACCCCAAGGGCCTGGAGAAGAAGGACCTGCTCAACGTCATGATGAACGGCGTCGATCCGGTCACGGGCGAGAAGCTGTCCGACGAGAACATCCGCTTCCAGCTGGTCACCTTCCTGATCGCCGGCCACGAGACCACCAGCGGGCTGCTGTCCTTCACCTGCCAGTTGCTGATGACCAACCCGCGCGTGATGCTGAAGGCGCAGGCCATCGTCGACGAGGTGCTCGGCGACAACCTGCCGCGCGTCGAGGACCTGGCGAAGCTGCGCTACATCGAGCAGATCCTCATGGAGTCGCTGCGCCTGTGGCCCACCGCGCCCGCGTTCTCGGTCAAGCCGATCCAGGACACCATGATCGGCGGCAAGTACCCGCTCAGCGCCCAGGACACGGCGCTGGTGCTGGCGCCGTCGCTGCACCGCGATCCGGCGGTCTGGGGCGACGACGCCGAGGAGTTCCGGCCCGAGCGCTTCGAGCCCAGCGAGGCCGAGAAGCTGCCGCCGAACGCCTGGAAGCCCTTTGGCAACGGTGTGCGCGCCTGCATCGGCAGGGCCTTCGCGATGCAGGAGGCGCAGATGGTCGTCTCGATGATGCTGCAGCGCTTCGACATCGTGCTCGACGACCCTTCGTACCAGCTCGTAGTCTCCGAGACGCTCACCATCAAGCCGCACAACCTGCTGATGCGTGCGCGCCGCCGCGGCACCGGTGGCTTCGCGGTGCGCAGCGCCATCCCGAGCGTCAAGCAGGCCCTGGTCAACGAGCAGGCCGAGGAAGTCCAGTTGCAGGACGACGCGCCGCGCCTGGTCGTGCTCTACGGCAGCAACACCGGATCCTGCGAGATGTTCGCGCGGCGCATTGCCACCGACGCGCCGCGCCAAGGCTATGCCGCGACCGTGGCCCCGATGGACGACTACGCGGACACGCTGGCCGCGGGCATGACCGTCATCGTCGTCTCCGCCTCCTACGAGGGCCAGGCGCCGGACAACGCGAAGCAGTTTCTCTCCTGGCTGGAGGCGCGCGGCGCGGGCGAGCTTGCTGGCCTGCGCTTCGCGGTGTTCGGCTGCGGAAACCGCCAGTGGGCGCGCACCTATCAAGCCATCCCCAAGCGCCTCGACGCAGCCTTTGCCGCGGCCGGCGGCAAGGAACTGCGTCCGCGCGGCGAGACCGATGCGGGCGGCGACTTCTTCGGCGCCTTCGACAGCTGGTACGAGACCCTCTGGGCCGACGTCGGCAAGGCCCTGGGCCGCGCCGTCGCCGAGAAGGCCTCGACGCCCACCTTCGACGTGGAGGTGCTTACGTCCGGACGCGAGCGCGCGCTGCAACTGCACGAACTCGAGCAGGGCGTGATCGTCGAGAACCGCGAACTGGTGAACATCGCCCACGCGGGCGCGCGCTCCAAGCGCCACCTGCAGATCGCGCTGCCCGAGGGCATGCGCTACAAGGCCGGCGACTACCTGTCCGTGCTGCCGCGCAACCCCGAGGCCATCGTCGCGCGCGCGCTCAAGCGCTTCGGCCTGGCCAGCGACACGCAGATCGTCATCCACCGGCAGGCGGGCGCAGCCGCCTCGCTGCCGGGCGACTACCCGGTGGCTGCTTACGAGGTGCTGTCGGGCTACGTGGAACTGGCCCAGCCGGTCACCCGCGCGCAGGTCGCGCAACTGGCGGAAGCCACGCCATGCCCGCCCGAGCGCAAGGAACTGGAACGCCTCGCGGCCGAGGACGTCTATGAAGCCGAAGTGCTGGCCAAGCGCGTGAGCCTGCTGGAACTGCTCGAACGCGCCCAGTCCTGCGACATCGGCTTTGCGCGCTTCCTGGGCATGCTGCCGACGCTGCGGCCGCGCCAGTATTCGATCTCCTCGTCGCCGCTGGCCAACGAGGCGGAGGCCAGCCTGACCATCGCCGTGCTGGACGTGCCGGCGATGTCGGGGCATGGCCGCTTCGAAGGCGTCGCTTCTTCATACCTTGCGCGGCTGCAGGCGGGCGACCGGCTGTCGGTGGCGGTGCGGCCATCGCAGTCGGGCTTCCATCCGCCGACGGACCCGCGCACCCCCGTCGTGATGGTCTGCGCCGGCACCGGCGTCGCGCCATTCCGCGGCTTCCTGCAGGAGCGCGCCGCGCAGAAGGCCGCCGGCCGCGAGGTGGGCCGGGCGCTGCTGTTCTTCGGCGTCGACGATCCGGATGTCGACTATCTCTACCGCGACCAGTTCGCCAAGTGGGAGGCTGCGGGCGTGGTGGAGATGCGGCCGGCGTTCTCCGCCAAGCCCGAAGGCGAGGTGATGTTCGTGCAGCACCGCGTGTGGCAAGACCGCATCGAGATCGGCAACCTGTTCACCGAAGGCGCGCAGTTCTACGTGTGCGGCGACGGCAAGCGCATGGCGCCGGCGGTGCGGGAGACCTTCCTGAAAATGTACCAGCGCGCGACCAAGTGCGACGACGCCACGGCCAACGCCTGGGCCGATCGCATGGAGCACGAGCATGGGCGGTATGTGTCGGATGTGTTTGCGTAAAGAAAGGCCCATCCCCGAAGCGCCTGCGGCGCTACCCCCTCAAGGGGGCGATACCAGCGGCCCGGCAAAGCCGGTTCCGCGGTATCCCTGGCATTCGACGGCGCCTGCAAGCCTGGTTGAAGACTGACTTGATTTCCTCCCAGTACGTCGGCCGTATCACGCTCAGGCGGGACAAGGTCGATTCGTTCGACCGCTATCCGTTCTCGCTGCCGGCCATACGCTCGCTGGAGCAGATCGACCTGCATCCGCGGATGACGTACTTCATCGGTGAGAACGGTTCCGGGAAGTCGACGCTGCTGGAGGCGATCGCGGTCTCGCTGGGCTTCAATGCCGAAGGCGGCACGCGCAACTTCAACTTCGGCACGCGCCGGTCGCATTCGGTGCTGCATGAATACCTGCGGATCGCCAAGGGGATTCGTCGGCCGCGGGACGGCTACTTCCTGCGCGCGGAGAGCTTTTTCAACGTGGCCACGGAGATCGAGAGGCTCGACGAAGACCCCATGGCCGGTCCGCCCATCGTCGATTCCTATGGAGGCCGTTCATTGCACGAACAGTCGCATGGCGAATCCTTCCTGGCGCTCATGACGCAACGATTTGGCGGCCAGGGCCTGTACATCCTCGACGAGCCCGAAGCAGCGTTGTCGCCGCAAAGGCAACTGGCCGTGCTGTCCCGCATGCATGACCTGGTCCTGGACAACTCCCAGTTCATCATCGCCACCCACTCGCCGATCCTGATGGCCTATCCGGACGCGTGCATCTACCAATGCAGCAATGAAGGGATATCAAGGATCGCGTACGAAGACACGGAGCACTTCCAGGTGACGCGCGACTTCCTGTCCAACCCGCAGCGCATGTTGCAGGTCTTGATGGAGCGTTGAGCCGGGGTCGACGCCGCCTTCTAGTCCTTATGCCATCACGGGCACACCGATCGTGGAAAGTTCCGCGCCGCGGGCTGGGTCGAGCCCGTTCGCGGCGGGTACATTGCTGGGCTCACCCCCCATCAAGGCGCAGGAAGGAAAGTCGGCAGTGTCAATCGCGGTATCGCTCGTCCCTGGAGACTCGAAGTGATGGCCAACCGTTACCGAGGCTTCGCATTCGCCGGATGCGTCATGCTCGGCGTTCTCGCCGCACGGTTGATGCCGCAGGAATGGCTCCCCTGGGCCTTCCTGCTGGGCGTGCTCGTCGCACTGTTGCTCGGCGCGCTGGCGGTGGTTCGCGAGAGAACCAGGCCGGCCACCGTGGCCCGGCCCACCTTGCTCTGGTGGTGGTTCCTGCTGGTGTCGGCGTGCTTCATCGGCCTGGGCGTCGGCATGCTCTGGTTGGCCTCCACGTAGCGGTTGCGCAACGCGGGAGCCTTCCCGAAGTGAGGCTTGTCACGGTTTTCCGGATACTTTCACATGACAATTTCAGATCCGTCATGACAAGGTGACCCATGGACAACCCCTACGCAGCGCCACGCGCAGATCTGGACCTCGCGCCGGACTTCGAGAACAACTCGGGCGGCGGCAGCCAGATCGTGGTGCCGGAAGGCGTGAAGGGCTGGAGCTGGGGCGCATTCCTGCTCAACTGGATCTGGGCGATCTCCAACAAGACGTGGATCGGCGTGCTGGCGCTGGTGCCGTACGTCGGTTTCATCATGGGCTTCTATCTGGGCTTCAAGGGCCGGGAGATGGCGTGGCGAAACAAGCGCTGGGACAGCCTCGAACATTTCAATCGCGTGCAGAAGCGCTGGTCCTTCTGGGGCGTGGTGCTGGTCCTTGGCGCCGCGGGCATCGGCATCCTCGCGGCGATCGCGCTGCCGGCGTACCAGGACTACGTTCATCGCGCCGGCGGCTGATACGACCTCGCCTGCAAACGCATCGCTGCGTTGGATCGCGATTGCGTGCGACGGACGCAGTTGCTAGACTTTATTAACCTAAACCTTAATGAGTTCTGGCAAATGACTTTGCGAGCGTCGGACATTGTCCCCATCAGCGAGGCCCGGGCCCGTCTCACCGAGTTGGCCGAAGACGTGGTGGGCGGAGGCTCGGAGAAGGTGCTGACCAAGAACGGGGCGAGCTACGTCGCCCTGATCGATGCGCGCCGACTGGACTACTACCACGCCCTCGAAGCGGAGCACGCCAGTCTCGTATTGGCCGAGGATGCCGTCGCTGGATTGCGACAGGCGCTGGCCGGGGAGTTCGTTCCCGACGCGGAACTGGACCAGGCGCTCGGTATTCGCCCCACCCCGTGAGCATTCCCGTCAACGCAAGGGTTCGGGCAGTCCCGAACTTCGTGGAATGCCTGCGCGTCGCCAAGGACTTCATGGAGCAGCAGGATGTCGATTCGGCGCCGGCGCGTTTTCGCAAGTTGCAAGCGGGGATCGTGAAGGCGCGCAGCCTGATTTCATTCGCCCCCGCCAGTGGGCGGCCGGCCCGATTCCTCGACGCCCGATCGGGCTGGGGGCAGTTTCAAGCCGGGCAGGCAAGGCAACTTGCCCGCGAACTGGGCATGCCAAGTCTGCGCGAATTGGTGCTGGATCGCCACCTGATGCTCTATGCCCACTCCGATCAGGATGTCGTGCTGCTTTCGTTGCGGCACGAGCGGCAGTTGGGCTATCGGTTGCCTGGGCCTTCTTTCTAAGCCGTGTTCGCCCATGAGGGATCAATTGAGGCGAGACCGTTTCTATTCAGGCTAACAATATTTGGATTGTTGTAACCCTATGGGCTAGCGTTGACGACAGACAGCCTGTTGAGCGAAGCAGGCGGTCATCGCTTTTCCTGGAGCCATGGCGCCAACCTCGTGGCCGACGGAGAGGTCCGTCACGCCTACCTGAACGCCTTGCGAACGGCCGATGCGGGCGACCTCACCCGCCTGATGGCCTTTGTCCGTAGCGGATGACGCGCCTGCACGGCGTAGCAGCTACGCCTGCGTCGGCATGAAGCAGTAAAGGTGCCACTCCCCCGGCACGCCCTTCAACGCGTGGCTGCCGCGGTCCTGGAATGCCATGCCGGAGCCGGCCACCAGGTCCTTCACCGTGCTCGATACCATCACTTCGCCCGGCCCCGCCTGCGCGGCCACGCGCGCGCCGATGTGCACCGCAATGCCGCCGATCTTGTCGCCCATCACTTCGCATTCGCCCGTGTGGGCGCCCACGCGAATGTCGAGCCCCAGCAGCCGCGCGCCGCTGCCGATGGCCGCCGCGCAGCGAATGGCACGCGCCGGTCCGTCGAACGCGGCGAACAGGCCATCGCCCGCGGTGTCGATCTCGCGACCCCGGAAGCGCACCAGTTGTCGGCGGGCCACGCTGTAGTAGCTGTCGAGCAATGCGTGCCAGCGCGCGTCTCCCAGTTCGGCGGCGCGCTCGGTCGAGCCGACGATGTCGGCGAAGAGGATGGTCGCGAGCACGCGGTCGGTCTCCGCGGCATGCCGCTCGCCGGTGAGGAACTCCTCGACCTCGTCGAGGTAGGCATCGGCGTCGCCGGTCCAGAAGAAATGATCGGTGCCGGGGAGCTCCACGTACTTGGCGCCCGGTATCTCGCGCGCAAGGTAGCGTGCATGCTCGACCGACACCAGCAGGTCCTCGCGCCGATGCAGGATCAATGTCGGCAAGCGCACCGCGGACAGGATCGAACGGGTGTCGATTTCGTAGGCCATGCGCATCACCGCCACCGCCGCACCGGGGCTGGAGGCCCTGCGCTGCAGGCGTGCCCATGAGTGGCGCGCCCCGGCATCGTTCTTGAGCGAGGGTGCGAAGGCGGACAGCAGGACGCCCTTGCCCCATCCTTCCGCCATCCGCTTGAGCAGGCCGTGCCATAGATCGGCCTGCACGCCGAAGGGGTAGTCGGGCGCCCAGGCCACGCGCGCGAAGGTGCCGATGATGACCATGGCGGACACGCGGTCGGGGTGGGTGGCGCCGAACAGCAGGCTCAGCGGCCCGCCCTCCGACACGCCGACCAGTGCGGCGCGCTTCGACCCGGCGGCGTCCATCACGGCCCGCACGTCGTCCATGCGTTGCTCCAGGGAAGGCAACTGCTCGACGGGCACCGGGTCCGACATGCCCGTGCCGCGCTTGTCGAACAGGATGAGGCGCGCGAACGAAGCGAGCCGGCGGTAGAAGTGCGCGATGCGCGGGTCTTCCCAGCAGTATTCGACGCTGGAGATGAAGCCCGGGATGAAGACCAGGTCGAACGGGCCGTTGCCGACGACCTGGTAGGCGATGTGAAAGTCCCCGCTCTTGGCGTAGCGGGTTTCCGGCGTCTCATCCATGAGGGCCCAAGCATCGTTTCATGGCGGGAGCGTGCGCCATTCAACCGCCGCGCGCAAGGTACAACCGCACTCGGCGGCGTCGACCCTGTTGCTCGCGGCGATGCAAACGACTTGGTGCGGGCAGGCGACGTCATACGGCTTTGCAATCAAGCGCAGAACAAGGCGGAGCGCCGCAGACAGTGCCGTAGCACGGCAAGGCGGTCCAACGCAGTTATGCGTTTGATTGCGAAGGCGTATCAGGCCGCGACGTAGATCGGAAAGCTCGCCTTCCAGCCATCGGCCGCACGCTCGAAAGGCACGGTAACTGTCGCGCGAGCGTCTTCTGACAAGCGGCTCCACAGGAAGTCCCGCGCGTTGCCCGGCGCGCCCGCGACGTAGAGCTGCGTGGTCAGCAACTCGCGCGCGCCGAGCTTGACCTTCACATGGATGTGCGGCGTGCGGCCGGAATAGGCCACCGGGCGGATCGTGCGGAAGCGATAGCGGCCCTGTGCATCGACGGCGACCTTGCCGAAGCCCTGGAACGCACGGTCGGCGCGGTCGCCGTCGCCGGGATGGTGGTAGTGGCCGTGTTCGTCGCACTGCCAGATCTCCACCAGCGCGCCTGCAAGCGGCCGGCCGTCGAGGTCGGTAACGCTGCCATCGACCCAGGTCGGTTCGGCGGCGGCATAGGTCAGCGTGCCGTTGTGCAGCAGGTCGTTGTCCGAATCGGCCGGCAGGGCCACCGGGTAGAACGGGCCTTCGGTCTGCGCGGGCGTCGCGCGCCGGGCGGCCGGCGCCTGCGCGCGGGCGCCGAGCCACAGGGCGGGCAGGGCGACGATCGCGGCGGACAGGGCGCGCCGTGGCAGGCCTCTGGGGTGATGTGTGGCGTTCATCGTGATGAGAGTCGATGCCGTGCGCTGCGTTCCTGGTCAGCCCACATCCTTGCCTTGGTCGCCTGCGATGGCAAGCCCGTTCTCTTCGCCCCATTCGCGCAAGGCCCTTTCTGTTTGCGCGTTCGCGCCGGTCGACCCGCACACCAAGGCCCGAGCCCGCCGTCCGCGCCCGCGAAAAGCGGGCTTTCCCGCTAGTGCCTTCGCACTAGACCGACCCCGACCCGCTAAGCCGTTAGCCAGATTTTCCGCCCCGCCCAAGCATCCGACACTGCCAACTTCTGGCAACCCCTGCCGGTGACGGAGCGCGGATGAGCTGGCGAACAAAAGTGGTTTGGAGCGAGGGGATGCTGTTGCAGCCCCAGCACCTTCAGCAGAGCGAGCGCCACGCAGACCATGCCCGGCACCTGCTGCTGCGCACCACCACGCCCTACGCCTGGGGGTTCGCAGAACTCGAGATCGATGCGGCCGCGCTCACGCTCGGCAAGCTCGCGCTCGTGCGCGCGGTGGGCGTCTTCGGCGACGGCACCGTGTTCGACATGCCGGCCATCGACCCGCTGCCCGAACCCATCGACATCCCGCCGACGATGCGCGAGGAGGCGGTGGTGCTGGCCTTGCCATTGCGCCGCTCGGGCGCGCGCGAGGCCGATGCGGAAGGCTACGAGGACCTGGTGCGGCATCGCGTGCTGGAGGTCGACGTGCCCGACTCCAACACCTCCGGCGACCGCACGGCCACCGTGCAGCTCGGCGCGCTGCACACGCGCCTCATGCGCGCGAGCGACACCACCGATGCCTGGACCACGATCAACGTCGCGCGCGTGGTCGAGCGCCGTGTCGACAACCAGGTCCAGCTCGACCGCGCGCTGGTCCCGCCGCTGCTCGACGTGGCCGGTCATGCGGTGGTGCGCTCGTGGCTCGACGAGTTGCTGGGCCTGCTGCGCCAGCGCGGCGAGGCGCTGGCCGGCCGCATGACGCAGGGCGGCTCCGGCGGCGTGTCGGAGATCGCGGACTTCCTGCTGCTGCAGACCGTGAATCGCAACGAGCCGCTGTTCGCGCACCTGGCGCGCAGCGCGATGCTGCATCCGCAGCACTTCTTCGAGCAGGCGCTGGCGCTGGCCGGCGACCTGGCCACGTTCAGGGACTCGCGCCGCGTGGCGCGCTTCGGGCCGTACATCCATGACGACCTGGCAGTGAGCTTTCGGCCGGTAATGGACGACCTGCGGCGCAGCCTGTCGATGGTGCTGGAGCAGTCGGCCATCCGCATCGACCTGCACGACCGCGGGCGCGGCGTGCAGGTGGCGATGATCCCGGACGTGGAACTGCAGCGCAACGCGACCTTCGTGCTCGCGGTGCTGTCGAACATGCCGAGCGAGGCCCTGCGCGCGCGCTTCCCGCTGCAGGTGAAGATCGGCCCGGTCGAGCGTATCCGCGACTTGGTCACGCTGGCGCTGCCCGGCGTGGGGATCATGCCGATGCCGGTGGCGCCGCGGCAGATTCCGTTCCACACGGGCGCCAACTATTTCGAGCTGGAAACGCGCAACAGCGACCTGTGGCGGCAGCTGGAAAAGTCCGGAGGTGTCGCGATGCATATCGCCGGCGACTTTCCCGGTCTCGACATGGCGTTCTGGGCGATACGCAGCTAGCGGGAGACCATTCCATGAGCACCCCGGATCCGTTTGCCGCGTTTGAGTCCGAGCGCACGGTCATCAAGCCGAAGCCGCGCATGCCGGGGCAGTCGCCGCCACCACCGCCGGGCGGCGGGGGCGGGGATGCGCCGGCGGTCGACATCGGCGAACTCGCGCTGCTCAATCCGCTGGTCTCCGCGGCCGGCAAGCTGCTGGCGCTGATGGCGCGGCTGCGCACGCTGGTGCATGCGCCCAACGTGCCGGCGCTGCGGGCCTCGACGGCCGAGGCGGTCAACCAGTTCGACGCGACGGCGCGGCGCGCGGGCGTGTCCAACGAAGCGGTGCTGGCCGCGCGCTACGTCCTGTGCACGTCGCTCGACGAAGCCGTGGCCAACACGCCGTGGGGCGCGCAGGCCGGGTGGAACAAGCAGGGCCTGCTGATCCAGTTCCACAACGAGGCGGTCGGCGGCGAGAAGGTGTTCCAGCTGCTGGCCAAGCTCGCACAGGACGTGCCCAAGCATCGCCAGTTGCTGGAACTCATCTACTGCACGCTGGGCCTCGGCTTCGAGGGCCGCTACCGCGTCATCGAGAACGGGCGTGCGCAACTCGACACGGTGCGGCAGCGCCTCGCGGAACTCATCCGGAAAGACCGGCCGCCGCTGGAAGCGGACCTGTCGCCGCACTGGCGCGGGCAGGGCGCGGGCACGACCAAGCTGCGCCATGCATTGCCGCTGTGGGTGTTCGGGGCGGCGTTCGCGCTGCTGCTGGCGCTGGTGTGGTTCGGCCTGCGCATCTCGCTGAACAACCGCTCGGACAGCACCTATGCGGCCGTGTCCTCGCTGCGCGTGCCCAACGTGCAGATCGCGCCGCCGGCCATCATGGCGAAGGCGCCGCGGCTGGCGAAGTTCCTGGAGCCGGAGGTCAAGCAGGGGCTGGTCACCGTGACCGACGAGGCCGACCGCAGCACCGTGCGCCTGCGCGGCGATTCCTTCTTCGGCTCCGGCAGCGCCGATCCGATGCCGCAGTCGCTGCCGGTGCTGAAGCGCATCGGCGATGCGCTGGCGGAGGTCAAGGGCGACGTGCTCATCACCGGCCACTCCGACAACCAGCCGATCCGCTCGCTGCGCTTTCCGAGCAACTGGCACCTGTCGGCCGCGCGTGCCGATGCGGTCAAGGCCGCACTGGAGGCGCAGGTCGATCCGGCCCGCATGCGCTCCGACGGCAAGGCCGATGCGGAACCCGTCGCACCCAATGACTCGCCCGCCAATCGCGCCCGCAACCGGCGCGTGGAGATCGTGCTGCTCACCCCCAACCCGAGTGCGGTGAAGGCGGAGGTGAAGCCATGAAGAAGATCTTCGGCTGGATCTTTCATCCTTTGCTGCTCACGGTCCTGGCGCTGGTCATCGTCGGGGTGCTGATCTGGTGGGTGGGTCCGCTGGTGCGCATCGGTGCGCTGGCGCCGCTGGAGAGCGAGCTGTGGCGCTGGGTGACCATCGGCGTCGTCGTGTTCATCGTGCTGCTGCGCGCGCTGCTGCGGCGCTGGCGCGCGCGCAGTGCGAGCAAGGTGCTCACCGAAGGCCTGATGCAGGCGCCCGTCGCCGCCACGGCCGCGCCCGGCAGCGCCGAGCAGAAGATCCTCGACACCCGCTTCAGCGATGCGGTGGCCACGCTCAAGCAGATGCGCCTGCATGCGGCGGGCAGGAAGCCGGGCCTGCGCGACTGGCTCTCGCTCTCGGGCGGCAGCTATCTCTACGACCTGCCCTGGTACGTGTTCATCGGCGCGCCGGGCGCGGGCAAGACGACGGCGCTGGTCAACTCGGGGCTGTCGTTTCCGCTGGCCGACAAGTTCGGGCCGGGCGCGATCAAGGGCGTGGGCGGCACGCGCAATTGCGACTGGTGGTTCACCGATGAGGCCGTGCTCATCGACACGGCCGGGCGCTACACCACGCAGGACAGCCACCAGACCGAGGACAAGAGCGCCTGGGAAGGCTTCCTCGGCCTGCTGAAGAAGGTGCGTCCGCGCCGGCCGCTGAACGGCGTGTTCCTCACGGTGAGCGTGCAGGACCTGCTGAGCCAGGACACCGAGGCCCGCAGCACGCTGGCTGCATCGATCCGTGCGCGCCTGCTGGAGCTCGACGGCAAGCTCACCACGCGGCTGCCGGTGTATGTGCTGGTGACCAAGAGCGACCTGCTGTACGGCTTCACCGAATATTTCGCCGACCTGGGCAAGGAGCAGCGCGCGCAGGTGTTCGGTTTCACGCTGCCGCCGGACGAAGGGGCGCAGTTGGCCGAGCACGGCGTCGGCGCGTATTTCCAGCGCGAGTTCGGCCTGCTGCACGACCGCGTCAACAACGGCCTCATCGACCGCATGCAGCAGGAGACCGACGGCACCAAGCGCGCCGCGATCTTCGGCTTCCCGGCGCAGTTCGCATCGGTCGGCCCGCTGCTGCAGGATTTGCTGGACCAGGTCTTCACCGGCTCGCGCTTTGCGCAGCCGCCCTGGGTGCGTGGCGTGTACTTCACCAGCGGCACGCAGGAGGGCAGCCCGATCGACCGCGTGATGGGCAGCCTGGCCCGCAGCTTCGGGATCGAGCGCGCGATGCTGCCGCCGCAGAAGAGCAGCGGCCGCAGCTACTTCCTCACCGCGCTGCTGAAGCAGGTCGTGTTCCCCGAGCAGCGCCTGGCCGGCGCCGACGTGAAGCTGGAGCGCCGCCGCAACACGGTCCGGCTGGCGGCCGTGTCGGCCATGACGCTGGTCACGCTGGCGCTGCTGGCGGCATGGGGCTACAGCAGCTGGCGCAACCTGGAGTACCTGAAGTCGGTCGACGCGCGCATCGACCCTGCGAAGAAGACGCTGGCCGCCGTGCCCTCGCGCGTGCAGAACCTGATCGAGGTGGCGCCCGTACTGCAGGGCCTGCGCAACATCTGGGAGACGCCGGACAACGGCAATGGCAATGCGCCGCTGTCGATGGGCCTGGGCCTCTACCAGGGCGACAAGCTCGATGCGGCGGCCATGCTGGCGCACCAGCGCGCGCTCAACGAGGTGTTCCTGCCGCAACTGGCCAAGCGCATCGAGGACCAGCTTCGCACCGCGCAGAAGGACAACCTCGAATACACCTACGAGGCGCTCAAGACCTACCTGATGCTGCACCAGGCCGATCGCTTCGATCCCGATGCGCTCAAGGCCTGGATCACGCTCGACTGGAGCCGCAACATCGACCGCGGCGTGCCCGAGGACCAGCGCAAGCTCCTGGAGGACCAGCTCGACGTGCTCATCGCGCAAGGCCCGCCGCGCTCGCCGCTGAAGATGGACGACAACCTGGTGCGCAACGTACGCGCCCTGCTCGCGAGCTATCCGCTGGAGCAGCGCGTGTTCAGCCGGCTCAAGCGCCAGCGCATCAGCAAGGACATCCCGGATTTCAGCCCGGCCAACGCCGCCGGCCCCTCGGGTCCACTGGTGCTGGAGCGCATCAGCGGCAAGCCGCTGACCGAAGGCGTGCCGGGCATGTTCACCTACGACGGCTATCACAAGCGCTTCCAGCAGGAGGTGACGGTACAGACCGCGCTGCTCGCGAAGGAAGACCCCTGGGTGCTGGGCCTGGACCGCAGCAGCGCGGACCTGGCGCGCGACGTGGCCGGGCTCGGCGCCCTGACCGACCGCGTGCGCCGCCTCTACCTGGAGGAATACAACAAGGTGTGGGACGCGCTGCTGGCCGACGTGCGCGTGGTGCGCGGCAGCGGTCTCGACAAGAACATCGAGACGGCGCGCATCCTGTCGAACAAGCCCTCGCCGCTGGCGCTGTTCCTGGGCGCGGTGGTGAAGGAAACCACGCTGATCCCGCCCGACGCCGGCAAGGACGTGGTGAGCAAGGCCACCGAGACCGTGCGCAACACGCGCAAGGGCCTGGAAGACCTGTTCGGCGGCGATCCCAAGCAGCAGCAGGTGGCGCCGGGCAAGCGCATCGAGAGCATCGTCGATGACCACTTCGACACGCTGCGCAAGTTCGTGCTGCCGGCGACCCCCGGCGGCCCGGCGCCCATCGACGACGCGGTGAAGATGTTCGGCGACGTCTACACCTACCTCACCAGCGTGGACGCGGCGGTCAAGAACCGCACCGCGCCGCCGCCCGGCGATGCCGTGGCTGCCATCAAGGCGCCGGCCGCGCGCCTGCCGGAGCCGGTGCGATCGATGGTCGAGAACCTGAGCCAGTCGGGCGCGGTGCAGGCGCGCGCCGCCGAGATCGGCAACCTCGCGCAGGACCTCAAGCCTGTCACCGACTTCTGCGTGCGCGCCATCGCGGGGCGCTACCCCTTCGTGCAGGCCAGCAAGCGCGACGTTCTGCCCGATGACTTCGGCACCTTCTTCGGGCCCGGCGGGCTGATGGACGACTTCTTCCAGAAGCGGCTCCTGGCCATCGTCGACACCAGCACCAAGCCCTGGCGCTACAAGCCGGTGGCCGAGCGTCCGGCGGTGAGCGCGGCGTCGCTGGCGCAGTTCGAGCGGGCGGCGCGCATCCGCGACATCTTCTTCCGCGCCGGCGGCAAGGGACCGTCGATGCGGCTGGACTTCAAGCCGGTCGAAATGGACGCCAGCATCACGCAGTTCACGCTCGACGTGGACGGCCAGCTGGTCAAGTACGCGCATGGCCCGGTGGTGCCGATGGCGATCCAGTGGCCGGGGCCGAAGGGCAGCAACACGGTGCGCATCGAGGTCAGCCCGCCTTCGGCAAGCGGCCCCTCCGGCATGGCGGTCGACGGACCGTGGGCGCTGTTCCGCGCGCTCGATGACGGCCAGCTCTCGGCGGGCGATGCGCCGGAGAAATTCTTCATCACCTTCCAGATCGGCGCGCGCACCGCGCGCTTCGAGGTGACAACCAACAGCGTGCAGCATCCGATCCGCCTGAAGGAGCTGCGCGAGTTCCAATGCCCGGAGGGCCTGTGACCGACGTTGCCGATGTCGCCGTGCCCGGCTGGTTCGGCAAGCTGCCGGGCATCGGCGACTTCGCGCATCGGCGCTGGCCCGATGCCTTTCGCGCGCGCTGGGACGACTGGCTGCAGCAAGGCCTGATGAAGCTGCGCGAACGGCATGAGGACGATTGGGTCGAGCGCTATCTCGAAGGGCCGCTGTGGTTCTTCCTGCTGGGCCAGGACATCGCCAGCGAGCGCGCGTGGATAGGGGTGCTGATGCCGTCCGTGGACAGCGTCGGCCGGTACTTCCCCTTCACGATCGCGGCGGAACTCGACGCCCTGGCCGGCCTCTCCGAGGACGAGGCCAGCGCGCGCATGCGCAAGTGGTGGACCCTGGCGGCGCAGGCTGCGCTCGAGGGTCTTGAAAAGGACCTCGATGCGGCCGGCTTCGATGCCGCGCTGACGCGCCTGTTCGCCGCCGAAGCCCCCGTGTCGGAATCGATGCAACCGGTGCGCGTGCCGCGCTCGGGGCAGTCGAGCTGGTGCAGCGACCCGGATGCGCATGAGGTGCTTCCGATGGTCGTGGCCGAGTTGCCGGTGGGGGAGCGCTTCGATGCGCTGTTCGGGTTTGAAGCGGAGGCAGCCTGACATGAGCCGGTGCATCTGCTTTCTTGGCCTGCGGCGAGATCACGCCGACGGCGTACTCTGCTCCGCGAATGTCCCCCGCCGTCAGCCTGCGGCTGCCGGCTCCTCCTTTATTTCGCTGCGCAGAGCACACCATCGACGTGATCCAGGCGCGCCTTGGTTGTTCGGCCGGCACGAAGTGGCGTGTCCTGGGCCGAGGGCATCGGGTGTCTCCCGCAGTGAAATAAAGGAGGAGGCCGCAGGCCGGGGGACATTCGCGGAGGGAGATACCCGGTGGCCTCGGCCCGCGCCCCCACATGCACCCGAGTCCGCACTGCATGCACCCCGTTCCGCGCCGCATGTCACACGCGTAGCGCGCTGCGCAACGGAACAAGCGCCATGAGCGACGAGACGCTGCGCCCCAACGACGATGCGGACGACCGCACGCAGGTCGTGACCGGCCCGCAGTTGAGCACCAGCACCCCGCAGGATGTGACCGTCGTCGTGCCGCCCGCCGTGGCGCCGCCGATCGACAAGAACGTGACCACCGTTCCTCCTGTCGATCGCGCACACGCCCCACCCGCTGCGCAAGACGCCGGCGTGCTCCCGGCCGGCGCGCGCATCGCCGACTTCGAGATCAAGCGCCTCATCGGCCAGGGCGGCTTCGGCGCGGTCTACGAGGTGTGGGACCACAAGCTCGAACGCGTGGCTGCGATCAAGGAATACCTGCCGATGCAACTGTCCACGCGACAGCTCGACGGCAGCGTCGCGCCGCAGTCGGAGCGGCAGCGCGAGACCTTCGACGAAGGCATGAGCAAGTTCCTGGAAGAAGCCCGGCTGCTGGCCAAGTTCGACCATCCGTCGCTGCTCAAGGTCATCGACTACCTGCGCGACCGCGGCACCGCCTACATGGTGATGCCGCTCTATCGCGGCGACACGCTGCGACAGGCGCTGCGCGACACGCCGGGTGGCGTGGACGAGGCCTGGCTGCTGCGCATCCTCGACGGCGTGACGCAGGCGCTGGCCGTGATGCACAACGCCCACTGCTTCCACCGCGACATCGCGCCCGACAACATCATGCTGCTCGAAGGCACGGGCCAGCCGGTGGTGCTGGACTTCGGCGCCGCGCGCCGCGTCATCTCCGACATGACGCATGCCATCACCGTGATCCTGAAGCCCGGCTATGCACCGATCGAGCAGTACGCCGAGGTGCCCGACATGACGCAGGGCGCATGGACCGACGTGTACGCGCTGGCCGGCGTGATGCACGTCGCGGTGACCGGCCGCGCGCCGCCGCCCTCAGTGGCTCGACTGCTGTCCGACAGCTATGTGCCGCTGGTCAACAACGAGACGCTGCGCCAGCGCTACAGCGTGCAGTTGCTGTCGAGCATCGACGCCGGACTGGCCGTTCGGCCGGAACACCGGCCGCAGTCGATGGCCGAGTTGCGCGCGATGCTGGGACTGGACGGCGCGCAGACGGTCATGCCGTCGGCGGGCTGGCAGTCGGGGGCGCCGTCGACGCCGCCGGCGCCCGTGAGCCGGCCGGTGCCGCTGGGCACCACGCCCGCGCCGATGCCCGCGTCTGCAACGGCCGCGCCTTCGAGCGGCAGGGGCAAGGCGATCGCCGCCGCATCGGTGATCGGGTTGGCGGCGCTCGGCGCGGGCGGTTGGTGGTGGTCGCAGCAAGGTGCGGGCGACAACGCCGGCGAGGCCGGCAAGATCGCCGCCGCACCCCCGCCGGGCGGCACTGCGACCGTGACGCCGGAACCCCCGCCGCCCCCACCGCCACCACCGCCCCCGCCACCTCCACCGACCACGCCGCTGGAGTCCCTGCAATCGCTGGCCGGCGGTGCCGCGCCCGGCTTCGAGGTGACGGCCACGCCGAAGAAGGCCGATGTCCTCATCGGCAAGGACAAGCTGTCCTTCGACGTGCGCAGCAGGCGCGACGGCTACGCCTACGTCTTCCTGCTGTCGACCGACGGCGGCATGTACCAGCTGTTCCCGAACCTGCTCGACAAGTACAACAAGGTCTCGGCCGGCAGTCCCATCACGCTGCCGCGTGCGTCGTGGCCCATGGATGCGGGCGGGCCGGCCGGCATCGATCATTTCGCGGTGCTGGTGAGCCAGCACGAGCGCGACTTCAGCGGCACCGGCATCCAGAACGACGGTGTTTTTCCCAAGTTCCCGCTGACGGTGCTCGCCGCGCTGGAAGCGGCGCGCGGCAATGGACCGCCACCCTTGCTCGGCCATCCGATCTGTCCGCCGCCGAACACCACCTGCAACGACGTCTATGGCGTCGGGCTTTTCCAAATCACCGAGAAGTAATCGTCTGCAGAGCGTCGGCCCGCGCAGCACCGAAGCCCGGGCCGCCGCTCCATCTGCAGCAAGGAGGTTCCAATGAAAAACCTGTCACCGCCGACCCGGCCCATCGTCCTGCGCCGCATGGCCTTCGGCGCCGTTGCCTTCGCTGTGACCTGGCTCGCGGGTTGCGCCTCCCCGCCGCCAGCGACCGGCACCGGCGCGGCATCGACTGCCCCCGCGCCCGCCGCACCGGCCAGCACCACGCCGGCCACAGGCAGCACCTTCAACATCGGTCCTGCACCGACCACCGCCGGTGCGACCGACGCGGGCACGCGGCCGACCATTTCCGGCGCCGCCTCGGGCGCGAGCGTGGCTGGGCAGGCGCGCACCTTCTCCACCCAGCTCGCCACCTACACCGCGGTCGGCTACGACGCGCTGCCGGGCTGGGGCCGCGACGATTTCTCCGAGGGCTGGCCGGCCTTCCTGGGCAGCTGCAAGGTTCTGACCGGTCGCGGCGCGCAGTGGAAGGACATCTGCGATCGCACCCGCTCCATCGACCCGAAGAACAGTGCGGCCATCCGCGGTTTCTACGAGCGCGAGTTCACCGTCTACCAGATCCGCGACGACGACCGCCGCCCTGACGGCGTGGTGACCGGCTACTTCGAGCCCGAGATCACCGGCAGCCGCAACTATTCGCCGCCCAACATCTACCCGGTGTACGGCACGCCGGAGGACATGCTGTTCCTCGATGCGCGCAAGCTGCCGCCCGGCAACGCCACCGTCGCGGCGCGGGTGCAGGGCCGCGACGTGACGATCCAGACGGGCGCATTCAACACGC
This sequence comes from Variovorax sp. dw_308, assembly GCF_019207085.1. Taxonomy (GTDB): domain Bacteria; phylum Pseudomonadota; class Gammaproteobacteria; order Burkholderiales; family Burkholderiaceae_C; genus Variovorax. Next base: position 25,712 of record NZ_JAATOM010000028.1, on the reverse strand, counting down.
GCGACCTTGGCTCGCCGGGCCTCTATTCGCTCGACCTGTCGACGATCACCCGCGACACGCTCGACCGCAAGGTGCGCCTGCGCGCGCAGGGTAGGGCCCTGCTGCCGTACTTCACGCGCGAGGAGATCGAGACGCGCGGCGCGCCCAACGCCAAGGTGCTGGCCTTCGTCAGCAGCGCCACCGCCTTGTACGAGATGCAGATCCAGGGCTCCGGCCGCATCCGCCTGCCCAACGGCGAGATCGTCCGCGTGGCCTATGCGGAGCAGAACGGCCAGCCCTTCCGCCCCACGCTGGCGCAGAACAAGAACGGCCAGCCCGCGAGCAAGGTGCGCACGCGCGGCGGCGCGGTCGAGCTGGAACTCGACAACGACGATGACGACGTCGGCGACAACACCGCCGGCATCCGCGTGCGCGGCTTCACGCTGGCGCGGCCGGAGCAGAGCGGCGCGGTCATCGTGCCGGGGCGCACTGCGTCGGGGCCGGTCATCGGCTCCGGCATCAAGGACCCGAGCTACGTGTTCTTCAAGGAATCGGCCGGCGGCGCGAGCGGCCCGGTGGGGGCCTTCGGCGTGCCCTTGCAAGCCGGCCGGTCCATCGCGGTCGATCCGCGCAGCACGCCGCTGGGCTACCCGGTGTTCGTGTCGACGCGCACGCCCGGCACCGGCGAGCCGATGCAGCGGCTGACGATCGCGCAGGACACCGGCGGCGCGATCCGCGGCGCGGTACGGGCCGACTATTTCTTCGGCAACGGCACGCAGGCCGCAACGAACGCGCGCCGCATGAAGGAGCGCGGCCAGCTCTGGATCCTGCTGCCGCGCGGCCAGGCCGTGGCGGCAGCTTCGAGTTCGACGATCCGCACGCGCGGCGGTGCTGCCGGTGCGGACCTGCCGCAATGCCTGGTTCCCGTCGAAGGCCAGTGCGTCGATGACTGAAGTCACGTGTCGTTGACCGCCTCCTCATGCAGGAAACCCTCTCCTCCGAGCAAAGCGTCGAACTGGTGCGCCTGTGGCGTCGCCGGCATGCGCTCGGGCCGCAGGAGATGGCATGCATGTACGGCATCGTCGGCGGGGCGCTGGCGGGCTGCAATCCGCCGGAGCTGCATGTGCTCGGCGAAGGTCGGCAGGAACTGGTGGCGCAGTTCATCTACGTGAAGGTGCTGCGGCTCGATGCCGACCCGGACGAGGCCGAGGAGACCGGCGAGAGCGGCCGCAGTGGCCGCAGCGGCGATGACAACCACAGCGCCCCGTCGAGCGCGTTCGCGCTGTGCGCCTACTTCCGCCGCTACCTCATCGACTGCACGCGCGCGAGCAGCTTCCGGCGCAGGCTGTCGATCGGCGACCAGGTGTCGGAGGCACAGCTCGAAGACCAGCTCGGCAGCAGCAGCAGCGATGCGAGCGGCTTCGACGTGCTCGCCGAGCACGGGCTGAGTGGCCCGGCCGTGCAGGCGGCGGCGCGCGCCTTCATCGCTTCGCTGCCGGCGCCGGAGCGCATCCTGCTGTGCGAGGGCTTCGGCCGCGAGAACCCACTGTCTGGCGTGGCGTCGCGCCATTCGATCGCCTCCTACCACTACCGCGCGGGGCGGCTGGGGCTGGTGCACAAGCGCGAGGCGCTGCCGGCCGACTATGCGAAGACCACGCTGGGCCAGTGGCTCACGCAGACCCTGGGCATCGCCATCGAGCCGGACAACATGGGCGTGATCCTCAAGGTCTTCGAAATCCTCGGTGCTGAAGCGTCTTATGCCTGAAGACATACCCAATTCAGGACACCTCCCCGTGACGCACACCGAACTCTGGCCCCCGCTCAGCCTCATTCGCGGCGCCTTCGAGCGCGAGCTGCCGCACGCCGGCACCGCCGATGCGCAGGCCATCGCGCCGCCGAACGGTGCCAAGGCGGCCACGCCACCCGCGCCGCCGCCACGTCTCGCCGAAGACCTGCTGCTGCCCCTCACCGAACTGGCGCGCCGTCGCGAAGCCGTGGCCCAACGCGCCTTCCCGGCGCGCTGGGCGCCGGGACGCCTGCTCAGCATCGTGCACGAAGGGCGGCTGCTCGGCGTGCTGCTCGACAAGTGCGTCGGCGGCGATCGCTGGCAGGGCTGGATGGCGGCCGGCGAGGCCGACTGGGCGTCTGCCTTCGACGTGTTGCTGGAGCCCGGGGACGAGCCCTTCGAGCCGCTGTTCGGCATGGTGCAGGCCTGGAACCCGGTCATGCTCACTTCGGCGCCGCAACTCTGCGCCCGCGTGCAAGGCGAGTTGTCGGCCACGCGGCTGGCCGCGATCCGCGCAGTGCATGACGAATGGGCCACACAGCAGGCGCCGGCCATCGACGCCGCGCCCGGCCGCATCGCCTTGCGCACCGTGGCAGGCGTGTTCTCTGTGCTCTCGGGCACGCCGCTCGGCGACGACGATCCGCGCGCCGACTACCAGGCGCTTTACCGCGATGCGGCCGGGAAGCTGGGCGCGACCGGGCAGGACAACCCGGCGCAGGCCCTGGCTACGCCCGCCCGACCGGCGCCGCCCTCGACGCCGCAGGCCGACGGCACCGGATGGGGCGCGCGGCTGCGCCAGTGGTTCGGCGCCGACCGCTGGGTGCGCCCGGCCTTTGCCTTGCTCGCGCTGGCCTTCGTGGTGCAGAACATGGGCCTGTTCAACCCGCCGGTGGCAGACGAGGAGGTGCGCTTCCGCTCGGTGGCGACGGCGCCTGCCGCGGCCAACCTGGTCGTGCTGTGGAAGGCCGGCGTCACGCTGGACGAGGCCGGGCGGGCGATGCGCGCCGCCGCGGTCGAGGCGGTGGGCGGGCCGGACGTGACGGGCGCATGGCAGTTGCATGCGGCAGACCCGCTCGGCGCACTCGCCGCCTTGCAGGGCTCTCCGCTGGTGCAGTCCGTGCGCGTGGCCGAAGGGCAGGAGGTGCGCTGATGACGTCGCGCCTGTCACGCTGGTTCCTGAGCGCGCTGCTGGTCGCGGCGGCCATGCCGGCGTGGAGTGCGCAACGAGCCTTGCTGGTGGGCGTGTCGGAACTGGTCAACCAGCCGCAGGCCTTGTGGCTGCAGGCGCCGCGCAATGACGTGACGCTGATGCGCGAGGTGCTGCTGAAGCAAGGCTTCGCCGCGCCAGACATCACGGTGCTGGCCGATGGCGTCGACGGCGCGGGCCTGCCCGATGCGCAGCGCATCCATGAGGCGCTGGGCCGCCTGCTGGAGCGCTCCAGGAGCGGCGATTTCGTGCTGCTCTACTTCTCCGGCCACGGCACGCGCCTGCGCGATGCGACCAAGGCCTACCAGGAGCCCGACGGCCTGGCCGAGAACTTCCTTGCACGCGACGTACGGGGCCAGGTCGGCGTCGACAGGGCCTTGCCCGGGGGCGTGCGGGACGTGGAGTTCGACGCCTGGATCGGCGCCTTCCTCGCGCGCAACGTGTTCGTGTGGTCGGTGTTCGACACCTGCTCGGCGGCCTCGCTCACGCGCAGCGCGAAGACGGTGCCGGACGCAGCGCAACCGGCCGACGACCAGGTGCGCTTCCGTGGCATCCAGGTCGACCGGCTGGTCCGTGGCGATGCGGCAAGTGCTGCAGCCCCGTCCGGCGCTCCGCCCGTGAACCACGTCGCCCGCGCCCGCTACGTCGCGTTCTTCGCCTCGGAAAGCCACCAGGTCACGCCGGAACTCCGGCTGCCGCGCAAGGACCGCAATGGTCGTCCGCAGGGCCTGCTGACCTGGGCCGTGGCGGAGGCCTTGCAGCGCAAGCCCGCGACCTGGCGCGAGCTCTACAACGGCGTGCTGGCCCTTTATCCGCCCGTCATCGAGGAACTGGAGGCGCGCTTTCCGGAGCGCGAACTGCCGTCCCCCGTGGCCGAGGGCAACCTCGACCTGCCCCTGTTCGCCAACAGCCTGCAGCCCTTGTCGACGCGGCCGGTGTGGAACGCGCAGCGCGTGGGCGACAAGCTGACGCTGGCGGTCGGCCGCCTCGACGGCCTTGACCCCCGCCAGCCGGTGCGCGTGCTGGCCACGCTGGCGGACGGCACCGTGCGCGTCGCGCCATCGGAACTCTCGGAGATCGCCTTGGGCAGTGCCCGCCTCGACGTGCCGCCCGTGCTGGCCGGATTGGCCGGCGCAACCTTCTGGGCCGTCACGCCGGTGGACGCGCCCGAGTCCGTCGCCTTGCGCGTGCGTGCCGACAAGCCCCTACCGGCCGGCATGAGCCTGCAATGGCCGACCGCGTTGCGCACCGTGCGCGATGGCGATGCCGACGTGCGCTGGACCGACCTCGGCGCAGGAGGCCATCGCCTGGAGTTGCTGTCGCCCGCGCTCGCCACGACCGCCACCATGCCCGATGCCACGCTGCCCGATGCGGCTGCGCTGCGGCAACGCCTGCAAGGCCTGGCGCAGCTCAAGTGGCTGCTGCAACTGAACGCGCTGGCCGGCGACGGACAACTCGATGGCTTCGATGCGCTGGTCGAGATCCGCGATGGCGAACGCCTCGTACGCAGCGCCCCTGCACGCGAGGCCGAGGCCAGGCTGCCGCCCCCGGCCGGCGCCGAGCGCGCGTCGCTGGCCGTGCGCAACACCAGCGGCCAGTCGCTCGACCTGGTGATCGTGGCGCTCGATGGTCGCGGCGCCACGCAAGCCGTCTTCCCCGAGGAAAGCAGCGAGACCAACCGCTTCGAACGCGGCACCCCGCAGGCCCCGGCCGCCAAGCGCTTCGACCTGCCGCCGCTCGACGGCGGCGCGCGCCTGCTGGTGCTGGCCAGCCCCGCCGCGCCATGGAGCGCGCCGCGCATGTTCGGCCTGCGCGGCCAGCAGGCAGAAGCCGCGCTGCCCGAAGTGCGCGTGCGCGGCCTGCCGCAATCACTCAAGGAGCGGCAGGTGTATGCCGCGATGGTTCGATGGCCAGGCGAAGCCCCGGCGTCCAGGTAACACGACACACGACACGAGGAGAACCCGATGAGCTTCAACATGGACGGAAAACTCGACCCCGACGAGGCGCTGCGGCTGCTCGACACCATGGCCGGCGACACCACCATCGACTACCACATGCTGCTCGAAAGCAAGGGCGCCGTGATCGAGGGCGACGGCCTGCGCAAGTTCGAGGACGGCAAGAATCGACTGCCCATCGGCGGCTATTACTCGTATGCCCACGTCGTCACGCCGCCGGGTTCGAGCAAGGGCCAGGTGCGCGCCAGCATGTTCATCGTGGCGCGCGACTGCGATGCGGCCACGGCCTCCATCGCCAGCCTGCTGAAGAACCAGGCCACCGACATCACCGCGACCATCTCGGTGTTCAAGGCCAGCGGCGACGGCTCGGTGGAACTGCAGCCGATGCTGGAGTTCGTGCTCAGCGAGGCGCGCATCGACACCCAGGCCTTCGTCACCGGCGGCAGCCCCCGGCTGCCCAGAGAAATCATCTACTTCAACTACCGCAAGCTGGAGATCCGCTCCGCATCGCAGACCAAGACCGGCCTGCGCGGCGCAGTCCGCACCTGCGTGCTCACCAACTCCTGAATTCCATCGAAAGGAAAGACATGACTCGCTCCGCGGAACTCCTCCTGGCCAACGACCCGGCCGGTGCGCTCAAGGCCCTCACCGACGAGATCAAGGCCAAGCCGGCCGACAGCAAGCTGCGTGTGTTCATGGCCCAGTTGCTGTGCGTGCTCGGCAAGTGGGAGCGTGCGTTGAACCAGCTCACCGTGGCCGCCGAACTCGACGCCCTTGCAATACCGATGAAGCAGGTCTATGGCGACGCCATCCGATGCGAAGGCCTGCGCGCCAACGTCTTTGCCGGCACGAAGACGCCGATGGTGTTCGGCCAGCCGGACGAGTGGCTGGCGCTGCTGATCGAGTCGCTGTTGCGGCGAGGCGCCGGCGAGATGGAACTCGCCGGACAGTTGCGCGAGCGGGCCTTCGATGCCGCGCCCGCGGTCGGCGGAACCATCGACGGCGCGCCCTTCGAATGGCTGGCCGATGCGGACATGCGCATCGGCCCGGTGCTCGAAGCCTTCGTGAACGGCAAGTACTACTGGGTGCCCTTCGCGCGGCTCGCCGCGGTGCGTATCGAGGAGCCGGTGGACCTGCGCGATTGCGTCTGGCTGCCGGCCAACCTGCTGTTCGAGAACGGCGGCGAATCGCTCGCGCTGATTCCCACGCGCTACCAGGGCACCGAGAAAAGCACCGATGGCGAACTGCTGCTCGCGCGCAAGACCGAGTGGAGCGAACTGCAGCCCGAGGTGTGGGCCGGGCTCGGGCAGCGCATGCTGAGCAGCGATGCGGGTGACCATGCGTTGATGGACGTGCGCGAGATCGTCTTCGGCGAGGCGTCTGCGACGATCGCATCCGGCACCGAAGCCGCGCAAGGCCCGGGGGCCGGCGATGGCGACTGAGCAGCAGATCGCGCAGGAGCGCCTGCAGCCCTCGCTGCTCGACCGCCTCATCGACGACGCACCCACCGAGAAGCGCGAGAGCGACGACAAGCGCACCCTCACGCGGCAGGCATTGCGCCAAGCGGTGCTGCGCGACCTGTCGTGGCTGTTCAATGCCACTGCGCTCGGCCTCGCATACGACGACAAGCGCTATCCCAACGCGGCACGCTCGGTGCTGAATTACGGATTGCCTATGCTGTCCGGCCAGTTCACGTCCTCTGTGCAGCGTGTCAGCATGGAACAGGCTTTGAAGAACGCGATCCTGCAATTCGAGCCGCGCATCCTGCCCCGCACACTCGAAGTGGAACTCGTCATGGAAGGCTCGGTCCTTGAATCCCACAACCGCATCGGCCTCAAGATCAGGGGCATGCTCTGGGCGCAGCCCGTGCCGCTGGAGTTCCTGATGCGAAGCCGGATCGACCTGGAAGAAGGGCGCTTCGAGATCGAGGACATCTCGGCACCATGACGTTCAGGCGGTAAGCAATGGACCCGCGGCTGTTGAGCTTGTACGAGCAGGAGCTTCGGTACTTCCGCGAAAGCTCCGCCGAGTTCGCACAGGCCTTTCCCAAGATCGCGCGCCGGCTCGGCTTCGACGGGCAGGAAGTGGCCGACCCCTACGTCGAGCGGCTCATCGAGGCCACTGCCTTTCTTTCCGCCCGCGTGGGCCTCAAGCTCGATGCCGAGTACCCCCGCTTCACCGGGCATCTGCTCGACATCGTGTATCCGCAGTTCATGGCGCCGACGCCCTCGATGGCGGTGGTGCAGATGGCGGTCGACCCGGACGACGCGGCCCTGGCCGTCGGCCCCACCTTGCCGCGCGGCAGCGGCCTGCGCGCACGGCAGGCGACAGGGCAGAACACGCATTGCGAATTCCGCACTGCACGCGCGTTGCGCGTGTGGCCCGTCGAGGTAAAGCGCGCCCAGTACTTCACCTATGCGCCCGACCTGCCGCTGGCCCAGCATCCGCAAGCGCGCGACATCCGCGGCGGCCTGCGCATCGCGCTGCATGCGACGGCCAGCCTCAACTTCAACCAGATTCCGCTCGACGAACTGCTGATCCACCTGGGCGGCGCCGATGACGTGGCCTGGCAACTGCACGAGTGCCTGCTCGGCAAGCCGGCGGGCGTGCTGGTGCAGCCACTGGGTGCCAACGGCCTGCCCACCGGCGCGGCGGCCAGCGCCATCCGCAGGCTGCCGGGCAGCGTGGTGGAGCCGGTCGGCTTCGGTGACGACGAGGCGCTGCTGCCGGTCACCGCCACCGGCTTCTCCGGCCATCGGCTGGTGCAGGAGTACTTTGCGTTTCCACAGCGCTTCCAGTTCGTGCGCTTCACCGGCCTGCGCGAGGCGCTGGCGACGATCACGGTGCCCGACGTGGAGATCGTGGTGCTGTTCACGCGCGGCGATGCGGCGCTGGAACGCCTGGTGAGCGCGGACAACGTGCAACTGAACTGCGTGCCCGTGGTCAACCTGTTCAGCAAGCGGCTCGACCGCGTGGCGGTGAACGAGGGCGTGAGCCAGTTCCACCTGCTGCCCGATCGCACGCGGCCGCAGGACTTCGAGGTGCACACCGTGACCGATGTGGTCGGCCACGGCACGCCCGGCGCGGACGAGGCGCCGGAGCAGCCCTTCAAGCCCTTCTACGCCGCCTTCCATGGCGCGCGCCAGGCGCATCCGGCCTACTACACGACGACGCGCGAGCCACGCATGCAGTCGGTGCGCCAACGCACCGAGGGCCATCGCAGCAGCCACATCGGCTCCGAGGTCTACATGCAGATCGTCGACCCGCAGCAGGCGCCGTTCGCCGGCACGATGCGGCAACTGGCGGTGACGGCGCTGGTCACCAACCGCGACCTGCCGCTCTTGATGCCGCTTGGCCGCGACAACGACTTCGACTGCATCGACTCGTTCCCGGTGCAGCGCGTGCGCATCGTGCGCGGGCCGTCGCGGCCGGTGTCGCCGGTGGTGAGCCAGGGACTGGGCTGGCGCGTGGTCGACCACCTCGCGCTCAACTACCTGTCGCTGTCCGACAGCACGCCGCAGCAAGGCGCAGCAGCCCTGCGCGAGATGCTGATGCTCTACGCGGTGCATGCCGACGACGTGCGGCAGGGCCAGGTGCGCGGGCTGTTGTCCGTGCGCTCCAAACCGGTGGCGCGACGCCTGCCGCTGGCGGGGCCTATCGCCTTCGGACGCGGGCTGGAGGTCACGCTCGAAGTGGACCGCACGGCCTTTCACGGCCACAGCGCCTTCCTGTTCGGCGCGGTGCTGTCGCACTTCCTCGCGCGGCATGTGGAGGTCAATCATTTCGTCGAGACGGTGTTGAGCGTGCAGGGGCGCGGCGAGACCATGCGATGGAGGCCGATGTGCGGGACACGCCAGATCCTCTAGCCGCGCTGCCATTGGCATCGACGCATCGCGAGACCGTCGGCGAGCGGCTGCATGCGATGTCGGGCCAGCCGTGGGCCTACGACTTCTTCGCGGTGATGAGGCGGCTGGAGGCACTGGCCGCACCCAAGCCGCGCTGGGGCCATGCGTTGCTGCCCAGTGCCGAAGCGGTGCGTGTCGGGCAGGAGCCCTCGCTGTCCTTCGCGCCTGCCAGCCTGAGCCGCTTCGAGCCCGCCACGGCGCATTACCCCCCGCGCGTGCGCCAGCAGTTCTTCGGCTACCTCGGCCCCAACGGGCCGTTGCCGGTGCACCTGAGCGACTTCATCCGCGAACGCACCAACAACCATGCCGACCCGACCTGGCTGGCCTTCCTCGACACCTTCCTGCATCGCTTCTCGCTGTACTTCTACCGGGCCTGGGCGGAGTCCCGCCCGGCGGTCTGGCTGGACCGGCCGGGCGAGGACAAGTTTCGCCAGCGCGTGGGCGCGCTGGTCGGCATCGGCACCGCCGCGCGGCAGCAACGCGACGAGATCAATGACGACGCGCGCCTGCATTTCTCGGGCTGGCTCACGCGCAAGGTGCACAGCGCCGAGGGCGTGGAGCGCGTGTTGTGCAGCTACTTCGGCGTGCCGATCCGGCTGGAGCCGTGGGTGGGCCACTGGATGCGCCTGCCCACGGAGGAACTGACGCGGCTCGGCCGTGGCGGCGCCTCGCGCACGATGGGCATGGGCGCGATGCTCGGCCAGCGCGCGTGGGACCGGCAGCACCGCGTGCGCCTGCATGTGGGGCCGCTGTCGCTGGACCGCTATCTCGGCTTCCTGCCAGGTGGGGCGGCGCGGCCCGAGTTGCTGCGCTGGATGCAACAGTTGCTGGGCAACGAGCTTTACTGGGACGCGCAGTTGATCCTGCGCAAGGAAGAGGTGCCCGCCACGCGACTCGGGCGGCACAAGGGCAATGCACCGCGGCTGGGCTGGGTCTCCTGGCTCGGCCGCTTGCCGCGCGAGCGCGATGCGGCGGACGTGCGAATCGACGGCGATGCACAGACGGCCCGCGCGGTCGTTCTTCAATAACCCATGGCGCCATTCGTCATGACTCGATACGGAGCACACCATGAGTGAAATCAGCCGCACCGCCTTGTTCGGCAAGCTCAACACGCTTTGCTACAAAGCCATCGAGGGCGCGACGGTGTTCTGCAAGATGCGCGGGAATCCGTACGTCGAGCTGGAGCATTGGTTCGCGCAACTGCTGCAGGCGCAGGACTCCGACCTGCACCGCGTGATACAGCATTACGCGCTGGACATCTCGGCCATCTCCAAGGACATGACAGCCGCACTCGACCGTTTGCCGCGCGGCGCCACCGCCATCAGCGACTTCTCGCCGCACATCGAGAACGCCATCGAGCGCGCCTGGACCTATGCCACCTTGCAGTTCGGCGAGGCGCAGGTGCGCACCGGCTACCTGCTGGTCGGCATGCTCAAGACGCAGAGCCTGCGCAACCCCTTGTTCGGCTTGTCGAAGCAGTTCGAGAAGGTCAAGGTCGAGGACCTGGCCGACAACTTCGTCAAGATCTGCGATCCCTCGCCCGAATCCAAGATGCGCGCGCAGGACGGCACCGGCATGGGCAGCGGCGCCCCCGGTGAAGATTCCGGCGCGATGGCCCCGGCCGCGATGGGCAAGGGCGATGCGCTGAAGAAGTTTGCTGTCGACCTCACGGAGAAGGCGAAGAAGGGAGAGATGGATCCGGTGACCGGGCGGGACGAGGAAATCCGCCAGATCGTCGACATCCTGATGCGACGCCGCCAGAACAACCCGCTGCTGACGGGTGAGGCGGGCGTCGGCAAGACGGCGGTGGTGGAAGGCTTCGCGCAGCGGCTGGCCCGCGGCGACGTGCCGCCGCAATTGAAGGACGTGAAGCTGCTGACGCTGGACATCGGCCTGCTGCAGGCCGGGGCCAGCATGAAGGGCGAGTTCGAGCAACGCCTGCGCCAGGTGATCGACGAGGTGCAGGCATCGCCGACGCCGATCATCCTGTTCATCGACGAGATCCACACGCTCGTCGGCGCGGGCGGTGCGGCAGGCACGGGCGATGCGGCCAACCTGCTGAAGCCGGCGCTCGCGCGCGGCAACCTGCGCACCATCGGCGCGACCACCTGGGCCGAGTACAAGAAATACATCGAGAAGGACCCGGCGCTGACGCGGCGCTTCCAGGTGGTGCAGGTGCCGGAGCCGGACGAGATCAAGGCCATCCTGATGCTGCGCGGCGTGGCCAGTGTCCTTGAGAAGCACCATCGCGTGCAACTGCTCGACGAGGCCATCGAGGCGGCGGTGAAGCTGTCGCATCGCTACATTCCCGCGCGGCAGTTGCCGGACAAGGCGGTGAGCCTGCTGGACACGGCCTGCGCGCGCGTGGCGGTGAGCCAGCATGCGATGCCGCCCGAGGTGGAAGACTGCACGCGGCGCATCGAGGCGCTGACGGTGGAGAGCGAGATCATTTCGCGTGAGGAAGCCATCGGCATCGACGTGACCAAGCGCTCGGCGACGGCGCAAAGCCTGCTGGCCGAAGCCAAGGGCGAACTGGAAAAGCTCAACGCGCGCTGGAAGGAAGAGAAGGGCCTGGTCGACAAGCTGCTCGACCTGCGCGGCAAGCTGCGCGCCGGCAACAAGCCGGTGGATTCTTCCTCTTCACTCCCTCTCCCGCAGGCGGGAGAGCGCGGGGGTGAGGGCGGCGGCGCATCGACTGCCAGCACGCCATCCACCGCCGCACCCTCACCCCAACCCTCTCCCGCGAGCGGGAGAGGGAGTGAAGACCGCGAAGCGCTGTTGAAGGAACTGCACGAGCTGCAGGGAAAGATCGCGGCGGTGCAGGGCGAGACGCCGCTGATCCTGCCCTCTGTCGACGCGCAGGCCGTGTCATCCGTGGTGGCCGACTGGACCGGCATCCCCGTCGGCCGCATGCAGCGCAACGAACTCGAGACCGTGCTCAAGCTGCCCCAGTTGCTGGCCCAGCGCGTGATCGGCCAGGACCATGCGATGGAGATGATCTCCAAGCGCATCCAGACCTCGCGTGCCGGCCTCGACAACCCCAGCAAGCCAATCGGCGTGTTCATGCTCGCGGGCACCTCCGGCGTCGGCAAGACCGAGACCGCGATCGCGCTGGCCGAGTCGCTCTACGGCGGCGAGCAGAACATGATCGTCATCAACATGAGCGAGTACCAGGAGGCGCACACCGTCAGTTCGCTGAAGGGCGCGCCACCCGGCTACGTGGGCTACGGCGAAGGCGGCGTGCTGACCGAGGCCGTGCGCCGACGCCCCTACAGCGTGGTCCTGCTCGACGAAGTGGAGAAGGCGCACTCCGACGTGCACGAACTGTTCTTCCAGGTCTTCGACAAGGGCTTCATGGAGGACGGCGAGGGCCGCAGCATCGACTTCAAGAACACGCTCATCATCCTCACCACCAACGCCGGCACCGACCTCATCGCCAGCATGTGCAAGGACCCCGAGCTGATGCCCGACCCCGAGGGCATGGCCAAGGCGCTGCGCGACCCGCTGCTGAAGATCTTCCCGCCCGCGCTGCTGGGCCGACTGGTGACCATCCCCTACTACCCGCTCAGCGACGAGATGCTCGGCAAGATCGTCGAGCTGCAGCTCAAGCGCATCAAGAAGCGCGTGGAAGCGCGCTACCAGATCCCCTTCGAATACGGCGACGACGTGGTGAAGCTGGTGGTGAGCCGCTGCACCGAAAGCGAATCGGGCGGCCGGATGATCGACGCCATCCTCACCAACACCATGCTGCCCGACATCAGCCGCGAGTTCCTGAACCGGATGATGGAAGGCAAGGCCATCGAGCGGGTGCACGTGGGCGTGGCCGACGGCAATTTCAGCTATGCCTTCGGCTGAAATTCGCGACAAGGGTCCTCAAATGAAACACGAGGTGATCGATCATGGGTGACGTACTCGACCGCTTGTCCGCATCCGAGCGTCTCGTGATCAGCAATCTGTTTCGAGACAAGGCGGCGGCCCTGCCGCACCACAAGGCACAGGTGCAGCAGGAGACAGCGAAGGGCAATCCCACCCATTCGATCACCCGGCACGGCTACCAGACAGGCTGGGAGAGCCAGTTGATGCGACTGGTCACGGGGCGCACGCCCGACCAGCCCGACGACGAAGACGGCGTGCGCGACGCGGTGCAGAAGTTTCGCACCAAGGAGGCGTTGCCGAAAAAGGAGCAGGGCAAGATCACCTATGCGCCGGCCGATTCGGTGGGTGCGTTCCTGTCGCCCGAGGTCGAGCACGCAGCCATCAGCCTGGCGCGTGCCAAGGCTGCGCCGCTGCTGGCCTATACGCAAGCCGAGACCAGCTCCAAGAGCGGGCTGACGTGGACCCCTTACGACTACATCGACATGGTCGTTGCAGGCCCGCACAAGCTGACCGGCGTCAGTTTCAACCGCGCCAAGAACGCGGTGCCGCTGGTTCAGGCCGATGCGGTGCAAGCGATCGAGGACTTCATCGGCCAGCGGCGCGTGGGCCCGCCCGGCAGCACCGATACATGGGGTGACAAGAAGCGCATCCTCGAGATCATGGAAGAGTCGGACCATGCCGCGCCCTACACGCGCAGCAGTTACCGCCAGGACTACAAGCTGCGTTTTCCGACCATGTCCGACCTGCTCGCGTACCTGTCGGTGACGGCCGTGTGGATGAAGCACGTCAACGTGGTCCTGCGCCGCTTTGGCCCGGGCGACTGGCGCCTGCACACGGCCTATTGCGTCCATTGCCCGGAATTTCCGTCCCCGCTGCGCGGAGGGCCCAGCGTGAAGACAGGCAAGTGGACAGGCAACGTGCGGGCCGGTCCAACTGGGGCCGCCGTGTTCGTCGATCCCGCCTTGCTGGCTTGACCAGACTTGAAAGAAAGGAATTCGCAATGACTGCTGGATTCACCAAGCCCACCACCCTGCTGCGCAACGCCGAAGTCGGCGTGCGCAAGCTCGTCGGCGCGCCCGTACCGGCCGACCCGCGCCGCGGGTTCACCGACCACATGGAAGTGCTGTCGTCGCAGTTGATGATCGGCTACAAGAAATATCCTGCGGTGCAGGACTATCCGAACGCTGGCATGAAGGCGGCCGCGGTCGCGGCCACGGCACTGGCGGCGCGAGTCGTCCGCAAGGTGAACGACGAATTCGCCGGGATCCTGATGCTGCGCCGCAAGGAGTCCGCCCTGATGCAGGAGGTGCTGGCCGCGCATTTTCATCTGCGCGCCGGCGAGGTGACCGACAAGAATCTCAAGAGCAACGTGGTGGACAAGCCTCTCTCGCTGAAGGGCATCGTCGAGAAGGACAGGCGCTGGGTGCTGGAAAAGATCCGGCAAAAGATGCTGAGCCTGAGCTTCCACCTCAACACCGGCGTGTACCTGATCGACATCGACGCGAAGCGGCGCGATATCCAGGCCGGGGCAGCCCACGTCTATGACCCTGACGACGATGACGGCACGGAGGCCTATGTCGCCAATACCAAGACCAAGTACGACGCGCAGACATGGCGGGCGACCAACTGGAAGAAGGTCAGCAACTCGATCAGCGGATTCCGCAAGGGCGAGATCCACGTCTCCCTCGAGGACCTGGAGACCTACTCCACGCTGAGCTATGCGCGCGTCATCATTCACGAGGCAACCCACAAGTACCTCTGCACGGACGACGTGGCCTACGCACACGACGACACGTATCCGAGCAAGAGCCTCTCGCAGATGCTGAACAACGCCGACAGCTACGCGTGGGCGGCCGTATCGCTCTATTGCGGCGAGTTGAAGATGGGCACCCCCGCTGACGAGCCTACGGATTGGGAACAGTGCTCCTGACCGGATCGCGCGCCATGAAGACAAAGAAGAAGCACGGCCACTTGAAGCCGCCACCGGGCTACCAGCCCGCGAAGCAGGTGAGCCTGGACGATGCCCTGAAGCTGGCCGTCGCCATGCACTGCGCCAACGGGCTCGACGATGCCGAGAAGGTCTATGGCCGCATCCTCGCGGTGGCGCCGGACCATGCGGACGCATTGCACTTCATGGGCGTGCTGCGGCACCAGCGCGGCCGCAGCGACCAGGCGCTGGCCTTGATCCGCCGCTCGCTCGCGTTGAACGCAGGCGTGCCCGACTGGCACAACAACCTCGGCAACGTACTTCTCGAGACCGGCCACCTCGACGAGGCGGCGGCAGCCTACGAGGAGGCCGTGCGGCTCGGCCCGGACCGTGCCGACATCCACAACAACCTCGGCGTGCTGCGGCGCGCGCAGGGCCGAGTGGAAGACTCCGAGGCCGCCTACCGGCGCGCCATCGAACTCGACCCGAAGTACATCGACGCGCACACCAACCTGGGCGTCCTGCTGCAGAACCTGCTGCGCAGCCAGGAGGCGCTGCAAGCGCTGAGCAAGGCGCTGGAGATGAAGCCGCTCTACGGCAGGACGCGGCAGGCGCTTGGAATGGCCTACTACATGCTCGGCAGATTCGACGATGCGGCGCAGGTGTACCGCGACTGGCTCAAGGACGAGCCCGGCAACCCGGAGGCCGTTCATCACCTGGCAGGCTGCTCCGGCCAGGCCGTGCCGGAGCGCGCCACCGATTCGTATGTGGAACTCGTGTTCGACGGCTTCGCCGACAGCTTCGACGCCAAGCTGGCCAAGCTCAGCTATCGCGCGCCGCAACTCATCGCGCAGGCCCTGCCGCCCTTGCTCGGCGAGCCCCGGGGCGCGCTGGACGTGCTCGATGCCGGTTGCGGCACCGGCCTGTGCGGTCCGCTGCTCGCGCCCTATGCGCGGCGCCTGGTCGGCGTCGACCTCTCGGCCCGCATGCTGGCACGGGCCGAGCCGCGACAGGTCTACGACGCGCTTCACAAGGCCGAACTCACCGCCTTCATCGAGGCCGAGGCCGCCGGGTCCCTGGACCTCATCGCGTCCGCCGACACGCTCTGCTACTTCGGTGACCTGGGCGCCGTGACGCGTGCTGCCGCGCGTGCGCTGCGGCCGGACGGCTGGCTGGTCTTCACGGTCGAATCGATCCCCGCAGCGGAAGCACAGGACTTCCGCCTCAACCCGCACGGCCGCTACAGCCATCGTGCCGGCTACCTGCACGAGGTGCTGACCGCAGCCGGACTCGTCGTCGGCGGTGTGGAGCCGGCGCACCTGCGCATCGAGGCGGACCAGCCCGTCGAGGGCTTCGTGGTCTCGGCGCGCAAGGCGCCCGCAGCCGCCCCCAACTGAGCAGCACACACATCATGCGAAACCGCGCCGGCTCATTCGTCTTGATGGCACTCCAGCATGGAAAGCAACGCCATGGCGACTGACCTCCAGTTCCTCATCAAGAGCGATTCGCCGGCCAACGCCGACCTGATGTTCTGGACCATCGTCGGCCAGGAGTCGCTGTCGCGGCCCTCGCACTACGAACTCACCGTGCTGTCGACCAACGAGAAGATCGACGCCAAGGACATCCTGGGCCATGCCTTCGACGTGGTGATCGAGTTCCTCGACAAGGACGGCGGCAAGCACGAGCGGCATTGCCAGGGCCATGCGGTGCGCTTCATGCGCAAGGGCAGCGTGGGCCGCTACTTCGAATACCGCTTCACGCTGCGCTCCTGGTTCTGGCTGCTGACCAAGCGCCTCAATTCGCGCATCATCCAGGACAAGGCGGTGCTGGACATCCTCGACGCGACCTTCGAGGACAGCCCCATCAAGCGCTTCAAGAAGGTCAAGTCCGACAAGGTCATCGGCACGCACAATCCGCTGCGCTACAGCGTGCAGCACCAGGAGAGCGACTACGACTACCTGTCGCGCCTGCTGGAGGACGAAGGCATCTATTACTGGTTCGACGCGCACGATGCGCCCGGCACCATGTACCTGGCCGACGCCAGCGACGTCGCGCACAAGAAGCTGCCGGTGATCGACACGCTCAACTACATCCCCTTCGGCGCCAGCGAGGTGCGCTTCAACGAGGTCAGCCACTGGGTCGATTCACGCCGGCTCGACACCGGCAAGTACGACGCGCGCGACAGCGACTTCAAGGCCGTCAAGAAACAGCTCAAGGCCACCAAGGGCGACCCCGACACGCACGAGCTGGCCGACCTCGAAGCCTTCGAATTCCCGGGCGGCTTCTTCCGCAACGACGACACCGACGATGCCGGCAAGGTGCGCATGGAAGAGCTGGCCGCGCGCCGCCGCGTGAACTGGGCCTTCACGCGCTGGCCCGACATCGCCGCCGGCATGAACTTCACCTTCCACGGCCACCCGATGGGCGACCCGGACACCGACTACCTGTGCGCCGCCTGCACCTTCGTCGTCACGCATCCGGGCTACGAAGGCCTGCGCGAGAACGACGGCAACGTGCAACGCCTGGGCCACGTGGTGCTCGAACTGCTGGACGACGACCCCATCAATGCCAGGTGGGAGGAAGCGCTGCACGACCTGATTCGAGGCCACCCCGACCTGATCGCGCCGATGCGCGGCAACAGCGCCTTCCTGCTCACCGCGCTGCCGGCCGACACGCCGTTTCGCCCGCCGCGCCTCACGCCGCGCGTGGTGATGCCCGGCCCGCAAAGTGCCATCGTGGTCGGCCCCACCGGCGACGAGATCCATGCCGACGACTTCGGCCGCGTGAAAGTGCACTTCCACTGGGACCGCTACGACGAGAGCAACGAGAAATCCACCTGCTGGGTGCGCGTGTCGCAGCCCTGGGCCGGCAAGGGCTGGGGTGGCTACTTCATCCCGCGCATCGGGCAGGAGGTGATCGTCGACTTCCTGAACGGCGACCCGGATCGCCCCATCATCATCGGCCGCGTCTACAACGACGACCAGCCCAAGCCCTTCGATTCCCACACTCAGAGCGGCTTCAGAACCCGCTCCACCCCCAAGGGCAGCGCGGCCAACTGCAACGAGTTCCGCTTCGATGACAAGAAGGGCAGCGAGCAGGTCTACCTGCATGCCGAGAAGAACCAGGACATCGAGGTCGAGAACGACGAGACGCACTGGGTCGGCCACGACCGCACCAAGACCATCGACCACGACGAGACCTCGCACATCAAGCACGACCGCACCGAGACGGTGGACAACAACGAGACCATCACGGTGCACGGCATGCGCACGGAGACGGTGGACAAGAACGAGACGATCACGATCCACCAGAACCGCAAGGAGCAGGTGGACCTGAACGAGGACATCACGATCGGCGTGAACCGCACGGAGAACGTGGGGGCGAACGAGACGATCACGATCGGCGCCAACCGCAGCATCACCGTGGGCGCGAGCGAGACGGCGACAGTGGCGCTGCAGCGCACGCACACGGTGGGGGTGAACGAGACCATCAGCGTGGGCGCCGCGCAGGAGATCACCATCGGTGCGGCGCAGGCCTTGACCATCGGCGCCGCGCAGACGGTCAACGTAGGGGCCGACCAGAGCAGCAGCATCGGCGGCGCCATGTCGACCACGGTGGCCAAGGACGAGTCGCGCAGCGTCGCCGGCGGCCGCACCACCAGCATCGGCAAGGACGATGCGCTGTCGGTCGGCAAGAACCTGACCATCACCGCCGCCGACTCCATCTCCATCACCACCGGTGATGCCAGCATCACGATGAAGAAGGACGGCACCATCACCATCAAGGGCAAGGACATCACGATCGACGGGTCTGGAAAGATCAACGTCAAGGCGAGCAGCGACATCGTGATGAAGGGCTCGAAGATCTTGCAGAACTGAACTGCCATGCGATCAGGAACACGACGAGGAACACCATGAGCAAACGACAGTCGATCGACGCGATGCTGGCTGCGGACACCGAGGCGCTGCTGGCGCCGCCGGAGCCGGAACTGCAGCAACTGCTGGCCGGGCGCTCGGCGTTGCAACGCGGCAGCGAGAGCCTGCCGGCGGTCGTGACCGGCGAACTGATCGCCATTGCCGACGAGGGCCGCACGCCGATGGTCCTCTTCGCGGGCCAGCCTGGCACCGCTGCCGTGCGCGCTCGGACGGTGGTGGACCTGCATGGCGCGCACATCGGGCAGCCCGTGGTGCTGATGTTCGAAGGCGGCGATGCGAGCCGGCCCATCGTCATGGGCGTGCTGCGCCAATCAGAAGGCTGGCCGCTCGCCGAAGCACCCGCGCAGGTCGAGGTCGACGTGAATGGCGAGCGCATGATCGTCAGCGCAAAAGAGCAACTTGTGATGCGCTGCGGCAAGGCCAGCATCACCTTGACGAAAGCGGGAAAGGTGCTGATTCAGGGAAGCTATGTGTTAAGTCGTTCTTCCGGAGTTAACCGCGTCAAAGGAGCTTCGGTTCAAGTCAACTAATGGGCCACACATTCGTGAATATTGTCAATTCGACAAAACTGGCTGTCGGCTATACGACATCCACCGACAAGATGGGTCGGGAGTCGCTCGTCGTTGTGGCAAAGGGCACCTATGCATTTCCAACGTCTGCTGATCAAGCGCCGCGACTGACGGAAGAGCAGGAGCCCCTTGTGATGACTGATATATTTACCGGCGAGCCAGGACTTTCGGCACCCCGCTACGAGAACGATTTTGCACCGGTCAAGCGGCGTTGCGATGTACTGATCAATGGCAGCTGCTATGCCCCCGGCGGAGTGCCGGCCACCCGCGTGCCGGTTGGAGTGCGGGTTGGGTCTATCACTAAGACTTTCAATGTAGTCGGGCACAGGATTTTCGAGCGTGGGCCTTTGTCCTGTGAGCCAGGGGAGCCTCGCCCGTTTACCGTCTTGCCTATTGGCTATGACAATGCCTTTGGCGGTGTCGACACGACAAATGCTAATCAGTCGAAGCATCAATGGTATCTGCAGAATCCTGCAGGGAAAGGCTATCACCCCGGTGCTTCAGCTAGCGAGGTAGACGGTCGCTCGCTGCCAAACACCGAAGAGTTCGACAAACCGGTCACAAGGCCTGATGGCGATTACAGGCCGATGGCGTTCGGTCCGCTGGGGCGCAGTTGGCAACCTCGACTGAAATGGGCGGGAACGTTTGATGACAAGTGGTTGGACGAGCAGTTCCCTTTTCTCCCACAGGATTTCGACACGCAATATTTCCAGTGTGCGCCGGAGGATCAGCAGATCGACTTTCCAAGCGGCGGGGAAGACGTGGTGCTAATGCACTTGACCGCGTCAGGCAGGACCAGTTTCAGGCTACCGCCCACCTTGGGCCTTCCGTTTCTGTTCGTTTCTCGCACTGGTAGCGTGGCAGAAGTATCCGGAGTGGTCGACACGATTTGTATTGAGCCAGACAAGGCGCGCTTCGCACTGGCGTGGCGCGTTTCGATGCCGCTACGCCGCAATATTCGGGAGGTCAGAGAAGTGATCGTTGGGAAGACTGCGTATCAGTTGGAGCACGAACGGACGAGAGCCGAGCGGATGCATGGCAAGCGTCGTTTCAATTCTCTGACTGAACTGGTGGCGTGGTCTCAAGCGCAGCGGCGGATGCATGAAGCTCACGATGAAGTTGACTAGTGAGGGGGAACATGTTCATTACAGCAACCGCGATGGTTTGTCCCGTGGGGCTCAATGCCGTAAGTGCGTGTGCCGCCAAGCGCGCAGGGATTTCGGCCTTTGCGAATCTGCCCTTTTCCGACGACGCTGGCGAGCCGGTCGTCGGCGCCAGCGTGCCGGGCTTGGCCCTGTCGCTTCCACGCGCAGAGCGGTTGGTACGGATGCTCGCGAAAGGGATGGCTGATCTACTTCGCGGGCAGACCAACTTGAATTGGTCACTCGTGCCTTTGCTCGTTTGTCTCGCGGAGCCGCAAACGCCCGGAGGCGGCTCGGACTTGGCTTCTCGGATTGTCGACAAGATAGAGACCGTTTTGGGGATTCGATTTCATTCGGAAAACTCCCGCGTGTTCGTTGCAGGACATGTTGGAGGAATGCAAGCACTGCTCCAAGCCCGCCATCTAATCGAGCGAGGTCAAGCTCCCGCCTGCGTGGTGTGCGGGGTGGACTCATTGATCAACGCAACCACGCTTCTCTGGCTAGATCAGACGTATCGGTTAAAGACTCCGGGCAATAGGGATGGTGTTGTTCCGGGAGAGGCTGCGGCTGCGTTATTGATCGGCGCTGCGCCGGCTCCAGACACAGTGATGAAGGTGACGGGACTTGGTTTCGGGCAAGAAGATGCGCCTGTCCTTTCTGACGGGCCACTGCTCGGGAAAGGACTCACTGCTGCGGTTCGTGCCGCCCTCGCCGAAGCAAGGGTAGGGCTGCACGAAATCGATCTCCGGTTGTCGGATGTCACTGGGGAGCTTTACGGATTCAAGGAACTTCCACTCATGGAAGGTCGGCTCATGCGCACAGTCCGAAAGAAAGCACAGCCTGTTTGGCATTGGGCAGAGGCGATTGGCGATACGGGTGCCGCTGCGGGAATCGCGCAACTGGTGCTCGCTGACCAAGCGTTCCGCAAGGGTTACCTGGACGGCGAACGAGCTCTCTGCTTAACGAGTTCAGTAATGGGAGGACGGGCCGCAACCATCGTTCACGATATTCGAGCCTGATGCAATTCGAGGAAAGGAATTTACGGAGATGAGCTGTAAGGTTTATGCCAACGGGGACGAGATAGCCTGCAAATCGGGTGACGGCAAAGTGATCGCGGCTTTCCCGGATGTTTGTCTGACCCCGCCCCCCCCTCCGGCCGGTCCTCTTCCAGTGCCATATCCCAACACGTCATTTTCTAAGGACATGAAGGAAGGAAGCAAGACTGTACAGATCAAGGGTGGGGAGGTGATGCTCAAAGACTCGTCGTTCTACAAGACATCGCCGCTCGGCGACGAAGCCGCAACGAACGGGCAGGGCGCCGGTGTTGTGACCCATGGAATCACGGGCAAGACCTATTTTGTAGCGTGGTCAATGGATGTGAAATTCGAAGGGCAGAACGTCGATAGGCACACGGACATGACTACGTCCAATCATGCGAGCCCAACCGCCAATGATGAAGTAGTGGCGACCAATATCGGTGACTCTGCATCGGCCGAAGAAAAGTCAGATGAGGAGTTATGTCAGTGTTGCAAAAAACACCCGCCCCATTCGGCAGCGCAGGCACGAGGGGAATCTATCTCTGAAGAAGAGTTTCACAAGCCCCCGCAAACGGGCCTGCGCAAAAGATCGGGGCGTGGAAACGTCCCGATTTATGATCACCAACCGCTGACGCCCAAGCAGCTGGACATGGCAGCAGAGGCTCAGACACAACTGGCGAAAATGCGAAAGCAGTGTCCGGAACAGGTCCCGAATAACCCGCCTCAAGGCCCTTGTGACCTGTACTACCGCGTGACCGCCAAGGAGAAACAGGATGCCGACAAACTTTTTGCGGCGGCCAGCGATAAGAACAATCCCTTTAAGCCGGATGACTGGAAGGGCGCGATTATGGTCGCCCACAAGGTCCCGCGTTCTGGCGGTGGCTGCCCCGTCGGGGAGGGCAACACCCACGGCGTTAGAAATCAACCTTGCGCTGACCTTGACGGAAAACTGGGGACGCTACAGAACGAGATGGTGACAATCGCTCGAGACAAGCTTTGAATGCAACAAAGATGACCGCGAATCCTCAGCCAAATTTTCTCAGGGGAACTTTCGCGTGGTCCGTTCAAGGGTATGCCTTTGCCGAGCCTCCCCCGTCCAATCTACTCGCACCGGAGACCTTGTCTTCTCGGGATCCGTGGCTCAGGGTAGCCGCAATACTTGAGCACGCAAAGCGCGGCGACCATCGCCACATTCCACGCTTGATGGATTGTCTGCACCCCGCCGATGAGTCCGGTGTTCCGCCGGCCGCGATTCAATTGATCGGTGATGCGGGTCGAGATAGCGACTTGGCATTGCTGCAGGAACTGATGGCGAATGGCCCTGACGAATTCCGGGTCTATGCCGCGCAGGCGGCGTCGATGGCGGGGCGGATATCGCTGGTTCCGTCAATGCTTGATGCGTGGACACGTGTCATGAGCCGCGATCATCACGACATGGTCGGCGATGCCATCTCGACGCTGCTTGAGTCGCCCGGTGGTGCAATCACCGCCAACGCGGGCTCGTACCGCACAGGCGGTGCCTCGACTAACCCCGACAGGAATGCGTCGAGAACAGAGTTCGAAGCGCTGGTTGTGGCACGTCTGGATGAGGTCAAAGCTCAGCACGGTGATGGCAAGGTTATATGGCAGGGGCACGCCTTTCACGCGACGGGTCTGGCTCAAGAGATGCAGTCATTGCTACGTGACCCCAACGCGGGTCCATTCCATGGACTATTCATTTGGATGCGGCATAAGCTCGAAGCCGCCTCGGGGTTTGATGGTGCTGCTTGTTTCCGTAAGGGTGTTCTCCAACCGCTCAGCGCTGCCGCAACGCTTGAGAAATTTCTGGAACGAGACGCTCACGACGAAGAGGTCGGGGTTCGCTATTTCTTCGGTCACCCTATTTCCGCTTGAATCAACTACAAATGATGGATTTCATGCCCGTCGCTGCAGTCGTCGAACAACACGTTGAAGAAGCGACCGTACTTCGGAATATCCGTTCGCGCGTTGTGCAAGCGGCGCACGTCAAGCTGCGGCATCTCCGCATGCTGGACGAGCGACTCGACGCGCATCTTGACGGCCTCGGAGTAGCTGCTACGTACGGCGCCGAGCTTGCCGCGGCCGCGCTTGATCGACCTGGTCGGGGAGAAGCGTTCACAGCGGTAGTTCGGGCGATAGAGAGCCGTGATGCCGTCGAACTTGACAAGCTGCTCGCGCTTTCCGAGGCCTTGCCAGCCTGTCGCGCGGGTGTGATCTCGGCCTTCGGCTGGGTATCTGCGGGCAGCCTGCGTGGTATCACGACGGTGCTACTTCAATCACCGAATAGATTACGACGCGTGATAGGCCTCGCAGCTTGTGCGATGCACCAGGTCGATCCCGGTGCTGCTATAGAAATCGCGCTGGAAGACGCTGAACCGGCGCTGCGAGCCCGTGCGTTACGCGTTGTTGCCGATCGCGGTCAGGTCGTTCACTTGCCCAAGTGTCTCAATGCGCTCGCCGACGGGGACTTCTCCTGTGTGGGGGCAGCAGTCCGGGCGTGTGTGTTGCTCGGTGATCGTCACCAATCCATCGAAGCGCTCGACTCCATTGCGGCAGCGCCCGGTCCTTGGCAGGAGGAGGCCTTGGGCCTGACGCTAAAGGTGCATACCCCGCTAGCGACTCACGAAGTGCTCAAGTCGCTTCTGAAGTACCCATCGAACATGCGGTTGGTCATAAAGGGCATCGGATTTGCCGGCGACCCGCGCTATGTGCCATGGCTCATCCGCCAGATGCAAGACTTGCAATTCGCGCGTCTTGCTGGTGAGTCGTTCAGCTTTATTACCGGTCTCGATCTGGCGGATTTGAATCTCGATCGTAACCTCCCCGAGGACGCCGACCTTGTGCCCACCTATGACCCCAATGACGAAGACGTCGCAATGGACGAAGACGACGGCCTGCCTTGGCCCGACCCAGTAATAATTGACGCTTGGTGGCAAGCCAACGGCCATCGCTTCACGCCCAGCAAGCGGTACTTTATGGGCGAGCCACCGTCGTTTGCCCATTGCGTGGATGTACTGAAAACAGGCTTCCAACGCCAGCGCAACTCGGCCGCCGTTTACCTCTGCCTGTTGAACCCCGGCACCCCGCTCTTCAATACCGCAGCTCCTGCGTGGCGCCAGGAGCGCTGGCTGAACGCCATGAGTGCCTGAGCCACCCCCATGGTAGCCAAACACATCCTCACGGTTCTAGCTGGCGTGTTCATGCTCGCAGCCCTCTCGCGCTTGGCGCGCGAGGGCTTCAAACTAACTCCGGGGAGCCGCACTTGGCTCGTTGTCGCGGTCATTTTCGGTATGGTGTCGAGTTGGCTCTGGATGAACGGGGCGGCGGGTGCATGAACTGGAGGATTGAGCCGTGATCAATGTGGTGGTCGTCAGTCATCGCGGTGCGCCGGCGGGGCAGCCCATGTCGGCGCAGTTCGGGCCTGCCGGCGGCACCATCGGGCGCGCGCCCACCAACACGCTGGTGCTCGACGACCCCGACCGCACGGTGTCGCGCGTGCATGCGCAGGTGGAGTGCCGCGGCGGCCAGTTCTTCATCCTGGACCGCGGCAGCAACCCGCTGCAGCACAACGGGCAACCGCTCGGCGCCGGGCGCGAGGCGGCGCTGGCGGCAGGCGACCGGCTGGTCGTGGGCGGCTTCGAACTCTCGGTGCAAGGCGTGGGGAGTGGTGCGGCAGCGCCCACGCCCGTCCCCGCAGCCGCCGGCAGCCCACAGTTCTCCGACGACGACCCTTTCGCGGACCTGCTCGCCGGCCTCGGCTCCCCCACGCCGCCGCCGGTTGCCGCGCCCGCTCCCAGGGCCGCGGGTGCGTCCCCACGCGCACCGGCCGACCCGTTCCAGTTCCCGGACCCGATGGCGCACCCTGCCGGCAAGGCCGCCGCATCCTCATCGATCGACGATCCCTTTGCCGACCTGCTCGGTTCAGGCGCTCCGCCACCCCCCGCCGGCAGCGCGAACCAGGACCTCTCCGGCCTGGGCCTTATGCCCGGCCCCGCCAGCAACATCGATGACCTGTTCGGCGGCCTTGGCGGCAACGGCCCCGGCAGCGACCCGTTCGGCGAGAGCCCGCTCGGCGCGCCGTTGCTGCAGCCAGGCACGTCTTCGAATGCCGACCCGCTCGCCGCCTTGCAAGCCATGCCCAAGCCAGTCGCCGCGCCGCGCAGCGACCATGTGCCCATCGGCCAGTTCGGCTACGCGCCGCCCAAGGGTGTCGTGCCTCCCGGCGGGGCCAGCGGCGGCGGCTCCCTGATGGACGATCTGGGCGCAAATCCCACCGTGCCCACACCCTTGTTCGGCGACTTGATAGATGAACCCGCCACGAGCCCATCGGGCCGCAAGCTCCAGGCTGACACCGACGACGATCCCTTCGCCAACCT